>CAWHIJ010000001.1:0-7655 GCA_963829525.1 uncultured Actinomycetota bacterium
AGCCATTACCAGGGCTGACCGCGATCCGCCGAGCGTTGATCCCCAGAGCGATGCGTCACCTGCACCTCTGGGGCGCAGGCAATCCTCCAGTGGTGGATTCCATGCGTTTCTTGCCCCCATGGAGCCGTTGAAACGCAGGAGATCCGCCATTCGTCTGATACAGCACCGGCAACACGCCCGCCCACCTGGCGGTGGGTAGGGTCGCCGTCGTGGATGTCCTCGTCATTGGATCCGGTGCGCGTGAGCACGCCCTCTGCCGGGCGCTCAGCATCGACCCGGACGTCGGACGGCTCGTCTGTGCACCTGGCAACGCGGGAACTTCAGCCCTGGCCACCAATGTCGCTGTCGATGCCGGCGACCCCGACGCCATCGCGGCGTTGGCGGTATCCGAGGCAGTTGACCTCGTGGTGATCGGGCCTGAGGTTCCGCTCGTCGCTGGTGCCGCCGATGCCGTGCGCGCTCAGGGGATCGCATGTTTCGGCCCGTCCGCCGCGGCCGCTGAGCTCGAGGGCTCGAAGGCGTTCGCCAAAGAGATCATGGCTGCCGCCGACGTGCCAACAGCCATGGCGCACATCTGCGAGACACCGGATGAAGCAGCAGCAGCGCTCGACGCGTTCGGCCCGCCGTACGTCGTCAAGGACGACGGGTTGGCCGCCGGCAAGGGCGTGGTGGTCACCGACGACCGCGACGCGGCGCTTGCACACGCGGCGTCCTGTGGCCGGGTCGTCATCGAGCAGTACCTCGACGGCCCCGAGGTCAGTCTCTTCTGCATCACCGATGGCACCACCGTCATTCCGCTTGTTCCGGCACAAGACTTCAAGCGGGTGGGCGACGGTGACACCGGACCCAACACCGGGGGGATGGGCGCCTACTCACCGCTTCCGTGGGCGCCGGCGACTCTGGTGGACGACATCGTGCGAACCGTGGTGCAGCCGACGGTCGATGAGATGCGTCGGCGCGGAACTCCGTTCGCCGGTCTGCTCTACGCCGGGTTGGCCCTGACGTCCCGCGGGCTGCGCACTGTCGAGTTCAACGCCCGCTTCGGCGACCCCGAGACGCAGGTGGTTCTTGCGCGGCTGCTGACCCCGCTGGGGGGCCTGCTCAGGGCGGCCGCCACGGGACACCTCGCCGACGTGCCCGATCTGCGCTGGACACCGGACGCAGCTGTCACCGTAGTCGTCGCCGCCGAGAACTACCCAGACACACCCAGGACCGGGGATTCCATCGACGGCCTGGAGGCTGCTGACGCCGTGCCGGACGCCTATGTGCTGCACGCGGGGACGCGGTCAGCCGACGGAGGCGTGGTGAGTGCTGGCGGGCGGGTGCTCTCGGTGGTGGGGACCGGGGCCGACCTCGCCGCCGCTCGGGGGGCCGCATACGCGGCCGTGGGGGAAATCACGCTCACCGGTTCACACCACCGGAGGGACATCGCCGAGCGGGCGGCGTCGACGGTCGGGGAGCAACGAGCTGTTGGACCAGTGCCTCGGCCCTTAGCCTGAATGGGTGCAAACGGACCACTCAGATCGCAATGCGCTCATACTCAGCCGGCACCTCGACGCTGACGGCCGCCTGATCGCGATGCCGCGCAAGCGGGCTAACAGGCTGGTCGTCCTTCGTCACATGGCGCAGCAGATCGAACCGAGGGTGGACCACGAAGAGACCGCGGTTAATGCGCGGCTGCGACCGTTCTCCGACGACGTGGCGATGCTGCGTCGCTACTTGGTCGACGAGGGACTGCTGTTACGCCGCTCGCCCGGGATCTACCGACGCCCCAACGGCGTTCAGCCACCGGCCTAGTAGAGATTTCGACGTCCCAGCGCATACCTGGGAGAATGCCCCCGTGACCTCGTCTTCCAAGCCGCAGATCCCTGACGTCCTCGCCTCTCGCTACGCCTCTGCGGCGATGGCGCGGATCTGGTCCCCCGAGCACAAAGTCGTCCTCGAACGACAGCTCTGGCTCGCGGTGTTGGAGGCGCAGCGCACCCTTGGGCTCGACGTCTCGCAGCAGGTCATCGATGACTACCGCGCCGTCATCGACACAGTCGACCTCGATTCGATTGCAGCGCGCGAGCGCGTGACGCGCCACGATGTGAAAGCGCGCATCGAAGAGTTCTGCGCGCTCGCCGGTCACGAGCACATTCACAAGGGTATGACGTCGCGCGACCTCACCGAGAACGTCGAACAGCTGCAGGTGCGGTCGTCGCTTCTGCTCGTTCGCGAAAAGTCAGTGGCGACGCTTGCACGGCTGGCGACCCTGGCGTCCGAGCACGCAACACTGGTGATGGCTGGACGGTCGCACAACGTCGCGGCGCAGGCCACCACGCTCGGCAAGCGCTTCGCTTCCGCTGCCGACGAGCTGCTGGTGGCCTACCAGCGCGTCGACGACCTGATCGGTCGCTATCCGCTGCGCGGCATCAAGGGCCCGGTCGGCACCAGCCAAGACATGCTCGACCTGCTCGGCGGGGACGCCAACAAGGTGGCCGAGCTTGAGATCGAGATCTCGCGCTATCTCGGTTTCGAGCAGGTGCTCGACAGCGTCGGTCAGGTCTACCCGCGTTCGCTCGACTACGACGTCGTGAGTGCGCTCGTGCAGTTGTCGGCCGCACCGTCGTCGCTGGCAAAGACCATCCGTCTGATGGCTGGCAACGAGCTCGTGACCGAAGGCTTCAAGGCCGGACAGGTCGGCTCGTCGGCGATGCCGCACAAGATGAATACCCGCTCGTGCGAACGGGTCAACGGTTTCGCGGTGATCCTGCGCGGATATGCGTCGATGGTCGGTGAGCTGGCTGGTGACCAGTGGAACGAGGGCGATGTCTCTTGCTCGGTCGTACGACGCGTCGCCCTCGCTGACGCGTTCTTCGCGATCGACGGGCTGTTCGAGACGTTCCTCACCGTCCTCGACGAGTTCGGCGTCTTCCCGGCCGTCGTGCAACGCGAGCTCGAGCGCTACCTGCCCTTCCTCGCGACCACCAAGGTGCTGATGGCTGCCGTGCGGTCGGGTGTCGGACGCGAGACGGCACACGAGGTGATCAAGGAGCACGCGGTCGCCGTGGCACTGGAGATGCGCGAGAAGGGCGCGGAGCGCAACGATCTGTTGGCGCGTCTGGCGTCCGACGAGCGGCTGGGGCTGACCGCGTCCGACCTCGAGCAGCTGGTTGCCGAACCACTGACGTTCACCGGGACGGCGACTGACCAGGTGGCTGCTGTCGTGCTGCGTGTCGCTGCAGTTGCTGCAGATCATCCCGAGGCTGCCGGCTACCGACCTGGCGACATCCTGTGACGGCGTCCGCGATGGCCAACGTGCCAGCGGCGCCGGAGCTTGCCCGGCGTCACCGCGGTCTACTCCGGCAAGGTGCGCGACCTCTACGAATACCCGGATGGCTCACTTCTCTTCGTCGCCAGTGATCGCATGTCGGCATACGACTGGGTGTTGCCGACGACGATCCCAGACAAGGGCCGCATCCTTACCGCCATGACGCTCTGGTGGTTCGAGCAGCTTGTGGAGCTGGTGCCGAACCACCTGTTGTCGACCGACGTCCCAGCTGAGGTGGCCGGACGAGCGATGGTGACGAAGCGGCTCGACATGTTTCCCGTCGAGTGCGTGGCGCGTGGCTACCTCGCAGGATCAGGCCTCTCCGACTACAGCACGACCGGCCTGGTCTGCGGCAACGAGTTGCCGCCGGGCCTCGTTGACGGTTCGCGGCTGCCCGAGGCCATCTTCACCCCGGCAACGAAGGCAGACCTCGGTGACCATGACGAGAACGTCGACTTCGAGACCGTCGTCAAGACCGTTGGAGTCGACGATGCTGAAGCCCTGCGCGCGTTGACGTTGCGGATCTACGCCCGCGCCGAGGAGATCGCCAGAGATCGCGGCATCATTGTGGCCGACACCAAGTTCGAGTTCGGACGCCATCCGTCGACCGGCGAGATCGTGCTCGCCGACGAGGTACTCACTCCTGACTCGTCACGCTTCTGGCCGGCTGACCGGTGGGAGCCAGGTCACGCGCAGCCGTCCTACGACAAACAGTACGTCCGCGACTGGCTGACGTCCGCCGCGTCCGGGTGGGACCGCCACTCCGGCGACGCGCCTCCGGCGCTGCCCGACGAAGTCGTCGAGCAGACCCGGGCCAAGTACGTCGAGGCCTATGAGCGCCTCACCGGCCGGCGTTTCAGCTAGGTCATCGTGAAGATCCCCAACGGCTTCGAGGACCTCTTCGCCGATGAAACCCTCGCCTATCTCGCGCTAGCGACGGTGCGTCCTGATGGTTCGCCTGTTGTCGTGCCCGTCTGGTTCGTCGCTGATGCTGACGGATTGCTCTTCAGCACAGGGGCGGACTCGCTGAAGGCGCGTGACATGAGGGAGCGGCCTTCGGTTGCGGGAATGGTGATGGAGGAGGGAGAGCACGCCCGTTACGTGTCGGTCCGTGGGACTGCGCATGAGGTGCTCGACCCTTATGCCGAGGGCATCGATGCGCAGGCGCTCTATCGCCGGATCGTCCGTCGCTACGAGGGGCACGATCCGTCGGGGAAGCACACCGACGTCTTCTTCCGACTCATCCCCACCATGGTCTCCGGCTACGACTACCGCGACGACGTGGTCTGAGGCGTCCCAAGCCCGCCGAGTACCCCCTATGAATACTTAGCGTTGCTTTGAAGGCCCCCGCGACGCCGAAAACTCCGGGTAAGTCTTCATGGACCGATTGATCGTTCGCCTCGCGGTCGAGGGTGAGCCCGTACCCTGGCTGCATGACATGGATGGTGACCGGCGGAGCCGGCTATATCGGCGCCCACATCGTGAAGTCGCTCAAGGAGTCCGGCCACGGAGTCGTCGCGTTCGATGACCTGTCGACCGGTGAGGCCCGCAAGGTTCCGTCAGACGTCCCCCTGGTCGAGTCGTCAGTGCTGGACGCCCCCGCCGTCGAGAAGGCGATTCGTGAGCACGACGTGACAGGGGTTGTCCACATGGCGGCCAAGAAGGCAGTCGGTGAATCCGTCGAGCGCCCGCTCTACTACTACCGCGAGAACGTCGACGGTCTGCTCAGCCTGCTCGAGGCAATGGACGCCACCGGGGTCAAGAAGATGGTCTACAGCTCGTCTGCTGCCACCTTCGGGATGCCCGACAGCGATGACCCGCTCACCGAGGACTACATCTGTCAGCCGATAAACCCCTACGGCGAGACCAAGCTGATCGGTGAGTGGCTGATGAGGGACGTGGCCACTGCTATCGGCCTCGACTGGATCTCACTGCGCTACTTCAACGTGGCCGGGGCCGGCGGTCCGGACCTCGGTGATACCGGCGTCTTCAACCTGATCCCGATGGTCTTCCGCGCGTTGTCCCAGGGCAAGAACCCGCAGGTCTTCGGTTCTGACTACCCGACTCCGGACGGCTCGTGCATCCGCGACTACATCCACGTCACCGACCTCGCCGACGCCCACGTCGCGTCGGTCAAGCGTCTCGAGCTAGGTACGGCGTCAGAGATCTACAACGTCGGACGCGGCGAAGGCGTCTCGGTGATCGAGGTAATGGACGCCGTGCGTGCCGCCACCGGCATCCCGTTCACCCATGACCTGGTCCCCCGCCGGGCTGGCGACCCGGCGCGGCTAGTGGCGTCCGCCGACAAGATTCGAGCCGAGCTCGGGTGGACGGCCAGCCTCGACCTTGCCGCCATGGTCGGCAGCGCCTGGGAGGCATGGCAAGCCGCCCGCCTGACCGATTCGCCCTGATGTGGAGCGACTCGTCCCGGTTGACAGCCTCGGTGTGCGCCAGTAGGCAGGGCATCAGTTGACCCGCGGGTGCGGATCACGGCCAGAGAGGGGTCCCCATGCCTGATCTCGGAATGCCCACGGTCAAGGAGATGCGGCGGCTTGCCGCCGCGTACGCCGCCTGGCCTGGTCCGGCCAGCGCGCGACCTGACGAGGTGCTGCAGTGGCACCACGCCCTGGTGGAGGCGGACATCGATAGGCAGCAGGAGGGCAGCGGGCGTGGCCCATCCGGGATCTCCCGCGCCGAACCGAGTCGTCGGCAGGTTCTGGCCGGTGCCGCCGCGGTGGGTGCCGCTGGCGCGTTGAGCGCGTTCGGCGCACCGGGAGCCGCCGCTGCCGAGCGTCGTGCGGCGAAGGTCGTGGTGGTGGGCGCCGGCCTCGCCGGCCTCTCAGCCACCTACCGCCTACGCAAGAGCGGCATCAACGCGGTGCTCTACGACGCCCAGGAGCGGCTGGGGGGGCGATGCTGGTCGATCACCGACTTCTTCGACAACGGTCAGACCGCAGAACACGGTGGACAGTACGTCGACAGCCGCCACACCCAGCTACGTGCGCTGGCCGACGAGCTGGGCGTCGGACTGGTCGACACGTTCAAGCAGGACATCCCGAGTGGCTCGACTTCCTATCGCTGGCTCGACGGGGCGATGCGTGACAGCGACGAGGTGTTTGCGGACTTTGGTGCGTTCTTCACGAAGCTGAAGCGCGCCTACCGCCGAGTCGGTGACTACCACTGGGATGTCGCCAGCCAGGCTGCCAAGGACTTCGACGGCCAGACCGTCATCGAGTATCTGGACAAGGTGCTCGACGGTGGCGCCGACTCGTTGCTGGGGCGGGGGATCCGGGTCGGTCAGCAGAGCTTCTTCGGTATGGAGCCGGGAGAGATGTCGGCGATCAACCTCTTCGAGGCATACGTGGCGCCGTACCCGGGAGCGAACGAGAGGTTCCGCATCTCAGGTGGCAACGACCAGTTGGTGAAGGCTCTGGTGCGTGCGATCCCCAGCCACGCCGTCACACGCGGCGCCCAGCTGGTCTCGGCCCGGCACCGGGCAGATGGACGCGTTGTGCTCCGGTTCGTCGGGGTTTCAGGAGATGTGATCGCCGATCGAGTGGTGTTCGCCCTGCCATACACCACCTTGCGTGACGTTGACACGACCAAGCTCACGTTGAGCAAGCGTCGCCGGCAGGCGATCAACCAGTTGGCGATGGGGACGAACGCCAAGCTCAACATCCAGCTGGGGCAGTCCTTGAAGTCCCTCGACTGGTCCGGTGGATTCAGCAGCGATGAGCCGCACTACGTCACCTGGGACTCGACGTGGGGGCAGGTGGACCCGCGACCAAGGACGCCGGTGATCACCATCTACAACGGCGGCGAGGAGGGCACGAGCTATTCCACCTACACCGCGCACGGTCCGGCGAGCCCCGGGGTCGTGAACGGGGCACTCGCCAACCTGGGGCGTGGGATCGAGGGGATCGAGGGTGCCTTCAACGGGTTGGCGCACCTCGACCAGTGGGCCGATGACCCGTTCGTGCACGGCTCGTACGCGGGATTCGGCCCCGGGCAGTACACCGCCTACTGGGGGTTCTCGGCGAAGCGTGAGGGGAACGTCTTCTTCGCCGGAGAGCACACCTCGACGCACAGCCAGGGGTATCTCAACGGCGGCGTCGAGAGCGGTGAGCGGGCTGCCAGACAGGTGCTGCGCAGCCTGTAGGTCGTCGTCGTCGCCGCCGCTAGTTCGCGGCGCGGTGCAGCAAGAAGTGCGCGGCGCCCATGCCGTGCACCTGCCCGAACGTCCGGGTGGCGAAAACCCACTCGCCCCGGCGCCAGGGCTCAAGATCGACGGCCGAGAGGGGATTCGGACGCCGATCGCGTCGCCGATAGGCTGGGCTCACAA
>CAWHIJ010000002.1:0-9789 GCA_963829525.1 uncultured Actinomycetota bacterium
AAGCACTACACCGCCTGACCCCAGTTCCCAAGAGCGACGCATTCACCCGCTCTGGTGCAACAACCTCTGGGGTCATGCTGTGGGTTTCCGGACGTGGGCGGTCATCCGAGGTCTCCGGCTGTGGCAGTGAATAGGTCACAAGCCCGCACGACCTGTGGACTTGCTGTGAGAGTCGATGGCGCGTTCGGGGATGCACGACTTGTGCGGCTAGCGTCGAGACCGAGCCGTCGCAACGCCGGTTCGACGCGATCGGAGGTGGACCACCGAGGGTGGACGGCGTGCCCCTGGGGTGAGAGCCAGCCCGGTGCGGGTGCTCGTCGTCGACGACGAGCCCAACATCACCGAGCTCTCAGCACGGCCCTGCGCTACGAGGGCTGGGAGGTGAGCACCGCCGAGACCGGGCCATGGCGGCCCTCACCGAGGCGCGCGCGCTCCGAGCCGCGACGTCGTGGTGCTCGACGTGATGCTCCCCGACATCGACGGCCTCGAGGTGCTGCGCCGGCTGCGCGCGCGAGGCTACGCACTGCCGGTCCTGTTCCTCACCGCCCGGGACGCGGCCGAGGACCGCGTCCGCGGCCTGACCGTCGGCGGCGACGACTACGTCACCAAGCCGTTCAGCCTCGAGGAGCTCGTCGCCCGGCTGCGCGCCCTGCTGCGCCGCACCGGCGTCACCGTCGAGCAGCCGAGACCACGCCTGCTCGCGTCGGCGACCTCACCCTCGACGAGGACGCCACGAGGTGTACGCGCGGCGGCGAGCGGATCGACCTCACCGCGACCGAGTTCGAGCTGCTGCGCTACCTCATGCGCAACCCGCGCACGGGTGCTGTCGCAAGGCGCAGATCCTCGACCGCGTGTGGAACTACGACTTCGGCGGCCAGGCCAACATCGTCGAGCTCTACATCGCGTACCTGCGCAAGAAGATCGACCGCGGGCGCGAGCCGATGATCCACACGGTGCGCGGCGTCGGCTACGTGATCAGATCTCCAGGTCGGACAACCCGTGATGGCGGCCCAGCCCGCGCCTCGAGCCGGGGCCCTCAGACGTTTCTCCCTGCGCCGGAGGATCACGATCGGGCTGGTGGTCCTTGTCGTGCTCGTCCTCGTGGGTGCGGGGATCACCATGACCGTTGCCCTCAGAGCGTTTCTCATGCAGCAGCTCGATCGCGAGCTGGTCAGCACCGCTAATGGGCTAGCCGCGTCAAGGACCTTCGACCCGTCCGGTCTCCGCGATGGCACCGTGGTGGTGGAGAGCGACGCGTCCGGGCCAGCTGCTCAAATCGCCGGTCCTCATCGCATCTCCGGGTGAGCGTCACCGAGATGGCGGAGAGCACGAGGGGGACTCGGGCGGACCGGACGGTGACACCCGACTCACGTTCGACGATGCGGCGGCGCTGCAGACGGCCGACGGTGAGCCGAGCACCGTCAAGCTTTCTGATCTGGGGGCGTACCGAGCGGTCCAGGTGATCGACTCTCAGGGTCCCGTGATAACCGTCGGCCTTCCTCTGCAGCCGGTCAACGAGACCTTGACCCGGCTGCTGCTGATCGAAGCGCTGACGCTTGCCGCCGCTGCATTGGCGGTCGGTCTCGGTGGCGGGTGGCTGGTTCGCCGTGAGCTGCTGCCACTCGACCGCCTGGCGCGGACCGCGCGCGAGGTGGCCTCGCTGCCGTTGACCAGGGGATCGCAACGGCTGGAGCAACGGGTGCCAGCGGAAGCCCCGGGCACCGAGATCGGGGATGTGACCGAGGCATTCAACGAGATGCTCGACCATCTCGACCTCTCGTTGGAAGAACGGGCTGAGACCGAGCGTCAGCTCGCCAGCTCGTGGCTGATGCGAGCCACGAGCTCCCGACCTCCCTCACGTCGATCAAGGGGTATGCGGAGCTGTACCGAAGGAGGGACGTCAGCGAGGACGATCGTCAGGTGGCGTTGCGGCGCATCGAGGCAGAGGCAGATCGCATGCAAACCCTCGTCGAGGACCTCTTGCTGCTGGCACGGCTGGACCAGGGTCGTCCACTGCTTGAAGACGATGTCGACGTGTGTGTCCTCGTCGCGGAGATTGCCACGACTTCTCCGTGACTGCGCACGGACATCCGATATCGGTTGACCTCCCCGAAGGTCCCGCGATCGTCGTCGGTGACGAGGGACGGCTACGGCAGGTTGTCAGCAACCTTCTGGCGAACGCAGTGCAGCACACCCCTGCCCCACGCCGATAGAAGTCTCGGTCGCGAAGCAGACGGATAGCGTCCTGCTCACCGTGACCGATCAGGGCCCCGGAATGCCCTCCGACTTCCAACCCCACGCGTTTGACCGCTTCTCCCGCGCAGATGTGTCACGCACCAGGGCGTCGGGGGGTAGTGGCCTGGGTCTGTCGATCGTGGCAGCAGTCGTCGCCGCGCATGGTGGCGGTGAATTCACGAGCAGCAGCTCTGGGACGGCGGTGGCCGTCACGCTTCGTCGTCCGTCCTATATCTCACAGCCGGGTCACAGTCAGCCCCCAGTATTTGTACAGGTTCGTCGTCCACTGTCGGATCATGACGAACTACGAGACACCTCAGACACCAGATCCGACCGAGAAGCCCTACTGGACTCCCTCGGACGACCCGAAGACCACCTCACCGACGAACTCGGAGGCAGAGCCGTCGTGACCAGCGAGGCGGCGGTGCCTGTGCCGGACTATGTGTCGGCCGAGGCGGACGCACCACCCGCGTCCCGCCGACGGTGGCTGATCCCGGTCGGCATCGCGGCGGGCGCACTGACGATCGGTCTGCTGGGCGGAGTGGCCGGGGCCGCGATCGCGGACGGCCACCACGAGGACCGGGCTTTGGGGATGGCGGTCATGGTGGGCCCCTCTTCGACGGCGAGCACGGTGACGGCCACGACTTCGACGATGACGGTGACTTCCCCGGCGATAGCGACATGCCGGACGGCAGCCCCAGCGAGGCTCCGGACGACGCCCCCTCGGGCGGAGACACCTCCGGCGGCTAGGGGCGGACCGCTGAGTCCATGACAGGCAAGGCCACCTGCACTGCTCACAGCGTGCAGATGGCCCTCTTGTATCAGGCGCCGGGGATAGGGTCGCCGTCGTGGATGTCCTCGTCATTGGATCCGGTGCCCGTGAGCACGCCCTCTGCCGGGCGCTGAGCCTCGACCCCGACGTCGAACGGCTCGTGTGCGCCCCCGGCAACGCGGGAACTGCAGCCCTCGCCACCAATGTCGCTGTCGACGCCGGCGACCCCGACGCCATCGCGGCGTTGGCGGTATCTGAGGCAGTGGACCTCGTGGTGATCGGGCCGGAAGTGCCGCTCGTTGCTGGTGCCGCCGATGCCGTGCGCGCTCGGGGATCGCATTTCGGCCCGTCCGCCGCTGCTGCCGAGCTCGAGGGCTCGAAGGCGTTCGCCAAAGAAGTCATGGCTGCCGCCGACGTACCAACAGCCATGGCGCACATCTGCGAGACAGCGGAGGAAGTCGCTGCAGCTCTCGACGCATTCGGCCCGCCGTACGTCGTCAAGGACGACGGCTTGGCCGCCGGCAAGGGTGTCGTCGTCACCGATGACCGCGAGGCCGCACTTGCGCACGCGGCCTCCTGCGGTCGGGTCGTCATCGAGCAATACCTCGACGGCCCCGAGGTCAGCCTTTTCTGCATCACCGACGGCACCACCGTCGTACCGCTCGTCCCGGCACAAGATTTCAAGCGGGTGGGCGACGGTGACACCGGATCGAACACCGGGGGATGGGCGCCTACTCACCACTTCCGTGGGCGCCGCCGACTCTGGTGGACGACATCGTGCGCACCGTCGTGCAACCAACTGTCGACGAGATGCACCGGCGTGGAACGCCCTTCGCCGGGCTGCTCTACGCAGGGCTGGCGCTGACGTCACGAGGGCTGCGCACCGTCGAGTTCAACGCCCGCTTCGGCGACCCCGAGACGCAGGTGGTTCTCGCTCGACTGCTCACTCCGCTGGGCGGTGTCCTCAAGGCCGCCGCCACTGGCCACCTCGCCGATCTGCCCGACCTGCGATG
Organism: uncultured Actinomycetota bacterium; assembly: GCA_963829525.1. GTDB lineage: Bacteria > Actinomycetota > Actinomycetes > JAHEKZ01 > JAHEKZ01 > JAHEKZ01. The sequence goes on from CAWHIJ010000002.1 coordinate 4,021, forward strand.
GACGCCGACGCAGCTGTCACCGTCGTGGTGGCCGCTGCGAACTACCCGGACACCCCTCGCACCGGGGACCCGATCGGTGGTCTGGACGCCGCCGACGCGATGCCGGACGCATACGTCCTGCACGCGGGGACGCGGTCGGCTGACGGCAGCATCGTCGGCTCCGGTGGCCGGGTGCTCTCGATCGTCGGGACGGGAACCGACCTCGCGGCAGCCGGGCGGCGGCGTACGTCGCAGTGCAGGAGATCACGCTGTCCGGCTCGCACCACCGCAGTGACATCGCCGAGAATGCGGCGGCGCCCGGGCGCATGCACTAGACATGCAGGGTGCATGCAATTAGCATGTAGCCATGTCCAAGACCGTCCAGGTTCGCAATGTGCCAGACGAGGTTCACGAGGCTCTTCGTCTTCGGGCGAGCGAGTCGGGCGTCTCGCTGTCGGAGTACGTACTGCGCGAGATCATCGCCAACGCGACCAAGCCGTCGAACGCCGACATCTTTGCTCGGCTGGCTCCGCTCCGTGTTGACCTAGGTGTTGACGAGATTTTGGACGCCATCCACGCAGACCGCCGATGATCGTTGTTGACGCCTCTGTCGTGGTCCCGGCCCTCGTCTCGAGTTCCGGGCTCGGCGCGAGCGCCCGTGAGGTAATGGGTGTGAACGTCGCGCAGATAGCAGCGCCCGCCCTGCTCGATGTCGAGGTGAGCTCAGCGATTCGGAGTCTGGAGCGATCGGGCGAGATCCCCATAGCGACCGCTCAAGGCGGGGTGGCGGTTTTGGCAGGGATGCGTATTGAGAGGTTCACGCATGAGCCCCTGCTCAGCAGAATGTGGGAGCTTCGCCACAACGTCACCTCCTATGACGCTGCGTATGTTGCGCTGGCCGAACGGCTTGACGCTCCCTTGGTAACGCTGGATGCACGTTTGGCGAAAGCGTCCGGCATCCGGTGCTCGATCAGGATGATTGGTGCATGAACTCTGACTCCCTCGCGCTCAGCCGGCATCTGGACGGTGACGGCCGCCTGATCGCGATGCCGCGTAAGCGGGCCAACAGGCTGGTCGTCCTTCGTCACATGGCGCAGCAGATCGAGCCGAGGGTGGACCACGAGGAGACCGCGGTCAATGCGCGACTGCGACCGTTCTCCGACGACGTGGCGATGCTGCGTCGCTACTTGGTCGACGAGGGACTGCTGTTACGACGCTTGCCCGGGATCTACCGACGCCCCGACGACGTCCAGAGGCCGGCCGAGTAGGGACTTCGACGTCCCGGCGCTTACCTGGGAGAATGCCCCCGTGACCTCGTCTTCCAAGCCGCTGATCCCTAACGTCCTGGCCGCCCGCTATGCGTCAAGGGCGATGGCCTTGCTCTGGTCACCCGAGCACAAAGTCGTCCTCGAGCGGCAGCTGTGGCTCGCTGTGCTGCAGGCGCAACGTAACCTCGGGCTCGACGTCCTCGACGGCGGTCATCGACGTACCAGGACGTCGTCGACAACGTGGACCTCGAGTCGATCGCAGCACGCGAGGCGTACCCGCCACGACGTGAAGGCGCGGATCGAGGAGTTCTCGGCACTGGCAGGGCACGAGCACATCCACAAGGGAATGACAGTCCGCGACCTCACCGAGAATGTCGAACAGCTGCAGGTTCGCCCTCTTGCTGCTGGTGCGTGACAAGGCCGTGGCGACGCTGTCACGACTGGCGAGCTGGCGTCGAGCACCCGACCTCGTGATGGCCGGTCGGTCGCACAACGTCGCAGCCCAAGCGACCACCATGGGCAAGCGGTTCGCCAGCGCCGCTGACGAGCTCCTGATGGCGTACCGCGGGTCGACGACCTCATCGCGCGCTACCCGTCACGAGGGATCAAGGGCCCGGTCGGCACCGCCCAGGACATGCTCGACCTGTTGGACGGCGACGAAGAGGGTCGCCGAGCTCGAGAGCAGATCTCCGCTCACCTGGGGTTCGCTCATGTGCTGACAGTGTCGGCCAGGTCTACCCACGCTCGCTCGACTACGACGTCGTCACGGCGTTCGTGCAGTCGTCGGCCGCGCCGTCGTCGCTAGCGACCACTATTCGTCTGATGGCAGGCAACGAGCTCGTGACCGAGGGATTCCAGCCCGGCCAGGTCGGCTCGTCGGCGATGCCCCACAAGATGAACACCCGGTCTTGCGAGCGGGTGAACGGTTTCGCCGTGCTGCTGCGCGGCTATGCGTGCATGGCTGGGGAGCTGGCGGTGACCAGTGGAACGAAGGCGATGTCGCATGTTCGGTCGTTCGCCGGGTGGCGCTGCCTGACGCGTTCTTCGCGATCGACGGGCTGTTCGAGACGTTCCTGACCGTGCTCGACGAGTTCGGAGCGTTCCCCGCAGTCGTGCAGCGCGAGCTCGACCGCTACCTGCCCTTCCTCGCGACAACCAAGGTGCTCATGGCCGCGGTGCGAACGGGGTGGGGCGCGAGACTGCGCACGAAGTGATCAAGAAGCACGCCGTGGCGGTCGCGCTGGAGATGCGCGAGCAGGGGGCTCAGCACAACGACCTCCTCGCGCGCCTGGCCGCCGACCCTCGGCTCGGGCTGACACGTGAGCAGCTCGAGGACTGGTCGCTGAGCCACTGACCTTCACCGGCGCCGCGACGGCGCAGATCGCCGAGGTCGTGAAGCGGGTCGACTGCGTTGTGCAGCGTCACCCCGAGGCCGCGACCTACTCTCCTGGGCGCATCCTGTGATCCCGAACGTGCCGGCGGCGCCAGTGCTCGAGGGGCTGACCCAGGTCTACTCGGGCAAGGTGCGCGACCTGTACCGCTACCCCGATGGCTCGCATGCTCTTCGTCGCCAGCGACCGGATGTCGGCCTACGACTGGGTGCTGCCAACGACGATCCCCGACAAGGGCCGCATCCTCACTGCCCTGTCGTTGTGGTGGTTCGACCAGCTGTCCGACGTGGTCGAGAACCATCTGCTTTCGACTGACGTACCGCGTCGGTCGCTGGTCGCGCAATGGTTCGCGAGCGCTGAGCATGTTCCCGGTCGAATGCGTGGCGCGCGGGTACCTTGCCGGCTCCGGACTGGTCGACTACCGAGCGACCGGGGCGGTCTGTGGTGCCCTCCCCCCCGGTCTGGACGACGGGTCGCGGCTGCCCCAGCCGATCTTCACTCCCGCGACGAAGGCAGATCTCGGTGAGCACGACGAGAACGTGTCGTTCGAGGCGGTGGCGGCGTCCATCGGTGTCGACGACGCCCAGGCGCTGCGGGAGATCACGCTTCGCGTCTACGCGCGCGCCGACAAGCTGGCGAGCGAACGCGGCATCATCGTGGCTGACACCAAGCTGGAGTTCGGCCGCGACCCGTCGTCCGGGGCGATCGTGCTGGCCGACGAGGTGCTCACTCCTGACTCGTCACGCTTCTGGCCGGCTGACGTGTGGGAGCCGGGCCATGCGCAGGCGTCGTTCGACAAGCAGTACGTCCGTGACTGGCTGACGTCGCCGGCGTCCGGGTGGCGATGGGACTCCGGCGATCCTCCTCCTCCGCTCCCTGCCGACGTTGTCGAGGCGACCCGTGACCGCTACGTCGAGGCGTACCAACGCCTGACCGGGCAGCAGTTCGTCTAGGGCTGGCAGCCTGGGCGTGCCGGTGGGTTTCGGCGACCTGTTCGACGACTCGTCTCGTGCCTTTCTCGTGCTTGCGACCCTGCGTTGACGTCAGTGAGCCCGTGGTTGCCCCGGTGTGGTTCGTCTCGGACGCATCCGGACTGCTGTTCACCAGCGGTCCGGACGCAGCGAAGACCCGGGACATAGCGAGCGGCCTCGGTGGCCGGCATCGTCATGGCGGAGGGCGATCACGAGCGCTACGTCTCGGTGCGCGGTCAGGCGGTCGAGCTGGTGGACCCGCCGGACGAGGGCATCGACCCTGAGGAGCTGCACCGACGGATCGTGCAGCGCTACGAGGGACGAGAGCCGACGTGAACCCCCGGGGTGGTCTTCCGACTGTTCCCCACCGCCTCACCGGCTACGACTACCGCGACTTTGCCGTCTGAGCGTCCCAAGTCGTCGAGTGACCCCCTGTCGATTAGACTTGGCGTAGCTTAGAAGGCTCAACAGGATTCGAAGAAAACTAAGGGAAAGACTACAGCGGCCACGTGGATCAGTTCTCGCTAAGGTGAGCCCGCGTACCCTTGGTGCCATGACATGGATGGTCACCGGCGGAGCCGGCTACATCGGAGCCCACATCGTGCGCTCGCTGCAGGAGCACGGACACCGCGTTGTCGTCCTCGACGACCTGTCGACCGGCGAGGCCCGCAAAGTGCCTGACGACGTGCCGTTCGTGCAGGCCACCGTGCTCGACCGCGTGGCGGTCGAGAAGGCCCTGCGCGAGTACGACGTCACCGGCGTAGTGCATATGGCCGCCAAGAAGGCAGTGGGCGAGTCCGTCGAGCGGCCAATCCACTACTACCGCGAGAACGTCGACGGCCTGCTGTCGTTGCTCGAGGCCATGGACGACGTCGGTGTGAAGTCGATGGTCTACTCGTCGTCGGCAGCGACGTTCGGAATGCCCGAGTGTTGAGCTGCTCACCGAAGAGTACGACTGTCGGCCGGTGAACCCCTACGGCGAGACGAAGCTGATCGGCGAGTGGCTGATGAACGACATCGCGACAGCAAGTGGACTCGACTGGGTGTCGATGCGCTACTTCAACGTCGCCGGTGCCGGGGCCCCGGAACTCGGGGACACGGGCATCTTCAACTTGATCCCGATGGTGTTCCGGGCGCTCTCACGAGGACAAGAACCCGCAGGTGTTCGGCGACGACTACGCCACCCCTGACGGTTCATGCGTTCGTGACTACATCCACGTGACCGATCTGGCCGATGCTCATGTGGCCGCCGTCGACTTGCTCGGACACAAGCCCGCCGAGACTGTCGTTGGGACCGTCTACAACGTCGGTCGTGGCGAGGGCATCTCCGTCAAGGAGGTCATCGAGGCGGTGCGTCAGGTGACGGGACTGGAGTTCGACGTCGACATTGTCGGACGCCGCCCGGGCGACCCGGCGGCCCTGGTGGCCTCGGCCGACAAGATCACCGCAGAGCTGGGCTGGTCGGCCCGCTACGACCTGAACGACATGGTCGCCAGCGCATGGCGGGCCTGGCAGGCCTACCCACCGGCCTGACGAGCATGAGACTCTCAGGCAGGCGGATGTGGGGCGTTGGCTCGGGCTGGTCACTGGGTTTCTGCCTGGTTTTCGGAGCGGTGATGGGTTTCGTCTATGGGTACGTCACGGATCCAGGGCCGGAGCAATTTCTTCTTCGCGGAGGGGCGGTTCGTCGCGGACACCGGCAAGTTCACGGCGGTCTTGGGCGTGGGGCTGGGGCTGATCGTGTCCTTCCCCGCAGGTGTCTTGGCCGCAGCGATCTTTGCCTGGGTGGTCAGTAGCAGAGACGTCGAGTCGCTGCCGCCCATGCCTCGCCTCCGGTGGTGGGCGATCGCGATCGCCGCCAGTGTTCAGCTCGTGGCCTACCTGTGGTTCAGCTGGTCGATAGAAGTGTTCGACTCTCCGAAGCTGGGGGAGGCTCTGGCGGTGATGGTGGCGGCTCCCGTCCTTGCGTCTGCCGTCGTCGCGGCGTGGCTCGGCCCTCATCTGGTCAAGAGCGAGATCGCTCGTCAGAGCGGGTTATCGGACCTGCCGTCGTCCCGTTGACGCCAGCCTCAGGGTTGGTTCGATCCCGCGACCCGGCTGATGCGGTTCGAATCCCGCAGGCTCCGTCGATAGAGTGGGGGCACCCCAGTTGGGGTCCGC
>CAWHIJ010000003.1:0-1685000 GCA_963829525.1 uncultured Actinomycetota bacterium
AACGCCTCATGCGGTCTCCGAGATGCGCCAGGCCCGCGTGCGTGGCGACATCTGACGTCGCGTCCGTGACTGGGTGACGTCTGCCCGCTTGCTACGAGAGTTAGCCCCGAAATCTCAGCGCTGCACGTCAAAATTCCGGGGCTAACTCTCGTAGCGAGCTCAGGTCTTCCGCTTGTCACGCACGAAGACGATCAGGTTTTGCCGCTTGATGTCGAAAAGCCCGGTGGCCTCGATCAAGTCGCTGAGCTTGCGGTACCCGTAGTTACGCGGATCGAACGAAGCTTGGTTGCTGATCTGAGCGCCCACCGACGACAGGTGCGCCCAGCCGTCATCGCCGGCCGACGCGTCCACCGCCTGGCGGAGCATGAGCACGAGGCGGGCGTCGCCCCGGAGCGTCTTCGAGTCGCTGGTCTTCAGTGCCGGCTCCGCGGCTGCTCCGACGGTTGTTCTGAGGGTTGTTCCAGCCCCTCGACGTAGGTGAACTGCGAACACGCGTTGACGAACGGATCGGGCGTCTTCTTCTCGCCGAAGCCGTAGACCTTCACGCCCTCGGTGAGAAGGCGCATCACCAGGGGCGTGAAGTCTGCATCACTTGAGACGATGGCGAACGCGTCCAGCGAGCGCGCGTAGAGAAGGTCCATCGCATCGATCACCATCGCCATGTCTGAGGCGTTCTTGCCGGAGCTGTAGGCGAACTGCTGGATCGGGCGAATCGCGTAGGAATGAAGCGTTGCTTCCCACGCCTTGAGGTGCGGGCTCTTCCAGTCGCCGTAGGCACGCCGGACGTTGGCGGCTCCATGCCGTGCCACCTCAGCAAGGATCACGTCGATCTTCGATGCAGGCGCGTTATCGGCGTCGATCAGCAGCGCGATCCGCTTCTCTCCAACGTCCATACGGTGTGTGGCCCTTCGTTGGTGGGGCTGCGCGTGGCTTGCCGCACTCGATCATGCCGGACGGCTAGGCGTCTGTCCCCCCAGGGATGGACGAGAGTCAGGCCCAATGAGCGGGAGCTACCCAGGGGGTGATGGCTCGCTCTTTGCCTCGCCCTCGGCCATCCATCGCGAGAGTCGCTGGCGCCCTGAAGCGAGCAGCGGTACCAGCCCCTGCGGCATGACGACAACGATGACAAGCAAGAGCCCGCCGAGCAGAATCAACCGGAACTCCGGCCACTGCTGCAACTGTGCCTGAATGAACGTGAGTACCACCGTGCCGATCAGCGGCCCGGTGAGCGTGCCCAGCCCGCCGATCACCAGCATGGTCACCAGCAGGGTCATCGGACCCAGCCCCATGAGAGACGGGGAAACCACGCCGTAGGTGAACGCATAGAGGCCACCGGCGAGTCCGGCGAAGAAGCCCGAGATGGCAAACGACACCAACTGGTACTTCAGCGGGCCGACTCCGCGAGCTGCGGCCAGTGCTGGGTTATCGCGCAGCGCCGTCAAGCCGGTGCCCAGCGGTGACCGGACGATCAGATAGAGCACCAACAGGGTGAGCAGCACACCGATCAGCGCAATCCAATAGATCACTCGCGCCCGCTGTTCGGGCTCCATTGACTGCAGCCCGAAGCCATCGAACCCGGACAGCCCGAAGGTGCCCCCAGTGGTGCCGCTCTTGTCGGTGATGATCAACAGCCGCACAACCTCGGCGAAGCCGAAGGTGAGCAGCGAGACGTAGATGCCACGAAGGCGCAGCGACGGCACAGCCAGCACCAATGAGACGGCCATCGCCGCCACGGCACCGAGCAGCAGCGCCAGGATCCAGGGCAGCCCGGTGTGCAGTGACAACAGCGCCGCTGAGTAACCGCCAATGGCGTAGATGCCGAGCTGGCCGAAGTTCCACACGCCCGAGTAGCCGAGCACCAGGTTCCACGACTGATTGAGCACCATCCAGATCAGGGCCAGCGTGCCGACGCCCACCCAGTACGGATCAGAGAACACGAACGGGAAGCCGATCGCGGCCAACAGGGCAACGCCGACAGGCAGCGGCGACGGCCGCGGCCAACCCAATGCTCGAGTGTCGAGGGCCACAGAGGTTGTGGTCTCAGCAGGTGCAGTCACAACCGGGCCTCCTGCGGTTTGCCGGCAATCCCGTTAGGTCGGACGACGAGTACAACGAGGATCACGAGGTAGAGCACCGGCAGCGCATAAGCGCTGTTCCAGTAGATCGACACCGCAGACTGGATGAACCCGATGATGTAGGCGGCATAGATCGTGCCGCGGACCGACCCGAGGCCCGCGAAGATGACCACGATCAGAGCCTGAAGCAGGGGCAGGTCCCCGGCGTTCGGGTACACGAAGTAGAGCGGCGCGAGCAGAACGCCGGCGAGCCCGGCCAGGGCCGCAGCGATGCCCATCGTCATTACGTATACCCGCCGCGCCGGAATCCCCATGAGCCGTGCGGCGTCCAGATTCTGGGCCACCGCCGTTATGGCAAGGCCATAGCGGGACCGCGACAGGAATGCCCCCAGCAACAGCAGCGAGCCGATGGCCACCACGGCGATGAGCATCGAGTGGTAGGTGATCGACACCTGACTGGTGAGGTTCCAGGTCCCCTCCACGATGGGATCGAACGGCTTCTGCCTCGGTCCGTACATGAGCAGGACGATGTTCTGCACCACGGTCGCGATGGCGAACGTGGAGATGAAGGCGGTCATCTCGAAGTCGATGCCCGAGCGGCCGAGCAGCGGACGCACGGCGAGTCCATAGACGAGTGCACCGAGCAAGAAGGTGACCAGCGCCGCGACAAAGAGCGAGGTCCAAACGGGTAGGCCGGTGCGATCCAGGAACGAGTAGGCGGCGAAGCCACCGACCATCACCATGACGCCTTGCGCCATGTTGAGGACTCGCAGCGTGCCGTACACGAGCGTCATGCCGATCGTGATCAGCGCCAGCACCGAGCCCTGAACGACGGTACTGACGAGGGTCTGCAGCAGCTGGTTCACCGCCTACTCGCCCCCGATCCCGAGGTAGGTCTCGACCACTGCCCTGTCGTTCAGCACTTCCTCGACACTGCCGCTCTTGACCACTGCACCGTTCTCCATCAGGACGACGGTGTCTGCGAGCTTCTGCACGTGCGCGAAGTTCTCCTCAACCAACAGGATCGTCCGCCCGCCGCGCGCGATGGCCGCGATTTGGCTGTACACCTCGTCGACGAGGACCGGCGCCAAGCCCAGGGATGGTTCATCGATCATGAGCAGCTCGGCGTGTGACATCAGTCCGCGCCCCAGCGCAAGCATCCGTCGCTCACCCCCGGAAAGGGTCCGCGCTCGCTGCGGCTTTCGCTCGGCCAGCTGCGGAAAGAGGGCAAAGACCTCTGCCAGACGCTTGTTGCGGGTGCTGCGGTCCGGGTGCGAGAAGCCACCGAGCAACAGGTTCTCCTCGACGGTCATGTCGGTGAAGAGAAGGTCGCCTTGTGGAATGTGGACCAGTCCCCGCTTGACGATGCTCTCCGGACTCTTTCCGGTGATGTCGTCTCCGCGGAAGCGGATCGTCCCACCGCGGGCGGGAAGCAGCCCACTGATGGCCCGCAACAGAGTCGTCTTACCGTGCCCGTTCGGGCCGATGACGACCACGAAGCCGCCCTCCGGCACGTCCAGGTCCATGCCGTCGATCACGGTGGACGCCCCGTAGCCGCAGCGGAGCCCACGCACCTCAAGCATCGTCTGCCTCCTGATCGCCCCTGCGGCCCAGGTAGACCCGCACGACTTCTTCGTCGGCGAGCACGTCAGCGGGTGAGCCCTCGAACAGCTTGCTTCCGTGGTTCATGATCAAGACCCGGTCCGACAGCGCCATCAACGCCCGCATGACGTGCTCGATGAGCACGATGGTGATGCCGCGTCGCTGAATAGCGGCAAGCAGCTCCATGAGCTGGTCGACCTCGGGAGGAGTCAGCCCGCCAAAGGGTTCGTCCAGAAACAGCAGTGCGGGATCGCTCGCCAGGGCCGAGGCGATCATCAGCCGCTTCTTGTCGAACACCGCCAGCGGGCCGGCCTGGGCAGCAGACCGGTCCGCCAGCCCCACGAAAGACAGCTCACGTTGCGTCGCCTCGAGCAGTTCGCGCTTGACTCGAAGACCGGACCACCATCGGTGGGGGTGGCCGAAGTGGGCTCCTGCGAGGACGTTGGAGGCCACGGTCTGGGTGTCGAACACCGAGGGCAGCTGGAAAGTGCGAGCCAGTCCCAACTGGCAGATGCGATGCACGGACGCGTGTTGGATCGGTTCGCCGGCGAAGGTGATCGACCCCTCGTCGGCTCGGACCATTCCGGTGACGACGTCGAACAGCGTCGTCTTCCCCGCGCCGTTGGGTCCAGCGATACCAATGATCGCGCCAGCTTCAACTGTGAAACTGATGCCATCGACCGCGGCGAGTCCGCCGTAGCGTTTGACGACACCCTCCGCCTGCAGCAGAGGGGCTCCTTTGGACGACGGCTCCGTCAGATCCACGGTGGGAGCTCGAAGCTTCCCTTGGTGTACGGATCAGGCGAGACAGGCACCTGCTTGCCCGCCTGAATCTGATAGGTGAGGTGCGGCATCCCAAGACTCGGGTCGTTGACCAGGTCGGGGAACGGCGCCGCAGCGAGCTCGGTGTCCGAGATCCACCGGACGGTGCCCGAGACGCCTCGGAAGATCACCGACTTGAGCAGCTTGTTCACCAGATCGAAGTTGTACGGGTCGCCCGCCATTGCTGCCGTTTGCGCCCAGAGGCGCACCATGTCGTACTGCCCACCGGCCTGGGACAGTCCGGCCTTCGAGTTGTACTTCGCCTCGTACGTGGCCAGGAAGGCCTCGCCGATCGCGTCCGGGAGGGTGCCGATGGTCGTCGACCAGATGACGCCATATCCGGCGTCTCCAGCAAGCTCGAGGTACTCGGGGATGCTCGGTCCGTACTGCTGGTACAGCAAAGACGGCGTAGGCGAGGTCGCGAACTGCTTGGCGAAGCTGGCGAGGTCGCCGGGGATGTAGTCGGTCATGTAGATCAGCCCGGGCGGGTTGGCCCGGATCTTCGACAGAATCGGGCCCCAGTCGGCATTCGGTGCAGTGACCTCTTCGTAAATCGGCACGCTCCATCCGATGCCCTCGACCTCTGACTGGAACGCCTTGGCGATCGAGATGCTGTAGGGGTCGTTGCTCGTGACGATCGCGACCGTCTTCGCTGACGGTGCCCACGCTCCAGAACGGATCCACTCCTCCATCAGGGGGACGAAGCCCTTGCCGTACCAGATCTCGCTCGGGCACCCCTGGTAGATGTTGTCCATTCCCTTCTTGGTGGCGAAGTCGACGTTCGCCTGCAAGGTGTTGAGGTGGAACATCGGGATGCCGGCATCGGCGTAGACGGAGAACTCGGTGGAGTTGTTGGAGCAGTAGCCGGAGAAGACCGCGGCAACGTTGTCCTGATTCACCAGCCGCTGGGCTGCCTGCACGTAGTTCTCGGGGGCGAGGTCGCTGACATCGGCAGTCACCAGCACGAGCTGCCGCCCGGCGACTCCGCCGTTGTCGTTGATCTCGGCGATGGCCAGCTCTTGGCCGCGCACCATCTCCTGGCCGTCACCGGAGTATGGGCCGGTGACAGGGCTGACACTGCCGATCTTGAGGTCTTCGCCGCTCGCACCTCCGGAAGAAGATGACGAACTGTCGTCGGGTGCCACGAAGTACCCGGCGACGCCGCCGACCACCAGGCCGCCGATCCCTGCCGCACCCATCCCCGTGACGAAGTCGCGCCGCGAAACTCCCTTACCAGCCTGTGCACTGTCGTCGCTCATGAGCTGCTTTGCCTCCCATAGGGGTTCGGCCTTGTCCTGGTGACCTGTATCTCACCGGGCGGGGGCGACGTGGTCATACGTCATTTGACGGATGGATGGAAAATCCTCGGCCCTAGCGTGGGGCTCTCCAGGAGGAGGCGCCATGTGGCCCAACGGTGCGTCGAGCGCTGCTGTGGTGAGCTTCGACTTCGACGCTGAAGAGGTCTGGATCGGCGAGGACCCCGCGAACGCTCATCGGCCGGGGACTCTCTCGCAGGGAACCTACGGCGCCAAGGTCGGGGTACCACGCCTGTTGGACCTGCTCGACCGGCTCTCCCTCACCGCGACCTTCTTCGTGCCAGGACGCGTGGCCGAGCGCTACCCGGACCGCGTGCGCGAGATCATCAGCGCCGGGCATGAGATCGGGCACCACGGCTACACCCACACCTCGCCGACCTCGCTCACTCGCGAGCAGGAGGAGGCCGAGCTGACCAAGGGCAAGCAGGTGCTCGAGGCGCTCGGGGCCGAGGTCGTCGGCTACCGCTCACCGTCGTGGGACTTCAGCCCTCATACCCTCGACCTGCTCGTCAGCCATGGCTTCCAGTACTCCTCGAACCTGATGGACGACATCCGGCCCTATCGCCATCCGAAGCACTCGATCGTCGAGCTACCCGTGCACTGGTCCATCGACGATGCCGCCCACTTCTGGTTTGACGCCGCATCCTGGGCCAAGACGATTCGCTCGGCGTCCGAAGTCGAGTCGCTCTGGCGAGAAGAGCTCGAGGGCTACGTCGCGGCCGAAGGCATGTTCATGCTCACGATGCATCCACAGATCATCGGACGGCCCGGTCGCCTGTTGATGCTCGAGCGCTTCTTGCGGCACCTGACCCAGCAGGACGGGATCTGGATCGCGACGGCACGGATGGTCGCGGAGCGTGTGACGTGAGCGAGCCCGATCCCGGCCCAGTTGCCATCGTGACCGGGGCCGCACGGGGCCTGGGCCTGGGCATCGTTGGTGAGCTGCTCGCAGCGGGGTGGCGCGTGTGCGGTGCCGACATCAACCCAGACCTCAGTGCCTCACTTGCAGCCACCGCCGAGAGCGACCCGTCCAGGGTCCTCGCCGTAGTGGCCGACGTGAGCACCGAGTCGGGGTGCCAAGAGGTCGTCCGGCAGGCCTGGCAGACCTTTGGCCGGATCGATGCGTTGGTCAACAATGCCGGCGTCGGAGGCCCGTCGACGACGGTCCACGAGACCGATCCGGATGACTTCACCCAGGTGATCGGCGTCAACCTGATCGGTCCCTTCCACATGACCCGCGCGGCGGTCCCCCGCATCATCGAGGGTGGTCGCGGTGGCGGCGTCGTGAACATCGGGTCGATCCTCGGCCAGAACGCCGAGGCAGGGAGCGGCGCCTACGCCGCGTCGAAGGCTGGGCTGGCCCAGCTGGGGCAAGCCATGGCGCTCGAGCTGGGCCCGCACGGGATCCGGGTCAACACGGTCGCGCCCGGCTACATGCTTACCGCCATGCACGAGGAGTACATGACCGAGCTCGCCACGACGACCGGGCGTGCGTACGAAGAGACGGTCGCGGCGCTGCGGTCGTCGGTGCCCCTGGGTCGGCACGGCACCCCCGAGGACGTCGGGCACGTGGTCGCTTGGCTGCTGTCCGACCGTGCCTCGTACGTCACCGGGCAGACCATCGGCGTCAACGGAGGGATTCTGCTCACATGAGCACAACGCAGCGTCAGCGACGGCTGATCGTCACCGGAGCGGGCTCCGGGATAGGCATGGCGGTCTGCGAGGCAGCGACCATCCAGAAGTGGCAGGTCGTTGGGATCGACCGCGACGCACTTGGTCTGGACCGGCTTGCCAGCGCGACCGGGGCGGCCACGATCGTCAGCGACGTCACCGACGAGGCCTCCGTCGAACTGGCAGTCGACCATGCTTCCGAGCTGCTCGGCGGACTTCCGGACGCCCTGGTCACGGCGGCCGGCGTGTACGACGTGAAGAAGGCAGAGGAGACGAGTCTGCAGGACTTCATCAAGGTCTTGACGATCAACACCGCAGGCTCGTTCATGTTTGCTCGAGCCGTCGTGAACCGGCTGCGGCATGGACGACCTGGTCCGACGGGCTGCTCCATCGTCTTCTTGTCATCGATGGCCGTTGGGCGCGGAGACGCTGCTGAGCCCACAGTCTCCTACAGCGCGAGCAAGGGTGCCGTGGAGGCGATGATGCGCCAACTCGCCGTTGAATGGGCGCCGTACGAGGTGCGGGTCAACGCGGTCAGTCCCGGGGTGATCCATACCCCCATGCTGCGACTGATGGACGACCCCGAGTCGGGCAACCGCTACCTGCGTGAGTCGGTACCACTGGCCAGGCTTGGCACGGCCGCTGAGGTTGCCTCCGCCTGTCTGTTTCTTCTTGACGACGCCTCCGCGTACATCACCGGTGCGGTCGTACCAGTCGATGGTGGAGTCACCGTCCAATGACGCTGCTGATCCGCTGGAGGTTCTGAGGTGTTTCCCCATGTGAGAGTCACCGGTGACAGCCGGACGCGGGGTCGGCAGTACGGGGAGCAGGCAGCCGACCGGGTACGCCGCAGCATCGAGGCCTACGGCGCGGTGTTCGAGTACTACGCCCACTGGGACTGGCCGACGGTGACCGAGCAGGCGTTGCGCTACGTCGAGCCGATCGGCGCGTATCACCAGGGCTACCTGCAGGAGATGGAGGGAATCGCCGAAGGCGCAGGCGTGCCGTTCCCCGACGTTCTGGCGATCAACGTCCGCACCGAGGTGATGTTCGCCGCCAAGGCCCGCGATGCCAACGTCACCCTCCCGCACGTCGGCGAATGCTCGGCTTTCGTGGCCATCCCAGATGACGACCGACCAGTTCTCGCTGGCCAGAACTGGGACTGGCTCACTCACGCCTTCGACACCACCGTTGTGCTCGAAGCCATCCAGGACGATGGGCCGCGGTTCGTGACGGCAGTCGAGGCGGGCCTACTCGCGAAGGCAGGATTCAACGAACACGGCCTCGGCGTCGGCACCAACGCACTCGTCAGCGACGGGGACTCTGGCGCCCCCGGCGTGCCGTACCACGTGCTGCTTCGGGCCATGCTGGACGCGCGCAATCCCACCGAGGCACTGGTCGCCCTGCAACGATCGCAACGATCGTCTTCGGCGAGCTACCTGATCTCCCATCGAGACGGCCTCGGTCTTGGCGTGGAGGCAACGCCTGGTGGTTTCGAACGCCTCTTGCTGTCAGCCCCAGACGATCGCGGTCTGATCCTTCACACCAACCACTTCGTCCACCCGGACTTCGACGGCGCCGACGTCGGGGTCTGGGTCATGCCGGACAGCGTCTTCCGGCTGCAACGGGTTCGCCGCGCGCTTTCACTGTCCGACCCCCACGCGGCCGAGACCTACGAGTCGCTCTTCACCGACCACGCCGGCCACCCGCTGGGGGTGTGCTGTCACCCGATTACCTCCGATCCGCTACCGGAGCAGGGGGCGACGGTCTACAGCCTGATCATGGATCTCGACGCGATGACCATGCGCTTTGCCGACGGCATGCCCTGTGACACCGGCTACCGCACGATCGACTACGCCCCGTTCTTTTCAGCAAAGGGAACGTCATGACCGTCGCCCTCGGGTACGGCCTGGTGACCTGCCAGACCCATCCGGACCGCCCCGAGACGTGGCTCGACCTCTACCAAGAGGCGCTGACGCTCGCCGAGCAGGTGGAACGAAGCGGGCTGGACTCCATCTGGGTCAGCGAGCACCACTTTGTCGACGATGGTCATCTGCCGAGCCTGCTGCCGCTGCTCGCCGCCTTCGCTGCTCGAACCTCGAGGGTCAGACTGGGCGCCGGGCTTCTGCTGGCACCGCTGCATAATCCGTTGCGCATCATCGAGGACGCAGCAGTGGTCGATCTTCTCGCCTCCGGTCGGCTGGTGCTGGCCCTCGGGTTGGGGTGGCGTGACGAAGAGTTCGACGCCTTCGGCGTCTCGACCTCCGACCGCGTCCGACGCATGACCGCTCTGCTGGCCATGGCGCGATCAGCGTGGGCCGGTGAGCCCGTCGACGCTGGAGCCGCCCGGCCGCGCGTCACTCCGCTGCCGGCCCAGCCCGGAGGCCCAGAGGTGTGGATCGGCGGCCTGGTGGAGCCGGCGGTCCGTCGGGCAGGACGCATCGCGGACGGTTTCATGGCGACCGAGGTGACCCCCTCTGAGCTCGCCGAACAGGTCAGCTGGGCGCGAGAAGAACACGCGGCCCGCGGTAGTGGCGACCGGTTCACCATCAGCGTCCACCTTCCCACCCTCTGCCTGCCGGCCGGTGTCGTGTGGGCCGACGCGGCGGAGGCCCTGCGCTATCCAGGCTGGAAGTACGACGACATGGGCGGGGACAAAGGGGCAGCGGGTCCGTTGCGGCGCCCCGAACCGGCAAGTGCTGACGAACTCGATCGGCTTCGGGCTACCTCGGTGGTGGGATCACCTGCCGAGGTGGCCGAGCAGATCCACAGCTACGCAGAGGCAGCGGGAGGCGATCTGCACTTCATCGCCAGGTCCTACCTGCCTGGTCTCGGGCCGGATGCGCGCCTTGAGGCCCTGCAGGGCCTAGGCGCAGCGTGCGTCAGCTGCTCGCCTAGCCGAGGCGACCTTCCTCGACGTCAGCGCGCCTCAGCTCTTCTGACCGGTCGCTGGTCGATCCCCAGCCGCCACCGCCGGCGGTCTCCACTCGCAGCACCGAGCCGGGCTCGAGGATGATCGACCCCTTCATCGCGACCGGCATCTCACTTCCGTCAGCAGACGTGACGCTGATGCGGCTGGGGGCGGCGTCCTGGCCGCCGTTCAACCCGCGCGGGACGAAGTCGGGGTTCGTCTGCTCTGCGTAGTAGGTCACTCGTTGCGGGTGGTCGAGAATCTCGTATTCGCGGATCAACCCCAGACCTCCGCTGAAGGCACCCCGCCCCTGCGATCCAGGGCGGAGCTCGCAGCGCAGCAGCCGCACCTGGTAGTTGGTCTCCACCACCTCGGCGGGCATCAGACCCACGTTCGACATGTACGTGTCGACGCCGTCGATCCCGTCACCCTCCGGGGTCGCCCCTGTTCCGCCACCCACGACGTCACCGAGCACCGAGAACCGACCGAGTCGAGGAGACGCACTTCCGATGTTCAGCCCGAAGAAGCTCACCGTGCTGCTGGCAACACCCAGCTCGGGCCAGAGGTCGATCATGGCGCGAATCAAGGTGTCGGCAAGCCGCTGACACGTGTTGTGGCGGACCGACACCGCAGCTGGCGAGTTGGGATTGAGCACATTGCCCTGGGGGCAGACGACGTCGACGGCGCGGAGTATTCCGTCATTGGCCGCCAGGTCGGGCGCGACGACGCAGCGAACCGCGTACACGATGCAGGCCCGGGTGCTCGCCCACGGCACGTTCATGGCCCCGGCTACCTGAGCTGCCGAGCCCGACAGATCCACCTTCAGGCGATCACCGTGCTTGGTGACGCTGGCGTGAATGCGTGTTGGGGGACCCCCGCGCCCGTCGTCGTCGAGAAATCCCTCGGCCTCGCCGACGCCGTCGCTCAAGGCGCTCAGGGCGTGATGGGTCGCGGTGGCGGCACGGTCGAGCATGGCGCGCAACACCGTCGACAACAGCTGGACCCCGTAGCGGTCAGCAGAGCTCGAGCACGCGGTCTCGGCCCACCGTGCAAGCTGCTCGCTGAGCACGCAGATCTGAGATCGTCGTGAGCGGGTCGCGGATGTTCTCGGTCAGGATCGCCACCACATCGAGGTTCTCCTCGCCCGCGATCGAGAGGCGTACCGGCGGAATCACCGTCCCTTCCGCGTAGAGGTCCTGCAGCTCCGGCCCCTCGCTCCCGGGATTCACGCCGCCAACGTCGATGTGGTGCGCAGCCGTACCCGCCCAGGCGATGATCCGGCCGTCGATGAAGATGGGGCTGACCACGTTGACGTCAGGCAGGTGCATGGCCCCCATGTATGGGTGGTTGCACAGGTAGGTGTCGCCCTCCTGAATACGGTCACCCCACTTCTCCAAGATGGACCGCACCACCAACGACATGGCACCGAGCTGGGCGGGGATGTAGTCAGCCTGCGCCACGAGCTCGCCGTCGGGAGTGAAGAGCGCGCACGAGAAGTCATCCATGTCTCGGATGATGGGGCTGTAGCTCGAGCGCTTGAGCGCTGCGCCCATCTCCTCGGCGATCGAGTGCATCGCAGAAGCAATGACCTCGAACGTGACGACGTCAACCTCGGCTTCGTGAAGGTCTGTCATCGAGCCTCCTCCATCAACATCAGCTCGCCTGCTTCAAGAACGGTGGCGTACTGGTTGTCCAGCACGACGGTCGTGGCGTCCATCTGGTGCACGATGGCGGGACCGCTGATGACATTGCCGGGCTTCAGCAAGCTGCGGTCGTAGACGGCAGTCTGGGTACTTGAGTCCGATCCAGGCAGCGTCACCTCGGCCGTACCGATCAATGCTTTCGGGTCGACGGCCTCGGTCAAGGTGGCCGTCACGGTCTCACCCTGATGCGGGTACCGGCCCTGGGCTGCGACCCGGAGCGTCACCAACTCGACCGGCTCGGCTCGATTGGCGTGCCCGTAGCGCTCTTGGTGCAGGTCTGCGAAGGCCTCACTCAACCGACTCACGTGCTCGGCGGACAGCGCCGAAAGGGGGACACTCAACTCGTAGCCCTGTCCCAGGTAGCGACAGTCGATCGACGCATCGACCGAGATGGCGTCTGCAGGGATACCGTCGCTGATCAACTGGTCGGTGAGGATCTTCGATCGGTCCTCGAACCACTGCACGACATCCTCCGGTGCCGTCTCGTGGGCGAGCGTCAACAACGTCTGTGAGTCGTCGATCCGAAGTCCCGCAGAGAGCAAGCCTTCGGCGGAGAACAGCCCCGGGTACCTCGGAATGATCACCCCGGTGACCCCCAAATGCCGCAGCAGAAGGCCCGCGTGCAGCGGACCCGCACCACCGAACGGCACCAGCGTGAACTCCCTCGGATCCAGGCCACGCTCGATGCTGACCTTGCGCACCGCCCGGACCATTTGGGCCACCGAGACCGCGATGATCGCTTGGGCCGCCTCGACCGTCGACATGCCGATCTGCGAGCCGACCTCATCGACGGCCTTGCGGGCCGCGGTCCGGTCAAGCGGCAGATTGCTGGCCAGGGCCGCCTGACCCAGTGTGCCCAGAACAACGTGGGCATCGGTCAGCGTGGCACGGTCACCGCCTCGACCGTAGGCAGCCGGCCCAGGATCAGCCTTCGCCGACTGCGGGCCCACCCGGAGGCGACCAGAGGTGTCGACCCAGGCGATGCTGCCGCCCCCAGACCCGATGGTGTGGATGTCCACCGTCGGGGCCAGCACTTCGTGGTCGACGACCTGTTGGGAGGTGGCGATGGGTATTCGGTCATCACGAACGAGGCAGATGTCCGTCGAGGTCCCACCCATGTCGAGGCTGATGAGCCGGTGCACCCCGGTGCGTTTAGCCAAGTCCATCAGGCCCGTCACCCCGCCGGCCGGCCCGGAGAGGATGAGCCGGTGCGCTGCGGTTGCCGCTCGGGTGGCGGGAACGCAACCGCCGTTGGACTGCATCATCAGGAAAGGTGCGTCCATCCCCATGTCGCGGACAGCATCAACCGCGCGGCCCAGGTACTGACCCACCACGGGTTGCAGCGTGGCATTGATCGCCGTCGTGGAGGTTCGGGGGTACTCGCGAAACTCCCGGACAACCTCACTGGACATGCACACCGGAACGCCGGGTAGCGCGGCCCGCAGTGCGTCGGCCAGGAGCCGCTCATGGCGATCATTGACGTACGAGAACAACAGGCTGATGGCGACCGACTCCGGCTGGGTCGCCACCACCTCCCGGACGACGCGCTCCAGCTCAGCCTCCGTGAGCTCGGTAATGACCTCGCCGGACGCGTCAATGCGTTCAGCAGCACCGATCCTTCTGGAGCGGGGAATCAGCTCTGCCGGCCTCTTCGGCGTCAGGCTGTAGACGTCGGGGCGAGACCCGTTGCGATAGGCCAGTACATCGCGAAACCCTGCCGTACACACCAGCGTGGCATCAGCCCACTCGCCGGTCAGCATGGCATTTGTCGCCACCGTGGTGCCGTGGCATAGCAGGGCTACCTCGTCCAGCGGGAGCCCGTGGTGAGACAACTCTGTGAGCACCGAGGTAAGGGCCTGCGAGGGATCGGCTGGGGACGACGGGACCTTCGCCACGAGAAGCTCACCATCGCGGCCGTGGGCGACGGCATCGGTGAAGGTCCCTCCTGCGTCGATGCTGACCAGCCAGCGGACTAACGGGGTCACTGCGACCACCCTTCCTCAAGGTGGGGTAAGTCCAGCGCCTCGGGACAGACCTGCCATGCGTCGTATGACGTACGCTGCCTGCAGAGGAGAGTCGACATGACCGACACGCAAGCTGTGCCGTCACGCTCCGGCGAGGTCGTCGTGACCGGCGTCGGAGATCTCCCACACCCCAAGAGCGCTGCTCCGCCGCCCTTGGTCGGTTTCGCTCTCGGGCTGCTGCGGACGACGCGCAACAGTGTCCGGTTTCTGTGGCGTGACGACGATGGCTGGCTGGCTGTCAGCATAGAAAGGCAGCGCCGGCACGACTTGCACCGCGATCAGGCGGTGCTCACGTACGCGTCGGTGCAGTTGCCCGGCGGCGTGACGGATCGAGAGATCAACATCTTGACCTTGCTGGCGCTGGGTCTGACCAACATGCAGATTGCTGGAAGGCTCGGCACGAGCGCCCGCACGGTGTCGACACAGATCGAGCGCATGCTCGTCAAGCTGGGCCAGCCCAGCCGGGGAGGTCTGGCTGCCCTCGCTGTCGACGCCGGACTGATCCAGCTGCCCATCCCTGGGGGCGCAGAGGGCCTATCCACGATCGGTCCGGTCGAGGTGGAACTGGCGACGGGGCGCGTCGACGAGACCGCCCGGGTGCCCCGCCACCCGATCAGCGTGACCTTTCCTTCGCTCCGTCCGTTCCGCCTCGGGACCTTGTTGGGCGTCTGCGGAACCTCCACCGCGGACGCCGACGAGATGCGTCGAGGATCGACGCTGGCGGTGGAGGAGATCAACCTGCGCGGAGGAGTGGCAGGGCGCTCGATCGAGCACGTGATCAGCCGGGTCGACATCTTCGACCCGGCTGACGTCGAGAGAGGCACGCTTGAGCTCATCGAGCAGGATGTCGACAGCATCACCACCAGCTATGTGAGCGCCCAAAATCCATTTGTGCTCGACCTGGTGTCCGACCACCAAATCCCGTTCTTGCACACGGCGACGTGGGAGGACCAGGTAAAGCAAGTCCAGGCGAACCCGGGCCGATACGGCATGGTCTTCCAAACCTGCCCGTCCGAGACGCACTACGGGCAGGGCCTGCTGCGTCTGCTTGCAGATCTGGAAGACCATGGTGATTGGCATCCCCGAGACCGCAGCATCCTTGCGGTCGAGCTCGACACCAACGGCTCACACACCACCACTGACGCGTTTCTGGCCGAGGCTCACCGGATGCGTTGGACCGTCAGCGATGTGGTGCAGGTCCCCATCGGCGAGGTCGACTGGTCAGAGGTCCTCAGCAGCATCGAAAAGACCCAACCAGACGTGATCATGGTCAACCACTTTGTGCCGGACGTTCTCGTCTCACTGCAGCGAGTCATCTCCCAGGCCCGTGTTCAGGCGCTTACCTATTACGTCTACGGGGCATCCATGCCGCACTTCCGCGATGCGCTCGGGAGCGATGCCGACGGCGTTATCTGGTCCACGGTGACCGGGCTGTACGAGGATCCACTCGGGCGCGACTTCCGTGCCCGGTACCGCCAGCGGTTCGGCACCGACGCCGGGTGGTCTCAGGCGAGCGCCTCGTACGATCAAGTGCAAATCCTCGCGGGGGCCTGGTCGGCCACAGCCACCAGAGACCGCCGCGAGGTGGCCGCGTACCTGCGCAGGAGCGCTCATCGTGGTCTCAACGGCGTCTACTTCATGGGCGGTGAGGGTCAGTCTGCCCTCAGCTATCCGGACGTGACGCCGGACGCATCAATCGGTCAAGCTCAACTCGTTTTTCAGATCCAGCAAGGGGAATCACGCATCCTCAGCCCATTCCCGAACGGCACAGTTGACGCATTCCGAAGGCCAGGCTGGTTCGACACCCTGACCGGGTAAGCCGAGGGCGCCTGGTCAGACTCCGCCGTCGCTGCTCAGACCCAGTCTCGAGCCCACCCGCGTACGCTTGCCGAATGCCGTTCACCGTCAGCCACATCGCCGCGGTGCTTCCGGCTGGCCGGTTCCCCCTGCTGCGCGATCCGCTGATCTTGAGCGCCTTCGTGATCGGCTCGATGTCGCCGGACGTGCCGTACTTCGTGCCGTTCGCCTCGTGGACCGACAACTATGCGTGGAGCTACACCAGCCACGCCCCGTTGGCGGGATTCCTGGTCAACGTGCCCGTGACCCTGTCGCTGGTGACGCTGTACTGGCTGGTGCTCGCCGCGCCGCTACGAGCGCTGGCGCCCAACAGCGTCCGGGCGCGCTTGCCGCGGAACGTACTGCGGCCGCATCTGGCGACACCCCTGCGAACCGCGACGCTGCTGGTGCTCGCGGCGGCGATCGGATCGGCGACGCACGTCTTCTGGGATGCCTTCACACACGAGGGCGGATTCGTCGTCACGGCTGTGCCGTGGCTGCAGCTGCCGGATCTGGTCGGACCGCTCCCCGCGTATCGCGTCCTGCAATACCTGAGCTCGATCTTCGGGATGGCCGTCGTCTGCTGGAGCGTCGTCCGCTGGTACCGCAGCACTCCCGCATCGGCGACCGTGTCGGCGGGGCTCGGCTGGCGTTGGCAGCTGGCGTTCGTCGGTGCGGTCGTGACCACCGGCGCGCTGGCCTTGTGGTCGGTGCGCGACCTGGCGTTCGGCATGACGGACGTCTGGGACGTCCGCGAGCTTCTGGTCAGCGGGCTGACGCGGTCGATCGCCTTCATGGCCCTGGTCGTGCTGCTCGGTGCCCTCGCGGCTCAGCCGGCGGTGCTCCGCGCGGAGGCCAACAGCAACGGCTGACCGCGAGCTGCGCTGGCCCGGTGGCACGCATCGCCGCGATCGCCCGGAGCAGTCCCGTAACGGTCCCGTGACGGTCGATGTCGATCATGGCAATGCCGGCGAGGCTCCCGAACCAGGGGCACCCCCCACCCCGCCGGCGCCAGTCACATCGAAGAACCGACGAAGGGACCGACAGTGAACTTCCGAAGTAAGGCTCCCACTCTCGTGGTTGCACTCTCACTCGCCACCACGGGGCTGGTGTTTGCACCGATCACGGCCACGGCCACGACGGCCGGCCCCAGCGCCCGCCCAGGCGCTCCCGACCAGCCAAAGCTGGTACGCCTCAAGAGCAACGACAAGAAGCTCAGCGTCAGCGACACGCACTTCCGGCCGGGGGTCACCGAGTTTCGAGTGACCAAGACCGCGCACCGAGGATCATCGGTCGTCATCATCAAGTCCAACAACCTCGACCGCGCGTTCAAGAAGCTCGGAATCGCCTTCCAGGGCGGGCCCGGAAGCGCGGACGCCATGGCAGCCTTCGACAACCTTGTCACGATCTACGGAGGCGGCGGAGAAGGGTCCAGGTGGCAGGTCAACCTCAACCACAGTTCGAACTACTACGCGTTCGACATCAAGACCAACAAGCTCACTCGAATCAAGGTCAACGGCGAGCGCCGTGGGGCCAAGATGCATCACGCCGACAGTTCGATCGTGGCCTACCAGAAGAACGATCTGAACCAGTTCAAGACCGACGGCAATCTCGAGGGGAACTGGGTCAGCTTCGAGAACAAGTCAAAAGAGATCCACTTCGTCGAGGTGGACCGCGTCGCGAAGTCCACGACGGCCAAGGACGTCCGCGAGGGACTGAAATCTCCGAAGGATCCGAAGTGGCTCCGCCCTGGTGGGTTCTTCTTCGACGTGCAGTCACCTGGCATTAGGACGGTGCACTACCAAGAGGTGCAGGCGGGCCGTTACCTGCTCATCTGCTTCATGCCGAGCGAGATGCAGGACGGCGTCCCGCACGCGATGATGGGGATGTGGCAACTGGTGAACGCCGTCTAGCGCCACCGGCTCCATCCGCAAGACCCGTACGAGAGTTAGCCCCGGATTCTGCGCCTTCAACGGCAGACTTCCGGGGCTAACTCTCGTAGCAGCGCTGGTTCAGGTTCCCCTCAGCCGAGCGCCGCACGTACGCGCTGGGCGTTGGTGTGCCCCACGTAGTAGGTGTCTTCCATGGAGTCTCGGAAGTGGAGCCCCGCCCAGATGCGGGCCATGAGGGTGTCAGCCTCGAGGGCGCTCAGGGTCGCGTACGACCGTGAACTCGTCGCCCCTGCCAGTGTGAGCGGGACATCGTCACCCAGCTCGGCACGCACACTGCCGGCGAACGAGCTGACGGCGGAGCCGTGCCCGCTCAGGTAGTCCGAGTACGGCGGATTGGGGAAGACCAAAGACGTCCACGCGGTGTCACCCGCGGTGTTGCCGTTGGTGTCGTTGTCCCCGGCCCGGATCGCCTCGTACGGACGCCAGAAGCCGTACTCATACTTTGCGCGCCACGTCTGGATGAACGTATCTGCAGTAGCGGCCTCACTCGTCGCGAAGAGGTTGGCGGTCCGCTCAAGACCGATCGGGTTCGCCTGCAGGTAGTTGCACAACGCCCCGTGCAGCTGAGCTACCGGGTTGGACGTCGCGAAGAACACGGCGACGTCGGTCTGGGCCTGAGTCCGGCTCGTGGGCGAACCGGCAGCCACACCCACGTCCTTCACCTCGTTGTAGTCAGTTGCGTATTCCGGTGAACCCAGCGCGTTGGGACCATCGACAGCAACTGGACCGTTGACAACAAGGGGGTCCACGAACCCCAGCCAGGGAGCGAGCATCCCTCCGGATGGCGGAGGGGCTACTGGAGCCCACACGCCTACCGGTACCGGGTTAGGCACGGTGTAGACGATGGACGCGTCGTTTCGGCCGTCCCCGACCCGACTGGCGATCATCTCTTGTGCCGCCTGTTGGCCGACGCGGATGCCCTTGCTCTTCGCCGCCCCATCCGGAATCGCCGAGAGGGTTGCGGTCAGGGCAGCGTCTAGATTGGCTGCCGACGCAGGGAAGTACTCGCTGAGGACGCCGTGCGCTGCCGTCGCGACGGCGGCGTGCGCGTCGGTGTTGCCGCGCTTGAGCGAGGCTTGCACCGCGTCGTTGACGGCCAGCCCCGTGAATCCGAGATAGAGCGCGCCCACCGGTGGTGGTTGAAGCCCTTCGGTGTAGACGGTGCGGATGGCGATCCGCTGCCAGTCGATGACAACCTGGGCGTCAGCGCCCGGCGACACCCGAGAGGCAGATGCCCCCGTTGGCGCGCTGACGACGCCCAGCAGAACCAGCGGGACGAACAGCAGTGCCAGATGTCGGCGTGACTTCAGCTTCTTCATGGAACTCGTCTCCGATCAGGATGGTGTGGGGGAGCACTCACTTCGGCTTGATGTTCTGGTTGACGTGGAAGACGTTCTCGGGGTCGTACGCTCGCTTGATCGCGGCGAGACGCTCGTAGTTCGGCCCGTAGGCCGCGCGGACCCGTTCCTGGCCCTCGTCCATCATCATGTTGACGTAGGCGCCACCGGCTGATGTGGGGTGCAGCGCCTCCCAGTAGTCGATGACCCAGTCCTTCAGGATCTTGGCGTTGCTCGGCTCAGGGTCGACCCCGACAATCACGCCACCCCACGTCACGTCGCGGTACGCGAACGCCGTGTCGGACTGCGCGACGTCGTTGACACGTCCGTCGATTGGGTACAAGTGCATCGTGGAGTGACCCGTCGGCAGGTCAGCACCGAACCTCTCGTGCGCGGCGATCGCCTCGTCGGAGATCTCGCGGAAGAAGTCAGCACGCCAGTACCACTGGAGCCCCGCGGGGTACAGGGCGTCGAACGCGCCCTGCAGCATTGGGAACGGCATCTCGTGGACGCCGACGAGGATCGGCGAGCCGAACTCGGTGAGCGGCTTGAAGACCTCATCGGACTTGCTGAGGTCACCGGTGTAGCACCAGACGACGGCGCAGGCCTTACGACCCCACAGCTCCTCTGGGAACGGCGCGGCCGGCGGGATCGTGAGCACGGCGAACCATCCGCTGAGTTCACGGGGCAGCGTCGGAAGCAGATCGCGGTACCACCGCAGCACCTCGCCAGTGTCGCCGATGTCGTACAGCACCGGCCCGCCGAAGATGTTCGCGACGTCGTGGCCGCGGAACGTGAACGAGGTGACGATGCCGAAGTTACCCCCACCGCCGCGCAACGCCCAGAACAGATCGGGGTGCGAGGTCTCGCTCGCCGTCACCAGCGATCCATCGGCAAGCACGACGTCCGCCGACTCGAGGTTGTCAACGGTGAGCCCGGCCCCGCGACTCAGGTTGCCCAAGCCACCGCCCAGGGTCAGCCCGGCTACTCCGGTGCTGCCGATGATCCCGGATGGCACGGCGAAACCGAACGGGTGCGTCGCGTGGTCGACGTCTCCCCAGACCGCCCCGCCCTGGACGCGCACCTTCTTCTCGCCTGGCACGACGTCCACCCCGCGCATCTTGCTGAGGTCGATGGTCAGAGCGCCGTCCCACACTCCGAAGCCGTTGGCGTGGTGGCCGCCGCCCCGTACGGCGATCTCGAGCCCGGCGGCCCGCCCGAACTTCAGAGCGGCGATGACGTCGGCGGTGTCGACGCACGCCGCGACGGCAGCAGGCTGCCGATCGATCATCGCGTTGTGGACGGCTCGCGCCTGGTCGTAGTTCTCGCTTTCTGGCGTGGTCACGCTGCCTCTCATGGCGGCGGCCAGGGCGGTGAAGTCTGTTCCAGTCATTTTGTCTCCGTGGGGGTGTGGCTCGTATGAATGCGCCGAAGGTACGTGCCCGACCGTTCGCGGATCGTTCGTTAATCGATCACCGGGCAGCGAGGTCACCGTCGATGCGTGAGACCAGGGCCAGAGCGCCGTCCGCCTCCGCCTCTGCGCGCGCCTCGCGCAGCAGATCGGCCGCCTCGTGCTCGGGCACCAGCCCCGCCATGAGCCGCAGCAGCTCGGGAACCCACCAGCGGTCGTCGTTGCGCGCCGCGACCTCCAGCGCGGCATCCAGGCTGGCCAGCCCCGCGACCGCGTCCCCGGAGTCCACCTGAAGCTCGGCCAGCAGGGACAGGTAGTACGGCTGCCGAGCCAAGGCCCCCTGAGCGGCCAGGGTGGCCAACCCCTGCTCGATCATCTGGATGCCACTCTCACCGCCGACGCACCACCCGGTCAGGATCACGCCCCACTCGCGGTAATACGCGAAGTCGTATCGCTCGCACAGCTCGATGGTGCGCGCGGCCAGGTGCCGCGTCGTCTCGACGTCGCGCCGTAACTGGTGGGTGATGGATCCATAGGCGAGCGCCACAGCCAGGCTGTAGGGCTGCTCGACCTCTTCTGCTCTGGCGATGGCCCAGTTGGCCCAGTGCGCCGCCTCGTCCTCACGGCCCAGTGCCCACAACGAGTGCGCACACCACGCGCGGGCGTGCACCTCGGGGCGAGTACCCACGATGGACGGTGGATAGGCCAGCGACAGCTCGTGGGCGCGAGCGAAGTGCTCGACGGCCAGACTGTGCAGGCCCAACTCAGATGCCGGACCCCCGAGCGCGAAGTGCGCCTGCCCGGCAACGTCCGGGAAGTCGTCGCTGAGCGCCAGTGCCTGTTCACCGATCCGGAAGGACTCTCGGATGTCGCCCTGCACAAAACGCACCCCGAACAGCCCCACCAGAGTCAGCAGCTGCAGTCGGCGCTCCCCCTGGCGCTGAGCGAGCTCTGCCGACCGCTCGAGGTTCGCCCGCAGGGTGGGCGATGCGTATCCCTCGAGCGCGTTCAGCGGTGAGGACAGCGCATGCCGCAATGACAGCTCGAGCCGGTCGCGCTCGCGTCCGGCCGCGATGTTGTCCAGGAGCTCGATCGCTCGCTGGTAGCGGCGCACTGCGTCGGCGAACGCGAACACCTCCGTCGATCCTTCAGCGGCAAGGACATAGCTGCGCACGGCCCGCTTCGAGGAGTGCGCGCGGTCATACTGCTCGGCCAGACTCGCCGCCACAGAACGCTGGTCGCCGGCGGCGAGCAACTCGATCGCCTGTGCGATCCTCCGGTGCACCAGCGGTCGCGCTGGCCCAGGGATCTGTTCGTAGGCGGCGTCCCGCAGCAGGTCGTGCGTGAAGTCGTAACTGCCGGGTGCGCCATCCTTGATGATGCGGCGACGCCACAGCTCGTCGACGGAGTCCACGATGACGTCCTCGTGGTAGTCGCTCGCCTCGGTGAGCAGCTCGACGCCGAACTCGCGGCCGAACGCCGCGGCCAATCCTGCGACCTCGCGAGAGGGCGTCGACACCTCCTGCAGGCGAGAGTGCAACACAGCGCGAACCCGCGGGAGGTGCCCCACCTCGCTGGCACTCGGCTCTTGCCACTTCTGGCTGCGCGCGGCCTCGATGACGAAGAGCGGGATGCCACCGGTCGCCTCGTGCCAGCGTCTGGCGTCTTCGTGGGACACCGTGGTGCCGAGGACCGCGCCGGCCAGTGAGCCGGTGGCCTCGACAGCCAGTGGCGGCAGCTCGGTCTCGACGACGCGTCCGGCAGCGCGCAGGTGCTGGATCGTTGACGCCAGCTCAGGGTTACCCGGCATCTGCTCATCGCGGACGCCGGCGAGCACTTGAACTGGTTGACCGTCGGCCATCTCGAGGAACAGCGGCAGCCACGACAGCGTCTCTGAGTCACACCACTGCAGGTCATCAAGGACGAGAAGCGTCGGCGAGGTCGAAAGCAAAGCGTGGGTCAACCCCTGGAAGAAGTGGTGCCGCTGCCACGCATCGATCATCGGGATCGGCGGTGCTGCCCTGCGCTGCCCGGCTTCGGGTGGCAGAAGTCGTTCAACCTCCGAGCGCCACTCTTGCGGCAGTTCGCGCCGCTCTGCCCTGATCGGCTCTGACCCCAGCCACTCGGCCACGGGTCCGAGGGAAATGCGTCCGGGCCCCGCGTAGCAGCGTGCGACGGCGACCCGATCACCGTTCGCCTGAGCCTGCTCGACCACCTCGCGCAGCAGGCGGCTCTTGCCCATGCCAGCCTCGCCGCGCAGCAGATGCAGAGGCTCTGCGCCGGCGCCGACGCTGTTGCGCCACAGATACAAGGAGGCGAGCTCGCGTTCGCGCCCCACCAGAGCGGGGTCGCCCGCGTTGCGGTGGATGGGCACCGGTGTGACCGTGGTGGGCTGTCTTGCGCTCACGAGCTTGTCGTAGAGCGCGACCGTTGCCTCGTCGGGTTCGACATCAAGCTCTTTGTCGAGCACCGCAACGCAGCGGTGATAAGTCTGCAGGGCAGCGGCCCGGTCACCGGCGCGTGCCTGCAGGCGCATCAGCTCGCGGTAGGACGTCTCTTGCATCGGCTCCAGCACCAAGCGTTGCTCAGCGTGCGCGAGCGCCTGGCTGATGGTGTCGGCCTCCTCCAGCGCAACCAGCCGGTCGAGCAGCTGCACGCACCGGCGATGCAACGCCTCGCGCTCTTTCAGCACCCACTCCGCTGTCGAGCCCGGAAGCAGGTCTCCCCCGTAGCTCCTCACTGCCTTGGTCGCATGGGCCTCGAACGACGGGCCGTCTTCGGACCTTCCGGCTTCGGAAGCCCTAGCCGCTTCGAGGACGAAGTCGGAGACGTCACACGTCTCGGCCGGCCTGGGGTTCCACGTGACGGTGCGGGCGTCCGAGGTGATGGCGGAGTCCGCGCCGAGGACTGCTCGCAGGTGATGCAGCTCGCGACGCAGGTTGGTCAGGGCCTGTGCGTCGGTCGAGTCCGGCCAGAGGGCGGCCGCAATCTGCGCGCGTGGCTGCGGCTCGTTGGGGTGGAGGGCCAGGTAGGCGATGATCTCGACCGACCGCCGCGCGATCGAGCCGACCAGCGAGCCACCGTCAAGGGTCAGCCGCTGGTCGCCGAGCAGTGAGATCTGCAGCACAGTCGCCGCCCAATGCGGGGGTGGACGCCGGTGGGGCGGCGTCAGGGGCTCAGGCTAGACGCCGAACGCCTAGTCGTACAGGGTGCGAGACGGTCCAAGCACCGCCTGTGCGCGCATCCGATGCCAGTCCTCGGCGTCCCGCAGAGCGTCAGTCGACGAGCGCCGCGGTGACGGCGGACGCGTTCGCCTGCACCCATGCTTCCGCGCGCGGCATCTTCGCAGCGACGCCCTCGTCCCAGAAGCGGCGGAACACCGGGTCGACCTTCGCGGCCTCGCGCGCCGACAGGTGGGAGTTGTGCACCATGTCGATGGCGAGCGGCATCAGGCCTGTCCGCTGATCGGCATCCATGCCATAGGCGTCGGCGAACAGGGCAACGCGGGCCGGTACGTCGGCGTCCCGCAGCGCGGGGGCGCGGTCGAGCGGGTCCAGCAGCTGCGCCCACCAGTAGAGCGCATTAACGATGTCGCAGACGCGCGTTGTTGGGCGCGCGAGGTCGAAGTCGATCAGCGCCGCCGGCAGTCCGTCGCGGAAGACGACGTTGCCGGGGCAGTAGTCGCGGTGCGACACCAGCTCGGGGGCGACGAACAGTGGCCGGGTGTCTGGGTGCTGACGTCCAGGGATCGCGCCCCATACCGCGTCGGCCGGTGGCTCCCAGCCTTGCGCGGCATCGTGCAGACGGCGGATCAGCCGCGCTAGCGCGACCAGCACCTCGTCGCTGCACGCGTCGTCCGGCAGCGGCTCGCGTGGGACGTCACCGGCGACGAACGACAGCACCTCGCGGCCCTCCGCGTCGACGCCCATCGGAGTCGGTGCGCCGTCGAAGCCTCGCGCGTGAAGGTGGGCGAGGAACACCTGCACCGTGAGCGAGAACGGCCGCAGCGGCCGCCGCACGGTGTCGCCGACGCGGACGATGCCTGGTGTGACGCCGTCGCCGCCGAGCGGGATCTGTTGCTCGCGGTCGGCGTTCTCGCGATCGGCGTCCACGAAGCATTCCTACCGCAGGATGACCACCGGCGGCCTCGCAGTGCGTGCGAGCCGTCGGTGCTACAGAACGATGCCGCGCGGAGCGGCCAGCGATTCAAGCCGGAGCACCTCTTCGGCCTTGGCCACCGTGCGCAGCCAGTCGTAGGCCACCGCTTTGGTGCCAAGCAGCTCGATGTCGGCGTCACGGAGACGGCTGAGCCCCTGCTCGTGACCGACACCCGGCGACGTCACCGCGTCGAAGATCACGACCACCTTCCAGCCGGCGTCCTGCAGCCCAAGCGCCGACTGAGCGACGCAGACGTCGGTCTCGAGGCCGACGAGAACAGCGGTGCGGCGACCGATGGCTTCGAGGTCGGCGAGGATCTCGGGGGTGCCGGTCAGGCTGAAGGTGGGCTTGACGTGGCGTTTGGAGTTCGGCGGAAGCGCGTTGCGGATCGGTTTGGCAGTGGGGTCGTTGCGCTCCGGCTCCTCCTCGGTGACCCTCACCGGGATCTCGAGCACTCCCGCGAGCGTCACCAGCCACCGGATGCGGTCCACCACGTCAGCGGCAACCTCGGCGTCCACCTTGTTGAGGAAGCCGGCTTGCGCGTCAATGACCACGAGCACGCAGTCGTCGCGATCGAGGAGTGGCATAGCGCCACTGTCGCACACCGGCGTCGCAGCAACCCCCTCGTGGACGTTCGCGATCATTCAGCAACATTGACACCTAACTCGTTCCGAATGTCCGTTTAGGACTCTTGGCAGCGCTGCTCCGCTGCCCTACGTTCACTCCATAGCTCTGTCCGGGGGATCAGTCGCTCAGCATCTCGTCGATCGCAGCCATCGTGCGTTCAGGTGAGGACGGCAGCGCCCATGCGTGACGAGAGAGGCGACCGAATCGTGAGAAGCACACACAGCCAACGCCCTGACGTGGATCGCTCGAGATCTCCGCGCTCAGGTTTGGCGGCAGCATTGGTCTTAGCGGTCGTCGTGGGAGTGCTGGGTTTTGCTCCCTCCGCGTGGGCCGCCAGCATCACGGTGACGACGACTGCCGACGAGTACGATACGGCCGGTTCGGGAGCCGGCTGCTCCCTTCGAGAAGCGATCACGTCGGCGAACAATGACGCCCAGTTCGGCGGTTGCGCTGCCGGCTCCGGGGCTGACGTCATCAACTTCGCCGTCAACGGAACCTTCGCGATCACTCGAAACCCGGGGCCGGACGAGAACTCGAATGTCAGCGGCGACTTCGACCTGTTGAGCAACGTCACCATTTCGGGCAACGGTGCCGGGGTCACCATAATCGACGGGCTCAGCGCCGACCGCGTGCTCGACGCTGCCCCCCTCGGCGGAGCTGCCATCACGGTCGGGCTGTCCGGAGTCACGATCCGGAACGGCAAGGCCTTCAGCGACAACTTCAACGTCGGCGGCGGCATGTACATCAGCGGCAGCGTCACCGCCACCATCGCCAATAGCATAATCGCCAACAACCAGTCGGTCGCGAGTTCTGGCGGCGCCATCGAGAACCGCGGATCGCTGAGCCTGAACTCGGTCACCATGCAGGGCAACAGCGCCTTCGCTCTGGGAGGCGCCATCAACAACATCGGTGCGCTGACGGTCAGCAACAGCTCGTTCACAAGCAACTCGGCTGAGAGCGGTGGGGCCTTGTTCATCAACACCGATGCAGCCAAGTCTGTGACCGTCGACAGCAGCACGTTCAGCTCAAACTCGACGACGCTCAGAGCTGGCGGCATCGGCGATGACGGCGGCGCAATCGCAGCCAACACCGATGGTGCCGTGACCATCAGCCGCAGCACGTTCACGAGCAACTCCGCGGTCGGCAACGGCGGCGCCATCTATTTCGGTGATTCGGCGACCCAGGCCGCCGTCGGATCGTTGGGACTCAGCTTCAACCGCATCGTCGGCAACACCGCCGCTGGTCCCGGTAGCGGCCTCTACCGGGCTTCGGGCACCGTGACCGCTGAGAACAACTGGTGGGGCTGCAATGCAGGCCCTGGCAGTGCCGGATGTCAGACAACGTCCGGCACTGTCGACAGCAATCCGTGGCTGCAACTCAGCCACACCGCAACACCTGCCACGATCGCGTCCGGAGAGACTTCGACGCTCACGGCGTCCATGGCGACGAACTCGGCGGGATCTGCGATCGCCGCGGCCGACCTCGTGGCACTGGTCGGCCTCGGGGTGTCGTTCAGCAACGCGTCCGGTGGCACATTGTCGAACGCCGGGACGGCACTCTCTGCCAACGGCACCGCCACGGCAACGTTCACCGCGGGCTCCCAGCCCGGCCCGGCCAGCGCCGCCGCAACAATCGACGGCCAGGGCGCTACGGCGTCGCTGCAGGTCGAGGGAGATTTCGGGCCAACAGTGACCACGCAGCCTGCTGACCAGACGGTGGACAAGGGTGACAACGCCACATTCACCGCCGCCGCGGACGGCTCGCCGGCACCCACCGTTCAGTGGCAAGTTTCCACTGACGGTGGCGGGACATGGGGCAACCTTGCAGGCGCAACGAGCACGACGCTCAACGTCGCCACCACCCAAGACGACAACGGCAACAAGTACCGGGCCGTGTTCACCAACAGCCTGGGGACCGCCACGTCCGACGCGGCAACTCTCACGGTGCTGTATCAGGACGTCACCATCAGCCGAGAGGTCTCCGCAGCCACGGTGCCAGCAGGAGATCCGGTTGGTTACACGATCACTATCTCGAGCACCGGAACCCTCGAATCTCCGCCCGTCCACTTGCTGAGCTCGCTTCCCACGCGCCCCGGTATGTCGTGGACGGTCAACGAACCCGCCGGCGTCATGTGCACCCTTACGCCGGGAGTCTCAGAAACCGCCGTCGACTGCTCCACCCCACCCATCCCCGCGGGCGAGTCGATCAACCTGCCCTTTACGAGTCCCACCACGACGGAGTCGTGCGGAACGCTGACGTACATCCCCGGGGTGACGACTGAAATCACCTGCCCGAAGCTGGCGCAGACGATCACGTTCTCGCTGCCGAGCAGCGCCACCTACGGCGACGCGCCCATTACCCTCACGGGCAGCGCGTCATCCGGGCTGCCGGTGACCTACTCCGTCGCGCCGGACGAGGATGCATGTTCGGTCTCGGGCACCAGGCTCACGATCCTGCACGCCGGCACCTGCACCGTGACGGCCGCACAGGCGGGCAACGACGAGTACGACGCCGCAGCGTCCGTGGCGGACGAACTGAGAATCCGACAGCTGTTCGTGTCCCTCTTCCTGAGGGCGCCATCTCAACTGATGTACGCCGAGTCCGCGAGGCTCGAAGTGACGGCACTCCACGGCAACACTCCGACCAGCGTCACGTATAGCACGACCACACCTGCCCTCTGCGAAGTGTTCAACGGCCGAGTTGGCGGTGTGAAGGCTCTGGCTGCATCGGGTACCTGCGAGGTCCGTGTTGAGGCAGAGAACACTCGCGACATCGCGTACGGGTCCGACACAGCCACAATCACGCTGATCAAGGCCAACCAGACGATCAGCTTCGGCGCACTGCCCGATCTTACGTTCGGCGAGCCCGACTTCACGGTGAGCGCGACCGCGACCAGCTCGTTACCTGTCTCGTTCTCGGCGTCGGGTGACTGCACGGTGTCGGGCAACCAGGTCCATCTGACCGGCGCCGGAACCTGCACAATCACCGCGTCGCAAGCAGGCGACGACAACTACAACGCGGCGACCGACGTCAGTCAGTCGTTCGAGATTGCGCCAGACATCACGCTCAACGACCCGACTCCGCAGCCCGTGCAGTACAGCGACGAGCTGACAGTGTCTGCTGACGTGAAGGGTGGCCTGGCCGGCTCGGTGGCCTTCGACGTCGACGGCTCGCCCTTCTGCACCGCCGACGTGGTCGCCGGGACGGCTGAGTGCAGCGATGAGGTCATCCTGCCGGCCGGCACATACGACCTGGACGCCACGTTCGCGCCGACGGACACCACGCGCACCGGCGGTACGGCCTCCGGCAGCGTGACAGTGTCCACCGAGGACGCGGAGGTCGCCTACACCGGCCCACTCTTCGTGTCGACCGGCTCGGCCACCGCGACTTCCACGAGCGTCACGCTGAACGGAAGGGTGACCGAGGCCGCCGACGGAGACCTTGGTGACCTGTCGAAGGCGAAGGTGACGTTCTACCTCTTCCGGAGTACGAACGTCGGTGGAGTCGCCAACCTCACCGTCAACGGCACCGTGGCGACAGACGGAACCGTGACCGCGACGATCCCGAATCTTGGCGTCGACAACTGGGTTGTGATCCCGCGCTTTAACACCTCAGCGCCGGCATACTTCGACGGATCTGACGGTGACGCGATGGTGCTGACTGTCTACGCGCCGACAACCGGGATCTGGGCCACCGGAGGCGGGTGGGTCACTGACCCCGGAACCAACAACATCCCGGTGGCGATCGACCCGACGAACACCCACGGCAACTTCGGCTTCAACGTCCGCTACAAGTCAGGGACCACACCCAGCGGACAGTCGGTGTTCGTGTTCCATGGAGCCAACGGGTACGACTACGTCGTGAAGTCGAACTCCTGGAAGGGCGGCGGAGCCGCCTTCACTACGACGGGTGCCAGTTTCTCGGGCAAAGCCGCGGTAACGGTGTTCAACCCCGCGACGAGCACCGTGGTGAGCGGACTCGGCGGTGGCAACTTCACTTACCGCGTCGATGTCCGCGACGGAGCCACTGACTCGTACGCGATCAGCGTGTACGACTCCCGTGGAAAGCTGTACCACCAGGCCGGTACGACCTCCGTGCCACTTCCGCTGAAGGGTGGCAACATCACCGTCCACGCGAAGTAGGCGGCGCGCCGCGGCGCCAGTCGGGCCAGTGCGTCTACCTGTGGCACGAGTAGTCCGCGAGTGGCGAGCGCGGATTGACACTGAGCCCCGGCACCTCACCGCAGACCTGGTACGAGACCAGCCACTTGCGGATCTTGCCGTCCTCGGACGCCCCTCGCATGATCGCCAGCAGCCGCGTCCCCTCGGGGTCCCGCGAAATGGGGCCGGCCCACCCGCTGCTCGAGACATCTGTCTACGCGCCTGACTCTGGATCGACCAGGACGATGCCACCGATGTCATTCCATATGGCGCTGAGAGCCAGCACCGGCTCGGTCGGGTGCCAGGCCAGGCGCGCATCACTGACGGC
The DNA here is from genome assembly GCA_963829525.1 of uncultured Actinomycetota bacterium. Classification (GTDB taxonomy): domain Bacteria; phylum Actinomycetota; class Actinomycetes; order JAHEKZ01; family JAHEKZ01; genus JAHEKZ01. The sequence goes on from CAWHIJ010000003.1 coordinate 29,934, forward strand.
GTCCACAAGTGGCTCGGCCACCAAGGAGCCGGCCGGGCGCAGGTAGACGCTGCTGTACGTCATCAGCCCGCCGAACCCGCCCTCTTTGGTGGCGGACTACGGCGTCCACAGGCAGAAGGGATGCCCCACCGGATCGAGCAGGACGCGGACGTCGTCCTGCGGCTGGAACTCCGCGAGCGTGGCTCCCGCCTCCACCGCGTACGCGACGCCCGCATCGAGATCGTCGACCTCGACGTCCAGGTGCACCTGCATCTGCTGGTCGCCATCAGTGGCAGGCCAGGTTGGCGGAGTGTGATCGATCTCGCGTTGAAATCCCATGCTGAACGACCACTGCGGATGACGCAGGGTGACCCAGTCGTCCTCCTCGGCGCCGTAGGCCCACCCGAGCAGGTGTTGGTAGAACGCGGCCAGCGCACGCGGATCAGGGGCACCGAGGACGACGGTGCTCGGTTTGTACGTGGGACGCTCGGTCATCGCGACATCGTCGCATGGGGATGGCACTCGACGAGCCTGCGCGTCAAGCAGCTGTGCACTCGACGAGCCTGCGCGTCAAGCAGCTGTGCACTCGACGAGCCTTGCCGGCTTGCTAGACGGTCGCGACGAGCTTGACGGACTCCAGCTCCGCGGCGGCGCGCTCGGCGGCGCGCTTAGCCTCGGCCTTCGCCGAGCGCTTGGCCTGCAGCGTCGGCAGCCAGCCGGCCACCTCGTCGAGCATCGCGTTGGCCGTGCGAAGCGTGATCTCGTCGTTCGGTTTCCCGTCCTCACCGAACGCGCGTCCGGCAAAGGGGACGATCACGCCGGCGTTGGCCTGCACCAGGCCAAGCTCGACGACGACCTGGCGCAGCTGCATCACCGCGCGCAAGCCACCGCTGATCGCGCCGTAGCCGACGATGCCGACCGGCTTGTCGTTCCACTCGTAGTAAAGAGTGTCGAGGGCGTTCTTCAACACGGCCGAGTAGCCGTAGTTGTACTCCGGTGTCACCAGGATGAACCCGTCCGCCTCGGCCACCTTTGCCGCCCACGCCTGCACCTGGGGGTCGTCGGGCAGCGCGCGCTTCGGCGGGAAGGGGGAGTCGAAGAAGGGCAGCGGGAAGTCGCGTAGGTCGACGAGCTCGGCGTCCATGTCGGGGCGGGCATCAGCGAGGTCGGTGATCCAGCGCGCCACCTTCTCGCCGGCCCGGTTCTGCCGGGTCGAGCCGAGAATGACTTGGATGCGGGGGTTGCCTACGGCTGACTCGGCGGGTGGCTCAGTTCTCACGATGCTCCTTCAGGGGCGGACGTCGTTCGGTGCGACGATCACAGTCTATGAACGTTCAACTATCTCGCAAGTCGACGCATTCCCCAGGGGCAAGCTCGGACGCTCGAGGGGCGAGGCCGTCAAGCCCGGTACAGACGGAGGGGGACGACGCTGGCGATCTGCTCGAAGTCACGGTCCGCGGCGAGCAGCTCGGCGTCGTTTCGCAGGGCCACGTTGGCGATCAGGCAGTCAACGAGGTTCCTGGGTGTGACACCGGCGACACGGCACTGGCGATAGATCGCGGCCGCTCCCGCCTGTGCGCTATGAGCTCGGTCAACAACAGGTCAGCGGGCGACCCATCCGCACGGTCCACCGAGATCCACGCGGAGCTGTCGACAAGAATCACTCGGGGCCGACCGGCGGGGCCCAGGTGTCCTCCACCGGGAACTCGATCAGGTGCGCTCCCCGCATGCTGAGGATCTCCTCCGTCGTCATCGGCTGCCCTGCCAGCCTGCGAAGGGCGAGGTCGACGGCCTCCCTCTTGGTGGTGACGCCGTAGCGCCGCATCACACCTCCACCGTGACGCGAAACCCCGGCCGGCAGGCGAACTCCACAGGCGCAGGAGGCCATGACTCCATGGCATCCCCGGGCCATTGACCCAAACGGGTGAAGGGGCGTAGACACTGCCTCACCGCTCGGGACGGAGGGATCCCCCATGCACCGAAACACCGTCCTCACGTCCATCACCGGCCTCGTGGCCGCCTCGCTGTTTGTCGTCGGGCCAGTCGCACCCGCGTCCGGGGTCACAGCGGGGACCTGCGACTCCCGCACCAATGACACCCTCAAGAAGCTGCTCGAGTGCGTGACGCTCGACGGCGTCCGCGAGCACCAGGCTGCCTTGCAGAGGATCGCCGACGCCAACGGTGGAACGCGCGCCGCGGGTACGCCCGGCTACCAAGCCTCGGTCGACTACGCGGCTGGGGTCCTGAGGAGCGCTGGCTACAACGTCACCGTGCAGCCGTTCTCGTACGTGGGATACGAGCAGCTTGGCCCCAGCACTCTTGAGCAGACCGCACCCGTCAGCGTCTCCTACGTCGAGGACGTCGACTTCCTCACCATGGAATTCTCTGCGTCTGGCGATGTCACCGGGTCGGTCACGGCCGTGGATGTTCAGATCCCGTCACCGGGTGGGTCGACCAGCGGCTGTGAGGCCGCCGACTTCGCCGGGTTCCCGGTCGGCAACATCGCCCTCATCCAGCGGGGCACCTGCTCCTTCGAAGACAAAGCCGAGAATGCGGCGGCCGCCGGAGCAACGGCCGTGATCATCTTCAACGAGGGCAACACCCCTGCTCGCACCGACGTCTTCGGCGGCACACTAGGAGCTGGCTACACCGGCGGCATTCCAGCGGTCAGCACCTCCTACGCCTTGGGCGTCAGCCTGGCCAACACGCCCGGGCTCGTGATGAAGGTCGCCACGGACACCTTCCTGGGCATCATCTCCACCTCCAACGTCCTCGCCGAGTCGCGCGGCGGTAACCCTGCAAACGTCGTCATGGTCGGTGCACACCTCGACTCTGTGGCCGAAGGCCCCGGCATCAACGACAACGGCTCAGGAACCGCGGCCATCCTCGAGACCGCCCAGCAGATGGCGAAGGTGAGCCCGCGCAACAAGGTGCGGTTCGCCCTCTGGGGTGCGGAGGAGGCCGGACTCGTCGGGTCGTACGAGTACGTCTTCGGACTGTCCGACGAGGAGCGAGCCAAGATCGCGATGTACCTCAACTTCGACATGATCGGATCGCCGAACTACGTCCGCTTCGTCTACGACGGAGACGGCTCGGCGCTCGGCCTCGAGGGGCCGCCCGGGTCGGGAGCCATCGAGAACTACTTCACCGGCTTCTACACAAGCCGAGGTCTGGCGTCAGAGCCGACGGCGATCTCCTTCCGCTCCGACTACGCCGCCTTCTTCGACTACGGCATCCCGTTCGGCGGACTTTTCACCGGGGCTGAGGGCATCAAGTCGGCCGCGGAGGCCGCTACCTACGGCGGCACAGCTGGTGCGGCGTACGACCCTTGCTACCACCTTGCGTGCGACACCTTCGCGAACAACAACGACGCGGTGCTCGGCCTCAACAGTGACGCCGTAGCTGCGGCCACGTTGAAGTTCGCGATGAGCACGAGGAGCGTCAACGGCGTCAAGGGCAAGGGCAACTTCCAGCCGCCCGCCCACGATGACTACGGCCCGGTTCCGTCCAGCTAAGGCCCCGGACCCACCGACAACGTGTGAGTTGGCCGCCCTCATGGGGGCCCATGGGGGCCCATGAGGGCGGTCAACTACCGCGCTGTGGTCAATTGGCAGGCCACCAGGCCGGCAGGTCGGCCACGGAGTCGAGGACGGCATCGGGCGCGATGCCCCGCTCGAGGTCGGCGGCGTGGAACTTGCCGGTCTTGACCAGGACGCCCCGCATCCCGGCGTCCTGCGCGCCGCCGACGTCGCCGAACACGTCGTCGCCGATCATCACGATGGCCGGCGCCGCCAGGCCCAGCCGGTGCGCGGCCGCGTGGAAGAAGCCGGCAGACGGCTTGCCGGTGACCACGGGGGCGGCTCCGCTCGCGAACGCGAGTGCCTGGACGAACGGGCCGTTGTCGAGGGTGAGCCCATCGTCGTCCTTCCAGAACCGCGCCATGCCCAGCGCCACCAACACCGGACGCGGGTCCGCCGTGAGCAGCCGGAAGGCCCTGTTCAGGGTGGCGAAGTCCCACGCCTGCCCGAGGTCGCCGACCACAACGGCGCCGGCTCCGGACTCCGCGTTGGCGGCGACGCGCGGCAGATCGCCGAACTCGGCGGCGGTGGCCTCCGGGACGAAGAGCGCCACCGGCGTCCGCCCCTGTTCGGTCAGCCACTCGTGCGCAGCAACGGCCGGCGTCAGAATGCGCGCAGGGTCGGCGTTGATGCCGAAGCCGGCGAGCTTGTCGGCGAGATACGAGCGAGGGTGCGACGTCGTATTGGTGACGAACAGATACGGGATGCCGGCGCCGTCCGCCCACGCAATCACATCAGCGCCGCCAGGGACCGCGGAGTCGCTGACGAAGAAGACTCCGTCAAGGTCGAAGAGCAGCCCTCGGGGCGGGAGCGCTGCTCTTTGCTCGGGGGACCTCTCCTCGATCTCCACGTCCTACCCCGAAGGTACCGGCGTCCGTTTGAGTCGCCGGACGTCGGCATCAGGTGGGTCTGCCACCCCTCGGTAGACGTAAGCGCCGGCGATGAAGGCCAGCGTCACCCAGCCCACGGGTGGGATGAGACCGCCACCGCCGGTGAGCATTCGGTCGATGGGAAGCGCGAATGCCGCCGCCACCGGGAGCATCCACGTCGGGTCGAACGGCAGTTGGACCACGGACCTGACCCAGCTGAACAGCAGAACGAGCATGATCGCTGCTGCCAGCGCTGCCACCAGGACACCACCGCGCAACCAGGCATCGACCACGAAGTTGTGAGAGCTCTCCCCCGCGGTGTCGATCCCGCCAGTCCAGAAGCCCTCTTTGATGTTCGCGAAGGCCTGGTCGTAGAGCCCTCCCCTGGCCTGGTACGACGACGTGTCCTGGGTGAATCTGACCCATATGATGCGCCCGACCCCCGACACGACGAACACAACGAGCACGAGTGCAGCGCCCACCGCAACGCTCATTTGACGCCGCGTCACCTCGCCCAGACGCGCGGACCGCCAGAGACTGAGCAGCGGCCAGATCGCGGCGGCGAGAAGGACGGCGCGACTCATCGAGATCAGCAGCAAGAGTGTGCCAACCACCATCGCGGCCCGACGGATGTTGCGGCTCGTGCCAGACCCCGGTGCGAGGCCCTCCGCCCAAGCCGACACGTACATCGCTGCCAGCACCGCCCCGAAGACCTCGTGGCGGATGTTGCCGCGAACCGTCTCGGCGTCGTAGCCGTAGCCAGCGAAGCTGGAGCGAAACAGCTCTTTCTGCAGCAGCTCAGGGTCGGCAGCGGCGATGCTTCGCTGCACCACCGCGATCGGGTTGACTCCATTGCCCACCATCGAAATGGCAAACGCGGCAACAAGGCACACCACCGCCGCGGTCGCCGACCAACGAAGCAGGGTCAACGCACCCGGCTCCTCGCCAGTCGCTGCACGCCCCATGTAGGTGCCGAGCGCGATGAACACACCGAGGTAGAGGAGCACCTGAATCGCAGTGCGTGGGATCTGCCCGTTGTAGAGCGAGACGGCCATCCACGACACGATCATCAAGACATTGAGGGCGATGAAGGGCAGCGCCACCGCGATCACGGCCTGCGTCGACCGCAGTGGACGCGCTGCCACCACGATGGCTGCCACGAGCAGGAGCACCGCTTGGTGCAGGCGTATCTGACCCACCGGGGAGCCCGCGACCACGAACCACTGCAGGGGGAGGGCAGCGAACACCACAAGGCCGAGCCACCTCATCTGCCACCTCCCACCAAGAACGTCCTCTGCCGACGGCTGCCTGGACAGAAGGGTAGCGACGCACCAGCGCCAGCGACGACGCGATCGCCACGCTGGCGGCTGAATGGATGAACGCCAGCCGGATCGGGCGCCGACGTGCAACCAGGGCCGTATACGCTTGTCGGGACTCACCTCTCCGTCCGGTGAGGACTGGACGAAGTTCATGGGGGACCACGATGGGCAGCGACGCCATCAATCTGCGCGATCAGGTGGCGACCCTTCGCCGCCGGTGGCGCTGGCTGGTGCTGTGCAGCGTTGGTGGCATGCTCCTGGCACTGGCGGCATCCTTCGCACAGCCCACGCTCTACAAAAGCAGCACCAGCCTTGAGATCTCGCCCGTAACGGCCGCCCAGACGGCCAGCAACGGCCTCGTAATGCAGCCTGCCGAGATCGCTACCCAGCTGCAGGTGCTGCAGTCCACCCCGGTGGCCGAGCGTGTGATCGCGCGCCTGAACTTGGACGTCTCGTCCTCACGGCTGCTGAACTCCGTCGAAGCAACTCAGGACACCGAGGCGCGGGTCATCTCCATGACCGCAACGCAGCCGACTGCATCGCAGGCGCAGAAGGTTGCGTCAGCGTTCGCCGAGGAGTACCTGAGCTTCCGGGTGGAACAGGCAAATCAGGCAACCGAAGACGCCCAGGCCGCTTTGCAGGATGCAGCCACTGCCACACGCAAGCAGTTGGCTGACATCGAGATCAAGCTCGCGACCGCCACCGACGCCGAGCGAGCACAGCTTCAGAGCGAACAGCAGGCATTGCTCGTCGAGCTCACTCAGATCCTGAGCGATCAGGCGACGGCATCGGTCAACTCCCCCGGTGCCCTTGGCGGAGGAGGCCAAGTCCTCGTCCCGGCGTCACTCCCGGGCGGTCCCTCCGAACCCCGCCCGGTGCGTTCGGCCATGCTTGGCCTCTTCCTCGGGCTGCTGCTCGGCATCGTTCTGGCCTTCGTTCGCGATCACTTTGACGATGCCGTGCGCGACGAGGCCCGCTTGCGTGAGGCGATTACGCCACTACCTGTTCTCGGTCGTATTCCTCGCTGGGCCAACGCCAAGAGCGGCCGGTTGGCCACCGTATTGGAGCCCGGAGCACATATCAGTGAGGCGTACCGCGCGCTCACCATCAACGTTCGGTTCCTGTTAGCCGTCGCCAAGGATCGCCACGGGACGCCGGTAGCCGCAGGTTTGGATGTGCCACTGTCGAAAGCTCGGCGGCAGCTTCCGCTGAATCGAGGGGGCAAGGTGCTCCTGGTGACGTCGGCGACAGAAGCAGAGGGCAAGACCTCACTTGCCAGCAACCTCGCGGTCGTAGCCGCCCAGTTCGGCCTGAAGGTGATTGTGGTCGACGCCGACCTGCGCAGCCCGAAACTGGCCAGCGTATTCGGGCTCGGTCGCCCTCCCGGGCTATCGGACCTCCTGGCAACCGACGACGACGTGGACGACTACCTCGTCGAGGTCGAGACCCTGAAAGTGCTCGCCGGCGGCAGCCTGGCGCCCAACCCAGCCGAACTGCTTGCGTCACCGCGCATGCACCAGATCCTGACCACCCTGGCATCTCGCGCCGACCTCGTGATCGTCGACTCTGCTCCCACGACAAGGGTTGCCGACGCTCTTGAGCTCGTCGCCGTCAGCGACCTGGTGCTGTTGAGCGTTCGGCACGCTCAAACCCGGCTGCGTTCCCTGCACGAGGCAATCGATCGGATCAAGCAGGTCGGCGGTGAGGTGTCCGGCGTCGTCTACGTCGACGTCCCGTCGCGCTCAGCCCCCGAGGCTTATGGGTACGGTCAGAACTACGCTCCGGATAGCCGCGCGACCGATCCCGATAGCCGCGCGACCGACCCCGATAGCCGCGCGACCGACGACCCCGAGTAGAAGTCGGGCGACGCCCAGGAACGAACCTTCACGCCAGGCGCAGTGCCATGCGATGCGCCAAGTCTGCGACTTGATCGATGCAATCCCGCATGCGAGCTGCCGACGGACCCAACGGGTCGGACACATCTTCGGGGAGGGGACCGGCCTTCACCCTGGGCCGCTGCTGATGGGCAGCTTTGATCAACCTCACCAGGTCCTCGTCGAACTCGGACAAGGGCGGAATGGATTCGAGCAACCGAACGAGCTCTGCGAAGGTGAACGTCCGCGGGATGGCCGACGGCAGCATTCCCTGCAGGGAATCGCGATGCGCCTCCGTCATCCCCACGATCAGGGTGCTTTCCCTGAGATCGTCTTGGGTCAAAGGGCGCGACCGGTGTTTGGACAAGTCCAACACATATCGCCGCAGCTGCTGGAGTGCCTCGACCGGCGTTTCCTTGCCCTCGACGGCGCCAAGACCCGCACTGTCGACCACACACTCGAGGTCGAACGCCCTCGACAGAGCTGCCGCCGCAACCGGACTGCGCACCAAGTTCGCCGTGCAGACGAACAGAATCCGGTTCACCCCCGTTTGACCCCAGCTAGATAACGCTTCAGGGCGACGGCGGATCGCTTCGGCTTCATCCCGTAAGTAAACAGCCCGTAGTGCCGGTCCTTCTCCGTGCTTGGCGAACGCTCGTCCCGTGACATATAGACAGACATGCGCGTCACGTAGGGCAGCCTTCGGTCGGTCATCTTGATCATCTCGACGATCCACTTGGCCTGCTGCCGTTCCGAAACTCCCCCCGAAGCTTTGCCGACGGTCGAGAAGCCGAACTCGGTGAACCAGATATCCGCACGAGCGTCATTATGATTCCGCATGACGTGACGCAGCTCGCGCGTGGCCAAGATCCAGCGCGGTGTGCCCCCATTCCATGACCAGCGCGGTGATATGCCGCCGTTGTACGGATGCACGTTGACGACATCAAAGCAATGCTTGGCGCCGAGCTTGTAGAGGCTGCGAACCCAGTCGACGTTGATACCGCCGGTGCCGGCCAAGACGACCTTGGCTCCTGGCGCACCGCGCTTGACGGCTGGATACGCGGCACACAAGAGCTGCTTGTACTCGCGATTCGTGTCCCCCTTCAGGTGGACGTCACCGGCAGCCTCATTCCAGATCTCCCAGGACTGCACGTCACCGCGGTAGCGCTTGGCCAGATGTGCGATGGCACGAGCGTAGGTCTTCGGATTGTCGGGCAAGTACTTGCTCCCGAGGCCTCCGTTGGCCCATCCAGGGGTTCCGAGAAAGGTCACCGAGACCTTCAAGTTGTTCCGCTTAGCAGCCCGGATGACCGAATCAACACGGTCGAACGCCCAAGGGGACCAGCCGCCGTTCTGCGACGATGGCTTCTTCGGCTGGACCAATGCCCAGGGCAGCCCGATCCGCACCCACCTGGCGTTGACGTTCGAGAGCTTCTTGAACATCTCGCGTCGCTGGCCCATCGTGCGGTCTCCCCAGAGAGCGTGGTCGACCACTCCCACACTCGGGTGCCGGGCTCCACCACTGGCGGCGCGCTGGACTTCTGCTGTGCGAGTGCTCTGCTGAGTTGTCACTGCAGCTGAGTTGCCCACAGCTATCTGTGGAACGACGAGAGCGGCTAACAGAAAACCCACCACTGTTAGCGAAAATCTGCGGACCGTGGACGTCATGGTCGACTCCTCACCATCGGGATCGGCGCGTTCACTGGCTGTTTCGGAAGTGACTACCGTAGCAATCCTCAATCAATGCCCGATTTGTCCCGCCTGCCGCACACGGACAGTGGCTGCCGCCTAGCGCTCGGCGATCACTTTGGCACTCGGGTGGTGGTGCGTGGATCGATCGGGTGATGGTCTGCTCCCGCGGCACGTGGTCAGCAATGTGTGCGGCAGACTGCAAACCATGCCGAATGCCCGGGGAGCGATGTCACTCGGGCGCGCCATCGTGTGGTTCGCTGTCGGCTACACCGCCGCAATTGCTGGCTATCTCGGCCTGAGCGCCGCCGCGGGTCGACTCCTCGGGCCAGAGTCGTTCGGCTACTTCGTCATCGCCCTCACCCTGGCAATGGTCACCGGGCAAATCGGACTTATGGGAGTACATCGGTCGGGATTGCGGGAGGCCGCCCGGCTGGAGCATGACGACGTCGAACAGCTCGCCGAGCTTCGCCGCGGGGTGCGAGCGGTGGTCCTGGTGTCCTTGCCCGTCGCCGGGGTCATCACCGGTCTGATCGCGTGGTTGTTGGCGGGAAGCCAGCCCCCGGCAAGCCGAGCTGTGATCGCCCTGAGCGTTACCGCGCTGGTGATCCTCAACGGCCTCCAGAAGCTCTGGGCCAACTACCTTCGCGGCTTTGGCCAGGTGCGCGTCGCCAGCATGCTCGAAGGCCGATCGGGGGGAGCGGTCGTCGCGCTTCTGCAAGCCGCCATGGTCGTGTTGGTGTGGAAGCTGGTCCCGTCTTGGGGACTGGCCGGAGCATTGGCTGCGGTGGTTCTTGGTTACGCCATCCCTGTCGGGTACGCGTCAAGTCTGGTCAGGCGTCACTGGAGCCACGCGTCGTCCTCGACGAAACTGTTCCGCGATCTGCGGCAGGTGGCCCAGCGGGACTGGCGATTTGCCTCCGTCCAGGTGGGGTCGCTGCTGAATGCGAGCGTCGAAGTGTGGATCGCGGGCCTTGTCCTTACGAGCGTCGACACGTCCATGTTCGGCGCAGCCCAGCGGTTGTCGTTTCTCGTGGCGCTGCCCATGACTGCCCTGCAGATCGTGTTCTCGCCATCGATCTCCCGGCTCGCCGTATCGGGATCGCCCGCGCAGATGCAGCATGTGCTGCGTACCGGAGCCACACTCGCGACGGGCGCAACGTTCGTCGTCGCGCTGCCCCTGCTTGTGGCGCCGGGACCGATCCTGCAGGTGGTCTATGGCCCGGGGTTTCAGGCAGCTGCCACACCCCTGGTCCTCCTGACCTTCGCCCTTGTTGTCAATGCGTTCACCGGGCTTGCCGGGCTCGCTCTGTCGATGAGTCATCGCGAGGGGGTCGCTGCGAGGGTTCAGTGGGCGGCTCTTGCTCTGCGCGTGGTACTCGGCACGGCTGCAGCGGAAGCTCTCGGGCTCAATGCACTCGCTGCGAGCGCCTGTCTGGTCTCGTCCGGGATGTTCGTGTTCATGTGGCGTCGCGCCAAACGCGTGGTGGGCGTCAACACCGCAGTCACGGGCAGGCCCGACCTAGCTGTCCTGAAACACTCCACGGTGGCCAAGGCATAAGAGCCTTCCCATCCCTAGTGACAGTTGCCCTAGTGGCAGTTGACCGTGCCGGAGTCAAGCACCGCACCAGCTTCGGTGACCCACTGGTAGTCGGCCGAGTTCGGGTGCAGAGTCAGAAACAGCACGCCATAGTCGGCTGTGTTCCTGAAGGCGCTCAACGAACTCGTTGTACCGACGTCGTAATGGCTCTTGCCGCCGGCCCCGGACGTGAACTCGACGATCCCTCTGGGATCTCCCGTGGCGCCAGCCTCTGAGAGCGGGACGAACCGCTGATACGAGTGCTCATGCCCATTCAAAATGATCTCGGCGTCGTCTTGGTACAGCAGGTTCCAAGCCCAGTTCATGTTGGTGACACCAGCGTGCTCACCGTCATTGAACTTCGGGTGGTGCCAGTACGCGAGGGTGCATTGATCAGTGTTGGCTGCCAGGTCGGCCTTCAACCAGCTGAACTGCGGCTGCGTGCTTCCACACCCACCAATGGCTGCACAGTTGGAGTTCAGGGACACCAAGTGCCAGTCGCCAATGTCGTACGAGTAGTACCCAGGCGAGGCCGCGTAATCCTTGCTCGCGAAGTAGGAGTAGTACCCCGATGCACCAGGGGTCTTGTACTCGTGGTTCCCCGGTGTAGGGCGGGTGATGTCGTAGTACGGCGCAAACCATTTGTCATAAGACGTGTTGAAGGCGGATAGATCGCCTACTTCGTACTGGAGATCGCCTAGGGCAAGGAAGGCCGCAAGGTCTTTGCCAGCCAGTAGATCCGCAACGTACTTGTGCCGACAGGCGGTGTCCGTTCCGAAACCATCCTGAAATGCCGATGACGTTGGCGTGCAGGCAATGTCCCCGACTGCGGCAACCAGTGGGTCGCCGCTTGAACCACCGACTGGGCCGCTGGCGGGCGAACTGGCAGGACCACTGGCAGGTGAACCGGCCGAGTCACCGGCTGGCGAACCTGTCCGGCTGATCACGAAGGCCGCCGCAGCCAAGACAACCAGTAAGAGGAGTGCGATCGGGAAAGGCCGCTTCATCGCACGCCCCCTTCGCCGTCATCGTTGCCACCATTGCCAGCGTAGGCAATCGACACCAGTCAGTCGCTAAATCAATCACCTGGCGGCGGCGGCCCCAGACCATGAGTTACCCTATGGCCGTCAAGGAACACATTCTGTCGCCCGCTAGCTGATTGCGGCGCACGTCAATGGGGGATCTTCATGCTTAGTGGTGCGTTTCGTTCTCGGCTGCTCATCTCGCTCGCTGCCGTCACCATCGGTGTCTCACTGTTGGGGCTGCCCGCCGCGACTGCCGCACCTGGCCCCGTGACAGGGCTGACCGGTGTCCCCCAACCTCCTAAGACCGTCAGCATCACCTGGGATCCCTACTCCGAGTTCACGGTTGACCACTACAACGTGACCCTCGCGCCCGGAAGCCGTTTCCAGCAGGTTCCCGCCGGAGTAACGTCCGTCGCCTTCAAGGACCTGAGTTGGGGCGTCAGCTACGTCGCCTCCGTCGTTGCGGTCGACAGCGGAGGCAATGAGTCGGGGGTAGCCAAACTCGAGCTCCGAGGCACGAAGTTGAACGGATCGATCAAGCCTTCCGTTGTGGCCCGCGGACGCGACGCAACGGTGAGCGGCTCCTTGCGGTGGCGCAATGACGATCCGATCGCAAACGCCCGGATCGTCGTGCTGCGCGCCTTTTACCCAGCGCCCTTCCCTGCCAGCAAGTTCAAGAAGGTCGGCGTGGACCGGACCAACCGCAAGGGCCTCTTCTCAGTGACGACCACGGCCCTCCAAAAGGCCCAGTACCGAGTTCTCTACCAAGGTGAGCCGGTCACGACCCCAACCGTTGGTGGATGGGACTCGAACATCGACCTTTCAGTGACCACCCCGATCAAGTTCCGGATGTCGCCGAACCCTGTCGCATTCGGTAACACCGTTCGCTTCTCGGGCGAGGTGAAGGCCCCAGGCACTCTGGTGTCCGGTGAGGCAATCCATCTTCAGCACAAGGTCAGCGGTAAGTGGAGGACCGTCAAGTCTGGTGCGGTCAAATCTGACAGCAGCTACTCGATCAAGTTCCAGCCGAGGGTCAACAGCAACCAGGCTTGGCGAGTGACCACGGGACGCAGCGACTACTTCTCGGCGTCTTACAGCAAGCCACAGGTTCTCGTCGTCAACTAACCCCGGCAGCCGCGGGTAGTGCGTCAGGTCAACGGCGCGTTCACAAACGTTGGCGCGCGGTCGCCCCAGAACGGGCGCGCCCTCTCGAGGGCGCGCCCGACGCGGAACGTCGTCACGTCGTCGAACGTTCGCCCGACGATCTGTACCCCGGTGGGAATGCCGTTGTCGGCGAACCCGGACGGCACGTTCAACACAGGGCAGCGGCTGAACATGTTGAACACGGGAGTCAGCAGGGCGTCGAAGTACTTCGGCAGGGTGACGCCGCCGACCTCGAGCGGCTTGCCGACGTATCCCTCGCCGGCCACCAGCCCGCGCGTTGCTGACGTCGGCGCGATCAGCACGTCGTAGCGCTCGAAGAGCCGGCCGATCGGCTTCCAGATCTCGGTCTCGAGCACCATGCCTTCGATCACCGGGGTGTCCTTCCCCATCTCTGCGGTCGAGCGCGCGAACTCGATCGCGTAGTCGTTCAGCAGGTCGCCGTGCTCCTCGGCAACGCTGCCGATCCACGCGGCGAACATGGTCTGGTAGTGAACGCTGAAGGCTCGCTCCAGCACCTCGCGATCGAGGGAGAGTTCGACCTCGTCGACGTTCGCTCCGGCGTCGCGCAGGGCGAGCGCGGCGTCCCGCGTGTTGGCGGCGACCTCGGGGTCGACCGGCCAGCCCCCGAAGTCAGTGGTGTAGCCGACACGCAGACCCTCGATGCCGTCGAGGTGCGCAGGGATCTCCAGCTTCGGGCGCAGCGAGGTGTGGTCGTTCGGGTGGGGGCCGGCGAGCGCGTTCTCGAGCAGCGCGCAGTCGGCGACCGTGCGCGCCAGCGGTCCGTTGTGGCAGTACGTGTCCATGTTGAACGGCAGCTCGACGGGCACGCGGCCGTACGGCGGCTTGAAGCCGACGACGCCGTTGAACGATGCCGGGATGCGGATCGAGCCGCCGATGTCGGAGCCGCTGGCGAGGGTTGCCGTGCCTGCGGCCAGCGCCGCCCCCGACCCGCCGCTGCTGCCGCCCACCGCGTAGTGCAGGTTCCACGGGTTGCGGGTGACGCCGTAGAGCTTGGAGTGGGTGAAGCCGGCGCAGCTGAACTCTGGCGTCGTGGTGCGCGCGTGAATGATGCCGCCGGCCTCGAGGATGCGCTCGCCGATCGGCGTCGTCTCCTCGGCGATGACGTCCCGGAAGGCCAGGGACGCCAGCGTCGCCGGCTCACCCTCGATCTCGACCTCGTCCTTGAGGCCGACCGGCAGCCCCTCGAGCGGACGCGCGTCGTCGGGGTTGCGTGCGTAGACGGCCTCTGCAGCCTTGGCCTGCTCGAGTGCGCGTTCGTAGTAGGTGAAGCAGAACGCGTTGATGTCCGGCTCGACGGCGTCCGCGCGCGCGATCGTCGCCTCCAGCAGCTCGACGGGTGACAGCTCGCGGCTGCGGAACTTCGCGAGCGCGTCAGTGGCGGTGATGTAGTGCAGCTCATTCAGGGAGTCGGTCATGGCGCGATCGTGCCACACCGCGTCCCCCTCACACCCCCCGGATTGTGTAGGCCTGCTGGGGGTATGGCCCCAGCAGGCCTACACAATGTTGGGTGGCTAGCTCTGGTTCTTCCAGTCGCGCAGCATCTGCTTCATCTCGTTGATCTCGGCCGTCTGCGACTCCTCGATCGACTGCGCCAGCGCAATGGCGTCCGCAGACTGGCCGTTCGCCTGCTCATCCTGCGCCATCTCGATGGCGCCTTCGTGGTGGGCGATCATCATCAGCACCCACATCCGGTCGAACGCGATGCCGCTGCCCATCATGCCTCGAATCTGGCCCATCTGATCGCCGTCCATCATGCCCGGCATGCCGTAGTCGCTGTCGGTATCTGTGTCGCCGCCCATCATCATGTGGTCGTAGCTGTCGAGGTCGGGGACGTCTTCGCCCCACGACTCCAGCCACCCGGTCATCTCCTCGATCTCCGGCGCCTGCGCAGCCTTGATGCGCTCGGCCAGGTCTTGCAGCTCTTGCGTCTTGGCGCCGTCGATGGCGACGTCCGCCATCACGAGCGCCTGCTGGTGGTGCGGAATCATGTCTTGCGCGAATGTGACATCCGCTTCGTTGTGGTTGGCGGAAGTCGCACCGGTCGCGTCAGTGGTGTCGCCGCCGCAGCCGGCCAAGACCAACAGCGCGGCAGCGGCTGCTGGAAGGACGCGGGTGAACATACGGGTACCCATCGAGGCTCCCGCGGTGATGGCGGGGACGGTCCCCGCGGCGGTGGCGGCGGTGGCGTCACCCGCGACGGCATCGCTGTGCCGCATTCCCAGCGCCAAGACAGCAGTCGCCGCCCCGACGGCCACCCTGCGCGGATTCACTTGCCCAGAGTACGCCCGGCCTCAGCAGCCCCACGCCTCCAGATCGTCAAGGTGCGGCCCCACACTGCCGATATCCGGTGCATAGAGCATCCGCCCGTTGTAGCTGTGAAGCGCAGCGGGCGGACTGCCGCCCGCGACCAGGGCAGGCTAAGAGGACTGCCCACTACCTCACGTCAATGCCCACCCGATGTAGATGGCCGCTCCCCACAGAGGGGCGGTGAAGGTCAGTCCCAGGATCAGTCCGCGAAACGCGACCATCGTTAGCTCCATCCTTAGTGCATCTCGCCCGTATCCGGATCGAGGTGGGTGCCGTGCTCGTTCGTGGTCGGGCTTGTCGTTGAAGGTCACGATGTCCGTGCAGCCACATGGAATGCCTCAGGCGCCGCGGTTCTTGCGGAATGGACCGGTAACCTCGAATGTGAGCCCCTCGTCATCGGTGCCTCGCTGCGAGCTGAAGTACAGGCGAGTCCCGTCCGGGCTGAATGCGCTGCCGGTGATCGCGCTACCCCCGTGGCCGACCAGCTGCACGAAAGGCGCAGATACCCGACGGCGCCTCGCATCGGCGAGCAGAACCAACTGCAGGCCGGCATCGACGTCGGCATCGTCGTCCGACACCAGGATGTCTCCGGACCGCTCGTGCACCGTGATGCTCGACGGGTGTCGCAGGGGAGCGTCAGGTCCGATCGCCTCCGCGTCGTAGATCACCTCGAGCTCGTTTGCGGCAATGTTCATCGCCCAGACCCGTTGGTCGGTCGTCGCGAAGAACAGGTGACCGTCGGAGGACCACGCGACGTCGCTGCCGCGGAAGCCGGTCGTCGCGTCACTTCGCTCCGGACGCCGCCCCGAGACCTCGACCCAGTCGACGTGTCCGCTGCGGCGCAGCTTGGCCGCCTCGAGGATGCCGGTCGACAGGTCGCCGTACTCGTCGGGACGGAACCGGTAGACGCGTCCGTCGTGGTCGTCCTCGGTCAGGTAGACCCAGCCGGTGCGTGGGTCGACGACAGCGTCGCCGTGCGCGAACGCGCCGACGCCGGGGCGGACAGCACCCTGGCCCGGCTTCATCGGGTCGCACTCCCAGACGCGGCCGTGACCGGAGCCGCTCGCACGACAGCCAGGTGGACCACGGCGTCGCGCCGCCGGCGTCGTTGTCCGGTGTCCCGCCCAAGATCCGGTACGCGTCGACGATCCGGCCTTCGGCGTTGAAGCGGATCGCTCCGGCGCCGCCGCCTTGGCCAGGCAGGTCGGAGTTGCTCGCGTAGACCCAGCCGCCGTCCTTGGTGCGGAAGGTCGCACCGCCGGCCGGCTCGCCGTGCCATGCGTAGTCGGAGCCGGCGACGAGGCGTCCGGCCCTGCCGATCAGCCTGGCGCGGAATCCACCCGGCAGGCGGATGCCGTAGATGTCTGGCTGGCCGAGAGGGCCGTAGGGCCCGAGCCCGATCAGCGCCGGTGCCGCCAAGGCCCTGCGCCAGAAGTCGATGCCGAGGCTGAGCGCCGGCAGGGGACCCGGTCCGAGGCGCGGTGCCCGTCCATGGTCGTCATACCGTCGAGCGTGGAGCGGCCCAGTGGCCGCAGCTGTCCTGCCGGAGAAACAGCACGTGAACGTTGGGGGGCGAGTTCGCGCGGCCTGCGTCGTCCATTCGCGGCATCCGATGTACCCCTGCGGTACACCGATCACCGCGAATGGCGGCGGCGGCGCGGCACAATGGGCGGGAATCGTCGTCGCACCCGGAGGCTTGAACCAGCGTGGAGTTCGTTGCCCTCATCGCCCGGCTGGCCCTCGTGGTCACGTTTGCCATCTCTGCGGTCGCAAAGATCCGGGACGCCGACGGCGCGCGCCAGGCCGTCCGCGACTTCGGCGTCCCCGCAGGCGTCGCCCCGCTGGTGGCCACCTCACTGGCGCCGCTCGAGCTGGCGTCGGCCGCCCTGCTGCTGACCACCGACCTCGGTGTCACCGCCGGCGCGCTGCTGGCCCTGGGGCTGCTCGCCGCGTTCACCTCGGGCATCGTCACCAACCTGCTGCGCGGCAACCGGGTGGACTGTCACTGCTTCGGCGCGATGTCGAGCAAGCCGCTCTCGTGGTGGTCGGTGGTGCGCAACAGCGCGATGATGCTGCTGGCCGTTGTGGTGCTCGCGGGCGGAACGACGCAGGGCTGGCCCTGGCAGGTCGTGAGCCGAGACCTTCGACGGCCTCTCCACCGCTGAGACGTGGCTCGCCGTCGGGCTGATCGCGCTGGCACTGGCCGTCGTCGTGCTCGCGGTGCTCTTCTTCTCGCTGCTGCAGCGGTACGGCTCGGTGCTGCTGCGCCTCGAAGCTCTGGAGTCCGCCCCCGCCGGCGCACACCAAGGACACGGACACGCGCACGAGTTCGCTCCGTGGGCGGCGCCCGAGATCGCCGCGGTGGACGCCTCCGGTGCTGACCTGTCCCTCGACGACATCGCCGCCGACGACCGGGCCAGCCTGTTCGTCTTCGTCGCCCCATGGTGCGAGGCATGCGGCGAGCTCGTCGACGACCTCAAGTCGTGGCAGGCCGACGACACCGGCCCCAACGTCGTCGTCCTCAGCGGTGGCGAGCGCGACGCGATCACCGCGAAGTTCGGCCCGGACGTCAACGTCTTCGCGCATGACGGCGCCCCCATCGACGACTACCGCGTCGAGTACACGCCCGGGCGCTGTCGTGGTGAGCACCGACCGCATGGTCACCGTCACCCCGGCGTACGGCTCGGACGACGTCCGCCGCCTCTACAACGCGCTCGCCGGACGCGAGCCGCAAGACCTGGTGATCGGCCCGCCGCCGGTGCGCGAGGGCGACCCTGCGCCGGACGTAATGGTCGAGCTCGACGGCGAGCGGATGCCGATCGCCGAGGCCGCCGGCGACGACGCCGTCCTTCTGTTCTGGGACACCACCTGCGGGTTCTGCCAGCAGATCGAGGGCGACGTGCTGCGCCGGCAAGACACCGTGCCGCTGGTGCTCGTGCTGCGCGGCGACTCCGAGGCCGGCGTCCGCGAGACCGGGTTCACCGTGCCGGTGGCGCTCGACCCGACGTTCGGCGTCGGCGGGGCGCTGCAGGCTCCCGGGACTCCGACCGCCGTGCGGGTGCGCGACGGCGAGATCGCGTCAACGGTGGCGGTGGGCGGGCCTGAGGTGCTGAACCTGCTGGCGTCCGTCCGCGTCATGGGCTGACGCGCCGGCGAGCGCCACCCTCGGAATGTGTTAGCTGGCTGGGGCCATTGCCCCATCGAACGCACACGTTGTGCCAGCCGCAGGCGACGCCGCCGATCTAGCGCGTGTCGGCGCTGGGCTCCCCCTGACCCCACGGTCAGGATGATCAGATGACCGACGAGTGGGAGGTGCGGCTGACCCTGGCTGTCGAGCCGCCACCGGACGAGGGAACCGTTCACCGGATCGGGACGACGCAGCCGGTGCCGTGGTCTGGCATCGGCCTGGCAGAGGGCTCCCAGGGGATCACCCGGCTCGCGCTCAACTACGTGTCGACGCCCGCCACGCCGGCCGAGGCGGTCGCGCAGGCCTTCGACAACGTCGGCCGCGCCCTCGACCAGCACGGCCTCGGTCTCGAGCGGGTGATCGACGTCGCTGTGGTCTCGGCCACCCGCGACGAGCGCGACTGGTAGGCGTCCAGACCCCCAAAGAGCCCTCGACTG
Organism: uncultured Actinomycetota bacterium; assembly: GCA_963829525.1. Lineage (GTDB taxonomy): Bacteria > Actinomycetota > Actinomycetes > JAHEKZ01 > JAHEKZ01 > JAHEKZ01. Next base: position 48,962 of record CAWHIJ010000003.1, read on the forward strand.
GGCCATTCGGGTGACCTTAGGAAGTTGATCTTCACCCAGATGGGCGTACAGAAGTCGATGCCGGCCGGTCCCACAGAAGGGCTCTCGACTCAAGCGCGCGGGCCCAATTGCCGAAGTTATCTTCGTGGGGCACTGGCTCGACGCGCTGGCAAAGGCGTCGACCGGTCACCGAACACGTCATCGCACTGCTGTCTCGGGGACCGAATCGCCGCCTGAGCCCGGGCGTCCCGCGGCGATCGCCCCTGCGCCGGAAGCGCAGGGTCTGACTCGGCGCGCCCTGCTCCAGCGCGGCGCCGTCGTCGGCGCTGTCGTCTGGACGACGCCACTGCTGCAGTCCGCACTCGCCCCAGCTGCGGCCGTCAGCCCCCCTCCGGCCTGCACGGTGTCCTGCCCGGCCGGGAGCCTCTGTACGACGACCACGAACTGCGCCTCGGGCCTGACCTGCATCGGAGGGATCTGCAAGATCCCGTACGGCAACACCACCGCGGTCTGCAACGCATCCACCCAGTGCCAGAGCGGCAACTGCAGCGCCACCACAAACCGTTGCCTCGCCTCATGGCCGGGGACCACCTGCACCTCGGGCACGCAGTGCCTGTCTGGAAAGTGCACCGGCGGCAAATGCTTCGAGAACGCCCTCGGCGGGACGTGCCGAACCACCGCCGACTGCACCGACAACACCACCTGCCCGGCTGGGACGGGTGGACCCTACGTCTGTGGCGGAACCGGGGCGTCGTGCCAGAACAGCAACAAGTGCGTTATCCAACAACTGCCGAGAAGGGGTCTGCCGGTAGATCCCGCACGCCTAAAGCGACTCCCCCCACACCCAATCGGGCTTCGTCCGTTGGGTGGCTCGCACAAAGTGCCCCATTTCCCCTAGAGTGTCCACGTCGACGATCTATCTCCCGGGGGTACCTCATGAGCAGTTGGCTCGATGGTTGGGCCAGGCGCGCCGCCGAGGCGACGCCTAATGCTCCTCAGACCTCCGAGGCACCTTCGCGCGGGGACGCCGGCTACGCCCGTCGTGACTTTCTGAAGAAGGCCGGCATCGTCGGCGGCGTCGCCTGGTCGGTGCCCGTGCTGCAGACCGTGATGGCCCCGGCGGCGAGCGCGTCGGTCGGCACGCTGGCAGCGTCTGCACGGCGCCAGGCCTGAACTGGGCACGGCTGCGCTGACGCGATGCAACGCCGCCAACGTCTGCGGCGGTGTGGGCGCCATCTGTCCGACTGGGAGCCTGCTACTCGTCAACGTGCTCGGCACTGGTGCTCCAGGCAAACGCTGCAGTGACATTCGCGGTGGCATAGGCGCAACCTGCTCGCCCTCGTGACGGTCTGCAGGCAACTGCGGCTCCGGAGTCGGCTGCTCATCGCGGATGGGACAACCTACCTGTGGTGGCTCCAGCGGCCGACTTGCGGTACGAGCAACGCCCTGCTGCGGATGGCAACGTGCAGCAGGAAACATCTCAGAGACCGGCGTACACTCGTCGGCGGCGAAGGGTGCGACCTGACTGCAAGACTGGCACCGCTAGCGCTGCCGACCGGTGCAAGTCGGGCTGCACACCAACCAGGCATCCGGTAACTGCGGCTAGAGCACCTCGGTCTCCGCACTTGGTTCCCGGCGCTCGGCAGGATGTTAAGTCTCGGAGCGACCCTTGATCTTCATCGAGGCTCGGCGCGGGCAGCCTGCTGCTGCACGCTGGTGGTGCTGCCAGCGCTGAACGGGCGGACCGTCGTCGTCCACGGCGCCTCCGGTGCCGGCAAGACGACGCTGACCACGGCGCTCGTCCAAGCCGGGCTCGCCTACGTCACCGACGAAACGGTCTGCCTCGATCCCGACACGCTCGTCATCGAGCCGTTCACCAAGCCGCTGACGGTCAAGCCGGGTTCGCAGGAGCTGCTCGCGCACCTCGCCCCACCGCCGGAGGAAGTCTCCGAGGGCAGCGGTAACTGGCAGCTCCCACCCGAACGCCTTGGCGGCCCGCCACTTCCCGACGCCGAGCTTCGCCCCGCAGTCATCGTCTTCCCCGACGTCGACCCAGACCGCACCGACGTCGTCGCCACCCCGGTCTCACCCGCTCGCGCCGCCTTCGTGCTCGGCGAGCAGTCGAGCGCGATGTGGGCGATCGAACCGCGTCCGCTGGCCGCCATCGCACGACTCGTCACCACCGTCCCCGCCTTCCAGGTCAGCTACGGCAACGCGTTCGAGGCCGCCCCGGTCATCATCGGCGAGCTCATGGACGCCGCTCCCCCGAGGGGCTCGAGCCACCCTCGAACACCGCCGAGCCGGCACCCACCGGCACCGCCGGCCCGCGTCGCGCGGACGGCGTCGACTGGATCCTGCTCGCGGGCGAGGCCGTGCTCTTCGACGGCGAGCACCTGCACCACCTCGACGGCCCCGGCGCCGCGATCTGGCTCGCCCTCGACGGCGGGCTCGACCTGCCAGGCGTTGCCGCCGAGCTCGCCGAGCACTTCGGCGCGGACGCCGACGCACATCCTGCTTGACGTCGAAGACCTGGTGCGCGTGCTCAGTGCACGCAAACTCATCAGCCATCCCTAGCCGCTGACGCCCACCACCCGGCTGGCGGATCCCGCCCGCATGCGAGGTCGGCCATCCTTGATCGGTTAGGGGCCAGTCGAAGCACAGGGGGAACACAACCGTGCACGGACGTCGGTGGCGCATGCTCGCGGCGTCGACCTGCGCCGCGCTGACGCTTCTCATGCTGCAGCCGATGACCGCCAACGCTGTCGTCGACACCACGCCACCCAACCCGCCGACGATCACCGGCCCCAGCGGACGCGTCGCATCGACGAGCGCCAACATCTCCGTGACGCGCGCTGATCCCTCCGACACCGTGCAGTGTTTTGTCGACGGCGAAGAGGTGAACTGCCCCGGGTCGTGGACGATCACCGGACTTGTCGAAGGCCCTCATGCCGTCACAGCGACGGCATACGACGCCGCGAACAACGCGTCGAAAACCGTCTACGTCTCGTGGGTGGTCGACACCGTCGGGCCGGTCGGAACCACGATCGCACCGAACGGACTCAGCAACCCCGCGACGGTCAGCTTCGACGAAGACGTCGCCGGCACGACGGCGTCGTCGGTGCGACTCGTGACGGATGCGGGCAGCCCCGTGACTACAACGCGATCGTGCATCACGAACACACTCGAGCCGACGCCATGCTCCGCAACGAATGTGCGCAAGGTTCGCCTGACGCCGGAAGAGGGATGGGTGCTCGGTGAGCGATACCGCGTACTCGTCAACCCGGGCGGATCGGCAACGGTAGCCGATGACCTGGGCAACGTCGCTGCGGCCACGGACGCCCCATTCCGCGTGCAGACCTGGACCGAGGAGCTCGGCGCCACGTACACCTGGCGCCCGGTCAGCAACGTCAATGCGCGGGGTGGTTCCTACCTCGTCGAACACCGCCGAGGTGCGAGTGCCAAGTGGACGTTCAGCGGCGGCTCGCTGACCTGGGTGACCATGACCGGGCCTTCCCACGGCAAGGCCGAGGTGTACATCGACGGCACGCTGCGTGGCAGCTACAACAACTACAGCGCGCGGACGCAGTTCGGCGTCAAGCGGACGCTGACCGGTCTCGGCTCGGGAAACCACACCGTCGAGGTGCGCGCCCTCGGCAAGAAGGGAGCGCGTGCCGGAACCGGCACGCTGGTCGCGGTGGACGGCTTCGTCACCGAGGGCGGCAGCGTTGCCACACCGGTCGTCTCCCAGGCATGGCAGCGCATCGCGAACGCTGGAGCATCCAACGGCTACTACGCGGTCGCCGACCTCGCGGGCCAGACCGCAACGCTTCAGTTCCGCGGCACCTCGGTGACGCTGGACACCGTCCGCGGTCCACGGTTCGGCAACGTAGCCCTCTACGTTGACGGCGACCTGGCGACCACCGCCGACCTGTACGCGTCCAGCGTCAGCTACGGCCACCAGGTGACGGTCCCTGGCCTCTCCGACGCGCGGCACACCCTCGAGGTGCGAGTTCTCGGCACCAGGACACCCGCGTCCGCCGGCACCAGTGTCGTCGTGGATCGGGTCAGCGTCGGCTGACACAGCGACCCCAGAAGACGGTTTCATCCTTTTAGCCGATCAGCGCTGCCCCCAGGGTGCCGATACAGATTCCGGGACAGGGCTGCCCGTCGGAGATTCCGACGTGCCTGGGGAATGGACGTCGTCATGGGATACATCAAGCGCGGGCTGACCGCGGTGATCGCGCTGAGTGTGCTCGTAGCCACCGGCGGAACTGCCCTCGCGGCCCCGCCTCCTGCCGCTCCCACGATCACCACCAAGCCGGCTGCCTTCGTCAACACCACGACCGCAACCTTCGCCTGGACGTACTCCAACGCCAGCGCAACCTTCCTCTGCGCGCGCGACGGCGCCAAGGCCACCGCCTGCACGTCACCGGTGACGTACACCGGCCTCGCAGCTGGCGCACACAAGTTCACCGTGCAAGCCGTCGTCCCTGGCGCAAAGAAGGGACGCGTCGCGACGGTCAACTGGACCATCGACCTGACGCCCCCGAACGCGCCCACCGTCTCGCAGCCGGCGACGCCGACCACCTCACAGTCTGCGTCCATCTCGTTCAGCAGCACGTCTACCGGCGTCACCTACAAGTGCTCGCTCGACGGCGCCGCCTTCGCCACCTGCACCAGCCCGCGCTCGCTCTCGAGCCTCACCGAGGGCTTGCACACCTTCGCCGTCAAAGCCGTCGACCTTGCCGGCAACGAGAGCGGCCCCAGGTCAGTGGTGTGGAAGGTGGACCGGTCAGCAGCGACGCCGTTCGTCACGTCAGGACCACCATCGACCAGCACCGGCACGGTCAGCTTCGCCTTCGACAGCGCCGACACCGATGTTGCGTCCTACCAGTGCTCGATGGACTCCACCGTCACCTACACCACCTGCACGTCGCCGAAGACCTTCCCCCCGCTCGGCAACGGCAGCCACACCTTCCGGGTCAAGGCGACGGACGCGCTTGGCAACGTCTCGAGCCCGGCCGTCTACACCTGGAACGTCCTGAACCCTCCGCCCATCGCGCTGGCGTGGAGCGATCCGAGCGGTCTGCCTGCGGCGGTGACGAGCGCAACCACGGGGACGTTCGCTTTCACGGCCACCGGCCAGAGCACGCTGACCTGTCGCCTCGACGGCGTCGACCAAGCAACGTGCACGAGCCCTGAGTCGGTGAACTCGCTCGCGGACGGTACGCACACCTTCGCGGTCGTGGCCAACGCTGGCCTCGGTAGCCAGGTCGTGCTCAGCGACACCTGGGTGGTCGACACCGTGGCGCCGGATGCACCCGTGATCACCGGTCCTGACGCGCGCACGTCCTCGACCGACGCGGTCATCACAGTCCTTCCCGGCGACCCCAACGACGTGATCACCTGCACGGTCGACGGCACGCCAGCCGCGTGTGCGGCCGCGATCAACCTGAGCGGTCTTACCGAAGACGCCCCACAACGTCACGGCAACGGCCACCGACGCCGCAGGCAACACCGCCGAGACCCAGTTCGACTGGACCATCGACCTGACCGGCCCTGTCGCGACTCCCGCCGCACCCACGACACTCACCTCACCATTCGTCGTGACCTTCGACGAGGACGTCACCGGTGTCGACACCGCCTCGGTGGTGCTCGCAGACGAGGCCGGAGTCGCGGTTCAGTCGACGCAGACCTGCCTCACCGTCGCCGCCGCCGTCACCGACTGCAGCAACACCGACGTGCGCAGCGTGAAGCTCGCGGCGTCCAGCAAGGTGCTGCTTGGTCAGTACTACCGCGTCCAGGTGAACCCGGTCGGCAGCGAGCTGGTGACCGACGACCTGGGCAACGTCGCCGGCACCGTCGACGACCTGCTGCGCGCACCGACGACAGCCAGTGAGTCGTCGCTCGGCGCGACGTTCACCTGGCGCAAGGTCGTCGACAAGAAGGCCAAGGGTGGCTCGTACTTCAGCGAGCACCGCAAGGGCGCGCGCGCCTCGTGGACGTTCTCCGGCAAGTCAGTGGGATGGCTCACTGTGACGGGCCCGAGCTACGGCAAGGCTGACGTGTACATCGACGGCAAGCGCAAGAGCACCGTCAACAACTACACCAAGACCGTCAAGCACGGTGTCACCCGCACGGTGAAGGGGCTGGCGAAGGGCACCCACACGATCGAGATCCGCGTGCTCGGGAAGAAGGGTGCCAAGGCGGGCAAGGGAACCTTCGTCGCGATCGACGGCTTCAAGGTGGGCAGCAAGGTCACCGCAACGCCGTCGCTGACCAAGGTGGCGTGGCAAAAGGTGTCGAGCAAAGCAGCAAGCAACGGCACCTACGTCATCGCCGACCTCAAGGGACAGACGATGAAGGCCAGCGTGCGTGGCACGTCGGTGGTGCTGCGCGGCGCGCGCGGACCTGCGTACGGCAAGGTCGGCCTCTACGTCGACGGCAAGCTGGTCAAGTCCGTTGACCTGTATGCGAAGTCCGTCAAGTTCGGAACCGTTGCTTCGGTGACCGGGTTGACCGACGCCAAGCACACCGTGCTGGTGAAGGTGCTCGGCAGCAAGAACAAGAAGTCCAAGAGCACCGCAATCGTGGTCGACGGTCTGTCGGTCGGCTGAGCGGGCGAGCGATCCGGTCGCGTTGCCAGAGCGACGCTGACGACCGGCGCGCTACCGTGACGCCATGGCAGACGACACCTGGCAGCCTCCCCCTTGGGAGCCGCCTATCGCAGGCACCGAAGCCGAGCATCTCGTCGGTGCGCTCGACCGGCTGCGCACGACCTTTCGCTGGAAGGCCGACCGCCTCGATGCGGCAGGGTTGCACACCCGCATCGGCGCGTCCTCACTGACGCTCGGCGGCCTGCTCAAGCACCTCGCGTTTGTTGAGGACTACACCTTGAACACCAAGTTCAAGGGCGAGTCACCGGGGCCACCGTGGGAAACGGTCGACTGGGACAACGTCGACGACGACTGGGTCTTCGCCTCGGCTGACGACGACAGCCCCGCGAAGCTCTACGCGCTGTGGGACGGTGCCGTCGACCGCTCTCGCGCGAAGCTGGACGCGGCCCTGGCCGACGGCGGGCTCGACCAGCTCGCCCACATCTCTGGGCCCGACGGCGTCCATGCGAGCCTGCGCCGACTCGTCTGCGACCTCATCGAGGAGTACGGCCGGCACACCGGTCACGCCGACCTGCTGCGCGAGGCAGTGGACGGCCGGGTCGGCGAGGACCCCCCGGAGGACTGGCGCGCCTAACGGATGGCGTCAACCGGTCACCCACTCGGCGGGCTTGGGGTTGGGTCAGCTGTGGCCGGGATCGACGGGCGGGCCAGCCTCGTGGTCGACGGCCCCACCTAGTTCGGCCACCTGCACCTGCTCGTAAGGAGCGGTCAGCGGGTCGAGGGCGGCCCGTGGCGTCGGCGGCGTCCACGCTGCTTGGGCTGGCGAGAACTCCTCACCAACGGGGACCTCGTCGATCGCCGAAAACTGAGTGTCGAGTGAGTGTCGAGCGGGGTGTCGTCATCGAGGCCGAACCGGGCGCCTGACGCCGTGTCGGCCGGAAGCAGGTCGACCCTGGGCGGGGCATGGACGTGGCCGCGAATCACCTCTGCGAGCGGAACGCCAGCCGATCCCCCGATCACCTTTTCGTCGGCGGCGACCACGGAGGTGAGCGTCGGCTCGTCGGACTTGGTCTTCGACCGTGCCGCCAGCGGCGTCCGGCAGAACCGTGCGAGCCGCAGACGCGTGCACCGTCGCGCTGGCCGCTGGCCGAGGCGCAGGTGCTTCCCCTTCCGTTGGTAGCGCAGCCGTTGCTGGCGCCGCCTTCGCAGTCGCAGACTCCACCGGTGCCTTGGCGGGAGGCTCGACCGGTGACTCGACAGCTGGCTCACCTGGTGGCTTGGCTCCAGGAACCTTGCCGACGGGGAACGTTGGCGTCGGCGACCCGTTGACTCCCGGCATCCCACCGAAGCCGGCGGGGATGACAGGGGCGTGGTCCTCGAACTTGCTGCGCGTCTCGGTGGCTCGGTAGTCGTACTGGTAGCCGTAGCCGTAGCGGTGTGAGTCCGGTCCGCGCGGCGGCGCCATGTTGAGCACCAGGCCGAGGATCTTTCCACCCACCGATCTCGATGCTCTGCTCGGCGGTGCGCAGCTGCTCGCGCCGCGTCTTGCCGGTGGCGATCACCACCAGCGCACCGCCGGACAGGCGCGTCAGCACCGCAGCGTCGGTGACCGGCAGCAGCGGCGGAGCGTCGATGATCAGCGTCGCACGCTTCTCGAGGTGGTTGACGAGGTCAGACATCGCCTGGCTGCCGAGCAGCTCAGACGGGTTCGGGGGCAGCGGCCCTGACGCCATCACCCAGAGGTTGCCGGTGGCGCCCCACGGCTGCAGCACCTCGTCGACCGTTGCGCGTCCGACGAGGACGTCGGTCAGGCCGGCACCGCCTTCGATGTGGAGGTAGTCGGCAACCTTCGGACGACGCAGGTCGGCCTCGATCAGGAAGACCGGTTGGCCGGTCTGCGCGATGGTGATCGCGAGGTTGATCGCCGTCGTCGTCTTGCCTTCGCGCGGCACCGAGCTGGTGATGACGATCGACTTGGGCCGGTGGTCGATGTCGACGAACTGCAAGTTGGTGCGCACCTGACGGAACGACTCCGAGCGCTTGCTCTGTCCCTGCGCGTCAGTGAGCAGCGGCTTCTTCTCGGCCTCTGCCTCGAACCCGATCACGCCGAGCAGCGGATGCTCGAAGTGCTTGGTGAGCGCCTCGATCGACTTGATGCGGGTGTCGAGGGTCTCGAGCAGCACCGCAGCACCCACACCAACGGCCAGCCCGACGAGGAACCCGAGCGCGAGGTTGATCATCGTGCGCGGCGAGGACGGCGACGTCGGCAGCGGGGCTTTGTCGGTCGTGCTGACCTTGACCAGTGGTACCCCACCCGCGCCCGGTTGCTCCAGCTTGGCAACCTGGGCCCCCAGCGCGTCGGCCGTCGAGTTGGCGATCGACTGCGCGAGCGCAGGGTTGGCGTCGGTGGCCGAGATCTCCAGCGAGACAGTGTCGATGGGGTTGTTGAGTTCAACCTTCCCGGCAAGCTGGGTAGGTGTGAGCGGTAGTCCGAGATCTTCGATGACCGCAGCCATCACGTCGTCGGAGGTGCCGATACCGACGTAGGACTTCACTCGGTCCTGCGCGAAGAGGTTTCCCTGAAGTGCTGTTCCGACCGACGGGTCGCCGCCGTTGACCGAGACGAAGGTGGTTGCCGTCGTCGTGTACATCGGCGTGGCCAGCATCGAGGCCAACGCCGCAGCCATGACACCGAGGAGCGTGGTCGCCAGGATGAGGCGCCAACGAGCCCGCAGGATGTCTATGTAGTCACGCAGATCCACAGCGAGTGACCTTCCGATTGCAGAGCGTACCGACCCCTGGCGGCGCGGGGATGCGCCGTCAGCAACATGCAGGAGCGCCGCCGCCGAAATCGGGGGCTCCCCCTCCATGATGGCCTATTAGCGCCGAAATTGGGATGTGACGCATGTGACAGGAGTGACGGATGGGGCGCGAGTGCGCTTCCGGCGTCCGGAATGGGTCGCGCACGTCATCGACGAGACAGCCGAACCGCCGCGGGCGGTGCTGCTGCACCTGCCGTCCGGGAAGCGGACCGGCCTGTCCGAAACCGCCACCCGCATCTGGCAGGAGATCGTCGCATCCGGCACCGAGGGCGTTTCCGTGAGCGCTATCGCCGCGATCGTGGCCCCCGAGTACAGCGCGGACCCTGCGATCATCGCGCACGATGTCGTCGCGCTGCTGAACGACATGGTCGCCGGTGAGTGGGTCGAGATCGTTCCGGAGCACGCGGGGGGTGGGCAGGGATGAGGCGCGGAGCCGTTACCGGGGGAATCGTCGGAGTGCTCGCTCTGGGAACCACCCTGCTCGTGGTGCTGGCGTTGCGACCCGCCCAGACCCAAGTGGCTCCCGTCGACCCGTTCGAGATGGGGGCGGTGGCCGCCCGCGGCAACACGATCTGGCGCTGGGCTGGGCCTGCCGACTGCAACGTCGACGCGGACGCCGTGCAGATCGAGCGCAGCGTCGACGGCGGCGAATGGATCCCCAGCCCGATGCCGCTCGCCAACGTCTACGGGATCTCGTTCGCCGACGACGAGGCGGGCGTCGCGACCGGAACGACCAGCGAGTGCACCCGCGGCGTCGCCGTCACCAAAGACGGCGGCCGCACCTGGATCGCACGCAAGGCCAACCCGGTCCTGCTCGACGCCTGGTACGAGGGCAACATCATCTGGGGCATCGAAGGGACCATCGGGCAACCGGTGCTGGCTGCGTACGAGGTGGACACGCGCCTTCGCTTGCAACCGGTCAAGGGCATCAGCTCCATCCAGCCGTGCGACGCCGCCGACGGCGTCCCCGATCAGATCGGCTACTGGAACGACACAACTGGCCTGCTCTTCTGCGAGAACGACGTCGTGGGGTCGCGGTTGGTTGCGCGCACCACCAACCAGGGCAAGAACTTCGAGCGGCTGGCCGACGACCGCCCTGCGACCGGGCTCGATGGTGGCGGGTCGGTGCTCGACATGGACGTCGCCGGCTCCGAGACCGTGTGGCTGCAGATCACCTCAGAAGCCGGCTGCAGCGAGGGGCAGCTTCGGGTGAGCGACAGTCAGGGTGCGGTCTTCGACCGGCTGCCGTGCCCGTCGAAGTCGGTGGACATCAACGAGGTGCTCGACGTGGCTTTCACGAGTGAGACCAACGGCGTCATGCTGGCGCTGCTCGACCGGGAACCGGTCATGTACGTGACCAAAGACGGCGGCGCATCCTGGAAGACCCCGTAACCCCTACGGCTCGCCGAGTGCACACCAGGTTGACGCCCACGCCCGCCGAGTGCACACCAGGTTGACGCCCACGCCCGCCGAGTGCACACCAGGTTGACGCCCACGCCCGCCGAGTGTGTGGATGCCAGTTTGTCCACAGCTCAGGAACCTCGCATTGTCCCCACATGGGACCGGCCCGCCACGGCCCGGCAGAAACTTCACCATTGTCGGTCCATGTTTCCTTCCAGCCCCTTCACAAGACCTGAGGCGCTCGACTCCGGTTTCGGCGAACGCGAGTGGCGCACTCACGCCGAGGCCGGACTCGTGCGCGAGGTCATCCCCGGCTTCTTTGTCGACGCCGCATTACCAGACACCCTCGAGCTCCGACTCGCCATCACCCGCCGTGCCATACCTCCCGGCGTCGTGGTGGCTCGTCGTGCTGCCGCCTGGCTGCACGGGCTTGACGTCCTCGACTACCGCGGCTTTCCTGCCACGCCGAAGATCGAGGTGGCAACGCGTGCGAGACGAGACCGACCACGCAACCAACTGATGCTGGCTCATGTCGCCGATGACCTTCTGCCGTCAGACGTCACCGAGATCGACGGAATCCAGGTGACAACCCCGCTCCGGACGGCGGCCGATCTCGCCCGGTTCTCTCCCCGCCCCGACTCCCTCGTCTGCGTTGATGCCTTCCTGCACAAAGGGCTCTTCTCTCTGGAGCAGTTCGAGAAGAGCCTGGTGCGTTGGCGAGGACGACGCGGTGTCCGACAGGCCTATGAGATTGCCGGGATCGCCGACGCCCGGAGCGAGTCCGGCGGTGAGTCGCGCCTTCGTTTGCGGGTGATCGACATGGGTCTGCCACGTCCAGAGCTGCAGATCCCGGTCTACGACCTCTTCGGGAATGTGCGCTTCTACCTCGACCTCGGCTGGCCGCACTGGCGGCTCGCGCTCGAATACGACGGTGAGGAGTTCCACGGAGAAGAAGCGACGGAGCACGACCTTGCACGTCGCAAATGGATCAGAGAGCGCGGATGGACGGTAAAGGCATATCGCAAAGAAGACATCTTCACGTCATCGCAGCACTTCGAACACGAAGTTATGGCCCTGGTTAAAAAGTCGCAGGGCTGGGCGACAACAGGATTCCGTGCACTCGACACCTGATGCCGTCAACCTGATGTGCACTCGGCGAGCCGGGGCCGTCAACCTGATGTGCACTCGGCGAGCCCGGGGCTTGCCCGTGTGCATGTCGGTCAGTGCGAGCTGCTGCGGCGACGCCGGGTGGCGATCACCAACAGGAAGCCTGCGCCCAACAGAACCGCTGCCACCAGAACGGTGCCGGCGATCTCGCTACCGGTGCGCGGAAGGCCGCCACCGAGGAACGGGACGCCCCCGGCGTTGGCGTCGGCGTTGTCACCGGAGCCGGAGCCCGTGCCACCATCGTTGCCACCGTCAGAGACGGGGACGACGTCTTCACTTTTCGCGGTCACCGTGATGTCGGCCGCGAGAGAAAGATCCTCGCCGGTGTCGGAGGTGCCCGACATCGTCACGCGGTTGACGCCGGCAACGGTGAACGTCACGGAGGTAGTGGCGATGCCGCGGCTGTTGGCCTTGGCACTCGACGTACCCACCGACGAGCCATCGACGCTGACGTCGACGGCTACTGGCGAGCCGGCACGGAAGGTCTGTGCGGTGAGCCTGACGGAGCTGCCGATTGTCGCGGTGTAAGTGTCCGCGGAGATCTTGTAGAACTTCGGCGGGTAGTCCGGCTGTGCGTTCGCCGAGCCCATCCCCATCGGCACCGCCAGAACAGCAGCGGTGGCGAGAACGGACATGCTGCGACGCAGTGTCTTGGTGCCGAACACCCCGCACCCCCATCTTGTGACAACCCCAGGGCGGAAGTCCCCGAGCGTTCGTAATTTGGCACGACACCGACCGATCAGCCGGCTCCGTGCATCAGCGTGCCTAGCCTAGCGGCATTTGGGCGGTTTGCTGCTAGTCGGCCGTGCACTTCCTGGTGTCGGCATCCTGGCTGACGGGCTTGACCAGAGGGGTCACGAAGGTGGTGATGTCCCCGTCGGTGGCTGGCTCAGCTACCTCGAACACCAGCGTCGTCGACGCACCGGCAGCAAGCTCGATTCCGGTCCGAAAAACGGTGTGCCCCTGCTCCCTCTGCTGCTCGACGGCGAGCGGCTTACCGTCCTGCACGGCGCTGACCAGGGACGATCCCGCTGTGGCGTACACCTGCGAGTAGAAGAAGTGGTCGCCGTTCCCGCTCAGCGCTTGGCCGTTCGCGTCAAGCGGGCGGTCATTTCTGCCGGCGACGTAGAGCGGCAGGCTGCCGTCGCCTGGGGCGTTGTTCTTGTACGTCACCGTGATCTGCCCCCGGCGTCCCCCATCGGGGGTGCATCCGATGAGCTCGTACTTCAGCGACTGGTCGAGGTAGTAGTCCAGCTTGTTGCCGCCGCCGTTGATGGTGGCCAGGCCGGCGAACGGCGCCGCGTCCCCCGGCAGCGCCCCGCCCACCGGGGACGCCGCCAACTGCTTCTGCTCGTTCACCCGATCGGAGTACACCAGCAGCCGGCGCTCCCCCGCTGCCTTGCCCAGGGCGGTGATCAGCGCTCGCGGATCCGCCTTGCCAGAGAAGACGGCATCGAACGCGGCCTTCGCCACCGTCTGGAGGTAAGCGTCACGCTCCGCGTCGTCCTCGATGAGGAAGTAGATCTCGTTCTCGGTGAAAGACACGACGTTGTCGGCCGAGATCACCCGGCCATCAGGCAGCGTCACGGGGCCGGTCGCTTTCAGCAGGTACGACAACGTGACCGGGTCGGTAGTGATCGCACCGTCCAGACGCTCGCCGGTGCGGTCCTGCCACATCTTCAGCCAGAGCTGCGCGGCATATGGATAGTGCGGCGACATGTTGGCGCCCGCCCACGATGCTGGATCGTCCCCATACAGGGCCGCGTAGTCGGGGCCGAAGTCGAGCGGCAGCTTGTCGTACGTCTGGTCGTAGAGCTTCGAGCTCGGTGCCAGCTGGCGGATGTTGACGCGTCCTTCATCGGCGGTGACGACACCAAATGAGCCGAAGAATCCACCAGTTCCGCGCGCCTCGTTGTTCGACTGCAGCGCCAAGAAGTAGTCCCGTTCTCCGTTCGCGCCAAGCATGGGCGGGATCAGCTCGGCGCCGCGAGCGGCCGACTGCGTATCGGCCAGCGCGGCGTCCAACTGGGACTGCAGACTGCTCACGGCGTCCTGCACCTGGGTGGGGGTGCCATCGGTCTCGATGCCGGCGACGTCAGCGGTGATCGTCCCCAGGGACGCCTCGGCTGACTCCAGCGCTGGCGCGGCCTGCTCGAACGCCGCGAGGTTGAGCTGCTTGCCATCGGCGCGCAACGCGTCAGGGCTGAGGGCGATACCGGCCTCGACCAGATCCGGAAGAGCTTGCTGCGCCAGGGCGTCGGCTGCGTCGGCGACGTGGCTGACCGCTGCTGGAGTCGCCCCGATCACCGGGATGGCCGACGCGATGGCGAAGACCGGGTCACTGGTGGCGTCCACCGCACGGACAGTGTCGCCCTGGACGACAGTCAGGTGCTGGGCCGCCTCGGCAGTCTGGCCGTCGACGAGGTCTTGGCGCACCAGCGTGACGCCGTCTCGTGCGCTGGCGAGCGCGTCAGCCGCCTGCTGCCCCTTGACGTAGATCCAGACGGCGCCCACCGCGAGCACGCCAACGACAACCAGCACGAGAAGCAGGAGTCGGGAGCGGCGCGTCACAAGTCCCATCGTCGCATCCGGCGAACCCTGCTTCGTACACCACCGCGGGGGTCGGCCCACAGGAGGACTTGGACCCTGACAGAGCTGGGCCAGCGCTGCACAGGCCGTTTCACGGCGTCGACGCGCGGCTGCGGAACGCGCTGCGCTCGCCGTTCACGGCGCCACGCGAGACTGCGGAACGTTATCCGCGCTCAGCGCGGTTTTCGCTCCGAAGTTGGACGCCGATCAACTGCCCAGGTGGTGGGGAGGTCTTGGGGTAACGTCCCCGTTGCACGACCACTGCGGAACGCGCTGCGTACGGCGTTCACGGCGTCCACGCGCGGCTGCGGAACGCGCTGCGCTCGCCGTTCACGGCGCCGACGCGAGACTGCGGAACGCGCTGCGCTCGCCGTTCACGGCGCCGACGCGAGACTGCGGAACGCGCTGCGCTCGCCGTTCACGGCGTCCACGCGCGACTGCGGAACGTTATCCGCGCTCAGCGCGGTTTTCGCTCCGAAGTTGGACGCCGATCAGCTGCGCAGACCGATTCAATGCCGGGCGACGTCAGTGGTGTTGCGGCAACACTGTCTCGATGGTGACCGGTAGCGAGGCGACGGCCCCCTCAGCGGCAGCGGCATCGGCAGCAGCCCCCTCAGCGGCAGCGGCAGCGGCAGCGGCAGCAGCCACCCCGTCACCGGCCACACCCGCCACCGGGCGGGGCACCGCGACCACCGGGGCGTCGTCCGGCACCTGGCGCTTGACCAGCCCCAGGGCCACCGGTCCCAGCTCGTAGTGCTGCACCACGGTGCCGACGAACCCCACCGTCCGGCCACCGAACGCGAGCGCGTCACCGCGCTCAGGCAGCCGGTCATCGCTGCCGTCGAGGTGCAGACGCACCAGCCGCCGCGGAGGCTTACCGAGGTTGTGCACGCGCGCCACCGTCTCCTGTCCGCGGTAGCAGCCCTTCTCCAGGTGCACGGCGAGACCGATCCAGTTCACCTCGGCCGCGATCGTGCGGTGGTCGGTGTCGAACCCGAGCCGTGGGCGTCCCGCAGCAACGCGCAGCGCCTCGAACGCCCAAGTCCCGGCCGCCTTGCCGGCCATCGATGCAATGTCCTCACGCGGAACGAACGCGTACGAGTCGCTACCGTCCATGCCGGATGCCCCCGGCCGCCAGACCACGCCAAGGTCGTCGCGCACACGCACCTCGACCTTGCTCCAGAAGACCATCTTCTGCAGGTAGTCCAGCAACACGTCGGCTGTGCCCGGCTCGATGTGCGCCAACACCCGCTCGCCATCGTCGACGAGGTCGAGGTGGTGTTCGACGCGACCGTTGGCGTCGAGGATCAGCGCCTCCGTCCACTGGCCGGGTGGCAGCGCCGACACGTGCTGCGACGTCAGGGTGTGCAGCCACGACAGCCGGTCCTCACCAGCCACCTCGATCACGGGGCGGTGCGAGAGGTCGACGAACCCCTCACCGCGGTCGAGCATGCGCTGCTCACCGAGCGGGTCACCGTAGTGCCAGGGGACGCCGGCGTCGGGTGATCCCTCAGGTGGCGCTACCGCTGTCTGGGTTTGGGACACCATCACTCCTGCTCGTTTGCGGCGGGCTCACGGCGGACGCCTGGGACGGACTCGCCGGTGACGCCCGAGGCGGCGCCCACAGCTGCAGCGCAGCCCGCACACCTACCGTGCATCGCGACATGGGCCACATTCACCTCGAACCCGTTGAGGTCCCGCAAACTTCCCATCATCGGTTCCACCGCCTCCGAGGGCACCGCGAGGATGTCCCCGCAGTCGGTACAGACCAGGTGGACGTGGTCACTCTCGTCGGCCGGGTGGTAGGTGGGAGCGCGGTGCCCAAGGTGGGTGTGCGTGACGAGTCCGACCTCCTCGAGCAGGTCGAGCGTTCGGTACACCGTCGACAGGTTGACCGACGGTGTGGTCTCTTGCACGGCGCCCGCGATCTCGTCCGGCGTCCCATGACCGAGGCGACGCACAGCGTCCAGAACCAGCTGTCGCTGCGGCGTCAGGCGGTAGCCGCGCGAACGCAGCTCGGCCTGCCAGTCGCCGGCGGTCACTCCGCTCGTTCCGCGCGCGCCAACCGGGCCGACAGGTGCGGCTGCAGCGGCTCGCCCATCGCCGCCATGTCGAAGGCCCACATCAAGTCACCCTCTACGAGGCCGTAGAGGCGGTGGCCGGCGGTGTACTCCTTCGCCGTCGAAGTGCGCGCCACGAGGTCGGTGTGGAGCTCGATCCGCGGGCCGTCGACCTTGCCCTCCCATATCTCGGAGAACCCGGTGGGGTGCGACAGCAGCATCTCCAGTCGTCCATCGGGCTGCGGTCGCCAGAATCCGGTTTCGGTAGCGAGCGGACGAACACGTGCACCCTCGGCGTCCAGCAACCAGCTACGTGAGCGGTAGATGAGGAACGGCTTGCCGTTCTGCTCGAAGCTGACCTCCTGCGCGAAGCGGAAGTCGTCGATCGTGGGGTAGCCCCCGACGCCCTCGCCCGACCAGGTGCCCAGCAACCAAGCGACCGGTGCGCACGCCGGCGCGAGATCAGCCGGGATCTCGAACACGGTCCGGGCCTAGCCCTGACCCTTGTAGAGCTTGTAGACGACGTAGAAGGAGAACCAGGCGATGAGGATCGACACGGCGACCAGCAGACCGGTGTACACGACTTCAAGCATGGGACCATCCTACGGGGCGCAGCGGCGAGTCGGCTCGACCAGGACGGCCAAAGTGGGGCAGGACGAGAACGGTGACGGCCCGACCAGGACAGCCAGGACGGAGCAGTGACGCGGTGAGCGAGCAGTTCGATCACGAGACCGAACAGATCCTCGGTGTCGACAGCCGGAGCGCGGGCATCGATGACAGCTCCGATGACAGCCGCAACGCGAGCTCCGGCGTCGGCTCAGGTGACACCTCCAGCGTCGGCTCAGGTGACACCTCCAGCGTCGGCTCAGGTGACACCTCCGGCGTCGACCACGCAGCCCTGCGCGAGGCCGAGCACCAAGCCCACAAAGTCGCCGGCGCCATATACGGCACGATCCTGGCAACCACCGTGGTGGCCGCTATCGGGCCAGGGCCAGAAGAGCTGAGCCGATCACTCGCTGTCGTCCTCGTCACCTCTGCGGTCTTCTATGCGGCGCACGTCTACTCAGTAGCGGTCGGCGCGCGCATGGTGGCGCGACGTCATCTCACCGGCTCCGAGGTAGCCGGCATCGCTGCTGCTGAGTGGCCCATGCTGCAGTCGTCATGGCCCGTGGCGGTGCCGCTGCTCCTTGGCAAGCTTGGCTGGATCCCTGCAGAAGCGGCCACCGACGTCGCCATGGTGGTCGGGATCGGTGCGCTCTTCGTCTATGGAGTACTGCTGGGTGTCCGCGAAGGACGCGGCTGGCTGAGCGTCGTCGTCAACGCGCTCGTCGTCGGCTCGTTTGGCGTCCTGATCCTGCTGCTGAAGATCGTTGTCCACTGAGCCATCCAGGACCGCCGCGTCCCGCCCGCCGCGCATGCCCAACGAGCATCACCCAGGGAGCCACTTCTACTAGCCGAATGTCGCTACCTGCGTCGAAGCTCGGCGTGCCGCACCAAGACGTCGGCGACCTGACTTCGGTACTCCGGTGTGGTCGACGGCGGCAGCTCGACGGTGACTGCGGTCTGCTTGGGAAACTCCCGATTGAACCAGGACGTCATGGTTCCGCCGCCGGTCACCTGGATGTTCGAAACCGGCAAGTCAAGGTTGCGCGCGAGCCACCGTGTCACCTCCACGTCCCCTCCAGAGGTGTCGACGGAGGAGAGCGGCTGGTGGATCGAGATGACCGTCTGAGGCCTGACCCGGCTGAAGAACCGCACCATCGCGCGCGTCTCGGGCTCACTGGCTGGTCTTGGTCCCGAGTAGTAACGCGTCCCCTCACCGTGGCGTACCCACGTGCGGCTGGGAAAGTTGCGGTTGAGGTCGACCGATCTCGCGTTCACGCGCGTTCGACGAATGCGGCCGTCTGGGTTCATCGTTGGTACGAGCCACAACGCGACATCAGGAATCGGATCGGTCGTGAGCA
Source organism: uncultured Actinomycetota bacterium (assembly GCA_963829525.1). Lineage (GTDB taxonomy): Bacteria > Actinomycetota > Actinomycetes > JAHEKZ01 > JAHEKZ01 > JAHEKZ01. Next base: position 67,561 of record CAWHIJ010000003.1, read on the forward strand.
ACCGGTTCAGCACCACCAGCGGGCCAGCAGGCTCGTCGCCGTGCATCTGACCCATGACGACATAGCGGTTACGCGCCTGCCTGTCGCCGATCAAGAACGCCCGGATCGGACGTCCCGCCGTCGAGTGACCGACGACCTTCTTGATGGGTCCGTCGACTGCGCTGGCTGTCCCGGGGAGCAGCAGCCCACCTAACGCTCCCGCGGACGCGACGGCAGCACCGGCTACGCCTGCGCGCGCGAGAAAGGTGCGCCGGTCCATGGGTTCCATGGGTTGCAGTATCGGCACGAACCGTCGTGGACTGTCGAACCGGCGTAGCGATGGTTTCGTGGCCTCCACTGCCGTCGCCGCTGCCGTCGTCTACCAGCGCCATGGTGCTCGGTCGCTCGGGACGGGCCATGTGGCGGATTCCCTGCGGTGGCAGGTAGCAGCGTCCGACCCCGGGCGGAGTAGCGTCCGACCCCGGGCGGAGCAGCGTCCGACCCCGGGCGGAGCAGCGTCCGACCCCGGGCGGAGCAGCGTCCGACCCCGGGCGCGTGGATGCCGCACGTCGAGGACGCCGTTCCACCACTTGCGCGCTGACCGTCCAGAACCGCTGGGATTCGGCCCCCACCCACAGACCCGCCCGCGAAGACCGGCGGGAATCCTCCACTGGCGGATTTCCTGCGTTCCAGAGCCGGGCAGAGGCCGAAAACCGCAGGGAACCCGCCACTCGAGAATTGTCCACAGCATCGGCCGAGAATTGTTCACAGCATCGGCGGACGCAGGGAGTCCCCAGATCGGTTGCCGCGTGCCCGCACCCTGCCGGACGCCGCGACCCTTCGTTCATGCCCCGTCCGCTCCCCGCCCCAGTGCTCGCCGCCATCGCGGCACGACACGGAGTGATCACGCGCCAACACCTGCTGAGCCTCGGAGCCAGCGAGAGGAACATCGGCACCTGGGTGCGACGCGGCCAACTGCGACGACTGTCCGTCGGATGCTTCGTGGAGTCCGCCCAGTGGGAACGCGCGGCACCCACCTTGCGGCACACCATGCACGTCTACGGAATCCAACTGAACTGTCCCGACGTCGTGGCCCGATGTGCGACGTCAGCCGTTACCTGGCGGTTGCCGGTCCGCAGCATCCCCGACCGGCCACAGGTGGTCCGCGCCCCGAACCGTGCACACCTGACCAGCGCGTCCGTGCAACGGCGGCACCTAGATCCCGGCCACGCCGTCACCCGACGTGGGCTCACGACGTTGACACTGGCGCACACCGTGGTCGACGTCGCCGCTGTCGCCTCCCTTCCTGATGCGCTGATCACCGTGGACGCGGCACTCCGTGGTGGCCTCCGGCTCACCGACCTCGACGCTGCGCTCCGCTCGCGAGGCACCTTCACCGGCTGCAGCAACGCCGCAGCCGCCATCGATGCCGGCGATCCGGCGTCGGAGTCCCCTCTCGAGTCGCTCTCCCGAGGACGCGTCATCGAGCGCCGGCTTCCACTTCCCTTGTGCAACATCGTGATCAAGCACCAGGGGAGGGAAGCGCGCGTCGACAAGCTGTGGGCCGAGGACGGTGTCGTCGGCGAGGCCGACGGCAAGTCCAAGTACTCCGAGGACGACGCCCCCACGGTGATCTGGAAAGAGAAGCGCCGACACGAGTGGCTGGAAGAGTTGGGTTTCGCTGTCCCCCGCTGGGGAATGCCCGAGGTCGGCGACGACGGCGCTGCCCTCGAGCGCCGCTACCGGAAGGCGGCGGCTACGCAGCGGGCGGTGGGATTCCGGTGGCCCGATGCGGTGACCATGGAGGTGCCACGGCTACCTGGCGTCGAGCTGCCAGCCCGCGTGCTGGCTGAGGTGAAGCGCCTGGCGGCGTCCGGCTACCCGATCGGCATCGTGGACGCGCGCCGGCGTCCTGGCGGATTTCCTGCGCTTTGGACGCCGGTGAGCGCCTGAAACCGCAAGGAATCCCCCACTGGCGGATTCCTTGCGGCCAGACCCAATGGACCACGACCGATGGCCGCCCGTGTGCGTCAGACGGTGATCGCGAGGTCGGCGACCTCGCCAAGCTCAGCATGCACCGCACGGTCGACCGACGTCCCTGGCGCGAGCACCCGCACCGTCCAGGCGCCGGGAGCCGCGAAGAAGCGGAACTGACCCGTTGCCGACGTCGGCACCTCGGCGGTGAACTCGCCGCTGCCGTCGAGCAGCCGGACGTACGCCGGCGACACCGGTTCACCGCCACGCGAGACGACGCCCTGGATCACCGCCTCCTTGGTGGCGTCAACGCCGGTGATGTCTGGTCCTCCTGCGATGGCTCCGCACATGTGACTCCCCCCTAGGATCTGTCGCCGAGCTCGATCGGCACCCCGACCAGCGAGCCGTACTCGGTCCATGAACCGTCGTAGTTCTTCACGTTTTCGACACCGAGCAGCTCATGAAGCACGAACCACGTGTGCGCCGAACGCTCACCGATGCGGCAGTAGGCGATCGTGTCTCTTTCAAGGTCGACCCCGGCGCCGACGTACAACGCAGTGAGGTCGTCGTCGGACTTAAAGGTGCCGTCGTCGTTGGCCGCCTTCGACCACGGGATGTTCTTCGCGGTGGGTATGTGACCCGGCCGCTGCGACTGCTCCTGCGGCAGGTGCGCCGGCGCCAACAGGCGTCCGGCGTACTCGTCGGGTGAGCGGACGTCGACGAGGTTCTGCTCGCCGATCGCCTCGAGGACGTCGTCGCGGAAAGCACGGATCGTTGTGTCCTGCTCCTGCGCCGTGTACTTCGATGACGGACGCTTGATCACCTCGGTCGTCAGCTCGCGGGAGTCCAGCTCCCACTTCTTGCGGCCACCGTCGAGCAGCTTGACCGACGCGTGCCCGTACAGCGTGAAGTACCAGTACGCGTAGGACGCGAACCAGTTGTTGTTGCCGCCGTAGAGGACGACGGTGTGGTCGTTGCTGATGCCACGCTCAGAGAGCAGCGCCTCGAACGCCGGACGGTCGACGAAGTCGCGCTTGACCGGGTCCTGCAGGTCGGTCTTCCAGTCGAGCCGGACCGCGCCGCGGATGTGACCCTTCTCGTACGCGGACGTGTCTTCGTCGACCTCGACGAGGACGACGGACGGATCGTCGAGGTGTGCCTCGACCCAGTCTGCGTCGACGAGTACTTCGGTGCGGCTCATGCGGCTGCCTCCTCGGCAAGTGGTGAAGGGGACGTGACGGCCGCAGTGCGCGACGGCAGCAGGCGGCGTCCGATCAGGTACATCTCGCAGCCGAGGCAGAATCGGAAAGCTGCGTTGAGGAACGCTGCAGCCAGCGCGAGACCGACGGCGACCAGTCCGACCGTCGACGCTCCGAAAGCCAACGCCAGCGTGCCAACAAGACCGAAAGCGAAGCCGACGCCCTGGGCGAACCGCGGTGGGGTCGGTGACTCCAGATCGTTCGGCGGCCCAAGACGCGGGCGTACGACGCGTCGGTACAGGACGCCGTACGGGCTGCGCTGCACTCCGGCGAAGGCGCCGATCGCGAAGACGACGGTCTGCGCCGCGAGCAGCCACGCACTTCCAGTCAGCAGCACAACGGCGAGGACGCCGGTGGTCAGAGCCGCGGCGAAGCGCGGTCCACGTGCATCAATCACGGTGATCTCCGTAAAGGTCTTGTGGGGGAGCAGACGGCCGACGCCTTTGGAGGCGTCCAGCCCGGTGCCACGCGGCATCGAACGAGCCGGGGCGTGCGGTCAGCGACCGGTCAGGAGCCGCAACACAAGCAGCCGGCGATGCGGCAGAGGTCGACAGCGCGTCGCTGGGTGAGCCCCCACGCGCGGGGAGTGTGACCGGACATAGCCGCGAGCGTAGGCAGGGGCCAAGTCAGGCGCACCTTGGTCTCAGATAGTGAGATCACGTCTCACTTCCCGGACGATGCGAGGCTGCCGCGCCGCCCAGGGCGCCGATCGCAGCGATCACGTCGGCCTTGCGGGGCTGCCCGACCGCTCGCTGGGTGACTGCACCTGCGGGGTCCAGGACGAAGACGGTCGGCGTCCGCATCACGTCCCACTGCCGAACGAGGTCGAGGTGCGCCTCAGCGTCGACCTCAACGGCGACCACGCCGTCAACGATCTCGGCGACCTCGGAGAGGACTCGTCGAGTGGCGCGGCAGGGCTGGCAGAACGCGGTGGAGAACTGGATGAGGGATGCCCGCTCCCCAGCTCGATCCCGAGGTCGGACGCCGGAAAGACCGGCCCTGGCCGTTGCGCCGCTGCTGCCGATGCCGGATCGGACGCCGTTGGCGCCACGGCAGGGACGGCGCGAAGGCGACCGTCGGTGCGACGCCGCCATAGCCCGAACGTGGTGGCCACGACGAGCACGACCACGAGCACTATCAGACCGACGTTGTCCACGCCGTTTCCAGCACTCGTGCGGGCAGCGGCATTCCCGCCCGCAGCTCCCGAAGGCCCACGTCAGCCGATCAACCGCACGACCACGTATCCCAACGGGGCGGCCAGCAGCACCGGCCAGACACCGCCGGGGAGCCATCCGGCACCGTCTCCACGCACCCGTGCCTGCGTCACCGCGGCCAGCGCCACCGGCACAGCGGCCGCGACACCAAGCGCGGCGCCCACCAGGACGTCATCGACACCCACTCCCAGCAGGACACCGGCCGCGATACCCGCCCCAATGGGGGCGGCGGCTGCACCGATCACTCCAGGTGCCAGGCGCCCGACGGCGGCGGCGGCGCAGGCACCGGCCAGCACCACCGTTGTGGAGTTGCCGTCCTCGAGCTGGGAGAGAACGACCCAGGCGGCACCGAGGGAGGCGACCGTTGCCAGGGTGACCGTCGTCGCCAACGCGTCGACGAGATCGGCGCGGCCGTCCTGTCGGACGAGCTGCTGGACGACGGCGATCAGGTACCCCGCACCGAGCACGACGGCAATCGGTCCGAGGCTCGGGGCGTTGTCGGTGGTGGCGACGATGACATCGACGATCGCCGCGAGGCCGGCTCCGACTGCCGCCCCCGTGGCGGCCGACGGCGCGCCCAAGGACCGGTGCCAGGTGAGAACGACGACGGCCTGCAGTGCGATCACCGGAACCCACAGCCAGGGCAGCTCCAACAGCGCGCCGACCAGAACAAGGCCGCTGCTCATTGCGCCGACCAGAGCCGGACGCCAGTCAGGCAGGTGGAGGTGCTGCGGCATCGCCGCAGACTGGGCAGCAGGAGGCTGCGACGACGCAGCGGGACGCGGCGACGCGGCCCCAGATCCGGAGTCCGACGCAGCAGGACGATCGGCGGTCACGCGCCGATCATGCCCGAACCGTCAGCCCGCCCGCACGTCAGTCGCGCCCGCGATGACCACCTCACCTGGCCATCACGGGGCGAGGCGGCGTTCGGCGGCCACCTTGGTGCGCTAACGCCACCTCGGCTCAGGACGCACGGGCTCAGGACGCCGGGGCTCAGGACGCCCGGTGTCGGGACGTCACACACGCCGGGGTCCGCCCGGAACCGCCCGCGAAGGGCGGCAGCACCTCGACGACAGTGTCGGCGGCCAGCAGCACGTCGGGATGCGGAGTCATCCCGATCGGCTGCTCGTCGACGACGAATGAACAGACGCTCAGCACCTGGGCGAATCGCTCGTCTCGACCTGAGCGCGCCGCGTCGAGCGCCTCGGCCAAAGTGGGGGCCTCGACCGACTGCTCGCTGACGCCGGCAGCTGCGCGAGCGCCCGCCCAGTATCTCAGCAGCGCCATGGCGTCCTCTCCTCGCTGGCCCGGCCCCCGCAGCAGAGAGCCGGCCTATCCCGGCGGGACAACTCAGCTACCAGTCTCACTCGTGGCCCCTCGCCACTCTGACGCACCCTTGCGGTGGACGCCGTCCTGGGCTCACATTTGTCAGATCGGGCGATCTCGTTCTACAGTTACTTAGGTAAGGGTGTCCTAACTTAAGTTGCCGGCTCGGGGCCGGACGACTTGAGACCCGACAGGGCACGCGCAGCCGACTCCCCGCCCGGGACGACCGATAGGACAGCCGATGCTCGCCGCCTTTCTCATCACCCTCCGCGAGGGGCTCGAAGCCGCCCTCGTGGTGAGCATCTTGATCGCCTACCTGGTCAAGACTGACCGTGGCGGCTCGGTCCGCTACGTCTGGGCCGGGGTCGGAGCCGCAGCGGTCTTCTCGCTCTCAGTCGGTGGCGCGCTCGCAGTCGCCGCTGACCGTTTGCCTGAGGAGGCACAGGCCGCGTTCGAGGGCACCATGGCCCTGCTCGCGGTTGCGTTCGTCACCTGGATGGTCTTCTGGATGGCGCGCAACGCACGCGCGCTCAAGAGCGAGCTGCACGCTCACGTCGACAAGGCTGCGGCCGCGGGTGCTGGCGCCGTCGCGGCGATGGCGTTCATCGCCGTCTCCCGCGAGGGTTTCGAGACAGCACTCTTCCTGTGGTCGTCGCTGCAGACCACCGGCGGCGGCTGGGTGGCCATTCTCGGGGGGCTTTTGGGCTTGGCCACGGCGATCGCCCTTGGCCTGTTCATCTACCGCGGCGCCCTGCGGGTCAATCTCGCCGTCTTCTTCAAGTGGACCGGAATCGCGCTGATCGTCATCGCCGCCGGGGTCTTCACATACGCGATCCACGAGCTGCAGGAGGCAGGCCTGCTCTTCGGTGAGGATTCCATCGCGTTCGACATCAGCGGCGCGTTCCCCGAGAGCTCGGTGCAGTACGCGGTCTTCCGCGGTCTCTTCGCCGTCCGGACCGTGCCGAGCTGGCTCGAGGTCTTCGTCTGGTTCGCCTACCTGGTCCCCACGATGTGGCTCTTCCTGCGCACCATCCGGCGGCCACTGAAGCCAGCTGCGCCAGCCCCCGTCGACAGCGCTGCCTGAAGTCACCGTTCACCCGAAGCAGGAACCGGTCGATAGTCTGGGCGGGTTCTGACGAGGAGGACGCGTGGCGCGGTTGCTGCTCTTGACGCACGGTGGTCCCACCGTCGAGTCGGTGTTGCCCGCGCTTGAGCTGCTGCCCCATCAGGTCCGGGTACTCCCCGCCGAAGCGGCAGCGCTGCTGGACTCCGGGCCGGTCGACGCCCTGCTGATCGACGGTCGCGGCGACCTGCCCCGCGTTCGCTCGCTCTGCCGGCTGATCCGCACGACCGGGGTCACTGTGCCGCTGTTGTTGGTCACCACCGAGGGTGGCCTCACCGCCGTCACTGCCGACTGGAGCGTCGACGACGTCGTGCTCGCCACCGCAGGCCCAGCTGAGGTCGAGGCCCGACTGCGTCTCGCCACCGAACGTCTGGCTGCGTCATCGGACGACGTGCAGCCACTGATCAGCAACGGCGACCTCGTCATCGACGAGTCCACGTACACCGCGAAGCTGCGCGGCAATCCACTCGACCTCACCTACAAAGAGTTCGAGCTCTGAAATTCCTCGCGCAACACCCAGGACGCGTCTTCACCCGCGGACAGCTGCTGCAGGAGGTCTGGGGCTACGACTACTTCGGTGGCACCCGCACGGTCGACGTCCACGTCCGACGGTTGCGCGCCAAGCTCGGTGGTGAGTACGAGCAGCTGATCGGCACCGTGCGCAATGTCGGCTACCGCTTCGTGGCAGCCCCGTCTTCGGCCCCCTAATCGACCCCATGAGTGGCGCGGTCATCGGCCCCGTTACGCGTGCCGGTTGTCGGGTCATATTCATTGGATGAGATGGGTGCTCGCAGAAGCCTTAGGCTGACGCCATGGCAGAGCACCCGTTTCACGTCGAGGTGCTGGCCAGGCTTGACCCAGACGAGACCGACGCCGTGACGCTGCTTGCTGAACGCGCCACAGAGAGCGACGGCGTCCGGCCCCTCTCCGAGCACGTCTCCCTGCACCTTCGGCACGGCGGCGACTACGGCGTCCGCCACCTGCTGGCCTACGGCGATGGGCGCGGCACCCTGCCGCACCTCGCTGGATACGCACACCTCGACGTCACCGACGAAGTCGCCGGATCCAGCGCAGAGGTCGTCGTCGACCCGGCGTGGCGTCGCCAGGGAATCGGCCGTCTGCTGGTGGACGCGGTTCGAGCCGAGACACCAGACGGGCGGCTTCGGCTCTGGGCACACGGCGAGAGCCCCGCCGCGTCGGGTTTGGCCGCATCCCTTGGGTTCGCCAAGACGCGTGAGCTGATGCAGCTGCGACGGTCGCTGTCCGCGCCATTGCCTCCGGCCGAAGTGCCAACCGGTGTCACCATTCGGCCTTTTCTGCCGGGCAAAGACGACGAGGCCTGGGTTGCTCTCAACGCCCTGATCTTCGCCGACCATCCTGAACAAGGTGCCCTGACTGTGGACGATCTGTGTCGGCGCCTGGACGAGCCGTGGTTCGACGCCGCAGGGTTCTTTCTCGCCGAGCGCGACGGGAGGTTGGTGGGCTACCACTGGACCAAGGTGCACGGTGGCCAGCCATTGGTTCACGAGCATGACGACCACGGTCCGCACACCCACGACGCGCATGGTCACGAGCCGATCGGCGAGGTCTACGTCGTCGGGGTGCACCCCACCGAGCGCGGCACCGGGCTCGGAACGGCCCTGATCCTGCTGGGGCTGCATCACCTGCGAAGCTCTGGCCTGCTGGAAGCAATGCTCTACGTCGACGCCGACAACACCGCAGCCATCGCGGCCTACCGACGGCTCGGATTCACCCATTGGGACAGTGACGTTCAGTTCCGCTCGCCTGCGTAGTGACCCAGCAGCTCGAGACCGTTAGGCCACCGCAGTACGCAGCAGGCGGCGTTTGCCGTACTCGCGATAGGTCAGCCAAACCATGAACACGTCGAAGACGGTGAGCAGTGCGATGCCGACGGTCGGGTTCACGACCATCAAGTAGCACTGATACACGATGAACGCGAGCAGAAAGGCGATCATCCAGGGGTAGGCCCAGAGCTTGTCCTTCAGCACTGCCGCCACCAAGACCACCTTGACCACGCCGTGCGCGAGCAAGTAGAAGGCGGCAAACAGCTGACTGCCGCCAGACAGGTGTCCGGCGGCAGTCAGCAGATGATTAGCGATGAAGTCGTTTGGGTCCTCGGACAGCTCATGCTGGGTGAGGGTCACCGCCCACGAGGTGAGCTGGTCTTTGGATATGGCTAGCAGAAGAACGCCGCCAACGATCTCCAGAACTCCGTCGAGCCCCTTGAGGATCAGCGCGATCTCGAAGGTCCAGTCGAGGGGACCTGAGGGCCGCAACCGCGTCACACTTGGGCCGGGCCAACTGCCAGTACCGGCCGGAGCGCTGACTCCTTGATCCGGGCCACCAGTCGCGCCAGCGGCTGTCGGAACAAAAGAATCATCAGGCACGTCACCGCGGCCCCGAAGACCAGACCCGCCAACACGTCCAGCGGCCAGTGTGCACCGACATAGACGCGGGAGAAGGCCATGAGCACCGCCGTGGCCATGGCCAGCCAACCGAGCCTTCGGTCGACGAAAAAGAGCCCAGCCGCTACGGCCCCGGCAACGCACGCATGGTCACTGGGAAACGAGGGGTCGGTGGTCTTGGCGATCAGAATCAGCGCATTCGGTTCCAGGCTGTAAGGACGCGCCTCGCCGACGGCTTGGATGATCACCTGCTGCAGACCCAGCGCTGTTACCGCTCCGACCGGGGTGAGGAGCGCAGCCGCCATGGTCCGGTTATCGCGCCCACGTGCCAGCCACCAGCCCAGAACGAGGTAGCCGACAAAAAGCAGGATGCCGTAGCGAGCGAACGCGAGCATCGTGCCGTGCAGCCAAGGCGTCTCTGCGGCAAAGGAGTTGATCGCGTCGAAGAGACCGCTTCCAGGAGGCACATGCCAACCCTAGACCCGTCTCGCTCGGTGCCGAACCATCGTCAAATTGGCTCGACAAGTTGGCTCGCAGACGTATGCCTGGACATTGACTGACACCAATCCTCAAGGGTGGCTTCCCGACGCTCGATGACATCGCTACAGCTTGAAAGGCTCTGGTGGACGAACTCGACTCTCTTGTGGTCGCCGCGCGCGCAGGTGGCGGCTGGGCCTTTGCGCGCCTTTGGGAAGAGCTCGCTGGTTCAGTGGCCGGCTATCTGCGCGCGAGGGGCGTCGAGGAGGTCGACGACGTGACCAGCGAAGTCTTCCTGGCAGCCTTTGCGGGGATACGGCGTTTTGAAGGGGACGGCGCCCGCTTTCGATCCTGGCTCTTCACCATTGCCCACCACCGAGGAGTTGACGGGCTGCGAGGGCAGATCAAGGCTGGTGAGCGCGAGACGTACATGCGCGATCTGGATCGTCGGACGGTTCCGAGCGCCGAAGACAGTTCCTTCGAGCGCCTGCAGTCCGACGAGGTGAGAGTCGCCCTTGCGGCCCTTACCCCCGAACAGCGGGACGTCGTGCTGCTGCGCTTCGTCGCCGACCTGAGCTTGGACGAGGTCGCCGCTATCACCGGTCGCAACACAGGCGCCGTCAAGCAGCTGCAGCGACGCGGTATCCAGCAGCTACGACGTCACCTGAATGGAGCAATTCCGACCAACCCCATAACTTCAGTACCCGCTCTTCCGATTGCCGAGTTGTGATGAACGAGAACGAGTTCCCAGAGGAAGTCATCCGGCACCTGCGCCAGATGGCCGACGAACCGCCACCCGCGCCAAGCGCTGCCCTCGGCAAGTTCTTCGCCGACCCAAGCAGCACGCCTGCTGCGGCTGGGGTTGCCGCCACATTGGCCGAGTCTGGCCTCACGGGAGCTGTAACTCACCCAACGAAGGAGAGCCGGATGAAGACCCTGTTTGCACGGATGGGGATGGCCGGTCGGGTCGCCCTGATCACGGGCCTGATCGCTGCAGCAGGTGTGGGAACCGCTGCGGCTGCCACCGCGGTCAACCTGGTCACTGACGACGAGCCAACGACCTCGATCGAGCTGCCTACGGTCACCGATGGCGATCAAGGCGATTTCGCCGACGACCAGGGCGACGACAGCCAGTCAGGCGCTGTGGCAAACGACAAGGCAGACGACAAGGCTGGCGACAAGGCTGGCGACGACCAAGGCGACAACAATCAAGGTGACAACAACCAAGGCGACAACGCTGCCGATCAAAGTGACGACAACGGCGTCGTGAGCCAGAGTGACGACTCACTGGCGACGACCGGCGACGACCAAGGTGATGACCAGGGTGATGACAACGGCGATGACCAGGGGGACGACAACTCCGGAAACGCTCAGGGAGACGATGACCAGGGCGACGACTCGGGGAACGACAACTCCGGCAGTAGCTCCGGAAGCGACGACCAGAGCGATGACTCCGGCGACGAGTCCGACGGTGGAGACAGCCAGGACGACTGACCCTGCTTCACCCGAGAGTGAGGGCGCCGACGGGCGGCGCCCTCACTCTCGCAATTCTGTGGCTCCGAGCCCCAAGCCGGCCACTTCAGCCAAGTGGGTCCCCCGGGTCCCCTGGTCGGTGGAGAATGGCCCCGATGGGGTGATCGGGACCTTCGCCAGGTGACGTGGCCCGGAGGCGCTGTCACCATGGATCCACCTGACCGAGAGGGGACCTAGTGAGTTCCGAGTCCGACGCTGCCCTTGAGCCACTGCCAGCCGACCGCTTCTCCGACCGTGAGTTGTCGTGGTTGGCGTTCAACCAGCGTGTGCTCGAGCTCGCCGAGGACACCGCGGTCCCGCCATTGGAGCGCGCCAAGTTCTTGGCCATCTTCGCAAGCAACCTCGACGAGTTCTACATGGTCAGGGTCGCCGGACTGAAGCGACGAATCGCCGCTGGTATCGCGGTGCAGGCGGCCAGTGGCCTGACCCCGCGCGAACTGATGAAGCGGGTCCACGACCGCACTCGCACCTTGATGTCGCAACACGCCCAGGCTCTTCGCGACCTCATGCCAACACTTCGAGAGGGCGGCATCGAGATCCTGCGATGGCGTGACCTCGACGTCGACGAGCAGAAGGCGATGGGCAAGCTTTTCGACGACCAGATCTTCGCGGTGCTCACTCCGCTCGCCGTCGACCCCGCGCACCCCTTCCCCTACATATCCGGTCTCTCCCTCAACCTCGCCGTCGTCGTGCGCAACCCGAACACCGGCCAAGAGCATTTTGCCCGTGTCAAAGTGCCACCGACGCTCCCACGCTTTGTCCCACTCGACGGCGGTGAGCACTTCGTCCCACTCGAAGACGTCATCGCCGCCCATCTCGACTCGCTCTTTCCCGGCATGGAGGTGCTGCAGCGTCACACCTTCCGGGTCACGCGTAATGAGGACGTCGAGGTCGAGGAGGATGAGGCCGAGAACTTGCTCAAGGCGCTTGAACGCGAGCTGTCACGTCGGCGGTTCGGCCCTCCAGTACGCCTCGAGGTCGAGGAGACCATCGACCCGCACGTGCTCGAGCTGCTCATCGAAGAGCTCGACATCGACCACAACGAGGTTGTCACCGTGCCGTGGCCGCTCGACCTCACCGGCCTGTTCGCCATCGCCGGCCTGGACCGACCGGAACTGCTCTACCCACCGTTCGTCCCCATGACGTCGTCGGAGCTGAGCGAGGTCGAGACCAGCGATGCGCCCGAGATTCTTCGAGGTCATGCGCAACCGTGACGTCCTGCTGCACCACCCGTACGACTCCTTCAGCACGAGCGTTCAGGCCTTCCTTGAAGAGGCCGCTGACGACCCGAACGTGTTGGCCATCAAGCAGACGCTGTACCGCACCAGCGGTGACTCACCCATCGTGCACGCACTGATCAACGCGGCCGAGGCCGGCAAGCAGGTGTTGGTGCTCGTCGAGATCAAGGCACGCTTCGACGAGCAGGCCAACATCCGATGGGCACGCAAGCTCGAGCAGGCCGGTTGCCACGTCGTCTACGGGGTCGTTGGCCTCAAGACGCACAGCAAGCTCAGCATGGTCGTGCGCCAGGACGAGGATGGTGTGCTGCGTCGCTACACCCACATCGGTACCGGCAACTACCACCCCAAGACGGCCCGGCTGTACGAAGACCTCGGGCTGCTCACCTCGAGCGCTGCGGTCGGCGACGACGTCAGCAAACTCTTCAACGTCCTCACCGGCTACTCACTCACCACCGACTACCAGCGCCTGCTCGTCGCTCCTCACTCGGTACGCACCGGCCTGGTCGAGCGCATCGATCGTGAGATCGACAACCACCGCCAAGGACGGCCAGCGACGATCCGGTTCAAGGTGAACTCGATCGTCGACGAGCGCATCATCGATTCGCTCTACCGTGCCTCACAGGCCGGTGTCCCCGTTGACGTCCTCGTTCGGGGAATCTGCGGGATCAAAGCGGGCGTCCCCGGACTGTCGGAGAACATCCGGGTGCGGAGCATCCTCGGACGGTTCCTGGAGCACTCGCGGATCTACTGGTTCGAGAATGACGGTGAGCCGGACGTGTGGATCGGCAGCGCCGACCTCATGCACCGCAACCTGGACCGCCGCGTCGAAGCCCTTGTGAGCATCACCGGTGAAGCCCACGTTGCCTCACTCGGTGCGATGCTCGACCTCTCCTTCGACCCCGGGACGGCGTCCTGGCACCTCATGCCCGATGGCGAGTGGCAGAAGGTCAGCCAGGACGCCGACGGAGAGTCGCTCGCTGACCTTCAGGCCGAGCTGATCTCACTGAAACGCCAGTCCCGTCGCTCTCCACTTCGATGACGGCGCCTACATCCACCACCGAGGTTGAGCGCAAGCTGACCGTCCCGGCGTCCTTCGACCTCGACGACATGACCGCGGGCCTGGCTGCAATCGGCGACGTGACGCGTGAGTCGCGGCGCAACCTCACAGCGGTGTACTACGACACCGAGGACTTCGCACTTGCGCGATCGCGCGTCACCCTCCGTCGTCGCACCGGGGGTGATGACTCCGGGTGGCATCTGAAGCTGCCGCCGGTCGACTTGGGCTCCGATGCACGGGAGGAGGTCGTCCTTCCCCTGACAGCGGGACGCCCCGGTCGAGTGCCCAGTGCCCTCACCTCCGCCGTCGTCGCCCTCATCGGTGGCCAGCCGCTGCTTCCGCTGGCCACACAGAAGACCCGGCGCACGCCCTATGTCGTGCATACACCTGACGGCCAACCTGGGGTGGAGATCGTCGACGACCTGGTAGCCGTCACGGAGGGCCCGCAGTCAGGGACGGAGTACCGCGAGGTAGAGGTCGAGGTGCTGAGTGCGGCCGACCTCCTCGAACCGGTCGTCGCTCTGCTGACCGCTGCGGGCGCCGTGCCATCGTTGTCCCAGAGCAAGGGGATCAAGGCGCTCGTCGGAGACACCGCACTGGATCCACTCATCGAGATCGGCGAGCGGCCTCGTCCCAAGGACCCCGCAGCAGACGCCGTCAGGTTTCACGTACGCACCCAGGTGACCGCGATCATCACCCAGGATCAGCGTATTCGTCGACACCTTCCGGACTCGGTTCACCAGTACCGCGTCGCTGCCCGACGTCTGCGAAGCGTCCTGCAGGCATTCGCCCCGCTCGTCGACGACGAGTGGGCGCGCGAACTTCGCACCGAGCTCGGCTGGATCGCATCCGTGCTCAGCCAGTCACGTGACCGGGAGGTGCTCGAGGCCCGCCTGGTGGAGGCGGTGCGCGCGCTCCCTGCCGAGGCTGATGGAGCAGCCGCACTGGTCGTGATCCAGCGGCATCTCGACTCCGAGCTCGTCGAGGCGAAAGCGTCGATCGCAGCAGCAATGGAGTCGCCGCGCTACCGCGACCTGATGGCGAAGCTGCACGCCGCCGCGGCCAGCCCTCGCACGACAGAGCTGGCCAACGACAAGGCATCAGCGGTTCTTCCCCCACTGGCCAAGGCCAGCTGGCGCAAGCTCGCCAAGCAGGGCCGCCGGCTGCACGACGAGCTGGAGGGCCATGACGACCACTGGCACCGCACCCGGATTACCGCCAAGCGGGCGCGCTACACCGTGGAGGCCTGTGTTCCGGTCTTCGGTGGGCCGGCCAAGAAGTTCGCCAAGCAGCTGGAGTACGTCACCGAGCTCCTCGGCGAACACCAGGACGCTGCGATCGCCGCCGAGCTCGTCCAGCAGCTCGCCACGACAGCACGCGGAGCCCGCGCACCCTTTGCACTCGGTGTTCTCTTTGCCCAACAACGCAGCCGGGTTGCCGACACCCGTCGAGAGTTCGTCGATACCTGGCCGCGAGTTGCCCACTCGGGGTGGCGCACCTGGATGGAGCCGAAGGCATGAGCCGGTCGCCGATCGTTGCGGCCGGGTGTTTGGTCACACGAGACACCGCCGGTGGCACCGAGGTGCTCCTCATCCACCGCCCGCGGTACGACGACTGGTCGTTGCCCAAGGGCAAGGCGGACTCAGATGAGCACCTGACGTTGACCGCCGTTCGCGAAACCCTCGAGGAGACCGGTCTGGTGGTGGCACTGCGCCGCCCATTGCCGATGCATAGCTACCTGTTCGAGGGCGTCCCGAAAGAGGTTCACTACTGGCGCGCTGTCGTCGTCGAGGAGACCGAGTTCGTTCCAGGCGACGAGGTCGACGAGATTCGGTGGCTCTCAGTCGACAAGGCGGCAGCCAGGGTCACCCGTCCCGACGACGCGCTTCTGATCAAGCTCGCGGACGACCCACCCGGCACACCGTTTCTCGTGCTCCGGCACGGCAACGCGGTGAAGCGCGTCGACTGGCCCGGCGACGACGTCGACCGGCCGCTCGACGCCTCCGGAGTGGCTCAAGCCGACGGCCTGGTGGGGCGTCTTGCGGCGTACGGCGTCCAGCGGGTCCACTCCTCCGCTGCCCGCCGTTGCTCAGACACGGTTCGCCCCTACTCACTTGACGCGGGTGTGCCACTCGCCTCCGAGCCGACACTCACCGAAGTCGGCTTCGCGTCAGCGCCCGAGGCCGCGCTCGAGCGAGCCGCAGGCCTCTTGGCCGACGTCTGGCGCTCACACGAGCCAGCCGTCCTCTGCGGGCACCGGCCCTACCTGCCGGTCCTCGTCGACCACTTGGTCGAGCTGTGCCCTGGAGCACCATCGGCCGATCCTTGGGATCACCCGCTCCCCGACACAATGCCGACGGCGTCCATGACGGTTCTCCACGTCCACCAGGACGAGCGCACTGGTCAGCCGGTCACTGTGGCTCTGGAGCACCAACGGGCCTGAGCCTGTTCACCTTCTGCGGCCTTGTTCACCTTCCGTTCACCTTCTGGACGATGATCGTCCACCGACGTTTCGCACAATCGATAGGTGCCGTAAACCGACCGTTCACCGGCTATCTCCTGCACGGTCATTGGGCCTCCCTAACGTCACCGCGACAGCAGTCAGAAGTTTCCTCGAACGGAAGGTCCACGCACGTGAAACGCATCCCTTTGCGCCGGGTCATCGCACCGGCCGCAACAGTCGCGGCCCTGGCCCTGACCCTCGCCGCTTGTGGCGGCGACAACAACGACGGTGGCACCGACACCACCACCTCTGGGCTGAGCGGCTCAGTGCTGGTCGACGGATCGAGCACGGTCGGACCGATGGCCGAGGTGGCCAACGAGCTCTTCGGTGAGTCCAACCCCGACGTCAAGGTGACCGTCGGCGAGTCCGGCACCGGCGGCGGCTTCGAGAAGTTCTGCGCCGGCGAGACCGACATCAGCACGGCATCGCGTCCGATTGAAGATGACGAAGCCGCGATCTGCGAAAAGAACGGCGTCAGCTACCAGGAGCTGGTCGTCGCCAACGACGCCCTCACCCTGGTGATCAACAAGGACAACGACTGGGCAACGTGCCTCACGGTCGAGCAGCTCAAGACCATTTGGGAGCCGAAGGCCGAAGGCAAGATCACCAACTGGAACCAGGTCGACCCGTCGTTCCCCGACCAAGAGCTCACCCTGTTCGGCGCCGGCACCGACTCCGGAACGTTCGACTACTTCACTTCCTCGATCAATGGCGAAGAGGGTGCAAGCCGCACCGACTACTCGCCGACCGAGAACGACAACAACACCGTCACCGGTGTTCAGGGCAGCGTCGGCGGGTTGGGCTACTTCGGCTACTCGTACTACGAGCAGAACGCCGACACCTTGACCGCTGTCCAGGTGGACAACGGCGACGGTTGCGTGGCTCCGAGCCCCGAGACCGTAGCCGACGGCACCTACCAGCCGCTCTCCCGCGAGCTGTACATCTACCCGTCGATCGAGAAGGCGGCCGGCAACGACGCCGCGAAGGCCTTCACCGAGTTCTTCGCTGAGAACGACTCGACGATCGCCGAGACTGCACAGTTCATCGCTCTCAACGATCAGCAGAAGTCGATGCTCGACTCTGAGCTGGCCGACTTCCAGTCGGCGGTGGACGCGGTCTGACCGTGAGTTCACTGTCGTCGACGACCGTCGACAAACGCGCTGTTGCCGCAGGGGCCGAAGGGTTCCTGCGGCAACAGCGCGCCCGGAATGGTGAGCGGGTCGTCTTCGTCGTCCTGCTGATGGCAGCGCTGGTGTCGGTGGCCACCACGGTGGGCATCGTCATCTCGCTGTTCGTTCCGGCTTTTCAGTTCTTCCAGGAAGTCCCACTTACCGATTTCCTGTTCGGCACGACGTGGAGCCCCACATTTGCAAACCCGGGCTTCGGGGTGCGGCCGCTCGTAGTCGGCACGCTGCTGATCACCGTCATCGCGAGCATCGTTGCGCTGCCGCTCGGCCTTGGCTCGGCGGTCTACTTGTCGGAGTATGCCAACGACCGTGTACGACGTACGCTCAAACCAGCGCTGGAAGTCCTCGCCGGAATTCCCACGGTCATCTACGGCTTCTTTGCCCTCACACTGGTCACCCCAGTGCTCCGGTGGCTCATACCCGGCGATGCGGAGGTACCGCAGATCTACAACGCCCTCTCCGCCGGCTTGGTCATGGGCGTCATGATCATCCCCACCATCGCCTCGCTCTCCGAGGACGCCATGTCAGCGGTCCCCAGTGGGTTGCGACAAGGTGCGTTCGCCCTTGGCAGTAACCGCCGGCAGGTGTCCACCCGCGTCGTGGTCCCCGCCGCGCTGTCCGGCATAACTGCTGCCTTCGTCTTGGGGATCTCACGCGCGATTGGCGAGACGATGATCGTGGTCATGGCAGCGGGCCTGCAGCCGAACACCTCGTGGAACCCGCTGGAGATCCACCAGACGATGACCGCGTTCATCGCATCTACCGCGGCCGGCGACATCGCGACTGGCACGACGATCTACAAGACGATCTTCGCCGTTGGGGCGCTTCTCTTCGTCATGACCTTCGTCATGAACATGATCAGTATCCGTCTGGTGCGCCGGTATCGGGAGGTGTACGAATGACGATCACCGAACCTCCCCCTTCCCCAGCCACCCCCGCCGCACGGCCGCTCCTCAAGGCCACCGGCGAACCGCTCCGTGAGCGCGCCTTCAAGTGGATGCTGTGGTTCTGCATGGCCGTGGGACTGGTCACCCTCGTCGTCCTACTCGTCTACGTGTTCATCAGGGGATGGGGTGCACTAGACACCCGGCTCGTCACGAACATGCCGTCGTCGGTGCTGCCGGAGACCGCTGGAGCACAGTCAGCCATCACCGGCACGCTCTGGCTGATGGCCTTCACCGCCCTGTGGGCTCTACCGACCGGCATCCTGGCCGCCATCTACCTCGAGGAGTACGGCGACCCCACCCGTTGGTACAACCGGCTGATCGAGATCAACATCCTCAACCTCGCCGCGGTGCCTTCCATCGTCTTCGGGATCCTCGGACTCGCCTTCATCTCGCGCGGTCTCGGCTTCGGACCCACCGTGTTGACCGGCTCAATCACTTTGGCGCTGTTGGTGCTCCCGGTCGTGGTGATCGCCAGCCGTGAGGCCATCCGTGCAGTGCCCCAGTCAATTCGCGCCGGGTCTCTGGCGGTGGGGGCCACGCAGTGGCAGACCATCTACCGCCAAGTGCTGCCCGCAGCGATCCCCGGCATCGCGACCGGCGCCATCTTGGCCCTCTCCCGAGCCATCGGAGAGGCGGCGCCGCTGTTGATGCTCGGCGTCTCATTCGTCCGCTTCAATCCCGACGGCTTGATGAGCACGTTCACCGCGCTCCCCGTGCAGATCTACAACTGGACCACCGAGGCCAGGCCTGAGTACACCACCCTGGCGGCAGCTGCCAGCGTCGTCCTGCTGGTCCTGCTGCTGGCCATGAACTCGGTCGCCATCTACATCCGAAACAAGACCCAGAGGCGGTGGTAGCTCCATGAGCATCCCGAAGAACCCCCCGGGCCCATCGTCAACCAGTAGCGTGTCTACCACCGGTACACGCATCCGCGTCAACGAGTCGCCAGCAGGAGCCATGACCGAGTCCACGCCCGACCTCCCCGTCTCTGTCTCTGTCGCTGCGAGTGCGGCGAACACGGGAGACGGTGCCGGCCGCGCGTTCGAGTCTGTCATCACGACACGCGATCTCTCGGTCTACTACGGCAGCTACCAGGCTGTTCGCCACGTCGACATGAACTTTGGCAAGAACCGGATCACCGCCATGATCGGACCGTCCGGCTGCGGCAAGTCGACCGTACTGCGCTGTTTCAACCGGATGAACGACCTGATTGCCGGTGCTCGCGTCGAAGGAACCATCACGTACCACGGCCAGGACGTCTACGCCGAAGACGTCGACACCATCGAGGTCCGTCGTCGAGTCGGCATGGTTTTCCAAAAGCCCAACCCGTTTCCGAAGTCGATCTACGACAACATCGCCTACGGCCCTCGGGTCAACGGGTGGAAAGTCAGCTCCATGGACGACGTCGTCGAGGAGGCACTCACGCGCGCTGCACTCTGGGACGAGGTAAAGGACAAGCTCAAGGAGAGCGCGCTGGCGCTCTCCGGTGGACAGCAACAGCGGCTGTGCATCGCCCGATGCATCGCCGTGCAGCCAGACGTCATCTTGATGGACGAGCCGTGCGCCTCATTGGACCCGATCGCCACCTCGAAGATCGAAGACCTGATGCGCGAGCTCGCCGACGACTACACGATCATCATCGTGACGCACAACATGCAGCAGGCGGCTCGCGTCTCCGACCGCACGGCGTTCTTCACCGCCGACGTCGATGACGAGGGTGTTCGGCACGGCCGCCTTGTCGAGATGGACTGGACGAACCAGATCTTCACGAATCCTTCCGATCCCCGCACCGAGGGCTACATCTCCGGCCGCTTCGGCTGATCGTCGCGGGCAAGCCTGGGAGCCAGCGCGGCGCAGCCGATCGCAGCCACCAGGGTTGGCACGGCGATCACGGTGGTGACGTCAGGCTCGAGCACACCCACCGTGTGAGTGACGTACTCCCACAGCGTGAAGACAAGTACCGGTACCCCGCCAGCAGCGGCGCCGAGGATCCGCTGCGTCGTAACCGTTTGTCCACGATGGGCTGCACGCTGCCAGCGATACACCGCTGACTGCTCCAAGGAGCAACCCGAGCGCAGCTCCAACGCCGACGAAGAGCACCAGCCCGAAGAGGGAAAGCGGCTCACTGCCGAGCACGGAGGTGAAGACCGACAACGCCCCGATCATGATGAAGTACAGCGTCCCCGCCGCCAGCCCGAATGGCACCGTCGTCCGCCAAGCAAGCGTCGTCCTGCCACGCAAACTCGGCGTCGACATCGTTGGGGTTCCTGGCCGACGTCAAGCGCAACTGACGCAGTGGGTCGACCAGAAGCGCGCCTCGAGGCGGGCCGGTGCAATCGGCGTCCCACAGGTGTCGCACACGCCATAGGTTCCTTCAAGCACCTTGGCCTCTGCGCGGTCGATCTCAGCGAGCATCACCTGGAGCCCGTCGTGGGCAGCGACCTGGGTGATGCGCTCGACAGCGATGCTGGTGCCGTCCCCAACACGCTTGCCGAACGAGATCCCACCGGCGTCCGGCGTGGGAGTGGTCAGCTGATCGAGCTCAGCCACTACCTCGGCGCGCTTGGCACGCAGCTCGGTCAACGGTTCGGTCACACAGTGACGGTACCTTAGCCTGGTCAGTCTCGGCGGTGCTGCCTTTACGGCTCTCGCCAATGCCAATCCAGGGAGTCTCATGCGTTCGCTTCGCGTCACCGCCGTTGCCCTCATCGCGTCCTGCGCAATCGTTCTGACCGGATGCAGTGGCAATGACGCCGAGCCAGCGGCCGGCGATACCACTGCCTCAGCAGGGACTTCGGCCACCCCCGACGCCAGTGAGTCAACCACTGCGGACACCACTGACAGCACTGCTACCGCCGACGCGGGCGACCTCGCTGACTTCCCCACCGTGGATGGTTTCACCTACACCGAGCTTCCAGGCGCCGCCTTCAAGAGCCTGAACGCGACCCTCAAACAGACGCCGCAGATCGAGGGCGTCGAGGCCAAGCTCATCGAGAAGAACGGCAACGAAGCAGGACTGATCATGCGCATGTCCATCGACCCGCAGGCGGCCAGCATGCCGGGCTTCGAAGAAGGTTTCCTTCCAGGATTCGCCGGAGGATTTGCGGGAAGCAACGCTGCGCCCGACTACGAGGACATCAACGGGACCAAGGTCGTCGTGATCGACACCCCCGACCAGACCGGCACCGCCTACGCCTGGCTCGAAGGCTCCGTCGCGACGATCCTGGTCTTCAAGGAAGCCGCCGATGCCGAGGCCTTCGCCCAAGGCGCCCTCGCCTAGAGCCGTATCCGTGACACGCACCACTGCCGACCGCGTCCTCGACGCGCTCGCTGACGCCGGCGTCACCACAGCGTTCGGGCTTCCCGGCGTTCATAATCTGCCCTTCTGGCACGAGCTCGACGAAGCCGACACGCACCCAAGCGGAATCCGGGTCATCACCGTCCGCCATGAACAGACTGCGGCCTACGCCGCTGACGGGCTCGCACGCGCCACCGGAGGACTCGGCGTCGCGCTCGTGACATCGGGCCCGGGTGCGGCCAACACCCTGGCTGCGTTCGGTGAGGCGGCTGCCAGCGGAATCCCGCTGCTCGTCATCGCGAGCGACGTTCCCGAGTCGCTGCGCAATCGCGACAACGTACGGGGCCTGCTGCACGAGTCACCCGACCAAGGCGCGTGGTTCGCGCCACTGGCAAAAGCGGTCCTGCAACCGCGGACGGCGGCCGCCGCAACCGCAGCAATCACTGACGCGATCATCGCCGCAATGAGTCACCCACGAGGACCGGCCTTCCTCGGCATCCCGTCTGACGTCCTGCGGGCGCAAGCTCCGGAGGCTCCACCAGCGATCGTTACACCCCCTCTGGCGCCAACCACCGGTGACGTGACCGCAGTCGTCGACTTGCTGCAGCGATCGCGACGACCCGCCCTTTGGGTGGGGGGAGGCGCTGTCTCCTCAGGGGCCGACGTCGACATGCTCGCCTGGCGACTCGGCGCCCCGGTCTTTGCCACGTACGCCGCCCGTGGCGTACTCCCACCCGGCCACCCGCTGCTCGTCGATGTCCCGGCCATGGAGCCACGAGCAAGCGCGCTCCTGGACGACACCGACCTGTTGCTGGTGCTCGGCTCTGCCCTCGACGCCATGACGACCGCAAACTGGTCGCTGCCGCGGCCGTCCCAGGTGATTGACGTCAACCTTCGGCCCAGCGGCGCTTTCGACCCCGACCTCACTGTCGTGGCGGACGCCGCCGCATTCGTCGACGCCATTGCACTGCGGCTCGGCGGACGCGAGCCATGGGCCGACTCTCCCTTCCTGATCCGCGACACGGTCCGTACGGCCGCAGCAGCCGACGCCCGCGCGCGTGAAGCGGTCGCCATCGTCGACGCTATTGAGCGCACCTGGCCACCAGGCAACCCGGTCGTCTGCGACATGGCCGTTGCCGGCTACTGGGTCGGCGGCTATGCCAAGGTGCACGGACCCCGCCAGCTGCTCTACCCGGTTGGTTGGGGAACCCTCGGCTACGGGCTACCTGCCGCGCTGGGAGTCGCTGCCACCGGGACCCCGACCCTTGCGGTTCTGGGCGACGGCGGCCTGGCCATGGGCACCGGCGAGCTGGCCACCCTGGTCCAGGAAAACCTTCCAGTGACTGCTCTCGTCGTAGCCGACGGCGGCTACGGGATGCTCCGCTTCGATCAGCAACGAGGCGGCCACCGCGAACGCGGAGTCGACCTCAATGCGCCCGACTGGCCCGCACTCGGCGCGGCGTTCGGCCTGCCGGTCGAGCAGCCGGCCACCCCCGACGACCTCAGGGACGTCCTGGCCAAGTCTGCTGTGTCAGGCGCGCCACGCCTCGTGGTGTACAACGCCACCCTCTTCCCCCCACGATCGACGTCGCCCCGGTGGGCCGATCCGGCGCCTTAGGTCAGCCTTCGGTGAGTGAAATGCTGCGATCACGGTACGGATGAAAGGTGGAGCGGAGGTGGAACCTCGGCTCTGTTGACGGCGTCTTATCAGTCTCGCCCTTGACCGGGCCAGACCGCGGAGGTGCCATGAACTGGGATATCGAGGCCGGTTGCCAGTCGATCGACCCTGACGTCTTCTTCCCTGATCGCCCCTCGGACCGCGCTGCGGCCGCCAAAGCGATCTGTCGGGGATGCCCGGTCCGCACGCAGTGCCTGGAGTTCGCCCTCGCTGCGCGACTCGATCACGGCGTGTGGGGTGGGCTGAACGAGGTCGAGCGCCGGTCGCTTCGTCGCTCACGCCAGCGCAAGGCTCGCCGAACTGAGGCTGCTGCCTGAACCCACCCGATGGGCCGATGACTCACCCCCTGGTGCACCCCTCACACTTGGGGGATGACTACCCGGGTGACGCAAGACGCGAGCGACGCCGTCGCCGCTCTTCGCGCCGGGGGGCTGGTGGCCCTGCCCACCGAGACCGTCTACGGCCTGGCCGGCGACGCCCGCGACCCTGCAGCCGTCGCCCGAATCTTCGCCGCCAAGGGCCGGCCGGCTCACCATCCGGTGATCGTGCACCTGCCAGGTACAGATTCGCTGGACCGCTGGGCCCTGGCCGTCCCGACATGGGCGCGGGCCCTCGCCGAGGCCCTGTGGCCGGGACCCTTGACGCTCGTCGTCGCCCGGGCGCCCGGCGTGCTGGACGTAGTCACGGGAGGCCAACCGACCGTTGGCCTCCGCGCGCCGGCACACCCGCTGACCCAGGAGGTGCTGCGGCAGTTCGGTGGGGGGCTCGCCGCTCCGTCGGCGAACCGCTACGGACACGTCAGTCCCACCACCGTCGAACATGTCCTGTCCGAGCTCGGTGGAGTGCTCGACGAGAGTCGAGACGTCATCCTCGACGGCGGCCGCTGCCCCGTTGGCGTCGAGTCGACCATCATCGGTGCATGGGACGACACGCCCCGGCTGCTTCGCGCCGGGGCCATCACCGCCGAACAAGTCGCTGAGCTCACCGGCCTCGACGTGTCCCGAGTCGACGGAGGCGTCCGCGCACCTGGGACGACCGTGGCGCACTACGCACCCTCCGCGCAGGTGATACCCGTCGAGGCCGATGAGCTGCCAGACGTCGTCATCGATGTTGCCGGCCCCTTCGGGCTCATTGCGCTTTCTTCGGTCTCCGTGCCCGACGTCGGCCATGTACGCCTCGCAGCTCCGATCGATGCCGGCGAGTACGCGTTCGCCCTATATGCCGCGCTACGGGCCGCCGACGATGCCGGACTCAAGGTCGTCGTCGCTGTCTTGCCGCCAGACACCGGCGTTGGTCACGCCGTCCGCGACCGGTTGCTCCGCGCCGCGGTTCCGGGGGTGCGGTCGTGAAACGACTTCGCACGGCATCGCCCGCAACACCTGAGTCGCATGCCGGCGTCGTCTTTCCGCTCACCCAAGGCGAGCGGGCTACGCAGCCAGTGGGCCGGCACATCATCTCGACGTCGACCGGCCGCGTTGACACAGCCGCCAGCGAGTCCGCACGCGACGAGTCCCGTTGGTACCGGAACTACCCAGCGCACTTCCGCGAGCTGACCCGGCTCTCTGCTGGTGCCAACGCTGGGCTGATCGCTTCGGACGGCCTCGCCGCACTCCACCGCACAATGCGCTTCCGCAGACAAGGCGCTGAAGGGTCCATCCTCGGGGCCATGGCTGTGCCGCGTGCTCGCTACTTCAAGGGCGTCACCATCGGTGGAAGCGGCCCGACGAGTGACGCCGGACTCGTGCTCTATGACGGAGAGCGACCAGTGCGCGGGTCCGACCTGTCGCTGTTGCTCGACAGGTGGACCGACGAGGGCACCGCGGAGCCGTCCGCAGCGGACGCCCTGCGGCTCGTCAACGAACACCACGACTGGCTCGATCTCCGCGGACGCACGCTCGTGGTCATGGGCGCAGGTGCCGAGATGGGTCCGTACGAGGCGCTCCTGGGGTGGGGCGCTCACATCGTCGCTGTGGACCTCCCCAACTCCGGAACCTGGCAGCGCCTGATCGACATCGCCAGACGCTCCCCCGGACAGCTGACACTTCCAGTGCGTCACTCACTCGATGTCGACGCAGACGACAGCCAGCTCGCGGCGGCCGCAGGGGCCGACGTCGTCACCGAAGCTCCTGAGGTCACCGAGTGGTTGATGCAGATAGACCGACCTTTCGTCGTCGGCGACTACGTCTACGCGCCCGGCGCCATGCACGTCCGCACGTCCGTTGCCGTCGACGCGATCGTGGCAACACTGCTCGACCGACGCCGCGACGTTGGGCTCGCATACCTCGCAACTCCGACGGACGCCTACGCAGTTCCCAGCGAAGCCGTTACGGATGCACTCCAAGGCTTCAAGGGGTCGAGCCCGATTGTCGCGATGGCCCGGGGCCTCGCCGGCAGTCGAGTTTTCCGGGCCAACTACGAGGCCATGCTGACCATGCCGACCGGGCGCCGATTCGGGGTCTTCGATGGTCTGATCACCCAGCAGGGATCCAACTACGCTCTGGCCAAACGCATCCAGCAGTGGCGCGCCATCAAGGCCAGGGAAAACGCTGTGTGGGTCTCGATCAATGTCGCACCGGCGACTCGGACTCGGTCAGTGACAAGCAGCTCGATGCTGCAGGCCGCATACGGTGGGTCACACCGATTCGGGCTGCGCGTGTTTGAGCCCCAGGCGAGTCGTCAGGTGATGGCCGCGCTCTTGGTACATGACCTCTGCAACCAGACTTCGGTTGCCAACCCCGAAGTTCAGTTGGGGGACGCGATGGATCTGTTCGCCTCCGAGGCGCTGCACGGGGGCATGTGGCGAGCACCGTTCGAGCCACGCTCGGTGCTCGGCTTCGCTGCCGCCACCGGGCGCATCAGCCGCACCTAGCCCGCCGCCGAGGCGTCCGTTGCTTCGACGCTCAAACCCATGGTCGCGGCACGAAGCGCGGAGTCTGCGCCGCGTATTCGGCGTAGTCAGCGAACCGTGCCACTAGGAGCCCCTCCTCGTACCGGGACTTGACAGCCAGCAGCACGGTGAGCGTCAGGGCCGCGACAGCTGTCGCCCACGTCGGGTGGGCCAGAGTCCAGCCCCAGGCCATGGCGAGGACGCCGCTGTAGATCGGGTGCCGCACCCACTGGTAGAGCCCAGAGGTGACCAACCCAGCGTCCGCTCGTGGCTCGGGCAACGGCGTCAGCGCAGGGCCGAGCTGTGGGAAGGCAGCCAGTGTGACAACGACGCCAGCCGCGGCGAGGGCCCAGCCGACCCAAGAGACCCACGGAGGCGCGGACCAGCCGTCGCCCAAGCGGGGCGCCAGCACCACGAGGACGATCAAGACCCCCTGGGCAGCGACAAAGAGGCGTCCTTTCACACCACCATCTTCCCAATCCCGCCGAGTGTCCCCCAAGTGCCACCCAATCGCGCCGAGCGTCCCTCTGGGCGCCACATCTGGGCGCCGAGTGTGGTCAGGTCGCCGTCGCCGCGAGCCGATACCTGGTCGATGGGTTCCTTTTCACGACGTTCTGTCGTCGCTACCGCCGTCGGGTCAGCACTGATCGCCGTCCTGGCCATGGCCGGTGCGCCCGGAACCGGTTCGGCCGCTGAGCGACTGCCGCTACCCGAGCGACTGACCCACATCGGGGAGAGCCGACAGGTGGTTGTCGTCACGACCCGAGGCTGGAACACCAGCTACGCGAAGCTGCAGACCTGGCAACAGTCCCGCGACGGGACGTGGAAGCAGGTCGTTGCCCCAGTCTCTGCCAGGGTCGGGTGGAACGGCGTAAGACGCGCAGAGAATCGTCAGCAGAGCACCGGAACCACGCCAGCTGGAACGTTCGAGCTGTTGCGGGGGTTCGGTCTGGATCGGCCCTCTGGCGTCGAACTTCCCTTCCGGCTTGTGGACAAGAACGACTGGTGGCCTTACGACCCGACCGACCCCGAGACGTACAACGTGCTGCAGCCGCGTCGCGTGCAGCACGCGACGTGGCGGACGGACGTGGGCCGAGCGGCTGAGGTCGTACAGCTCGCAGTACCGGTACGCCGTGGTTCTTGACTACAACCTGCCGAGCGGGGTCACCGTGGCGTCGCGGTGAGCGCGTCGCCACCAACTCAGCTGACACGGCAGCCGGCGGTGGCATCTTCTTGCACGTCAACG
Source organism: uncultured Actinomycetota bacterium (assembly GCA_963829525.1). Classification (GTDB taxonomy): domain Bacteria; phylum Actinomycetota; class Actinomycetes; order JAHEKZ01; family JAHEKZ01; genus JAHEKZ01. Next base: position 94,916 of record CAWHIJ010000003.1, read on the forward strand.
GCTCGGGCGCGACAGCCGGATGTATCTCCATCGCACGCGACGAGATGCGCCGTGTGCTGAAGTGGCTCGACCCCAACCTCAGCCCGGTCATCGTCATCGGGCCGCGGGAGCTCATCGACGAGATGTAGACCGGCGCGCTACCGCCGCAAGTGCTCGATGCAGACGCAGGCGGTTGTACCGCTGCACGGCAATGCAGGGCAGATTGCTCCCGGCCGCGACAGCAACATTGGCCGGGACAGCCCACCAGGGGTTCCAGAGAATCGTCAGCGCAACTCCGCACACCATCCCCCAATGCGCATGCTCTGCGCGCCGGGTCTCGACGATGAACTGCTCCATCACCTGGCGATCACCGGCTGCGACGGTCCGCTTCTCGAACCCCCCGAACACCGAACCGGCCTCCGGTAGCCGCGTCTTCCATCGATCGATGCGCAGCGTATCTCGGTACCACCCGCCTCCGCCCTCGAAGCTGCGCTGGCGGGTGATTCGGTCGTCCTCGGCGAAGTGCGCATCGGGTGTCCGTTGCGCGGCATAGCCCACGAGTGCCGTCCACGCCGGCCAGAACACCGCGTTACCGGCAATGACCAGGGACGCGGGAAGCCTGCCGACCGGAGTAGAGACGCGCATGCCATCCATTCTGCTGGCTGACCGGTCCGCCCCGCGGCGGCCTCCCCACCAACCGGGTAGCGTCGCTGCATGAGCGTCGTCGCAATCGTCAACCCCACCAAGGTCAGCGACCCCGACGAGCTTCGGTCGCAGCTCACCACCGCCGCTGAGCAGTACCATCTCGGTTCCCTGAAGTGGATCGAGACCAGCCCAGATGACCTGGGAACCAGGTCAGCCGCTGCGGCTGTTGCCGACGGCGCCTCTCTCGTCATCGCCTGCGGCGGTGACGGCACGGTTCGTGCCGTGGTGGCCGGCATGGTGCACAGCGATGTTCCCCTGGGGATTCTTGCGCGAGGTACGGGCAACCTGCTCGCCCGTAATCTCAACATCCCACTCGAGACGACCGAGTCGCTGGGAACAATCTTCGGTGGTGACGACCGGCGCATCGATGTACTCGACATCTCGCTCGGCAAGGGTCAGCGTGCGGTCTCAGCGGTGATGTGTGGCATGGGGTGGGACGCGGCAATGATGGACGTGAGTGAAACGGTGAAAGCACGACTGGGCTGGGGAGCCTACGCCGTGCAAGCTGCTCGCACCGTGCGCGACCACCCGATCCGGCTACGCGTCCAGGTCGACGACGGCCCCGAGAACACTTTCTATGCCCGCACTTGTCTGATCGCAAACGTCGGCACGCTAGTTGGCGGACTCGAGCTGCTACCGGAGTCGTCCCCTGATGACGGCGTCCTAGAGGTCTTGGTCTTCGAGCCGACGACGAGTGTCGACTACGCGCGCTCGTCCTGGGGCGTCTTTCGTGGGCACAGCAACGAGGGTGACCCGTCACGCACCCTGCTTCGCGGGAGCAAGGTGGTGGTCACCACCCATCGAGCGCGTCCGCGTCAGATCGACGGCGACGTCATCGACGAGGGTCATGGCTTCATCGCGCGCGTGCTGCCCGCGGCGCTCACGGTCCGCGTGCCGCACGCCTGACGGCAGGCGGCGCGCATCATCCGACCGGCCCAGCTCCTTCGATGTGCGGAAGCGGAGACACGTGCTCGGCTAGCGTCGCCTCATCGGGGATCTCGTCGGCAACGTCCGACGCCCGAACTGCGTGCGTCATCGCGTACGCGATTGTTCCACCCATGACGAAGAGCAGTGCACCGACGCCAAGCCAAGCGGCCGGGGTCGGCAGCTGCGTCAACCGGTACACGAGAAAAGCCATCGTCCCTGCCACCGGAATGGTGACGGCCCAGGCCAGGAGCATCTCGCCAACGACGCGCAGGTTGATGCCCCTTCCCGATGAGATACCCGCCCCCATTACTGAGGATCCGGCGGCCTGAGTGGTCGAGATGGGGATCCCCAAGGAAGTTGCGCCAAATATTGACACCGTCGCGCCGATGTTGGCGGCCACACCCGAACTCGCGTGCAAGCTGGTGATCCGCAGACCCATCGTCTCGATGATCTTCCATCCACCCCACATCGTCCCCAGCGCGATTGCGGAATAGGCGCCCAGCGCAACCCACTCGGGAACCGGGATCGTTCCATCGACATCGACCGTGCTGTACCCGGCGCCTGCCAGGAGCGATGCGATCACGCCCATCGTCTTCTGCGCATCGTTGGCACCGTGCCCGAACGAGACCGCCGCAGCCGAGAGGAGTTGGAGGTATTTGAATGGACGGGCGTTGTCTGCCCAGCCGGTCAACCGCTGGATACCCACCACGAGGTACATCGCGGCAAATGCGATCGTGAAGGCCACCACCGGGGACGCGAAGATCGCAACTGCGGTCTCCTCCACCTTCCCCCAGTCGATTGCGTCGACCCATCCGGCGGCCAGACCAGCCCCAACCAAGCCACCAATAAGGGCGTGGCTCGACGACGACGGCATGCCGACCCACCAGGTGAGGTAGTTCCAAGCGATCGCACCGATCAACGCAGCGAAGACTACGGCCACCCCGGCGTACTGCGCGTCGACGACTTTGCTGACGGTGTTGGCGACGGCGGTGCCGACAAAGAAGTACGCGAGGAAGTTGAAGAACGCAGAGAAACCCACGGCAGCTCGCGGTCCCATCGCTCGCGTAGCAACCACGGTTGCTACCGAGTTCGCTGCGTCGTGGAACCCGTTACTGAAGTCGAACAGCAGGGCCAGGGCGATGATCGCGATGACCGCAAAGAGCAGTGGGTCCACACCGGCTCCTCGGAGGATGGGGCCTACGGCCCGTGAACACGGTCAGAATGGTCGCCGACAAGGGCGGCCCCCTGGCAACCAGAAGATGAACGGAAGGTGAACACCGGTCCGACCTCAGCCTGACGGGTGAACAGATTGCCAGAAAACGGCCATTAGTCCCTTGGTTCAGACCATGGGTGCCGTCAGGGTTGCCCTGTGCACGCATGGGTGGTCGACCGACCGGGGCCAATGGCCTCAAGGCCGCTGCGCTGGATCGAGCGGCCCGACCCCACTCCCGCGACCGGTGAGGTCGTTGTCGACGTCCGAGCATGCGGCGTCTGCCGGACCGACCTGCACCTGGCCGAGGGGGATCTGCCACCGCGGCGACCGCAGACCGTTCCCGGTCACGAAGTGGTCGGCGTCGTCGCCGCCCTGGGGGCAGACTGCACCAGGTTTGCCGTCGGCGACCGTGTGGGGATCGCCTGGCTGCGGTACACCTGCGGCACGTGTCGCTGGTGCCGCAGTGGCCTCGAGAACCTGTGCCAGAGCGCGCAGTTCACCGGGTGGGATGCCGATGGCGGCTACGCCGAGCGTGCCGTCGTGCCCGAAGAGTATGCCTACCGCATCCCGGAAGCGTGGTCGGACGCCTACGCCGCTCCGCTCCTCTGCGCCGGCATCATCGGTTACCGCGCGCTCCGGTTGTCATCACTGCCAACCGGCGGGCGGCTGGGCATCTACGGCTTCGGGGCCTCCGCACACCTGACGGCTCAGGTCGCCATGAACCAGGGGGCAACGGTGCACGTCATGACGCGATCCCGGGACGCCCGTGCACTTGCACTGCAGTTGGGATGCGCGAGTGCCGGTGACACCTTCGACGCCCCGCCGCAGCCGCTCGACTCCGCCATCATCTTTGCACCGGCCGGTGAGATCGTGCCAGCTGCGCTCGAGGCCCTTGACGACGCTGGCACCCTGGCGATCGCCGGCATCCACCTCAGCGACGTCCCGGTGCTGAGCTACCAGCGTCACCTCTTCCGCGAACGCTCCGTCCGATCTGTGACGGCCAACACCCGCGCCGACGGCGAGGACTTCCTGCGCGTCGCGGCGTCCATGCAGTTGCACGTACATCACCAGGAGTATTCCCTGGACGAGGCCGGTCAAGCCCTCGCCGACCTCGCCGCCGACCGTGTCGAGGGCGCGGCCGTCCTCATCCGCTGACCCCCGTTGACCGTCGGCGGTGCCGCCTAGTGCACATCAGGTTGCCGCCCAGGCGCACCAAGTGCACGCTCTGAGCGCGCAATACTGGCCAGGTGACCGACCCGACGCCTCCCCGCTGGCGCACCGCCCTGTGGCGTGGTGAAACGGCCCCGATCCCGATCGTCCGCGCCCCCACCCGCGCGGTCTACCCGAGACGGGGGCCAGGTGACGACGCCGAGCTGGCTGCCGTCGACCAGGGTGCATCCCTTGCGCTCCGCTTCGGCACCCTCCTGCTCGCCGGAGGTGCGCCCACCGAGGAGGTCGAGGCCGCGATCTTCGCCGTCGGCACCGCGGTAGGCCTTGGCGACTTCGAGGTCGACATCACCTATGGCTCCATCATCATCAGCATCGCGCCTCGCGGAGATCGCCCAGGCTTCACCGACATGCGGGTGGTGCGGGGGCGTTCAACCCACTTCGCACGCGTCGCAGCTGCCCATCAACTGCTGCTCGAGCTGTCCGAGGGACGAGTGCCGCCAGAGGAAGTGGATACCCGGCTCTCCGAGATCGAGCACCTGAGGAGGCCCTATCCACGCTGGTTCGTCATCGCCGCCTTCGGTGCTCTGTCGGCTGCGATCACCGTGCAGCTCGGCGCCCTGTCGACTTACGGCCCAGATCGGTTCAACGCCAAGGACTTGCTGACGCCCACCGTCGCCTTCATCGCTGCGGTTGCGACCGGCTACGTCGGCAACATCATGGCCCGCCGACGGGTGCCCACGTTCTTCGTCAACCTCACACTTGCGTTCGGGTCAGCCATGATCGCTGTGGGCGTCACCCAACTTGAGTCCACCTCGGATGGCTATCCGGTGGAGACTTCTCTGGTGATTGTCGGCGGCATCATCGCCCTGTTGCCGGGGATGAGCCTGATGGTCGCTGCACAGGAGGCGATCGGATCGTTCGCCGTCACCGCGGCAGCGCGCATCGTCGAGCTGACCTTCTCGACCATCGGAATCGTGTCCGGGGTGCTGCTCGGCCTGATCATCGCGGCCGAGCTGGGCGTCCCTATGGCTGACGCGCTAAAACTCAACACGAGCGCGACCACCGTCACGACAGCGGTCGTGGCCGCATCCGTCGCAGCAGCTGCGGCAGCGATCACCTATCAGTCTCCAGCGCTACTCGCCATCGTGGGCGGCGCGCTCGCCGGTCTCGGCATCTTGGTCTACGGCACGGTGAGCGCCGTCAGCGCCAGCCCCGGCGCAACCACGGCGGCCGCAGCAATCGTCATTGGCTTTGCCAGCCGGTTGCTGGGGGCGCGATTACGCGTACCCCCAGTTCTGCTCACGGCCGCAGGCATCATTCCCCTGCTTCCCGGTCTCGCCGTCTACCAGGGTCTTCTCGCCCTCAGCCGTGACGAACCCGACAAGGGAATCGCTGCGCTGGTAGAGGCCGCAACGATCGCGATCGCGCTCGCGGCGGGCGTCCTCTTGGGACAGCTCATAGCTGGGCGCATCGTGCACCGTCCAACCCTCATCCCCCCGCGCGACGTGCGGCGCAGCCAGGGCTGAGTCCACCGGATTCACCCAGATGGCCCAGCGTACGGAAGTAACGAACCTGCTGCGTCCTCTCAGCCGGGCGATCTAGCGCCCCACCTGCGCATTTGCACTCAAGAAACGGGCGAAGTCACCCGATTCATCTGCGGGGGCAACGTTCCAACTCTTGAGGGGGCCAGGTGAATCAGCGTGCGACCGCGAGCCTGCTCGCTCGCCTGACCGGACCTCGTGTGCTGTACGTCGTGATCGCCCTGGTCTTCGGCGTGTTCGTGGCGTCGACGATCCCGGGAGTCCGCTCAACGGTTGGCTATAACCTCCTGCTCGACGGCTTGCTGAACAACATCGCCTACGAACTGTGCGCCGTCCTCTGCTTCGTGAGGGCGCGCCGTGACCCGACGTTTTCGTTGAGCTGGCGCTTCCTCGGAATCGGCCTGGCCCTCTATGGCGCTGGCAACATCTACTGGACGGCATTCGTCCGTGGGCTCGACCCCGAGCCATGGCCAACCTTCGCTGACGCGCTCTGGCTCTCCTTCTATCCGTTCGCCTTCATCGCTCTTCTGCTGGTCGTCCGTGAGATCGCCGATGAGCTTCCGCTCAGCGTGTGGTTCGACGGCATCGTGGGCGGCCTTGCGGTAGCGGCCGTCGCCGCTGCCTTCTGGGGTCCGCTTCTCGACTACATCGAGGGTGGCAGCACTGCGTCGATCGTGACGACGATGGCCTACCCATTGCTCGATATCCTTCTGCTACTGGTCACGACGGCTGTTCTTGCCCTGTTCCACTGGAAGCCGCCAACGGGTTTGTGGTTCATGGCTATCGGTCTGATTCTGTTCAGCGTCGCCGACGCCATCTACCTCTTCGCCGCAAACGCCGGAACCTACGAGTCAGGCGGCGTCAACGACGGCGTCTGGGTGCTCGCGACGCTTGCCATCGGGTTCGCTCCTGGTTGGCCGGACCGGCGAACCGGAGTGACGCTTCCCGCCTGGGCTCTGCTCGGCATCCCCGTCATCGCGACTCTCGCCGCACTCTTCCTTCTGGTCCTCGACCACGACCGGACACTGTCCCCTCTCGCGATCGCTCTAGCCGCCGGAACCGTGATCTTTGCCCTGGGACGTCTGATCGTCACCTTCCGCGAGGCCAACATCTTGGCGCACAGCCACGAGCTGGCCCTCACCGACGAGCTGACCGAGCTGCCCAACCGACGTGCGTTCTACGAGCAGGGCCAGGTGATGATCGACGCAGCCGCTCACGACGGCCGCCATGGGGCAATGCTGCTGCTCGACCTCGACCGTTTCAAGGAGGTCAACGACAGCCTCGGACACCACGCCGGTGACACCCTCCTCAAGGATGTCGCCCTCCGGCTGACCGAAACCCTCCATGAGGAAGGCGACATTCTTGCCCGCCTCGGGGGTGACGAGTTCGTCGTGATGCTGTTGGACGTCGACGCGCCGGCAGCCATCGCCGTCTCGGATCGAATCCGGGCGGCCATCGCCGCACCGTTCGCCCTCGAAGGTGTCACTATCCGAGTTGACGCAAGTGTCGGTATCTCGCTCTTTCCCTGGCATGGCGCAGAGGTGACCACCCTGCTCCGGAATGCCGACATCGCCATGTACCAGGCAAAGGGAGTTCGCGCGGGATGCCGGGTGTACCTCGCCGACGAAGACTCCAACGGAGGTGCCGAGCGACTCCGCACCCTCGAAGAGCTGCGGGTTGCCATCCTCGAGCGCAAGCTGGCTGTGCACTACCAGCCCAAGGTCAATGCCCAAACCATGGCGGTCGCCGGAGTTGAGGCGCTCGTTCGCTGGGATCACCCGACGAGGGGGCTTCTCCCACCGATAGCTTTCCTCCCACTTGCCGAGGACAACGGTCTGATGCGCGAGCTCACGGTGGCGGTGCTCGAGCAGTCTCTCGACCAGGTGCGTACATGGCGCGAAGCCGGTCGTGAGCTATCGGTCGCCGTCAACCTCTCCGCGTCATCGCTTGTCGACATCGAGCTGCCAGAGACGATCTGGAAGATGCTCTTCGACCGCGACCTTCCGGCGTCCACGCTCGAGCTGGAGATCACCGAGGACTTCCTGATGGGTGACCGCGAGCGGGCTCGCGACATCTTGACGCAGCTGCGGCGCCTCGGCGTCAGGGTGGCGGTCGACGACTTCGGTACCGGCTACTCGTCACTGGCGTACCTCAAAGAGCTTCCGATCGACGAGCTCAAGCTCGACCGTTCGTTCGTGACACCGATGTCAACTGACACCCGAGCCGCAGCGATTGTCCAGTCAACGATCGACTTGGCCCACTCGCTCGGCATGACGCTCGTTGCCGAAGGCGTTGAGGACGGTGACACGGCCGTACAGCTGGCGCACTCCGGTTGCGACGAGGCTCAAGGCTTCTTCTTCTCCAAGGCTCTCCCCGCCCTTGAGCTGGAGACCTGGATCGATGCCCACGACCGCGACCGGACGCAGGCGGCGCCAGCTGTGGCGGGCAGCCCCACGTGAGGACGTCGCCCTGGCTCAAAGCTGAGAGTCAACACCAGACGGTGGGTCGCGACGGCTTCACCGCCCTTACCGTGCACGGCCATGGTGCTCTGCACGCTGTCCGCGCAGAAATCGCTGAGCTCGCCGCTCGATGCCAGCTGCCGACCACAGCGTCCGCTGACTGGATCTTCACCTCTCTCTCAGCCATCCCGTCAATGCAACCGTGGGCAGTACTTGTGCGTGACGACCACGGTGTCTTGCGTTCTTTCATCGTCTTGGCGGGGACCGACGAGAACCAGGTCCGGATCGTGGGCACCGACCAGGGCAACCGCGGAGCCATCGCCGCCGATAGTGCTGCTGCCGTCGAAGCGCTCGCTGAAGGGGTCCATCGATCACTGCGGAGCAGACCCCCCGGTGAGACCGTGGTTCTCGGCCCGGTGAATGCCCACCACCCGCACACCCAGATGTTTGCTGCCGCTCTGCCCGGATCAACACTGCTTGAGGACGACCCGATCCCGTTGATCAGGAACGAGGGTCTGGCGCTCACTGAGTACCTTTCCAACGGGATGAGGCGGCAGCTGCGCAAGGCCTATAACCGACTCGAGACGGACGGGCTTGACTGGATCGTCACGGTGACCACCGACCCAGACGAGATCAGGAGGCACCTGCCTGTCCTGGAACGCTGTCATCGCGAGCGGGACCACGCCCACGGCCGCGCGAGCGCCCTCGATGACGAGCAAGGTCTGCAGCTGTGGCGGGCGCGCATCGAAGCCCTCTCCCGTGCCGGAGACCTCGAGCTTGCGACGCTTTCCATCGGCGGCGAGTTCGCCGCACACACCCTCAGCATCTTTGACGACAACGTCTACCGGGTTCTCGAAGGTCGCTTCATCTCGAAGTGGGCTCGCTACTCACCTGGACGCCTGCTCGAAGCCCACATCGTCGAACGAGTACTCAACGAAGAGTCCGTTGCGATTGTCGACTGGATGACCGCAACTGCCACGGAGAAGCTGTTGGCCACCAACGCCTCAGAACCCATGGTCTACGTGCACGTGCGCTGAACGACACCGAGCCCCGGTCCGTGACCTGCTGGACCGAGGCTCGGTGTATCGGACGGAACGGCCCTCTTAGGCGGGTGCCACCGCGTTCCAAAGCCCCAACGGGTTCAGCACCGAACGCATCCACGCCTGCACCTCAGCGGTGTCGACGCGGTACGGGAACCCCTGGCCACCGCAGCTCCAGTTCTTCACAAACGAGTTGACTGCGAGAACCGTGTTCGTGTCGCCAGCGAAGATGGGACCGCCGGAATCTCCGAAACAAGTTCCGACCCGGCCACCACCGAAGTTGGACGCGAGCTGGAGGTTGTAGCCAGCCGTGGTGGTGTTGCGAGTGTTGATGATGAAGGTCTTTCCCGTCAAACGCTCGCGGAACGACAGAGTGTTGTTGCCATTCTTGCCATTCGTACGGCTCACTCCGTAGCCAGAGACAGTGACGACTGCGTTGATGCCTGTACCAAGGTCGTCGGCAGCACCCACCACTGGCAGAGTGCCATAGGAGCTGATGCTGGGATAGACATCGTGAACAGCACCTGAGTCCAAAACGATGAGGCCGACGTCGTGCGTCTCAGGGATGGAGGCGAGGTCGGTGAACCCGTAGTTGTATAGGTGGGTCGACGTGACCCCGCCCGTGACCGGGTAGCCCGACGTGGCAGGAGTACCAGTTACTGGGTCATAGTCAGCGCCAGCGTCCTGCTCGAACCAGATCCGTGCCAATGGGGCGACGTTACCTGCGTCATCGCCCGCAACGCAGTGTCCCGCGGTGAGGAACACCCGAGAGGAGAGCAATGTGCCGGTGCAACGGTGGAGGAATTCTCCATCAGCGTTGTAGAAGGCGACGAGGCCGACGTAAGGATGCTCGAAGTCTTGTTGGATGTTCGGGCCGGTAACCGCGCCGGATGGGGGGGCCAGTAGTGCTGAAGATGCCACGGCCAGGGCTAGTGGTGCCAGCACCCAGCGAGCGAGCTTTGAGAGCATGTAACGCTCCTTCACTTGTTGACGTTCATGATCGGACTTCTGGAAAACACCTCGCATCTACCCCGATGGTGTCGTTCTAAGCACCGTTTGCCTAGTCCCCTTGCGCAGCGCATGAGCGACCAAGCCGACCGGGAACCACAGTCAGGACCGTGTCATCGACGCCCCTTGATGCGGCCCGTCTCGTAGGCCCACATCGCCAGCTCCACCCTGTTGCGGGCCCCGAGCTTGTTCATCAGGGCGGTGAGGTGCGTCTTCACCGTGCTCAGGCTGATGTTCAGCTCGTCGGCGATCTCTGAGTTCGTGCGGCCGCGAGCAACCGTGAGGAGCACCCCTTCCTCGCGGTCGGTCAGCGGGGCGATCGGTTGGGCGGGCGATTGACCCGTCGGCTCGCTGAATGCCGCGAGCAGCCTGATGGTGATGTTGGGGGCGATCAACGCATCCCCGTTCGCGGCAGCACGGACCGCCTGGATGAGCAGCTCCGGTCCGGCGTCCTTGAGCAGGAAACCCCTCGCACCCGCCTTGAGTGCCCCATGCACGTACTCATCGAGGTCGAATGTCGTGATGACCACCACCGCCATCGGTTCGGCCACGTCGGGACCGGCCAGCTGACGCGTTGCCTCAAGGCCGTCCATCTCTGGCATGCGGATGTCGAACAGACAGACGTCCGGACGCAGCTCACGGGCGAGTTCGACGGCCGTCAGCCCGTCAGCAGCCTGGCCGACGACCTCGATGTCGCTGTGGGCGTCGAGGATCATGACCAGTCCAGTGCGCACGATCTCCTGGTCGTCGGCGACCAGCACTCGGATCGTCATGCGTAACCCCCGTTACGAGGCAGGACGGCAGTGACCCGCCAGCCTCCCTCGCGCTGCGGACCCGCCTCGAATGTCCCACCGAGCAGCGCCGCGCGCTCACGCATCCCGAGCAAGCCGTAGCCCTGGCGGTCGGAGGTCGATGTTGACGGTGCACCGTCGTCGATGACCGTCAGGCCGATGTCACCCTCACCCGCGTGGACCCGGACATCGACGCGCGTGGCCCCGCGCGCGTGCCGGACGGCGTTGGTGATCGACTCCTGGGCCATCCGGTACACCGCTGCATCGACCGCCGAACTGAGACCGTCCATAGAGCCCGCGATGTGCACGGCGATGACGGGAGAGTGATCGTCGGGCGCGAGCTGCGGGATGTCGCGAATGCCGCGTTGTGGGGTCAGGTCGGCGTCCTCGCCCCTCCGCAGCGCCCCCACCATGACCCGCATCTCGGTGAGAGCCCGCGAGGCCTCCTCCTCGATGATCCGCAGTGAGTCGATGGCGCGCTCGGGGTCAGTGGCGGACACATAGCGGCCGGCCTGCGCACGTACGGCGATGGCTGACACGTGGTGCGCCACGGAGTCGTGCAGGTCGCGTGCGAGCTGTTCGCGTTCACGTAGCTTGACCTGCTCCTTCTCCTGCGCGTGCATCCGGGACTGCAGTCGCACCAGGACGCCGAGGACCGCGGGGAACAGGCCGAAGAGCAGGCCGGCGCCGGACTCTCCGAAGTTGGTGTAGTCGGCAGCGATCCCCAGGACGTACGTCGTCATGATCAGGGGCAGACCGAGCAACACGTCTCGACCGCTTCCCCAGCGCAGCAGTGCGTAGGGGAGAAGGAGAATGAACCCGTTCGTGTACAGGCCTACGGGTGCCACCCCGCTCGCCAACGATGCAGTAGACAGCGCCGCCAGAGGCATGAAGGCGATCGCCACCATGAGCAGCGGATGCGTCCGACGCCACAGCAGCGTCCACACCAGGGTCAGGGCCAGGATCAGTGCTACGGGACGCCACAGCACGTCACTGCGCAGCGTCCCTTCGAGCAGCGCAGACAGGGACAGCGCCCCGACCAGCACCCAGTCGCGCCATACCCGCGCGGGAGCGCCGGGGGCACGAGGTTCGTCCCACAGCGAGCGAAAGGTCTCTGACAGCACGCGATCACAGTAGGGGTGCGTGCGCTTCAGCGACTCGGCCGAAAGTTCTAGACGTGTCCTGGCGGATAGGCCGGGACAGCTCGCGCCTGCTGGCCGATGCCCGCGCTCAGTTTTCTGGCGATGCTCGAGGTGTCTCGGTGACGACGCCGACGACGCCGACGACGCCGACGACGCGCAACCTCGAGGAGCTGTGATGTCAGGTCTGTTGCACCGGTGGGGTCGACTGGCCGCCAGACGTCCGTGGCGCGTGATCGGGGTCTGGCTCGTCGTGGTCGTCGCTGTGCTGGCTGCGTCAGCTGGATTCGGTCGAGAGCTCGAGGACTCGTTCGTGGTACCTGGCCTCGACTCCCAGCAGGCAGTGGACCTGCAGGTCGCGGCCGCGTCGGACCGCGCCGGTCTGACCGCTCAGGTCGTCGTCACTCCGCTGGACGACGACACCCGGCTGGACGTGGCGTCGGCAGTGCGTTCGGCCACCGACGACCTGGAGGCGGCACTGGCGGACCTGCCGCAGGTGCTCGGGACGACCCGCACCGTTTCGGCCGACGGTCAGGTTGCGCTGATCCGGGTTCAGTACCCCGTGGTCGAGCAGCTGGACCCCGAGCACCTCGACGCACTCAAGCAGGTGGTCACCAACTTTGGCGAGGACTCGGTGCTGCAGGTGGAGGCGAGCGGCGACCTGTTCTTTGCCTTCGAGGAGGCACCGACTGGTGTGGGTGAGGTGCTGGGTCTGCTCGCTGCCGTGGTCATCCTGCTGGTCGCCTTCGGGTCGGTGCTGGCCATGGGTCTGCCGATCGGCATCGCGCTCATCGGATTGACGGTCAGCGTCAGCGGTCTGTCCCTCATCACCTATCTGGTGGACATCCCCAGCTTCGCACCCGTGGTGGGAGCCATGGTGGGCCTGGGGGTCGGGATCGACTACGCGCTCTTCGTGGTCACGCGGCACCGTGAGTACCTCGCCGAGGGCCTCGAAGTGCCCGAGGCCGCTGGGCGCGCTGTGGCGACCGCCGGCCAGTCGGTGATCTTCGCCGGCGGCGTGGTCGTCGTCGCCATCCTCGGTCTGGCTGTCTCAGGCATTCCCTTCATGACAGCGACCGGCATCGCGGTCTCGGTCGTCGTCGGCACGATGGTGGTGGCTGCGGTCACCTTGCTCCCTGCTCTGCTGGGGCTGGCTGGCCACCGGATCAACGGCCTCCGGCCCGGACGCCGGCAACGCCAGGAGAAGCGCGGCTCCGACCGAACCTGGCAACGATGGGGCGGTCATGTGTCGGCGCACGCCTGGGTCTACGCCGTCGGCGCGACGGCCCTGCTCGTGGCCCTCGCGGCACCGGCCCTGTCACTGCGTCTGGGCTTCCCGGACGAAGGCGCCCTGCCTGACAGCCGAACCGAGCGCCAGGCCTACGACATGCTCGCCGACGGCTTCGGCGCGGGAGTCAACGGGCCGCTGGTCATCGCAGTGGACACCTCGGCCGACCCCGCGGTCGTCGAGCCGTTGACCGCGGCGGTTGCTGCAGATCCGGGAATCGCCTCCGTGGCGCCACCTGAGTTCAGCGCGGATGGAGCGGTGGCGACGCTGGTGGCCATTCCGTCGACCCCGCCGCAGGACGCCACGACCATGAGGACCGTCGAGCGGCTCCGCAGCGAGGTCTTCCCCGCGGCGCTGCAGAACAGCCCGGCTACAGCTCATGTCGGCGGACAGACCGCCACCTGGGGTGACCTGGGCGGCCGAGTCGGTGATCGACTTCCGTGGTTCATCGCTGCCGTCGTTCTGCTCTCCTTCCTGCTACTGACCATCGTCTTCCGCTCGGTCCTGGTGCCGCTCAAGGCGGCGCTCATGAACCTGCTGAGCATCGGTGCTGCCTACGGCGTCCTCGTCATGGTCTTCCAGTGGGGGTGGGGCAAGGACCTCATCGGGCTGGAGGAAACCGTTCCGATCATCGCGTTCATCCCGATGCTGATGTTCGCGATCCTGTTCGGGCTGTCGATGGACTACGAGGTCTTCCTGCTGAGCAGAGTCCGGGAGGAGTACCAGCTGAGGGGCGACAACGAGGCATCGGTCGTGCAGGCCATCGCGCGCACCGGCCGGGTGATCACGAGCGCTGCCCTCATCATGATCGCGGTGTTCTTCGGATTCATGCTCGGCGATGACCCGGCCATCAAGATGATGGGGCTGGGTTTGGCCACCGCGATCCTCCTGGACGCCACAGTGGTACGCCTCGTCCTGGTGCCGGCCACCATGAAGCTGCTGGGGAACGCCAACTGGTGGCTGCCCGACTGGATGGACCGGGTGCTTCCGACCTTCGACCATGAGGGCCGGGGGGAGCAGCCCCGGCCGTTGGAGCCCGTACCCGCCAGCATCGTCGGGTGACCTTAGGGCACCTAGCTCACGCGTCGGCTCCGACTCGCTCTCGAAGTTCACCGGCTTGGCGAGGACGCGGCGCACCATCGGCTCGAAAACGCCGCCACATCGGTCACGGTCTCACCATCGGCAAGAAGACCAGCCACAGTGATCTCCCTCGTCCAGGGAGTGTTACCAATCAACCGAAACAGCTGTAACCCATCAGCCGAAACACTGTCCGGGATCAACCGAAGGCCAAACGTCACCTATCAACCGGAGTAATACAGGAACCAAACATCAAGCGAGTGGGCCGCCAGGGACTCGAACCCTGAACCTACGGATTAAAAGTCCGCAGCTCTGCCAATTGAGCTAGCGGCCCGCGAGGTGTGCCTCGACGACAGAACGCTACCGCTAACCGTTTGGCCGTCACGCATGACGGACCACCTGGCGTTGCGCGTTCGCGGGCGCGGATGCGTTACAGAACTGCGGGTCAGCACGCCGGGGCCCAGACATAACTCACACCACCCGATCAGGACTTGATCGGTAGCCGAACGAACGGGCCGCTCTCAAGTCGCAGCGGTCCGATCACTTTGAGTGTCAACTTCTCCTGTCCACGACGGATGGAGACCGTGGTGTGGAACGTGCCGCGAGCGTTGAAGACCACTGGCAAACGCTGCGTGCGGTCTCCGCGCCTGAGAACGAGAGCAGCGTGCTCGCCGACACAGGTGGGAGAGCCACAGACTCGATCGGCCAGCAGTGGGCTAAGCGATCCTTCCAACTCAGCCTGCTGCGGCGCGAGCGCAGCAATCCAGGCGACGTGCGAGCCGAACAGTGCCGGCGAGTCCCGGTTAACCCGCTGCCATCGCGACCCTATGTACCGGCCCTCATCGTCGCGATTAACCTGCAGCAGCACGACGTGAGCGTCCAGCCACCGACCGCGGAGCCACGGCCCCGAGTCCTGCAACCGTACGGTCATCCCAGTTGGGAAGGGTTGGTCCGGATCGACGCGAACCTTGCCTTGGCCACCGCCCCTGCTGTCGTTGTAGTCGACGAAGGCTGTGATCTTGTCCACCTTGCTCGTGTCATCCGGGACGTTCCAGGTGATACGCATCCGGTCGCCCGAGCGGGTCATGTGGATCCCGGTGAGGCGTGCGGGAGGAACCTCGGTGAACGATTCTGGCGACTGCGGGTACGTGACGAGATCCCCGGACGGTAAGTGGGCTGTCACCGTCCACCAGCTTCCAGCCGGTAGGAGCACATTGGCTCGCACGGTCATGCCATCGACATCGGTAACCGTCACTCCTTCGTCGGTATACGCCGAGACGGTATATCCAAGTACGGCACCCGCATGCGGCGGCGTCCACGACACAACTGCGGCGTCCCCCGTGTCACCCCATACATCCTGGTACCACGTCGCCATGAAGTTCTGAGGCACAGCCTCTGGCCCTGCCACACCAACGGCAGCAGCCACGTCGACGATTCCGAAACCACTCTCGGGGTCGCGCCCCGAGATCCCAATGTCCTGTGCCGTGGAGGTCAGCCGGTCAGCTACCTGTTGGGCAGTCCAGGAAGGGTGCTGCTCGATCACCAGCGCGGCGGACCCGGCCACGATCGGGGCCGCCATCGACGTACCACTGGCCAGCAGGTGGGGACTCGCGCTCACGTCCGCAACTGTGGAGTCGACGGAGAGGATGTCCTCACCCGGCGCCGCGATGTCGACAGCAGCGTCGTAGGAAGACCAGTAGGTGCGGTCAAAAGTCGGCGAGAGCGCCGCGACCGTAACTGCGCCCGGGCACGCCGCCGGCTTCATCTCGGGGTTCCCCCAGGTTCCTTCATTGCCGGCAGATGCCACCACGACCACGCCGGACTCAGTTGCGGTGTTAACCGACGTGCACAGCGTGTCCAGAGCCTTCAGATACCTCTTGGTGTACTCATTTCCGGGCGCAACGCCGCTGGACGCACCTCCTAGCGACATGTTGACCACCCTGGCTCCGTGGACGGCGGCGAAGTCAATTCCCGCGGCCACCATCTTGAAGAACTGAGGGGAGCCGTCGATGGCGTTACGCCTGGGCTCGAGGTCGATGGGCATTATCTGCGCATCGGGGGCGATACCAGTCACGCCATTGCCGTCGTCGTCGGCGGCCGCAATTCCGGACACGTGCGACCCGTGGCCATACCAATCGTCGGACGTCTGTTCCACCGTGGCCGGGACTAGGACGGGTTTGCCGTCCTCGTCACTTCGCAGGATGGCCCCAGCGACAACTCGACCCTCGAGGTCGGGATGGCTCGCATCCACGCCGGTATCGATCACGGCGATCGTGACCCCGGTGCCTGTCGCTTCCGCATGCGCCTGCTCAGCGTTCGTCGCCGGCAACATCCACTGGTACCCGGTCAGGTCCCCGAGGACTACCGGCCCAATCGTTGAGGGGTAGGAGTCTGCATCAGCCAGTGCCAGCGAAGGCAAGCCCAAGGATGCCAACACGACCGATACGGAGAAGATTGAAAGAACGCGTGCAGTACGCATCCGAGGCACCCCCTCGGTGAACCCGACGGGGCCTAGCGCACCCGTTCGGGCATCTCTCACGCTAGGCCGACCGATGCCACAACGGCAGAGTCGCTGGTCCTCCGTCCGGACGCCCGGGCCGCCGATCCGAATGTCGCAACCCTGCGTGTCCGTACCGTCACGCAGCGCCGACCAAGCGGCGTCCACAGCCCACTGCCTCACTGTGACTCATCTCTCATTTCTTCGACAAAGTCGCAGGAGGGTGTCTGATTTGTACCTTTCCGCCCTGTGGACGTTCCACAGCGAGGTTGGCGGGGTGTCCCCGGCCGTGGTTAGTGTCTTGCCTCGTTGCGTCCGATCGGACGCGGCCCGCCATGGGCCACTGCGCCGGGATTCCCCGCCGGCGCTGACAGTCGGGATGAAGCCCGTAGGACCCGCGCAGCCCTTGTTGCGCTGTGCTTCTGCCCGATCCGTACGAGCTCTGGAGCTACATGTTCGTCTCGCGTCTGACGCAGGGTGGCGCATCACTGCGCGCCTTTGGCTCAGCAGCCATCGGCACCGCGGTCATCGCAGCCGGCTTGGTCACCACGGCCACGCCCGCCTCCGCTACAGATGGTGCCGCCACCTTGACCTTGACCGTCGACGGGGTGAGCACGTCGGTCACCACGACGACAGCGACAGTGAGCGACCTCCTCACCGAGCGGTCAGTCCCGTTCGACGCGACCGACCTGATCAGCCCCAACTTCCAGGCCCCGCTCTTCGACGGCATGTCTGTCTCGTGGACTCCCGCCAAGCGTGTGTACGTTCGCGACAACGGCGAGCGCACCGCCCACAAGGTGGTGGGCGACACGGTTCGCGAGGTCACCAATGAGCTCAATCTCCCCACCGGTAGCGCAAAGGAGCGTCGCCGCGACGCCTACTCCTACGAAGATGCGCAGATGTACGGACCAGGCGGAACCCAGTTGGCTGCCGATGCGTTAGTTCGGGAGAACAGCGTCGCCATCGTCCACAAGATCCGGTTCGCATTCCCTGACAGGTACCTGCGTATCGAGCGCAAGGTGGTCAAGGACCGCAGCCCACTGGTTCGCTCAGGTGGAATCCGCGTCCTCAAGGACGGCCGCGACGGACGCAAACACGTCGTCTACCGCAAGCGCTTCGTCGACGGCGAGCTGATGTCGAAGCGCATCGTGAAGTCGAACGTGGTGCGTGACGCCGACAGGCGCGTCGTACTCGTCGGCACCGGCCCGAACTGGGTCGGCCTGGCCGCCTGTGAGTCCGGCGGCAACCCCAACGCGGTCAACCCCGCCGGCTTCTACGGCCTCTACCAGTTCTCCATCTCCACGTGGCGTTCGGTTGGCGGTAGGGGAATCCCCACCGACTACGGTTACTGGGAGCAGACCAAGCGGGCCTGGAAGCTCCTCAAGATCTCCGGCCCCTCGTCCTGGCCGGTCTGCGGTAGCCGGCTCTAGCCACACCCACCCGGAGGCTGACGTTGAAGGCACTGGTCACCACCGGACCGAACGGCCCAGGCCTCGAGCTCGCTGACGTCGCGGAGCCGCAACCGGCATCGAACCAAGCGCTCGTTCGGCTCACCGCAACCTCGCTCAATCGCGGCGAGGTACGGCATCTGAGCGACGAGGAGCCGGGCACGGTGCTCGGCTGGGACGTCGTCGGCACCGTTGCACAGGCCGCGTCCGACGGATCTGGCCCCTCCAGCGGATCGCGCGTCGTCGGCCTGGTCGGCGAAGCCGGATGGGCTGAGCAGGTAGCCGTCCCCACCCACGCCCTCGCCGTCATCCCGGAGGGTGTCTCCGACGCCGCGGCTGCGGTTCTGCCCATCGCCGGGCTCACCGCGTGGCGAGCGCTGGAAATGGGCGGCCTGCTCCTCGGGTCCCGCGTCTTGGTCACCGGCGGCGCTGGAGGTGTCGGGCGCCTTGCCATCCAGTTGGCCAACCTTGCCGGCGCTGAGGTCACTGCCGTCGTCGGCCGTCCCGAACGACGGGCCGGCCTCGTCCAGCTCGGGGCCACGGACGTGGTGGTCGGCATCGAGGCTGCCACCGGCCGTTTCGACCTCATCTTGGAGTCGGTCGGGGGCACCTCGATGCGCACCGCATCGGAGATCCTTTCGCCGGAGGGTGTGCTCGTCACCTACGGGCGCTCGTCCGGTGAGGACGGCGAAATCGATCCCTACTGGTTCGGCGACCACTCGGGGGCACGAATCGAGGGGCTGCTGGTCTTCACCGAAGTCGACCGGCATCGGCTCGGCACCACCCAGTTGGAGCGCATGCTGGCGCTCATGGCCGCTGGACGCTTCGATCCGCAGGTCACGCGCACCGGTTCGTGGCACGACCCGATGCCGCTAGTGAATGCCCTGCTCGATCGGCAGGTGGACGGCAAGGCCGTCCTCACCGTCGACTGACTCCGGGACGCCGAACGCCCCTCGTGTCGGACGTCGGTCAGGCGTAGCCGAGCTCGTGCAAGCGGTCGTCGTCAATGCCGAAGTGGTGGGCGATCTCGTGTACGACGGTGATCCGCACCTCGCGCACCGCCTCGTCCCAGTCCTGGGTCATCCGAAGCGTCGGGCCGCGGAAGATCGTGATGTGGTCGGGCAGCACCCCGCTGTACTGACCATCCCGCTCAGTCAGCGGGATCCCCTCATAAAGGCCCAGCAGGTCACGCTCCTCACCTGCGGGTGGCTCGTCTGCAGTAAGCACCACCACGTTCTGCATCAGGTCCAGCAACGCAGGCGGCACGCCGTCGAGCGCCTGCGCGACCAGCTCTTCGAAGGTCGCAGCGTCCATGGGTAGCACCCCGCCAGCGTAGATCCCGACCCGACTACGCTCTAGCGGTAGCGTCCACCACTTCCAGGAGCCATCACCATGAACCGCCTACGAGACCTGCTCGGCGGAGAACTCCCTGTCCTGTTCGACGGCGGCATGGGAACTCTGCTCCAGGAGCGCGGCCTTGAGGGAGGCGGCTCGGGCGAGCTCTGGAACGTTGAGCACCCGGACATCATCCGCAAGATCCACACCGAGTACGCCGAGGCCGGCGCCCGCGTCCTCACGACAAACACCTTCGGCGGAACCGAGCCGCGCCTGACCATGCACGGCCTCGGCGAACGCGTCCATGAGCTCAACGAAGCCGCTGCCTCGATCGCCCACGAGGTCGCCGGACAGCACGGCAGCCTTGTTGCTGGAGACCTCGGCCCTACTGGTGAGCTGATGTTCCCCATGGGCACCATGGACGAAGAGCAGGCCACCACCCTGTTCGAGGCGCAGCTGCGCGGCCTGGTCGCCGGCGGTATCGACCTCGTCCTGATCGAGACCATGAGCGATCTGTCCGAGGTGAGGGCAGCCATCGCCGCAGCCGAAAAGGTCGCCCCCGAGTTGCCGGTCGTGGCCACGCTCAGCTTCGACACCAACCTGCACACGATGATGGGCGTCGCTCCGGCGCAAGCCGTCACCGAACTGGCCGAGACCTCCGCTGATGCCGTCGGGGCCAACTGCGGACGCGGCCTGGCCGAGCTCGAGTCGATCATGACAACCATGGTCGACGTACGCCGCGACGACCTGCTTCTCATCGGTCAATCGAACGCCGGGTTGCCGCACCTCGTCGGCGATCGGTTCGTCTACGACGCATCGGTGGACGACGTCGCAGCGCACGCGGTCCGGCTACGCGACCTCGGGATCGACCTGATCGGGTCCTGCTGCGGGTCGACCCCGGCCTTCACCGCAGCGATGCGCGACGCCCTCGCCCACTGACGCCTCCGCCCCGGCTTTGGAGCATCTCGACCGCATCCCCTATGCTGAGCGGGCTTCCGGCGGAGCTAGCCCTCATCGTCTAGCGGCCTAGGACGCCGCCCTTTCACGGCGGTAGCGCGGGTTCGAATCCCGCTGGGGGTACCAACCTCCTGCCGGAGGCTGACCTCACCACGAGGTCCCGTGGAGCAGTTCGGAGTGCTCGTCGCCCTGTCAAGGCGAAGGTCGCGGGTTCAAATCCCGTCGGGACCGCTCAGTTTTGCCGTTGCTCGCCCCCCGGGGAAAACAGGCGGAGCTGGGGCAGGTAGCTCAGTTGGTACGAGCGTCCGCCTGAAAAGCGGAAGGTCGGCGGTTCGATCCCGCCCCTGCCCACCGCACGCGCTCTCCGGCTCCGGCCCTGAAGAGTTACCCCGAGTTCTGAGGCTGCCTCGGCCGTCGAAACTCGGGGTAAGTCTTCACGAAGCCGCGAAGGCCGCCGACGCTGCCCGCCGCGCCAGGCGCTGTTCCCGCAGCGCCGCGCCATCGAACGTGACCAAGTGGCGCGGGTCACATCAGCGTTTGACCCACCGCCCCTCGGGTATCTCTCACTGTGTTCGTCAACCGCCGGTCCCGAATCACGGGACGGTTCACCGACAGGAGGTGCGAACCATGGAGCACGAAGCCCAGACCCGGGTCGAACGCCCCGTGTCCACGGTCTACAACCAGTGGACGCAGTTCGAGTCATTCCCTGAGTTCATGCAAGGTGTCAACAAGGTCACTCAGCTCGACGACTCGACCACCCAGTGGGATGTCGAGATCGCCGGTGTCGCGCGGGAGTTCACCGCCGAGATCGTCGAGCAGCGTCCCGACCGCACAATCCACTGGCGCTCCCGCACCGAGCCGATGCACGAGGGACGCGTCAGTTTCATGCCCCAAGGCGACGCCACCGACGTCACCCTTTGGCTCAACTTCCAGCCGGACGGCGTCATCGAGCAGCTCGGCGACAAGCTCGGCTTCGTCAAGGGCCGGGTCGAGGGTGACCTCGACCGTTTCAAGCACTTCATCGAGCAGCGCGAGCACGCCACAGACGCCTGGCGCGGCAGCATCCCCTCTAGCGCTGAGCAGACCCCCGGGATCGACCGTCCGGTCACCCACACCATGGAAAAGGATCAGTCATGAAGCTAGTCACCATCGCCATCGGCGCCGGCCTCGGATACCTTGCGGGCAACGAGGACGCCCGCCACAAGACCTGGGCCGCCCTTAAGCAGGCCCAGCAGTCCCGCTCGGCGAAGTCTCTCGAGGGCAAGGTCAGCGGAGCCGTGAGCCAGCTGTCGGACCGGCGCCGCGGGTCCGACAACGACGCCGACGCCGAGCTCATAGCGCCTGCCGTGGTAGACCGCTCCGTGATCGGCTAGACGGCTCAGGAGCCACCTCACCGGTGGCAGGGTGACGCTGCTGCTGGGGAGCAGCGTCACCCTGCCGTTCCCGGCTGCCGCAGTCGCTGTGGAGTCGCTCTCTCACTTGTCAGGTAAACCCGAAATCGGCTCACGCTTGACCGCTCACCTGCCGATATGGGCGGGAAGGGGCGCGCCGGCGCCCCACCGTCGACGTAGGGAGCCGACGTGGTCGAGGCCCGGGGTGTCGTCATCGCCACCGTCCTCGCGGCCTTGGTTGTTCTCGGACTGCTCGCCTTCGCGGCGTCCAACGTCATGCCCCATAACTTCGGCCTGCGGGCCTGCCAGACCGGCGAGCTGCCTGAGTCGGAGTGCGACTAAGACAGCAATCGAGCACCGGCATCATCATCCCCGGCCCCAGATGAGGCCAAACGCCGTTGGTGCTGCCCGGTTGTCTACCTCTTCGGCAGCACCCGAACGATGAAGTAACTGCTGGTCCATATCGGATCGGTCTTGACGTTCGTGCCAGGACGCGAGGCGTGCAGGATGTTGCCGTGTCCTGCGTAGATCGATGCGTGATAGACCCCGCCCGAGTCGTACATGAACACCAGGTCTCCCGGGCGGGCGTGCTTCCGGGAAATCCGCTCTCCACTTCGGCTCTGAACCGATGCCGAGTGTTGCAGCGTCTTGCCGGTCGCCTTCTCGTAGACGTACCGGGTCAGCCCTGAGCAGTCGAACGCGTTCGGCCCGGCCGCTCCGTACACATAGGGATCACCCTTCTGAGCGCGGGCAACCTTCATGATCCGGTGGTACTCGTTGTTGATCCTGGCGCGGGCCTGCAGGATCTGCTCCCACCGGGTCTTGAGTGCGCGGTAGGTGCGCTGGTTGATCACCCCCGTGACGTCAAAGCCTCGACGGTCCTGGAAGTGCTTCACCGCATGTCTGGTCTTGTCGTTGAACGTGCCAGTGCGCGGGTCCACGTCGAGGACTCGCTGGGCCAGGAGCACGCGGGGGCCAGAGTCGCCCATGCGCAAGGTGTTAAAACTCGTATCGGCCGCAGTGGCGGTGCTGGTGGCAAGTGGGCTGGCCAGGGCGATCGTCAGGCCGACGGCAAGCAGACGTCGACGCGCGAGAATTCGCGACATGTTTCCTCTCCGACGCCTGCGAGGTCAGCTGTCGGGTTCGGGCCAGAGAGTGCCCGGTCATGCCAAATCGGCAACGACTTAACCCCAAGACCGTCCGCGCTCTGGCGGTCGGTCACTAACCTTGGGTCCCCCGCTCCTGCCCACGTGCATATCGTCACCCACCGGGCTGGACAGGATTCGGCGTACCCGGTGAGCCCCCACCTGGTGGTGAGGTCACGAAAGGGTATCGGGCGATCTGGCCCCCAACACAAGCCTGGCCCGCAAAAGTGGGCCAATTCACACCCGTTCGGCCTAGTGTCTACGGACTAGTCACAATCCGTGCCCGCGAGACTGGTCCTTAGATCGGCTAAGCAGTCATCAACTCAGGGGTGGAGACTCCGCAGGGGGCTGCGGCACGCTCACCGGAGGAACGTCGTCACTCTGAAGCCCGTCCAGCAGCGCCTGGACCTCGGCAGCCCGGTAACGCCGGTGCCCGCCCAGGGTTCGTATCGCGCTCAGCTTGCCGGCTTTTGCCCACCTGGTGACGGTCTTGGGATCAACCCGGAAGAGCGCCGCCACCTCCGCAGGCGTCAGCAACGCCTCAGGCTCGGGTGGTAGTTGTGCCATGTGTCCCCCACGTGACGTCATCGGTGCTCCGGTCCTCGATAGCGCTCCGCGAGCGTACCAATGCAAAGAGTGACGGATGTCGCGCTTGTCCGTAATCCCTCATCAGTGCCATTCCTCCCCTATCGACGGGACTAACCCATCTGGGTTCGCCCAGCCCTCGAGCTTCATCGAAGTCGAGATCGGTAGGGTCCGAACGTGACCGAACAACACCCCAAGCCGGGCGGACGACTCTTCGACCGGTTCGACGGGCACGAGCAGGTGGTCCTGGCCTCAGATGAGGCAACCGGGCTTCGTGCCATCATCGCCATCCACTCCACGGCACTCGGTCCTGCACTTGGCGGCACGCGGTTCCACCTCTACCCCGACGACGACGCCGCCCTCGATGACGTCCTGCGGCTCTCGCGCGCCATGAGCTACAAGAACGCCTTGGCCGGCCTCCCCCACGGGGGCGGCAAAGCGGTCATCCTCGGTGACCCGACGCAGGCGAAGACCGACGCCCTGCTCGAAGCCTACGGACGAGCCGTCGAGTCGTTGGGGGGCCGCTACTACACCGCCTGCGACGTCGGCACCTACGTGGCTGACATGGATGTCGTTGGGCGGACCACCCGCTTCGTCACCGGACGCAGCGAGAGCAACGGTGGGAGCGGCGACTCGTCTTTACTCACCGCACTCGGGGTCTTCTGCGCCATGCGCGCCTGCGCCCAGCACCTGTGGGGCTCAGACGATCTGACGGGACGTCGGGCCGCAGTCTCCGGAGTCGGCAAAGTCGGGCGCCGACTTGTGGAACACCTCTGTGGCGCCGGGGCGTCCGTGGTGATCTACGACCTCAGTCCTGACGCCATCGCCACCGTGCTCGCGAGCCACCCAGAAGTCGACGTGGCGGCGAGCGAGTCCGAGTTGGCCACTCGCGAGGACATCGACATCTACTCTCCCAATGCGCTCGGCGGTGCCCTGAACGACGTGAGCGTCGCGGGCCTGGCAGCTGCCGTCGTCTGTGGCGGAGCCAACAACCAGCTCGCTCACCCTGGGGTCGAGCAGCAACTGGCCGACCGGGGGATCACCTACGCCCCCGACTACCTCGTCAATGCCGGCGGCGTCATCCAGGTCGCCGACGAGCTGAACGGCTTTGATCTCGGCCGAGCCCGCGAGCGCGCGCTGGGCATCTACCAGACCACGCTGGACGTCCTCCGGCTCGCCTCCGATGAGGGGATGCCCCCAGCCCGGGCTGCCGACCGGCTGGCCGAGTCGATCATCGCTGCCGGACCACCGGCTACCGGCTGATCCCAAGGTCCAGGACGTGCACCCGATTGGCTCAGATCAAGGTGCGCCTGCCTGCACGCAGCGGGGATGGATCGTCTACTCTAGAGAGCAGTGCGCCCCAGGGGCGCCATCCGATAGACACGCCTACTGGGGCCGATGCCCCAACGAGGGGGTCAGCCCATGGGTCGCGGGAGGGCCAAGGCCAAGCAGACCAAGGTTGCCCGGCAGCTGAAGTACTCCAGCTCCGAGCTCGACGTCGACGCGCTCACCGTCGAACTTGGTGGCGAGGCCCCGCATGCCGACGTGGTCGAGGACGACCCCTACGACCCGTACACAGCTGCTTACGGTGAGGCCGAGTCCGGCCGCTGAGCGCCACACTCTCCGCACCGGCACTCAGCGTTGCCACGATGTTGGGTGATGGCGGGGTAGGTCAGGCGGGGTAAGTCAGGCGGGGTGGCTACCGACCAATGTCGGCGGTCGGGCCTTCTGATGCCCCCTGCACTTGGCCGCAGATCCACGCTGGAACACCACGCTCGTCGAGCAAGCGCACGCTCTCCTCGGCCGCATCTCTATCGACGACGGCGATCATGCCGACCCCTTGGTTGAACGTGCTCTCGAGATCTTGGCTCTTGACCCCACCGAGTTCGCCGATCAGCGAGAAGACCGGTGGGGGCGTCCAGGTGGTTCGGTCAACCGTTGCCGACAGGTGTGCCGGAATCACCCGGGCTAGGTTCTCCGCGAGTCCACCACCGGTGATGTGTGAGAGGGCATGAAGCTGCTCACGGTGCGAACGAGCGAGCGCAAGACAGTCGAGGCTGTAGATGCGGGTCGGCTCGAGCAGTTCTTCACCGACGGTGCGGCCGAGCCCGTCGACATCATGGTCGACGTCCCATCCTGCGATCGTAAAGAAGACATGCCTCGCCAGTGAATAGCCATTGGCGTGAAGCCCGCTGCTAGCCATGGCGATCAGCACGTCACCGGAGTTAACGCGCTCGGCCCCGAGCACATCGTCGGCGTCGACGATGCCCGTTCCAGCTCCGGCCACGTCGTACTCGTCCGGCTCCAACAGCCCCGGGTGTTCGGCCGTCTCACCACCGACGAGCGCTGCTCCCGCACGACGGCAACCTTCAGCGATACCGGAGACAATGGCGGCGATCTTCTCCGGGTAGACCTTCCCGGTTGCGATGTAGTCAGTCATGAAAAGAGGTTCGGCACCACAGACCACGAGGTCGTCCAAGACCATCGCGACCAGATCGATACCGATGGTGTCGTGGATACCCATGCGGCGAGCAACGTCGACCTTCGTGCCAACACCATCAGTCGACGACGCGAGCAGCGGTTTGCGCAGACGCGTGTACGGCGTCAGGTCGAAGAGTCCGGCAAACCCGCCGATTCCGCCGACGACCTCGGGACGCGTTGCACGCGCGATGCTCGCCTTCATCAGCTCGACGGCGCGGTTGCCCTCTTCGATACTGACACCGGCACTCTCGTACGTCGTGCTCACGTGTTGGGATCCCTCCGGGCTCGCCGTCACGGGCGGCCCAACGCATCGGACGCCCCGGTTGCCGCCGTGAGGGAGGCCAGGCCATCGGCATCACCTGAAGTTGTGGCGGAGGTGCTTGTGCTCTCGCGCTCGTACCCTTCGAGCAGGTGCTTTCCAAGCGCCTCGGGCTCGGGCAGCTCGATCGGATACACACCGGTGAAGCACGCGGTGCACAGCTTCTCAACCGGGATGGTGGTCGCTTCGACGAGCTCATCGAGAGACACGTACGTAAGCGAGTCTGCGCCAACGGACTGGCGGATCTCGTCGACGGCCAGACCATTGGCAATCAGCTCGGCACGGGTGGCGAAGTCGATGCCGTAGAAACATGGCCATTTCACGGGTGGGCTCGAAATACGCACGTGGACCTCTGCTGCGCCGGCCTCGCGGAGCATTCGCACTAGGGCACGCTGAGTGTTTCCTCGGACGATCGAGTCGTCGACGACGACGAGCCTCTTTCCGTCGATGACCTCGCGCAGCGGGTTGAGCTTGAGCCGGATACCGAGCTGACGGATCGTCTGCGACGGCTGGATGAACGTACGTCCGACGTACGCGTTCTTCACGAGGCCCTGTGCGTACGGGATGCCCGATTCCTGGGCGTACCCGATCGCCGCCGGTGTCCCCGACTCGGGCACCGGAATCACAAGATCAGCCTCAACCGGATCGTGCCGGGCCAACCGCCGACCGACGTCTACGCGCGCCTCATGCACGCTGCGACCAGCGATGCTCGTGTCCGGCCTCGCAAGGTAGACGTACTCGAAGATGCACCCCTTTGGGTCGGCATCGGCGAAACGCTGACTACGGAGTCCATGCTCGTCGACAGCGAGCAGCTCACCCGGCTCGACCTCGCGTACATAGCTAGCACCCACGATGTCGAGTGCTGCAGTCTCCGACGCAACAACCCATCCGCGTTCGAGGCGTCCGAGCACCAGGGGCCGAATCCCTTGAGGATCGCGAGCCGCGTAGAGCGTCGACTCGTCCATGAAGACAAAGCTGAACGCGCCTCGGAGCAGTGGCAGCACCTCGAGCGCCGCCTTCTCCAAGGAGCGTGATGGGTGGTTGGCCAGCAGCTCGGTGACGAGGTCGGTGTCGGAGCTGGCGTCGGGGGTGCCAAGACCGGGGAGCAGCAGTTCACCGCGCTCAACCTCGGACTCCGCAGCCAGTCGAGCGAGCTCTCCGGTGTTGATCAGGTTGCCGTTGTGGCCGAGGGCGATGCCCCCGTCTCCAGTGTGGCGAAAGGCCGGCTGGGCGTTCTCCCAGTTGCTTGAGCCGGTGGTCGAGTAGCGGGTGTGGCCGATGGCCAGGTGGCCGACGAGTGTGGCCAGGTGTCGCTCATCGAAGACCTGGGCCACCAGTCCCATGTCCTTGTAGACGACGATGCCTTCGCCGTCGCTGACTGCGATTCCGGCAGATTCTTGGCCGCGGTGCTGCAGGGCGTAGAGCCCGAAGTACGAAAGCTTGGCGACCTCTTCGCCGGGCGCCCAGACGCCGAAGACGCCACAGGCGTCTTGCGGGCCTTGCTCGCCGGGCTCACCGGGAAGGAGATCGTGGGTGAGCCGACCGTCACCGCGCTTCACCACCTCAGTCTAGGGGACCGGTCTCGACACGCCCAAAGTCACGCATGGCGTCGGACCCACCGCGGCGTCACCACGGGCGCGATCTTCGTGATGGGGCCTCAGAGCCGCCCACCTCGGCCTTGATCGCCTCCCGCACGGCCGGGAAGGCGTCGCTGCGTGGGTCGATCAGCTCGAAGTGGCCGCACCGCAGCTCGGTGACCCGCGTCCCCGTGTGACGGCGGGCGTAGCTGAGGCTCTGCTCGATCGGGATCAATGTGTCGGTGACACCGTGCAGCAGATGAATGCTGGCACGCGGCGTCGGCAACAGTGCTGGGTCGGCCAGGTCGTATCGGTCTGGATGCCCCTGAGGAGTTCCGCCCAGCAGGTCGTGGACCGGATTGTCGCCGTCCCCGAAAGTGCGAGACATCGCTGTGAGGTCAGCGATCGGAGCCAACGCAACCACCGCGTCCACCAGCGGCGTCGGCTCGGTCGCAGCCACCCACAGCCCCAGGTGTCCTCCGGCGCTGTGGCCGACCAGGATTCGACGAGACGCGGCCGGATGGTGCTGGACGATCCTGCGAAGACCGGTGCGGACGTCATCGAATGTGGCCGGCCATCCCCCACCTCCGCCTACGCGCCGGTACTCCAGCAGCACGACTGTCGATCCAAGCTGGGCGAGTGACGCCGCGAGCCCTCGGCAGTGCCCCCGGTCGTACTCCTGCTTCCAGAACCCACCGTGCAGCACCACGATGAGTGGTGCTGCAGGTGCTCCTGCCCAGATCTCGGCCACCTGCTCGGGGTCAGCGCCGTATGACACCACATCGGGAGGTGCGATGGACGAGCGCGACAGGACCGACCGGTCTTCGGAGAGCACGGCGAGACGTTATCGCTTCACGTGACGTGGTCCCGCGCAGCGCGCAGGGCGAGATGAGCTTCGGACGCAACGAGGTCTCGCAGGCGCCCCATCGCCTCCCACACCTCGGTGAACGACGTCGTGAGTGGTGCGGGGGCCAGCCTGAGCAGGTTCGGTGGTCGCGCATCACCCACGACGCCGGCAGCTGCGGCTGCGCGACTGATCCGGTAAGCCTCGTCATGGGACAGAACAACGTGACCACCGCGACGTTGCGCATCGCGCGTCGACGCAACCGAGAAACCCAGGGGAACGAGCCAGGAGTCGGTCAGGTCAATCAAGTACTGGGTGAGGCGCATCGACTTCTCCCGCAGCCGGTGCACGCCGGCTTCCGCCAGCAGACCGGCGCTCTCCTCCGCAGCCACGAGCCCCGGGATCGGGGGCGTTCCGGTCTGCCAACGCCCGATACCGGTGGCTGGTGTGTACGGGGCATCCATGTCGAAGGGGTCTGCCGCACTCCACCAACCCTGGATCGGGTTGGCAAGCCGGTCCTGAAGGTCGCGACGCACGTACAGAAATGCCGGGGCACCAGGACCGGCGTTGAGGTACTTATACGTACACCCGACAGCGAAATCTGCGCCGATCGCATCAAGGTCGATCGGCACCGATCCAATCGAGTGGGCCAGGTCCCACAGAACGAGGGCGCCAGCGCGGTGCGCCTGCTCGGTGAGAGCAACGACGTCGTTGATCGCCGCCGACCTGTAGTCGACGTGGGAGAAGGCAACCATGGCAACATCGTCCGCGAGGTAGGTGTGGACGTTGTCCGGGTTGACGCCGACGAGCGGATCGGTCGGCACCAGACGCAGCTGACCCTTGCGGCGCTCAGCCACCCCCTGCAGCACATAGCGGTCGCTCGGGAAGTTTCCGGTGTCGGTGACCAGCACCTTGCGGCCAGGCTGCGCCTCGAGTGCGGCGGCCGCGAGCTTGTAGAGGTTGACCGAGATCGAGTCGCAGACAACCACCTGCCCCGCCGCTGCCCCGATCAGATCCCCGATCCGGTCACCGACATCCAGCGGCAGGGAATCCCAGTGCTGCCAACCCCGCACTAGCTCGCGCCCCCACTCCTCATCGATGAGCCGATGCATGCGCTCCCGAGTCGCATGCGGCAGCATGCCGAGGCTGTTGCCATCGAGATAGATCAGGTCGTCGTCAGGTCGGTAGAACTGGTCTCGGAATACCGCGAGCTCGTCGGCTGCGTCCAACTTCAGTGCCCGGTCACGGGTCAGGTCGGTCACTGGCTACAGCCTGGTGTGAGCTGGATCATCGGAGAGCCGCTGTGCGAAGTAGACCGGGATGATCGAGATGATGATGACAAGCGCGGCAACCACGTTCACGAGCGGTGCGACGTTGGGACGCGACAGGTTGTTGAATATCCAGATGGGGAGAGTCTCGATGCCGGCACCCGCGGTGAGCTGGGTGACGATGATTTCATCAAAGGAAAGGCCAAACGCGAGTAATGCGCCGGCCAGCAGGGCTGAGCGTATCTGGGGGAACGTCACCATGCGGAAGGTCTGAAAGGTTGAGGCACCGAGATCCATCGATGCCTCCTCCATGCTCTGTCCCGTCCGGCGAAGACGCGCGACGACATTGTTGAAGATCACCACGATGCAGAACGTCGTGTGGCCGATCGCCACCGTCCAGAAGCCCAGCTGAATTTGGAATCCATCGGTGCTGAGCACATTGATGAAGGCGTTCTGAAGCGCCACACCGGTGACGATGCCTGGCAACGCGATCGGCAGGACGAAGAGGAATGAGATCGAGGTTCGCCCGAACCACGTGTACCTGGCAACGGCGAACGAGATCATGGTGCCCAGAGTCAGTGCCACCACCGTGGCCAGTGACGCCACCTTGAGCGACTCGATGATGGCGTTACGGATGCCCTCGTTGTCCACCGCCGAGGTCCACCAGTGGGTGGTGTACGACGTCGGAGGCCACGAGAAGATGCGGCTCGTGTTGAACGAGTTGATCAGCACCAGCAACAGCGGCACATACAGAAAGCCGAGCACGATGATCAGAGATACGCGCAGAATCCAGCGCGCGCCGGGCGAGAGTGTCATCTGATCAGAGCTCCCTCAACGCGCCGGTACGTGACACGAGGAGCATGTAGATCGTGATGGTCAACACGGAGATGAGGGCAAGCGCTGCTCCCAGCGGCGTGTTTCCACCGCCCGCGATGTTGTTGTAGATCTGGTTCCCCGTCACCGTGAAGTTCGGGGCTACCAGTCGTACTGCGATGTAGTCACCGAGCGACAGTGAGAACGTGAAGATCGAGCCGGCCGCGATCCCGGGCAAGACGATCGGGAAGACCACCGACCGGAAGGTTCGCCATGACTTGCCGCCGAGGTCACCGGATGCCTCAAGGAGAGAGTTCGGAAGCCGATCAAGCGAAGCGTAGATCGGCAAGATCATGTATGGCAGCCATAAGTAGGTCAGCGTGATGATGACGGCGATCTGACCGAAGCCGGGGCCGCTGAGCCCAAGAGGCTTCAAGGCCCAGTCCAGCACGCCGTTCTCGCCAAGGATGCCGCGCCACGCATACGCCTTGACCAAATAGGAGGCCCAGAGCGGGACCAAAAAGGCGACGATGAGCAGTCGGCGCCCTCGTGGCTTCGCCACCTTTGCTGCGTAGAACGCGACGGGGAGGGCAAGGACCAGACACAGCAAGGTCACCGATGATGCGATCACGAGGGTGCGCACCCCGACGGTCCGGTACGCCGGGTTGGTGAATGCTTCCTTTACGTTGTCTGTGGTGAACTGACGAACGAGCTGGCTGGTGAAGGGGTCCTGCTGCCAGAACGCTGCGGCAAAGAGCAGCGCCAGCGACGCCAGGTAGATCACCACCAGCCACAACAGCGGTGCCGACAGCAACGCCGCCAGCCGAGTATGGGGGTGCCGGTGGAGGAACGCTGACGGCCGGTGGGACAGCCCCGTCTTTTGGGGCCGTTCACCGACGGTAGATTCAGCGGTAGTCATCATGAGCTGTCAGACCTCACGGTCTCGGGTGTGGGTGAGGCCGGAGCCCCACCCACACCCGACTGCAAACCCGTGCTCAGCCTGCTCGAACCTCGTCCCAGGCCGTCTTCCATTCTGCGTAGCTGGTGCATGTGACGTCACGCCCATCAGCGCAGTCCGGAGTTGGCGTCTCCCAGTAGTAGACGTTCTCCCAGTACGCCGCATCATTTGCGTGGTAGGTATCGCAGTGGTTCTTGTCCGAGGTCAGCGCACAGGCCTTCTCATTGGCCGGGGCTTCACCAAACCACTCCGCCACCTGCGCCTGAGGTTCCGGCGACGTGATGTAGTTGACCCACGCGTACGCACAGTTCACGTTCGGCGAGTCGTGCGCCACCATCCAGGTGTCTGACCAGCCGGTCGAACCCTCACTCGGCAGAAACGCTTTGACCGGTGTGCCCTGGTCAGCGACATAGTTGGCGTTGTACTGCCAAGTGGTCCCGAGGTAGATGCGCTCCTTGGTGAAGGACTCGATCGAGGCAAATGCATCGCTCCAGTACTCGCCAATGTTCGGCGCCTGCTGCATGAGCAGCTCTTTGGCAGCGGCCAACTGATCCTGATCCAGCGCATACGGGTTCTCGATGCCGAGATCGGGCTGTGTCGACTTCAGGTACAGCGCAGCATCAGCGATGAAGATGGGGTTGTCATAGGCGGTGATGTAGCCGGCGTAGGGACTGTCTGCCTCCCATGTGGGCGCCCACGACGTCGGAGCCGGCTTGACCTTGTCGGTGTTGTACATCAGAAGGTTCGCTCCGCGGCCGTGCGGAACGCCGTAGGCGACGCCGTCGACGGAGTTCCACGGCTTGTCCTTCAGGTCGTCGAAGATGTCGTCGTAGGTGGTCGACAGGTCAAGATTGAACGGGTCGACCAGCCCCGCGTAGATCAGGCGACGAGAGGCGTCTCCCGAAGCTGACACCACGTCGTACTGCTTCGTTCCCATTTGCTTGAAGGACTCATCTGAGGTGCCGAACGTGGTGACGGTGACGTCGCAGCCACTGTCTTGCTCGAACGGGGTCACCCAGTCCGTGTTCTTGTAGGCGGTGCCATCTTCTGCGTAGCCAGGCCAGGCGAGTACCCGAAGCTGCCCTTCGTTGGCCCCCAACTCTTGCAGCGCCGTGTAGTCCGGCGGCGTCGCCCCCGAGCTGCCCGAACCACCGTTATCGTCGCTGCCGCATGCGGCCAGTACCAGCGAAGCAGACGCGACGAGCGCACCTACCGCCAACAGACGCTTTCTCTGCACCGGATCCTCCATCCATCTTCGGAAAACACCGAGAGCCGGCGGCCCACGGAATCCTGACTATTGAGTTGTCACGCGCGGTCTAACCCACCGCGGTCTCGTGCTCACGCCGCCAGATCAGTTGCACCTGCCGTCCACGCATGCTCAGGACATCCATGGACGAGGTCTGCAGGTTCTGCTGAAGGGCGACGAGGTATCCCCCAGCTTCGAGGTCAACGACGAATCGTGTGGCGGCACCCACGTACACCACTTCACGGACGACCCCTGCGGCCGCGTGTTCGCCTGCCCCAGGCTCCTCGAGCGTGTTGCCGATCCGAATCTTCTCCGGGCGGATGCTGAATACTCCCGCGTTGCCGAGCACCTGCTCAGCTGCGGTTCCTTGGAGCAGGTTCGAGGTGCCGACGAAGCCGGCGACGAAGGGCGTGAGGGGACGCTCGTAGACATCAGCGGGGGTGCCCACCTGCTCGATGCGCCCGGCGTTGAAGACCGCAATCCGGTCAGACATCGTCAGCGCTTCTTCCTGGTCGTGCGTCACGAAGATGAAGGTGATCCCCACCTGCCGCTGCAGCTGCTTGAGCTCTACCTGCATTTGCTCACGAAGCTTCAGATCGAGAGCCCCGAGGGGCTCATCAAGCAGCAGAACGCTCGGGCGGTTGACCAAAGCCCGAGCGAGGGCTACGCGCTGTCGCTGCCCGCCAGACATTTGAGCTGGCTTACGATCCTCAAAGCCAGCAAGCTGGACACTGGCGAGCGCTTCAAGAGCCCGCCGGTGCCTTTCGGCCCTGGGCACCTTCTTGACACGAAGCCCATACTCGACGTTTTGCACGACCGACATGTGAGGAAAGAGGGCATAGTCCTGGAAGACGGTGTTGACGTCCCTCTCGAAGGGGGCCCGCTTGGTGACGTCCTGGCCGTTGAGCTCAACGCTGCCACCGGTCGGCAGCTCGAAGCCGGCAATCATCCTGAGCACGGTCGTCTTCCCGGAGCCAGAAGGTCCCAGAAGCGTCAAGAACTCCCCGTCGTAGATGTCGAGATCCACGCCGTCAACCGCGACGACATCGCCGAAGTGTTTGCTCAGGCCGCGCAGAGTCACGGCCACAGCTGCGACGTCAACCGCGACGACGGGGGAAACCTGAGTGGCTTCCGGCATGAATATCGATCTCCCAGTGGACTCAGGCGCACACTACGTCCCCGGCGATGCCTGCGACAGAAGCACGACTATGCCGGACACGAATTGTTATCACACCGTCACGGCGAGCGACCTTAGGGCTGCTCCCCGTCACGCTCCGCATGCTTGTGGCCCAAATACCGGCTCGGACACTTCGAACTGGCGCCGCCGTCCCGGAGTGCCTACAGCAGGGGGAGGTAGGGCGCTAGGTCCGTCCGGAGGCCGGACGCCTGGACACCGCCGGCGGCAACCGCCGACTGCCACGAGACGCGGCCAGCCGTAAGGCGACAGAAGGTGAGGGGGTCCATCTCGACAACGGCAGACGGTGTTCCGCGAGTGTGCTGTGGGCCCTCGATGCACTGCACCGCAGCGAATGGTGGGATGCGAACCTCAACGCTGCGCCCCGGTGCTCGCCAGCTGAGCACGTCAGCCAGCGCCCGCGTTGAGACCTGGAGGCACGGTCGTGACGCCGGCGGGCCCTCGCCGTCGACCGAACGGCTCAGATCGTCGCTGTGCACTGTCAGCTCGATGCAACGAGTGCGAAGGAAGTCGACCCATCGAATGGGACCGCGCCTGGCCGCAACGACCGGGTTGCCTTCGACACTTGCGATCGCCTGCTCGGCCGCTGCTGCAATGGCGTCCACCGCAAAGAGAAAGCCATCCGCGGACGCAGCGGCTCGTGTTCGCTCATCGATGGCAGCAGCACCATCGGCATAGGTGGCAATGTAGTCGCCGAGTCGGAGGGGTCTTTCCTCACTCAGCACATCAGCAGCCGCCCGGATCGAGTCGGCGACCAGACCGAAATGCGCGACGAGATCACGCAGTGTCCACCCATCAATCGCACTCGCCGTCGACCAGTCTTCGATCCCGTCACACCAATCGCGCGTCAGCGACCACTGTTCGAGGTACGCCGCGGCGACCTTGCCGCCGTCGATCCCGGCCACTAGTCGAACAGCGCGGGGAAGGTTCCCTCGCTGGTCGCGCGCATCTCGTCGATTGGCAAGGTGAAGAGCCCCTGCACCTCAAGCCCGCCGATCTCAGAGTCGACCACGCCTATCCGCGCTGCGGGAACACCTCGCGCAGTGCACATGTCGGTGAACCGAACCTCTTCGCTCCGCGGGACGACGAAGACGATCCGTCCGGCGGACTCGGAGAAGAGAGCCACAAAGGGATCGATGCCGTCCGGCAGGAAGACGCGAGCGCCCTTGCCAGAACGCAGCGCCATCTCAGCGAGCGAAATGGCCAGCCCACCGACGGAGACATCGTGTGCGGCGGTGAGCAGGCCATCACGGGATGCGGCGACGGCGATCTCGGCGATCTTGCGCTCCCGGTTGAGGTCGACCTTCGGGGGCAGGCCACCGAGGTGGTCCTGCAGGTGGGCCCACTCCGAGCCGCCGAACTCGTCGGCCGTCTCACCCAGCAGCCAGATGGAGTCGCCATCGGCGTCCCAAGCCAGCGGTGTGCGGCGCGCGACGTCGTCGATCACTCCGAGGACGCCGATGACCGGCGTGGGCAGGATCGCCGTTTCACCGGTCTGGTTGTAGAAGCTCACGTTTCCACCGGTGACCGGCACCCCGAGCTGCAGGCAGGCATCAGCGAGACCGCGCGTGGTCTCGGCGAACTGCCACATGACGTCGGTGTCTTCAGGTGAACCGAAGTTGAGGCAGTTGGTGACGGCCAGTGGCTTGGCGCCCGTCGTTGCCACATTGCGATACGCCTCGGCCAAAGCCAGCTGCGCGCCGGTGTACGGGTCGAGCTTTCCGTACCGTCCGTTGCCGTCGGTACTGACGGCAACACCGAGACCATCGTCATTGATGCGCACGATGCCGGAGTCCTCCGGCTGCGCGAGCACGGTGTTTCCGAGCACGTAGCGGTCGTACTGATCGGTGACCCATGACTTCGATGCCAGATTGGGGCTGCCAAGGAGTGAAAGGAAAGTCTCGCGCAGCTCGGCACCGGACGACGGGCGTGCCAACGATGTAGGCACGTCCGCCTGCAGGGCGTCCTGCCAGGTCGGACGCGCATACGGCCGTTCGTAGACCGGCCCGTCGTGCGCCACGGTCTTCGGCGGCACATCGACGATCTGGTCTCCGTGCCATTCGATCGTCAGCCGCCCGGAGTCGTTCACCTCACCGATGACAACCGCCTCGACGTCCCACTTGCGACAGACGGCCATGAACGCCACGAGCTTGTCTGGCGCGACTACCGCGCACATGCGCTCCTGCGACTCGCTCATGAGGATCTCCTCAGGCGCGAGCGTGGAGTCGCGCAGCGGTACGCGGTCGAGCCAGACGTGCATGCCGCTGTCACCGTTGGACGCCATCTCAGACGTTGCACACGAGATGCCGGCACCACCGAGGTCTTGGATACCGATGACGAGCTGCTGCTCAAAGAGCTCTTGGCAAGCCTCGATCAGCACCTTCTCGGCGAACGGGTCACCTACCTGCACGCTGGGTCGCTTGCTGGGGCCTCCGCTGCCATCGCTGTCGTCAAACGTCTCGGACGCGAGCACGCTGACGCCACCGATACCGTCACCACCGGTCTTGGCCCCGAAGAGGATCACGTGGTTGCCGGCGCCGGTGGCCGCTGAGAGCTGGATGCGGTCGTGCGGTACGACGCCGACACAGAGCGCGTTGACGAGCGGGTTACCGATGTAGGTGGGGTCGAAGACAACCTCGCCGCCGATGTTCGGCAAGCCCAGGCAGTTTCCGTATCCCCCGATGCCTGCAACGATTCCAGGGAGGACGCGGTGCGTGTCAGGTGCGTCGGCCGGGCCAAAGCGCAGGGGATCCATCACCGCGACGGGTCGAGCGCCCATCGTCAAGATGTCGCGCACGATTCCGCCGATGCCCGTGGCTGCACCTTGATACGGCTCGACGTACGACGGGTGGTTGTGAGACTCGATCTTGAATGTCACTGCAAGGCCGTCGCCGACGTCGACGACGCCGGCGTTCTCGCCCATTCCGACCAACAGGATGTCCTCTGCTTCGGCAGGAACCTTCTCGCCGAACTGACGCAGGTGCACCTTGCTCGACTTGTACGAGCAGTGCTCACTCCACATGACCGAGTACATCGCCAGCTCGCTGCTGGTGGGACGGCGTCCGAGGTGCTCGCGGATCTGCTGGTACTCGTCGCTCCCCAGGCCGAGGTCAGCGTAGGGCTGTTCGGCATCGGGAGTCGACTCGGCGTCTTTGACCGTGTCGACGTGCCGCGTCATGCGTCCACCAGCTGGCTGATCACGGAGGAGAAGAACCCAAGTCCGTCCAGCGAAGGGCCGGTGAGCCGCTCAACAGCGTGTTCGGGGTGAGGCATTAGACCCACCACGTTGCCGCGGTCGTTGGTGATGCCGGCGATGTCGCGGTAGGAGCCGTTCGGGTTGTCGTGCAGGTAGCGGAACACCACCCGACCCTCACCCTCGAGCTCATCGAGCGTGCGCTGGTCGGCGACGAACCCGCCCTCGCCGTTCTTCAGCGGGATGAGGATCTCTTGGCCCTCGTCGTAGTCCGACGTCCACGCGGTGTTCGCACTCTCGACGCGCAGCCACTGGTCGCGGCAGACGAACTTGCGGACGTCGTTGCGGATCAGCGCCCCTGGGAGCAGATGCGACTCACACAGCACCTGGAACCCGTTGCAGATACCGAGTACCGGCATCCCGCCGCGGGCGGCATCGATCACGGTCTGCATCACGGGGGCGAAGCGGGCGATGGCCCCGCACCGTAGGTAGTCGCCGTACGAGAACCCACCTGGAAGAACGACGGCGTCCACCCCTTTGAGGACGGCGTCACCGTGCCAGAGCGAGACAGATTCGGCACCTGCAATTCGCACAGCGCGCGCGGCATCCTGGTCGTCGAGCGAACCCGGGAAAGGTGACGACGCCGATCCGCGCCGACATCAGTGCTCCTCGACGCGGATCGTGTAGTCCTCAATGACGGTGTTCGCCAGCAGAGTGCTAGCGATCTCGTCGAGGGCGGCGGCGTCAGGTGCTGCGTCGAGAACGATCTCGAAGCGCTTGCCCTGACGGACGCTGGCGATGTCGGAGTGTCCGAGGCGGGTGAGCGCCCCCAGGACGGCCTGACCTTGGGGGTCGAGGATCTCCGGCTTGAGCATGACGTCGACGACGACGCGAGCCACGGGCTTCTCCGGCTGCTCGAGGGGCGGGGCAGGACCCCGGCGGGTTGATGCCACCAGTCTATCGACGGAGCCTGCGGGCTTCCGAAGCGCCTCAGCGGCGGGTCGAGATGAGAGGTGCATGAACTCACAGCCCCGGGCTCGGGTCAGAGCTCATGCAACGCTCACATCAACCGGACGACGGCAGGTCCGATACCCCGCTCTGACGAGCGATCTCGCTCCGGACCAGATGAGGGCCGAGCCACGCCGCGACGACGGCAGACGCAAGGACGGGAGCCGCCACCATCACCGCCAGAACCTCTCCCAGTCCCCAGGAGAGTCGAACG
This sequence comes from uncultured Actinomycetota bacterium, assembly GCA_963829525.1. Taxonomy (GTDB): domain Bacteria; phylum Actinomycetota; class Actinomycetes; order JAHEKZ01; family JAHEKZ01; genus JAHEKZ01. Next base: position 133,727 of record CAWHIJ010000003.1, read on the forward strand.
CTTCTGTCGACCAGCTGAACCACAGGTAGGCCACGAGCTGAACACTGGCGGCGATCGCGACCGCCCACCACCGGAGGCGAGGCATGGGCGGCAGCGACTCGACGTCTCTCCTACTGACCAGCCAGGCAAAGATCGCTGCGGCCAAGACACCTGCGGGGAAGGACACGATCAGCCCCAGCCCCACGCCCAAGACCGCCGCGAACTCGCCGGTGCCCGCGACGAACCGCCCCTCCGCCAAGAAGAAATCGTCCGGCCCTGCATCGGTGACGTACCCGAGGACGAAGCCCAGCACCGCTCCGAGCACCAGGCAGAAACTCAGTGACCAGGCCGAGCCAATGCCCCACATCCGCATGCCTGAGAGTCTCATGCTCGTCAGGCCGGCGGGTTGGCTTGCCATGCCTCCCAGGCGCTCGTCACCATGGCGGCCAGGTCGAGGCTGCCGTCGACCACCGAGGTCGGCGCGGATCTTGTCGGCGGACGCCACCAGCCGCGCCGGGTCTCCCGCCCGGCGGTGCGACCAGGTCATGGGTGAACTCGATGCCGGTGGCGGCACGCACGGCGTCCATGACCTCGATCACCGAGACGCCTTCGCCGCGTCCGACGTTGTAGATCTCTGACGCCGGCGCCCTGCTCGAGGCGCTTGACAGACGCGACGTGGGCATCGGCGAGGTCGGTGACGTGGATGTAGTCGCGGATGCACGAGCCGTCCGGCGTCGGGTAGTCAGAGCCGAAGACCTGCGGGTTCTTGCCCGTGGACAGCGCGCGGAACACCATCGGGATCAGGTTGAAGACGCCGGTGTCACCGAGGTCTGGCCCGCCGGCCCCGGCAACGTTGAAGTAGCGCAGCGAGACCCAGTCGAGGCCGATGGCAGTGGCGACGTCCCTCATCAGCCACTCACCGATCAGCTTGGTCTCGCCGTAGGGGTTTATCGGCTGACAGATGTAGTCCTCGGTGAGCGGGTCATCGCTGTCGGGCATGCCGAAGGTGGCAGCCGACGAGCTGTAGACCATCTTCTTGACGCCGGTGGCGTCCATCGCCTCGAGCAGGCTCAGCAGACCGTCGACGTTCTCGCGGTAGTAGTAGAGCGGGCGCTCGACGGACTCACCGACTGCCTTCTTGGCCGCCATGTGGACGACCCCTGTCACGTCGTGCTCACGAATCGCCTTCTCGACGGCGGGGGCGTCCAGCACTGACGACTCGACCAGGGGGACGTCTGACGGAACCTTGCGGGCCTCACCGGTCGACAGGTCATCGAAGGCGACGACTCCGTGGCCGGACTCCTTGAGCGACTTCACGATGTGGGCGCCGATATAGCCGGCTCCGCCGGTCACCATCCATGTCATGCAGCCAGGGTACGGGCTCACCCTCGACCGCGAGGACGAACGATCAATCGGTCCATGAAGACTTACCCGGAGTTTTCGGCGTCGCGGGGAGCCTTCAAAGCAACGCTAAGTATTCATAGGGGGTACTCGGCGGGCTTGGGACGCCTCAGACCACGTCGTCGCGGTAGTCGTAGCCGGAGACCATGGTGGGGATGAGTCGGAAGAAGACGTCGGTGTGCTTCCCCGACGGATCGTGCCCCTCGTAGCGACGGACGATCCGGCGATAGAGCGCCTGCGCATCGATGCCCTCGGCATAAGGGTCGAGCACCTCATGCGCAGTCCCACGGACCGACACGTAACGGGCGTGCTCTCCCTCCTCCATCACCATTCCCGCAACCAAAGGCCGCTCCCTCATGTCACGCGCCTTCAGCGAGTCCGCCCCTGTGCTGAAGAGCAATCCGTCAGCATCAGCGACGAACCAGACGGGCACGACAACAGGCGAACCATCAGGACGCACCGTCGCTAGCGCGAGATAGGCGAGGGTTTCATCGGCGAAGAGGTCCTCGAAGCCGTTGGGGATCTTCACGATGACCTAGCTGAAACGCCGGCCGGTGAGGCGCTCATAGGCCTCGACGTACTTGGCCCGGGTCTGCTCGACGACTTCGTCGGGCAGCGCCGGAGGCGCGTCGCCGGAGTGGCGGTCCCACCCGGACGCGGCGGACGTCAGCCAGTCGCGGACGTACTGTTTGTCGTAGGACGGCTGCGCGTGACCTGGCTCCCACAGGTCAGCCGGCCAGAAGCGTGACGAGTCAGGAGTGAGTACCTCGTCGGCGAGCACGATCTCGCCGGTCGACGGATGGCGTCCGAACTCGAACTTGGTGTCGGCCACAATGATGCCGCGATCTCTGGCGATCTCCTCGGCGCGTGCGTAGATCCGCAACGTCAACGCGCGCAGCGCTTCAGCATCGTCGACTCCAACGGTCTTGACGACCGTCTCGAAGTCGACGTTCTCGTCATGGTCACCGAGGTCTGCCTTCGTTGCCGGGGTGAAGATCGGCCTCGGGCAGCCGCGAACCGTCGACGAGGCCCGGCGGCAACTCGTTGCCGCAGACCGGGCCGGTCGCGCGTGTAGTCGGAGAGGCCTGATCCTGCGAGGTAGCCACGCGCCACGCACTCGACGGGAAACATGTCGAGCCGCTGCGTCACCATCGCTCGTCCGGCGACCTCAGCTGGGACGTCGGTCGACAGCAGGTGGTTCGGCACCACGTCCGCAAGCTGCTCGAACCACCAGAGCGTCATGGCGGTAAGGATGCGGCCCTTGTCTGGGATCGTCGTCGGCAACACCCAGTCGTATGCCGACATGCGATCACTGGCGACGAAGAGAAGTGAGCCATCCGGGTATTCGTAGAGGTCGCGCACCTTGCCGGAGTAGACCGCGGTGACGCCGGGAAGCTCCGGCGCCGCTGGCACATTGGCCATCGGCGACGCCGTCACAGGATGTCCCCAGGACGGTAGCCGGCAGCCTCGGGGTGACTCTGCAACAACTGCAGCGACACGCAGCACGACAGCAGCCACCTGGTCGGTCGCCGTCCCGGTGAACGTCAGTGGTTCGGCGACCAGCTGCTCGAGGTCGGACGCGGTCAGCCCCAGCCGCTCGTCGGACGCCAGACGCGCCAACAGATCGTTGCGCTCCGCGCCCTTCTCGCGCATCTCCAGTGCCACGGCGACCGCGTGCTCCTTGATCACCTCGTGTGCCGTCTCGCGTCCGACACCCGACCGCACGGCAGCCATCAGCACCTTGGTGGTCGCGAGGAAGGGCAGGTAGCGCTCGAGCTCGCGTTGCACGACGGCCGGGAAGACGCCGAACTCGTCGAGGACGGTGAGGAACGTCTCGAACAGCCCGTCGATCGCGAAGAACGCGTCAGCGAGGGCGACGCGTCGTACGACCGAGCAAGAGACATCGCCCTCGTTCCACTGGTCACCAGCCAGCTCACCGACCATCGACGCATATCCGCGCAGGATCACCGCGAAACCGTTGACCCGTTCGCACGAGCGGGTATTCATCTTGTGCGGCATCGCCGACGAGCCGACCTGTCCGGCCTTGAAGCCTTCGGTCACGAGCTCGTTGCCAGCCATCAGACGGATGGTCTTTGCCAGCGACGACGGTGCGGCCGACAACTGCACGAGCGCACTCACGACGTCGTAGTCGAGCGAACGCGGGTAGACCTGACCGACGCTGTCGAGCACCTGCTCGAAACCGAGATAGCGCGAGATCTCGATCTCGAGCTCGGCCACCTTGTTGGCGTCCCCGCCGAGCAGGTCGAGCATGTCTTGGCTGGTGCCGACCGGGCCCTTGATGCCGCGCAGCGGATAGCGACCGATCAGGTCGTCGACGCGCTGGTAGGCCACCAGCAGCTCGTCGGCAGCGGAGGCGAAGCGCTTGCCGAGCGTGGTGGCCTGCGCCGCGACGTTGTGCGACCGTCCAGCCATCACCAGTGTTGCGTGCTCGGACGCCAGGGCGCCAGCCGTGCAAGCGTCGCCACTGACTTGTCGCGAACGAGCAGAAGCGACGACCGCACCTGCAGCTGTTCGACGTTCTCGGTGAGGTCGCGCGACGTCATACCCTTGTGAATGTGCTCGTGACCGGCGAGCGCGCAGAACTCTTCGATGCGCGCTTTCACATCGTGGCGCGTGACGCGCTCGCGCGCTGCAATCGAATCGAGGTCGACGTGTCGATGACGGCGCGGTAGTCATCGATGACCAGCTGCGAGACGTCGAGCCCAAGGGTGCGCTGCGCCTCCAACACCGCGAGCCAGAGCTGTCGTTCGAGGACGACTTTGTGCTCGGGGGACCAGATCCGCGCCATCGCCGCAGAGGCGTAGCGAGAGGCGAGGACGTCAGGGATCTGCGGCTTGGAAGACGAGGTCACGGGGGCATTCTCCCAGGTATGCGCTGGGACGTCGAAATCTCTACTAGGCCGGTGGCTGAACGCCGTTGGGGCGTCGGTAGATCCCGGGTGAGCGGCGTAACAGCAGTCCCTCGTCGACCAAGTAGCGACGCAGCATCGCCACGTCGTCGGAGAACGGTCGCAGCCGCGCATTAACCGCGGTCTCTTCGTGGTCCACCCTCGGTTCGATCTGCTGCGCCATGTGACGAAGGACGACCAGCCTGTTAGCCCGCTTGCGCGGCATCGCGATCAGGCGGCCGTCAGCGTCGAGGTGCCGGCTGAGTATGAGGGTTGATGGAGGGTGGGGCTGAAGTGTAGCGTGGGAGCGTAACGTTGGAGCGCACATAGCAGCGTATAGGAGGTGACGTTGTGGCGAAGCTCCACATTCTGCTGAGCAGGGGCTCATGCGTGAACCTCTGAATACGCATCCTGCCAAAACCGCCACCCCGCTTGAGCGGTCGCTATGGGGATCTCGCCCGATCGCTCCAGACTCCGAATCGCTGAGCTCACCTCGACATCGAGCAGGGCGGGCGCTGCGATCTGAGTGCGTTTGCACCCATACTCAGGGGCTAAGGGCCGAGCGGCACTGGGTCCGAGGGCCGGGACCACGACAGAGGCGTCAACGACGATCATCGGCGGTCTGCGTGGATGGCGTCCAAAATCTCGTCAACACCTAGGTCAACACGGAGCGGAGCCAGCCGAGCAAAGATGTCGGCGTTCGACGGCTTGGTCGCGTTGGCGATGATCTCGCGCAGTACGTACTCCGACAGCGAGACGCCCGACTTGCTCGCCCGAAGACGAAGAGCCTCGTGAACCTCGTATGAGCGCATTGCGATCTGAGTGGACGGTCTTGCACCCATTCAGGCTAAGGGCCGAGGCACTGGTCCAACAGCTCGTTGCTGCCCGACGTCGACGCCGCCTGCTCGGCGATGTCCCTCCGGTGGTGTGAACCGGTGAGCGCGATTTCCCCCACGGCCGCATATGCGGCCCTCCGAGCGGCGGCGAGGTCAGCCCCCGTCCCCACCACCGAGAGCACCCGCCCGCCAGCACTCACCACGCCTCCGTCGGCTGACCGCGTCCCCGCGTGCAGCACATAGGCGTCCGGCACGGCGTCAGCAGCCTCCAGGCCGTCGATGGAATCCCCGGTCCTGGGTGTGTCTGGGTAGTTCTCGGCGGCGACGACTACGGTGACAGCTGCGTCCGGTGTCCAGCGCAGATCGGGCACGTCGGCGAGGTGTCCCGTGGCGGCCGCCCTGAGCAGGCCCCCCAGCGGGGTCAGCAGCCGCGCAAGAACCACCTGCGTCTCGGGGTCGCCGAAGCGGGCGTTGAACTCGACAGTGCGCAGCCCGCGGGACGTCAGGGCCAACCCGGCGTAGAGCAGACCGGCGAAGGGCGTTCCGCGCCGACGCATCTCATCGACCGTCGGCTGCACCACGGTTCGCACGATGTCGTCCACCAGAGTCGCCGGCGCCCACGGAAGCGGTGAGTAGGCGCCCATCCCCCCGGTGTTGGGTCCGGTGTCACCGTCGCCCACCCGCTTGAAATCTTGTGCCGGAACAAGCGGAATGACGGTGGTGCCGTCGGTGATGCAGAAGAGACTGACCTCGGGGCCGTCGAGGTATTGCTCGATGACGACCCGGCCACAGGACGCCGCGTGTGCAAGCGCCGCGTCGCGGTCGTCGGTGACCACCACGCCCTTGCCGGCGGCCAACCCGTCGTCCTTGACGACGTACGGCGGGCCGAACGCGTCGAGCGCTGCTGCTGCTTCATCCGGTGTCTCGCAGATGTGCGCCATGGCTGTTGGCACGTCGGCGGCAGCCATGATCTCTTTGGCGAACGCCTTCGAGCCCTCGAGCTCAGCAGCCGCGGCGGACGGGCCGAAACATGCGATCCCCTGAGCGCGCACGGCATCGGCGGCACCAGCGACGAGCGGAACCTCAGGCCCGATCACCACGAGGTCAACTGCCTCGGATACCGCCAACGCCGCGATGGCGTCGGGGTCGCCGGCATCGACAGCGACATTGGTGGCCAGGGCTGAAGTTCCCGCGTTGCCAGGTGCACAGACGAGCCGTCCGACGTCCGGGTCGATGCTGAGCGCCCGGCAGAGGGCGTGCTCACGCGCACCGGATCCAATGACGAGGACATCCACGACGGCGACCCTACCCCACCGCCGAACAAGAGGGCATCTGCACGCTGTGAGCAGTGCAGGTGGCCTTGCCTGTCATGGACTCAGCGGTCCGCCTAGCGCCGGAGGTGTCTCCGCCCGAGGGGGCGTCGTCCGGAGCCTCGCTGGGGCTGCCGTCCGGCATGTCGCTATCGCCGGGGAAGTCACCGTCATCGTCGAAGTCGTGGCCGTCACCGTGCTCGCCGTCGAAGAGGGGCCCACCATGACCGCCATCCCCAAAGCCCGGTCCGTCGTGGTGGCCGTCCGCGATCGCGGCCCCGGACTCCGCCGAGCAGACCGATCGTCAGTGCGCCCGCCGCGATGCCGACCGGGATCAGCCACCGTCGGCGGGACGCGGGTGGTGCGTCCGCCTCGGCCGACACATAGTCCGGCACAGGCGCCGCCGCCTCGCTGGTCACCGACGGCTCTGCCTCCGAGTTCGTCGGTGAGGTGGTCTTCGGGTCGTCCGAGGGAGTCCAGTAGGGCTTCTCGGTCGGATCTGGTGTCTGAGGTGTCTCGTAGTTCGTCATGATCCGACAGTGGACGACGAACCTGTACAAATACTGGGGGCTGACTGTGACCGGCTGTGAGATATCGGACGGACGACGAAGCGTGACGGCCACCGCCGTCCCAGAGCTGCTGCTCGTCAATTGCACCTTGCCACCATGCGCGGCGACGACTGCTGCCACGATCGACAGACCCAGGCCACTACCCCCCGACGCCCTGGTGCGTGACACATCTGCGCGGGAGAAGCGGTCAAACGCGTGGGGTTGGAAGTCGGAGGGCATTCCGGGGCCTGATCGGTCACGGTGAGCAGGACGCTATCCGTCTGCTTCGCGACCGAGACTTCTATCGGCGTCGGGGCAGGGGTGTGCTGCACTGCGTTCGCCAGAAGGTTGCTGACAACCTGCCGTAGCCGTCCCTCGTCACCGACGACGATCGCGGGACCTTCGGGGAGGTCAACCGATATCGGATGTCCGTGCGCAGTCACGGAGAAGTCGTGGCAGATCTCCGCGACGAGGACACACACGTCGACATCGTCTTCAAGCAGTGGACGACCCTGGTCCAGCCGTGCCAGCAGCAAGAGGTCCTCGACGAGGGTTTGCATGCGATCTGCCTCTGCCTCGATGCGCCGCAACGCCACCTGACGATCGTCCTCGCTGACGTCCCCCCGGTACAGCCCGCATACCCTTGACAGGTGGGCGGGCGTGTTGCCGGTGCTGTATCAGACGAATGGCGAAGACGCTCGTCCAGCCGTTTTCAACGAGAGGTCGAGATGGTCGAGCATGTCGTTGAATGCCTCGGTCACATCCCCGATCTCGGTGCCGGGGCTTCCGCTGGCACCCGTTGCTCCAGCCGTTGCGATCCCCTGGTCAACGGCAGCGAGGCCACCTCGCGCGCGGTCCGCGCCAGGCGGTCGAGTGGCAGCAGCTCACGGCGAACGAGCCACCCGCCACCGAGACCGACCGCCAATGCAGCGGCGGCAAGCGTCAGCGCTTCGATCAGCAGCAGCCGGGTCAAGGTCTCGTTGACCGGCTGCAGAGGAAGGCCGACGGTTATCACGTGACCTGAGAGTCGATCGCCTGGACCGCTCGGTACGCCCCAGATCAGAAAGCTTGACGGTGCTCGGCTCACCGTCGGCCGTCTGCAGCGCCGCCGCATCGTCGAACGTGAGTCGGGTGTCACCGTCCGGTCCGCCCGAGTCCCCCTCGTGCTCTCCGCCATCTCGGTGACGCTCACCCGGAGATGCGATGAGGACCGGCGATTTGAGCAGCTGGCCGGACGCGTCGCTCTCCACCACCACGGTGCCGTCGCGGAGACCGGACGGGTCGAAGGTCCTTGACGCGGCTAGCCCATTAGCGGTGCTGACCAGCTCGCGATCGATCTGCTGCATGTGAAAGGCTCTGAGGGCAACGGCATGGTAATCCACGCACCCACGAGGACGAGCACGACAAGGACCACCAGCCCGATCGTGATCCTCCGGCGCAGGGAGAAACGTCTGAGGGCCCCGGCTCGAGGCGCGGGCTGGGCCGCCATCACGGGTTGTCCGACCTGGGAGATCTGATCACGTAGCCGACGCCGCGCACCGTGTGGATCAGCGGCTCGCGGTCCTGCGTCGATCTTCTTGCGCAGGTAGGCGATGTACAGCTCGACGACGTTGGCCTGGCCGCCGAAGTCGTAGTTCCACACCCGGTCGAGGATCTGCTGCCTTGCGACAGCACCCGTCGCGGGCGTTGCGCATGAGGAACCGCAGCAGCTCGAACTCGGTCTTGGTGAGGTCGATCCGGTCGCCCGTCGCGCGAGCACCTCGTGGCGTCCTCATCGAGGGTGAGGTCGGCGACCGTGCAGGACGTGCGTCTCGGCTGCCGACGCGTGACGCCGGTACGGCGCAGGAGCGCGTGCAGCCGGGCGACCAGCTCCTCGAGGCGAGAACGGCTTGGTGACGTAGTCGTCGCCGCCGGGGGTGAGCCCGTGGACCCGGTCCTCGGTCGCGTCGCGGGCGGTCAGGAACAGCACCGGGACGTGTCGTAGCCGTCACGGCGCAGCCGGCTGGAGAACCTCGAAGCCGTCGAGGTCGGGGAGCATGACGTCGAGGACCATCGACGTCGCGGCTCGGAAGGCACGTACTGCGGTGAGCGCCGCGCGACGCCGGTGGCAGCAGTGCTGGACCTCCCAGCCCTCGTAGCGCAGCACCGTGCTGATCAGCTCGGTGATGTTCGGCTCGTCGTCGACGACGAGCACCCGGACATCGGGCTGGCTCTCACCCAGGGGCACGCCGTCCACCTCGGTGGTCCACCTCCGATCGCGTCGAACCGGCGTTGCGACGGCTCGGTCTCGACGCTAGCCGCACAAGTCGTGATTCCCGAACGCGCCATCGACTCTCACAGCAAGTCCACAGGTCGTGCGGGCTCTCGACCTATTCACTGCCACAGCCGGAGACCTCGGATGACCGCCCACGTCGCAGTAACCCACAGCATGACCCCAGAGGTAGTTGCCCAGAGCGGGTGAATGCATCGCTCTGGGGAAACTGGGGTCAGCCCTGGTAATGGCTGGCGATGTCGCCGAAGGCGTCGTCGAGGATTGCGAGGCCCTCTTTGGCCTCTGTCTCCGACACCGTGCACGGCGGCACCACGTGCAACCGGTTGTAGTTGGTGAACGGCATCAGGCCGCGGCTCTTGCACGCCCCAATGAGATCGACCATGGGTGCGTTCGCAGCACCGGCGGCGTTGTAGGGCACGAGCATCTCGCGGGTCTCGCGGTTCTTGACGAGGTCGAGCGCCCAGAAGACGCCGAGACCGCGCACTTCACCGATCACCGGGTGACGCTCGGCCAGCTCACGGAGGCCCGGTCCGAGTACGTTCTCACCGATCGCCTTGGCGTTCTCGACAATGCCTTCATCACGCATTGCGTTGATGGTGCCGACGATGGACGCCGCCGCGAGCGGGTGCCCCGAGTAGGTGAGCCCTCCGGGAAACACGCGGTCGTCGAACGTCGCAGCAATCTCGTCACTGATGATGACGCCACCCACTGGCACGTAGCCGGAGTTGACGCCCTTGGCAAAAGTGATGAGGTCGGGCTCGACACCGAAGTGCTCGAAGGCGAACCAGTCACCGGTGCGACCGAAGCCAGCCATGACCTCGTCAGCGATGTAGATGATCCCGTACTTGGTGCACAGCTCACGCACCCCGGCGAGGTAGTGCGCCGGGGGGATGAGGACGCCAGCGGTGCCGACGACGCTCTCGAGTGTCAAGGCAGCAATGGTCTGCGGGCCCTCGAACTGGATCACCGACTCGAGGTGCTGCAGCGCGCGGTCGGCCTCCTGCTCGTCGCTGTCGGCCCAAAAAGCCGAGCGGTACGGGTAGGGACCGAAGAAGTGCACGATTCCGGCGATCCCGGTCTCGTTCGGCCAACGGCGCGGGTCGCCGGTGAGCGTGACCGCAGTCGCGGTGTTGCCGTGGTAGCTGCGGTACGCCGCCAGCACCTTGTGACGCCCGGTGTGCAGCCGCGCCATGCGCACGGCGTTCTCGATGGCGTCGGCCCCACCATTGGTGAAGAAGATCTTGTTGTGGTTCGGCGGTGCAAGCTCGCTGATCAGGCGGGCTGCCTCGCCGCGCACATCGTTGGCATGCTGCGGTGCGACGGTGCTCAGCTTGGCCGCCTGCTCCTGGATCGCCGCGACCACCTTGGGGTGTTGGTGCCCGATGTTGGTGTTGACCAGCTGCGACGAGAAGTCGAGGTAGCGCGTCCCGGCGTAGTCCCAAAAGTACGAGCCCTCAGCAGCGGCGATGGCCATCGGGTTGAGGGCGCCCTGGGCCGACCAAGAGTGGAAGACGTGCTTGCGGTCGAGGGCGACGACCTCTTCACCGCGGGCAGGGTCTGGCGTGGGGCTGGGGCTGGTCATGGCGACTCCTCGGAAGGCTTGCGCGAACGGCTCCAGGGTAAGGCCTCGACAGGTGGACCGCGTCGGTCGCCCACCAGCGCCGAAAACCACCTGAAATTGATCTTGTGTCCGATCACACCAGAGAGTTGGCTGAATTCTCCCACGCCAAGGAGTCCCCATGTCCGAGCAGGTCCATGCGCGTTCCTTTGACCAGGCCGATGAGGTGCGAACCTTCACCAACGGACACCTCGACATCATCCGGATCGACAATCGTGAGGTGGGGCGCACCGTCTTCGAACCAGGATGGCGCTGGTCGAACGACGTCAAGCCCATCGCGAAGACTGATCTCTGTCAGGTGCACCACGTCGGCTACCTGCTGCAGGGTCGAATGGTCGTCCAGATGGCCGACGGCCAGGAGCTCGAGCTGCACGCCGGCACGGTCGCGGAGATCCAACCAGGGCACGACGCCTGGATCGTGGGCGATGAGACCTGCGTGATGGTCGACTGGGGCGGCGCATCCAACTACGCAAAGGCTCCCGGCGCCTGACCTGCCGTGCTTCGTGTCACGACGGGCTGCGCAGACGCAGTCGAAGCGACGTCCGCACCGCCGGCCAATCGTCGTCGGTGATCGAGAAGATCACCGTGTCCCGCACCGATCCGTCCAGGCGGCGCTGGTAACGCCGCAGCAGGCCCTCGCGCACCGCGCCAAGCCGCATGATGGCGTCCTGCGACCGGGTGTTGCGCACATCGGTCTTGAGTTGGACGCGACCGAACCCAAGATCGTCGAATGCATGCCCGAGGAGCAAGAGTTTGGTTTCTGGGTTCACAACCGATGCCCAGACCGATGGCGCATAGGCGGTGGAGCCGACCTCCAGCCGAGCGTCACGCTGCGACACCTCGAGATAGGACGACCACCCCACCACAGTCCCAGCATCAAGACCTTCAAGCGAACGACGGAGGCGCACCGTCCACGGGTGCATCGAGGAAATGGACGCGGCCACCAGCTCACGCATCTCTTCGGCATTGTGTGGACGTGGCACCGTCAGGTGCGTCCACACGCGAGCATCATCTAGCGCAGTGAACAGCCCGCTGGCGTCGTCGAGCGCCGTTGGTCGAACTTCGACGTGATCACCTGTGAGGACTGTGTCTGCTGCTGGCGGCCAGCTGGCCTGCCCGCGGACCGGGCCTACCGGTGGCGCGACGGCGCGTGACAACTGCACGTACTCGCCGCCATCCACTCCCTCGTCCCGCTTGGTGCCATCGACGCTGAAACCGATGGACTCGTGAAACGCAACAGAGGCCGAGTTCACAACGGACGTGACGCACCTCATCTGTCGAACCCCGCGCTCGGCCACGTTGGCATCGAATCGGTCGTAAAGCTGGCGCCCCAGCTCTGCACGTCTGTGCTCGGGAGCAACGCCGATGAAGTGCGCGTAGGCGACGGTGGGGTCGTCCACAGACACGAAGCCAATCAGGAAACCGGCGAGATTCCCGTCCGGCGTCTCGGCAACCAAGCTCGTGCCACTGAAGTTCTCCAGAAAGAGCGGCTGCAGGAGCCCCCGCATCTCGCGTCCATCCCACCACTCATCGAGGACGGCCAGGATCGGCGCATGGTCAGCCACAGTGGCAGCCCTGATCTTCCACGTCGACATGGCATCGTCACCCTAGACAAACAAATCCCGATGTGGTTGCAGCAAATGGTGCCCTGACAACGTCAACTGCAACAACATCGACCGCCTGGACCTGTGCTCAGACCAACGGTCGAATCTGAATGATCTCGTCTCTCCCTGGCCCGACGCCCACCGCCGAGATCTGCGCACCAGACATCGCCTCAACGGTCTCGACATAGGCGCGGGCATTCGAGGGCAGGTCTTCCAGGGAGCGCGCGCCCGAGATGTCCTCGTTCCAACCCGGCAGGTACTCCAGCACCGGCTTGGCGTGGTGAAAGTCGCTCTGCGACATCGGCATCTCGTCGAGGCGCTTGCCGCCAACCTCGTAGGCAACACACACCGGGACCTGCTCCCAGCCACTGAGCACGTCGAGCTTGGTCAGCACGAAGTCGGTGACGCCGTTGACACGCGCGGCGTACCTGCTGATCACCGCGTCGTACCAACCACAGCGTCGTGGGCGCCCCGTGGTCGTACCGAACTCGCGGCCGTTCGTCCGAAGGCGCTCACCGTCTTCGTCGAAAAGCTCAGTGGGGAACGGACCTTCGCCGACGCGCGACACGTACGCCTTGGCGATGGCGATCACCCGCTCGACGCGGTTCGGCGGAATACCGCTTCCCGTGCAGGCGCCACCGGCCGTCGCGTTCGACGACGTGACGAACGGGTACGTGCCGTGATCGACGTCGAGGAGCGTCGCCTGCCCACCCTCGAGCAGGACGGTCCTGCCTGCGTCCAGAGCATCATTCAGCAACAGCGACGTATCGGCGACCAGCGGACGCAGCCGGTCGGCGTGACCAAGCAGCTCGTCCACCACCTCGTCCACGTCAATGGCACGACGGTTGTACACCTTCACCAAGAGGTGGTTCTTCTGATCGAGCGCGCCCTCGACCTTCTGACGCAGGATGTGCTCGTCGAAGAGGTCTTGGACCCGGATACCGATGCGGTTCATCTTGTCCGCGTAGGTCGGACCAATCCCGCGTCCGGTTGTACCAATCTTCCGGCTGCCAAGGAATCGCTCAACGACCTTGTCGATGGTTCGGTTGTAGGGAGCAATCAGGTGGGCGTTGGCGCTGACGACCAGGCGCGAGATGTCGACGCCGCGCTCAACAAGGTCATCGAGCTCGTGGAACAGCACCTCGGGGTCGATGACCACGCCGTTGCCGATCACCGGCGTGACGCCAGGCGTGAGGATGCCGCTGGGCAGTAGGTGCAGCGCGTACTTCTGCGGACCTTCCGGCGTCGGGATCACCACGGTGTGGCCAGCGTTGTTGCCACCGTTGAACTTGACCACGTAGTCGACGTGCTCGCCGAGCAGGTCGGTGGCCTTGCCCTTGCCCTCGTCGCCCCACTGGGCGCCGATCAGCACAATCGCAGGCATGCGGAACTCCCTCGGAATTTGGGGGATTACCCGCAGAGCCTAGCGGATCTGTACCGTGCTGCGCTCAGGCCGCGGCTGGCCCCAGGCTCGCCATCGCCCGGCCCAAGGCACGGCCAGACAGGTAAGCCGACTCAATTCGGGATGGTCCGTGCCAACCGTCTCCGCAGAGCCCGACGCGGCTCTCACCAAGGAAGTAGTGCTCGGTGTGAGGGTTGATCGGCTTGGCCAGGGACCACCGCTTGGCGGCGACCGACGACGGACTTGCCGTGATCCCCAGGACGCCCTCAACCTCGGCGAGCACCGGGGCGATGACAGCCTCTGGGTCGTCAAGGTGACGTGCTGACAGGACTGGATGTGTGTGGGCAACCAGTACAGGTGCATCGTCACCTCGACGCCGTCCATCGTCTGCGATGAAAGTAAGCGCTGGTGAATCGTTGACGAAGACACCGTCGATCTCGGGCCACGCACGGGAGTCGTAGGAGGCGATGACTGAGATGCACGGCTCCCACATGCCCCCGGACATGGCTCGCTCTGCCGACAGCGAGTCGGCGAGGACGTCGAGGGCCTGGGGCCCTGGCATCGCGAGAGCAATCCCGGCGTAATCGACGCCGTCGACTGTCGGCCCGGGCTCGACCTCAGCTGCATCGGTGTGCTGCTCCAGGGCAAGCCCGCGGGCAAGGTCCTCAATCAGCGATCGAAGTCCCAGCGCCGTTGCGTAGCGCATCGGTCCGGTGCGGGTACCGATCAGGCCACCTGGATCGCCCACATGAAACGTGTCGGTCCACGGGTGGGCGAGCTCGATGTCGAGCCACTGATCGACGACCTCCTGGAAGGCAGGAACCGAAACAGTGAAGTAGCCCGCCCCTACGTCCACTGGGCGATCGTTGATGGTCTTGACCGCCATCCGCCCACCAGGGCGGTACCCGCGGTCGCGGACGACGACAGGACGCCCCGCGTCTGCAAGCGCACGCGCGCAGGCAATGCCGGAAACCCCTCCTCCAACAACGAGGAACTCTTCATCCCCCAAACCGGCTTTCACAACCACCGCCTCACTGGCTGCACCACCTGCTCCATTGCCTTTTGCGTAGCTGAGCGACTCCGCCACCGCTCCAGGTCAATCGGCTTGCTGCGCTCAAGGTCGTCGTCGAAGTGAGCATCCAAGGTCGCAGTAACATCTGCGTCGACGATCGCTAGGGCGATCTCCTCGTCGTGGTTCATGCTGCGCCGGTTGAAGTTCGACGAACCGATAACGCTCAACGTGTTGTCGACCGTCATGATCTTCGCGTGCAACATTGACGGCTGGAAGTTCCACACCTCGACGCCACCGTCGACGAGCTCGGCGTATACCGACTCCGAGGCCAACTGACAGACTCGCTTGTCAGCACCTGGGCCCGGCAGCAAGATCTGCACCTGTACCCCTTCGCGCACCTTGGCGAGCAGCTGGTCGACGAAGTCGTTGCTCGGTGCGAAGTACGCGGTCGCGAGTCGAAGGCGATGAGTCGCCGACGCGATCACGACATGGAACAGCGTCTGCATGTCGTCCCACCCGATGGACGCCGACCCGCGGACCACTTGAATCGTGGCAGTGCCCGACCGCTCGTGCTCCGGGAACTGGTCATGTGCGTCGAACATGGGCTCACCGGTCTCTGCCCAGTTCTGGGAGAAACCGGCAGCGATGCCGTCGACGGCTGGACCCTCAACCCGGATGTGTGTGTCCCGCCATTCGTGGGCGTTTCGGGCATTGCCCGTCCACTCCTCGGCGATACCTACACCGCCGGTGAATGCGATGGTTTCATCGAGGACCAGTACCTTCCGGTGACACCGGTGGTTCTGCTTGAACGGCGACTTCACCCACGGTTTGCGGAACCACTGAACCTGCACGCCAGCGCGTTCCATGCGGTCGACGAGGCCGTCCTCCATCTTGAAGCCACCGACAGCATCAATGAGGACCCGCACCCTGACACCGGCCTTGGCCCGTTCCGACAGATGATCAGCGAACTGTCGCGCGATGTCGCCGGTCCAATAGACGTAGGTCATCAAGTCAACACTTCGTTGAGCGTTCGCGATCGCACCCAGCATCGCCGGGAAGATCTCGTCACCGTTGCGGTACACCGCGACCTCATTGCCCTCCGTGGCCGGAGTGCCCAGCAATGCCTCCAGCCGTCTCCGGACAGAACGAGCCTCTTCCGTGCTCATTCGGCTGCAAGGGCCGCAGCCGCAGCGGGGCTCGAGTCGACCAAGAACTGCTGGCAGCGCTCGGCCTCAGGCGTTTCGCCGATCGCGGCGGCCGCCGCACCAAGTGCGTAGAGGCTTCGAAGGAAGCCGCGATTGGGCTCATGCTCCCAGGGCACGGGGCCGTGACCCTTCCAGCCGTTGCGACGCAGCTGGTCGAGGCTGCGGTGGTAGCCGGTGCGGGCGTAGGCATAGCCGGCTACCGGGTCGTCGCCAGCCAGAGCCTCCTCGGCCAACATCGCCCATGCCAGCGGAAAGTCGGGATGTGTCGCAGCCACCGCTCGCGGCGACGTACCGGCATCCAGAGCAGCAAGGGCGGTCGGGTTCTCGGGCAACAGGGTGGCCGGCGGCTCGCCGAGCAGGTTCTGGGTCACGCGTCCTTTCTACGGCACGTCCTTCCCCGCCGTCACGGCGGCGGTGTCCGACACCTCTGCTGCTGCACCGACTTCGGACCGTTACCCGCGTTGAGCGCGGCTATTGCTCCGGAGCCGGGCGCTCATCGAGGCCGCACGGCAGGGATGGCACCGTCAGCGTTCATCTACCCGCACGCTCAATGAACTGGGGGACGTTCGGCATGCTGCCGGATCCAGGCGTGCATGGCGATGGCAGCGGCCGCCCCGGCGTTGATCGAGCGCGTCGAGCCATACTGCGCGATCGACACCGTAGCTACGGACGCGGCGCGCGCAGCTTCCGAGAGGCCCGGACCCTCCTGACCGAAGACCATGACGCACTCTCGTGGCAGCTCATAGGTCTCGAGTGGCACAGCTCCGGGGAGATTGTCGACACCGACCAGGGGGAGCGCACACTCCGATGCCCAGCGCACCAGTGCACCGACGTCCTCATGATGCCGAATGTGCTGATAGCGATCGGTCACCATCGCCCCTCGTCGGTTCCAGCGCCGTTTCCCGATGATGTGCACCTCTGCAGCAAGGAAGGCGTTCGCCGTCCGAACCACGCTGCCGATGTTGAAGTCGTGCTCCCAGTTCTCGACCGCGACGTGAAACTCATGCCGGTGGGTATCGAGGTCGGCGATGATCGCGTCCCGCTTCCAGTAGCGGTAGCGGTCGACCACATTGCGACGATCGCCTTCCGCCAAGAACTCGGGATCGAACCTGGGATCGTCCGGCCACGGCTTCGGATGCGGACCTACCCCGACGACGTCCATGTCAGCGCAGCCTAGAGCTGTCGTTACGCTATTGCGTTGTGCACCTCCTCCCAGAACTGCTCTCCAGCCGGATGCTCGGCCCTGGGTGGCTCGACCCGCAGAGTCTGATCGAGTCGCTCGGCCCCTGGGCGCTCCTGGGGATCACCGCGATCATTTTCGCCGAGTGCGGACTGCTCATCGGCTTCTTCCTGCCGGGAGACTCGCTGCTCTTTGTGGCGGGTTTGTTGGTAGCCAGCGGCTTCATCGACACCAACATCGCTGTCGCCTGCCTGATCTTCACGATTGCCGCCGTCACGGGAAACATCGTCGGCTACTGGATCGGACTCAAGGCAGGGCCAACGATCTTCAGCAAGCCTGACTCAAAGCTGTTCCGCCAGGAGTACGTCGACCGCACGCAGCACTTCTTCGACCACTACGGTGCACGCGCCATCATTCTGGCGCGTTTCATCCCTGTCGTTCGTACCTTCATCACCGTCATGGCCGGCGTCGGGCGTATGCACTTTCGGACCTACATCGTCTACAGCACGATCGGCGGGATCCTCTGGGCAACCGGTGTCACGCTGCTCGGCTACTTCCTTGGCAACGTGCCTTTCGTCGCCAACAACATCGAGGCAATCCTCATCGGCGTCGTGCTGGTCTCAGTTCTTCCGGTGGTCTTCGAGTACTTCCGCCACAAGCGGGCAAACAGCGCACGCGGCCCTGACCCCAGCGACGCCTGACTCCGGCGGATGCACCGAGCGACATGTGAGCGTTCGGTACACCGACACGCCTGAGAACGGCTCCTAGATGTACCGAACGCTCACATAGCCATCTTGACGTGGACGCCGATGGGTCGCAGGCCCTAGAACTGAACTTCTGGCGCCGCCCGTACGGTCGGGTCCTCCGCCTCGAAGTACTCCTGCTTGACGAAGTTGAACATGCGGGCGACCACGTTCGGCGGGAACGACTCGACCTTGGTGTTGAAAGTCCGCACGTTGGCGTTGTAGAACCGCCGCCCCGCCGCAATTCGGTCTTCGGTCTGGGTCAGCGAAGTCTGCAGCTCGAGGAAGTTCTGGTTCGCCTTAAGGTCGGGGTAGGCCTCTGCCACCGCGAGCAACTGGCGCAGGGCAGACGTCAGCATGTTCTCCTGCACCGCCTGCTCACCGGGCGTCGAACCAGGTGTCACGGCGGCAGCGCGTGCTGCGGTGACGTTCTCGAAGGTCTGCCGCTCGTGAGCTGCGTATCCCTTGACCGTCTCGACCAAGTTCGGGATCAGGTCGTAGCGTCGGTGCAGCTCGACGTCGATCTGCTTCCACGACTCTTCCACGATGTTGCGGAGCTTGACGAAGCCGTTGTACGTCACCATCACCCAGATGCCGGCCAGCACCACGACAACGCCGAGCACGATCCAGATCCACACAGTGAACGCTCCCAGCATCAAGAACAGCGTCGACAACCCCGTCGCCAGTGATGGTAGACCCGACCGGCGTGCCGAGCGAGCACCGTTTACGGCTACTCCAGGCCGAGATCCGACAGCTCGTAGGCCGCCAGGTAGGGCAGCCCTACCGCCTCGATGGCTGCCCGCGCTCCGCGGTCGACGATGACCACGACGGCAACGACTTCCGCGCCAGCCTCGCGCAGTGCGTCCACCGCCGTCATTACCGAGCCACCCGTGGTGGATGTGTCCTCTACGGCCAGCACCCGGCGTCCTGTCACGTCAGGGCCTTCGATGCGGCGTTGCAACCCGTGCTGCTTCTCTGATTTGCGCACGACGAAGGAGTCCAGTCGCTGTCCGCGCGCGGCGGCGGCATGCAGCATCGCAGCGGCAACGGGGTCGGCGCCGAGGGTAAGCCCGCCGACAGCGTCGTAATCGAGATCGGCTGTGAGGTCGAGCAGCACCGAGCCAACGAGCGGGGATGCCTCACCGTCGAGGGTCACCCGGCGAAGGTCGACGTAGTAGTCAGCCTCCCTGCCGGACGAGAGGACGACGCGGCCGTGCACGACGGCCTTGTCCTTGATCTGCGTCAGCAGTGCATCGCGATCGGTCACGATGCAGAGCCTACGGGGTGGCTGACCGGGCTCAAGGTCGGCACAAGTCGGCAAACTTGATCAAATCCAAGGCCCGCGTGCGGTAGGCATAGGGGGTGCCAGTCATCGAAGCCCGTGGTGTCCGCAAGACCTACCGTCGCCGGGGTAAGCCCCCTAAGGCAGCCCTGGACGGTCTCGACCTCGTTGTCGATGAGGGGGGTGTGCATGGATTCCTCGGTCCGAACGGGTCAGGGAAGACGACGATGCTGCGCTGTCTCCTCGGGCTTGCGCGGCCGGAAGACGGCACCATGCAGATGCTGGGTAAGCCGGTGCCGGACGAGCTTCCATCTGTGATCGGCTCGACGGGCGTCCTGCTGGAGAGCCCAGCATTCTTCCCACCTTTCACCGGACGCCTCAACCTCCAGCTGCTCGCCCAGGCGTCGGAGATTCCGGCCACGCAAGTCGAGGCGGTGCTCGATCTCGTCCAGCTCAGCGATGCCGCCGACGAACGCGTCAAGGGCTACTCGCTCGGGATGCGGCAACGCCTGGGCATCGCGGCAGCACTGCTCAAGCAGCCGAGCGTGCTGATCCTCGACGAGCCCAGCAACGGCCTTGACCCCGCGGGAATGCGCGAGGTACGGCAGCTGCTCCGCGCGCTCGGCGACTCCGGTGTCACCGTGCTGCTCTCTTCCCACTTGCTCGGTGAGGTGCAGCAGATATGCGACACCGTCACCATCGTCAACCACGGTCGTGTCGTTGTGGCGGGCCCTGTCGCCGATGTCCTGCAGTCGAGGTCTTCCGGTGCGATCGCCGTCGGTGTTGCCGACAGCGAAGCCGCCCTCACTGTCTTGACCGAGGCTGGATTCACCGCTCACCTCCTGGATGGGCGCATCACTGTCGACGGCGTGGCCGACGGTGCCGTGATTGTCGAGACGCTGGCATCCCGGCAGTTGTATCCGTCCTGGGTCATGCCGGTGCAGGTCGATCTTGAACAGGCGTTCCTCGAGCTCACCGATGATGTCGAGGGAGGCCCCTCATGAGCATCCCCACCCTCGAGCGGCGCCCCACTCACAAAGTCGGGCCACTCCTGCGCTCGGAGATCTCGCGCATCACCCACCGACGTCTCTTCCGGGTGCTGACCCTGATCCTGCTCGGCGGCATCGTGCTGATCAGCACCATCGTCTTCTTCGTGCACAGCAAGCAGGTCGGCACAACCCAGGAACAGCTCCAGAGCAACCAGGCTGAGCAACAGCGGGGCTGGAAGCAGTGTGCCGATTCCGCCCCGAATCCAGACAGTGCCGAGAATTTCTGTGGCCCTGAGCCGGCCACCCAACCGCTGGAAAGCTTCGACTGGGGACAGGACGACCGATACAAGGCGTATGAGGCGCTGCCCATCTCACTGATCGGCGCAGCCATCGCCTCTGCCGGCGTCGCGTTCTTGATCGGTGCCAGCATCGGGGGCGCCGAGTGGTCATCTCGCTCGATGACGCTGCAGCTGCTCTTCGAGCCCCGCCGCCTGAGGTTGTTGACCGTCAAATGGCTCGGCCTCCTGCTCTGCACCGCACTTCTCGCCATCGTCGCCATGGCGATCACCGTCGGGTTCGGCGCACTGACGGCGCAGCTTCGCGGCACGTGGGATCAGCAGTTCGCTCCTGTCGACGAGCTGCGCGACAACCTGGGGCAGACGATGGCGCTGATGGGACTACGAGGCCTGGTGCTTGTCGCTGCGGCCGCGACCATCGGTTATGCCATCGCGATGCTGGTGCGGAACACCGGGGCATCGCTGGGGGCCGCCTTCGTGTACTTCGTCGTGGTCGAGAACGGCATCAGATTCGTCTTCATGCGCCACGGCAGCGAGCCGTTCATGCTCAGTACCAATGCCGTCGCATTTCTCTTCCCTGGTGGTCTGGAGGTTCCTGGCAACGCAGTGGGGCCCTACAGCGAGCCCACGTCGGTCGACCTGACGAACCTCCGCTCGTTCGTGACGCTGATGGCGTACACCGCCCTGCTGAGTCTGCCCGCTGCCTGGTCGTTCACCCGGCGCGACGTCGGCTGACATATCTCGGCAGACTGCTCCCATGCCCCGGTCCGTTGCGCTGATCCAC
Source organism: uncultured Actinomycetota bacterium (assembly GCA_963829525.1). GTDB lineage: Bacteria > Actinomycetota > Actinomycetes > JAHEKZ01 > JAHEKZ01 > JAHEKZ01. Next base: position 155,096 of record CAWHIJ010000003.1, read on the forward strand.
TCGCCCTTTACGTCGGCGGGTGTGTGGGGGACGGTGCCAGAGGCCCTCCGCGCGAAGGGAGTCCAGGTCACCGTCCCAGAGGTCCTCGATGACGACGAACCTCCATACGCATCTCGGTTCGTCGCCCGCGTCGCCCAACAGCTTCAGCTCGACGCTCCCGGAGCACACGTTGTGCTGGTCGGCCACGGTGGCGCCGGGCCCCTTCTCCCGCAGATTGCCTTCGCCAGGAACGCCTCTGGCTCACCGGTCGCCGGCTATGTCTTCGTCGACGCGATGCTTCCGCGCACACTGAAGACCGCCACGCGCCTCGACCTCGTCGGAGCCGACGACCCAGTAGCAGCTGCCGAGCTGGGCCAGCGACTGGCAGCTGGGGGCCGTTTCCCGGAGTGGACCGACGGCGAGCTCGCCGTCACCGTGCCTGACCCGACAGACCGGGCCGTGCTGCTGGCCGGGCTGCGCCCCCGCTCGCTCGACTTCTTCATCGAGCCGCTGCCTGTTCCTGAGGACTGGCCAGATGCCCCGTGCAGCTATCTCCAGCTCTCGGACAGCTACGCCAGCGCCGCTCGTACTGCCCAGCTACGCGGCTGGTCCGTCTGCCAGGAGGACGCCCATCACTTCTGGGCCATGACTCACTCCGAGGACTTCGCCGCACAACTGCTGGCCCTTCTCCCCAGCTGACGCGCCGGGCCCGGCGAGTGTCCCCCAGGAAGTCGGAAATCAGCGCCGAGTGTGGCTAGCGACGTCCGCTGATCCGCGACCGACGCACCCGCTCGGCACGTCGCAAGACGTCACGCGGCAACAGGTGCGTGCCGGCAACCAGCGCCCGATAGGCACGCCCCGGAATCGAGATCACCTTGCCGCGCCGGAGGTCGTCCATAGCCCCCTGGACCACATCGTCCACATTGAGCCACCAGGTGTCGTTCGACCGATCGATCTCGATGTTCGCGCGCTCGTGGAACTCGGTGCGCACAAACCCGGGACACAGGGCGAGCACCCGCACTCCCGTTCCGGTGAGATCGGTCGCGAGGCCTTGGCTGAAGAAGGTCACCCAAGCCTTCGCAGCGCTGTAGGTGCTGAACGGCAGGAAGCTCGCCACACTCGAAACGTTGATGATCGTTCCGCTGCCACGTTCTGCCATTCCCGGGGCCGCTGCACTGCACAGCCGCATGACAGGGGTGACCATGACATCGATCAGTGACTGCTCCGCCTCGACGTCCCCGCCGACGAAGCGCTGATTGATGCTGAACCCGGCATTGTTGACGAGGACGTCGACCGGTCGCTCGGAATCGCGCAGGCGGTCTTCGACGACGGCGAGTTGGGCGCGGTCTCCGATGTCGGCAACCATGACCTCAACCTCGACTCCTCCTGCACGTAGCTCGACCGCCAAATTGTCGAGTCGCTCGCGGTCGCGCGCGACGAGGACGAGGTCGTAGCCGTCGGAGGCCAGCCTGCGGGCGAACCCCTCGCCGATTCCAGACGTCGGGCCAGTGACCAATGCGGTGCTCATTCGATCACCCTGGCACGATCAGACCATGACGACGACAGCGCGTGCCCGCGACCTCGGTATCGAGTTCGACGGAACCCCTGGACCGCACAACGCCATCACCGATGTTCCCGGGGTCGAGATCGGCTTCACCACACTCGTTGAAGGCGAGGGTGAGCACGCTGTCCGTACCGGAGTCACGGCGGTCCTTCCGCGGGGCAAGGGCGGCGTCGGAGACCCGTGTCACGCCGGGATGTACTCGATGAACGGCAACGGCGAGCTGACAGGCTCTCACTGGATCGCCGAGACCGGGCTGCTGCACCTGCCCATCGGTATCACCAACTCGCACGCCGTCGGCACCGTGCACCGAGGCATCATCGACTGGGTCATCAACGAGCACCCTCTGGTCGCACGCGAGTGGCTGTTGCCCTGCGTTGGCGAGACTTTCGACGGTGACCTAAACGACATCAACGGGCGCCATGTCGCCAGCGAGCACGCAGTCGCGGCGCTGCAGGCGGCCTCGGAAGGTCCTGTTGCCGAGGGCAATGTCGGAGGCGGCACCGGTATGAACTGCTACGCCTTCAAGGGTGGAACCGGAACCGCTTCACGGGTCATCAGGTACGGGGACAGGTCGTACACGATGGGAGTGCTCACGCAGGCGAACTTCGGCGACCGCCATGAGCTGACGATCCGTGGCACCGCAGTCGGGACGGCGATTCCTGACGACAACCCGTTTCGGGACGCACAGACGCGCCCGCCAGGTGGCGGCTCGGTCATTGTGATCGTCGCCACCGACGCGCCGCTGCTGCCGCAGCAGTGCCAAGCGCTTGCGCGCCGCGTTCCCCTCGGCCTGGCGCGAACCGGTACGACGGGATCGCACTTCAGCGGCGACATCTTCCTGGCGTTCTCAACCGGCAATCCTGGGGCGCTGCACGTCGGAGAGCTGGGCTCGCCTCCGGCCGGATCCTTAGAAACCGCCGCCTTCGTCCCGTGGGCGCAGATCGACCCGTTCTACGCAGCAACGGTGCACGCGGTGGAGGAGTCTGTGATCAACGCACTCGTCGCTGCCGAGACGATGGTAGGTCGAAATGGCTTCCGGTCTCCCGCGCTTCCGCTGGACCGCGTCCAAGGGCTCATGGGCCTCGATACGCCTAGGGCGCGGAGCGAAATCCGCGCTGAGCGCGGCTAACGCTCCGCAAGTGCGGCCACCTCAGCGCGCATAGGCGGCCACAAGTGCCTCGCGCGTGACCTGAGTCTGGGCCTGGACCAGCGCGAACATCGCCTCACGTGCCCATCGCTGCTCGGGCGATGTCAGCAGCATCGCGCGTCCGGCCTGCACGGTGATCAGCGCGGAGGTCACGTCCTGCGCAAGCCGGGTGACCTCCGCCCTGATGGCGATCCGCTCATCCACCGCCTCCCCGGGCGCGACGTCGTCGACCAGCGCGTAGGCGCGCGCCCGCAGCCGCACGTACCGCTCCTGCCACTGTCGCGCAAGGCCCGACGCCGACTCCCAACGCCGGTGCTCGGCCGCCGCTGTCAGCGCGTTGAGTGCGGCTCGAGTGAGTCCGAAGACTGCTGGTGGCGCATTCGCCGTTCGTTGCAAATCTGCGGTCAACCACTCACGTTTCGGTAGTACGCGAGCCACCTCGGCATCACTGACCGGCATGTGGTCCAGAACGGCTCCGACCGTCGATGTTCCCTGCATCGCGGCGAGCGGGAGTTCACCGGTGATCGTCAGCCCCTGGCGCTCGGACGCGGGCAGCAGCGCCTGCACGACCTCGCCGTCCGGCGTCTCAGCCATGAGCAATAGGACGTCGGCAAGGCCCCACGACGTGATCCAGTCGAGGCGACCACTCACCACAAATCCGTCACCCTGAAGAGTCGCAGTGACCGTCGGTGCGCCTGGACGGCGTAAGTGCGCGAAGGCGACTGCGCCGAGAAGGCCACCACTCTGCAGCCCTGCGGCCCAGCGCTCGCTCAGCGTCTCGTTCTGGGTGGTTCGAGCGGCCTCGGCCGGCGATCGATGTTGTGCCAGGACGAACCATAGGGCACCGGACGTCCCCGCAAGTTGCTCGTGCACCTCGCGCGTCCGAGCTGGCGACCAACTGCTGCCGAGCCCCGCCGAGAGGACACCGGCCGCGGCCAGTCGGGCGACATCGGAACGACTCACCCCTTCGCTCTCGAGCCGCTGCGCGTCCGGCGCATAGGCGCGCACCGCGTCTACCGCCGCCGCCAGCTCTGCTGAATCGCTGACTCGCGCATCGGCACCGATCACGTCCTCGACCACCTGACCACCGTACGGTGGGGCCGTGAGCACCGACCGCCTCGTCCCCCACTTGGCTGGGCTCGGCACCACGATCTTCGCCGAGATGTCCGCCCTTGCCGTCTCGACAGGGGCCATCAACCTCGGGCAGGGATTCCCCGACGTGGATGGCCCGCCGTCAGTCGCTGAGGCAGCCGTTGAGGCGATACGAAGCGGGCTCGGCAACCAATACCCGCCCGGCCCCGGGGTTCCTGTTCTACGGCAAGCGATCGCCGCGCACCAAAAGGGGTGGTACGCACAGGCACTCGATCCCGACACCGAGGTGCTCGTGACTGCCGGAGCCACCGAGGCGATCGCCGCAGCGATGCTGGCGTTCATCGATGAAGGCGACGAGGTCATCGCGCTCGAGCCGTTCTACGACTCATACCGAGCAACAATCACCATGGCCCGCGGCCGCTGCGTTCCGGTGCGGCTGGAACCGCCGGACTTCCGCCTCGCCGCGGACCGGCTCCGCGCGGCCGTGACGGATCGGAGCAAAGTGATTCTGCTGAACTCCCCGCACAACCCAACGGGAGCGGTCTTGAGCCGCGCTGAGCTGGACGCTGTGGCACGGGTGGCGATCGACCACGACCTCCTCGTCGTCACCGACGAGGTCTACGAGCATCTCGCCTTCGACGAGCCCCACATCCCGATCGCCGAGCTCCCAGGAATGGCTGAGCGCACCGTCTCCATCTCGAGCGCGGGCAAGACGTTCTCGTTCACCGGGTGGAAGATCGGCTGGGTCACCGGTCCGGCTGAACTCGTCGCTGCCGTGCGCACCACTAAGCAATTCCTCACCTTCGTGAGCGGAGGTCCGTTCCAGTTCGCCATTGCGCACGCGCTCGAGAACGAGATGCCATGGGTCGAAGGTCTGCGAGAGTCGATGGCCGATCGCCGCGACCTGCTCAGTGACGGCCTGGCCGGTCTCGGTATGACCACCTACCGCCCTCGCGGCACGTACTTCGTCACCACCGACATCCGATCCGTCGGTTGGGATGACGCCCTCACCTTCTGCCGCGCCCTTCCCGAACGTGCCGGAGTTGTTGCCGTGCCTTGCTCTGTCTTCTACGAAAGCCCCGGCCCGGCCGAACGCGCCATGGTTCGCTGGACGTTCAGCAAGCAGGAGCACGTTCTCCAGGATGCGCTTGCACGCCTGGCGGCAGCCGACCTGTCGCCCACAAGCTGAGGAGGAGCGTGAGCGCCGTCACTCGATGTCCCGTTCGGCGTCGTCGATCCTGGCATCTGTCAGCACGCGCATCACGCCCAGCGTGCTGAGTGAGATGAGGGCGGCGAGCGCGAAGGTCACTCTGATTCCCCACCAGTTCGCCACCACTCCACCGAACAGGGAGCCGAGCGGCATCGTCCCCCAGGCCAAAAGGCGGTAGGCGCTGTTCACCCGTCCGAGCAACCGATCGGGCGTCACCCGCTGGCGCAGCGACACCATGACCACGTTGCCCAACACCACCGTGATTCCGGACGCCGCCAGGACGCCACCGATCACCCAAGGGTTAGCGGTCAGTGCAGGTACGCCGATGGCCAACGAGGTCACGACGATCATCAGGACCAAGGTCCGGGAACGACCCAGCTTCGTCTCGACCCGCTCAGCGATGAACGTCCCGAGGAAGGCACCAACGGCGGTTGCCGTGAGCAGGACGCCGTACTGCGGCTCGGAGAGACCCATGGGCGAGTTGACCCCGACGGCGTAAAGCACGAACACGGCGAAAGCGGCGCTGAAGGCGAAGTTGCCGAGCCCGGTCAGCAACGCCATCGCGCGTAGCACGCGATGTCCCCGGAGGAAGCGCAACCCTTCGGCAACGTCGGCGCGAATCGTCGTCGATCCGTCGTGTCCGGTTCGGAAGGAGCCACGCAGGAGCAGCAAGATCCCCGCTGCCACGAACCACACCCCCGCAGATCCCGCCATGACCAGAGCGGCCCCCAAGGTCACCAGAAAGCCGCCCAGCGGTGGGCCGACGAACTCGTTCGCTGTCAGCTCGGCTGCATAGAGGCGCCCGTTGGCTCGCGAGAGCAGCCGCCGGTCCACCACCTGCGGAAGAATCGACTGCGCCGAGGTGTCATAGAGGGTCTCGGCCATGCCGATGCTGAAGGCCACGACGTAAAGCACCACGATGGTCGCGACATCCATCGTGATGGCGATGGCCAGGAGTGCAAGCAGTGTCGCTCGCACGGCGTTTGCCGACAACATCACAATGCGGCGGTCCTGACGGTCGGAGACGGCGCCGGCATAGAGCGAGAAGACGAGCCATGGCAACCCACCTGCCACAGCAAGTCCGGCGATCAATGTCGGGTCGCGGGTGTACTGGATCGCGATCAACGGCAGTGCGACCTTGAAGACTCCGTCGGCAAGGTTCGACAGACCCGCAGATGACCAGAGCCGCCAGTAGTTGCTGCCAAGGGACTCAGGCATCGGCTCGTCAGCAGTCACGCGTCAGGCGTCCACACGCTCGACGTCCAGAAGTGACGCCGGATTGGGGGTTAGAACCACTTGGCGTAAAGCAGTTCCTCTGGAGTGACCACGCGGCCTTCAGGCGGGATACCGTGGAACTGCTCACCGATCGCCTTGGCCCACTTCGACCCGCGCGCCAACAGCTCACGGCTGTCGGTCTGCATCCGATCGCGGGTGACGAGGATGCCGAGATCGGCGCCGGGATAGCGGTACTCCCCCTCGCCGTAGACCTGCATGTAGTAGGCCTCGGCATCGTCGCTGACGTTGTGCCAGTCGGTCTCCTCGTGCACATAGGCGATCTTGCCGTCGTCACCCATCCGCCACAGCCCGCTGCGCGGGGCAGCTGTGATGAGCTCCACGTCATCGGTCACCTGCTTGAGTACGAGCTGGGTCCATCGGTCGAAGTCGCGCCAACGCTGCTGCACCGCGTCGATGTCGATCTCCCAGTCGACATCGGAGAACTCGAGCATATGGAAGAGAAACAGCGGGATGCCGCCGTACCTTGACGTGATCAGGTTGGTGAGCGGAGACGCGCCGGAGATGCGTGGGTTGATCTCACCCAGGTAGACATTTCCGTCATCATCGTCGACGAGAAAGTCGAGACAGAAGACACCCTTGTAGCCGACCTCGTAGAGCCGTTCGCCAAGCTTGCGTGCCATTCGACCTATCTGCTTGCGGACGTCCTCGGTGAACACACCGGGGAAGACATCGTTGCCGCACCAGCCACCGCGGTAGGGCGTGAGCTCGGGGAAGCCGGTGATGTCGGTTTGGATCGGTCCCACCAGCGTCCCGTGCCGTGTCGCGCAGGCCTCTACCGTGCCGGGGAAGTGATTGATCCGCTTCATCACCTTGAGCTCAGTGTCGGTGAGCACATCTTCGTTCTCGAGAAAGTCATCCTCGTTGGAAATGAAGAACGTGGTGCGCCCGGAGTCTCCGTAAGGCGTCTGCACGACGAGGTCGTCTCCCAAGTCGGCACTCTTGGCAAGTTTGCGCAGTTTCTTGTAGGTATTGGCCTTACCCATGACGTTGGGGACGCTGGCCACCCCGGCCTCGTTTCCGAGCTGAGTGGTGACGATTTTGGAGTCAATCTGCTCGCGCAGCTCACGGGGAGGAAGTGCGATCTCCAACCCCAGTTGATGCGCAAAGCTCTCGGTTTCTTCATCGAACATGACAAACAGCGCTTTGCCCGGTCCGTTCTTCTTGATGAAGTCAATGACCTCCTTGTTTCCGAGCAGGTATGAGTTCACCGACTCAAACGACTCGAAGTCACGTGGACCGGCGTGCGCCGGGGAGAAGGACCTCGAATGTGAGCCGTGGAAGCTGTCGAAGTAGGTGATGTACCGGAAGGATCCGATCCACTCATCGATCCCCAGCAGGTTGTAGGCAGTCGGTGAGATGAAGTAGACCGGCGACGTGTTCTCACGGAAGTACTGGTAGATGTCGGAGAGGCTGCGCAACACGGGGCCCTCAGGTTTGCGACGCGCCCGCGTTGCCTTGGCCTTTTGTGTCTTGGTCGGCTTCTTGGCCGATCCGGTACCAACGTTGCTCATGGTCTTATCCAGTCGCCGTGGAGGGCGGCCAGCGCGCTTGTGCTTCTTGCGCTTGCCCTTCTTTTCCTTCTTCTTCTTCGCCATCCTGCCGGGACCCTATCCCTGTTCTGAACCCCGTGACAGGAGTTCACGCGATCAATACTGGAGGGTGATCTGGGACGTGATCCCCCGCCGGTTCGTACACCGGCGGCGGAACAGCCACCAGCGACCGACGGTGGCGCGAATCCTCCTCGAAGTTCTGCAGTGACAGCGTCCATCGATCGTCCGGCCAGCTGAGCTCGAGCATCCTGTGGTCGACGTCGTAGGCGGCCGTATAGACCGTCCCCCATGTGCTGGTCGCCGTCGAGCGATGAATCGGGGCAGTCAGGAACTGGTTGACGAGGTCTGGCACTCCGAGCACGGGGTTGGCCACTGCCTCTGCCATCGCCTGTTCGCGAGGAACAGTCGCACAGAACTCGGCATGCTCTGGCCACATGGTCGGACCCTGGCGGTTGGCTGCCGTGATCACCCCGCTGACGATCGGCTCGCGGTCGGGGGCGACGTAGACAATTGCGCCGCGACCTGACGCATCCACCAAGGCGATGTTGTACGTCAGCTGGATCGGGATCCGGTGCAGCATCGCCACGGCCTCATCGACGTTGGTGGCGAACTCGAGTAGGTAGCGGACCACCAGTCCGATGCCGAAACCGTCGCCGACGACGGGCCGGCCGCCGAACGCGATCGCCACCGAGAGGCCGTGTGCGTTGACGCCGTCCAGCGCACCCCAAAGGCAGTCGGTCATGGCCATGACGGGGGTCCCATGCCAGGACGAGGCCAGCACCGTGTTGTCGCACAGCAAGGGCGGGTAGTCGTAGTTGCGCAGCAGCACGTTGCGCTCGCGGTTATAGGTCAGCAGCGAGCAAGCAGCGAAGAGGGGCGGCGGCCGCCAATGGCTCAAGAACCTGGCCTCCAGGTCGCCGCCGCCAACCGCCTCCACCAGCCGGTCGTAGGTAGGGGCGAGCTCGGGCATGTAGGTGCGCAGCATCTGGGCGCACTCGGCGTAGCGCGGACGCGCGGCCTCACCCTGGTTCAGGTACCACCGTCGGTAGGCCGGCCACGCGGCCGAGAAGAACTCGAGCAGCCGTCCGTCCAGGGCGTCCCCGGCGTCGATCGACCGGAAGGTCGTGTCGAGCTCGACGACCTCCGGCGAGACGTGCGGGTGATGCATTCGAGCCCACCTAGAGACGGAGCAGCAGAACGTACGCCCGAGTATGAGTGATCCGGAGGGAAAATCGACAGCAAACGACACCAAATTGAGCCGAAGTCGCGACATTCCCGCAGGCAACCCCAGGATCAGCAAATGCCGCGAAACGCCCACGGGTGGCTGTGCGGGGCCACTCCGGGTCACTCGGACGCCCCCGACTAGCATCCCCCGGGTGGAGTTGCATGAGTACGCCCAATACGACGCCCTGGGGTTGGCTGAACTCGTCGCCGACGGCCAGGTCAGCCCGCGTGAGCTCGCAGCCTGCGCCGTAGCCGCCGTCGAGCGGGTCGACGGCACCCTGGGGGCGGTGGTCGAGACATACGCTGACCGGGCCGAATCCATCGGCGACGAAATCCCCGCCGAGCCCTTCTTCGGTGTCCCCACCATGGTCAAGGACCTCTTCCACGGCGAGGCCGGCAAACACTGCGGCAATGGCAGCCGCCTCAGCGAGGACTGGGTGGTCTCTCTCGACACCGCCTTCTACGACCGGATCCGACGCAGCGGCCTGATCAACGTGGGACGCACCACAACGTCGGAGTTCGGGATCATGGGTACCACCGAGACTCTCGCTGCTGGGCTGACCTGCACCCCGTGGAGCTCAAACCACTCAGCTGGCGGCTCCAGCGGCGGGGCGGCAGCCGTCGTCGGCGCTGGGATCGTGCCGGTGGCCTCAGCCAGCGACGGAGGCGGCTCCATCCGCATCCCCGCGGCCTCCTGCGGAGTCGTGGGGCTGAAGACCTCGCGCGGAAGAGTTACCTGGGGACCGCAGATCGCCGAGGCGCTCGCCGGATGGGCGGTGCACTTCATGGTGAGCCGCTCGGTCCGCGACACCGCAGCGATGCTGGACGCCTTGGGTGGCCCCGCGTATGGCGACCCCTTCGTCATACCTGGTCCAACGCGCCCCTTCCTAGAAGAGGTGGGGAGCTCGGTCGAACCGCTGCGGATCGCCTACTGGAGCACGCCTTGGTCGGGGCAGGACCCCGACCCCGAAGTTGCTGCTGCCACCGAGTCGACGGCGCAGTTGCTTGAGTCGCTCGGGCACCACGTCGAGCTGGCCACACCCCAGTTCGACTGGGAACCGTTCCTGATCGCGATGACTGACGTTTGGGCGGCCGACAACGCGCACACCGTCGATGGGCTTGCCGCCTTCCTGGGAAAGACCGTCAACGCAGACACGCTCGAAGGTTCGACGCTCGCGGCAGTCGAGTACGGGCGCACCATTTCGGCCGGGCGCCTGCTCGATGCCATGGGCCAGGCGAACCACCTCGCACGCATCATGGGCTGGTTCTTCGCGTCCTACGACGTCCTCCTGACCCCAACCCTCGGACGCCTACCTGCGCCGCTGAAGATGTACGACCCTTCCGAGCCCGTGGAGCTGCGGCGAATGTTCGAGACCTGGTCACCGTGGGAGTCGTTCCTACCGGTGTTCAACGCGACCGGCCAGCCGGCCATCAGCCTGCCGCTGCACATGAGCGACACCGGACTCCCGATCGGCATGCAGCTCGTCGGCGGATTCGGCCAGGAGTCGTTGCTGCTGCGTCTGTCGGCACAGCTGGAAGAGGCGCTGCCATGGGCCGGACGGATCCCACCGATCCACGTCAGCCGCTGACCCCCACCTCATCGTTCAGCCCTGCCGCCACCTTGACCAGGCGGCCTGCTTGGTCGTCCCGGCCACGTCGGCCACCTGCGACCAAGACCCGCTCTCGGCGAGCGTGCGCGCCGAGAGTCCAAGGCACTGGCCGACCTCTTCGCTGACGCGGAGCAACTCCTCGAATGCCCTCCGGTCTGACCGCGTGGCCAGCTCTCGGAGTGCAGTCACAATGAGGTCACCGACCTCGTCGACCGTCTGGGTGCTGAAGTGCTCGCGACCGTGCATCATGTGCCCACTGTCCACTGCGGCGTTGTCCTGGACAAGTTGTCCGGGACAAGTGGTGACTCGACAGCGTGGCCTATCGAAGCCGCACCTGCACCTCGTCGTCCGACGAGTCGAAGGTGCGACGCCAGGTCCTACCAGGCCAGCGGTAGATGACCTCCCCGTCGTTCGGCCGGTAGTCCGCCGTGTAGAGCGTTCCAAAGCCTCCCTCGAAGTCGGTGCTCCGTAAGGCCGGGGACAGAAAGGTCGCCGCGGCCGTATCCGCGGCGCAACCATCGCGGTCAAGACCGCGCAGGACGTCTTGGCGCTCCACGCTCCGAAACCGTCGCGCCAGCTCGGGGCGGTCAGGAACCAAGCCTCGATGGTTCGTAGCCAATGGCATGTCGAAGTACTCAGGGTCACGACCTGGCGCCACAAACACCGTGGCCGCCACGCCTGTGCGGTCGGTCATGGTGAGGTTGTAGCTGGCAGCCACAGGCACACGGCCAATCACCTGACGCGCCTCTTCAACGGTGTCGCACATCTCCAGCAAGTAGCGCACCACAAGTGGGATGCCGAACCCGTCGCCGGTGCCGGGCAGCCCACCAAACGTCAACGAGACAGCCAGCCCACTGTCGTTCATCCCGTCCAACAGACCCCACAGGCAGTCGCTGGTTCCGATCACGCGCCGATCACCCCATTGGCTCGACAGGCTCACCCCTTCGAACAGCATCGGGTCGTAGTCGTAGTTCCGCAGCAGGGCGCGCTCGCTGCCATTCACGACCAGTTGCGAGCACCCGGGCGCGAACGCCGGCGGGTTCCACAACGAGAGCATCCGGGCGACGTCACTGTCGTCGTCGGTCAACGTGACGAGGTGCTCCCATGTGGGCAACAGCTCCGGCATGTACCGCCTGATGGCATCCTGAGACTGCGACAACGAGGGACGCCGGTCCCAGCCCTCGGACGCGTACCACGACAGGTAGGACGCCCGCGTCGCCTCGAGCAGGGCACTCCATGCCGGTCCAGGACGCTGTTCGTGGAGACCCAACATCGTGAGACTGACCGGGGCCGGCATCGAAACGGGCTCCACCATCGATGCGCGCCGCCAGTCGACCGCAGTCCCGCAGGTGGCCGAAGCCGGTGTTGCCCGAACCGGACGGGTGGCATAGGACGCGGACGACGAGGACCAGGTGGAGGCGCCCAGGCACCGGCCTAGATCACCCATCGACCGTCCGAGGTGCTCCAACGTCCGTGCCAGCTGAGCGCCGTCGTGGTCGGCACGTCGACCAAGTTCGTCGCAGGCCAGCGCGAGATGGTGTGAAAGCTCCGATGTCGTCAGGGATGCGAGTGAGCTATGCGTCATTGTCATGCCGTCAAGTAAACCTTGACGCCGCCCCTTCGTCAAGTTTACCTTGACGCCGCAATCCGCCGGCTCAGCACGAACGTAAGGTTTCGGGCGGTCCCAAGCCGGGTACTAGCCGGATGAAGGGACGAGAAGGGCGGCACCGGCATGATCGCCGCAGTCGAGGATGGAGACAATGACGCGCATGCAGGAGGAGCTGGACAATGCCCAAAGCCTGTCCGTTCCATGGCTGCTGCCGGAAGGCTCTGAAAGCGTGACCCTCGCGCGGCATGCTGCGCGTCGCCACCTCACCGCGCTCGGCGTCGCTCCAGAGATCATCGATACCGCCGAGCTGCTCGTAAGTGAACTCACCGCCAACGTGATCAAGCATGCTGGGGGTCGTCCCACCCTACGAGTGATGCGGCACGATGACGTGATCCGAATCGAAGTGGGCGACTCCCGACCAGATCAGTTTCCGGTCGCACGCGACCTTGACACCGAGGCCCCATCCGGACGCGGGCTGCTTCTGGTCACGACTCTCGCCACGTCCTGGGGTTACGAACTCGATGGCGATGGGAAGTTCACGTGGGCCGAGCTCGAGATGCCTCAATAGCGACGGCACTTGCTGCCTCCACGGCTGGTCAGCTCTCCAACGTCATCTGGTCACGAAGGTGCGCCAAGGTTCGCGTGAGCAGACGTGAGACGTGCATCTGCGAGATGCCGAGCTCGTCGGCGATCTCAGTCTGTGTCATGTTGCGGAAGAAGCGCATCTCCAAGAGCCTGCTCTCCCTTTCTGGAAGCATGGCCATCAGCGGCCTAAGAGCGTGGCGGTCCTCTACCCGCTCGAACGACGGGTCGACACTCCCCACAACGGCTGCGAGACTCAAGGCGTCTTCGTCAGGGTCGACCAGTGGGTCGATGCTCTGCGTGTTGTAGGCCCGGCCGACCTCCAACCCCTGGAGCACATCGTCCTCGCTGACCGACAGCCGCTCAGCCAGCTCGGACACCGTCGGTGAGCGGTGCAGCTCGTGGGTGAGGTCGTCTACCGCTTTCGTCAGCGCCATCCGAAGCTCTTGCAGTTGGCGCGGTACGCGCAGCGCCCAACCCTTGTCCCGGAAGTGTCGCTTGATTTCGCCCAGCACGGTTGGTGTCGCAAAGGTCGCGAACTCGATCTCACGTGACGCGTCGAACCGGTCTGCGGCCTTCACCAGCGCCAGATAGGCAACCTGCGTGAGGTCCTCCAGCGACTCGCCTCGGCCGATGAAGCGACGAGCCAGGTGTTCTGCCAGGCCCATGTGCGACTGGACGAGCAGATCGCGGGCCTGCGTTCGGTCTGACATTGCCGTCATCTCCGTCGGCACCTCAGCACCTTCAGAGCGCGGCGTCGAGGACGGGGCCTCGACTGCGGGTCACAGAGATTACCTGTCCGCGCTCGTCGGTCTCGCTGGAGACCTCGTTGGCGAGGGCCCGCAGGATGCTCCACGCAAAACCCTCGTCGGGAGCCGTGGATGCCGTCGTGACGGCGGCGGTCAGCCGAAATCGAATCGTGTCGTCGGTCGCCTCGATCTCGCAGAGCAGTGTCCCCTCGGCGCCGGAAGTCAGAAGGACTGACGCCGCCTCGTCGATCAGGATACGGAGGTCGTCGATGTCGTCGAGCGAGAATTCCAGCCGGCTCGCGATCACGCCGGCGGCGGCCCGCAGCACGGCGAGATGGTCGGCCTGGGCCGGAACCTCGATCGTCACCATGCCCGGAGCGCCACCTCGCCCGATGTCTCGCCCCTGGGTGTCACTCATCGCCGGCGACCGATTCGACAGCAGCTAACTCGTCGTGGTGAAGGTCGAACACGGTGTCCATGCCGGTGAGGTGCAGGATCTTACGAATAGCTCCGTCGGGCACTACAAAGGCCAGTGCCACATCGGCCTCACGGCAGCGACGTTGACAGCCCACCAGCTCACCGATGCCTGTCGAGTCGATGAAGCCTACGCCGCGTAAGTCGACCACGATGCCGGCGTCCGCCGCGGTCTCGGCAGCGATCAGACCCTCACGGAACTGCTCCGAGGTGGCGAGGTCGACCTCGCCCTGGGGCGCAACTACGACTGTAGTTCCGACATTTCTCTGCCAGATCTTCAAGTTCACAGTAGGACCCTACCCGGCGTGTGAAGACGGCAAACCTGCCTCCGGAGGTTTTCTTCCGAGCCTGCGCGGGTACAAGCGCCTTACAACTTCCCGAGGAGGACCGCAATGGCTTTGTTCCGCACCGTCTCCCGCATTTCCATGGTCGTGAGCGCCGCGCTCGGCGCCTGGCGGCTGTGGCAGACCTGGCGCCAACGCCACCAGACGCCTACATCACCCCTGGCCACCTCCGACGTTTGATCCAGGCATCCTGCGGGTAATCCCTGCCTGACATTGATTCTCAAAAAAGAGCGTCTGAAGAAACCGTCCTTGGGAGACCTCATGGAGATGCTGTTGTGGATCGTGGCCGTCATCTTGGTAGTGAGCGGCATCGTGGCCCTCGTCCGAGGTTCTGTTCTTTGGGGAGTCGTCCTGATCATCGTCGGACTGCTCGTCGGCCCCGGTGGTGTCAGCCTCTTCACCTAGCCCACCGCACTTTCACCGAAGAAAACGATCATCGAGGACAGGCACAGCACGAACGACTGACTGAGCAGCACAACTGAACAGCACAACAGCCAGGTCACCGCAAGGAAAGAGGGCGTCTGATGCAATACGGAGCAGTTCTCGACGACGAGCAGCTGGCGTCGTCCGCTCTGCCACCACCGCGTGGACCACTCACTGATGCTCTCTTCGACCTGCTGACGCGTGACGCGCATCGCCCGCGGTTGGTGCTGCCACGTGTCGAGGACGGGGACGACGACCCGCTCTACGGCGACGACTCCGCTCTCGCTCTCTACGCCCTTTACGAGCTGCACTACCGCGGCTTCGACGGCGTCGACGTGGCATGGGAGTGGCAGCCAGACTTGCTGGCCTGGCGAGGAGAGCTTGAGCAAGCGGTGGTCGCCAGACTGCACGAAGAGGTTGGAGCGCTACCGGATCGACCGCAGATTCCCGACGCACTCCACGCGCTCATGGAGGATGCCGACGGTCCGAGTCTCTCTCGGTTTCTGCTGGAGACCGGCACCGTTGACCAGTTCCGCGAAATGGCGAAACACCGCTCCATCTACCAACTCAAAGAAGCCGACCCACATACCTGGATCATCCCCCGCCTCACCGGCCATCCGAAGGCTGCTGCTGTCGAAATCCAGTCAGACGAGTACGGCGACGGGGTCGCCCGCGACATGCACCAGAACCTCTTCGGGCTCACCATGAGTGAGCTCGGCCTAGATCCTTCGTACCACGCCTACCTTCCCGCTATCCCGGGTTGGACGCTGGCCGGAGTCAACGCCGTCAGTCTCTTCGGCCTGCACCGAAGGTGGCTCGGCGCTGCCGTGGGACACCTGGCCATGTTCGAGATGACCTCGGTCGAGCCGATGGGCGCCAGCGCTGCGGCGCTGCGGCGGCACGAGTTCGGCGCCGACGCGCGCCACTTCTACTCGGTCCACGTCGTTGCCGATGCGCACCACCAAACCGTCGCCGCCGACCAGCTCGCCAAGGGGCTCGTGGACCAGCATCCCGACCTTGCCCACGACGTGCTCTTCGGCGCAGCCGCTGTCATGGCGTTGGAAGGCGAAGCTGCGAGGCGGATGATGGCGGCCTGGGAGCGCGACCAGTCGTCGCTGCGTCCCGAGCAATCCGCGTTCTAGCCTTTCAGATCTCGACATCTTCCTCAGGCATCGGCTCCACGGCTCGCGTCACTCGGAGGGCAACGAGGGCGACGTCGTCCTCAAGATCCTCCGCTACGAATGCCCTTAGATCGGCCAGGATGCCGTCGGCACACTCCTCGACCGACGCCGCCTTCACCGCAACCCGCACCAATGAATCAGCAACCCCGAAGAACTCTCCGCGCGCATTGCGAGCGTCGGACAGGCCGTCGCTGTACATCAGCACCACATCATTGCGCCGCAGCCGAAGTGAGGCCACCACAGGCGTGTTGCTCCCGGAGATGAGGGAGAGTGGGGGGACGGGATCCACCTCGAGCTCACGGGCGTAACCGTCCCGAAGCAACAACGGCGGCGGATGGCCCGCGGACACATAGTGCAGCTGATCGACACAGAACTCGGCCACCAATGCCGTGACGAAGTCGGCGTCGGCGACCTCGCGGGCCACCGAGGCATTCATCCGACCAATGAGATCACCGAGGTCTTCTTCGATAAATGCCCATTCGCGGAAGGCACCAACCGCTATGGAGGACGACAGGACGGCCGGAAGCCCCTTCCCTCGCGCATCCGCCACGAGCACACGGAGCCCGAACGGTGTGAGGACTGCCTCATAGGCGTCCCCCCCGATGTTCGCCTCCATCGATGCCGATACATAGCGCACAGCGGCATCCACCCCGTCCGCCTGCGGCGGATCCATGCGCATGATCGCCCGCTGTGCGGTCTTGGCCACCTCACCGACAGCGAAGAGGAGGTTGGCCTCCTTCATGCGTGACTGCGCCGCCACGATGCCTACGACAGTGGAGGTCAGCATCGCGGCGATCCTGGCGTCCTGTGAGACGTCCCATGCCACACCGAGCCAGAAGGATCCGAGCACAAAGGCAAGGGCGGCGAACCCAGCCGCCATCGCGACCCGCACGGCGCGCTGCACCAGAACCGCGGCCAACATCGGAGACACCGCGAGCAGCCCAAACACGGGCTGGCTGGTCTCTTCGGCTGCGACGATATTGAAGAGGGTGACCGAAACGGTGAACGCGGTGCTTGCCTGCATACCTCGGTCGCGGTACCACGGCTGGACGCGGCGTGACTTCTGAGAGATCACGGCTCGAGGATTGTGTGCAGGTCCTCGCCCGTCAAGAGGGGGCCCGTCAGTCCGTACGTCTTTAGCTTCTGGTCACCGGGGCTCATGGCGATGTCTGAACGTTGGGAACACACACCAGTAGCGCATCCGGTTCGGCGCGTACCTTCAGACGCTTCGTCTTGACTCGGTCACCACCGTCAACCTGGTACAACCTGCTCGACTTCAGTCCGATGTCAATCTTGCGCGCCGATGTCATCTCGACGTACTTCGCGCGGGCAGTCTTTCCAATTGCTGCGCGTCCCAGCACTCTCGCCCACTGCGTTGGACTGGTTGCGGTTATGACAGCCACGTCAAGTTTTCCGTCATGAGGGGTCGCGTCGTCAAACGCATCAATCCCGCCGAGAACACGTCCCACGTTCCCTACGATCACGCATCCAGCCTTGCCGGAGAAGAACTTCACTCCGTCAACCTCGACGCGGACCTTGACCACAGCGCTGTTGACATTCCTGATACCGGTTAGCACATAGGCGCCACGTCCGAGACGATCCTTCAAGCCCCCGTCAGCGTCACGAATCATCAACGCATCGGCGCCGACACCGGCCATCACCCCGAAGCGCTCGCCGTTGATTCGACCCACGTCAACCGACCGCACGTCCCCAACCAATCCAACCTCAACGGCCTGCTTGAGGTCGACCGGGATTCCTAGGTTGCTCGCGAACAGGTTGCCGGTTCCCGCCGGAAGCACTGCCATTGCGACACCTGTCCCAGCCAAAAGGTTCAGACTGCGCTGGACCGTTCCGTCGCCTCCCCATACGAAGACCCGTTCCACCCCAGCGTCAATCGCTTTCTGAACGTACTTAGGAGCCTTCTTGCTCTTGGGCACCTCGAACCACAGGGGATCGGTGATGCCGTACCGCGCAAAGACCTCGCGCAGCTCGGCTAACCCTCCGTCGAGTGACTTCCTATTGTGTGCCACGACGGCGATCTTCATGAGGTGCTCTTCTCCAGCTCGGCGGACTTGGGGGCACGATGGCGGGGGGCTGTGGACCCTATCCACGCGCGCACCGCAAGGATTGCCAACACGACGCTGGCGATTCCTATCAAGAAGCCGACCGCGACATCGGTCGGATGATGCATCCCTCGGTAGACACGGGATGCCGCCACGATGGGGCCCACCAGCACCGCCACGATCCACGCAAACCACCGCACCGCCGTCGATCGAATGTTCCAGCCGACAAGGACCGCCAAAGTCAGCGCCAAAGCTGTTGCGGCTGCGGTATGACCTGACGGATACGACGAGGTTGGGGGCGAGACATCGAGTTGCTCAACGTTCGGCCGGTCCCGCGGGACCAGGAGTGTTGTTGCGACAAACACTGAGACCTCGATAAGAAGTGCTGTTGCCAGCAGCAAGACCGACGCCCAGCGACGCGCAATCAGAAACCCGATACCGACCAGAATCGCGATGGCAATTACTGTCAGGGTTTCCCCGAGACTGCTGCCGACCAGGGACCACGCTTCCCCCATCTCGGTGCGAGTCTTTTCGATGTCTTCCGGCAGAGTGCGATCCCACTGCAACAAAGAGCTATCGGCCAACGGGCCGGTAATGAGGACTCCAACCCCCGCAATGAATCCAAGAAGGAGCAGCCAACCGCACGAGATCGTGATCCAGAAGCGGCCCCAGCGCCTCGCGGCTTCCTCACTGAGCTCGGGCTCGACGAATCGGTCTGAGTCGGCAGGAATTGGCGTCACACTGGATGTATACCCAGGAGTTCCACGGGTAAACACTCTCGTATGACGCCACTGCTGTTGACCCTCGTGGTCGCCGCCGCCGCCGCTTCCGCCACTTATGGCGCCCTAGCTCTCTGGCGGGCTCACCACCCTGGGAGCGGCTTCGCAGGTAGCGAACCAGACGCGATGGAAGAAGTCAGCGAGCCAACCCGCGTCTTGGGTACTGGTGTCGCCCTGGCGATCTTGGCAATCGCGGGGCTCTTCCTGGGCGGCCTGGTGCGAGAGATTGAGCGCGGAACGGCCCTCGTCCGCTGGGACGACCGCGTTGAACGGTGGGCATCTGACAACGCAGGAAACCTGGGGAGCGACGCGCTGAGATTGATTACCCACCTCGGCGACACCCTCGTGGTCGTGATCTTGGCCACACTTGCCGCCGTGAGTCTGATCGCCATTCGGCGGCGGAGGCTCGCTCTCTTCGTCGTCATCGTGGTGTTTGGCCAGTGGGCACTGGCCAACCTCATCAAGGAAGTGACAGCACGGGCGCGCCCGGCCCTTGACCCCCTTGCGCCCTTCAGTGGCTATTCCTTCCCGTCCGGGCACTCGACAGCTGCGGCAGCCACCTATCTGGCACTCGCCCTCGTGCTGGTGGCGACTCGTCCTGGCTGGGACACGCGACTTGTGGTGTCGGGAGCTGTCGGCCTCGGCGCCGCGGTAGCGGCGAGTCGCACCCTGCTTGGCGTCCACTGGTTCAGCGACGTCCTAGGAGGCCTCGTTCTCGGCTGGGCATGGTGCTTCGTTTGCGCCTGGGCGGTGCAACTGACCGACACCCGCAACGGATCAGAAGACCGCGTCGCCTACCGTGTCAAGCATGAATAGAACACGCAGGGAAGGACCACTGCTGTGATCCCGCCCTGCGTGTTCGGGTCATCGATCAGATCTAGCGCTTAACTGCGTCTTTGATCTTCTCGCCGGCCTGCTTGACGTCAGCCTCCGACTGCTCGGCGCGACCCTTGTTCTCCAGGTCACGGTTGTCGGTTGCGTCACCGATGGCCTCCTTGGCCTTGCCCTTGGCGCTCTCGGCCGCGTTACGTGCCTTGTCATCCATTCCCATACTGGGGCTCCTCTCAGAACTCTCTGGATACCTTCCATCGAGAAGGACATCCCCGCCACAGCGCTGGCCAAACCTGATCGACGACTTTCCGTCGCACACACCAAAGAGCGGGCGAGCTGTAACACATCTGCGGCGCTCCACTCACACACTGCCGGAGGTTGGTCGATGAGCCACGATCCCCGGGACCCTGACGCGTATCAACAGGCCACTGATCACGAGCGCTGCGATGATCACGGTGGGCACTGCCCATTCACCCAGATCGCCAGCAACTCTGACCGTTAGCTGACCACATCCAGCGGCTACAAGGCCGGCATACGACCACGTCATGCAATAGGCATGCATGTTGATCGGCAACGGTGACCGGCTGCCCATGAGCATCGGCAAGAGCCCGGCCACGATCGTCAGCAGACTTACCACCGCCAGAGCGTGGAAGACGCCGAAGGTGGCATTGCGGTGTACAAATAGCGCGGCCACATCGACCGCGACCAGGCAGACGACATAGACCGAGCCGGCCCCACGGTGCCGGCCGATGCCCTTCGGGAGCGCCAGAACCACCGCTCCTACCACCAGAGCAGTGACTGCCGCCATGATGTGCCCAGCTGCAGCGAGCCCTTGCCAGTCCACGTCGATGATCAAACCACCCCGGAAACCTGACCGGCCCACACTTGAACCACCCGCAGGGTAGACAGGAGGAGTGTTGCCCCTCCTCGCCGTTGCGCTCGCGTCCTTCCTGACTCTCGCGCTGCTCGTGCAGGCCAGCCCGAGGGTGCGTGGCTGGGACCATTCAGTCGCCAGGTGGGTGGCCGAGGAGGTTTCGCCCAGCGCCGGCGGTCTCGCCCACGGGCTGACCCAGATCGGCAGCTCCCCCGTCTATATGGCGGTGTCCATGGTGGTCACCGTTGCCCTGCTGGTGACCCGACGCTTCCGGCTGGCCGGGTTCCTCGTGTGCGTCGTCCTCGGCCAATGGATGCTGTCCAACCTCCTGAAGCACCTCTTCGAACGGGACCGTCCCACCATCGACCAGGTGGTCCATGCCTACGGCTACTCATTCCCCTCCGGGCACGCGACGGCGTCCGCTGCAGTGTTTCTGTCCCTTGCGCTCGTGGTTGCCGCAGTCCGGCCTCAGTGGAACAGGTCGCTGATCATCGGCTCAGCGATCGCCTTGGCAGTGCTCGTCGCCGGCACCCGGGTCGTCCTCGGCGTCCACTGGACGACCGATGTGCTTGCCGGTCTCGCTCTCGGTTGGACCTGGTGCCTGCTCTGCGCCTGGGTGTTCCGGGTGCTGCCCGTTCTGCTTACCGCTTCCACAAAGACAGCGACGGTGCGGATATGAGGTGGGTCCCCTACGTGGTCAGCGCGGTGGCAGTGGTGGTGACGCTCGCGGTCGCAGGCGCGGGTACCCGCCCGACCACTGACTGGTACGTCGACCTGGCCAAACCCTCATGGCAACCTGACCCATCGCTCATCGGTCTGGCATGGACGATCATCTACCCGCTGATCGCGATCGTTGGCGGATTCGTCTGGACCCAGCTCGAGGGGCGCGAACAACTGACGTGGGCTCTGCTGCTGACACTCAACTTGGTGCTGAACGCCGCATGGTCGTGGGTCTTCTTCGTAGCTCAGGAGCCTTGGTGGGCTGTCGCCGAGATCACCTTGCTCCTCGTGAGCACCCTGGTGCTCGTAGCGATGGCCTGGCGCGCCGCACCATGGGCTGGCAGCGCGCTGCTTCTCTACGCAGCCTGGGCTGCGTTTGCCGGCTGGCTAACCTTCACGCTCGCCCGGTTGAACTCCGGGTGAGGGCGAGCGACGCACCATCGGGAGCAGCGTCCACCGTGACGATGTCGCCGTCGTGGACGTCGCCGCCGATGATCAATCGGGCGAGCGCATCTCCGATCTCGGTCTGGATCAGTCGGCGGAGTGGACGCGCACCGTACGCCGGGTCGTAGCCCTCACGCGCCAGCCACGAACTGGCCCCATCAGTGACGTCCAGAACAATTCGCCGATCGGCCAACCGCTTGGCAAGCAGAAGCACCTGAAGCCGAACGATTTGAGCAAGCTCGGCTTCCGACAGTGCGTCGAAGAGCACGACGTCGTCAAGGCGGTTGAGGAACTCCGGCTTGAAGGTGGAGCGCACCATGGACATCACACGATCGCGCTTGGTGGCAGCGTCAAGGTCGGGATCGACCAGATAGGTCGACCCCAGGTTCGACGTCAGGACCAGCAGCGCATTGGTGAAATCGACGACGCGACCCTGTCCGTCAGTCAGGCGACCGTCATCGAGCACCTGGAGCAGCACGTCGAAGACCTCGGGGTGCGCCTTCTCGACCTCATCGAGCAGGACAACGGAGTAGGGACGACGGCGAACGGCCTCGGTCAGCTGTCCGCCCTCTTCATAGCCGATGTATCCGGGAGGTGCACCGACCAACCGGGCCACCGAGTGCTTCTCCCCGTACTCGCTCATGTCGATCCGCACCATGGCGTGCGGGTCGTCGAAGAGGAAGTCGGCAAGCGCCTTGGCCAGCTCAGTCTTGCCGACACCGGTGGGGCCCAGGAAGAGGAACGACCCGGTCGGGCGGTTCGGGTCGGCAATCCCGGCACGTGACCGACGCACGGCGTCCGAGACAGCGCCGATGGCCTCGCGCTGGCCAATCACCTGCTTGCCCAGCTCGTCCTCCATGCGCAGCAGCTTGGCGGCCTCGCCTTCGAGCAGCCGCCCCGCGGGTATGCCCGTCCAGGCAGCCACCACCTCCGCGATGTCATCTGGCCCAACGGTTTCCTTCACCATGGGAACCGTCTCGTCCGCGGTCGCCGCCGCTTCGACGATCTGTTTCTCGAGCGCAGGGATCTCTCCGTAGAGCAGAGCCGATGCCGTTGCGAGGTCGCCGTCACGCTGTGCTCGTTCGGCTTCGACGCGCTTGGAGTCAACCAGCTCTTTCAGCTCACCGACGCGGTTCAGCCCGGCCTTCTCCTGTTCCCACCTGGCCTGCAGGGCACCGAGCTGCTCTTGCAGATCGGCAAGGTCGGCGCGCAGCTTCTGGAGTCGCTCCTTGGATGCCTCGTCGGTCTCACGAGCAAGCGCCATCTCCTCCATGAGCATGCGGTCGACCTGACGCTGCAGCTGGTCAACCTCGACCGGGCTGGAATCGATCTCCATCCGTAGCCGCGATGCCGCCTCATCAACCAGGTCAATCGCCTTGTCAGGAAGCTGCCGCGCGGGGATGTAGCGCTGCGAAAGACTCGCTGCGGCCACGAGCGCGGCGTCCTCGATCTGGACCTTGTGGTGCGCCTCGTACCGCTCCTTGAGCCCACGCAGGATCGCGACCGTGTCCTCGACACTTGGCTCGTCGACGAGCACCTGTTGGAAGCGACGCTCCAGCGCCGGATCCTTCTCGACGTGCTCACGGAACTCGTCGAGCGTCGTGGCCCCAATCATTCTCAGCTCTCCGCGAGCCAACATCGGCTTGAGCATGTTGCTGGCGTCCATGGCCGAGTCGCCCGTCGCACCAGCACCCACCACGGTGTGCATCTCGTCGATGAAGGTGACCACCTGGCCGTCGGAGCCCTTGATCTCATCGAGGACTGCCTTCAGTCGCTCCTCGAACTCGCCACGGTACTTGGCGCCGGCGACCATGGCACCGAGGTCGAGTGCCACCAGACGTTTGCCGCGCAACGACTCAGGGACGTCGCCGGCCACCATCCGTGACGCGAGCCCCTCGACGACGGCGGTCTTGCCGACTCCGGGTTCACCGATCAGCACGGGGTTGTTCTTGGTTCGCCGGGACAGGACCTGGACGACTCGGCGAATCTCGGCATCGCGCCCGATGACCGGGTCGATCTTGCCGTCACGCGCGCGCGCCGTGAGGTCGACGCCGTACTTCTCCAACGCCTGGAACGTTCCCTCTGGATCAGCGGTCGTAACTCGAGCACTTCCTCGCACCCGCTCAAGGGCGTCGCTGAGCGCCGTCTCCGTTGCAGCAGCGGCAGTGAGCACGTCAGCGGCATCGCTCGGCACACCGGCAAGCGCCAGCAGCAGATGCTCGGTGCTGACGTAGCCGTCGCCGCGCTCTTGGGCACGCTCCTGCGCTCGGGCAAGGACGCGTTGCAAAGCGCCAGACGCCTGCGGTCCGGACGCGGTGGTTCCTGCCACCCGCGGCAGCCGGGCGACAGCGGCCTCCGTCTTTGCCGAGACGTCGGCCCGGTCTACACCGATCGCCTGAAGCAGAGCAGCAGGGATGCCGTCAGACTCTGCAAGCAGCGCAGCAAGCAGATGGACGGGATCAAGCTGCGGGTTGCCAGCGGAAACGGCCGCTTGCTGGGCGCTGGACAGAGCCTCTCGGCTGCGAGTCGTGAAGTCCATGGGGTGCTCCTGGGGAAGAAGTGACTAAAGAGATGAGCGGGGGGGCCGGCGCCAGACCACCACAGCAGCGCTGTCCCGCAGTACAACGTCGGTGCCGGGCGTTGTGGTCTGCTTCAGCTGGGTGATCGCGCGGTGAGCGGCGTCGAGGTCCGCCTCCAGCTGACGCACCCGAGCCCTCAGCTGGTCGGTGAGGTGCTCGAGGTCGAGGATGCGCTTGACGCCGGTCAGCCCGATGCCCTCGCCAGAGAGGTGCTGAATCTCGCGAAGCCGCTCAACATCGCGAGCTGAGTAACGGCGTCCGCCACCGGAGGTGCGCTGTGGCGTGACCAGTCCCACGCGGTCGTACTGACGCAGTGTCTGCGGATGCATCCCGGTGAGCTGCGCGACTACCGAGATGGCGAAAACAGGGGCTGTGTCGAAGTCCTCGAAGTTCATGGACATCGTCACTCCCTTCCGGCCAGCGCGATGAGGTCTGCTCTGGGGTCGTCGGAGGCGGTGGCCTCGGCATAGTCGGCCAGCGCCTTTCGGGCCTTGCCGTCGACTCGCTGCGGAACCGCAACCTCGACCGTCACAAGGAGATCGCCCTTCTTGCCCTTGACCTCAAGGCCACGCCCCTTGACGCGAAACGTTCGGCCGGACGGCGTTCCTGCTGGGATCTTGAGACTGACCGCCTCGCTGTCGAGCGTCGGCACGGTGATCTTCGACCCAAGTGCCGCCTCGACGAACGTGATGGGCACAGTGAGCGTCAGGTGTTCGCCCTTGCGACCGAAGACCGGGTGAGCCCCAACATGGACAGTGACGAGGAGGTCTCCGGCTGGTCCACCGCTGCGACCGGGCGCTCCCTTGCCGGGGACCCTGAGAGTCCCGCCGTCCTTGATGCCTGAGGGGACGCGCACATTGACCGTTCGGGTCTGCATCGTTGCGCCAATACCGGCGCACGATGCGCACGGGTCGTCGACGACCTGGCCGCGCCCGTGGCAGGCTCGGCAAGGTTCGGCAAAGCCAAAACCACCCTGCTGGCGAACCGTCTGTCCGCTGCCGTTGCATGCCGAACACGTGTGCGGCGTAGTTCCCGGTTTGGCGCCGCTGCCGCCGCAGGTAGGGCACGCGGCCTCTGCGCGCAGCTGAACTGATGTGGTCACACCAGAAGCTGCATCTCGGAAGCTGAGGGTGATACGTCCAGTGAGGTCCTCCCCCTTCACAGGACGACGGGCGCCTGTGCGGCCACCAAAGAGCCCACCCAGCATGTCCCCCAAGTTGGACTCACCGAACAGGTCACCGAGGTTGACCGAGGTCGCGCCACCTGGTGCACCGGCACCGAAGCCGCCCGGCATTCCTCCGCCGAACGAGCCGCCATACTGACGCATCTCGTCGTACTCGCGCCGCTTGGTCTCGTCGGAGAGGACGTCGTAGGCCTCAGAGATCTCCTTGAACTTCTCTTCGGCCTTGGCGTCTCCGGCGTTGGCATCGGGGTGGAACTGCCGAGCCAACTTCCGGTACGACTTCTTGATCTCGTCTGCCGATGACGTCTTGGTGACCCCGAGCACGGCGTAGAAGTCCTTGTCGAGGTAGTCACGTGCGCTCATCGGTCACCTCCTTCGGCTATCTGTGCGGTTGTCCCCAGGATGAGTGTGGTGTTTGTTGTGCGAGTGCGGGTGAATGCGTCGTTCTCGGAACTAGGGAGTAGGTGGGTCGGCTACCGCGACACGAGCTGGTCGCAGTACTCGACCCGCGTATCGGTAGCCCGGCTGCAGAACGGCAACGCACGTCGTCTCGGTGACGGACTCGTCCTCGGAGTGGATCAGGGCTTCATGCACGGTCGGGTCGAACGCCTCACCCGCAACGCCGTACTTCTCCAGTCCGAGTTTCTCGACCGTCGCTTCAAGCGCCTCGGCCACGGACTTGAAACCGCCACTCAACTCGTCGTGCTCTCGGGCCCGGTCAATGTCGTCGAGGACCGTCAGCAGCTCGGCCAGAACAGCGGCGGCCGCCTGGTCTCGCACGAGCTCGCGGTCGCGGTCTACCCGCTTGCGGTAGTTGGCGTACTCAGCGTGCACCCGCTGCACGTCAGCGGTTCGCTCGGAGAGCTCAGCCTCAAGCGCAGCCAGGTCTCCCTCGACCAGCTGCCCGGCGGCCTCCTCGGCCGCGAGCGCGTCGGCGGGGGAGGTGGCCGCCGGAGCGACCACCTCCCGCACCTGACCGGTCTCGGGGTCGATCCGTCGCTTGTCACGGATGACCGGACCCTTCGTACCGTCTTCGCGCTCTGTCATGCCTTCGAGCCTTCGTCTGTGTCGCTTGAGTCACTACCCTCGTCGACAACTTCAGCGTCGACGATGTCGTCGTCGCTGCCGCTGTCACCGGACGCTCCCGCCGCACCCGGAACGTCGCCGGACTGGTACATCGCAGCACCTAGCGCCTGACTAGCCGTCGCCACCTTCTCAGCCGCTGCCTTGATCGCATCGGTGTCGGTGCCGTCGAGCGCCTTCTTCAGCTCTGCGAGTGGCTCGTCGACGTTGGACTTGGCGTCCTCCGGGATCTTGTCGGCGTTCTCAGTGATGAACCGCTCGGTCTGGTAGACCAGTGCGTCCGCTGAGTTACGCACCTCAGCCTCTTCCTTACGCGCAGCGTCATCAGCGGCGTGGCTCTCGGCGTCGGACATCATCCGGTCGATCTCTTCCTTCGACAGCGCTGAGCCACCGGAGATCTTGACCGAGTTCTCCTTGCCTGTTGCGAGATCCTTGGCGTGCACGTGAACAATTCCGTTGGCGTCGATGTCGAAGGTGACCTCGATCTGTGGAATGCCTCGTGGTGCCGGTGGAAGCCCGGTGAGGTCGAAGTCGCCGAGCTTCTTGTTGTACGCAGCGATCTCGCGCTCGCCCTGGTACACCTGGATCTGCACCTGCGGCTGGTTGTCGTCGGCGGTGGTGAAGATCTCCGACTTCTTCGTCGGGATCGTAGTGTTTCGCTCGATGAGCTTGGTCATGATGCCGCCCTTGGTCTCAATGCCGAGGGAGAGCGGAGTCACGTCAAGGAGCAGCACGTCCTTGACCTCACCCTTGAGGACGCCGGCCTGCAGCGCTGCTCCGACGGAAACGACCTCGTCGGGGTTGACCGACTTGTTCGGCTCTTTGCCGCCGGTGAGCTCGCGAACCAGGTCAGCAACAGCTGGCATACGAGTCGACCCGCCGACCAAGATGATCTGGTCGATGTCGGCCAGCTTGACGCCGCCATCTTTGATGACGGTCTCGAAGGGGCGCCGGGTGCGCTCAAGCAGGTCGTGCGACAGGTTCTGGAACTGCGCGCGGGTAAGCGTCTCGTCGAGGAAGAGCGGGTTCTTGTCCGCGTCGATGGTGATGTACGGCAAGTTGATAGAGGTCTGCATCGAGCTCGAGAGCTCGATCTTGGCCTTCTCAGCCGCCTCGCGAACCCGCTGCATCGCCATCTTGTCCTTGGCCAGGTCGATGCCGTTGGCTGCCTTGAACCGGTCGACCAGGTGGGTCACGATCGCGTCATCCCAGTCGTCGCCACCGAGGTGGTTGTCGCCACTGGTGGCCTTCACCTCGACGACGCCCTCACCGATCTCGAGCAGGGAGACGTCGAATGTTCCTCCGCC
The DNA here is from genome assembly GCA_963829525.1 of uncultured Actinomycetota bacterium. GTDB lineage: Bacteria > Actinomycetota > Actinomycetes > JAHEKZ01 > JAHEKZ01 > JAHEKZ01. Next base: position 182,993 of record CAWHIJ010000003.1, read on the forward strand.
GAGGTCGAAGACGAGAACAGTCTGCTCGAGGTCACCCTTGTCGAGACCGTAGGCGAGCGCAGCCGACGTGGGCTCGTTGATGATGCGGAGCACATTCAGACCAGCGACCTCACCGGCCTCCTTGGTGGCCTGGCGTTGGGCGTCGTTGAAGTAGGCGGGAACGGTGACAACAGCTTCGGTCACCGGCTCGCCCAGGTAGGCCTCTGCATCCCTCTTCAGCTTCTGCAGGACGCGGGCACTGATCTCTTGAGGCGTGTACGCCTTGCCGTCGATGTCGACTGACCAGGTCGTCCCCATGTGCCGCTTGACCGAACGAATCGTGCGGTCGGGGTTGGTGACCGCCTGGCGCTTGGCGACCTCTCCGACCAGGACCTCGCCGTTCTTGGCAAAGGCGACGATGCTGGGCGTGGTGCGTGCCCCCTCAGCGTTCGCGATGACGGTGGGTTCGCCACCCTCCAGAACCGAGACGACCGAGTTCGTCGTCCCGAGGTCGATTCCAACGGCTCGGCCCATGGTTTTTCTCCTTCTGAGTTCCGGCACGTCGTGCCAGGTAGTCTGCGGTGAGTCCTATCAAAGAACATGAGTCGCTTCGACGCAAGTTCATCAGTTGACATAACAGCGAAGACCCCCCGGAACTTCCGGGGGGTCTTCGCTTGAGAAGTGATCTAGATCACAGTATTCAGCCGGTAGGCACGCTCACCGCAGGGTCACGGTGACCGGCCGGCTCGTGACCTTGTCGACCGCCCGCCCTGTCCCGTTCTGCTGCTTGACGGCCTTGCCGAGGGTCCGGTAGCGGGTGGCCTTGCTCACCTTGACCGTCCACCGTGCCGTTCCGTTGGCCGCTGTCTGTCCGCTCTGGATGGTGGCGAAGGATCCGCCTGAGCGCGGCGCTCGCTGCAGGGCGACGGGCAGGCCCCGAATGGTGTTCTTGCTGTCGGGTCGCGAGAGCTTGACGGTGAAGGTGACCTTGGCGCCCTTGCGCACCCTGGTGGAGCTCGCCTTGATCGTCGCCTTGTTCTTCGCGACCGAGACGCGCGCGATCGAGGTGCTCAGACCGTTGCTCACGCCGCCGTTGCCCACCACGCCCGCGACCCACACGTCCCACGGCGAGGTCGGATCGAGCGCAGCCCCGGTGGTGTTATCGAAGTTGGTCGTTCCACCTAGCGGCGGGACATCTACAACCCCGGAAGCCTTGGCGATGAACCGCGGATTGAGCCACTTGCCGCCCTTCTTGGCGAAGACCGCGAGTGAAGGCCCGGCGGCCGTGCCCACGTCGTTGGCCGTCAGCAGGACGTTCCCTGCCCCGTCGATCGCGAGGTCGGGGTTGAACCAGTCAGCGGTGCCTGACGCCAGCGTCTTGTCCGACGCCAACGAGACGCCCGACCCGGTGTTGATCCCGAACACCCGGACGGCGGCCCGGCCACTGCTGTTGACGGTTGTAGCCGCATAGAGGTTGTTCTTCCGCCATGCGACTCCGGTGAACGCCAGTCCGCCGAGGTTGAGGTCGTCGCCGCTGGTCTGCACGATCACCGGGGGTGCCACCAGCGGATCGCTCGGGAACACCACGTTCTTGCTGAACTGCGGTGGTGTACTCGATGCCGGTCCCGTGTAAGTGGCGACAGTGACGTCACCGGTGTCCGGGATTGCGATGAACACGTTGGCCTGCTTGCTCGCGTTGACCGCCGGCGCCTGGCCGTCGTAGGTGTTGCTGACGCTCGCTGCCCAGCCGCCGGGCTCGGCCCCCTTGTAATAGTCCGACTTCGGGAACATGAAGATCCGGTTGGCCACCACCGCATCGCTCGGGTCGTCGGCAACCGCCGTGACGGCGATCTTGTCCGAGCTGACACCGACCAGCGGCTTGGACTCGACAACATCCAAACGGCCTGGCTCCTCCTCATCCGACGTGGCGAAAGCGAACTCGACCGGCTTCAGCCACTTCTTGCCGCTCATCGGTACGGCTGCGGTTCCCTTCGAGATTCGCATCACGAGGCCCACATCACCGCTGTTGTCGGCAACTGCGACGACGATGAACCGCTTGCCGATCGGGTCGTAGACCACCGACGCCTGAGAGACCGTGACGGGGTTGCTCAAGCCGAAGAACTGCAGCAGGGTCTTGGTAGCTCCCTTGGGGCGCACACCTGTGGACTTGACGAAGGCGCGGATGCCTCCCTGCGAGCCGTCGCTGACCGTCTGCACCACGTGCGTGGCACCGGCGGCCACTCGAGACGCCCTGCTGCCCGGCTCCCTGGATGCCCTGCCAGGTCTGCAAGATCTGCGTGCCCTTGGCCGTCGCCGCTGCCCTCGCTGCTACAGGCTCAACACTCCGGAAGGCCGAGGGTCGGTTGCCCACCCGAGTGCCGTCGGCGGACGCAGCCACCCGGTCGGCCGACACCAGGAAGAATTCGGGGTCAGAGGGCCCGCCTGCCCCAGCTGCCGTTGCGCCACCACTCGGGGCAATCACCAGCCCTGCGGCAAGAGCACCAACGACCCCCAACGAGGCCCCACGCATACGACGCACCAACACGACAAACCTCCAGGGGGTCTTCTCTGACGCGCGACAGCGCCCCCGACAGCCACGCGCGTGCAACGCTATTGCCCGAATCGTCCCAGGGCTAGCGGCCACCCTCGCGAATCGATGTGAATAATGTATCCACTGATCGGCCAGTCAGCCAGGTTACGGTCTGGCGACGATCAGTGGCGGCGCCGACTCTGCTCGCTAGGCTCCACTGCACCGGATCGGCGGGCCCCTCGCCCGGGGTCAGCACCAACCGTCAGCGGCTGGGTCGCTCCACACCTAGCCGCGATCAAGCAGGAGGTTTCGTGCGCCCAGCGCTGGCCATCGGTCTGTTGATGACACTCGTCACCGGTCTCGTCGTCGCACGACGCGGCTTCATGATCGGACGACTTATCGGTGTGGGCCAACCGCGCCCCAAAGGGAGCCTCCCCGACCCCCGTGAACTCGTGCAGGCAGAGACAGTCGAGGTGCTTGGTCAACGCAAGCTGCTGAAGTGGACCGTGCCTGGCTTTGCACACTTCTTCGCCTTCTGGGGCTTCATCGTCCTCGGCCTGACGATCCTCGAGGCCTATGGAGCACTTTTCGACCCAGAGTTCTCGATTCCCGTTCTCGACCAGTGGTCGTTCGTGGCGTTCATCGAGGACTTCTTCGCCGTCATGGTGCTTGTGGCTCTCGTCATCTTCACCGTGATTCGGATCAAGCAGAACCCGCACCGTGTCGGTCGTCTCTCGCGCTTCTACGGCTCGCACACGGGGGCGGCGTGGCTCGTCCTCTTCATGATCTTCAACGTCGTCTGGACGCTGCTGCTCTACCGCGGCGCGCAGATCAACTCTGGCAACTTCCCATACCCCGGCGGCGCTTTCGCATCGGAGATCGTCGCCGGCTGGCTCGAGCCACTCGGCGAAGTAGCCAATGAGCGGATCGAGACGGTCGCGATCCTGCTGCAGATCGGCGTGATCCTCGCATTCATGATCATCGTGGTCTACAGCAAGCATCTGCACATCGCGCTGGCTCCACTGAACGTGGCTTTCTCGCGGCGCCCGAACGCGCTGGGTCCGATGCTGCCCATGTACTCCGGAGGACAGCCCATCGACTTCGAGGACCCGGGCGAGGACGACATCTTTGGCCGCGGCAAGGTCGAGGACTTTACGTGGAAGGGGCTGCTCGACTTCTCCACCTGTACCGAATGCGGGAGATGCCAGTCCCAGTGCCCTGCCTGGAACACTGGCAAGCCGCTGTCGCCGAAGCTGCTCATCATGGCGCTGCGAGACAACGCCTTCGCCCAGGCGCCTTATCTCATCAAGCAGAAACATCCTGACTACCTCGCGTCGACGGGTGGACCCGCTCCCGCTGTCCCGGTCGAGATCACGGAGTTTCCGCAGTCGGTGCAGGACGCCGCCGCACGTCCGCTCGTGGGGCCGACGGAGTTCGACGAGGACGGTCATGGCATCGGCGGCGGCGTCATTGACCCAGACGTTCTCTGGTCGTGCACAACGTGTGGCGCCTGCGTCGAGCAGTGCCCGGTCGACATTGAGCACGTCGACCACATCACCGACATGCGTCGATTCCAGGTGTTGATCGAGTCGGAGTTCCCAGCTGAGCTCGGCGGTCTCTTCAAGAACCTCGAGACCAAGGGCAACCCATGGGGGATGAACGCCTCATCACGTCTTGACTGGGCCGCCGACCTGCCGTTCGAGGTGAAGGTCGTCGACGGTCCGCTCGATGGTGACACGGAGTACCTCTTCTGGGTCGGCTGTGCCGGTGCGTTCGAGGACCGTGCGAAGAAGACGACGCAAGCCGTCGCCGAGCTGCTGCACATGGCGGGCGTGACGTTCGCCGTTCTCGGCGAAGGAGAGACCTGCAGTGGTGACACCGCTCGTCGTTCTGGCAACGAGTTCCTCTTCCAGATGTTGGCGCAGCAAAACGTCGAGACGCTCAACGAGATCGGCGCAAAGAAGGTCGTCGTCACCTGCGCACACTGCTTCAACACCTTGCGAAACGAGTACCCGCAAGTGGGTGGCCACTACGAGGTCGTACACCACACGCAGCTGCTCAACACACTCGTCCGTGATGGCAAGCTCACACCGGTCTCGTCGGTGAGCGAGCAGGTGACGTACCACGACCCGTGCTACCTCGGCCGGCACAACAAGGTCTACAGCCCTCCGCGCGACTTGATCGGCGCATCTGGCGCTGAACTGACCGAGATGCCGCGTAACTCCGAGCGGGGATTTTGCTGCGGCGCCGGTGGGGCCCGCATGTGGATGGAGGAGAAGATCGGCAAGCGGGTCAACACCGAACGCACCGAAGAGGCGATCGCGACCGGCGCAAAGACCATCGCAGTCGGCTGCCCGTTCTGCCGGGTGATGCTGAGTGACGGCGTCGCCGAGGTGCAGTCAGACGTCGAGCGCGAGGAACAGGTGCAGGTGGTCGACGTCGCCCAGCTGCTGCTCAAGGCCGCCAAGAACGGGTCGGTCAGCCAGAGCAGTTCAACCCCATAGAGCAACCCACCAAGCCCGCCCAGTGCACACTCAGCTGACGCCTCAGCAGACCGAGTGCGACGCTAAATGACGCTTGGATCCGAGACCTTGTGCCGTATCGTGGAATGAAATCCCCACGATTTGGAACACCGGTGCTCCGTGTGTTGCCATATGTCTTGTTCCTATGTACTACGCCGACGTAAGTCGGCCCTTCCCTAGAGGTGTGTTGTGAGTTCTGTCGTCGCCCCCGTCGAGCGTCTCGTCCAGCGTTTCCAGATATGGCGCTACGAGGAGCAGCACGTTGCCCGCTCGCGCAGTCAGCGCAACGCCACCGAGCGACTGCAGATCGCCAGGGCAAGCCACCTTCACTGAGCATGGCCCCGAGGCCGGCTAGGTCTGTCACACTCGATTCACGCGAGGGGAGACGACCATGGGTGGCATCACCAAGTCCGCCAAGGACCTGTGGACGCGACTGCTCATCTGGCGTTATCGAGCCGAGCAGGCTGAAGTCGCCCGACAGGACAGTGACTCCGAGGAACGACTCCGGATGGCCGAGGAAGGCATCTTTCCTTACGGACGCCCGAACAGCGGCTCCGTGTAGAGAACCCGTGCGTCACGCCGTCGGCGGGATGTCCGTCCGATGGAAGTTCAAGAACGACTTGCTCGGCGTCGGGCCACGCTGGCCCTGGTAGCGCGAGCCGTACTTTGCCGAACCGTACGGGTGCTCAGCCGGTGAAGAAAGCCGGAAGAGGCAGAGCTGCCCGATCTTCATCCCGGGCCAGAGCTTGATGGGGAGCGTCGCGACGTTGCTCAGCTCGAGCGTGACGTGACCGCTGAAGCCGGGGTCGATGAAGCCGGCCGTCGAGTGCGTCAGAAGGCCGAGACGGCCGAGTGATGACTTGCCCTCCAGTCGTCCGGCAACGTCGTCGGGGAGGCTCACGACCTCGTAGGTCGACGCGAGAGCGAACTCTCCGGGGTGCAAGATGAACGGCTCATCGCCGTCGGGCTCGACCATGCGCGTGAGGTCGGGTTGCTCCTGTGCCGGGTCGATGTGCGGGTAACGGTGGTTCTCGAACACCCGGAAGTAGCGGTCGAGACGGACATCGACGCTGGATGGCTGGACCATCGCGGTGTCGAAGGGCTCGAGCTGGACGCGTCCAGCAGCGATCTCAGCCTGGATGTCACGGTCGGAGAGGAGCACGCGGGGAGACTACTAGCCCGACAATGCCCCGTGGCCCGGGCGGGTCCAGGTGCGGCATAATCACAGGTGCTCTCCCTCGGGGAGAGCCGCGCGGGTGTAGTTCAATGGTAGAACATCAGCTTCCCAAGCTGACAGTGCGAGTTCGATTCTCGTCACCCGCTCCCCTCCCTCGGTGGGGCCCCCTCCCGCCGCGATCACCCGTTAGGCCCAGCGCTGACGGCGGCACGGCGTCGATGCATAGGGGACTGAAAGAGGTGGCCGACTTCGTGATGCGTACCCGCCTGGGCGCACTCGCCCTCGCTGCAGGAGCGATCGTCTCGATGGTCGCCGCCCCAGCAGCGTCCGTGATCGCCCCCAACCCAGTGCTTCCAACGGCCAACGCCAAGTGGGACTACCAAATCGGAAAGCCCTATACCCCGCGCAAGGGCGTCACCGTGGTCTCGCGCGACCGTACCGAAGCGCCACTCGCCGGCGCGTACACGATGTGTTACGTCAACGCCTACCAAACTCAGCCGGACAGGGTGCGTTGGTGGAAGAACAACCACGACAACCTGCTGCTGAAGAAGCCTGGCGGCGGTTACGTCGTTGACAGCTATTGGGGCGAGGTTCTCTTTGACATCGGAACTCCCGAGAAGCGAGACGCGCTCGCCAGCATTGTCAACGGCTGGATCACCCGGTGCGCAGATGACGGCTTTCAGGCAGTGGAGCCCGACAATCTCGACTCGTGGACGCGGTCCAACCGGCTACTGACCCGCGATCAAGCCTTCGCCTTCGCAAAACTCCTGATCGACCACGCCCACTCCAACGGTCTCGCCATCGGACAGAAGAACGCAGCCGGCCAGACAGCGCGCGGCAAAACCGCCGGCTTTGATTTTGCCGTTGCCGAGGAATGTGGGAGATACAAGGAGTGCAATGCCTACACCGCTGCTTACGGCGACCAGGTGTACGTCATCGAGTACCGACTTCAAGACTTCACTTACTCGTGCGAGCGCTGGGGTAGCGAGCTCTCGATCATCCTGCGCGATCGCAACGTCACTGCTCCCGGCTCGAAGACCTACGTCTACAAGGCCTGTTGACGCGACACTCTCCGCGGGATCACCAACCACGCCCCGACGAGGAAGCAGAGCGCGCCCAACAGCGTCCCACCGTTAGACCATCTCGCGTTCAGCAGTTCGTTCGTGGACGGGACCACATAAGCGCCGACCGCGGATATGCCGAAGAAGATCGACCCGACCATGTTGAACGTGCTGATCGTCCACGAACGGTCGCGAGCGTGTCCGTGCCGATGACGTCGGACGTCCGGCATCAGCGCAATGGCGCTGGAGACTAGGAAGAGAATCGAGCCAACGGCGTCCGGGCGCCAGATCACCTGGTTCTCGACCGCCTGTCGTCCCGATAGGTCAACCAAGGCGGCCAGCGTCGTGACGTTGAAGAAGATCGTGCCGATCCACTGGATCCAGGAACTGGTCCAGGCCGGCGCTCGGCTCAGCAGGGCCGCGGTTGTGCTGGCGGTCGGTCCCTCCGGTCCCGACCGCCAGGCCAGGCGCATCTGGATGCTGGACGCCGAGGTGAAGAAGATCGACCCGACGAAGAAGGTGAGCGCACCAACGACCGGAGACCAGCTGGTACTGAGGCTGAAGACCACGCCAACGGCGAAGCAAGCCGAGCCAATGACGAAGAGCCACCCCATCCAGGTGGTGGCGCGGAGAGAGGGCGTTGGCACGACGGTGATCTTACGGAGGTCGGAGCCGCAACGTTGGCCATCACACTCGATGCTGCGGCGGCGTCCACACCCAGATCTCAGACGGGGCAAGAGCCGCCGAAATCACCTTGCTGAGCTCTCGCTGGACCTTGCCGGCATCCATCTGGTGACGAAGCCCCTCTGCGAATGCGTCCGCAGTGCGTTGACCGTCGTAGGCGGTTCGGTCGAACCGCCGATCGACGGCCCCTCGGACGCGCCGCAGCACGGGCTGGAACACAGCCGCTGCGGCGAGTGTCGCGATTGCGATCGGCCCCGACCCCGATCCTGGAACGAGGTTGGTCAGAGAGGTCACGACAATTGCGTACACCCCGACTACCGCCGCACTCACGAGCGCGTATGAGATCGAGCGGCTGACGATCCGGTCGATCTCGTAGAGGCGATAACGCATCACGGCAATCCCGATTGCGATCGGGATGAGGGCGTACATGATGACGACAACCTGGTTCAGCACGTCCTCGACATTCCACGGCACGGCGAACGAGAGAATGAACGTGCCGATCACGATGGACGCAGCCCATGCGACCCAGCGAATCTGGGCACGCTCGACCGAGCCTGCGTGTCGGTAGCGCACCACGACTGATGCCGCACTCACGAAGAAGCAGGCAAGCAGCGGCAGCCCGAGCAAGGGAAAGATCGTGTCGATGTGGGCAATGACCCATTCGCTCGCAACGGGGTTGGCAACTCCCGGACGCACTTCGGCATACGCCGCACTGATGAGGACCGTCCCCGTCACAAGCAGCGCGATCGAGAAGTTCGAGAACCACCGCCAACGCGGGGAAGGGAGCCGTCCATCGGGAAACCTCAGAAGCACCTGGGTGAAGAGAAGCCCGACCGGCGGTAGCCAGATCCAACCGGTGTCATCGCCGCCGGCGAACCAAAGAAACCAGGCTGCGACTTGCGGATGAGAGTCGGCGAGCGAGTCACCCAGCGCGTAGGCGGGGGCTGCGAGGGCAAAGCATCCCGACACGAAGAGAAGCATCCAGCCGAGCGGGTTCCGCGGAATCCGCGACGCCAACAGCCAGCCGACTGCCGCCGCGGACCCAACCAAGACTCCGATGACGAACCCCCGCCAGCCGGCGCCGATGACCAGCCCTACCAGCAGAACCAGCTGAGTCGCACCGATGATGTTGGCGAGGCGGACCATCACCGCTCCCTCCGCTCTCGCAGGCGCTCTGCATGGCCAGCCAAGGGGCTGGCGGCACCATGGTGCCCCTGACGCCGTTACGGAGGCGTTACGGATGGGGTCGAGATAGTCCCTTCAGGCGAGGCCGCCGCTCAAGGGCGCCTTCAGGGCTACCGACGAGTAACATAGAAGTTACTCATCAGTAGCACCGGGAGGGCCGGGCCATGGGCCATTACCAGGCGAACCTTCGCGATATCGAGTTCATGCTCTTCGAGGTGCTGCGACGTGACCAGGTCCTGGGTACCGGTCGCTACAGCGAGGTGGACGCCGATACGGCGCGTTCGCTGCTCCGCGAGGTCGAGCACCTCGCCACCACCACACTGGCGGACGCGTTCGTCTCAGGCGATCGAACGCCGCCGGTCTTCGACCCGGCGACGCACAGCGTCGCGATGCCTCAGGAGTTCGCCAAGGCCTTTCACGCGTACACCGAAGGCGGCTGGCCCGACCTCGACCTCAACGAAGAGCTCGGCGGAACCCTCGTTCCACCCTCGCTGCGGTGGGCGATCGCCGAGATGGTTCTCGGCGCGAACCCGGCCGTGCACATGTACTCGACCGGACCGGCGTTCGCACGTCTCGTCTACGACCTCGGGACCGACGAGCAGAAGCAGTGGGCGCGCGTCTGGGCGCAGCAGCGTTGGGGCGCCACCATGGTGCTCACTGAGCCGGACGCCGGAAGCGACGTCGGTGCTGGAGGCACCACTGCGTCCGAGCAGCCGGATGGCTCGTGGCACATCACCGGAGTCAAGCGGTTCATCACGTCCGGTGAACACGACATGACCGACAACATCATCCATCTTGTGCTTGCCCGCCCTGATGGAGCTGGCCCCGGCACCAAGGGGCTCTCGCTCTTCATCGTGCCGAAGTTCCTCGTTGACTGGAGCAATGGAGAGCTGCTGGAGCGCAACGGCGTCTACGCCACCAACGTCGAACACAAGATGGGACTCAAAGCGTCCGCAACCTGCGAGCTGACCTTCGGCGAGCGCGAGGCCGCCGTCGGGTGGCTGGTGGGTGACGTGCACGACGGCATCGCGCAGATGTTCAAGGTGATCGAGTACGCACGCATGCTCGTCGGCACGAAAGCTATCGCCACACTCTCGGCCGGCTATCTCAGCGCGCTTGAGTACACCAAGACCCGCGTTCAAGGGCCCGACCTCACGCAGGCATCCGACAAGACAGCCCCGCGCGTCACGGTGATCCACCACCCAGACGTCCGTCGCTCTCTCATGACGCAGAAGTCGTACAGCGAAGGGCTCCGCGCTCTCATGCTCTACGCCGCTTCGGTGCAGGACGCCGTCGAAGTAAAGGAGTCGTCAGGGGAGGATGCCTCAGCCGAACACGCGCTCAACGACCTCCTGCTCCCGATCGTCAAGGGGTACGGGTCGGAGAAGTCGTACGGGTTGCTGGCGGAGTCTCTGCAGTGCTTCGGCGGGTCCGGTTACCTGCAGGACTATCCGATCGAGCAATACATCCGCGACGCCAAGATCGACACCCTCTACGAAGGAACCACCGCGATCCAGGGGCTGGACCTATTCTTCCGGAAGATGGTCAAAGACCAGTTCGGCGCCATCACTGCGTTGGGCCAGGAGATCAGTGCTCTAGCCGTGGGCGGGAACGCTGAGCTGGCTCGCGAACGGCAGCTGCTCGGCTCGGCCCTGCAGGACGTGCGGGCGATGATTGAGGTGATGGCCAGGTTCGCGATGGCATCAGGTACAGATGCACCGCAGGTCTACCGAGCAGGGCTCAACACGACGCGACTGCTGTTCAGCGTCGGCGACGTCGTCGTTGCGTGGCTGCTGCTGCGCCAGGCAACGGTGGCTCTGGCCGCGCTGGAAAGTGACGTGTCCGAGTCCGACGAAGAGTTCTATCGCGGAAAGATCGCTGCCGCGCAGTGGTTCTGCCGACAGGTGCTGCCGCACCTCAGCGCTGAGCGCTCGGTCCTCGAAGCCACCGACCTCGACGTCATGGAGCTCGACGAATCCGCCTTCTGACACTTCACATCCGGGATTCACATCACAGGGGGCCTGTCCCCGGAGAACTTCCGCATTCGTGGTTGTGATCAGTGGGCGGCGAGGGGGAGGGTGAGCTCATTCTCCCCGTCGGCGCCAACGGTCACCGGGACACCCCAGTCCTGCTGGTGCACGTGACACGCGGGAAACTCCGCGTCACCGTCGTCGCAGGAGGCCACCCGTGCGGATACGTGCAGCACGCCGGCGTCGACGGCATCCCCGATGCGAATCACTCGACGAAGCGCGTCAGCGGGGCCAGTGCCCGCTTCGAGAAGGTGGGCCGGAGTCGATGACACGGAGACGTGGGTGGCGGAGCCGTACCGGTCGTCGAGCTTCTGACCAGGTGGCGGCGTGAAGAGCACCTCGAGCGCAATCGTTCCGGGGCGCAGCGATACAGCCGGCCGCTGTGACTGCATGCCAGAAGCCTTCACCATGGTGGCTTCGGCCGGAAGTCGCACACGGGTCAGTCGGTGTGCTGCCGACTCGACGACGAACAGCTCATCTCCGAGTGCGATCAGCCCACTGGGTTCGGCGAGGTCACCGGCGACTGTCGTAACTGTGCGCGTCACAGGGTCGAAGCGACGAACAGCTCCGTTGTAGGTGTCGGCGATGGCAACCGAACCGTCCGCCAGCACGCAGCAGTCGAGCGGATGCTGCAGCGATGCCTCGGTTGCTGGGCCGTCGACGTAGCCGAAGTCGAAGAGCCCACTTCCCACTTCGGTGGTGACGACGCCGTTGGTGACCCGACGCAGAGCCGACGTCTCGGCGTCGGCAAACCACAGCGTCCCTCCGTCCGAGGAGACGGCGAAGCCGGACGGTTGCGCGAACCAAGCCTGCATGAGGTCACCGTCGACGAGACCCTCCTGGGTCGTTCCCGCACGTAGTGTGAGCCGTCCGGCAAGGGGGTCGTAGCTCCACAGCTGGTGGTTGCCTGCCATGGCGATGGCCACCTCCGACCATGCCGGCATCCACACGACGTCCCACGGTGAGCTCATGGGAGTGTCGGCGAACGCTTGATCGGGCAAGGGGTCACCTTGCATCCACTGCTGGCCGGTTCCAGCCAGATTTCGGACGCGTCCGTCGCGCAGTCGGACACCGCGCAGGGCGTGGTTGACGGTGTCGGCAACGACGACGTCGTATCCGACGCGTGTGCGAATGTCGGGCGGCAGCAGGCAGAGCCCGTTGGGTTCGTTGAACTGCGCTGCCGTCGCGGCTCCAGGGAGGTAGCCGCGCGTTCCGGTGCCGATACGCCGTATGAGCGTGCCGCTGGTCGAGTCGAGCTGGGCAAGGGAGTGGTGTCCCGCGTCCGCGACCAACAGGCTGCGATCTGGGAGCAGCACCGCCTTGGCGGGGAACCGCAGAGTGGTGTCGTCCGGTGCAGCATCTGGCGTGAACGCGTCGTCCGGGTGCAACGTCCCGCGGGACTGGTAGTCGTTGACCAGACGCTCGAGCAGCATGTCGATGGCGTGGGCGTGGCCTTCGCCCGAATGCTGCGCGATCACGTAGCCCTCAGGGTCGATCAGCACTAGCGTCGGCCAGGCGCGAACGGCGTACTGCTGCCACGTCTGCAGGTCTGGGTCGTCGAGCACCGGGTGTGTGACCCCATAGCGCTCGACGGCGGCAATCACAGCCTCCGGAGTCCCCTCGTGCGGAAACTTCGGCGAGTGGACGCCAACGACGACGAGTTCGTCGGTGTACTTGGCCTCCAGGGGTCGAAGCTCGTCCAGCACGTGCAGGCAGTTGACGCAGCACCCGGTCCAGAAGTCGAGGAGCACGAACCGACCCCGGAGCTCACTCAGGCTGAGCAGGCGTCCCCCGGTGTTCAGCCACCCTCGACCCTGCAGCTCGGGCGCTCGTAGACGGACCACCCTGCGAGGCTACGCGTAGCTCGGTCACCACAGGATCTCCGGGCCGCGCCACCCTCTCGATGTTCGGACGCCGAAGAGGACGCGCGACCGGGCCTCCATGCTCGAGACCATCGCCTCGGCAAGGTTCAGTGCGTGGAGCATCTCCCTGCTGCTGAACCGGGTGAGAAGGTCCTCCACAAGGTCGGCCCGTCCGGCGTCGAGCAGCACGCGAGCCGACTCGATCGCCGTCTCGAGACCGGCGACGCACCGCCGTTCCACTGCTTCCCAGACCGGCAGCACCTCCGGCAGGAACACCTCGTGGTGCTCAGCCAATAGGTACATGAGCCGTTTGTGCACCGCGACCGCCGACCTTGTCGCCTCGACCCCCGGCGGAACTGCGCTCTGCGTTGCTCCACCGTCGAGACCACCGGACACGAACACTGAGCTCTCCCCCGCCGTTAGGTAGCGGTGCTGGGCGAACTCCGGCTCCACCTCTCGCACACCGAGTGGGACAGGGGTGAACGGCGCAGCCACCGCGCCAACCACTGCGTGCCACAACACCCGTAGATCGGCGTGTTCGTCGGCCGGAAGAAGCGGCACGACCTGTCCATAGCCAGCAGTGTCGCCGGTGAGCCGATCGGTTCGCACCGCCCAGAAAACGTCCTCAAGGGTGATACCTCCAGGGCGAGCGGCCCGCTCGGCCAGCTGCTCCTCCATCCACGCGGCCCCCTCCCATCGGCCCTTTCCGTCGCCGTACACCGCGTTGACGTCAAAAGGTCCGTCACTCGTCCGGTACCACCCATGCTCAACGGCGAAGTCGACGAGGTGAGGGGCGCCCGCAAAGTAGTCCCGGTCGAGAAAGTCCTCGGGGATGACACCGATATAGCCGGGACGGCTGACCCTGATGCTTTGGGCTCCGAGTCGCTCGGCGACCCACAGCCCGGCACCACCTGCAAACTCGATCACCACCCACGCCTCGTCTGCATCCGCGATCAGGTGCGAGTTGCCCCCATAGGTGGACTCGCCGTACTCAGCGATCAGGTCACCGATCAGCTCGACACCCTCGCGGGCGGTGCGGCAACGCTCCAGAGCCAGACGCGCCAGGTCGCTGTAGCTCGGGCCTTGTTGGTCGGGAGGGGTCAACGCAATCAACCATGGGCTGCTTGTCGACCACACGTCGCGCACTGCCACCCCGTGCTCATTCAGACCACCATTGGTCAGCGGGGCCGGGACGCCGAGGAACGCCGAGTAGCTCACGCGCAGATGTCGGAAAGTCTCAGGTACCTGAGGAATGGTGGATCGGATACCCGGCATGTCCGCGGCCGGCGTCACGCCGACCTCAACGACGGCGTCGGGCGCGTGGGTTGCACTGGGGACGAGCTCCAGCCAGTGGCTGGAGGGTTCATCCCCATAGCCGGCGAGATAGCCGACGCCGTCCGCGGTCAGTTCCTTGCCGACATAGACCGCGTAGCTCATCGCCGACCTTGCAACTGCGTCATCTGTTGAGCCTAATGCCGGATCCACCCGACAAACCACGGCGAGTCTGGAACGAAAACCGCGCTCACCGCGGAAAGCGTTCCGCAGTCATTGCACGAGAGTGCCTACTCGAGGCCCAATCCGAGCGCCAGAACGGTATCTACGAAGGCATCCACGTCAGCAAGGGACGTCCGTGGGTTGATGAAACACGGCCGCAGCGCGAACTGACCGTGCACGATCGTCGAGCTCACCACGAAGCGAGTTTCGCGGGCCAGCCGCCGCAGGATCTCACGGTTGACCGCGTCAACGGCAACCTCGCTCACGTCATCAGCGGGCAGGTAGCGGAAGACGCAGATCGACAGAACCGGGTCGAGCAGCAGCTCAAGACGGGGGTGTTCACTCGCCCGATGCGCGACATGACGCGCGAAGTCGTTGTCCTGAACAACCCGCGCTTGGACCCCATCAGCACCGAGTTCACGCAGGATGCTCCACACCAGCACACCCCTGACTGGCGATGACAGCTCCACGCCGAAGTCGAAGTAGGGAATGCCCATCGAGTCGAGCGAGACCTGGACGTCGTCGGGTGTGAAGGCACCTTCGAGGTAGTCGGCCGCCTCCTGTGTGAAAGCGCGGTGCAGGATCGAACGGTCACGCACGAATGTGGCCGCGATTCCCGTCGGGGCGTTGAGCCACTTGTGGGGATCGGTGATGGCGGAGTCGGCGAGCTCGAGCCCGTCGTAGAGCGGAGCAACTCGCTCATCGAGGATTCCGGGTAGTCCGTACGCCCCGTCTACGTGGAACCAGGCGCCATGCTTCTTGGCGATCTCACCGCATCGACGCAGTGGGTCGACCGCGCCGGTGTTGGTCGTCCCTGCTGCGGCAACAACGGCGACGGGTAGGACGCCGTGCGCCACGTCCGCGGTCATGGCCGCATCCAGGGCATCGGCGTCGAGGCGAAGCTCGGCATCGGTAGGTACGGTGCGCACCTGGCTGCGGCCAATGCCCAGCACTCCAGCCGAGCGCTGCACGGTGTGGTGCGCCTGCGTCGAGGTGTAGACGGCCAGCTCGAGTCCACCCAGACCATCGCCGGCCGGGTCGACTCCACGCTGCTCCAAGGCCCACTGGCGGGCCGCCCCGAGTGCGACGAGGTTCGCTGTTGAGCCCCCGCTGGAGAAGACGCCCTTCATTCCCGCGGGAAGCCCGCAGAGTTCGACGAGCCAGTCGAGCGCCTGCTCCTCGAGCAGGTTGAAGGCAGTCAATGTCTGCCGCTGCGGCGCCGCGATCATGCTGGCCGCCGCCACCGCAGTGGGTACCGTCGCCGGGCCCGTGGTGATCCACCCCCACGAGGCCTCAGATGTCAGGTGCGGGCCGTGCGGGAGAACAAGATCGATGTACTCACGCAGCGTCGCGTCGGAGCCGATGCCGTCGTGAGGGAGCGGGCGGGTGAGCTGCTCCTGCCAGTCGGTCGGCGAGTGCAGTGCGTCGACCCGCTCCTTGGCCAACCACGCGTCGAGGGCCTCCCCCACCTGCGTGAAGGTTTCGGCAAAACGACCGGTCTCTGGGTGCGGGGTAGTCACGCGGTGAGGCTACTCCCGGACTACCTGCGGAGCGACCTCCGCAGCGGACGCGCTGCGGGGTCACGCACCTGCCATGCCATCACAAGCATCCCCACGACCAGCACGCCTGCCCAGCGCCAGTGCGCCTCCGCCCACTGCGGGCCAGGCGGGGCCAGGACTGGCCAGCGTTCCCCAAGCATCTGCCCCGCCATCATCAAGCCTATGACGACGAGCACCATGAACTGCGCCGGTTCACTGACGCCGAACTGACGCTGAAGCACCAGCGACGCCGCGATCGCCGTCACCACGAGCGCGCTGACCTCCACCGCCAGGCCCAGCGCCGTCGACCCCGTGTCCAAGTACCGCCACTTCGCCACAACGGCGGGTGCCAACGCCATCAACACGGCGACACCCGCAACGCCAAACCGGATCCGCATCAACGCACCCCGTGCAAGGGGCAGCGCACGCGTCATCTCGACGGACGGATCGTCGAAGGCGAACACCACTGTGACGGCGGACAATGCAGCGAGCGCCCGGATGAGCCACGCGGCGGCGTCCGGGCTGGTGACGTCCGCTGCACGCCACCACACCACCAACCACGACCCTGCGATGCCGACCGCGAGGATCTGGCACCGAGTGAGGCGGGGCGCATACGGGGCTAGCCCTCGGTGCTCGCGACCAGCAACAGCTCGCGACGATGCAAGCATGTCGGTCATAGCTGCATGGCTCCGGCAGCAGCGGTGGCTGCCAGGACCCCGGCCGAGACGACGAGCCAGCGCAGACGCCCCTCACGCTCGCGGAGCATGACCGCGCAGAATGCCAAAGCGCACAGCCCCGCCAGGTAAACGGCGTGCCACGTATGCGAACCCTGAAGCGACCACACTGCGTCAGACCACTCATACGAGCTCAGGTAGGGGGCGAACCACGGCCAGGTGTTGATCGGGAGCCGTTCGGCGTTCAGCATCCACAGCGTGCCGAACGCCAGTGCGACGAACCCCAGGGGCAGTGAGCCAGGGAAGCGAAGCCACGTCGCCACCATGACGGCGAACAGTCCACCTCCTATGACGATGAGCACGATCTGCGCAAGCTCGGCGCCGCTGACAGGCGACTTCAGGTCAGTGAGCACCACGTCGTTTCCAAGGAGCGCAAGGGCGCCAATCGCGACGAGGGTGAGCAGACCCGGTCCAAGCACAACGCCTGCGCACACGCCAGCAGCACGGGCTCGGGGCGAGAGCGGCGAGGACGCCAGCTGGCCCTCCGCCTTCGTGCGGCGCGCAGATGAAGTGACGAGGTGGCACGTGATGTAGAAGAGCAAACCAGCGTAGAGGGAGAAGACAAAGAACACGGTTCCGTAGGCGGCGGAACGCGTGGGCAATGAGTAGCTGCGTGCTTCAGCGAGCACGTCAATGCCGATCATCAGTGTGAAGAACCCGAAGACCAGCAATAGCACGGGTGACAACACCATCCGGCGTCCCTCACGCCAGCCGAGCACCAGTACAGCCAGCCACGTCGCACCAGACTTCTGACGTTCCATCACATGCGATTCCAGCACGGCGCTCATGCCGCCACCTCCTCGTCAAACCGGCCGACCAGCAGCAGGTAGCCGTCCTCGAGAGTCGGCTCGACGAGCTCAGCACCGTTCGGCGGTGTACCGAGATGACGGAACCGACCCTCACCCGTACGCCACACCAGCTCGGCACTGCCGACCCGCTCGTCGGCCAGCCACACGCGTCCGGCGGCAACAGCTGACAGGTCAGACGGCGTTCCCTGGAAGAGCACCCGGCCCTTATCCAGAACCACGACGTCCTGGCAGAGGGCGGCCACATCTTCGGTCTGGTGGGTCGAGAGCAAGACGGCTCGGCCTTCACCGGCGCATGAGACCAGCTCACGGAAGCGCAGTCGCTGCTCGGGATCGAGGCCGGCTGTCGGCTCATCGAGCACCAGGAACTGCGGCTCACCCAGAAGAGACGCCGCTAGGGCCACCCGACGACGCATTCCGCCGCTGAGCGCCCGCACCCGCTTGCCGCTGACCGATGCCAGATCGACGGCGTCGATCACCCGTCGCACCTCAGCGTGCCGCTGATGGCGGTCGGTCATCTCTTTGAGGATGGCCACGTAGTCGATGAACTCGAAGACGCTGAAGCCGCGCTGGAACCCTGGGTCCTGAGGGAGGTACCCGAGCCGGCGACGAATCTCAATGCGCTGAGTAGCAGAGGCGGGGTTACGCCCGAAGACCGACACTGCACCTGAGTCAGGGGCCGAGACCGTTGCCAAGATGCGTAGCAACGTGGTCTTGCCGGCACCGTTCGGTCCGAGCAGACCTGTGACTCCGGTGCCGATTTCGAAAGTGGCGCCGTCGAGCGCGCGAGTGCGGCCAAACCGGCGCCGCACCTCACTCACCGTGGCAGCTGTGGTCATCGGTTCCTCCTCAGGGCTGAGCGAATCATCGGATCATGGGTCAGCAGGGCAATACAGCCAACGGAGAGCACCAGCGCCGCCCACTGCAGGGATGCCGAGAGCAGCAGGTGTGCCACGTCGCGGTGATTCGCCAGAGCCACGAGTAGTGGCAGCGCGTAGACGGCGGCCACCCCTGCTGCGGCAAGCGGCAGTGTGAACCAGCGGGAAACGACGAGGGTGATCGACAAGAGTGCAAGGCAGGGCAGCAACCAGGCGGCCACATCGCCGCCGCTCGGTACGAAGAGCGACGCGACCAGTGCCAGTACCCCGGACGCGGCAACGACTGCCGTTGAGCGAAGGATGACCAGGCGCAGCGTCGGGTACGGGCTCGCTAACGAGACCTCGAAGGTCGGGTCGATGCCTCGGCCGTACGAGCCACCGACCGCAAGCACAGGCACGATGGGAGCAAGGATCAGAAACAGCGTGGTGCCCCCAGATCTGGAGTTGCTCGCCCACACCGCGAAAGCCAGGACAGCAGCCAGAGAGAGCAGCCAAGAGGCATGAAGGGAGGGCGCCACCGATACCAGCCGCGCATCACTGTCTGACATGCCCAGCGACGCCAGAACCCGCTCGACCCAGCTGCGTCGCGGCATGTCGACGTCGTCCTCGATAGCGCTCCAGATGCCGTGCATGCGCACTGGCGACACCTCTGCATTTACCGCACTGCGACACTCGGCACACGTCATAACGTGCGCCTCGACAGACGCGGCGCGGGCGCCCACGAGCACGCCGGACGCGTACGACGTCACCAACTGCCCGGAAACGTGCCAACTCATGCCAGTTCCTCCCTCAGCACCTCGCGTGCTCGTTTCATCCGTGTCTTGACCGTTCCTTGGGGGATGCCCAGCAGCCGCCCGGCCTCGGCCGTCGTGAGTCCGTCCAGCACCGTCGATTGGACTACGGCGCGTAGCTCCGGCGACAGCCGATCTAGCGCACCCGCAAGGTCGCCGTACTGGACGCCGAGCAACACACGCTCCTCGGCCGAGATCTCCGCGCCGGCCTGCGACATCTCTGCGACAAGGTCCGCGCGCGGGCTGCGACGCAGCGCGTCGATCAACCGCCGAACACCGATACCCCAGATCCAGGCGGCGACCTCACCCTGCCCGGCGTACTTACCTGCTCCACGCCAGACGGCGACGAAGGTGTCCTGCACTACCTCGTCGACCAAGCCAGGGTCGGCGCAGCGACGCCCGAGTCGAATGAGCAGCCACCCAGCGTGGCGCGAGTAGAGCTGCTCCAACGCTCTGCGGTCGCCGTCAGCCACCAGGCGCAGCAGCGCTGCGTCGTTGGGCTCGGTGCTCGGCACGCTGGACACTGTCGTCCCTCTGGCTCCTCGGGGCTAGACCTTCACCCTTTCTGTCGCACCCGGAGGGGGGATCGGTTCAGTGCCCGCGGATCCGCTCGGTCAGCTGCGGCGGGATGACGGCATCGGAGTCGCGCCACGCGCCCAGCGCAGCAGTGGTGCCCACGAGTCCGGCAGGGCTATCTCCTGCACCGAAGCAAGCTCAGCAGCCGTGAACCCCTCAGCGTCGTGAAGCACGACAGCACTGCGGTAGATGAACGGAAGCCTCGCGAGGCCGTCGAGCAGCTCTTCGCGCGCCTCAGCGCGCTCGATGACGACTGCGGAATCGACGGTATAGGCATCGTCTCGCCACTTGACCTCGAGTTCCTGAACCTCGTCGTCTGCGGCCTCACCGAGCAGGTCACCGGCCGGATACTCACGATGACGACGTGCGGCGTCCACGGCAAGGTTGTGCATGATGCGATGCAGCCAGGTGGCCAGCGACGAATGGTCGCGGAACTGGTCGATCCGGTCCAGACCACGCGTCACCGTGTCTTGGACGAGGTCGTTGGCGGCCTCGTCGTCGGAGGTCAGCGTGCGTGCGTAGCGGAGCGTCGACGCTCACGGATTCCCTGTCCTCAGTGTGGTCAGACGTTCGCGTGCTCGCGAGACGTCGTGCTGATCTTGAACGGAGCGTAGAGCGGGCAGAAGCCAACGGCACTGGTGGCCAGCATCACACCCGCAAGCGCGTACAGGACGTAGGCGAGTATGCCGGTGGGGCCGGCGACGATCCCAATGATGACGAGCACGGGTGCGATGAGCAGGGCGCGGATCATGCGGTCGGTGCGTCCCATGTTGCAGGTCACGGTTGCCTCCTCGGGGCGATCACTTCGTTGTCTTAACCCATAGACGGATCGACGTCCCAAAGGGATACCGGCCTAGAGGCGGCGGTCACCCAGTGCGGGAAAGCGTTCGCGCCACTCACGCGCATGGGCGAGGTCGAGCTCGGCGCGGATCACCTGCTCCCCGTCACCGGCCTCCGCAAGGGTTGCACCGAGCGCATCGACCACCAGGCTGGCTCCGCCCATCGTGACGCCCCCGTGGGTGCCGGTGGTGTTCACCGCGACAAGGGGCAGCTGGTTCTCGATCGCACGGGCACGCGCCAGCACCGACCAGTGCGAGATCCGTGCGGCGGGCCAGGCCGCCGGAACGACGAACACGTCGGAATCCTCGTCGGTCAGACGTCGAAACATCTCGGGGAACCGAAGGTCGTAACAGGTAGCCAATCCAAGCCGGCCGACCGACGTGTCAGCGACGACGACCTCGTCGCCCCCGACGAGGTACTTCGGCTCGCCTTCGGTGAATCCGAATAGATGGATCTTGCGATAGACCGCCCTCACGGAACCGTCTCGGTCGATGACGACGGCGGTATTGGTGAGCGAACCGTCATCGTGGCGCTCGATGAACGAGCCACCATGCAGCACGACAGAAGCTGAGCGTGCGGCGTCCCGCAGTTGTTGCATCAAGGAATCGCTCAACGACTGGGCTGTGTCATCCCACAACGTGTACGTGAACCCTCCGTTAGGCCACAGCTCAGGAAGCACGACGAGGTCAGCGGCTGCTTCGGCAGCGACCAGGGAGAGCATCCGTCCGACGCGGTCATCGAACGGCTCGCTTTCGTCGAAGTCGAACTGGATGGCAGACACCTTCATACCGCCAGCCTGTCACGGCGCTCACCACCGCGGAAGCGTCATTGCATGAATCCGTGAAGCGCCTTGCCGTCCTTCTTGCCACCGCCAGTACCGTGTCTGGTCAGGATGGGTCCGGCTTACGGGGACTCCTGGTCTCGCACCAAGGCGCTCACCGTTAACTAGCCCCGCCACCCCGGTTAGCCGCACCACCCGTTTGCGCGAGCCCTGAACGAGCACACCGCCTCAGGACCACAGGTGTAGAAGAGCAGGCTCCTCGAGAACGTCAGCAACGTCCCGGAGGAATCGAGAACCTGTTGCTCCGTCGATAAATCGGTGGTCGAACGAGAGCGAGATCGTTGACGTCGTGCGTGCTACGACGTGCCCGCGTTCGACCCATGGCTTCTCTCGCCATGTCCCGAAGGCCAAGACCGCCGACTGACCGGGGGTGATCATCGGTGTTCCACCGTCGATGCCGAAGACCCCGACATTGGTGATGGTGAACGTGCCCCCTACAAGGTCGGCGGGGGCTGCGGTCCCCTCGCGGCCGCGCGACACCACATCTGCAAGTGAAACAGCGAGCTCGTGCAGCGTGAGCCCTTCCGCATCTCCCACGTGAGGCACGATGAGCCCTCGATCGCTCGAGACGGCGATACCAAGCCGGACCGCACGGCGATAGACGATCTCCTGCGCGGCCTCGTCAAACGCGGCGTTTAGGCGTGGTTGTCGGCGCAGGGCTGCGAGGCAAGCAGCCGCAACAAGCAGCAGTGGTGTGACCTTGGTGTCGGAGTACTCCGGCAAAGCCCTCATCCGATCGACCAGCGCGGCACTTCGCGTGACGTCCACCTCGACCCACTCGGTAACCGAGGGAATCGTGGCGGCGCTCTCGGTCATCGCCGCCGCCATGGAGCGCATCACGCCGCGCACCGGTTCTCGTCGATCACCATCCACGACTCCGCCGACTACCGTTGTGCCGGTCCCGGCGAGCTGCAGGCTCGCAGCAGCTTCGACATCGTCTCGCGTGACGGTGCCGTCTCGGCCTGTGGGTCGTACGCCAGAGAGTTCTATGCCCAGTTGCTTGGCGAGTCGCCGAACCGGCGGCTTTGCTCGTGCCGTCGACGGGGCACTAGCGTCGTCAGCGAACTTCGCCTCTGCAGCGCGACCCACCTCGAGACCACCGTGACGTACCGGCTTGACGGGCTCTCCGGGTGGCCCGGCCTCGGGCCGCTCCGTGCCGTGCGGACTCGGTGCACCAACTCGGCGACGTCGACGGGTGGCTGCCTCAGCGACGCCGTAGCCGACCAATAGCGGCTCTCTGCCTTCGTCGGGCGAAGGTTCTGCGGTCGAGGTTTCAGACGATGGGGAGTCCACTACTCCGTCAGTGCTGTCCTCGCTTGCGATCGTCACGAGGGGCGCACCAACCGGCAGGAGGTCTCCCTCGGCCGCGTGCAGTGCGACGACGGTCCCCGGATAGGGCGACGGCAGCTCGACAGCGGCCTTGGCAGTCTCTACCTCGACCAGCGGTTGGTTGACCGCGACGGTGTCACCGGCGTTCACCAGCCACCGCAGGATCTCGCCCTCGGTCAGCCCCTCACCGAGGTCCGGCAGGCAGAACTTCAGCTCGTTCGGCATGGTCACTCCTCAGTAGGCCAACGAGCGGTCAACAGCATCGAGCACTCGGTCGAGATCGGGCAGGTAGTGCTGCTCGAGCCGAGAAGGCGGATAGGGCGTGTGGAACCCGCCAACCCGCAGCACAGGTGCCTCCAGCTCGAAGAAGCATGCCTCGGAAATGGCGGCTGCAGCCTCCGCGGCCATCCCCAGAAATGTCGTGGCCTCGTGCGCCACGACACACCGTCCCGTTCGGCGAACCGACGAGGTCACCGTCTCGAGGTCCAACGGTGACAAGGAGCGAAGGTCGACTACCTCAATGCTCGTTCCGTCGCCCTCCGCGGCTGCCGCCGCTTCCAGACACGTTCGGACCATCGGCCCGTAACTGACAAGAGTCACATGGTCTCCCGCACGTGCCACGCGTGCTGACCCCATGGGCAACATCGGAGGGGCCGCGGTGTCGACGTCCGCCTTGTCCCAGTAGCGCCGCTTTGGCTCGAGGAAGACAACTGGGTCATCGCAGGCCACGGACTGCTGCACAAGGTGAAACGCATCCACTGGATTGGAAGGCGTCACCACCCGAAGCCCCGCGGTATGTGCGAAGTACGCCTCAGGTGACTCGCTGTGGTGCTCAACGGCCCCGATCCCACCTCCGTACGGCAGACGCACGGTTACGGGCATCTTTACGCGTCCTGCTGATCGCGCGTGCATCTTTGCCAGCTGGCTGACGATCTGGTCGAAAGCGACATACACGAAACCGTCGAACTGGATCTCCACCACTGGTCGATAGCCGCGCATCGCCATCCCGATGGCTGCGCCCACGATCGACGACTCCGCGAGCGGTGTGTCGATGACACGCTGCTCCCCGAAGTCCTTTTGCAACCCGTCCGTCACACGAAAGACCCCGCCCAGGCGTCCGATGTCCTCACCCATCAGCAGCGTCTTTGCATCACTTTCCAACGCACTACGAAGACCTGCATTGATCGCTCGGGCCATCGTCAACGTCTCGGTCATCGGGTGTCCCCGACCGCAAACCCAGCAAGGTACTGCGAATACTCCTCGCGCTGACGCTCCACCAGCGCATGTGGGCCGGCATAGGCGTGCACGAAAATCTCGTCAACGCCCGGATCCGGCAGCGCCCGGACACCATCCCGCAACCGTTGCGCCAACTGCTCTGCCTGTTGGTCGAGGTCATCAAAGAACCCGTCATCAACCAGCTGCTGTTTGTGCAGGAACGAACGAAGGCGCTCAAGAGGGTCACGCAACCGCCACGCTTCGACGTCAGTATCGAGGCGGTAGCGCGTTGGGTCATCGGAGGTCGTGTGTGCCCCCATGCGGTAGGTGAAGGCCTCGATGAGTGCTGGTCCGCCGCCTTCTCGGGCCCGTTGCAACATCTGTCGACTCACCGCCAGACAGGCAAGCACGTCGTTGCCGTCAACCCGGACTCCAGGGAAACCAAACCCCCATGCTCGTTGAAAGAGCGGGATTCTCGTCTGACGTTCGAGCGGTTCAGAGATGGCCCACTGGTTGTTCTGACAGAAGAACACCACTGGCGCGTTGAACACACTCGCCCAGATGAAGGACTCGTTGACATCGCCCTGGCTGCTGGCGCCATCGCCGAAGAAGACCATCGATGCGTTCTCAGCCGCGTCGTGCTGCAGTCCCATCGCATATCCGACAGCCTGCGGGCACTGGTCACCGATGACGATCGTGTACAGCGCGAAGCCATGGTCTTCGGGGTTCCAGCCGCCGTTGGTCGTCCCTCTGAACAGTCCGAGCAGCGAAAGCGGGTCGACGCCGCGACACCAAGCCACACCGTGCTCTCGGTACGTTGGGAACGCCATGTCACCGGCGACCAGCGCCCTGCCCGCTCCGACCTGCGCCGCTTCCTGCCCCAGCAGCTGTGCCCAGAGGCCGAGTTCACCCTGGCGTTGGAGAGCCGTCGCCTCTGCGTCAATCCGGCGAACCAGCACGAGGTCGCGGTAGAGCCCGCGCAATTCGTCATCGGTGACGTCAAGGGGGAAGTCGGCGTTCTCCACCCGCTCACCCTCCGGGGTGAGGAGCTGGACGAACGTGTCATCTGGAGCATGCGTCGGAATCGCCATGCAGCGCCTCCTACCGGCCGGGAGGCAGGATCACTGCGTCGACCGCTCAAGTCACCGGGGTGTCCGGTGCCCCCATCTTCTGCCCGATGGGGCTTCGATGGAAACACCCCTACGGGTAGTTCTGTCGGCACGGGTAGTTCTGTCGGCACGGGTAGTTCTGTCGGCGGGCTCAGCGGTTGTGGTGTTTGCCCTTGCCTTGCCCCTTGCCCTGCAGATGGCCCTTGTGGTTGCCGTTGCTCCCGGGCTTGTCCGGCTTCCCGGGCTTGTCCGGCTTCCCGGGCTTGTCCGGCTTCCCGGGCTTGTCCGGCTTCCCGGGCTTGTCCGGCTTCCCAGGCTTGTCCGGCTTCCCAGGCTTGTCCGGCTTCCCAGGCTTCGGGTCTTGGGGGTTGCCACCACCAGGACTGCCACCACCGACATTGTTCCCACCCCCGTTGTTACCGGAACCATCGTTGTTCCCCCCGCCGTTGTTGGGCGGCTTGGTGGGCTTGGGCGAATCCGTCGGACGAGGCGGGTCGGTGGGGTCAGGATCGGTCGGCTCCTGGGTCGGCTGCTCAGTCGGCTCCCCAGTCGGCTCTTCCGGGGGTTGCTGCGGCGGAGGCGGCGGGTCCACACCGCCCGAAGAGGGCTCGACTCCCGGTGCCTCGGACGCCTCAGAACCCGGCACGGCGACCACGGGGCCGCCCACACCGGGCAATGCAACGCCGGGGGTCTCCTGACCGGAGCCTGGCAGCGGTGACGGACCCCTCGACGTCGTCGGAGTCGGCGCCGGGCCATCCCCTGGGGCGGAGTCGACCTGCAGCGGATCTCCCGCGTCGGGGGTCGGTGCGATGGTGACACCGGCCTGAGGCCGCGGGGCGCTGTCGAGGGTATGGCCGGCTACGACAGCCATGGTCGTAAGACCACCGGCCACCAGCCCTCCAGCCAGCACGACGGCCACGGCGGCCCCGCCGGCCGTCTCGGCGCTGGCGGCAAACCAGGCTGAAGAGTGCCGCCATACGCTCACGGCTGACCCTCCCTCCTCACACCCCGATTCCGTAGCTCAGTTCCGGGGGTGCATCACTTCGACGACACCGATGCTCCCATGGTGCCCCCCAGCTGGTCACATCGGACTACACCGTCTGGGTGAACCGCCGTCGCGCAGCCTCTGCGCGTGCCGCCGGTGTCGACGATGGTACTGGGGCATAGCCTAAAAGGGCGGGCGATCGACACCTTCGCCCCTCCAGTTGCCAGCACAGGAGAGTCATGGGCGAAGACGATCACGGCACCGAGCCGCCTACCAGGGTCTTCCTGCTCGACGACCATGAGCTGGTGCGTCGAGGCCTGTCCGATCTGCTCGGCCTTGAGGACGACCTCGAAGTTGTCGGCGAAGCGGCTACGGCCGCCGAGGCGCTCGCCAGAATCCCCGCAGCCCGGCCGGACGTGGCAGTTCTCGACGTTCGGCTGCCGGACGGCAACGGAGTCGAGGTCTGCCGCGAGATCCGTTCCGCGATGCCCGATGTTCACTGCCTGATGCTCACTTCCTACGCCGACGACGAGGCGATGGTGGACGCGCTCTTGGCCGGGGCGGCGGGGTACGTTCTCAAAGACATCAGAGGAGCCGACCTTGTCGGGGCGGTCCGCCGCGTAGCCCGGGGAGAGTCACTCCTTGATCCAAAGGCCACCGAACGAGTTCTCCACCGGTTGCGAGGCGGAGAGCCCCACGATGAGCGCCTTGAGTCGCTCACCGGCCAGGAGCGGAGGATTCTCGACCTCATCGGCCAAGGGATGACAAACCGGCAGATCGGCGACCAGCTGCACCTCGCGGAGAAGACGGTCAAGAACTACGTATCATCGCTGCTCGCCAAACTTGGTATGGAGCGGCGAACCCAAGCAGCCGCCTACATCGCCCGCCTGGACGAGCACGACCGCCCCTAGGGGGTCGTCGCCCCCGCACGGCTCAGGGCTGCAGCGCCGTCGCCCACTGCCAGCGCGACGTAGTCGATCTCTCCGGTGAACTGGTCGGCCCCTGCACGGTCGAGTAGCTCCCGCTGAGGGTCAGCAGGAGCCCACGCGCGGTGAGGTCATCGGTCGTGGCCGAAGCCATCACGTCAATGTCATCTACGTCATCGTCATACGTCACTGTGCCGCTCGTTGGCGCACGCCAGACGACGCGGGTGCCCCGAGAGCCGCCATGTTGATCGGGCACCGGTTCAACCATGAAGCGTCCCCCCGAGGCTTCAGCCCGGCCGGCGAGATTGGCCAGGCCGCTGCGCCGGCTCTGTTTCTCGGGGAGACCCAGCCCGTTGTCGGTGACGATGAGCACAACTTCGTCTGACTCCACCGATAGTGAGACCCGGACCTGCGTCGCCTCTGCGTGCCGTGCGGAGTTCGAGAGTGCCTCCCGCAGGGCAGCGATGACATGTTCACGTACGTCGTCGGAGACAGTGCTATCGATGGGTCCGTCGAAGCGCACCGTGGGTTCGAACCCAAGCGCGCCCGAACCGGCGGCCACCTCATGGAGAACTTGTGAACGCAAGCCGCCACCTTCCGCCGCGTGGTGCAGAGCGAAGATGGTGCTCCGTACCTCGCGGATGGTCTGATCGAGCTCGCTCACCGCACGCCCCACCCGCTCAGAAACTTCCGGGTTCGTCGTCAGCCGCTGGGCGCCCTGCAGCACCATTCCAGTAGCGAAGAGTCGCTGGATCACCAGGTCGTGCAGGTCGCGTCCGATCCGGTCCCGCTCCTCGAGGAGCGCCAGACGCTCGTGCTCCGCGCGCGCCTGAGTGAGGCCGATTGCCAGCGCGGCCTGCTCACCGAACGCCCGTGCAGCAACAGACTCACCTCGCGCCTCGGCCCAGTCCGACGCGTTCGACGCCATAACCAGCGTGCCGAACTGCCTCCGCAGGGAACGGACCGGTACCTGCACGACCGACTGCGGGCTTCCCGGTAGCTCAGCAGCAACCACCTCGTCGCCGTCTCCGTAGACCCGAACGGTGCAGTCCTGCCACGAGTGCTGCCACTCAGCTCCGGTCACGACCTGCGTCGTTCGCCCGACTCCGATGTCGTGAACCTCCACGAGCGCCGCCACCTGCGCCTGCGACGCCTCATGGGCCCGCTCGACGACCGCGGTCATGACCTCCTCAGAGCTGGCACCCAGCAGAGCAAGCGATGCGACTTCCGACGATGCGCGCAGCCATCGGGCTCGTCGCTCCACAGCGGCGTACAGCCGTGCGTTGTCGATTGCGACCCCCGCTGCGGCGGCCAGGGTCACCACAAGACGCTCGTCGTGCTCGGTGAACTCCGTGCCGTCGTTCTTCTCCGTGAGATACAGGTTTCCAAAGACTTCGTCACGGACGCGGATCGGCACCCCCAGGAAGCGACGCATCGGCGGATGGCCTGCAGGGAAGCCCACCGATTCCGGGTGCTGGGTCAGGTCGGCGAGCCGTAGGGGACGGGATTCACGCACCAGAAGTCCGAGGATGCCCTTGCCATCCGGGGGAGAACCCAAGCGCTCAGCAACCTCGGCATCGATGCCTTCGACGATGAATTCGTCGATGCGACCCTGGCCGCCGAGCACTCCCAGTGCTCCGTACCTGGCATCAACGATGCTGACGGCAGCGCTGACGATGCGTCGCAGTGTCGGTGACAGCCCGAGATCACCGCCAACTCCGAGCACTGCGTCAAGCAGAACGTCCGGAACGTCAGTCGGCTGACCTGTTCTGCTGGACACCCCATCACTCTAGGGCGCTGGGCCAAGAGGACGCTGTTGCTACGGCAGCAGCTATCTCCTGCTCACGCATCCAGGTTCGGGCATACCACCCACCCCGCGCCACCAGGGCGCCGTGAGTCCCGTCCTCAATCACCCGACCGGCATCGAGTACGACGATGTGGTCCACTCCGGCCAGCGGCACCAGGCGGTGGCTGACCACGATGGTGGTGCGTCCCCGAGCGGCGCCAAGGAGGTCAGCCATCAAGGCATCGGCAGCGAGGGCGTCGAGGTGTTCGTCAGGCTCGTCCAACACCACGATCGGATGGTCAGCCAGTAGTAGCCGAGCCAAGCCCAGACGTTGCCGCTGCCCCCCAGAGAGCTGACGTCCATGTTCACCCACGGGAGTGTCCAGACCCTTCGGCAAGCCGCTGACCCATGGGGTCAGTCCAACGCGCCGAACGACTTCCTCAAGATTCGCCCGTGACGCATTGGGCTGGGCCAGCAGCAGGTTCTCTGCGACCGTCGTGTCGAAGAGGTAGGGCCGCTGCTCGAGCAGACCCACGGTCGCGTGCCGGCGAACCCCGTCCCACGGTGCGATGTCCACACCGCCGAGTTCGACAGACCCGTGCTCGGGGAAGAGGAAGCCCGAGAGGGTCATCGCCAACGTCGACTTCCCCGAGCCACTCGGCCCGACCACTGCGACGCATCCGACGCTGGGGACGGCCATCGAGACCTCATGCAGCGTCGTCGATGGAGCGCCAGGCCAGCGGACCGTGACGTCGCGCAGCTCGATGCCGTAATCGGAGGAAGCGCGCGAGGCACCGTGCCACACCCGCACCGTGCCCACCCGCACCGTGCCCACCCGCATCGTGGGGAGGACGCTGGAGTTCGGGTTTGCCTTGCTCCGGCTCGGCGTCGAGCAGCTCGCGGATCCGCACTGTCGCCGAGGTGACTGCTTCCCATCGCCGCACGGCGTCGGGCACCGGTGTCACCAGGTCGAATGCCGCGAGTGGCGTGAGAACGAGTACGCCGAGCAGGACCCCATCGACATCGCCGCTGGATACAGCCGCAGCTCCGAGTGCTAGACAAGACACCACGGTGAGGCCACTGACGGCTAGACCCAGTGACTGACCCAGCCCCGAACCCCGGGCAACCCGCAGCTCCGCGTCAAGCAACGCGTCGCGCTCAGCGCGCACCCGCCCGACGAACGGTTCAGTTGTGTCGGCTACCCAGGTCTCCGGCAACACCTCGAGCATCTCCAGAACCTGGTCGGAATGACGCGTACGTCGATCTGACAACAGTTGCTGCCCGCGCGCGACGGACGCAGTGACCACGCGCGGAACGAGCGTCATGTTGATGATGAGCCCGACAGCAAGGGCGAGCCCGACCCATGGGTCGAGCAAGGACAGTAAGAAGACCGCGCCGATACCAACAACGCCAGCGATGGCGAACGGGGGGAACACCCTCAGGTAGGCATCGGAGACGGTGTCGACATCGACGGCGAAGCGCGTCAGGACGTCACCGGATGATCGGTCGCCGATCCGTCCGGGGACCAGCTGCTCGATACGACGATAGACCGCAACCCGAAGATCTGAGACGACGCGGAATGCGGCGTCGTGACCGACAAGCCGCTCGGCGTAACGCGAAACCGCACGGCTGATGCCGAAGAACCGCACGGCCACAATGGCAACGGTCAGCGTGAGGACAGGAGGCTGTTGCGAGGCGCGCGAGATGAGGTAGGCGGCAGTGCCCATCAGGGCCACGCTTGCCGCTGCCGCTGCCGCGCCGAGCAGGACCGAGGCAATCAACCGCCATCGTTGCGGCCGGGCCAGCTCAACGAGCCAGACGATCTCGGACGCGTTACTCGTCATAGTTCCCGCCCGACGGTGTCAACGACCACGGTGCGGTCAGCGGCCGAGGCCAGCGCCGGACGGTGAGCAACAAGCACCAGCGTTCGTTCTTCCGAGAGCTCGCCGATCGCCGCGACTACGGCCCGCTCCGTCGCCCCATCAAGACCCGCAGTCGGCTCATCGAGCACCGCCATCGGGGTGTCCCGAACGAAGACCCGGGCCAGTGCGATGCGCTGACGCTGACCGACTGAGAGTCCTGCTCCTTGTTCACCGAGGACGCTGTCGATCCCTAATGGGAGGTCGGCCACGAAGTCGGCCCCAGCACGACGAAGCGCATCGGAGACCATGGCGTCCGAGGCCGACGGCGCAACCACTCGGACGTTGTCGGCCACAGTGCCACGCACGAAGCCGGGATGCTGCGGCATCCAGGCGATCTGGTCGCGCCACCGAGCGGCGGCACTGCAATCGCCTGCACGCACCTTGCCCGACGTAGGTGTAGTGATACCCAGTAGACAGGCCACAGCGGTCGACTTTCCGCCACCGCTTGGCCCTAGCAGTGCGATCGTCTCACCGGGTGCCACCTCGAACGACGTTGCGAGGGAGTCCCGGCTACGCCCTTCATGACGAACTCGGACCGACTCAAGGATCACTGCCGTGTGTCTGAGATCTGGGGCCACACCCGGTTCGTCTGGGGCCGAGGTCTCGAGCAGCTCGAACACCTCCTCCGCGGCAGCCAACCCGGCCTGGCTGGCGTGGTAGTGCACGCCTATCTGACGCAGCGGGAGGTATGCCTCTGGAGCGAGCACAAGGACGAAGAGCGCCGCCCGCAAGGTGATGCCACCTTCGATCAACCGCAGACCCACTTCGACGGCCACGACGGCTACCGAGAGCGTTGCGAGCAGCTCGAGCGTGAAGGAGGAGAGGAAGGAGATGCGCAAGACCTTCATCGTTCGGTGTCGATATCGCTCGCTGACCTCGGCAATCGCACGCGCCTGCCCTTGCGAGCGACCGAAGATCTTCAAAGTGAGCAAGCCGTGGAGGACGTCGAGAAAGTGGCCGCTCAGTGTCTGGAGCGCGTCCCACTGGCGGCGCTGCTCCACTTGCGTGCGCCATCCGATGAGGACCATGAAGAGTGGGATGAGCGGCACGGTGACCGCAATCACCACAGCGCTCAGCGGGTCGACGACCGCGATAGCCAGCACGACGACCAAGGGGATGATGAGCGTGGCGACAAGCTGAGGGAGGTAGCGTGCGAAGTACTCGTCGAGCGCGTCGAGCCCGGACGTCAGCAGCACGACCAAGCGGGAACGGCGTGCCGATACAAGCCAACCCGGGCCAAGTCGAGCTACGTGGGCAACGACTTGCTCGGCGAGCTCGGCCTTCACCCGCGCCGACGCCCGTGCCGATGCGCTCTCTTGCGCATACGTGGCGAGCGGGCGTAGGACGATCACAAGTAGGAGCGCGAGTAGTTCAGTGGAAATATCGGAGAACTGGTCGCCTTCGACGAACACCGCAGTAACCGTGACGGCGATCAGCGCGGCGAGAGCAATCGCCAGCGCAACCTGGACGAACGCAAGCAGCCCGAGCACGACCAACAGCCCTCGAGTCGCCCGGGCATGCCGCAGCAGGCGGGGGTCAAAGGGGCGCATGGGTGATCAGTCTGCCCGGTCCGGGCCCGTCAGGCCCGGCCGGGCAGACAGCTCACGCAGAGACAGACTCGACCGCTAGCGGGCTCAGGACGGAAGGTCTTCTGCGCCGATCCGGCGGCGGAACACCCAGAACGTCCACGACTGGTAGACCAGCACGATTGGCGTCATGACAACGGCCACCCAGGTCATCACCTTCAGGGTGTACGGCGTCGAGGACGCGTTCTCGATCGTGAGGTTGAAGAGCGGGCTCGTGCTGCTCGGCATGACATTCGGGTAGAGGGTCATGAACAGGGTGAGCACGGCCAGGGCGATGGTCAGGCCCGGTGAGGATGAAGGCCCAGCCTTCGCGCTTCGTCCGGTCCATGGCCAGGGCTCCGAGCAACGACGCGGCCGCCAGGACCGACGTGATCCAGGTGCCGACCTCTCCTTGGTCGAGCAGCGTCCAGCCAAGGAAGAGCACCGCCGCCACCGCCGTCACCAGACCAACCTTGCCGACGAGGTCATGCGCCTTGTCGCGCACTGACCCGTTCGTCTTGAGGGCAAGGAATGTGGCTCCATGGGTGACGAACAGACCCAGCGTGACCACGCCGCCCAAGAGGGCGTACGGGTTGAGGAGGTTGAAGAACCCACCGGTGTACGTGCCCTCGGCGTTGATCGGCACCCCGCGAACGATGTTGGCGAAGGCGACGCCCCACAGGATCGCCGGGACCAGCGAGCCGATGAAGATCGCCAAGTCCCAGCGGGACCGCCATGTTGCCGAGTCCTTCTTGCCTCGGTACTCAAAGGCCACTCCACGAATGATCAGCGCCACCAGGATCAGCAACAGCGGCAGGTAGAACCCGCTGAACAGCGTGGCGTACCACTCGGGGAAGGCCGCGAACGTCGCCCCGCCTGCGACGAGCAGCCAGACCTCGTTCCCGTCCCAGACCGGACCGATCGTGTTGATCATGACGCGGCGCTCGGTCTCGCTCTTGCCGATGACCGGCAGCAGGATGCCGACACCGAAGTCGAATCCCTCCAGGAAGAAGTAGCCGATCCAAAGAACGACGATCAGTGCGAACCAGACGTCCGTGAGTTCCATGTCTTCTCTCCGCTCAGTACGCGAACGTCAGGGGCTTGTCGTTGTCCCGATCGTCGTACGCCTGGTTGACGTCGGCACTCGTGACCTCCGGTGGACCAATCTTGATGTACTTCATCAACAGCGCCACCTCGACAACGGCAAGCCCGCCGTAGAGGAGTGTCAGGACGAGCATCGATATCCAGACTTCGGCAGGGCTGGTCGCGAGGGAAACGCCGTTAGCCGTGAGCTCAAGTCCGTAGACCACCCACGGTTGGCGAGCCATCTCGGTGAAGATCCAGCCAAAGCTGTTGGCGAGCAGCGGCATGAAAGATGGTGACGATTCCGATCGTCCCGACCCAGCGAGCCGTGGGATTGCGGCCACCGCGGAAGGCGAAGAGTGACGCGGCAGCTACCAGAGCAGCCAAGGCACCCCAGCCAATCATGAAGCGGAAGGACCAGTACGCGATGGGAATGTTGGGTGAGTAGTCGGCAGGGCCGAACTGCTTCTCCAGATCTGCCTGGATGTCATTGATTCCTTCGACCTCACCGCTGAACGAGTCTGTCGCAAGGAACGACGCCAGACCTGGGATCTGCACGCGGAACGTCTCCTCGGAGCCGTCGAGCGTTCCCAGACTGAAGAGAGAGAACCCAACGTTTTCGCCGGTCTCGTAGATGGCCTCGGCTGCAGCCATCTTCATCGGCTGTTGCTCCGTCATGACCTGCGCCTGGAAGTGTCCGGTGACGGCCACTCCCACGAAAGCAATGATGACCGTCCAGGCTCCAACCTTCATCGACGGCCGCATCACCTGGGTATGACGCTGACGCACCAGGTGCCAGAGCGAAATCCCCAACATGAACGACCCTGCCGTCACAAAGGCCGCCGTGATCGTGTGCGAGAACGTGATCAGTGCTGTCTTCTGGAAGAGGACGTCGAAGATGTTGGTGAGCTCGGCACGCCCTGTCGGGTTAAGCGGTGAGAATCCCTCGTCAACGACGTAGCCCGTCGGGTGTTGCATCCACGAGTTTGCCGCAAGGATGAAGAACGCCGAGATGTTGGTCCCGATCGCAGCTGCCCAGATGGTCGCCAGGTGCGCTTTCTTCGGCAGACGGTCCCAGCCGAAAATCCACAGGCCGAGGAACGTGGACTCCAGGAAGAAGGCGATGAGGCCCTCCATCGCCAGCGGAGCACCGAAGATGTCGCCGACGAACCGGGAGTACTCGCTCCAGTTCATGCCGAACTGGAACTCCTGAACGATCCCGGTCACCACACCCATGGCGAAGTTGATCAGGAAGAGCTTTCCCCAGAACTTGGTGGCTCGCAGGTACTCGTCCTTACCAGTCCGGTACCAGGCGGTCTGGAACCCGGCAACGAGCATCGACAATCCAAGAGTGATCGGCACCATCAGGAAGTGATAGACGGTGGTGATCGCAAACTGCCATCGGGCAAGCTCTAACGCGTCCACGGGTCCCCTCGAGTCTTCGGGCGGTCGGTGCAGCCAGCATCGACCGACTAGCAGGAGGGTGTTCAGGGTCGAAAGTCCCGGGTGCAGGACCGGGACGTACGTCCTGTCTCAATCCCCGTGCAATTCAGGTCTCGGGGCATGTGAGAGTGGTCACATGACTGCACCGGCATCGACTGGGACGCGATCGGCATCTCCGCTGGCCCTGTGGAGCGCCCTGGGGATCGTCTACGTCGTCTGGGGATCGACGTACCTCGGCATTCGGGTCGTGGTGGACGTGGCTGGGCAGCCACCGCTGTTCCCCACAGGTATTCGATTCTTGACGGCCGGCTCGATCCTGGCCATGGCGGTGGCATCCCGGAAGGGGTGGCGGGCGCTCCGCGTCCCCCCGCGGGCGATCGCTGGCAGCGTCCTGCTCGGCTTCCTCTTTCTCTTCTGTGGCGTAGGCATGGTGAGCGTTGCTGAGCAGACCGTGCCCTCGGGGCTGGCTGCTCTCCTGGTGGCCGCGATGCCGCTTTGGGTGGTCCTGATGCGCACCGGACTTGGTGGCGAACGTCCGGCGAAACTCACCTGGGTAGGCACAGCAATCGGCCTGGGCGGGATCGCCGTACTCGCCCGCCCGGACACCCAGGGTGACGTTGCCCTGTGGGGCGTCCTGCTCGTGCTGTTCGCCACCGTCTGCTGGGCCTTCGGCGTCTTCATCTCACCCCGCTTGACGCTGCCCGACGACAACTTCGTTGGCGCCGTCTACGAAATGGTGGGCGGAGGAGTCGTGCTGCTGGTGGCTGGCGCGTTGGTTGGAGAGCTCGCCGACTTCTCAGTGAGCGCCGTCCCTGCCGAAGGCTGGTGGGCATTTACGTATCTCACCCTGATTGGCTCCGTCGTTGCGTTCTCTGCGTTCGTCTGGCTACTGGGTCACGCGCCTCCGTCGCTGGTCACCACATACGCCTATGTGAACCCCGTCGTTGCGGTGTTCCTCGGGTGGCTGATCCTGTCCGAGGCGGTCACCCTGCCCGTCGTGGTGGGCGGCTCGCTCGCGGTGTTCGGTGTCTCCTTGGTGGTTCGCGGAGAACGTCCCCGACAACAGTCAGAGCCTGAGGAAGTCGCGCAGCACGGCTAGCCAACGGTCGTTCGCAGCCGCCTCACCAACGGTGACGCGGACGCCCTCACCGGAGAACGGTCGCACCACCACACCGGCCTCGGCTGTCGCAGCGGCGAACGCATCCGCTCGGTCGGCCAGCGGTAGCCAGACGAAGTTTCCTTGCGCATCGGGGATCTCGAAATCCATGGCGCGGATTGCGCTTTGGACGCGCGAACGCTCAAGGACCAGAACGTTCACGCGGCGTAGCAGCTCGGCCTCTCCGGCCAGTGAGGCGATCGCAGCTTGCTCGGCCATGGCAGTCACTCCGAAGGGCAGTTGAGCCTTGCGCAGCTCGCTGATCACCGTCTTCGGGCCGATCGCGTACCCAACTCGCACGCCAGCGAGGCCATACGCCTTCGAGAACGTCCGCAGCACGACGACGTTGCTGCGCGACAGGGCAAGGTCGAGAGCATCTGGTGCTGCAGAGTCTCTGACGAACTCAACATATGCCTCGTCGATGGCGACCAGGACATCCTGTGGCACGCGGTCGAGGAAAGCCTCGAGGTGATCACGTCGCACGGCTGGCCCAGTCGGGTTGTTCGGCGTGCAGACCATCACCAGCCGCGTGCGATCGGTGACGGCGTCGGCCATCGCATCGAGGTCGTGCGTGCCGTCGCTGGCGAGCGCGACACGGACGAGCGACGCCCCCGCAAGCGTTGCAAGAATGGGATAGGCCTCGAAGGACCGCCAAGGGATCACGATCTCGTCGCCGGCGCCGGCCATTGCATTCATCACCTGGGCCAGCACCGCAACCGAACCGGTACCGACTGCGACGTGGTCCGTGTCGATCCCAAGATGTTGCCCCAGGGCGGCGAGCAGACGACTGGAGCCGAAGTCGGGATAGCGGTTCACTGATGCTGCGGCGTCAGCGATGGCCGCTTGGACTCCCGGCAGCGGCGGGAACGGATTTTCGTTGCTCGAGAGCTTCACCGCCCCTGGCGGTGCCGAACGACCTGCCTGGTAGGCGGGAACGGCAGCCAGGTCAGCGCGGGCGCGTGGGGAGTCGGGCACCCCCCGAACCTAGCCCGCGGCCACCGAACTCGTCCTGGTGACGAGCTCAGGGCGCGACCTCGTCCTGGTGACGAGCTCAGGGCACGACCTCGTCCTGGTGACGAGCTCAGGGCACGACCTCGTCCTGGTGACGAGCTCAGGGTAGGGAGGTGCAGATCATCAGCGATTACGCCGTCAATGAGCGGAGGTCGCGTCAGTACCGGATTCGGTCAGGGTGCGCGGGGGTGGGTGGTGAGTTGTTGGCCGGTGGGGCTGGTGACTGTGATGGGTCCGTGGGTTCCCCGTTCGGGGTTTGCCGTGTTCAGGGTCCATTTGCCTTCGTGGACGGCTCTGTGGTGGTGGCGGCACAGCAGTAGGGCGTTGGCGAGGTCGGTGGTGCCTCCTTCGTGCCAGGGGACCAGGTGGTGGGCGTCGGTGTGGGCCGGTGGCCGGTCGCAGCCGGGGAAGCGGCAGCCGCCGTCGCGGGCGGCGAGCAATCGTCGCTGCTGCGGGGAGAACAGCCGCCGGGTGCGGCCGAGGTCGACCACGACGCCGTGGTCGTCGAGGAGCAGCGCGGTCAGCTGCGCGTCGCAGCCGATCCGGGCCACCGCCACCGGGTGCAGGAACGCCGAACCGCCGGGTGCTTGCGGGAGCCGCCCCGGCGGCAGCGTCGCTGGATCGGTGTCGCCGGGGACATCTGAAGCAGGCCTGCGCGGGTCGATGATCACGTGCAGGTGGGGGCGTTCACCCCCGATGACCGGGAGCAGCGCCTGGTCGGCGGCGGAGGCGACGATCTGGACCAGCCCGTCGGCGCGGCGTTGCGCGGCGGTGCGGGTGTCAGTCGGCGTCGGCGGGGACCAGGAACGGCTCTAGGGCGGCGGTCAACAGGGCGGCTGATTCAGCGTCGAGGAGGCCGCCCAGGGAGGTCATCCCATCCAGCAACGGAGCCAGGGTCAGATACCGGCGGTCGAACTGCTGACAGCTGTCGGCCAGAGACCCGTCGGGGTCGACCACGAACTGCAGGTGCTTGCCGGCGGTCCGCACATCGGTGACCGACCCGACCTCGGCCAGGTCGGTCAGCACGGTCACCGCCGCCGGTTGCCGGGACTGCGGAATGTGCCGCACGCCGCGTTCGACCGCGCGTAGGTGGTCATAGGTCAACAAGCCTTCACCCACCTTGCTGACCGCGCCGCCGAGGAACCCACGGGCGGCCCGGGCGATCCGGACCCGCTCAGCGGCCTCCGCACCGCTCACCCGGCACGCACCCCGGATCCACGCCTGCGTCGACGCCGCACCATGCAGCACCTGGCCGTCACCCGCAGCGTCGAACGCCGCCACCGCCGCCAGGTTCGCCACCGCGACCGCATCAGCCAGCTGCTGCAACCCCACCACCCAGCCCGCACGGGTCTGAGCGTCAGCGCACCGCCAAAGCCTGCCGGGCATCGGCACCGGACCAAGCCCGCACCTGACCAAGCACCGCAACCAACGGCTCCGGCAACACCTCAGGGGTAAACATCGACCAGCGACCTTCCGACGACAACCAGGACCAGGATCAGCAGCGGCCATCACCTGAAATCATCCGACCCCGTAAACCCAGGGGCCCACCACGTCGTCTCATCACCAGCTACCAACACCCACGCTAAACCAAGCCACTGACAACGCCCCTAGGCTGCTGACGTGACCGAAGCCGCTGCCGAACTGCCCCCACCTGGGCGGATCGGTCACGACGCGCACCCTCGCCGTGCGCTTGGCTTCTCGCTGGCCATCGGTGGTGCCCTGCTCTTCGCGGTCAACGGTTCGGTGTCGAAGATCACCCTGGAGTCGGGGGTCGACTCCCTCAGCCTGGTGCTCCTCCGCAGCGCAGGAGCAGCAGCCTGTTTGCTGCTCCTGGTCCTCGTGACCGACCGGAGTCGGCTGCGCCTGCACAGGGCCGAGCTTCCCCTCTTGCTCGTGTACGGGCTCGTCGGCATCGCCATGGTCCAGTGGCTCTACTTCGTCGCGATCGCACGACTGCCGGTCGGTGTTGCGCTCCTGCTGGAGTTCACCGCCCCTGTGTTGGTCGCCTTGTGGGCCAGGTTCGTCCAGAAGCAGCAGTTCGGCAGGGCTTTGTGGCTGGCACTGGCTCTTGCCCTCGGAGGACTGGCGCTGGTCGCACAGATCTGGGACGGGCTCTCACTCGACACCGTCGGGGTGCTCGCCGGGTTCGGTGCCGCGCTCTCACTGGCGACCTACTACATCGCCGGTAAACACGCACTGGTCACCCGCGACACCATCTCGCTGGCGTTCTGGGCCTTTTTGGTATCAGCCATCTTCTGGTCTGTTGCCAAACCCTGGTGGACGATCCCCTGGGACTCGCTAAGTGCCTCTGTTCAACTTCCGGGTGCGCTGGACGGGACATCGGTCAGCGGATGGGCGTTGATCACCTGGGTCGTCGTGCTCGGAACGGTGGCGCCTTTCCTCATGGTCATCGGCGGGCTGAGTCATCTTGCTGCGACAGAGGCGGGCATCGCCGGAATGATCGAACCGGTGCTCGCCGGCGCCGTTGCCTGGGTGTGGCTCGATGAGACACTGACGGTGATCCAGGTCATCGGCAGCCTGGTGGTCATCACTGGCATCGTCGTCGCCCAGCGCGCCACCGGCGTCCACCGGGACCACCGCGTCATCTGCGTCATCCGCATCCGCCGGCTAGCCGGTGCCGCTAAGTACGCGAACCTTCTGCAGGGCCGAACACCACCACGAGCCGCAGCTTCTCGGTGATGTCGACGAACCGATGTTCCTCGCGAGCGGGGACAAAGATCACCGAACCTGGCTCGACGGCGCATTCACCCGTCGGTGTCACGAAGCGAGCCCGCCCAGTCATGCAGACGTAGATCTCGTCCTCGGTGTGTGGTTCCTGCTCGTCAATCTCGCCGACGTCGAGCACGTAGAGGCCAGTTGAAACGTCAGGAGCGCGCTGGAACTCGATCCACGGCTCGGATCCGCGGGCGCGGTCCAGGTCGTCGACGCGGTACGACTTCATGGCGTGCTCCCATCTTCGAGGATGCGTTCAACCTCAGCGCTGGCGGCGCCCAGCCCACCCAAGGTGAACTCGTCGCGAGCCGTGAGCTGCTGCGTCACACGATCGAAGTAGAGCACGCTGAACGTCAAGGGGGTCGGGTCTTCGGTCTCCAGCGCACGAAGACCGGCGCCTCCTGTCGAGCCCTGTACAAGAAGCTCCGTCCCACCACCGAGGTCGCGCTGATCGCGTTCATGCAGGTGACCGGCGAGAACCAAGGGAACGTCGCCAGCCAAGGGATCAGCTGCAATCGGGTCGTGCACCATGGCGACGTCAACCGGATCGTCGGACGCCTGAATCACCCGGTCCAGCGCCTGACCGGACGCGACCACCGCCTCATCTGTCGGGTCCGTCGACTTGTCTGGCGTGAACCGTGGATCCCCGGCGCCGGCAATGACAAGTCCACCAACGGAAATGACGTCGTCATTGAGCACGTAGGTGTTGTCCATCGCGGCGATCGCGGCCGCGGTGGTTGAGGAGTCGTGGTTGCCTCGAATGAAGACGTAGGGGATGTCCAAAGACTCGATGGGCTTCAGCAGCGAGTTCTCCACCCCGGTCCCGTGGTCAGCGATGTCGCCAGTGTCGAGAACGACATCAATGTCGTACTGCTCGATGACTGAGCGCATGATCGGCCAGACATTAGGGTTGAGATGGATGTCGGAGACAAAGAGTGCCCGAATGGTGTCGGGGTTCCCCTCGAGCGTTGGCAGGTTTCTCGCGGCGGTGGCGAGCTGCGCGACGTTCGCCACCAGTCCACCCAACTGCTGGCCGTACTCCTTGAAGTTGCTGACGATCATGTCCGCGTCCCCTACCACCTGCGGCACGAAGACCAACAGCCCGGTGTAGTGCGGCTGAGCCAATGCACGGTTGTTCCAGGTGGCTGCTCCCGCGCCGGCACTGAGCACCAGCACTCCGGTGACGCTCACTGCCGTGATCACCGCCCATCGCGGACGCCGCCACACCACAAGCACGGCGAGCGTCGCGCCAGCCACCGCAACGACGAGAGCCTGAAGGTAGGCACGGATGAGAAGGTCCCGAACGTCCCCCGGCACCTGGTCCAGATTTGTCACTCCCGAGGTTCCGGCAAGCGCGTCCTGGGTCACGTCGCTGTCCAGTGAATCGACCTGCGCGTGGAGCGACAGAGGGCCGTCATGGGTGTCGAGCGCGATGGTGCCAAGCGGAGGCACGTCGATGACCGTGTCTCCAGTCAACGAGAAGGTGACCTCCGATGTCACGATCAACGGCCCCACCTGGTCGCTGCGCGCGGCCCCCAAGGCAAGTCCGATCCAGGCGCCGAGAACGGCAACGACAACAAAGGCCGTCACCTGGCCCAGGTGGCGCCACGTCAGCTCAGCGCGCAGCGTCGAAAGCACCCGCTGCCGCACTGCTCACCACCGCCTCGACCGACCCTTGGGGCTTCCATTGTCGAGGCAAAGTGCCACCACCTTGACCACTGGACGCCGCCAGAGTCTGGGCCACTACTCCGGAACGCCCCAATTGAAGCGGTGGGTGTGGATGTCGAAGTAGACAAATGACTCCGTTGCTTTGACCCCCGCGATGCTCTTCAGCCGGTCGTTGACCACCTCGAAGAGCTGATCCATGTCGGCGCAGACCACCTCGGCGAACAGGTCGAACGACCCGGAGGTCAGCACCACATAGATGACCTTGTCAATGACACCCACAGCGTCTGCCACGGCGCGGATATCGCCGTCGACTTCGATCCCCACCATCGCCATCACCGGCAGACCGAGCTTGAGGGGGTCGGTCACCGCGACCACCTGCAGCAGGCCGGTCTCCATCAGCCGCTGCATCCGTTGCCGAACTGCCGGAGCAGACAGCCCCACCTCTGCTGCCAGGTCCGCGTAAGAAGCACGACCATCGATCTGCAGCTGCCTGATGATGGCCCGGTCGATGGCGTCGATCGGGACCTGGTGGGTCATCTGCGCTCCTCCGCGATCGAGTTGCCGCCGTCAACGACGATTGCCTGGCCAGTGACGTATGCGGCGCCTGGTGTGGACAGCCAGACCACGGCACTGGCGATCTCATCTGCTGTGGCCGAACGCCCCACTGGGGTGCTCAGTCCCTGCTGGTACTCGTCAGCGGTCTGCGACGCGGTCGCTATCCAGCCGGGACAAACGGCATTGACCGTGATACCCGAGCGCGCAACCTCGACGGCGAGCGACCTGGTCATCCCCACCATCCCGGCTTTGGCGGCGCCGTAGTCGGTGTTGCCCACCATGGCCATGACCGGCCCAGTGATCGAGGCGACATTGACCACCCGCCCGTAGCCAGCAGCCAAGCATGGGCTGGAGGGCAGCCCGCGTCACGAAGAACGCGGTGTCGAGGTTGCGGCTGATTCCAGCCCGCCATGCCTCATCGGACATCGCGGCCGCCTCGGTATGCCCTTCGGTGGGGTCGGCGACGCTCGTCATGCCCGCGTTGTTCACCACGATGTCGAGCTGACCGAACCGGCTG
Organism: uncultured Actinomycetota bacterium; assembly: GCA_963829525.1. GTDB lineage: Bacteria > Actinomycetota > Actinomycetes > JAHEKZ01 > JAHEKZ01 > JAHEKZ01. The sequence goes on from CAWHIJ010000003.1 coordinate 225,524, forward strand.
CAGCGATGACTCGACAACCATGGTCGGCCTGGCTGCTGTCGGTGAGATCGGCCGGTACGCCGAACGCCTCGACGCCGGCCTCCCGAAGCTGATTGACGCGATCCTCGATGCGCGACGTGGTCGAGGTGATCATGACCCTTGCACCCGCTGGCGCCGAGAAGCCGCGCACTCGCGAACCCGATGCCGGTGTCGCTGCCCGCCCCGGTGACCAGGGCAACCTGCCCGGTCAGGTCGAAGGCACCCGCCGACGTCTGCGGACTGAGCCATCAGGCGTAGAGCTCGTTGATCGCCTTGGTGAAGACCTCGGTGTGCAGGTCGACGTCAGCCTCGCTGGTGGACGGGCACATCAGTGCCATGTTGTGGAACGGCGTCATCAGCACCCCACGGTTGAGCGTGTAGAGGTGCATGTACTCATCGAGGTCATCGTCACCGGCCTCGTTCGACTCAGTGCCGTTGACCGGTGCCGGACGTGCGAAGCGGTACTCAGCGCGCGCACCGAGCTGGCTGATGCTCCAGGGCACATCGACCGTGTCGAGGACGTTCTGAACTCCTTCGGTGAAGCGGGTGGCCAGCGCGATCATCTCTGCGAAGGCCTCATCGGTGAGCACCTCGCCGAGGGTCGCCTTTGCTGCTGCCATCGACAGCGCGTTTCCGGCGAGCGTTCCACCGACACCGCCGACGTCAATGAGGTCGGCCTCTTCGTGGGAGTTGATCTCATCAGCAAGCCGCTGGGTGATGCCGTAGGTGCCGATGGGAATTCCGCCGGCAATCGACTTGCCCGATGACCAGGATGTCTGGGTCGAGTCCTTCGGCTTTCGTCATACCACCGGGACCAGCACTGAAGGTGTGTGTCTCGTCGATCAGCAGTAGCGCTCCGTGCTTCGAGCACAGGGCGCGAAGGCCCTCGAGGAAGCCCGGCTCGGGCAGCACGATGCCAATGTTGGTGAGCGCCGGCTCGGTGATGACAACAGCGACGTCGCCGTGCGCGAGGGCACGTTCGACCGACGACAAGTCGTTGAACTCGGCCACACGAGTTGTCTCCGCTGGATGAACCGCGGGCCCGGCGTTGCCGGGGCGAGGCTGAGTGCTGCCGTCGGCACCCATGACGACGACGGTCTCGTCGACACTGCCGTGATAGCAGTAGGAGAAGGCCAGCACCTTGCTCTTACCGGTGGCCAGACGGGCGAGGCGCAGCGCCCAACGGTTCGCATCCGTCGCGGTCAGGGAGAACGACCACAGCGGCAAGCCGAATCGGCGGGTGAGCTCTCCCCCGACCCACGCCGCGTCCTCACTGGGCAGCATGGTGGTGAACCCACCCTTGGGCCCGATCCGCTCATTGATCGCCCGCACCGTGGCGTCCGGTGAGTGCCCGGCCATGGCGCCGGTGTCGCCCAGGGCGAAGTCGACGTAGGTGTGCCCGTCGATGTCGCTGATCCGATTGCCGTGTGCGGCGTCGAGGTACAGCGGGAAGCCACCCGACCACTTCGTCATCCACGTCATCGGCACCCCGCCGAAGAGGCTCCGCTGGGCAGCCTCGAACGCGGCACGGCTCTTCGGGTGGTTTTCGGCGTAGGTGGCGCGCTCTCGCTCGATGAGACTCGTCAGTCTGGCGCGATCGACTGTGGACATGAGAACCTCACAGGGGATGATTTACGATGGGGAACTCCGACCATACTATTGATTCGATTGCCAAACAAGGCTGGATCTTCCGGATCGATTGTCTCATGAGAGTTCTGCGGAGGAAAGGCGCGGCGGCTTGCTGCTGATCATCACCCCTGTCACCATCACTGCTCGTGTCGAGCGTCAGCGTGATCTTCGTCTGTATGGGAAACATCTGTCGATCCCCGATGGCCGCGTCCGTGTTGCGCTCAGAGCTTGAGAAGACCAGCCTCACCCAGGTTCAGGTCAGCAGCGCAGGTACCGGCGGTTGGCACGTCGGAGACCCCGCCGACCGCCGCGCTCAGGCGGCGCTCGCCAGGCGCGGGTATCGGACCGAGCACCAAGCACAGCAGTTCAACCCCGGATGGTTTGACGAGTTCGACCTGGTCGTTGCAATGGATCGCGACAACCTTCGAGACCTCCAGCGTCTTGCCCCGAGTCGGCCCCGCACTGAAACCCTGCGACTCATGCTCGAGTTCGACCCGGAAGCTGAGTTCCTGGACGTCCCAGATCCGTACTACGGGTCTGCCGGAGACTTCGACCAAGTGCTTGACCTCCTCGAACCGGCCTGCCGCGGACTTGTCACGCACCTGCAGACGACATACCGAGGCGATGACGAACGTGGCTCATCGCGCCTCGTTTCCCGAGATCGGTGATCGGTGCCGATACCGTCAGGCCATGGAGCAACCACCAGCTTTTGAGCCACTCGATGAGAACTGGGAGCGTGCGCTCGTTCTCGTCGCGCACCCCGATGACATGGAGTACGGAGGTGCCTCCGCCATCGCCCATTTCACAAGTCAGGGCAAACGGGTCGTGTACACCCTGCTCACCAGTGGTGAGGCGGGCATCGACAGCCTTGCTCCAGAAGAGTGCGCGCCGGTGCGCGAGGCCGAGCAGCGCGCAGCTTGCGCCGCCGTGGGAGTGGAAGTTGTCGAGTTCTTGAACTTCCCCGATGGGGCACTCGAGTACGGCTTGCCGCTCCGTCATGCAATCACAGCAGCCATCCGCCGTCACCGGCCGGAGATCATCATCACCACCAACTTCCGTGAGACGTACGGTGGCGTGATGCTCAACCAAGCCGACCACATTGCCGGCGGTCGCGCGGCTCTCGACGCCGCACGCGATGCCGGTAACCGGTGGGTCTTCCGCGACCTGCTCGCAGCCGGACTCGAGCCGTGGGCCGGGGTGCGACAGGTGTGGGCGGTCGGATCACCGGACGCACGCCACGCTGTCGAGGTCACCGACCACTTCGCCGCCGGACTTGCCTCCCTGCACGAGCACCGCGCCTACCTCGCCGGGCTCGGCCCCGAGGCACCCGATCCCTCCGAGATGCTCGAGGGGATGGCACGCCAAGCCGGTACCCAGCTTGGGGTGCCGATGGCCGTGTCGATGGAGGTCTTCCACTTGATGCTGCTCTGAACTGCGGCGATCGTGTTGTCGCTACGCGGCGATGACAAGCAGAGCAACGTCGACAACGGCAGCCACCATCACCACGGTGAAGGCGGGCCGATCGATGCGTCCACGCACCACAAATGATGAGCCGGCGATGACGGGAAGCGCCACAAGTACGCCGCCCAGGGCTAGTCCCCATCCGCTCAATCCGCCCTGGGTCAACAGCACTCCGCCCGCGCACCCCAAGATGACGAGTGCAACGACGAGTGAACCTCGAGCACCGATCCGCTGAGGCAGCCCAAGCACACCGAGCTCGCGATCCTGCGCGACATCAGGGGCCGCATTCGCGAAGTGGGCCGCCACTCCAAGCATCCCGCCTGCAACCGGCAACCACCACTGCACCTTCTGTTCGGCCACCGCCGTCACGTAGATGGGTAGTGCTCCAAAACCCAAGGCATAGGGAAGCGGCGACCAGCGGGACCTCTTGACGCCGAGGTTGTAGGCCCAGCCGGAAACAACAAGGAGTAGATGCCATGCACCGCTCCACCCGACGATGAGCGACAACGGCACCGACACCCCACCGGCGCAGAAAGAGGCGAGCCGCAAGGTCGCCGGTGTGACCGCGCCCGTCGAGGTCGGTTTGTCCGAACGCTCAGCAGCCAGGTCCCGGGCCGCATCCAGCCAGTCGTTCGACCAACCGATGGAGAGCTGTCCGACGAGTACCGTCACCCCCACAAGTACCAGAAGAGTGGGGGAGAGCTGCACCGAGACGCCCAACAGGAGCGCGATCGAGGTGACTGCGACCGTTGGGCCGGGATGGCAGGCACGGACGAACGCGCCCAGGGTTCTCATCGGTGAGAACCTCCAGGTGGCTCAGGTCGGCAGGTGGCCAAGGAACCAGTCTGCAGCAGCGTCGGCCACCGACTCGAGTGCCCCAGGCTCGGTAAAGAGGTGGGTGGCTCCGGGAACCACGAACAGGTCAGCAGGGCAGTCCAACAGAGCAAGCGCTCGGTGGTTGAGCTCCAGAACTGTCGTGTCGGCGCCCCCGACGATGAGCAAGGTGGGCGCCGACACCTGGGGAACAATCGGGAGGGCGAGGTCGGGGCGGCCCCCGCGCGAGACAACGGCTGAGACGGCATCCCCCAGTGTGGCGGCCGCCGCAAGCGCAGCAGCCGCTCCTGTGCTGGCTCCGAAGAAGCCCAACGGCAACGACAGGAGCCCTGGCTGTTGCTGTAGCCAACGGGTCAGTTCAAGCAGCCGGCCGGTGAGGAACTCGATGTCGAACACCAGGTCGCGATCGCCGTCCTCGGCCTCGGTGAGCAGGTCAACAAGGGCCGTTGCGAGCCCGACCTCGGTAAGCCGCTCCGCCACGAGCCGGTTCCGGACGCTGCGGTGGCTGCTGCCACTTCCGTGAGCGAAGACGACCAGGCCCCTGGCATGCGGCGGGACCGAGATGACGCCGGCCAACGACCCTGCTCCGACGGGAACCGCGACGCTCCGCGTCGAGATCGCCGGCGCCGCGTCGGCGAGACACTTCCGCACCTCATCGTCGGTCGTGGGCCGGAAGTCCTGGTAGTGCGCCCCAACCGCCAGGAAGCCAGACGGTGTCTCGACAGCGATGCACTCGTCAGCGACGTCGCGAAGGGGGCGCGTCCAGCCCAGAGGCGCCACCGGCACCGCGAGCACAACCCGGCGAGCACCATGCTCTGATGCAATCTGACACGCGGCCCGTGCCGTGGCCCCGGTGGCGACCCCGTCGTCGACGACAAGCGCCGTGCAGTCAACCAAGGGCTCGCGCGGGCGCACTGCCCGGTACCCAGCGGCTCGTCGCTCAACCTCACTCCACTCCCGCGCAGAGAGCGCCTCAAGGTCACTTGGGTCGATCAATGCCTGCCGGACAAGGTCATCGTTCAACACACGGATGTGGTCTTCGCCGACTGCTCCCAGCGCGAGCTCGGGCTGACGGGGACTGCCGAGCTTTCGTACGACGATCACATCCAGGGGAGCGCGAAGCTCGCGCGCGACCTCAGCGGCCACGGGCACGCCCCCGCGGGGAATACCCAGCACGACGACGTTGCCCTCACTACGAAGTCCGAGGACCTTTTGCGCGAGGCGCCGGCCCGCATCCAATCGGTCGTTGAACACCAAGCACCTCCCTCAGGTCGAGCCTCCCTCAGATCGGTTCAACCGCCCAGGGCCGGAGGTCACGCTCCGGAGGTCACGCCAGGGAGATCAGGACGTCGCCACGGTCAGGATCTGCCGACCTGAACATCGACCAAGGCAGCCGGAACACCCGTCCCGGCGACACTGGCCAAGGAATTCGCCGGCGAGCAATGACCGCCCCGGCCTGTCGAACTTCGACCACCGGGCTTGCGCGATACTCCGTTGCCCAGAGCAACATCCGCGAGCGCGATGGGGCAATAGCCGTAGAGGCGATCACACCTGGGCTTACCCAGGTGAATGGCTCAGCAACGGTGACTCCGATCCCTTGCGGCCGAGGTCGGGCGGTCTCCAGATAGTTGGCTACGTGCGCAGCCACATGTCGCCCATCGAGCGCCGCGACGTCTGCGGTGTCAACGGGGTGCAGCAGGTTCCCAGCGGCAAAGATTCCTGCAGCGCTGGTACGCAGGGCCGTGTCAACGACGGGGCCCCGATGGCCAGCGTCGATCTCAAGACCCCGTAGTCGGGCTAGCTCATGGTCGGGAATCCAGTCACCGGTGAAGACCACGACGTCGCACGGAACGATGCGGCGAAGCCCGGTGACCAGGTTCTTCACCTCGACGGCACGCAAACGATCGTGGCCGATGATTCGAGTCACTGCGGTTTGAGTAGCGACCGAAACCGAGAGTGCAGCACGCCCTGGGACGGTGAAAGCGGCGTACGACTCAGGGCGCGCATGCTGCGTCGTCATCAGGGTGGTGCGACATCCGGCGTGCCTGAGGGTGAGAACCGCTGACCAGCTCACCAGCTCGGCGCCGACGACCACCGCGCTCCCTCCGAGTCGACGCCCCTGTGCGTATACCAGGTTCTGCAACTGGCCCGTGGTGAGAACACCCGGGGGCCGGTCCCCAGGAATCATTCGGGCTGCACGGGGGCGCTCCCTCGCACCCGTTGACAAGACGATCGCCTTCGCCTGCACCCGGTAGCGTCCGTCGGGGCTGGTCACCCAGAGAGTGCGGTCGCCGTCCCACCCCGTCACCATCGACTGAGTCCGCACATCCGCCCCGATCTGGACGGCATGGTCTGCGAGTCGTCTGGCGTAGCTGGGACCGGTCATCATCCGCCGGAGATCCCGTAGGCCGTAGCCCGTGTGGGCGCTGTGTCTCGGGATGCCCCCCGCGTCAGCCTCACGCTCAAGCACGACGACAGAAGGCACGCCGCTCTTACGCAGCTCGCCAGCAGCGGTGAGTCCGGCCGGCCCTGCACCGACAACGACGACGTCCGCCTGTTCGTCGGAGCGGCTCATCGGTTGGCACCGCGCAACACTCCGTCGATCTCAGCACCGCAGTAGAACCCCTGGCAGCGCCCCATGGTCGCGCGGGTTCGGCGTCGCAACCCGTCAAGGTCGGACGGAGGTAGTGGACCGGCGAACGAGTCCCGGATCTCTCCCAGAGTGACCCGCTCACAGAAGCAGACGATGCTGCCGTACGCGGGGTCGCTCTTGATGGCCTCCGCTGACGCAAAAGGCCGTGACGTCTGCTCGCCAATGGACGGCATGCGTGGCGCAGCAGGAAGACCGTTTCGTCTCTTCGTCGCGACGCCGGCCTCCTGCAGGAGCTTCGTGGCATGCTCGGCCAGCGCCATCGACGCGGTGAGCCCCGTTGAGCGGATGCCGCCGAGCACCAAGTATCGATTGACGCTGTCGATGTCGACGACGTAGTCAGGGTGCTCGGTGGCTGCGCGCAGTCCCGCGTAGCTAGCGGTCACCTCTTCGTCGAGCAGCCTCGGCATAAGCCGGCGCCCCTTCTCGAGCAGGTAGGCAAAGCCACCCTCAGATGTCGAGGTGTCGCCACGATCCGAGCGGTCTTCCGACGTTGGGCCGAGCATGACGTTGCCGTAGATGGTGGGGCTCACGAGTACGCCTTTGCCCTTGAGCGTCGGAACCGGAAGAACGATGGTGTCGACCAGCTGTCTCGCGAGCTTGTCGAAGACCAGCAGCTCACCTCGACGCGGCACGATGGTGAAACGGTCGTAGCCGAACAACCGATCGATGATGTCGCTACCAAGTCCGGCAGCATTGACCACCCAGCGGCACTGCAGGTCTCCCTGAGTCGTTGAAAGGGTCGTCACCGATTCACCGACGTTCACGTTGAGGAGGTCATGCCGGAGAAGTACTGACGCCCCACGTGCCAGGGCATCGGTTGCAAGCCCAAGCGTCGTCGTCCAGGGGCAGATGATGGACTCATCGGGAACCGTCATCCCCCCGAGGGCGCCGGCTCCCAGCGCGGGAACCATTGCGTAGACAGCGTCAGCGGTGATGAGCTCGCAGCTCTGGTACCCATTGGTGGTCGCCTTGTCCCGGAGTCCCGGCAAAGCACCAAGCTCTTCGTCACTCCAGGCAACGAGTACCGCACCGGTACGTTCGACCGGAATGCCGACCTCCGCGGCGTAGCCGGTGAGCAGCTGGTAACCGCGCGGAACGAGTTTGGCCTCCAGCGTCCCCGGCGGTGCGTCGAACCCGGTGTGCAGGATTGCGGTGTTTGCCTTGCTCGTTCCGTCACCGACATCATCTTTGGCTTCAAGGAGCGCCACTGACAACTGACTGCCCGACAGCTCGCGGGCAGCGGCGCAGCCGACGACGCCACCGCCGATGACCACGACATCAAACACCTCGTTCGTCACGCGGAGTCCTCCGCGATACGGTCGGCGTCGGCGCGCCACTTGGCCATGAAGTCCGCCGCACGATGGGCCGACCACCGTGGCTCGTAGACGGTGGCCGGTGCCCAAGGTCCCAGGGCTTCAGCCAGCGTTGCCGTTGGAGCAAGGGCGACCCTGGCCAATGCGGCTGCACCGAGCGCCGTCGCGTGAGCCGACGGATACACCTCGATAGGCAGCTGCAAGATGTCAGCCTGTGCCTGCATCAGCGCCGTTGAATGGGTCAAACCACCATCGACTCGAAGGGTCTTGGGGGATTCTCCGGTGTCGTCGTCAATCACGGCGACCAACACAGCGATCGTCGCCGCTATCCCCTCGACCACTGCGCGCACAAGTTGCCCGCGTGAAGAGGCCAGACTCAGGCCGGTGAAAGCGCCGCGCGCCTCCGAACGCCACCACGGCGCGGCAAGTCCGGCCAGGGCAGGAACGAACCTGACATCGCCGCTGGCGGAGGCCGCCTCAGCATCCAGCGAGCGGACGTCATCGAGTAGGCCGATCTCGACCATCCACTGCACGGCGGAAGCCGCCGTGAAGGCCTGGCCGTCGAGGCAGTACTGCGTGCCGTGCCGAGTGCGCCAGGCCACTGATGACGTCAACCCATGCCGGGATCGAGTTGCTACATCCCCCGTGTTCGAGAGCAGGAAGGCTCCGGTGCCATACGTGCACTTGGTGCTGCCCGGCTGCAGGCAGGCTTCAGCGAGCAACGCAGCCTGCTGGTCGACGACGAGCCCGGCGAGCGGGATCTGCGCGCCGAACGCGGAAGTGGCTCCGACCACCTCGTCATTGGCGACCAGTCGAGGCAGTGGCTCGTCCACGAGACCGAACAGCGTCAGCAGGTCGCCGTCCCAGGTGACAGCGTCAAGGTCGAGCACGAGTGAGCGGCTTGCTGTTGCGACGTCTGTGACGAATTCTCCCGTGAGCTGATGCACCAACCACGAGTCGCTGGTGGTGACGACCCCGTCAGTGGTGTGGTGACGGCGCAGCCAGGCCGCCTTGGGTGCAGAGAAGTAGGGGTCGAGCACCAGCCCGGTGCGTGCTCGGACAAGGTCTGCATGGCCGCGCAGCTCGTCACAGATCGACTGCGCGCGACTGTCCTGCCACACGATGGCGGGCGAGAGCGGGCGCCCCGAGTCACGATCCCAGGCCAAGACGGTCTCGCCCTGGTTCGCCAGGGCCACGGCTTCAACCTTGCCGCCGGCCGCTTCCAGCGCCTGGTGCCCGGCCGTGACAACGGAGTCGAGCAGCTCTTGGGGATCTTGCTCAACTGCCCCGGGCTCGGGGTGCGATGGATGGACGGCGACCTCGGCGAGACTGATCACGGCACCCTGATCGACGACGATCGCCTTCGTCCCGGACGTCCCTTGGTCGATCGCCAGGATTCTCACGTAAGCATTCTGTCCACACTCCTGCCCCGTCTCTAGTGTGGAGGCATGTCCTTTGACATCGCGCCTGCCACTGAAGACCGCTTCGACGACCTACGACAGCTGTTGGCGCCCAAGAACCCGGACGCGCCGGCATGCTGGTGTCTTTCGTATCGCTTCAGCAGCGGGGATCCGCAGATGAAGACGGGACGGGGAAGAGAGAGCCTGCTCCGCGAATTGTGCGCCGGTCCAATACCTCCCGGTGTTCTCGCCTACGACGGAGACACCGTCATTGGGTGGTCATCGGTCAGTCCGCGATCGTCTTACCACCGGCTGGTGCATTCGCGCGTAATTCCGGCGGTTGACGATCAGCCGGTCTGGAGTGTGATCTGTTTTGTGGTGCGACCCGGTCACCGGCGGAAGGGCGTGGCATCGGCTCTGCTCACCGGAGCCGTCGATTTCGCCAGGGCGAAGGGGGCGGCAATCGTTGAGGGATACCCGGCCGACAACGGCGGGGCGCGCCTCAGTAGCACCTTCGCATACACCGGCACGAGGTCGCTGTTCGAGAAGGCGGGGTTCAAGAAGGTATCGGACACCACAAGCAAGACCGGTGGCGTCCCGCGAGTCGTCATGCGTAGGGTCCTGGACGACGGGTGGGTCGAAGAGTCAGCCGTGGGCCATGTCGACGAAGCGTGAGTAGTGGCCCTGGAAGGCAACAGTGATCGTTGCCGTCGGGCCGTTGCGGTGCTTGGCGACGATGAAGTCGGCCTCGCCGGCGCGCGGTGACTCGCGTTCGTAGGCATCCTCGCGGTGGAGCAGGATCACCATGTCGGAGTCCTGCTCGATCGAGCCGGACTCACGAAGGTCGGACAGCATCGGCTTCTTGTCGGTGCGCTGCTCGGGTCCGCGGTTGAGCTGACTGAGCGCCACGACCGGAAGCTCGAGCTCCTTGGCAAGCAGCTTGAGGGCACGGGAGAACTCCGCGACCTCTTGCTGGCGGCTCTCGACACGCTTTCCACTGCTCATCAGCTGCAGGTAGTCGACGACAACGAGCTTGAGATCGTGTCGCTGCTTGAGGCGTCGACACTTCGCCCGGATCTCCATCATGGTCATGTTCGGGCTGTCGTCGATGAAGAGCGGTGCGCTGGCAACCTCGGACATCTTGCGGGCGAGCTTGGTCCAGTCGTCGTCACCGAGACTGCCGGTGCGCATGTGGTGCAGACCGACCCGAGCCTCCGCCGACAGCAGACGCATGGTGATCTCGTTGCGCGTCATCTCCAAAGAGAAGATCACGCTCGTCAGACCGCTCTTGATCGATGCCGAACGGGCGAAGTCGAGGGCAAGGGTGGACTTACCCAAACCAGGGCGCGCGGCCACGACAACGAGTTGACCTGGGTGCAGACCGTTGGTGAGAGCGTCGAGGTCGGTGAAGCCGGTAGGGACGCCGACCATGGTGCCACCGCGCGAGCCGATGGCCTCGATCTCGTCGAGGGTGCCCTCCATGATCTCAGCGAGTGGAGCGTAATCCTCGCTCGTTCGCCGCTCGGTGACGGAGTAGATCTCAGCCTGTGCGCGGTCGACGACCTCGTCGACCTCACCTGTGTCGGCGTATCCCATCTGGGTGATCCGGGTGCCTGCCTCCACAAGGCGGCGGAGGATGGCACGCTCGGAGACGATCCGGGCGTAGTACCCGGCGTTGGCCGCAGTCGGCACCGAGGAGATGAGGGTGTGGAGATAAGGAGCGCCGCCGACTCGCCCGAGCTCTCCGCGCTTGGTGAGCTCGGCGGAGAGCGTGATCGCGTCAGCTGGTTCACCGCGTCCGTAGAGGTCAAGGACAGCCTCGTAGATCGTCTGGTGAGCCGGCTTGTAGAAGTCGTCACCCCGCAGGGCCTCGACGACATCGGCGATAGCGTCCTTGGAAAGGAGCATTCCCCCGAGGACGCTCTGTTCGGCCTCCAGGTCCTGGGGCGGGATGCGGTCGAAGGCGGCGAAGTCGGCACCACCGCGTCCTGGCAGCTCGGCGACCGTCACCGGCGCCCTCCTTCTTCCACGTCGTACCCGGTGGACCGGGGCGTGCCGCCCGTCCACTGATGGTTCTACCGGGCCGGTCCGACAGTCCCCAAGTTGCCCTGTGGACGAAGCTGGGGATAGTTGACCCAATCTTGGGGAAACCCTCACCCGGACCGGGGAAAGACCTGGGGACGCACCTGGGGATTGTTTCTGAACTGGGCGCGTATCGGGCGCTGACCTGCACGATCTGCGTCCACGGCCTGTGGACGCAAGTCGAAACGGCAGTTCTCACATGCTGGACGTCCAGCGGCCCCGGCGAGGACCAGCGAGATCACCGGAGCGGAACGACCCTGCGTCGCGCGCCTGGGTCAGGCTGAGGCCGGAACGACGTCGACCTCGACCTCCGCGTCCACCTCGGGGTGGAGCGCAACAGTGACCGAGTGCGCTCCTACCGTCTTGATCGGCGCAGTCAGCTGCACCGACCGCTTGTCCAGGGCCGGCCCACCAGCAGCCGCGACCGCATCGACGATGTCAGACACGGTGACGGCGCCAAAGAGACGGCCGGCATCGCCGGCCCGGACCTCAAGCGTGACCGAGAGCGACGCGAGCTGCGCCTTGACCTCGTTGGCGTGCCCGAGATCGCGGATGGCGCGAGCGTCCTGCGAACGCTTGATCGTGCTGATCTGCTTCTCGCCACCACGCGACCAGGGCAGCGCCATGCCTCGCGGCAGCAGGAAGTTCCGGCCGTAACCGTCCCTGACCTCGACGATGTCGCCCGGCGCACCGAGACCGTTGACGTCTTGCGTAAGGATGAGCTTCATCTCGTGACCCTTTCTCAGCGTTCTCAGCGGGCCGTCGACGAGTAGGGCATAAGTGCCATCTCGCGGCTGTTCTTGATCGCCATGGCGATGTCGCGCTGGTGCTGCGTGCAGTTGCCGGTCACTCGGCGAGCGCGGATCTTGCCACGGTCGGACACGAACTTGCGCAGCAAGGTCGTGTCTTTGTAGTCAATCGTCTGCGGGTTCTTCTTGCAGAACTGGCAGACCTTCTTCTTGGGCTTCCGAAGCGGAGGCTTGGCCATCGTGGTGCTCCTGTGAGTTCAGGGCCCCGCGTCAACGGGGATGGGATGAATGGGTGGTGTGGGGCTTGTGAGGCTTGTGCCGATCTGTCAGAACGGCGGTTCGTCGTCAGCAGCCGGAGCCGATGCCCACGGGTCCTCGGCCGGAGCCGACGCTGCGACCGGTGCTCCGCCGCCGAAGCCGCCGCCACCGCCGCCGCGGGTGACCTTGGCGACCTTGGCCGTTGCGTACTTCAGCGAAGGGCCGACCTCGTCGACGTCGAGCTCATAGACCGTGCGCTTCTCGCCCTCGCGCGTCTCGTACGAACGTTGCTTGAGGCGTCCCTGCACGATGACCCGAGCACCTTTGGTAAGGGTCTCGGCCACGTTCTCGGCGGCCTGGCGCCAGATCGAGCAACGCAGGAAGAGTGCGTCGCCGTCCTTCCAGTCGCTGGTGTTCTTGTCGAAGAAGCGCGGGGTCGACGCCACAGTGAAATTGGCGACGGCTGCACCCGACGATGTGAAGCGAAGCTCCGGGTCGTCAGTGAGGTTGCCGACCACGGTGATGATGGTTTCGCCAGCCATGGCAGCGCCTACTTCCCGTCCTTGCGGACGACCTTGGTCCGCAAGACGGCTTCGGTCAGGTTCAGCTGGCGGTCGAGTTCCTTGACCGTGTCTGGCTGGGCCTGCATGTCGATGACGGCATAGATGCCGTCGCTCTTCTTGTCGATCTCGTGGGCGAGGCGACGGCGTCCCCAGATGTCGACCTTCTCCACGGTGCCGCCATCTTTGGTGATGACGGTCAGGAACTGGTCGAGCGAGGGAGCGACGGTGCGCTCTTCGAGGTCGGGGTCGAGGATGACCATGAGCTCGTACTGACGCATGCGTTCTCCACCTCCTTCGGACTTGAAGCGGTCACGGACGATCCGTGACAGGAGGGCGATGCGATCATTGTGTGCCCGAGCGCAGATGCCCGGGGACAGCCTGGTCAGACTACCCGCCGGATGTGCACCGGACGAAATCGGCTGGGGACCATTGCCGGGGCGCCGTGCTGTGGGCACCCCCCAGATGGTCGCCCGATTACGCTGCCGCCATGCGAATCGCGACGTGGAACGTCAACTCGATCACGGCTCGGCTCCCTCGCGTCACAGAGTGGCTGCAGGTCAGCGGCACCGACGTGCTCTGCGTGCAGGAGACGAAGGTCGCGGCCGACAAGTTCCCCGCCGCAGCCTTCAGCGAGCTGGGGTACGAGACGGCCCACCACGGCGAAGGGCGATGGAACGGCGTTGCCGTCATCTCCCGGGTCGGCATCGAATCCGTCGAGCGGGGATTTCCCGGCGACCCCGGGTTCCCCGACGATGAGACGCTCGAGGCGCGAGCGATGGGCGCGACCTGTGGGGGCGTCCGCGTCTGGTCGCTGTACGTCCCCAACGGTCGGACTCCCGATGACCCGCACTACGCGTACAAGCTGGCGTGGTTCTCAGCGCTCACCGCCCACCTCCAGGAACAGGCAGCAGCGCTGACACCACTGGCAGTCGTTGGTGACTTCAACGTGGCGCCCACCGACGCTGACGTCTGGGACCCAGCGCAGTTTGCGGGAGCAACCCACGTCACTGACGCCGAGCGCGCAGCATTCGAACGTGTCAAAGCCCTTGGTCTGCGCGACGTCTTCCCGCGTGCGCTCAAGGGAGACCACCCCTTCACCTTCTGGGACTATCGCGACGGTGCCTTCCACCGGGGCATGGGCATGCGGATCGACTTCGTGCTCGCCAATCCCACCCTTCAATCGGCGGTGACCGACGCGTACGTCGACCGCGAGGCACGCAAGGGCAAGGGTGCGAGCGACCACGCGCCCGTCGTCGTCGACGTCGAGCTCTGACCGTCGTACTTCTCGCGCGGCGGAGGCGACAAGGGTGGCCCTACTAGGCTGACGGCCGTGAATCAGCCTCTGGTGGTCAGACCGATCACCGCCGACGAGCATCTGGCCGTCGTGACCGACTCCAGTGGCTCCTTCCTCCAGACACCTGCCTGGGGCTCGGTGAAGATCGACTGGCACCACGAGAGCCTCGGATGGTTCGACGGGGTCGACCTGGTGGGCGCCGCCCTGGTCCTCTATCGGTCGGTGCCGCGGACCAGGCGGTCACTTGCCTACCTGCCCGAAGGTCCGGTCATTGACTGGCAGCGATACGCCGCTGGCACGGTGACCGCCCCCCTGCTCAAGCACCTGCGACACCGCAAAGTGTTCTCGGTGAAGATGGGCCCCCCGGTCGTGGCCCGCCGCTGGGAGAGCCGGTCGTTGAAGGATGCGATCGCAGCCGACGACGTGCTGCGGCTCTCCGATGTACCAGCTGACGTCACCTCGAGCACGGCGGACGCGGTCGTGGCATCGCTGAAGGCCGGCGGTTGGACGCGGCAGAGCTCAGGTGCCGGCTTCGGCGACTTTCAGCCCCGCTACGTCTTCCAGGTCCCTCTCGCGGACCGCTCACTCGATGAGGTGTTCGGCGGCTTCAACCAACTGTGGCGTCGAAACATCCGTAAGGCCCAGAAGTCCGATGTAGAGGTGACCCTCGGTGATGCATCAGACCTTCCTGCCTTTCACGAGGTGTACGTCGAGACGGCACGGCGCGACGCCTTCACACCACGGCCTCTCAGCTACTTCCAACGGATGTGGGATGCCATGAGGGCCGAGGCCGGTGCTGATCGCATTCGGCTGTACCTGGCTCGGCATGAAGGGCGCGTCCTGGCCGCGACCACGTGGGTCAAGGTCGGGACACACGTCTGGTACTCCTACGGTGCCTCTTCTACCGCGGGTCGCGAGCTGCGTCCCAGCAATGCCATCCAGTGGAAGATGATCGAGGACGCCCACGCCGCCGGAGCTGCGGTGTACGACCTGCGTGGCATCACCGACACGCTCGACCCGAGCGACCCGCTGTTCGGACTCATCCAGTTCAAAGTGGGGACCGGCGGCGAGGCCGTCGAGTACGTCGGGGAGTGGGACTATCCGCTCAACCGGCTTCTGCACAAAGCCTTCACCTACTACATGGGGCGCCGGTAGCAGATGTTTTCACTCCACATCGAGTCCGAGCGGTGGCGTGCCAACGCCGTGGCCCTCACTACCCAGATCCCCGCGATCGTGCCCGTCGCGAAAGGCAACGGATATGGGTTCGGGCTACCGATGCTCGGGGCTGAATCTGAGCGTCTCGGCTGTGACACGCTCGCTGTCGGCACCCTGGACGAAGCGCCCATGGTGCACGACGCCTTCCGCGGGGACGTCCTGGTCATGACCCCCTGGCACCCAGCGATCGACCCCGAGCCTGCCGACGACGCCCGACTGATCCTCACTGCATCATCCCCCGAGGCCGTGCGGGCCTTGTCCGGCCATGGGCGCCGCGTCGTGGTCGAGCTGTTGACCTCGATGCGTCGATTCGGCCTGGACGAAGAAGCTGTCGCCACGGCCGTTCCCGATATCCGGCGACTGGCACTGGAGGGCTTTGCCCTGCACCTACCCATCGACGACGGTGAGCTGCCGCGTGTCGAGGAAATCAGTAGCTGGGTCAGCACCTTGCGACGCCACCAGTTGCCGACCGACACACTCTGGGTCAGCCACGTGTCAAACGCCGAGCTGGCGACGCTGCACCGCCGACACCCCGAAACCCGATTCCGTCCGCGAATCGGCACTGCGCTGTGGCTCGGCGACCGAGATTCCTACCGAGCGCGGGGAATGGTGCTCGCCGTGCATCCCACCCGTCGAGGAGTTCGGTTCGGTTACCGGCAGCGCAAGGCTCCAGGAGATGGCCACCTGCTCATCGTCGGAGGAGGAACCTCCCACGGCGTGGCACTGTCGGCACCTCGTTCTGTCACCGGCCTGACGCCGAGGTTCAAACTCGCAGCCGAGGGTGCACTGGAAGCTGGCGGGCGGGCCTTGTCGCCCTTCTACGTGGCAGGGCGGCGTCGCTGGTTCGCTGAGCCACCGCACATGCAGGTTTCCATGGTTTGGCTGCCGTCTGGGGTCACCCCACCCGTAGTCGGTGACCAGGTAGACGCCGACCTCCGGATGACAACAGCGACATTCGACCGCGTCATCCTGCACTGACGTTCCTGCACTAGCGTTGGGATTGTGCGTCCACGAGGGGTGGCGTCCAGGCGAAGGCGGTGGCGATGCGACTGCGACCGGGGAGCTCCCGCGACGTAGCGACTTTCGCGCGCCTCATCAACGCTGAGAGCCAATGGCTGCGTGGTGAGGACTCATGGCAAGAAGACGAGCTGGCAGCCATCCTCATCAGTGCTACGGGTGAGCCCGCTGACAACGACCGATACCTCGAGGTGGGCGGCGAGACGGTCGCGGCCGTTCACGTACACATGAGCGAGCCGTTCATCAAAGGCACGATCCATCTGGCTCTGCCACCTGGACCACGTCGCGCAGAGTACGCGCGCACACTTGTCGATGCTGCTGCACGCATCGTGCAGAGCAGCCCGCACACTTCGCCGGGCGCCGACCTGCAGCTTGACGTGGCGCGCGAGGACGTCGAGCTGCTCACCATCCTCGATGCACTTGGTTTTGGCGTCATACAGAAAGAGACCATCCTCGAGGGCGACATCTTTGATGCACCGGCTCCATCCTGGCCGGCAGACGTCAAGGTCTCGACGTTCAGCGTGACCCGCGATCTAAAGGACGGGTACGAGGTGATCCGCGAGGCGTTCGTCCCCAAACTGGGTGGCTGGCATCTTTCGTGGGACGACTACGAGTACAGCGTGCAGAACGATCCAACTGCCCTACCAGGCCTTTCGGTCATCGTGCGCGACTCCCACGGACCCCTGGCGATCGCGCTGAACTTCATGGACACCACCAAGGAGAACACCGGGCTGACCGGCGCTCTAGGTGTGCGCGAGCGGCGACGTGGCCGGGGCCTCGGGCGTGCGTTGCTACTCGAGTCCTTCGACCGGTTTCGCAGCCGGGGATGGGCACACGCCCGGCTTGCCACCGTCCTTGGGATGGACCTCGACGACAACAACTACGCCCTGTACACAGCGGTTGGCATGCGACCGCTCTTCGACAACCTCGTCCTGACGAGGAGCCTCAAGTAGTCGAACGTGACGCTTACGAGCAAGAGAAGCCGGAATCGCCCAGGCACTCTTCAACGAGTCTCTCGCTCGGTTTGCCGCCCAGGGATGGACTCACGGGCGGCTCACGGCCATTACCCCGGCAAGTGGAACCGGCGGTGAGAACGCCATTGGCTTCTTCAGGTCAGTGGGAATGCCGATGGTCTACGACCACGGCATCCTCGCGCGGCCCCTCGTCGCGCGCCGCTGAGCGACGTCGCAACGCAACTCTGTCGGGTGCGCCGTCCAGCACGCCACCGCCCGGATCGTCCTCGACGAGGCTGTTGCGGACTGGATCGTGCTCTGGACGCACAATGTCGCGTACCACCAGTCCGGCGAATGCCAACGTGGCAGCCACATGCACCGCGATCGCCGCCCAGTAGTAGGTGTCGGGTAACCCCTGCTCAGGTTTGACCTGCCAGATGATGTACCACCAGACCGCGAAGAAGTAGATGGCCTCGGCAGCCTGCCACCACAGGAAGTCACGCCATCTGGGTCGAGCGAGCACTGCCAGTGGGATCAGCCAAACGACGAACTGCGGCGAGTAGACCTTGTTGGTGACCACGAATGCGGCGATGGTCAAGAAGGCAACCTGGTGGAACCTAGGACGCCGCGGGGCAACAAGGACGAGCACTCCGATACCAGCGCAGAGCCCTACGAACACCCCGGTTGCCCACAGGTTGAGCTGGCCTATGGACAGGTTGACGTCAAAAGCATCGCGCAGCACCAGCCACGGTGATCCGAAGTCCGCACCACGTTCGCTCGAGAACTTGTAGAAGCGCGCCCAACCCTCGAACCGCGCCATCATGATCGGCACGTTTGCCGCCAGCCACATGAGAGCAGCGCCACCCAGCGTCAGGAACCAATAACGCAGCCGCCCAGCACGCAGGCACAGCACGAACAGTGGCCCCAAGAGGAGTATGGGGTAGAACTTGAAGGACGCACCCAGCCCCAGCAGAAGTCCAGCCATCACCGGATAGCGGCGAGACCATGCAAGGAACGCGAGCGCGGTCGCCGCAACAGCCCATAGATCCCAGTTGATGGTCGATGCCAGAATCATTCCCGGTGCTACCGCCACCATGGCCGCGTCCCAAGGCCGCCGTCTTACCGTGAGCGCGGTCGCCCACACGGTTACAGCCAGGAGCAGGGCGATCAGGGTCGCGTTGATCGCGTAGTAGGCGCGAGCTCTCGTGTCGGGTGCCCAGTTGTCCGAGATCGGTACCCCGAGGGCATACATGACAGCACCAGTGAGCACTGGGTACTCGATCTCTTCGTCTCCGGTGGTGGCCGGGTCCTCGACGTAGGGCAGGACACCCTCGTCGATGCCGCGGCTCCAGTAAAGATGGACGATGTCGCTATAGCAGCCTCGACTGAACGTCTCGTACCCATCGCCCCATGCCTTGGTGCTACAGGGCGAGTCGATTGCCGCGCCAAGCGCTGAAGCCAAGATCGACAGCAGTAGAACGATCCGCAGCGGTGTCCACCACGATCGCCGATGGACTGCGCGCCGTCCGATAGGTCCACCAATAACTGTGCTGGCTCCCGCGACGATCGGGTCGTCCCGGGTCGGCAGGACGAAGTCGTCAGAGGCGCGCACGTCCGTCATTGTGCCGTGCAGACACTGGTTCATGGGTCAGCGGCGCCCTCACTAAGGGTTCGCACCGCCGCCACCGCCACCACCAGAGGGGCTCGGCGTCGCTGATGTCGGCGTCGGTGTCGGCGTAGGGGTGGTCTTCGTCGGCTTTGGCGTCGCTGACGATGGCGTCGGTGATGGCGTCGGTGATGGCGACGCGGTGGTGGGCGAGGGCGTTGGTGATGGCGACGCGGTAGTGGCCGACGGCGTCGGGTTCGTCGATGGGATCGGGCGCCCTGGGAAAGCCATAACTTCCTCACCGACAAGGGCTGCGGACATGTAGGCGGTCCATATCGACGTCGGGTAGCCGGCACCGGTGAAGGGGTACATACCTGCGACACCGGTCAAGGAGGCGGTGGGGTCGCCGGGAAGCTCACGGTGGAATGCGACTGCCGTAACGAGCTGGGGCGTGTATCCGACGAACCAGGCTGTTTCCCCCTCGTTGTTCCCGGTCTTCCCGGCGGCAGGACGTCCGAGGTTTGCTGCCGTGGCACCGGTGCCGCTCGCTACAACCTGAGTCAGGTCATACGTCACCTCGTTGGCGATGTCGGCCGGGAAGCCACGTTCCTCCTGTGTCTCGGCCTCGTACAAGACGTTGCCGTCCGCATCGGTGACCTGCTGGACGGAGTGGGCTTCAGTACGAACGCCCTCGTTGGCAAAGGTTCCGTAGGCGCTGGCCATGGCAAGCGGTGAGTACTGGGCCTGGCCGAGGGTGACACGGGGATCATCAGCATTGAGGTTCGTCACGTCAAGTCCCGCCTTTCCGGCAGCCTTGGCGACTTCTTCGGGTCCCATCTGCTGGGTGAGATCGACAAATGCGGTGTTGACCGACTGCTCGGTGGCGTATTCCAGTGAGATGACCGACCCGTAGCTGGCATCACCCTGGTTGCTGACGGGCTTGGGGTCACCCTCGAGGTAGAAGGGTGAGTTGCCGTTGAAGGTGCTGGCCAGGGTGTAGCCGTTCTGCAGCGCCGCAGCGACGGTGAATGCCTTCATCGTCGATCCCACCGGAGTGGGCGCGATGGCGTTGTTGAACTGACTTTTCTCCCAGTTCCTGCCTCCGTACATGGCAACGATGGCGCCAGAACGCGGGTCCACCGAGATCAAGCCCAGCTTCACGCCAACGTTAGGGGGTGTCGGGAACCCTTCGGTCGCTGCCGACTGCGCCGCGTCCTGTGCCTTCTTGTCAAAGGTCGTGGTCACCCGCAGGCCGCCGCCGTCGATCTCGTCCTTGCTGAATCCGAGGCCCTTCAGCTCGTCGCGGACCATCTCGAGGATGTAACCGGTTTGACCTTCGTAGTTGTTCAGCGACTGGGGGTCCACGATCTTTGGCAGGCGCTTGATCTTGGCCGCGTCGGCCGCGTCGAGCCATCCCTGCTCAACCATGCCGGGGATGACGTAGTCGAGGGTGCGGCTCTTGAGCGCCTGCTTGGCGTCCCTGCCCTCCGCAGGGTCGTAGTTGCTAGGTGCGCGGATGACAGAAGCAAGAACTGCCCCCTCAGCCTCACTCAGGTCGGCGACGTCCTTGCCGAAGTACGCCTGGCTCGCGGCCTGGATGCCATACGCTCCACGACCGAAGTAGATGGTGTTCAGATAGTCCTCGAGAACCTGTTCCTTCGACTGACTGCGCGAGAGCTTGATGGCGAGGATCGCTTCCTTGACCTTGCGGGTCAACGTGCGCTCCTGGGTCAGGTACGCGTTCCTGGCGTACTGCTGAGTGATGGTCGAGGCGCCCTGCGTGTCACCGCCACGGATGTTGTTCCACAGCGCGCGAGCGATGCCGACCGGCGAGATGCCCTCGTTCTCGTAGAAGCCGCGGTCCTCTGCCGCCAGGACGGCCAGCTCGACGTGATCGGGAATCTCGTCGAGTGTCACGATCTCGCGGTTCACGTCGGCGTAACGGCCGATCACCGCGTCGCTGTCGTCGTAGTAGACAACCGAAGTCTCTGCTGTGGCCAGATCGTTGGGCTGCGGGACGTCGACCAGCAGATAGAGCGCGACAAAGGCGGCCCCAAGTGCGACCACGCCAAGGGCAGCAAGCCCGAACACCTGGCGCCAGGACGGCACAAAGCGACGCCAGTCCGATCGAGCACGGCGCGGGTAGTCGATGCGCACGCTGACCTCTCGGTGAGTCTTCGGTGGATGCGAACGCGCCGAGCGTGTCGAGGTTCGTCCCCAGTCTGACGGAGGCGACGCCGCCTCCGTTCCCCGCCCCGCCGAAGCGGAGGTCGCTCACAGCACGGGATCGCCCCGGTGGGCACGCAACGGCGGTCGTGGCTTCCCGTCCCCCAGCATGAAGGTCGTGGTCAGGTAGTTCCACGAGCACCGCCGACAAACTTCTACGACGTACACGCGGAACTCACCGAACTCGCGCGCCATCACTTCCAGCTCACGGGGGGCGCGGATCCGACCCTGGTAAGGGCCTAACTCGTCCCCGAAGACATAGCTGAGCTCGGTCAGTTCGTCGCCACGACAGACAGGACACGGTCGGTCAGCCGGAACGCCGTGATTCTCGGCCGCCCGAAGCAGGTAAGGATCGGCATCACACAGATCGGCAGTGAACGCTTGGCCTCGGCGCAGGTCAGCAAGTGCAGCACGCCGCTGCAGCGCGTAGTCGATCACTGCTCGCTGCGACCAGACAGCCCCTTGGCCGGCCCCCCTAGACATCCCCCGAGGGTACGTCTGCCAGGACAACTACGCCCGTGAACGGCGAGTGGATTTGCGCTGGCCGGTGGGCGACGTGTAGCGTCACGACGCATCGCCTCGATGTATCGGCGCGATACATCAGCCTTACGGAAAACGCTGGGAGACTCATGGCCAAGCGCAGTGGCGTCCTCGAGCTCGCCGTGCTCGGACTCCTCCATGAGTCCCCGATGCACGGCTACGAGCTGCGTAAGCGCCTCTCCAGCCAGCTCGGAGCCTTCCGCGCACTCTCCTACGGCTCGCTCTACCCCTGCCTCAAGGACCTCGTACGCCAGGGCCTGATCACCGAGTCTGCCGATCCGGGCGAAGGCGGTACCCGCCGCTCGAAGATCGTCTACCAGCTCACCGCTGACGGCAAGGAGCACTTCCAGCAGCTGCTCGCCGAGTCCGGCCCAGCTGCGTGGGATGACGAGACCTTCGGCGTTCGCTTCGCCTTCTTCGGCCGCACTGACGCCGACACCCGGATGCGCATACTCGTCGGACGGCGAGGTCGGCTTGAGGAGCGCCTCGACAACCTCAAGGGCTCATTCGCTCGCACCCGCGAGCGACTCGACGACTACACCACCGCGCTTCAGAACCATGGCCTCGACTCCGTCGAGCGCGAGGTTCGCTGGCTCAATGAGCTGATCGATGACGAGCGCAACCGCAAGCAGACCGGCACAACATCAGGCTCTGGGGCTCTAGGCCTCGGGGACACGACAAAGGAGTAACCATGGGTTCGGTACGCGTAGCCATCGCGGGCGTCGGCAACTGCGCCGCATCGCTCGTGCAAGGCGTCGAGTACTACAAGGACGCCGATCCCGCCGCGCGCGTCCCCGGCTTGATGCACGTCCAGCTCGGCGACTACCACGTCAGCGACGTTGAGTTCGTGGCCAGCTTCGACGTCGACGCGAAGAAGGTGGGCCAAGATCTCTCGCATGCCATTCTGGCCAGCGAGAACAACACCATCAAGATCTGCGAAGTGCCGCCAACCGGCATCACGGTTCAGCGTGGTCCGACCCTCGATGGCCTCGGCAAGTACTACCTCGAGACCATCACCGAGTCGGACGAGGAGCCTGTCGACGTCGCCCAGGCGCTGCGCGACGCAAGGGTTGACGTTCTCGTCTGCTACCTGCCTGTCGGCTCAGAAGCGGCTGCGCGGTACTACGCGCAAGCGGCGATCGATGCCGGTGTTGCCTTCGTCAACGCACTTCCGGTCTTTATTGCTGGCACGAAGGAATGGGCTGACAAGTTCACCGCCGCGGGCGTACCGATCGTTGGCGACGACATCAAGTCGCAGGTCGGCGCCACCATCACCCACCGTGTGCTTGCCAAGCTCTTCGAGGACCGTGGAGTCATCGTCGACCGAACCATGCAGCTCAACGTGGGCGGCAACATGGACTTCAAGAACATGCTCGAGCGCGAGCGCCTCGAGTCGAAGAAGATCTCCAAGACCCAGGCTGTTACCTCGCAGCTCAAGCATGATCTCGGCAAGGACAACGTCCACATCGGTCCGTCCGACTACGTTGCCTGGCTCGATGACCGTAAATGGGCGTTCGTCCGTCTTGAGGGTCGCGCCTTCGGTGACGTTCCGCTGAGCCTGGAGTACAAGCTGGAGGTCTGGGACTCCCCGAACTCAGCTGGCGTGATCATCGACGCTGTCCGCTGTGCCAAGATCGCCCTGGATCGCGGGATCGGTGGTCCCATTCTTTCGGCCAGCAGCTACTTCATGAAGTCGCCGCCGGTTCAGTACTACGACGACGAAGCCCGCGATGCCGTCGAGGCATTCATCGCCGGTACTGACTGACCACGAACGCGTGATTGGGCCCCAGGAGTGTTCTCCTGGGGCCTAATCGTTTGTCCTGCTCTCGCTACTTGATGGTCTTCTCAATCGATGTGGCACGACGTCGAGCGGGGTGCAACCGATGACCGGCGTCCGTCGAGGGAGCCTAGGCTCGTGTTGATGGTCACTCCGAACGTGCGAGCCCTCCGCGGGCTCGCCGACTTCCGCGCGCTGCTCCGCGTTCGGCTCGTCGGACAGATCTCCGACGGATTGCTCCAAGCAGGTCTCGTCGGTGTCGTCCTCTTCGCCCCAGAGCGTGCTCCGTCACCGACGCGGATCGCAGTGGGTTTCGCGGTGCTGCTCCTGCCCTTCTGCCTGGTGGCGCCGTTTGCCGGTGTCCTTCTCGACCGCTGGTCGCGCGTCCGGGTACTCGCCTGGGCCAACCTCGCGCGAGCTTTGCTGATCATGGTGACGGCGGTCGCCACGGCCGTGTCGGCGCCAGAGAGCGTGATCTTCGGAAGCGCCCTCGTGGCGATCGGCCTCAACCGTCTCGTCCTGGCTGCACTTGGCGCCTCGCTGCCACGCACCGTGCCCACTGATCTCCTGGTCTCGGCAAATGCCCTCGCCCCGACGCTCGGCACCGTCGCGACGGTCGGTGGGGCTGGCCTCGGGCTCGTGCTGCGCTGGTCCCTGGACGCGTCAGGGGATGCCGCTCCCTTCGCCGCCGCTGCCCTCGGCTATCTGTTCGCCGTGCTGGCGACTCGCAGCTTTGCCGCGGATGCCCTCGGACCGGAGCAAGATGGGTCAGGAGCTCGGACTCCCCGTCCCACCATCCTCGGCAGCGCGTGGGCCGACATATGCTCGGGCACCGCCCAAATCGGGGGGTCCATGCCCGCCAGACGCGCACTCGGGGTGATGGCTGCCAACCGGCTGCTGTTCGGTGCCTTCACCGTCTGGACAGTCATCGTGATCCGCTTCCGCCTGGACGGCACGAGCAGCGATGAGGGGAGTGCGCTGGCCGCGCTTGCCGGAATCGCGGTGGCCGTCGGCCTTGGACTGCTCGGCGCAGCTGTCAGCGCGCCGGCACTCGTCAGACGTCGAGGCCCACGCCGCGCGACTGCCGTCGCCCTTCTGGTGGCGGCGTTCGGTGCATTCGTCCCCCTTCTGGAGCTGCGGCTCGGCGCCTACCTCGTCTCCTGGGTGCTGATCGGGGCAGGCGCGCAGGTGCTCAAGATCACCGTTGACACCGTCTTGCAGCGGGCCGTCGTCGACGACGTCCGGGGGCGCGTCTTCATCGCCTACGACATCGTCTTCAACGTCGCGTTCGTCCTAGGCGCTGCCGTGGTCGCCGTCCTTCCACTCAGCATGCTCGGCGGCGTGGGGGTAGCGGCGGTCGTCGGCGCCAGCTACCTCCTGCTCGGAACCGCAGCCTGGTGGACACGTCAGCCGAGGTCGGCTCACTGACGGGCGTCCCACCACGTGCGCAGCACCTCGACGGCCTCGTCTCGATCGAGCGGCCCCCGGTCGAGGCGCGTCTCGAGCAGATGCTGATAGGCCTCACCGACGGCTCGACCCGGTGGAATCCCCAAGATCTGCATGATCTCGTTTCCATCGAGGTCGGGCCGAATGGCCGCGAGCTCCTCGGCTTCGGCAAGCGTGGCGATGCGCTCCTCGAGGCTGGTGTAGGCCGCTGCCAGCGACGCCGCCTTCCGACGGTTGCGCGTCGTGCAGTCAGCGCGGGTGAGTGAGTGCAGCCGGGTCAACAAGGGCCCCGCGTCACGGACGTAACGACGCACGGCCGAATCGGTCCATTCGCCATCGGCATACCCATGGAAGCGGAGGTGCAGCTCGACGAGCAGTGCGACATCCTCGACAAGGTCTTTGGGGTAGCGCAGTGCCTTCATCCGCTTTCGGGTCATGCGTGCACCAACCATCTCGTGGTGGTGGAACGACACGCCTCCTCCGGCTTCGAACCTACGCGTGGCCGGCTTACCGATGTCATGCAGCAGGGCTGCGAGACGCAGCGTCAAGTCCGGTCCGTCCGGCTCCAGGTCAATCGCCTGCTCCACGACCGTTAACGTGTGCTCGTAGACGTCCTTGTGTCGGTGGTGCTCGTCGATTTCCAGCTGCAGGGCCGGCAGTTCAGGGATGAACTGGTCGGCAAGCTTGGTGTCAACGAGGATGCGCAGCCCGGCGCGTGGATTGTCCGAAAGCACAAGCTTGGAGAACTCGTCTCGGATTCGCTCGGCCGACACTATTGAGAGCCGCTCAGCCATCCCCACGATCGCTCGCAGCACCGACGCCTCGACCTCGAAGTCGAGCTGCGCCGCAAAGCGGGCAGCGCGCAGCATCCGCAGGGGGTCGTCGTCGAACGAATCCTCTGGACGTCCGGGAGTGCGCAGCTGTCCTGAAGCCAGGTCGTTGACCCCATTGAACGGATCGACGAACCTCAGATCGGGAAGCGTGACGGCCATTGCGTTCACCGTGAAGTCTCGGCGACCGAGATCTCCCTGCAGCGAAGTGCCGTACTCGACGACCGGCTTGCGTGATTCGACGTCGTACTTCTCGGTGCGATAGGTCGTGATCTCGCAGGTCAGCTGGCCGATCCGGGCACCGATCGTGCCGAACGCCTTACCGATGTCCCACAGCGCGTCCACGTGCCCGGCCAGGAGGAGCTCGACCTCATCAGGATGTGCCGATGTCGTGAAGTCCAGATCGTTTCCAAGGCGGCCGAGCAGAGCATCGCGCACTGAGCCTCCGACGAGGCTTATCTCGTGACCCGAATCGGCAAAGTGCTCACCGAAGGCAGTGATGACGGGGGAGACCCGGACCAGCTCGGCGATGGCCCGCTCGCGGGCGGCACCATCACGGGAGGGAGACACGGGAGTCCAGCCTAACCGGCGACGATCCTCAGGCTTCTTGCGCACCGACATCGAGTCCATCACCCTCGGGCAGCCGCGAGGTCTTGCGCGTCGGCAAGGTATGAGGGCCTCGGCAGCTGCTCCCGCTGGCTACCATCGCAGCATGACGTCCACCCGTCGTCGTCCGGCGCAGGGCGTCTGGCGATGGTTCGGCATGCTGCTCGCCGCCTCCGTAGCGGCAGTCTTGCTGACCCCTGGAAGTGGCGCGTCGGCCTCTCCTCCGGCCACGCAGTTACAACTGACCTCGCTGTCCCCCATCTCGGCGCAACCTGGAACCACGCTGCGTGCCAAGGGCACGTTTGTCTCGAATCGAAACCTCGACGACGTGGTGGTCCGCCTGGAGGTCGGCACCACGGCATTCGTCTCACGCAGCGCCATCACCGAGGCAGCAGCGGACCCGCCCCTCACGACGCCGATCAGCGGTGCTGAGGACGACCTACAGAAGGTGCGACGCGACGATTTGGAGTCATTCTCGATCGCCGTACCGGCCGACGACCTCCCCTTCTACAGCTCCGGGGTCTTTCCGCTCCGCATTGTCGCCGTAGACGGCAGAACAGGACTGGAGCTCTCTGCGACGTCGACGTTCCTGCCTTGGGCACCGGACGGTGTGGGTGTCTCACCGAGCCGACTGCTGATGTTCTGGCCGCTTGTCGGGATACCCGCTCGAGACTCCACGGGTGAGATCGTCAACGACTCGGTTGGATCGATGGTCGCTCCAAACGGACGCCTCTCGACCTTGGTACGTTCGGGCGAAAACGCCCCGGCAACCTGGGTTGTCGACCCGGCACTGCTCGATGACGCCGCTGCCCTCAACCAGCCTGGCGCCGATCAATGGTTGTCCGCGTTCACCTCGGCCGCGTCGACGCGGGACGTTGTTGCACTCCCGTACGGCGACCCAGATGTGGCCACAGTCGCCACGGCAGGACGCCCAGGATTTCTCCGGCGGGGCCAGTTCAAAGGCGCCCGCGTCTATGAACGACTAACCGGTGCCACCGCCCGCTCGGATCTGTCGTGGCCAGCCGACGGGGCTGGTGATGAGCAGGTCATCGCGACCTCCGGGCGCGCTGGCGACTCCCTCGTGCTGCTCGCCGAGGAGAACGCCCCGCTGGTCAGTCCGCTCCTCTACACACCTTCGGGGCGAATCGCTTGGGAGAACCCGCAGGTGGACGTCCTTCTCGCTGACGCGCCGGCAAGCGCATTGGTCGCCAGCCCCGCCGATTCCGTCACCGACGTACTTCTCGCTCGCCAGCGCTTCCTCGCCGAAACCCTTCTGCATGCTCTTGAGCTGCCGTCAGAACCTCGCCTACTCGTCATCGCCCCGCCCCGCCGGTGGGATCCGTCCGAGCAGTGGGCCGATGAACTGGTCACTGCCATCAGGCGAGCGCCGTGGCTCAACCCGGTCTCACTGGACGAGGCGGTTAAGCCCAGTGCCCCCACCGTCTCGCGGGTCGCGCCGTCCATACCGCTGGCTTCGACTGAGCGTCAGCTGCCAGCCACAATGGTGCTGGCCGCTGACCGTGCGCTCACCGAGAACCGCCGGCTGAGCGCGATCCTCACCAGGCCGGGACAGCTGTCGAAACCGATCGAGAACTCGCTGTTCACATCTGTGAGTACCGCATGGCGCGCGGACCCGCTGGCTGCCGTGGCATCACAAGGGGCAACCCTCGATCGCCTCTCGTCTCTGCGAGGGAGAGTGCGCATCGTCTCTCAGGGTGGAACGCTCGGCGACGACAGCGGCTCCTTCCCGGTCACGCTTCGCAACCAGCTCGACCAGGCAGTGGTCGTCCGGCTCGGAGTCACGTCAACAGACCCGCTTCGGCTCCGCGTCGAGGGGCCCGACGAGCGCTTCAAGATCGCACCAGGCCGCTCGGTCAGCGCCGAGGTTGCGCTCGACGCTGCGACGAGCGGCCGACTCTCCTTCGACGCGCAGCTCCTGACACCCAAGGGTGTCGCCTACGACGACCCAGTGGCTGTGACGGTAGATGTCAGGGGATTTGGGCAGATCACCTTCGTGGTGTTCGGGGCTGCGGTAGCCCTCCTCATGATGGCGGCCGGTATTCGGATCTTCCGACGTGTTCGAACGGCACGACGGGTCAGCACATGACAAACGTGCCGTCGGACAACCGTTCAGCGCTGCGTTCCAGCTCGGTGATGGCCGTAGGCACCATGACTTCACGCGTCACTGGTGTGCTCAAGAACAGCGCGCTCCTCGCCGCAGTGGGAGGGGGCATCTTCGCCGACACCTACTCAGTCGCGAACACTCTCCCGACCATTGTCTACTTCCTTCTCGTTGGTGGGGCCATCAACGCTGTCTTCATCCCTCAGCTCGTTCGTCACATGGCGGCAGACAATGACGACGGTCTGGCGTACGCCCAACGCCTGTTCAGCGCCGTCGTCCTCGCCCTAGCCCTGATCACGGTGACTGCGATCATCGCAGCACCGTGGCTGGTGCAGCTCTACTCGACCGACTGGAGCCGAAACGACCTCGAGGTTTCCACGGCATTCGCCCGGCTGCTGATGCCACAGATCTTCTTCTACGGGGTCTTTGCCCTCGTCACGCAGATCCTCAACACCCGGGGTCGATTTGGACCACCGATGTTCGCACCGGTCCTCAACAACATCGTCATCATCGCCAGTGCTCTGGCCTTCCTGGCAGTGGCCGGAACGGGCTCGACCACAGAGACTGTGACAAGCGGCGAGATCCTGCTTCTCGGCCTCGGTACCACCCTCGGCGCGGCCTTGCAGGTCATGGTTCTCTGGCCGTGGTTACGCCGATGCAGCGTTCGCCTTCGGCTACGTACAGACCTACGAGGCCAGGGGCTGGGGGCTGCGTGGGCGCTGGCTCGTTGGGCAATCCTGCTTGTACTCGTCAACCAGATCGGCACTCTGGTCATCATCCGGCTGGCAACAGGGATCAACGTCACGTCCGACAGTGATGCCGGTATCACCGTTTACCAGATGGCGTTCGCCATATTCATGATGCCGCAGTCAGTGATCACCGTGTCCTTGGTGACTGCGGTGTTACCGCAGCTGGCTCACGAGGCGGCGTCTGGGCACCTCGACATCTTGCGTGAGCGCATCGGCTGGACGCTACGCACCTCGGGGGCCTTGATCGTTCCTGCCTCCGTCGCCTTCCTCGTCCTTGGCATTCCGATCTCTGTGCTGCTCTTCCGCTATGGCTCGATGGACCTCGAGTCGGCGCGCCTCCTGGGTCTGACCCTGAGCGCCTTTGCGATCGGACTTCCCGCTTTCAGCGCCTACTTCATCCTGATGCGGGCGTTCTACGCTCTCGAGGACACCCGAACACCGACCTTCAACGCAATGGTGCTGAACGGAGCCAACGTCATCCTCGCCGTGGCCGCGGTCGAGTGGGTACCAGCCGACTTGGCGATACCCGCCCTGGGACTTGCGTACTCCGCGTCCTACTGGATCGGACTCGTCTCGTTGGCTCGACAGCTTCGCAGTCGTCTCGGGCGTCTGGATGGTTACGTGGTGGTGCGCACCTATGTGCGCGTCACCTTGGCCGCCATCATTGCTGCTGTCGGCATGGGGTTCGGCGCCTTGGTGGCTGGGGCAGCCGTTGGGCGGGCCACCGACCTCACCAGCAGCTTGGTGATCGTCGCCGCAAGCCTGACACTGGGAGCCGCCGGCTACCTGCTAGGGGTCAGGGTCTTTCGGATCACAGAGGTCAGCGAAGTCCTGCGCTTGGTTTCCAGCCGCCGCTGAGCCCAAACCCCCCGATCGGACTGCTCAAGACGGGCTAGTCAGGTGTCGACACTTCTGCAATGAGGACTGCCTGCTCTCGCCTTCGTACCGATGACTCAGGCAGCATCGTCTTCGGCTGGCTCGGCCGGCTCACCCTCACGCTGACCTTGCTCGGAGTGATCTGCTTTGAGGTTCTGTCGATCGTCGTGACTCGGGTGGGTCTCGACGACGTCGGACAGACAGCCGGCGATCGTGCGCTGACCGTCTACGCCGAGACGAGGAACCCGACGAGCGCCTACCTGGCCGCCGATCAGTACGCCGCAAGCGAAGGTGCGACGCTCGTGAAGAAGTCCTTCACTGTCTCCGACGAGGCCACTTCCTTCAAGCTCAAGAGGACTGCTCCGACACTCCTGCTCTTCCGCCTCGACGCGACGGCGCATTGGGCCGAGGTCACCACCACCATCTACGCCGAACCGTTCGTCCAAAGCGGCTCAACACCGTGAGGCTGCGCACCGGCGCCACAGTCGGCGCGGCCCTCGCTCTCAGCCTCCTGTTTCCAGTTGGTCACGTTCAGGCAGCACCCGGCCCGGCGCACATCGTCGACGTTCGCACCGCACCCGACGTCGACTCATTACGAGCACGGGCCGAGGCGCTGCGTGTGCAACTGACCGACCTACGCGATCGAGCGGACTGGACCGAGGAGCGACTCGCCTACGCCCGTGACCAGCTAGCCGCCGCGACATCAACCGCAGTCACCGCAGACCAACAGCTCGCGACCCTCCAAGGAGCCAACAGCGCTGCCCAGATCGACATCGCCCACCGAGTGCGAGCGATCGAGCAGTCCGGAGGGGCGGCCGCACTCTTCAGCCAGGCCCTCAACGCGGACGCCCTCACCGACGTCGCAAGCAATGTTGCCGCTCTCGACGGCGTTCTCACCACCGACCTAGTTCGGGCAGACGACGCAGAGTCGGCCAGCTCCCAAATGGCGAACGTGCACGCCAGGCTCGACGAGATCTCCGACGAACGCGCCCTGCTCGCTCAGCGAGCACGCGTACTGGCCGAGCAGGCCCGACGACTGGTCACCCAACAGCGAGCTCTCGTCGATGCCGCGGACTCGCGGGTGGCCCATCTCGCAGCAGTGATGGAGCGGCGCGCCGAACGGAGCCTGCAAGCAGCCGTCGTCCCATGGAGCGGCGAGGTCCCCGCGGGGCCAACCTCATACGCGGGTCCAGCCATCGCTGCTGCGCTCAGCAAACTCGGCTCCCCTTATGTCTGGGGAGACGAGGGCCCGTCTACGTTCGACTGCAGCGGGTTGATGCAGTGGTCCTATCTTCAGGCGGGCCTGGTCCTGCCGCGGGTTTCCAGCGATCAGTACTTCGCCGGCACCCCCGTCCCGACCGACCAGATGCAACCGGGCGACCTGATTGTCTACGCCTACGACACCTCTGACCCGGCGACGATTCATCACATCACGATGTACATCGGCAACGGTCAGATGGTGCATGCGCCCCGCACCGGCGAAGTCGTGCAGGTTGTCCCCGTGTACTACGAAGGTCTGTACGGCGTCGCACGTCCTGGCCTCTGAGACGCCGCGGCCAGGCAGTAGTTTCATCGAGATGGAACGTCTCTCCGGCCGTTACGACCTCGACTCCGAGGTGGCTCGAGGGCGTGGGCGCACTCTCTGGCAAGGGCGCGACATCGTCTTGGACCGTCAGGTCGGTGTTCTCCTGCTCGACGCGGGGCATCCACACGGCGAGGCGGTGCGCCGCGCCGCACAGCTGGCCTCCTCCGTCGAACACCCCGGGCTGCTGCGTGTCATCGATACCGCTGAGGACAACGGACGCGTCTTCGTGGTGACCCGATGGCTCGCCGGTTCACCGCTCAGCGAGCAGTTGGCCATCGCGCCATTGGGCGCCGAAGAGGCTCGAGCCGTGGTCGCCTCCGTCGCCGAGGCTCTCGCCGCAGCAGCCGAAGAGAACGTCCACCACCTGGTCCTCGACCCGCGAGACGTTCTCCTGACCGACCACGGGGTCGTCGTCGTCGGAATCGGTGTTCGCGCTGCGCTCGAGGGCGTCGCCGCCGACGACGATGCCGAGCAGGTCGACGCCTGGCGCATCGGCGCGCTGCTGTATGCAGCGCTCACGGCCAGGTGGCCGGGGTACTCGTGCGCCGGCCTACCGGGTGCTCCCGTCGTCGGCGGTCGGGTCGCCCGTCCTCGCCAAGTTCGGGCGGGGGTGCCCAGCGACCTCGACGACGTGGCGTGGCGATCGCTGCATCTGGACGTCTCCGAGCCTCTCGACTCGCCGGCATCCATCGCCGCTGCGCTGCACGAGGTGGCCCAACCGGAGTCAACTGTGCCCGACCCCGAACGGATGTCGTCAGCGGTGTGGCGCTGGCTTGGTCTGCTTCTGGTCCTCGCCCTCTTCTCCGTTGGGGCCGTTCTCGTCGCCTGGCAGTTCTGGCAGAGCGCCGGTCGAACTGAGGAGCCGGCGGGATCGACCGACGTCTCGCCGCGTCCGGTGTCGCCGACCACGACCGCACCTTCTGATGGCGAGAGCGGGCCCCTACCCATTCGCCGTGCCTCAGCCTTCGACCCGGCTGGAGACGACAGCGAGAACGACGCTGACACCTCACTGGCTATCGACGGTGATCTGGCGACCGAGTGGACGACGGTCAGCTACGCCAGTCGAAACCTTGGCGGCCTCAAGCCAGGAGTGGGTCTTGAGCTCTCGCTCGGGAAGGAGCAGCCGGTCATCGGGGTCGAGCTCCGGCTCGTCGGGCGAGGGAGTGACCTTCAGGTGTGGGTTGCGCGCCCCACCACCGACCCGAAGGGCGCACCTCCCGCAGTTCCCGACCCGGCCGATCCCCTCGCCGGATACCGCAAGCTGGCAAGCGTGCGCGGAGCCAGCGACCTGGTCAGCCTCCGCTTCGCCCCCCCGGTCGACACTGACCGGGTACTCATCTGGTTCACCGCCCTCCCTGCTGCAGAGGACGGATATCGGGGCGGTGTCGTCGAGGCGTCGGTCCTGTCCTGACTCCAGGCCATCCCCTTCGGCACGGCAGTTACGCGTCACGGGCGTGGATCAATACGCTTCCCCCGTGACTGTGGAAGACCTGCGACCGGACGCCGAGCTGCTGTCGGCGCACGTCGCCGGCGACCCATCGGCGTTCGCGACCCTGGTCCACCGCCACCGTGACCGGCTCTGGGCGGTCGCCATCCGCACCACTGGCGACCCCGAGGAGGCCGCTGACGCACTCCAGGACGCACTCCTGAAGGCGCACCGCTCCGCTGCCACGTTCCGTGGCGACGCGCAGGTCACCACCTGGCTGCACCGGATCGTGGTCAACGCGTCCCTCGACCGTCTGCGGCGGGCCAAGGCCCGGCCAACAGTGCCGCTCCCAGAACACGACAGCGCCCACCCGATCGAGCCAAGCGACCCCCTTCGGCGACGCGAGCTGGCCTGGGAGATCGACCGTGCCCTTCGCACGCTCCCAGACGACCAGCGGGCGGCACTGGTTCTCGTCGACGTCGAGGGCTACTCGGTCGAGGAGACCGCCGAGCTGCTGGGCATCCCCGCAGGCACGGTGAAGAGCAGGTGCTCACGCGGGAGGGCCAAGCTGGTCCCCCTGCTCACGCATCTGCGGAACCGACCGGAGGCGGACGGCGTCCCACTGTCAGATGATCGCAGCACGCACCCTGATGACCACCCCGGACAACAGACCGACCCCCGTCCAAACGGAGACCAGCCATGAGTCAGCACCACGACCCGGTGCACCCGGACTCCGATCACCTGACCGCCGAGGTCTTGGCCGATCTTGAGCTCGGGCTCCTCGACGACGAGTCTCGCGCGCATGCCGAGCTTCACCTGGCCCACTGTGCCAACTGCACCGCGCTTGGCCACGACCTCGCTGCTCTGACCGAGGCAATGGCCGACCTTCCCGTCGAACCGATGCCCGATGCCGTCTGGGATGAGCTGGCCGCAGTCCTTGCTGCCGAGCCGGTGGTCACCCCAGCCGGTGCCGCCACCGTTGTCTCGCTCGAGGCTGGCAGGAAGGGGCGGTGGAGCCGGCCCGGAATCGGCGTGGTCGCCGGCGCTGCCGGCGTTGCACTCGCCGGCGCCATCATCGTCCCCTGGGTGCTGGGCAGCGGCAGCGACTCAGCTGACTCGGGCGGGCCAGTTGCAGCAGAGGACAGCGTCACCGACGTGTCGATGGCGGCGTACGCTGCCACCCGGTCCGGCACCAAGTACGAGGCCGAAGCCCTCGACTCCCAGGTCACCTCGCTCGTGGCCGCTCGCGCAACCTTCTCCCCGACAGCAGCTGCCACCGAGTCTGTCCAATCGACGTCACCAAGCCCTTCGGCCAGCGGCGAGCTCCCCAGCGGCGACCCAACCGACGGTCTGACAAGGGACGGCGACAGCGCAGTTGCACCGATGGCCACCGATCCCGCCGCGGCCCAAGCCTGCCTCGAGGGCTACCTCGACCTGGGCGGAGTCGAGCCACTGGCGATCGACATCGGCAGGTGGCAGGGCGAACCGGCCGCGATCATCGTCCTTCCCGGTCCGGAGCCGACCCTGGCCGACGTCTGGGTCATCGATCCCGACTGTTCGGGCCCGGGGGACCCGCTTTTGTACTTCGCCACCGTTGCTCGCTGAGCGCCGGCCCCTCAGGGCCGGGAATGCGAGCGGCCCTAGACTCAGTTATGTCGATCGGGCGCGAGTCTCAAGCGCCGGCCTGAACATTGCGTCCAAGGGAGTACCACGGTGAGCGAGATCCGCGACGTCATCATCATCGGATCGGGCCCTGCTGGCTTCACCGCCGCGGTCTACACCGCACGCGCCAACTTGGCTCCCCTGATGTTCGAGGGTTCGGTGACCGCCGGTGGCGCACTGATGAACACCACCGAGGTCGAGAACTACCCAGGCTTCGCTGAAGGCATCATGGGGCCGGCACTCATGGAGCAGATGCGTCAGCAGGCCATCCGCTTCGGAGCAGAGATCGTCAGTGACGACGTCGTGTCGGTCGAACTCAGCGGTGACATCAAGCAGGTCACCGTGGGATCAGGTGCCACTCATCAGGCCAAGTCGGTCATCTTGGCAATGGGCTCCGGTTATCGCGAGCTCGGCCTTGCGAATGAGAAGAGGTTGTCCGGTCGGGGCGTCTCCTGGTGCGCGACGTGCGACGGCTTCTTCTTCCGCGGTCAGCAGATCGCCGTCATCGGTGGCGGTGACTCCGCCATCGAGGAGGCGACCTTCCTCACCAAGTTCGCTGACTCAGTCACTGTCGTGCACCGACGCGACGAGCTGCGGGCCAGCAAGATCATGGCCGATCGCGCATTTGCCAACGACAAGATCTCCTTCGCCTGGAACAGCGAGGTCGCCGACGTTCTCGGTGACGACAAGGTCTCCGGAGTTCGGCTACGCGACACCAACACCGGCGATGAGCGCGACATCGACGTCACCGGCCTTTTCGTGGCCATCGGCCACGATCCGCGTAGTGAACTGGTCAAGGGCCAGGTCGACCTCGACGACGAGGGCTACGTGCTCGTCCAGGAACGCACCACATTGACCAACGTCCCAGGCGTCTTCGCTTGTGGGGACCTCGTCGACCACACGTACCGTCAGGCGATCACCGCTGCCGGTAGCGGGTGCGCCGCCGCTCTCGACGCCGAGCGTTTCCTTGCAGCGCTCGAGGACGCCCGGCGCCCGTTGCACGCTGTCACTGCCTGACCACCCGCCCCACCACCCGGTACGACCCACCGAGGAGACCCCATGGCCCAGTCCACCATCATCGTCACCGACGCCAGTTTCGACGAAGACGTCATCAAGAGCGAAAAGCCGGTACTGGTCGACTACTGGGCCGAGTGGTGTGGGCCGTGCCGCATGGTCGCGCCGATCCTCGAAGAGATCGCCACCGAGCACGCCGACAAACTGACGATCGCCAAGCTGAATGTCGACGAAAACCCCAAGGCCGCAGCAATGGCCGGTGTCACGTCGATTCCAACGCTGAACGTCTACCAGGGTGGCCAGGTGGTCAAGACCATCGTCGGGGCCAAACCCAAGCAGTCGCTGCTCTCCGATCTCGCCGACTTCCTCTGACCGACCGCGCGGCTCGCCCAGAGCCACCCCGGCGCGCTAGGGTCTGCGCTTCGCAGGGTTACCCTGAGGGGACCCAACGTCCCGCCAGGGCCCTGAGTGCGCCGGAGGTGTCGTGACGCAACAGTCGTACCGGCTCGGCGACCACGGCCCAGCCGTCGCCCAGATCCGCGACCACCTCGCGCTGCTCGGCCTACTTGAGCACGAACCGGCTGAGCGC
Source organism: uncultured Actinomycetota bacterium (assembly GCA_963829525.1). Classification (GTDB taxonomy): domain Bacteria; phylum Actinomycetota; class Actinomycetes; order JAHEKZ01; family JAHEKZ01; genus JAHEKZ01. The sequence goes on from CAWHIJ010000003.1 coordinate 262,017, forward strand.
AGCAGCGGGGAGTGGGACGCGTCGTTCGACCCAACGGTCGAGGCAGCTGTCCGCGCTTTCCAGCAACAACGAGGACTGATTGCCGACGGAGTCGTTGGGCCCTCCACCTGGCGCCGGCTAGATGGTGCCCGTTGGTCGCTTGGCGATCGCGTCCTTCGCTACGGAGCCCGCCACATGCAGCACGGTGACGACGTCGCCGCTTTGCAGAGCCGGCTGCACGACCTCGGGTTTGACCCAGGTCGAATCGATGGCATCTTCGGGCCGGACACCGAACGTGGTCTCAAAGAGCTGCAACGGAACCTTGGTATCCCCGCCGACGGCCTTTGCGGGCCAGTGACCTTTCGCTCATTCGACCAGCTCGCGCGCACCGTCGTAGGTGGCGAGCCGCACCGCATTCGAGAAGCCGAGCGCCTCCACCACCGCGGACCAGGGCTCGCTGGCAAGGTCATCGTCATCGACCCAGGTCACGGTGGTCCCGATCTGGGAGTCTGCGCCAACGACCTGACCGAGGCCGATGTCGTCGCTGATCTCGCTTCACGCATCGAGGGGCGTCTTGGGGCCGTCGGCGTGACTGCCTTCTTGACCCGCGGAACCAGCCCCAACACGCCTACTGCAACAGAGATCGAGCGGGCGGCCTTCGCCAACGAGGTCGATGCCGACCTTGTCATCTCGCTGCACACCGATGGCCACGACAGTCCACACGCGCAGGGTGTGGCGACCTTCTACTACGGAAGCAACGGCTCAAGTGCCACGCGCTCGGTGATCGGTGAAGCATTCGCGGACTTGGTGCAGCGAGAGATCGTGGCACGCACCGATCTGCTGGACGGCCGCAGCGACGCCAAGACCTGGGACATCCTTCAGCGCACCCGAATGCCGGCGGTACGCATCGATGTTGGGTATCTGACTCATGCCGGAGACGCCGCCCGGCTGGCTGACCCAGCACTGCGCGACACCATCGCCGGTGCCGTGCTGGTCGCCTTGCAACAGCTCTACCAACCGACCACCGACCTGCGGCCCAATGTCGTTCGACTTCCGACCCCCGTCAGCTGAGGTCGGTGCCCGGCGCCACGCGATGCGCTCCCTCCGTCGCGTGCACGGCACTGACGTCCGGCAGCAGATTGCCTTTGTCTGCCAGGGCTTTCTGCAGTCCCGCAGTGATGATGGGAAGATCTGATCGCTTGGCCAGCACCACAACGCAGCCGCCCAGTCCGGCTCCGGTAAGTCGAGCGCCGATGGCACCGAGATTGAGCGCGGTGTCGACTGCGAGATCGAGTGCCGGAGTGCTCACTCCGTAGTCGTCTCGTAGCGACTCGTGCGACGCCACCAGCTGCAGCCCCACCTCCAGCAGCCGCCCGGCTCTGAGCAGGTCAACAACGTCCAGCACGCGAGCATTCTCGCTGACGACATGACGAGCGCGCGCCCGAAGGACTGGGTCTTCGATCAGTTCAACCGTTGCCGGGTCGGACACTTCGCGGAGTGTGCTGACACCGAGCAGGTGCGCTGCTGCCCGGCACTGCGCGACACGTTCACGATACGTGGCGCCGCCTGTCGAATGACGCTCACCGGTATCCACGATCAGCAGCTCCAGATCGTGAGCTGCAAGGTCGAGTGGTACCGCTGTCATCTCCTGGGACCTGCAGTCGATGAGCACCGCTTGATCGTTCTTCGCCACCATGACGACTGCTGGATCCATGAAACCAACGGGTGCCCCGAGGTACTCGTTCTCTACGCGTTGGGCAAACCGCGCGACGCGTAGCCGATCGACCTCGTGCCCGTGCGCCTCCAGGAGCGCAGAGAGGGTGGCGCACACGAGTGCCGCCGACGAGGCGAGCCCGGCGCCCGGAGGGAGGTCACCGCTGGCCGTGACGGTGACCCCGCTGATCTCGATGCCCTGTCTCTGCAGCAGCCAGACAGCTCCCTCGACGTAAGCCGCCCAATCACCGTGCGCAGGTGTGAGGTCAGCCAGCCGACGTTGGCGCACGGCACCTGGGAACTGCGTGGAGCTCGTGCGAAGCGACCCCGTCTTGTCGACGGAAACCTCGACAGAGGTTCCCCTCTCGATCGCGCACGGAAGCACGAATCCGCCGGCATAGTCGGTGTGGTCCCCGATCACGGTGATCCGACCGGGTGCCCACCACCTCACCGGAGATGACGCCACCAGAGCACTCACACTCGCGCCGGTTTATCCGGCCTCGGGGCCACCAGCCGGCGTCGGTGGCTGATAACCGGTGCTGTCGATGGGCCTCGGGCCACGGAGCAGCGAAAGCGCGAAGGCTGCCAGTGCACCGAGACCAAATCCGACCCCCACTGCGGCCAGCGTCCGCAGCCTCACGCGTCACCGCGCAGTGCCAGGGCAGCCTGGGGTGCGATGACGCCGACGATGCGCTCAAGGTCGTCGACCGACGCGAAGGTAATCGTGATCTTCCCCTTGGACCGCCCGAGATCGACGGTCACCCGGGTCTCCAACTCATCCGACAGCGCAGCCGCCAGATCGGCGAGAGCGGGATTGATCGGTTGTTTTGTCCTGTTTCGCGGTGTTTTGTCCGCCCCAACGGCGCCGACCGCAACCAGTTCCTCGACAGTGCGAACCGACAGCCCCTCGGCGACAATCCGGCCAGCGAGTCGCTCTTGGTCGGCCGGCTCATCAAGGGCGAGCAGAGCGCGGGCATGGCCAGCAGAGATCACCCCGGCAGCGACGCGGCGTTGGACGCCAGCCGGCAACCGGAGCAGCCGCAAGGTGTTCGACACCTGCGGGCGGGAGCGTCCGATTCGGGCGGCCAGCTGTTCCTGCGTGCACCCGAAGTCACTGAGCAGCTGGCCGTAGGCCGCCGCCTCCTCCAGCGGGTTGAGCTGGGAACGGTGCAGGTTCTCCAGCAAAGCGTCCCGGAGGAGTGCGTCGTCGGCGGTGTCGCGCACGATAGCCGGGATTGTGGTGAAGCCGGCCTGCTGCGCGGCCCGCCAACGGCGTTCCCCCGCGACCAGCTCGTATCGATCGTCGCCGATCGGGCGAACCACGATCGGCTGCAGGAGGCCCACTTCGCTGAGTGAGAAGACCAGCTCTGCGAGAGACTCCTCGTCGAAGACCTGACGCGGCTGACGCGGGTTCGGGCCGATATTCCCGACCGGGATTTCCGCGTAGTGTGCCAAACCCTGTGCGGCATCGTCAGCGGTGTGCACGATTTCGAGCTCCGGTGCGCCAGAGGACGGCGCCGATGGCGTCAGCAAGGTGTCGGCCACTACCTGCGACCCACTCCCGGACGGACCCACCGCGGTCCGAGTGCCGGGCGCGCTCGGGATCAAGGCACCCAGACCACGCCCGAGCCCACGTTTCTTGTCGGTCATGCTGGGGTACCGCCTCCTGGAGTTGCGGTCCGGTGGGCCATCTCGCGCGCCGCCTCAAGGTAGGAAAGCGCTCCACTACTGCCTGGATCGTAGGTTAGAACGGTCTGGCTGTAACTCGGCGCCTCCGACACGCGTACCGATCGCGGAATGGCAGTGGCCAGGACCACTTCACCGAAGTGCTCGCGCACCTCCTCGGCCACCTGAGCCGCAAGCCGGGTACGACCGTCATACATGGTCAGCAGGATGGTCGATACCGCGAGATCAGGGTTGAGGTGTGACTGGATGAGCTCGACGTTGCGAATGAGCTGCCCCAGACCCTCAAGGGCGTAGTACTCGCACTGAATCGGGATCAGCACCTCACTGGCTGCTACGAAGGCATTGATGGTGAGCAGCCCCAACGAGGGCGGGCAGTCGACGAATACGAAGTCATAGGGGAGTCCTGCCTCAGCCGCCTCCTGCAGCAGGGCAGTCAAGGCGCGCTGAAGGCGGCTTTCCCTGGCCACCAATGAGACCAGCTCGATCTCGGCGCCAGCCAGATCGATGGTGGCAGGAACGCATGCCAGGCCAGGGACCGCCTCGACCTCATGGAGCGCAAACGCCAGGCGCTCGCCCTCGATGAGTACCTCATAGACGCTCGGTTCCCCTGCATGGTGCGGGACGGCTAGCGCCGTCGACGCGTTCCCCTGCGGGTCGAGATCGATGACGAGGACCCGCAAACCGTGCATCGCCAGTGCGGCCGCGATGTTGACCGTTGTCGTGGTCTTGCCGACGCCACCCTTCTGATTGGCGACCGTGAGGACCCTGGTCGAAGCTGGACGCGGCCAGATCTCGTTGCGCCCACCCCTGATCCGTGCTGCCACGGCCGCGGCAGCCGCGATTGGGGTCTCGTCTTCCGGAAGAGACTTGGTTTCACGTGAAACAACAGACTCCGCTGCGGTCAACGGGTAGACCATCTCAGTTGGCGCTGGCGGGTCCTCGATCATGCATCCTCCGCTGGAGAGTCCGATGGACGGGCAGTCCGGACGATATGCGTCACGCTACCCCCTTCGCCCGAGACCAGGACTTCTCGGTCGACGACTCCCCAACGATCGAGCGCACTTGCGGCCGCGGAGAGCTCGGCGGCGGCGCTGGCCCCTTTCTGGGCCAGCAGAACGCCACCCGGTCGAAGCAATGGCATCGCCCAACCAATGAGCCGATCGAGGGGGGCGACCGCTCTGGCCACGACCACGTCATGTCCGGGAGCCTGCCGCGCATAATCCTCTGCCCTTGCCCGCACCACAGTGACGCCGGACAGCTGCAGGTCAGCCACCACCTCCTCGAGGAAGGTCGCTCGGCGCAGGAGCGGTTCGAGGAGAACCATCGGACAATCCGGTCTGAGCAGCGCCAGCACTAGTCCAGGCAGGCCTGCTCCCGATCCGAGATCGCAGACGTTCCCGCTGAGCGGCAGGTAGTCGTCAACGACGGCGCAGTTAAGAAGGTGCCGGCTCCAGATTCGGTCTACTTCCCTCGGTCCAAGCAGACCCCGCTCGACACCGGGACCTGCCAGCCACCCTGCGTACCGCTCGGCCTTGGCTGTCGCAATACCGAACCGCGCTCGGGCCTCAGGTGGCGCCGAAAGAGACGAAACAGGCGTCGGTGGTTTCACGTGAAACAACCGTGCTGCATCAGCACCACCCGAGCGGGTCCACCATGAGTCAGGAGGGTAGAATGACGACGTAGCGGTTGGGTTCTTGACCCTCCGACTCACTCGTCAGGCCGGCAGCCGCCACCGCATCGTGCACGATCTTTCGCTCAAACGGGGTCATCGGCTCGAGGCTGACCGGTTTCCCGGTCTCCTGAGCCGTGGCGGCTGCCGAGGCGCCTGCCAATGTCAATGCCTCTCGTTTGCCCTGGCGCCAGCCGGCGACATCGAGCATCAACCGGCTCCGCTCCCCCGTCTCGCGCAGGACCGCGAGCCTGGTCAACTCTTGCAGGGCGTCGACGACGGCCCCTTCCTCGCCCACCAGGTGGTCGAGGTTTCCACCGACGAGCGACACCATGGCGCGCTCACCCTCAACGTCCATGTCGATGTCACCATCGAGATCGGCAATGTCCAAGAGCTCTTCGATGTAGTCGGCAGCGACGTCACCCTCACGTTCGAGCCGTTGCGCCAACGTCGGCGCCGCGCCAGCCTCCGCGGCCGGCGTGACCTCGGCTGCGGTTTCGGCTGCCGTCTCGGTCGCGACCTCGGTCGCAGTCTCGGTGGTCTCGCTCACGGTGTCTCCTCGTTCGGGCTGGGCTCGGCGCCGCCGGTACGCCTCTTACGCTGGCTGCGCGGTTTCCGCTTTGGCTGGTTGCGGACAACTTTCGGCTCGGCTGCGGGTGCTTCCTCAATGATGGTCGGAGCACCTCCGTCTGCTCCCCCCCGCTTGGCGGCTTTGCGCGCCTGGCGTTCCTCCCACTCGGTGAACGCCTGACTGCCGGGCGCTGGGTTGTTGCGAATCACGTAGTACTGCTGCCCCATGGACCAGACGTTGGTCGTCAGCCAGTAGATCAACACCCCGATGGGGAAGTTGATCCCGAAGATGGCGAACATGAAGGGGAAGACGTAGACGAGTAGCTTCTGCTGCTGCAGGAAGGGATTGGAGTCAGCGTTGGCGATTCCCTTCACCATGAGCTGCTTCTGGGTGATGAAGGTGGTCAGCGTCATCAGGGCAATTAGGACAAGCGAGACAATTCGGATGTTGAGCATCTCGGTGGGGTACTGCGAGGCGTCCATGAAGGACGCAGAGATCGGTGCGCCGAAGATGGTCGCCTGGGCTGCCGAGTCGACCAGCGACTGCGTCATCGGGCCGATCGGGTTATCGTCGGCAACTCCGAACTTCAGGACGTGGAAGAGCGCGAAGAAGATCGGCATCTGCAAGATGATCGGCAAGCACGACGAGAAGGGGTTCGTTCCGTTCTCGCGGTAGAGCTTCATCATCTCTTCGGACTGCTTCTGGCGATCGTCCTTGTACCGCTTCTGGAGCGCCTTGATCTCCGGCTGCAGGATCTGCAAGGCGCGCTGCGCCTTGATCTGCTTGACGAAAAGCGGAATCAGCAAGATCCGGATGACCAGAACTAACCCGACGATGGACAGCGCCCATGCCGCTCCGCTGTCCCGCGGAAAAATCAGGCTCCAGAACGAGTGCCACTGGACTAGGACCCAGGCGACGGCGTAATAGAGCGGATCAAGCAGACCCATGGGTCACGCTCCTTGTGACTGGTGTCGTTGCGTCGCCGGGGTTTCGGGGCGGAACATGGTCGACGCCACCTGGCGTCCATGGGTGACAACGGGCCAGGCGGCGCAGAGCCAGCCAGCTGCCGCGCAGCACACCATGAGTCTTGAGGGCCTCCTCGGCATACGCCGAGCAGGAGGGGTAGTACCGGCAAGTCTGCGGCGTCAATGGCGAGATCAAGTTCCGGTAGACCCACAACGGGGCCAAGATGAAGCCCAGGAGAACACGGCGGACGCTCACGACGCCGCCGCAAAGCCCAGCCGGAGGGCCGCTTGCCCAAGATCGGTCGCCAGTTCCTCGGAGGTAGCCGTTGCCGCGCCGGGGAGTGCCCTGACGACCACGAGGTCACCCATGCCCCAGACTTGTACATCGTGTGCACACACAGCTCGCAGTCGACGACAGACCCGATGACGGATTACTGCGTTGCCCACCGCTTTGCTCACGATGAACCCCACTCGAGCCGGCTCTGCACAGTCTTGCCTGGACCTCACGTGGAGAACGAGAGTCGGCCGCGAAGCCCGACGACCACGCCGAACGGCAGCGGTGAAGTCCGCACTCCGCCGCATTCGATGGGCTGAGGGGAGCACCGGTCAGGCGGCGAGGCGGGCGCGGCCCTTACGGCGACGCGCCGAAAGGATGGAGCGGCCAGCGCGGGTGCGCATGCGGAGCCGGAAGCCGTGGGTCTTGGCCCGGCGCCGATTGTTGGGCTGGAACGTACGCTTGGACACGAGGGGCTCCGAGGTCTGACTGGTGGGGCAGGGCGGGGGCAGCCCCCGCGGGGCAGCTACCACAGTACTGCAAGTGAGGCGGGCAGCGGTCTACCGTACAACGCCGGACCGGGGGTGGGTCAAACCGGACGCTGAGTGGCGGCCGCCGACGGGGCCTGAACTCGCCCGAGAACCAAGCTCAGGTGCGACCGCCCTCTGGGTAACTTTCCATTGTTTCGAACTCTTGCTCGGGGGTGGGGGAGACACGCCGCAGATCGCTCGCTACGGTGGCGGTAGTTGTGGACAACCGCTGGACGCCATCGGTTCAGCCCGGTAGCGTCCGCCCGCGTACGTCAGGTCAACCGGCCACCGGCCGGCGCGACCCGATATCGCTGATCTGTCCCACCCACAGCCTGTGGATGAACGTGTGGATCTAGGCCCTGACCTGCGAACTTCGCTTGTGGATGACAGATCGTAGGAGAGCTCGGGGAGGAGTGGAAGGCCGCCTGTGACCACGCAGACCCAAGACCTGGCCACCGTCTGGAACCGGGTGCTCGACACCCTGGCAGACGAGGCCGGCCCGCAGGCCGGCGCATTTTTGCGCCTCACCCGCCCTGTGGGGGTGGTCGAGGACACCGCCCTCCTCGCCGCCCCCAACGAGTTCACCAAGGACCTCATCGAGAGTCGACTGCGACCTCATGTCACCGAGGTTCTCTCCCGCGAGCTCGGCCGAGAGGTCCGTATCGCCGTGACCGTCGAGCCTGAGCTCGCCAATGAGCACCCCGGCACAGACGATGACGAGTTGGATGCAGAGACCCTTGCCGCAGACGCCGTCCGAATCTCCGACGATCCCGCCACCCGCCCCGGGACCGGGTCTCCGGTTCCCCGATTCGACTCCGACTCGCGCCTGAACCCGAAATACACATTCGACACGTTTGTCATCGGGGCAAGCAACCGTTTTGCACACGCCGCTGCCGTGGCGGTCGCCGAGGCACCAGCCAAGGCGTACAACCCCCTCTTCATCTATGGCGGTTCAGGGCTGGGAAAGACTCACCTACTGCACGCGATTGGGCACTACGCCCGCAACCTCTATGCCGGAACGCGAGTCCTCTATGTGAGCTCTGAGGAGTTCACCAATGACTTCATCAACTCGATTCGCGACGACAAAGCTCAAGCATTTCAACGCCGCTATCGCGATATCGACGTCCTGCTGATCGACGATATCCAGTTCCTGCAAGGGCGTGTGCAGACTCAGGAGGAGTTCTTCCATACGTTCAACACACTCCACACCGCGAACAAGCAGATCGTCATCACCAGCGACGTTTCACCGCAGCAACTCTCCGGTTTCGAGGACCGCATGCGAACCAGGTTCACCTGGGGTCTGACCACCGACGTACAACCACCTGACCTCGAGACCAGAATCGCGATTCTTCGTAAGAAGGCGGCCCAGGAGAAGCTCCAAGCGCCTCCGGAGGTCCTGGAGTTCATCGCCAGCAAGATCGCCACCAACATCCGTGAGCTTGAGGGCGCCCTGATTCGAGTCACGGCGTTTGCCAGCCTGAATCGGCAGCCGGTCGACCTTGCGCTTGCCGAGATCGTGCTCAAGGACCTGATTCCTGAGAGCAGCGGTCCTGAGGTGACCAGCGCACTGATCATGGCCCAGACCGCCGCCTATTTTGGGCTTACCTTGGACGACCTCTGTGGCTCCAGTCGCTCGCGAGTGTTGGTGAACGCCCGTCAGATCGCCATGTACCTGTGCCGAGAGCTCACCGACCTGTCCCTGCCGAAGATCGGCCAACAGTTCGGCGGTCGTGACCACACCACGGTCATGCATGCCGATCGTAAGATTCGCCAACTGATGGCCGAGCGACGCAGCGTCTACAACCAGGTCACCGAGCTGACCAACCGGATCAAGTCCCAGGCGCGGCAGGGCTGAGGATCGTGACCGACCGTCCAGATCCAGTCATCACGCTGGGTACACACGCTGGGGACAACCCTGTGGACGATGTGGGGTTGGTCGTGGGTTACCTGGGGACGAACGGTGGATGTCGCCGGTTGTTCACTTCGTCGTCCACTGCTCATCCCCGAGAAGTCGCCCAGGCTTCACAGCGCCCTGTGGACACCAATCACCGGGCTGACCTGCGACAACAGCGGCCGTCCCCACTATCCACCACACCGACTACGACGACGATTACTCCTTCATCACTCCACCAAAGCACCGCAATAGGCCAGACCCAAAACCAATACAGCTCGTCACGTAGAGTGACCGACCGGATGCCGGTACTCTCATGCGTCCGGCGTCCAACGCCCTAATCCGGAGGATCTTTCGTGAAGTTCCGCGTCGACCGCGACGTTTTCGCCGAGGCAGTTGCCTGGGCCGCGCGCAGCCTGCCCACCCGCCCGCCCCTTCCGGTGCTTGCCGGCCTGTTGATTGACGCCGGAGACGACGGCTTGACCCTGAGCTCGTTCGACTACGAGGTCTCTGCCCGGGTAGAAGTACCGGCCGACGTGAGCGAGCCAGGCTCGATCTTGGTCTCTGGACGACTACTGGCTGACATCACCCGCAGCCTTCCGGACCGACCGGTGGAGGTGGCGACGGAGGAGAGTGAGCGCAAGGCACAACTTGTCTGTGGAACGTCGAGATTTAGCTTGCAGACCTTGCCCCGTGAGGACTATCCGTCGCTGCCGGCCATGCCAGACGCTGCCGGGACCCTGCCGGGGGAGGCATTTGCTGCAGCTGTCGGTCAGGTGGCTGTCGCCGTCGGGCGCGACGACACCCTTCCGGTCTTGACGGGGATTCGGGTTGAGTTCGAGGGTGACCGACTGGTGCTGGCGGCGACTGACCGCTATCGCCTAGCGGTGCGCGAGCTGCAGTGGACTCCTGGACGGACCGATCTGACGACTGTTGCGCTGGTTCAGGGACGTTCGTTAGCCGACACGGCGCGAGCACTCGCCGACGCCGCCACCGTGACGATTGCCCTCAGCGGAAGCGGTGCTGGAGAGGGCCTCATCGGCTTCGAGGGCGCTGCGGGCAGCGAGAGCCGACGCACCACGAACCGTCTGTTGGACGGCGAGTTTCCGAAGTACCGTGCGCTGCTGCCGTCTGAGTCGAGCTCGATAGCCGTTGTCGAATCGGCCGCGCTCCTCGAGACGGTCAAGCGCGTCGCCCTGGTGGCGGATCGGAACACTCCAGTGCGCCTGTCCTTCGAGGAGGGGCAGCTCGTTGTTGAGGCAGGAGCAGGGGACGAGGCGCAGGCGGTTGAGACGTTGACCTGCGCCTACTCCGGAGACCCGCTGACGATTGCGTTCAACCCGCAGTTCCTACAGGAAGGCATCGGTGCACTGGGAACGGCGCACACCGAGATCTCCTTCACCACGTCGACCAAACCGGCTGTGATTGCTGGACGGATCGATCCAGAGAAGCCGAGCGACGGCAGCTACCGGTACCTGATCATGCCGGTGCGTCTCTCCGGCTGAGCCGGCACTGGTGTTCGTTGCAGCGCTCGAGCTGGTCGACTTCCGTTCGTACGCGCTCGTGCAAATCGATCTGGAGCCAGGGGTAACGGTACTGGTCGGCCGCAACGGACAAGGAAAGACGAACATCGCGGAGGCTATTGGCTACCTGGCCACTCTCGGTAGCCACCGAGTGGCGTCCGACCAGCCGTTGGTTCGCCGTGGTGCAGAGCGAGCAGTCGTGCGTGCTGCGGTGGAGCGACTCGGTAGGCGACTGCTGCTGGAGATCGAAATCGTTCCGGGCAAGAGCAATCGCGCACGAATCAACAAGTCACCACTGCCGCGACCACGGGAGATGCTGGGAGTTCTACGCGCTGTTGTGTTCGCACCGGAGGATCTTGGGCTCGTGCGAGGAGATCCTGACTCGCGCCGAGGATTTCTAGACGACCTGATGATCTTGCGAACGCCTCGACTCGCCGGTGTGAAGTCTGACTACGACCGAATGTTGAAGCAACGAAACGCTCTCCTCAAGAGCGCGGCTGCCACTCGCGGCTCGTTCGACGCAACGACGTTGGCGGTGTGGAACGACCACCTTGTGCAGTTGGGCAGCGAGGTACTTCAAGCGAGGCTGGCATTGGTTTCTGAGCTTCGCGCACCGGTTGGGAAGGCTTATGCCGACCTGGCCCCGACAGGTGGTGACACGGGGCTCGACTACAAGGCGTCTTGGTGCGATGGGTCGCCCCTGGATCATCTGACCTCTCGCGGCGAGATCGCTGCAGAGCTACGCCTGGCGCTCGAACGCGTGGAGCGTGAGGAACTTCAAAGGGGTGTGACGCTGACCGGACCACACCGCGACGACTTGGTCTTGCTTCTCGGCGACCATCCCGCAAAGGGTTATGCGTCGCACGGAGAGTCGTGGTCGATGGTGCTGTCGCTCCGTCTGGCGGCGTTCGAGCTGCTGCGGGCCGACGGCGACGACCCAGTGCTCATCCTCGATGACGTCTTTGCTGAGCTTGATTCAACGCGGCGTGACCGACTTGCGCAGATGGTCTGTGGTGCCGAGCAGGTGTTGGTCACTGCTGCCGTCGCAGAGGACATCCCCGTTACGCTTTCGGGGAGCCGGTTCACTGTCGACTCCGGGCAGGTGCGACGTGAGTTCTGAAGATGTGCGCCGTGGTGATGATTCATCGAGCGACCCAACGGCCGAGCAAGAGGCTGCCGCCCCAGAGGGGGCTACCCCGGAGGGGTCGGACCTGAGCCGATCGCTGCTGGCACAGGTACGGGCCGCGTCTAGATCAGCGCCAGCCAAGGCCCGCAGTGCCGGCCGGTCCCCACGCCGTCGCTGGCGCAGCAACAGTGCTCCGGCCGCGTACTCTGGCACCGGCCCAGACGACCGTGATCCCCAGCCGATCGCAGTCTCGGTCGATGACTTGGTGAGCGAGCGAGGCTGGTCCGAACCCATCGCCGTCGGTGGTGTGGAGGGTCGCTGGTCTCAGATCGTGGGAGATGACATCGCTGGGCACTGTGTCCCCGAGGAGTTCGAGGCCGGGCGCCTCACCGTCCGAACCGACTCGACTGCCTGGGCCACCCAGGTGCGGATGTTGGCCCCCACCTTGCTGGCGCGGCTCAACAACGAGCTGGGTGCCGGCACCGTCACCCACCTTCAGGTCCTGGGGCCGGAGGGGCCGTCGTGGAAGAAGGGGCGGCTCCGGGTCAAGGGTCGGGGCCCGCGAGACACTTACGGTTGAGGGTGTCGAACGGGGGCCGCGAGACCCGGCAGATCGCTCGAAATCAGCCTTGCGCGTATGGAGGGTCGCCCCCCTGCTTGTTCGCGCCACCAGACCGGCGCCACCGGCCTGAGATAGGCATTCTGTCGTCCGTACCCGGTAGAATCAGATCACCGTCCACGTACGGCACAAACTGACCGCTTCCTCACACCGCAACATCACCTTGGGCCGCTCCGCAGCAGACTCGAACCGATGAGAACAGCTGAGCACGGAGTGGCCCTTGATCGGAGCCGACTGTTGTCCTACGACGCCACTGACATCCAGGTCCTCGAGGGCCTTGACGCGGTACGCAAGCGGCCTGGCATGTACATCGGCTCCACCGGTGAGCGAGGGTTGCACCACTTGGTCCAGGAAGTCGTCGACAACTCCGTCGACGAAGCAATGGCTGGGTACGCCGACCACATCACCGTGACCCTGCGCGAGGACGGATCGGTGCGCGTCGTCGACAACGGCCGCGGCATACCCGTTGACCTGCATCCGGTCGAGAAGCGTCCTGCGGTCGAGGTTGTGTTGACCGTGCTTCACGCTGGGGGAAAGTTCGGCGGTGGCGGCTACTCGGTCTCCGGTGGCCTACACGGAGTCGGGGTCTCCGTTGTCAACGCGCTCTCCACCCGGCTTGATGTCGAGGTCTGTCGCGACGGCCACGTGTGGCGCCAGTCGTATGAGCACGGAGTTCCGATGGCTCCGCTGGCCAAGGGCGAGGCGACCGAAGTCACAGGAACGACGATCACGTTCTGGGCGGACGAAGGGATTTTCGACAGCACGGTCTATTCGTTCGACACGCTCTCTCGGCGTCTTCAGGAGATGGCGTTCCTCAACCGCGCTCTGACCATCGAGCTGGTCGATGAAAGGATCGCGCCCCCTGCGACCGACGTGGACCCGTTGGTCGAGGACGAAGAGACTGTGCGATACGTGACTTATTACTACGAGGGCGGCATCGCCGACTTCGTACGACACATCAACGCGCGCAGCAAGTCCGGGCCGGTGCACTCCAATGTCATCGAGTACGGCGCTGAGGATACCGAGCTTGGCATGAGTCTTGAGGTCGCCATGCAATGGAATGGGGACTACACCGAAGGTGTGCACACCTTCGCGAACACGATCAACACTCACGAAGGAGGCGCGCACGAAGAGGGTTTCCGTACGTCGCTTACATCGTTGATGAACCGCTACGCACGAGAGCGATGGAACCTGCTTAAGGACAAGGACCCGAATCTGTCGGGTGAAGACATTCGTGAAGGTCTGACAGCGATTGTCTCCATCAAGCTGCGCGAACCGCAGTTCGAAGGTCAGACGAAGACCAAGCTGGGCAACGCAGACGCGAAGACCTTCGTGCAGAAAGTCACCAACGATCAACTCGCCGCCTGGTTCGATGCGAACCCGGCTGAGGGCAAAGAAGTTGCGCGAAAGTCGATCAATGCCGCAACGGCGCGGATCGCCGCACGTAAGGCGCGCGACCTCGCCCGTAACCGCAAGGGCCTGCTGGGCGGTGGTGGTCTGCCTGGAAAGTTGATCGATTGCTCGTCGAACAACCCCGAGGAGTGCGAGGTCTTCGTCGTCGAAGGTGACTCCGCCGGTGGCAGCGCGCGCAACGGGCGCAATCCACAGACGCAGGCGATCTTGCCGATCCGCGGCAAGATCCTCAATGTTGAGAAGGCACGGATCGACCGGGTGCTGCAGAACAACGAGGTCCAGGCAATGATCTCAGCGCTCGGCACGGGGGTTCATGAAGAGTTCGATCTCGACAAGCTGCGCTACCACAAGATCGTGCTGATGGCTGACGCCGACGTCGATGGTCAACACATTCGCACTCTGCTGCTCACGCTGCTCTTCCGCTTCATGCGGCCCCTCATCGAAGAGGGGTACGTCTACTTGGCGCAGCCGCCACTGTTCAAGATCAAGTGGTCTCGCGAAGACGCGGAGTACGCCTATAGCGACCGTGAGCGGGACGCGCTGCTCGAAGCCGGTGCGGCGGCGGGACGGAAGATCCCGAAGGAAGAGGGCATCCAGCGCTACAAGGGACTCGGAGAGATGAATGCCGACGAGCTCTGGGAGACCACCATGGACTCGCAGCGACGCATCCTTCTGCAAGTCACGCTCGAGGACGCCATCCAAGCTGACGAGACGTTCGCCACCCTCATGGGTGAGGACGTCGAGGCACGCCGAAGGTTCATCCAACGCAACGCCCGCGACGTGCGCTTCCTCGACATCTAGGCCAACAGCTTCCCTAACCACCGACACCCAGCGAACAGGGACACCAGGTGACTGAGACCACCGACACACCAGGCCCGGGCGGCCGCGTCGAGCCTGTCGACCTTCAGGTCGAGATGCAGCGCTCGTACCTCGACTACGCCATGAGCGTGATCGTGTCGCGCGCTCTTCCCGACGTACGTGACGGGCTCAAGCCCGTTCACCGTCGCGTGATCTACGCGATGTACGACGGCGGCTACCGGCCCGACCGCAACTTCAGCAAGTGCGCCCGCATCGTCGGCGACGTGATGGGCAACTATCACCCGCACGGCGACAACGCGATCTACGACACCTTGGTGCGCCTTGCCCAGCCCTGGGCGTTGCGTTATCCACTGGTGCAAGGTCAGGGAAACTTCGGATCCCCGGGCAACGATGCCGCCGCCGCCATGCGCTACACCGAAGCCCGAATGACGCCACTGGCCATGGAGATGGTCCGTGACATCGACGAGGACACTGTCGACTTCGCGCCGAACTACGACGGCCGAACGGCCGAACCCACGATCCTTCCGAGCAGGTTTCCGAACCTGTTGGTGAACGGTAGCGCCGGCATTGCCGTTGGCATGGCCACCAACATCCCGCCACACAACCTGCGTGAGGTCGCCTCAGGTGTTCAATGGGCGCTGCAGCACCCCGGAGCCACTCGCGAAGAGTTGCTCGGGGCCTTGCTGGACAGAATCAAAGGCCCCGACTTCCCGACGGGTTCGCTCATCGTCGGCAAGCGAGGGATTGACGACGCGTACCGCACCGGACGCGGTCTTATCACGATGCGCGCGGTCGTCGAGGTCGAGGAGATCCAGAACCGCGTCTGTCTGGTGATCTCTCAGCTGCCGTACCAAGTCAACCCCGACAACCTGGCGCTCAAGATCGCAGACCTGGTCAACAGTGGCAAGCTGCAGGGAATTGCGGACCTGCGTGACGACTCATCGTCGCGCACCGGGATGCGCATCATCGTTGTCCTCAAGCGTGACGCCGTGGCAAAGGTGGTGCTGAACAACCTCTACAAGCACACCCAGCTCCAGGAGACCTTCGGCGCCAACATGTTGGCACTCGTCGATGGTGTGCCGCGTACCCTGACGCTCGACCAGTTCGTCACCTACTGGATCGCACACCAGATCGAGGTCATTCAGCGTCGTACGCGCTACCGGTTGCGCAAGGCAGAGGAACGAGCGCATATCCTGCGTGCGCTGCTCAAGGCTCTGGATGCTCTGGATGATGTGATTGCGCTCATCCGGGCAAGTGCCACTGTTGACGATGCGCGCACAGGTCTCATGCAGCTGCTTGATATCGATGAGGTTCAGGCGACCGCCATCCTCGACATGCAGTTGCGGCGACTTGCCGCACTGGAGCACAAGAAGATCACCGACGAGTACGACGATTTGATGTCGCGGATCGCCGACTACAACGACATTCTCTCCAGTGAGGAGCGTCAGCGCTCCATCGTCGGTGATGAGCTCGCAGAGATTGTTGACAAGTTCGGTGACGAGCGACGCACGGAGATCGTTCCCTTCGATGGTGACATGTCGATCGAGGACTTGATCGCTGAAGAAGACCTTGTGATCACCATCACGCGTGACGGCTACGCCAAGCGGACGAAGTCTGACCTGTACCGGTCTCAGCGGCGCGGCGGCAAAGGCGTTCGCGGAGCCGCACTCAAACAGGACGACATTGTCGAACACTTCTTCACGACGACGACACACCACTGGATCCTCTTCTTTACCAACCAGGGGCGTGTCTATCGTGCCAAGGCGTTTGAGCTTCCAGACGCTGGTCGCGACGCGCGTGGTCAGCACGTGGCAAATCTGCTCGCCTTCCAACCCGACGAACAGATCGCCCAGGTGCTGGACCTGAAGGACTACGAGCAGTCGCCCTATCTGGTGCTCGCAACGCGGGGCGGCATGGTCAAGAAGACCAAGCTCACTGAGTACGATTCCAACCGCAGCGGCGGAGTCATCGCAATCAACCTGCGTGAGGGCGACGAGGTCATTTCAGCCGTTCTCTGCGGCGCCGACGATGACCTCCTGCTCGTCTCACGCAAGGGTCAGTCCGTGCGCTTCCACTGTGATGACGCCACGTTGCGCCCCATGGCCCGTGCCACCCAAGGCGTGATCGGCATGAAGTTCCGGGGCTCTGACCACTTGCTCGCCATGGACGTCGTCCACGAGGAAGCGTTCGTGGTCACCGTCACCGATGGAGGTTTTGCAAAGCGCACTTCCGTCACGGAGTGGACGCCGAAGGGGCGGGGGATCCTCGGCGTCAAGGCAATGCGACTGGCCAGTGACGAGCGTGGCTCGCTGGTGGGGGCGATTGTTGCGCACGAGGGTGACGAAATCTTTGCCATCAAGTCGAGCGGCGAGGTGATCCGCACCCCCGTGGGAGACATCCGCGCAACTGGACGCGACACCATGGGCGTCACGCTGACGTCAGTCGGAGAGGGTGACGCAGTTGTTGCAGTGACCCGAAACCCCGAGGCCGACGATGTTGACGAGGCCGAGGCAGTGGAGGCCGAGGCAGTGGAGGACGGTCCGGTGGGCGAATCTGACGAGGGACAGGCGCCGTGACGACTACCAGCGGCGGACGGCCGAGCGATAGCGCGAAGACCCCGAGGCCGGTGATGCCCGAACGACCGGCGACTGGACCAGGAACGGTCGTAGCTCCGGTCGGCAATCCGTATATGGCGAGAGAGCGTCGGCTTCGGCTGACGATCACTCGTCTCGATCCCTGGACGGTTCTTCGACTTTCGTTCTTGCTTTCTATCGCGACGGCCATCATCAGCGTGGTGGCCCTGCTCTTGCTTTGGACGATGTTGGCAACTGCCGGCGTTTTTGGATCCGTCGATGACGCCTTGCAGTCGGTACTCGGCGATGGCGCTGTGACTGTGACGCAGTACTTCGGATTCGGACGAGTGCTCTCGGTGGCGCTGCTGATCGGAGCTATTGACGTGGTGCTGATCACGGCCCTCGCCACCATCGGCGCCTTCCTCTTCAACCTTGCCAGTAGTCTCGCCGGGGGCCTTGAGGTCTCGGTCACCGACGAGGGCTGAGGGCGGTGCCCGGTTTTGGAGGGACTGAGTGGTCAGGTAGCCTTCACGTTCGGCACGGGCCTATAGCTCAGCTCGGTTAGAGCGCTTCCCTGATAAGGAAGAGGTCGATGGTTCAAGTCCATCTAGGCCCACTGACCCATCCCCGGCTACTTGGAGTAGGTATGTTCAAGAAGTTGCTCGTCCTGGCTGCAGCTGCCGCCGGTGCCTTCGCTGTCTGGCGCAAGGTCTCCAACGATAAAGCGGAGCAGGACCTCTGGAACGAGGCAGTCTCAGACCTTGATCCGGACGCTCCGGTGGTCGACCTTCGCTGAACTTGCACCCGCGGGCGCCTGACGGCGCACCGGGGACGTAGCTCAATTGGCAGAGCACCGCCTTTGCAAGGCGGGGGTTAGGGGTTCGATTCCCCTCGTCTCCACTCACGCAGCTCCCCGTACGACCGATCACAGAATCTGTGGGCTGGATTCACTCTCGTGTACCGCAGGGTTCCTGGGCCGAGGTGGCTGGCGGTCTGTGGATTGTGCCCGAACCGGCGTCACGTGGGGCTAACTTCCCTCCATGACACCTACCCGAGCTACCGCATCCGTCCTATCCGCCAGCCTGGCCTTGAGCCTGATACTCGCCTTCGCACCGCCGGCGTCGGCCGCCGAGCTGATCGTCACCGACTCCGCGCGCGACAACGCGGGCCCCGGCCTCGACATCATCAGCGCGGTTCTGGAGAACACCGACTACACGGTGTCCGGAACCGTGAGCTTCCGCGCCGACCGGGACGGCACCCTCGTCGTCGGCCTCAAGGCGCACGACCGAGGACTCCTTCGGGTGGTGAGTAAGCACCATCAAGGAGGCAGCGCACGTAGTGTGCTCATCGACAATGATGGCCGCATCACGTGCGACGGACTCGCCGTCCGGTGGAACACCAGAACGGGGTCTGCAAGGTTCAGCGTCCCATCGACGTGCCTGTGGGATGGCAACTACGGCGCAGTCCGCCCCTGGTTTCTCATCGAGCGACTCGACTCAGGAAATGATGTCGATGTCGCCACGACCACCGAGTTTGTCCCTCGCGGCTGACTCGACAGCGTCGGTGTGGCGGGAAAGTCCTGCCTCGTGACTTCAGCTCGCCATGACCAGACGCAACTCGCCACCTAACCGACAGTTTCGCCGACAGTTTTGACCGGGCGAGCTGACTGTGGAACGTAATCCGCGCCGAGCGCGGCTAGTGTTCCGCAACCAAGAGAGAATCACGGTCGGTCGCAGCTCCTCAGATCAACTCATCGGGCCACGGCGGGCATACCCGCATCTATTGGAAGGCCCAGACGAGCGAGGCCTTCACGTTCCTGGGGTCTCACCTGGGCAATGAATCCCTCAACTGATCGCGGTGAGAAACTCCTCGCTGGATGTGAGGTACGCATCGACGTCATCTTGAGTCGCGGCGAAAGAGATGGCCGGACCAGACGTTGCGATCGCATCCCAGACTCCGCGGTTCATCAAGAACGCTTTTCGCGCGTCTGCAAACGCCTCGTTGACTGATCCGTAGCCGTCATAGCCGGTCACGGGTTCATCAGCGGTCAACCGCCACTGGCAGCGTCCGCCCCACCGGTCGATCGTGAAGCCGAGGCCACTGGCGTCAACCAGCTCTTGAAGTCCACGTTGCAGCTGCTCACCGAGCCGGCTGACGCGTGTGTGTGCCTCGGCGGTGAAGACCTCGGCCAGGCCAGCCCGAGCAGCAGCCATCGACAACGCGTTTGCGTACACCGTTCCGCCCGTGGGAACGCTGGGCCCATGCGTGAAGTCGCCTTCGACGTGGTTGGCGAGGAAGTCACCAAGCGGCGCGGTCATGCCGAAGACGCCCACCGGCATGCCGCCACCGATCCCCTTGCCGCCAGTAACGATGTCTGGGTCGAGCCCGAACTCCTGCGCACCACCACCTTGGACGGCGAACTGGGTATGGGTGACGTCGGCGATGACGAGCGTTCCGTGCTGACGGGTAGCTGCGCGGATCGCCGCGTGAAAGCCGGGCTGCGGCATGACGAGCCCGCAGTTGGTCATCACAGGTTCGAGGAGCACCGCGGCCACGTCGTCGTCAGTGAGTGCTCTCTGGAGGGCAGGCAGGTCGTTGAAGGGCACCGCAGTCAGGTGAGCTCCCGAACCCTCGGTGATGCCGATCCCGTCAGGCTCGTCCTTCGTCCAGAGCATCTCATCCATGTGACCGTGGTACTTGGCCTGGAAGACGACGACCCGCTGTCGGCCCGAGAACGCCCTGGCCACGCGCAGAGCGTCGACATTCGCCCCGGACGCCGAGAGGGTGTACTGCCAGCGGGGTAGACCGAAGCGATCGCTCAGCAGCTGGCTGACCGCGAGCGCATCCGTGGTCGGCAGCAGAAAGTGGTTACCGAGGGCTGCCTGTTCGGCGATAGCGGTGACGATGGGTGGAGGCGCAAATCCGGCAGCCATGGCCAGATCGCACAGGTTGAAGTCGCGGTAGGTGTTCCCGTCAAGGTCGGTGAATGTCGAACCACTGCCAGAAACAGCGACCACCGGCGAGTGACGCCAGAAGCCAGACATCCACGAGACCGGGACGCCGTTGGGCATCAGTTGGGCCGCCTCGGCAAGCCACGCCCGCGATCGGGGGATCGAGTCGTGGAAAGTCACCGTCTCGGCGTCGCGAAGGCGCTCCAAGCGAGCCTGAAGGGTAGGAGTGATCAGCGAGTCCATGGTCGATACTGACACGGCGATCGTGGTGGCGGTATGCGAGGATCAACGGGCCGACGACGACATCATCAGAAGGGCCGACCGTGGCTGAGCAACTCTTCGCGACTCTGAACACCAACCGTGGCGCGATCCGCATCGAGCTGTACCCCAACCACGCACCGAAGACGGTCGCCAATTTCGTCGATCTGGCCGAAGGTTCGCGCGAGTGGAAGCATCCGGGCACCAGTGAGATGAGCACCAGCAAGCTCTATGACGGAACGACCTTTCACCGGGTGATCAGCGGGTTCATGATTCAGGGCGGTGACCCACTCGGCACCGGAACCGGCGGTCCCGGCTATCGATTCGGCGACGAGTTCCACCCTGAGCTCACCTTCAGAGAGCCGTACCTGCTCGCCATGGCGAACTCCGGACCGGGCACCAACGGTTCACAGTTTTTCATTACGGTCGGCGCCGCGGACTGGCTGAACTTCAAGCACACGATTTTCGGAAAGGTCGCCGACCCCGACTCGCGGGCCGTGGTCGACGCGATAGCCGCCACTCCGACCGGCTCCCAGGACCGTCCGGTCGACCCGGTGGTCATCGAGACTGTCACGATCGAGCGAGTCGGCGCCTGACGCGCACGGCATGACCGAACAGCCTGCAGGAGAATCGGAGTCCTCGGCGGCCCCGCCCACTTGTTACCGACACCCTGAGCGCGAGAGCCACATCAGGTGCAGCAGGTGCGAGCGGCCAATTTGCCCCGACTGCATGGTCACGGCTGCCGTGGGGTTCCAGTGTCCTGAGTGCGTTCAAGAGGGCAAGGCAGCCGTGCGAGAGGCGCGGACGCTTGCCGGTGGTGTGATCCACGGCGACCCGATGCTCGTCACCAAGATCCTCATAGCGGCGAACGTGGCTCTTTTTGTTCTGCAGTACGCGACGAATGACCGCTTGACCAGTCGGTTTGCCATGCAGGGGTTTGCCGTTGCTGTCGATGGTGAGTGGTGGCGACTGGTCACCTCCGCCTTCTTGCACACCGGCATCACGCACCTGGCGTTCAACATGCTGGCGCTGTGGTTCGTCGGTTCCGCGATTGAGCCGCGATTGGGTCGCTGGCGCTATCTCACCGTGTATCTGCTGAGCGCCCTTGGTGGTTCGGTGCTCTCATACGCCGTCGACTCACCTGTTCAGTATTCGGTGGGCGCATCCGGAGCAGTCTTCGGTCTCTTTGGAGCGCTCTTCGTGCTGATGAGGCGGCTGCGCTTCGACGTAGGCGGGATCATCGGGCTGATCGTGGTCAACGTTGTGATCGGCTTCATCCCCGGGTTCAACATCAACTGGCGTGCGCACCTGGGCGGGCTCATCGTCGGAACGGTGTTAACCGCTGCCATGATCTACGCGCCACAGCGGCAGCGGCTCGGTGTCGCAATCGGCGCGTCGTTCGCGATCTTTGCCTTGTGTATCGCAGTCACCACGTGGCGCACTGATCAGATCAACGGCTGCCTGGACGGTACAAAGGACCCCAACATATGCATCGCTGACATCACCTACCTCGGGGCAACCCGCTCAGGCGCCGGCGGCGCGGTCGCGACGCGCGCGCCCGTAGACGCACCCGGACAGATCCAGACGCTGGAAGCGCCCACCGACCCTGACGCTGACGTCGACGACGTCGGGTGAGTCCGCTCTTCCAACCCGAAAGCGGGACTCCGACTCGGGGTAGAGGACATCGAAGCTGCCAATGACTGGGTTGACCAGTCGCAGCTCGCCATCGACATGTGCGACACGCAGGGTTGGCTGCCAGGGGTTGTACGAGCGGTAGAGTCCGGCTGCCGCATGGTGGCGATGATCAGCGCTCTCGTCGTGCGGTTCGGGACGCGGCCAGGTCGGCTCATCGGACGGTAGGTCGCAGAGCAGGCGCAGAACGTGGGCGTTGGCGTCGGAGTCGTCGGCGTAGCCGTTAACCAGCATGCAGGTACCGATCCCCCGGTCACGGTCGACCCGGACGT
The DNA here is from genome assembly GCA_963829525.1 of uncultured Actinomycetota bacterium. Classification (GTDB taxonomy): domain Bacteria; phylum Actinomycetota; class Actinomycetes; order JAHEKZ01; family JAHEKZ01; genus JAHEKZ01. The sequence continues at coordinate 284,541 of CAWHIJ010000003.1, forward strand.
CGGCGAACATGCCAACCATTCCGCCACTGTGCCCCAGGGTGATTTGGCCGTCCGCCTCATGCGTTCTCAAGCCGTAGCCGTACCAACCGTCGTCGTCACGGACGTGGCGGTCGGAGATGCGTGCGAAGTCGTCTGCATCGAGTACTCCTTCTGTACCGCCATTGAGGAGAAAGCGAAGGTAGTGGCCCATGTCTTCGGGGGTTGCCGCAATGGCGCCGTCCGCGGTGCACGTCGGGAAGAGGGTGTCAGGGGTCTGATCGTCGTCGCAGCGCCACAGATCGTCGTCGCGTGGCGGACGGTGGCCGCGAACATCGACGCCGTGGTCGGACGACACGACCGATGCCTTGGAGTGGCTCATTCCCATCGGCCGCAGCACGTGCTCTTCCAGGTAGGTCTCGAGTGGCATCCCGGTCACCGACTCGATGACGTCACCGAGTAGTTCGTAGCCGGGGTTGGAGTACCAGAAGGGACTGCCTGGATGCTGCGGAGCGCCGGCAGCCCCCTGCATGGCCGACTCGAGCAACGAGTCGGGCGTCCACTCGCTCCCACCCGGGAGCCCGGCCGTGTGTGTCATCAGGTGGTGCAGGGTGATCTCTGGGTTCAGGTGAGTTGCCCAGGGAAGGTGGTCGACGACCCGGTCGTCGACGGAGAGTTTGCCGTCCCGCTGCAGCTGCAGGGTCGCGATGCTGGAGAACGCTTTCGAGATGGATCCAATCTGCCAGCGCTGCGCGGCGTCCACCGGCCGCATCCCGTCTCGGTCAGCGAGGCCAGCCAGCTCGATGTGCACAGTCTGTTCGCGGTCGGAGATGACCACCGCCATCCCCGGGACGCGGCGGCGAGCCTGCCACGCCAGTGCCCATCGGGTGGCCTCGTCGATGCGGTTCGGCACTCAACCTCCTCGGTCAGCCCATCAATCCACAGGGGTTATCCCCACTGTGGATGTACTTACAACGCTGTGATTCTTGGCGCTACTTCCAGCGGGTGGCGACCATCAGGCCGGCGAACATGAAGCCGAAGCCGATCGCGATGTTCCACGGGCCCAGGCTGCTCACGAAGCCGATGCTGCTGGCGGCGACGTAGTAGAGGACCACCCAGGTCAGGCCGATGAGGAGCAGGGCCACCATCGTCGGAGCGACCCACCGGCCGCTGACCGCCTTGCTCTTGTCCGTGCGCTCCGGCGGCGGGATGTAGTCGGCTTTCTTGCGGGACCGCGACTTCGGCACGTCCACCACTCCTTGGGTCACGCCCGGGGGGTCCGGACAGGTGAGTCTGCCCCGTAGCGTAATCCCTATGCGGTCGACAACGGTGTGGCGCGTCCTGGTGCCCGTCGTGCTGCTGCTGATCGGTCTGCTGTTGGCGACGTCTGCGAGGTTGGCCGCCGGGACGGACTTGCGCGCCGATCGGCGCACCAATCTGGTCGACCTCATTCGCGCCGAGCAGGACCGGGTGGAAGCTGAGACCGTCAACGTGTCGGAGCTTCAAAACCGGCTGGATGCTGCGGCCAAGGCCAAGGCGAGGGTGCCGGTGGAGACCGATCCTGAGCTGGAATCCTTGATCTCAGAGGTCGAGGGTGCCGGTCTCACCGTCACGCTGGAGGACGCGCCGATTCCTGCCGATGGGGTCCCTGACGGATGGAACGCTGACGACTACGTAGTCCACGAGCAGGACGTGCAGGCGGTCATCAATGCTTTGTGGGCTGGTGGGGCGGAGGCAATAGGCGTGATGGACCAGCGGATCATCGCCACCAGCGCCGTGCGTTGTGTCGGTAGCACGCTGTTGCTGCACGGACAGGTCTACGCCCCGCCCTATACGGTCATCGCCGTGGGTCCAACCGATCGCATGCAGCGGGCCATCGACGTTTCTCCGCGCGTGGCGATCTACCGGCAGTACGCGGGCCTCCTGGGACTGGGTTTCGACGTCAGTGACTCGGACTCGGTCACTGTGCCTGCCTATGAGGGGCCTCTCTCCGTGCGCTACGCGCAGGTGGTGGAGTGAACGCGGCTCGTCGCACAGCTGGTGTTGTGGGTGAGCTCCTGATCACCGCTGGAGTCATCGTCCTGTTGTTCGTTGGGTATCAACTGGTATGGACCAACGTCCAAGCCGACCGAGCGGCGAGTGCACAGAGCAACGCCCTCGAGAAGCGGTGGGCGGAGCGGACGCCAAAAGACCCGGAGTTCGACCTGCCGCTGAAGAACGGTGAGGCATTCGCGCTGCTGCGGATACCCCGTCTCGGCGACAACTACCGGGTGCCGATCGTCGAGGGAGTCAGCCTGGAATCGCTGGCGCGTGGGGTCGGCCACTATCCGAAGACCGCCTTACCTGGTCAGATCGGCAACTTCTCGGTAGCCGGGCACCGGGCAACCAACGGTGAGCCATTCGCCTACCTCGATCAGGTCGACGTCGGTGACGATGTCTTCGTTGAGACCGGTACTGCGTGGTACACCTACGAAGTCATCAAGGAGTACATCGTGGAGCCCACCCAGGTGGGCGTCATCCTTCCGGTGCCGAACGAGCCAGGTGCTGTGCCACGTCGCCGGTTGATGACCCTGACCACCTGTAATCCGCGCTGGGACTCGTACGAGAGGCTGATCTTTCACGCCAAGCTCGTCGATGAGCTACCCAAGAGTGAGGGACGGCCGGCCGCCCTCGGAGGTGGTGGCTGATGTACGGCTGGCTTTGGAGGCATCTGCCCGGCCCGGCTCCCGTTCGCGTGGTCATCGCCCTGCTGCTCTTCGTCGCGGTTGTAGCGGTCCTGTTGCTCTGGGTCTTCCCATGGGTCGAGCCTCGACTGCCGTTCACCGACGTCACCGTTGATGGATCCGCCGCGGCCCGAGTGACTGAAATACTTCGAACACGGGACGCGTGGGTCGCTGGCCTAGGCTGGATGACGTGACCTCACGGATTCTTGTCGTCGACAACTACGACTCATTCGTCTACAACCTTGTGCAGTACCTCGCCCAGCTGGGAGCTGAGTGCACGGTGCTACGCAACGACGCCGTCGACCTCGACGCTGTCACCAGCTACGACGGTGTGCTGCTCAGCCCCGGCCCAGGGATTCCGGAGGATGCCGGAGTATGCGTCCCATTGGTGCGCGAGTTCGCCGGACGCGTGCCGATCTTCGGCGTCTGTCTCGGACTGCAGGCCATGGCCGTGGCCTACGGGGCAACGGTGGGCAGGGCGCCCGAGCTGTTGCACGGCAAGACCAGCCTTGTCGAGCACGAGGGCGTCGGCGTTCTCGCAGGACTGCCGAACCCCTTCACCGCGACGCGGTACCACTCGCTGGCGGTCGATGAAGCAACCATCCCACCGGACTGGGACGTGACTGGCCGCACGGCGTCCGGCGTCATCATGGCAATGCGTCACCACACGCTGACTGTCGAAGGCGTGCAGTTCCACCCTGAGTCCGTGCTCACTGAGGGTGGCCACCTGATGTTGGCCAACTGGCTCACTGTGTGCGGAGACCTCGAGGCGGTGACGCGTTCAGCGGGGTTAGCCCCCGTCGTTGCGCCGAGTTAGGCCAGCGGGCGTTGGGGTGCTCGTCCCGTCACGGGGGGTTGCCGGCGCCGCCGCCGTTGTTGGTCGTGGTATCCGAAGGCGTCGGTGTCGCGGTGTCAGTGGGTGTTGGCGGCGGGGGAGCCTTGGCGATGGTGAGGACCACGGTGGTTGCCAAGCGCGCGAAGGTTCCTCCGGCTGGTGACTGGTCGATCACGCTGCCAGCGGGATCCTGGTCGGTCTCTTCATAGACCGGGGTCACGTTGAACCCGGCCGCCTTCAGGGTCGCTGTTGCCGCGGCTTCGCTGTCCCCGAGAACGTCTGGTACCTCGACTTCGCCGGTGCTGACCGACAGGACGACTGTCGACCCGACATCGACGAGGGTGCCGCCGGCGGGGTCGGTGCTGACCACGGTGCCCGCCGCCTGATCTGAGTCGACCGGTTCGGTGTCGACCAGGAGCGCCTTCCCCTGCACCTCGTTGATGGCCACCTGCTGAGACAGCCCGACGACATTCGGGACCTCGACCTGCTCAGGTCCTGCCGAGACGACAAGGGTGACCGTTGACCCCTCGGCTGCCTGGGTGTCCCCGGCTGGGTCCTGGGTCAGGACTGTGTTCTTCTTCTCGTCGCTGGTCTGGGTCTCGACCCGCGTCTCGAAGCCTGCGTCGGTCAGGGTGGCCTCCGCCTTTGCCAACTTGTCGCCAACGACACTCGGGACTGCCACGGTCGTGGTCTCGCCACCAAGCAGAGCCCATGCTCCGATGCCCAGGAGCCCAAGGACTACCAGGACGCCGATGACCAACGCGATGTAGCCACCCTTTCGGCTCTTCTCCTCGGGCTCTGGATCGGTGATGGCGGTGAGCGGTTGGGTCATGGGCTCGGCCATCACCGGCGGCGCCGCAACGGTGGCGCCCTGCAGAGCCCTGTTGATGTCTGCACGCATCTCTGCTGCTGACTGGTACCGGTTGGCGGGGTTCTTTGTGAGGGCCTTCATCACGATGGCGTCCGCTTCGCCACCTATGTCAGGATTCAGCGTAGACGGCGTAAGCGGGTTCTCCCGCACGTGCTGGTAGGCGACAGCAACCGGTGACTCCCCCTGGAAGGGTGGCCGTCCGGTGAGCAGCTCGTAGAGCAGGCAGCCGGTCGAGTAGACATCCGAGCGAGCGTCTACGGTCTCGCCCCTTGCCTGCTCAGGTGAGAGGTACTGGGCCGTTCCGAGGACGTTGGCGGTCTGCGTCATGGTGGCACCGCTGTCGGCGACGGCACGAGCGATCCCGAAGTCCATCACCTTGACCTCGCCATTGGTCGCCAGCATGACGTTTGCCGGCTTGATGTCGCGGTGAATGATGCCCTGTCGGTGGCTGTACTCGAGCGCGCCAAGCACGCCAGCTGTGATTTCCATCGCTCGGTTCGGCATCAGCCGTTGGCCTTCGCGCAGCAGCTCGCGCAGGGTTTGACCTTCGACGTACTCCATCACGATGTAGGGGACGCGCACGCCGTTGAGCTCGTCCTCGCCGGTGTCGTAGACGGCGACAACTGATGGCGCATTCAGAGATGCCGCCGATTGCGCCTCGCGACGGAACCGTGCCTGGAACGTCGCGTCACGCGCGAGGTCGGTGCGGAGCATCTTGACGGCGACCGACCGCCCGAGCCTCAGGTCGGTCGCCTTTCGAACGTCTGCCATGCCGCCGTGGCCGAGCAGCTCGCCGAGCTCGTATCGCCCACCGAGCGTGCCATTGGTCCTGTCGCCGCTCACTGGAGCACCGCCTCCATCACCTGTCGTGCGATGGGTCCAGCCACCGCTCCACCCGTTGCGGCGTCGCCAAGACGGCCGCCGTTCTCAACGATCACAGCCACCGCGATCTGCGGGTCTTCCGCAGGCGCGAAGGCCATGAACCAGACATGTGGCGACCGGTTGCCGTCCTGGGCGGTACCTGTCTTGCCGCCCACGCTCACTCCTGGGATCGCTGCGCTGCCCCCGGTGCCGCTCGATACCACCGTGACCATCATGTCGCGAAGCTGTCCCGCTACCTCTGACGACACGGCCCGGGACATCGGTTCCGGGTTGGTTATGTCAAGGGCCGACAGGTCAGGAGCACGCTCCTCAGCCACTAGGTACGGGGTCATCACCACTCCATCATTGGCCACTCCTGCGCCCACCATCGCCATCTGCAAAGCCGTCGCCCTGACGTCGTACTGACCGATGGCGCTCTGGGCCGTCTGGGGAGCGTTGAGGTCTCCTGGATAGATGCTCGGAGCCACGGTGAGTGGGATGTCAATCCGGTCGTTGAAGCCAAACTTCTCGGCCTGGTCGCGCAGCGCGTCATCGCCGAGGTCGAGTCCGATCTTGGCGAAGGCGGTGTTGCAGGACAAGGCGAGGGCCTCGGTGAGCGTGACCACGCCACTGAGACAAGGTGCATCGTCAAAGTTGCTGATCGTTGCTGAGGTCTCGGGCAGCTCGAGGACGGCCGGCCCGGGGATCTCGGTGTCCGGCGTGTACTCCCCGCTACTCAGGGCAGCGGCTGAGACCACCACCTTGAAGAGCGAACCCGGAGGGTAGACCTGCTGAATGGACCGGTTGAGAAGTGGATCGCCGGGATCCTTACGCAACTTGTCGTAGTTCTCACTGACCGCTGTTGGATCGTGGGACGCCAGGAGGTTCGGGTCGAACGACGGCGATGAAGCCAAGGCAAGGATGGCTCCCGTTTGTGGGTTGAGAGCCACCACAGCCCCTTCCTGACCGTCCAATCCCTCAAAGGCAGCGCGCTGTGCATCTGCGTCCAGCGTCAACACCACGGTGCCACCCTGCGGTTGCTGACCGGAGAAGAGCGTGGTCAAGCGATCGACGAAGAGGCGGTCGTCCGAACCGGCGAGTAAGTCGTTCTCTGCCTTCTCGATACCGGTCGCGCCGTAGACGGAGTAGTAGCCGGTGGCTGGGGCGTAGGTCTCGCCGTCGCTGTAGACGCGCAGATAGCGGAGTCGCTCGTCGGTGGGAACTGACTTAGCCACTTCCTTGCGGCCGACGAGGATTGAACCCCGCTGTTGGTCGTACTCGTCGATGATCTGACGACGATTGCCATCCCGGGCCCTCAGCTCGTCGTTCTGGATGACAGCCAAGACATTGGCGTTGATCATCAGGGCAAGGATGAGTAGGCCGAGCGCAACTGTGGTCCGACGAATGGTGGCATTCATGCGGCCACCTCCCGGCGCGGCGCGTCCGGTGGACGGCGAGCGGCATCGCTGACCCGCAGGAGGAGCGCAACCAAGGCCCAGTTGGCAATGAGAGATGAACCACCGTAGGAGAGGAACGGGGTCGTCAAGCCGGTCAGCGGGATCAACTTCATGACGCCGCCAATGACGACGAAGACTTGGATGCCAACCGCAGTTGAAAGTCCCGCGGCAAGCAGTTTGCCGAACGCGTCGCGGCAAGCCACTGCGGTACGCATGCCCCGCTCGATGATGATTGCGTAAAGCACCAAAAGAGCCATGACGCCGGTGAGACCTAGCTCTTCACCGAAGGCTGACATGATGAAGTCGGTCTTCGCGAACGGTACGAAGTCAGGGTGACCCTGACCCAGTCCGACACCAAGAACGCCGCCGCTTGCGAAGCCGTAGAGGCTCTGCGCGATCTGAAATCCGTCACCTGACTCGTCAGCGAACGGGTGAAGCCAGATGTCGACTCGCAGTTGGACATGGTCGAAGAGCCAGTACGCGACGAAGGCGCCAGCCGCGAACAGCAAGGCCCCGATGAAGATCCACGAGCGACGCTCAGTGGCGATGTAGAGCATGGCGACGAAGAGCCCGAAGAAGAGCAGTGATGTTCCAAGGTCACGCTGGAGTACAAGCACGCCCAAGGAGGCGGCCCATGCCACCAGGATGGGCCCAAGGTCACGGCCGCGTGGCAAGTCGATCCCCATGACGCGGCTACGGGCCAGTGCGAGCACATCGCGCTTGACCACGAGGTAGCCGGCAAAGAACACGATGAGAACAATCTTGGCAACCTCAGCTGGCTGGAAGCTGAAAGTGCGTCCGCCAAGACTCAGCTGGATCCAGATCCGGGCGCCGTTGATCTCGGTTCCGATGAAGGGAAGCAACGGGAGCACCAGGAGCGCCAGACCCAGGAGCATTGCTGTGTACGTGTAGCGCTGAAGCACCCGATGGTCGCGCACGAGGAGCAGCACCGCGACGAAGAGCCCGATGCCAAGGACAAACCACCCGATCTGGGCGACATACTCAGGGTCGGTCGGCGTGAGGTCTTCGGCCAGGTCGAGTCGGTGAATCATCGCCAGGCCCAACCCGTTCAGCAACGAGACGGTCGGGAGCAGGACCGGGTCCGCATAGGGGGCCAACCACCTCAAGCTCACGTGAGCGACGACCAGCCCGAGGCCAAAGACGACAGCGAAAGCGGTGAAGTCGTTGCTCAGCGCGTCAAGGAGCACAAGGTCGACCTGAGCGAAGGCGGCCAGCGCGATTGCATAGGCAAAGACCAAGAGGACCAGCTCAGTCCCACGGCGCTGTTTGGGAGTCCGGGTGCTCACTCCGGCCGGGCTTGCGGTAGCGGTACTCATGGTGTGACCGGACAGCCGGCTGGCGGGTTCTTGTCCGCGCAGCGCTGAGCCTCGTCGTCGAGCCGCTGCACGATGTCGCGGGCATCTTCAACGTTCTGAGCCACGATGGCGTTGGTGACCTGTTCCTGCTCGAACTCGGGCAGTTCGTCGACGCCGACGGTCGAAGTCTCGACCAGGCGGGAAAGGTCGACCCCGAAAAGGGGGTCGGTGGGGCCGCGGAACACCGCGACAACCTCGCCGGTGGTTCCGGGAGTGGTTGCCACGAAGTACTGTCCCTGCGACCAGGTGTACCAGCCGACCACCGAACCGACCACAAGCCCCAGCAGCAGCATGCCAACTGCAGTAGTCACCAAGAGGCGGCGGCGAGAGCGCCTGCTTGCGGGAGCCTCATCCTCATCGTCGGACCGGGCAAGCCTGGCCGCTCGTCCAGCCGGAGTATCAGGGAGATGCAAACGACGGGAGTTGCGCTGCACACCTACCGCCCCGACTACCAGTGCATCCCCAGTATCGGGTGCTGTGTCGGCATCGACGACATCACCTACGACACAAGTGATGTTGTCTGGACCTCCGGCCCGCAGCGCGAGATCAACGAGCTCATCTACGGCATTCTGAGGCTCGTCGTTGGCGAGCAGGCTGGCTGCGATGGTGTCCGTCGAGACGACGCCTGAGAGTCCGTCGCTGCAGAGAAGAATTCGGTCGCCGGGCCTGATCTCGCGGATCGACAGGTCGGCCTCGGTGGGGTGGGTTCCGTCGAGCACCCGGGTGAGGACGTTGCGCTGCGGGTGCGTCGCGGCATCGTGTGCTGACAGCCGACCGGCATCCACCAGCGACTGCACCAGCGTGTGGTCTCTGGTGATCCGTTCGAGCGATCCGCCGCGCATCAGGTAGCCGCGTGAGTCGCCGACGTGCACCAACCCCAGGCGACCCTCCGCTCGTACTACGGCGGTGAGAGTGGTGCCCATGCCCCGAAGGCGTGGCTCTGCGTCAACCAACCCACCGAGCTGGTCTTCGATCCGCCGGATCGCATCGGCGAACACCTCGAGCAGGTCACCGCTTGGCTCGTCTTCATCGAGCGAGGCGAGTGCCGCCACCGCGACGGAGCTGGCGACCTCGCCAGCAGCCGCTCCTCCCATGCCGTCGGCAACGACGAGCAGATGTGGGCTGGCGTAGCCACTGTCCTCGTTGCCTTCGCGAAGGAGCCCTACGTCAGAACGGGCTGCGTATCGCAGGGTCAGCCCCACGGCGCATCCTGCCCGCTCACTTGCGGAGCTCCATGACGGTCTTGCCGATCCGGATCGGCGTTCCGATCGGCACAGTCATGGCTCCGGTTACCCGGGTCCTCTGAACGTAAGTCCCATTTGTCGAGCCGAGATCCTCGATGATCCAGCCAGACTGATGTGGTGAGATGCGAGCATGGTGGTTCGACGCGTAGTCATCATCGATGACCACGGTGCAGTCAGCAGATCGGCCGATCGTGATCGGAGCCGCGCCCAAGGTGACGGAGGTACCCGCCAGCGAGCCCTCGAGGACGATGAGCGCGCGCGCATTTCCCTTGCGTCCACTCTTCGGTTTGGTCGGCTTGCTTGGGGTAGGGGCCGTGCGACCAGCAGACTTGGGTGCTCGACTGCGCGTGACACGAGGTCCGAAGAGGTCTGAGCGCATCACACCAGCCACCGTGAGGACAAACGTCCAAAGGAGCACCAGGAAGCCGAGCCGCAGGACGGTGAGCGTGAGTTCGGACATCACCCTCCCTTGGTACGGAAGACGATGCGGGTGCTGCCCAGCGTGATGATCGATCCGTCACCTAAGTCGGACTGCTCGGCGCGAACGTCATCGACGAGGGTCCCATTGGTCGAACCGAGGTCGACGATGCTCGGAGTTGGTCGAAGGCGGAGCATCGCGTGGCGTCGGGACGCCCCGGGGTCGGTAATGCGGACATCAGCCTCGCTTCCACGTCCGATGATGTTGACGTCTTGAGTCAGTGGTACCTGCTGACCTGCGACGTCGAGCCACGCACGAGGCAGTTGCTGATCAACGGGTATCTCTCCAGGTGAGGCCTCACCCAGAACGCGGAAGAGGCCTGTCTCGAGATCGTCGTCCCGTTTGATGTCAACGGTAAGCGGACCGACGAAGGCGTACCCCTGCTCGCCAGCATGTTCGCGCACCACGTCGGCCAGCTCGCGCGAGAGGGCATCGCGATAGACGGTGAGGCGTTCGAAGTCAGTCGGCGCGAGGTCGACGGTGAAGGAGTTGGGAACGATGGTGCGATCACGGGCAACGATGGCCGCCCGGTCATCGCACTCTCGTTGCAGGGCGCTGGCAATCTCGACCGGCTGAACCTCTGACTTGAAGGCCCGGGCAAAGGCGCCGTTGACCAGACGATCGAGGCGTCGCTCGAAGCGGTCGAGGATGCCCACCGCACCTCCAAGCATCGTGGCCGCCAGATGACACTGGCCGATCGTCCTGCGGGGACTCGCAGGCGGCTCACTGATCGTATCGGCGCGGGTCGAGGCTCACCGTCAGGTGCCGGTGGTGATTCTGGGGCCGAGCGTGCCGGTGATAGCCTTTCGGGGCCCTCATTGGGCATGCGCGAGTGGCGGAATTGGCAGACGCGCACGGTTCAGGTCCGTGTGTCCGAAAGGGCTTGGGGGTTCAAGTCCCCCCTCGCGCACCACAACGATGGGCCCTCAACCTCAACGTGGTTGGGGCCCTGATTCTTGGTTCTCAGGCCTTCTCGGAGGACTTTGCGTTGCGCTGAATCAGTCCGACGAGCGTGGTGATGGCAGCGTCGCGCTCGTCCTGGGCTGCTGGTTGGTCTGGATCTTCGTACGGGGTCGCCGTGGGTGCTGGCGCTGGCCGCATCTCGTCAAGGTCTCCCACGAGGTCGTATCCAAGAGTGCTCAGTTCGTCGGCGACTCGCACCGATTCTGCCGCCGCCCACTGTGATTGTTCAGTAGTGAGATGGATCGGCCTGCGCGCTCCGGGGAACTGGAGAACGCCGTTAGCCACCGGTGTCTTGACGAAGCGGATGTAGTCACCGGCGCTCATCGGATCGTGGCCCGACATGAGCTCCTGATTGATACGACGCAACACGTTGGTCTCAACGTTGCCGAGAGAGACGTTTGGTCGCACGGCTGTCGGGTCAACCTGTGCAGGATCGATGCCGAGGACGGCGGCGAAGCGTTGCCACAGCAAGTCGGACGGCGCCCCCCGCTGTGGCACTGTCACAACGTGGACGTGGTTCTGTGAAACGGCCTGACTCCACTTGGCGAGAATTTGCCTTGCATCCTGCGCCCGCCAAAGACGCCGTTCCTTGTCTTCGTCGCCCTGGGAGTCAGGGGTGGAAACGAGGTTCACGTAGTCGGCAAACCCCAGCGTAGAGCCGTTCTTCACCGCCTCTTGCCATGCGGCGGGAAGCTGCCGCAGCAGGTCACGCACGGTGAAGATAATGTGCAGCTCTCGGCCCGCGAAGTCCGCTGTCAGGTGCGCCAGGTGGCGATCAGTCAATCTCGCGCCGAACGTCTCATTGGAAATCACCGCCGGCCCCTCCCATCCACGCACCTCGGCGACGAGATCACCCCACGGACCCTGATCTGATTTCCACCGGGAGCTACCACCGTGTTGGACGAAGTCGCGTGCGGCCTGCTTCTGCCTTCCCTTAGGTCCAGGAACAAGCATGCCAATGTTGCGCAGCTGCATGCGTTGCTCGCGCATCAGGGACTGCAGGTAGGTGGTCCCCGTCTTGGGAGCTCCGATGTGCAGGAACAGCGGCGGCATGGTCATTTTTGGGTCGGTACCCCTTTCTGGTTTGGAACCCTAGCAACCCTGCAGCGAGACCGATCGCATCCCATAATCACGCAGAATGTGCCGCCATGATCGTCTGCTCTCGTCCGATACCATCGGGCCATGGGCTTGAAGGGGCGTGCTGCGCGCAGCGAAACAGATCAGACGACGACAGGATCACCGCAAACCGCGGAGCCCGTTGGCCACGTATTCGTCGTGACGTATGGACGTTCGGGATCCACACTCCTCCAGGGCCTTCTCAACACGTTGCCAGGCACACTGGTCAGAGGTGAAAGCGACTTCTTCATCCACGGCCTCTACAAGGGGCACCTGGCCCTAGCCGAGACGCAGAAGCGCTGGTCACGAGCAGCCGAGATGAAGGGCCCTGCGTCCGCTTTCTACGGAGCGGATGTCATAGACCTCCCGTCCTTCGAGGAGGACCTTCGCCGGTCGGTGAATCGGCAACTCATCGGGCCGACGGACCCCCAAGATGTCCGCTGGCTCGGCTTCAAAGAGGTGTTGTGGCACCAGGTCACGTCAGAGCAGACCGCGACCTTTCTGGAGTTCATGGATGTCCTCTTCCCGAATGCCCGGTACATCCTTCACCGCCGTGACCACGAAAAGGTGCTGGCATCGGGCTTTTGGAAGAAGTGGGACGAGGAGCAGGCTCGCGCGGCAGTGATTCGCGTTGAGGAGTTCCAGGATGCGCTTGCGCAAGGACGTGCTGATCGAGTCTGTTGGACTTCTTATGAAGAGCTGACGTCCGACGATGAAGAGGAGTCGCGGCTCGTGCTGCAGCGACTCACCCAGTGCCTGGGGTTCGAACTCACTCCCAAGTTGCTGGGACAGCTCAGAAAGACCCTCACGATCGGACACGGCCCCAACCCGTCGACTGGCATCAAGCCAGCAACGGCCCGGCCGGGAGGCAAGAAGCGTCAAGCGGGAGCCGGCGCAGTGCTCAAGATCGGGAAGTCCGAGCCGGCGGGGACGCCGCCAGCTACCACCCCGGAGGCCAAGCCCGCGCAGAAGATCGAACGCAAGTTGGCAGGAAACTGGACGAGGAACAAGCGTGCGCTGAACCTGCGGCAGCGCGCTGCCCAGCACATCCCGAATAGAGGAGTGATCCGCCGTCCACCTGCACACGACGGTCCACCGCGTGTCGCTGTGATGACGATGGTGCACGACGAGGAGCGCATGTTGCCTCGCTGGATCGAGTACTACGGCAAGCAGGTGGGCGTTGACAACCTGCTTGTACTCGATGACAACAGCAGCGACAACTCGACCGAAGGCCTTCCGTGTTCGGTCATCAAACTGCCAGAACACCCGTGGAAGCAATCATGGGGCATCGCCCGGGTGGGCCTCGGCAATCGAATTGCCGAGGGGTTCTTGACGTTTTACGACGTCGTCATCTTTACCGACGTCGACGAGTTTCTCGTGCCAGACCCCGAGAAGTACTCCGGCCTGGTGGACTATCTGGCGGCCAACCCCGACCCCGATGTCATCGCACCCCTTGGCATCAACGTGCTGCACAACCCCGCTGTTGAGCCAGAGCTCAACGATAACGAACCGACCCTGCGGCAGCGTACATTCGTCAAGTTCGCGCCGGGGATGTGCAAGCCGCTGATCAAGCGCGCCAGTGTGAACTGGTCGACAGCGTTCCACGGAGTCACCGTTCCGTTCACCATCGATCCCGACCTGCTGCTGATCCACCTGAAGTACTACGACCTGCCGAGCCTGGCTGAGGTTGCGACTCATCGCCACCAGGTGCACCTCGCAGAGGAGCGCGGTAACAAGTTGAGTGCTTGGGCTTTAGATGCCGACGAGCTGAGCAACCGAATGCTGCGGTGGGTGTCCGTCCCGGAAGGTCAGCAGGTCGCCGACCTTGATCCGGCGACTGTCGATTTCAGTGAGGTCGTTCGGTTGAGCAAGAAGGGCATTTACCGAGCCTTCGGACCACATCTGGAGGAGATGGACAAGAATCCCCTCCTGCGGCTACCGGATCGTTACCGCTCCGCGTTCTAGCCCAGGAAGCCCAGGAAGCCCAGGACGAGGGACCTTTGCCGCTGTTGCTGGGTCCCGGCCTGGCGTTGCATGGAGGCGACAGGAGGTTGGTCGCCATGACGGCACATGCCACTCACTACCTCGATACCCAGGACCTCGGCCCGGAGGTCCTGCGCCGCCAGATGCACTTGGTACAGCTGCTGAAAGACGCTGACCGACGCCGGGCTTGTCCAGAACTGCTGCGGGACGCGAGTCTGGGGATGATCTTTGAGGAGGCGTCCACCCGCACCCGGGTGTCTTTCGAGGTCGCGATGACCAAGCTTGGGGGGCATGCGCTGTACCTCAAGCCCGGGGAGATTCACCTGGGCCAAAAGGAGAACATCGCCGACACCGCTCGGGTGCTCTCGCGCATGGTGGACGTCATCGAGATCCGTGCCTTCCACCACGAGACCGTGACGTCGTTCGCCAAGAATGCGAGCGTGCCGGTCATTAATGGGCTCACCGACTACAACCACCCCACGCAGGCGCTTTGCGACGCCTTCACCATGAGCGAGCACAAGCTGCCGGACAAGACGTTCAGCGACCTGACCGTCGTCTTCATCGGGGACGCGACCAACGTCTGTACGTCAACGGCCATGATCGTCACCATGCTCGGTGGCACGTTCATCCATGCTCGCCCTGAGGCATACAGCATCGAACGACAGTGGCCTCAGGTAGTCGATGAGGTCAAACAGAACGAGTCGCACTACGGAGGGAAATACTTCGCGACAACCGACGTCGAGGACGCCGTGCGCGACGCAGACTTTGTCTACACCGACCTTTGGTGGTGGTTTGGTCAGGAGGCAGAGATCCCCGACCGGACAGCCGCCTTCATGCCGCGTTACCAAGTGACATCTGCGCTGTTGGACCGGGCGCCGGAACATGTGAGGTTCATGCACTGCCTCCCGGCCTCTCGCGGCGTCGAGGTCACCGATGAGGTCATGGACGGGCCGCGCTCGATCATCTACGACCAGTCGGAGAACCGACTTCACACCGAAAAGGGCCTGTTGGCCTGGTACGTGTACCCGCGACTAGAGCGGGCGACTCCAGCGGTCAGGGCTCACCACGAAGCCAAGGTGCAGGACTACCTCGCCGAACTGTCGACGGTGTAGCGCGCCACGAGAAGACCTCGAAGGAGGTCACGATGACAACCACAACCACCGACGTCGGGCGGCCGAGGGCCAAGTCGCTCGGTGCCCTTCGTCGTTTCGACATGATCCTGTTCAGCGTTGCAGCAATCATGCTGCTCACGCAGGTTCCGATCACCGCCAAGGAGGGCCCGGCCGTCCTGTTCTGGACTGTGATTCTCCTGGTCTTCTTCTTCATCCCCTATGGCCTGATGACAGCCGAGCTCGGCTCAACCTACGCCGATACTGGCGGCATCTACTCGTGGGTCCAACGGGCCTTCGGTGGCTTCTGGGGTACCCAGGTGTCCTGGTGGTACTGGATCAACGTGGGGATCTGGCTCCCCTCGGTCTACCTGATGTTCGCCACCCTGCTCGGGCAGACGTTCGACTTCACGGTCGGCTTCTGGTGGACCGTCGCGATGGCAGTTGCCCTGATCTGGATCAACTTCGCGATCAACGTGATCACGCTGGACACCAGCAAGTGGGTCACCAACATCGCCGCCATCGTCACCGTAGCGATCATGCTGGTCATCGGTGTCGCGGGTCTGGTGCACTTGATGACCGATGGTTCAGCCACACAGTGGACCTCCACCGACATGCTGCCTGGCTGGGGAAGCATGGTGCTGTTGGGCGTCGTGGTCTACAACTTCCTGGGGTTCGAGCTCATGAGCTCGGCAAGTGAGGAGATGCAAGATCCCAAAAAGGACGTGCCGCGCTCGATCTTCACCGCGGGCATTCTGATTGCGGTCTTCTACCTCGTTGCCATTGTCGGCATGCTCTTCCTGCTTCCAACCGACGGTTTCAACCGGACGAACGGTCTCTTCCGTGTTCTGGAGACGGGTATCGGGTCCTCCGGCATCGCCGGCGTCGTGGTGACAGTTCTCAGCGTTGGCGCGCTGTACTGCTTCTTCGCGGCTCTAGTCCCGTGGACGATTGGTGCGAACCGCGCCGCTGCAGAGGCTGCTCGTCGCGGCGACTTGCCACCAGTACTGGGCCGTACCAGCAAGCGATTCCGCACCCCTGTGGCCGCTGCCACGGCCACCGCGCTCGTAGGCACGTTCTTCACCCTGGGTTACGGACTGGTGATGGAGCTCAGTGCGAGCCCGAAGGTGGAGACGCTCTTCTGGAACCTGTTCGCCTTCAGCACCCTGGTCTTCCTGCTGTCGTACCTGGTAATGGCGGCTGCCTTCCTCAGGCTCCGCTACATCGACCCGGACGCACCGCGTCCGTATCGGATACCAGGCGGCATGGTGGGTGCCTGGATCACCTCGACTCTCGTGTTTGGGTTCATCGTCGCCGCCATGGTGTTCTTCATGTGGTGGCCCGGTGCATCCCTGGCACGCGAGGGCTACCAGAACTACGTGCTGCAGGTGGGTATCGGTATGGCAATCGTGCTGGTGCTCGGCGTCATCCTCGCGCTGATCGCACCGCGTTGGCGTCGTAGCGTTTCTACGGCTGGCGAGTTCGAGCACCCTGAAGCGACCGCTGACGTGGCACTGGAGGGAATCGCCCCAGATGATGCAGCGTCACTGCATGACGTACACCTCGACCAACCAGCTGACGCGAGTCGGTAGGAGGAACGATGTCTGCCCCGCTGACCAGTACGCCACGCTCCGATGGTTACCGGATGCCCGCAGAGTGGGAGCCGCACCGCGGAACGTGGCTGATCTGGCCCGAACGTAGTGACAATTGGCGCAATGGTGCCAAGCCCGCGCAGGCGGCCTTTGCCCGAGTCGCCGAGACCATCGCTGCCGCTGAGCCGGTATCGGTGTGCGTGTCCGCGGGGCAGTACGTCAATGCTCGTCAGCAGCTGTCGGACGCAGTGAGACTAGTGGAGATGTCGTCCAACGACTCATGGATCCGCGACTGCGGCCCGACCTTCCTCATCAACGACGCTGGCCGAGTGCGTGGTGTCGATTGGACGTTCAATGCTTGGGGTGGCCTCGAGATGGGGCTCTACTTCCCATGGGATGCAGATGACCTGGTGGGCGAGAAGGTGCTTGATCTCGAACGGGACCAGCGCTACGCACCCGAGTTCGTCTTTGAGGGCGGTTCGATTGACGTTGACGGTCAGGGCACCGTTCTGACAACGGAGGAGTGTCTGCTCCATGGCAACCGCAACCCGCAGATGAGCCGCGAGCAGATCGAGTGGCATCTGCGGGAGTACCTCAACGTCGAGACAGTCATCTGGCTGCCCCGTGGCGTCCACCTTGATGAGACGAATGGGCACGTGGACAACTTCGCTCGATTCGTCCACCCCGGACAGGTCATCCTGACCTGGACCGATGACGAGTCCGATCCGCAGTTCGAGATCAGCAACGAGGCGCTGGAGATCCTCCGACGAAGCAAGGACGCCAGGGGTCGTGAGCTCGAGATCACACTCCTGCATCAGCCTGGTCCGATCTTCATCACCGAAGCGGAAGCTCGGGGTGTCGACCAGGTGCCGGGTGTTCAGCCAAGGGTCGTGGGCGAACGATTGGCCGGCTCCTATGTGAACTCCTACTACGCCAACGGCCTCGTCGTGCTGCCGGTCTTCGACGACCCGCATGACGAGGCTGCCATCAAGACGTACGAACAGCTCTTCCCAGACCGCCGGATCGCGACGGTCCCGGGTCGAGAGATCCTACTCGGCGGCGGGAACGTCCACTGCATCACTCAGCAGGAGCCGTTCGGCGAGCACACGCTGTAGCTGCCGTGCCGAAGTGCCGGTGCGCCGCTTCGGCTGGCGGCTCCCATACGCGAGGTCGGCAAGTTCTGACGTACATCATGACTAGGGACCTTCGCCCTTAGGCCCGGAGTCGGGTCGCGCCGATCATCGGAGCATGACTGAAGTGACTGCGCCACCACCGAGCCCTGAGTTCCCTGGACCCGATCTGGACGACGGATCCTTTCCATCGCCTGCTCGCACCTGGTTCGGCGTGGTTTCCGTTGCGGCGATGGTCGGCATGGCAGCGACCATCATTCAGATTGTTGAGCGGGTCGCTTTGGCCCAGAACGCCGACGCGAATCTGTTGTGCGACATCAACGGCACCTTCTCATGCGGCAACGTCCTCACCTCGTGGCAGTCCAGTGTCTTCGGCCCAATCCCGAACTCAGCCATCGGACTCAGCGTCTTTGCTCTGACCCTCGGTGTTGCCGGAGCCGGGGTGCTCGGATCGACACTCTCCAAGGCCGCTTGGGGCGTCGCAACTTTCTTTGCCGGCTTCATGGCCGCCTTCACGGTCTGGTTCCTGGCGCAGACCGCCTTCGTCATCGGATCGGTCTGCTTGTACTGCCTGGTGATCGGAACGATGGTGCTGCTGGTCAACCTGTCTTGGTGGCGGATCGGCTACCAGCTCGAATATCTCTCCGGTAACCGGTTGCTCGATGGCGCCGCATGGTTGGTGCGCGGTGGAACCGACGTCATCGTCTGGGTGGGCCTTGGAGTGGTGGTTGCAGCGATGATGGTCGGTGGGCTCGCCCTCTAGGCAGCTCCGAGCGTTCCCCTTGGGACTGGAGTTTGATCGTGGAGATCCGCGTGGCGACCATCCTTGACGTGCCGGGGATCGCCGATATCGCTGC
Organism: uncultured Actinomycetota bacterium; assembly: GCA_963829525.1. Taxonomy (GTDB): domain Bacteria; phylum Actinomycetota; class Actinomycetes; order JAHEKZ01; family JAHEKZ01; genus JAHEKZ01. The sequence goes on from CAWHIJ010000003.1 coordinate 303,112, forward strand.
GATCATCGACCCACTTCCAGACGATGACGATGTAGACCGCGGCTACTACACCTACCTCGCGGAGCACGGTCGGTTGCTGGTGGCCGAGACGTCAGACGTAGTGATTGGATACGCCGGAACTGTCACAGTCGCCGGGACCTGTCATCTGTCCGACCTCTTCGTCCACCCTGATGCGCACGGCAAAGGCATCGGATCCGCTCTGCTGGATGCAGTCTGGGACGCTGACGCCACAACGATTCCGCGCCAGACCTTCTCATCGCTGCATCCTTCGGCGCTGCCGCTCTACCTGCGAAGTGGCATGACTCCGCGGTGGCCGCTGCTCTATCTGCGCGGTCGACCGGACGCTTTGCCGCCAACGCATCTGAAGGTGCTGCAAATCGACCCCAGTCGGGCCGTGGCGCACGAGCTGTCCTGGTTGGGCTGGGCGCGACCAGAGCAATACACCTACTTGTCCTCAATTCGCGGCGCGCGAGTGATGGCAGTTCTAGACGGGGAAACGCCCGTCGGCGTCGGGGTCGTCACGCGAAGGCGCATGACTCACACGCTGCAACGACTGGTCAGCTGCGACCGCTCGGTGATGCCTGATGCGCTGATCGCCGTCGCCCGGTGGGTTCGCGAAGAGATGCAAGTGGCCGTTCCGGGGGACCATAGAACTGTTCCGCTGCTGGTGGAGGCGGGCTGGCAGGTCATGGGCCATGATCTCTACTGTGCCAGCGCGCCGAATCTGCTGGACGCCGATCGTCTGTTGCCACATCCGGGGCTGTTGTGAACTTCGGTACAACGAGGAACGGCGCGGTCGATGCCACCCCCTCGTGTGGCACCGGCCTCGCCGTTCCATGAGTTCATCGGTTCTCCGTCCCCGGATGTGTTCGGCCATGTGGGTGAACTCTGCGATGAGTCCTAGGGTGAGTCCGTGACCTGGGTGAGCGAGACCGTTGCCGCAGAAGCCGTTGCCGCGCTCGGTGGGCGTCCACGCCTCGTCGTCAGCGGGAACCACGCCACACCCCAAACACTCGTTCACGCGATCGACTCGGTGGTGCCGGAGTACCGGCTCTGGGCACTCAACGCGCAGTTGCAGGTGCCAGACCGCGATGGCGTGACCCTCGAGACGTCTTTCGTCGGACCCGGGATGCGTAAGAGCCAACGCCTGCGGTACCTCCCTTCGCGACTCTCGCTCGTTCCGGTGCTGTTCCGGAAGCGGGCAAGGCCCGAGGTGGTGGTGGTGCACACCTCGCGTGTCGTAGACGGCATGGTCTCCCTGGGAGCTGAGGTCAATGTCCTCCCCGCCGCGATCGAGGAGTGTCGTGCCGCGGGTGGCTTGGTGATCGCCCAGGTGAACCGCCACATGCCCTACACCTTTGGCGACGGGGAGTTCTCCGTCGATGCCTTCGACTACCTGGTGGAAGCAGACGAACCTCTGGTCGATCTCCCGACCCTGGCTATCGATGACCTCTCGCATTCGATCGGGTCGCGGGTAGCTGACCGAGTACCTGACGGTGCCACCCTCCAGCTGGGCATCGGGGCTGTCCCGGATGCTTCGGTCCGGGGAGTCACTGAGCGTCGTGGACTCAAGATCTGGTCGGAGATGGTCAGTGACGGGGTCTTGACCCTGCACGAGCAAGGCGCGCTCGACTCCGACGAGCCGGTTGTTGCGTCCTTCGTCTTCGGTTCCCAACGGCTCTACGAGTGGGTCGACCGCAACCCGAACGTGCGGTTGTTGCGCACTGAGACGACCAACGACCCCGCGCTCATTTCCCAGCGACCGATGATGGTGTCGGTGAATGCCGCGCTGCAGGTGGATCTGTTCGGACAGGCAAACGCGTCGCGCATCAACAACCGCATCTACTCGGGCTTTGGTGGGCAGACCGACTTCATCGTCGGGGCGTTGCACTCCAAAGGCGGCCAGGCGCTGATTGCGCTGCGGTCGTGGCATCCGCGGGCGGACGTTTCGACGATCGTTCCCCTCATTGACGAGCCGGTGACGTCGTTCCAGCACAGCGCAGTCATCACCGAGAACGGCGTCGCGTCCATCTGGGGGTACTCGCAGGAGGAGCAGGCACTCCATCTCATCGACCACGCTGCTCACCCGGACGTTCGTGATGAGCTCTATGAAGAAGCGGTGGCGCTGTCGCTGGTGACGCCAGGCTCAGGCTAGGACGCTGTCGGGGACGGGATGCTGATCTCGGAGAGCAGCCACTGCATGACATCGGCGGCCGACCAGCCGTCCGGGAACATCTCGAGCAGCGCGTGCACGGCCTCGAGGTCTTGGCCGAGGGTCAGCAGGGGAGGCTCGATAGACCCGTCGTGCCGGATCTGCGGCACTCCGGCTGATGCCATGAGGCCGTTGCAGAGGCACTTGCGACCCTCGGTGTCGGCGATTTCCCCGCCCTTGCGCACGTAGGCGTCGACAGGTTCGGAGGGGCAGCGCTGCCCGATCGTCCCGTCGTCGCGGCGGTAGGGAGTGCGCAGGTACCCGAGGTCGCAGATGCGGTCACGCGCGGCGGACACCTCTGGATCGGCAACCGTGCCAGCCATCTGAACGACTTTGAACGGGAACCCCGTTGGGCTGGCCAGCGGGTCGGTGCGGACCTCTGCGGTGCCGGCATCGAGCGACATCCGGAGTGCAGTACGAAGCGACTCGGTGAGGCCAGACTCGTGACACAGGGCGAAGACGGTGCCGATCTGGACGCCCTGCGCACCTCCGGCGCGAGCAGCGACCACATGCTTGGGAGAGGCTTGGCCGCCGGCGAGCCAGTAGGGCAGGCCAACCTTCATGAGCTTGTCCAGATCGACGACGTCGCGAGGGCCGTAGATCGGCTCGCCACCCTCGTCGAGCTCGTTACGCCGAGGTGGGGCGTTGTGCCCGCCAGCGGTCGGTCCCTCGACGACGAAACCATCGGGGCGCGTGCTGTCGTCGCGAGCGAGGTAGGCGCCGAGGATGTGCGAGGAGATGATCGCGAGGAACACCGGACGAGGCAGCGTCGGCGGTGCCGGGGGGACGACCGGCTTGCGGATCGAGCGAGATGACGAGCTCGTCCGATGACTCAGAACCGGCAACGTCGATCGGCAGCGTGACCGGTCGGCCGTTGGCAAAGCCGTCGAGCAGCCGTGGGAGGTGTGTGGGGAGTCCGGCACCGACCAGGACGACGTCGACGTTCGCGAGCATCGCGCCGTAGAGGGTGGCCGGCGTCCAGAGCTGGATCTTCTCGAGCAAGTTGATGCCCACGGGGCCGTCGTGGCCCTGCTTGGCCATCGTGACCTGGACGAAGGCTCCGAGCACGGCCATGCGTACGGCGTCGAGCCGCTGGTGGTGGTCCAGGCGTGGGATTGGGCGGAACGGCGTCCCTGGCTCGCGTCCTTCGGGTCGGTAGTAGCGCCGCAGGGTTGCGGCGACGAAGTCCTGGTCGGGGTAGTCGGCCATGGCGGCCTGCACGTGGCCCCCTTGGTCACCGTCCTGCAACCAGCGGGCGACCAGCAGGTCGGAGGCGACGCCGCTGATCACGCCGAGCCCGCCGTTCTGCGCCACCTGGCGGGCAAGTCGCCAACTGGAGACACCAACACCCATGCCGCCTTGGATCACCGCAGGGAGCTGGCGTGCGCGGCTGGCCGGCTCGTGGTCGTCGACGTTCATCATCTGCAAGTTACGGTACCGTAGGTTGCCCCCTCAGGGCCAAACGTCCCGGCGGTGGCCTCAAATCCGGCACCTGAGGCAAGAATGGCCACGTGCCCGAACTGCCTGAAGTCGAAGCGCTCGCCGGATACCTTCGCGAGCGACTCGGCGGACGCGTCGTGGCCCGGGTCGACGTCGCCGGCATTGCGGCCTTGAAGACGTATGACCCGCCGGTGACCTCCCTCGGCGGTCTGTCGGTCACCGACGTGCGGCGCCGCGGCAAGTTCCTTGACATCGATGTCGACGGGCTCCACCTCGTGGTGCACCTCGCCCGCGCCGGATGGGTGCGCTGGAAGGAGAAACTGCCGACCACGCCGCTCAAACCGGGAAAGGGCCCGATCGTGCTGCGGGTTCATCTCGACGATGAGTCGGGGCTGGACTTCACCGAGGCGGGAACGACCAAGAAGCTGGCGGTCTATGTCGTCCGTGATCCAACTGAGGTGCCGGGCATTGCCAGACTGGGGCCAGACCCGCTGACCCTCGACCGTGCCGCTCTGGATGTCGTTCTGGACGAGCAAGCCCGCACCCAGCTCAAGGGGCTGCTCCGGAGCCAGTCGGTGATCGCTGGAATCGGCAACGCCTACAGCGATGAGATCTTGCACGTGGCCCGGCTCTCTCCGTTTGCGCTGGCGGGCCGCCTCGACGACGAGGCCAGGGAGCGGCTCTTCGCCGCCATCGGGTCGACGCTCCGTGACGCGGTCGATCGGTCAGCCGGCCTGCCGGCGTCGGAGCTGAAGGACGACAAGCGGGCAGCCATGCGCGTCCACGGCCGCGCGGGTCAGGACTGCCCCGAGTGCGGCGACGTCGTGCGCGAGGTCTCGTTTGCCGACTCTTCCCTGCAGTACTGCGCGACCTGTCAGACCGGCGGAAAGCCGTTGGCTGACCGACGCCTTTCCCGTCTCCTGAAATGACCGTGATCGAAGCGTTCCAGTCACTCAGAGGCCCAATGTCGGACGCCCTGGTGACTGAAACGCTTCGATCACAGAGTGGGTGTGGCTGGTCAGATCTTGGCGCGCACCGTGGCGGTTCCGAACGGCAGGCCCGGGGTGAACACCGACGTGCGGAGTGATGCGTTCAGCGCGTCTGCTGCCGCCTTCGTCAGCTCCAGGCGGACACCTGAGAGCACGGCGAAGCCATCTGAGGTGAGGGTTGGCTGCAGGGTGGTCGGGATGATCTTGAATACGGGCACCTCGGCCGGCTGGTTGTTGATCTTCGTCGCGTAGAGCAGACCCTCGCCGAGGCGGATGTCGAAGTCACTGACCTTCAGCGCCTTGAAGTTGCGCAGGTTGACGAATCGAACGCCACCGGTGTGCGAGATTTCGCCGCCGGTGAGGGTGAGGGGGTTACCGGCCGCCGTCACGAAGCTGTCTGAGGTGATCGGGAAGCCGTACCGGACGGTGGGCCCCTGCTTCGTCCACACCAGCGAGGTCCTCGCGTCAGTGGCGTACGGAAGGATCCGGTTCTGAAGGAGAGCCTTGGTGACGGCCGGTTTGACGGTCACCGAGGTCACGCCACCAGAGATGGGAATAGTGGTGTCGGACGTCGCTTGGGCGGGAACGATGCTAATGCCGACGGCAAGGGCACCGGCGGTGGCGACTACCGCAAGTCGTTGGAGGACGCGCATGAGGACTCCTCGTGGGCAGAACGGATAGATGTCCCGTCTTCGCCGTGACGGGGGCCCTTGGATGCAGGAACGCCCCTCGACCTCGCCACGTGATCGCTAGGCTGCAGAGCGTGAGCGCGCTCGACCGACTGAGGCATGTCGTTGGCGCCGAGCATCTCCTCACCGACTCACAGGTGACGTATCCGTACGGAACAGATTGGACGGGGCGCTGGTCCGTCGCTCCTGCCGCAGTGGTGCGTCCGGCAAACTGCGGCCAGGTCGCGGCCACCATGCAGGTGTGCGCCAGTGAACGGATCGCTGTCGTTCCGCAGGGTGGTAACACGGGTTTGGTCGGTGGTTCTGTCCCCGGCTCGTCCAATGCTGTCGTGCTCTCGCTCAGCAGGCTGACGTCGCATTCCGCGGTTGACCGAGTGCGCCGACAGGTCACTGTTGGCGCTGGCGTAACGGTTGCTCAGCTGCAGGCGATAGCGGCCGAAAGTGGGCTCACCTACGGCGTCGACCTTGCTTCACGTGACTCAGCGACCATTGGCGGCACGATCGCGACCAATGCCGGAGGCGTACGTGTGGTCAGGTTCGGCGACACCCGCGCGCAGGTGGTCGGCGTCGAGGCCGTCTTCGCCGATGGAAGCTTGATGGATCGCACGACCGCTTTGCCAAAGGATTCCGCGGGCTATGACGTCTCGCGTCTGTTGGTCGGCAGCGAGGGGACGTTGGCTGTGTTGACCGCCGCCCGCCTGCAGCTCCACGATCCGCTCCCGGCGGGCCGGATCACCGCGCTCGTGGGCGTCCGGTCGCTTCGTGAGGCGGTTTTGCTGCTTGCCGAGGTCACGCCGTCACGAGACGAGTTGTTGGCCGCCGAGTACATCGACGACGTGGGTATGCAGCTGGTCTGTGAGGTAGCGGGGCTCCCGCACCCGCTCGCGGGTCGATGGCCCTTCTACCTGCTGATGGAGACCACGAAGACTCCGCAGCTTCCCGAGACAGCCGACGCTGCCGTCGACCGCAGACTGTGGTCCTACCGCGAGCGGCAACCGGAGGCGGCCGCCACTCTCGGCGTAGGACTCTCCCTCGATATCGCGCTACCGGCAGGCGCTCTCGATGCATTCCTCGTCCGGCTTCCTGCGCTTGTGTCACCACACCACGTATTCACCTTCGGCCACCTCGCCGAGGGCAACGTGCACGTCCAGGTCAACGGGCCGGAACCGGATGACCATGGGGCTGCCGATGCCGTGCTCGCTGCGGTGGCGAGCGTCGGGGGCAGCATCAGCTCAGAGCACGGCGTCGGTCGCGCGAAGCCCCAGTACCTTCGGCTCACCCGCGCATCTGCCGAAATCGATGCGATGCGCGGGATCAAACAGGCTCTTGACCCTCAGGGCCTGCTCAACCCCGGCGTGCTGTTCACCGCAGATCCACCTGGGAATGCGACCATGTCGGCACCATGAGCTCCGCCAAACCGACGCCGAACCGCCCGCTGGTGATTGCTCACCGAGGTGCGTCCGAGCACGTACCCGAGCACACGCTGGCCGCGTATGTGCAGGCAATCGACGATGGTGCCGACGGCGTTGAAGCCGACGTGCGGCTCACCGCCGACGGCCACCTGGTGTGCGTTCACGACCGACGTATCGACCGCACCTCGAACGGAGAGGGCGTGCTCTCCACGCTCGAACTGGCCGATCTCGAGTCGCTTGACTTCGGAAGCTGGCAGCAAGCCACCGGTGCCGTCGAGCTGCCCGACCAGGTCAGCGCCGACCAATCCCAGGTGCTCACCCTCGAACGCCTTCTTGAGCTGGTGGTGGACTCGCCCCGACACATCCAGCTCATGGTCGAGACCAAGCACCCGACTCGGTACGCCGGGCTCGTCGAGCGGCGTCTGGTCGAGATGCTCCGCCGGTTTGGTCTCGATGGGTGGGTGCCGATCGATGAAGCGCAAGTCACCGTGATGAGCTTCAGCGAGGTCGCGCTGCGCCGCGTCCGACGTCTTGCACCGGGGGTGCCCTTGGTCATGCTGATGGAGCGAGTTCCTGTCGCCTACCGATCCGGCATGCTTCCGAAGGGCGTCCGCGTTGCCGGCCCCGGGCTTCCTGTCGTCAAGACGCATCCGCACTACGCGCGTCGCGTGCGCAACGCCGGATCTCGAGTGTTCGTCTGGACCGTCGATGATCCCGCAGACGTCGAGCTGGTCTGCGGCATGGGGGTGGACGCGATCATCACCAACCGGCCACGCGATGTGCGACGGCAGGTCGACCAGCTGTTTGTGTGCTGAACCCCGGCCGCGCCGGGTAGCGGGATGGAGCGAAGTGGCCCACCGTCGTGCTGGTGGGCCACTTCGCGAGACTGCCGGACGAGTCAGACGGGCGCGATGTCCTCCGGAGACTTCTTGAATCCTTTGAAGGTGAGATAGATGCCGAGGGACAGCTCCCAGATGAATACGGGCACGGTGCACAGGGCGCTAGGGACCGACGACTGCTCCCAGACCCCGAAGATCGTCGCCGTGGCCGACAGGAACATAAGTGGTGCGCCGATCAGACCGAGGGTGGGGATGAAGCGTGGGACGAGTCGACCCCGGTACATGACGTAGCCCAGGAACAAGGCGTTGAAGCCGACGATGAGGCCCGGTCCGAGCAGGAAGGTCCATTGCCGCATCGCGACCAGCGTCTCGCCTGCCATATGAAGGGCATCCGCCTCGTTTCCGGTGGCACCGGCGAAGTTTGCCTTGAGGGTGACGACCGACAAGATGCCAAGAACGCCGACCATGATGAGCGTCGCCTCGACGACACGGGTCGTAACAAATCCAATGGCGGCAGTTCGGCTGACTCGTCTTGTCGCCGGATAGAGCGCGACGGCGGTGGCAATGCAGGACGCGGCAGTAATGACCTCAAGCCACGACCCCCACAGGACCGAGGTGTTGCTGCCCGTGCCGCCGATGAAGCCAGAGGGATCATCGATGAGTCCGGCGAAGAGCTTCAACTGTGGGATTGAGGCAGCGAACGAGACCAGGTAGGCGATGCCGCCGGCCAGGGCGACCTTGCGCATCGGGCTCATCCGGCCGATGCGACTTCCGGTTACAGGCTGCGTCTTGAGGGTTGCCGTGGTTATTGCGGGGGGTGTTGCCGTGGTCATGACTGTCTCCCTATTGATGGTCAGCTGGATGGGTCAGCTGGGTCGGAATTGGCGGGTGTGACTGAGAGGAGCGGCAGTCCGAGGTCGGCAAGCTTGCGCAGGACGCCGTGCAGTGCCGCCTGGTCGACGATGTAACCCTCGAGGAGGGTGGTGCCATCGCTGGTTGGTGTCAGAGCGAAACCGTCGAACCAGTCGGTCCAGCGGGCTGTGAGATGGCCCTTGACCCAGATCTTGTACCGGCCGGAGCCTTCGCTGTGGTTGGTCGGTACGTCTGGCATGCCGCTCGCCTCCTCAGCTGTTCCTCGTCCTCCTGGTGCTCCGCGGGTACGGACCTTCGAGGACGAGTCGAATGTAGGAAGCGATCTGGTGAGGCGTCGTCACCACATGTGGTGAGAGAAGTGGTGACTAATCGAGAAGGTCCAGTTCTGCCGCTTGCCGAACGGCTGCGCGGCGGCTGCTCACCTGCAGCTTGCGGAAGATGTTGCGGCTGTGAGTCCTCAGCGTGTTCAGGGATACATACAGCTCGCGGGCGATCTCGGGTCCGCTCAGATCGGTCGCCAGGAGTCGGAGCACATCCAGCTCACGCTCCGACAGTGGTTCGATGAGCTGGCCTTGGTCCGCAGCGACGGCCTGGGGAGTCTCGCCCCGTTGGGTTGCCACGAGCACCTTGTCGACATAGGCGGTATCTCCGTCGATGCCTTCCTTCCCGAGGGACCTCAGGATCGGAACGAGCGGCGCTCCCTCGTCAGCGAACACCCGGACATACCCCTCAGGCTTCGCGAGCGCCAGCGCACGACGCAATGCATCGAGTGCTGCCAATCGCTCGCCCTTTGACTCGTGTGCAAGCGCGAGCACGACGAGGATCTCGATCTCGGATCCAACGCGATCCCCTGTTGCAGCCGCCGCTCGCAGTCGGTCGAGCAGAGCGATGGCCCGGTCGAGTGCCGACGCGTCGCCGAGGGCGTTGTGCTGCGCAAGCAGGACGCGGGCAAGAGTGACGTGTTCGTACTCACGCAGGTAGGACAGCTCGTCGTCATCTCTCAGTCCCGCTGTACCGACCCACGCCTCGGCGTCGACGAGCTCACCCCTGTGTAGCTGTAGCCGCGTGCGTACGGCGGGTACCGGTTGGACGTTTGGGGAGTAGTCGCCGTTGTAGGCGCGGTCCGCCTCGTCGAGCAGCTCGAGGGCGGCGTCGACCTCGCCTCGTGCCTCCCTGAGCCGGGCAGCCACCACACGCCGTCGATAGGGGTTCTGCGGAAGACCGAGGTGGTCACCCAGACGTTCGCCGAGCGTCAGGTGCTCCGCGGCACCAGCCAGGTCGTCGCGCTCCATCAGCACGCTTGCAATGCCGGTATGCATGTCCGCAGCTCCACGCACCGGGGCGTCTCCAGGTTCAGCTGCGGCGAACTCCAAAGCACCTCGATAGTTGCGCAGCGCGTCGCTCAGTCGGCCCTGTGTGCGGCGAAGGTCGCCCAAGGCGATGCAGAGACCAAGGACATCGGCTACGTGCCCCGCACGACGCAACCCGATGGCTGACCTCTCGTAGGCCCCGACGGCACCAGCAATGTCTCCCATGGCCCAGGATGCAAGTCCTGCCAGCGCTCCCGCTGCCGACTGCACGAGATCGTCATCAGGCGGCGCCAACAAGAGCGCCTCGCTGGCACGGGCTACCGTGGTCGCAAGGTCGCCCGCCACGAGAGCGAGCGCTGCTCGGTACATCTCCACACTCGCCGGCACGGAGCGGTAGCGCTCGGTGTCAACGACGATGACGCCGACCGGAGGCGACTCGGGCCAGGGGCCACCGCCCGGTCGCAGGAGGTTCTCGACGTCGTCCAAACGCTGCGCAACAGTCTCGAAGGCTGACACCTGAGCGAGGGCCCCGATGATGCCGACGGCGAGTACTGGTCTCCGCTGCACGACCGAGTCCGGGAGGGAGTGCACCCAACGGGCCAGTTCGGCTTCTCGCCGGTCGCGCTGCATGGCGGGCAACGCCAGCTCCATGAGAGCCGCGGCACGATCGAAGTCCCCGCCGGCCAACGAGTGTCGGACCGCTTCTGCCGCATCACCGCTCTGTTGAAGCCACTCGGCGGCACGTAGGTGAAGGTCGGCGAGCCACTCCGGGCTGCGTTCACTGACGTGCGAACGCAGGACATCAGCGAAGAGGTGGTGATATCGGTACCACTGCCGGTGGTCATCCAGCGCGATGAGAAACAGGTTGGCGCGCTCGAGCTCAACCAGGGTCGCTGTCCCCCGGGTCTCCCCAGTGACAGCATCGCAAAGAGGGCCCGTGAGGCGATCGAGCACCGAAGTGGCCAGCAGAAAGTCACAGATGCCAGCTGGCTGACGGTCCAGTACCTCGTCGACCAGGTAGTCGACGATGAAACGCTCATCGCCGGCGAATTTGGCGACAGCATCACTGGGATCGACGCGGTCCCGCAGGGACAGCCCCGCTAGCTGAAGGGCGGCGGCCCACCCTTCAGTACGGTCGGTGAGAGTGGCGATGTCGGAGTCCGTCAACGCCAATCCCATCGTCCCTGTCAGATAGGCGGTCGCCTCGGTGTCGGTGAATCGCAGGTCTGCGGAACGCACCTCGACCAGTTCACTTCGGGCACGCAGTCGTGCAAGTGGAAGTGGCGGGTCTGAGCGCGTCGCAAGCATCAGGTGCATATGCGGCGGCTGGTTCTCCAGCAGGAACGTCAGTTCCTTGTGTATGGCGCGCGCCTCGATGACGTGGTAATCGTCAAGGACGAGCAGGATCTCGTCAGGCCACGCCGCAAGGTCGTTGACCAGGCTGACCAGCGCGTCGTCGACAGACGTCTGTGGTGACGTCAAGAGCTGGAGCGCCTCGGTGCCGACTCCTCCGGAGTGGTCGGTCGCGTTGCGCAGCGCCGTGAAGACGTATGTCCAGAAAGTGATGGGGTCGTTGTCACGGTCATCGAGAGAAACCCACGCAATCGCCGACCCGCCGATCGGGTTGGTGGGTTGGGTCTCGGCCAGCCACTGCGTCAGCAGTGTGGTCTTTCCGAACCCAGCGGGCGCGGAGACCAGCGTGAGTCGTGACCGACCTGCCGGCCCCAGCCGTTCGAGCAGCCGCGGACGCACCACTCCGACTTCTCGGAGGCCCGGGATGTGCAGCTTCGTCGAGACCAGTGGTGCTACCACGGCAGGTCTCGACCGCCCTTCGACGGACCACCCTCGCACATCACATCTCCCACAGTCCCATGGTGCGAGTGTTCGGCACGAGTACCCGCAGGATGGCTTCGGCTCGCCCCCTAGCGAGATCGTCATCTCGTGCCGAACACGTACTGTGGCGTAGCGCCGACGTCGGTCGTAGTAGCTACTCGCGTAGAAGGGTTTCATGCAGATGAGCAAGCGCCGCGGCAGTCACCGTAGTTCCGCGTCCCCATCGACCGAAGGCGACGTCCCGGTCGTCGGAGGGCGCGAGCCCTGCCCGTGCGGCAGCGGCCGACGGTACAAGGCCTGCCACGGCAAGGCGGCCGCGACCCAGCATCGCGTTGTCCGACCATTTGCAGGCATGGCGTCCGAGCCTGACTGGGTGGCGTTGCACGACCTCGTTCCGGCCGCGACGGCAACGCTGACGCCCAAGGAGGAGGGGCGCTCGGTCACGCTCTGCACACTGCTGCCGATGGCCTGGCCGGCGCTCGTTCGCCAGAACGGGGAAGTCTTGCTCGGGGCGCAGACCCAGACCTCGTCAGCGGACGTCGCGCGCGACCTTGGCGACGCCCTGGCCCGAGCATTGGTGGCCGAGCCGGGCAACCCGGTGCCACCGCGTCCGCTCCCTCCTGACGCGCCGCACCTGGCCGACTTGATCGATGTCGATCGGCCGCTGGAGGTCTTGATCCACACCGGTTTCGACTATTGGCTCGAGGACGTGGAGGCAGCCGACGAGAGCGCTCGAGCTGGCCTCGAGCGTGCCAACGAGGTAGCCACCCCCACTGCCCGCCTCGCCTCGGTCGATGGTGCCTACTGGATGCAGCTCGGTGAACGCCGACAGGTGCGGTGGGTGTTGCCAGAGGATGAAGCACCACTGGTCGATGCGCTGGCAAGGCTGCAGGTTGCTGCGGGCCTCGAGCTCGCCAGCGGCACCCGGTTCCTGGGATCGTTCCGCGCCAGCGGTTTGGTCGTCCCGGTATGGGATCTGCCTGAGGGCACCGAGGTGGACGAGGTCGAGGACGCCGCTGCCGAGTTCCGAGCCCGGCTGGACGCTGCACTTGCTGAGGAGGCGCCGCTCTCTGGTGCCGGTCGTCGAGCCCGCGAGTCGCTCCGGGCCCGACAGCTGACGGTTCACTGACGGGGGCACTGACGGGTGCACTGACGGTGGTCCCGGAGATGCTGAATCGTCATTCGTCAAGGGTTGGTCAACAACACCAGATGGTCTTGCGAGTGGGCCGGTCATGTGGGCAGAGTGGGGGAGGTCCGAACGTCACTGTATCCCCCGTCGGTGGCGTTCGGACCTTTATCTTTTCACTTTCCGGAACGCAACCTGCACATAGTGTGCAACCCCGACGCGAGGCCATGACCCCGTTGAGGGCTACCAGATCCCAGCAGCTTCGGCGAGCGTCACCATGGCGAGCACGGCAAGCAGAGTCCCCGAGATCCGCTGCACGACCGCGAACCGAACCCGAGTCACCAACCACCGTCCCGCCAATGCGGCGAGCCCGGCTACCAGACTGAGGGCAACCCAGGCGCCGAGCCAGACCTCCACTGGGGAGTTGTACCTGGCCGAAAGACTCGCAGTCGTCAGCTGGGACAGGTCTCCCCACTCGGCGGCGAAGAGCACAAGGAACGACACGGTGAACGCTCGGGCGTGGCCCTTGCGCACCACGTCCTCCACCGCCTCCGCCTCCTCGACCTCCTCCCGTTCTGTGTCGATGTGTCCAGCACCCCGGAACATCAGGACAGAGCCCAGAGCAAACAGGGCGGCCGTGACCAGTTGGACGAGGGTCTTGGGCAACAGCCCCAGCAGCTGACCGGCTGCCACCGCAATGGTTGTCTGAACCGCGAAGGCCGCACTCACCCCGAGCCAAACCACGACGGGCCGGTAACGGGTCGAGAGCACGAGCGTGGCGATGAAGGTCTTGTCCGGCAGCTCAGCCGGGATGATCAGTGCCAGCGTGACAAAGAGGGCAGCCAGATCCACGAACCGGACTGTAGCGCCGGCGGTCGGTGGACGGATGGGGGCCGCTAGCCTGGGGTCTCCTCCCCCGACGCATGGGACGCCTGTGACTTCGCTCGATGTTGACCCAGACCTGATAGCAGTCACTGCGATCGCCGCCGCCGCTGTCGCCCTGCTGGGGCTGCTGCTGTCAGTGGTCGTCGCGCTACGTATCCGACGTATGCGGCGCCAGTACCTCGCGTTGCAGGACGGTGGTGACGGTGAGTCGTTCCTTGAGGCGGTAACGCGCCAGGGTGAGGCTGTGACGAGTCTGCGTTCTGAGGTCGAGTCACTGAGGACGGACGTGCAGCGGCTGCGGGTCGACCTCGCCGACGCGATCCGCCACGTCGCCGTCGTGCGCTACGACGCCTTCAACGACATGGGCGGTCGTATGTCCTTCTCGGCTGCGCTGCTCGATGATGCCGGGGACGGCGTCGTCATCAGCTCGATCAATGGACGGACCGAGACCCGCACCTATGCCAAGGGAGTCAAGAGCGGGGTGAGTGAAGCAGAACTGTCGCCCGAAGAGGTGCAGGTGATCGGCTACGCGCGCGCGAGCCATCCTCGCGCGTAGGCCTGACCGCGACGCGTCTGCAATAGGCTCCCCTGGTGTCCTCTGACCTCCGCCTTCAGGTTCGGCCGCCCGCTACGGATTTCTTGGACCAGCGGGCACCTTCACCGAGGCAGCCCTGCTGCAGTGGCTCGGTGACCGAGCGGTCGAGGTCGTGCCCTACGCCACCGTCGACACGGCTGTGGACGCGGTGCGCGCCGGCGAGGTCGCCGGTGCGATGGTGCCGCTGGAGAACTCCGTCGAAGGTTCGGTCACTGCGACCATCGACGCCCTCGCCGGCGGACCTGGTCTGGCGATCATCGCTGAGGCGCAGGTTCCCGTCTCGTTTTCCTTGGTGGCCCGGCCAGGGTGGACGCTCGAGCGGGTGCGCGGAGTCACAACCCACCCGCACGCGCATGCTCAGTGCCGACGCTGGCTTGCCGACCAGCTGCCTGGCGTCCCGGTCACCTTCGCACCGTCGACGGCGATGGCGGCGTCCATGGTGGCCGATGGTGAGCACGACGCGGCCATCTCCGCTCCCCTCGCCGCGGCGGTCTACGGGCTGGACCAGCTCGCGTCCAACATCGGCGATCGTCCGGCCGAGACCCGATTCGTCCTGATCAGCACTCCGCAGCCGCCGCAGCCGGCCACCGGCGCTGACAAGACGTCGCTCGTTCTCTTCATGGGCCAAGACCACCCTGGCGCGCTGCTGGAGATCCTCACGGAGTTCGCCGTGCGGGGAGTCAACCTGACCCGGATCGAGAGCCGGCCCACCGGTGGCGGGATCGGCGACTATTTCTTCTCCGTTGACGTCGAGGGACACCTTGACGACGCCCGGGTGGGTGAGGCGTTGATGGGGCTGCGTCGCGTGTGCGCCGAGGTGCTTTACCTAGGATCCTTTCCCCGACTCGATGGCCAGGCTCCGGCCATCCGGCGCGGTGTCGCCGACGAGGAGTTCGCCCAGGCGCAGGCCTGGCTGACCCGGATCCGTGAGGGCCGCGGCTGATTGGTCAGGAGCGGCGGCGGGCTTAACCTCCCCGGGGGTCCTGCCGATGGCCCCAGTGTGCGCCGTCTGAGCCTTACCGGGACATTCGCTGTGGTCAGCCTGACGACCATGGTGCTGTTGGCGCTGGTCCTGACGTGGCTCGTCGCGAACACACTCCAGCGCCAGGCTCAACGAGACGGTGAGCAGGTGGCCGAGGTTTTCGTGTCCCAGGGCGTGCAGTCGAAGATCGACACTGAGTCGGTGGGGTTTTGGAAGAACCCGAACGATGTGTCACCAGCTGTCGTTGGATCCTTGGACAACATCGTGAGGGCCAACAATGTTCAGGTGCTCAACAGTCTCTCGCTGTACAGCACCGCCGGTGAGCCGCTGTGGACCAGCATGGGGACCACGGCCGATGCCCCTGCCCTCGACATGGACCGGGCGAGCAGAGCTGTAGAAGTCCTCGAGCCTGTTTCCACAGTTGTGGACGCTCCTCAGGGGCGAAGCCTTGAGGTGACGGTTCCCGTTGTTTACGGTGACCGGCTCGCTGGCGTCTACGGCTTCGCGCAGGTGAACGTCCCATGGGAGTCGACCGAGTCGACTGTCTGGCGTGCCGTTCTGACCGTCGCAGCCGTGATCAGCGTGATCGCCCTGCTGGCTTGGCTCCTTCTCTACCGCACGGTGCACCGAGCGAGTGCAACCCTGCGCTCGCAGGCAAGCGAGAACGAACACTTGGCGTTGCACGACGCGCTCACAGGGCTGCCGAACCGCCGCCTGCTGCAGGACCGGCTCGATCGTGCGATCACGGCGTCGGAACGTTCTGGCAAGAATCTTGCACTCATGATCTTGGACGTTGACCGGTTCAAGGAGGTTAACGACACGCTCGGCCACGACCGCGGGGACGCTTTGCTGATCGAGGTTGCCAAGCGGCTGAGCGAAGTGGTCCGGGACGCTGACACCGTTGCACGCCTCGGCGGTGATGAGTTCGCCGTGCTGGCTCCGGAAGTCGGTGGACTGCTCTACGCCGAGCGGCTCGCGAGCCGGGTGCACTCCGCATTCGACGAGCCGTTCCAGGTCGGAGACTTGCACTTGCACGTCGAGTCGAGCATCGGTATCGCCCTGCTGCCCGACCATGCCGAGAATGCCACCGTGCTCATGCAACGGGCAGATACGGCGATGTACGCGGCCAAGTCCACCCATCTTGGTGCGCTCCTCTACCGTCCCGGCGAAGGAGGGAACTCGACGGAGCGACTGCAGCTTCTCGGCGACCTTCGAAATGCGTTGGGCACGCAGCAGCTGTCGATCAACTACCAGCCCAAGATCGATCTCGGCTCCGGCGAGGTAATGGGTACTGAGGCCCTGCTGCGATGGAACCACCCCGAGCGCGGCAACATCCCGCCCAACGACTTCATCCCGCTTGCCGAAAACACCGGGCTGATCCAGGGGCTCACCCGCTATGTGCTTGAGATGGTCTGCGCACAGATGGCGGAGTGGGACCGAGTGGACACCGACTTTGCCCACTTGCCGGTCGCGGTGAACCTTTCGGCACGCAACTTGTTGGAGCCCAACTTCGATGAGTTCCTCGAGGACATCTTGGCGAGTCATCTGATCGAGCCGGAACGCCTCGAGCTCGAGGTCACCGAGAGCGCTCTGATCGAGGACCCGATTCGCAGCCACCAGATGCTGCACAAGATTGCTGCTCTCGGCGTCACCCTTGCTGTTGACGACTTCGGCACCGGCTACACCTCGATGTCTCAGCTGGAGCAGATGCCGCTCTCGACCTTGAAGATCGACCGCTCCTTCACCTCACGACTCGCCGACGACCCCGCTGGGGCCACTCTGGTCAAGGCCATGGTCGACCTCGCCCACGAGTTCGGCCTCGAGGTCGTGGCCGAGGGTGTCGAGGACGCCGAGGTCACGGCTCGGCTGCGTGAGCTCGGTTGCGACATCGGTCAGGGCTTCCTGTGGTCACGCCCGGTCACATCCGATGACCTGCCCGACGTCCTCCTCCAGCTCTCGTTCCAGCGACGGCCCCCGAAGGGCAGCAGCTCGACTGCCGAAGTCGAGCCAGCCCACTCGCCCAGCTGACCCCCACTACCGCCGAGTGCACAGCAGGTCGACACCCCAGCCCACCGAGTGCGCATCAGGTTGACGGATTTCTCTGTCGAGTGCGAACCGAGGTGTCGGTAGGCTCCCCTCGTGCTCGATCTCAAGATTCTTCGTGATGACCCGGACGCCGTGCGTCGCTCGCAGACGGCCCGCGGTGAGGATCCCTCGCTCGTCGACGCCGCTCTTGCTGCTGACGAGCAGCGTAGGGCAGCCATTGCCGGTTACGAGCAGCTCCGCTCGGAACAAAAGGCGCTCGGCAAGCAGGTGGCTACCGCGCAGGGTGAAGCCAAGCAAGTGTTGCTCGCGCGGACGAAGGAGCTCTCCGGTCAGGTGAAACTGGCCGAGGCTTCGGCGCGTGAGGCTGAGGATGCGCTGACCGGCGTTCAGCTGCAACTCTCGAACGTCGTTGAACCCGACGCTCCGGTCGGCGGTGAAGATGACTTCACCGTCCTCGATCACGTGGGCGCTCCGCGAGACTTCGCGGCAGAAGGGTTCGAGCCGCGCGATCACGTCGACCTCGGCAAGCTGCTCGGCGCCATCGACGTCGAGCGCGGAGCGAAGGTGTCGGGCAGCCGATTCTTCTATCTCACCGGACCTGGTGCACTTCTCGAGCTCGCGCTCATCAATCTCGCGGTGAAGCAGGCGGTAACAGCTGGGTTCACCCCGATGGTGACGCCGGTCCTGGTCAAGCCACCGGCGATGGAAGGCACCGGATTCCTTGGGCAGGCGGCGGAGAACGTCTTCCATCTCGAACAGGACGACTTCTACCTCGTGGGCACCTCCGAGGTTTCCCTCGCCGCGTACCACTCCGACGAGATCCTGGACGCGAGCTCATTACCGCTGCGCTACGCAGGAATCTCAACGTGCTTCCGCCGCGAGGCCGGCACCTACGGCAAAGATACCCGCGGAATCATTCGCGTCCACCAGTTCGACAAGATCGAGATGTTCACGTTCTGCAAGCCCGAGGACGCGGTCGCCGAGCACCAGCGGTTGCTTGCGTGGGAGAAGCAGTTCCTGGATCAACTCGAGCTGCCTTACCGCGTGATCGACGTTGCTACGGGCGACCTCGGTTCAAGTGCCGCGCGGAAGTTCGACATCGAGGCGTGGATTCCGACCCAGGGCAAGTACCGCGAGGTCACCTCGACATCCAACTGCACCGAGTTCCAGGCCCGACGGCTTGGCGTCCGGATGCGCGACGGCGACAGGACCAGCCCGGTTGCCACGTTGAACGGAACACTCGTGGCGATCCCGCGGGTGATTGTCGCAATCCTCGAGAACCACCAGCAGGAGGATGGGTCGGTACGCGTGCCCGCTCCGCTGCAGGCCACTCTCGGCACCGAGGTCATCCCACCCAGGTGAGGGCACCTTGTGTCAACCCGTGACACTCTTGCCGGGTGACGTCGCGAACCGAGGGGCGCTGAGGTGGCGACGAGTGTGAAGGGGCCACGCGCTGGCCGCGCAGAACGACTGCTCGGCTACGTCCCGGGGATTGCCGCCGTCACGTCCTACGAACGGTCCTGGCTCGGCAAGGACATCGTGGCTGGGCTCGTGCTCTCCGCGCTGCTGGTGCCGCAGGGCATGGCCTATGCCGAGCTGGCGGGGCTGCCGGCGATCACCGGTCTGTACACATCGATCCTCTGCCTTGTCGGCTACGCGATCTTCGGCCCCTCCCGGGTGCTCGTCCTTGGCCCGGACTCGTCTCTCGGTCCGATGATCGCGGCAACGATCGCCCCCCTACTGCTGGCCGACGGTGACCCAGCACGGGCTGTGGCGCTGGCCTCGTTCCTTGGCATCCTCGTCGGCGTCATCATGACGGTCGCCGGTGTTGCCAAGTTCGGCTTCGTCGCCGACCTGCTCTCCAAGCCGACACAGATCGGCTACCTCAACGGCCTAGCCCTGACGATCATCGTCGGGCAGCTCCCCAAGCTGCTCGGGTTCTCGGTGGATGCCGATGGGCTCATCGACGAGTTCCGTGGATTCGTGCAGGGAGTGGCAGATGGTGCCACGAACAGCATCGCGGCCCTTATCGGCATCTCGTCGCTGGTCGGCATCCTGCTTCTGCAGCGCCTGATGCCGAGGGTTCCTGCCGTTCTCGTCGCGGTGGTGCTCGCGTCCATTGCGGTCAATGTACTCAACCTCGAGGACGACGGCGTCGACACCATCGGTGTTCTCCCTCAGGGATTCCCCCCGTTCACGATTCCGGACGTCAGCCTGTCCGACATCTCCATGCTGCTGGTTGGCGCGGTGTCCATCGCGCTCATCGCACTTGCCGACACGATGTCGACCGCATCGTCATTCGCGGCACGGCATGGTGCAGCGAGTGCGGGGCAACCAGGAGATGATCGGGATAGGTGCCGCCAATATCGCGGCTGGATTCTTCCAGGGGTTCCCGGTCAGCACGAGCGGATCGCGTACAGCGGTAGCCGATAGTGCCGGGTCTCGGTCGCAGGTGACCGGTCTCGTCGGGGCGGCCGTCATCACGATCGTCATCGTCTTCGCCACCGAGGTGATGCAGTACGTCCCACAGCCGACGCTCGGCGCGGTCGTGATTGCGGCTGCGTTTTCTCTGGCAGACATCCCTGCGACGCGTCGGCTCTGGCATCAGCGGCGGGTGGAGTTCATCCTGTCGATGATCGCGCTGCTTGGAGTTGCGCTTCTCGGGGTGCTTCCCGGCATCGTGATCGCTGTGGGCCTGTCCATCCTCAACGTTTTTCGACAGGTGTGGTGGCCGCATCAAGCAGAACTGGGACGGGTCGATGGCATCGCTGGGATGCACGACACCGCGAGCTATCCGGGCGCCGACCAGCTCCCCGGTTTGATCATCTACCGGTTCGACGCGCCCCTCATCTTCGCGAACTCCCGGATGTTCGCCGAAGAGATGCGTGCTATCGCCGAAGAACGTGTGGACGTGAAGTGGATCCTGATCGCTGCAGAGCCGATCACCGACGTCGACACGACGGCCTCGGACATGTTGGCAGACCTCGATAAGTGGCTGAATGAGCGGGGCGTCTCGCTGGTGTTCGCCGAAATGAAGGATCCGGTACGAGAGAAGATCGAGAGGTATGAGCTGACGCGTACCATCGATCCCGCTCACTTCTTCCCCACCCTGGATGACGCTGTCGCCCGCTATCGCAAGGAGACTGGAGCATCCTGGGAACGACCGGAGGCACCACATGACCCACAGTCGCGCTGAACACCCTCCACCGAGACAGCGCCTGGCGGCAGTGGTGGCGCTGGCAGCTCTGGCCGTCACGGTGGCCGTTCTCGTTGGCGCGCTGTCTCACCGCTGGGAGGTGCTTGTTGCCAGCGTGCTCTCGTTGGGCGTCGCTGTGTTCGGTTCTTGGTTCGTGCTGACGCGAAGGGGCGCCAAGCGAATCGCCGCGATTGTCGTGGTCGTTGCGGGACTGGCTGTCTTTGTCGGTGTTCTGGTCGCTAGCAAGAGCGTGTGGGTCCTTGTCGTTGCCCTCGCACTTGCTGCTCTCTCGGTCGCCGCCACTGGTGTGGCTTTCTCGGCGGCCGACGCCGCCGTGAAGGGTGTTGAAGCGGGCGCACCACGTCCCCAGCGTCCGGTGCTGCTGATGAACCCCCGGTCAGGGGGAGGGAAGGCGGAGAGGTTCGACCTGCCCGCCCGGTGTCGTGAGCGCGGAATCGAACCGATTGTTCTGCAGCCAGGTGACGACCTTCTCGCGCTCGCTGAGGATACGATCGCCCGAGGGGCTGATGTCATCGGCATGGCCGGAGGCGATGGGTCGCAGGCACTTGTTGCCTCCGTTGCGAGCAAACATGGCGTTCCCCACGTTGTGATTCCCGCCGGAACCCGCAACCACTTTGCCCGTGACCTCGGCCTCGACCGTGACGACGTAGTCGGGGCGATGGGTGCCTTCGTGGACGGCGTCGAGCAAGTGATCGATCTCGCCGAGGTCAACGGACGTGTCTTCGTCAATAACGCTTCGATGGGTGTCTACGCGAAGGTCGTGCAGTCGGCTGAGTACCGGGATGCGAAAGTGAAGACGGCGGCGAAGGAACTGCCCGAAATCCTCGGACCAGATGCCACACCGCTGGACGTGCGGTTCACCCTGCCCTCCGGAGAGGAAGCCGAGACTGCCCAGCTCATCCTGGTGTCGAACAACACGTACGAGCTGAGTCACCTGTACGGCGTAGGCACGCGAGCGCGTATGGATGCCGGCCAGCTGGGAGTCGTGACCGTCCAGGTGAACGGCGCTGTCGACGCTGAGAAGCTCGTGGCACTCGAGGCGGTCGGTCAGGTCCAGCGGTTCGGCGGCTGGCAGCAGTGGGGGGCACCGGAATTCGAGGTGCGCTCCAGTGGACCGGTGGAGATCGGTGTGGACGGTGAGGCACTGAGCATGGATGCTCCGCTGCGCTTCACGATTCGCGCCGGGGCTTTGCGGGTTCGCCTCCCCCGAAACGCCCCGGGATTACCTCCGGCGGTGCAGGTGGCGGCGCGTTCAACGGGAAACACCTTGTCCGACCTCTTCAAGGTTGCCCTCGGCCATCCCGTGGGATCAGCGTGACGGCCGACACAACACAGCCACCTGAGGATCGCCTCGCTGATCACATCGAGGCGCGCATCGACGCTGGACTGGCCGCGACAACCCCGGTCCGCGCGTCGACGGCCCGCCTTCTGCGCCGGTTGGGTCGCTGGGACCTGGCGGTTTACCGCGTTGTCGCCGCGACGTCGACGCCGGTTCTCGACGCTCCCCTGCGCAGGCTGTCGGACTTCGCCAACCACTCCAAACCCTGGTTCGTGGTGGCTGCAGGTCTCGGGGTGGCCGGAGGACCACGGGGCCG
This sequence comes from uncultured Actinomycetota bacterium, assembly GCA_963829525.1. Lineage (GTDB taxonomy): Bacteria > Actinomycetota > Actinomycetes > JAHEKZ01 > JAHEKZ01 > JAHEKZ01. The sequence goes on from CAWHIJ010000003.1 coordinate 325,155, forward strand.
TCAGGCCGCTGCGACCGGCGTTGCCGCGATCGGGATCACGTCCTTGGTGGTAAACCAGCCGATGAAGCTGGCTGGAGATCGTCCCCGCCCGGACCGTGAAGGGATGGGAGTTCCTGAGGAGCGGTGGGTGCACATGCCTACCTCCAGCTCGTTCCCGTCGGGGCACTCGGCGTCTGCTGTGGCTTTCGCCGTCGCCGTTGGCGACGTGATGCCATCGTTGCGGCTTCCGTTGCGGTTGGCGGGAGGGGTTGTCGCCTTCTCCCGCGTGTATACCGGAGTCCACTACCCGGGAGACGTGGTCGCCGGCGTCGTGTCGGGTGTGCTGATCGGAAAGTCGACGGTACGAGTGGGGCGTCGCATTGCGGCTCGCCGAGCCACCCTCAGATAGCGACAACCACCTTGCCGCGGGCGTGCCCCTGCTGAACGTGACGGACGGCGTCCGCCGCTTGTTCGATTGGATAGACGGCGTCAATGACTGGTGACAATTTGCCGGACTCCACCAACTCGACGATCGCCTCGAGGTCTGCCAACCTGCGGCCGGCCAACATCGGTTTGAGTGTCTGGGAAACGAACGGTGACGTCGCAACCACCCGCACCTGCCGACCCATGCCGAGCCATTTGCCGGTCGACGCAGCACCGACCAAGACCCGGACCGCACTTCCTCTATGCCAGGACCGCAGCAGACCCACGAGACCGCACTTCTTATGCCAGACCGCACTTCCCTTATGCCAGACGCAATGCCAGACCGCACTTCCCCTTGTGGAGGATTCCGTGCGGTTTCGGGCTTGAAAATGGTCCGTCACCGCACGCGATCCCCCAGTGGAGGATTTCGTGCGGTGACAGGGGTCGTGACGGCGCCCTAGACGGCGGGGACGGTGGCCAATGCTGCGGCGAATCGCTCCTCGGACACCGGTTCGTCGGTCATCCGGCCGTCGAGGTAGGCGTCGTAGGCGGCCAGGTCGAAGTGGCCGTGGCCGCAGAGCGCGGTGAGGATCACCTTCTCTTCACCGGTCTCCTTGCAGCGCAGCGCTTCACGCACCGTCTCGGCGAGCGCATGGGTCGGCTCAGGTGCCGGCACGATGCCTTCAGTCCGGGCGAACTGGAGCCCGGCGGCGAAGCACTCGCTCTGGCCGATCGCCACGGCGTCCATCAGCCCGAGCTCGTAGACGTGTGAGATCAGCGGGGCCATGCCGTGGTAGCGCAGCCCACCGGCGTGAATCGGGTCTGGCACGAAGTCGTGGCCGAGGGTATGCATCTTCATAAGTGGCGTCATGCCGGCGGCGTCACCGAAGTCGTACGCGTATCTGCCGTGCGTGAGGGAGGGGCATGACGCCGGTTCGACGGCGCGGATGTGCGGGTTGATCTTGCCGGCCAGCTTCTCACGCAGGAAGGGGAACGAGAGGCCGGCAAAGTTGGATCCGCCACCGGTGCATCCGACGATGACGTCCGGCGTCTCGCCAATCTTGGCGAACTGCAGCAGCGCCTCTTCACCGATGATTGTCTGGTGCATGAGGACGTGGTTGAGCACCGAGCCGAGCGCATACCGCGTCTCTGGTTCGGTCACGGCGACCTCGACGGCCTCACTGATAGCGATGCCGAGGGAACCGGTGTGGTTCGGGTCGGCGGCAAGGTAGGCGCGTCCGGCCTGCGTCAGCTCAGATGGTGAACGGTGCACCTTGGCGCCGAACGTCTCGATCATCATGCGGCGGTAGGGCTTCTGGTCGTAAGACGCCCCGACCTGCCAGACGTCACACTCGATGCCGAACATTGAGCACGCAAGCGCAAGCGCCGTTCCCCACTGTCCGGCCCCCGTCTCGGTGGTGAGCTTGGTGACGCCTGCCTTGGCGTTGTAGAACGCCTGCGGCACGGCGGTGTTGGGCTTGTGCGATCCAGCCGGTGAAACACCCTCGTACTTGTAGTAGATCCGCGCGGGAGTACCGAGCGCTTCCTCGAGGCGGTGCGCACGGAACAGGGGGGACGGACGCCAGAGGCGGTAGATGTCCTGTACTTCATCGGGGATGTCAATGAACCGCTCCGACGAAACCTCTTGCAGGATGAGGTCCATCGGGAAGAGTGGTGCGAGGTCATCAGGGCCGACGGGCTCGTGCGTTCCGGGGTGCAGCGGAGGCGGTGGAGGAGCCGGCAGGTCGGGCACGATGTTGTACCACTGTGTAGGCATCTCGGACTCATCGAGAACGATCTTGTGCTGCTTCGGCGCTGACATGTGCTGCCCCTCTCGTCACTCGAACCCTAGCGAGGGGAGGACACAATGGTCGGGTGGACCTCCGACCTCGGCTCATCGCCACGGACCTCGACGGCACCATCGTTAACCACGACGGGTCGGTGTCGGCGCGGGTCGTGGATGTCCTGGCTGCGGCAATGGACGCCGGTATCCGCGTCGTCTTCGTCACCGGGCGGCCACCCCGATGGATGCACGAGGTGGCCGAAACGACTGGCCACAGCGGCGTGGGGATCTGCGGAAACGGTGCGTTTGTGTACGACATGAAGACCGAGCGCGTACTCGAGCTGTTCGGCATGTCTCGTGAGGTGGCGGTCGAAGCGGTCGAACGGGTCCAGGAGGTGCTACCCAGCTCGGCCTTCGCGGTTGAGTCGCTGTCGGGGTTCAGCTATGAGCCCGCCTACAAGCCGCGCTGGGACGTCCACGAGCCAACGACCACGGGTCCGATCCATGGACTGCTGACAGGTGAGGTGGCCAAGCTGCTGGTACGGGACGAGGTCATACCCGGTGACGCGATGCTCGAGGTCGCCGCCCCCGTCCTTGTTGGTGTGGTTGAGGTGACCCACTCGAATGTCAACGACTCCCTGCTGGAGTTGAGCGCGCTCGGAGTCACGAAGGGAACGACGCTGGCCAAGCTCGCGGCCGACTGGGGAATCGCGCAGGACGAGGTCGTCGCCTTTGGTGACATGCCGAACGACGTCGACATGCTGCGTTGGGCCGGGCGTGGATATGCGGTGGGCAATGCACATCCGTCCGTGCTTTCGGTGGCCGACGAACGCGCGCCATCGATCGATGAGGACGGCGTAGCCCAGGTGCTGGAACGGCTGCTTGCCCTCTAGTGCGCCTTGACGCGCAGCGTCTCGACGTTGAAGTGGCGGCGGATCTTGGCCGCGAGGTCGGTCGCCGTGAGTTCGTTGAGGTGGCGGTGACGGACCATCACGACGACCTCGTCTGGGTTGTGGTGGGCCACCAGGTCACCGATCGAGTCCAGTGGGTGGTTCGGGGTGACGACGCCTTCAGCGGTGGCGCCAGCATCGGTGAGTGCCTGGACGGAGGCTGCGAGCACCTTCTCCGCATCATGTTGAGCGATCGCACCGGGGTTGTACTCAGCGTCCGCCAGTGACCTCGTACCAACCCCACGACCAGCGGCGACGCCGAGTTCCCAGTCGTTGACGACTGCGCCCATCGAAGACGACGTCGGTTCTTCGGGAACCGCGACGTAGAAACTCACCTTTGCGGCATCTCCGCCAGCGATGTCGACGAGCCCGCCAGCATCCTCGGCGGTGAGCGGGTGTGTGGTGACGACTACGACGGTACTCATGAATCCTCCACGACTCAGGTGACTGCGGAAGTCAAGCACACTAGGGAAGGCCCCGGTGCACTCGGCGCCGAAAGACGTCAATCTGGCTGAACACTCGGCAGGCCTTGGCGTCAACCCGGTGTGCACTCGGCGAGCTTGGTGGTTGGCCCCGACGCGGGTCCTCAGGCGTCGGGCTGCTTGCGGATGTGCTCCTTGGGGATGACCGTGGTGCCCGTGGCACGGCAGACCACGATCGGCTCCTTGAGCACATCGGCGGCGCTGGGGGTCAGGTCGTAGCGGGACGCGATGATCTTTCGAGCTTCGAACTCGACCGTACGGCTGGTGTTGCCGATCTTCGTGACGCGTCCGGTGGCCTCGATGAAGTCGCCAGCGTAGACAGGCGCCGTGAACTCGATGTTCGAGTAGCCGACGAACAGCCCCTCGTCGCCGTCGGTGATCACGGCGATCTCGGTGATGACGTCGCCGAAGAGCTTGAGCATGCGAGCACCCTCGACGAGGTTGCCCCCGTAGTGCGCCTCCTCCTGGCCGATGCGGACGCGGAGGGTTGAGGTGATCTCGCTGGTCACTGTGGTGCTCCTTCGATGGTGGCGTGTGCCGGGGTGTGCGAGTCGAGGGTGATCGACTCGGGGTTTGGGGCGGTAGCCCGCTCGATGACTGCGTCGACGGCGACCGCGCGGTCGCGGCCGACGATGATCGGGTTCACGTCGATGGCGACGACTTCGGGGTGCGCGATGCCGAGGTCAGTCACCGCAACCAGGGCGCGCGCGACGGCGTCAACGTCGAGGGCTCCCCCGCGTGCCTCGGCCATCATGCGGCCCACGTGGCTGGCGGCGAGCAGCCGATGCGCGCCGTCGAGGTCGAGAGCACCGACGTGAACGCTGACCGAGTCGAGCATCTCGGCCCAGACACCGCCGAGACCGACGATCGTTGTCGGACCGAACTGCGGGTCGCGCTTGTAGCCGACCACTACGTCCAGCGAGCCGGTGATCTGCTCGACGACGAGCAGCTCGACGACGAGCCCAGCGGTTGACGCCGCGCACAACACTTCACGGGCGGCAAGCTGGACGGCGTCGGCACCGACGACGTTGGTCACGACCAGTCCGAGGTCGCTCTTGTGCAGCAGACCGTCGGCCACCGCCTTGATGACGACGGGACCACCAAAGCCGGCAGCGGCTTTAACGGCCTCGGCAGCCGTCGTGACGCGCTCCTGGCGTGGCGTCTGGATGCCGCACTCTCCGAGGATCTGCAGGGCGACGTCCTCGGTGAGCTCGACCGTCTCGGTGACAGCCGCGATGCGTGCGGGGTTCCGCTCGACTGCTGAGGCAGGTGGCGCCCGGTGTGCGAGTGCGCCGAGTGCGCGGAGCGCTCCACGCGCGCCGCGAAGCAACGCGATGTCGTTGTCGTGGCAGAACGACGTGAGGCGCGGGTCCGGGTCTTGGCTCGTGGGGCTGAGCAGGACCGGCACGACGTTGCGGTCTCGAGTTGCGTCCGCGAGGTACCGGGCGAGGTCGAGGCCTAGCTGCCGCTCGTACTCGCCGGCAGTCACCTGCTGGTCCTGCGAGACGATGACGTTGTCGCCGCCTTCTCGGGCAACGGCGTCGATCGCGAGCGGGTAGACCGCGGTGTAGTCGTCGACACCCCACGGGTCGAGTGGGTTCGCGGTGTGGAACGCCGGCCACCGCTCGGCAAGCGGAGCAGTCGCAGCGTCGGTGAGGTCGGGCAGCTCGAGGCCCGCGTCCTCGGCGAGGTCGCTGAGCAGGTTCGCTTCTCCACCGGAGTTGGTGACGATGTGCGTGCGCGAGCCGAGCACCCTGCGTCCGGTGCCCAGGATCTCACCCATAGTGATGAGCTCGTCGAGGTCGTCGGCGAGCACGACGCCGGCCTGCTGCAACGCGGCCGCGGTGACGCGCGCGCTCGGTGCGAGCTTTCCGGAGTGCGCGAGGATTCCATCGCGCGCCTTGGCCGACCGGCCAACGAAACAGGCAGCGACGGTCTTGCCGGCCTCGGCCACTTCGCGTGCTGCCGCAAGAACGTCGGGTGCGTCGACGAAGCCCTCGATGAAGACGAGCACCGCGTTGGTCTCGGGGTCGCTGGCAAAGAAACGCAGATAGTCGCCCGCGGTGGTGACGGCCTCGGTGCCGCTGCTGACAAGCGTGGAGAACGGGATGCGTCCACCGCAGTTGACGAAGGCCTCGATCACGGCGCCGCTCTGCGCGATGGCAGCGACGCCCCCGCGTCGCACCTGGCCGGGGACGGTGCCGACGTAGGGCATCGCGCCGGTGACGAGGTCGACGACCCCCATGCAGTTCGGTCCTACCACCGAGATGCCCGTGACGTTGGAGAGCGTGGCCAGCGATGCGGCGAGGTCGGTCGCGGCGCCGCCGGAGTCGGTGAAGCCGCCGCCCGGAACGATCACGGCGCCGGCCCCGATCGCGGCTGCCTCCTCGGCGATCGCTTGGACGCGCGCGGTTCCGACGAGAGCGACGACCGCGTCCGGTGCGGTGTCGAGGTCAGAGAGAGTGGCAACCGTTGGGACACCGGCAACCTCGGAGTACTTGCCGTTCACCGGGACGATGAGCCCACCGAAGCGGTGATCGGCGCAGTTGCGCTGCACGATCTGTCCGGCGAACGAGCGTGGGCTTGCGCCGACGACGGCGATCGAGCGCGGGCGCAGGGTGGCTGCGAGTGCCGCCTGCGTCGGCTGGTGGGTGCGGCTGGCGTCCATGTACCAAGCGTCGAGAGTCGGCGAGCTAGCGGCTAGCGGCAGAGTGTTCTGACTGAGACCCGATGACGCGACACTCTGCCTCTTGGTGCGAGAGTGCCTCTGCAGAAGACTGGTCGTGTTCCCGAGTCTTGGAGTCTCTTGATGTCGAGCATTCCCGCCACATTCGCTGCCTTTGTCGCGGAGAAGGACGGCGACGCCGTCGTCCGCGAGGTACGCCAGATCTCCGTCAACGACCTCGGCGAGGGTGACTCCGTCATTCGCGTCACGTGGTCGTGCGTCAACTACAAGGACGGCCTCGCCACGTTGGCGAACGGCAAGGTGGCCCGCATCAACCCAATCATCCCCGGCGTCGACATGGCCGGAGAGATCGTCGAGCCAGGGGACTCCGGGCTCGCGGTCGGCACCGAGGTGATCGCGCACGGGTACGACCTCGGCGTCGCGCACCATGGCGGCTACACCGAGTGCGCCCGCGTGCCGTCGCAGTGGCTCGTGCCGCTGCCGGACGGGTTGACCGCCAAGCAGGCAATGGCCATTGGCACCGCGGGCTTCACGGCTGCGCTGTCGGTGCACGCACTCGAGCGCCATGGTCTCAAGCCCGGCACCGGGCCCGTACTGGTGACCGGCGCGACTGGCGGCGTTGGTTCGGTGGCTGTCGGCATCCTCGCCGACCGCGGGTACGAGGTGGCAGCGTCCACCGGCAAGCCGGACGCCGAAGGGTTCCTGAAGGGGCTCGGCGCCAGCGAGATCGTCAGCCGCGACAAGACGTCCGGCCCAGGCAAGCCGCTCGAGCGTGAGCGTTGGGCCGGAGCCGTTGACTGCGTCGGTGCTTCAACGCTTCCGTACATCTTGCGCACGTTGAAGTACGGCGGTGCCGTTGCGGCGTCCGGCAACACCAGTGGCATCGGGCTGGAGACGACGGTCTTCCCGTTCATCCTGCGCGGCATCGCGCTGCTCGGGATCGACTCTGTTGCGATGCCGATCGAGGAGCGTCGCGCCGTGTGGCAGCGGATCGCCACTGACCTGCGTCCGCGTAGCCTTGACGACATCGGCTCGCGCGAGGTGTCGCTCGCCGAGCTGCCGAGCGCGCTCGACGACGTCCTGGCTGGTGCCAACACCGGGCGCACGCTCGTCCGCCTCTGACGCCAAGGACGCATCGCGCGGGTCGCTTGAGCCGCATCGCTGTGTTCCGCTGTTCCCCCCAGCCGCGCTGAAGACTTACCGCATTTCTTTTCGCCCGCGGAGAGGGCGTTCAGCTGGGGGTAACTCTTCAGGGCGGAAATCTCGCTTGCCCTCCTGTCGGGGGATCCGGTTAGGGTCGCCTAATGACTCCCCCCACGGAATCTTCTGCCCCTGCTCCCACCCACGGCGTCCCGGCCATCTCCGCGCGCGGCCTCGTCAAGACCTTCACCGGTCGCTCCGGCACGGTCGAGGCGGTGCGCGGTGTCGACCTGACCGTGCAGCCGGGTGAGGTGTTCGGCTTCCTCGGCCCCAACGGCGCTGGCAAGTCGACGACCGTCCGGATGCTCACGACCCTGACCGGAATCACCGGTGGGTCTGCCTCGGTGGCCGGTGTCGACGTCGCCTCCGACCCCGATGGCGTCCGGCACAAGATCGGTGTCGCCTTGCAAGAGGCTGGCCTCGACATGCGCCAGACCGGTCGCGAGTTGGTCGTATTGCAGGCCAGGCTCTTCGGCCTCTCGCGCGCTGATGCCGGAAAGCGCGCAGAAGAGCTGCTCGAGCTCGTCGAGCTCAGCGACGCGGCCGACCGTTTGATCAAGGGCTACTCCGGCGGCATGAAGCGACGCCTCGACCTCGCGTCAGCGCTGGTGCACCGGCCCGACGTCCTCTTCCTGGACGAGCCAACGACAGGCCTTGACCCGTCGAGCCGGCTCGTGGTCTGGGACGAGGTGCGGCGCATCAACGCGAAAGGCACCACTGTGTTCTTGACGACCCAGTACCTCGAAGAGGCCGACCAGCTCTGTGAGCGGTTGGCCATCATCGACGACGGAAAGATCGTGACCGAGGGCACGCCCGCCAGCCTCAAGGCTGAGCTGAAGGCTCGTCGCGGTCTGGAGGCCGACCCGACCCTCGACGACGTATTCCTCGACGTCACCGGTCGCCGGCGAGAACGCGGCGCCGGCGAGGTCAGCGAGGTGGCGTCATGAGAACTGTTCTCGTCCTCGGAGAGCGTGCCGTCCGCGAAGCCAAGCGGACGCCGGACGCGCTGCTGCCGACGCTGCTCATCCCGATCTTCTTCCTCATCGTCAATACCGGCCAAGCGGCGAAGATCTTTCCAACCGGCAGCACTCCCTGGCTGGAAGGACAGAGCTACGCGGCCTTTCAGTTGCCAGCAACGCTGTTGTTGGCGGCTTCGTTCGGTACTGCGGCCCTCTACCTGGTGGAAGAGATCGAGAACGGCTACTTCGACAAGCTGCGCGCAACGCCGATTTCGCGAGGGTCGTTGGCGCTGGGGCGGCTCTCGGCCGAGGCGCTGAAGTCCACGCTGATGACGATCGTGATCCTCGCGATCGCCTTTCCGTTCGGGATCCGCATTGCCAGCGGCGTGGTCGGGGTGGTGCTGCTGATCCTGCTGACTGCCGGTTGGGCCGTTGGTTACTCCGGCTTCCTGCAGTTCGTGGCGCTGAAGACCCGCAACGCCGCCGCCACCAACTCCGCGGGGCTGATCTTCTTCCCGCTGCTCTTCCTGACACCGAACTTCGTCCCACGTGGGTTGCTTGCGCGGCCAATGGAGATTGCAGCGACGTTCAACCCCGTCACCTATGTGATGGAGGCGTTGCGTTCGCTGATCCTGGTCGACCTCGACTGGGCCGTGATCGGTGTGGGATTCCTGGTCACTGGGGGCTTTGTGGCGCTGACCCTGTGGATGAACATCCGGACGATGGCGAAGTACGACTGACAGTTCGGGGGTCGCGGTGCGCCTACACGCTCAGGCAGCCGGGCGCGGAAGGCCTGGTCAGCCACAACTGATGTCTGGCTAAGACCGTCTTATGAAACCGCTGTTCCACAGGGTGGATCCTCTGCGTTTGGAGCGTGGTATTTCGACGTCAAGAGGCTTACCCTCGGAGAAATGACTGAACGGTCGCTCAGTGAAATGCCGGGCGGCGCGTCTTACGACGCCGCCGACCCCGATGCCGCGCGCGTACGGGCGATCGCGGTGGCCCGCAGCGGCGAGCTCGGGCCGCTGATGGAGATCCTGCACGACATCCAGCACACCGTCGGTTACCTGCCTGCGAGCACGGTGCCTGTGCTCGCGGATGTCCTTAACCTCAGCCGCGCCGAGGTCCACGGCGTCGTGTCGTTCTACTCCGACTTCCGTACCAGCCCTCCCGCTGCCACCACTGTTGCCATCTGCCGTGGCGAGGCGTGCCAGGCGGTGGGCGCCGAAGCCCTTGTGGACCATGCGAAGACCAAGCTTGGGGTCGGTGTCGGCGAGCAGAGTGCCGATGGCTCGGTCGGTCTCGAGCAGATCTTCTGCTTCGGCAACTGTGCGCTGGGACCGACCGCCACCGTCGCTGGTCGGCTCCGCGGCAGGCTCACCCCAGCCTCGCTCGACGCGCTCATCGATGAGGCAACGCCAGGAGCACACCAGTGACCGTCACCGTCTACGTCCCTCGCGACTCCTCGGCGCGTGCTGTCGGCGCCGACGAGGTCGCCGTTGCCCTGACGGCTGAGGCGGCCAGACGCGGTGACGACATCTGCATCGTGCGAAACGGGTCACGCGGCATGCTCTGGCTCGAACCGTTCGTCGAGGTTGACGTCGACGGCACTCGCATCGGTTACGGTCCGGTCCAAGCGGCCGACGTCGCTGACTTGCTGGACGCGGGGCTGCTCACAGGTGGTGACCATGCGCTGAAGCACGGGGTGGTTGACGAGCTCTCCTGGCTTTCCCGCCAGGACCGCCTCATGTATGCGCGGATGGGCGTCATCGACCCGATCGACCTCAGCGACTACCAGGCGCACGGCGGGCTTGTTGGCCTTCGCAAGGCCGTTGCGATGGCGCCGCAAGACGTCGTTGACGTGGTCACGGCGTCCGGGCTTCGCGGCCGTGGTGGCGCCGGCTTCCCGGCTGGCCGCAAGTGGCAGACCGTACTCGGCGCACCGGGCGACACCAAGTACATCTGCTGTAACGCCGACGAGGGCGACAGCGGCACGTACGCCGACCGCATGCTCATGGAGGGTGACCCGTTCACCCTTCTCGAAGGCATGACGATCGCCGGACTCGCCGTTGGCGCAACACAGGGCTACATCTACCTGCGTTCGGAGTACCCGGACGCTCGCGACATCCTCAACGCCGCGATCGAAGCCGCACGAGAGTTTGGCTGGCTCGGCGCCGACGTCCTCGGCAGTGGGCGAGCCTTCGACATCAAGGTCCGTATGGGCGCCGGTGCCTACATCTGCGGCGAAGAGACGTCGATGCTCGACAGCCTCGAGGGCAAGCGCGGCATGGTGCGCGCCAAGCCGCCGCTGCCGGCACTCGAAGGCCTCTTCGGCAAGCCAACAGTCGTCAACAACGTACTCACCCTGGGCAGCGTCCCGTTCGTGCTGGCCGAGGGTGCGGACGCGTATGCGTCCCGCGGGCTTGACCGCTCGCTCGGTACGCAGGTCTTCCAGCTCGCCGGCAACATCAAGCAGGGCGGCGTCGTCGAGCTCGGGTTCGGCGTGACGCTGCGCGAGCTGGTTGAAGACTTCGGTGGCGGCACCGCGTCCGGGCGCCCTATCCGCGCGATCCAGGTGGGTGGCCCGCTCGGCTCCTACCTGACTGCCGACCAGCTCGACCTGCCGCTCGAGTACGAAACCTTCGCTGCGGCCGGCGCCATGGTGGGCCACGGCGGAATCGTGGTGCACGATGACACGGTGGACATGGCGCAGATGGCGCGGTTCGCCATGGAGTTCTGCTCCGAAGAGTCGTGCGGCAAGTGCACGCCCTGTCGCGTGGGTTCGACGCGAGGTGTCGAGGTCATCGACAAGATAACCGCTGGCGACGACCGCACCGGCAACCTCACGCTGCTGCTCGACCTCTGCGACGTCATGACCGACGGCTCGCTCTGCGCGATGGGCGGACTCACCCCAATGCCCGTTCGCAGCGCACTCACCAAGTTCCCCGAAGACTTTGGCCTGACGGCTCAGGAGGTCACCCCATGACACTGCTTCACGAGCCTGTCGGACGCGTGCTGTCTGACATGGGCACGCCCGAAGTTCCGGGTGAGTCAACCATCGAGGTTGAGATCGACGGCGTCGCTGTCACCGTGCCCGAGGGCACCTCGATCATGCGGGCCGCCGCTGAGGCTGGCATCGACGTCCCCAAGCTCTGCGCCACTGACACGTTGAAGTCGTTCGGCTCGTGCCGGGTCTGCCTGGTCGAGATCGAAGGACGCCCGGGCACGCCTGCGTCCTGCACAACGCCCGTTGCTCCTGGCATGAAGGTCGCAACGAGCACACCGAAGGTCGACAAGCTGCGCCAAAGCGTCGTTGAGCTCTACCTCTCCGACCACCCTGCTGACACTTGCGTCGAGGGTGCCTGCGAGCTGCACGCGATGGCAGAGACCGTCGGGCTCACCGACGTCCGGTATGGCCAGGAGGGCCACAACCACCTCGACATCGAGGTGGATGCCTCCAACCCCTACTTCACCTTCGACCCGAAGGCGTGCATCGTCTGCTCCCGTTGTGTGCGTGCGTGCGACGAGGTGCAGGGCACCTTGGCGCTCACGGTTGAGGGACGTGGCTTCGAGTCGCTGATCTCGGCGTCCGGCACGTCATTCATGGAGTCGGAGTGCGTCTCCTGCGGTGCCTGCGTTCAGGCCTGCCCGACGACTGCACTTCAGGAGAAGAGCATCATCGAGCTCGGTATGCCGACGCGAACGGTGAAGACCACCTGCGCCTATTGCGGAGTCGGTTGCTCGTTTGACGCTGAGATGCGTGGCGACGAGCTGGTGCGCATGACGCCATCGAAAGAGGGCGGCGCTAACGAGGGTCACTCCTGCGTCAAGGGTCGCTTCGCGTGGGGCTACGCAACTCACCGCGAGCGCGTCACCGTCCCCATGGTGCGCGAGTCGATCACCGACGATTGGCGTGAGGTGTCGTGGGACGAGGCGATCAGCTTCACCGCTCAGCGCTTCACGGCACTGCAGCAGAAGTACGGTGCGGACTCTATCGGTGGGATCACATCGTCGCGCTGCACGAACGAAGAGGTCTTCGTCGTGCAAAAGATGGTGCGGGCTGCGTTCGGCAACAACAACGTCGATACGTGTGCGCGGGTCTGTCACTCCCCCACTGGGTATGGCCTGAAGCAGACGTTTGGAACCTCGGCGGGAACTCAAGACTTCAAGTCGGTGGAACAGGCCGACATGATTCTGCTGATCGGCGCCAACCCCACCGACGCGCACCCGGTCTTCGGCTCTCGCATGAAGAAGAGGTTGCGCGAAGGGGCCCAACTCGTCGTGGTTGACCCGCGCCGCATCGATCTCGTGCGGACGCCGCACGTCGAAGCTGAACACCACCTGCAGCTGCGTCCAGGAACCAACGTTGCGGTCGTCAATGCATTTGCGCACGTCGTCGTCACCGAGGGGCTCGTCGACCGCGAGTTTGTGGCCGCCCGCTGCGAGGACGACTCGTTCGCGTCGTGGGAGGCGTTCATCGCCCAGCCGGAGAACAGTCCGGAGGCGACCGAGTCAGCCACCGGCGTTCCCGCGTCAGAGATCCGCGAGGCCGCCCGGCTCTATGCGAAAGCGCCAAACGCAGCGATCTACTACGGACTGGGTGTCACCGAGCACAGCCAAGGTTCGACGATGGTCATGGGCATGGCCAACCTTGCGATGGCCACGGGCAACATCGGTCGCGACGGCGTTGGCGTCAACCCACTGCGCGGGCAGAACAACGTGCAAGGTTCGTGCGACATGGGTTCGTTCCCCCACGAGTTCAGCGGCTACCGGCACGTCTCCGACGACACCGTTCGCGTGCTCTTCGAGGACGTGTGGGGCCGGGAGATGCGCGCCGAACCAGGGCTTCGCATCCCGAACATGTTCGATGCCGCGGTCGCTGGAACGTTCCGGGGCCTCTTCGTCCAGGGCGAGGACGTTGCGCAGTCCGATCCGAACATCACGCATGTCACTGCTGCCCTGACGGCACTCGACACGTTGGTCGTTCAGGACCTCTTCCTCAACGAGACGGCGAAGTTCGCCCACGTATTCTTGCCGGGAACGTCGTTCCTCGAGAAGGACGGCACCTTCACCAACGCCGAGCGTCGGATCAACCGGGTACGCCCAGTGATGGAGCCGAAGACCGGCAAGCAGGAGTGGCAGGTGGCCTGCGACATCTCCGCCGCAATGGGCTACTCGATGCACTACGACGATGCCTCGCAGATCATGGACGAGATCGCCCGCGTCACACCAACGTTCGCCGGCGTCTCGTTCGCGCACCTAGATGCCGTTGGCAGCCTGCAGTGGCCGTGCAACGACGCCGCGCCAGAGGGTACGCCGATCATGCACGTCGACGGCTTCGTCCGGGGCAAAGGACACTTCGTGCAGACGCCGTACGTCCCCACCGACGAGAAGACGAACCGCAAGTTCCCACTCATCCTGACGACCGGCCGCATCCTGTCGCAGTACAACGTCGGTGCGCAGACGCGTCGAACTTCCAACGTCGAGTGGCACCCCGAGGACCTGCTCGAGATGCACGAGGCCGACGCCGCCGAGCGCGGGATCAGCGAAGGTGACTGGGTTGCCCTCAACAGTCGGGTTGGTGAGACGCACATGCGCGCGCACATCACCGATCGTGTGCCACAGGGTGTCGTCTACACAACGTTCCACCACCCCGAGAGCGGGGCGAACGTCGTCACCACCGAGCACTCCGACTGGGCGACGAACTGCCCCGAGTACAAGGTGACCGCGGTGCAGATCCGTCCGGCGAACGCTGCTGATCCCAGCGCGGGCCGGTGCCGGAGTATGAGCAACACCGACCTCGTGCGGATGGTCAACCAGATCGCCATCAATCAGGGTCATCTGCCCGAAGATGAGGCGGCGGCGCTGGTGGCACAGCACCTGAAGATGTTCTGGGCGCCGGCCATGCAGCGTGACCTGTTCGCTGCCGTCGATGCAGGTGAAGCAGACCTCAACGAGGTTGCGCTGCGCGCGGTGCGGCAGCTTCAGCCAGCCTGATCCGTTCGACGCCCGCGTAGCAGTTGAACGAGCTCATTGCGCGAGAATCCGACAAGCGTCAAGCCCGGACTCTCGAGCGAGGTCGACGGCGAGCGTCGACGGCGCAGACACCGCAGCCAGCATCGGAATGCCAGCCATCACTGCCTTCTGCGTCAGCTCGAAGGACGCGCGAGCACTCACCTGAAGCAGCCATTCCGAGGCTGGAAGCGCCTCGTGCTGCAGCGCCCAGCCGACGACCTTGTCGACGGCGTTGTGGCGTCCGACATCTTCGCGGATGCAGACCGGGTCGCCGTTGAAGGTGAAGAGGCCAGCTGCGTGCAAGCCACCGGTGCGGTCGAACGCCGACTGCGCAGCGCGGAGTCGGTCGGGCAGCGCTGCGATCACCGTTGGCGAGATGGTGGCGGCGTTGCCGAGCACGGCGCCCCGGCGCGTGACGACCTCGGTGATGCTGTCGGCGCCACAGATGCCGCAGGCGCTGCTGGTCATGGTCAGCCGCGGTGCCGGTGGGATGAGTCTGTTGGCCAGGCGCACCTCAACGGTGTTCTCGTCACAAGCGATCGCGCCGATGACGTCTTGCGGGGTGTGCACCGTTCCTTCGGAGACGAGCCACCCGAGCGCAAGCTCGATGTCGTGCCCCGGCGTCCGCATCGTCGTCGCGGTGTCGACCCCGTTGACCCGGATCGTGAGGGGCTCCTCGACCGCGAGCTGGTCGACGACCTCGGTGGCTACACCGTCGCGAAGCCGGGTCATCCGGCGTCGGTCTACGAGGCGTCCCATGGAACAACGGTGCCACAGGATGGGACAGATGGCGTCGCGCGTTCCATCAGATGACCCGTTTGAAGGCGTTCGCGCAGGGCGGTCCCTCGGCATGGTCGTAGCGGACGCCGCCCGAGGTGACGACGACGGTGGCGCTCGAGACGGTGCCGTAGCGCTCGGCGTGGATGCAGGCGGGTGATCCGGCGTCTGAGGTCTCGTGCGACCGCAAGATGTCGCCGAGGAGCAGGACGAGGTCGTCGGGGCTTGCTGCTGACGCGAGCGCGGCCTGCGCCTGGCCGCGGATGCGGGTGGCCTTGGGGTCGGCCGGGTCGTCAAGGTCCTGCTCGGTGAGCACATGGATGCCGGGTGTGAGCTGAGCGGTGACGCGTCCGCGTCCGTCGTCCAGCGACGTCCAGAACGCGGCCTGGCGCGAGGCGTAGAGCACGTTGACGGGGTTGAAGTCGCCCGGTTGCAGCGACTCCATCCAGGCCAACGCGTCGGTGTCAGAGCCAGCGAGGACCTCCAGCGGCAGCGTGCCGCGAGTTCGACGGGAGGGGTCTGGGGCTGCGAAGACTCCGCCGGGATGCCGGTTCGTCACCGCACCGATCCGCCCCTCGGGGTCGACGGCCAACCAGGTGCCGCCCGCCAGCCGGTCACGCCCGCCCCATCTGGGTGGCTCCGACGTGAGGAGCAACGGCGGGTCGCTTGGGCGTCCCAAGAGCTCATCGCGGTTGGCGGCGACGACCAAGGGAACTTCGGGGTAGCACTGCGACGCGACGATGACGGTGCACACCCGATCACTCTAAGTGGACGAGCCCCTTTGCAGCTGATGTGCGTGCATCATATACGGTGATGGTATGATGCATGTCATGCGTACCACGGTCACGCTGGATGACGACACGACCAATCTCGTGCGACGGCGCATGGCCGAACGTGGGGTGGGCTTCAAACAGGCTCTGAACGACCTCATCCGTGAGACCGCCGAGCGCGGACGCCAACCTTTCCGAACCCCGACCTTCGCCATGGGTCAGCCAACGGTTGACCTCACGAAGGCGCTCCAGCTAGCAGCCCAACTCGAGGACGACGAGATCCAGCGCAAGCTGCACCGCGGCGTATGAACTTCCCGGACGCAAATGTCTTGGTCTACGCGGTCAACACCAAGGCAGCCCAGCACCTGGTGGCTCGTGACTGGCTCGACAGGGCGCTCAACGGTGATCGAACGGTCGGGTTCGCCTGGTCAGTCCTGCTCGCCTTCGTCCGGGTGTCGACCAACCCCGCAATCTTCCCCACCCCGCTGTCGGTCGGCGATTCGATGGACGTTGTTGACGGCTGGACGAGCCAACCCTCGGCGGTCATCGTGAATCCTGGTAAGGGTCACGGGGCCGTTCTCGGTGACCTCCTGCGAACAGCGCAGCAGGGTGGGAACTTGGTTTCGGACGCCCATCTCGCGGCGTTGGCTTTGGAGAACAAAGGAACGGTCGTGTCGTTCGACCGTGACTTCGGGAGGTTCGCCGGGGTCAAGTGGTTGATTCCCGGCAGCGTCTAGGGGCGAAGGGCTTCGTAGGCCATGACGGCGGCGTGGAGTGACGTGCAGGCCTCGGCGGAGTCGAGGTCCACCGAGAGCACCTTCTCGATCGTGGTCAGCCGTTGGTAGAAGGCTTGCCGCGACAGGTGTGCGGCGTCGGCCGCTGCCGACTTGTTGCGTCCATGCGTGAGATAGATCTGCAGCGCGCCGACGAGATCGGTGCCGTTCTTGGCGTCGTGGTCGAGAAGCGGTCCGAGGGTTCGCTCGACGAAGGCCTGCAGTCGCGGGTCTGCCCCGAGCACGTACAACAGCCCGCGCAACTGAACGTCCGGCAGTTCGTAGTACGGCTTCACCTCCGGTGACCCCTGCGCCGCCTCCGCTGCGTGGGCCGCCTCCGCGAACGAGCGCCGCACGGCGTCGAGGTCACGCACCCACGAGCCGACGCCGATCACCGGCCGGCTGACGTTGGCCGAGTCGGCCTTCGCCAGGACGTGCTGCGCCACCCGGGTCAGCAGCACGGATGCGTCGGCGCCGTCAGGCAGTGGCAACAGGACTCCGACGCGTCCAGGTCGCAGCGAGCCAACCAGCGCCTTGACGTCTGCCGATCGCAGTGCGGACGCCACGAGCTCGGCCTCGAGGTCGCGCGGTCTGGCGTGCGGCTGGTGGGCTCGGTCGGCGCTCAGCTCGACGACGACCGCGACCAGCTCACGTCGAGCCGTGGGGACTCCGAGCGCCGCCGTACGCGCATGAACGTCGTCTGACGACTCAAAGCGGCGGTCGATGATGTCGGCCAGCGTGGTGCGATGCGCCTGCAGCTCCATCGGGTCCTGCTGCTGCTCAAGGAGCCGGTTGAGAGTGAGTGCCGTCGCAGCCCGTTCCAGCACCATCAGCTGCAAGGGACCGGGTTCGCCATCCGGCAAGAGCACGAGACGCCCCCACACCTCACCGCGCGCCTCGACCATCGCCACGACCCACCCCTCCGGCCCGCAGACGTCACTGTGCGCTGACGTCTGCGCGGCGCGCGAGCGCGTGCTCCAGTCGCGCAGCACCTCGTCCGTCGACCGCGCCGCTGGTGCATGAGCCACGACCTGGTGCACGAGGTTCTCGAACACGACGGCGCAACCGGAGAGCCGAGCGGCCTCGTGCACGATCGAAGAGGCCGACGCGCCCTCGACGCAGAGCCGGGTGAAGACGCGGTGCGCCGACTCAGAGGCGTGCAGGGCGCTGATCTGTTCCTCGACGATCAACGAATGCACCGCCTGGGTGACCTTGACGAAGCGCAGCTCGCGCTGCAGCGAGATCAGCGGCAGCCGGTGTCCTTCACAGGCCCTGACGAGGGCGCGCGGCAGCTCGGAGTAACGTCGCCCCAGCTCGACCACGAGGGCCACAGCGCCAGCTGTCGCGAGTGCGTCGGCGTAGGTGCGAAGCGCCTCGTCCGTCTCCGGAAGAGCGATTCCGGTAGTCAGGATCACCTCGCCGCCCGACAGCAGCCCAGCGATGTCCGGCAGCTCGCTGACGTGGACCCAGCGCACCTTGGCGTCGAGCCCTCGGGCACCAGCGTCGACGCGCGGCAGGCCAACGGCGACATCCGGCAGCCTGAGGATGTCGCGAACACGCGGAAGCGCCGCCTGGGCGGTGAGGGCTGCGCGATCGGACATGGCACCCCTCGTGGCTCGTCTCCCGGCTGGTTCGGCCGCCGTCTCCGGTGTCCGCGAGAGTAGCGACTGAGCGAAGTGCTTCGTTTCCGAAGTCGATTTTCGGGCGCGCACGCCCAGGGCCATCTGTTCCGGCCAACACGGTTCGATTACAAACGCTAGACGCGTCCGGATTGAGCGGTTAGGTTCGGCCCACGCAGCAGGCACTGCTGGGTCGAGTGTGTGTGGAGTCCGGCGATTGTGCGGTCTGAGGGGGCGCAAGCCGGAGATCTTCCCGTCACACGTGGGTGAGGTTCACGAGAGGCCGGTGGCCGCACGGTGCGGCGCCAGGAGGGATTGGGCATGTTGATGACGCGGAGGGCTCTTCGATGGAGCGCCCTGGCGACCACGGCCGTGGTGGCAGGGATACTGCCATTGGCAGCGGCAGGGGGTTCGGCCCAGGCCGCTGAGCAGAGCGGCAAGAACATCTTCGTCGTCGGAATGCTGCAGGACGTCGACAATCTCAATCCCTTCAAAGGCATCACGGTTGCCGCCTACGAGTCGTGGGCGCTGACCTACGGTTACCTCACCGGCTACAGCGCCGAGGACTTCTCGCCGGTACCGGCACTGGCCGAGAGTTGGTCTGCTTCGGACGACGAGCTCACGTGGACCTACAACCTGCGCAAGGACGCGGTCTTCTCTGACGGGGTGCCGCTGACCTCGGCCGACGTCGCCTACTCGTTCAATCGGGTAATGGCCGGTGAGTCGATCGAGAAGACGAACTACGGCAGCTACGTGAAGAACATCGCCAGCGTCAAGGCGGTCGATGACTACACGGTCGAGATGACCGTCAAAAAGCCATCAGCAATCATGAACAACTTGGCAGTCCCGATCTTGCCCGAGCACATCTGGAGCAAGATCAGTGCTGATGAGCTGAAGACTTACACCAATGAACCTGGTTCGGACCCCCCGGGCATGGTGGGTTCTGGCCCGTTCGTGATGACTGATGCGGTCAAAGGTCAGTACTACCGGTACACCACAAACCCGGATTGGTACGGCCAGACACCGAACATCGACGGTATCGAGTTCAAGATCTACCAGAACGACAACGGACTGGTGACCGCGCTTGAGAACGGTGAGGTCGACTTCGCCGATGACATCGAGGCATCGTTGTTCAACACCCTTGAGGGCAAGGACAACATCACAGCGAAGTCGTCGCAGTACTCCGGCTTCAACTACCTGACGTTCAACGGTGGGGCGCAGACTGTCGACGGAACCCCGATCGGGACGGGTCACCCGTCGCTGAAGGATCCGATCGTTCGTGAGGCGATCCACTACGCCATCGATGAGAACGCATTAGTTGATCGCACCTTGCAGGGCCGTGGGGCGCCGGGTGACACGTTTATCCCGCCGATCTACAGCGATTTCCACCTGAGCATCGCGGATCCGATCAGCTATGACCCCGATAAGGCCAACCAGTTGCTCGACGACGCCGGGTATACGAAAGGGTCGGACGGCATTCGCACCATGCCGGATGGCTCGGATCCGCTCGTCTACCAGCTGTACTCGCGGCAGAACTCCAAGACGTCGCAGACGACGATCCAGTTGCTGCAGGGCTTCCTGAAGGACATCGGTATCGACTCGAACGCGGAGTCGGTGTCGGAGGGTCGCCTGTACGGCATCGCTGGGGATGGCACCTTTGACATGTACGAGTGGGGGTGGGTGGTTGAGCCCGATCCTGACTACCAGTCCTCGGTCTTCACCTGCGGCCAGATGAGCTACGAAACCGGCAGTGGGCAGATCTACGCCGGACTCAACGACAGTTTCTACTGCAACAAGGAGTACGACAAGCTCTACCAAGAGCAGAGCACCGAGACCGACCGCACTGCCCGGGCTGACATCGTCAAGCAGATGCAGCAGATGGTCTACGACGCGAATGCGTACGTCATCTACGAGGTGTACGACTACCTGCAGGCGTACCGCAGTGACCGTTACACCGGTTTTGTCGAGCAACCCTCTGACAACGGCGCGATCTTGTTCCAGTACGGCATCTACTCGTACTTGAACATCGAACCGGTCACCGCCGGTGCTGGCTCGGCAAGTTCGAATGAGACGAACACCGCCCTGATCGTCGGTGGTGTGGCTGCGGCTGCGGTGCTGGTTGGCTTGATCGTGTGGTTGGCGACTCGTGGGCGTCGCGGTAGCGGCGCCGACGTGGAGTAGCTGAGTGGCTCAGCTTGAACCCGCAGGTGGGTCTGCGGCAGCAGTGGATCCGACCGGTGACGGAGCGCTGGACTCGACCTCAGAGGGTCGGGTCCAGCGCGGCTCACGGGTATCTGGGTTGTGGCGGTTCACCGGTCGTCGGCTGCTGACGGGGCTGGGCACGCTGATCTTCGTGCTTTTCGTCAACTTCTTCATGTTCCAGATGCTCCCGGGCGACCCGCTCGCACGCTACAAGGGCGCGCGCGAAATCTCTGCGGCAGACCTTGCCAAGCTTCGGGCTGAGCTCGACGCGCCTCTGTGGCAGCAGTTCTTCAACTACCTCAAAGATCCCCTGCAGCTGGACTCGTATTCCACGATCCAGGGAAAGCCGGTGTGGGACGTCATTGCTGCCTCGACAACGCCCACGCTGATCTTGTTGGGAACGTCCACACTGATCGCCACGATTGCCGGAATCTGGATCGGCATCCGGGCTGGTTGGAACCGGGGAAGCCGCTTCGACAAGAACTCCACGGCAGTCACTCTCTTCCTTTATGCGACCCCGGAGTTCTGGCTTGGTCTCATCCTGATCCTGGTGTTCTCGACGGGTATTGGGCCTTTTCCTGGGATCTTCCCCAGCGGGTCGTTCATTGGGTCAGGGCTCGATCCATGGTCGATTGAAGGAGCGATCAGCATCGCGTTCCATACGGTGCTGCCTGCGTCAGCGTTGGCAGCGGTCTATCTGGCTGACTATTCGTTGATCATGCGGGCCTCCATGGTCGATGAGTTGGGCCAGGACTACCTCATGACTGCACGTGCGAAGGGTTTGATGGACCGAGCCATTCGGCGTGGTCACTGCGTTCCGAATGCATCGCTGCCGACGATCACGTTGATCTTCCTCAACATCGGATTCATCATCGGTGGAGCCATCACCGTGGAGACGGTGTTTTCCTATCCGGGGCTCGGTCTGCTCACCTGGAACGCGATCACCTTCCAAGATCTACCGCTTCTGCAGGCGCTCTTCCTGCTCTTCAGTGTCTCGGTGATCGTGTTCAACCTCATTGCCGACATCGTGATCGCTGCGGTTGACCCGAGGATTCGTCTGTGAGTACCGACACCGCTCCGCAACGCATACCGCAGTCAGTGAGGGCGATCCGCTGGCAGCGTCGGCGGGTCTCGACCACACGCTTCGTCAAGACGTTCGTCAAGCATCGGTCGGGTATGGCGGGGATCGGCATCCTTGTCTTCTTCGTGGTCGTGGCATTGACTGCACCGCTGGTCTTTCCCGCCTATTTGCTTGACCCGAACCAGAACCTGCAGAACGGTCAGCTTGAGGCGCCGTCCTCGAGTTTCTACTACTGGTTGGGCACCGACGAGCTCGGCCGATCGGTGATGGCAGAGCTGGCATGGGGGACGCGTCCGTCGTTGGTGGTGGGGATTCTTGCCTCGATCATCGCAATGGTCATCGGCACCCTCGTCGGTATCGCCAGCGGCCACTTCAGAGGTTTGTTCGGTGGTGCCATGGAACGGCTCACCGACTGGTTTCTGGTACTGCCGTTCGTGCCGCTGGTCATTGTGCTGCAGGCGGTGCTGGGGCAGACGTCGATCTGGATCACGGTCGTCGTGCTCGGTATCACCTCGTGGCCGGGGACCTCCCGTCTAGTGCGAGCACAGACTCTGAGTGTGGAGGCGCGGCCCTATATCGAACGAGCCAAAGTACTGGGCAACAGCGACTGGATGCAGATGGTTCATCACGTGCTGCCCAATGTGATGCCGCTGGTAATTGCCAACACCACACTGACCGTCGCAATCGTGATTCTGTCGATGACGACGCTTGCATTCTTGGGGTTGCTGGACCCGAACATGATCTCGTGGGGTGGCATGCTCGACTCCGCCGACAACTCTGGTGCGGCACTGCAGGGTGCCTGGTGGTTCCTGCTCCCGCCAGGGCTTTGCGTGATCTTCGTGGTGCTCGCGTTCACCCTGATCGGGCGCACGCTCGAAGTCGTTCTGAACCCGCGCTTGGGGAGCAACTGAAATGGCAGTCCTCGAGATGCGGGACGTCTCATTGACCTACCACCCCGCAGAGGGTCCCGTCCCGGCGGTTCGCGGTGTGAACCTGTCGGTCGCGGCGGGTGAAGTGGTGGGCGTGGCCGGTGAGTCCGGATGCGGTAAGTCGACGCTGATCTCGACGGTGCTGCGCCTGTACCCCAAGAACGCCACCGTAGAGGGTGAAGTGCTCGTCGACGGCGAGAACGTGTTCGACATGAAGTGGAATCGGATGCGCGCGGTCCGGTGGGGTGAAGCGGCCGTCGTCTTCCAGGGCGCACTGCACTCACTCAATCCCATTCAGAAGATCGGCAAGCAGCTGTCTGAACCGATCCTGGTGCACGAAAAGGGCGCCACCGAGGCGTCAGCTATGAAGAAGGTACGTGAGCTGCTTGATCAGGTCGGGCTTCCCACGCGGCACGCGGACGCCTACCCGCATCAACTCTCAGGCGGGCAGAAGCAACGCATCATGATCGCCCTCGCCCTCACCTGCGACCCGTCGGTCTTGCTCTGCGACGAGCCGACCACCGCCCTCGACGTCATGGTGCAGGCACAGATCCTCGATTTGCTCAAGGGGATCGCCCGCGAACGCTCAATGGGCATGGTGATCATCAGCCACGATCTCTCCGTGCTGGCGTCCAACTGCGACCGGATCGCCATCATGTACGCGGGACGCGTCGTCGAGCAAGGCGTCGCCCAAGACCTCTTCAGCAGCCCGGCGCATCCCTACACCCGAGCCCTGATGGGAGCATTCCCCACGATCGGCGATGACCAGTCGCGCTACTCACCGAGCGGGCTACCCGGTGACCCTCCCTTCCCCGGCGACCTGCCCAGCGGTTGCGCCTTCCACCCGCGTTGCCCGATAGCCACCGACGAATGCGCCACCGCTGTGGTCGACCTCAAAGTGGTCGGCCCCCGACGCGAGGCCGCCTGCATCCACATCACCCAGGGGGCATCGACACCGTGAGCAGCGCAGCCGAGCAGTTCCCACTGTCAGCCGACAGCGCCATTGAGGTCGACGACCTCCACGTCACCTTTGCTGGTCGCGACGGCGGAATCGCCAAGGCCGTGGACGGCGTCAACCTCGACATTCGCAAGGGCGAGATCATCGCCATGGTCGGAGAGTCTGGCTGTGGCAAGACCACGCTGGCTCGCACCATCTTGGGCCTGGAAAAGCCAGCATCTGGCCAGGTCCGGTTCCACGGCGACCCGCTGGAGTACAGCGGGCGGGCGCTGAAGCGCTACCGCAAGCACGTCCAACTGGTGCTGCAAGACCCCACCGGATCGCTCAACCCGCGCCACTCTGTGTACGAAGCAGTTGCCGAAGGACCCAGGACACACGGCATGGACGACGAGATCGGACGCGTCACCCGAGCCATGTCGATGGCCGGGCTCCGTCCGCCCGAGCGCTTCTTCCTGCGCTACCCCCACGAGCTCTCCGGCGGCCAGCGTCAACGAGTCGTTATCGCAGGTGCCCTCGCACTGGACCCCGAGATCATCATCGCCGACGAACCAGTCAGCAGCCTCGACGCGTCCGTGCGCGGCGAAATCCTTGCCCTGATGCTCAAACTGCGCGAAGAGCTTGGCCTCACACTGCTCGTCGTCACCCACGACCTCGGCCTCGCCTGGAACATCGCCGACCGCATCGTCGTGATGTATCTCGGACGTGTCGTCGAACAGGGCCCGACCGAGCAAGTACTGAACAACCCGCAACACCCCTACACCCGAGCGCTGCTGTCAGTAGTCCCCGAGATGCACGGCATGGAGCAGATCGTCCTGTCCGGCGAAGCACCGGACCCCACGAAGATTCCTTCCGGCTGCCGCTTCCATCCCCGCTGCCAAGAAGTCCGCGATGGCGGCGCCGAAGCCGCCGGCGTTCTCGGAGCCTGCACCACCATCAGCCCCACGATCCTGTCGGCGCACATTCCGGTTGGTGCTGCCGCCCTCGGACATGACTCCGCCTGCCACCTGGTCGTACCCCCACCGTCTGCCTGACGCGCCCCGCGGCCGTCCCTTGCACTGCGCCGTGATGAGCGGGTGAGTCGTCTACAGGTAGGGGCCGCTGGTGCGCTGGCTCTGGTCGAGCTCGCCGGGGACGCCGCCGCCGTCACGCCCTGCCGGGAGCGCTGCACGCCGCCGCATCTCTTCAAACTGCGCTCGCGCGGCAACCTGTTGGGCGAACAGAGCCGTTTGGATGCCGTGGAAGAGCCCTTCGAGCCACCCAACCAGCTGGGCTTGCGCGATACGTAGCTCGGCCTCACTTGGGATGCTGTCATCGGTGAACGGAAGTGAGATGCGCTCCAGCTCGTCGACCAGCTCGGGTGCGAGCCCGTCCTCAAGCTCAGCGATCGACCTGCGGTGGATCTCCTTCAGGCGCGCGCGTCCTGCTTCATCCAGCGGCGCACTTCGCACCTCGTCCAGGAGCTGCTTGATCATCGTGCCGATCCTCATCACCTTGGCTGGCTGTTCCACCAGCTCGGTGATCGGTGGCTGGCCGTCGCCGCCCTCGGCGCCGGGGTCTGGGACCTCCCCGACGGGCTGACCATCGGGGCCGACGATCACGATTCGGTTCGGTGTCTCGTCCTGCGGCTGCGTCATGGGTCCATCTTGGCGTAGAAACCTTGTGGACGAAGAACCGGTCCTCCGACAGGGTGAGCGCATGGAATTCGCTGCCCTGGAGAAGGCGCTCCCAGACCACGAGATCCGGCCCATCAGCCTGGACGACGTTCCCGCTTTGGCCAACCTGGTGGGGCGGCTCACCACCGTGGTTCTCGGTGAGCCGGACGTCAGTGAGGCCGAGCTTCGGGACGACCTGATCGGCCCGCACTTCGAGTTGAGCACCGACACTTTCGTTGCAGTCGCACCCGATGGGGGGGTGACCGCATACGGGCAGGGCTACGACGAACGCGATGGCTCAGGATGGATCGATGTCTGTATCGACCCCGCGCTCGACGAGGCACGGCAGGACGCTGTCGCTGACGCTGGAATCGCTGCATGTGCTGCCCGAATCATCGAGTCGGCAAAAGCGCGGGGAGCGTCGGAGATCCATCTGACGGCTAACCTCTACGAGTCCGAGACCCTGATGCGCGATGCGTATGCGCGTGCTGGTCTGCCGGTCGAGACGATCTACTGGCGCATGCAGCGCGAGTTCTCCGCGGCCGAAGCGCTCGAAACGCCGGTGGTGCCAGACGGCTTCCGGATCGGCAAGGTCGACCCACGCGACGACGTCGTGATCGAGCAGGGCTACCACCTCATCAACGACACCTTCAGCGAGCACCACGGGTTCGGGGGTGAGGTGAAGTCGCTCTCTGACTACATCGAATACGTGCGCAGCGCCGAAGCGTTCGACCCGGACGCATGGTGGTTCGCCTGGCAGGGGGACACGCCTGTCGGTTTGCTCATCGGCGACAACCGGCGCGAGGAACAGGGCTTCGGTTACGTGCCCTCCGTTGGTGTCCAGAAGCGGCTCAGGGGACGCGGGATCGCGCGGGCGCTCCTGCTCGCTGCCTTCGCTGACTACCAGCAGCGCGGACGCGCCGGCGTGCAGCTCGGCGTCGATACTCAGAACTCCACAGGTGCGACACGTCTCTACGAGTCGGTGGGTATGACGTCGCTGCACTCCGCGCTTGCGATGGGCCGCAAAGTCACCCTCTGACTCCCTCCACGCCGTTACGGCCACCTTGGCTCAGGGGAAGGCGACCGTGTCGAGGAAGGCGTCTATCAGGTCGTAGCAGCGCTGACGGTTCTGCTCGGCAAGTTGCTCGGTCTGTTGGTAGACCTTCTCCAAGTCGACGCCATACGCGTCGGCGTCATCGGCGGCATCCTTGCCCCAGCGACGAATGATCTCGGTGGAAACTTCAGGGTGGAACTGCAGCGCGAGCATGCGACCCAGACGATAGGCCTGGGGGCCGGCATCGGTCGACGCGAACACCTGAGCGCCGAGTGGCGGGGTGAACTTGTCAACGTGGTACTCAAACCACGGTCCGGGTGGAGCAAGCTGGGGGTTTTGCGTCGTGATCTCATACCAGCCGAGCTCACTGCGGTGTGCGCGCTCAACCGAACCACCAAGAGCGTGCGACATCAGTTGTCCGCCGTAACAGATCCCGAGGACGGGCGTGTCGGAGTCCGCCGCGGCGCGCACGAGGGCTGACTCACGGTCGACGTGGTTGGCGACCTTCTCCCAGTAGACCGACCAGTCCGACCCCAGCATCACCAAGAGGTCAACGCCCTCGAGGTCAATCTGGCTGGCACCGTCGCGATGAAAGATCTCAAGCTCGAAGCCACGCTGCCGCAGTCGTTCGCCCACGTGCCCCGCATCGTCGTCGCCGCTGTTGGCGATCACCAGTGCCCTCACAGCAGGCAGGCTACGGCAGCGGAGCGTCCGACGGCTCGTCAGACGCTGCGTCCGAGGTTGTATCGGCGTCCTCGCTGCCGGCTGACGACCGCAGGTCGATCACCGCGGGCGGCAACGTGCGGATGAGCGCCCACGAGCTGTACGCCACCGGCAGGATCAGGGCGATCGCCATCGTGGACGTCGTGGGCAGCAGTGACGCCATGGCGCCGGCTGCCAGCGCGCCGAAAGCCTGGATACCCATCAGTCCGGGTTGCACGATCGAGACGAACGGTGCCCGCAACTGCTCGGGCACCATCATCATCGAGCCCGTCATGGTGGGGACGTCTGCGGCGATCGTGACGCCGAACGCAGCGACCGCGAGGAACGCCAACACAACGGTAGTCATCCCCTGGCCCGAGCCCGCGAGTGCGAAGAACAGTGCGGCAGGGCTCGCCGCCAGAATCGTGATGGTGCACGAGATGCGGAGTAATCGCGTCGGAGTCCCTTCGCGCGGAACGATGGTGCCGCTAAACGCACCGATCAGCGGTGCGGTGGCAATGAGTGCAGCCATCACCATCGGGTTGATGGCTTCGCTACGCAGGAACACCGGAAGGAGCGCGCTGATCGCGGCGTCGGCAAGTGCCAGCAGCAGGAAGAAGAAGAGCATCTGACGCAGCAGTCCGCGGCGAGACATCAAAGTGAACGCATTGCGCGTGCGGGTGATCGGGGGTTCTGGCGGCGGAGGCTGCCGCCCGGCTGAGATGCCGAAGAGAAGCACGGCGGAGATCCCGAACGTGGCCGCATTCATGATGAGTGTCGCCTGAGGTCCGATCAGCAGCAGCAGCGCACCACCGGCTGCCAGACCAGCCGCCTGGGCCGTCTGGAAGGTGACATTGCTCAGGGCGTAGCCGTCGGCCATCCGGTCCTCGCCGGCGGCCTCGGGGATGATCGCCGTGCGAGCCGCCTCAAAGGGTGGAGAAGCCAGACCGGCGACGAATGCCAGCGCCAGCAGCGACCACGTCGGCAACGGCAGCGCGATCAGTGCGAAGAGCACCATGCGAATGAGGTCCGAGCCGATCATCATCTTGCGCAGGGAGTAGCGCTGGGCGATTGGCGTGATGATCGGGCTCAGCAGGTAGGGAAGGTAGGTGACAGCCAGCGTTGCTGCCGTCAGGAACGCAGATCCGCTGCGGTCGTAGACCAGGACGGCGAGCGCGAATCGAGCTGCCCAGTCGCCAACCTCACTGAGGACCTGCGAGCCCCAGACGCGTCGCATGTCGCGGATTTGTAGAACGCTGAAGGAGGCAACGAACCGCTGTCGCGCCTGCCCCATCTGACCCCCTCAGGTCCTGGCTACCCCGCCGCGTATATGACCACAAATGAGGGGCGTGGGTGGCCAGATCGCCAGTTGCTACGCCTATTCGGCCTGTCCGGCTTACTCAGCTGCTCTCTCCGCGGTTGGCGCTGCGACGGTGAAAGCAGCGGGGCGCGGTGCCGTTTGTTACCCATATGGGCTTATTGCCCCTGTGCTCCACAGGTTGTCCACAGACTTTGGACAAAACGGACACGCTGTGCGCTTGCCCCCTCACCTTCTGTCACGACGGTGGCTCGGTCGCTTAGGGCAGTCGCCAGCCGATCGGGTCGGCACCCTGGGCGGTTAGAGCGGCGTTCACCCGGCTAAAGGGGCGAGATCCGAAGAAGCCACGCGATGCAGAGAGCGGGCTCGGGTGGGTGCTGACGATCTGCGGGACGTCACCCAACACGGGCGCGAGACTCTGCGCGTCTCGTCCCCAGAGGACGGCGACCAGCGGGCCGCCACGCTCGGCCAGCGCCTTCATGGCTGCTTCGGTCACTTGCTCCCAGCCCTTCCCGCGGTGAGACGCAGGCGTTCCCGGCTGCACTGTGAGCACCCGGTTAAGCAGCATGACCCCGCGATCGGTCCAGGGGGAGAGATCGCCGGTGGTGGGACGGGGCACGCCAAGGTCGTCTGTGAGCTCGGTGAAGATGTTGGTCAGGCTCTTCGGAAGCGGCCGCACCTCGGGAGCGACCGAGAACGAGAGCCCTACCGGGTGGCCGGGCGTCGGATACGGATCCTGCCCGACGATGAGCACGCGGACGGCGTCCAACGGCGTCTGGAAGGCTCGCAGCACGTTCTCGCCAGTAGGAAGGTATCCGCGTCCAGCCGCGACTTCTGTGCGCAGGAACTCGCCGATCCGCGCGATGGTCGTGGCCTGAGGTTCGAGGGCCGGCAACCACGACGGGTCGACGAGCTCGGCGAGCGGGCGAGGGGCCATGGGGGATGAGCGTAGAGGCGTCCGCCCAGCTACGGTGACCGGCGTGACTTTCACGCTCGAGCATGTGCGCTACGACTCGCCCGACGCGCACATGCTGATCGAGGAGCTGCAGGAGGAGTACGTCATCCGCTACGGAGGCCGCGACGAGACCCCTGTTGATCCTGACGACTTCGCTGCTCCCAAGGGCACTTTCCTTCTCGCGTACCGCGACGCCCAGCTCGTCGGTTGCGCGGGTATGCGGCGAAGGTCCGACGAGGACGTCGAGGTGAAGCGGATGTTCATCCGCCGTCCCTACCGTGGGCGTGGATACTCGCGTGACCTGCTAGCTCTCGTCGAGGACGAGGCCCGCACCATGGGGTTCACCCGGATCCTGATGGAGAGCGGGCTGGCCCAGCCTGAGGCGATGGGGCTCTACGAGACCAGCGGCTACGAGCGGATCCCCGGCTTCGGCCACTACCGCAACGAGCCGCAGAACCGCTGCTACGCCAAGGAGTTATGACGTGGACGGGGCGCTGGGCGGAGGGTGAGGGATTTGAACCCCCGGATGCTTTCGCATCGCTCGCTTTCAAGGCGAGTGCAATCGGCCGCTCTGCCAACCCTCCCGGGGTGGTCATTCTGCCGTACCCGGGAACGCAGATCACAACGTGTTGGCTCTCTGGGGTCATCCCCCCAGCCAACTCACACGTTGTGAGGCGCAAAGTCGGCGGCGAGCCGCTCGAACCCCTCGGCAAGTGAGACGGCGGGCGTCCACTGCAGACGCTCATGGGTGCGGCGCTGGTCGAACCAGTGCGCGGTCGACAGCTGCTCGGCCAGGAACCGGGTCATGGGGGGTTCCCCCTCGCGGCCGGTGGCCGCCCACGCCCGCTCGACAATCGCACCGGCTCCGGTCGCCACGGCGCGCGACACCGAACGAGTCGGTTCGGCAACGCCTGCCGCCCTGCAGATGCGGGTGAGCAGCTCCGCGACCGTCCTCGGCTCACCGTTGGTCACGACGAAGGCCTCGCCGCTGATGTCGCCAACACGGTCAAGGGCAGCCACCAGAGCGTCTGCGGCGTTGTCGAGGTAGGTCGTATCGATGAGCGCGCTACCACCGTTGATCAGCACGAGACGCCCGGACGCCGCCCGCTCCACAATGCGACCCACCAGCTGGGTGTCGCCAGGACCCCAGACCAAGTGCGGTCGTACAGCCACCGCCGCCAGCGAGTCGTCGACGGCGCCGAGCACCAGCTGCTCGGCCATCGCCTTGCTGCGCGCGTAATGACCGTGAGCGCGATCAGGGTCGGCGGGGTCGGCGTCTGCAGCGACGAGCGGCTCGCCGAAGTGGGCCACGGACGGGGACGAGACATGAACCAGCCGCGGAACGTTGTGCGCGCGAACGGAGTCCAGCACGTTCTGCGTCCCGCCGACGTTGACCGACTCGAACTCGTCCCAGTCGCCGACGACGGACACGCGAGCCGCGAGGTGCACAACGGCGTCCGCACCGACAACAGCAGAGGAAACGGTGTCCGCGTGACGGATGTCTCCGCGCACCTGGCGCCAAGGGCCTGTGGCCTCGCCCCGCTGCATCGTGACGACGTCGTCCCCACGCTCGTGCAACAGTTGCGCGACGGCTGCACCAAGCAGACTGGTGCCGCCGGTGACGAGCACCCTCACGAGCCGGCTCCACCGCCGGCGAGCACCTCGGCGGCCATGGCGGAGACCTCGA
The DNA here is from genome assembly GCA_963829525.1 of uncultured Actinomycetota bacterium. Taxonomy (GTDB): domain Bacteria; phylum Actinomycetota; class Actinomycetes; order JAHEKZ01; family JAHEKZ01; genus JAHEKZ01. The sequence continues at coordinate 356,109 of CAWHIJ010000003.1, forward strand.
GCCGGTCGATCTTTGAGTTGTGTCGGATGTCGACCGGCAGCTCGTCCACCACAAGTGCCGCGGCGAAGTCGACTCCTGCCGCGAGTCGCAGCGTGTCAACTAGATCGATGGATGCGACACCCTCGGTCTGCTGCGGCGCTTCAACAACTGCGACGACCACTTGACGACCGGGGGGCCCTACCCCGACGACGGCAGCAAGAGCAACGGCGTCAAGCCGCTCGAGCCGTTGCTCAGGACCCACGGGCGTCACGACGCCCGCTGGTGTCGTTATCACGTGAGCGATGCGTCCTTCAACCCAGAGTCGGCCGTCGACATCGAGGTGGCCGATGTCGCCGGTGCGGTGCCACCCGTGATCGCGCGCGCTGTCGCGCTGGGTGGCCCAGAGCTGGTCGTAGTGGTCCTTGACGTGTGGTCCACGTACGCAGATCTCGCCACTGACGTCGGGGGTGTCGGTCAGGGGCCCGGTCGGTGCACCGGACTGATCGAGCGGGCTGATCGCCACCTGCACCCCGGTGACCGGATGGCCGACTAGCACCCCGTTGCCCCGTCCACCGACTTCGAGTTCTGCGAGGGTGACGTCAGCGACGGGTAGCGCCTCGGTCATGCCGTAAGGCGTGTGCGCCTCGCAACCCCCCAGCAAATTGGACGCCGCGCGCAGCGTCTCGCGCGATACAGGCGCTCCGGCCGACAACAGGAGACGTACGCGGGCGCATCGTGCGCGCTGAGCAGGATCGAGCGTGGACGCAGTGCGCACGATGTTGCGCAGGGCAGCGGGTGCCGCGAAGACGAGAGAGGCGTCAATGGCAGCGATCGCGTTCGCGAGCGCATTCGAGGTGAGGGTGCCTGGCTTCGTGACGTCCATGTCGGGAACGGCCGATGCAATGCCGAGCGCTGGTCCGAAGAGCGCGAACGGCGCGAAGGCGGCGACCAGACGGTCACCGGGGCGGATGCCGAACGTGGCACGCACGATGTCACGTTGAGCCTCAAGCTGGGCGTGGCGATACACGACGCCCTTGGCCGGCCCCGTCGCACCGGAGGTGAAGAGCACCGCAGCCTGGGCCGTGACCGGTGGCGTGGACGACGTCGGCAGCTGGCGCCCGATCTGGGCCAGCTCGACGACGGTGTAGTCGACACCGAGGGCGCGGCGCAGGCCAGGGCCGAATCCGCCGACGGAGATGAACGTGCCGCGTAGCCCCATCCCCTTGGCAGCGCTCAAACCGCGTGCGACACCGATCACGTGCTGAACGCCCGCGCCGCGCAGGGCACGACGTAGGCCAGGGAGCCCGAGCCCGGCATCGGCGATGACCGGTACGGCTCCGGCACGCCAGGTGGCGTAGAGAACTGCGGTGAGATCAGCGCCAGGGGGAACGAGCAACGCCACCCGGTCCGCAGGTCGTACGCCGACGGCGGTCAGCCCCGCTGAGACGTCCCGAACGGTGGCCGCCAGCTGCTTCCAGGTGATGGTTCTGGCCGGCCCGCGACGGCCCATCTCGATGACGGCGACGGCGTTGTCGCCCGCGCGTCCCTCCAGCGCCGACCAGAGTGTGCGGCGTTCAGGCCCGGTTGTGGGTAGCAGCGGAGGGTGCGTGCGCAGCTCGCGCGTGCGACCAGCTGTGAGATCGTCGGCAAAACGCCGGACGGTGGCGGCAACGGGGGCATCTTCGATGACGAGGTGGCCGGCGCCCTCGAAGCGATGCGTCTGAGCCTGGGGCAACCGCCGTTGCAGGTCGCGAAGGTAGCGGTCAGCGAAGACCGGGTCGCGGGGACCCCAGAGCAGCAGCGTCGGGATGTCTCGAAGCACCGGCAGTCCTTCGGCCACCTCCTCAAGCGTCTCGCCGCTCGGGTGGTTGGCCTCAAGAGGAATGTCGGCGACGAAGTCGGCGATCGACTGCCGACTTGCAGCCGACCGGTAGGGAGCGCGGTAGGCGTCGGCAACGCCTCGAGGCAGAGCGGGATGCGCCAACCGGAGCGTGCCGTCGAGGAAGGTGCGGGTTCGCTGGGTCACGGTACGCAGCAGCCCACCTGCGCGAGCGGCGGAGATCAGTGGCGGGATGTGCGCACCGTCAGGCTGGCTGACGGCGGTGTTGAGCAGCACGATTCCGGACACGAGCTCGCGGTGCCGTTGCGACCAGCCGAGGGAGATCGGGCCACCCCAGTCGTGCGCAACGACGAGCACCGGCGCAGTGACGTCGAGTGTGTCCGTCAGTGAACCGAGCTGGTCTATTCGGTCGGCGAGTGTGTGGACTTCGCCGGTTCGTTCGCTGAAGCCCATACCGAGATGGTCGGGGGCGATCACCCGCCAGCTGTCCGACAGCTCAGCGACCAGCGACCGAAAGGTGTACGACCACGTGGGGTTCCCATGCACACACAGCACGGTGCCCACTGGGTCAGCTGGGGCAGCGTCGAGGACGTGCCACTCGTGTTGGATGCCGCGGCTGTCTGGCGCCGTGACGATCTTTGACCATTGCGGATCGAGACCCGGAAGGTCGGAGGGAGGGAGAGACGCGCCGGTCACCAGACGATTTCGCAGAAGGCGGTGTTCAGACCCGAACCGATGCCCATGCAGAGCACGCGGTCACCTGGCATGAGGTTGTCGACCTCGTGAGCGAGGGTGAAGGGCACGGACGCAGGACCGATGTTGCCGAAGAACGGGAACGACAGCGGCACCTTCTTCTGGTCGATGCCGAGCCGCTCACAGAGCGCGCTGGTATGCACTCGGGAGACCTGGTGGATGATGAACCGGTCGGCGTCCGACCAGTCGAAGTCGCCCGTCTTCCAGGCGGCCTCGGCAAGATCGAGGCCGGCGTCCATGAGGCCTCGGGCGTCGGTGTGCATCTGCTCCATGTCGCCGACGCAGAGGCCGTGGTGTTCGGTGCCGGCCCGGGACACCCCACCTATGACGCGGTGACCCTCGCTGTGAAGGTCGCTACGGCCAAGCACCATCGCCGCTGCACCCGACCCCAGCGTCAAGGTGGCGAACTCGCTGAAGAAGTCGGCCGTTGTTGCCATCGGCGAGCAGAGTCGGCGGATGGTGTTCTCCTGGACCTTCTGCGCGTCCTCACCGTTGACGATGAGGGCGTAGTCGATGTGTCCGGCGTCGATCATCGTGGCGGCTATATGAATGCCATTGACAAAACCGAGGCAGGCGTTGGCCAGGTCGAAGTTCATCGCTGAGGGCGGCAGCCCGAGCTTGTGGTGGATCCCGACGGCCGTCGACGGTTCGAGGAAGGCCCTCGACACCGATGAGTTGATCATGAGGCCGATCTGGGATGGGTCGACGCCGGCCTGCGCGATCGCCTTGGCGCCGGCCATGGCGGCACCGTCGGCGAAGTTCATGCCCTCGGGCCACCATCGGCGCTCATGGATGCCAGCGAGCCCTTCAAGCAGCCCAGGGCGGGCGCCAAGGCGCTCGTAGGCAGGAGCCAGCTGCTCGTCGAGCTCGGTGGAGGTGACCACGACTGGGGCTTCGATCGCCACGACCGACAGCACTGACGTGCGGGAGTGGCGGAAGGTTGAGTTGCCGTCCATCAATTCCTCTCTGGGTAACCGCGAAAGTGTCCCATGAGGGGTAGTGATGGTCCGAACTCAGGGCTCAGAGGTTGATGACAGCCGCAGCGCCGTGCCGCCTGTGGTCGCCGGTGGCCTCCAGGCGACCATCGGGATGCCGCATCACCGCATTGACGCCGCCGAAGTACATGCTGCCGCGGCTCCAGCGATTGACTGGGCCCAGCGGTGCCAGGTCAGCGGCGACCCCCTCGGCCACGTCTGGCTCGAGCTGGCTGGTCGTGCCATCGAAGTGCACCCGTGGTGCGGCGACCGCCTCGGCAAGGGGGAGGCCGGCCACCAGGTGTGTGACCGTCTGCAACAACGCGCTGCGGATGCGCTCGCTGCCACCACTGCCGATCGCCACTACTGACCCGTCAGCGAGATCGAGAAGGCTGGGCGCCATCATTGACGCGACCCGGGTGCCGGGCTCGGCGTCATGGAAGCCATCGGGATGCAGGTCCGCCTCGCCCAGCATGTTGTTCAGCTGGACGCCGGTTCCGGGGACGAGGACTCCTGAACACGAGCCGTTGGACGTCGTCATCGAGGCGACCATTCCGTCGGCGTCGATCACGCTGACGTGCGTCGTGCCCTTGGACGAGCTGGCGACGTTGCGCCGGGTCTTCTGCGCCTCGGTCGCAAGGTGCAGTGCTTCCACCAGATCCCGGGGTCTCGGACGTGAGTCACGCTCGTCACCGTCGAGTTCGCGCAGAGCGGCGCAGACGATCGAACCGCCAAACGAAGGTGGTGGGTTCGTCGTCAGCCGGGCTCCCCGGTAGTCGACGTGATGCGGCGCGCGGGCCTGCACGCGGTAGGACGCGAGGTCGTCATGGGTGAGGAGGCCATCGCTGGCGCGCATCCGGCTCAACAGTTCCTGCGTCTGGGGGATCTGGACCCAGCTCTCCGGATCGAGGCGTCCGAGCTGGTCGAGGAACCTTGCGTACTCAGAATTGGCGAAGCGGTCACCGGCAAGGCGGGGTCGGCCTTCGGGAAGAAAGAGGTGGGCCGCGTCTGGGCTGAGGGCAAAGATGGCGCGCAGCAGCTGCAGCACTTCGGCCTGGGTGGAACTGAGCACGGCACCCTGTCTAGCCAGGTTGCCGGCTGGCGCCACCACCTGTGAAAGGGGAATCCTGCCGAGCCTGCGGTGGGCAGCGAGGTAGCCACTGAGAACGCCGGGTACAGCCACAGATCCGAACCCTGCGTGAAATGTCTGCTCGGCGTCAGAGAAGACGACTGTGACGGGGGTGAAGTGGGGGGTCAGCTCTCCAGGTGGGAGGCCTTGCCCCGGGACGTCGACGAAGAAGTCCAACAGCTCGGTTTCGCCGGTGGGGCGCCGGGTGAGCAAGAAGCCACCACCGCCCAGGCTGGTAAGTCCTGGTTCTGCCACGGCGGCGGCGAACCCGGCCCCAAGTGCGGCGTCCACGGCGTTCCCCCCAGCACGAAGCACGGCGACTGCCGCCCCGACGGTCTGCCGGTCACCCGCGGCAACGGCCGCCTGCCCACCCATAGGCCGGAGAGTAACCACCGGCCTCGCCGTTACACACTGTCACCCGTTCGGCCCGCCGCAGAGTGACTAATCCGGACGGATCAAGAAAGGTCCAGTGGCTGCCGACACAACTGATGTCTCGCCCGGATCGCTCGCGGGTGCGCCCTGTTTGGGGTGCGCTCGATTGAGTTGCTCGGGACGCGATGGCCGGGGGCGTTTCGACAGGCGGAAAGGCGCAATGGACAACCCGCAGCAGTTGGCGCGCACTGGCGCCTTGGCGGCATGGGTCAATGCCGGCCTGGGCCTGGTGCTGACCGTGCTGATCCACGTCGCCGACAAGTCGGTCCCCGTGGCCCTCCTTCCCGCCCTGATCTGGTGCGTACTGGGATTCGCCTTTGCGGCCAGTCGTGACGGTCTTGGCCCGGAGAGCGGCTAGCCAGCGACTCGAGGTCGGCAACCGTCGTCTTGCGCATGCCCTGATCACCACCGAGATGGTGTGGGTCGCGGGCCTCGTCGCGCTTACCGGCGGTTTACGCAGTCCCGTCTGGGTGCTGTTCGTCACCGTTGCCGTCTTCGTGGCCGATGTCGTCGAGCGCAAGGGACTGGCCACCTTCACTCTGCTCGCACTCGGCATGCTCTTCGCGGCGGCTCTCGCGTCCGGAACCTTCAGCCTGCAGGTTCTGCCATGGTTGCTGGCTGCCGCAGCGATCATCCCGCTCACCGTCGGGTTCGACGAGATGCTCAAGTCCGGTATCCATGAGGGTCACAACACTCGGTTGCAGCGGAGCGTCGAAGAGCTCTCGGTGTCTTTGGGACAGGCTGCCGAGGGTGATCTCGCAGTTGCCATCCCAACGCCGGATGGCGACGATGTGGCGCTTCACTCGCTGGCGATCAACATCGACGAGACGTTGGTCTCGCTGCGTATGTTGGTCGATCGAGTCCGCGATGGTGGTGAGCGCATATCGGTGAGTGCGCAAGAGCTGCAGTCAGCTGCCGAACTTCAGGCGTCAGCCTCGTCGAAGCAGTCGGGTGCGGTGACCGAGTCGACAGTGACCTTGCAGCAGCTCGCTGACATGGCCGAGACGATCGCTTCCTCCAGCGCCGAAGTAGTCGACCAGGCGGCGTTGACCTACCGTTATGCCGAGGAAGGCCAAGAGGCTGTCACGAACGCCGTCGACGCAATCGATGCGATCGCCCATCGTTCCCGGTTGGTGGCCGAGCGGACCGCTGCGCTGGCCGACAAGTCAGGTGAGATCGGCCGCATTCTCGATGTGATCGACGAACTTGCCAACCAGACCAACTTGCTCGCGTTGAACGCTGCGATCGAGGCCGCCCGTGCCGGTGAGCATGGCCGGGGCTTTGCCGTTGTTGCTGCGGAGGTTCGCAAGCTGGCTGAGCGTGCCCAGGCGTCGACCAAGCAGATCCAGACGATCGTCTCGGAGATCCAAGCCGAGATGCGGGCCACAACGGCGGCGACGGCAGAAGGTGCAGAGGAAGTACTCAACGGCGTTGCCCTCGCCCGCGATGTCGTGACCGTCCTCGAGCGCATCTCCGAGGTTGCTGACGAGACGACGACGGCAGCACGCGAGATCTCCAACGCCTCCGCACAGCAGCGTACGGCCTCGGCCGAGGTCGCTTCTGCGATGAATGACGTCGTTGGCGTCTCCGAGCAGACCGCGACAGGTTCGCGCGAGGCGGCCCATGCAGCCGCATCCCTCACGTCCCTGGCCGACGACCTCAGAGAGTCGATCTCCCGCTTCCGCATCTAAGGCTCGCCGAGTGCACATCTGGCTGACGCCGAGGCTTGCCGAGTGCACATCAGGCTGACACAGTTCGCCGTCGGGTGTGGTGGTTTGGGAGACTGACGCGGTGGTTCCCCCCTCCCTTGCTCCCAGCCTCGGCGATGCCGCGCGGACGTGGGCGTACGTCGGAGTCAACAGCTTCGGGGGACCGGCTGGCCAGATCGCCGTCATGCACCGAGTCGTCGTTGACGAGCGACGGTGGATCGACGAGAAGCGCTACCTGCACGCGCTCAACTTCTGCATGGTGTTGCCCGGACCAGAGGCACTCCAGCTAGCGGTGTATCTCGGGTGGGTGCTCAACGGCGTCACCGGCGGCTTGATCGCTGGCGTTTTCTTCGTCATCCCGGGCCTGGCAGTGATGGCGGTCCTTGCCGCCATCTATTCCTCGTTCGGCGACATCGGCTGGATCTCCGCGCTGCTCTTCGGCATTCAGACCGCCGTCATCGCGATTGTGGTGCAGGCTGTCATACGAGTGGGACGCCGCTCGCTCCGGACACCACTCCTCGTTTCGCTTGCAGTGGGCGCCTTCATCGCACTTGCACTGTTCAACGTTCTCTTCCCGTTCGTCGTCGTCGCCGCCCTCGTCATCGGTTGGGTGGTTGGCCGTCGATCGCCTCGCGCCTTGCATGTCACCGTCGACCACGACGCCGAAGTGGACCATGTTTCGCGGGCGGCAACCCGTTCTGCGCGTCGTGCCGGGTATGCAGCTCTCGTTCTCTGGGCTGTGCCGCTGTTGCTGATCATGGCCACCCTTGGCATGGAGAACATCCTCAGCCAACAGGCATGGCTGTTCGCGAAGACGGCGGTACTTTCCTTCGGGGGCGCTTACGCGGCGCTTTCGTATGTGTCTCAACAGGCGGTGGTCAACTACGCCTGGCTCGAACCCCGGGACATGGTTGCTGGATTGGGGTTGGCCGAGACGACGCCGGGGCCACTTGTTCTGGTCATGACTTTCGTCGGGTATGTGGGTGCCTATCGGGCATCGGATGACCTTGGCCTGCCCGGAGCCGTTGCCGGACTCATCGGGTTCTCCATCGCCGCCTGGGCGACGTTCTTGCCGTCATTGGGCTTCGTCCTTATCGGCGCGCCATCGGTGGAACGGCTACGGCACAACCCCAGAGTTGCCGGTTCATTGGCAGCGGTGACCGCGGCGGTCGTTGGCGTCATCGCCGATCTGGCGCTGTGGTTCTCGCTGAACGTCCTCTTCGATGACCTCTCCTGGCGATCTTGGGGACCAATCAGAGTGGAAGTCCCGGTTCCGGGTTCGCTGGACGGCCCTGCGCTGCTTCTGACGGCGGCAAGCCTGGTCCTGGTGCTCGGGCTGAAGTGGGGGCTGCTTCGCGTTCTGTCGCTCGCGGCGGCAGCGGGCCTGACGCTGTCCCTCCTCGGCCTTCATCCCTGACAATCTTCGTCAAAATCCTCGCGCAAGAGGGCTGACGTTCCTAGGCTCACCGTGTGACGGAGCGCCCAATCGCCCCCAGCACCCTGAATGCGCGAGCTGCGTATCGGAGTGCTGTCGACCGCCTGCGGGTGCAATTCCGCGAGTTGGAAAGCGATGCACCCATCAGGCTGGCGAAGCGAACGTCAAATCTCTTTCGCATGCGCGAACCCAATGACACACCCGGTCTGGACGTCGCGGCGTTCTCCGGTGTCATTGAGGTTGACCCCGTTGGTCGGACGGCAGACGTCCTAGGGATGACCACCTACGAAGACCTCGTTGACGCCACGCTCCGTCATGGGCTTATGCCGCTCGTTGTGCCTGAGCTGAAGACGATCACCTTGGGGGGCGCCGTCACTGGCCTCGGCATCGAGTCGACGTCGTTCCGCAACGGGTGTCCGCACGAGTCGGTCATCGACTTCGACGTTCTGCTCGGCGACGGCCGGGTCATCACCGTGACCCCAGACGGCCCACACGCCGATCTGTTTACCGGATTCCCGAACTCCTACGGGACGCTGGGCTACGCGTTGCGACTGCGGATCGAGCTTGAGCCAGTGAAGGCATTCGTCGTGCTGGAGCACTATCAGCACCACTCAGCGGCTGAGGCTGCCCAGACGATTCGCGAGATTGCACGGACCCGCGAGCACCGTAGCCGCCACGTCGACTTCGTTGACGGTGTCATCTTCGGTCGGAACCGTGTCATCATCACGGTGGCCCGATACGTCGATGAGGCGCCGTACCTCTCCGACTACACAAGGGCGAGTATCTACTACAAGTCGCTCGTGCAACGCAGCAGCGACTACCTAACGATTCGTGACTATCTTTGGCGCTGGGACACCGACTGGTTCTGGTGTTCGGGCGCTCTTGGTGTTCAGAATCCGATGGTTCGTCCGTTCCTGCCCCGACGGCTTCTGCGCAGCGATGTCTACTGGAAGGCTGTCGGATTCGAACGGCGGCACCGGTGGAAGTCCGGTTGGGATGAAAGGCGTGGCCACCCACCGCGCGAACCGGTGATCCAGGATGTCGAAGTGCCGGTCGATCGCCTTGATGAGTTCCTCGACTTCTTCCACAGTGAGATCGGCATCGCGCCGGTGTGGATCTGCCCGCTGAGACAGCGCAGAGATGATCTGACGTGGGACCTGTACGCCCTTGACCCTGACACGACCTATGTGAATCTCGGCTTCTGGTCGTCGGTGGAGATGACTCCCGGGCAGCGAGATGCTCACCACAACCGAAGGATCGAAGAGGTTGTCGCCGCGCTCGGAGGAAGAAAGTCGCTCTACTCGTCCTCGTACTACGACGAAGACGTGTTCTGGAGCATCTACAACGGGGAGCAGTACGCGTTGTTGAAGAAGCAGTACGACCCGCAGGGTCGGTTGCTTGATCTCTATTCCAAGTGTGTGCGGGGACGTTGAGGAGGAACATGGCCACATCATCGGTCGCCACTGCCTTCGGCCGGGTCATCGGTGAGCGTCCGGGGCTTCGCCTGACGGCGTACGACGGCAGTGCGTTCGGAGACGATGCGGCCGACGTCACCCTCTCCATTCGGTCGCCCGAGGCCGTGCAGTACCTGGCCACTGCGCCGGGTGACCTCGGACTCGCGCGGGCGTTCGTGAGCGGTTCCCTCGTGGTTGAGGGAAGTTTGCACCGTGCGTTAACTCTGCTCGTGATGGACGGTGCGCAAGATGCCTCGACTCGCGACAAGCTCCAGGTCCTGCGAGAGCTTGGCGGCTGGGTTCTTCGGCGCCCTCCGCTTCCAGCAGAGGAAGCGTCACCACCATGGCGACGCGGTCTACGGCACAGCAAAGACCGGGATGCCAAGGCGGTCGCCCACCACTACGACGTGTCCAACCGCTTCTATGAACTGGTACTGGGTTCGTCGATGACCTATACCTGCGCCGTCTACCCGACGCCCGAAACTTCGCTTGCGGATGCCCAAGCATCCAAGTGCGACCTGGTGGCACGCAAGCTCACGCTTGAGCCAGGTATGCGATTGCTCGATGTCGGGTGCGGCTGGGGCAGCATGGTGATGCATGCAGCTGAGCACTATGGAGTCAAAGCCCTAGGGGTGACACTGTCGCAGCAGCAGGCTGAGTGGGCGCAGAAGACGATTGCCGAACGCGGACTAGCCGATCGTGCCGAGGTGCGCTTTCTCGACTATCGCGACGTGCCGGAGTCAGGTTTCGATGCGATTTCCTCTATCGGGCTGACTGAGCACATCGGACGCCGTCAACTCGGCTCGTACTTCACCCGGCTCGTGGGCAAACTGCACCCGGAGGGACGCATGCTCAACCACTGCATTACGCGTCCCACGACGCGGGAGCGAGCGCGCACTGGCGGGTTCATCGACCGGTACGTATTCCCAGACGGGGAGTTGCTCGGCGTAGGAACCATCGTGTCGTCGATGCAGAATCACGGTCTTGAGCCTCGACATGACGAGAACCTCCGCGAGCACTACGCGATGACGTGTCGTGACTGGGGCGCCAATCTGGATGCGAACTGGGAAGAGGCCGTCGCCGAGGTGGGAGAGCGACGTGCGCGAGTGTGGCAGCTCTACATCGCCGCATCACAGGCGGGTTTCGACATCAACAACATCCAGCTGCATCAGATTCTTGGAGTGAAGCTGGGGAAGGACGGCACCTCCGGGTTCCCACTTCGTTCGAACTTCTCTTGACTAGAGCCAACGTCTACGCTTGAACATCACGTAGAGGAGGAGCGAGACGCCCACCCATATGACGGTGCTTGTCCAGAAGCCGCTGTGTGCCGCGAAACCCGGATAGGGGATGTTCTGCCCGTAGAAGCCGGTGACCGCAGTCGGGACGGCGATGATGGCCGCCCACGCCGCGAGCTGCCGAGTGACCGTGTTGAGCGAGTGATCGTTGAGTGCGAGACGTGTCTCGTAGATGGTGGTAATCAGGTCGCGTAGGCCTTCGATGGTGTCGTTGACACGCAGAACGTGGTCGTAGACGTCCTGGAAGTAGGGCTGCATAGCTGCGTTGACGGTTGATCGACCGCCCTCCTCGTGACGCATGAGTCCCGAAACGAGTTCGCGCATCGGCTGGGCCGCGCGGCGCAGCCGAACCAGCGCCTTACGAGTAGCGAAGCTGTGCTTCTGCGCGTCACGCGGGTCGACGTCTCGACTGGGTTGGTCCTGGAACAGAACGTCCTCCATGTCGTCAACCGCGTCAGACAGCGCGTCGACCGTGTCGAGGTATGAGTCGACGACAAGGTCAAGAAGTGCGTACAGCAGGGCGGGAATGCCCTGATCGAGCAGCTCAGGATTCTGCTCCCAGCGGGTGACAAGGTCGCTCATTTCGATGGGGTGCGAGTGCTCCACCGCGATAACGCTCTCGTTTGTGATGATCACCGGCGAACCGCGTAAGTCGAGGGTTGTGTCGTTGCCGAGCTCTGATCGGTAGAGATACAAGAGGACACAGTTGGGGAAGCGCTCGAGCTTAGTGCGGTGAGCTTGAATGCCGTCGCCGTTGGTGCTGTTGATGACCTCTTCGACCGCACGTGGGTGAATGTCTAGGAGTGGGCCAAGGTGACGCATCTCGTCGGGGGTCACCTGGATCCACACGACACTCTCGGGGTCTGACGCGAGGCCGACGGCGGCAGCGACGTTGACCGAGCGATGTTCCAGAGAACGTCCTCGCAACTCCCATACGTCGGCCACGGACCCACGGTAGGGCAGAGATCCGGCCGCTAGGTGCTTTGCCGCCCCACGCCGCTGCCCGGTACCCTTCTCGGGCGGTCGAAAGACCGTGGGGAGGCGTCGCCTAGTCCGGTCGATGGCGCCCGCCTGCTAAGCGGGTTGGGGTCTTAAAGCCCCTCGGGGGTTCAAATCCCCCCGCCTCCGCCCCGTCAGTCATCGAGACTGCAGTAGATGCCCACTGAGAGCCCTCAGCGCGGGCATCTACTGCAGTCTCGGCGGGTTGTTGCGCCCCGGACTCGATTTCGACGCCTGCTGGGCCCCCGGTAAGGTATCGCTTTGGCCCCTGGGCCATGCGCCCGTAGCTCAACGGATAGAGCATCTGACTACGGATCAGAAGGTTGGGAGTTCGAATCTCTCCGGGCGCGCAACGTCAGTGTTTGGTTCCGGCTGATGCGTGACGTTTTGGCTTCGGCTGATGAGTCACGGTGGTTCCGCATGATCGGTGACACTTCTCCGATGTTGGTGGAGCAGAGATTTCAAGTGGTCGACGTGACGGTAACTGCGTTTCATTGCCTCTTCGTCGTGGCCACCCCAGACCGCAACCACGTGTCGGGCACACCCTTCGGCGAAGGGTATGGGCTGGCCGGTCTAGTCTTCCGGCGTGGCTCGTCATGAGCCAGGGCACCGCCGGAGCAGAATCGCGGCATGGCAGCAGAGGACGCGGGGCCGAGACGCCGACGACTGACGACAGGGCGGCTGGAGGCGTTCAGCGATGGCGTGTTTGCGATCGCGGTCACGTTGCTCATCTTGGATGTTGCGGTTCCGGCGGACTCGGACAGCAATCTTCTCGCATCGATCGGGGACCAGTGGCCGTCGTACCTGGCCTACCTGGTGAGTTTCTCGACCATAGGGGCGGTTTGGCTGGCGCACACTGTTATCACGGAGTATCTGGATCGTGCCGATGCGGTATTCGTGCGGTTGAACCTGCTGCTCCTGCTGGTGGTTTCATTCTTGCCCTTCCCGACTCGGCTATTGGCGGAGTACGTCGAGGAGAGCGGGGCCGAGCGGGTGGCGGTCACGATCTACGGGATCAACCTCTTTCTCGCGTCGGTCTTGGTGTCAGTTCTGTGGCGCTACGCCGTTCGGGAACGTCTGCTGCGTCCCGATGCGAACGACGACGATGTCCGACTGTTGACTCGGCGGCTGACACCGGGTCTCGCCGGATACCTGGTCCTGATTGCGCTCGGGCTCTTCCTGCCCGTCGCTGCGGTGATCGGATACCTGCTGGTCGCGGTCTACTTCATCGTGCCGATAAGGAAGATCCGACACCGACAGACCTGACCGGCGTTGGGGCGGCGTCTCAACCTGTGGTGGCACAACTGTCTCGCAACGATGCGATCCACCTGCCGGCTTGGTGACGCGTCCCTCGCAGGGCACGACACCTGTGCAACCCCATGGCACACCAATGGCCAGACTACGGATCAGGAGGTTGGGAGTTCGAATCTCTCCGGGCGCGCCACAGGACGCCAGGTAAGTACCGGTTACTGCGGTGAAAGGACCGGGCGACTCTGGGCTTTCGGGGCGCATTACTGCAGCGATTACTGCAGTCCAGTTCGGGAGTGTTGCGGGCAGTCTCTGAACCTAACTTGCCGTGGCGTCGCCGGCGAGGCCGATGAGGGTTGACCAATCGGGCGCTGCAATCAGTCCGTGCTCCACCCGGGGGAAGGGCAGCGCGAGCGGTTCGAGATGGCGCTGAACGTGCCCGCCGAACCCGTCGTGACCAACACCGGGTCCCCATACCAGCGTGACGAGCAGTCCCGCCTCCCCGCGGGCGACGACAACCGTGTCTGGTGACACGCCCCCCGAGCCCTGCCAGCGACGCGCTGCTTCTGCGTACCCGGCGAGGAGCACGTCCGGGTCGCCGGGGAAGTGCAGCATGACCACGTCTTGGCTCATCGCAGGCTCCTTCAGTATAGTTTCTTTACTGTGAAAGGACGGTACAGGAATTTGACCAACTCGTCTACGACCGGTGCGCCACTGGTAGGTGCACTGCTTCGTCGGCCGTTCTTCACGATGCGGCGCCGCATCGTGTCGGCCCTGCACCGGGAGGGTTACACAGACGTGCAGGCGTCTCACCTCGCCGTCTTCCAGTACCCCGGACCCGAGGGACGGTCACCCCTGGAGTTGGCGCGGGATGCTCAGGTGAGCAAGCAGGTCATGAACCACCTACTCACCCAGCTCGAGCACGGTCAGTACCTGGAGCGGGTCATCAATCCCGGCAATCATCGCCTGCGTCAGGTGGCGCTCACGGAGCAGGGCCACGCTGTCGTGGCGGTGATCCGCTCTGCCGTTGCAGAGGTGGAGTCGGAGTGGAAGACGGTCCTGGGACCAAGCACCTATCGACAACTGCGTGGCGCCTTGTTGGAACTCGCTGGCCATCTCGAGCTACCCGAGGGGGATCGCTGAGCCCGCGATCCCGTGGGGGAGCGGCCCGCGACCGCGGACGACGTCGGCAGAACCGTGGCCCGGGCCATCGAGGCGGGTGTGGTGGGTGGCAACATCGAGGATTTCGGGCCGAATGATTTGATCAGCGATGGTGCCCTTGCCTTACTGCAACCGTTACTGCAACGCCGAGGAACTGAGGGAGACTCCGGAACACTTCCTGAGAATGACGTGAGCGTGCTGACACGTCAGGAGACGTGGTGAGACGGCAAAACTAGGACTACGGATCAGAAGGTTGGGAGTTCGAATCTGTCCGGTCGCGCAACATTGCTGCAGGTCAGACGCACCGCGCCGCAGCCGACACCATCTCGACACCGGTGCAAGGGCACAGATACCTCGGTGAAGGAACTGTTTGACCGCCTCCGGGCATACGGGTTCTTTCCCCTGGTCCTGCTGGATGTTTTCGTTCTCGTCAAGGTCACCGACGATGGCGACCCAACGACTGCGTGCGCTGCTCACTGGGATGAATCTGACCGCACCACGGATCAGGGGGGGGGGCTTTCGACTGCGTCCGACCTATGGATGGCTTTGGCCTCTACCACGCCTCGCATTAGGTCGCCACGATCGAATTGTCAGGGGGGGTGGATGTCATGACAGCCCCAGTCAGCCAGCGTCCAGTGGTTCCCAAGTCGACGCAATCCGCGTGGCTTGTCCTCGCTGTTGGCACGCTTGTTACGTTCTTCCTGGGCGTGGCCTCGCAGTTGGCCGTCTTCATCTCTCTCGGTCTCTGCCTGGACGAGGATCCGGACTTGTGCGATCCGGGCACGTATCCCACGACGGCCGAGCATCTGCTCGCCACGATCCCGACCTACGCCCTGTGGGTGGCGCCGGCACTCGTCGCGGTGTTCATGGGATACCGGATCGTGAAGTCCGGGAACGTTGCCGGGCGCACCGTGATGGTCACCGCGGGTGTCGTTGCTGCTCTCGTGACGGTGGTCGCGACGCTCATGTGGTGGATTTGATTTCACGGGTGCAACTGGCTGGGAATTGGGGAGTTCGAATCTCTCCGGGCGCACCACGTAACGTTCGCCTTAAGTCAATTTGGGCTGGGTAGCTCCCTCGGGGAGTACACGAGGCGCAGAACTCCCGTCGGGAAAGCTTGTGAGCTCACAAGGTCCATTGGGTAGATCGGCTCGCCGTCGTCGAACAGTCTCATACCGGTTCGCGCTGCAACGGGGTGCACCAGCAACCGTAGTTCGTCGAGCAGCTCCGCTGCGAGTAGTTGTCGCACTACCGAGATTGACCCCGCTACCAGGATCTTGTCCATCGTCGCTTCGCGCTTCAGCGCCGTCACGGCTTCGATCAAGTCGCCGTGCACCGCGTGCACATTTCGCCAGCCAAGATCCTGGCCCCTATGTGTGGCAACGAGTTTGGGGGTGTCTCCAAGCTGAGCGGCGAACGTCGAGTCCTCACCTCCGGCGGCCTCGCGCTCTGGCCAAGCACCGGCGAAGCTGTCGTAGGTGACTCGTCCCAGAAGGAGGAGGTCCACGTCTTCGTAGTCCTCGCTCACCGCTGCACCCATGTTTGCGTCGAAGTATGGGGAGTGCCAGACGGGGTCTACTTCCACCACGCCGTCAAGCGCCATGAACAACGTGGAAACGATCTTGGTCATCTGTTCCCCCTGGACGTACCGAGGTGTGGAGTACCGGCCCCTCAGCAATGCCGATGGTCACAGGGTCCATGGTGTGCGGTCAATGTCCTAGCCCAGCCACCTATGCCGGCACTTGCGTTCGGCGCCATTTTTCCCGGCGGCATGACGGTGCCTGGGTATCGCATCGGGCCGCCATTGTCGACAATGGGCTAGTGCTCACTGGCCAGCTGGACGACAATGGCTCGGTGTCTCTCGCCAACGTGGAGGGCTCGTGACAGCCAAATCTCCGATGAACAGGGCAGCTGCCCTCCTTGCTTTGCACACCGGCCCCGGCTTCGTGCTCCCCAATGCGTGGGACGCGGGATCCGCCCGCGTCCTCGAGCAGGTCGGCTTCCCCGCCATCGCCACCACCAGCGCCGGCATCGCCTGGTCGTGCGGAGTTCCGGACGGAGAAGCGCTGGACCGCGACACGATGCTTGACCACGTGGCGCGCATCGTGGCTGCGGTGGGTGTGCCCGTGACCGCGGACCTCGAAGCCGGGTACGGCGACACCGCGGACGCTGTCGGCATCACCGTTGCCCGGGCAGTCGAACTGGGTGCCGTTGGCGGCAACATTGAGGATTCCAGGGCTGGCGGACTGATCAGCATCGATGAGGCCGTCGACCGTCTTGCGGCCGCCCGGGCAGCCGGGCCCAGCGGCACCTTCGTGCTGAACGCCCGAACTGACACCTACTTCGTCGGTACGAGTGGTGACGCATTCGACGAGACCGTCGAACGCGCAGTTAGGTACGTCGAAGCGGGCGCCGACTGCGTCTTCGTGCCCGGGGTCGTTGAAGAGGAGACGATCCGCCAACTCTCCGAGGCCATCCCCGGCCCGCTCAACGTGGTAGCCGGGCTTGCGAACCTCATCGATGCGCCGACACTCTTCTCGCTTGGCGTCAAACGGGTCAGCCTGGGCGGCAGTTTGGCACGCGCCACACTTAGCACGTTGGAGCGCGCCGGCCGCGAGCTGCTTGACTCCGGAACGCTCGACTTCCTCGACGGCGCGATCGGGTACGCCGATCTGCAGCGACGCTTTGGCTCGTGATCGAGGGATGAAATCCTTCGACGTTCCACAGGCCCTGATCGAGGACTTCGCTGATGTAGGCGTTGTGTGCATCAGAAAAGTGCTGGACGCGGACGAGGTGGCTGCCGCACGGGAGTCGATCGAGCGAGTCTTGGCCACTCCGAGTTCCCTCGCGCAAGTCGCGAGCGGAGCGGATGATCCTGGCTCATTCTTCGAGGACTTCTGCCGGTGGGGTGACGTCACCGAGATCGAGGAGCTGGCTCGGCACTCAGCTGTGCCCCAGATCGCCGGTGAGTTGATGGCCACCGCTCAGGTGAGGTTCTACCACGACCATGTTCTGGTCAAGGAAGGAAGGACGCGTCAGCGGACGCCATGGCACCAAGACCAGCCCTACTACAACGTCGATGGGCGGGGTGTTAGTGCATGGATTCCGGTAGATCCGGTTCCGAAGTCGGGGTCCTTGGAGGTCGTGGCGGGTACACACCATGGGCCCTGGCTCATGCCTCGTACGTTCTTGACGGGTGAGGCCAAGTGGTTCCCCGAAGGCTCACTGCTCGAGATACCCGATGTGGAGGCCAACCGCGAAGCGTTCGACATTCGTCGGTTCGAGATGCAGCCGGGGGACGGTATCTTCTTTGACTTCTTGTCCATGCATGGTGCCCCCGGCTTTCCCTTCAACGGACGGCGCCGGGTGCTGTCCTTGCGCTACCTGTCCGAGGAGGCTCGCCATGCCCCTCGCCGCTGGCGCACGTCGCCTCCCTTCGACGGGCTCCAGGACGAACTGCCAGCTGGCGCCCTCCTGGATCACCCGCTGTTCCCCATTGTCTGGTCCCGGCCTACTCCTTGACATTTTTCGGCTCCGGCCGTGAGCGGTAAGGTCTGCACGCTGCCAGCGCCTGGCGGTTGAGCTTGAGACGGGGAAGGTGTCATGGTGTCAGCGAGCGTGTGGAGGTCTTCGTGGCCTCCCATCGTGGTCACCAGCATCGCTGTGGCAGCGATCCTGGTGTTCAACGACACCTCCGTGACCGACCTGCTCCTCTTCGTCGCATACTGCGGCCTGATCGTTGCACCGCCTGGGATCTTCGTCTGGCGATCCCTGCTGCAGCAGATCCGGGAAACTGGCAGGGGCGCGCCGACGTGGCTCGAAGACCTGTCCATGGGGACCATCGTCGGGTTTGGCCTCCAGCTCCCGGTGTACCTGGTCGGCCTCGTCATCGGTTTCCCGTATCTCGTGCTCGTGTTGCCAGTTGCCACACTCGGCGCCCTGTTGACGCCGTTCGGACGGCGCATCTGGTCGCTGCAAACAGAGCGGTTCGACTATCGCGGATCATGGGTGATCAGCGGCACGATCATTTACGCCGTCTATTGGCTAGCGAACCGCGTCTTCGTATCCAGCCCAATGAACCTCCCAGCGTCCCGGACGCCGCGTCTCGACGAGACTTTCCACCTTGCCCTGATGGGCGAGCTCAGCCACCAGTTCCCCCCACAGTTCCCCTACGTCGAGGGCATCACTCTCGACTACCACTGGTTCGTGCATGCCCAGCTGGCAACGATGCGCTGGATCACCGGGATCGACGGCACGCTGCTCATCCGGCAACTGCTTCCCGTGATGTTGGTGGTGCTGATCGTTACTGGGCTGGCATCAGTAGCCAAGAGACTCACCCGCCGAACAGCAGCCGCGGTAGTTGCGCCTGTGTTGCTTTTTGCTGCTGGCGGGTTCCAGCTTTACAGCACCGACTTCAGCATCCGAATCATCACCGAGCCGGTGATGTCGGCACGGTTCGTCTCCAGCCCGTCGCAGTCATACGGCGTCATGATGTCGCTGCCGGCCCTCCTGCTGATCATGGAGATCCTGCGGCCGAAGGACGCGAAACCATCCCCTCACCTGGGTCGCCCTTGCCCTCAGCCTTCTCGCGCTGTCAGGGTCGAAGGCCACGTTCATTCCGATCTTCTTGTGTGGCGCAATCGGCGTCGTGCTCTTTCGCCTACTGGTCGAGCGTCGAATCGACCGCACCGCGTTGGCCCTCGGCACGATGCTCATCGCCACGGCGCTCTTTGCGCAGTTTGTGCTCTTCGGCGGCAACAGTGGCGCAATGGCCTTCAACCCCGGGAGGTCCGTCACCGAGGCTCTGCGCCGGCAGAGTATCGAAGCAACGACGCTCAGCCTTGTGCTCATGGCATTGGCGATGCTCATGGGCTGGTTGCTCTACGGGGCTGGCGCTATCGGGCTGGTCAAACGGGCCAAGTGGCGTGATCCCAGAGCCCTGTGGATCTTGGCGGCGATCGCTGCCGCTCTTGCTGTACCTTTCCTGCTCTTCAGGACGGGTGCGATCCAGTACTGGTTCCAGCGCAGTGCGGCAGAGCTGATCGTGTTGCTGTCAGTCTGGGGCTTAGCCCTGCTGCTGCCCAAGCCGCTGACCCGGCAGATGGCGCTGCGCCTTTCCGGGGTCGCGGTTGCCTCTGGTCTCAGCGCGTATCTGATCACACTCTTCGTCGGCAGCAGCTACGGAAAGGACGGGACTGCCTCTCTTGCCGGCCTCATACTCGTTGTGTTCGTGCCGGTGGCCCTGACACTCGGATTCTTGATCATCCGGTTCGTCCAGCGCCGACGGGGGAAGGCTCCCTTGCCGGTGCTCATGTTGGTGACGGTGCTGCTGGGGCTTGGATTGAACAATGTGTACATCCTTGCCGGCGACATTTTGCAGGGAGAGGAACCCGGGGGCAACAGTCAGCTCTTTCCCCCAGGCGGTGAGAATGCGGCTGCCTACATCCGGGCCAACTCCGATCCCGACGACGTCGTAGCCACGAACATGCACTGCCTCTCGCCTGAGAATGTCCCAGGTGACGCTGCCTGCGACAACCGACACTTCTGGGCCAGCGCCTTCAGCGAACGGCGATTTGTCATCGAGGGCTGGGGTTACAACCCCGAGGCCTACGAAAACGCGACCGGAAGTGAAGGCCTCGGGGACATCAAGCCACCTAACCCCGAGCTCATCGCTCTCAACGATGCAGCTTTCAACTACCCAAGTGAGGAAACGATCGGTCGTCTCGTGGAAGACCACAGCGTGGACTGGCTGTTCGTCGGCAAGGACTGGCCAGTCGACCTGGCAGGCCTGGACGCGCTCCCCGACCTCGTGACGAAGAGGTACGAAAACGGCAACTATGTGGTGTACGAGGTGATCGACTCATGAGTTCAGCCAGCAGCTCGGCATCGGCCAAGGAGATGCGCGGAATCATCCTGGCGGGTGGCACCGGTTCGCGGCTCTACCCGATCACGCACGCCGTCAGCAAGCAGCTGATGCCCGTCTATGACAAGCCAATGATCTACTATCCCCTCTCTACGCTCCTGCTTGCTGGCATCAGGGACATCCTCGTCATCACCACACCCCATGAGGCAGACGGTTTCGAGCGGTTGCTCGGCGATGGCAGCCAGTTTGGAATCAGCCTCACCTACGCCCAACAACCCGCGCCTGACGGCCTGGCGCAGGCATTCACGATCGGGGCTGACTTTGTCGGATCAGCCACCTCGGCGCTGGTCCTCGGAGACAACCTCTTCTACGGCCAGGGCTTGGGGCAACAGCTCGGCAGGTTCCACGACCTGAAAGGCGCGGCGATCTTCGCCTACTGGGTGGCCGATCCGCACGCCTACGGCGTCGTGGAGTTTGACGACACTGGCAAGGCGCTCTCCCTCGAGGAGAAGCCTGCTGACCCACGAAGCAATTACGCTGTACCGGGGCTGTACTTCTACGACAACGACGTTATCGAAATCGCGCGCGGCCTCCAACCATCGGAGCGCGGCGAGTACGAGATCACCGACGTCAACCGCGTCTATCTCGAGCGGGGTGACCTACAGGTCGTTGTGCTGCCTCGGGGCACTGCATGGCTCGACACCGGGACCTTCGAGTCACTCAATGATGCCAGCAACTTCATGCGGACCGTTGAGAGCCGGCAGGGGCTCCGCGTCGGCTCGCCCGAGGAGATCGCCTGGCGTCAGGGGTTCCTGTCCGACGACGATCTTCGAACGCGTGCTGAGGCAATGCGCAAGAGCGGCTACGGCGAGTACTTGCTTCGGCTGCTTGAACACCCTGACCTGCCCACGATGCGGGCAAGGGCCGTACACAACGGTGGCTAACGGGCCAGGCGCGCCCGCTGCTTGAGCGGCATCCACCAGGCGGCGTTGTCGCGGTACCAGGTGACGGTGTCCTCAAGCCCCTTCGCGAAGTCGACCTGCGGCACGTAGCCGAGCTCGGCGGTGATCTTGTCGATCGCCACCGAGTAGCGAAGGTCGTGGCCCTTACGGTCCTCGACGTAGCGGACGCTGCTCCAGTCGGCCCCACACGCCTCCAGTAATCGCGCGGTGAGCTCCTTGTTGCTCATCTCGGTGCCCCCGCCGATGTTGTAGACCTCACCACTGCGGCCACCCTGGAGGACGAGGTGGATGCCTCGGCAGTGGTCGTCGACATGAAGCCAGTCGCGGATGTTGGCGCCCTCGCCGTACAACGGAACGGTGCCGCCGGTGATGAGGTTGGTGACGAAGAGTGGGATGACCTTCTCAGGGAACTGGTACGCCCCATAGTTGTTGGAGCAGCGGGTGATGCTGACGGGCAGTCCGTGCGTGCGGAAGTATGAGCGGGCGAGCAGATCACTCGAGGCCTTGGACGCGGAGTAGGGAGAATTGGGTTCGAGTGGGTGCTCCTCGTCCCAGCTGCCCGATTCGATCGATCCGTAGACCTCATCGGTGGAGACGTGCACGAACTTGTCGATCCCGTGGTGAAGCGCCGAGTCGAGGAGTGTCTGTGTACCGACCACGTTTGTCATGACGAAGTCGGCAGCACCGAGGATAGATCGATCGACATGGCTCTCGGCGGCAAAGTGCACGACGGCGTCAACTGTCGGCATTAGGTCGTCGACGAGTGGGCGATCGAGAATGTCGCCCTCGACAAACGTTAGGCGAGAGTCGTCAATCACCGGGCCGAGGTTGGCCAGGTTTCCCGCGTAGGTGAGTTTGTCGAGCACGGTTACGTGATCCGGGGTCGTCAGGCCCCAGGCATCGCCTAACAGAGTGCGGATGTAGTGGCTGCCGATGAAGCCGGCGCCACCGGTCACAAGAAGCCTCATAGAGATCCTTCTTAGCTGTGGGCCGAGAGGGCTGCGGTGAAGGAGCCAACCACGCGGTCCTGATCGTCGTTGGTGAGGTTGTTGTAAAACGGGAGTCGGAGCAGGCGACCGCTGATGTCTTCGCTTACGGGGCACTCGGTCGCGCGAGCGGCGAACCGGCGTCCGGCGTCAGAGCTGTGTAGGGGGACGTAGTGGAACGTCGGTGAGATTCCATGGGCACGCATCGCAGCCAGCACTGAGTCGCGCGTGGACCGGTCGGGAAGCAGCACATAGAACATGTGGTACGCGGGATCGCAATGGTCGGGAATCACTGGCACGCGTAGCCCGTAGAGGTCAGCGAGGGGGTTCAGTGCCTCGACATAGCGGTCGAAGACGGCTTTGCGCTTACCCTGGATCACGGAGTACTGCTCGAGCTGCGCAACGAGGTAGGCGGCAAGGGCGTCCGACATGCCGAAGGAGGACCCGGTGTCCTTCCAGCTGTACTTGTCGACCTGACCGAGGAAGAAGGCGCGACGGTTCGTTCCCTTGTCGTAGAGGACCCGCGCCCTGTCGACGTCTGCGGCGTCGTTGAGCAGCAGTGCGCCACCCTCGCCACACACGAAGTTCTTTGTTTCGTGGAAGCTGAGAGAGGCCATGCGACCAAGATGGCCGAGCGGTTCGCCGCGCCACCGACCGAAGAGACCGTGCGCGTTGTCTTCGATCACCGCGACATCCTGCCGATCTGCGAGCGCCTCGTTGAGACCGTCCATATCGCACGCCACGCCGGCATAGTGAACGGGGATGACCGCGCGCACTGAGTCGTCGAGCAGGTCGGCCACATGTTTGGTGTCCAGCCCGAGCGTGGTTGGTTCGATGTCGCAGAACAGGACACGCGCCCCCTGGCGGACGAACGCGAGCGCGGTCGAGGTGAAGGTATATGAGGGAACGATCACGGTGTCTCCGGGCTGCAGGTCGAGGAGCATGCCCGACAGTTCGAGAGCAGCAGTGCACGAGGTGGTGAGGAGCACCTCCTCTGCACCGGTTGCGGTCGCGAGCATGGCCGCCGCCCGCTTGGAAAATGGTCCACCGGACGAGGTGTGGCCACTTTCGACCGCCTGCCGGATGTACTCCAGCTCGTTGCCTTCCAGCGCAGGCCGATTGAACGGGATCGTGGGGGTGGTCACTGCGGTTGGTCCTCACTCTGGCGGAGCCACACGTGTCGGTTGAGTCTACCGGGGTGCTGTCATCGGCCAGCCCATGGCAGCGGACGACCCACGAGTGCTGTCAGACGTTCGTCGCTTTCGCGGAAGAATCGGCGCAAGCGGAGCACAAGATCAGCCGGTAGCTCTGGCGTGGCCCCGTCGCTGGCGTTGACTCGTCTGCCGGGATCGACGGGTCGGAACGACGGATCGACGCCGACCGCTCGGTACAAGCGCTCACGCGAGGCGCCCGAACCGGGATCGTCCTCGAGGAACTGGATGTGCAGAGTTTCGGGGAATGCGGAGTGCCACGGTTCGAGGTAGTCGCAATACCGGCCCCGCTCGAGGTAGGCAAACGGCGAGACAGACGTAACCGTGGGGTCCCATGTGCGCGGCCCCGCCAGGTTCTCGGTGAGCGCCTGCACGAGTGACCGATCCTCTGCCCCGTGCTTGGTGCTGAAGCGCCAGTTGGAGACGGCGCGCGCCACCGGGTCGCGTAACTGGACGATGATCATCGCGACACCGAGCATTGCTGCGGCCCGCCGAGGTGCATCGGGGTCCTCGATGTAGCTGGTGCTCTTCTCGCCATAGACAAGCTCGTCCGTGGCATGCCCGAAGTACGTCGAGTGGTACCAGTCGACCCCTCGTTCGCTGAGCTCATCAGACAAGAACACTTTGGGCTCTGGGCGACGCGGCCTGGCCATCGTGATCTCAGGATGGTCGTCCAGCAGCTCGTAGAGAAGTGTGGTACCGCACCTCTGACCCCCTATGACGAGGAGATGACGAGTCACGGACCAATGCGATCTACGACGTGATACGAATCTGTGCTCGACACGGTGTTCAGTGTGCGCACAATGTACTCGCCGAGCATCGACAGCAGCATGATCGTGACGCCGTTGAAAGTGGCGGTGAGCACCACCAGCGTCGTCCATCCCGGCACCCGTGTGCCCTTGATCCAGCCTGAGACCAGGTAGAAAGCACCGAGGATGAAGCTGAGCGACGCGACGATGAAGCCGATTGCGGCGGCCACTCGCAGCGGAAAGACCGAATAGCTGAAGAGGATGGTCAGTACCAGACGAACGATGCGGAAGGTGCTGTAGGTGCTCTTACCAACGGTGCGCTGGTCGTGGCGAACCTTAACGTGCACTGCGCTGTGCGAGTACAGCAACGACTGGCCGGTGATGTAGGGGTAGGAGGTCCGCGATGCGCAAATCCGCTCGACCACGTCTCGCCTGATGATGCGGAAGTTCGAAACGATGAGCTCGGGTGGCTGCCCGAAGACGCGACGGTTGATCTGCCCGATCAGCTTGCTGCCGAGTCTGCGATAGCTGGTCGCCTGCTTGGTCTCGAACTCCCCGAAGACAACGTCGTGGCCCTCCATGGCCTTGGCGATCAGGATCTGCACCTGATCAGGCGGATTCTGCAGGTCGTCATCCATGGTGATTACGTAGTCACCTGTTGATTCACGAAGCCCGGCGAGGTTTGCGTTGTGCTGACCGTAGTTCTTGAGCAGCTTCAGCGCGATGACATGCCGGTTAGCCCGAGCCTTTGCTGCGATGACGTCCCAGCTGTTGTCAGGGCTGCCATCGTTGACAAGGATTAGCTCGTACGACAGTCCCTGGGCTTCAAACGTCTCCACGATCTTGTCGACTGTGTCGCCCACGACTCCGGCGCTGTTGTAGACCGGCACCACGACAGAGAACGTGAAGTTATGCGGGTCGAGCGGAGGGTTGGGAGCCGCTGGACCACCGTCAGGCAAGGATTTGTGGCTGTCTGACATATCCATTCCGTGCGTGAGCGGCGACTGGATCGGGGCAACCCTATCGGACGCTAGGTTGGCCTTCGTGCGATCACGGTTCCGCGACACATCACTGCTCGCGAGTGCCTCGGTCCTCACGGGACTGCTGGCGTACGCCTTTTTCGCACTCAGCACGCGCGCCCTGGGCGCAGAGGTGGCGGCGCCGGTGTCGGTGCTGTGGACCTACTGGAGCTTCGCATCCGCAGCTTTCACCTTTCCGCTCCAGCAATGGGTGGTGCGCTCGGTTGCTGCGCATGGAGGGGAGGGCGCTGTCCGCGCCGCCCTGCCGCGGGTTTCAGTGGTCGTACTGGCGGTCGCTGCGGTGTCCGGGGTCGGAGCTTGGTGGCTTCGGGAGGCTCTCTTCCGTTCCGACAGCCCATTGTTTCCGCTGCTTGTGGCGGTGGTGACCCTCGGCTCCGGTTTCATCGGCGTTGTTCGCGGAGGGTTGGCTGCACGACGTCGGTTCACAGCGCTGGCGGCGGCGCTGGTTGCGGAGAACGGTGTCCGAGTCGTCGCGGCCCTCGCCCTTCTCATCTCTGATGTCACCGATCCTGTTTCTTTTGGTCTTGTCCTTGCCTCTGGCGCCTGGGTGGGGTTGCTCTGGCCATCGGCTTTCAGGTTCGCCACGGGTACGGGTGACGGGGCGTCGGAGTCGGCGCTCGGGTTTCTCGGTGGAGCTTCGGGGGGTCAGCTGGCTGGACAGGCGGTGCTGACGGGCGGACCGGTGGTGCTGGCGCTCACCGGAGGGTCACCCGCCGATGTGACCATCCTGTTCGCGGCGTTGGCGCTGTTCCGCGCCCCCTACCAGGTGGCGCTGGTCGTCGTGGCACGAGTGACGGGAGGGTTGACCACTCGCTACGTCAGCGGCGATGTGGTTGCCATCCGGCGTTGGCGTCGAGGGCTGCTGACGGCCACCCTGGTGGGAGTACCGGTGGGGGCTGCCCTGGGGGCTCTTCTGGGTCCCTCGCTGTTGCCCCTGATCTTTGGTGCTGGCGTCGAGCTATCAGCCGGCAGTTGCGCAGTGCTGGCGGCCGGTAGCACGGTGGCACTGACCAACCTGATGCTCACGGTGATGTTGATGGCACAAGGTCGTACATGGGCAGTGCTGCGTGGATGGCTAGTAGGAATTGCGGCAGCTGCGCTTGTACTGACCCTGGTGGACTCAGCCGAGCTGACCGTTGTCAGCTGGGCATTTGTTGTGGCAGAGCTCGTCGCCTGTCTCGCGCTTGCCTCGAGCGAACTCCGCGGCGTCGCCGATAGCCTCGTGAAGCGGCGGTGATCGGGCACGGTGAGCGCCCATGGCAGCGTAGAGGCACGTCGATGAAGGGAGTCAGCAAAATGAAGATTGCGGTGTTGGGGGCCGGCGGCGGGGGGCTAGCGGTCGCCTACGAGTGGGCGAATCAGGGGCACGAGGTCGCGCTGTACGCGCAACACGCCCACGAGCACCACCTGAAGCCGGTCCGCGAGCGCGGCGGGATCCAAGCCGAAGGCATGCTTGAGGGGTTCGTTGCACTGGCGAAGGTCACCACCGACATCGCCGAAGCGCTGGACGGTGTGGACGTGGTCTTCGTCGTCGGGCCCGCCTATGCCACGGAGCCGTTCGGCCGTGACACTCGGGGGCACCTGCGCCCCGGGATGACCGTAGTGGTCTGCCCCAGCTCGTGCGTTGGCAGTCTGGCCTTCAAGCACGCCGCGGGGTTGGACCTCCATGACGAGAGCGTCGTTGTGGGCGAGACCAGCACGCTGCCGTATGCCGCACGCGCATCGATGCACGCCAGTGTGCAGATTTTCCACCGGTTTGACACCGGCTTCTCGGCTGCGGCCGCCCCGCGCAGCAACACACCTCGCCTGCTCGAGGTCCTGCGGCAGGTGTACCACAACACCGAAGAGGCCGCCGGGATCTTCCAGACCACGCTGCAGAACGGTAACCCGGTCATCCATCCGGCCGTCACCTTGCTCAACGCCGCCCTCATCGAACGCACGGGTGGTGACTTCATGTTCTATGAGGAAGGGGTTACTGAGGCTGTCGGTCGCCTGATGAAGGCGGTCGACAGCGAGCGGCTATCCGTCGCCAGCGCCCTGGGCGTGCAAATACTCACCGAGCCAGATCTAGGGGTTCGACAGGGTTACATGAGCGAGTCCAACTACTCCACCGGCTACTCCACCGCACCAGGTTTTCGTGGCATCAAGGCGCAGGACGAGCTCCACCACCGCTACCTGACCGAGGACGTGGGCTATTCAATGATGTTCCTCACCGACCTGGCTCGGCAGCTGTCGGTGCCAACCCCCACCATGGATGCTGTCATCCGCATCGCCTCAATCGTCGCGGGCGAAGACTTCGCCACCAAGCGCGCCCGCACGATGGACAAGATGGGCCTGTCCGGTCTGACGCGAGACGAGCTCGCGGCGTACTGACCGGAAGTTCGGTCCACTTGACACACCAGAGCTCAGACCACGAATCAGAAGAGAAGGGAGCCTCCAGACTCGACTACTCCGGACCGGCGGTGGTGCGACCGGGTCCAAAGACTCTTAAGTGGTAGTCACGAGTCGCCGTAGCGTTGTGGGGTCACCTCACGTGGCGCCGCCCTACTGGGGTGCCATGTCTCCCTGAACATCACAAGGGGTCGACCCGATGCACTCATCTGGCAAGGCTGGGAAGCGGATAGCCACACTCGGTGCGGTACTTGGTATGTCGACCGCACTGGTGATCGTGAGTGCCCCGGCAGGGCAGACAGCAGGGTCGTGTCAGGCCAAGGATCTGACCTCCGGTGCGACAGCAGGTGCGGACCTACAAAGCGTCATCGATGCCGCGAAATCTGGTGACACGGTCCAGGTCGCAGGTATCTGTTACGGGGGCTTCACGATCGGCAAGGACCTAAAGGTGGTCGGCATATCAACTTCCTCGACGGCTAATGCGACGCTGGACGGCAGTGGTGTAACCAGGGTGCTTTGGCTCGGGGGGACGAGTCTGCCGACCGTCGTTCTGCGGGATCTCACACTCACAAATGGCCAGGCCTCTTGCGGCGGTGGAATCCGAAATGCAGGTGGCACCGTCAAACTGACTGGCACGACTTCGGTGTCAGGAAACACTGCCGGTGATGGGGGCGGGATTTGCAACGAGAAGGGTGCCGTCACTTTGCGTGGCTCGTCTTCGGTTCATGACAACGCAGCCACGTACTTCGGTGGCGGAATCGAGAGCAGTGGAGGCGAGGTCACATTGCGGGACTCGTCTTCGATTTCGGGTAACACTGCGACGTACTTCGGTGGCGGAATTGATGCGAGTCGCGTAACAGTCAGGATGAATGATCGATCATCCGTATCGGACAATGGCGCTCGGTTCGGCGGAGGAGTCTACGCCTACCGTGGTGCGGTCACGTTGAATAACAAGGCTTCGGTATCCGCAAACAGGTCGAAACAGAGCGGCGGCGGAATCTATAGCAACCACAGCACAGTCACATTAAGGGCTTCGTCATCAATCACTAGAAATAGCGCCGACCGCCGCGGCGGCGGCATCTTCAACTCCCGAGGTATCGTCCGGGTAAGGGACTCGGCTGTCGTCGTCAGGAATGCCCCAGATAATTGCGTGCACTGCTAGGCCCTGCCGACACCGGTGTGCTGAACGGCGGGAGTTGGGGGCCAGCACCAAGATGGTGAGGCCCCCAACGACTTACCCGAGCTCAGGAGGCGAGTGCCTTCGCCTTGATCTGATCGAACTCCGCCTGGGTGATCGCCCCGCTGTCGAGAAGCCCCTTGGCCGATGTGATCTGGTCGCTGGCATTCCCCGATCCGGCGACGGACTGAATGTATGCGGTCTGTGCCTGCTGCATCTCTTTCGCCTGTTCCATCTGACGCTCTTGCATGCCATGCCCGCGGGCTAGGAGGTAGGCCAGGATGCCGAGCCACGGAATGAAAATCACGAACAGCACCCAGAGGGTCTTTGCTCCGCCGCCTAGGTCCTTGCTGCGAAAGATGTCACCAAGAACCCAGAACAGGCACATGAACCAGGCGAAGAACAGGAAGAACTCGAACAGTGCGAGTAGGAATGAACCATTGTCGTCAAACATTCGGTGGCCTTTCGATGGGGTCGTTTCCGGCGTCCTAAGCGGATCGCGACGCATCTTGCCACAACGAGGGAACTGCGGCTTGAGGTGCGGTCAGGATGCCTGCCTCAATCACGCCCGCCCTAGTCAGCCGAGTTGTAGCTCGTCGCCCACCGAAATCTTCCCAGCGGTAACGACGTCGGCGTAGACGCCGAGGTTCAGCCCTTCCCCGAAGTCGTTCGGGGTCTGCCCTCGGTGCTCCTCGATGAGGCGCAGGGTCTTCACATCCCTGACGCCTGAGTCCGGGTCACGCGTCGTCGCATTGCACCGTGGCACCGGTCCGTGCACCCGAAGCTCGGTAGCGCCGATCCGCAGTGGGCGTCCCTTCCAGGTGTCCTCCGCGTACGCCTCGACTCCACTGAATCCGATCAACATGCGAAAGCGGCGTACGTCCAAGGTTCCATCGGGAGCGTGCTGACCGAGCTCCGCAACCGACTCGTCTGCGAGGAGCGTCACCGGGTGCTCGTCGAAGGCCGCTCCGGACGTCGCGGCTCGGACCAAGGTGAGTGGACGTTCTGCAGCTTCTGACAACCACTGGCTCCACGGCCCCTCAACCACGTGACCGGCCACCTCACGATCGTCGTAGAACTGCCCGACGACCGCCTGCCCGAGCGGGGTCAGAGCCTCCAGGGTCTGCCCGTCCGCGGACAGAAGCGTCAGGGTGTCGGTGTCACGGTCGAAGTCGGCGCGCCACGACGCGAAAGTGCCGATTCTCGTGATGGAGACCAAGGAGTGCTGATCATCGATCATAAAGAAATCGCGGTCACCGACCGCCCCGTTGCTGTCAAGGTCGACGCTGTCGACCGAGTGGAGGGCGAATCCCTTGACCGGCGTCGTGAACAACGTCGTTACTTGTGGCTTAGACACCTCAGCAGCGTGCCATATCCATCACCGGCCCGAGAAGGGACCGGGCCTTACGTCGACTGCCCGCCGAAGGTGAACTCGGTCGACGTCAGCTCCACGGCCAGTCCGCCTCCGTCAGCGACCAATGTCGTGCCAGTCACATAGCGAGCCTCATCCGAGGCGAGGAACAGGCAACAGGCGGCCATCTCCTCAGGCGTTCCCGGGCGGCGCAGCGGAACGTCCGCCGTAGCTCGCTCGTACGCCTCCTGTCGAGTGATGTTCCTCTCGGCGCCCAACGCATCCATCGACCTGTCGCCCATCGGTGTCTGGACCCACCCGGGGAGCAGGGTGTTGGCTCGAATGCCCTTGCTCCCATAGTCAACGGTGATTGCCCGAGCGAGCGCGATGAGACCAGATTTTGAGACGTCGTACGCGGCAGAGGCAGGGGCTGCGGCGATTCCGGCGGTGCTCGACACCAACACGATGGACCCGCCGCCCCGGGAAAGCATGACTGGAAGTACGGCGCGGGACATCATCATGGGGCCGCTGAGGTTGGTGTCGAGAGTGTTCTGCCAGTCCTCGTCAGTGACGTTGCCAACGGTGCCACCTGGCGCAATGCCGGCACTGGTCACCAGGACGTCGACCCCGCCGAAGTGGGAGGCGGCAGCGGCAACCGCTTCCTGCACGTGGCTCAAGTCGCCGGTGTCTCCAGGAACGGCGAGGCCACCAACCTCTGTGGCAACTGCCTCTAGCAGTTCTGGACGGCGCCCCGTCACCACGATCTTGGCTCCCTCGGCTGCGAACCGACGTGCCGTCGCCGCGCCGATGCCCGAGCCCCCGCCGGTAATGAGAGCCACCTTGTTGTCCAGCCGCATGAGCACTCCTCTTGGTGTCTACTGCTTGGTGTCTACTGCGCGATCGGTCTGTGCCTTGGTACGTCCTCCGGAACGGTACGCCGGACCGGGCGCCGTAGCGCGTTCGCCGCCGCTAGGCCGAGGTCGCGAGCGCTCGTAAGTGACATCACCGGTGCGAGCAAGGACACTTTGCGGATGGCGATCAATATGCGGGTCATCGATCTGACGCGGCCGCTGGACGAGATGTCGTTTCTCTGGCCAGGCATCTCTCCGATCGTTGTCGAGTCGACGGAGACCATCGAGCGGGACGGATCCTTCTCGCGGCGGGTATCGCTCGACGAGCACAGTGGCACACACTTCGATGCCCCGAGTCACTTCAGCGAAGGCGCCGCTCACGTTGCTGACGTTCCGGCGGGTCAGCTGGTTCGACCGCTCCATGTCGTCGACTTCACCGTTCAGGCAAGTGCCGACCCAGATGCTGAACTGACCCCGAGCGACCTCAAGGAACACGAGTCAGCCCACGGATCGATTGACGCAGGATCTGTCGTCTTCTTGCGTACCGACTGGCCTGCGGTCTCGGGGTCTGAGTCGCTCCGATTTCCGGGGTTCAGTGTCGAGGCCGCGAATCTTCTGGTGGCGCGCGGGGTGGTCGGTCTCGGTACCGACACCTTGGGAATCGACCCCGGACACGCCACCGGATTCCCGGTGCACCGAGATGTCACGTTGCCCAGAGGCGTCTGGCACGTCGAGAACCTGACGAACCTTGGCGCGGTCCCATCGTCTGGCGCCTGGGCTGTGGTGGGTGTGCCGCGAGTAGCTGGGGCGTCTGGGTTCCCGGCCCGAGTGCTGGCGGTCGTCGTCACGGTTCGGGGAGCACAGTGACGAGGGCAGCCTGAGCGCAATCGCCATCCTGGGCCCCGGTGCCGCCGCTGATGCCAAGCGCACCGGCGAGGACTCCGTCAGCAAAGATCGGAAGTCCACCAGCGTAGACAACGATGCGACCGCCCTCGGTTGATGTCAGTCCCCAGTCGCCACCACCTGGTTGTGACGACTGGTTCAAGTCACCGGAGGGCATCTGCCACAGGGCAGATGTGTAGGCCTTGTCTCTGGCGAGGCGCATGGCTCCCAGTGGGGCGTCATCCATCCTGGCCGACGCGACCAGATTGCCAGCAGCGTCAGTGACCGCGACCGCCACGGGCAAACGCGCGGCTTCGCCATAGGCCACTGCGGCTTGGACCAGTCGGAGTGCCGTCGCCAGGGTGATCTGGGGACGGTCTGTAAACGCATCGGACATGAGAACCTCCCAATCCAGACCCGTAGGCTCTGCCTAAGCGCACCGACTGACCCGGGCGGCCCAGTGGTCGTGTGTCGAAACCAACGCCCCTGAAGGGACAATGAGGATCTGCGAATGGAATCGTTGACCATTGCGGGATACGCGAGCGAGCTTAGCTATTTCGCCGGCGAGTCTATAGCTCTGTGTTGCTCCACAAATGCACGTCAATTCTCAGTTGAGATTGCCCGGGTTGGCGGTACCCGAGAGATCGTCTGGAGCGACAACGCAGTCGAAGGCGTACTCCATCCGACGCCGGAGACCGCCTCCGAGGTCGGCTGTGGCTGGCCGGCATCGGTTGAGCTGACGGTTCCCGACCACTGGCGATCCGGGTACTACGAGGTCGTACTCCGCGCTGTCGATGAAGAAACAGGGCGGAGTGAAGAGTCGCTAGCTTTCTTCGTGATTCGACATTCGGGATCGACTCATCAGAAGGCACCGATCTTGCTGGTTCTGTCGACGAACACCTACAACGCTTACAACGACTGGGGCGGACCGAGCCTCTACACCGGTGCCGTGCGGGCGTCGTTCCAGCGGCCGATGGCTCGTGGTTTCCTGCGCAAGCCCGAGCCGTACTTGCGGTATCCAAACCTCGACGACGTCAACGACCCCGAGCACGAGCGCTTTCGCGCCTGGGCTGATTTGCATGGCCTGGCACGTTGGTCGGGATCTTCTGGCTGGTACCAGTGGGAACGACTGTTCATGCAGTGGGCCGAACGAGCTGGTTACGCCATCGATGTTGCGGTGAACGCCGATCTCGAGCAGCATCCGGAGATCGTCGATGGGTACTCGATGCTCGTAAGCGTCGGACATGACGAGTACTGGTCGTGGGGGATGCGCGACACCGCCGAGGCATTCGTCGAGCGTGGTGGGAACATCGCCTTCCTGTCAGGCAATTCGGTGTGCTGGCAAGTCAGGTTCGAGGATGACGGACGCACCATGGTGTCGTACAAGGGTGACCCAGAGGCGGATCCGCTCTTCGGAACAGACCAACAGCATCTGGTTTCAACGCTCTGGTGCTCGCAGATCGTCGGACGTCCGGAGAACCGCCTGACCGGATTGAGCTTCTCGCGGGGCGGCTACGTCCGGATGGGAAACGCGGTTCCCAAGGCATCGGGTGGATATACCGCGTGGCGTCCGGACCACTGGGTCTTCTCGGGGACGGGCGTGCACTATGGGGACCTGTTCGGCACGAAGGACTCGATCGTGGTCTATGAGGTCGACGGCTGTGAGTTCACCCATGCGGAAGAGGACGGGCTGCCGGTCCCGACGGGCCGTGATGGCACCCCTCGGGACTTCACGATCTTGGCTACCGCACCAGCCCGGCTCTGGGCCTTTGACGAGCTACCATCACGCTACCGCTCAAGTGAGAGTGGCGACCTGGAGGAGACCGCGGCGGCGGTTTTTGGCGAGGCAACCCCCAAAAACATCGCGCGGTTGGCCCACAACCATGCAGTGATGGGTCTCTATACAAGAGGAGGGACGGTGTTCAACTCAGGTACTACCGACTGGGCCTACGGACTCGCTGGGCATGACCCCGTGGTCACCCAGATCACTCGCAATTTGCTTGACACCCTTTCGCGCAGTGAGGCGCGCCATGAGTGAGGTGGGACTGCTTCCGGTACTGCGCGTGCACGGATCACACCGCGAGGCGGGACAGCAGATTGGCGAGTCCTGCGCCACGGCTGTTCGAGCCGCCATCGACTTTGGTCCGGATTCGGTGCCCCGTGATGGCCGGACCCTGGCTGAACAGTTGGCGCTGGCAGCTGAGTACCGGGAGTTCACCGCGCAGCGATTGCCGTACTTGGTCGAAGAGCTCGACGGCGTCGCTGAAGCGGCCGGAGTTGACCCAGTTCACGTCTTCGCCGCATCCATTGAAGAGATATGGTCGTCCGATGATGACAGCTCCGACGCTGGCGGCGGTTCTGTTTTCGGCACCGAACGTGGCCGTTGCAGCGACCTGGTAGCTGGGCCACCCGCTACAGCGAACGGTGCGCTGCTTGTCGCCCACAACAACGATCTCGATGCGAAGGTCGAACCTGGTCTAACCGGCATCGAGTGGAACATCGATGACGAACCACGGATGTTTACCATCGGCATAGGCCCCTGGATCAGCGTGGGATGGAATGCAGCAGGAATTGTTCTGAGCGGAAACGAGCTTGCGCCCAACGACAACCGCCTTGGCATTCCACGTCTGCTTCTCGTGCGTGAGCAACTGCGCCAATCCACGATCGCCGGGGCTACCGCCGCAGCGCTGCACCCCGACCGGGCCTCCGCGTACAACACCATCTTCGCTGATCGTGATGGCGAGGTCGTCAACATCGAGGGTTCGGCCACCGATTCGACCACCATGACTCTCAATAGTGCAGGCACGTTCGTGCACACAAACCACTATGTGTGTGACCCGATGCTCGGTTACGAGGCTGATCACGCCTACGCGGCGCATTCGGCAGTCCGACTGCGGCGAGGCGTCGAGCTGCTTGGTCGGGCGGCGACCACCCAGGGTTCGATCACGCAGGAAGTGTTGATCGAAATGCTGAGTGACCACGAGAACGCTCCGGACTCTCTGTGCCGTCATCCAGTCACGGGCAACAGCACCAAGACGGTGTTTTGGTGCGTAACAGACGTCAAGTCGTCCGAAATCACTTTTGGTCGCGGTAATCCGTGCAACTCAATACCGCAGGTCTTCAAGTTCTGAGGCGTCCAGTCAGGTTCTGCGCAACGCCACACTGGGCGGCGTGTGGCACTCACACGGCAGGCCAGAGTGCCGATAGGCTGCCGAGGTCGCTTCTGAGGAGGACGAGATGTCTGACATGACCCCGCCGCCACCCCCGCCACCCGCCGCCACCCTGGCTACGGCGCTCCCGCTCCGCAACCCGGCGGAGGTCAGCTGGATGCGGTGGCCGCCATCAGGTACGGGTGGAACGGTCTGACGAAGAACCTTGGACCGCTGATTCTGATCACCTTGGTGATTGTTGCCGTTCAGCTCGCATTCTCCATCGTTGGTGGGGCGTTCGATGGCTGGCTGCTGATCATGACCTGGAACATCTTCACCACTATCGTGGGCTTCATCCTTGCCATGGGACTGATCCGCGCGTCCCTGTCGGTGGTCGACGGGCGCACACCTGATGTGGGAATGCTGTTTCGCGCTGAGGGCCTCGTGCCTTACGTGATTGCGTCGATCCTGGTGGGCTTGGCAGTCGGCGTTGGATTGATCCTGTGCATCATCCCCGGTCTCATCGCAGCCTTTCTGTTTGCTTTCTACGGATACGGAATCGTGGACGGGCGTACCGAGGACGGCATCGAGTCCATGAAGATGTCGTGGAATCTGGTCGCTTCGAACGTTGCCCCCATGCTGCTCCTGTTCCTGATCGTGATTGGGATCAACATCGTTGGCCTCCTCCTTTGCGGCATCGGGCTCCTCTTCACCTATCCGCTGACCGCGGTTGCCTTCGCCTACGCCTGGAGAACCATGAGTGGCGGCACAGTCGCGCAGATCGCGTAGGCGTCGGGTCAGGCAAGGGCGGGCCGCGGTGCGGCGACATCTGGGCGATGACAACTGAGGGTGGCGAAAGTTCTGCGCTCCGCTACCAGCGGGCGCTGGCGGCTTCCCGTGAGCTGGCGGCCGCTCAGCGTGCTGCCGCAGAGGCCGGAGAACACCGAGTCAGAGCCGAGATAGAGCTCGATAGACAACTGCGTGCCTTGCGAGAATGCTCCGGCGTTGGTCCAGCGACCTGGTGGCCGCGGCTACGAGGTCTGCTTGCCGACCGGCAGCTCTCCGCAACAGAAGCGGTCAGGCGGGCACGTGGGGAGGCGGAAGCTGCAGCGCTTACTCACAAGACCGTCGTTGAGCGACTTCTGCTTGTGCAGGCGTGGGCAGATGACCTGCCCGCGGCACGCGAGACTGCCGCCGCTTCTCTCACTGGGGCAAACGCTGAGCCCGCCAGGGCCCTCCTGTTGGAGGCCGACGAGCTGTCCAAAGCACTCTTTACGGCACAGTCGGCTCATCTCTTGGCTACTCGGGTCTGCTCCGAGCTGTCGACAGCATCTCGTTGGTCGACGTACGACACCTTCTTGGGGGGAGGGGTCGCTTCCTCGGGGATGAAGCACCTCTCGATTGACTCGGCCAATCCTTCTTCGCAAGAGCTTGTGAGCCTCTTAGCTGGGTTGCGCACCCAACTGCAGGATCTTGGGGCGCCCACGGCCTACTTCGGAGTTCAGATGGACGACAGCGCCGCATCAAGGGATGTATGGGCTGACGACGTCTTCTCGGATTGGGAAATGCACCAGAGAATCGGGGACTCGAGGAAGCGTGCCACGCGTCTTGTCGTGGGCTTGGATCAACTCATTGCCCGATTGGGTGAGCGCCGCATGACGGTAGTTGCCCGCTTGGATGCCTTGATCGCGACAGGCGGGTGATAGCGGGAACGGCTGAGCGGTGACTAGTTGTACTTGGTGACGTCGCGGCCATGCACTGTGAGAGCCCAGATAACGAACACAGCGATCGTGATGAAGATGACTCCCCAGATCGGGTACCAGGGCAGCCAGGCGAAGCCGATGAGCGCGCTGACGCCGGCGATGGTCACGGCGACCGTCCTGGCCCACACCGCACCCTGGAAGAGGGCGAGGCCAGCCAGCAGCACGAGGATCCCAAGTAGGAGGTGGACCCATCCCCAAGTGGTCACGTCAAACTTGAACACATAGTTGCGCGTGGCGACGAAGAGCTCGTCGCCCAAGATGCCGACGAGGCCGGCCATGAACCAGAAGGTGCCAAGCAGCAGCATCATGATCCCGGCGAACCAAGTCCAGCCGACTGCTGCCTCGCTTCGGTGCTCTCCAGTCACTTGGCTCTCCGATCATCTGCGGCATGTGCCCCAACAGGCCGCCGCTCGCGGCTTCTCGACGATGACTTTACTCGTCGTACCCCGGCGCCACCCGGTCGACGAGCCGAAGCAGGGCAGCCCATGCCAGCGCTATCGCCTCTGGGTCTCCGTAGTCGCCAACGACGGTCCCCTCGTACTGCTTTGCGGTGTATTCGCACACCTCCTGTGGAGGAAGCCGAAGTTTGCCCGCCGCTGCAGCCGCGATCTGTATGTCGCAAGCCTTGTCCAGATAGAACATGCGGAGGAAAGCCTGGGCCGCAGTCTGACCAACCGTAAGGAGACCGTGGTTGCGAAGTATGAGGGCGTTGCCCTCGCCGAGGTCGGCCGCCAGCCGCTTCTGTTCGTCGAGATTGAGAGCTATGCCTTCGTAGTCGTGGTAAGTGACTCGGTCGTAGAACTCCAGAGACATCTGGTTGACCGGGAGCAAACCCTCCTCAAGAGCGGCAACGGCACAGCCGGCGCGTGAGTGGGTGTGCAGGACGCAGCGGGCATCTTCGCGAGCCCGGTGAATTGCGGAGTGGATGACAAAACCAGCGGGGTTGACGCGCGCGCCAGGACTATCAACGGGGTTCCCATCGAGATCGACGCGGACCAACGAAGATGCGGTGATCTCTTCGAAAAGAAGCCCGTACGGGTTGATCAAGAAGTGGTGGTCGGGCCCAGGGAGCCGCAGCGAGATGTGAGTGAAGATCAAGTCGGTCATCCGAAAATGGGCGACCAGGCGGTAGACGGCGGCAAGTTCTCGCCGAAGCTGCCGTTCATCTGGGTCTGCGGACGTAGTGACGGACGAGTCAGAGGCAGTAGCTGTCATTGCGTCATGGTGCGCCAGGCAGGGTGTCAGCGCAACGGGTAGCGACTCGGAGCAAGCAATGCAAGGTCACCTTTCGGTCGCAAGCATTGACATCAGATTCAGGCGAGGAGTAGGCAGGGGGCCAACCAACCCGAGGGGACGCCGTGAACGGACCGATCGAGAACGCGCTCAGCCGCCGTAAGTTCCTTGGTGGCGCAGTGATGCTGGGCGGTGCCACCATCTTGACTGGGTGCGGAAGCCCGGCAGTCGAAGAGACACCAGACGCGGGGGCGTCCCGACCACCGATGGAGCAGGAGCCGGGAGAGCTGTCGATTCTGGAGTGGGGTGGCTACGAGGCCGGGGGAACGAAGGCACAGGCATACGGCCTTGTCGCGGGGACGGACTACACCGACAAGTTCGGTGGTAACTCGATCAGCTACACGTACATCAACAACGACGACCAGGCGCTGCAGAAGGCCACGGCGAGCAACACGTTCGACCTCATGCACCCGTGCGTCGAGGATCTTCCCGACTACGTCTCAAGGGGGCTGGTCCAACCCTTCGACCCGGAGCTGCTCGCGAGTTTCGGGGAGCTC
This sequence comes from uncultured Actinomycetota bacterium, assembly GCA_963829525.1. GTDB lineage: Bacteria > Actinomycetota > Actinomycetes > JAHEKZ01 > JAHEKZ01 > JAHEKZ01. The sequence continues at coordinate 394,682 of CAWHIJ010000003.1, forward strand.
AATCCGTTCCTTCTCGAGGCGGGACAGATTGACGGCAAGCAGTACATGATTCCGTGGGACTGGGGCTACGGGAGCCTGCTCTACCGCAAGGACAGGGTGGATGAGGCCGATGCGACCGGCTGGGAGCTCGCCTGGAACGAGAAGTACGCGGACAAGATCTCGCTCTGGGGTGGTGCGTCGACCAACTTCGAGATCGCCGGGCTGCTCCTGGGCTTCCCGGACATCGATGACCCGAGCCCAGATGAGATCGAGCAAGCCAAGCAGAAGCTGATCGAGCAAAAACCACTCAACAAGTTCTACTGGGACAACGAGTACGGCCAGATGCGGCCGGCCTTCAAGTCAGGAACGATAGACATCGCCTACTCGTGGCAGGCCGCCTACGCGTCCTTCGCCGACAAGGGGATGGACGTCGGATACATGGAGCCATCTCAGGGACGGCTGTCGTGGCTTTGTGGGTTCCTCCTTGGGTCAACAACCGAGAACTACTACCACGCACATGATTACGTTGAGTCCTTCATCAACCGCAAAGCTTCCGAGGACTTGGTCAACCTGTACTCGTACGGGGCAGCCAACACGTCGATCGACATCAACAAGATCGAGAACCAGGCGCTCGTCGACTCGCTGAAACTTGACGATCCAGCGGCGATCTCCAGCGATGACGTCCATCTTCAGACGTGGATGCCGAACTCGGCGGCCATCGACACTGCCTGGCAGGAGGTTGTGGCCTCCTGACCGGTCAGGAAGCGACCCTGGAACGGTCGCCAACCAAGACGTCTGATCGGCGCTGGCGCCCAGGGCGGGGCTATCTTGTCCTCCCCCCGCTCCTCTTTGTCGCCCTGCTGATCTTCGCGCCGATCATCTACATTGCCCTGTTCAGCGTTGGGCTGAGGTCGAATGTCCCGGGGGCCCAGGTCGCCTTCTCCCTCGACAACTGGGACAGCTTCCTCTTCGGCGAGAACAATCCTTTCCGGGCCCGGTTCTTCTACTCGATGCGGGTGGCACTTCTCGTCTCGATCGTGACAACAGCAGCTGCCTACCCACTTGCGTACTTCCTCTCCTTTGTCGCTCGCGAACGCCGCTACACGCTCCTCCTGTTGCTGCTTGCTCCGTTCTTCACCAGCTATCTCCTCCGGGTTCTGGCGTGGCAGATCATGCTGAACGACGAGGGAGTGGTTACCTGGGGGGCGCGAGCGATCGGTCTGATTCCAGATGACGGCAACATATCGTGGCTCATCTACTCCACGTTCTCAGTTTCGCTCGTCCTCTTCTACACGTGGGTTCCCTTTGTCACCCTGCCGATCTTCGCCGTGCTTGAGAACATGGATCACCGGCTGTTGGAGGCGGCCCAGGACCTGGGTGCCAGTAGGTGGACGACCTTCTGGAGGGTCACCTTCCCCCTCAGCTTGCCGGGCGTGATCGCCGGATTTGTGTTCGTGCTCATTCCGACGACGGGTGAGTTCATCACCCCTCTGTTCGTCGGCGGCTCAGACAACCAGCTGTTTGGAAACTCCATCCAAGCCTTCTTCGGTACGACGAACTGGAATCTCGGCTCCGTGCTCGCCATGGCACTGATCATCACCGTTGTGATTTTGATGCTTGTCTTTGGTCGATTTCTCAACACCGACCTACGTGCCACCGCCGGTGGTGATGAGGCATGAGGTCGGGCGGGGTGGTCGTCAAGGTTCTTCTCTCGGCTTACTTCTGGCTCTTTCTCGCCTTCCTGCTCGTACCTCTGGTGGTCTTGGTCGTATTTGCATTCGATAACAGCACGACGGCGACACTCCCACTGGAGGGGCTGACCACAAGCTGGTTCTCGGAGGCATTCACCAACGGCCAGTTGACAAGGGCCTTGGCTCGAAGTGCGACGATTGCCGTCGTCGCGGCCATCATCGCGACAGTTCTCGGTCTCATGGCCTCTGTCGGACTCACCTCGGATCGGCTGCGGTTGCGATCCCTGACTGTCGCTTCCCTCATGCTTCCTCTCGTTGTGCCCTACATCTCCCTTGCGGTTGGTCTGGTCATCCTGCTGCAGGCGATGGCGGTGCAGACATCACTCACCGCGGTGGTCCTTGGTCATGTGGTGATCGCACTGCCCTTTGCGATCCTCGTTCTGCTTCCGCGGCTGCGCACTCTTGACCCGTCCATGAACGAAGCAGCTCGAGATCTTGGTGCTTCGGACTTGACGGCCTTCGGACGCATCACCTTGCCCCTCCTGGGTCCGGCGCTTGTCTCGAGCTTTCTGATCAGCTTTGTGACGTCGTTCGACGAGTTCGCGATCGCCTCCTTCCTTGCCCCATCGGGTCAGCCGACGTATCCGGTCTTTCTATATGCCAGTTCTCGCACCCCCGCGCTGCTCCCGCAGGTCATCGCGATCGGGACGCTCGTGATCGCCTTCTCGTTGGCCCTGGTGCTGATGGCCGAAGGTGGTCGGCGCTGGGCTGAGAAGCGACTGGTTGGCGATGTGGAGTTCGCTGATGAGGTAGCAGAAGAGAACTTGGCGGAAGGACTGGTAATGGTGGCGAAGTCATGACGGACCGGATCAGCCACGAGGGTGTTGAGCAGCGTCAGAGAGAGGAGGGGGCATGTCCGGAGGACAGATAGAGCTCGTTGGCCTCACCAAGCGATTCGGCAACTTCACCGCGGTGGATGGGATCGACCTGGACATTCCAGCCGGTGAGTTCTTCTCGCTCCTGGGACCCTCCGGCTGCGGAAAGACGACGACACTACGAATGGTCGCTGGGTTCGAAGAACCCGATGCGGGTGAAGTTCGTCTTGACGGTCACGACATGTCGAGGACGTCACCTGCGAAGCGACCCGTCAACACCGTGTTCCAAAGCTACGCACTCTTTCCACATCTGCGGATCAGCGACAACGTTGCCTTTGGTCTGCGCCGCCAGAAGGTCTCACGCAGTGAGGTGCGGAGCCGCGTCAGTGAGGCGCTTGAGCTCGTACAACTGAGTCAGTACGCCAACCGCAAGCCGAACCAACTGTCGGGAGGTCAGCAGCAACGGGTAGCTCTAGCGCGTGCGCTGGTGCTCAGGCCATCGGTGCTGCTTCTCGACGAGCCGTTAGGTGCACTCGATGCGAAGCTGCGTAGGCAGCTTCAGGTCGAGTTGAAGCAACTGCAGGAGCAGGTGGGAATCACTTTTCTCTACGTCACTCATGACCAAGAAGAGGCACTCACCATGAGTGACCGGCTCGCTGTGATGAACTCCGGCCGGGTCGAGCAATCGGGGCGACCGCGCGACATGTACGAAGAACCTGAGACGGCCTACGTCGCGGACTTCCTGGGCGTCTCCAACTTGATGAAGGCAAGGATCACCGACGGACCGGGATCTCGTTCGGCGGTGCTCCTTGGCGACGATTTCACACTGACAGCCGGAGCCGGAGACCTGGCGCTGCGCGGCGAAGCGACAGTGACGATACGCCCGGAACGGGTGGTGTTGGAGCAGGCGGGAGTGTCGGGCGAGAACCGTATACCCGGGATGGTCACGCGGACGGTCTACCTTGGAGCGTCGCAGCAGGTGCATGTTCAGATGGCGTCGGAGCACACTTTGATGGTGCTGTCTTCGCACCAGGGTGACGAGCCCGCGGCCCAGCTTCCGCCGGGCACGGCGGTCACGTGCTACTTGCCAGCGGCCGCCGTTCGGGTGCTTCGACCGTCGTCCGGGTCGGCCCCTTTGCAGTCGAAGTCTGCCGTCGCGACTAAATGAACGCGCGGTTTGTGTCACGAGGTGCGGTATCCGCCGTCCTCGCCGGCACGCTTACGCTGCTCTCCGGCTGCGCAGCCGAGCAGGCTGATCCGCGCACAACTGTCGCTGAGACGCTCAGCCCTGGTGCACAACAGGGTCTGCTAAGACTCGCTGTGAGTGCAGAGCAGCTGCCACCGTTGCGAAGAACGACAGATGTGCTTTCCGCCGATGATGTCGCGGCTCAGGCAACCCTTCCCGACCTGGCCCAGACGCTCGAAACAACTGGGTATGTGGGTGGGGTCAAAGTCGAGTATCGCGGTGACTCCCGGCGGCTCACCGGCGTAGAAAGTCAGGTCCTCGCATTCTCGTCCGAAGAGGGGGCGGCAGAGTTTGTTGACTACCTGACGCGGAATGCGGGCAGCTTCTTCGGCGATCCCATCAAGGTGAAACCCGTGGTCATCGCCGGCCGAGGTGGTTGGCGCATTGACCCTCCACTGTGCGGTTGTGCCGGTGCTCAACCACTCAGTGCGGGCACTCTACGCATCGGGACGAGAGTCATCGTCCTCCAGATCACCGGCCCGAAAGCAGACCCGAGGACGGTGCGGACGCTCCTGTCGACATCTCTTGATGCCTAGCGAGGATTGATGCTCCTTCGGGAGCATCGGGTCAACTGATGGACGCTTGGTAGATGCTCTCGATCGACGACCCCAGGGTCTTGTTGAACTCGTCGTCACTTTGCTGAGCGGACAGACCCTCTGTGAGTGCCCGCGAGAAACTGGCGATGACGCCGTGGTTCTTGGCCAGCAACGAGTTGGCGTCCTCGCGGGAGTAACCGCCAGAGAGGGCGACCACTCGGACCACACGTGGATGGTCGACAAGGTCGGCGTAGAAGTCAGGCGTGCTCGGTAGCGTGAGCTTCAACATGACATTCTGCTCCTCCGCGAGCCCGTCAAGCTGGGAGGCGATCGCCGTCTTGAGGAGCTGCTCAGCCTCGGCCTTCTGAGGGCTGTGAATGTCCACCTCAGGCTCGATGATGGGAACGAGTCCAGCAGCGAGGATCTGACGGCCGACCTCAAACTGTTGGTCGACAAGTGCGCTGACACCTGCTGCATCGGCGAGCTTGACGACCGAACGCATCTTGGTGCCGAACACCGCGTGAGACAACGACTTCTGTAGGAGGGCGTCCAGCTCTGGCATCGGTTTCATCAGCTGAACACCGTTGGCCTCATCCGCCAGTCCTTTGTCGACCTTGATGAACGGGACGACGGCCTTCTTGTTCCAGAGGTACTCGGCTGACCCCATGCCCTCGACCTGGCGATCCATGGTCATTTCGAACAGGATCGCGCCAAGAACGCGCTCTCCGGTGAAGGCCGGGCTAGTAATGATTCGACTGCGCATCTGGTGCATGAGGTCGAACATCTCACCGTCTCCGGAGTACTCAGACGCCTCGATGCCGTAGAGCTTGAGAGCCTTCGGCGTGCTCCCACCGCTCTGATCGAGTGCCGCGATGAAGCCGTTGCCGCTCTTCATCTTCTGGAGCATCTGGTCGTTCACCGTCGGCCTCCGTTGTTGCTCTTCGTTGGGCACCCCACTTACGACCTTATCGAGGGTCAGCGGGAAGGGGGAGCCACGGTCACTCCCAGTGGTCCAGTGTCTCAGAAAGTGATGTCACCCAGGTGCCCACCTCAAAGGAGCGGGGTTTCCGTCACCTACGGGGTGAGAGCGCCCCGGATGGAGTCGATCGCTGTCTTTTCTGCCGCTTCGCCTTCTGGCGCAGCGTCAGATACCCGCTGTGCGAGTGCCAAGACCAGCTCGCGGTACTCGACCAGGTCATCTGGGTCTTTGCTGGTCAGGATCTCGACCGACGAGCGAAGGGCGGCCAGCGCACCATCTTGCAGTTCGTCAGTTGACGAACTGACCTTCCATCCGCTGCCGTGGGTGCCGGCAAGTTCTCGGACCAGCTGACTGGTGCCTTCTTGTGACTGCGTGGCCAAGAACTTCGCCAGGGCCCCTGTCTCCTTGAACGTGGAGGTGAAGCCACGTTCGCTGATCGAGACCAGCATGCCCGCACCAGTCAGACCCCTGTGCAGAGTGTTCCACTCGTCCTCGGTGAAGTCGGTCTTGGTGGCCATCAATACTCCTTGCGTTCTGGGTGAGTTCGAGGTGGGAGCCGGGTGCGTTTTCTTGTCTTCGGGACGGCGCGCGCGAACGGCGTCCGTCCCGGCACTGTTGATTTGCACTGTACCCAACCACTCCCGGAGGGGTGGGGTGATCTTCTGGAGCCGTTCAGCTGATGTTCAACTGAACGGTGACCGGGGGCAGAGACACTTGAGCCAGATCACTTGATGCGGAGGAGACGCCGATGAACGACAAAGCCGACGGAGGGCAGCCGGATGTGCCGACGGTGCTGTTCCTCTGCGTCCACAACGCCGGCCGGTCGCAGATGGCGATGGGGTTCTTCCACCACTACGCCGGTGATCGGGCAGCGGTTTGGTCCGGGGGGTCGGAGCCAGCCAGCGAAGTGAACCCATCGGCGGTGACGGCGATGGCTGAGGTCGGAATCGACATCACGGCTGCGACACCGCAGCTATGGACTGACGACATTGTTCGCGCGGCTGACGTCGTGGTCACCATGGGGTGTGGAGACACATGTCCTGTGTTTCCCGGCAAGCGCTACCTCGACTGGGTCCTGGACGACCCCGCAGGCCAGGGAGTTGACGCCGTCCGGCCCATCCGCGATGAGATCGAACTCCGAGTGCGAGCGTTACTGGCTGAACTGGGGATCTCCGCCGCGATGTCCTAGAACCGGGCGCAGAGCCTTGCGGCGACGCCGTCGCAACTTCGTGGCAGTAGCTGACCACCCCGGCGATCCACTCGCGAAGCCCGCTATGTTCGGCCGATTGTGGGTCCGCCCCTTGCTCGACGGCAGAGTGACGTCGAAAGTGGCACGTAGGCCCTCAGCAATCGCGGCTAGAGTCCCCGTGTGAGTCCGCGTCTGAAGCCCCCGCAGGGAAAGGACGCCGCGGCCGGGCTGTTGCTGGGGCTCGCCAACGTGCCAGGCGGGCTGGCGATGGGCGTGCTCGCCGGTGTCAGCCCTGTCTCTGGGCTGTACGGCTACCTGTTCGGCACCGTGGCCGGTGCGTTCGCCACTAGTTCAGTGCTGATGTCGGTGCAAGCGACTGCGGCACTCGCGGTGCTGACGTCCGATGTCCCGGGGGTCGACGGTTCATCGGCAGGGCTGACGGCCCTGGTCACGCTGACAGTGCTGACCGGTCTGATCATGCTCAGCCTGGGGCTGGCCAAGACGGGCTCGGTGGTGAGGTTTGTGCCGCACTCAGTGGTCACAGGGTTCATCAACGCCGTCGCGGTCACGATCGTGCTGTCGCAGGTCGCTGAGCTGACCGGCTATCGCTCGGCCGAGTCTCACCGCGTCCTCCGGGTCGTCGACACGGCTGCCAACGTGGACTTGGTCGATCCGGCGACCGTCATCGTTGCCCTGGTCACGATCGTCCTGATCGTGGTGCTCGGAAGCACCCGGCTTGGTGGATTCGGCATGGTTGTCGCGATCTTGGCGGTTTCAGCGGTGGTAGAGCTCGGCGGGCTCGACTCTGTGCGGCAGGTGGCAGATGTCGCTGAGATTCCGAGGGGGCTTCCCGTCCCCGAACTTCCAGATTTGTCACTGGTCTGGGGGCTCTTGCTTCCTGCGGTCTCACTTTCGTTCGTCGGGCTGGTCCAGGGGTCGGCAATCAGTCAGTCCGTTCCCAACCCGGATGGTCGCTACCCCGACGTCTCGGGTGACTTCCGCGGTCAAGGCGTGGCCAACGTGGCGTCTGGGCTCTTCCAAGGGATGCCGGTGGGAGGGTCGATGTCGGCGACCGGGATATTGACATCGGCCGGTGCTCGAACGCGATGGGCCAACCTCGTCGCTGGTGCGGTGATGCTGCTCGTCATCCTGGCCATCCCGGGGGCGGCCAACCTCATCGCGATGCCCGCGTTGGCGGGCCTTCTGACCGTCGTCGGATTTCGCACCTTCCGCCTGAACGAGGTGGAGATGGTGTGGCGAACCGGCCGAGGTCACGCCCTTGTGATGGTTCTGACCTTCGTCTTGACCATCGTCGCGCCTCTCCAGTTTGCGGTGCTGGCAGGGATCGGAATGTCGGTGGCGCTCTTCGTGGTCAGACAGTCCAACAAAGTAATCATCTATCGATGGGTGCTCCATGCAGGAGATCCCTTCCCGAAGGAGGGTCCACCTCCGCGTGAACTACCCGCGGGCGAGGTTGTCGTTCTCACCACCTACGGCAGCCTCTTCTTCGCGTCCGCTCCGGTCTTTGAGAGCCAACTCCCGGAGGTGACCGACCATTCACAGAATGCGGTCGTCGTTCTCCGCCTACGCGGGAAGGAGGATCTGGGCAGCACATTCATCTCCGTGCTCATGCGCTACCGCAGGTCGTTAGATACCGTCGGCGGACATCTGGTGCTGTCTGGGGTTGGCGACCGCATTTGGCGACAACTCCAAGACACCGGCTCCCTGGACGAACTGGGCGAGGCGAACGTCTTCACTGCCACTGAGTCAGTGGGGGAGTCCCTGCAACGGGCGCTCGTCAGAGCAGAACAACTACAGGGCGGTACGTCCAGTGACGCAGCTGGCTAGTTGCTGCGCCGGCTGAAGATGGTGGCCACTGCTGCGGCGATAACGGCGATCCCAACAGCGATCAAAATCCCCTTAAGGACCCCATGACCTGAGTCGTCGTCCCACTGGTCCAGGTCGGGGGACTCGATGATCTCTAGGACGTCGGTGGTGGTGGTCTCGCTCATGGCTTCCCTCGTTTACGTTGTCACGGTCATTGCCAACCTACGTCGTTAGGACCCGACTTCGAAAGGGTCCTTCGACCAGACCCAGGCAGAGGGAGCGTCGCACGATGGGTCTCCTTAGTCCCATTGGGAGGTGCCCAAGCATCAATCCTCTGACTAGGGTCAAGTCGTCGATCCGGTACCGAGGGAGCAGGCCATGGGGCTCAGAGACCGCCGCGGCGGAGACTCGAAACAAACGTTCTGCATGCGTGAGAAGGTCTTCGCCATTGGCGACGACTACTGGATCGAGGATGCCGATGGGCAGAAGGTCTACAAGGTCGATGGCAAGGCGATCCGGTTCCGCGACACCTTCATCCTCGAGGACTCCAGTGGTGGCGAACTGGCGGTGATCAAGGAGAAGAAGCTCGCCGTCCGCGACACCATGACGATCGAGATCAGTGGCCGCGAGGCAAGGGTAAAGAAGCGGTTGATTGGCATTCGGGACCGCTACAACGTCGACTTCGACGAGGGCGACGATTACACCGCCAAGGGCAACTTCGTCGACCACGAGTATGAGATCGAGCGCGACGGCGAGAAGGTCGCTGAGATCTCCAAGAAGTGGTTCCGAGTACGCGATACCTACGGCGTCGAGATCTTGGGTGACCAAGACGTTGCGCTGATCCTGGCCGTCACCGTTTGCATTGACGCAATGTCCCACGACCTGGGCGCCTGACGCCTCCAGGAGCGACAAACAGAATCGAAAGGTTAGCCATGCTGCATGAACGGCACCGCATCCGCAACAAGGGCGTCGACGAGATCTTCGCCTCATCTGACGTCTCGGTGGTTCTCCCGAAGTACCAGCTTCCCGAGCACGAGCAGGACCCGCGGCACACCTTCCGCTTAGTGGCCGACGAGCTCATGCTGGACGGCAACTCGCGGCAGAACCTCGCGACCTTCTGCCAGACCTGGTTGGAGCCGGAGGTCCATTTGCTGATGGATCTGACCATGGACAAGAACATGGTCGACAAGGATGAGTACCCGCAGACGGCCGAGCTCGAAGAGCGATGTGTGCACATGCTCGCCGGCCTCTGGAACTCGCCGGCCACTGAGAACTCGATCGGAACATCGACAACTGGTTCAAGCGAAGCAGCGATGCTCGGGGGTATGGCGCTGCTCTGGAACTGGCGAGCCAGGCGTCGCGCGGATGGCAAGCCGACCGACCGGCCGAACCTGGTGACTGGCCCTGTCCAGGTCTGTTGGCACAAGTTTGCTCGCTACTGGGACGTCGAACTTCGCGAGATCCCGATGGATGGGGATCGGCTCATCATGACGCCGGAAGAGGTGCTCAAGCGTGTTGACGAGAACACCATCGGCGTTGTGCCAACGCTGGGTGTGACCTTCACCGGCGACTTCGAACCGGTAGAGGAGGTGCATCGGGCGCTCGACCGGTTGCAGTCCGAGACTGGGCTCGATATTCCGATGCACGTCGATGGAGCGAGTGGCGCCTTCCTCGCCCCCTTCACAGCGCCGAATCTGACCTGGGACTTCCGCCTTCCGAGGGTGAAGTCGATCAACGCGTCCGGGCACAAGTTCGGTCTCGCCCCGCTCGGCGTCGGCTGGATCGTGTGGCGCACCAAGGAAGACTTGCCCAAGGAGCTTGTCTTCGACGTGAACTACCTGGGCGGCAACATGCCCACGTTCGCGCTGAACTTCTCGCGCCCAGGCGGTCAGATCGCGGTTCAGTACTACAACTTCCTGCGCCTTGGTCACGAGGGTTATCGCAAGATCCACCAGCAGTGCTACGACATTGCGATGTACCTGGCCGAGGAGATCGACCAACTAGGCCCGTTCGAGATCCTGAGCAACGGTGATCCCCACAAAGGAATTCCGGCGATCTCCTGGAAGCTGAAAGAGGGCATCGACCACGGCTTCACGCTCTTCGACCTGGCCGACAGGCTGCGTGCGAAGGGGTGGCAGGTGCCCGCCTACACGATGCCGGCCAACCGCGAGGACATGGCCGTCCAGCGGATCCTGGTTCGCCATGGGTTCAGCCGCGACTTGGCGGGCCTGCTGATGGATGACTACCGTGCTGCGCTGAGCCACTTTGCGGCGCACCCGATATCCACGCCACTGACTGAAGCCGAAGCAGGCGGCTTCACCCACTAGGGACAGCGTCGACCTCGAGGTAGGAGGCGACCAATGCATTCTCGGCGTCCTTGCGCGGGAACTTCCAGGCGACAAGAGCGGCGCCTAGGACCACCGCGATGATTCCGGCCGTGTATGCCCATTGGTCGCCCTGGAGGAAGGACTCTCGGGCCGCGTCGATGATGGCCTGGGAGTACTTCGGGTATTGGGCGGCAACCGCTTCGGCCCCGTCGAACGATTTCGTGAGCTGAGCTTGGGTCGACGCTGTGACTTGGTTCGCGTCTGGTGAGTTTCCGATGGCAGCGGTTGCTGCAGCCGCGTAGCCAGCCGTCAGTAGCGCACCGAAGATCGACTGCATCAAGGCTCCGCCGAGGTCGCGTTGCAAGTCGGCGGTGCCTGACGCCATGCCGACGCGCCGAACTGGTACCGAACCAGTCAAGGAGTGCGAGGCGGGCGTTCCGGCAAATCCGACTCCGGCCCCCACGAAGGCATATCCGAGTCCAACGACCCAGTACGGCGAGCTCTCCTTCCACAGCAACAGCATCGTCAGGAAACCGAGGACGACAAAGACGTACCCCACCAGAAGCGTGAACCGCGAGCCGTGGGAGTCGACGAGCTTGGCGGACCTCGGAGCAATGAGCACCATGAAAACGACAGCTGGAAGGATCGCCGCGCCCGCCTCGAGGGTGTTGTAGCCGAGAACGTTCTGCAGGTACTGCTGACCGATAAACATGGCCCCCATGAGCGACCCGAAGACGACGATGCCAGCGACCGCAGCCACCCAGAACGTCGGCCGAGCGGCAACCGTGAGGTCGTAGAGCGGGTTTGCAGCACGGCGTTGCCGAAACCAGAAGGCGATGAGGGCGGTCAAGGAGATGAGCGCCAGGCCGATAGCGAGAGTGGCAGCATCTGGAACGACCGCAAAGTTGATGGCCAGGACAAGGCCGCCGACCAGGAAGATCGACAGGACACCGCCGAGGTTGTCCACAGGCTCGGTGCCTTCGTTGACGTGCGCGGGAACCAGTTGCCATGCCATCAGGAAGGCGACAACGGCCAACGGAAGGGTGACGAGGAAGACCGAGCCCCACCAGAAGTGCTCGAGCAAGAATCCTGAGGTCAAAGGTCCGAGAGCGGAGATTGCACCGCCCAGCGCCGACCAGAGCGCAATGGTCTTGGTGCGCTCAGAACCGGCCCAGAGCGCGGTGATCAGGGCGAGTGTTGTCGGGTAGGCCATGCCCGCGGACACCCCGCCTAGAATACGAGCCCCGATCAGAATCTCGATCGTTGGTGCGTAGGCCGCCAGCAGGCATGCCGGCACGGACAAGGCGACACCGAGCAAGAGCATCAACTTGCGGCCGTGGCGGTCTCCGAGTGCACCGAGATAGAGAACCGATGCGGCCAGACCAAGCGAGTACCCGACGGCGACGAGATTCAGCTGGGTCTGGCTGGCGTCGAAGGCTTGACCGATCGAAGGCAGCGCGACGTTGGCCACCGCCAGATTGAGGTTGGCCACCGCCGCCCCGAGGATGAGGGCGGTCAGCACTAGTCCGGCTCGCGCCGGGGTGTTCGCTCTCGCGGACGGTGAATCAGCCGAAGACACTGCTGCTCCCAGGGGTTGCGGTGTTCGTGCGGGGTCGTCCCCTGATCTGCAGGGCAGCGAACGGGAAGACAGCGACGGAGAGTACTCCGGCGCCAACGAGCGCGGCTCCGTTCTCGGGAAGCATGGTTCCGTTCGTCATGCTCACCTCGGTGATCGCGACGATGAGCGGCAGGCCCGTCGCCATCATGAACATCAGCTGAAGTCGCTCGGAGCGTGGGAGCTCGCGTCGGTACACCACGAGCGCCGGGAGGCCTCGAACCAGCAGGAGCAGTATGAAGAAGACCACGAGCCGTCCGGGGTTCTCGATGATCGACGTGAGGTCGAGACCCATGCCCGACGAGATGAAGAAGATCGGGACGAAGAAGCCGTAGCCGACGGTATCGAGCTTGTGGAGGAGCCCGACCGAGCCGAGCGTGGTCTCGTTGCTCGACCTCCGCAGGACCATCCCGGCGAGGAAGGCACCGAGGACGATGTCGAGCCCGAAGTCGGCCGTCAGCAAGAGGGCGCCGAGCAGCAGAGTGATCGTCCATCGCAGAACCGACTGCGTCGTGTCCTCAGAGGTCGCGGACACGATCTTTCCGACGCGAGTGTCCTCCACCCAGGACGGAATACGCGTGAGGAGCCACGCGAGAAGCACGACCGTCATGATCGCGAGCGCTGACTGCCATGATCCGTTCGCGCTCAGGAAGAGCGAGATAGCCAGGACCGGTCCGAGCTCGCCGACCGCCCCTGAGGCGAACAGGTGCTGACCAAATGCTCCGCCGAGCATGTCGTTGTCCCGCAGGATGGGGAGCAAGGTGCCGAGAGCAGTCGTGGTGAGTGCAAGCGACACCGGAATGAACGCCCTGACGAATCCGGTCGCCTCGAGAATGCCAACGACGACGAGCGCGACGGCAACCGAGATGCCCCAGGCTCGGAGGGCCATTCGCCCGGGGCGCTGGCGGAGCAGGAGCGGCGGTAGCTCGTATCCGGCCAGGAGGAAGAGGAAACCCAGGCCGACGTCGGAGAGCAGGGTGAGCTCGCTGCGATCGGCCCACCCGAGGATCTCCGGGCCGATCAAGATCCCGCCGGCGAGCAGGAGTACGACCTGGGGGACGGCCACCGGCAGCAGCCGGCCCACGACGGGCACGAGGGCAGCCACGATCATCACGACGAAGAGCGACTCGAGCTGGTCGGTCATGGGTCTCCAGGTCGTCAAGCCTGATGAACATGTCTGCGATCCTCGGGGGTCGCCGGCAGGAATCTACTCCCTGAGGGAGCTGAGGCAATCGCGCGTGAGCAGTATTCTGTGGGTGCTCAAGGCGCGGAATCGGGAGCAACGGCTGCGATACTGCGGCAATGACACGCATCGGGCTCGCGGTGACTCTGTCATCGGTGGCACTGGTAGTCGCCGGCTGTGGCACTAGCGGTGAAAAGCAGGTCCAGCAGATGACCGAGACGTTGGTCAACACTGCCGCCTCCACACAGGGGCAGGCCGAGCTCGCGGGTGTGGGAGTCGAGGTGTCTGGCCCGCTCTCATGCCAGACGACTCCCAAGGGGGATACGTTCGACGTGGCTTGCAGCGGCACGAGTATCGATAGTCGACCGGTCACTGTCACCGGCAATGCCACGTCGTTACCCGGTGGCACTTCGGTCCAGGGCAGCTTCGTCGGGACAGCTGACGGAACGCAGGTCTTTTCCCTCGACTGCCTGGGGTGCTGAGATCCCAAGTTACGAAGGCTGGCGGCCACTAGGCTCTGCGCATTCCAGGTAGGAGCATCAGATGAGTGGATTCGCCGAAAGACGCCGCCGCGAGAGGGAGTTGGCCGCCGCCCTGGCGGGCCGTTCGCCCGATGATCGGCGTGGGTACGTCCGGGCGATCGTGGGTAACTACCTCGCAACTTGGGCAGTCCTGGCGATCACGATCGCGCTTTCGCCCGGTATCTACCCGCAGGAGTGGTGGGCGGTCCCCCTGGCTGCGCTGCTCTTCTCGCTCTTCGCGCCAGTAACGCAGTTGCTGCTTGCGAGGTTCGCGCTTCTCTTCGGCTGGGTCGGTGCGCTCTTCTTGGCGGTGTTCGCCAACGCGATCGTCATCGACATCATCTTGAACCTGACGCCCGGCATGGTGGTCGGCAGCTTCTGGGAGACCTTCGTCGCATCGTGGATCTACGCGCTGGTCGCATCGGCCCTGACGTGGGTCTTCTCCTCCAACTCTCAGAACTACCTGCTGGTTCACGCGGCCCGGATGAGCATGCGCGACATGCCGTCGGAGAAGTTCGCGGAACCGGGGGTGCTCTTCCTGCAGCTCGACGGAGTGCCAGAGCCGGTCCTCCGCTGGCATGTGCAGGCCGGGAATGTCCCCACCATCAGCAGGTGGCTGCGGACGGGGACGCACCGAATGGACGCATGGGTGGCTGCGCTGCCATCGACGACCCCGGTCAGCCAAGCTGGAATCCTGCATGGCAACAACGACAACATCCCTGCCTTCCGCTGGTACGAGAAGGAGACGGGAGACCTGGTGGTGGCCAACCACCCTCCGGATGCGGCCTTGATTGAGTCGCGCGTCAGCGACGGGCGAGGGTTGCTTGCCGACGACGGCGTCAGCATCAGCAACCTGTTCTCCGGTGACGCTCCGATCTCGCTGTTGACGATGAGCGGGATGAAACAGCCAAAGGAGGGGCTTGGCCCCTCCAAGTCCTACGCGGCATTCTTCACTCACCCAGCAGGCCTGGTCCGAGCGATCGTCATGACCATCGCCGAGATGCTCAAAGAGCTGTACCAGGCGCGGCAGCAACGACGACGCGGGATCGAGCCCCGCATCAACCGGCACGGCAGCTACGTGCTGCTGCGTGGTGTCACCAACGTCCTGCTGCGCGACCTCAACACGGCGCTGGTCGTCGAGTCGATGATGCGTGGGGTGAAGTCGATTTACGTCGACTACGTCGACTACGACGAGATCGCGCACCACGCCGGGGTCGTACGGCGCGAGTCCACCGACGCGCTCTTTGGCCTCGACCGTGTCGTGTCGTCCTTGGAACGTGTGGCGAAGTCGGGGGTGACCCCGCGGCCCTATGAAATCGTGCTGGTCTCCGACCACGGGCAGAGTCAGGGAGCAACCTTCCTCCAGCGGTATGGACAGGGCCTCCAGCAGCTTGTCGAGGAGCTGATGGGGGAGTCGGACACGGCATCGTCGGTCTCCGACATAGAGGGATGGGGTCCGGTCAACGTGCTCATCGGACAGATCTCCGCCCAGGGGTCGGTCACCGGCAAGGTGGCCGCGCGCGCGGTTCGTAGTCGCGACGCCGACAGTTCTCTAGGCCCGCTCTCGGCGGACAAGGAGGCCGCTGAGGTGGAGGGCACTGAGGATCGGCCGGCCCTGGCCGTGGTCGGCTCCGGCAATCTCGGTGGGATCTGGTTTCCGCGCTTGGACGGGCGGCAGACGGTGGCGCAGATCGAGTCCGTCTACCCGGGGCTGCTCGCCGGGATGGTCACCCATCCCGGAATCTCCTTCGCAACGGTCATGGCAGATGCCGGTCCGGTGGCGATCGGGGAGGGCGGCAGCATCGACCTTCGCACCGGCGTCGTCTCGGGGGAGAACCCGCTCGAAGCCTTCGGACCACATGCGCAAGGAGATCTGCTCCGTATCGCGGAGTTCTCCAACGCGCCGGACATCTACCTCAACTCGCTGTACGACGCGAGCACCGACGAGGTCGCAGCCTTTGAGGAGCTGGTCGGCTGCCACGGCGGACTTGGGGGGTGGCAGACCCAGCCCATGATCGTGCACCCCAGTGGCTGGGCCATTGACGCCGACCTGACCGATCAGCAGGGACGCCTGCACGGGGCGCCGAACGTCTACCGCCAATTCGTTCGCTGGTTGGAGCAGCAGGGGCACCGGCAAGATCTCCCTGACTGATTTCATCCCGCCCGGACGAGGGTTGGAGGAGCCTTGTCAGCCCTGCTGTGCCACGATAATGGCCGGTCGGGGCCAGTCGGGCTCCGCCGTCTGAAAGGGATTCCCCGTGGATTTCTGGGACATCATCTGGTTCATCATCGTGACGTTCGCCTTCGTGGCGTACCTCATGGTGCTCTTCTCGATCCTGAGCGACCTCTTCCGGGACAAGGACACCGGTGGCCTTGCCAAGGCGATCTGGGTCATTGCACTGATCTTTTTCCCGTTCTTCACGGCCCTGATCTACCTGATCGCCCGTGGCCAGGGAATGGCCGAGCGCAACGTGAAGGCCGCCAAGCAGATGCAGGACACGCAGAGCGCCTACATCCGTGACGTGGCTGGCAGCTCTCCGGCCGACCAGATCCACAAGGCGAAGGAGCTCCTCGACTCCGGTGCGATCTCGCAGGCGGAGTACGACGCCATCAAGGCGAAGGCCCTCGCCTAGATCTCCCGCCTAGGTATACCGAAGCGCCGCCCTTAGGGGCGGCGCTTCGGTGTATATGGGGTCAGCGGCAGCCGCAGCGTTCGGACGGCGTGACGGAGCCGAGCACCTGGTCGGCGTGCATGCCGCAGCCGCTCCATGTGACCTTGCCGCAGCTACGGCAGTTGGCGGGACTGCACATCTGAAGACCTCCTGGGCGGGATTGACGGTTTGCAGAGAATACCCTGGGGGGTATGTAATGTGCGAGTCGGGTGTGCCCGCCGTGCTGACGGGGCCGGGTAGTTGAGCGCTCACAGGTCGGGTTCCCTACCCTTACGCCATGACTGCTGATCCCGAGCCGCCCTGGGTATCGGTCGAGCGGGTTCGGGTTCTCAACCAGATGGCGGCGGCGCCGGAAGCCCGCGTCATCACGCTGAGCGCCACGGCCGGCTCTGGGAAGTCGACCATCCTGGCCCAGTGGAGTGAGCGCTGGCGCACCGAACGTGCCGGCCAGGTCGTGTGGCTCGATGTTCCCCCACGTGCTGACAGCCGTGAGCTGGCCGACCGGCTTGCCGAGGCCCTGACAGTCACCAGGATGGATTCTGGTCGTGAGCCGTTGCCGCCCGCCTACGACGAACCCACGTGGCACGCAGCCACGATGCCGTCCCTCCGGGCACTGCTCGATGAGCATGGGGTGCCCCTGCTCGTCGTGATCGACGACGCGATGAATCTGACCGACCCGTTGGCCTCCAGTCTTCTCGAGACAGTGCTCGCCGGCCTACCCGCTGACTCGCAGCTGGCGATGGGGACGCGAGACGCGACGCCGTACGCAGCGCGTCGCCTGCGCGCCAGTGGCCGCACGCTCGAGCTCGGTGGTCCCGACCTGGCCATGGACGCCGAGGAGGCCCGGGCGCTGCTGGCAGAGATCGCGGTCGAGGTCGGTGAGCGACAGCTCGACGTAGTCCTCGAGCGCACCGAGGGTTGGCCGGTCGGCCTCTACCTGTTGGGCAGAGCCCTCCTCAGCGAGTCGGACCTGCTCGAGGTCGAAGGCCCTCCGGGACTTACGCCTGGGTGGATCGCCGACTATCTGCGCGACGAGCTCTTCGCCGCTCTACCCCAGGACGCTCGCGAGTTCCTCGTCAAGGTGTCGGTGGTCGGCGACCTCTGCGGCCCCGTGTGCGACGCGGTCGTCGGACGCCCGGGTTCACTCGAGCTGCTCCGAGGGTTGTCGGC
Organism: uncultured Actinomycetota bacterium; assembly: GCA_963829525.1. Taxonomy (GTDB): domain Bacteria; phylum Actinomycetota; class Actinomycetes; order JAHEKZ01; family JAHEKZ01; genus JAHEKZ01. The sequence continues at coordinate 412,492 of CAWHIJ010000003.1, forward strand.
CCAGAACCATCTGATCAAGCGCTCCGACCGAGCGGATGAGTGCTACCGGCTCCACCATCTCTTCTCGGACTTCCTGAGGTCTGAGCTCTACGCCCGGTCGATCCCCGAGTTCCACGAGATGAATCGCCGCGCGTGGGAGTGGTACGCGAGTCAGGGCGAGGACGACTTGGCGGTTACTCACGCCAAGGAGATGGGCGATGACGAGGCGCTCGCGCGCTTCGTCTGGGAGCGCACCTGGCGGCTGCTGACATCGGGTCGAATGCCCGTCGCGCGTCGGTGGCTCGAAGGGCTCGACGAGCGCAGGGTGGCAGGTCAGATCGGGCTGGTCCTCTCGAAGTTCTACGTCAGCATCCACGAAGGGTCGATGGAGACGACGCTGCAGATGGCCGCGCTTGTGCGTGGCCATCTGGCGGACGATTCCTTGGGGGACGCCGATCGCGCCCACTGTCTTGTCGCCGATGCACTTCTCGGCGAGGCCGGCCTTGCCACGATCGTGCGTCAAACCAGTGAGGCGCTAGAGACACTGGAGAAGACTGCAGATCCTTGGGTCACCGTTGCTCTCTTCCTTCGGGGTGTCGCCTCTCTGTACCTCGGTGACACGAACGCGGCGGTAGTCGACCTCGAAGAAGGCGTCGAGCACTGCATCGAGCTCGGCGTCAAGGACATGCACGCGCATTGCCTTGCTGCCCTGGCCGCCACTCGGCTCGCTTCCGGAGACGCCACCGCAGCGGTGTCGCAGATCGAGCAGGCGCGCTCCATCGTATTCGCCACCAGCCTGGAGAACATCCCGGCGATTGCCCCGATCTTCTCGGTGGCTGCGTCGGTGATGGTCGTTTCCGGGCGCCATGATGACGCCGTCGATGATGCTGTGAGGGCGCTCCGGCTGACGTCCCTGATCGGGGCCATTGCCCCGTGGCATGCGGTTGGCGGCAGACTCACCCTGGCCAACGTCTTCTGGCAGCTCGGGGACCGCCAGCGTGCCGCCGTCCTGATCGATGAGGCGCGAAAGCGCTACGGGCCCGCCGCTCAGGGCCCGGTGTTCGACGTGATGCTCAAAGAGGCAGAGATGCTCGTGGCCGACCTCGAGACCTCTCGGACTGGGCCATCCCTGCTGACCACCGCCGAGCTCAAGGTGCTGCAGTACCTGCCGAGCCACCTGTCCTTCCCTGAGATCGGCCAGAAGCTCTACCTCTCGCGCCATACGGTCAAGAGCCAGGCGTTGTCTGCGTACCGAAAGCTGGGTGTCTCGTCTCGTAGCCAGGCGGTCGACAGGGCGCACGAGCTCGGCCTCCTCGCGTCGCGCTGAGCTCATGGAGGCGCAAATCGCCCGGTTGGGATGAAGCCCACGGTCGGGCGACGACGGGATGATGGTGGTGAGTGGGCGTCTGTGCCCAAGGTGAAACGGAGGGTCCTCATGTCTCAGCAGGAGAACTACAGCGGCGGAGCAGTCGCCATGACCACCTTTGCCAGCGTCATGCTGATGATCGCGGGTGCATTCCAGTTCTTTGCCGGGCTGGCCGCCATCTTCAACGACGACAAGATGCTCGTCACCAAGGACTACGTCATCAGCCTCGATACGTCGGCATGGGGCTGGATCCACCTCTTGATCGGCCTCATCTTGTTCCTCGCGGGGGTGTCCCTCCTGAAAGGGGCCATTTGGGCTCGCACTGTGGCAGTGATCGTGGCGTCGGTGAGCGCCATCACGGCGTTCATCTGGTTGCCGGCGCAGCCCTTCTGGGGTTTGCTGATCATCGTCCTCGACATCTTCATCATCTGGGCGGTCACCGCGCACGGGCGCGACATCGCTAAGGTCTGACCAACAAGCACTCGAGTTAGGGAGCACCGAATGACCGACGCCACTCTCGACGAGATGGGACCGATCGACTACGTGGTCATCGAGTTCCCCGGCAACAAGATGACCGGCGAGGGTCTTCCGATCCTTGTTGACCTGGTCGACCAGGGAGTCATCCGGCTGATCGACCTCGTGTTCTTCACCAAGGCCGACGACGGTTCGGTCGCGATGATTGAGATCGCGGACTTCGACGGTGACGGCGAGCTTGACATGGCGATCTTCGAGGGAGCCTCATCGGGCATCTTGGGTGAGGACGACATCAACGAGGCCGCAGCGGCTGTCGAGGGCGGCAGTTCCGCGGCGCTCTTGGTCTATGAAAACCGTTGGGCGGCCCCCTTCGCGGCAGCTGTTCGCCGTGGTGGTGGCCAGCTGGTCGCTTTCGGCCGCATCCCCATTCAGGCTCTCGTCGCTGCACTCGACGCCGACGCCTGATCACCATCTGACCTAGGAGGACACCTCATGCCAGGACTCATTCGCGGGGTTGCTCGGACGGCTGTCGTCGCCGGAACCGCAACCCACGTCTCCAACAACGTGTCACGACGTCAGGCCAACAAGTGGGCCGCACAGAACGAGCAGGCGCAGCCCGAGCAGCAGTACGCGCCACCGCCACCTCCCGCGCCGGCAGCGCCAGACCCCATTGCGCAGCTCAAAGAACTCGGCGAGCTGCACGCATCAGGCGTTCTGACCGATGAAGAGTTCGCGGCGCAGAAGGCCAAGCTGCTCGCCTGAACCGGCGAATGGCCGTCAGTCCGGGCGCTGTGGTCGTGGCCGCAGCCGCACCGGTGGCAGTTGTGGTGCGCGCATTGGCGATGAGTCGTCCTCGGCGACGGGTCCGAAGCGCCCTGAACCGGATGCCCAGTCGGTGCGGGCCTGAGCGACGTCTTCGTGGGTTCGTCCCACGAAGTTCCACCACATGAGCAGGTCCTCTTCGAAAGGGAGCCCGCCGATCAGCAGGACGGTGGCCTTTGCGTCGACGGTCAAGCCCAGCTCATCGGCGCCGGGCGGAAGGTAGCGCAGTTTGCCGCGCTTGACCGACTCTTCCTCGACGCTCAACCCGTCAGAGAGTGCAAGCACGCCGTACTCGAATGTCGGCTCGATGGGTATTCGGTGACGTCCGAAAGACAGTCCGAGCTCGCTGCACACCAGCGGTGAGTAAGTCTGAGCCTTTGACTCCGCCCCGAGGAATTCCCCCATCACGACTCGGGCGCTGACGCCTTCGACGACGACCTGGGGAAGGTCCCCGTGGTGCTCGAAGTGCGGATCCTGGTGGCGTACGGCGTCTGGCAGGGCGATCCAGAGTTGGACGCCGTGAAGGGGCTGCTCGCCGACGGAATACTCCGAGTGAGCGATGCCCCGCCCTGCCGTCATGAGGTTCAGCTCGCCCGGAGCGATGTGTTGGATCGATCCGATGCTGTCGTGGTGGTCGACAGCTCCCGAGAGCAGCCATGACACCGTCTGCAGTCCGGCATGCGGGTGGGGAGGGACGACCATCGGATGACCGTCGTCACCGACGGTTGGTGAAGGCCCGTAGTGGTCGACGAAGCAGAAAGGACCGATCGTGCGAAGGGCGCGGTGCGGGAGCGTACGCCGAACCAGCATCGCCCGGGGTCCACCGAGCGGCACCTCGCGTGGCTCGAGCGTTGCGGGGCGCATGGTCATGTCGAGATCAAACCCCGTGATGCCGGACGTGTCCATGTCTGGCGGTTGTTGCTTCACGACCTTGCTGGCAAGGTGACCAGGTGACTCATGAGCCGATGCCTCTCTGGGAGCAGCGACTGCGCGCCCCTCAGATCCCGCCGTGGACCCTCTCGGGGGCGTCAGCCGTCTGGGCTCGAGACGCGTCCGCGCCAGCCGTCGTGATGGCGAACATCAGTGGACGCATCGAAGTGCATGCCTACACGCCTGGAAGTGCCCCCGCACCACTCACGCAGATCACCGATCGACCACAGGGAACGCTCGGTGCGGTCGTGTCGCCGAACGGTGATGCGGTTCTGTGGTTCGACGACACCGCTGGCGATGAGGTAGGGCGGTGGGTTCGTCAGCCCATCGGCGATGCCGCTGCAACCGTTCTTGCAGCCGAGCTGCCTGCAGGGTTCATGGCAGGCATTGCGCCATGTTCTGATGGAGGGGCTGTCATCGGATACCTCGGGCAAAGCGGCACCACGATCATCCGAGCTGACGCCCACGGGGCTGCTCACGTCGTGGCGGAGTTCGCTGACCCTGGCCAGATCATCGCAACAGATGGCTCCGACGAGTACGTGCTCGTCGCCGTGGCACCTGGTGGCGACTGGCTGCACATGGGAACGCAGGTGGTCCGCATCGCCGATGGCGCGGCAGTAGCCCAGCGGGCGATCGACGGCTCCAGCGTTCTCCCGGTTGGGTTCGCGCCGGGCGACGCTGACCGCGTCCTGCTCACCGACGACTCGTCGGGGCAGGTCCGTCCTGTCATCTGGACGCTCGTCGATGACTCGGTGCAGCTCATCGAGATCGACGCTGCCGGTGAGGCGGAAGCGACCTGGTACCCGGACGGAGCTGCGCTGCTCGTCACGGTTCTCGAGAACGCTCGGCACACACTGCAGCGCCTTGATCTCGAGTCGGGCGGCAGGACCTCGATCCCCACGCCGAAAGGGTGCATCAGTGCAGCCTCCGTGCGGCCTGACGGTGAGATCCATGCCCTCATCTCCAGTGCTAACAGGGCGCCGATGGTCTACCGACTGGATGCAGCAGAGGCGCAGCCGTTGGTCATGTTGCCGCCCCCGTCTCCACCACCAACGGTCGAGGTCCAGGACGTCTTCGCGGATGGCCCGGGAGGCCGAGTGCACGCTCTCGTGCGCCTTCCACCCGGTCGGACGGGGTCGCTGCCGACGGTGATCAACGTTCACGGAGGCCCGACTTTTCAGGACTACGACCTGTGGCACACGACCACGGCGTCGCTCGTTGACCTCGGGTACGCGACAGTAAGCGTGAACTACCGCGGGTCAACCGGCTACGGATCGGAGTGGCGAAACGCCCTCAAGGGAAGGCTCGGATTCATCGAGCTGGAGGACATCACCGCGGTGGTCGATCACTTGGTGGCCGAAGGGGTCGTCGACCCTCAGCGGGTCTCGATCGCCGGAGGCTCGTGGGGCGGGTTTGTGACACTGATGGCCTTGGGAACACAGCCAGAGCGTTGGCGCTCTGGTGTGGCTTTGGTCCCGGTGGCTGACCAAGTCAAGTGCGCGGAGGTCTCCCCACCCTTCATGCAGGCGTATCTCGATACGTTGATCGGCGGCACGATGGATGACGCCAGGGAGCAGTACCTAGCCTCGTCACCGATCAGCTACGTGGCCGACGTCCGCGCGCCGGTGTTCGTCAGCGCCGGAATCAATGATCCCCGGTGCCCGGTCGAGCAAGTGGATACCTACGTTGATGCCCTGCGGGCGAGGGGCGGTGAGGTGCAGTACCACCGCATCGACACTGGCCACGCTGTCCCCGACGTCGACACGATGGTGGACGAACTGCAGCGCGTCTTCGACTTTCTGAGGCGGACCAACCCCCCTGACTGATCGACGTCAGATTTGCGCGTCAGCGCAAGAGAGTTACACCGGTGTCGGCGTCGAACAGGTAGATCTTGCGAGCGTCGACAGAAAGGGTCAGGGTCTGGCCAACCGTGACCAGCTCGTCAGGACCCAACCTGGCAATGAACACCGAGTTCGCGTCCACGATTGATGGAGCATCCTCTGTTAGTTGGTGGGTAGCGACTCCGATGGGCGGTGCGTCGACGCCGAAAAAGACGTGAGACTCAGTTCCTAGGTTCTCTACGGCAGCTACCTCGACATCGAAAGCAGGATCCCCACCGTTGACGCTGAACGCCTCCGGGCGGAGGCCAACAATCACCGTGTTCCGTCCGTCGAGAGCTTTCCGCTGTACGTCCGAGATAGGCAGAGTGAACTGCCCGAACTCGAACAGGCCGGCAGAGACGGTCGCCTGCGCGACGTTCATCGACGGTGAGCCGATGAACGTGGCCACGAAGACGTTGGCAGGTGACCGGTAGAGCTCTTGGGGGTGCGCCACCTGTTGCAGGGTGCCGTCCTCGATCACCGCCACTCGCTGTCCCAGTGTCATCGCCTCGACCTGGTCGTGCGTCACGTAGACGGTGGTGACGCCCAGGCGCTTGTGCAGGTTGGTGAGCTCGGCGCGCATCGACACTCTGAGTTTGGCGTCCAAGTTCGAGAGCGGTTCATCCATCAGATAGGCGGTGGGTTCACGCACGATCGCTCGTCCCATGGCGACGCGCTGTCGCTGACCGCCCGAGAGCTGCCCTGGCTTGCGGTCGAGGTACTCGGTGAGGCCGAGCATCGCGGCAACGGAGTCGACTCGTTGTTTCAACTCGGCCTTTGGGGTGTGGCCCACCTTCAGTGAGAAGCCAAGATTGTCGCGCACCGACATGTGCGGGTAGAGCGCGTAGTTCTGGAAGACCATGGCGACGTCACGGTCACGAGGGGCGGCGCGCGTCACATCGCGGTCACCGATGAGGATCTGACCGCTCGTGGTCTCTTCCAGGCCGGCGATCATGCGCAGCAGCGTCGACTTGCCGCACCCGGAGGGGCCGACCAGGACCATGAACTCACCCGAACGCACCGTCAGGTCGATGCCCCGGACGGCCGTGGTGCCATCCGGGTACACCTTGGTCACGTCCTCGAGGACGATGGGAGCCATGGCCACCTCATGCGGGTTCATGAGCGTTTCGCTCACTCAATGCAGGAGTCTGCCGCATCAGAGCGCCGATTGACCAGTACCTCGTGCAGGTTCTTGACAGAATCGAGCAGAAACGAGCATGATCACGAGCATGGCGAGCCGGGCGACCCTTCGCGTCAGCAGGTTGACGCAGATCCAGCAGATGCTCGAGGACGACGACGCCGTCACCGTCGGACAGCTCACCGACCGCCTCGGCGTCAGCGAGGCAACCGTTCGACGTGACCTCGATGCCCTGCAGCGCTCAGGCTTCGTGCAGCGCACCCATGGTGGAGCGGTGGCGACCCAGATCCATGAGCTCCCGTATCCGGCCCGTGGCTCGCGCCGGATCCCCGAGAAGCGCGCGATCGCGCGAGCAGCGGTTGCCCTCATCGAGCCGGAGGAAACCCTGTTCCTCGGTGGGGGTTCGACGACGCTGCACCTGGCCGAGCAGCTCGTGGACGCCGACGTCACCGTCGTGACGAACTCGCTGCCCGTGGCCACCGAGCTGTCCAGAGGACGTCGGGGTCAGGTGATCGTGATTGGCGGAACACTGCGCAGCCCTGAGCAGTCGATGGTCGGCCCCCGCGCAGTTGAGGCGATTGGGTCTTATCGCGCCTCCATCGCGTTTCTGGGCGTTCCGGCGATCGACAGCGAGCATGGGTTCACCGCCGACGGCGACGTCGAGGCGGCGACAGACCTGGCCTTCATTGAGAACGCGCAGCGATGCATCGTGCTGGCTGACCACACCAAGCTGGGCAGAGTCTCCACCACGCATGTCGTCCAACTCTCGGCGATCGATACCGTCGTGACCGATACCGGTGCTGCCACGCAGGTGATTGCTGATCTGCGGAGCGCCGGAACCAATGTCATCGTTGCGGAGCTGACGCCATGAGCACCCACACTGAGCAGGAGATCCTCTCTCAACCCGGCGTTTGGCAGCAGACCATCGATGCGCTGGACCCGATGACTTTCACACAGCCGTTTCACGACGGCATCACCGACGTCCTGGTCACCGGATGTGGATCGACGCACTACTTGGCCATGTCCGCAGCTGCACTCTTCCGCGAGGCCGGACTCCGCGCGTGGGCGCTCCCCGCATCCGAGCTGATCGCGCAGGCGGAGCCGAGGCTTGCCAACCCCGGTGGCACCCTTCTCGTTGCCATCTCGCGCTCGGGCACGACGACAGAGACCGTGATGGCCGCCGAGCATTTCCGCAGGATGGGTGGGCGCTCGGTCGCGGTCATCACCTGCTACCCGGACTCCACGCTCGCCGAGGTGGCCGACGTCGTGTGGGCAGCTCCGGCGGCAGCTGAGCAGTCGGTGGCACAAACCCGCTCGTTCACGTCGATGCAGTTGATCGTTTCGGCCATTGCAGGAGCGTTGCGCGGTGGCGATCTCTCAGCCCTTCACGCCCTCCCGTCCGCAGCCTCGGCAATCCTGACCAGATCGCGTCCGCTCATGTCCTCGCTGGCCCGAGATGAGGCCAACGAGTCGTTCTTCTTCCTGGGGTCAGGGGCGCTCTACGGGATCGCCTCGGAAGGGATGCTGAAGCTCAAGGAGATGTCGCTCACCGGCTCAGAGGCGTACCACGCCATGGAGTTTCGGCACGGTCCCATATCGATGTGCGATGACAAGGCTGCCGTCATCGCCCTGGTCTCACCGCAGCGAGCTTCGCTCGAAGAGGCCGTCCTGAAGGACATCAGTCCTTTCGGATCGCGCCTGGTCACGGTCGGCCTCGAGGGCCACCACCAGATCCCCGGTGACATCCCAGGCTGGGCGTCAACAGCCCTCTACCTCCTTCCCCTGCAGTTGCTGGCCCTCGAACGAGCACTGCATAAAGGCCTGGACCCTGATCAACCTCGACATCTGACCGCCGTCATTCACCTGGACGAGTCGCCTGACGCGTCCTGAGGAGGAGGAACCATGAAGAGTGCACGGAGCATGGCCATCGGAGTAGTGGTGTTGGCGCTGCTCGCCGCCGGATGCACCTCTTCGGGCGATGGCGAGGACACGGCCGCACCCGGGGGGTCGGTCACGGTGTGGACGCACGTCAACAAGTCGTTCAACAAGGCGTACCAGAAGCTCGGGGATGCCTACATGGCTGAGAACCCGGGCACCGAGATCAAGTTCGAGACGTTCGACTACGACAGCTACATCCAGACGTTGCAGACCTCGCTACCAGCTGGCAACGAAGCAGACATCCTGCAGATGTTCGGCAGCTGGACCTGCAGCTACGCCGACAACCTGTCGACGGTTCCTGAGAACATCTCGACCATGAAAGAGGCCGAGGACGCGTTCTTCCCTGGTCCGCTCGGCGGGTACCAGTGCGACGATCAGTTGTACGGGATGCCACAGGAGTCGAATGTCGAGTACGGGGCGACTCTCGTCAACACCGCCATGGCCGAGGACGCCGGTGTCGCTCTCGACGGTTGGGCAAACTTCGACGAGTTCAAGGCTGACGCGAAGAAGTTGACGGTGGTTGACAATGGCTCGATCACACGGGCCGGCTACCACTTCACCACCAACGACGGGATCTCCTACACCCTGCTGTCGCTCATTCTCCAGAACGGCGGCAGCTACCTCGCCGAAGACGGCACGTTCACCTTCCAGACGCCGGAGGCTCAGGCATCGATGGAGTTGATGAAGAGTTTCGTCGATGAGCAGATCGTTGACCCAACGCTCTTCACCGACACCGCGAACTGGGTGGGCGACTGCTTTTTCACTGAGCTCTGCGCGATGGGGTTGGTGGGTCCATGGGTGGTTCCTGAGTACGCAACGGACTTCCCGGATGTCGTGGCGAACACCGAGTATGTCCCACTCCCGACGCTGGAGAACAACAGTTTCGCAGCTGACTCCGGGTGGGGCCTCGCGGTGTCGTCCAACAGTCCAGAGCAGGAGTTGGCCTGGGACTTCGTGGCGTACGTCGCGCAGAACGACAAGAACGCCCTGGACTGGAACCTCGCGACCGGGACCCTGCCGGCGCTGAAGGCGAATACCCAGGGGGACGCCCGTGACCAGCTACTCGCCGATGCCGCCTACCTTGCCCCGTGGCTGGACATCCTGGGCGACGCCAAGTACATCGGCAGTCTGCCGGACCGCGACCGGCTGTTCTACCGGGTCATCGTTCCCAACGTGCTTGACTACCTCAACGGGCAGACGAGCGTCGAGGATGCATTGGCCGCTATCGAACAGGAGGCCAACTCCCTCTAGCCAGGGAGATCATCGTCATGGCCATCGAAGCCGTGGAACGACCCCCGACGACCGGCCCTCCCAAGGACCGGTCGCGGGGGTCGCTCACGGCACCTCAGAACCGGTTCCGGCGCATCGTGCTGGGGCCGATCATCCTGTACCTGGCTTTCTTCACCCTGCTTCCGCTCGTGTGGGTATTCGCACTCTCGCTCTTCAACTACAGCCCTCGCCGGGAAGGCGCGAGCATCGGTGGCCTTGGCGGCGACAACCCATTCGTCGGGCTGGAGAACTTCCAGCAGCTCTTCGATTTCTCGAACCCTTCGCAGTTGGCGCAGACCTTCCACACCGCCGTCGTCGTGACACTCGTCTTTGCCTTTATCGTGCTGCCGCTCAACCTGCTGATCACCTTGCCGCTCGCGGTCATGATCGAGGCAGCCGCACGACGACTTCGCCCGTTGCTGCGCACGGTCTTCTTCATGCCGGTGCTCACCTCCGCAGTCGCCGTTGCGGTCATCTGGCAGTACGTACTCAATCCGCAGTACGGGTTGCTCAACGGCATCTTGACGAAGATCACCGGAGAGACCACGGTCATCTCCTGGCTGAACGACCCGTCGCTGACGGTCGCCGGAGTTCCGGTGGCGCTCCTCGCGGTCACGGCCGCCTACCTCTGGATGGACATCGGCTACAACCTGGTGATCTTCATCGCTGCCCTACAGGGCATCCCGAAGCAGCTCACGGAGGCGTCCCTGCTCGATGGTGCCAACGCCTGGCAGCGGTTCTGGCACGTCACGCTGCCCTTGCTCAAGCCGACCATCCTGCTGACCGCGATCCTCACGATGATCTCGTCATTCCAGGCCTTTGATCTCTTCCAAGTGATGACCCTGGGTAACCCCGACAATCAGACGCGGGTGCTTCCCCTCGACATCTACCAGAACGCATTCACCTTCCAGGCCATGGGCTGGGCCGCTGCCGAGTCGTTGGTGCTGCTGGCGATCGTCCTGCTCATCACGCTAATCCAGTCCCGCATGCTGCGCACGAAGTGGTCGTACTGATGGCGACGCTCGCTGCAGCTGAGAAGATACGTCCGGAAGCCGTCACGGTCGTCAAGCCTCCACGCCGGCCACCGCCTGTCGGACGCGTGATGCTTTACCTCGTTCTGGCTATTGGCGCCGTCATCGCCGCCCTTCCGTTCTTCTGGATGGTCTTCGGAGCCTTCAAGACCGGTGCGGAGATCCGCCAGATCCCGCCCACCTTCGTGCCGCAGGACTGGACGCTAGACAACTTCAGCACCATTCTCAACGACCCTGGGCTGCCCCTCACCACCTTCTACCGGAACTCGCTGTTCGTCGCACTGACGAATGTGGTCGTGACACTGTTCACGTCCTCCATCCTTGGTTTCATCTTTGCCAAGTACGTCTTCCGGGGACGCGACATCCTCTTCTGGTACCTGATGGCGATGATGATGGTGCCGCCGAGCGTGCTGATGATCCCCAACTACCTGATCCTCAGCAAAATCGGCCTGCTCAACAACCTGTGGGGTCTGGTCATCACTGTTGCCGTCGACCCGTTTGCGATCCTGATCATGCGCCAGTTCATCCGGTCGCTGCCCGATGAGCAGATCGAGTCGGCGCGAGTCGATGGTGCATCGGAGTTCCGGATCTACTGGTCAGTGGTCCTTCCTCAGGTCAAGCCGGCACTGGCGACCTTGGGGCTTCTCACTTTCATGTTCAACTGGAACGCCTACCTGTGGCCGCTGATCGTGCTGACGGAGAACAGCAAGCGCACGATCCCGGTGATCTTGTCCTGGTACTCGACGCAGCATTCGGCTCAGCTGAACCTCGTCATGGCGGCGTCTGTGCTGATGGTGGTACCGGTGCTGCTCGTCTTTCTCGCCACCCAACGATGGATCGTCCAAGGGCTCACCCTGTCCGGAGGTAAGTGACATGACTGTCCTGACCATCATCGGAGCTGGTAGCACGGTGTTCGCTGCTGAGCTGATGACCGACTTCCTGACTGCCCCGGGACTGGACGCTGGCGAGTTCCGGCTCGTCGACCTGGACGCCGAGCGGCTGGCGCTTGCCCATGAGTTCGCCGACTACCTGATCGAACGGTCCGGCCGCGAGTGGACCGTTCGGTCCTCGGTGGACCGCACCGAGCTGCTCCCCGGGTCGACGGTCGTGATCAGCACCATCGAGGTAGCGGGGCTGGCTACGGTGGACTTCGACTACGACATCCCCATGAAGTACGGCGTCGACCAGTGCATCGGCGACACGATCGGTCCTGGGGGTCTGTTCAAGTCGTTGCGTACCATCCCCTCGATCCTGGAGATCGTTGCCGATGTCGAGCGGCTCTGTCCCGATGCGCTGGTGCTGAACCACACGAACCCGATGTCGATGACGATTCTGGCCGCGTCCCGAGCGGCGAGCATTCCCGTATGGGGAATGTGCCACTCGGTTCACTACACCGTCGAGAACCTCGCCGACTACCTCGCGATCGACAAGCGCGAGATCGAGTTTCGCGCCGCGGGCGTCAACCATTTGGCTTGGCTGACGCAGCTGACCCGCAAGGGCGAAGACCTCTATCCCATGTTGCGCGAACGTGGCCGGATTCCGGAGGTGCTGGATCAGGACCCTGTCAGGTTCGAGCTGATGTACCAGTTCGGCGCTTTCCCCACCGAGAGCAGTGGGCATGTCTCGGAGTACCTGCCCTACTTCCGCACCCATCCAGACGTCGTCAAGCGATGGATCGGTAAGGAGTACATCGGCGAGTCCGGCTTCTACGCGCACAACTGGCCGACCTGGCGTCGTGAGAACGATGAGATGCTGCGCGCCGTGCTCGCCGGCACTCGCGAGTTCCCGATGGAACGAGGGGGGGAGTACCCTTCGCAGATCGTCGAGGCAATGGTGTCGGGCAAGCCCACAACGGTGTATGTCACTACCCCGAACAACGGTTGGGTCGACAACCTGCACCAGGGCAACGCCATCGAGGTGGCAGCGACTGTCGATGCCTCGGGAATCCATCCGGAGCACTTCGGATCGTTGCCAGAGCATATGGCGTCATGGGTACGGCGTCACCAAGAGTTCAACGATCTCGCCGTCACTTCGATCCTGGACGAAGATCGTGAGGCAGCCGTTCATGCGCTGATGATCGACCCGTTGACATCCGCGGTCTGCGAGCTTCAGCAGATTCGCGATATGTTCGAGGAAATGGTGGACGCGCAACGCGAGCACCTGCCCAGCTATCTGCACTGACGAGGTGTGTCGTGTCTCAGCTGGACCTGTTGGTCGTCGGTGACATCAACCCCGACGTCATCGTCGCGTCTCCTGGCCTGACACCTCAATTCGGTCAGGTGGAGCAGCTCGTCGACAGCGCTTCGCTGGTGATGGGAGGTTCGGCGGCGATCACTGCGGTCGGCGCTGCCCGTCTCGGTCTTCGGGTAGGGCTGTGTGGGGTGGTCGGAGATGACGACCTCGGTCAGCTGATGCTGGTGCGGCTCGCCGAGGCGGGGGTGGATCTGCAGCACCTGCGGGTGGATGCATCCACGCCGACCGGCATGTCGGTGATACTCAACCGAGGGGACGACCGCGCGGTGCTGACTGCCACCGGAACGATCTCCGGCCTCTCACCTGAAGACCTGTCCGCACTGCCCGATCGCGCAGCACGGCACGTGCATGCGGCCTCGTACTACCTGATGTCGCAGGCGTACCGCGAAGCCCTTCCGGTAGCCTTCGCCCGGTTTCGAGCAGCTGGTACATCAACGTCGGTTGACACCAACTGGGACCCGCGCGAGAGGTGGGACCTCGCGGAGCTTCTCGCCGAGAGTGACCTCTTCCTTCCCAATGAGACGGAGCTCACGGCCATCGCCCGGTCCCCCATTCTGGAGCGCGCCGTTGAGCTGGTCAGCGAGAACGGCTGCGAAGTGGTGGTGAAGCGCGGTGAGCGAGGAGGTGCGGCAACACTCGGAGGCAGTAACTATCGGGTACTGCGCACTCCTCCCGTGGAATACGTAGATGCGGTCGGTGCGGGAGACACGTTCAACGCCGGGTTCCTGGCCGGACGACTGCAGGGACGCGATGCCGGGACCTGTCTTGCCATGGCTGTCATCGCCGGGACGCTTTCCACCGGCGGTACTGGAGGTACAGCTGCTCAGCCGTCGCTTGACGATGTCGACATCTGGTTGGCATCAGTACCGGTGGAAGAACTCGGCGGTGGGCGAGCGTGAGCGAACACCCACTCGACACGCTGGCTGCGGCCCATCGTGCGGGTCGCCCTGATGGCATCGCGTCGATCTGCTCAGCCCACCCTTTGGTGCTGGACGAGACGATTCGACACGGGGTCGAGGGTGAGCACGTGGTGCTCATCGAGGCCACCTGCAACCAGGTGAATCAGGATGGCGGATACACCGGCTTGAACCCAGCTGCGTTTCGCGATCAGGTCACCGCGCTGGCTGAGCGTTACGGCCTTCCCCCAGCGCGACTCGTGCTTGGTGGCGACCACCTCGGACCGAACCCCTGGAAGCATCTGCCGGCCGAGACAGCGATGGCCAAGTCCGAGGAGCTGGTGCACGCCTTCGTGTCAGCGGGGTACTCCAAGATCCACCTCGACACCTCGATTCGCTGCGCGGACGACCCTCCCGGTGCTCTGGCGCCGGCGCTCGTCGCAGAACGGGCGGCGCGCCTTGGTCGCGTGAGTGAACGTGCCGCGGCTGACATCGGTGCAGCGCCCCGTTACGTCATCGGCACCGAGGTCCCGGTACCCGGTGGTGAATCGGCGGGCGAGCACGGCATCCACGTGAGCGCAGTCGACGATGTCGCCGAGACGATCGAGGTCACCGAGCTGGCCTTCGCAGCAGCAGGAATAACCGATGCCTGGCAACGAGTGCGCGGTGTGGTGGCGCAACCCGGCGTGGAGTTCAGCGACGCCGAGCTCTACGCGTACGTGCCAGGCCAGGCCGCGCACCTCGAGCGGTGCCTGCCGCCGGATGGGTCGATGGTCTTCGAGGCGCACAGCACCGACTATCAGACGCGCGCAGCTCTGCGTGCATTGGTGGAGGACCATTTCGCGATCCTGAAGGTGGGACCTGGACTGACATTCGCCTATCGCGAGGCGCTGTTCGCGCTGACCTTCATCGAGGACGAGCTACTGGGTGACGCCGCATCCGGGGTCCGCGACGTGCTGGACCGCGCAATGCGTGCGGCCCCGAGGGATTGGCAACCGTTCTACTCCGACGATCCCGAAAAAGCGGCTTACGCCCGCAGTTACTCGCGAAGCGATCGGTCGCGCTACTACTGGCCGGTGGTGTCGGTACAGGACGCCGTCGGGGAGATGTTGGCCAACCTCGAGGGCACCGGGCTCCCCGACGAGCTGGTGAGCCAGTACCTCCCGTGCATCACCGCACCTGAGGTTCCGGGCAGTGCGGTCGGCGGGGCGGAACTCACCGCCGACGTCGTCCTGCGGGCAGCCATCCGAAGGGTGCTCGACTCCTACGCTGCGGCCACCTGACATCCGGCCACCCTTTACCTCCAGGGTGGCCACCCCGATACCGGGCCAGAGCACCACGAGGTCTGCCTCACTGTCACCTTTGCGACCGCAGACGAGGCGGATAACTAGTCGGCGGCCGGCCCCAGGCCGTTGAGGTAGTCGTTGATCCGCTCAGGAGTCCACTCGGCCTCGAGCTGCTCGGCCACGACACTGGCGAGATGGGTGGGGTCGCCGTCGGCTGTCGCCCAGTCTGACCGCGTCCAGCCTGCAAGGTACTCGTCGCCGCCGACCTCGCCAAGACGCATGGCGGCCTCATCGATCGCCTCTTGGAAGCGCGCTGCCAGCTGGATCTTGGCGACTTCGTCGCCATCGCGTGCGATAACCATGGAAGGGATGTCACGCCACGAGGTGATCTGGTGTTCGGCCATGATCGCGAGCCTAATGGCTCGTCCCCCGTCGGGCAGGATGTAGGGAAACGCCGATACCATCTGAGGCAGTCAACGAAGGGATTTCACATGAGCAATGCAGATGCCACGTTCCTCTACCTCGGGGTCTACGCCAACGAGCCCGCAGCCCAGGCCGACTACGACGTAGTGAAGGCGTTACACATGGTCGACGCTGTCGGCAGTTTCGACGCCGCTGTCGTTACCAAGGACGCAGACGGCAAGGTGCACGTGGCCAAGGACGAGACCGCCACCCGCACAGGCGGATGGGCAGGTGCCGGGGTTGGAGCGCTCGTCGGGATTCTGTTCCCGCCAGCGATCATCGGTGCGGCTGTCGTTGGTGGTGCCGTCGGCGGTATCGGTGGACACCTCTGGAAAGGCATGTCGCGCAGCGACGTCAAGGAACTCGGCGAGCTCATCGACTCCGGTGAGGCAGCACTCGTGGTGATCGGCGACCTGACCGTCTCCGAGGCCATTGAGAAAGCCGAGCTGCACGCACTCAAAGAGACCAAGCGTGAGGTGGATGCCTCGTTCAAGGACATCGAGAAAGAGATCAAGGCGCAGAACGCCTGATCCGAACTCGTAACTGCCGCTGGACAGGGATCAGAAGACCACGATCAGCAGTAGGAAGATCGCGATCAGGGCAAGGGCGATGTCGATGACGAGGCCCGTCCGATGTGCCCTTCGCGTATGCACCCGCTGTGGCGTATTCGGTGCGCGTTGAACCGTTTTGGTCTCAGCCGGCGGCTGAGGAACTTGCATGGGCGTGTAGATCGCCATGAGACACCCCCCTAGACGGTGGAGAGGACACCCGCACCTTGCAGTCTTGCTGTTGCCCGGCACGCGGGACAGAGGCCAAGGTCACCTTCCACGGGCAGCTGACCCGCGGACACGGTCAAGTGGGACCCCGGGGTGGTCGATCTTGACGTTATGGCTGAGCCAACGACCGGTGAGTTCGACTTCTTTGCCCCGAAGCCGCTTGGGGGGGCGCAGTCGATGGAGCCTGCTCAGCCCATGACGCCGAGCCGGATGGGCTTCTCCCCGCCCAGGGACCTGACTCCCGCCCTGCCTCTCGGTAAGGCCTCGCGTTGGGCCAAGAGCGATACGACGTTTGGCCCGGTGGGACGAGTCGTAGCCTCGATCGGCCTCCTCATCCCGTTCCTGTTCCTCGTTGCGGCAGGGGTCTTCACGTTTGACCCGTTCGTGCTCGGTGGCGCAGGGCTCTGGGCGGTGCTGATGGTCATGGGCTTACGCCAGGTGTGGCAGCTGGTTGAGCACCACCACCGCCGCTGACGCAGTTCGCTACGTCGCGGGTGATGCTCGATGCTGGACCCGCGCGCTGCTCAACGGCACGTCACCGTACGCCAGGGGGACGGAACTGCACCGAGATGCGTGGCCCGCAGGGCTTTGTCGTCTTGGGCACCGCATGTTCCCAGGCCCGTTGGCAGGCGCCGCCCATCACGAGCAGGTCGCCGTGTCCCAGTACGAAGCGGCGAGACTCAGCGCCTCCTCCGCGAGGACGAAGCAGCAGCGCTCGCGGAGTACCCAGGGAGATGATCGCCACCAGCGTGTCATCGGTGCGACCGCGTCCAATCGTGTCGCCGTGCCAGGCGACACTGTCGTTGCCGTCGCGGTAGAGACAGAGACCGGCGGTGGCGAATCCTTCCGACAGTTGGTTGCGGTAGTGGGCCGATAGGCGAATCCGCGCCTGCGCAAGGACGTCGTGCGGCAGCGCCGTCGTCGCGTCGTACCAGCACACCAGGCGGGGGACGTCGACGACGCGGTCGTACATCTGACGCCGCTCGGCACGCCAGGGTGCGTCATCGGCGAGCGTGTCGAAGAGGGCGTCCGACCCCTGCACCCAACCGAGCTGGTGCTCTACCCAAGAGCGGTCATCGAGCTGGGTACGGGTGAGCCCCGCACCCAGACGTCCCAGGGCAGGAGCGGAGGCGGTGTCGAAGAGCGAACTCTGCAGCGCGGCCACGGGACCAAGGTAGCAAAGGATCGAACAGTTGTTCGATCTTAGGTGATCCTCCGGCGAACGTCGTTCCGGATGCGCTCCAAGCCGGCGCTGGCGCGAGCGGGGACGTTCGACACTTCTGGCACACCTCTAGGTCGCGCAAGACTTGGGGTGCAGGTCATGGATGGATGCTGTCGCAATGAGGAGGTGCGCCATGACCAATACGATCTCGAGCCGAAGAGCCTCGGGCTTCGCCGCGCTCTACCTTGCAGCGGCCCTGGTGGCCGCGATGCTCTACTTCCTCGTCGGCACCAACATGCCGTCGGTGACCGACCCAGGCGAGCAGGTTCAGTTGCTCGTCGACCACCAACTCGGCCTGCATCTGATGTACCTCATCGCTTATGTGGCGTTCGGCCTCGTGCTGACCGTGCTGGCGCTGGGATTGCACGAGCGCCTGGCCGGCATCGCACCGGCTACCTCGCGGGCCGCCTCGGTGGTCGGCCTGATCTGGGCCGGCGTGCTGGTGGCCAGCGGGATGGTCTTCATCGTCGGTATGAACTCAGTGGTCGATCTGAACACCACCGATCCGGCAGCCGCTGTCGTGGCGTGGCAGGCGATCTATCCCGTCACGCTTGGGCTCGGCGGAGCAGGCGGTGAGGTGCTGGGCGGTACGTGGTTGCTGCTGGTGAACCTGGTGGCGCTGCGCGGCCACGCACTGCCGACCTGGCTGAGCTGGTCCGGGCTCATCGCTGGCGCCGCAGGGATCATCTCGGCGGTTCCAGGTTTGGCTGCCATCGCGGTGGTGTTCGGGCTGCTGGTCATCGTCTGGCTGGCCGGGCTCGGCGTCACCCTGCTGCGTGAGCGCTCCCCCGCCGTCGAGGACGCGCCGACCGCACATCTCGTCGACGCTGCCCGCTGACCTTCCCCGTCGAAAAGGGGTGCATGGCATGGACGCCACACGTCAGGTTCTGGTGCTGGGTGCCACCGGACGGACCGGTAGCCGCGTCGTCACGCAGCTGCTGGACCGCGGAGTCGCCGTACGCGCGATCGTGCGCTCTGCTGATCGACTGCTGGCAGAAGTTGCCGGTCACCAGTTGCTCGAGGTGGTCGAAGCCGACCTGCTAACAATGCCGGCAGCTGACCTCGTCGATCACCTCGACGGCTGCGATGCCGTGATCTCGTGCCTGGGCCACACCATCAGCGTCCGTGGTGTCCTCGGACCGCCGCACGACTTGGTCCGACACGCGCTCAGTCAGGTGCGCGCAGCGCTGGAGGCAAGCCCGCCGCCAGCGCCGGTGCGGTTGATCCTGATGGGCAGCGTCTCGGTCAACCAACCGAAGCATGCGGACTCCCGGCGGGGAGCCGGTCAGCGTGCCTTCCTGTCGGTACTGCGGCTCGTGCTTCCCCCGTCCCGCGACAACCAGCGGGCGGCGGACTTCCTCGTGAACGAGGTCGGCCCCGCCGATCCGCACCTGCAATGGGTTGTGGTGCGTCCCGACACCCTGAAGGAGGGTGACGTCGGCGAGTACGTCGTCCACGAAGCGATCGTCAGCAGCCTGTTCCGCCCCGATCACACCCGGATGGCCCACGTAGCCCACTTCATGTGTGAGCTGGTCACCGACGACACGGCGTGGGAGCGCTGGCGCGGTCGGATGCCGGTGGTTGTGGACGCCGGGCCGGCAGCGGAGAAGGCGTCGCAGTTGAGAGGAAAGGAGCGTGCGTCATGACCGAACAGATGACGACGATGACTGATCGGCTGAGCGTGAAGATCTCGCCGGTGGTCGACGACTCCAGGCACCGAGAGCACCGAGGGGCGGCCATCGCGGCTGGCGTGCTTTACATCGTGGGAACCATCGCCGGCGTGCTGAGCGTGGTGGTTCTGTCGACGGTCAGCGACGCCGCTGACCCAGTTGCATCGGCGTCCACGAATCAGTCAGCCGTGGTGACCGGTGCGCTGCTGATCCTGGTGATGGGTCTGTCGCTGGCTCTCATCCCCGTCGTGCTGATGCCCGTGCTTCGTCCGGTGAGCGAGTTCCTTGCCTACGGCTACCTCGTCATCCGCGGCGCCGTCGAGACGGCCTGCTACGTCGTGCTTGCTGCCGGTGTCCTGTCACTGGTCACCCTTGGCGGACTCGGGGGTTCCGATGAGACGTGGCGTGAGTTAGGACGCGTCCTGCTCGACTCTGAAGCGACCAATACTGTGCTCGCCCTGGTGTTTTGCCTGGGCGCTGCGCTGTTCTACATCGCGCTCTTCCGTTCGGGGATCGCACCCAGGTGGATCTCCGGGTGGGGGTTGGTGGCGATCGTGCTGTACGTCATTGGCTCCCTGCTGGCTGCATACGGTGCCATCGAGGTGAACTCGGCTGCGCAGGCACCGTTGATTCTGCCGCTGGCGGTGCAGGAGATGGTGCTGGCGATCTGGATGATCGCGCGTGGCTTCCGTCCGATCCGGCAGGCCGCCCACTGAGTGTCGAGTTGTGGTGGTGCTGAGGAGTTAGGTCCGCAGGATCGGCGGGTTGAGCACAGCGTCCTGTGCGCGGTAGAGCATCGCCGGTCGTCCTCCGCCCCGCGTGGTCGTCTCGCCGGTCTCGACCAGGAATCCCGGCGTGCCGGTGACTTTGCGGTGAAAGTTGCGCGGGTCAAGCTGCACGCCCCACACGGTCTCGTACACCTCGCGCAGCTCGGCCACAGTGAACTCCTCGGGGCAGAAGGACGCCGCGAGTGACGAGTACTCGAGTTTGGCTCGGGCGCGTTCGAGCCCGTCGCGGATGATCCGGGAGTGGTCGAATGCGAGTCGTCCGCCCACGAGAACGTCGTCGACCGGACGCCATGAGGCGTCGGCTGCGTCCGTGCCGGCCGTGGGGGAGGGCAGGTCGGGGGCGAGCACCAGCCACGCGACGCTGACCACTCGCATGCGTGGGTCACGTTTGGGCGCTCCGTACGTGGCGAGCTGCTCGAGGTGTACGTCGCGCAGGGTCAGCCCGGTCTCTTCGGCGAGCTCGCGGACGGCGGACTCGTGCAGGTCTTCGTCGACGAGCACGAAGCCGCCGGGCAGCGCCCAACGCCCCTTGAACGGAGTCTCGCCGCGCCTCACCAGCAGAACCTGCAACCGGCGGTCGCGGACGGTGAAGACAACGAGGTCGACCGTCACGGCGAACGGCGGGAAGGCGCTGGCGTCGTAGTCGGGCATGATGTGAGCCTAACCGCTTATCGCCTATCTGACGAGAAGCGATCCGGCATCTCGACGTGACGCGATTGGTCGACATCGCCTGGGCCCTGGACACGGGTTCACTGGAACGCTACTGTATCGAAAGTGAACGAGTTCCGGTTCAGCTGTGAGGTGAGGGCATGGTGAGGCCCGAGAACCCCGCCGACGTCCGCATGATGGGCATCGTCCATGCGGCGCTGAAGCGAGACCTGCGACGAGTGCGCGAGGTGCTGGACGCCGACCCGCCGCCGCGGGGGCGGCAGCGGGTGGCCCTCGGCCAACACGTGGCCTGGATGCTCGAGTTCTTGCACGCGCACCACACCAGCGAAGACGCCGGCTTGTGGCCTCTGGTGCTGAGCCGCAATCCGGGCGCAGCCGAGCTGCTCGCTTCGCTGGAGGCCGACCATGCGCGCATCGCACCGCTGGCCGACGAGGCGGCGGCAGCCGCACAGCGATACGCCGAGACGACCACAGACGCCGAGTGTATCGCGCTGATTTCGGCGCTGGATCAGCTGAACGCCGTGCTGTTCGCGCACCTGGACCGCGAAGTGGCGGAGGCAATGCCGGTGGTGGCGACCAGCATCACCGACCGGCAGTGGAACGCCGTCGAGCAGGAGTACAACATCAAGCCGAAGGGCACCCGACAGCTGGCCATGGAGGGGCACTGGCTGATCGAAGGGATCGACCCCGAGGGATACGAGGTTGTGGTCCACAAGGTGCCACCGCCGCTGCGGCTGCTCTTGCTCTACGGCTTCGGTCCTGCCTACCGACGCCGGGCCCGCGTCCGGTGGACGCCAGACCGGTCGCCCTCCGGACAGGTGGCGTCGTGACGGCGGACGCTTCGCAGGTGCGGCAGCGCCCGTACCGATCGGCTCGCCGCCGGCAGCAGGCGGCGCAGACGCGGGCGCTGGTGCTCAAGGCGGCCACCGCTCTCTTCGAGGAGCGCGGATGGTCAGCCACAAGCATTCGCGACATCGCCAAGTCCGCGGGCGTCGCAGTCGAGACGGTGTACGCGGGCTTCGGCTCCAAGGCGGCGCTGCTGCTTGCGGCCATCGACGTCAGCGTGGTCGGTGACACGCAACCGGTGCCGCTGTCAGACCGTGCGGAGTTCGCTGCCCTGGGACGAGGCGACTTCACCCAACGGGTCGAAGCGGCAGCTCGGCTGCTTACGGGCATCAACCAACGAACGTGGCGACTGCGCCGCGCGCTGAGTGAGGCGGCGGTGGGCGACCCCCAGCTCGGGACGAAGCTCAAGGAGCTGGAGAAGCGGAGGCGGCTGAACATCAGTCAAGGCGTCGCGAAGGTCCTCGGTCACGCAGTCCCTGATGACGTGCTCGACGGGCTGTGGGTATTCATGGGTGCGGATGCGTTCCACCTTCTGACCGAGATCGGCGGACGATCCTCCGAGCAGTACGAGCAGTGGCTGCTGACGACGATCCAGCGGCATCTGGACCACGCCCAGATGTGAGGGACGTGGCGAAGCGATGGGACCGAGGTCATGAGTGAGGTGCAGAAGGAGTCGCGAGTCGAGGTCGTGGTCGCCGCCAGGCCGGGCGAGGTGTGGGACGTCCTGGTCGACGTCACCCGGATCGGCGAATGGAGCCACGAGTGCCGATCTGCGCACTGGCTCGGCGATGACCACCGACCCCGTCCCGGTGCGACATTCGTGGGACGCAACCGGGTGGGCTGGCTGTCGTGGAGCCGCATCAACGAGATCGTCTCAGCCGAGGCGCCCCGCGAGCTCGTGTGGCGCACGGTGCCGACCCCGCTGTTCCCTGACAGCACCCTGTGGCGGGTCGAGCTGCAGCTGGTGGACGGTGGCACCACTATCCGTCAGTCCTTCTCGGTCCTGCGGGCACCGTGGTTGCTGGACCGGGTCTACGCCAGCCTCATCCCGGCCCACCAAGACCGCGACTCCAAACTGAAGCAAGACCTGATTCGGCTCGGCGCCGCTGCACAGCGAGGAGCGAAGACACGTCTCGGCGACTGACTCGAATCGGCAACCGGATCGGAGTGGGGCTCTACCGGCTCCTCGACGGCCGTTCCTCGGCGGCTCGCGACGACATGTGGACCGATGTCGTGCTGGCCGAGGTGCCAGCGGTCGCCAGGTATGCGCGAAAGGCCGGCAGGACCATTCCCATCGCGATCCTTCAGCCGGTCGACGAAGGGGCGGCAACGAGACCCCATAGCTCGGCAGGGCGCGCTCGTGGCTGGCAGTCGCCGCGTCACAGGTCGAGGAAGTCGCGAACCCAGCCACGCAGCTCTTGCAGGGTTAACGCGTCGACGCGGCCGGGTCGGCCGACAATGCGTTCGCGCGAGATCGTGCGCACCTGCTCGGTCATCGCCCACGAAGGCTGTGGCAGCTCGATGTCACTGAGCGGGGACGTGGTTGGGCCAGGCACGGTCGACACTGGTGACGGGCACAACGATCGCCAGGGTCTCGACGGTGTTGAGGTAGTCGATGCCGCTGATCACGACGGCTGGTCGGCGGCCGGCTTGCTCGCGGCCAACGGTCGGGTCGGGTGCCACCCACACGACGTCTCCGGGTGCGAGGTCAATCACGGTCGAGCTGTTCCCAGGCCGCCACCTCGTCGGCGTACGACGCCATGGCCTCGGGAGGGGTGTCAGCGATCGCCTGACGCATGGCCTGGAAGCGGCCCTCGCGATCGGCCAGGTCGGCGAGGTGGGCGAGGTGCTCGCCCAACGTCCGGTGCGCGCGCGACGCCTGTGCCTTGAGACGGTCGCGCACGTCGTTCGAGACCTTGATGGTCGTAGTCATACTATGAGTATACCAAGAGTATGCACGCCATGCCCGTCTCGCTGCTGAGAGGGCCTTGGTCCGTTAGCCGAACCCGGCCAGCAGCTCGAAGGTGCAGAGTGGGCCCGTGGCGCGGCTCAGGCGCCGGTCCGCCGTGAACAAAGGAGCGTCGAGCGCCTCGGCGAGGGCAACGTACGCGGCGTCGTAGGTGGTCAGGTTCGGGCGCAGCTCCCACACTCGCGGCAGCAGGTGCGTGTGCCTCGCGCTCTGGACGGGAAGGTCCAGCAGATCGTCAAGTGCCAGTGCGGCGCGGCGAGGTGGCGCGTGGCCACGGTTGACGAGCCGTCGGAGGGCCGAGGCGACTTCGAGGTAGACCAGTTCTGGTGCGGCGAGTTCCTCGCCGCGCAGTCGGTGTCGTGCTTGGTCGCCGAGCGCCGTGTCGTCGACGAGAGCGACGACGAGCACGCTCGCGTCAGCGACGATCACGGTCTTCGTGGAGAGCTGCGAGGACCTCGTCGAGAGGTGCAGTGCCGCCCGCCCGGCCACCAGCTCGGTCGAGCACCTCGTCGACCGTCGGGCGACTGGCCTGCTCGATCAACCAGCTGCGCAGGTATTCCTGCAGTGACTGGTGGGCCGCGGCGGCCCGTCGGCGCAGCACGGCGTGGGTCGCTTCGGGGACGTCCTTGATCTGAATGCTGGGCATGGCGCCATTTTGGCGCCACTTGCGTCGGATCACAAGTGACTGTCCTCGGTCATGGCCCGTTTGGTGATGGCAAGGACGCCGCTTCCCGGGCCGAGCTCACACGTGAGGGCAGACCCGTCTCGCCATATCCGCACCCCACGCACTGCGCCACGACCACCGATCGCACCTCCCCGTCCTCGACCATGACGAGCGTTAGGCGTCCGGTGTAGTCGCTCTCGAGCGCGACCGCTCCGAGCAGCTCATGGTCGAAGGTGAACTCCGCGAACCGAGGGTCGCCCTCGTGAAGGCGAGCGGCGTCGGGTGTCAAGAAGTGGTCGAGCAGATGCTGCAGGCACTCGAGTGGACGCCATATGCCGTCACGGTCTTTGGTGTGCATTGATTCGCCGCTGAAGTCTGGCCCCCACGAGATTTCATCGCGGCCGGAGATCACGTAGTCGCCGTCGTCGGCCGCCGCGAACGCACGCCGCTCCGCCAAGAGCGGGTGGTCGTCCACGTGATTCGGGTCGCCTGCGACGCTCGTCCTCGTTTCCGCGTAGGCGGCTAGGTACTGCTGCTCAGCAGTGTTCAGCGGCGGGACGATGTCGAGGTGGCCGAGGCCATGGATGCGTTCGCCCATGAGGTGCTCCTTTCGTCGGAGCGAAAGCCTGGCGGCGAGGGGAGCGTTCGGCCAGCGGATCGGGTCGCCTGTGGATATCCGGTGGCGGCGCACCATCTCCGGCACTCTCGCGTCATGACATTTCGCGACCTTGACCCCTGGGACTTCGCTGATCCCGAGCGGCTGCTCCACGACATCGCTGCCCGAACACCCCTTCAGGCGCATCAACCGATCCTTGCTCTGGTCGCGGACGCCGCAGGTAGCTGCGAGCTGATCGACTGCACCTGCGTGGAGGTCGCACCCGGGACGCACTGGCACGACGCGTCGGACATCCTGCGTGCCGCCGCGGAACGTTTGCCCCTGCCGAACGACTGGGACACACCCCGGACCGGCCTGCTGCTCGTCGCGCCACGGCCTGGTCGGGTCGTGTTCGGGCCGGCCGAGGGGTACTGGCTTCGCGCCTGTCGGTACATCAACCTCGGACGCCTGATCTTCGGGCCCGATCTGGCGCTGGTCACCGAGCACGGGTGGCGCATCTTCCTGCAGGAGGCGTGCGGAGGCGCTCCGCGCGTGGAACATCGTGGCTGAGCTGCTCGAGCACGAGCTGGGGTTAGGAAGCGAGGTAGTACTCAGCCCCCAAGATGGGCTCGTCACTCAGGCCCGTCCGGACTTCGTGTTCTGGCTGGACGAGGGCCGCGGAATCACGACCGCAAGGATATGTGGAAGGCCCATATCTCACCTGATACCCAGCATCTGTTTCTCGTAGTGCCGCAGGCGAACTGGGGTGTGGGAGGGCGAGCCCGTGAGAAGCCTTTCCCGAGGGTGGCGTATCGGTTGGCTGCATTCTTCGGAGATGCACGTCGAGAGCTAGATGTCGTCAGCGCGCACATCTTCGGATACGGGCAACTGGACGGGCCGGTCACGGACGTCGACCCGGAGATCTAGTCCTGCGCGTCCTTGAGGACGTTACGCGCGAGGCGTACAAGAGGTTCGTCGATCATGAGTCCCTCGACAACTTCGACGCCCCCACCATTCACTGCGTCGAGGACTTGCCTCGCCCACTTCACTTGGTCCGATGAGGGCTCCCAGGTCGCCCTGATGGTCTCAACCTGGTTGGGATGAATGCAGGCCTTACCTGCGAAGCCAGACGCTGCGGCATCCCGCGATTCTCGCTGGAGTGGCTGATTGCTGTGGAGGTCGAGAACGACCGCATCGATAGCGGCGACGCCTTGTGCTCCTGCGGCCAACAGCACCATTGACCGTGCTTGCTGTGCGACGTCGAGGTAGGAGCTATCCGCGCGTCGGCTTGATCGCCCCCCCAGCGAGACGATCAGGTCCTCCGCCCCCCACATCAGCGCCACCACGCACGGCACCTCCGCGATAGCCGGTGCCCGAAGCACTCCACGCGCCGTTTCGCACAGCGCGATCACCTCAAATCGATCCAACTGCGCGATTGCCTCGGGATCCTCGGCCTTAGGCACCATGATCCGGCCGTACGCCGTCTGCTCGAGCGCCTCGAGATCCAGCGCATAATCCGGCGTCCCGATCGCATTAACCCGCACGATGACCGCGTCCGGATCCACGGGGTTGTCGATCAACGCCTGGCGCGCGGAGGCCTTGTCTGCAGGGGCGACGGCATCCTCGAGGTCGAGGATCGCGAAGTCGGCCGCATCCAGTGCCTTCTGGTACCGGTCCGGCCGCGACGCCGGACAGAACAAGTACGCGGGCCCGGACTCCGGCGCGATCGGCTTCATCGTGGGTTCATCTTCCACAGCACGTTCCTCGTCGCCTGCACGACGAGCTCACCGTTCTGGTTGCGCCCCTCGTGTTGCAGGGTGACGACTCCCTGACCGCTGCGGCTCATCGATGGTCGCTTGTTCACCACCACAGTCTCGGCATGCAGCGTGTCACCGTGAAACAGGGGCGCCGGGAAGGAGACCTCGTCGAACCCAAGGTTGGCGACCAGGGTTCCCTGCGTCAGCTGGTTTACGGACAGTCCCACCACCATCGCCAGCGTCATCATGCTGTTGACGAGCCGGCCACCGAACTCCTGCTGAGCGGCATACGTCTCGTCGACATGAACCGCTTGCTGATTCATCGTGAGCGCGCTGAAGAGGGTGTTGTCGGCCTCACCGATGGTGCGCCCCGGCGCGTGGACGTAGCGCGCTCCGACCGTTAGCTCTTCGAACCAGAGACCACGCTGCCGCACGACCTCTTCCGACGCGTCTTCCATACCGTCCTCCGTTGCGTTCTGGTCTCAGGCCCTGGCACGAAGCTGCTGTAGCTTTTCCTGACACTGCTCGGACACCTCAGCGAGCTCGTCCAGCGTGCGCGCTATGTCGCGTTGCCGCGCAGTCAGCTCAATGCTGATCTCCCCGACCCGTGACACGACTCGCTCCAGCTGCCGGATTCTGCTTGACTCCGCTCCGTCATACATCGAGAGGATCTCAGCAATCTCGGGTAGCGACATGCCAAATCGCTTACCCCGCAGAATTAGCTGCATGCGCGTCCGGTCGCGACGTGTGTAGGTCCGCGAGCCGCCAGGCCCGCGGATTGGGTCGATCAGGCCCTCGGACTCGTAGAAGCGCAGAGTCCGCGGTGTCACGTCGAGCTCGGCGGCGAGGTCGCCGATCGACCAGGTTTCTCGGGACGCGGAAAGAACCTCGTCCTGGGCCTTGCCAACGGTAGGGGGCATGGGGTTAGCCTGATTGACGTTAACGTAAACGTCAAGCAGGCGGGCGGGTGAGGGCATGGGCTTCGAGCTGACTGACGAGCAGCGGGCGCTGCGCGACCTGGTGCGCGACTTCGCGAAGGCCGAGATCACCCCGCACGCGGCCGACTGGGACCGCACCCGCACTTTCCCGGTCGACCTCATCCCCAAGCTCGGCGACCTCGGGCTCTTCGGGCTCACCGCCCCCGAGCAGTACGGCGGCGCCGCGGCTGACTTCACCTCCCTGTGTCTGGCCGTCGAAGAGCTCGGCCGCGCCGACCAGTCGATCGGGATCACGCTTGTCGGCCGCGGTCGGTCTCGGCATCAACCCGATCCTCACTTTCGGCAGTGACGAGCAGCGCGACCGGTGGCTGCCCGACCTTGTCGCCGGACGCGCGCTCGCCGCCTTCGGGCTCACCGAGCCGGACGCCGGCACCGACGCGGGCGCGACCCGCACACACGCCGAACTGCACGACGGTGACTGGGTCATCAACGGCACGAAGGCGTTCATCACCAACTCCGGCACCGCAATCACGTCGTGCGTCACGATCACTGTGCGCACTGGGTCGCTCGACGACGGGCGACCCGAGATCTCGACGTTGATCGTGCCGTCCGGCACGCCGGGCTTCACCGTCGAACCCGCCTACGACAAGCTCGGCTGGCACGCGTCCGACACCCACGGACTCACCTTCGAAGACTGCCGCGTCCCCGAGGACGCGCTCCTCGGTCCCCGGGGTGACGGCCTGCGCCAGATGCTCGGCATCCTCGACGACGGGCGCATCGCGATCGCCGCACTGTCGGTCGGTTTGATCGCCGCGTGCCTCGACGAGTGCGTCGCTTACGCCGGGACGCGCACGACGTTCGGCCAACCGATCGGATCGCGCCAGGGGGTCGCGTTTCCGCTCAGTGACCTTGCCGTCGACCTCGAGGCGGCGCGCCTGCTCACCTACCAGGCGGCGTCGCTCAAGGACGCCGGACGCGGTCGCGCCGAGGTGTCGAAGGCCGCCGCCATCGCCAAGCTCTTCGCCACCGAGGCGGCGGTGAAGGCCACCCGCACCGCGACGCAGGTCTTCGGCGGCTATGGCTTCATGGAGGAGTCACCGGTGGCCCGGCTCTACCGCGACGCGAAGATCCTGGAGGTCGGCGAGGGCACGTCAGAGGTGCAGCGCATGGTGATCGCCCGCCATCTCGGACTCCCGCTCACGACGGGGTCAGCGGCCTCATGACCGAGTACGAACGACTCACCGCACGCCAACGCGTCGCCTTGCTCTTCGACGCCAGCACTTTCGTCGAGGACGGCGCACTGGCGAACGCGCTTGCCGAGGGTCTGCCCGCCGACGGAGTGGTGACCGGGCAGGGGCTCGTCGAGGGGCGTCCCGCGCTCGTCGTCGCCAACGACTGGACGGTGAAGGCGGGCTCGTGGGGAGCGCGCACCGTCGAGAAGATCGTCCGCGTGACCGAGCGAGCACTCGCCGCAGAGCTGCCGATCTTCTGGTTCATCGACTCCGCTGGTGCGCGGATCACCGACCAGGTCGACCTCTTCCCAGGACGGCGCGGCGCAGGGCGGATCTTCGCCAACCAGGTCGCGCTGTCGGGGCGAGTGCCACAGATCTGCTGCTTGTTCGGTCCGTCCGCCGCCGGTGGCGCGTACATCCCTGCATTCTGCGATGTCGTGTTCATGGTGGAGGAGCGCGCCTCCATGTACCTCGGGTCGCCGCGCATGGCCGAGGTCGTGATCGGTGAGACGGTGACGCTGGAGGAGATGGGCGGCGCGCGCATGCACGCCACCGTCTCCGGTTGCGGCGACAACCTGGTCGCGGATGACCGCGAGGCGATCGAGGACGCCAAGTACTACTTCAGCTACCTGCCGACTCATTGGCGCGATGGGCCACCGCGCTACGACCCGCAAGAGCCAGCTACCGAACTCGCCGCGTCGGTCATCCCGCAGTCGGAGTCGGCGCCGTTCGACATGCACGCCGTGATCGACGGCCTCGTCGACGCGGAATCCTTCCTCGAGCTCAAGCCCTTGTTCGCGGCCGAGCTGGTCACCGGTCTGGCGCGGATCGACGGACGCGCCGTCGGGGTCGTCGCGAACAACTCGGCGGTGCGCGGCGGCGTGCTGTTCAACGACTCCGCCGACAAGGCGGCGCGCTTCATCTGGTTCTGCGACGCGTTCAACATCCCGCTGCTCTACCTCGCCGACGTGCCCGGCTTCATGATCGGTGCGCAGGTGGAGCGGCAGGGCATCATCCGGCACGGCGCCAAGATGATCACCGCTGTTGCCGAGGCGACGGTGCCGCAGATCTCGGTGATCGTCCGTAAGGCTTATGGCGCCGGCCTCTATGCCATGGGTGGGCCCGGGTTCAGCCCGGACGCGTGCCTGGCACTGCCGTCGGCGCACATCGCGGTGATGGGCCCCGACGCCGCAGTGAACGCGGTCTACGCCAAGAAGATCGAGGCGATCTCGGACGAAGAAGAGCGCGCGACCTACGTCGCCGCGAAGCGCGCCGAGTACGAGGAGGACGTCGACCTGATGCGTCTGGCGTCCGACCTGGTGATCGACGGCATCGTGGAGGCAGCTGACCTGCGCGCCGAGCTCGTGCGCCGCTACGCCGCACTCGACGGCAAGCACCGGCCGCTGCCCGAGAAGCGCCACGGCGTCCCCCCTGGGTGAAAACCGCCACGGCGGCGCCACAGGCTGATTCGTGCTGCGCCTGCGGAGCATTACCCATGTCCGAGGTGGGTGATCCTCCGCAAACGGCGAACGTCGAATCGTTGAAGCAACAGTGGGTGGTTTAAGCCGCCGCCTCCCGGGGAACTCACATGGTCGGCGGGTCAATCGAGACCCGGCCCAGTGAACGGGCGCAAGCTCGCCTTCCCCAATCGGAGGATCTAATGACACAGCAGTCTGGAGCGACCAACGGTCTTACGGGTGAGCAGACGCAGAGTCGTCCCCTCTCAGGAGCTGGCGCACACCGCAGCTCGAACGTGGTCATTGACGACACCCGGGAGTCAACGTCGGAGCGGGAGTATCGCGACCATGACGACAGCACTCGCGGCGTCGCATTACCCACGGGCAGCCGAATCCGCGGTGGCCCCGTCTGGGCCGGATTCGTGATCGGCTTCGCTACCTGGATCTTGCTCGAGCTCGCCCTCTTCGCGCTTGACCTCGGCGCTCTCGCGGCCAACGTCGTGCCAAGCGCCGACAACTCCGCGTGGTGGTGGTCGGGTATCGCCGGCGCCATCGCGTTTTTCCTCGGTGGGTTGGTCGCTGGAGCGTCCAACACATCCGACGACGTCTCGGACGGCCTGCTGCACGGCATCACAGTGTGGAGCCTGACCGTTGTCGTGCTGATCGCTCTGTCGGCTACAGGTGCGGGCATCGGCTTCGGGGTCTTTGGTGACATCCTCGCGACCACTCCTTCATTGGCTGACGCCAGTAGCTCGGCCATCAACGACGCTCAGTCCGCTGCAGGAGCAGCGCTACTGGCATTGACCGTGGCTTTGGTGGCTGCCGCCCTTGGGGGCGCCCTCGGAGCCAAGATCTGGCCGCGGAACGACGACGTCGTCGACCTGCGCGACCGCCGCTACGTCCGCTAAGTACCTGTCAGATCTACCAGCAAGGAGAAGCAAATGTCTCAACGCTCTGAACGTCGGCTATCGAAAGCCGCAGCGGCGGGGATCAAGGAACTGCCGACCAACACTGCCTGGCTGATTTCAAAGGCGTTTGCCCCGGTTGCTCAGGGCACCGCAAGCGTGACGAGCACGGTGGGTGAGAGCGTCTCCGAACTTGCCTCATCGGCCGCCGAGTCGGTTGTCGCCGGCAGTCGTCGCACGGCCGAGCGGGCCATCGGGACGGTGTCGGGGAACCACTCGACGGCGGATCTGATGGCGCGGGCCGAGCGGGCTGCTCAACGAGCGCAGGAGAAGGAGTCACGAGCGCTTCTGCTCGCACAGCAGGCCAAGGACGACGCCGCCACCGCCCGCAAGACTGCGACGGCTGCAACGGCCATGCAGGAGCGGGCGCAGCGTGATGCGGAAGAGAACATTGCGTTACGTGTGGAACAGGCTGAGCGTGAGGCAGGCGCAGCGGTTGCCGAGGTCGTAAGAGAGCGTGAAGAGCGAGAGCAGCGCGCTCGTGCGGCTGCCGAGCAGCACATTAAGGGCGTGCGATCCGAGGTAGAGGCTGCTGCCCAGAAGGAGTTGGCCAAAATCACTGCGAGCGCACAACATCAGGCACAGCAGGCGCACCAGCAGGCGGAGGAGTCCGAAACACGCGCCACCATTGCGATCGAGGACGCCAGGGCCGCACTCGCCGATGCTGAAGAGCTGGCCAACCAGGCCGCTCATGCGGCAGAGCAGGCGGCTGCCGAGGCCAACCGCGAGGCCGAGCGCCTGGCTCAAGAGGCCAAGGAGCGCGCACGCGAAGCCAAGAATCGCGCCGCCGAGGCCAATCGAGTTCGCGAGCGGGCCAGCCGGAGCAACGGCAACGGCGCTTCACCGTCGAACGGCCGAACCCCATCGAACGGCCGAACCCCGTCGAACGGCGGAGCGCTGGTGATCGACGACGAAGAGCAGCTCAGAGCACTTACGAAGCAAGATCTCGTCGCCTTCGCGCAGGAGCTTGATCTGGAGGCGGCGGCGTCCATGAACAAGGCCGAACTCGTGCGTGTGCTCGCCAGTGAGGGCGTCCCGGTCGATCTCTTGACCAAGCGGGATCTGCTGCGTCTGGCCGAAAGTCAGGGCATCGAGGTGCGGACCTCGATGAGCAAGCCAGAGCTGATCGAGTCCATCTCGTAGCACCTGTTGCTGCGAATCATCGAACAACCAAGGGATCGAGGAATCATGGGACTGTTTACGCCGAAGAGTAAGAAAGACATGGCCATCGAAGCTGCCACCGCCGCAGTGACCAGCGGAGGTGCGATACGCGCGGTCAAGGTGGTCGGGGGCGCAGTCGCCGGCCTCGTCACAGTTACCGCCGCGAGTGCCGCGATCTCGGCGGCTCGCGAGCAGAAGCCGTCGTGAAACTGACGAGCCTGGCGCTGTTCGGTGCAGGTTACGTGCTCGGCACCAAGGCCGGTCGTGAACGGTACGAGCAGATCCTGGAGCTGACCACCAAGGCGGCCCGCAACAACCTTGGGCAGAAAAGCGCCCGGGACCGAATCATCGAGTACGCCAACGGCGGCGAGCCGTTGGTGCCGGCATTCGGTGGGTCGGGCGGCTTCTTTGCACGTACTGCCAGCAGCGATCTGAACGGGTCGTCGTCGGCGTCCACCGAACAGCGCACTGGTCACTGATGAATCGCGCCGAGCACGAGGTGCAAGCGTACGTCGAGGCCCGACTGCTCGGCGTCCGCTTGCTCACGCTGCGCGCGCGCGTTCTCACGAGAGTGCCCGCCTCAGCGCACGAGGGCTCGGTGGTGGGCGCTTCCCGCTTGGAGACCTCGAAACCGAAAGAGTTGAGTTCGATAAAGACTCATGCGGGGCCGGGGGAGTTGGGACAAGCAATCGCCTTGCTGCACCAGAGCTCGAGTGAGTTGCAGGAACTGACAGCTGAGCAGCCGCGTCGCGCGAGGACCAAGACTCGCACGCAACCAGGCACCACGCAGCGAGGACCGCGAACATGAGACTCGATCCGGTGCAGATCAAGACGGTGCTACAGGGTTTGCCGGGTTGGCAGGTGGAGGACGGCGCGCTGGTGCGCGGCATCCCGGTGACAGAGGACAGTCGCGGGGCCCTCGTTGAGGCCATCGCAAACGTGGCTGCTGACTTTCCCGCGCAACCAGAGGTGCACCTACAGCCCGATGTGGTGGTGGTTCGCGTAGGAGATCCGGCGGGATCAGGTGTGACCCCCCGGGACGTCGACCTGGCCGCCGCTATCGACAGCGTGCTCGTTGGGTCTGCCCGCGACGAAGGCAGCTGAACACTTCGTCGGCGAGAAGCTCTCACTCCGACGTGGTTTGGGCTGCCGTCTTCTGTTGTTTCTTGTAGTCGCGCACCTTCTGCAGCGAGTCGGCGTCCACCACGTCCGCGACCGAGCGGTAGCCCTTCAGCCCGTAGTCGCCAGCGATCGTCTTCCAGCCGCGTGGCCGAACGTCGAGTTGTTTGGCGAGCAAGGCCATGAAGATCTTGGCCTTCTGCTTGCCGAAGCCGGGGAGTTCCTGGATACGCGTGAAGAGCGCTGCCCCGGTCATCGGTTCGGTCCATAGGCGCGTGACGTCGCCGTCGTACTTATCCTCGACGAGTGCCGCGAGATCTTGCAGTCGGGCGGCCATCGATCCGGGGAACCGATGGATGGCCGGGGGCAAGCTGCACAGCGCTTTGAACTCGTCCGGGTCCGCGGCGGCGATGGCTGCTGGGTCGAGGGTGCCGAACCGACTGAGCACCTTGTACCCGCCGCGAAATGCGTGCTCCATGCCGTACTGCTGGTCGAGCATCATCCCGATGACCAGGGCGAACGGGTACTCGTTGAGCACCTGGTCAGCGGCAGGTTCTCCGGTCATCTGGAATCCCATGGCTGTGATCGTCTCACGACCGAGTGCGTCACCCAGGTGTGCCCTCGAGGAACGGGAATAGCATCGACCAATGACCGATCCGACTCCGTATCTGCAACTTCCCGGCACCGCTCGTCAAGCGCTCACCTTCTATGGTGCCGTATTCGGCGGCAAGGCTCAGATGCACACATTTGCCGAGTTTGGCCGCACCGATGGACCGCCCGATGCGATTGCCCACGGGTATCTGACGGACGGACCCGTCGCGGTCTTTGCAGCCGATGTGGCCGGTGACGAGCCCTCGCTCCGGTGCGAGGGCATCATGCTGTCGCTGCTGGGAACGGCCGATCCAACGACCCTGCGCCGGTGGTTCGCTGGCCTATCCGAGGAAGGCCGGGTCGTCGACGAACTGCAGGCGCGAGGTTGGGGAGCCTCTGATGGTCAGGTGATCGACCGCTTCGGCGTCCACTGGCTGATCGGGTTCGAAGGCGACGAGGGCAGCTGAGCCGCCAGCCATTCATGCCGTTTGCTGGACTGCGGACCCGAAGCGGGAGCATCATCTGTAGGTGGACCTTCTCGAGCGGGAGGATTTCCTCGCGCTGCTCGATGAATACGCGCGCGACGCCGCGGGCGGGGACAGCCGGGTCGTCCTGATCGCTGGTGAGGCCGGTGTCGGCAAGACGGCTCTCGTCGAGGAGCTGCAGCACCGCAGGCCCGATGACCGCTGGCTGTGGGGGGCCTGCGACGGCTCGTTCACGCCGCAGCCGCTCGCGCCGCTTCTCGACGTGGCCGACCAGCTCGGTGGTGAGCTGGCCGAGCTGTGTCGATCGGCGGAGCCTCCCCGCGGCACGGTGTTCCGGTTGCTCCGCGACGAGCTCACCGTGTCCGATGGCCTCACCGTCCTGGTTTTCGAGGACGTGCATTGGGCCGACGAGGCGAGTCTGGACCTCATCCAGTTCCTCAGCCGGCGGGTGCGTGACTGCCGCCTGTTGATCCTCACGACATACCGGGACGACGCGCTGGTGCGTGACCACCCCCTTCGCGCGCTGCTCGGCGAGGTCGGCACGCATCGGTGGGCGCGGCGGATCTCCCTGCCGACGCTGTCGCCGGACGCGGTCTCGACGATGGCGTCGGCATATGGCGTTGACGGCGGACCCGTCTATGAGCTCACGGGCGGCAACCCGTTCTACGTCCGTGAGGCGTTGGCGTCGTCCGGTGACCAGCTGTTGACGTCGGTGCACGACGCGGTCCAGGCGCGCATCTGCCGACTCTCAGCTGAAGGGCGAAACCTCGTCGACTGGGTTGCCGTGCTGGGGTCGTCCGCGAAGGTCACTGACCTGGAGAAGCTCGCCACCGTCACGCCGGACGTGCTGGACGAGTGCGTCGCCTCTGGCGCCCTCGTCGCATCTATCGACTCTCTGCGTTTCCGTCACGAGCTGGCCCGCGCAGCGATCGAGTCGGCCCTTCCCGCGCACCGTCGGCGGTCCATGAACCGTGCAGTGCTCGACGTCCTCGCAGAGCGAGGTGACGTCGACGACGCGCGTCTGGCGCACCACGCTGAGCTCGCCGAGGATGCAGCCGCGGTGCTGATCTACGCACGGCGCGCCGGTGAGCAAGCTGCCCACCTGGGTTCGCACCGCGAGTCCGCCGCCCAGTTCGAGAGGGCACTGCGTTGGGGGGATGCCGCCGACCCCAGCCTGGTTGCGACGCTGCGCGACCGAGCGGCTGACGAGTACGGCTTGCTCGACCAGTGGGAGCGTTCAGTCGAGCAGCGCGAGCATGCCATCGAAGCCTGGCGTGAGCTGGGGAACAGAAGGCGCGAGAGCACCTCACTGCGCAAGCAGTCGCACGCACAATGGCGCCTCTGTGACGGCGAGGCCCACGAGCGTCTCGCGGTCGAGGCGATGAAGGTGCTCGACGGTGAGCCAGAGTGTCCCGAGCTCGGCTGGGCGCTCAACGTGAACGCGACCATGCTCATGGCCAACCGGCCGGAGGAGGCAAGGGGCCTGGCCCAGCGAGCGGTCGCGCTGGCTGACACCTTCGATGACACCGCACTGCTGTCCGATGCCCTCAACACCGTGGCCTGCACGATGTGGGGCGAGGAGGGCATCCCCCTGTTGCGCCGGTCACTGGAGGTTGCGATCGCCGGTGGTCACGAGAGCCAGACCGGGCGTGCCTACAGCAATCTGCACAGCTTCCTGGTGGCGCTGTACCGGTTTGCCGAGGCGGAGGAGGTGTTCGCGGACGGGCTCACCTACTGGGAGCTCAAGGACTTCTCCACGTACGAGGCGTGCCTCAAAGGCGGGCACATCCGCGGTCTCGAACGCCAAGGCCGCTGGGGCGAGGCGCTGCTGCTCGGACGTGAGATCGTCGCGCGGGTGAGGGAGCACCTGTCACCGGTCAACCGGCTCAATTCGCTCCAGGGGGTGGGACGCGTGCTCGCCCGCCAGGGAGACCCCGAGGGTGCGGAGATGCTCGACGAGGCGCTCGGACTGGCAAGAACCTTGGGCTCGAACGACTGGCTGGCAGACTCCCTCCTCGGTTCACTCGAGTGCGCTTGGCTCACAGGTGACGAGGAAACTGCGCGTCAGCTCGCCTCGGAGGTGTTGGCTCTGATCGGGCCTCTGGACCCCGCTTTCGTCGGGGAAGTGGCGGTGTGGGTCTCCCGCCTGGGTGTTGACTCCAGGGTGGGTACGGTGCCTGCGCCCTACTTTCTGATCCTCGATGGTCAGCACGCGGCGGGGGCGTCGGAGTTCGCAGGTCTCGGGCTGCACTACGAAGCGGCACTGTCGCTGCTGGACAGCGGGGAGCCCGAGGCGATGCGCGAGGCGGTCGTCCGGCTGGACGCCCTCGGTGCCACGGCCGCGTCCGCACGAGCCCGTCAGCTGATGCGCCGACAGGGGGTTGCGGCCATCCCGCGCGGCTCGCGGGCCTCTACCAGGGACGATCCGTTGGGCCTGACCGCTCGCGAACGCGAAGTTCTGTCGCTGGTCTGCGACGGCGCGTCCAACGCGCAGATCGCCGAGCGGCTGGTGATCTCGGCCAAGACGGTGGACCACCATGTGTCGTCCATCCTCGGCAAGCTCGGCGTGACGAGCCGGGCCGAAGCCGCCCGGATGGCACTGGCGGCGTCCGCAACATAGGGAACGCCCTTACCAACATGGGGAGCCGATCCCCTGCCTCCGGCTACCCGGCGTCCGTAGCGTCCTGGACGTCCGCAGTACCGCATCACGACAGGAGAAAATGATGCCGCTCTACATGGATGTCCACTCGATCGACGGTGGGGTCGCGCTCGACGACGTCGCCCAGGCCCACATGGCCGACCTGCAGGAGCAGAGCAAGCATGACGTCCGTTACCTGCGCTACTGGGTCTCGGAGGACGAGGGCAAGGTCTTCTGCCTGGTCGAGGCGCCGTCACCGGAAGCCGCGTCCACCGTCCACCGCGAGGCCCACGGGCTGGTCGCCCAGGACGTGTTCCTGGTCAGGGAGGGGTCATGAGGCGAGCCGCCGTCGTCGTGGGTCTGGCCGCAGCGACCCTGATGGCGACCACGTTGGTCATCCCTTCCGCGTCCGGGTCGGAGTCACAGTTCGCCGGCGTTCGCCAAGCGACAGCGTCTCTGCACAGGGTGGCGAAAGCCGAGGCCGCCGGCTACGAGAAGTTCCTTCCTTGCTTCGACTCACCTGGCGTTGGCGGGATGGGTCAGCACTACGCAGATCTGAACGCCATCGACGGGACGGTTGTCGCGAACCATCCGGAGGTACTCGTCTACGAGCCGCATGGAGACCGCATGCAGCTGGTGGCAGTCGAGTACGTCGTTCCCCAGACGGCCTGGACCGGCTCTGAGGCTCCGGAGCTGTTCGGTGAGGACTTCCACCAGAACGACACTCTGGGCATCTGGGCGTTGCACGCCTGGATCTGGCGTCCCAACCCCGGGGGGATGCACGCGGACTTCAACCCGCAGGTAGCGCTCTGCTGACGACGCGCGACCGGGATTGCCGACGTCCATCTTGCGCTCGGTGAGGCTCCGCGAAGGACACGCAAAACTCCTTCGCGGAGGCTCACCGTGCTGGACGTGAACGTTGACCTGGCTGCCTGTCACCGAACTCCAGCAGCGGTTCCGGGACAGGAGCCGTCGTGGCACCGTAGGTCATGTGAACTCTCCCAACATCGACGTCAGCCGCGGGATCACTGGTCTGCGGCGTGTTGCGTTCCTGCTCGAGCGCGAGCTGGCCGAGGCGCACCGGGTCAAGGCATTCCGCGCGGCGGCGAACATCCTCGGCTCGCTAGCCCCCGATGACGTCGCCGGACGAGCCCAGCGCGGCACGCTTACCGACATCGCGGGCATCGGCCCCAAGACGTCGGCGGTGTTCATCGAGAGTGCCCGCGGAGGTGCCCCCACCTATCTCGCCGAACTCGAGGCCCACCAGGCCCCGAACCCGGGCGAGGGCGCCAGTCTGCTCACTGCGCTTCGAGGTGACCTGCACATGCACTCGGACTGGAGCGATGGGGGAAGCCCGATCCGCGAGATGGCTGTCACGGCCGCCGAGATCGGGCACGACTACGCCGTCCTCACCGACCACTCACCGACGCTGCGAGTCGCGAACGGTCTGTCACCGGAGCGCCTGCGCGAGCAGTTGCACGTTGTTGCCCAGCTCAACTCCGAGCTCGCCCCCTTCCGGCTTCTCACCGGGATCGAGGTCGACATCCTCGAGGACGGCAGCATTGACCAGGAGCCCGCATTGCTCGAAAAGCTCGATTTGGTCGTCGCCTCGGTACACAGCAAACTGCGCTCGTCCCGCGAAGTGATGACTCGTCGGATGGTCACTGCCATCGCGAATCCGTACGTGGACGTCCTGGGTCACTGCACCGGCCGCATGGTCGCTGGGAGCCGCAAACGACCGGAGTCGGAGTTCGAGGCTGACCTCGTGTTCGAGGCCTGCAGGAAGTTCGGCGTTGCCGTCGAGATCAACTGCCGGCCCGAACGCCTCGACCCGCCCCGACGACTGATCCAACAAGCCGTCGACCAGGGGTGTTACTTCTCCATCGACACCGACGCGCACGCACCCGGTCAGCTGGACTGGCAGGCCTACGGCTGTGCGCGTGCTGCCGAGTGCGGCGTCCCGGCCGAGCGGGTGATCAACACCTGGCCAACTGACGTGCTGTTGCAATGGTGCGCCAGCTAGAGATGGGTTCATTGGGAAGACATGCAGTGGCGAGGCGTGGAATCCACGCCTCGCCACTGGTTGTCACACCGATCAGGCAGGTTTCTCCAGATCGGTAAGAGTGGTTACTTCACCAGGTCGGCGACGGTCACAACCTTGCCGAACATCATTCCACCCTCAAATGCCTTGCTCTTCAACTCACCGTTAAGCAGACTTGCGGCACCACGGGTGAGGTGAATGCCAATTCCGGCGACCCGAGCCTTCGTTGGCGCAGTTTTGTCGTTGTACGTCGGAACCAACGGCGGGTCAAAAACCTTGACTACGAAGACGGCCACAGGGTCGACTGTGTCACCGTTGATCGAGCGGGCAAAGACCTTCATGCGGTCGAAGTTCACGACGAAGTCGCCGAACTTCATTACCTTGCCGTTGTTGGTGTTGAGGACGCGGATGGTTCCTGTGTGAGAAACTCTCCCGCCGGTAACGGCGCCAACCGTTCCTCCGATGGGGTTGTCTTCGAGCGTCAACTTG
Organism: uncultured Actinomycetota bacterium; assembly: GCA_963829525.1. Classification (GTDB taxonomy): domain Bacteria; phylum Actinomycetota; class Actinomycetes; order JAHEKZ01; family JAHEKZ01; genus JAHEKZ01. The sequence goes on from CAWHIJ010000003.1 coordinate 452,288, forward strand.
CTCGGAGTCGTCACACTAAAGGTGAACTGCTGGCGTGCCTCGCCACCCTTGCGGATGATGACCGAAGAGGCACCGTTGGTGCCCTTCATCAGGATTCCGTCTGCGGTGAGGTTGTGCAGAACCTTCGCAGTTGTCGTGATCTCAGTTCGGCCTCCGTAGATGGGGGCAGTGCTGTCGGCCATCGCCGGTGCAGCCACAGTCCCCACGAGTAGCGTGGAGGCCCCTACGATTGCGAGTACTTTCCTGGAGAGTCTCATCTCAACTCCTTCGAAGTTGCAGATTCGTGGGCTCTGAACCCACACTCCCTGTCTACGCCCGCACCTGCAGAGGCAACAGCCCAAAATTGGGTGGGGTCGTGACCTTGGACCCTGTCCCCGCCCTCAGCTGATCTCCTACCGTTGGGCTATCCGAGAAACTGACGGGGGCAGCCTCATGTCAGAATTTCAATCGGCACGGCACAGACCACCAGCAACAGCGATCCCCGGGGAGGTCGTGGCTTATGCAGTCCGTGCCTCTCCCGACCTCATCCGGGTCGTGAACGATGAGGGGGTCGTGGTCTACGCCTCAGATGCCGCCGAGGAGATTCTCGACCGTGATCCCAAAGATCTTGTGGGACAAGGGGTAACCGGCGTCAAAGGCTCGGTTGAGGACCAGACCTTGGACTCTGCGTGCCGGAGGGCACGGGAGGGTCAAAAGACCGTACGCGTGGTCCACCGAGCAAAGAAGGGTGACGCGGCACACCGCTGGTGTGAGACGACGATTCGCGTGCTGAGAACGGCTCGCGGCCAGTTTTCGGTTTTGGTCACTCGGCAAGCCCTGGCCCCGGTCGTTGAGCCGAAACGTGGTTTCGCTGCCAGGGGGAATGCCACGGGTGCCGAGCGCGACGTTGGGCCGAGCGCCGCGGCGGATGCGCGCCAACTCTGCCGGCACCTCACGGACCGCGAACTGCAGGTGCTCAATTGCCTGGGCGAAGGGTTGTCGGTCGGCGAGGTGGGTCAACGTCTCCACATCCGGGAGAGCACGGTGCGGGGGCACGTAAAGTGCCTGCTGCACAAGCTGCAGGTGCACTCGCAGCTTCAGGCCGTGCTCGTGGGGATGGAAGGGGGCGTCGTCCCGAACGGGTTGGCGGTCCTTGAGCGTCGCAACCAGGCGGCTGTGACAGCGTCGATGGCCAATCCACACTAGATTCTTCGCTGCCGATCGTCGGCGACTCACCGACCACGGCAGAGGTGACCTGTGGCTGCTCGACTGGAGTTCCTCGATGCACAGCAGACGCCCATGGGCGTGATCAGCCTGCGTCGCCGTCTTGACCCAGTGTCTGGTCAGATCGTCTACGAGGCCAAGCTCGACGATGAGTTCTTGATGTCCAGCCTGTTCACTGCCGCTGAGGAGGAAGTTGCTCGGTTGGCGTTGGCTGAGGTAGACGGCGACGAACTCGATGTTGTCGTTGGCGGGTTAGGCCTCGGCTACACCGCGCACACCGTGCTCACGGACCCCCGCGTTCACTCTCTCATCGTCGTTGATGCGCTGGGCCAGGTGATCGACTGGCACCAGCGTCATCTGCTGCCGCTCGGTGATCCCCTGACTTCCGACTCGCGGTGCCGAATGGTCCAGGGTGACTTCTTCACGCTCGCTGCCGGTGACGGCTTCGACGCCGCTGAGCCCGACCGACGGTTCGACGCGGTGATCGTTGACATCGACCACTCACCCCGCGAGCTGCTGCATCCGAGCCACGCCGGCTTCTATGAGCCGACCGGCATCCGGCGACTCGCCAGGCACCTGCGCCCAGGTGGTGTATTCAGCCTCTGGTCCAACGACCCACCGGACGCTGCATACACCGCAGAGCTCGAAGCCGTCTTCGTCGATGTGCGGGCAGAGGTGGTGCGCTTTGACGGCGCTCTGCCCGATCGCGAGGCGACGAACACCGTCTATGTCGCGCGGCGTCCGAATGATCCGAATGAGTAGTGCGGCTACTCCTTGACCATGGCGGGATTCGCGGCAACCGCCAGCGCAGTCAACGCCAGTGCTTTTGCCCCTTCGAGCATCGTCTTGTCGCCCTCGGGGGAGATGCAAGCAGCGGCGAACTCGTGCTGGTGGTTGACCGCTGGATAGCAGTAGACCGCCATGTCGGCGTGCAGGCCCGGCACCCGTTGGCTCACGTTGCCGAAGTCAGTGGAGCCGCCGAGCTCGTCACCCGCCGGATCGGGGTAGTGCTCGCGCCCAATGGCCTCGCAGGCTTTGGAGAACGTTTTGACCAGCGCGTCATTGCGCTTGAGGGCCTCGAACACATAGCCGTTGACGGTGATCTCAACGGTCGTTCCAGTGGCCAGGGCCGCACCCTCCAGGCATGCCCGCACCCGCGTCCGTAAGTCCTCGAGGTCTTCCATCGTCACAGCTCGCAGATAGTAGGACGCCTCGGCGCGCTCAGGGATCACGTTGGGGGCCTTGCCGCCGTCGACGATGACACCGTGCACCTGCTGCCACTTTCGGAATGACTGCCGGAGCAGTGAGATGTTGTTGTACCCGGCAATGACTCCGTCCAGTGCGTTGAGGCCAAGCTCGGGAGAGCCAGACGCGTGGGACGCCTTGCCGTGGTTCACGACGACCCACTCTTCGCACGCCAGCGCCGCGGGACCGTAGTCGTCGAAGGGTGACGGATGCATCATCATCGCAGCATCCGCGTCATCGAAGGCGCCAGCATTAATCAGTTCGACCTTGCCGCCGCCGACCTCCTCGGCGTGAGTGCCGAGCACTGTGAGACGCATGTTCGCGGCGTCCAGCAGCGGTGCCAGCGCGATTCCAGCTCCGAGGCCCGAGGCGGCGATGATGTTGTGGCCGCAGGCGTGCCCGACACCAGGCAGCGCGTCGTACTCAGCGCAGATGATCACGTGCGTATCACCGCTGCCCAGCCGTGCCGCAAAGCTAGTGGGTAGTCCGTAGGCGGTGCGTTCGACGCTGAATCCGTGCTGCTCCAGCAGGTCGGCACAGCGCGCCGCCGCTCGATGCTCTTCATAGGAGAGCTCGGGGTCGGCTGACAGCTCATGGGAAAGTGCGACGAGTGGTCGGCAATCGCGGCAGTGTTGGCGGTGACTGCAGTGACATCTTCGGGTGTGAACGCCATGCGGTGATAGTGCCGCATCGACGAGTGCCCGACTGATTGGGGGTCATCCGCTGCCTGAACGCCCCGAGCGAGGACCTAAGGAAGCGGTAAACGTTCAGACACTTTTCGTGCCCTCAGGTTACTTGGGAGGCTCGGACTGGGTTACGGTCGCACGGCGGCTCCGAGGACGAGCCTTTCACCTCCTTGGGAAGAGAACACAACGATGGAACTGACACCACCTTCCGCTGTCCGCACAGTGGCCCTGCTCGGGGCGGGCGCTCTCGTGGCCACCTTGGCCGTTGTTGTTGCCCCTGCTGACGACGCAGATGCGGGGCGCCCTTGTCGCATCAGCACCAGCACCACCCTTGACTCGAAGACCCGCCTTGCTGGCGGCGCTGTCATGCGGCGCTTCACGGCGAGTGCTCAAGGTGCGGCAAAGGGAGGGGATGACCAAAAAGCTAAAGCCATCCTGACTTCGTGGCCTACCGGCGCCTATCCGTCGCTCATCAACCCCAAGATCGGTGAGCGCATGATCACTGGTGCCATGGTGAAGAAGCAGCAGTCGCTGGCCCTAGGCGCTATCAACGGGGACTTCTTTCGCTCGACCAGTATTCGGTACGCCTCCGGGATCGAGATGTCGCGTGGGCCGATGGTGCGAGGTGGAGAGGTGATCCGTGGATCCAAGGACAAGCAGGTCGTCGTCGGTGTGGACACCGCCGGACAACCATACGGAGCGACGTTGGGCGTTCGCGGCAGCGTTCAGCCTCGGCTCGCTACTGCCAGCCCCGTTCCCGTCGTGTCGGTCAACTGGAACAAGCTCGTCGGTGGGGGTGTGAACGTCTACACGACCGACTGGAGCGATGCCGTGCGGACGGATGGCAGGCAGGCCACGCCACGACCGGCTGGCGCTGTCGAGTGGGTGCTGAACTCGCGTGACAAGATCAAAACGATTCGCTCGGCAACGAACAACACGAGGCAGCTCGGTGCGCCCGTGGCAGAGGGTACCCAGGTGCTCGCCTTCGCGGATAAAGTTGGGTCCCCCCAGGTTCCTACGGGCACGAGGGTCAAGGTCGATGTCAAGCAGGCCGCTGGCGGTGCGCAGCTCTTTACCGCCATCGGTCGCGGTTTCACCCTGGTTGAAGGTGGTGTCGCAGGCCCGCGCGGGTGCCGGTCCTACGACGTATCTACCGATGGCCGGCCACGCACGGTCATCGGCTGGGACAAAGACGGTCAGTGGCGCACCGTCACGATCCCCGGCACTCGCTTCGAGAGCGACGGCCTCCGGCAAGGTGGCTTCGGACTGGCCAACGTAGCCAACGTCGCCAAGAAGCTGGGCCTGGCCAATGCCTACGAACTCGACGGTGGAGGATCAACAACACTGTGGACGCGAAGCACCAGCGGAATCTGGTCACGTCGCGATCTTTTCGGAGTCGACACGAGAGTGTGTTCCTGCGAGCGACCGGTGACCAACGGTCTGGCCTTCCTGGCCGGCCCCTGACCACTGCCTAGCGTTTGGACTTATCGCCAATCCAGCGAAGCGGGCCGGTGAGCTTCCACGACGTGCTTTCGAGCAGATCGTTTTCGCGGTCCCGCAAGTGCCCGATCTCAGTCTCGAGTCGCGTGTTCTCGTCTCGCTGGTGGGTGAGGGCCCGGTGCAGGACGCCGTAACGTGCGTTTCGTCCACGAACGTCGTTTAGCCAGTCGATGTCTATGAGTCGCGAGCTGCTCCTCGGACGGTCACGTTCGTACTGCCAGTGTTCAAAATCATCGCTGTACATCGAGACAACCAGGTCGAAAGTCCGATCGGTGACCAGCTCGGCGCGGTAGGGAATCACGGTCTCGTTGATTCGTGGCGCTTCGCCGGCGTCGAGTCCACGCTGCCGCAGGTACTCGCCGATCGTTCTCAGGCCCTCCGCCATTGACTCTTGGCGGAGTACCAGACCGTCACCTGCGGGTGGGCGGGCGAGCAGCCTGAACTGCGGCCATAGGTGCACGTCGACTGCGAGGAAGCCTCGTTCGGAGACCAGCTCGTGGAGAGCTACGACGAACTCTTCGAAGAGGTCGGCTATGTGCTGTTCGCTTTCGATGGCCTCGGGCAGCTTGGGGAACCCCTCGGGGAGACGCTCTGCGTAGTAGGGCTCCCCAATGAGGTACTTGCCGGACCACGCGGAGAACAGCCGCGACAGGGGGTGCCGCACCGGCTTTACCGTCAGCACGTCGGTGGAGGTGAGGGCGTCGTCTCGCTGCTCTGCGGACAGGTCGACCCAGGTGTACACGAGGTCGATCCCCTGGTCCCAGACCGTCTGGAATGGGGCCGACTCGCCCCACCATGACTCAGCAGTGCGAGCACGCACATCGAGACCGTGGGCGGCGAGCAGCCACCACCGCAGCGTGGTGCCAGCTGCCTTGGGGTTTCCTGCGACGAACAGACGGGTGGAGGGGAAGAACATCGAGGTGTGCAGCGAGTGCCTGATGTAGGGGTCGCTGTCAATCTGCACCATGGGCTCACGCTACCGGCCGCCCATGGGTCGTGCCGCAAGTCACGTGGTCCGAGCCGGTACCTATGCTGTCTGACGCCTATGCTGAGCACGGTTCCGATCGATAAGGAGAACTGTGTCGACCGACCGGGTCTCAGGAAGCGCCCCCGACGAGTTCTCTCCGTCGGTCGCGGCAGTGGTGGTTACGTACAACCGCAAGGACTACCTGGCCGATCTTCTGCCGTCCCTCCTGGCTCAGACGCGCCCCCTGCAGGCGGTCTATGTCGTCGACAATGCCAGCACCGATGGCACCGGCGAATACCTCGACAAGGAGTACGGCACCCACCCTCTGATTCAGCGGATCAACCTCACGGAGAACAGCGGGGGATCGGGAGGATTCAACGCCGGCGTTCTTGCCGCATACCGCGCGGGCCACGACTGGTTCTGGCTGATGGACGACGATGTCCTCGCTTTGCCTGATGGTTTGGAGGGGTTGATGCCCTTCACTGACCAGGCGGGCTGCATCCACGGTCGGCGGATCGACTTTCATGGCGGGCCCTTCTTTTGGCAACCGCGGATCAACGAAAGTCTGGGGATCCCTCTGCCATACCTCCGCGACCCCTTCGCTGACGGCCGCGACAGCTTCGAGACGAACTCGGGTGTGTTTGAGGGGATGTTGGTCTCCAGGGAGGTAGTGGAAGCCATTGGTCCCCCCGACCCTCGCTTCTTCATCACCTGGGACGACGCCGTCTACGCACTGCTTGCCTCGAGGGTGACCCGGGTGCTCTACGTCGACCACTTCGCGCTCCGGCGGCAGCGTGAACAGCGACAGGCTTCACTCGCAGTTCGGCACCTGAACGACGGATCGGACCTGTTCCGGTTCCACGTCATGCGCAACCGTGGGTACATGGCTCACTACCTGCGGCACCTTGGGACGTACCACTCGGTTGGCTTCGGCGTCGGCACCGCCTTGACCTTCCTCAAGGAAGAGGTGCGGTTGGTGTACGTGGAGCACACAGTCAAAGGGACCGGGACGCTGCTCCGTGGCTGGCGCGAGGCTCGTCGGATCGCACGACAGCCGTGGGCTCCTGTCGAGCGGGTGCACTGAGCTCTTGCTACGTGCCCACTATCCTGAACTCCACGTATCTGTCGGATCCGTTGGAGTGGAGCGCGCATGACTGACCTGGTTATCGTCGGCTCTGGCTTCTTCGGCCTGACCATCGCTGAACGGGCAGCTAACGAACTGGGACTCAACGTTCGGATCCTCGAGCGTCGCCACCACCTCGGCGGCAACGCCTACAGTGAGAGAGACCCGGAGACCGGCATCGAGGTCCACACCTACGGGGCGCACCTGTTCCACACGTCCAACGAGCGGGTCTGGGAGTACGTCAACCGATTCACCTCGTTCACCGGCTACCAGCACCGGGTGTGCACCAAGTACCAGGACAAGATCTACTCGATGCCGATCAACCTTGGCACCATGTGCGCCTACTTCGGCCGAGCATTCAGCCCCGACGAAGGCCGCGCCCTGGTGGCAGAGCAGGCGGCAGAGTTCGACTCGGCGACGGCGACCAACCTCGAGGAGAAGGCGATCTCGCTGATCGGGCGTCCGCTCTACGAGGCGTTCATCCGGGGCTACACGGCCAAGCAGTGGCAGACCGATCCCAAGGAGCTGCAGCCGGAGATCATCGCCCGGCTGCCGGTGCGCTACACCTTCGACAACCGCTACTTCAACGACACCTACGAGGGTCTGCCCGTCGACGGCTACACCGCCTGGCTTGAGCGCATGGCCGACCACCCGAAGATCGAGATTGAGCTGGACACCGACTTCTTCGACGTCAAGAGTGACATCCTTGGACAGGTACCGGTCGTCTACACCGGGCCGGTCGACCGCTACTTCGACTACTCCGAGGGGTACCTCGGCTGGCGCACCCTCGACTTCGAGCAGGAGGTTCTCCCCACCGGAGACTTCCAGGGCACCTCGGTCATGAACTACGCCGACGAAGACGTGCCTTACACCCGCATCCACGAGTTCCGCCACTTCCACCCCGAGCGCAACTACCCGAGTGACAAGACCGTGATCATGCGTGAGTACTCGCGGGCGGCCGAACGAGACGACGAGCCGTACTACCCGATCAACACCGCCGAGGACCGCGAACGGCTCTTGGCCTACCGCGACCTGGCGGCCGGCGAGAGTGACGTCCTGTTCGGTGGTCGGCTCGGCACCTACAAGTACCTGGACATGCACATGGCCATCGGTTCTGCGCTCTCGCGCTTCGACAATGTCCTACGTCCACATTTCACTGAAGGCGCAGCCTTCGTCAGCGGAGGAGTCTCCGAGTGAGCGAGTCCATCCAGCAGTCCCCTCGTGCGGTCCTGCAGCGGCTGGTGCTCCCCGCCGACGCCGACTTCGACACATTGCCTCTCTACGTGGAGTCAGGGGTGGCGCTTCCCGGGCCAGAGTTGGTGCCCGGCAAACCTGAGGAAGGAGAGAAGCGGTCGGCATCTGACAACATCGTCCACCCCGACCTCGTCCTCGGGCGTCGCACTCTGACAGTCCCCGCTGGTACCCGAATCTCATTCGCAACCTATTTCAACGCTTTCCCCGCGAGCTATTGGCGTCGCTGGACCTCGGTCGAGAAAGTCACGCTTCGTGTCGGAGTTAAGGGCACCGCGGATGTCATCGTCTACCGTTCGAGCGCACGTGGTGACCAGCATCGAACTGCGAAGGAGACGGTCTCAGACGCCGTTGCTGAGTTCGAGCTGTCGTTGGCCAACTTTGGTGACGGCGGTTGGTACTGGTTCGACGTCATTGCAGGTCACGAGGATGCCGTTGTCGACCACGCCGAGTGGTCGACGGCCCAGGAGATCGTGGATCCGAGCACTATCTCGATCGGGATCACCACCTTCAACCGACCCGAGGACTGCGTCCTGCTGCTCAACTCTCTAGCGTCCGACGCTGACGTTCTTGAGATCGTGGACAAGGTCTTCGTAGTCGATCAGGGAACTGAGAACGTCGAAGACGACTCCGGATTCGCTGCAGCGAAGAAGAAGCTGGGGTCCAAGCTTGAGGTGATCCGCCAGCCAAACCTTGGTGGGTCAGGGGGATTCTCACGCGCAATGTACGAGACGGCGTATGAGGTTGGAAGCAAGTACGTGCTCCTGCTTGACGACGACGCGCTCGTCGAGCCAGAGGGGATACTGCGGGCGGTGGCATTCGGCGACCTCGCCACCACACCGACGATCGTCGGTGGGCACATGCTGAACATGCACATGAAGGCAACGCTCCATGCGTTCGGTGAGCGGGTCAACAAGTACAGGTTCTGGTGGAGTGCCGATCCGCACACGATGAACTCGCACAACTTCGCCGAGTACCCCCTGCGCTCGACGCGATGGCTGCACCGCCGAAGCGACGTTGACTACAACGGTTGGTGGATGTGCCTCATCCCCACAAGCATCGTGCGTGAGATCGGGCTTTCGTTGCCGATCTTCATCAAGTGGGATGACGCCGAGTACGCACTGCGTGCCCGCGAGGCCGGGTACCCAACTGTGTCCCTTCCAGGGGCAGCGGTGTGGCACGTCAACTGGGCCGACAAGGACGATGCCATCGACTGGCAGGCTTACCACCACGCGCGAAACAGGCTGCTTGCTGCGCTGCTGCACTCTCCCTACCCCCGCGGTGGCAGGGTGGTCTGGGAGTCGTTGCAGATCCAGCTCAAGCACTCGTTGGCGATGCAGTACAGCACCGCGGAGCTGCGGCTGTGGGCTTTGCACGACATTCTCGACGGCCCCGACCATCTGCATCGCACCATCTCGACCAAGCTGCCGGAGATTCGCGCCTACCGGTCGACGCAGGACGATGCCACGATGAAGAAGGACCCACAGGCCTTCCCCGACACCAAGCGGGTGAAGCCGCCGAAGAGAGGTCAAGACCCGACCGAGCCGAAAGGTCGAGTGGGAAGGTATGCGGGTGCTGTGGCCGGGATGGTCCACCAGTTCAAGCCCGTCCGCGAGATGAGCCGGGTCAACCCCGAAGCCAGAATTCCCGCGATGGACGCCAAGTGGCACATGCTGAGTCAGTTCGACTCTGCAGTCGTCTCGACCGCAGATGGATCAGGCGCCGCTTGGTACAGGCGCGATCGCAAGCGAATGAGAGACATCATGCGCCGCAGCGTGACGACGCACGAGCAGCTTGCCCAACGATGGTCGGAGCTTTCGAAGGAGTACCGCGCTGCTTGCCCCGACTTCACCGATCCGAAGGCTTGGCAGCAGACCTGGAGTGCCGGTGAGGATGGCTGAGTCAGAGGCCATCGTTCCCGAGGCATCTGGAAGGAAGCAACGTCGGGTCTTCCTGCACGTGGGTGCACCGAAGACCGGCACCACCTACATCCAAGGAATTCTTTGGTCGAACCGTTCGGCGCTGAAATCGGCTGGGCTGCACGTCGTTGGGGCCACGCGAGGAGATCACTATCGCGGTGGACATGACCTGCGCGACCTTCCGCACGATTCCAAGGACCCCAGGCCTGACTGGAAGGGTTCGTGGGATGTTCTGGCCGGACTTGCCGTAGACAGCAGTGCTGACAGTGTCGTCATCTCCGACGAACACTTGGCCGCCTTGCAGCCCGAGCAGGTCGAACGGGCTGTGACGGCTCTGCGCGGTCGCGAAGTGCACGTGATCTATGCCACGCGTAACCTAGCGCGGCTGCTGCCGTCGGAGTGGCAGGAGTTCGTCAAGCACGGGTCCAAGCTCACTTTCGGTGAGTGGACCGAAAGGGTCTTCAGCAGCCGCGAAAAGGGCCCAGGAAGGTGGTTCTGGAGCGTGCATGATCCGGTTGATGTGATCAACCGTTGGTCCAGCCACGTACCGGTCGAGCGGATCCATGTCATCACATTGCCGCTGCCGGATGCCGAGAAGAACGAGCTCTGGCACCGGTTTTGTGGTGTCGTCGACGTGGACCCCGAGGCGGCCACCGAGTTCGAGGTGGCCGGAAACGACTCACTGGGTGTCGCTGAAGCCGAACTGCTCCGCCGGGTCAATGCTGCGCTTCCGGACACCTTTCCCATCTGGCACCACCGATTCCTGGGTCGCGACGTCTTTGCGACCAAGATCCTCAGCCCGCGATCGAAGGGTGGTAAACCGCAGTTGCCCGAGGTGGTGCGCCCGCTGGTACAGAAGCGATCCGAGCAGGCGATCGACGGCATCCGGGCCTCCGGAGTCGATCTGGTTGGTGACCTCACCGAAGTGACTATCACCGAGGATCTAGCGTCCGGAGAACCGATGCCCAAGGATGGTGAAGTGCTGGACGCCAGCGTCGAGGCAATTGCTGCGCTTCTGGTCCGTATGGGGCGGATGCGCGATGACCGGCGACGGACCGAGGGCAAGTTGCGCCGGCAGATGCGGGAGTCAGCTCCAATGGTCCGCGCCCGCGTCCGGCTCGCTGGAGTGGCTGACCGAACGAAGCTGGGGAGCAAGACGCTCGACCGGTACCGCGCGTTCCGCATGAGGTCGAACCCGGACCAGTAGCTGCATCAGCAGCGCCTGACTCCTGTCGGCGTGCTGCCAAAGAAGGAAGGGACACCAAGCGTGGCAACGGTCAATCTGCACATCGGCGCTTTCAAGACCGGTACCTCGTTCATCCAAAAGGTGCTGATGGCCGGACGCGACGACCTCGCTGACCTGGGCGTGCTTTGGCCAGGAAGCGACTGGAAGTCGGTGGTGCAAGGTGTTCAGGGACTACGCGACGACCGCAAGGTGCCTTATGAGAAATGGTTGCACTTGGTAAGTGAGATAGACCGTTGGCGGGGTGACTCGGTCATCATGTCGATGGAGTTCATGTCGCTGCTCTCCGATGCGCAGGTCGCGAAGTGCGTCGAGTCGCTCGGTAAGCATGAGCTCCGGATCATCCTCACTGCCCGTGACCTCGGCCGGCAGATTCCCGCGCAGTGGCAGGAGTCGGTGCAGAATGCTTCGAGTTGGACCTACCGCGACTACGTGGAAGGACTTACTTCATCAGCGTCGATCTCCAATAGGTACGGTCGGCACTTCTGGGGTAAACAGGATTTCGCCGCCATTCTCAAACCGTGGAGCAGGCATGTGCAATCTACCGATATCGTGGTCGTCACAGTGCCCCCATCGGGAGCCCCGAAGGGTCTTCTGTGGGACCGGTTCTGCGAGTCGGTAGGCATCCCGTCACAGCGCTTTGACTCGACCATCCGCGCCAACGAGTCACTGGGCGCTGCCTCAGCCGAGCTCATGAGATACGTGTCGGCTGCCGCCGAGGGGGTGAAGGTCTCTGACGCCGCACGTCGTAACCTCAAGAAGGTTGTCTCAAAAGACATTCTTGCTTCGCGCAGGTCGTCGGAGCCGACGCTGATCCTGCCGCCTGAATACCAGCAGTGGACCACTGACCGCAGTCGCACCCTCATCAAGGACATCGCCGCACTACGTCCCACCGTGGTTGGTGATCTGGAAGAGCTCATGCCGGTCTATGGGACCGAGCGCGACAACACGACGACGGATCCATCGAGTATCCCGGCCGAGCAGCTCATGCAGGCAGCCGCCTATGGGATTCTCGCCATGTCACAGCATGAGGCGCGCTTGGCCCGCGAGGGCAAGGGCAAGGGCCGCGGGGGTAAGGGAAGGTCGCTCAGCAGGGGCTAGCCCCCGAGGGGCTCCTGCTGGGTGGGTCGCGAAGTTCCATTTGACTTATCTAATGGTGGGTCGGGAGGGAAGTCGTCCATCATGAGGCGACCACAACTCCGGACAGGACTGGTGAATGACGCCTCCCGACGACCCCCCCGAGGTCTTCCGCCGCTACCCCCTCAGTGAGTCCGATCTCGATGCCATCCACACGCAGGCGATGCGCATCCTCGAGAACATCGGTACCGAGGTCGACAGCCCCAGCATGCTGCGCATGCTCGAAGATGCCGGTCAACGTATCGAGGGCACCCGCGTCCGATGGGACAGCGGCTTCATCATGGAGCAGCTGGCCAAAGCGCCGGCGCAGTTCACTCTGCAAGGTCGTGACCCACGTCATTCGGTGACGATCGGCGGGGGCAGCCTGGTACACACACCAACGGGGGGGTCTCCCTTCGTCTCCGACGCTGAACGCGGGCGTCGCGACGGCGACATCGAGTCTTACGTCGAACTCGTCAAGATGGCTCACGCTTCAGATGTGCTGCCAGTACTGCAGAGCGGGACAACCGAGGCACAGGACCTGTCCGACCTAAGCCGACACCTGGACATGGACTACGCCATCCTGCGCTGGAGCGGGCGTCCTTACATCCTCTACGGCGCTACCGGCCCGCGTACGAGGGATGGCCTGGCCCTGGCGGCGATCGCGGCTGGAGGGGAAGAGGCGCTAATGCGTCAGCCTGGTGTCATTGGCATCGTCAACCCCAATAGCCCGCTGGTGTGGGACTCTCTGATGGTCGAGGAGCTCATGGCCCTGGCCGAGTTCGGGCAGCCCGTCGCCATCACACCGTTCCTGCTGGCTGGCGCGTCGGCACCCGTCACGTTGGCCGGGGGCTTGTCACTTCTGGTGGCCGAAACGCTGTCGGGCGTTGCGATGGCTCAGCTGGTACGGCCGGGAACGCCCTGCATCCTGGGTACTTTCCTCAACGGTGTCGATATGAGGTCCGGTGGGCCGTCTCTGGGGCTTCCGGAGTCGACTTTGGCCACTCTGGCAGGAGCGCAGCTGGCGCGCAGGTACGGCCTGCCTCTTCGCGGAGGCGGCGGACTGTGCTCGGGCCTGGACATCGATGCGCAGACTGCCACCGAGAGCACGATGTCGCTGTGGGCGACGTACCTGGCTGAATGCGATCTGGTGGTGCACGCGGCCGGGTGGCTCGAGGGCGGCCTGGTCGCGTCCTTTGAGAAACTCGCTCTCGACGTCGAAGTCTTGGCGATGTTCGAACGCATCCGCCGTGGCATCGATGTCGATGACGACCAACTGGCATACGACGTCATCGAAGAACTTGGCCCTGGCGGGCTCTTCCTCGCCCATGAGCACACGCTGGAGCATTTCCGTACCGAGTCGTTCATGAGCCCACTCTTCCGTTCGCAGGCCTACCCGACCTGGGTCAAGCTCGGTTCGCCATCGGTGTCCAGCGTGGCGACCTCGCAGTGGAGGAAGTTGTTGGACTCGTACGAGGACCCAGGAATCGACGATGCGATCGACGCCGAGCTGCTTGCATTCATCGAGCGACGGGCCGCCGAGCTTGAGGCCTGACCTGTTCGGCGCGCTGCCTTATCCCGAGCAGCATCTTGCGCTCCATCGCGAAGGCGATGGGCTGGATGACAGACCACATCGCGGTTTGACCTGGCGGGTAGGTGAGTCGCTGTCGGCTGATGAGGCGACAACAGCCTCCCAGCGGTTCTATCGTCCACTGCCATGTAGTGCCGGCTGGCTGTGATCCTTCGAGAGTCGAGCGCCCGGTGCGGGGATCGGCACTTACGAGGATCAGATGATGCGGTGGATCCACCTCGACAACCGAGAACGTTGGGTACCCCTCTGGGCCCATGCGGACGAGGCCGCCGCGGCGCAGTTCTTGGAACTCGGGCAGTACCCGGTTGGCGCTGTGCAAATCGCACCCGACCAGGTTCTCCAGCCAGTCGTAGCTGTAGAGCCCGCCCCGAGCATGGCCGATCTGTACAAGCCACGGCCAGACGTCGTCAGCGGGGGCGTCGATGAAGATGGCACGGGTGCTGACTCGTTGTGGTTCAGGGACTATCCCGTCGCCCGGGAGAGTGGCACGGACCTCGTCGAGGGTGGCACCCCACGACTCGTACCGTCCGCGGAGTCCGCGTTCGGCAGCCACAGCGCCCAGCACCAGGAGGCCGATGGTTCTGATTGCACGAAGACCCATGACCTCACTCCACCGCGTCGTGGCGACGAGCGCCATGGACGTTGGTCCTTCCAGGAAGACTCAGGAGGCTCGGTAGACCAGGGCAGTGGCTCCGGAGCCGGACACCTTCTGGGCGGTGAGGACGAGGGACTTGCCGTCGATGGAGTAGGAGACATCGCCCTGAAGGAGGCCGAGCACATCGGCCTCGATGTCTCCGGCGGGTGTAAGGCAGGCCATCGCGGTCGTGGCGATCGGGCCGATCGCGAGGGTGTCTTGCGTGGCGGTGTAGGAGCCGCTTCCGGTGTTGCAGCCCGGTGACACCATCAGCTCGCCGTCGTCACCGAACGAGAGAGTCGACTTCACTCCCCGGGAATGCTGCTGGCTGCGTCCCCGGTGATGATCGAGTCGAGCTGCCAGATCGTCCCGGTGAGCGATGCGTCGGGCACAACAACCTCCTCGTTCGTGAAGATGATGACTGTGTCATTGCTGGTCAGGGTCAGCCCCGAATCGTTCTGAAGAAGGGTCGGCTTGGACGTCAGAAGATCGGCGAACCAGTTGTCCTGCTTCATGAGGGGCTCGTCGCAGCCCATCTCAGTCATGGCCAGGCTTTGGCCGTCGACGACTAAAGTTCCGGTGGGCCAGCGTGCGTCGCCACTCATCGAGTTGCACCCAGCGGAAGCGCCGATCGATCCGTCCTCGAAGCTGAGCCGCAGCTGTGACCCTTTGACCAACCGGAACGGCTGATCGTTCACCGCGACCTCGTTGCTGAGGAACGTCTGGCCCACGAGGTCGAGCTGGTTGGGGTCGGCAGGCGTCTGTGCATCTTCACCACCGCAGGAGGTCAGCGACATCAAGGCGGGCAGAACCATGAACAGGGCGACACCAACGCTGCTTCGTCTCATGTCCGGTTGGACTCCATCCTCATCCTTGTGGTTCCTACGCTAACTGGGTGAAGGCGAACACTCCCTCACACTTTGCCCTACGGGTAGCGTGGTCGGCGTGAGTCATCGATTGACCGACTGGCGCGACCGGTTCCGGTATCCCTCAGTTGGATTTCCTTCGTGGTCAGCGACCGACCCCAGTCGCCTCGTCTTCGTCAGCGACGAAGGCGGCTCAAGCCAGATATGGATGACCGACCTCCGCTCAGGTGAGCGCAGAGCGGTCACCAAGCAGCGTGTCGGGGTTGAGGAGTTCGTCATGTCACCACGCGGAGATGCAGTTGCGTGGTGGTGCGATGACAGTGGTGACGGCAACGGGGAATGGGTTGCCACCTCGATCGATGGGGATAGCACGAGCGCACTCCTCACCGAGCTCGGCAACGGGTGGAGTGAGGGTCTGGCGTGGTGCGGTGGCACTGTGGCCATCGCCCTCACCGATGGTGAGTCCTACCGTCTATACGTCGGAGGTGCCGGAGGCGAGGGTCGACTGGTGCACGAGTCGACCCGGCCCTTCGGCCTTGGCCGTGAGTGGGAGACGACACCAGGAGGGCTCTCGATCGATGGTGCTCTGCTGTGCCTGAGGCACAGTGATGCAGGTGACATGCTGCACTTCGGACTGCGGGTCATCGACGTCACGTCAGGGCACGTATACGGCGACCTTGTGGACGAAGGACTCAGCGTTCGAGTTGCCTCGTGGTCTCCGGTCGTTGGTGACCAGCGGGTGGCACTGATCCATGAACGCGACGGCATCGACCGACCGTCGGTGTGGGAGCCGACGACCGACATCCGCCGGGACTATCCCAGTGACCTGCCGGGCGAGATAGACGTCGCCGACTGGTATCCGGACGGTGATGCCTTGCTGGTCACGCACTGGCACGATGGACGCTCCCGGCTATACCGGCTCGATCTTGCGTCCGGTGCATACGAGTTGGTGCACGATCCCGAGGGGTACATCTCCGCGGCGGCCGTGCGGCCCGATGGTCAGGTCTGGCTGCGCGAGGAGGCAGGGGACCGGACACCAGTGGTGCGCGCCCTCGCTGGTCAGCCTGTGCTCTCATCGCCCGGCAAGTCGCCGACGGGGGTACCACATCGGAGCATCCGCTTCGAGGGGCCGACAGGCGAGCCGACCCACATGCTGGTGGCGACGCCCAACGGGGCAGGACCGTTCCCCACGGTGATGTACGTGCACGGCGGACCCGAGTGGGCTGATGCCGACCTTTTCGACCCATGGACGTCAACGCTTGTCGACCACGGCGTCGCCGTCGCCAAGGTGAACTACCGTGGATCGACCGGCTTCGGGGTTGCCTGGCGTGAGTCCATCCATGACGGCAACATCGGGTTTCCCGAGGTCGCCGACGTCGTGGCTGGAATGGGCTATCTGATCGACCTCGGCATCTCAGATCCCCAGCGCTGCGCAATCGAGGGCTGGTCGTGGGGCGGCTACATCGCGATGCTTGCCATAGGGCTGCACCCGACCGCGTTCGTGGCGGCGATCGGAGGCATCCCGGTCTGCGACTCGGTCATGACACACGAAGACTGTTCCCCCTCGCAGCAGGCATACGACCTCGCGATCATGGGTGGAAGCCCCTCGCAGGTTCCCGAGCGGTACGCGGAACGGTCGCCCTCCACGTACCTCGACGCCGTCCGTTCCCCGGTGTTGATCATCGCGGGCGAGCACGACAGCGCCTGCCCCATCAGGCAGGTTCGGTACTACGCCGACGAGTTACAGGCGCGAGGGCGCTCGGTGCGGCTGCATGTCTACGACGCCGGGCACCACGCCAACAGTGTCGATGAGAAGATCACCCATGCGGAGCTCGAGCTGGAGTTCTTGGCGGCGCACGGGGTGATTCCCGAGCAAGAGGATGCGAGCAGGGCGATCTGAGTGTCAGACTGCGCCCATGGATCCACGCGAACAGGTGGAGCGCTACAGCGCCCACAACTATCACCCGCTCTCGGTCGTCATTTCCTATGGTGAGGGTGCCTGGGTCACCGACACCGAGGGGAAGCAGTACCTCGACCTGTTGTCTGCCTACTCAGCGCTGAACTTCGGGCACCGACACCCGCGGCTCATCGAGGCCGCGAAGGCGCAGTTGGACCGGCTGACATTGACGAGTCGGGCGTTCCACAACGACCAGCTGGGCAACTTCGTCCAAGGCCTCTGCGAGCTCACCGGCAAAGAGATGGTCCTGCCGATGAACTCCGGCGCCGAGGCGGTCGAGACCGCGATCAAAACTGCCCGCAAGTGGGGGTACCTCGTCAAGGGGGTGCCTGCCGACACCGCACGCGTGATCGTGGCCGATGGCAACTTCCACGGTCGGACAACGACGATCGTGTCGTTCTCGACCGACCCCGACGCTCGCGATGACTTCGGTCCGTTCACGCCCGGGTTCGACGTTGTCACCTACGGAGACCTCGACGCCTTACGCGCGGCCATCACGCCGAGCACCGTGGCCTTCCTGGTCGAGCCGATCCAGGGCGAGGCAGGAGTGCTGCTTCCGCCAGATGGGTACCTCGCCGCAGCCCGAGAGATCTGCCGCGAGAACAACGTGCTCTTCATCGCCGACGAGATCCAGAGCGGTATGGGGCGAACGGGCAAGACGTTCGCCGTCGAGTGGGAGAACGTCGTCCCCGACATGTACGTCATGGGCAAGGCCCTGGGCGGTGGGATCTATCCGGTCTCGGCAGTTGCCGCCGACGCCGACATCCTCGGCGTGTTCAAGCCGGGCGAACACGGATCGACATTCGGCGGCAACCCACTCGGCGCCGCAATCGGGACCGAGGTGATCGCGATGCTCAAGACCGGTGAGTTTCAGGAGCGTTCGCGCACCATGGGCGAGCACATGCTTGGACGCCTGCGTGCTGAGGCGCCCGCAACCGTCGCTGAGATTCGCGGTCGGGGTCTGTGGGCGGGCGTCCAGCTGCACCCGGGACAGGAGTCAGCTCGCTCACGCTGTGAGCGACTCATGGTTGAAGGGGTCCTCGCCAAAGACACCCATGAGACGACCATTCGGTTGGCGCCGCCGTTGGTGATTGAGCAGAACGACTTAGACCTTGCCATCGACAAGCTCCTGAAGGTCCTGCACTGACGCAATTGCTGGATCGAATGGCACCGGTTTCGCCCACGTTTTCGCCTCGACACGTCATAGGGTGGCGCACGTGACCACTGTCGCAGTACCGACAGAGACCCGGCCCGGCGAACGCCGGGTCGCTCTCGTGCCGGAGAGCGTTGGGCGCCTCACGGCGCTCGGCGTGGATGTGCGCGTTCAGGCGGGTGCTGGGGTCGCCGCGAACGCACTTGACCAGGCCTATCGTGACGCCGGGGCGTCGGTGGTCGATGGCGACGTGCTGGCCGGTGCCGACGTCGTCCTCACGGTCAACTCCCTCGACACCGATCGAGTGAGCACCCTGGCGCGCGGCACGACCGTCGTCTCCTTCCTTGCGCCCCTGCAGACACTTGACAAGGTCAAGGCGGCACAGCAGTCCGGGATCACCTGGCTGTCGATGGAGCTGGTTCCTCGTATCTCCCGGGCGCAGTCGATGGATGCTCTTTCTTCGCAGGGTCTAGTCGCTGGCTACCGCTGTGCTTTGGTGGCTGCCGAACACTTGCCGAAGTTCTTTCCGATGCTGATGACGGCGGCCGGCACGGTCAAACCAGCCAAGGTGGTCGTGCTCGGTGCTGGTGTTGCCGGGCTCCAGGCGATCGCGACGGCCAAGCGGCTCGGCGCAGTGGTGCAGGCGTACGACGTGAGAGCTGCTGCCGCTGACGAGATCCGCAGCATGGGCGCGAAGTTCATCGAGCTTGACCTCGAGTCCCTCGAGGGTGCTGGCGGTTACGCACGTGAAATGACCGAGGAGCGGTCCCAGCGCCAGCGCGACTTGCTGACGCCGTACATCTCGGCCGCCGATGCCGTCATCACAACAGCGGCGGTTCCTGGGCGCCAGGCACCACTGCTTGTGACCCGGGCAATGGTCGAGACGATGGCCCCCGGCTCGGTCGTGGTCGATCTCGCGGCTGAGACCGGCGGCAACGTCGAGGGTTCGGTGGCCGGCGAGGACGTGCAGATCGGCAACGCCATGGTCTGGGGTGGACTCAACGTCCCCTCGCAAATGCCGGTGGCCTCGTCGCGCCTCTACTCGGCCAACTTGGTAGCCATCAGCCAGCTCTTCGTCAAGGAGGGCACTGTCACCATGGACTTCGACGACGAGATCCTCGATGGCGCGTGTGTCACCCACGACGGCCAGGTGCGTTTTGGTCCGGCCCGAGAGGCACTGGAGGGTGGTTCTTGATGGACGGCATCGGGCTGCTCACGGTCTTCGTGCTCAGCATGTTCGTCGGCTTTGAGGTTGTCTCGAAGGTCTCCACCATCTTGCACACCCCGCTGATGTCGGGGGCGAATGCAATCCACGGGGTGATCCTGGTCGGCGCGATCATCGTTACCGGGCATGCTGATACCGATGCCGAGCTTTGGCTCGGCCTTGCTGCGGTGGTTCTGGCGACAGTCAACATGGTCGGCGGCTTCGTGGTCACCGATCGCATGCTGGAGATGTTCACGAGGGAAGAAGTCGCCAGCGAAGGGGTCTGACGCGTGAACCAGACCTGGGTGCAACTTGCGTATCTTGCCGCCGCTGTCTGCTTCATTCTTGCCCTCAAGGGGCTCTCATCACCGAAGTACGCCAGACGCGGCAATCTGATCGGGGCTTTCGGCGCAACCCTTGCGGTAGTCGTGACGCTGGTCGCCGAACCGCTCGACCACATGGTGCTGATCCTCGTGGCGATCGCGATCGGGACGGCGTTCGGTGTGCCTGCTGCGCGAACGGTTGCGATGACAGCCATGCCCCAGTTGGTAGCTCTCTTCAACGGGGTCGGTGGCGCAGCTGCCGCGATCGTCGCCATCGTTGAGTTCCTGGCCTCGGGCGAGCAGGAGTCGACGGTCACGCTGGCGGCCTCTGTCTTCACCGTCCTGGTGGGATCGGTGTCGTTCAGCGGGTCCGTGATCACCTTCCTGAAGCTGCAGGGCCTGATGACGTCGCGGCCGGTGGTTTTTCCTGGCATGAAGTTCCTGTTGCCGCTCACCGCGGTCACTGCCGTTGCTCTGGGCGTGCTCGTCCTCACGACCACCTCGACGCAGATCGTATTTGCCCTGGCCGCCGTCTCGCTGCTGCTCGGTGTTCTCTTCGTCCTGCCTGTGGGCGGCGCCGACGTCCCGATCGTCATCTCGTTGCTCAACGCTTTCACCGGGCTCACCGTCGCGGCCTCCGGATTCGTTCTCGACAACGTGCTGCTGCTCGTAGCAGGAACGCTGGTCGGTGCGAGTGGAACCCTGCTGACACTCGCCTGATGGCAAAGGCCATGGGACGCCCTCTTACCGGCACGCTCTTCGGTGCCTTCTCCGGTACGTCGACGCTGGGTGGCGGGCAGGCGTCGGAGCGGCCGGTGAAGTCGTTGGGACCGGCGGATGTCGCAGTGATGCTCGCCTATGCCGAGCGTGTTGTCATCGTCCCCGGTTACGGACTGGCGGTCGCTCAGGCTCAGGGTGCGCTGAAAGAGCTGGTCGACCTGCTGGGAGAGCGTGGTGTCGAGGTCTCCTACGGCATCCACCCCGTCGCAGGTCGGATGCCGGGTCATATGAACGTGCTTCTCGCCGAGGCCAACGTGCCTTACGAGCAGCTCAAAGAGATGGACGAGATCAACCCTGACCTTCCGAGCACCGATGTGGCGCTCGTCGTCGGAGCGAACGACGTGGTCAACCCGGCGGCGCGAACCCCAGGTACCCCGATCTCGGGCATGCCGATCATCAATGTCGACCAAGCTCAGGCCGTTGTCTTCCTGAAGCGCTCCATGCGCCCCGGGTTCGCCGGCATCGACAACGAGCTGTTCTATCGACCCCAAGACTCAGCTGCTCTTCGGGGACGCCAAGGACACGCTGAGCCAGACGGTGACCGCGCTCAAGGGGCTGTGAGCCCTCGCGGGGCTTAAGGCCTAGGCAAGCCTGCCCCGCGTCTGACACCATCACGTGGGCGGGGTTGACAGGCGGAGGCTGTAATGAGCGACGAGATGGCGGCTGACTTCGCCCTGAGTGCAGCCCGCGAGGATGGCCTCTGGTCGGTTGTCGCGATGCCCCCGGCTGCGGCGGATGACCTAGACCAGATCATTCACGCCTTGCGCCAGCAGCCGGGTGACGGCGGTTCGATAGGGCTGTTGTCGTTCTCGGAGGACTTCTTCGTCATCTTGCGGATCATGGGCGAGGAAGTCCGCATCTTGCTCAGCGACGTCACAGCGGCGTTCGACGCCCCGTTTGCCGGCCAGGTGCTCGATCGGCTCGAGCTTCCGATGCCCGACGGCGATGACGAGAACGATATCGAGCCCGCGGGCGACCTCGATCTCCTCGAAGACCTCGGTATCAGTCCGCTGCTGATGGCCGGCCTCTGTGACGATCTCGAGCTCTACCCCGACGACGTGTTCGGCCAGCTCGCTGAGCACATGGGGTTCTTCGAGCAGTACGAAGCAGCCATGCAACTCGTTGCTTGACGCCGAGCACAGCATGACTCAGGTCAACCCTCCCTATGCGGAGTTCATGCATCGAGCGCTTCTGGAAGCCCAGGTGGCGGCGCGTCACGGTGACGTCCCCATTGGTGCTGTGGTGATCGACGCGTCTGGCGAGGTGGTCGGCGCGGGCCACAATCGACGCGCGGCCGAGGGCGACCCAACCGCGCATGCCGAAGTGCTTGCCTTGCGGGACGCGGCGGCTCGTCTAGGCTCCTGGCGGCTGGACGACTGCACGCTCGTCGTCACCCTTGAGCCGTGCACCATGTGTGCCGGAGCAGTCGTGCAGGCACGGGTCGGGCGGCTGGTCTTCGGAGCGTGGAACGAGGAGATGGGTGCGGTCGGAACGCTGTGGGACGTTGTGCGCGACCGGCGGCTGCATCATCGGCCCGAGGTGGTCTCCGGAGTCCTGGCAGAGGAGTGTGGCGCCCTGCTGAAGTGGTTCTTCGCCGAGCACCGCGATTCTGGCGACGCTGACTCCATCGGGTAATCTCTGCGGCGGTGGCGTGTCCGAGCGGCCGAAGGAGCACGCCTCGAAAGCGTGTGAGGGGGCAACTCCTCCGTGGGTTCAAATCCCACCGCCACCGCCATACTTGCCCCGCGTCTGCATTTCTCGTGGGAGGAGCCTTCTGTTTGCTGGCTTCGCATGCCGTTGGCGAAGAGGAGGCGGGCGAGGATGCGCGAAGACTTCACCTCCAGAATGCCGTCCGGGCGTCTTGAGTACCTGGACAACCTCAAGGTGCTGATGGTGGTGGGAGTGATCGTCGCGCATGCGACGTTCGCGTGGACTGCTGTGGGCAACTGGGTTGTCAAGGAGGAGCAGCTTCGTGAACCCGCGTTGACCTTAGTGACAATAGTTGCGGCAATCGCGGGTCTGTTCGGACTCGGGCTGTTCTTCCTCATTGCTGGGACTTTCACACCCCGGTCGTTCGACCGGAAAGGGCCCGCACGGTTTCTAGTAGACCGCACCGTGCGGCTTGGCGTGCCCATGCTCTTCTTCGTCATCTTCTTAAGCCCACTCGTGGAGTGGGTGGACGATGACAGTGTGGGTAAGTCCAGCGGTTTCTGGGCGTTCACGGTCGACATCTGGTGGCCCCCTGCGCCGGGACCGACGTGGTTCTTGGGCGTGCTGCTGGCATTCTCAGCTGGGTACGCAGTCGTGCGTATGGTGCGTCCGGCGTCTCGCCGCCAGGAAACTCTGAGTTGGAAGCCCCTGATCCTGGCTGGAGCCGTCATCGCGGTGACGTCGTTTGTCGTCCGACTGGGCGTGCCTCTGGGGGAGGAGGTTTTCAGGCTCGCTCTGGGGCAGTCTCCGGGGTGGGTGCTCGGTTTCGTCGTTGGTTGCCTTGGAGGCGAGCGCGGCTGGTTCGAAATGGTCCCGCCGAAGCTTGCTCGGGGGTGCGGATGGTTGGGGTGGAGCTCGGCGGTGGCGATCGTCGGCATCATTGCTGCATCGGTGGCCACCGGAGGGGGGCCGGAGGACTTTGCAGGTGGGGCCAACTGGCCGTCCTTGCTGTTGGTGTTCGTCGAAGCGGGCCTTGTGATCGGGATGTCGATCTGGTTGATCGACCTCTTCCGTAAGCGTTTCAACCGGCAAGGGCCGCTGCTGTCGGAGATGAGCCGCGGCGCATTCGCAGCCTTCCTTCTCCATCAGGTGGTGCTGGTAGGTGCCGTCTTGGTCACCCGCGAGGTGGACTTGGGTCCGGAGCTTGAGTTCCTGCTGGCCTGCATGCTGGGGATCGCTGGATCCTTTGGGTTGGCGTCGTTGATGGTACGTATCCCAGGCGTGTCGCGATTCGTGTGAGTGGTCGGGAGGCGGTTGGGTGCTGACTCGCAGGACCGTAGACACGCAACCTCGGCGTCACCCTCATACTTCGTGCAGAGGGTTCGGCACTTCGGCCGGCCCGCCGAGGGTCGGGAGGCCAACCATGTGGGCTCAACTCATCAAGATGCGCGCCAAGCCAAATCGAGAACAAGACTTGATGGAGATGCATGGTCGGATCCAGGCATTGGAAGAACCCGGATCGGGCCTGCTCCGCACCACCATCGGGTGGGACCAGAAGGACCCGCAGGTCTCCTACGTGTTGGTCGTCTTCGAGAGCGAAGAGAAAGCGCGCGCTCGCGAGCAGAGCCCACGTCGCCAAGAGGCCATGGCTGCCGTCATGAGCACTATGGGCGACGTGCTGGAAGGTCCCCCTGAGTTCATCGACCTAACTGTGGCTCAGGACGTCACCCCGTAGCCGGGGACGTCACGGCTTGTGGCGCGCGCGACCCAGCCGCTACGGAGTCACACCGAAAGTCGACAGGAAGTCGAGGTCGTCGGCTTGATCGAGGCGGTAACCTCCGGTGCCGTCGGAGCAGGTCGGGCTGATCCCGTACGACGTGACCGCGACAACGGTCGTGGAGTCTCCGCGGAAGATCGGGCCGCCTGAGTCACCGAAGCATGTGCCGCCGGTCGTGTTCGTACCCTTGTTGCTCGAGAACTTCGCTGAAGTTCCCTTGCCTGACCCCGCGACTCCGTTGAGGTTGACGAGTCGCTGTTGCGCCTTGCGACGGGTGTCGCCGCCGAAGGAGGAGTTGAGCTTCGATCCTTCGAGCCCGTACCCAACGGCTTCGAATGTCAGGTGCGACTTCTTCTTGACCAGGGTGTTGAGCAGTCCCTCATCTGGCAGTTGTCCATAGGTGTCGGAGTCGACCGGCTTGTCCAGGACGAGGACGCCAAGATCGTGCTTGTAAAAGAGTGCGTCGTCGTACTGCGGGTGCGCGAAGGCGGTTGCCTCGAGCCAGTTGGGGTCGGCGTTGAGCGCAGCCTTACGATCGAGATACCGCTGCTCGTTGCGGTCAGGGATGTAGTTGGCGCTCGGCGGGAACGACGAGAAGTCTGGAATCTCGGAGAAGTTAATCCAGACGTCGTTGCCGTCTGAGCCGGTCGTCGGCCTGCCGTCCTGGCCGATACCGAACGCGCAGTGGCCGGCGGTCACGACGACGGTTGGGCTCACGAGAGTGCCGCTGCAGGTGTACCAGCTGCCCGGGTCGGTGAAGCGTGAGTCGACGGCGTCCGGGACGTAGAAGAGGAGCTCACCCACGAAGGGGTGCTCACCGTTGTCGGCCTGGCCGTTGACGATGGCTTGAGCGGGCATTGACAGGCCAAGCATCGCGAAAACGGCGACAACGGTGATCAAGATCTTGGTGCGCATGCAGTGGTCTCCTTCAGATTCGTGCTGTGGACGCCAGGGGCTATCTGCGACGTGACCCTTGTCCCTTGACCGTACGTGGTGGAGCCCCCCCATGCGACCGAACCGACAAAGTCGAGCCCCAGATACCCCCAGGGCTCTCTACTCTCGGGTTATGCGCACCCAGCTGATTGACGTACACACCGGCGACCGTGACATCGTGCTGGACCTCACCCCCGACTGCGCTAACTTCGTCAGCGACCAGCCGGACGGCCTGCTGCACATCTTCGTGCCGCACGCCACGGCCGGGATCGCCATCCTGGAGACGGGGGCGGGCAGCGATGAAGACCTGCTCGTGGCGCTGCGCGAGCTGCTCCCGGCCGATGACCGCTGGGTTCATCGTCACGGCAGCCGGGGCCACGGGCGCTCACATGTGCTGCCGGCCCTGATCCCCCCTTATGCCACGGTGCCTGTTGTGGGTGGCGGCCTACAGCTTGGCATCTGGCAGAGCATCTGCATGGTCGATCTCAACGTCGACAACGCGCAGCGGCACGTCAGACTCAGCCTCATCCCCGCGTAGGCCGAGCGCCACCAGCCGTACGGCCTCAACTCGCCCCCGACCTTGGACAGACAGTCACGGTTTTCGGCAGACGGGCTTGCCCGGCGGCAGGGTGACGGCTCGGGGATCGGCGTTCTCGGTCGACAGCACCCGGTCGAAGTCCGGACCCAACCAGAGGGCGACAGGTGCACCGTCGACCCGCCTCACCTGGACCAGCTCGGAACCGGCGACGTAGGACGCGACGGTGGCAGCGGCCGCCACGTCTGCCTTCCGGTAACGAACCAGAGCGACGCCCTGCTTGACCGGCTTGTCGGTATTGCGGACGCCCGAGACGACGAAGCCGCGGGCGGCGAGGGTATCGGCGGTCTCAACGGCCAGCCCGCTGCGCTCAGTGCCGTTGGCCACGGTGAGGGTCACGTCGGCGGGCGTTGGGAACTTCTTCGGCGCCTCGGGCGTCGGCGTCGTGCAGGTGCGACTCGGCGACGCTGCGGGTGCAGACACGTCCTCCGGCCGCTGCGTGAGCCACCACCATGCCCCGTAAGCGGCGGCTGCTACGAGAGCCAGGATCGCCAGCGCAGCGAGCGCCTTGGGCCAGCGGCGAGGTCGCCGGGGCCCAGCGCCCAGTGGGGTCAGCATCGTCACTGGGGAACCCTAACCAAGGGTCGTGACACACCGCGCCACCCTGTTGAGCGACGTTGGGAGCGGAGTCTCGGAGGCTCGGAGCCGCAGAGCGGAGGATGCGGGATTCGAACCCGCGAGGGCGTTAACCCAACACGCTTTCCAAGCGTGCGCCATAGGCCACTAGGCGAATCCTCCGCCGCAGAGATTACCGGGTGTGAGCGCTAACCCCCGCAGCGGCCGCTGATGCCGGCGAATCTGCAGTAGATGCCCAGATAGCGGCGGCAGGGTGGTCATCTACTGCAGACTCGACGGGGCGGGACCCCCTTGGCCAGGTCCGCGTAGAATGTCTGTCGACCCCTCGTGCGGCGTCACCTCATCGAACTCCCCCAGGGCCGGAAGGCAGCAAGGGTAGGCGGGCTCTGGCGGGTGCGCGGGGGGTCACTTGCTGTCCGGGTCTGGGGCTAGGGTCGTCCCCGTGTCGACCGCCCTTTACCGCCGCTACCGCCCCGAGCGGTTCGCTGACCTGATCGGGCAGGAGCACGTCACCGGGCCCCTCATGCAGGCGCTGGCGCACGACCGCGTCACACACGCCTACTTGTTCTCCGGTCCACGCGGCTGCGGCAAGACCACCTCTGCCCGGATCCTTGCGCGCTGCCTCAACTGTGAGCAAGGTCCCACTGCTGAACCGTGTGGGGAGTGCCAGAGCTGTCGTGACCTCGCGCGCGGTGGCCCCGGAAACATCGACGTCATCGAGATCGACGCGGCCAGCCACGGTGGCGTCGACGACGCTCGCGAGCTGCGCGACCGGGCCTTCTTCGCGCCGGCGTCGTCGCGCTACAAGATCTACATCATCGACGAGGCGCACATGGTCTCGACCCAGGGCTTCAACGCCCTGCTCAAGGTGGTCGAGGAACCACCGCCCCACGTGAAGTTCGTCTTCGCCACCACCGAACCCGAGAAGGTCATCGGGACGATCAGGTCGCGGACGCACCACTACCCGTTCCGTCTCGTTCCGTCGCGCATCCTCGAGGACTACCTGGCCACGGTCTGTGAGTCTGAGGGCATCACCGTCGAGCCGGGTGTGCTCGCGGCCGTGGTCCGCGCCGGAGCTGGCTCGGTGCGTGACTCGTTGAGCGTCCTCGACCAGCTCATCGGAGGGGCAGAGGCCCAGCATCTTTCCTACGAGCGCACCGTCCAGCTGCTCGGCTTCACGCCGGCAGCTCTGCTCGACGAGATCGTCGACGCCATCGCCAGCAGCGATGGCGCGGCTCTCTTCGGTGTCATCGACTCGGTCATCGATGCCGGGCTCGATCCAGAGCGCTTCATGAAAGATCTACTCGAGCGATTCCGCGACCTGGTGATCATCGCTGCGGTCGAGGACGCCTTCGAGCGGCGCCTTGTGGGCGGATCGGACGACCAGCGGTCGCGGCTTCAGTCGCAGGCTGACCGGATCGGACTGGCTGCTCTGACCAGGGGCACCGAGCTGGTCGCCACTGGAATCGCGGACATGAAGGGCCCGACACCACCGCGTCTGCACCTCGAGCTGGTGAGCGCCAAGCTGCTGCTTCCTGGCGCCCACGACGATGATCTCAGCTTGGCCGCGCGCCTCGACCGAATCGAGCGACGCCTGGCCATTGCCGGTACGTCGGAGGCATCGGACGCCCCTCGGCGGGGACCAAGGCCGACACCATCGACATCCGGTGCCCCTCGCGCATCAGCTGGCGACACATCGACCCCGGCACCTCCGCCGCCCGCCCCGCAGCCGACGCCACCCGACCTTGCTTCGGAGGCACAAGCTGAGGTCAGAGCGCCGGCCGCCGATGGGACTGCCCAACCAGCCGGAGGGCACGCGACGACACCGGCTTCAGGAGGCTCAGAGGTCCACGAGCTCCGCCGCATGTGGCCGAACGTGCTCAACCGGGTCAAGGACTACCGCCGAGTCACGTGGGCCCAGCTCTTCGAGAAGTCGGACGTGCTTGGAGTCGACGACAAGCAGCTGCAGATCGGTTTGCAGGACGTCGGGGCGCATCGGGCGTTCTCGCAGGGCGGCCACGATGAGATCGTCCGACAGGCACTGATCGATGTGGTGGGGCTCGACCTCACGGTGGTCGCTGTCCTTGATCCTTCCGTCTCGGGATCGGCTCCCACCCCTGGACCGGCGGCTGCGATGCCAGCCCCGGCAAGCGCCCCACCTGCGGCAGCGGCCCAAGCCCGCGCAGCCGCAGCAGCCGTCGACGGTCCGGTGGTGGGCAAAGAACGGGGCTCCGACGTCGACGACGCCGAGGTCGCACTCGACGACGCCGATGCCGAGGACGATGGGCTGGCCGGTCCAGAACTGATCGCCCAGCAGCTCGGTGGCACCGTGATCGGCGAGATCGACCACGCCTGACCCGGCGCCGCGTGCTGGCGCCGACCATGGTCGGTCGCTCCCCGTACAGTGGACGCAGGCGATGACAGGAGCGATCATGACCGAAGGTATGCCGGATCTCTCCGGGCTGTTGGCACAGGCTCAGCAGATGCAGGCTCAGTTGGCTGCGACGCAAGAGCAGCTCGCCCAGGAGCGCATCACCGGAAAGGCCGGCGGCGGCCTCGTTGCGGCCACGGTGACCGGTGCCGGAGAACTCGTCGGACTCTCGATCGCCTCTGAAGTTGCCGATCCCGACGACACCGAGACACTTGCCGATCTCGTTCTGGCCGCTTACCGCGATGCCTCGAACCAGGTGGCCGCCAAGCAGCAGCAAGCCATGGGCCCGCTGGCTCAGGGGCTCGGTGGCCTTGGTCTGGCGGGCAGTGGCTGATGTACGAAGGCATCGTCCAAGACCTGATCGACGAGCTCGGCAGACTCCCCGGCGTCGGTCCAAAGTCTGCCCAGCGCATTGCCTTCCACCTGCTCGCTGCTGAGCCAGAAGACGTTCGTCGGTTGGCGGAGGTACTCCTTGAGGTAAAGGCCAAGGTGCGCTTCTGTCGAGTCTGCGGCAACGTCGCCGAGTCAGAGGAATGCCGCATCTGCCAAGATCCGCGCCGCGACCTGTCCGTCATCTGCGTGGTCGAGGAGTCCAAAGACGTCGTCGCCGTCGAAAGGACGCGCGAGTTCCGTGGCCGCTATCACGTCCTTGGTGGCGCGATCAGCCCGATCGAGGGCATTGGCCCCGACGACCTCCGCGTCAAAGAGCTCATGGTCCGCCTTGCTGACGGAACGGTCACCGAGCTGATCTTGGCCACCGACCCCAACCTCGAGGGTGAGGCTACGGCCACCTACCTGGCCCGACTGGTCAAGCCGATGGGGTTGACTGTCTCGCGTCTGGCCAGTGGACTTCCGGTAGGGGGAGACCTCGAGTACGCCGACGAGGTCACCCTTGGGCGTGCCTTCGAGGGACGACGCAGCCTCGAGGTGTAGACAAGGATGTCGGGCATCGCAGTGAGCGCCCACGAGCAGCGAGGTGAGTGGTGACAGCAGCGTCAGGAAAGCACCTTTCGGACGAGGTTGATGAGTTCACTGTCGACGTCGCCGATCAGATCGAGAGCTTCCTGATCGCCCTCGGCGCGGTGGCCCGTGGCGACTTCCCCGGCGGCACCCTGTCGATTCTTCTGTTGGAGGTCTCACAGCTCCTCCTGGCGGGTGGACGGCTGGGAGCGGTCGTCGATGTCGTCCCGACTGAGCGATACGAACCCGACGCCGGTGTCGACCCCGACGCCGATGGTCTTCGCGAGCGGCTCGCAGAGTTACTCGGACCTGCCGACGAGTACGTCGAGGTGTTCGACCCTTACATCCGTGACGGCGAGATCGTGCACTCACGACTTTCCGATGATATCTCCGATGTGGCTGCCGATCTGTACCACGGATTGGCGCACTTCAAGGCGGGCCGTGCAGACGAAGCCCTGTGGTGGTGGCAGTACTCCTACCTGGCGAACTGGGGATCGACCGCCAGCTCTGCGCTCCGCGCCTTGCATTCGGCGGTTGCGCACACCCGCCTCGCACCTTCCGCGGAAGCCTAGCCTCCGGCAGGCAATGGGGTCGGTCGCACCGGTGGGCGGAACAGCGCCTTCCCGCGGAGATTCTTGACCTCACGCAGTTCGAGGTTCCCGCTGGGGAAAACCGCGCGTGCCAGTAGACCGATCGTCGGAGCCGGTCTCGAGAGGTAGCAGTACGTTCCGCTGTCGACGTCCTTGCCCTTGACGACGAAACACTCCGACGGGCCGAGACCATGGGGCGCTCGCCAGGTGCCGGCGCGTTTGACCGTCAGTTGCCGGCCCCCGGCCGAGATCGTCCGGGTGGCGCCGAAAAAGAGACGCTGTACCTCGGGGTCGAACAGGTCAGGCAACCCCTTCGGAGACCTCGCCACGAGGAAGCACGACTTGTCGGCGCGCCCCGTCTTTGGCCGAACAATCTGGCAAGAGACGACGCCGCGACTTCCGTAGACCAGAGTTGCGGTGCTGCGTCCCTGCGTCACGTCTAGACGGAAACGGTCGCCTTTGACCCGCATGCGGATACGCGCGTCTGGACGTGGGCCCTTGCTGACGAGGCGATACAGTGGCGTCAAACTGTTCGGGTCGAAGCGCAGTGAGCTGCTGTGCCCGCTCGCCCGCTGTCAGCGGCTCGGGGGAGGGGATCGGCTCTGTCGTGCGGCTCGGTGAGGTGGTGGGAGCAGCCTGCTCCGGCTCGGATCCGGTGCATCCGGTCAACCCGAGCGCGCTGACCAGCACGAATGCGGTCATCGCTCGGATCAGCATCACCCCACTGTACGAGGATGCGTGGCCGGGCTGGGCCGTGCCGTCCGAGGGCTCGGCCCAGGGCCCTCGGTAGACTTTCCGGGCCGGTGCCTCGAGTGTCGGGAACGGGAAAGGATCGTGTCGTGGGACTCGTCGTCCAGAAGTACGGCGGCTCCAGCGTCACGGATGCCACCAGCATCAAGCGAGTCGCGACCCGCATCGTCGAAGCCCGCAAAGCCGGCAACGACGTCTGCGTGGTCGTGTCTGCCATGGGTGACACCACCGATGAGCTGATCGATCTCGCCGAGCAGGTGTCTCCGATGCCGCCGGGCCGCGAGCTCGACATGCTCCTAACCGCCGGGGAGCGTATCTCGATGGCGCTCCTGGCGATGGCGATCCATGACCTCGGGGTCGAGGCGAGGTCGTTCACCGGTAGCCAGGCAGGCGTCATCACGACTTCGTCGCACGGCAAGGCACGCATCATGGACGTCACACCCGGCCGCATCCGCGGCGCCCTCGATGAAGGCGCTGTCGCGATCGTTGCGGGCTTCCAGGGCGTCAGCCTCGACACCAAGGACATCACCACGCTCGGACGCGGCGGCTCAGATACGACTGCCGTGGCGCTTGCGGCGGCGCTCGAGGCTGAGGTCTGCGAGATCTACACCGACGTCGACGGCATCTTCAGCGCCGACCCGCGCATCGTCCCTGCTGCTCGCAAGCTGCCCTACATCACCTACGAGGAGATGCTCGAGATGGCAGCGTGTGGCGCCAAGGTGCTGCACCTCCGCTGCGTCGAGTACGCCCGCCGCTGCAACCTTCCAATCCATGTTCGTTCGTCATTCAGTCAGCGTGAGGGAACCTGGGTGGTTGCCAGCGCGGCAGCCACCCCCAGCTACCAGGGAGAAATCGTGGAGCAGCCGATCATCGCGGGCGTCGCACATGACCGAAGCGAGGCGAAGGTAACTGTCGTCGGCGTCCCCGACAAACCCGGAGAGGCTGCCCTCATCTTCGAGGCCCTCGCGGACGCCGAGGTCAACATCGACATGATCGTGCAGAACGTCTCTGCGGCGGCCACCGGTCTTACCGACATCTCCTTCACCATGCCGCACACCGATACCGCGCGTGCGGTCATCGCGTTGGACAAGGTCAAGGAACCCGCGGGGTTCACCAAGCTGCTCGTCGACGACCAGATCGGCAAGGTCTCACTGATCGGCGCTGCGATGCGAACGAACGCAGGGGTATCAGCAACGTTCTTCCGAGCGCTTTCAGATGCTGGCGTCAACGTCGAGATGATCTCGACGTCGGAGATTCGGATATCAGTCGTCACTCGGGCTGACGACCTCGATGCCGCGGTGCTAGCGATCCACAGCGCATTCGGGCTCGACGATGCTGACGGCGAAGCTGTTGTCTACGGGGGAACCGGCCGATGAGCAAGCCAACTCTTGCTGTTGTCGGTGCGACCGGCGCCGTCGGGACGGTCATGCTCGACATCCTCAGTTCCCGCGAGGACGTCTGGGGCGAGATTCGGTTGGTTGCCTCGGCGCGCTCCGCGGGCAGGGTGTTGCAGGTGCGTGGCGAGGACGTTGTCGTCCGGGCACTCTCAGCCGAGGTCTTCGACGGCGTGGACGTGGCCATGTTCGACGTCCCCGACGAGGTGTCAGGGGAGTGGGCGCCCATCGCAGCAGCTCGCGGAGCAGTGGCCGTCGACAACTCCGGTGCCTTCCGGATGGACCCAGATGTTCCGCTAGTGGTACCTGAGGTGAACGCGGCTGCGGCGCTGGTGCGTCCGAAGGGAATCATCAGCAACCCGAACTGCACCACGTTGTCGATGATCGTGGCGATGGGAGCGCTACACCGCGAGTACGGCCTTGTTGAACTGGTCGTCGCGTCCTACCAGGCGGCGTCCGGCGCTGGTCAGGAAGGTATCGACACCCTTCGTGAGCAGTACGCCAAGGTTGCTGCCTCACCAGATGCTGGAAATCGGGCAGGCGACCTGCGGGGAATCGTCGGTGGCACCGGACCGTTCCCGGCACCGCTTGCCATGAACGTCGTCCCGTGGGCCGGCTCGTTGAAGGACGACGGCTGGAGCAGCGAAGAGCTCAAGGTGCGGAACGAGTCGCGCAAGATCCTCGGGATCAAAGACCTCCGGGTCTCGGCCACCTGCGTGCGTGTGCCGGTCATCACCACGCACTCACTCGCGGTGCATGCGCGCTTTGACCGAGAGGTCGACCAGGTACGGGCGCAGGACATCTTGCGAGAGGCTGAAGGCGTCGTGCTGCTCGACGACCCGGCAGCCGGCGAGTTTCCGACACCGAATGACGTGGTCGGCACTGACCCGACCTGGGTCGGGCGTGTCCGGCGATCGATCGACGATCCGCATGCGCTCGATCTCTTCGTCTGCGGCGACAACTTGCGTAAAGGAGCAGCCCTCAACACGGCGCAGATCGCCGAGGTCGTGGCGCGCGAGCTCAGCACCCCCTAGAGCTAATCTCGGTCGCGCTCGGCGAGGGACTGCGTCTACGGTGACGCGGTGATCGCTGCTCCCCGCTTGCTCAGCGTGAATCTCGCCGTGGTTCGCGACAACCCTTTCAAAGAGGCGGCCCGAACCGGCATCGACAAGCAGGCGACGGACGGGCCCGTGACAGTCAGGGCGCCAGGGAGCAAGGCTCATGGCCTTGGCAGTGGGCTCGTCGGTGACTTCATTGGCGACCGTCGTAACCATGGTGGCGACGACCAGGCGGTTTACGCATACGCGGTGGAGGATCTGCGGTGGTGGACTGACCAGCTAGGTACGACGCTCGGGGCTGGACAGTTCGGTGAGAACCTCACGACGGAAGCTCTTGCTGTCAATGACGCTCGCATCGGAGAACGCTGGAGACTGGGCGAGAACGTCGAGCTGCAGGTCTCGGAGCCGCGTATCCCGTGTGGCACGTTTCGCGGATGGATGAATCGGCCGGGCTGGCTCAAGACCTTCACCGCCGCCGCTCGGCCCGGTGCCTATCTTCGGGTGTTGACTCCCGGGGTGGTGCAAAGCGGTGACCTGGTTGAGATCACGCACGTCCCCGCACACGACGTCACGGTGGCTATGGTCTTTCGAGCTCTGACGACTGAGCCGTCCTTGTTGCCAAGAATTCTAGAGTCGCCGGACCTAGCAGACGAGACGCGTGAGATGGCCGAATCGGGCCGAACCTTCCACCTTGGATGAGCTCTGGGTGCACTCGGCCGGATTGAGGGTGGAGCCAGATCCGGCCCCACCCTCATCACACGGCGTCGGGGTGGCGGGATTCGAACTCCGAAAAGCGTGTTCGGCGGGGGTCGCCAGCGTTCTGGGATATTGCATCGTCGCAGGTGAGCGACGTGTGGAGTTCGCGCGGCCTCGGAGCGGTTCACCGAAATCCGATGCTCCCGTGACCACTTCTGTGACCACTCGAGGCCGCGAATCTGCTGGTTGACGTCGGCTGTGAGGCGCCGCCCTGGCTGCCCTGTGGGTCCGGGATTGAGCAAGTCTCAGATCGAAGGCGAGACGCATTACGAGGCCGCTGCGGAGGTTCCACCGAGGTTCATGCTCGGCCGTCGCCGACAGAGGTCAGTGGCATACGGAACAGTCGCGGATTTGCCCGACACGACATCAACTGAGACCACAACTGAGACCACGATTTCAAGCGTGGAACTCCATTAGATCTCCAAGCTAACCCACTCGCTTACCTCGCCATACCACCGAGACGTGATGCACCTGATGAACCTGCTTTCCGACTGCCAACCCGTCGCAGCACAGCTCCTCATGACGCATCTCACGCACGACAATGCGCCTCGGGGGTTGATTGATAAGGCTGTGAAACGTCCGCGGTCCTGACGTTCCGTCCGATGTTCGTGGGCGCAAGTCGCCGGGCGCTGAAGGTGACGCGTCCAGATCCCCCATACCGAGACTCGGGATATGGGAGTGTCCCCGAACCCGGACAGATCTGGGGGGGGAGTATCGACCGAGGGGGGCAGCGCTTGCTACATCTTCGCCGACTGCCTCGCTGCTGCGAATGAGCCGGAGGGGAGCACGAACCAGCGTTGAGGCTGCCGATTGAAGCGCGGCCCCCCGGGGGGTAATGCGCCGTCCGTCTAAGAGCCCGGCAGTGCAACCGCGGGGCGCCCCGGCGGCGGTCGGCGCGTGCGTGAGGAGTCGGTTGCCACGCGATATTTCGAGTGGTTCAACGCGGTCTACGACTGGGAGAGCGCGGGCCCGATGACGGTCATGATCTCGCGATCGTATGTAGTGCTGAGGGCTACGTAACCTACACCCTCTACGGAGACGGTCATCCCCTTGTGCGCGGAGGTCACGCCGTCCACCCACGCGCGTTGTGCCTCGGGCGAGGAAAAGGTCCGCAGCATGACTGGCGCGCTGTGTTCCGGGGTGCCAAAGTCGGTGACGTTGTCTACAAACCAGACCGAAGCCCAGTGTTCGGAGTACGCGTCAAGCACTGCCATTAGGCCTCGACCTGCGGGCCCTGCCAGAGAGCAGGGAGTCTTTCATGGCTCTGCGAGGCGATCCACCAGGACGGACCGATGGCCCACTGCGACCACGATCTACCGCTGTCCGAAGGCTGCATCTCCTGCCAGATAGCGGGGGAACCGGTCATTGACGACAACTAGCCATCGAGAACAGCCTTGTGCACTGTCTGAGTACGGCTCTTGTCGACACCACCCATATCCTTGACAGCGGCTTCACCCACTGATTTAGTGGCCTGCCCGTTTTGATCCGAGACTGGGGTTCCGTGAAACTGAGCCAAAAACTGGCGATGCCATGCCTGGCGGTGGGAGCAGTCGCCGCAGTTGCCGTATTCGGAACGACCGCACCCGCGGCGGTGGCCGATGATTCCTCCACGCAAGCGGTCGACGCCGGTTCCGTCGAGGTCATCGAACCTGACCCAGTTGACCTTGTTCCTGAGGACCTGGCGGGGACCGCCGGGCACGCGGCCTGGCTTGTTGAGACGTACCCGCAAGACTTCGGTGGCAGTTGGTATGACGAGGCAAGGGGTTTGGTGGTCGTTCAGGTGGTTTCGTCCCAGGGACGTGAAATAGCCACGGAAATGCTTCCCATGGGTTCGATTGATATTACGGAAGTGCAGTTCTCGGCGAAGGACCTTGAAGACCAGATCCAAGCGATTGCGACAGACCCAAACCTTGCGCCGATCGTCAACGTCGCGAGTGCCGACTACGAAAACAACAGCGTCCGCGTGGACATGGAATCTATGTCTGCGTCAAGCGCAGAAGACCTTGATGCAAGCGGGGACATCGACATCGAAGTCGACATCACTGATGCACTGAACGTTGTTAAGACCGACACTCGCGATGACGATTCCGGCCCCGGCCATGCTGGTGGCATGCGCTATTACGCGCGAAAGCCCGACACGCAGGATTGGGGAAGCTGCACCGCGGGCTGGAGCTGGCAATGGGCGGGCGGCGATTACATGTTGACCGCTGGACACTGCTTTCCGCAGCACACTGATCGGACCCAGGCATGGACGAAACTGGGAGGCGATTGGGACGAGCGTTTTGGCGGCTGGCCCGGATACACGTCGGTCAATGACAGTGGGTATGACTCGATCAAGTTCTCAGACGACGAGTACCACGGTGACGTGAGCCTCATCAGTATGACGGGCAGCAACAACGCCAACGCCAATATGTGGACCGGAGGTGTGGCCTCATCGGACAAACTTGACGTTACCCAATGGAGTGCGCCATTCGTGGGGCAGGGCCTGTGCGTATCTGGCGCGTATACGGGCAAGACATGTGGTTTTGTGGTGTCGCGGACCAACACACACATTCACCTCGACGCGGCGCCGTCAAGATGGGATTCGTGGGAGTCGGTTGACGTCGCACTTCACGGCAACGATTGCCTCGCGCATGGTGACTCGGGTGGATCGGTCTATGACCCGATCGCTGGGACCAACAATGTTCGTGCCGTGGGAGTGGTTAACTCGGCGACGACTAGTGGCTCCTGCGGCGATGCCGCCCTAGTCTTCACAGGTACAGAGGAGGCCGGACAGGCCTTTGGGGGTGCGGTGAAAACCCAATGACGCCGACGGAGTGGCAGACCAGCGAGGCACGTCGATCCGAAGGGGATCGGGTTACACGCCTTCATCTCGTTGGCCTGCTCATCCTTGTCGTCGGGTTAGGTCTGGCATGGTGGAAGTTCGATTCGCCGTCGTGCACTCACGGGGTCACCCTTGCGCGACTGGCCGCGGGAGCGCTCATAGTGGTCGCCATCGCGGGACTCGGTTTCGTCTTGGCGGGAGCGCGAAGGCTTGAGTCGGGCAGAGTATGGATCGTGCTTGCAGGCGTGCTGCTAGCGGCACCGACGTTGTTTGTCGGCTTGTATGACCTACGGGAAGCATTCCGGTTGGCCGCGTGTATGACCCAACTTCTGTGAACGTGCTCGGCGCTTCGCGTCCGAGCGGCCGCTTTGGCCAAGTATGTGCTTCAGAGGAGTCGGCTGGCGCGCTGTCGTCCGATCGCCGTGCGGTTTCATGCGGCGAGCCGTGAGGTCGGCTAGTCCGCGCACGTGACGCGCGCGTTGGTTGGCGCATCGTTCCGGCACGCGGCTATTGCGCTATGCACTACACACGATGGCGTCTTCACGGTGATCCCCTAGTCGTACTTAGGGCCAACAAGCAACCGGACGGTGCGGTGTGCCAAGTCGATAGTTGCGACCGGCCTGCGCAATCGCGCGGTTACTGCGGCATGCACTACGCAAGATGGCGCAAACATGGCGACCCCCTGCTCGGTGGAAGAGCTAGGCGATCAGATGCCACGGCTTGTTACGTAGAGGGCTGCAACCGGCCACAGAAGAGCCAGGGCTACTCCGGCATGCACTACAAGCGATGGCTAAAGCACGGCGACCCGCTCGTGGAGAGGACTCGCTACATCGCAGCCTCCGTGTGCAGTGTCAATGGCTGCGACAGACTCCCAAAGTCGCGCGGCTACTGCGACAAGCACTATCGGCGGTGGCTTAAGTATGGAGATCCGCTGGACGGCAAGTCTTCGCATCGCACCTACACCAAGGATGCGGTATGCAGCGTCGATGGTTGCGACGCGTCCCCGAGCTCACTGGGCTTCTGCCGTCTGCACTACGAACGGTTCCGCAAGCACGGCGATCCACTGGTCGTACTTAGCGGCGGACGGCGCCACAAACCTGGCGAAACTTGTGAAATCGAGGACTGCGACAAGCCCATCAGAAGTCGGGGCTACTGCCTCATGCACTACACCCGGTGGCGCCAACATGGTGACCCACTGGTGGTTCTCAAGGTGGCGAAGCGACCTGAAGGGTCCGTGTGTGCCGTCGAAGGATGTGCTGACGCTGTGGCCGCCGGAGACTTCTGCAATCGGCACTACTTGCGTTGGAGGAAGCACGGTGACCCTTTGGGCGGCAAACCTGGTCCGAGCGTTCTAAGGGCCTTGGATCACGAGGACGGGACCCGAACGTGCAGCGTCTGCGAGGAACGGAAGCCCCTGGATGCGTTCCCGAAGGACAGGGCCGGCTCGCGGAGTCGAAGGGCGTACTGCAAGGCTTGTCACGTCAAGAAGATGACGGTTCGGTACAACGAAGATCCCGAACGGTTTCGCGCCGCCGCGCAGAAGCGGCTAGAAGTCAATGGCGAGGAACGCCGCTGCGGAGGTTCCACCGAGGTTCGTGCTCGACGGTTTGCGCAGGTCAATCGCATACGGGACAGTCGCGGAACTGCCCGACACGACATGAACTGAGACCACAACTGAGACCACGATCTGATCCGTCGAACTCGATTGGACCCTCCAAGCTAACCCACTCGCTTACCTCGCCACACCAGCGAGACGTGATGCACCTGATGAACCCGCTTTCCGACTGCCAATCCGTCGCTGCACAGCTCCTCTTGACGCATCTCACGTGCAACGATGCGCGCCAGGGGTTAGTTGATAGTGCGAAGAAACGTCCGCGATGCCCGAGTGGCCGTCAGGCACAGCAGGGGGCGTTCAGCCCCCATCGTCAGTCCACAATGTCGCCTGGTTGGCGGCAGCGATGGCCTCGGTCAGATCCAAGGCGCAACTGTAGACGTGGTCCAAGTCTTCTCCTTCAACCGTAGCGAGGGCTGTGCCCGCTGGTGGAAGCGGCTGAAGCCACAACTGCCACCGGATTCCGTCGGGACCTCCGTCCGATGCGAAGCAGCCCAGTGTGTAGTCGCTACTGCCGTCACGGATGGGTGAACCGTGGCTTGTACCCCACTTCGCGCTGGATCCGTCCGGCCAACTGAGCGATAGAGACAACCAATCAGGGTGGCTTGGTTCGAACCGAAGGTCCCATTCATGGCTGGGCGACCGCGCGGCCACAAGCAGGGTGAGATCCAGACGTAATCCGTCCGGGTATGCCGCTGGGCACGTGAGGGTCACAACAGCATTGTTGGCATGGGCAATTACTGCGCCGAATCCGGGGAAGCCGGGAATCCAGCCTCGGAAATCCGGCGGCCAGCCTTGCTGTTGCCCCTCGGCCAATTTTGACCTCCGTGACCCATTCCAATGAACCGGGACAAGCAACCTATGGTTGCGTATTGGGGCAAGCCCAGCCACCGTTGCGCTCACTCGGCGGCAGCTGGCACTGGTTGCTAGGCATAGCGGGTTCGTGCGCCGTGGCGGCGCGACTAGAGGCAAGACCAACGGTCAGAACTACGAAGGTCATGGCGATGAGCGCCTGGCTACGCCGGGATCTCAGGGTCATCTTCACATACTCCCGACTCGTCACTAGCGCGACTCCCTTGGTCCCAGGCGCTTCCGTGCACTGCGTCACTTCCAACCGCTCCCCGCGGGGTCTTGCGGCACGCATGAATCGCACTGCGAGTTGTACGCCCCACTCGACTGCCTTGCCAGTTTGATCGACTTCGCCCACATGTACCAAGTTCCAGGGTACTGGGATGAGTAGTCTTGCCACTGCGCCTCGTTAGCCACTGTGACGTAGGCAACCCCGTTGGTCCATGACTTACCGGGCGATGGCCATTGAGTCGACACTCCGCCTGCTGCTGATCCCCAGGACTTCTGGGCATACAAGATCGGGTCTTGGTGATTCCCTTCGGGACGAGCGGAAGACACATAGAGGTCTTCGGTGCTAATGATGATGTTGGTCGTTCCTCTGCTTGCCGAGAACCACAGCGGATAGGCCTTGATGTTGCTCCCCTTTGCCACGATCTTGAAGTGAAGCCGTCCAGTTCCAAGCATTGTGCCGCCGTACCCGTACGTCACACTGCCGTCAAAGGTGTTGGTGGCGCTGTCAATCTTGGTCCAGCAACCATCGATCGTGCACCACCCGGTGCCAGCCGCAGCCACGTCAGCTGCCGATACCAGCTTCTTGCCGAGCGCTGCCCGCGCTGCCCGCGCAGCCCGCGCAGCCGACGTCGGTGTTGTATCTGGACACGTCCACGCCCCTGTGCGGGAATCGACCGGGACGGAACACTGGTCCGTCGAGGGATCGCTCGTTGTTGTGGCTGTGTACCCGACGGCGATCGTGGTCCGTGAGCTTGAGACTGCGCCGGACGCGGCCTGAGGCGCTATCGCCAGCATCAGGAGCACTGCACCGAGGAACGACCAGACTCTGATTGTCATGAGCAACGCCCCGATCGTCTCTGCAACTGCACGCCCTGTATACAGGTCTCGTATCCCGCGCACAAGAGGTCACGTTGACTCTGACGGGTCCCCGTGAACTGATCCACGGTGTGTGAGAGTCATTCATTGGTGGGTGCAGAGGCCGCGTAGTGGGCTGGTGTTCGCTAGCCCAACGATGAGTGCCTGCGGTGGTGGTTGTATTCGTCCTTGCAGTCGCCGATCACGACCCTGGCGTGTGCCAGGGACCAGAACAGGTTGATGTTCAGGCATTCGTCGCGCAGTCGTCCGTTGAACGATTCGATGTAGCCGAAGCGGCTACGTTCACGTCCCTTCGAGCGGTGTAACTGGGGCGCTGAACCTGGTCGGCTTTGCGGTGATGCTGGTTGGACTGTCGCCCGTCGAGGGACGAGGGCGTGATCGCCCACGGCTCTCACCCGTGAACTTCGACAAGCAGACCGCTGCACTCGTCTTGCACCGTGCCTGTGACCGTTGGCCCGGCTGGCGGTAAGTGTTGCTGGAACCGTTGGCAACTTGGATTCCGTGTTCGCGTCGGGTCGCAGTGGTGCATCCGGATCTTGTTCGCGCCGGGACTTCGTCTTGGGGGTCGTTCTGCACACCTGTTGTTGTGAGGTCGGCGCGATGTGCGTCGGCCCGTGACGGGTCAGGGCGGTGGGCGCGGTGATGTCGATGCACCGCCTGTCGGCCGGGAACGGCTTCCGGTATCTGCTGAACACCACCGCCACGTCTGACGTGGAACGTACGCCCGGGCTTCCGTTGGTGGAGTACTACGCGGAATCGGGGAACCCACATGGACGCTGGGTCGGCGGCGGACTATCCGGTCTAGGTGAGGGTCAGGGCATCCCGGTCGGCACTGAGGTGTCCGAGGCAGCGATGACCGCAGTGTTCGGCCACGCGGCCGACCCGGTGACGGGGTCCGCACTTGGTCGGCCGTTTCCCACGCGGACCGGGGTCGACGGCGTAGCCCGCCCGTCCGGTGTGGCGGGCTATGACCTGACGTTCACGGTCGTGAAGTCGGTCAGTGTGTTGTGGGCTCTGGGGGACGAAAACACACGCACTGTGGTGACGGCCGCACACCACGCGGCGGTCACCCAGACCCTGGCAGCGTTGGAGGACCGGGTGGCCGCGACCCGGGTTGGACATGGCGGCGCAAGCCGCGTGGCAACCCGCGGAGTCATCGCGGCGGCTTTCGACCATCCCGACACCAGGCACGGTGACCCAAACCTGCACACCCACGTGGTGGTCGCCAACCGCGTCCAGGCCGCCGACGGTCAATGGCGGACTCTGGACGGCCGAGTCATGTTTGCGGCTGCGGTGGCGTTATCGGAGACCTACGACGGCCTCCT
This sequence comes from uncultured Actinomycetota bacterium, assembly GCA_963829525.1. Taxonomy (GTDB): domain Bacteria; phylum Actinomycetota; class Actinomycetes; order JAHEKZ01; family JAHEKZ01; genus JAHEKZ01. Next base: position 494,236 of record CAWHIJ010000003.1, read on the forward strand.
CGCCGACGAGCTCGCTCGAAGGCTTGAGGTTGGTTTCGGGTCGCGCGACCGCGGTCCCAGGCGGTCCGCGGCGTTCGAGGTCGACGGCATCGACGAGGAGCTCCTCGCGCTGTTCTCCACCCGTGCCCGAGACATCGACGGCCACTTCCAAGACCTGCTGGTCGACTTCCATGTCGACCACGGGAGGGGGCCGTCGCGGGTCGAGGCGATCCGCCTACGGCAGACCGCGACCTTGGCTACTCGTCCCATCAAACGCGCCCGCGCCTGGGCCGACCTGCTGACCGAGTGGGGCCAACGCGCACGCCTGTTCACCGGGCGCGCCCCGAAAGATCTGCTCGCGGAAGCCCTAAATGGCACCTACGCCCGGTCGCTGCGGGCGCGCGACATCGGCCCGGGCTCCCGCCAAGACCTCGCCGGATTGGCGGTCGTGGGGGTGCAAGCCAGGAGATCAACGTGGAACGGGTGGAACCTCGAAGCCGAGGTTGCGCGTCTCACCAAGCCCCTACGATTCGCGACGCCGCGCGATCGTTTGGAGGTTCACGCCAGCCTCGTCGCAACCGCCCAAGACACCTGTGTCGCCCTTCACGACGCCGACAGCGTAGTTGACCGGTGGACCGCGATGGCGCGGCGCTGGACATCGCCGGCGATCCTGGACGCCGAGTCCCGCCTGTTGAACGCCGCGACCACCGGGGTCGGGCCAGCCGTCGATGAACGGCTCGCGTCGCGGGTGGCGGCCGCGACGACCTCAGCCCAGGACCTGCCCAGGTCGCTATCTGATCGCGGTATCGGGCGACTCTCACCCGATCAGGCCGCAGCGCTCGTGGCGGTGTGCACGTCCGGGCACGGAGTGCAGGTCCTCGTCGGCCCCGCCGGATCGGGGAAGACCACCACCCTGAAAGCCATCAAGGGCCTGTGGTCGATGGACCGTCGCAACACCGCCGGGGTCATCGGGCTGGCGCCGTCCGCGGCGGCCGCCCAAGAACTCAGCACGGCCCTGGGGGTGCGGTGTGAGACCACCGCGAAGTGGCTGCACGAGACCATCGGCCCTGGCGGGCAACAACGCGCCGCGACCCTCACCGCCTTGACTGACGGCTCTCAGCCCCGAACGACATCAGGTAGTCGGGCCGATGCCCGAGGTCAGGTCGCCTGGCGGCTACGCGGCGAGCAGGCCCGGTGGCGGCTCAAGGCCGGGCAGCTGCTCATCGTCGATGAGGCCACCCTCGCCGGCACCCTGGACCTGGACCACCTCTTGAGCCAAGCCCAAGCCGCCGGCGCCGGGGTGCTGCTGGTCGGCGACCACCATCAGCTCAGCGCTGTCCAGGCAGGCGGCGCCTTCGGGCTCCTCGCCCGCCGGACCTCCCCCGCAGAGCTGACTGGGCTGTGGAGATTCGCCGACCGTTGGGAGGCCCGAGCCACCCGCCTACTGCGCCACGGACACCCCGACGCGCTGGACGCCTACGACACCCACGGCAGGCTCCACGCCGGCACCCGTCAGCAGATGATCGAAGACGCTTACCAAAGCTGGCGAGTAGACCATGACGCCGGGCGCGAGTCGCTGCTCATCGCCGCGGACAACGCCACCGTCCTGGAACTGAACACCCGGGTTCGAACCGACAACATCACCGCGGGTCGGGCCAGCGCAGCAGGGGTCGATCTCGTCGACGGAAACACCGCCGGGGTCGGCGACCGGGTCATCACCCGAGATAACAACCGCGCCCTGCCCGATGGCAAAGGCGGGCACATCCACAACGGCGACACTTGGACGATCACCGCCCTCGGCGACGACGGCTCAGTCACCGTCACCCCCGCCCAGTCGGTCTCGGGTCAGCCGTGCCGTCCGGTGCGACTCCCCGGTGGATACGTGGCCGAGCACGTCGACCTCGGCTATGCGATCACCACTCAACGCGTCCAGTCCAGAACCGTCGACACCACCCACGTCATCGCCACGCGCGGCATGAGTCGCGAACACCTTTACGTCGCCCTCACCCGGGGACGAGCCGACAACCACGCCTACACCCCTCTCGATACAGGCTCCGGAGTTGACATCGAAGAGCCGCACCTGCGAGCCGACGGCGCCAGCTTGAACGAAACAGGTTGCGATGTCCTCAAGCAGATCCTCGCCACCAGCAGCGCCGAACCCTCCGCCACCGAATCGCTCGAGTCCGGGCGCTATCCACAAACCGCTCCCCGGCCCAGGCTCCGTCCACAGAATCAGCCGAACACCTTGCCGCTACCCACCTCCCCGGGTCCAGATGGACCCGGGCTCACCCGCTAACCAACGCAACGAGAAGAGAGCCGACATGCCACGGTCCGCCGCCACCGCTGACAGCACCTGCGTCCTGCTCACCGTCGAGCAGGCCGCCCACCGCCTCGGGATCGGACGCACCATGGCGTTCGCGCTGATCGCACAAGGGCGGCTGACGACCGTCCGGATCGGCCGCCTGCGCCGCATCCCCGTCGAGGCCCTTCCGGAGTTCGTGGAATCACTGAGTCATGGTGAGCCGTGCGACCCTAAGTGACGTACGGCCGTTCAGAATGGATTGCAGATGAGCCCTCCCGAATCACAGCAACAGGGCGCGACGGGTCGCCGTGGAAGCGTGAAACAGAGCGCGAACGGCACGTGGTTCTTCGTGGTCGATACCACGCCCGAGGGCGCGCCGACTCGAGAGCAGACTCGCCGACGCGGCTTCGCAACGAGACGGGCTGCTCAAGCTGCCTTGACCAAAACCCTTCGAGACTTGAGCGACCAAACCTACGTCCTGCCCCTGAGGCAAACCTTCGGTGAATACCTGACCGCAACCTGGCTCCCGGCGATTCGCTCCACCGTTCGTCCCAGCACGTACGACAGCTACGCGCGCAACATTCGCATCCACGTGACGCCGAAGAGTCTCGCGACTGTTTCCGTGCAGCAGGTGCAGGCTCCCATGCTCAACGCCTTGTACGCAGATCTGCTCGAAGGCCAGCACCGACGGCCGCTGTCGCCACGATCAGTGTCGTACGTGCACACGATCCTGCACCGAGCCCTGCGCGACGCCGTCCGATGGAATCTGTTGGCACGAAACCCCAGCGACTTCGCCGACCCTCCCCGGGCTCGGCCATCGGAGCAGGTCCGCGAACGAACCTGGACCAGCATCGAGGTCGCGCGATTCCTCAAGGCCACGTCCGCCAGCCGGCACTCCACACTCTGGCGCTTGTACGCCACCACCGGGTTGCGGCGCGGGGAAGCACTCGGGCTGCGATGGGACGACATCGATCTCAGCGGCGGACGGCTGTCGGTCAACCGAACGCTCGTTCAGAGCCACGACTACGCCCGCGGGGACACCGGTCTGAACTGGGGTACACCCAAGACAGCCCGCGGCCGACGGACGGTCGCACTAGATCCCGACACCGTCTCCGCACTGCGAGCGCACCGCGCTCGCCAGCTCGAGGAACGACTGCGGGCGGGCTCCGGCTACGACGACCAGGGCTTGGTGTTTTGCAGCCGCGCAGGGGAACCGCTCCACCCGAAAGTGATCTCCAACTTGTTCCGCAAAGCCGTGCAACGCCACGACATGCCTTACCTCTCGGTGCACGGCCTACGGCACACGTGGGCGACTCTCGCGCTTCAGGCAGGCGTGCACCCGAAGATCGTCCAGGAGCGACTCGGCCACTCGACGATCTCGATCACCCTCGACATCTACAGCCATGTGAACCCGGCGATGGACGCCGAAGCCGCCAACACCGTCGCGGCACTCATCCGTCGCGATTCATGACACGTCCCGCACAGAGCGGGCGCGGTCACGGTCGTTTTCGGAGGGTCGCTCAGTTCCTGTGACCAATCCTGTGACCAAAGGGCCGATTTCGGCCCTAAACCAGTCAGCCGGTGCCTCTGACCTGCGGAGACACCGGCTGACTGGCGTCGGGGTGGCGGGATTCGAACCCACGACCTCTTCGTCCCGAACGAAGCGCGCTACCAAGCTGCGCCACACCCCGCCAAAGCCTGGTCAGCCTACCGAACCGTGGGCAACCGCCCGAAATCGCCTCAATCGGCTGGCACGAGGGTGAGCAGTGTTGCCTCAGGTGGGCAGGCGAACCGGATCGGTGCTGTCGGTGATGTGCCGAGACCGGCTGAGACGTGTAGCCAGGCGTCACCTCGCACGTGCAGCCCACTGGCTTGAGAAGTCGGCAGGTCGCAGTTGGTGACGAGCGCCCCGAAGCCAGGGAGGCGAAGTTGGCCACCGTGGGTGTGACCGGCAAAGATCAAGTCGAAGCCGTCGCCAGCCATGGAGTCTACGACGCGCAAATAGGGCGCGTGGGTGACGCCAATGCGCAGGACGCCATGCTCGGGTGCGCGGTAGGTGACATCCGCGTAGCGGTCCAGGCCAAGGTGAGGATCGTCGGTACCCGCGGCAGCGATCCTCTGTTGCCGCACCTTGAGGTCGGCATCGTGGTTGTTGAGATCAATCCATCCTCGCGAAACAAACCCATCGCGAAGGGCCTTCCACGGCAACGGCTCTCCGAGGATCCGGCCGCCCGAATCTGGCAATAGGTATCGCGCGGGGTTCTTCCACACCGGCCCGTAGTAGTCGTTCGACCCCATGACGAAGACACCGGGGATGTCGAGCAGGGGATCAAGGGTCTTGAGCACAACCGGGACGGCGTCAGGATGTGCCAGGTTGTCACCCGTGTTGACGATGAGGTCGGGCTCGAGAGCCGCAAGTTGACGCACCCACGCCGCCTTTCCCTTCTGACGAGGGATCAGGTGCAGATCGGACAGGTGCAGAATCCGTAGTGGTTCGGCTCCTTCGTCCAGCGTCGGAACTGTGATTCGGCGCAGACGGTATTGGTGGGCCTCCCACGCGGCATAGGCGATGCCGGCCGTCTGGGCTGCGACAGCGGCTGCGAGAAGTCTTCGGCCTCGGGACACAGAAATAGTGTGACACCTAGGCTGTCTAGGCGAAGATGGAGGCATGAGCCTCAAGGAGCAGTTGCACGCGGATCTCACCGACGCGATGCGGGCCAAGGACGACGTTCGGCGTTCGACCCTGCGCATGGTCCTCACCTCTGTTACCAACGAGGAGGTGGCAGGCAAGCAGGCTCGTGAGCTTTCCGACGACGAGGTGCTGAAAGTGCTGGTCCGCGAGCTGAAGAAGCGCAAGGAAGCTGCCACCGCATACACCGACGCCGGACACCCCGACCGTGCGGACTCCGAGCTCGCTGAAGCCGCCATCATCGAGGCCTATCTGCCAGCCCAACTTGCCGATGAAGAGCTCGCTGCGTTGGTCACCTCGGCGATCACCGAAAGCGGAGCATCCGGCCCTCAGGCGATGGGGCAGGTGATGAAGTCAGTTCAGCCGAAGGTCGCTGGGCGCGCAGATGGCGGACGAGTTGCTGCCGAGGTCAAGCGCCAGCTCAACGGTTGATCCCACAGGGGTCAGTTGTTGCCGGGGGGCCGGTGCCGTTGTTGTTTCCGGTGTTTCCGTTCCCTGGGTTACCGTCGGAGTTACCCGGAGCCGCCCCGCCGCCGCTACCCCCGGTGTCGGTTCCGCCGTTGTTCTGATCGGCCCCAGTCTGCTTCGTTTGCGATGGCGATGGCGATGGCGAGGGAGAGGGTTCGGGCGGTGGGGGGACGCCGGTGCTCAGGTAGAGCGTCACCGTGGCCCCTGGCTGCACGCTGTACCCCGCGCTCGGACTGGTGTAGGCGACGGTCCCCGCAGGCTGGTAAGAAGCGACCTCGGTCTCGGACACGATGGACTTCAGATTCAGCGCGTCGAGCTGCTTGACCGCCTCCTCCGGCGTGAGCCCCGCGAGCGATGGCAGCGAGAGCTGCGCGCCATCGATCAGCTCGGGGTCGATGGGAACGAAGGACTCGATCGGAAGGTCGGCGATCGCGCCACGCATCGCAATCTCCCAGATCGGTCCCGGTAGCGTGCTGCCAGCCCAAGCCGACTCGTAAACGCCATTGATTGTCACGTTCGCCATGGGGTTGTCACTCGGTGCAACAGGACTCCCTGTCCAGACCGCAGCCGCCATGTTCGGCGTGTAGCCCGCAAACCAAAGGGCTTGGAAGTCGTTGGTCGTTCCCGTCTTGCCCGCTGTGGGGCGGTCGAGGTACATGTTTGCCGCCGTGCCGTTCTCGACGACTCCCACCAAGACGTCGTTGACGGCGTCGGCGACCTCAGGTTTGATCACCTGCTCGCAGTCGGGCTTGGGAACGTCGAGTTTTTCCTTGTCCAGCGTCCGAATGTCGGTGATCACCCGCGGCTCGCAGTGCAGCCCGCGTGCGGCGAAGGTGGCGTATGACTCTGCGAGCGTCAGTGGTGACATGCCGAACGATCCACCGATGACGCCGGGGGTCACCTGCATGGCCGTGCTGTCAACCGGTGCGTCGCCGGCCTCGTAGCCGTCTCCGTTGCCAGCTGCGGTAACTCCAGCGCGTGACGCGACATCCCAGATGTTGCACAGGCCAGTTCGCTTCGCCAATTCGGCGAAGTAGGTGTTGATCGACAGGGCGGTGCCCTCGTACATCGTGTAGCTACCTGCCGGTGCGGTGCTGTAGTTCGTGACCGGCCAGGTGTCTTGAGTGTTGCCGCCACAGTCCTGGTAGCTGCCGTAGGGCATCACGCGAGATGACGGCGAGACGATGACGTCGTCCATTGCCAACCCCTGCTCGATCGCGGCGGCGATGGTGAAGATCTTGAACGTCGACCCGGGCTGGTTCCCGTTCGTTCCTGAGTACTGACTGTCGACTGAGTTGTTGATGTAGCTGGCGTCCTTGCCCGGCCCGTACTTGAGGTTCTGGGTCATGGCCGTGACGTTGCCGGTGCCTGGTTCCATCATGGCGATCGCTGCAACCCGGCCGCTTGGATCTCCGGTCGGCAGGTAGGCCTCAATCCCCTGTTGTGCAGACTTCTGGTCCTTCATCTCGAGGGTGGTGCGGATCGTCAGCCCCCCGCCGTAGAGAAGCCGGTGACGGTCGCTGCGCGTGGCACCGTACGCGGGATCGCTCAAGAATCTCTGCTCGACGTAGTCACAGAAGAACGGAGTGGGGGAGACGAGGCATCCCCGGGTGAGGTCGCTTGGCTTCAGCATCTTCTTCAGCGGCTTCTTGGCGAACTTGTCTGCCGTCGCCTGGCTGATCATGTTTTCATCGGCCATTCGCTGCAGCACGAAGTTGCGGCGCTCTTCGCTCTCCTTCGGGTTGACGAGCGGGTCGTAGAGAGAGGGGAACTTGACGATTCCGGCCAGGGTGGCGGCTTGGCCGGCGTTGAGCTGGTCGGCCGGAATGGAGAAGTACCGCTTGGCGGCAACCTCAATGCCGTACGCCTGCGAGCCGAAGTAGGCGATATTGAGATAACCCTCGAGAATTTGTTTCTTGCTCCACTCCTCCTCCAGCCCAAGCGCGTAGCGAAGCTCACGCAGCTTTCGGGTGACGGAGTCCTCGCTTGCCGCCTTCCGTTCCTCGCGGGTGTCTGCGGTAGCGGCTAGAACATTCTTGACGTACTGCTGGGTGATCGTTGAACCACCTTGGGTGACTGCCCCGGCCCGAGTGTTGGCGATGAGCGCACGGAGCGTGCCGCGGACATCGATACCGTTGTGTTCGTAGAAGCGAGCATCCTCGATCGCGACGATTGCGTCCTGCATCCGTTTGGAGATCTTGTCCATCGGTACGTAGATCCGGTTCTGGCTGTAGAAGGTAGCCAGGACCGTTCCATCTGCTGCAAGGAGTCGGGACCGTTGTTTCAGGGGTGGCACACTCAACTCGGCGGGAAGCGCCTCGAAGTTCTGGGCGCCCCGCTTCGCGGTCAGCCCGACCAAGCCGATCGCAGGGAGTGCGATCCCGGCGACCAAGACGCCAGCAACAGCGCTGAGCACGATGAAGAGCAGCGTCCGGGAGCCGGCGCCGTCAGACGGGGAAGCCACGTCTACAGGTTAGGTCAGGGAGCTGCGATCTCGGACATTGGCGGGCCACGGTGCGCGGGGAGACGCTCAGCTCTAGGCACTCTCTGCAACCGGCAAACTACCTAAAGTGAGAAATTTGCGGCCGTTTGGCTTGTCCATAGTCCCAATGGGCCAGGGCAGTTCCCCCATCCGGGGCCTTTTGGCGAAGGGCTTACTATCTCTACCGTGAGCGATCACACCGCGTAGCGGAATCTGGTAATGGCTCCGCAGGCAGTGACGATTTCGGTTACAGAACGTGGTGGCCCGGGGTCGGGTCATCAAGGGGGAGGGGACCCATGGCGTGGATTGAGGATTGGTCGGCTCGTGCGGCTTGCCGTTCAACGGACCCAGATGCGCTTTTCGTCCAAGGTGCAGCCCAGAACCGGGCTAAGGCTCTGTGCTCGGGGTGCGTCGTGCGCACCGAGTGCCTCGCCGATGCGCTCGACAACGAGGTCGAGTTCGGGGTCTGGGGTGGAATGACCGAGCGCGAGCGGCGTGCGCTGTTGCGTCGACGTCCGAATGTCACGTCGTGGCGACGTCTCCTCCAGACCGCCCGCGACACCTACGAAGAGCGTGATGATCGAGGGGTTCGCGTCGCTGGCTAGTCCAGCACCGACACCGACCCGGCCAGCGCCGCTCCCACTTGCTCCAGCCCGTGTAGGTCGTGTACGTCCCCTGGCAGCGCAGGGGCCGCGACCACTGCGACGTCTGGGTGCGCTCCGGTGAAGCGGCCCAGCAGATGACGCTCGCGGTCTCTCACGCGCATCGTTGCGGCGTGCAGCCGCAGTAGAGCCGCGGTGAGTTCATGGTCGTGCGTCTCGTCGAGGTCCTCGGCCGCACCCTCAGCACGAGCCGCAGAGACGTCAGGCGCCTCGGTGGTATGGACCCGGTTGAGCACAAGACCGGCGAGCGGCATCGAGTCCTGTTGCAGGCGTTCGACGAAGAATGACGCCTCGCGGAGGGCATCGGTCTCGGGTGCGGCCACGACCACGAACGCGGTCCCCGGATCCTGTAGGAGGGCGTAGGTGCGTTCTGCGCGCTCTCGAAAGCCACCGAAGACAGAGTCGAGTCCGGCCACCAGGGTCTGCAAGTCGTTGAGCAGCTGAGCGCCGAGAATCTTGTTCAGTGAAGAAGTCACCAAAGAGAATGCTCCCCCGAACACCTTCATGTAGGCCTTGCCTCCAGCCCTGGCTGGGGCCAGCAGAATTCGGATGAACCGACCATCGAGAAAGACGCCGAGCCGCGCGGGAGCGTCAAGGAAATCGAGCGCAGATCGACTCGGAGGAGTGTCAACGATCACCAAGTCCCATTCGCCGTTCTCGATGGCCTCGCGATGCAGCTGTCCCAGCTTCTCCATCGCCATGTACTCCTGTGTTCCCGCGAAGGAGCTGGACAGCGATTGGTACAGGGGGTTCTGCAGGATTTGTTCGGCGCGAACGGGATCGGCATGCTGCTGCACGATCTCATCGAAGGTGCGCTTCATATCCAGCATCATCGCGAAGAGCGCGCCGCCATCTTGGCCGACGTTGACGATGGCCCTCGGGGTGTTGTCGAGTTCTTTGAGTCCGAGTGACTGCGCAAGCCTTCGCGCTGGGTCGATCGTCAGGACGCAGACCCTGCGTCCTCGTTGTGCAGCCCGGACACCAAGGCTTGCCGCAGTGGTGGTCTTTCCGACGCCGCCGGCCCCGCAGCACACGATGATGGTTGTCTCCGGGTCGTGCAGGAGGGCGTCGACGTCGAGAGGCTGCGCAGTCACCACGGCACCTCGCTTTGTGTGTGTCCCAACAGATCGCTCAGCTCGTACAGCCCGGCAAGGTCGACACCGTCGGCGAGCCATGGCAGCTCGACCACTGGATGACCGAGGCCGGCCACCTGTTTGCGCTCGACCCGCTCGAGATCAACCCGCTCAGCATGACTGGATGCCTCACGCGTGAGTGCGTCGAGCAGTCCGTCATGGCCGGTGAGACCGGCCGCTTTCAGCCCAGCAGCGATCTCACTCTCGTCGAGCGTCCCTTTGCGCGCAGCCTGAAGCTGGGCTCGACGCAATGCCGGACGCCGAGTCTGGTTGACGATGACTGCTCCAACGTGCAGGTCAAGCGCACGAAGCTCTGCGACGGCGTCTGTCGTCTCTTGGACCGGCATCTCCTCGAGCAGCGTCACGATGTGCACTGAGGTGCGCGTCGAGTGGAGCAGGCCCATGATCGAGTCAGCTTGTCGTCGGATCGGGCCGACCTTCGCAAGACCGGCCACCTCGGCATTGACGTTGAGGAAGCGTCCGATCCGGCCCGTCGGCGGCGCGTCCACCACAACGGCGTCGTATGTGTACTGCTGCCCCTGGCGGCGGCGGGTTGCCTCGAACGCCTTACCCGTGAGAAGAACATCCCGGACGCCAGGCGCCACGGTGGTAGCAAACTCGACGACGCCAACCTTGCGGAGCGCTTTGCCGGCGCGCCCGAGATGGTAGTAGAGATCGAGGTACTCGTAGAGCGCGTCCTCCGGGTCGATGGCCAGCGCATACACATCGCCACTACCTCGAGCGATGGCGACCTTGCGCTCTTCGTAAGGCAGTGGTGGGACATCGAAGAGCTGGGCGATGCCCTGACGGCCCTCGACCTCGATGAGGAGGACACGCCGTCCGTTGGACGCCAGGTGCAGCGCGAGCGCCGCTGCTGCCGTTGTCTTGCCTGTGCCACCCTTGCCGGTTACGACGTGCAACCGCGTCCGACTCTGTGCTCCCACGTGTCTGACACTACGCGCAGCTCGCGGCTTAGGCGCGACCTCCCGTGGCAGCTAGGGTGACGCCATGACCAAGTGGGAGTACGCAACAGCGCCGTTGTTAATCCATGCGACCAAGCAGATCCTCGACACCTGGGGCCAGGACGGTTGGGAACTGGTCCAGGTCGTCCCAGGGCCGAACGCCGAGCAGCTCGTCGCTTACTTCAAGCGGCCATTGGAGAACTGATGTCGACGCCGGAGCAGCGACTGGCTGAGCTCGGTCTGGAGCTTCCTGAGGTCGTGACGCCGCTGGCCTCATACGTGCCAGCCGTGCGGTCCGGCTCGTATGTGTACACCTCCGGCCAGGTGCCCATGGTGCACGGCACGATGCAGGTGACCGGCAAGGTGGGAGCCGACGTCGACCCCGAGACCGCGAAGGACGCAGCGCGCACCTGCGCCCTGAACGCCCTAGCCGCTGTCCGATCGATCACAGGTGACCTTTCGGCGGTGACCCGCGTCGTCAAGGTCGTCGGTTACGTCGCAAGCACCCCTGACTTCACCGGGCAGCCCGGCGTTGTGAATGGCGCCAGCGATCTGCTGGGACACGTCTTCGGTGATGCCGGGGCCCACGCCCGTAGCGCCGTTGGTGTCGTGTCGCTGCCGCTCGACGCTCCTGTCGAGGTGGAGCTCATCGTCGAGGTGGGCTGACATGGATGTCGTAGAAACCGTCTTGCCCGGCGTCGGGCTGCGGTACGAGTTCACCCTCGAGTCGGGTCTGCACATCGCTGTCATCGCCAAGCGGAGCGAGCGGTTCGCTATCTTCTCGTTCAGCTCCGAGGATCCGGACGTGGCCACGTCTCTTCTGGAGCTCGAGGAGGAAGAGGCAGCCACGTTGGCGGAGATCCTCGGGGCGCCGCGGATCGCGGTGAAGTTCGCTGACCTCACCAGAGAGGTGCCGGGTCTGGCCTCGCAACAGATCGAGATCCTTGACGGGTCGCCGTACGCCGGTCGCACGCTCGGCGACACAAAGGCGCGCACCATGACTGGAGCGTCGGTTGTGGCACTCGTGCACGAGGACGTCGTGGTCGCGTCACCAGAGCCGTCGCAACCCCTTCGCGCAGGTGACGTGCTGGTCGTCATCGGCACTGCCGACGGCATCACCAAGCTTCGGACGTTGCTCGGAGCGTCATGAACGCAGCGGCGCCCGTCTTGGTGGCCCAGGTCTTGCCGGACGCCGCCGATCTCCTGCTGGAGGTCGGCGCCGTTCTCTTCCTCCTGGGGATCCTCGGTGGCTTTGCCCGACGCCTAGGGCTCTCACCGGTGCCGCTCTACCTGCTTGCGGGACTAGCGCTCGGTGAGGGTGGAGCAGTCTCTCTCAACGCCTCCTCGGCGTTCCTTCAGGTGGGGGCAGAGCTCGGGCTTGTCCTTCTGCTCCTGACCTTGGGCCTGGAGTTCTCGGCGGAAGAGTTCGCCTCCAGCATGCGCCGGCACGTACCGTCGGGAGTGCTCGACTTCGTCCTCAACGCAACCCCCGGTGCGGTGGCGGGGTGGCTGATCACCGAGACCTGGTCGGGTGCTCTGGTGATGGCAGGGGTGACATGGGTGTCGTCGTCGGGAATCGTCGCGCGGGTGGTCAGTGACCTCGGCCGGCTGGCGAACCGCGAGACACCGTCGGTGCTGGCGGTCCTGGTGCTTGAGGACATCGCAATGGCGGTCTACCTTCCGCTGGTTGCGGTTGCTGTAGCTGGGGGCGGTGTCGTTGCCGGGCTGATCGGCGTGGGGGCTTCGGTGACCGCGGTTCTTGTGGTGCTGATCGGGTCCCGCTACTTCGGGGAGCGGATCGGACACCGACTCACCGACGCCGAGGACGAGCAGGTGCTTCTTCGTGTCTTCGGTATCACGTTGGTAGTGGCCGGGCTCACCACAATGCTGGATGCCTCAGCAGCGGTTGGAGCCTTCCTCGTCGGTGTGGCCCTGACTGGTCAGGCCGCCCGGCGATCGCGCGAGCTGCTCGGGCCGCTTCGAGACGTCTTCGCCGCTGTCTTCTTCGTCTCGTTCGGTCTGTCGATCGACCCGTCGACGCTCCCCCCTGCCTTGCTTGTGGCCAGCGTCTTGGCGGCGGTGACGTTGGTGACCAAGGTGCTCGTCGGGTGGTACGCCGCCTCCCGAGACGGCGTCGGACCGCGTGGCCGGATGCGGGCCGGCACTGTCCTGGCCGCCCGTGGCGAGTTCGCCGTCGTGATTGCCGGTCTTGCCGTCGCGGAGGGGATCGATGACGTCGGTGCGATCACCGCCGCATACGTGCTGATCCTCGCCATCGTCGCACCAGTGCTGTCCCGCTACGGGGATTCCTTGGCGAGGCCGTTCCTCCCGAAGGTGGTGACTGTATGACCGATCCGATGCCCATCCGTCCCGCCGCCACCGTGGTGTTGCTGCGTGACGGCGCGGACGGTCTCGAGGTCTGGCTGCAGCAGCGAGCCACGACCCTGGCGTTCGCCGCCGGAATGTACGCATTTCCCGGGGGGCGCGTCGATGATGACGAAGAGGTCTCTGCGGTCGCGCACGACGTTTCTGTCGAGGCGAAGGTGTGGGGTGACGATGACCTCGCGGTGGTCCGAGCGCATCTGGCTGCCGCTGCGCGCGAGACGTGGGAGGAGAGCGGCGTCCAGCTCGACCCCGCCGCGCTGAGGCCATGGGCGCGTTGGGTGACTCCGCCTGGTGATACTCGCCGATTCGATGCCCGCTTCTATCTTGCGGCGTGCCCTCCCGACCAGAAGCCGGAGCCACTCACAGGCGAGGTGGAGACCGGCTCCTGGTTCGTCGTACAAGCCGCCGTCAATGCCTTTGCCGCCGGGACGCTCCCGATGTGGCCGCCTACCATCAGCACCCTGACGTCGTTGGCGGCGTTCGACAGCGTCGTGACCGCTTTGGCGGCTGCTCCCACTCACATCGAGGCGGTGACCGAATGATCGAACCGGTTGAAGGTGTCGCACCCCAGCGGGCGAGGTGTGTCACGGCATCGAACCCAGGGCTGCTGACCTTGGCAGGCACCAACACCTGGGTGCTCTTCGAGCTCGACGCGGAGCGGTGCATCGTCGTCGATCCAGGTCCCGATGACCCCGCTCACCGAGATGCTGTCCTCGTCGAGGTGGAGCGAGCCGGGTGCGAGGTGGCGCTGATCGTGTTGACTCACGGTCACCTCGATCATTCGGGGTCAGTTGACGCATTGCATGCAATGACCCAGGCACCGGTCCGCGCGCTTGACCCGGCGTGGTGTCGGGGCACGGTCCCGCTGCGGGACCGTGAGCAGATTGAGGTCGACGGTCTCACCTTGGAGGTCATCGCCACTCCGGGCCACACCGCTGACTCGGTCTGCCTTTACCTCCCGCGTGACGGCGCGCTGCTCACCGGAGACACCATCTTGGGCGAAGGGTCCTCACTCATTGCCTGGCCGGATGGGCGCCTTGGCGACTACCTGGGCTCGCTCAAGCGGTTGCGCGACTTGGCGGCGGCCGGAGCCTCGCTCACCTTGCTGCCCGGACATGGTCCTCTGGTGCTGTGGGGGCTGCCCGCAATCGACACACTCATCGCGCACCGCACCAAGCGTCTGACACAGGTCACCGACGTCCTGAATGCAGGCGCTTCAACAGTTGGTGAAGTAGTGACAGCTGTCTACGGCCTTCCAGGCCCGGCGCTGCACGACGTCGTCATTGCACAGGTACAAGCCCAGCTGGAGTACCTGTCGGCCAAGGGGAACTCCCGGGCGGCCCACGCAATGCACGGGTGACGTCTCAGCCAGCGCGTCGGGCTACGCGTTCGGCGTCGATGAGGATCACCGAACGGGCCTCGAGGCGGATCCACCCGCGTGAGGCGAAGTCAGCCAGCGACTTGTTGACCGTCTCACGCGAGGCACCGACCAACTGTGCGAGCTCTTCCTGGGTCAGGTCGTGGGCGACAAGGGTGCTGCCGTCTGGCTGCGGTTGGCCGAACTTGTCGGCGAGGTCGAGCAGTGCCTTGGCCACACGACCGGGAACGTCGCTGAAGACCAGGTCGGCCATGGCCTCGTTGGCGCGGCGTAGCCGTTGCGCAAGGGCCTGGAGCAGGGCTTCGGCGACCTCAGGCCGGCCGGTCAGCCACGGCCGCAGGTCCCGCTGGCTGAGCGAGAGCAACACCGAGTCGGTAACGGCCGACGCCGTTGAGGTGCGGGTGCCTGGATCGAAGAGTGAGAGCTCGCCGAACATCGCCCCGGGACCGAGGACACCCATCACCTGTTCGCGACCGTCGCCGGAAGTCTGGCCGAGCTTGATCTTGCCGTCGACGATGATGAACAGCCGGTCACCTGGCTGGCCCTCCGAGAAGACGACATCACCACGAGGAACGGTCTGGTGGCTCATGGTGGCGCGGAGCGCCGCCGCAGCCGCATCGTCGAGCGCGGCGAAGAGCGGTGTTCGCCGCAGGACGTCGTCGTCCACGCACTCACCTCCGGGTCGATGTCAGCCGCAGGCGATCACGCTAATCCTCGGCTGACGCGCTGAACAGGCTAGGGGAGATTGTGGTGCTTCGGGAGACCGGGCGCCTCCGTCGGTCAGATCAGCTCATCCTGTGGAATTGGCAGAGCCGTGAGGGCAAGCCGTGGGTCTTCGCGGTAGCGGGCGATCAGCTCGCCGGTGGTCCCGGCGAGGCGTCTGTGCAAGGCGGCCCGGTAGGCCGATAGCTGCAGCTCGGCGAAGGACAGATCGCGCTTGAGCGCCTTGACCGACGACGGGTCGTCGGGGTCGGCCTCCCGAGCCCAGAGTCCGGCAAGGTCAGGGAGGGGAGGAACGTCGTCGATCGGCATGATGTCGACAAGTGCCCCACGGCCGTTGCCAACCCTGGTCTCGGCCAAGGCGGTCCGGAGCCGGCCCAGGCGCACGCTGTCGTCGCCGCCGGACAGCTCGATGAGGTCCATGCGTGCCTGAATCAGCCGGCGCCAGTAGGAGACGCGGTTCTCCTCGTCCCCCAGCGTGCGACGCTGCTCGCGCAGCGCCTTGAGGGTCAGGTGAGCGAACTCCTCACTGCGCTGCGGGACCTCCTTGGCCGCCGCCCGCGTTGTGCGTTCCTGTGACCGCGTGGTCATCTGGTCCTCTCACGATCCCCGAAGTTCTTCATCGTCGAGATCGTCGGACTTGCCGGAACCCTTGAGGAAGCGTCACCCGTACGGTGGACGTGAGAGCTCGCGCCTAGGCTTGACGAGTGACCACTCCCGGTATTCGCCGCTCGGCGGCCCGTTGGGCCGCTGAGACGCCCACGGGCCGGGTTCGCAGGGCACGGAAGATCAACAAGGAGCTCGCCGAGCTCTATCCCGATGCTCATTGCGAGCTGGACTTCACGACTCCCCTTGAGCTTCTGGTGGCCACCATCTTGTCGGCCCAGTGCACCGACAAGCGGGTGAACATGGTGACCCCGACACTCTTCGCCAAGTACCAGGATGCACAGTCGTACGCGGCGGCAGACCGCGTCGAACTCGAAGAGATCATCCGCTCCACTGGGTTCTTCAGGAGCAAGGCGAACTCGATCCGCACTTTGGGCCAGCAGCTTTGCGACCAGTTCGACGGAGAGGTTCCGGGACGGCTGAAAGACCTGGTCACCCTGCCGGGTGTCGGGCGGAAGACGGCCAACGTCGTCCTGGGGAACGCATTCGACGTGCCCGGGATCACGGTCGACACCCACTTCGGACGACTCTCGCGCAGGTTTGGTTGGACCGAGCAGAGCGACCCGGACAAGGTCGAGGCGGAGGTGGGGGCGCTCTTTCCCCGCAAAGACTGGACGCTTCTGTCGCACCGGTTGATCTGGCATGGCCGCCGCCGATGTCACGCACGAAGACCGGCCTGTGGCGCGTGCCCAGTCGCGCGGCTGTGTCCCGCGTACGGTGAAGGGCCGACCGAGGCGTCAGAGGCAGCCAAACTCGTCAAGGACGTGCCGTGAGGCTGCGGTGCTGGGCGGGATACCTCGTTGTGTTCGGTGTCCTCGTTGCGACGGCGCTCTCTGGCTGCGCCCCCGAGCAGGGCGCGGGGGAACGGGTCCAGCCGAGCCAGGGCAGCTCGCTGTCGAACGCCGCGGAGGGTGCAGGATCGGTGTCTTCCATCGATCCCTGCCCCGAGTCAGGTGATCCGGTCGGCCGTGGTGACGGGCTCCCCGAGATGGTGCTTGCCTGCCTTGGCCGGGGCGACCCGGTTCAGATGGCGGGCCTGACCGGACGCCCACGGTTGGTCAACATCTGGGCCAGCTGGTGTGGGCCGTGCCGCGACGAGCTGCCATGGCTGCAGCAGGCGAACGAATCTGGGGAGGTTGACGTCCTCGGGGTTGATGCTGAAGACCAAGCGAAGTCTGCCGGAGCGCTTCTGGCTGATCTCGACGTCACCTTCCCGTCGGTCTACGACCCCGAGAACCAGTTTGCCCGCGAGATCGGGATCGTCACCAAACCCACCACGCTGTTCGTGTCGAAGGAGGGCGAGGTCGTGTTTGTCCTACCAGGTGCGTTTGCCTCCTACGATCAGATGCGCGACTTGGTGAGAACCCACCTCAACGTCGATCTGCCGTGACGGCACCGGGGTGGATGTCACCACTGGTCGACGCAGTCAGCTCCGTCACGGCGGACGAGCTGACGCGGTTCCCGGCGCCGCCGGATGCCGAGCATCGTTCCGCGGTCTTGGTGCTGATCGGTGAACAGGACGACGAACCGGACGTGCTGCTGATCGAACGAGCGCATGACATGCGCTCACACGCCGGGCAGCCGGCCTTCCCGGGCGGACGGGTGGACCCGGGTGACGTCGACGCTGCTGCTACCGCTTTGCGCGAGGCTGAGGAGGAGACCGGGCTCGACCCCAGCGGTGTGGAGGTTGTCGCAGTGCTGCCGGACCTGTTCATCCCCCCTAGCGGATTCGTGGTGACGCCGGTGCTCGGCTGGTGGGAGCGTCCAACACCGGTGTTCGCAAAGGATCCTGCCGAGGTCTCGTCGGTGCATCGGGTGCCGATCGCTGAGCTCGCCGACCCGAAGAGGCGCTGCCAGGTTCGCCATCCGAGCGGATTCGTCGGGCCGGCTTTTGAAGTTCGTGGCCTTCTTGTGTGGGGCTTTACCGGGGGTTTGGTCGATCGGCTGATTCACTTAGGGGGGTGGGAACAGCCGTGGAGCCCAGGCTCGCGGCTGGTCCCGCTACCTGACGACCTCGACCGTCCCTGACTCGGCATTCATCGAAGGAGGAGGCATCGCATGAGCGTCATAGACATCGTGCTGCTTGTCGCTGCCCTCCTCTTTGCCGTCACCGGGTGGCGACGTGGGCTGGTCTACGGCCTGTTGTCGCTGGTTGGCTTCTTGACCGGCGCCGCGGTTGGTCTTTGGCTTGCGCCCCAGCTTGTCGACTCGTGGACAGACGGACTTCCCAAAGCTCTAACTGCTCTGGCGATCGTCTTCGTCTTCGCTGCCGTTGGTCAGGTGCTGGTGGGAATGGTGGGGCGACGCCTGCAGGGGGCGGTTACCTGGGGACCGATGGTCAAGCTGAACAACGTCGGCGGGGCTACTCTGTCGGTCTTCACGATGCTGCTCGTCGTGTGGTTCCTTGCGGGCGTCTATGCAACCGGAAACCCGAGCTCACTGGCCCGTGACGTGCGTCAGTCGCAGGTCATTGGTGCCTTTGACTCGTTGATGCCGCTCGAGGCCTACACGGTCACTGGGCAGATCGAGTCGATGTACGACCAGACCGGCTTCCCCACCGTGTTCACCGGGCTTGGCCCTGAGCCCATCAAGACCATCGGCGCACCCGACTCAGCAGTCCTCCGCAATGAGGCCGTGGTCCAGGCTGCCGCGCAGACGGTCAAGATCTTGGGACAGGCTCCGTCCTGCAATGCCGGGCTAGAGGGTTCTGGGTTCGCTTTCGCGCCAGGCCGCGTCCTCACCAATGCTCATGTGGTGGCTGGGGTGAAGAGCGTGCAGGTCGTCACCGAGAGCGGCAACTCCGTCGACGGAGAGGTCGTCTACTTCGACCCCGACATGGACCTGGCTGTGATCGACGTCGCCGAGCCCACGGTGCGTCCATTGCGGTTCTCCGACTCGGCCGCTCGTGGCGACAGTGTCGCGGTCATCGGCTATCCAGAAAACGGCGGGCTCGAAGCGACTCCGGGGCGCATCCGCGATCAGCTCGTCGCCCCCGGCAACGACATCTACGGGGAGGGGGCCGTCGTTCGCGAGGTCTTGTCCCTGCGCGCCGATGTGCGGCCGGGTAACTCCGGCGGTCCGGTCGTGAACAAGGCCGGCGAGGTCGTTGGGGTCGTCTTCGCGGCTTCACTCGACCAGGACGACACCGGCTACGCCATGACGTCGCGTCAGGTGGCGTCGGCCGTGGCTGAAGGCCTTTCGGCAAACCGGCCGGTCAGCACCGGCCCCTGCGCCTGAGCTGTCGACGAGCCAACAGGCGCCAAGGCACGCACTTGTCGACGCTCCCCCGTGAATGAAGACTGACTACTAACCGTCAGGTGGGTCGGGGTTGGTGTATTGCCAGGGTTGGGTGTGAAACTTCCGTCCGGTGGGGGTGGTCCAGGTCATGGTGCCGGTGGGGTGGAGTTCGGCGTTCCATCCGGGGGTGTGTTTGAGGCGGTGGTGCCGCCGGCACAAGACAGCGAGGTTGGTCGCTGCGGTGGGGCCTTGCGGCCAGGGCACGGTGTGGTCGAGGTCGGTGCCGGCGCTGTCGGCGGAGCGGCGGCAACCGGGGAACCGGCAGGTCACATCCCGGGCACGAACAGCCCGGTCCAGCCCTGCTGACGGCCGGTAACGTTTCTCGGCGATGTCGGTCAGGATCCCGGTGGTCGGGTCGGTCAGCAACCGCCGCACCGTCACGTGGGATCCGACCCCGACGCCAACACCCCCATCGCCAGCATCGTCACCAGCCACTTCACGGTCACCGTTTCCTGCACCGGTTGCAATGAGCTCGTTGATTTCGGTTGCGGTGACGGGGCCGAGTCCGGGCACCCACCCAGGTTCAGCAGAGGTGCCGGTCAGGGTGTCGGCCGGGACGACAACCTGGACGGTGACCGGCGTGGGCTCAGCCCGTCCGAGGAGTAGGTCGACCAGGGTGTCGGCGCGACGTTGGTCCATGCTCCGCGCATCCTCAGCACCGAGCCCTTGGGCTGCGGTGGTCAAAGATTGTTGGATCCGGCGGGCCTGAATGCTGGGCAGCAGCGCCCACAGCTCACTCATGCCGTCCTCACCGGGGGTGACCACCACCCGCCGGTCACCCAGGGCGCGTTGCCGACGCTCCTCGGCCGCTGCCGGGTCGGCCGCGATGACCCGGCGGCGTAGCCACTCCCGTAGCTGCGGTGCGGTCCGGGACCGTCCGGGTGCGGTGGCGTACCCGACCCCGTCCGCAGCCAACGACTGGGCGTCAGCAGCGTCGAGGTGGCTGACCTGCTCACAGATGGTCGCCACTTTCCGGATGTCCAGCAGTCCGGACCGCCAAGCCCGGCCCACCTCCGGCATCTGGGCGGCCTGGCAGGCAGTGCCGTACCGGGCGGTGGCGGCCATCTTCGTCCAGCCCAGCAGCACCCCGATCTCATCGGGAACATACGTTTCGCGGCACTGCCGCGACCACATCGGCTCACCACCGGCGACCACTTCGGCCCGGTCAGCGGCCCGCGCCCGGACCCCCATCTGCACCATGATCTGCGCTTGGCGAGCGGCCAACATCTGCGCTGCCTGCCCGCACGCCACCAGCTCGTCGCGAAGCGCATCATCACCGAGCCGCGCGACCGGTGTCGCAGCATCGAGCAGGTGATCGACCTGCTCGACGATGCTGACAGAAGAGGAATCCATGACGTGCACTCTTTCACCTGCCACCGACAAGTCACCGACGACTTTCCCCAGGCCACACATGGCCAAACACGGCCGTCAACCAGATGTGCACTCGCCGAGCCTGAGCGTCAACGGAGTGCGCACTCGCCGAGCCTGAGCGTCAACGGAGTGCGCACTCGCCGAGCCTGAGCGTCAACGGAGTGTGCACTCGCCGAGCCTTTTAGCGGTCTGGCTCGGGGTCGGCCAGCCAGTTGAGCAACTCACCGTTGAACCGGTCGGGATCTTCCTCGTGGGGAAAGTGCCCGACGCCATCGAGCAGTCTCCAGCGATAAGGCGCCTCGACATAGCGGCTCGACCCCTGCGCGAAACCGGGTGGGAAGCAGCCGTCCGCCGTGCCGTGCACCTGCAGCACGGGGGCGCTAACGGCATTCTGAAGCCGCCGGCGGAACCGCGCGCCGTCCGGGCGAATCATCGACCGGACGAACCATCGGTGATACTCCGCCGCGCAGTAAGCGGTGTTGCCGAGCGCGAAGGCCCGCCGATACGTCAGCGAGGTCGGCAGATCGGGCCACCCGGGAGCAGCCCACTCGTGCAGCATTGCGTCGACGCGGCTTGAACTGGCACCACTCCAGGTGCGCTCAGGCAACCAGGGCGCCTGCATCGTCCACAGTTGACGTGTGCGGTCGGGGCGTCGCAGGAGTGAGGAGCGCAGTCGAAGAGGGTGGGGGGCGGAGACTGCTGCAAACCGACGAACAGCCTTGGGCTCGTAGGACGCCAGCGTCCAGCCGACGAGTCCGCCCCAGTCGTGCCCGACCACGATCGCGTCGCGGGCGCCCAACGAGCCGATGACCGAGGCAACGTCACCGGCGAGTGACGGCAGGTCGTAACCGCGGGGAGTGTGGTCGCTGCCGCCGAAGCCTCGAAGGTCCATGGCGACGGCGCGGTAGCCGGCATCAGCCAGCGCCGGAAGCTGGTGACGCCAGGTCCACCAGAACTGAGGGAAACCGTGCAGAAGCAGCACGAGAGGGCCGTCACCGGCTTCGGCGATGTGGAACCTTGCGCCGCGCGCAGTGACGGTGCGGTGCGTCCAGGGGCCTTCGAGCGTGATCTCGCTCGCCCGCTTCATGCCTTCGATGATTCCCTGGCGGGCTCAGGGTTCCGCAACTCGGTGGGCACCGGTGGCGTGTTGGGCGGCAGCGACTCGACGATCTGCTTGGTGCGCTGCATCTCGGTTTTGGCCATCTCAGGGCCACGAGCCTTCTTGAGTCGGAAGTACCCGACAGCGCCCAAGATGATCGCAACGAACAGGTAGAACCCGGCGACGATGAGGAAGGACGCCCAGGTGGGGAGGTCGGCTACCTCGACCAGAACGTAGACGACGGCCCAGGTGACGAGCAGCCAGACCATGGCCAGCAGGACGCCGGCGACGACGAAGAGCACTGCCCCGGCAGCGCCAGCTTTGGCCGACTCACGCATCTCAGCCTTGGCGAGCTCGATCTCACCGCGGACCAGCGCGCTGAGCTCGGCGGTGATGCCAGCCACCAAAGTGCCCAGGCTCGGGCGATCGTCGGTCATTGCTCCTCCTCGCGGGTTCGCCGGGGATCCGGCGTCCAACCCGATCTTGTCAGGTCCGGGCCGGGGCGGTCATGCCCCAGGGTCAAATGGTGTCGGCGGCCTCGGCCCGGCGGTAGGCCCTGTCTCGGGTCTTCAAGATGATGGCCGCGAACAATGCCGCCACCATGGAGCCGAAGAGGATCCCGGCCTTGGAGATGTTGAGCTGATCGGACGGGTCGTCGAAAGCGAGGTCGGCGATGAGCAGGCTGACGGTGAAGCCAACGCCGGAGACCAGGCTCAGACCCACCATGTCGAACCAGTTCAGGGACGGGTCAAGCTCGGCCTTGGTGAATCGCGCCGTCAGGTAGGCGCCGCCGAACACGCCGACGAGCTTGCCGATCACGAGCCCGCCCATGATTGCGTAGAGCAGAGGCTCCTTCGACCAGCTGTCCAGGTCCCCGATGTCCATGTAGACGCCCGCGGACAGGAAGGCGAAGATCGGCACGGCGATGCCGGCCGAGAGCGGTCTGACGCGGTGCTCGAGCCGTTCGGCAGGCGAGTGGTCCTCGTCGGCGTCGGGCTTAACCCGGGTCAGCAGACCGATGGCGATGCCCGCGACCGTGGCGTGGATACCGGAGTCGTGAATGAGAGCCCAGATCACCAGTGCGAGGGGGATGTAGATCCAGCGGGTGGTGACTCGGGCCCGCTGCAGGAGGTAGTAGCCGATGAGCAGGGCGGTGGCAATGAGCAGCGGAAGCAGGCGGAGGTAGTCGGTGAAGAAGAGGGCGATGACGGTGATGGCACCGAGGTCGTCAACGACAGCAAGCGTGAGCAGGAACGCGCGCAGTGCTGGCGGCAGGTGGGAGCCGACGACTGCCAGGACGGCCAGTGCAAACGCAATGTCAGTCGCCATCGGGATGGCCCATCCCGCGCGAGCTGCGGGGTCGCCAGCCGCGATCAGCAGAAAGACGAGCGCGGGCACCACCATTCCGCAGACGGCTGCAACGACCGGCAACACCGCCTGCGAACGTTCGCGCAGAGTCCCAACGACCAGCTCGCGCTTGAGCTCGAGGCCGGCAACAAAGAAAAAGATGGCCAGGAGGCCGTCGGCCGCCCATGTCTCCAACGAGAGGTCGAGATGAAGGGCCGCGGGGCCAACGACAAAGTCCTTGAGGTTCTCGTAGGCGTCTCGCCACGCTGAGTTGGCGACGACGAGGCCCATAACGGCCGCGACGAGCAGCAGTGCGCCGCCGACGGTTTCTTGCCGCAGCGCATCGGCGAGGAAGGTGCGCTCACCGAGCGGAAGGCGTCCGAACAGGACGCGACGCGGTGGTGGTGTTAACGGCGCAGACACCAGGACCTCCGAAGCGGGATTGGACCGGATCGGCAGGCACGCTGATCTCAGTCGCCGACCAGACTTCCCGGCACGCCTCGCGCAGTCTATCGCTGGCCTTGGACGACGAACGGGGCGCGCTGGCGACGGTTTGGCCAACCGGAGACGGAGTTGTGTCACCTTTGGGCAGTGAGGGCGGACTGGACTCAGTCGGAGGCGCCGGGCAGTTCGCTCTCTATCAAGTTCATAACAGTTGGATCGGCCAGCGTCGTCACGTCACCCATGTCGCGGTGCTCGGCGACGTCGCGCAGCAGTCGGCGCATGATCTTGCCCGAGCGTGTCTTGGGCAGCTCGGGCACCACCATGATCTGACGCGGTTTTGCGATCGGACCGATCTCGTGCGCAACGTGCTGTCGCAGCTCTTGCACCAGGACGTCGCCATGGGCCTTGTCGTCGGCGACGTGTCCGCGCACGATGACAAACGCGACGATGCCTTGGCCGGTAGTTGCGTCGGTGGCGCCGACAACGGCCGCCTCGGCGACCGACGGATGTGACACGAGTGCCGACTCGACCTCAGTCGTCGAGATGCGGTGGCCCGAGACGTTCATGACGTCATCGACCCGGCCGAGCAGCCAGAGGTCCCCGTCCTCATCCTTCTTCGCGCCATCGCCGGCGAAGTACATGCCGTCATAGCGCGACCAGTAGGTGTCCTTGTAACGCTGCGGGTCGCCCCAAATGCCCCGCAGCATGCTCGGCCACGGTTCAGTGAGCACCAGGTAGCCGCCCGCACCGTCGGGTACCGGGTGTGCGTGGTCGTCCACCACCTCTGCGCCGATGCCGGGTAGCGGCCGCATCGCCGACCCCGGCTTGGTCGCCGTCACCCCCGGCAGCGGGCTGATCATGATTGCACCGGTCTCGGTCTGCCACCAGGTGTCAGCGATCGGGCAACGATTTCCGCCGATGTGCTCGCGGTACCACATCCACGCTTCCGGGTTGATCGGCTCGCCGACCGACCCGAGCATGCGCAACGAACTCATGTCGAACTGCGCAGGGATGTTGTCGCCCCACTTCATAAAGGTCCGAATGGCCGTCGGCGCGGTGTAGAGAGTCGTGACGCGGTACTTCTCGATGATCTCCCACCACCGGCCTTGGTGTGGGGTGTCCGGTGTTCCCTCGTACATCACCTGCGTCGCACCGTTCGCCAGTGGTCCGTAGACGATGTAGGAGTGGCCCGTCACCCAACCGACGTCGGCGGTGCACCAGAAAACATCCGACTCGGGTTTGAGGTCGAAGACGTTGTAGTGCGTGTAAGCGACCTGTGTCAGATAGCCACCCGTGGTGTGCAAGATTCCTTTGGGTTTCCCCGTGGTTCCTGAGGTGTACAGGATGAAGAGGGGATGTTCACTGTCGAACGCCTGCGCCTCGTGCGACGTCGGCTGCTTGCCCACGATGTCGTGCCACCACACGTCACGTGCATCGTTCCACGCGACATCCTGCTCGGTGCGTCGGACGACCAGGACCTTCTCGATGGTTGGTGACGCGTCCGCTGCCTCATCAACAGCAGGCTTCAGTGCCATCGGCTTGCCGCGTCGGTAGCCACCGTCGGAGGTGATGACGAGCTTGGCTTCGGCGTCCTCGATGCGGCTGCGCAACGCCTCTGCGGAGAAGCCGCCGAACACCACCGAGTGGGGAGCACCGATCCGCGCGCAGGCGAGCATCGCGATCGCAGCCTCGGGGATCATCGGCATGTAGATCGCGACGCGATCGCCGGCCTGGACGCCGAGCTCGGTCAGCGCATGCGCCGCTTGCGACACCTCGCGTTGCAGGTCGGCGTACGTGAGCGTGCATGTGTCACCCGGCTCACCTTCGAAGTGGATCGCTACTCGTTCACCGTTGCCCGCCGAGACGTGCCGGTCGACGCAGTTGACGGCAACGTTCAGAGTCCCCTCGACGAACCAGCGGGCGAAGGGGGCACCGGACCAGTCGAGCGTCTGGTTCCACGGCGTCTCCCACTGCAGCCGGCGGGCCTGCTCGTCCCAGAAGGCAAGCGGGTCCGCTGCCGCCGATGCATACGTTGCCTCGGTGGCGTTCGCCTGCGCCGCGAACTCCGGCGTCGGCGGGAATCTCCGCTGCTCGCGGAGCAGGTTCGACAGGCTCTCGTCGCGGGGGGTGTCGCTCACGGTGCAGTTCTCCTCGGCTGGTCTGGGCTGCTCAGGGCCGCTCACGTCTGAACGTAGTCGAGCGATCGGGCACGCGGGAAGGATGACAGTCTTTGCCCGTGACGACTACCGACCCGTTGGCCACTCTCGCCGCCCTTCCTGGCGTTGCCGAGGCGATCGACGCCAGCCGGGCCGCAATGGACGGGCTCCTGCGCGAGCCGGCCCTCCGACGGCAACGGGGTGAGGTTCGGGCAGCCGCTCGACTGCGGTCGGCTTGGGCGTCTGCGCGGCTGGCCGGAGCCGACATTGCGTGGGAGCACTTTGCGGCACCGTTTGCCGATGACCAAGATGGGCGCCTTGCAGACGCCGCCCTGCAGGTGGCCGGTGAGGTGGGCGGGCTCGCCGATACCTGGAAACGGGCACCGCTGCAGGTCCTCGCTCGACTGCACACGGTTGCGATGTCGGAGCGGGTGGCCGAGGTCGCACTCGGACGCCCGCGCGCCGATGCAGGCGTCAGTGAACGCCTGAGGACCCTGGCCGGCGTTGTCACGCAGACGAATGCACCGGGAGTGCTGGTCGCTGGCGTCGTCCACGCCGAGCTGATGACGCTGCAGCCTTTTGGCTCCGCCGACGACCTGGTCGCGCGTGCGGCGTCCCGCGTGGTGCTGGTCTCACGCGGGGCCGACCCCGATGCGCTGACGGTTCCGGAGATGGGGCTGCTCGAGCTCGGCGCCGAGGCCTACGGCGAGGCGTTGGAGGCTTTCGCCGAAGGGTCGCCCGTCGGGCTGGCGCAGTGGCTGACATTCCACGCGGCGTCCGTGCAGCGCGGTGCAACCTTCGCGCGCACCCTCTGCCGTTGACCCACCTCGCCGGCACTTGACTGCGGCTGCGGCTAGGACGATGCCACGCGACGGCGTCGTGACGCGGCCACGGCGACAATGAGCGCGGCAGCCACCAGCACCATGCCCATCGATGCCCCAGCGAACGCGCGCTGCCGGGTGTCGAGCTCGGACAGGTGCGGGATATCGGGGACCGAAGGGAGGCGTCGACGCATCGCGACAGGCCGATTGAAGCGCAGCACCGGCCACTCGCGCTCGGCGGCCACTCGGGCAAGCTCTTTGTCAGGGTTCACAACCGTCGGGTGGCCCACCGCCTCGAGCATCGGCAGATCGGTCTGCGAGTCGCTGTAGGCGTAGGACGCCGCAAGGTCGTACCCGTGCCTCTCGGCAAGCTCGCGCATGGCGTCGGCCTTCGTTGGGCCGTAGGCGTAGTACTCGATTTCTCCGGTGTACTTGCCGTCCTCGATCACCATCTGGGTGGCGACAACGCGGTCGGCACCGAGCATCTGGCCGATCGGCTCGACCACCTCGGCACCGGAGGAACTGACGATCACGATGTCGCGTCCTGCCTCGCGGTGCTCTTCGATCAGGGTTACCGCTTCGTCGTAGACGATCGGGTCGATCAGCTCGTGGAGCGTCTCGGCAACGACCTCGCGCACCTGAGCCACCGGCCAGCCGGTCACCATCGACTGGAGGTACTGCCGCATCCGCTCCATCTGGTCGTGGTCAGCACCGCCGGCAAGGTACACAAACTGCGCGTACCCGCTGCGGAGCACCGTGCGTCGGTTGATCAGCCCGCTCGTATAGAAGGGTCGGCTGAAGGCCAACGAACTCGACCTCGCAATGATCGTCTTGTCGAGGTCGAAGAAGGCTGCGGCACGGGTCACCTCCTCGACAATAGATAGCCCCGGGGGGGCTATCTGGGATTGGGCCATTTGGGTGGTTCTCCGCGTCGACAGGTGCCGGATGGCCTGACCCGATTGCGCTCTGTAGTGACTCGGGTACACGATGTTGTTATCTGGTCCTCCGCGGTCCAGAACGCGCCTGGCTCCCTCCCCCCGGGGCCAAGCGCCTAGACGGCCCCCGCTATCCCCCCGGCGGGGGCCGTCGCATGTCCGGACTCGGACCAGCGCGAGTTCGCGACTCCGGGCGGCGTCCACACCCCCTCGCACGTTGCGCTTGTCCCCAGACGCCCTGGCGCCCTCTGCGCGAGACCTCGCCGGTCGGCCACGCTCGCGTCCCCATGTGAGGAGGCCGTCATGTCGTACGCAACTGCCCGTCCGCTCCTGGTCACCGCTGACGGTGGCCTTCAGGACGCCGTCCTCGCTGTGGCCTCTGAGGCGCAGGTCGAGGTGGCTGTGGCCGCCGAGGTCGGTGCCGCAGCAGCTCTTTGGGCGACAGCCCCGCTCGTGCTCCTTGACGTTGGCTTGGTCGAGTCAGCCCTTCGCACCCTGCCGGTGCCGCGTCCGGGTCTTGTCGTCGTGTCACGAAACATCGAGGACCCGGCTGTGTGGCGGCGACTCGTGGCGGTGGGGGCCGAGCAAGTGGTCGAGCTGCCGCAAGGCGCCCCTTGGCTCTTTGAGCGCTTCGGCCGCAGCCTGGAGTCTGACCCCACAGCGGACCTCGTCGTGGTCGCCGGAGCCGTTGGAGGAGCTGGCGCAAGCACGCTCTCAGCGGCCCTGGCCCAGCACGCGCTGGCGTCGCAGTCACGCGCGGTGCTGGTCGATCTGGACCCTCTCGGGGGCGGACTCGACCTGATGCTCGGGGCCGAGGGTGCCGCAGGGGCACGTTGGGACGAGCTAGCCGGCGTCACCGGCAGGGTCGACGACCGAATCCTGGTCGATGCCCTCCCCACCTGTGGCGGCCTGCCACTGCTCAGCTGGCCCACCGACAGCGACCTCGAGCCCGGGCCATCGGCGGTGGGCCAGGTGCTGGACGCCCTGTGTCGCCGGCCAGGCGTCGTGGTGGTCGATGCTGGCCGGGCCGATGACCAGCGAGCGGCTGTTGCGCTGGCCAAGTGCCGGCAGCTCGTGCTCGTCGTGCCGCTTCGGGTGCGGGCCGTCGCTGCGGCTCGGCGGATGCTCCACCGGTTGCCTGCTCACATATCACCCGTGGTCGTTGCTCGTGAGCCGGGCCCAGGCGGTCTGTCGCCTGACGACTTGGCGATGGCGCTCGGGGTGACAGTGACGGTGACGCTGTTCGACGACCGTAGACGCGCTGCCAACGAAGAGCTGGGTGGCCCACCGCCATCGTCGTCAGCATGGCGGCGCGTGTGTGGCGCACTTCTCGAGGCTCGGGCTGAGGCAGCGGCCTGACCGTGAGCATCTCCGCTGATGTTCGTCGCTCGCTGTTGCTGGACGCCCGAATCGTTGATGCCAAGTCCGTGCGAGAAGTCGTCCGCGCAACCGGGCACGTCGTGGATGACCTCGGCCTCAGGCGACTCACGTCCTCGCTCTCTGCTGACCTTCAGGGATTTGGTCCGCTCGAGCCCCTGCTCGCCGACGCATCCGTCACCGACGTCACCGTCAACGGCGCAGCCGAGGTGTGGGCCGACCGTGGCAACGGCATGCACCTCACCCCGATCCGGTTCGCCGATGACGGATCGGTCCGGCGTCTGGCCCAGCGTTTGGCGAGTTCGGCTGGTCGTCGTTTCGATGAGGCCGCGCCGTTCGTCGATGCTCCACTTCCCCACGGTGTTCGGCTGCACGCGATGTTGCCGCCCCTGGCTGACCGCATCAGCTTGGTGCTACGGATCCCTCGACACCGAGCCTGGTCCTTGGCCGACCTGGTGGCGGTGGGAATGGTCGCCCCTGGCCTGGAGCCGGCGCTTCGTCTACTCATCGAGCAACGACGGACCTTCTTGGTCACCGGCGGCACGGGATCGGGTAAGACGACGCTGCTGAATGCGTTGCTCGGAGTAGTTGCCGCAGATGAGCGTCTCGTCGTCGTTGAGGACACCCGTGAGCTGGCGCCGCAGCATCCACATGTCGTCCTGCTCCAGACACGCCCCCCGAACATCGAGGGTGCCGGCGCGGTGTCGATGCAAGACCTCGTGCGACAAACCCTGCGCATGCGACCGGATCGAGTAGTCGTCGGCGAGGTACGGGGTGCTGAAGTCGTTGACCTGTTGACCGCTTTCAACACCGGACATGACGGGGGTTGCGGAACTGTGCATGCGAACTCGGCCCACGACCTCATGCCGCGTCTTGAGGCTCTTGCGGGTCTCGGTGGCTTGGCCCGCGAGGCGTTGCACCGACTCGTCGCTGCAGCGATCGAAGCTGTGGTGCATCTGGAGCGCGCCCCTGACGGCCAACGCTACGTGTCCACAATCGCGACAGTGGTCGATGGAGGCGCGTCGGTTGGGATCCGGGCCGGACTCGGCGCGACCGCGGACGGGGTCGTCGTCGACCCCGACGCTGCTGATCTTCTTCGCGTCACGAATGCGGCGCGAAGGTGAGCGTCCCTGCACTCATCGCTGCTCTTGCCGCCGGTCTAGCTGCCTGGTGGTGGGCGCCGATACCCGCTCGTCGTGGGCCATTGCGCGAGCTGGGCAACCCCGCCGCCGGACGGATACCGGCACTGATCCGCTGGAGGTGGCGCCGAGCGTGCGGCTCGCATGCCCGAACAGTCGGGGCATTGACCGCTGCGCTTGCTAGCGAGCTGCGATCGGGTCGGTCGCCCGACCAGGCGTTGAAGTCGGTCCTCAGTGGGTGGTCGGGCGAACTCCCTGGCCGATATGTCCCTGAGGCGGACATCGTCACCCTGCTGACTCGCTGGTCGCGGGTGCGCGGCTGGGGCGGACTGGCTGCTGTCGCCATCTGCTGGCGGGTCGCCGATTCGACGGGTGCCGGTCTTGCCGATGCACTGGACCGGATCGGTGAGGCGATGGGCCACGAACATGAGATTGCTGCCGAGGTCGACGGACAACTTGCCTCCGTCCGCGCCACGGCGTCTGTGCTGGCCACGTTGCCGGCGGTCGCGGTGGCGTTGGGCCATCTGCTCGGTGCCAAACCCCTCTCGGTGCTGCTGGGGAGCTCGATCGGGATCGCCTGTCTGGTCGTTGGCGCCACGCTTGCCTCGGTCGGCTGGTGGTGGCTCACCCATCAGGTTGAGTCGGCGAGAAGGACGCTGCGGTGGTGATCGCCCTGTCACTCGTTGCCGCGATTCTGGCCGCGCTCGCGGTCGCGTCATGGCAGCCGGCGACAGGTCTCGTCCGGGGGCGCGTCGTCCCGGCGTCGTCGATCGGTCGAGGCCGAGTGTCCCCCTGGGTGGCGCCCCTCGGTGCTGGGTTGGCAGGCGTGCTGGTGGTTGACGGTCCCCTCGGTCTGGTGGTCGGCGCGGTACTGGCCGTCATCGCTGCCCGGCACAAACGGCGCTCGTTGGCTGAGCCGGATCGTGTTGTCGCCGCAACACGCACCTTGGAGCTACCAATCGCAGTGGAGGTCCTCGCATCATGTCTGGCGATCGGTGCAACACAACAGCAGGCGTTGCATGCGGCCGGCGGTGGTTTGGGCGGCTCCCTTGCTGCGGACTTCTCGCGCGTCGCCGGTGCGCTTGGAGTGGGAGCAGACGTTGGAGAGGCCTGGTCTCTCGTTCCGTCGACCGACCTCCGGTCTCTGGCCGCAGTCCTCGGTCGAGCTCACTTCACTGGTGCGCCCGTGGCGACACAGCTGTGGTCGCTCGCCGATCAGCACCGGCAGCTGGCCCGCGTCGTGGCTATGGACGCAGCACGAACGCTAGGAGTCCGCTCCACGGGGCCGCTCGGCCTCTGCTTCCTTCCGGCGTTTGTTCTGATCGCGGTTGTGCCGTTGGTTCTGTCGCTGCTCCAGGTGACCTAACAGTTATGCACATGCCGGTGAGCCACGAGTTGTCCGCAACGTGACAAAGGCGACCGATTACCTGTCGTTCAACGCGTCACCCTTCCATCGCGGTCGGCCAGATCGTCCGTCCCGACCGGCTGTCGGACTCCTGGAGGAACCATGATCGACAAGGTGCGGCGACGGCTAGGAGGCGATGACGGGATGACGACCGCCGAGTACGCGGTCGGGACCGTTGCGGCGTGCGGTTTCGCGGGGACCCTGCTTGAGCTACTCGGAAGTGACTGGGTGCAAGAGCTGCTCAAGAACGTGATCGACAGTGCGTTCAGCTTCCTCTTCTGATCGCGTCGTGGTGCGGTCGGCCAGGTGGGCCGGCCGCACCGGCGAACAGGGCATGGTGACCGCTGAGCTTGCGGCGGCCCTTCCTGCGCTCGTGCTGGTGGTGTCGCTTCTGCTCGCAGTGGTGGGAGCCGCCTCGGACGCCTCGCGTACGTCTGAAGCAGCCCGGTCGGCAGCCCGTGCCGCATCTGTGGGAACGGATGAAGCAACCGTGGCGGCGCAGGCAAAGCGGCTTGCACCAGGCGGCGCCTCGATTCAGATCTGGGTTGATGGCCCATGGGTGCGGGTCGAGGTGGTTGCGCCCCCTCGCCATTGGGGTCCCATACAGCTGCCTGCGCCACGGACAACTGCAGCGGCGCTGGTTGAGTCGGGCGTGGTTCTCTGATGCGTGACGAATCGGGGTCGGCGACGGTCTACGTGATAAGTGCTGTTGCGCTTCTTGCAGCCGTATCACTTCCCGTGGCCGTTGTCGCGAACGGTTTCGCAGTACATCGGCGCGCGGTGCTCGCTGCCGATCTTTCCGCACTCGGCGGCGCACAGGCATCGCTCCATGACCAGTCGGTGGCGTGCTCCGCGGCGTCGCAGGTTGCGGTCGTCAACGGAGCCAGCCTGCAGAGCTGCACGCTTTCGGGAAGTGCACTCACCGTCGAGGTGACGATTGCGACGTCGCTCTCCTTCTTGCCAGAGGTCAGCGCAACCGCGCGAGCCGGTGTCAGACCGCAACCGTCACTGTGATGGCACCACTAGCTCGAGCAGCAACAGCGCTGCGGCTTTGTCGAGAGGCTCGTTGCCGTTTCCGCACTTCGGTGATTGGACGCAAGAAGGACATCCTTCAGGGCACTCGCAGTCGGTAATCGTCTGACGGGTCGCAGCCAGCCACTCAGTGGCAGCCGCGTACCCATGCTCGGCGAAACCCGCACCACCGGCGGCTCCGTCGTACACGAACACGCTCGGCACTCCGGTGTCCGGGTGGTTGGCAGTCGAAACACCACCGATGTCCCATCGATCACAGATGGCAAAGAGTGGGAGCAGCCCGATGCTGGCGTGCTCTGCCGCGTGCAGGGCTCCCGGCAGGTCCGCCGGCTCGATTCCCATGGTCGTCGTCGCCGAGTCCGGAAGGGTCCACCACACCGCTCGGGTGCGGAGGGTTCGAGGTGGAAGGTCGAGCAAGTCCTCACCCAGCACCTCGCCGGAGATGACGCGCCGCCGGAGGAACGACACCACGTGGCGCGTGACTTCGACCGATCCGAAACAGAGTGTCGCCAAACCGAGCGGCGATCGTCGATCGGTTTCCAGGACCCGGATCTCAGTCAGCTCGCGGGCCGACGTGGTGTAGTCGGGATCGGCAGCGTCCACAAGTGCGACGGAGTCATCGAGGTCGAGATTGCGCACAACGTAGCTCTCACCCTGGTGAACGTAGATCGCACCTGCATGAACAGTCGTGTGGGATGACCCTGGATCGACGGTGCCGAGCACCCGTCCTGTGGTGCTCTCGACGACGCGCACCGGGGTCCCTCCGATTCCGCGGAGGTCGGCGAGGTCGGTAGCGCGTTCCCGTCTGGTCCAGAACCATCCAGCGCTGCGCCGACGGAGCCAGCCCCGCTCGACGAGAGCGTCGAGAAGCTCCGCAGTGCCCTCTCCGAAGAGCGCCAGGTCGTCGGTGGTGAGTGGTAGCTCGGCGGCGGCGGCAGCCAAGTGTGGGCCGAGCACGTATGGGTTCTGCGGGTCGAAGACGGTTGCCTCGACAGGTTGTCCAAAGATCGCGTCCGGGTGGTGCACCAGATACGTGTCAAGGGGGTCGTCGCGAGCGACCAGGATGGCCAGTGCACCTTGGCCAGCGCGACCCGCCCGACCGGCCTGCTGCCAGAGGGAGGCGCGGGTTCCGGGCCAGCCGGCGAGCAGCACCGCGTCGAGCCCCGCCACATCGATGCCGAGCTCTAGGGCGTTCGTGGCTGCGACGGCGCGTAGGTCGCCCGAGGTGAGGCGCTTCTCCAGTAGGCGGCGTTCTTCGGGCAGAAAGCCTGCGCGGTAGGCAGCGACAGATCGAGAGAGGTCGGGGTCTACTTCTTCGAGAGCGTGGCGGGCCAGGAGCGAGACCACCTCCGCACCACGTCTTGAACGGACGAAGGCCAAGGTGCGCGCGTCGTCGACCACCAGATCGGTCAGCAGAGACGCCACCTCGGCGGCTGCCGTTCGACGGATCGGAGCGCCCCGTTCCCCGTGCAGTTCCGTGAACGGCGGCTCCCAGAGGGCGAAGACGGTCTCACCTCGAGGCGAGGCATCGTCGGTGACCGAAGCACATCGAACGCCGGTCAACCGCTCAGCCGTGACTTCGGGGTCTGATGCCGTCGCAGACGCCAACACGAAGATCGGGTGCGAGCCGTAGCGCGCTGCAATGCGACGAAGTCGGCGGATGACGGCCGCGACGTGTGCGCCGAAGAGCCCGCGGTAGTGGTGCATCTCGTCGATGACGATGTAGCGGAGCCGGCGTAGGAACGATGCCCAGCGGGAGTGGCCCGGGAGCATCGAGTGATGCAGCATGTCAGGGTTGGTGAGGACGACGTTGGCGTAGTTGCGCACCCACTCGCGCTCCTCACTGGGCGTGTCTCCGTCGTAGGTGGCGACGCGAAGCCCATCGACTGAGAGCGCGTCGATGCGCCGTCGTTGGTCGGCGGCGAGCGCTTTGGTGGGACTGAGATAGAGCACGGTTGCTCCACGCTCGACTCCCTCGTCGCGGCTGGTCAGGACCTCATGAACTGCCGGCATGAGGTAGGCGAGCGACTTGCCGGACGCCGTTCCCGTCGAGATCACAACCGAACGCCCCGCGTGAGCGAGGTCAGCGACGTCCGACTGGTGCTGCCAGGGGGCGGCAATCCCCGTAGCGGTGAGGGCTTCTCGCAGCTGTGGATGGAGCCAGGCCGGCCATGGAGCTGTGCGTCCGAGGCGCTCGGGCAGCCTCTCGACGTGGGTGAGCCGCTCCGCCCGGTCGCCCACTGACGCCAGGCGCGCGAGCAGTGCGTCCGGATCCGGCATGTGCACAGTCTGGCAAGGGCGGGCCTCCCACGGGGCGTAACCGACCTGTGACCATTCTGAGTACATCCTCAGGCAGCGACTCGCCCGGAATCCTTACGGAATCGCGTGGCCCCTGAATAGACTCCCGAGCGGCCCGCCTGGCGCATGGCCCGGCTGTGC
This sequence comes from uncultured Actinomycetota bacterium, assembly GCA_963829525.1. Classification (GTDB taxonomy): domain Bacteria; phylum Actinomycetota; class Actinomycetes; order JAHEKZ01; family JAHEKZ01; genus JAHEKZ01. Next base: position 528,924 of record CAWHIJ010000003.1, read on the forward strand.
CCGCCCTCGAGGAGGATTGATGTCGTTGCTCGCCATGGGACAGGTCTCGATCGACCTGACTTCCCAGCAGCTCACCTACGTCGCGATCGTCGCGCTGATCGCGGTCGCCGCGATCGTGTTTGCCGGTGTGCTCGTTCGTCAGGTGCTCGCCGCGCCTGAAGGAACCGAGCGCATGCAGGAGATCGCCAGGGCCGTGCAAGAGGGAGCGTCGGCGTACCTGGCCCGACAGTTCCGCACCTTGGCCGTATTCGCGGTCGTCGTGTTCTTCCTCCTCTACCTCCTTCCGGCTGACACCACGTCTTTGAAGGTCGGCCGCTCCATCTTCTTCATCATCGGTGCTCTCTTCTCGGCAGTGACCGGGTACGTGGGTATGTGGCTCGCGGTCAGGGCCAACGTCCGTGTAGCAGCGGCCGCCCGCGACGGTGGTGAGCAGTCGGCGATGAAGATCGGCATCCGCACCGGTGGCGTAGCAGGTATGTTCACCGTCGGACTTGGCCTGCTCGGCGCGGCCACGGTGGTGCTCATCTACCAGGGCGACGCACCCGTCGTCCTCGAAGGTTTTGGTTTCGGCGCGGCGATGCTCGCGATGTTCATGCGTGTTGGTGGCGGAATCTTCACGAAGGCTGCCGACGTCGGCGCCGACCTGGTGGGCAAGGTTGAGCAGGGCATCCCCGAGGACGACCCACGCAACGCCGCCACGATCGCCGACAACGTCGGGGATAACGTCGGGGACTGCGCCGGCATGGCAGCCGACCTCTTCGAGTCCTACGCCGTCACCCTCGTTGCCGCCTTGATTCTGGGCAAGGCGGCCTTCGGGGACATCGGTTTGGTGTTCCCGCTGATCGTTCCCGCGATCGGTGTCATCACCGCCGTGATCGGCATCATGTCGATCGTCCCGCGTCCCGGCGACAGGTCTGGCATGACGGCCATCACACGCGGCTTCTTCATCTCGGCCGCTGTCTCGGCCGTACTGGTCATCGGAGCGTCATTCTGGCTCATCCCGGCGCGCGCGGTCGACCTCACGGGTGTGGTGGTCGGGGCGGACAGCGCCGTGTTCGCTGCTGTCAACGTCGAGACGTACAGCCTACGGGCTCTGACGATTGGGGCCGTGCTCATCGGCATCGTGCTGGCAGCTGCAATCCAACAGCTGACCGGGTACTTCACCGAGACGAACCGCCGCCCGGTCGACGACGTCGCCAAGTCGTCGCTCACTGGCCCCGCGACGGTCATCTTGTCGGGTATCTCGTTGGGCCTTGAGTCCGCCGTCTACTCCGCACTCCTCATTGGGGCGGCCGTCTACGGAGCCTTCCTCCTCGGTGCTGGGTCGATCACCCTCGCGCTCTTCGCGGTCGCCTTGGCAGGAACCGGGTTGCTGACCACAGTCGGTGTCATAGTTGCGATGGACACCTTCGGACCGGTCTCCGACAACGCGCAGGGAATCGCGGAGATGTCCGGGGACGTCGACGGTGAGGGCGCCCAGATACTCACCAGCCTCGACGCGGTGGGAAACACCACCAAGGCAATCACCAAGGGCATCGCGATCGCCACGGCCGTCCTTGCTGCCACCGCCCTGTTCGGCTCGTTCCGTGAGGGGATCTTGACCGCAGCCAATGACGCAGGTGGTGCGGCGCTCCTGGCGCTGCCGGAGATCGACATCTCGCAATATGCGGGAATCATTGACGTCTCCAACCCGCGCAACCTCGTCGGCCTGCTGATCGGTGCAGCGGTTGTCTTCCTGTTCTCCGGTCTGGCCATCAACGCGGTTTCCCGCGCCGCCGGAGCAGTGATCTTCGAGGTGCGTCGGCAGTTCCGCGAGCACCCCGGGATCATGGACTACAGCGAGCGTCCCCAGTACGGCAAGGTCGTGGACATCGTGACCCGAGACTCACTCCGTGAGCTGGCGACGCCGGGTCTGCTCGCGGTGCTGACCCCCATCGCCGTCGGTTTCGGTCTGGGCGTCGGTGCGCTCGGCGCCTTCCTGGCCGGAACGATTGCTACTGGACTGCTGATGGCGATCTTCCTGGCGAACTCCGGTGGCGCGTGGGACAACGCCAAGAAGTTCGTCGAGGACGGCAACTACGGGGGCAAGGGGTCTGAACCCCACGAGGCCACCGTCATCGGTGACACGGTTGGGGACCCGTTCAAGGACACTGCCGGTCCGGCGATCAACCCGCTGATCAAGGTGATGAACCTCGTCGCGTTGTTGATTGCTCCCGCGGTTGTCCAGCTCTCGGTCGGTGACGACCAGAACACAGCGCTACGTGTTCTCATCGCTCTGGCCGCTGTCATCGTCGTCGTTGGTGCCGTCGTCGTCAGCAAGAGAAGGAGCATCACGGTCGGCGAGGAGTGAACCTGGTGCGCCTCCCTGGGGGCGACCTCCCGGCCCGACTGTCCGATCGGCTGCACGCCCTCGACTACACCGTCGAGGGCGTGCGTCGCTATCTGGGACCAGTGGCCGCAGATGCCCTGGACCGTGCCGAGACCGTGCCCGCGTCCCGACGACTGGCGGGCGTCGACTCTCCGCTTGGGACAGTGACATGCCTGTTCCTTCTTGGTGAACCCGTTCCTGAGAAGGTGGCGGCAGCCGCTTTGGAACGCGACGCCGCAGAGCTCGGCGACCTGGTCGAGATCGTCGAAGGCCGGGTCAGGGCGCGCGTTGAGGTGGCTCCCTACGCCGTGGACGACAAGGACTGGTTCGTCGCGTCTGACTGGTCCGCCAGGCGCACTGGGCGGCCCACAGCCGCCGACCACGTGCTCGGTGTTGGTGGCGCCTCCACCATGTTGGCGCAGTACACGGTGCGTATGCCGATTGAGCGCGCGCTCGATCTCGGCACCGGATGCGGGGTACAGGCCTTCCATCTCGCGGGACACGCGGAGCACGTGGTCGGGACCGACATCAGCGAACGTTGTCTGCAGCTGGCCTCGTTCAACGCTGCCATGAACCGGATTCCGCTCGACCTGCGTCGCGGGAGCCTGTTCGAACCAGTAGAGCAGGAGCGGTTCGACGTGATCGTGAGCAATCCGCCTTTCGTGATCGGATCTCCCGATGCTGCGCGGCACGACTACCGGGACTCCGGGCTCGACGGTGACGCGGTCTGCGCGTCAGTGGTCGTCGGCGCCGCTGCTCACCTTGCCGAGTCGGGCTGGTGCCAGTTGTTGGCCAACTGGGAGATCACCGACGGCGATGACTGGGCGGCACATCCGAGGTCGTGGGTCGCGGCGTCCGGCCTGGACGCGTGGGTCATCCAGCGGGACGTGCAAGACCCTGCGGCCTACATCGAGATGTGGCTCCAGGACGCGGGACAGCAGTGGTCGGCGGAGTACCGCGGTCTCTACGACGCGTGGATGTCGAACCTGGAGCGGCGTGGGGTGTTGGGCGTCGGGTTCGGTCTGATCTCGCTCCGCCGTACCGAGCGTGACTCACCTGTGCGGCGGTTTCAGCATGCTCCTCAGGCCTGGGTGCAGCCGGTGGCGCCCGATGTCGAGCGGTGGTTCACCGTCCAGGATGCGCTGGCGACAGACCCGGCGAGCGTGCTGATGCAACCTCTGCGCCTGGGCTCGGACGTCGTCGTCGAGCAGCACCAGGGGGGTGGTGAGGACGAGGCGGTGGTGATCCTGCGGCGATCTGGCGGGATGGGGTGGTCTGGGCCGGTCGACCCGTTCGGGCTCGATCTGCTGGCCCAATTAGATGGTGTTCGACCGGCTGCGGACGCTGCTCTCACCGCCGCCGCCAAGCACGAGGTCGAGCCTGAGGATGCCCTGGCGGCCGCGGTGCCCGTTCTCGGACAATTGGCGGTTGAGGGCTTCGTGCTCTGAGAGGCCCTCGTGCTGGGCCGGCGACACGCTGCTAGCGTCCCTGTGGTTTGACAAGACCGCCCCTGGTGCGGTCAGACTCCCCGCGGTGCCTAAATGCGGGGCGCAACCTAATGGTGAGGAGCAACCGACGTGGCGACGAGCGACGAGGGCGTGACGCGACGCCTGGTGATCGTCGAGTCGCCGGCGAAAGCCAAGACCATCCGCGGGTATCTGGGCGAGGGGTACGAGGTCGAGGCCAGTGTCGGCCATATCCGTGACCTCCCCAAGAGCGCTGCTGACATCCCCGCGAAGTACAAGAAGGAGAAGTGGGCGAGGCTCGGTGTCGACATCGAGAACGGGTTCGAGCCGCTCTACCTGGTCAGCCCAGACAAGAAGTCCAAAGTTGCTGAGCTGAAGAGAATGCTCGCCAACGTCGACGAGCTGCTGCTGGCCACGGATGAGGACCGCGAGGGCGAGGCGATTGCCTGGCACCTGCTGCAGGTGCTGAAGCCGACGGTGCCTGTGCACCGGATGGTCTTCCACGAGATCACCAAGGACGCCATTCGCGCAGCCGCGGAGTCCCCCCGCGAACTCGACCAGCGGATGGTCGACGCGCAAGAGGCCCGGCGGATCATCGACCGGCTCTATGGGTACGAGGTCTCACCCGTTCTCTGGAAGAAGGTCACGACCGGGCTGTCGGCCGGCCGGGTCCAGTCCGTCGCGACCCGCCTGGTCGTCGAGCGTGAGCGCGCCCGCATGGCCTTCATCTCGGCCGGCTACTGGGACATCGCCGGCACCTTCGACCCGTCGCGGTTCACCGCGACCCTGGTAGCCGTGGACGGTCGCCGCGTCGCACGTGGCAGCGACTTCAACGACCGGGCGGAGTTGAAGAAGCCTGACGGCATTGTGGTGCTGGACGAGGCCGTCGCGCGTTCGCTTTGTGACTCGCTCACCGGCGTCGCGCTGTCGGTGCGCTCGGTGGAGGAGAAGCCATACCGGCGCTCACCAGCTGCGCCGTTCATCACCTCCACCCTTCAGCAGGAAGCAAGCCGCAAATTGCGGATGTCGGCGCAGACGGCGATGCGCGTCGCCCAGCGACTGTACGAGAACGGCTACATCACCTATATGCGTACCGACTCGACGACACTGTCGGCGACAGCGGTCGCGGCGGCACGAGCTCAGGTGACCGAGCTCTACGGCGCCGACCATGTGAGCGACAAGCCGCGGTCGTGGGCCAAGAAAGTCAAGAACGCGCAGGAGGCCCACGAGGCGGTTCGGCCTGCCGGTGACACCTTTCGCACTCCCGGTGAGCTCGGGGCAGAGCTGTCACCAGACGAGCTCAAGCTCTACGAGTTGATCTGGAAGCGCACGCTGGCGTCGCAGATGTCAGACGCTCGCGGAACCACGATGAGCGTGCGTTTCGGCGGAGTCGCCAATGATGGACGCGACGCTGAGTTCTCCGCGACCGGGACCGTCATCACGCACCGCGGTTTCCTGGCCGTTTACGAAGAGGGTAAGGACGCCGACGCTGAAGCTGCCGACGACGAGGACGAGCGCCGACTGCCAGCGCTGAGCGAGGGCGAAACGATAACCGCACTTGAGTTGGAGGCGGAGGGTCACGCCACCAATCCGCCGGCTCGTTACACCGAGGCGAGTTTGGTCAAGGCGCTCGAGGAGCGCGGCATCGGACGCCCATCGACCTATGCGGCGACGATCAGCACCATCGTCGATCGCGGGTACGTCTTCAAACGCGGAACTGCACTTGTCCCTTCGTTCCTCGCCTTCAGTGTTGTCAATCTCATGGAGCGGCACTTCGCCGACCTCGTCGATTACGGCTTCACCGCTCGCATGGAGGAGATCCTCGACCTCGTCGCCGCTGGCGAGACGCCGCGGCAGCGCGTGCTTGAAGGGTTCTATTTCGGCGACGCGGGCCGCGACTTCCCGGGGCTGCATCCTCTCGTCGGCAACCTGGGCGAGATCGATGCCCGGGAGGTCAACTCGATGCCGCTCGGCGACGGCATCGTGTTGAGGGTCGGACGCTATGGCCCCTACGTGCAGCGCGGTGAAGGCGACGCTCTCGAGCGCGCCAACGTGCCTCACGACATGACCCCGGACGAGCTGACCATCGTCAAGGCTCATGAGCTGCTCGATGCTCCGTCAGGAGACCGTGAGCTAGGTGTGCATCCGGAAACCGGACGTCAGATCGTGGCCAAGTCGGGAAGGTACGGCCCCTACGTCACCGAGATCCTGCCCGACGATGTGCCCAAGACGGGCAAGAACGCTGTCAAGCCGCACACGGCGTCCTTGCTGTCGACGATGGCGCTTGACACTGTCACGATCGACGACGCCGTCCGCCTCCTGTCGCTGCCGCGTGTGGTTGGAGTCGATCCGTCCGACGATGCGCAGATCACGGTGCAGAACGGCCGATATGGGCCGTACTTGAAGAAGGGCACCGACTCTCGGTCGTTGGAGTCCGAAGAGCAGATGTTCACCGTCACCCTCGACGAGGCATTGGCGATCTACGCCCAGCCGAAGCAGCGGGGAAGGCGCGCTGCAGCGCCGCCGCTACGCGACCTCGGCCCCGATCCCGTGACTGGCCTCACGGTCTTGGTCAAAGACGGCCGCTTCGGGCCTTACGCCACTGACGGCGAGACAAACGCGACCCTCCGCCGAACAGACGCACCAGAGACGATCACCATTGAGCGAGCAGCCGAGCTGCTCGCTGACAAGCGTGCCCAGGGGCCTTCCACAAAGAAGCGGACCACCAAGAAGGCGGCGCCGCGCACCACCAAGCGGACGGTCAAGAAGGGCGCAGCCAAGAAGAGTGCAGCCAAGAAGACGGCTGCCAAGAAGTAGTCATCAAGAAGTAACCGCAGAAGCTCACTTGGCATGCCTTCCCGCACTCAGGGGGATGGCCGGCTCGCCTTGGGAGGGTCGGGGGGTCGGGATAGATTGGCCCGGTGCCTCCATCCAGCCCTGGTCTCTTCGTCGCCTTCGAGGGCGGGGAAGGCGCTGGCAAGAGCACCCAGGTCGAGCTGCTCGCCAAGGCCCTGAGCGAGCAGGGGCACGAGGTGGTGACCACCTTCGAGCCGGGCGACACAGAGGTAGGACGTCAGCTGCGCGAGATCTTGCTCGGTCACCAGACGGGGGCGATCAATCCGCGCACGGAGGCGCTCCTCTATGCGGCCGACAGGGCCGAGCACGTGGCGTCGGTGGTGGAGCCGGCCCTCCACCGGGGCGCGGTCTGCATCACCGACCGGTACATCGACTCCTCCATCGCCTACCAAGGCGCTGGACGCACCCTCGAGCCGGCCGATATCGAGAACATCTCGAAGTGGGCGACTGGTGAGCTGTGGCCCGACATCACCATCCTTCTCGATATCGATCCGGCGATCGGGCTCACTCGCTTCGACACTCCTGCCGATCGTCTCGAAGCCGAACCGCTCGCATTTCATCAGCGAGTACGTGAGCATTTCCTGGCACTGAGTGCAAGAAGGCCGGAGCGGTACCTCGTCGTGGATGCGGTGGCGTCGGCCGATGCTGTCTTCAGCGCCGCGTACGCAGCAGTGCAGAAGCGTCTGCCATGACCGTCTTCGACGCTCTGGTGGGCCAGGCACGAGCCGTCGAGACTTTGGCTCGCGCGGTGAAAGATGCTGCCTTGCCGTCGCCTGGGTCGGCAATGACCCACGCCTGGCTCTTCACTGGGCCTCCTGGGTCGGGCCGGTCCGTAGCGGCCAACGCCTTCGCTGCGGCACTCGTCTGCCCACAGGCTGGTTGTGGACACTGCCCTGACTGCCACACCGCACTGCTTGGTACGCACTCTGACGTCGAACACGTCTCCACCGAGTCGATGACGATCTCGGTCGAGCGTGCGCGGTCGCTCGTCCTCGAGGCATCCACCGCGCCTTCGGTCGCCCGCTGGCGGGTCATAGTTCTTGAGGACGCAGACCGGCTCACCGAGGCTGCCAACAACGCTCTGCTGAAGTCACTGGAGGAGCCGACACCGCACACCGTCTGGCTGCTCTGCGCGCCTTCCATGGAAGATGTCCTCCCGACCATCAGGTCGCGATGCCGCCACGTAGTGCTGAACACTCCCACAACGGCCGACGTCGCCCGCCATCTCGTCGAGCGTGACGGCGTGGACGAGGCCATGGCCTCCTTTGCTGCACGTGCGTCCATGGGTCACATCGGTCGCGCGAGAGGGCTGGCCCGCGACGAGCGGGCGAGGATAACCAGGGCGGCGACTCTTTCGTTACCTGTCAATGTGGCCTCGCTGGGCTCAGCACTGCTTTCGGCGCGCGAGCTGGTGGATGCGGCCGCCGAGCGAGGCGGTGAGCGAACCAAATCGGTCGATGAGAAGGAGCGCGCTGAGCTGGCACGCGGGATGGGCGTTGAGAACCCCGAGCGCCCCCCCAAATGGGCTCGAAGCGACTTCAAGCGACTCAAGGACGGACAGGACAAGCGGCGTAAGCGTGCGACCATTGACGAGCTCGACCGTGATCTGCAGGACCTCCTAGCCTTCTACCGCGATGTACTCGTCGTGCAGGTCGGCGGCCATGTGGCTCTCGTCAACGCCGAAATGCGGCAAAGCATCGAGAAGGTTGCTGGACGATGCGAGCCAGAGATGACGATGCGAGCGATGGAAGCGATACTTGAAGCTCGCGAAAAGATTGCAGCGTACGTAACTCCACTGCTTGCAGTGGAGGAGTTGGCTCTGGCGCTGCGCGCCAGCTAATCGGGAGGTCACATGCAGGTCGAACTGCGCCACCAGCCGAGCTTTTCGGTCGCTCGTATCCACCTCGCACCCGGCGAACAGGTTCGCGCGGAGTCGGGGGCGATGGCGATGCACTCGTTCGGGGTCACTGTTGACGCCCAGATGCAGGGTGGGTTGAAGGGTGCGTTCAAGAGAGGTGTCATGGGTGGTGAGTCGTTATTCGTCACTACCTTCACCGGGCATCCCCAGTCTCCGACGTGGGTCGACGTTGCAGCTAACCTCCCCGGCGACATCTGGGTGGCGGAGGTTGTCCCCGGGCGGGCACTCGTGGTGACGCGAGGCTCTTGGCTGGCCAACGCGGCGGGCATCGACCTTGATACGAAATGGGGCGGAGCGAAGATGTTCGGCGGTGGTGAGGGAGCCTTTGTGCTGCACGCCACGGGCGAGGGCCCCATCGTTTTGGCCGCGTACGGTGCGATGGATGTTCACGATCTGCAGCAGGGGCAGGGTTTCACCGTTGACTCCGGTCACCTCGTGGCTTACGACGACACGATCTCGGTCCAGACCCGCAAGGCGACGTCGGGGATCATGGCGACGATGAAGTCCGGTGAGGGCCTCGTGATGGACTTCCAAGGCCCCGGTCGTGTCGTGACCCAGAGCCGCAACCCCAACGGCCTGATCAACTGGCTGCAGTCGGTCCTTCCAGGCAGTCGCGGTTGATCCGGCGGCTCGTGCTGGGGGCGGCGGCCGGCCTGCTCTTGGCTGGGTGCACCTCCGGCGAGCCAGAGGTGACCGCATCTCCCGTACCGAGTCCGAGCGCTACGACTGAAGCGCCAAGTGCCCTCCGGCCCTTCTATGAACAACGGGCTGAGTGGGCAGAGTGTGGGCAGTTCGACTGCGCCACCCTCCAAGCGCCACTCGACTATCGCCAGCCTGGCGCTGGCTCGATTGATCTCGCGATGCTCAGGCGACCAGCTGACAACCAGGACGAGAAACTCGGCTCACTCTTCGTCAACCCGGGTGGCCCCGGCGTCTCGGGGATCGGCTACGCCAAGCTTGCTGAGGTGCTTTTCACTGAGCCGGTTCTCGAGCACTACGACATCGTGGGGTGGGACCCAAGAGGCGTGGGCGAGAGCACAGCCATCTCGTGCATGACCGATGAAGAGACCGACATCTACTACGAGACGGACGGCACACCTGACACTGCTGCTGAGGTGCGCGACCTCGTTCGGCTGAACGAGCGGTTCACCAAAGGGTGCGTAGCCGATGACGCCGCCCTGATTCCGCAGCTGGGCACCTTCAGTTCCGCGCGAGACATCGACATTCTGCGTGCGGCCGTGGACGAACCGCGCCTCAACTACTTCGGTGCCAGCTACGGCACAGAGCTGGGAGCGATCTACGCCGAGCTCTTTCCACAGCGGGTTGGTCGCATGGTTCTGGACGCCGCACTCGACCCGGCCGTCACCGCTCAAGATCTCTCACGTGGACAGCTCCGAGGATTCCAGGGTGCGACTCAGGCGTTCATCGAGGACTGCATCGCGCGCGAGGGCTGCGCTGTCGGGCCCACATCGGCAGAGGCTGAAGCGCAGTTGGCCGACCTGCTCCTTGAGCTAGACACCGCTCCGCTCCCCACTGACTCCGGGCGTCCCCTGACAGAGTCGCTTGCCACCGTCGGCATGATCTCGGCCATGTACAGCGAGTCGTCAGGGTGGCCATCGTTGCGGCTGGGACTGTCTCAGGCATTCAGTGGAGACGGCACGGTCCTTCTTGGCTTTGGCCGACGCCTACACGGAACGAAACGCTGACGGCACCTACGCATCAAACGTCAACTCTGCGTTTCCGGCAATCAGCTGCACCGATCGCCCGGGTACCTCGTCAGTGGCGGAGGCCAAGCGCCTCTCCCGAAAGTACGAGCAGATCTCACCGATCTTCGGCCGCACGTTCGCCTGGGGCGCGGTTTCTTGTCGAGACTGGCCGGTAAAGAAAGGTGCCTTCCCCACTTCGGCTGTTGCCAAAGGCGCCGATCCCATCGTTGTGATCGGTACGACTCGCGACCCTGCGACGCCCTACGCCTGGTCAGTCAGTCTGGCCAAGTCTTTGGAGAACGGCGTCCTGATTTCTCGGGACGGCGACGGGCACACCGGCTACAACGCCGGTAACACGTGCGTCGATGACGCCGTCGATGCCTACCTTGTGGGCGGCGTCGTTCCGAACGACCCGACCGGTTGCTGAGCCAGCGGTTGGTGGGGCGGGCGTTGGGCGTAACTGGCCTGTTTCGCGGGTCCCTACGAGCATGGCTGCACGCCGTCGGTAGACTCTGGGCCCTGGCCTGCCCTGCAGGACACGCCGCCTTAGCTCAGTCGGCTAGAGCGACGCACTCGTAATGCGTAGGTCATCGGTTCGACTCCGATAGGCGGCTCCACAGTCTGATCCCCGGAATCCCGTATTGGCGATTGGCCAAGGTGGAGACCAGCTACACGGGCAACGAATTGCCGGAAGTTTGTTTCTTACGTACTCTGTGGGTAAGGGGAGTACCTCGCCAAGCGCGCTTCGTCAGTCCGGTGGTCCATTGGTCACCCGGAGCGCCGCCCGGACGCCCGGGTGAGGGAGACCGTCGTATCTGCGGCTCATGCCGCGACCGGTCCCGAAGGGCCCGCCCGTGAATGTCGTGAACCGATGACCGAGGTCTCCCGAGGTGGCCGACTCGCCCAACTTGTCGACTCCGATCGCTTCAACGGAGCCATTGCCGCGGTGATCGTGGCCAACGCTGTGGTACTGGGGCTGGAGACCTACCCGGCTGTTACCCGGGACCACGGATCGATGTTGATGTTTCTCAACGGTCTCTTCTACAGTGTCTTCGCTCTTGAGCTAGTCCTCAGAATCGCTTCATACGGTCGAAGGCCACAGGACTTCTTCCGCAGTGGCTGGAACATCTTCGACCTCGTCATCATCGGGTCGGTCGCGATCCCGGCCGTGCGCGAGCAGACGCAGCTGCTTCGGCTGCTTCGGCTGGCCCGCATCGTGCGCCTTGTGCGATTCCTGCCGGATGCTCGAATCCTGATCCTGACGGTTCTTAAGTCGATTCCGTCGGTCTTCAGCATGGTGGTCCTGACCCTTGTGCTGATGTTTGTGTACGGCATGGTCGGCTGGTCCCTCTACGGTGAGGCGCTCCCAGAGACCTGGGGGACGATCGGTCAATCGATGCTCACCCTGTTCATCTTGCTGACGTTGGAGAACTTCCCGACCTACCTCGCCGAGGCAGAGCAGGTGAGCCCCTTTGCGCCGGCCTTCTTCGTCTCGTACGTGTTGCTTGCCGCCTTCATCGTCTTCAATCTGCTGATCGGGATCGTCATCGCGTCCATGGAGAAGGCTCGCCGACACGAGGCGGGTGATGGCGTCCCCGTGTCCGATGATCTTCTTCTGGAACGGATTGCTGACCTCCGGATGTCACTGAGCAAACTCGAATCCGACCTCACGCAGCGAGGGACCGGGCATTGATCTGACGATCGCCGGCTGCGGATGCTCCCCCAAGGACGGCGTCTAGGGTGTCACCTTGGTGTAGACGACATCGGAGGTGTTTCTCGCAGAGCCGGTCCGCGTAAAGAGCAGGCCGAAGTCGTTGCCGGCCGTTGCGATCCCCTGGTAGTCACCGAGGAAGTACCCGCGGGCAATGGGTGCGTTCTCCATGTCGAACGGCCCCTCGACGTGTGTCTCGGTCCAGTTGCCGGGCGAGGTGCAGTCCGAACTGGAGGCGCATGACGTGAACCAGTAGTCGGTAGGCAGGCCCGCTGCGGCGTCGTTGTTTCGGAAGTCGTAGTAGGCGACGCCGACGGTGCCATCTTGGGCGACAGCGACGCTCGGTGTGAAGGCGCTGACGTTGGTTGGGGCATTGTCGATCTTTGTCGGGCGCGCTCCAGGTACGGCCGCCGTCCGTCGACTGCGAGAACGCAACGTGGGAGTAGGCACCGTTCGCAAATCGGCCGTCCTGCCATACCGCATACAGGTTTCCAGTCGTACGGTCCACAGCAACCTCCGGAATGATGTCTCCGGTGCGTACGGCAGCGCCAGTGTCGGGGTCTGTCACCTGGACGAACTGCAGGTTGGAGACGATGGTGGCCTTGCTGTCCCAGGTAACGCCCTTGTCGGCGGATCGGATCACCGCGACGTTGTAGCCGCGGATCTTTCCCTTGTTGTCATTGCGGATCAGGTTGAACAGGTCGACCAGTGTGCCGTTGGGAAGCACCACGATCTGGTTCCCGATCGTCTGGTTGTGCGTTCCGAGGTTGTAGATGATTCGCGCAGGCTCCCAGGTGTCGCCACCATCGACGGTCCGGGCCAGCAGCGTCGGTCCCCGGTAGCCAGAGGTGTTCTCCGAGCTCTTCAGCGAGCCCTTGCCTGGGGGTGAGTCGAGCCGGTCCCAGATTGCGTAGACGTAGTTGGAGTCGTAAGGGTCGGCGGTGATGCTGTTCTTGTCGTTGAAGAGGGACGTGTCGGTGTCGTAAGCGATGAAGGTCGGGCTTCCCCAGATGAGGCCGCCATTGGTTGATCGGCTCACTGACATGCCGGTCGGAGTGTTCCCGCCGGTTGGCACCTTGGTCTCCACCAATGACATCTGGTAGAGCGTTCCGTTGGGGGAGAAGGTCAACCACGGGTCGCTGGCGCGGGAGAAGTCAGTGCCGCCGGAACAATAGGTGAGGCCGGGAATCGCTCCGGTCGTGAAGGTTGCCCCACCGTTGAAGCTGGCGCCGAATCCCGAGCCAACAGCCGCTCCACTCGACCAGCGGTCCTGCTGCCAGCTTCCGACGACGTTGTTTGAGTTGGTGGGGTTGATCGCCAGGGAGGGCTCAAGCTCGGTGTTCAGGAACTTGGACCCAGGGCCGGTGTCGGTGATGGTGCATCCGGCAAGCGGACTGACGCTTGGGCTGGCCGGAACTACCGTCCCGGGTGTGTAGGCAGCTGCTGCGGCGACGCCCATCCCCATGAGCGGCAAGGTGGCGACAACGACGAGAACGCGGCGCATGAGTACTCCCTGAACGAGATGCCTGCGGTGCACGAGGGCTCACCAGCGAACCACTCGTGGCGTTTGTCGGACTCGGTTTAGCACACTTGAAATGGAGCCACGAGGGTCTTGCATCAACTGTGACTCCGGGTGATCGCTTGATAACCGCAGCGAGCGTCCGGGTTGTGCCGATATTCGGCGCCGCGCCGCCAGCGGGCTCAAGAAGTTCCTGTACAACCGTTCAGGCCTCGGGCTAGGTTCCAGGCGTCGACGAAGGGACCCCCCATGAGCTACTCGCGGCGTTACCCACTCATTGCACTCGCGGTCGCCCTGCTTGTCGTGGCGACCTGGATCGTTCTCTCCCGGCCCTTCTCCGACGAAGGGTCCTCAGCTGCAGTTTCTGCGCTCACGTCGGGAGAGGACCCGGGCGAGCAGGGCGTTGGTGATGCCGAGTTCGAGCGAGGGATGGCCCGTCAAGAAGCCTCCCAGTCGGTGCCCCTGCGAACGGCGCCCGTCCAGGCCAGTCCTGCGAGCGGATGGGCCGGTTCAACGCGATTTAGCGCGACCGGCAACGATTGGGAGCCGGCGGTAGCAGCTGCGCCGAACTCGGGCTCGGTGTACGTACTCACCACCCGTTACGGCGGCGCCAAGGCGTGCCGGAGCGCTTGCCCAGACCCCGCTCTGATCCTTCGGGTCAGCAGCGACTACGGCAAGACATTTGGTTCGGAGTCTTACCTGTGCGCATGCAAGAACGTGAAGGCGCAGAATGACCCTGAGATGGTGGTGCTTCCAAATGGGACGGTCTATGCCGCGTGGATGAATGACTGGCGCATCGTCTTCGCGAAGTCAACGGACAAGGGCAAGACCTGGTCTGCCCCGGTTTCTGTCGTAGGCAATCTCTCCTGGTCGGACAAGCCGATCATGGTCGCGTCGCCGACGGGACAGGACGTGTACATCGCCTTCAACAAGAGCGATGCCTATGTGGCGGTCTCCCACGACTTCGGGGTGACGTGGACGCAGCAGCTCTCCCAAGCCAATGGCCAGTACCACTTTGCCAACGGCGGTGTGGTGCTCCCGAACGGTGGTATTGCGTTCGGCGAGGTGGCCTACGCGCAGGATTCGACGGGCCCGTCGACAGTGCAGGTGCACCGGTCAACCGATGGCGGAGTCACTTGGTCGGTGACCAACGTCGACACGATGCAAGAGATGCCTCATTGCACCTCGGCCGGCTGCGGGATCGACTACTACGGGCCACAAGCTGCGCTCGCTGCAGACAGCAGTGGTCAGTTGATGATCGCCTACAACGGGAACAGCAGCGCTCTAGCCCCGCAAAGGATGTACACCAGGACATCGACCAATGGTGGGAGTACCTGGTCGGCGCGTACCGACGTCACCGGCGTGGCTGGAGCAGGCTCGGGAACCGCTGGGGCAGCGTTCCCTGCAGCTGCGGCGGGAGGAGCCGGAGACTTCCGGCTGTACTTCATGGATGACCGCAACGGAGCTGCGTCCTGGAACGTGTGGTTCGTCAAAAGCACGAATGGTGGTGGCACTTGGTCGACGCCAGCGCTTCTGAGTGACGCGACAGCAGGAGCCAGCTACATCAGTGCGAACGGGTTCGCGCAACCGTACGGTGACTACGGTCAACTAGCCGTCCGGGCCGATGGTGGAACGATCGCCGTTTGGGGTGAAGGAGTCTCCTACACGGGACCGGGAAATACCTGGATCAACCGCACAACTCCCTAGCGATCCTGCTGGCATGGGAGGGCAGACAGCTGACGAACGTCGGACGCCGCAGTCTTCTGAAGGCCGTGGGACTCGTGGGGGCTGCGGGGGGCATCGTTGGATGCACGAGCACGGGGGGCCGCGGTTCCGCGGATGCCCTGCGACTTGATCCGTCCGTGAGCCCGTCGCCGTCGACGAGTCCCATGGGTGTCGCGCTCCCAAAGCCACAGCCCTGGGTGCCAAGCGCGAATGACGTTGCCGCTGACGCCAAGGCACGTGCGGTCGGGCTGGTCGAGACCGCAGCCACGTGGGAGTCCGGCAATGGGGGGTTCCAGAACGCCCGTCGTCGGCTGAACGAGTCAGGGTTCGATGGCGATCTGGTTGACGACCTCGGGTCAGTGCTCGTCGACGGGGTCGAGTCAGTGGCACGCGTCGTCGTGGCCCAGTACGGGGGCCTTCTTGCCGACAGCGCATCGGTGCTGGTGGTCGTGGACCAGTGGGTGCTGCGGAGGGATGGGAGGATTCGGGCTGGCGGGACGACACTCGACATCCGGCTGGCGGTCGACGAGCCTGAGTGGGCCGTCACGGTTGTGCGGCCAGCTCGACCGGGGCGTGCGGTCGGCGGTCTCTCTCGCGCCGCGCGGCGTCTACTGGCGAGTACTCGTGTGACCTTGCCGGAAGCTGCCGCGTCGGACATCCGTGCCGGCGAGATCAACGATGTCGTGCTGAACGCGCTCCATTCGCTTTCAGAACGGCGCCAACTCGATGTCAGCGTCCTCCGTTCAGGGCACCCGGTGCGGGTCTTCGGCACCGACCGGGTGAGCAATCACACCGAGGGAAGGGCCGTCGACGTGTGGGCCCTCGACGGTCGCCCCATCGTCGACATGAGGGTTGCCCCAGAGCTGACGGAGTTCATGAAGGAGGCCTCGGATGTTGGTGCTTACCAGGTTGGCGGCCCAACAGACCTCGACGGAGGGGATGCCGTCTACTTCTCGGACGACACCCATCAGGACCACATCCATCTAGGTTTCCCGACCTGACGTGGCCACGGTTGCAGCGGGTGCTCAGGCCTCGCCCATGACCTTTCGGTAGTACTGGTTGAACTGGTGCACGTAGTCATCCTTGGCCGGGTAGACGCCATGCGCGAACCCGCGTGAGGTGATGCCACGTTGCACCCGCGCGGAAACGGCGTAGTCCTGACCGGCTACGAGCTCACAGAAGTCGACAACTGGCTGATGGTCGAAGTCTGGCTCGGCGATATCCTCTGGAAGGAAGAGGTACTCGGTGAGCACCCGCGTCTGGGTTGGCCCCTCTGGCACCAGGCGGGTTGCTACGACGTTGCTTCCGGCGACGTCGATGAACATGTTGGGGAACACTTGGCTGCCGTAGATGGAGTGCGCCATCTCGTCGTTCATACCGGGGAGCACTGCCTTTCGTGCGCGCGGGTCGTCGGAGTAACTGGTACCTCCTGTGATCAGCGCGACACCGCCGTCTTCGCGGCTCCGGTCGCCCGTCATGCCCTTCTTGTAGGTCGGGACGACCTCGACAAGCTCCGGGTGCACGATCGGGCAGTGCAGGCACTCGTTGTAGTTCTCGATGATTATCTTCCAGTTTGCTGCGACTACAGACTCAGTGCGGTGCACGGTGACCAGGCGGTCCATCTTGTGCTTTTCGAAGCGGAGGGGAGAGTCGTAGTGGGCATCGAGTGCCTCGCGGAGCGGGGTTGGTGTGGTCCGGCTGAGGTTGACGAAGAGAAACCCTTGCCAGTCGTCGACGTGAACCGGCTTGAGGCCCAATACCGAGCGGTCCACCTCACCCTCGTCAACGCGTGGTGTGGCGACGAGAGCTCCGTTCAAGTCGTAGCACCATGCGTGGTACGGGCATTGGAAGACTGCCTTCGTCTCCCCGCGGACGTCGTCACACAGAACTGCGCCACGGTGGCTGCAGACGTTGTAGAAGGCCCGAAGCTCGCCCGCGTCGTTGCGCGTGACGAGCACACCCTGTCCGGCAATGTCGATGGTGAGGAACTGCCCCGCAGTAGCCACCTGGTCGGTGCGTCCAGCGAACACCCACTGCTGGTACCAGAGCTGCTCCTGCTCGACGGCGTACTGCTCGGGTGAGTAGTAGTGGCCAGCAGGCAGGGTGTGGCGTGCCTCCGTTGGCGCCTCGATGGTCATCGTCCCTCCGTCAGGATCGCTTGCCGGGCCTACTCAAGTGACTGAACGATCAGTCAGTGAAGCAGGATACCGCGACACCCAGGTCCTGGGGAAGAAGGCGGGGACGCTCACCCAGGTGGTGTCGTAGGGTCGTTCGGACTGAGGGCGGGAGCGCCGGGTGGACGTCGTGGTGGTCGGGGCGGGTATCGGTGGGCTCACGGCTGCCCTCAGCCTCCATGCCGCCGGACTTGACCGGGTGCAACTGCTCGAGTCGGCGACCCGGATCCAACCACTTGGTGTGGGGATCAACGTGCTCCCGCACGCGGTCCGGGAGCTGACCGAGCTGGGCCTGGCGGACGCTCTGGACAAGATCGGCGTCGCCACGGCCGAGCTGGCGTACTACGACCGCCACGGAAGCAGGATCTGGTCCGAACCGCGCGGTCTCGATGCCGGTTACCACTGGCCTCAGTACTCAGTGCATCGCGGCCACCTCCAGATGCTCCTCCTCGACACCGTTCGGGAACGACTCGGGGCAGATGCGGTGACTTGTGGCGCCAGGGTGCGCTGGGTGAGTAGTGACGACGAAGGGGCCACCGTCATCTGGGGTGACCTCGACCAGCCCCGGCAGACGCGGGCAGATGTCGTGGTCGCCGCCGACGGGATCCACTCGGCGGTGCGCGCAGAGCGGCACCCCGACGAAGGATCACCGATCTGGAACGGGTCCGTGCTCTGGCGCGGCACCTCGTACGCGTCCCCCTTCCTGACCGGCCGAAGCATGATCATGGCCGGTCATCGTGACCTGAAGTTCGTGGCGTATCCGATTGGGCCGGTCCGCGACGGCGTCCAGCTGATCAACTGGATCGCCGAACGTCGAGCGCCTGACGAGTACTTCGCCCCCGAGGACTGGAACCGCGAGGTGGACACGGAGGTCTTCGCCGACCACTTCAAGCAGTGGCGATTCCCTTGGCTTGACGTCCCACAGCTCATCTCGACCGCCTCCACCGTCCTGGAGTACCCGATGGTCGACCGCCCGCCGTTGGATGACTGGACCGAAGGAAGGGTGACCCTTCTGGGCGACGCCGCACATCCGACTTTTCCGATCGGGTCCAACGGTTCATCCCAGGCCATCTTGGACGCCCGCGTCCTGGCCAGCTGCTTGGCGTCGTACCCCGTGGACGAGGGCCTTCGGCGTTACGTGGACCTCCGGCTTCCACCGACGCGGGCCCTGCAGCAGGCGAACCGCTCGATGGGACCGGAGATCGTCATGCAGCTTGCGCACGAGCGGGCGCCAGAGGGATTCGCCACCGCCCACGACGTGTTCGCTCCGGGTGAGCTGGCAGGGCTGGCCGCCGAGTACAAGCGGGTGGCGGGGTTCCTCCCCGACGAGCTCAATGACCGCGCTTCGTGGAGTGTCCGGTGACACCGATCGCGGCGCCTCGGCTGCGATGGGTAGCGCACGCCGCAGTTGAGGTCGGTGCCCCTATTCCGCTGGATGTGGTGCCCGATGGGCGTCGGCAACTGATTCCGGTCCGAGGTGGTCGGGTAACCGGTGAGTGGAACGGCACCATCCTCGACGGCGGCGCAGATCGGCAAACCGTCCACGACGACGGGTCGGTCACCATCGATGCCCGCTACCCGGTGCAGATCGGCGACGGGACCACGGTGACCTTCATCGCCAGAGGGGTCCGGCTCGTTGGTGGTGGGGATGGTGCTTTCTCAACCTCGCTGCTGCTCGAGGGTGCGGCCCCGGAGGGCATAGGAGCCACCGTCTATCTCGCAACGGGGTGCAAGGGTGTCGGGGCGGTCGAGTTCGACATCTTCGAGGTGGCATGACAGACACGTCAGACGCACCACCGATGACGCTCGTCTTCACCATCGACGTGTCGGTACAGGCGCCGGTGCTTCTGGCAGACTCGTCCGCAGGCCGACGTGTCTTCATCCCCATCGTCGGAGGCACTGTTCGCGGCTCCAGCCTGCGGGGCGAGATTCTCGCCGGAGGCGGAGACTGGGCGGTCGAGCGCCCCAGCGGGGTGATGGACATCCACGCGCACTACCTGATCCGCTCCGACGACGGCGTTGTGATCGAGGTCGACAACAGGGGTCACTGGCGCGAAGTGCCAGGCGAGTCACCGTACTTCGTGACGACGCCGGTCTTCTCCGTGGGTTCCGACCGGTACCGGTGGCTCACGCACCATGTCTTCATCGGCATGATGCACGAGGTCGATGAGACACGCATCATGATCGATGTCTACGCTGCCGAGCCGCCGAGGAACGTGGGCGGCACGGATGTCGACACATGACCGGCACGCTGCCTGAGCTGTTCGCCACCCGGGCGCCAGACCCCTCTCGACCCTTCCTGCGCGAGGCTCGAGGTGGCGTCGCGCAGCTATCTCGATCTCGAGACGGAAGTCTCCCGCTGGGCGGGTGGACTGGTGGCGTCCGGCGTTTGCCCGGGTGACCGAGTCGTCTACCAGGTCGAGAAGTCGCCGGCGGTGCTGACGCTGCACCTGGCACTCCTCCGGTGTGGCGCAGTCCAGGTGCCGGTCAACCCCGCCTACGCGGACAGCGAAGTGGCCGCCCTTTTGGTCGATGCGGATCCGGCGCTGGTGATTCGTGATCCCGCAAGGGTGGTGCTTCCCGGCGAGTGGCAATCGCTCACGCTTGATGCGAGTGGCAATGGGAGCGCATGCGAGCTGGCGAGCGACGCCGACATCGCGATGCCGGCGCTTGATTCAGCTGATGGCGCGGCACTGCTCTACACGTCGGGAACGACGGGACGCCCTAAAGGTGCGCTGCTGACGCACTCAAACCTTGTCTGCAACGCCAAGACGCTGGTCGACGCATGGGGTTTCAGCAAAGAGGACGTGCTGCTGCACATTCTGCCGCTCTTCCACACGCACGGACTCTTCGTCGCCACTCACTGTGTGCTGGCAAGCGGGGCTTCGATGGTGTTTCTTCCAGCCTTCGATGTCTCGCAGATCGTGGAGGAACTACCGCGGTGCTCGGTGCTGATGGGCGTCCCCACGCACTACTCACGGCTGCTGGCCGATGATCGCTTCAACGCGAGCCGGGTCCGTGGCATGCGTCTCTTTGTCTCGGGCTCGGCACCGATGACCCCCGCTCTGCACTCGGCGTTCGAGGCGCAGACCGGACGGACTGTTCTGGAACGCTACGGAATGACCGAGACGTCCATGCTCACGTCGAATCCACTCGATGGTGTTCGCAAGCCGGGAAGCGTTGGTCCACCGCTCCCGGGGGTCGCCGTGCGGGTCGTCGACGACGAGGAGACGCCCATGGTCACGGGATCTGTCGGGCACGTACAGGTGCGGGGGCCCAATGTCTTTGGCGGCTACTGGCGGCGTCCAGATCTGGCTGATGAAACCTTCACCGAGGACGGATGGTTCCGGACCGGTGATCTCGGCGCTTTCGACTCCGACGGCTATCTCGAGCTAGTGGGCCGGTCGAAGGACCTGGTGATCTCGGGTGGTCTGAACGTTTACCCGCGGGATGTCGAGGATGTACTGGACGCGCTTGTGGGAGTTCAGGAGTCTGCAGTCTTCGGCGTCCCCGACCGGGACCTCGGCGAACGGCTCGTTGCGGTGGTCGTCGCCGACGATGGCGTTGCTCTTGACCCAGAAACGCTGAGAGCTGCGTCCCGCGAGCAGTTGGCCGGCTACCAGGTTCCCAAGAAGATCACCATTGTCGAATCCCTGCCGCGCAACGCGATGGGAAAGGTGGAGAAGGGCGCTCTTCGTGAGGCGGCAAGGGGATGGATGACGTGAGCCACGCAGAGAGGGCGAGGCTGTTCGACTATTCCGCGCTCGCGCTGAGTGATGCCATTCGGCGCCGTGAGCTCTCCTGCGTCGAGGTGGTGGGTGCCCATCTTGACCGGATCGACGCTATCGATGAGAGGTTCCATGCGTTCATCAGTCGACGGCCCCGTGACGAGATCCTGAAGGAGGCCTCCGAGCGCGACGGCGATCTGGACCGGGGTACGTGGCGTGGCTGGATGCACGGTCTACCTCATGCGGTGAAGGACCTAGCGGCTGTCCGGGGGCTACCGACGACGTCCGGCTTCCATCCACCAGCAGGCACCCCTGCGGCCGAACATGACGACCCGTTCGTAGCCAGGATCCGGGAGTCCGGAGCGGTCTTCATCGGTAAGACCAACACCCCCGAGTTCGGCTTGGGGTCGCACACCTACAACGCGATTGGACCGACCACAGGCAATGTCGTCGATCCAGCGCTGAGTGCTGGAGGCAGCAGCGGCGGAGCAGCAGTGGGAGTCGCGTCAGGGATGGTTCCCGTTGCAGACGGGAGTGACTTCATGGGGTCGCTGCGCAATCCGCCTGGTTGGAACGGCGTCTTGGGGCTGCGTCCGTCACCCGGCGTCATCCTCGGCTCTGGGGAGAACCCGGTTTCGCCGGGTCTCGGGGTCGATGGCCCTATCGCTCGGTCAGTAGGCGATCTATCGGCCTTGCTCGTCACCATGGCTGAGCCGGGCATGTTCGCCCAGCACGACGCTCCACACGAGACCTGGCCGCCACGGGTGGGCTGGCTCGGTGACCTGGATGGCTACCTGCCGTTCGAGGATGGCGTCCTGGAGACCTGCAGGGAGGCGCTGCATCACTGGTCGCCGACAGCAGAAGAGGTCTTGCTGCCGGCCGCCGGCGTCTATCAGGGCACCAGCCAGCTGTGGCCGACATGGCTGACGTTGCGCCATCTGGAGGTGGGTTCGTGGCTGGCGTCGGAGTTCACCGATGACGAGATCAGCCGCATGAAGCCCGAGGCGTGGTGGGAGTTGGAAGGATTCCGAGCCTTGGCCAACAGACAGGTGAACTACGCGCGGCAGGTGCAACACGATCTGAGGCGCGCAGTTCTCGCCATGCTCGACCGGTTCGATCTGCTGGCGCTTCCGACTGCACAATGCTGGCCGTTCAGGGCAAGTCAGCACTGGCCTTCTGCGATCGCGGGCGTGGCGATGGATACCTATCACCGGTGGATGGAAGTGACAACGCTCGCGACTCTTGCGGGCTGTCCGGTGATCGTGGTGCCGGCTGGGGTCAACGAAGCTGGCCTGCATATTGGGCTGCAGCTCATCGGGCGTCCTGGCGACGAACTGGGTCTGCTCTCGTGGGCGGAGCAGGCTGAGCGACGCGAGATCTTCACGGTTGCCCCACCGTCCCAGGTGTCACGACCTTGACGCGAAGCAACCCAGTCTCGCTGCGCCTCACCGTTTGAGGGTTGCCACCATGAGGGCCTTGATCGTGTGCAGCCGGTTCTCTGCCTGGTCGAAGGCGATGTTGGCCGACGACCGGAAGACCTCGTCGGTGACCTCAAGGCCGCCCGTGACACCAGTGAGCGCAGCCACCTCACGGCCCACCCTGGTGTGCTCGTCGTGGAATGCCGGCAGGCAGTGCATGAACTTGGGGTTCGGGTGGCCGGTCTTGGCCATGGCGGCGGCGTTCACCTGGTAGGGCATGAGCTCGCGGACGCGTGACTCCCACACCTCCGGTGGCTCACCCATCGAGACCCAGACGTCGGTGTGCACGAACTCAGCGCCGCGTAGGCCCTCGTCGGGGTCCTCGGTCAACGTGATCGTGGCGCCGGAACGTTCAGCATGCTCGCGGGCGATGGCCTGCACTTCGGCGTCCGGCCAGAGTGCCTTGGGAGCACAGATGCGGACGTCCGAGCCCATGATGGCACCCATCACCAGCAGGGAACGGCCCATGTTGAAGCGGCCGTCTCCCAGGAAGCAGTAGCTGGGGCTGGTCGTGACGCCCTCCGCGTGCTCCTCCATGGTCAGGAAGTCCGCAAGCATCTGTGTGGGGTGCCACTCGTCGGTGAGCCCGTTGTAGACGGGGACGTCGGCATGCTCGGCAAGCTCTTCGATCGTGGACTGGGACTTGCCACGAAACTGGATGGCGTCGAACATGCCGGCGAGGACGCGACCGGTGTCGGCCGCCGACTCCTTGTGACCGAGCTGCGACGACGATGGGTCGAGGTAGGTGACATGGGCCCCCTGGTCGTAGGCGGCGACCTCGAAGGCGCAGCGGGTACGGGTCGACGTCTTCTCGAAGATCAGAGCGATGGAGCGACTGCTGAGGTGACGCTCCTCGGTGCCCGACCGCTTACCATCCTTGAGCTGGGCAGCGAGATCGATCAGATGCTGCAGCTCATCCCGGGTGAAGTCGATCTCCTTTAAGAAGTCACGATCCTTGAGGACGTCGCTCATCGACGGCACCACCCTTTCGTCGGTTCGGATCCTAACGAGCCTGCGACACCAGGCGTTGCTAGGTGTCGCGCTCTGCGCGGTGCCAGCACCTACCCTGTGGGCCGTGACGAACTTGCCGCGCAATCGGGCCATCGCACTCACGATCTTTGGACTCACCGTCGTGCAGCTGGCCGTCGCTGCCTTCGTCCCAGGCCTGGAGCAGTTCGAGGGCAAAGGTTTCGGCGCGAGGCTCATGGCCTACCCCGCGATGATGCTCATCGTCCCTGTGCTCTATCGGGTCTGGTCGAGGCGCAGGAGCCCGGTGCCGGAGACGCCATGGGCTGCCTACGCGTTTCTCTGGGCGCCCTTCCTGATCGACGTCACTGGCAACACGCTCAACCTCTATGACGCCGTGGTGTGGTGGGACGACGCCAACCACTTCGTCAACTGGTTCCTGCTCTCCGCCGGCGTCGGACTGATTCTGTCCAGGACTTCCACACTCCCGCCGTGGGCGCTCGGCTGGCTGGTCGTCGGGATTGGTGCGATCTTGGCCATCACCTGGGAACTCGGCGAGTGGTACACCTTCATCAGACATGGAACCGAGCTCAACACCGCTTATGAAGACACCCTCTTTGACGAGTTCCTCGGGACGATGGGGGCAGGAGTCGCGGGGATCTGGATGGCGGTCCGTCGAAGGGGTGAGATCAGGCGCGAGGCTTGACCTTCGTCGGGTCGAAGATTGACAGGTCTGCAACGGTGGCCGTCGTACCACCGACGTCCACGACGGTGTCGTTACGGGCAGCAGAAGATTCCATGATCGCTAACGCAATGGCACCAAAGCGTGGACTGTTGGTTGGACTCGTGAGCGTCCCAACGACCCGTCCGTCTTTGGTGACCTCGGAACCGCCCTCGGGAAGCTCGCCAGCCTCCAGACGCAGCGTCTTCAGACGTCGGGGCGGTTGGGATGCGGTCTTCTGCAACACGTCCTTGCCGAGGTAGTCGATGTCTGGTGCAAAGCTGACCATGCGGTCCATGCCCAGGTCGAACGGCGTCAACTGACCTGGTTCGTACTCGAACTCGAAGACGATGAGACCAGCCTCGATACGGGCGATGTCGATGGCGTTGAAGCCGACCGGCCGAACTCCGGCATCTGCCAAGGCGAGCCAGAGTCGCTCAGCCTCAGCACGCGTCGGGATGAGTTCATATCCGAGCTCTCCGGAGAACCCGGTACGGGAAATGAAGACTTCGATACCAGCGATCGTCACCGGCTCTGTGAACCGGAAGTAGGGGAGGCGGGAGAAGTCGAAGTCACTGAGGGACTGGAGGATCTCGCGCGACCGCGGACCTTGCACCGATACCAGTGGCATCTCGTGCAGCCGGTTGACCATTGTCACGTCAGCGTTGGGTGAGTGCTCACGCACGAACCCGTCGAAGGTGTCGGTGTTGGTGAAGGCGAAGTATGAGCCATCAGCGCGTTTGTAGATCGTGCCCTCGTCCATCATCACGCCACCGCCATTGACGAAGGCCCCGTAGCGAACCTGGTCGACTTGTTGGGTGGCCAGGTTGTTGGTGAAGCCGCGCTGAAGTGCGGCCTGGGCGTCCGGGCCGGTCACGTGCCACTTGTTCAGCGCATAGACGTCCCACATCCCCGCACCGGACCGAAGTGACTCGTACTCGGCGAGGACATCTCCGAAGTCGAGGGTCCACATCCATCCACCGAAGTCGTCGAAGGTCCCCCCTTGGCGTTCCTGGACGTCAAAGAGGACAGAGCGAATCGGTGCGTCAGTCATGGCACCACTCTGGCGAGAACTAACTGACCAGTCAATCAGTCAAGCCGAGAACCCTTCGAGCGTTCTCGGAGTACAGGCCGGGGAGGTATCGCGGTTCGACGGCCGCCCCATTGATGGCCCAGTTGCCTTGCGGCGGGATCGGGTCGCCGGAGTAGGCGAAGTCGCGATCGTCGGTCTCCAGGAAACGGCGATGCCGTGCGTAGTCATCGGCGCTCGGCGGAAAGCAGTCCGTTCCGAAGAGGACGCGGTCGGGAAACGCTGAGACGAGCTTGGCAAAAGCGTGTGGTCGCCGGCCTAGCTCACCGAGGCGTCCCGCGATGTCGACGTTCCAGTGGGGGTGGGAGGCCAACATCTGACCCACCCCCAGGAGGTCCTCAGCCCAACAGCCGACGTGGGCGCCGATGAATGTGGTTCCGGGGCACTGTGTGACAAGCCGATCAAGGCTGCCCATGAGGTCGGAGAAGCTTGGCAGCCCAGCCCCTCCGAACCACCACTCCGGATGCACTTGCAGCTCGTCCCACCGTTCGTTCTCTTCGGTGAGTGGCTCGAAGAACGCGACGGGATCGGCGGTGTGGATCAGAACCGGCAACGCGAGCTCGCCCGCTGCCTGAAGGACCGCGACAACGCGAGGGTCATCAGGCATGACAAGCGCGCCAGACGCGTCGCGCACTCCGAGGCCAAGGTCCTTCCACACCTTGACGCCTCGAGCCCCCGCGGCACATGAGGCCGCAAGCTGCGTCGTCATCGCCTCGATGGCCAGGCGTGAGTCGGACTCAGACTGGAGAGCGGACCAGTCGACTTGGCAGAAAGTGAGAATGCGCCGAGGGTGTCTGGCGTCGTACCTGGCGATGTTGGCGACCAGCTCATCTCCCCACCGACCATCGAGATTGACGATGGTTTCGACGCCGGCCGCATCGAGCATCGTCAGGAACCCATCGACATCTCTGACCAGCCAGTCGCCGTCCTCGGAGAGCCAGCGGCCGAGGTGATTGTGTGCGTCGATCACCCCAGCATTGTGACGCCTAACCCGCCGAGGTACTGCTCAGTCGAAGATTTCTTCGAGGAAGCTCTTCTTCCTCTTGGGGGGCTTCCCGTACTGCTGCTGAGGCGGGTATCCCTGGGGCTGCTGGGGTGGGTATCCCTGGGGCTGCTGGGGTGGGTATGGCTGCTGGTAGCCCTGGGGAGCGGGCGCAGCAGGAACCGGGGTCGGCGCAGCTTGAACGGGGGCATTGGCCTGGGCGGCCCATCGCAGCTCGGCGTCGACGAGACCCTCGAGCTCGCCGCGGTCGAGGAAGACTCCGCGGCACTCGGTGCACTGGTCAACGTGGATGCCGCTGCGCTCGTACTGACGCATGTCACCGTGGCACTTGGGGCAGGTCAACGCTGTCATGGTCCGCGTCCTTCCGTCGGGGCCCCAGCCTGACATACGAAAGACTCTTCTGCAATCTGGATGTCGAGAGGTTGCCTCGGGGGCTGGGTGGAGTCGATCAGTTTCCTGGCCGCGGACAGCGCCAGACGCCGAGGCGTTGCGCGGCAGCTGCGGCCTGGGCTCGGCGGAACTCCTGTTGCCACAGATAGGGGTCGTCGTACGTGTACTCCAGGGCGTACCCACGGCGGACAGCATCTCGATTGAACTGCCGTGGTGCTCCGTCGGTCGTCCAGACGTACGCGAGCGTGCGGTCGTAGTAGTCGAGTCGCCCCTGCGAGCGGTCGAACTCCAAGGCTGCTGGTTCGCCGAGCAGACGCCGGGTAGCGAACTTTGTGGCTTCTGGCCCGTAGCATTCGATGGGCTCTGTCGGGTGCACGGTCTCGGGGGTGTCGATTCCGATCAAGCGCAGCGTGAGGGTGCGGCGTCCCTTGGTGACGTCAACGGTGTCACCATCGACGATGCGGGAGACTCGCCAACCCGAGCTGACTGGCCCCCTCGCAAGTCGACGTACGGCAACAACACCGGTTGGTCCGCTGCCTCCACCGTGCCCGACCCCCTCGTTTCCCGCGGCCTGGTCCTTGTGCGTAGCGCGCTCACTTGCAGAAGATTTGTCTCGCGTTCGAACTCGGCCCGGTTCGGATGGGGTGCAGGCTGAGAGTGCAAGGGACAGGCAGATGACCATCAATATCGCTCGGCGCACGCGTACCTCCCGTTGTCAGGAGGGTCTCATGCGACAGATGAGTCGGACTCTCTGACGTCGATGGTCTGGGCGAGCGACAGTGTCCGTTGCACGAGGTCGGCCACGGCATCGACCTCGAGCAGGAACCCATCGTGCCCATACGGCGATGTGATGACGTGCAGCTGGTCTGCTGTCGGGATCAGGTCTGCGAGCTCTTGCTGGAGCCGCAGTGGGTAGAGCCGATCACTGTCAACGCCACCTACTACGACGGGCACCGTGATGGTGGAGAGCGCGGCCGAGGTACCACCGCGTCCGCGTCCGACGTCATGCGTCGTCATGGCGTCGGTGAGGGCCACGTAGGTTCCCGCGTCGAAGCGACGGGCCAACTTGTCAGCGTGGTGGTCCAGGTAGCTCTGCACCGCGTACCTGCCGTAACGAAGTGGCTCTTCGCCTGACTGCGCCTCGCGGCCGAAGCGCACGTCGAGCTCGACCTCGGTGCGGTAGGTGAGGTGCGCGACGCGTCGGGCTACGCCCATGCCCAGGTGTGGACCGTCGCCGGGTGCGGCGTCGTGGTAGTCGCCGCCGCACCACTTGGGGTCAGCGGTGATTGCGTGAATCTGAGCGGTCTGAGTGCCGATCTGGTCGGCAGTGGCCGCAGCACCGACGGCAACGACGAGTGCTGAGCGCAGGGCTCCGGGGTACGTGATGGCCCACTCCAGAGAGCGCATGCCGCCCATCGAGCCACCGATGACCGATGCCCATGCATCAATGCCAAGGTGGTCGGTGAGCAGCCGCTCGACTGCTATCTGGTCGCGGACTGTAATGCGGGGGAAACGCGAGCCCCAAGGGCGTGCGTCAGGTGCCAGCGAGGCGGGTCCGGTCGTCCCTTGGCAGCCGCCCAGGACGTTCGGCGCCACGACGAACCAGTCGGCAGGGTCGAGAGGCGCACCCGGTGCGAGAAGTGGCTCCCACCACCCGGCGGTCGGGTGCTCAGGCCCCGCCGGCCCGGCGAGGTGCGAGTCGCCGGTGAGTGCGTGCAGCACGAGGACCGCATTCGAAGCGTCGGCGTTGAGGGTGCCGTAGGTCTCGTAGGCAACGCGAATGCTCGGCAGCTCGCCTCCGAGCTCGAGCTCAACGCGTCCGAGATCGACGAAGCGACGTTGACCGGGAGGATCCCCCTCCCGCCAGGCACCGCTGGCAGGAGGGGGTGTCCGTTGATCGATCGTCACTGACGCCTCAGGCGCCCTTGACGGCGCGGAATCCGGCCTCGAGGTCGGCAATGAGGTCGGGTAGTCCCTCGAGACCAACCGCGAGGCGAACCAGGCCGGGTGTGACGCCGGACGCCGCCTGCTCCTCTGGGGTCAGCTGTGAGTGCGTCGTCGACGCCGGCGCGATCACCAAGGAGCGAACGTCGCCGATGTTGGCGACATGGCTGAAGAGCTCGAGCGAGTCGACGAACTGCTTCGCGGCTTCTCGGCCGCCCACGACCTCGAACGACAGGACGGCACCAGGGCCCTTGGGGGCATACTTCTGGCCGCGCTCGTACCAAGGAGAGCTCGGCAACCCGGAGTAGTTCACCGACTCGACCTGCGGGTGTTGCTCGAGCCACTCCGCGATCGCCTTCGCATTCTGCACGTGGCGCTCGATGCGCAGGCTCAGGGTCTCCAGGCCCTGAGCAATGAGGAACGCGTTGAAAGGAGCAACCGCTGACCCGAGGTCGCGAAGCAGCTGGATGCGAGCCTTGATGATGTAGGCGATGTCGCCCAGCGCCTCGGTGTAAACCAGACCGTGGTAGCTGGGATCGGGCTCGCTGAACTCAGGGAACTTCTCAGCGTTGGCCGCCCAGTCGAAGCTGCCACCGTCGACGATCACGCCCGCGACCGCGGTGCCGTGGCCTCCCAGGTACTTGGTCGCAGAGTGCACGACGATGTCGGCGCCGTGCTTGAGCGGCTGGATGAGGTACGGCGTCGCGACGGTGTTGTCAACGATCAGTGGCACGCCGGCGTCATGTGCAACGCCAGCTACGCCCTCGATGTCAAGAATGTCGGTGCGTGGGTTGGCGATCGTCTCACCGAAGAACGCTTTGGTGTTTGGACGAACCGCCGCTCGCCATGCGTCCAGGTCGTCAGGGTTGTCGACCAGCGTGACTTCGATGCCGAGCTTGGGCAGCGTGTAGTGGAAGAGGTTGTACGTGCCGCCATAGAGCGATGCCGACGAAACGATGTGGTCCCCGGCGCGTGCGATGTTGAGAATGGCGAAGGTCTCTGCCGCCTGTCCGCTGGCGACCAGCAGGGCGCCCACGCCTCCTTCGAGAGCAGCAATGCGTTGCTCAACGGCGTCCTGCGTGGGGTTCATGATGCGTGTGTAGATGTTGCCCGGCTCGGCCAAACCGAAGAGCGCAGCTGCGTGGTCGGTGTCGCGGAAGACGTACGAGGTGGTCTGGTAGATCGGTAGCGCGCGGGCGCCTGTGGCGGTGTCGGCGCTCTGGCCAGCGTGAATCTGCTTGGTCTCGAAGGACCAGGCACTGGGGTCGGTCGTCATGAGGTACTCCTGATATCGGTAGGCGGGGGCAGCGGATCAAAGCGGAAGCGCGTCGTGCTGGGCACGAACCCGGGATGGCCGGCGAGCAGTGCTCGCAGCGCAGGTGACGGCGAAGGATGGAGCCCGGGTCCGTCAGACCATGCAGGGGCACATACAGCGACAACACATTCGTGCGCAGCTGGGCGTCACGAGGGTTGCGGCAGAAGTCATGCGGAGAAGGTTAAGCGCGATCGAGGAAAGTGTCCATTTGTTGAGCAGTGATCTCAAATGGTGAGATCGACCGACCAACGGTTGCCCGATCTCCCTTCTCTGCACCCTGCCTACACAATGGGGACGTGAAGATCACCATGCTGCTCGCCGACGCCGCCCAGCAGGTCGGCGGGAAGCTCTACATCCTCGGGGGCGGATGGTCGACGACAGGTGCGCCTACGGCGCCCATGGCTGTCGCTATCAAGATCGAGGTCCCCTGGGATCGCACCAACGTCGGCCATGACTGGCGACTGGCGCTGATAGACGCTGACGGCCGCCCCGTCCAAACGTCGGATGACCGCCCCGTTGAGGTCACCGGTCAGCTTGAAGTAGGTCGACCGGCTGGGTTGCCGGAAGGCACGCCGCTCGATGCGCCCCTGGTCGTGAGCTTCGGTTCGATGCCTTTGCAGCCGGGTCGCTACGAATGGCGGCTCGAGATTGAGGAGTTCGTCGAGTCGTGCGCTTTCCTGGTGCGCAGCTGACGGTGTCGCCTATGTTGAGGTGACTGAGCCGCCTCATCCGGGAGAACCGCATGCGACGAAGCACCAAACTTCAGACCGTTGCCCTGGTCGCCACACTCGCCGCCGGAGTTGCCCTGGTGGCGCCCGCAACGGCGTCAGCCGAACCTTCGCCAAGTGAGCAGCTGGCGGAGAGCTTGCAGCGCGCCATGCAGAACGCTGCTTTCGACGAGGTGGTCGACTTCGAGTACGACACCGCTGACGGTCCGGCACCGCAGGTGGCGAACATGCCCAATGTTGACGTGGCAGTGATCGAGCTCGACCAGATGGGGCGTCCCATTGCTGCGGCCAACGTGCTTCAGTCGAGGGACTTCCCCGAGGGACACGTCGTCGAGCTCGATGATGATCTGGCGGCGACCGGAGTGGATTGGCGGGCCTGGGACATCGATCGGTGGGACGGAGATTGGAACGCACCGTTTGCCGCCGGTTCGCAGATCGTCCCTGGGTCGGAAGGCGAGACGTTCATGTCCCCCTACCCGGCGTCGACATTCAAACTGCTCGTTGCAGTGCACACCCTGCAGCTGGTCGACGCGGGCGTCATTGATCTGGATGCTGAGTTCGTGTACAAGCGCCAGAGGGGCGATACCTGCCTAGGTGAGAGGGCGAAGTTCCGGTCAACGACGGCAGCCGAGCTCGAGAAGATGATCACCTACTCGAGCAACCTTTCAACGTGTGCACTCCTCAAGCAACTTCACAACCTGCACGAGATCGGTGCCATGAATCAGGGCTACGTCGACCTTGGGCTGCCGACCCTCCAGGTGACCGGCACCGACGCCGGTGCGGGTGGTACGTGGAACCCCGGTTCGATCCACATGACGGCAATGGACACCGCGCGCCTCCTGCTCATCGTCAATGGCTCACCGGGAGTTCTGTGGAGGGCCCCCGACGGCAACCCTGTCGTCGCTGACCGGGTGCTCAGCGAGGAGTCTCAGGCACTGCTGATGAAGCATCTCGGCAACCAAGGATTCAATGAAGTGCTCTCAACGCCCAACTGGTGCGGCCTCGACTATCCCGCGCAAGGCATTCCGGCCACCGTTCCCGAGCGATGGGTCGATCCCGTCGACGGAACCGTCACCGTCGACGGCATCCCTTACTTCCAGGACGTGCGGCCGTGCAACGAGGCAGCAGAGGTGACATTCGCGCACAAGACAGGGCTGACCTACAACTACGGGTCTGACGCCGGCATCGTCAAGGCCGTTGCCGGTCAAGATGGACGGCACTACATCGTGGCGGCCTTTGCCAATCTCGGGTACCGGTACAGCGATGCCAGCCAGGCAGATTCACCTGATCTCCCTTGCTTTGTTTCCGGCGTCTGCTACACCGAGAAGTTCGCGATCTTGGGCAAGTCGATCGACGACCTCATGCGCAGGGTTTCGTAAGACCGCGCCGTTCTGCCGCGTGCTGTACGAAGGCGTCTGTACGAGAGTTGGCCTCGGATTCTGGCCCAGATTCACCGTGATCTCGGGGCTAACTCTCGTAGCGGGGCTGCGCCACCGTCGTCGGCGCGTCATTCTCCCCAACCGGTGAGGGGACGTACCGTCCACAGTGGACGTCAGATGTGCCGCCACACCTGAGGAGACACTTCATGGTGTCGGCATGTCAGCACACCTACCTCCTGCTATCGGCTCTCGTGTCTTCCGCGGGGTCCCCCGGCCGGAGTGCAACCCGACGTTCTGCTTCCAGGGGGAGCAGTTCCGTGCGCCACTCTCCAGACGCGGCAACGGCGCGATGGCAGCGGCTCGCTGCGCGACCAGAGGTGCGGCTGTGGGTTCCGCCGACTGGCCTCGAGATCGTTCGAAGGCCGCTCGTACGCCGCTACGAGAGACAGCCCCGAAATCTGGCTGACGTCGGACCCACCTACGGAGCTAACTCTCGTAGCGACCCGCGCGTGGCGGTGACCCGCTTGACGGTCTGTGCGGGCCGACGCTTGAGATTCGTCGTTGCAACGCATTCGTGTCGTTGCCGGGGATCGTCAGCGGCATCACGCAGACTGGAACCAGACGCAGAAAGGCCCCTCCAACTAGGCATTGGAGGGGCCTTCTGTGGTTCACCCGGAGGTGAACCGTGGACCGGCCCGAGGGCTGGCCCTGTCGACCCGAGGGTCGACGACCCGGCCGGAGCCGGGCCAGACATCGCTGCGCTTCCCCGCCAGTTGATCCGTCTGGGTCGCCCCTGCGGTCCAACTGCTCCAGCGGTTACCCGCTGGCCTGATCCGGTGAGTTGCCTCTCCGGATCGATCCTCTGGTTGCCCTTCGGATCGGGTGCGCCTCACGGCGTCGTGAGAGAGTTCTACGCCCGATCCGCGAGACCGCGCAAGGGTTTCGAGAAGGATTCTCAAGAACTTTCTTCACCCACAGATTCGTCCACAGAACGCCACGCTTGTGTCCCCAACGCATCCCCAGGGTCGTCCACAGCGCCTGTGAACAAGTCCCCGCCGTGCGCTGGCCCGTTGCGGTTCGGGCTTACGGCGTGTAGCGCTTGAAGGAGGCTTCGATCTCTTTCTCAGTCTCCGAGCGGCCTTCCCAGCTGGCGCCTTCGACCGACTTGCCGGGCTCGAGGTCTTTGTAGACCTCGAAGAAGTGCTGGATCTCGAGCTTGTCGAACTCCGGCATGTGGTGAATGTCGCGTAGGTGTTCCTTGCGAGGGTCACGGGCGGGGACACAGATGATCTTGTCGTCGCCACCGGCCTCGTCGGTCATTCGGAACATCCCGATGGCCCGGCACATGATCACGCAGCCGGGGAACGTTGGCTCGTCAAGCAGGACCAGGGCGTCCAGGGGGTCGCCGTCGAGGCCGAGGGTGTTCTCGATGAAGCCGTAGTCGGCTGGGTACCGCGTCGAGGTGAAGAGCATCCGGTCGAGGCGGATGCGGCCGGTCTTCTTGTCGAGCTCGTACTTGTTGCGATTGCCCTGTGGGATCTCGATGAAGACGTCGAACTCCACGACGGTCCCTTCTGGATGGTTCGTTGCGGTGGCTTAGGGTCGCTTTTGCGCGACGCTTCAGTGTCCCGCACGACTACATAACCGCCACGAGGGGGTCCGGATGCCGCGAGCCCGCTGGTGGGCGATCGGCGCCCTGTCCGTGGTCACCCTTCTGGTCGTGCTGCTCGATGTCACAGGGGTCATTTTCACCGAGGAGGCGCCGCCGCTCCCGCCTCCTGCAGTCGTCGTCCCCACGCTGGCGGACGCCGCCGATGCGGTACCCGCCGCGGTGGAGCCGGGACCTGTCGCTGCCGACCCTCGGGTGGTGCGCGCCGTCGAGCGAGCGTTGGAGTCTGATGCGCTGGGTACCTCGGTCCATGGCTCGGTGGCCCCGCTGGCTGGGCCGGCTGCTGCTTGGATCGACGTGGACGGTTCCGGGCAGGCCACACCCGCGTCCACACTCAAGCTTTGGACCGCTACGGCGGTGCTCGACGCCTACGAGCCGCACAGTCGGTTGGAGACGTCAGTTCTGTGGGACCCCGTTGACGAGCGTCTTGTGCTGGTCGGTGGGGGAGATGCCACTCTCACGACTGGTCCCGACCGTGCTGCAGACACCGCATCGCTGGCTGAGCTCGCCAAAGCCACGGTTCGAGTCCTGCGTCGCGAAGGTGTCACGTCCGTGCGGCTGGGATATGACGACGGGCTCTTCTCCGGCCCCGCGGTTTCGCCGGCGTGGGAGCCCACTTACGTCACCTCGGGTGTGATCGCGCCTGTCACTTCGTTGATGGCCGATCAGGGCAGAGTCACCCCCGATGGTGTCGCCCGGCTGCCCGACCCGGCGTCGGGCGCTGCTGAGAGCTTTGGGGCGTTGCTCGAAAGGGGTGGTGTCGCCATTCGGGGTGCGGTCAATCAGGTGGCATCCTCGAGCAGCGAACCGATCGCATCGGTGGTCTCGCCCCCCATGAACGACCTGGTCGAACGCATGCTGCGAGACAGTGACAACCAGCTCGCCGAGTCACTGGGTCGGATGGCGGCACTGGCGCAGGGCGAGCCGGGAAGCTTCGCCGGAGCGGTACGGGCACTTGAGCAGGCGGCTGCAGATCAGGGAGTCGATCTCGGCGCCTCCGACCTCTTTGACGCCAGCGGGCTCTCCCGCGAGGACACCTTGCCGCCCGAGTCGCTGGTCGAGGCCCTTCAATCAGCCAGTGCGGAGCCACAGCTGGCATCGATCCTCTCGGGCCTGGCCGTTGCCGGCTTTGACGGAACGCTGGCCGACCGATTCGTGCTGGGAGAGGCCGCCCAAGGAGCCGGCGTCGTACGCGCCAAGACCGGCACTCTCACCGGAATCTCAGCCGAAGCCGGTCTCGTGACCACGTGTGACGGCGGCCTTGTGGCGTACGCATTCATCGCTGACGAGGTCGTCGACACCGAGGCGGCCCGGGCTGCACTTGATGACGCTGCGGCGATCTTGGCCTCGTGCCGTGGGCAGCGCTGATGGCGCCCCGTACGGTAGAGCGATGACTGAAGCATCCGCCGTCGACTGGGGTTTGGCGCGCACGGTTGCGCGCCGGGTGGGCGGCAACGGCCCGACGATCGGCCGCGAGGGTGCGCGGCAGGCTGTCGCAGAGCTGCGTTCGGGTGCCGAGCTTGCGGTAGATGTGGTGCGCGACCTCACTGGCTTGCACGCCGACGCGGCCCCCGACTCTGTGCGTGTGGTTGACCGCCCTCGTTGGGTCGATGCCAATGCAGCCTCGTTCGCGACCGTGCTTGAGCCACTGACACAGCGTTTGCGTCGTGATACCGCCGTCGGCGCCGTTGGCTCACGATTGGCCGGCGCTGAGATTGGTGCTGCCTTGGGATTCTTGTCGTCGCGCGTGCTCGGGCAGTACGAGCTCTTCACCGCGCCGGCCGCCGAACCCTCGCTGCTGCTCGTCGCGCCCAACATCGTCGATGTAGAGCAGCGTCTGGGCGTGAACGGGTCTGACTTTCGCCTCTGGGTGTGTCTGCACGAAGAGACGCATCGCGTGCAGTTCACCGCAGTCCAATGGCTGGGGCCGTGGCTGCGCGAACAGATCCTCACTTCCCTGGATGGTCTGACGGACGAACCGGGTGATCTCGGGAAGCGGCTGCAGCAAGTCTTGGCAGCGGTGATCGGCGCCTTGCGTGGGCTCGACGTCGTGAAGGCACTTGAGGAGCAGATGTCGGACGAAGACCGCGAGACTCTTGGGCGCCTCACCGCTGTCATGTCGCTGCTCGAAGGTCACGCGGACGTGATGATGGACGCCGTTGGTACAGATGTGATCCCCTCCGTCGAGGTTCTGCGACTCCGAGTGTCTGAGCGCCGCTCGAACCCCAAGGCAACGGAAGCCTTCGTACGCCGGCTTCTGGGAATGGAGGCGAAGCTTGCGCAGTATCGGGACGGCGCTGCCTTCGTGCGGTCCGTGGTCGACGACGTTGGCATGGACGGGTTCAATCTCATCTGGCAGTCGCCTGACCACTTGCCAACCCGAGACGAGCTGCATGCACCACATGACTGGGTCGCCCGGGTCGCGACAGCGTCATGAGCGGGCCGCACCCGGCAGTCGCGCAGGTGCGACGTGCGGTGCGTGCAGCGCTGGCTGACATCGCCCCAGGTTCGTATGTGCTTGTTGCCGCCAGCGGCGGCGCAGACTCCATGGCATTGGCCGCGGCTACCACCTTCGAGTCGGGTTCGGGCGGATGGCGATGTGCGGCGGTAGTGGTTGACCATCAACTGCAAATGGAGTCGGGAGTGGTTGCGCGGCGGACCGCCGAAGTACTGACCGGACTGGGCTTCGAAACCGTTCGCGTCGAAGCTGTCCAGGTCGGGTCGCACGGTGGCCCCGAGGCCGCTGCACGCGCGGCGCGATATGCGGCGATCGATACGGCAGCTGATGAGCTCGATGCCGCTGCGGTACTTCTCGGGCATACCCGTGACGACCAGGCTGAATCGGTTCTGCTCGGGCTGACTCGCGGTTCTGGAGCGCGATCTATCAGTGGCATGGCACCCCTGCGGGGGCGTTACCGCCGTCCGCTGCTCGACGTCGACCGGGCGACGACGCGGGCAGCCTGTGGCGCCGAAGGGGTCGAGGTGTGGGATGACCCCCACAACGACGATCGCGCATTCACCCGGGTGCGGTTGCGTCATCAGGTGATGCCAGTCCTCGAGCGGGAGCTGGGTCCTGGTGTCTCTGTTTCCCTCGCGCGCACTGCTGAGCTGCTGCGCGAGGACGACGCCGCGCTTGAACAGTGGGCTGACGAGGTGAGGGCTGCAGCGCGGTGTACAGACGACGAGGGCAAGGATGCTCTTGATGTGGAGGTGCTCGTCCGAGCCCCCGCGGCGGTACGGCGACGGGTCCTCCGCGCCGAGGCGCTCGACTCTGGTGTGTCAGGGGGAGACCTTCGGGCGTCCCAGCTGTCCGATATCGACGCGTTGGTGACCCGGTGGAAGGGGCAGGGCGCGGTCCACCTGCCGGGCGGTGTCCGCGCCACCCGAGACTGTGGCAGGCTCCAACTCGCGCCGCAGCAAGCGGCCGAGCGCCGGTAGCGGGAAGGCGGCACCGTGGATGCCAACGACATGGGCGACGATCTCGCCGCTGTGCTGGTCGACGCCGACCGGATCCAGGTTCGGCTGCGCGAGCTGGCGGCGGAGATCGATCGCGACTACGCGGGGCGTGAACTGCTGCTTGTCGGCGTTCTGAAGGGAGCCGTGATGGTCATGGCCGACCTTGCCAGAGCGCTGCACACGCCGGTCGAGATGGACTGGATGGCGGTGTCCTCGTACGGGTCCGGCACCCGCTCGAGCGGTGTTGTGCGCATCATCAAGGATCTCGATGCCGATCTCACCGACCGGCATGTGCTCGTGGTCGAGGACATTGTGGACTCCGGCCTGACGCTGTCCTGGTTGCTGCGCAACCTCTCCTCACGCGGCCCAGCATCCCTCGAGGTCTGCACGCTTCTGCGTAAGCCGGACGCTCAGAAAGGTCAACGAGGCAAGGGAGGGCCAACGCCGGTGAAGTATGTAGGTTTCGACATACCCCCAGAGTTCGTGGTGGGCTACGGGCTCGACTACGCCGAGAAGTACCGGTCGCTGCCATTCGTCGGCAGCCTCGCTCGCCATGTGTACCGCCCCGGAGGCTGATCGCTGGCGGCGAACGCGGGGCCATCTGGCCTTCCTGTGGGCGCGCACTCAAGTGCGGCGGTGTACCGTCGAACTCCCAAGTCTTCCCCGGTAGCAGGAGGTCCAGGGCGCCTGCGCCCCCGCCATGAACATCAAGCGTATCGTCCGCGGCCCGATTTTCTGGATCGTTGTGGTCGTCATGCTGGCCCTTGTCCTCGCCCAGGTGATGACTGCTGCCGGCGGCTACGAGAAGAAAGACACCTCAACGGTGATCGCCGCGATCCAGGACGGCGATGCTGCGCAGGTCACGCTGATCGACCTCGACCAGGAGGTCCGCGTCGAGCTGGCCAACGGCGACAAGATCAAGGCCAACTACATCGCCCAGCAGGGAGACCTGCTCGCTAAATTGGTGCAGGATGTGCCACCGCCCGACGGTCAGATCTCTGAGGTGCCGGCGCAGGGTTGGTTGGTGACACTGCTCTTCACCTTCGGTCCGATCATCTTGATCCTGGGGCTGCTGTTCTTCTTCATGACGCAGATGCAGGGCGGTGGCTCGAGAGTCATGAACTTCGGCAAGTCCAAGGCAAAGATGGTCAACAAGGACATGCCCAAGACCACCTTCAGCGATGTGGCCGGGGCCGACGAGGCCGTCGAGGAGCTCGAGGAGATCAAAGAGTTCCTGCAAGATCCGGCGAAGTTCCAGGCGGTTGGAGCCAAGATTCCCAAGGGGGTCCTTCTATATGGCCCGCCCGGGACCGGCAAGACGTTGCTGGCTCGCGCGGTTGCAGGGGAGGCGGGAGTTCCCTTCTACTCGATCTCCGGATCGGACTTCGTCGAGATGTTCGTTGGGGTGGGTGCCTCGCGCGTCCGGGACCTCTTTGAACAGGCTAAAGCCAACGCCCCCGCCATCGTCTTCGTCGACGAGATTGACGCGGTCGGGCGCCACCGCGGTGCTGGACTTGGTGGTGGCCACGATGAGCGGGAACAGACACTGAACCAGCTGCTCGTCGAGATGGATGGGTTCGACGTCCAGGGCGGCGTCATCTTGATCGCCGCCACCAACCGCCCCGACATCCTCGACCCGGCGCTTCTGCGTCCAGGGCGGTTCGATCGTCAGATCGCCGTTGAGCGCCCCGACCTCGCCGGGCGCCAGCAGATCCTCGAAGTCCACGCCAAGGGCAAGCCGCTGGCTGAGGGCGTCGATCTCGTAGCCGTCGCGCGACGAACGCCTGGCTTCACCGGGGCTGACCTCGCCAACGTGCTCAACGAGGCGGCGTTGTTGACCGCGCGCGTTGGCAAGACGCTGGTCGATGACGATGCACTCGATGAGGCGATTGACCGAGTTGTTGCTGGCCCGCAGAAGCGCACCCGCCTGATGAACGAGAAGGAAACGAAGATCACCGCCTACCACGAAGGTGGGCACGCACTGGTGGCGGCGGCTTTGAACAACACCGACCCGGTGCACAAGGTGACAATTCTTCCCCGTGGACGTGCCCTCGGCTACACGATGGTCCTCCCCACGGAAGACAAGTACTCCACCACAAGAAACGAGATGCTCGACAAGCTTGCCTACATGCTCGGTGGGCGCGCGGCCGAAGAGATGGTCTTCCACGACCCGACCACGGGCGCGTCGAACGACATCGAGAAGGCCACACAGCTGGCCCGAGCGATGGTCATGCAGTACGGAATGAGTGACAAGGTGGGGGCCGTTCGCCTCGGTGAAGGTGAAGGCGAGATCTTCCTTGGGCGAGACATGGGTCACAAGCGTGACTACTCCGAGCAGATGGCCGAAGTGATCGACGGTGAGGTGCGCACGTTCCTCGAGACTGCGCACCAAGAGGCGTACGAGATCCTCAGTGAGAACCGCGACGTGCTCGACCGACTGGTTGTCGAGCTTCTCGACCGTGAGACTTTGGACCAGAGTGAGGTGGCAGAGATCTTCAGCGACCTCCACAAGCGTGACTACCGCGAGGTCTGGCTCTCGTCGACAGATCGTCCGGTGTCCGACCGTGGACCGGTGCGAAGCCGTAAGGAACTTGCCGGCGAGAACGGCCATGGTGCAGTGGGTTCGCCAAATGGCTCGACCGCTGGCGATGTCCCGGCGTCCGGTGGAATCGTGGGCGGCCAGTCCGAGTCGGACGGGTAGGCGTCGTGGTCGATCCCATCGCGTTGTCCAGTGACGACGTGAGCGCGTTGCCTTTCGACCATGAGCGGGCCGCTGCTGCGATCCGCGAGCTGCTGTTTGCGATCGGTGAGAACCCTGAGCGTGAGGGGCTCCGGCAGACTCCGGATCGAGTGGCCAGGATGTATGCCGAGACCCTGGCCGGGTTGCGGCTCCGCGCTGAAGATGTCCTCACCACCACGTTCGACCTCGGCCATGACGAGATGGTGCTCGTCAAGGACATCGAGGTCTACTCACTCTGCGAGCACCACCTCGTGCCGTTCCACGGTGTGGCGCACGTCGGCTACATCCCGAGTGAGCAGGGCCACATCACGGGGCTGTCGAAGCTTGCGCGGCTCGTCGATGTCTTCGCCAAACGTCCGCAGGTGCAGGAACGTCTCACCACCCAGATCGCTGATTCGTTGCTCGAGATCCTCGAACCACAGGGCGTGATCGTGGTGCTTGAGTGCGAGCACCTTTGCATGTCGATGCGCGGCGTCCGCAAGCCGGGGGCGCGCACCGTCACCTCAGCAGTGCGCGGTCAGCTACGTGACACCGCCACCCGTGCAGAGGCGATGAGCCTCATCCTCGACTCTCGTTGAGGTCGGACACCGCTACCGGCGAGTCCTCTAGGCTCACAGAGTGCTCTCCCGTCCCGTCCCCGCCGGGCTGCCGCCATCGCTGGCTTCAGTTGGTCGCACGGTCGTGATGGCTGTCCTCAACGTGACGCCCGACTCTTTCTCTGACGGAGGTAGGTTTCTCAACTCCGATCGGGCCATCGAGCGAGGAATGCGCCAGGTCAAGTTGGGCGCGGACTTGATCGATGTCGGAGGGGAGTCGACTAGACCTGGCGCCAAGCGGATCTCAGAGGCAGAGGAGCTCAGCCGAGTAATTCCCGTCATCGAGACATTGGCTGGTGATGGAGTCTTCGTCTCGATCGACACCATGCGCGCCGGGGTAGCTCGTGCTGCGGTTGCCGCTGGGGCCATCCTGGTCAATGACGTCTCGGGGGGACTTGCGGACGACGCCATGCTGCCGTTCGTCGCCGAGGCTGGTGTCCCCGTCGTCCTGATGCACTGGAGGGGTCACAGTGACCAGATGCACTCAAGGGCCGAGTACCCAGGCGGGGTCGTTCGCGAGGTTGTCGACGAGCTCGTGGCGCGGCTGGCGGCGGCCGTTCAAGCGGGCGTGCCGGCCGATCGCGTCGTGCTGGACCCAGGACTCGGCTTCGCGAAAGAAGGAGAGCACAACTGGGCGCTGCTGGGCTCGCTCGAGAGCCTGATCGAGTTGGGTCAGCCGGTGCTCGTTGGTGCCTCCCGGAAGAGGTTCCTCGGCGAGCTGCTCGGTGACGAGGACGGTCCTCGACCCTTGGACGAACGCGATGATGCAACGCTGGCAATCACCGCCCTGCTTGCGGCGGCTGGCGCCTGGTGTGTTCGCGTGCACGATGCGCGTGGCAACGTGGATGCGGTGCGAGTCGCTCAGGCGTGGGAAGCGGGTCAAGCGTGAGTAACGATGTGGTTGGAGTTGAGGCGGCCAACGAAGAGCTTTACGCGGCCTTCGAGGCGGGAGACCTCGACCGGATGACCGCGCTATGGGTAGGCGGACCCGATGGCGCCATGGCCAAGTGCATTCACCCAGGAGGGGCAATCATCCGGGGTGCCGATGCGGTGCTGAGATCGTGGGCGCTGATCATGGCGAATGCCGACGACATGCAGTTCATCGTTACCGATGTCGAGTGCCTGGTGCAGGATGCAGTGGCCACGGTCAACTGCACCGAGATCATCATTCGGCCTGGCGACGGGAGAGACCCGTTCACCTCGAGCCACGCCGTTGCCACGAACGCCTTTATCCGCGTCAACGACCAGTGGCGCATGTGGCTGCATCATGCGTCGCCTGTCATGGTTGACTCGGGACCAGGTGAGGACACATGAGCCCGGACCGCATCGTCGTGCGGGGTATCGAGGCGTATGGCTACCACGGTGTCCTTCCCGAAGAGCGTCGTCAGGGGCAGCCGTTTGTCATCGACCTCGAGGTGTGCACCGACATGTCGGAGGCTGCTGGGTCTGACGATCTCGCGAAGACGATTGACTACGCGGCCCTGGCGAATGAAGCGGCGACCATCGTTCGGGGTGCGCCCAGAGACTTGATCGAGACGGTGGCGGTCGAGATCGCCGAGCGAGTGCTGGCCCGTCAGCGAGTCATCTCTGTGCAGGTGACAGTGCACAAGCCCCAGGCCCCGGTAGGCGTCCCCTTCGCCGATGTCGCTGTCACGGTGGAGCGATTCAAGTGACTGCTCCCGTGCGCGCAGCGTTTGGACTCGGGTCAAACCTCGGTGACCGTCGCGCCCATCTGCAGACGGCGATTGAGACTCTCCGCTCCGCACCCCAGATTGTCGTGCTCAAGGTGTCACCTTTTGTGGAGACCGACCCTGTGGGTGGACCCGAGCAGCCGGACTTCTTGAATGCAGTCGTCGTCGTCGATACGACCCTGCCACCTGCAGCGTTGCTTGATCTGGCGCATCAGTGCGAAAGTGCCGCCCATCGTGAGCGTGTCGAGCGTTGGGGCCCGAGAACCTTGGACGTGGATGTTCTGGCATACGGCGAACTGGTGTCCAACGACCCCAAGCTGACACTGCCTCATCCCCGGGCCACCGAGCGCGCCTTCGTCCTGGTGCCTTGGGCGGCCGTCGATCCTGAGTTCTTTGTCTCTGGTCGTTCGGTGGCTGAATGGGTCGTTGCCGTCGATACCAGCGTTGTCCGGCCGTTTGTGCTGGAGGGGGACGTCTGATGCATCAGACGTCGTGGCGTCTCTTGGTGACCACTGGTGTGATCGGCTTCGCCGTCGGATTCCTTGGTGCACGGTTCTGGGATCTGTGGACCGGCTCGCCGCCCGCTGTCCCATGGGCCGCCCCGACGCTGCTGATGGTGCTTGCAGTCGGGTTCGCCGTCGCAGCGTGGGTGCTACGTCCACGGATCCAGCGCCGTGAGGGCCATCCACCGCTGAACCCCTTCGTTGCAGCGCGAACCGCAGTCCTGGCGATGGCTGGCTCCCGGGCTGGCGCCGCCGTCGCCGGTGTCTACCTTGGGTATGCGGGATTCTTGCTGCTCGACCTGGCCAACGACTACCG
Organism: uncultured Actinomycetota bacterium; assembly: GCA_963829525.1. Classification (GTDB taxonomy): domain Bacteria; phylum Actinomycetota; class Actinomycetes; order JAHEKZ01; family JAHEKZ01; genus JAHEKZ01. The sequence goes on from CAWHIJ010000003.1 coordinate 572,080, forward strand.
GCGCCGGATGGTGCTGATCGTCCTCTCGGCGGCCGTAGCCGGCGTCGCACTGGCCGCCGCTGCCCTGTGGCTTGAGCGGATTTGCCGGATAAAGGGTGACGATGATGAACAGGGTGGGCCAACGTCAGCACCCGCTTGATCGGCCGGTGGTGACCGAGAGTGTCAATCGCCAGTTCTGCTCACCCGTTCGGCGTACCCTGATGCCATGTCACGAGGACGTCATGCGCAGCCAGCGCCCCCCAGTTCCGACAAACCACTCCTTGGGCTTGCCCTGCTCATCGCGGCTGGGGTCGTCGTCTCGATTTGGGTCATCGACGACACCTGGACGCTTCAGGTTGGCCTCACAGGAATCGTGGTCCTGGCGCTGGTCGGTCTCTGGGCCGCCGTACGCTCATCAACTCGCGCCATCGAACAACTGCGGCGCGAGACGCTGGAGCGGCGGCGCGACCTCGCCGAGACCCAGCGCGAGCTCGCCGAGTTGAAGACGCAGCATGTCGAGCTGCTCCTTGAGCTGCGCGCCGTACGTGACCAAGCAGCTCGCGTCGCTCAGGAAGCCGCCCAGGCAGCAGCTCAGCTGGCCAGCGACGATGCCGACCAGCGCGCGCTCATCCACCAGTTGACGCAGCCGCGCCAGCCGGTCCTTGACCCGGTGTACCCGTCGCTGCACCTGCCGTTGGTACGGGCTGCTTTCTCGACCGAGCTCCCCAGCGGCCCGATCGCCACGCCGCGTCCGGCGGCGCCCGGCCTGCAGCGCGAGTCGACGACCGGTGGAGAAGCCCATCCGCCGCGCCAGCTGCTCGACCTCACGGCCTCCGAGATTGCCAGGCTTCGCCCCGCCAACTGAGATGTGGGGTTACTTGTCGACGTCACCGACGACGAAGAACATCGAGCCAAGGATCGCCACCATGTCGGCGACCAGCTGCCCTGGGAGCATCTCGCCTAGTACCTGCACGTTGTTGAACGACGCCGAGCGCAGCTTGAGCCGGTACGGAGTCTTCTCGCCCCGTGACACCAGGAAGTAGCCGTTGAGCCCGAGCGGGTTCTCGGTCCACGCGTAGGTGTACCCCTCTGGGGCCTTGAGCACTTTGGGCAGGCGCAGGTTGATCGGCCCTTGTGGCAGTTGATCCAGCCGCTCGATGCACGCATCCACGAGGTCAAGAGAGACGTGGACCTGCTCGCGGAGGACGTCAAAGCGTGCGAAGCAGTCGCCCTCGGTGCGGGTTGGGACACGGAGGACATCCTGCAACTCGCCGTACGCGAGGTAGGGCTCGTCACGACGCAGGTCGATGTCGACACCGGACGCCCGCGCGATCGGTCCCGAGAGCCCGTACTGGTGAACCTGTTCCTGGGTCAGGACGCCGACCCCCTGCGTGCGCGCGGCGAAGATCTCGTTGCCGAAGACCAGGCTCTCCAGCTGCGGCAGTCGGTCACGCACGCCGGCGATGGCAGTACGTGCGCGGCCGAGCCAGCCGTTGGGGAGGTCCTCTTTGAGCCCGCCGACACGGTTGAACATGAAGTGCATACGACCGCCGGAGATCTCCTCCATGACCTCCTGGATCGCCTCGCGCTCGCGGAACGCGTAGAACACCGGCGTGATCGCCCCGACTTCAAGGGGGTAGGAGCCGAGGAACATCAGGTGGTTGAGCAGGCGGTTGAGCTCGGCCAGCAGTGTGCGCGCCCAGACCGCACGCTCGGGCACCTCCATGCCGAGCATCCGCTCGACGGCCAGCACTACTCCTAGCTCGTTGGAGAACGCGGACAACCAGTCGTGCCGGTTGGCGAGCATGATGATCTGCCGGTAGTCGCGCACCTCGAAGAGCTTCTCGGCCCCACGGTGCATGTAGCCGATGATCGGTTCGGCCGACACGATCCGTTCACCGTCCAGGACCAGCCGTAGGCGTAGGACGCCGTGGGTCGCCGGGTGCTGGGGACCGATATTGAGCACCATGTCGGTGGCGACGATTCCGCCCCCGGTGCTTATCACTCGCTCCTCGGTCACGGACCGATCCTTCCATGTCGGCCCTGCAACGTGCGGAAGGTATGTTGCCCAGCATGAGTATCGATCCATTCGTGGCCGACGCACGAGGCTGGATCCCCGTCAACGCGCGCCTGGCCACCGCACGTCGGCTGATTGCAATGAGCCTGACGACTGTTGTCACGTTGATCGCAGTCGTTGCGCTTGCTGTGGGTGGCTTGCCTGAGCTCGGCTTTGTTGCCCTGGTGGTCGGTCTTGTGGTCCTGGCTTGGCTTTGGTGGTTGATCGGACGACAGGTTCGGGCCATCGGGTACTCCGAGCGCACCGATGACTTGATCGTCGTCTCAGGCATCTTGTTCCGTCGACTTGTACTCGTTCCCTACGGCCGGATGCAGCTGGTCGACGTTCGGCGGGGTCCGGTTGAGCGCTATTTCGGCCTTGCCACCGTCCAGTTGCACACCGCGGCGGCCACGACCGATGCCACCATTCCCGGCCTCCCGCCGAATGAGGCCGGCAGACTTCGCGACAAACTTGCTGCGCTGGGCGAACAGCGGAGCGCCGGTCTGTGACCGAGCCTCGTCATACGCATCCCGTTACGCCCTTAGTCACCATGGTGCGTGCAGTACCCGTGCTGATCTTCGGAGTCTTCGTGACGGGAGGGGGTGAGGCCGCCAACGTCCTCGGCGGACTCGGTACCGGAGGAGTGATCGTTCTCATCCTTGTCGGGGTCGGCATCTATGCGTACTTCTCGTGGACGCGGCTCACGTTCTTCTATGACGATGACGGCGACCTGCGAATCAACTCCGGTGTCTTTGTCCGCAACGAGCGACGCGTCCAGCTGTCTCGGCTCCAATCGGTGGATGTGACTCAGCCGATCCTCGCCCGACTCTTCGGGCTGGCCGAGCTACGCCCAGAAGTTGCCGGTGCCTCATCCGAAGGCACCAAATTGCAGTACTTGGCTCTCGAGGACGCCCAGCAGCTGCGTGCAGAGCTTCTCGCCAGGGCATCTGGCCTTCGCCGGGAGGAAGGCGCCGCGGTCGCGACAGCCCCCGAGCAAGTACTGGTCCAGGTGCCCTCGCCGCATCTGCTCGCCTCCCTCGTGCTTCAGCCGACGACGATCTTCCTCCTGCTGCTGATCCCGACGGTGGTGGCCGTCGCCGGGGTCTCGGGAGTGTGGGAGCTGGGGCTAACCGGGCTCCTTTTGGTCTTCGCCCCGGTCACCGTGGTCGGTGGGCAGTTCCTCAGGTACTTCGGTTTCACCGTCGCGCAGTCCCCAGACGGACTGCGGCTGCGCTTCGGTCTCACGTCACACCGCTCGCAGACCGTTCCGCCCGGGCGCGTCCAGGCGGTGCGAATCGAACGCCCACTCATGTGGAAACCCTGGGGGTGGGTTCGTGTCGTCGTCAATGTTGCTGGCACCGTGGGCGGCGAGGAGGGCGAAGACCGCCCTTCGGTCATCCTCCCGGTCGCACCCCTGCCAGTGGCTCGCACCCTGTTGCAGCAAGTTCTGCCCGGAGTGGATCCGTTCGGCGTCGACCTGACGCCAGCACCGGCCACGGCACGTTGGCGCGCGCCGCTCCAGTGCAAGCAGCTGGGGGTGGGAGCAACGCCGGTCGCGTTCGTCACTCGACGAGGCTGGCTCGTCCCGAAGTGGGATGTGGTTCCGCATGCGCGTACGCAGAGCGTCCGCCTTACACAAGGTCCCTGGCAGCGCTGGCTGGGACTCGCCACAGTCCGCGTCGACTCGACTCCTGGTCCGGTGTCGATAGCAGCATTGCACCAGGATGCCAGGACCGCGCGCATCCTGGCTCAGGAGCAGGCTGACCGGGCGGGGTTGGCTCGTCGCCAAGCCGGTCCAGGGCAGCCTGAGAGTTATCCGGTCGCGTCGCCGACTGTCCCGCCTCCAGGGACTGAGTCCGACCTTCCGTAGCGCCGAAGGCGCCATGCCTTGTCGGCTGCGTCGACAAGCAGAAGAACAAGGGGGGCTACAGCCGCAACAGCCCAGCCAATCGCCGTTGGCGATGCTTGCCCGAGCAGGCTGGCCAGCGGTGGAATGAAGACCATTGCTAGCGCGATGCCCAGCGCAATCAGGACGGACCAGATCAGCATCGGGTTCGTGAACAGTCCGAGGTGACCAATGGTCAGTGTGCTGCTCCGGCAGGCCAGCGCATTTCCCATCTGTGCTGCCACCACGGTGATGAAGTATGCACCGGATGCCTGCGCGAGTAAGCCCGCGTCCGGTGGCGTCCCCCAGTCCCAACCACCGGCCATCAGAACCGCGACGAACGCGAACATGGCAATCAATGCCTCGGTAGGTCCGAGCAGTGCGAACGAACGCCAGGCGACTGTGCGGCTTAGCAGTCGCCCGGATACCGGCGGACGTTGCATGACGCGACCATGCGGTCGCTCGCCACCGAGGGCGACGGCTGTCAGGGTGTCAGTAGCCAGGTCGAGAGCCAGGATCTGGAGAACCCCGAGTGCCAATGGGAACGATCCGCCGGAGAGCGCCCAAACCACAAGAGGAAAGAGCTCAGCGACGTTGTCGGTCAGGTGGTACGTCAGGAAGCGTCGGACATTGAGGAAGGTGCCCCGCCCCTGCTCGACTGTCGCGACGATGGTGGTGAAATCGTCATCGAGCAGCACCAGGTCGGATGCATCGCGGGCCACATCGCTGCCACTCTCACCCATCGCAATGCCGATGTCAGCCTCTTGAAGGGCTGGCCCATCGTTCACTCCATCACCGGTCATTGCGACGACATGCGCGCGTGCCTGCAGCGCTCTCGCGATGCGGAGTTTTTGTTCCGGGGCAACCCTGGCGATCACGACCCCGTCGTGGTCGATCAACTCGCCGAGAGGTCCATCATCATCAGGAAGGTCGGCCCCGGAGAGCACGCGTTCCTGGCCAAGGGACAGGCCTACCTGCTTGGCAATGGCTGCTGCGGTAGCAGGGTGGTCGCCAGTGATCATGGCTACGCGGATTCCCGCGTCTCGACAGGCCTGGAGTGCTCCGCGGGCACTGGGCCGAGCGGGGTCGGAGAGGCCAATCAGCCCAAGCAGGGTGAGGTCGAGCTCGGCCTCTGCCGCGTTTGTCGGCTTATCCCCCAGGACGCGGCGTGATCCGACGGCAAGGACGCGTAATCCAGCAGACGCCATGGTTTGCGCCACCTTGTCGACCTCAGCGACGTCGACATCGACACAGAGCGGGAGCACTGTGTCAGCCGCACCCTTGACGTAGACGTCGTCGCCGTTGAGTACCGACATGCGCCGCCGCCGTGGGTCGAAGGGGAACACTCGAGTGGGTGGGCCCGGCTGAACGAGGTCGAGACGGTAAGTAAGTGTGTCGATAGCGGCTTCCATCGGATCGCCCTGGGGAACCCATTTGCCGTCTGTCTTGACCGCGCGGCCACTAGAGCAAGCGTACGCAGCGAGGGCGACTGGCTGTGCTGCAATGCGTGCTGCCTCGTCACCGGAGATAGTTGCCGTTGGTTCGTAGCCGTCCCCCTCAATTCTCAGTGTTCCGACTGGCGTCCATACCTCAACTACCTGCATCTGGTTACGGGTCAGCGTCCCGGTCTTGTCGGTGCAGATGAAGGTGACCGATCCGAGCGTCTCCACCGATTCAAGGTGTCGCACAACAGCGTGACGCTTGGCGATTCGCTGCGCGCCCAAGGCCAACGACAGCGTCACGGTGGGAAGGAGGGCCTCAGGAACAAGCGCTACCGTCACTCCGATTGCGAAGGTGACGGCGTTCTGCAGATCTGTGTGGGCGACAAGAGCGATGACCAAGAAGGCGACTCCGGTCGAGATCGCTATGGCTGAGATCGTGCGTACAACGCGCTTCATCTCCAGCGCAAGGGGGCTCGTCGGTCTCACCACCGAGCGGGTGAGGTCGGCGAGCCCGGCCAGACGTGTGTGGACGCCGACGGCGGTGACCTGGATCATCGCCTCGCCCTGAACGACGAAGGTGCCACCGGTGACGTCAGCGCCGACATCGAGCGTGACGGGGACGCTCTCCCCCGTAATCAGCGAGGTATTCACTTCCAGAGCCTGCGCATCGACGACGACGGCATCGGCGGGGATTCGGTCTCCGGCCGTGAGCACGGCGATGTCATCGACGACGAGCTCGCCCGCATCTAGCTGGCGCTGCTTGCCGTCGCGCCGAACCAGCACGGTTCGCGGCACCATATCCTGCATCGAGGCCGCCGCGTGCTCAGCCTTTCGTTCCTGAGCAAATGCGAAGACGGCGTTGATGACGACGACAAGGGCAATCGCCACAGACAGTTCAGGCATGCCGGCGAGGAGAGCCAACCCGGCGGCACCCCAGAGGAGTGCCGCGAAGAAGTGGGTGAGCTCGGCGAGCAACCGCCGCCAGGCGGGGGTTGGCTTCGCCGGGGGTAGTCGGTTGTCACCGAACTGGGCGCGTCGGTCTACGACCTCTTGGTCGGTGAGGCCCCGCAGCAGTTCGTCACGGACTAACGGCACGCTGTCACTCTGCGCCAGTCATGGCTGCTGGGCCAGGGGCTTCGCTCCTTGACTTACGCCCATTTGATGCCGTCGATCGCAGGCCGGGCGCCCTTGGTCTGCAGCAGCCACCAGAAGGATCCGAGGGAAGCGGGGTCGAGGAGCTCAGCGGCATGCGAGGCGCGCGAGAGGCCATCGATGTACCCCATGGGATTGCTATGTGCAAAGGCGATGGGCGGTCGTCTCGTAGCCAGACCGAGAGCGCGCAAGGCGTCAGACTGGGAGACCAGAGCCGAAGAATCGGCGCCGGCATCGGCGCCGGCCTGCTGGCATGCGTCCATCGCAACGTGCGCGGTGATGTCACACGATCCATCGGGGACCGGGGCCACCTGGCGACCATCTCGGTAGCCGGTAACGGTTCCAGTTGGGTACCTGCCTGCTGTCCGATCATCTCGAAGGTGGCCGTAGTCGATGGCGACGGCGAGCCCACCGCTGAGACTGTCCATGATCTGCGCCCAGGCTTGGTCTCGGGTCCAGCCAACCTCGACCCGGTCTCCGGGCCTGTTGACCGGCCACCAACGCTTGATCCAGCGTCGTTGCTTGTCGTCGACTGCTGGCCCGATCTTCTCCTCGGCTGTGACGGGGTCAACCAGAACTTGTCGCAGGAAACCACCTTCGGCGACCTCGACCACGTCACACGGGACGTTGTCGAGGTACTCGTGGGCGATGACGAGCCCGGTGACACCGCTCGGGAGGACTTCCGTCCAGCGAACCTGCGCCTGAAGCTCAGGCGGGCGGGGCCGGATCTCAACGGCGACCGGGTCGACGCGACCAGCAAGATCGGCGGGGAGCTCTCTCAGCAGTTCACGCATCAGCGCGCCGTCGCCTGCGCCCATGTCCACGATGTCGAGGCGTACAGGGCTACCGAGAGCCAGATCCACTGCGACGACAAGCGGCACGATCGACTCAGCTAGGAGCGGGGATGCGCTGACGCTGGTGCGGAAGTGCGCGTCGGGGGAGTTGTTCCTGTAGAAGCCGCCGGGACCGTACAAGGCCGCAGCAATGGCGTCCGACCAGGTGACTGCTGTCACGGGCCCTCTTCCCAGTTTACGGGTGTCGTCACGCCGGTTTCCCAGCCGATGCGGAGGATGCCGTAGCCGATGCTGTCGTGGCGCGTGCCGCTCTCGGACGGGGGAAGGTCGGTTCCATGCGGCCAGGCTAACTGGCTTGAGGTGGAGCTCTCCGGTGTCGAGTCCTGCCTTGAAACGGACTCAGTGCCCACCCACTACGCTGAACTCACCCTCGTCCGGTACCCGCAAAGGACTGGAACGCATCGTGACCTCAGATCTGCAGCCTGCCACCGCTCCGACCCGACCGGGTCGGCTCAGTGTCGGGGTCATTGGCTCGGGCCGCGTGGGGGCTGTGCTCGGAGCCGCACTGGCTCGGGTGGGACACCGTCCGATAGCTGCGTCTGCCGTCTCGGACGTCTCTCGATCGCGCGCTGAGACCCTGCTCCCGGACGCCGCAGTTGTGTCGCCTCCTGAGGTGTGTGCCGCAGCCGACCTCGTACTCGTCACTGTTCCGGATGACCAGTTGCCCGGGCTCATTGATGGATTGGCCGCCGTCGGTGCCTGGCGGCCCGGGCAGATCGTGGTGCACACCAGCGGCCGGTATGGGATCGGCGTTTTGGAGCCAGCTCAGCGCATGGGCGCCGTCCCGCTCGCGCTTCATCCGGTGATGACCTTCACGGGTACCTCGATCGACATCGACCGACTTGTCGGTGCCTCGTTCGGCGTTACTGCGCCGGCTGCATTTCTGCCGGTGGCGGACGCCCTGGTTCTAGAGATGGAGGCCGAGCCCGTCCACGTCGACGAGGATGCTCGTCCGCTCTACCACGCGGCGTTGGCGCACGCGTCCAACCACCTGGTGACCCTGGTGGCATCCAGTGCTGACCTTCTCGAAGCTGCCGGCGTTGACGATCCGCGCAAGGTTCTTCACCCACTCGTCAGCGCTGCGTTAGACAATGTGCTGCGCCTCGGCGACCAGGCGCTCACCGGACCCGTGATGCGTGGCGATGCAGCAACGGTGGCGCGCCACATCGACGAGATCGGCAATGTCTCCCCTCAAACGGCGGACCTCTACGTCGCGCTGGCGCGCGTGACTGCGCGTCGGGCCCGAGATGCTGGGTTGCTGAGCGAGGTCGACGCCGATTCCGTGCTGGACGCCATCGAAGGCACGGGGGACGAACGATGACGACGGTGGCCCGAACCCGTGCCGACCTGGCGTCGACACGAGCAGAATGGGTGGCTGCCCGTGATTCGGTCGCGGTGGTGATGACCATGGGCGCGCTCCACGCTGGCCACGCGGAACTCATCAGACGTGCTCGTGAACGAAACGATCGAGTGATCGTTACTGACTTCCTCAACCCGTTGCAGTTTGCGCCAGGAGAGGACCTCGACAAGTACCCGAGGACGTTCGCCGCCGATCTTGAACTGTGCCGTGCCGAGGGGGTCGACCTGCTCTTTGCGCCGGGGCCGTCCGAGGTTTACCCCGTAGGCGACCCTGTGGTGCGGGTAGCCGCCGGACGCATTGGCGACCTGCTGGAAGGGGAGTCGCGGCCGGGTCACTTTGATGGCGTACTGACTGTCGTCGCCAAGCTGTTGAACCTCACCGCCCCCCATCGGGCCTACTTCGGCCAGAAGGACGCCCAACAGCTGTGGCTGATATCACAGATGGTGCGCGACCTCGATTTCGGTGTCGAAATCATCGAGGTGCCCACGGTTCGCGACCAGGATGGCCTGGCGCTGTCGAGCCGAAACATCTACTTGGTCGACGCCGACCGGTTGCAGGCGCTCGCCCTGCACGAGGCACTTGAGGCGGGGGCTGCTGCGGCTGCCGGTGGGCCTACGGCCGCCATCGAGGCGGCGCGGGCGCACCTGTCAGAGGCCGGCGTGAAGGTCGACTATGTGTCCCTGGTGAACCCCCAGAGTTTCGAACTGATGCAGGGAAGCGGTCCGGCGCTTCTTGTCGTTGCTGCCCACGTCGGTTCAACGCGGCTGATCGACAACGTCCGGTTGTGCGTTGGCACGGGGGAGATGGGTGGGCGACATGCTGTTGACGATTGACATCGGGAACACGCAGACGGTTCTCGGGCTCTTCCAGGAGGATAACCTCGATCATACGTGGCGAATCGCGACGTATGACACAAGAACTGCTGACGAGCTCGCCGTGCTGATCACGTCGTTGCTCGCGCAGCATGGCGATGGAACCAAGGTCACCGGTATCGCCTTGTGCTCCACCGTGCCTGTGGCGCTCCATGAAATGCGACAGATGTGCACGCGCTACTACGGTGAGATTCCCGTCGTCGTGGTTGAACCAGGTGTGCGCACTGGTGTCCCGATTCTGACCGACAATCCGAAAGAGGTCGGCAGCGACCGAATCGTCAACTCGTTGGCTGCAGCGACGTTGTTCGGCGGCCCGGCGATCGTGGTCGACTTCGGCACCGCCACCACATTTGATGCGGTCTCGGCCAAGGGCGAGTACCTCGGTGGGGCGATCGCACCGGGAGTGGAGATCTCGGTGGATGCCCTTGGCGCCCGCGGTGCCCAGCTGCGCAAGGTGGAGTTGGCGCGACCACGTTCGGTCGTGGGTCGTAACACCGTTGAAGCGCTGCAATCGGGGATTCTTTACGGCTTCGCCGGTCAGGTGGATGGGATCGTGCACCGAATGACCGCGGAATTGGCCGACGATGCTGACACCGTCACGGTCATCGCCACCGGGGGGTTGGCACCCTTGGTGATTGGCGAGTCCGAGGCTATCGACGAGTACGACCCCTGGCTGACGCTGCGCGGCCTCAAACTCGTCTTCGAGCGCAACACCGACTAACGGCCCGCGGAGTGAAGGCTTTCGACCTCGCGCGAGTCGAGTGGCCAACACCACTTGCAGCGAACCGTCCTGAGGACGTTAGTCGAGCGCTCGGCGGGCTGGAGAGATCGGTAGCCTTGCGCGTATGACCCTTGGCCCTGTCGACGATGCTGGAGCTGTTCCCGACACTGCATCTGATCCGGCTGCCGCTGCGCGCTCGGAGCAAGAGCAAGTTCGCCGACAGAAGCTGGCACGGATGCGAGCCGAGGGCAACGATCCTTATGCCTTTGGCTACCCGAGGACGACAGATGCCACGACGCTCAGAGCCCGCTTCGCCGACCTTGTGGCCGACACGTTCACCGGCGAGGAAGTTGGGGTTGCCGGGCGAGTGGTACTCAATCGGGTCAGCGGCAAGATCATCTTTGCGACATTGCGGGACGCGGCGGCCGACCTTCAGGTGATGCTCACCCTCGATGGCAGCGGGCAAGAGCTTCTCGACCGCTGGAAGAACGACGTCGACCTCGGAGACCACGTTGGGGTCACCGGCGAGGTCATCACCTCCAAGCGCGGCGAGCTGAGCGTCTTGGCGTCGGACTTCCAGGTCACCAGCAAGTGCCTGCACCCGCTGCCGGAAAAGCACGCTGGTCTCACAGATCCCGAGGCCCGTGTTCGCCAGCGCTACGTCGACCTCATCGTGCGCCAGGAGGCGCGAGACATGGTCTACCTGCGTTCGGGTGTTGTGCGGTCACTGCGCGAGACGCTGCAGGGGAACGGCTACATCGAGGCCGAGACGCCGATGCTCCAGGTCATGCACGGCGGCGCGAACGCGCGTCCGTTCGTCACCCACATCAACGCCTACGACATGCCGCTGTACCTGCGTATCGCTCCTGAGCTCTACCTCAAGCGGCTTCTGGTGGGCGGTGTCGATCGGGTTTTCGAGATCAACCGGAACTTCCGGAACGAGGGTGCTGACTCCTCGCACAACCCGGAGTTCACGATGCTCGAGATGTACGAGGCTTATGGCGACTACGACACCATGCGCCTGCTCACCCAGCAGCTGGTCCAGAACGCCGCCATCGATGTCTTCGGTGAGGCGGTGGCCAGGCGTGCTACGTCGGACGGATCAATTGAGGAGTTCGACCTCGCTGGTGACTGGCCCGTCAAGACAATGATCGGCGCGCTCTCCGAAGCTCTCGGCGAGGAGGTCGACCTTGATACCCCGCTGGAGGTGCTGCGCAGGTACTGCGAGCGGTTCGAGATCGACGAGCCCGACGATGCTTCGGTCGGCATGCTGCTCGAAGAGCTGTACGTCGGACTGGTCGAGAGCAAGACGACGACGCCGGTCTTCTACAAGGACTTCCCGAAGGAGAACGCGCCGCTCACCCGCGTCCACCGAGACGATCCCCGCCTCACGGAGAAGTGGGACCTCGTCGGATGGGGCGCTGAAATGGGTACCGGCTACTCCGAGCTCATCGACCCCCTCGACCAGCGTGAGCGGTTCCTTGCCCAGGCAGCTCGTGCCGAGCGTGGAGACGACGAGGCAATGCAACTGGACGAGGACTTCCTTCGTGCCCTCGAGCACGGGATGCCACCCGCTGGCGGTCAGGGGATGGGAATCGATCGTCTGGTGATGACGCTCACGGGCCTGGGCGTCCGCGACACGATCCTCTTTCCCCTGGTGAAACCAGAGTGAGCGCTACGTCGGTAGAGATCCGCGAGGCTCGCACAGGGGACGTCCGCACCATTCGGCACCTCGTTGACACCTATGCAGCCGACCGCATACTCCTCTCGAAGGCGACCGTCACCCTCTTTGAGGATGTCCAGGAGTTCTACGTCGCCGAGGTTGACGGTGCGGTCGTCGGCTGTGGTGCGCTGCACGTGCTCTGGGAGGACCTCGCCGAGGTTCGGACCCTGGCGGTCGACCACAACTATCGCGGACACGGGATCGGTGACTTGCTGCTCCGCCGCCTGTTGCAGCAGGCGCGACACGTGGGGGTGGCCAGAGTCTTCTGTCTCACCTTCGAGGTGGAGTTCTTCAGCCGACACGGCTTCGCCGAGATCGACGGAGCCCCGGTGTCACACGAGGTCTTCGAGCAGCTGCTTGAGTCCTATGACGAAGGTGTTGCTGAGTTCCTCGGCTTGGAGCGCGTCAAGCCGAACACCCTTGGCAACGCTCGCATGCTGCTGGTTCTCTGACCCGTTAGTCCTCGTCGAGTGCGACCGGTACCAGCTGCTTCTGGTACGCCCGAAGATCTGGCGGCGACTCTTCGAACGGTTGGACGTGCACGTAGCCGCTGGTCTCGAAAAGCAGGATGGCCTGGGAAAGGGCGTCGTAGACCTCGATGCGGATGAAGTCGAACCCCGCGACGGCGCCGGCGCCCTCAAGGGCTGAGAGCAGGCGGCGGCCGATGCCGCGGCCGCGCATCACGGGGTTGACCCAGAGCCGACGGATCTGCCCGATCTTGGACCCGACCTGGCGAAGCGACCCGCAGCCGACCACATTGTCACGGTCATCGAGTGCAACGACGAAGAAGCTTCGCCCTGAGTCGTCGCGGGCCTCTTGGGCGACATCGATCTCAAGAACATCGGCGCCGACGAGCTCGACCATCTCGTTGAGGAACTGGTTGATAGCCGCCTGGCTGCGGGGGTCAGTGGGATCAAGCGCCTCAACGCGGACCGATGTCATGCGTGAAACCCTATTCCCTAGGCAGGCATCGGACGTCAAGGGCACGCCAATGACGAAATTGGCAGGTAGCGACGAGAATGAACAGGCTCAGATGGGGCAATCGAGCCAGACGCGGTCGCGCAGCTCGATGCCGTCGATGACGATCGGCCCCGGATAGCCGGTCGCGGCAGTGAACGCATCGCGGTCTACGGTGCGCATCCGAAAGCCCTGACGTTGGTAGAACCGGAGGTTTCCGACATCTGCAGCAGCGGTTGCAACGACCATGCGGGTGGCGCCAGCAGCGCGTGCGGCGTCGAGAGCGGCCGCTACCAGCGCCTTGCCGATCCCCCTGCCTCGTAGCGGCTCGATGACGCCCATGTTCTTGATCTCGGCCTCTGCCGCATCGTGGGGCACGATCAGCTGAAGGTGGCCGACGAGCGCGCCGGCCGTCTCGGCGACGAGGACGATGCCATCATCGAGGTAGGTGTCGAGGGCAGAAGCTGAGTCCTCGGCCAGCTCGAACAGGTGGCGGAGTGCGCGACGGCTCCCGGAGTACGGCCCGATGGCGACGGCATCTCTGGCTTTGTGGCCCTCTGACACGACACCAGTCTGTCAGGCATTTCCCTCTGAGTTGCGCTGCTGATCGGTGGGTTATCCACAAGAACCGCAGAAAGTGCAGGTAATGCGGTGTGAAATGATGAATTACGGTTGTCGCGAATACCTTCAAATCCGCGGTTGAGAATGCCGCGGCAAATCCTTGAAATAGGGAGCCACGAATGGCGCAGAAAGTCCAGGTCGTCCTGATCGACGACATCGACGGTGGCCCAGCTGACGAGACGCTGCGGTTCGCCTTCGATGGCACCTCCTATGAGATCGACCTGTCGGCTGCCAACGCGGCTCGCTTCAGAAATGCCGTTGCCGAGTTCGTTGGCCATGCCCGCAAGACGCCTGGTCGGTCTGGCGCTCGACGTCCGCGCAGTGCCAGTGGTGGAAAGAGCGCGGAAATCCGGGCCTGGGCCAGGGGGCAGGGGCTGGCCGTCAACGAGCGTGGCCGGATTCCGGCGGATCTGGCCGCGAAGTTCGAGGCATCCCAGTAGGGCCTGGCCGCCTCGAGCGACAATCGTTCGCTGATGGCGTAGGAACACCCCTTCGCCCTACGGAACGCCAGGTCAGCAGCCGACGTTCAAGAGAGAACACTGTTGCGAGTGGGTTCGCCCGCGGTGGAGAACGAGAAGGGTTCGCTCTCCGGGGTTAGCATGCGGGCAGGCCTACGCACTGCAGGAGCGGGCACGTCCCGTGCCGTACGCGGACCACCCAGAAGGAGACGCGAAGATGTTCGAGAGGTTCACTGACCGCGCCCGGCGGGTGGTTGTGCTGGCCCAAGAAGAGGCCCGCATGCTCAACCACAATTACATCGGTACCGAGCACATCCTGCTCGGGCTGATCCACGAAGGTGAGGGTGTCGCCGCCAAGGCGCTCGAGTCACTGGGCATCTCGCTCGAGGCTGTGCGTCAGCAGGTGGAGGAGATCATTGGCCAGGGCCAGCAGGCTCCTTCCGGCCACATCCCCTTTACCCCGCGCGCGAAGAAGGTTCTCGAGCTCTCACTTCGTGAGGCGCTGCAGCTTGGCCACAACTACATCGGTACCGAGCACATCCTTCTCGGGCTGATCCGCGAGGGCGAAGGCGTCGCCGCGCAGGTTCTTGTCAAGCTTGGCGCCGACCTCAACCGCGTCCGCCAGCAGGTCATCCAGCTGCTCTCCGGCTACCAGGGCAAAGAGCCGGCCACGGCAGGCGGGCCGCAGGGAGAGAACGCTCCCTCGTCGTCGCTCGTGCTCGACCAGTTCGGCCGCAACCTGACGCAAGCGGCGCGGGAGAGCAAGCTCGATCCTGTCATCGGACGCGAGAAAGAGATCGAGCGCGTAATGCAGGTGCTCTCGCGTCGCACCAAGAACAACCCAGTCCTCATCGGTGAGCCGGGCGTTGGCAAGACGGCGGTTGTCGAGGGCCTGGCCCAGGCCATCGTCAAGGGTGAGGTGCCCGACACCCTCGAGAACAAACAGCTCTACACGCTCGACCTCGGCGCACTCGTAGCCGGAAGCCGCTACCGCGGTGATTTCGAGGAGCGGCTCAAGAAGGTGCTCAAAGAGATCCGTACCCGTGGCGACATCATCTTGTTCATCGACGAGATGCACACGCTCGTCGGCGCCGGTGCAGCCGAAGGTGCCATCGACGCGGCAAGCATCCTGAAGCCGATGCTCGCTCGCGGCGAGCTGCAGACCATCGGCGCCACGACGCTCGACGAGTACCGCAAGTACGTCGAGAAGGACGCCGCGCTGGAGCGCCGCTTCGCCCCCATCCAGGTTCAGGCGCCCGACGTCGAGATGACGGTCGAGATCCTTCAGGGGCTGCGTGACCGCTACGCAGCGCATCACCGCGTCAACATCACCGACGAGGCGATCAGGGCCGCAGCGCGTCTTGCTGACCGCTACATCTCCGACCGGCAGCTTCCTGACAAGGCAATTGACCTGATCGACGAGGCCGGCTCACGTCTGCGGATCCGCCGGATGACTGCTCCGCCGGACCTTCGCGAGTATGACGACCGCATCGGTGACGTCCGTCGTGACAAGGAAGCCGCGATTGACGCCCAAGACTTCGAGAAGGCCGCCTCGCTCCGCGATCAGGAGAAGCAGCTGCTCGGCGAGCGTGCCCAGCGCGAACGTGAATGGCGTAGCGGAGGAATGGACACCCTTCCGGACGTCGACGAGAAGCTCATCGCCGAGGTCGTCGGCCTGATGACCGGAATCCCGGTGTCCGACCTGTCTGAGGACGACGCCAAGCGCTTGATGCGCATGGAGGACGAGTTGCACAAGCGGGTCGTTGGCCAGGAGCAGGCCATCAAGGCGCTGTCCAAGGCGATCCGACGCACCCGCGCCGGGCTCAAAGACCCCAAGCGCCCTGCTGGTTCCTTCATCTTCGCCGGTCCGTCCGGTGTGGGTAAGACCGAGCTCTCCAAGGCGCTCACCGAGTTCCTCTTCGGTGACGAGGATGCGCTCATCGCGCTCGACATGAGTGAGTACAGCGAGAAGCACACCGCTTCTCGGCTCTTCGGTTCGCCTCCGGGGTATGTGGGTTACGAAGAGGGAGGCCAGCTCACTGAAAAGGTGCGGCGGAAGCCGTTCTCGGTCGTGCTTTTCGACGAGGTCGAGAAGGCTCACCCAGACATCTTCAACTCGTTGCTCCAGGTGCTTGAAGAAGGACGGCTCACCGACGCCCAGGGTCGGACAGTTGACTTCAAGAACACCGTCATCATCATGACGACCAACCTCGGCAGCCGTGACGTCTCCAAGGGAGTCAACCTTGGGTTCGCGGCTGACAACGACCTCACGACGGCCTACGAAGCTATGAAGTCGAAGGTGCAGCAGGAACTGAAGCAGAACTTCCGCCCAGAGTTCCTCAACCGCATCGACGACATCATCGTCTTCCACCAGCTGAGCGAGGAGGAGATCGTCAGCATCGTCGACCTCATGGCGGCCAAGCTCGAGGATCGCCTCAAGGACAAGGACATGGCGATCGAGTTGACCACTCCGGCCAAGCTCCTGCTCGCGAAGAAGGGTTACGACCCTGTCCTGGGAGCACGACCGCTACGGCGCACGATGCAGCGAGAGCTCGAGGACCAGCTCTCCGAGCAGATTCTGTTCGGCGAACTGAAGCCGGGATCGATCGTCGTCGTCGACGTCGAGGGTGAGGGTGAGGCAGCAACGTTCACGTTCAAGAGTGAGCCAAGGGCGACGCTTCCTGATCTTCCGGACCACCCGGACCTACAGGCGATCGAGACGGTGGACTCCGGCGATGTCGCCGAGTCTGGGCCAGCGGCGTCCGCTGAGGAATAGCCGCTAATCGGGCAGGCGATACGACGATGGTCGGTCGCTGACTACCAGCTCGTCGGCCAACAGGCTCGCAAGCGCCCGTTCTCGTTGCTCTGGTTCGGCCCAGACGGCGTCGAGCGTCGCCTTGGGTAATGGGCCATCGGCTTCGCGGAGCGCAGCCAGGAGTCGACCTCGGCACTGCCGGTCGGTACCTGCGTAGGACTGTCCGCGTCTCGGTGGCCCGTCCCACTTCGGATAGCCGCTGGCCCGCCAAGCGCAGAGGTCTGCGATCGGACAGGCATCGCAGGTCGGCGTCCGAGCGGTGCACACGAGGGCCCCGAGCTCCATGACGGCGATCGAGACTTGTGCCGCCTCTGATGGCTCGGGGGGCAGCAGGTCGAGTGCGCGCTGACGCTCTTGAGAACCGACGACACTGGACGCGGGGAACTCGACGCCGTCCAGCCACCTGGCATGCACGCGCCGAACATTGGTGTCGAGCACTGCGTGTCTCTGCCCGAATGCGAACGAGGCCACTGCCGCCGCGGTGTACTCGCCGATACCGGGCAGAGAGCGCAGATCGCCGACAGCAGAGGGGACCTCGCCGCCGAACGAGTCTCGACACTCGACTGAAGCTGCGTGAAGGCGCAGGGCGCGTCTGGGGTAGCCGAGTCTTCCCCACGCCCTGATGGCGTCCCCGGCCGTGTCATCAGCCAGAGCGGTCGGTGTCGGCCAGCGCCGCATCCACTCGGTGTACACCGGAAGCACTCTGGCCACCGGGGTCTGCTGCAGCATCACCTCGCTGACCAGGACCGCCCATGGGGTCGGGTCCGAGCGCCAGGGCAGCGTCCGAGCAGCGACGACAAACCAGCCGGAGATGACATCCACAGCCTGGGTGCTGGTCATTGACGCCATCGTGGCACGGTCAAAGCAACACGCAAGAGGTGGTGTTCTCACTAGGGTGGGACCGTGGTTCTTCGACCTGTCGGCGACCAGCCGCCCGGCGTCTACTGGATTCGTCGCGGGCTCATGCTCGTGGCTCTTCTCGTCCTCGTCGGTATCGTGTGGTGGGCCTGGCCAAGCGGCGGCGACGGGACTGAGCAGACCGCCGAGCCGCCCAGCCCGACCGTGTCCGCCACCCCCAGCGAGACGCCATCGACCAGTCCCAAACCGTCGAAGTCGAAAGTGCCGAAGGAGGAGCTTCTCCCTCCGTGCGACGACTCCGCCATCGAGGTGACGGTTGCTACCGATGCTGAGACCTACCCTGCTGACCGGCAGCCCTCTTTCACCTTCACCGTCGAGAACGTGTCTGACAAGGCGTGCAGCCGCGACGTGGGCCAGGCAGCCAACGAGCTGCGGGTCACCTCAGGTGGCACGCAGGTCTGGTCGTCCGACGACTGCAACCCGGGCGGCGACGCAGACCCGATCAACCTCGATCCCGGTGACCGGTTCTCGCAGACGGTCAGCTGGCCCAAAGTTAAGTCGGCCGCGGGCTGTCCGACCCCTCAGGAGGCGGCAACGGCTGGCTCTTACCAGGTAGTGGCCCGCAACCTCGAGATCCTCGGCGAGCCAGCTGTGTTCGTGCTGGAGTAGACGCGTCGCGGGCCCCTGGCTGCCGCTCAAGGTGAGGCGGCATTCGGACGACACTCCTGACTACGAGACGGTGCCCACTCCGAACAGTGCGCCGTGGCAGGAGGACCGGTGCCGGCGTCGCACGAGACCCATGACCCGGGACCCGTGGGCGCACCCCGTGGCGCTCCGGTCCTGGTGGCGATCGTCGCTGGCACCAAGACCCGCATCAAGGTTCTTGAGAAGCTGCTCAACCAGCCCGGCATCATTGTCTGCGGTGGTGCGCAGGAACCAGTGGCGGCCGAAGAACTGATCACTTCCGCCCGCCCGGCTGCGGTCCTCCTTGACCTCGACCTCTGGTCAGGTGGCCTCGAAGCCATCGAGCGAATCATGGCCAACCGTGCCACACCGATCGTCGTGATCGGACCAGCAGCTGAGCACCCCGAAGCGGCCATCGCGGCCGGTGCTGTTGACGTTGTCGGAGCGCTGGACGTCGCGCCCGGGTCGGCTGAGTACGCACACATGGTGATGCGCCACCTCAAAATCGCTAGCCGGGTCCGCGTGATCACACACCCACGTGGTCGACTGCGCGGACGCGGCGTGCGGGGGCGGGCGTCACAGACCCCCGCGCCTCCAGCCGATCGGTTCGAGGAGTCGGCGGAGGCCGGCATGACGGAAACCAGTGGGGCCGCGTCGGTCGATGCCGGGGCAGCGCATTCACCCGAACGGATCCGTCGGCAGGTGATGCAGCGGCCGCGACCGGTGCCGCGCCGTCAAGGCCCACTTGTCGTTGCGATTGGCGCCTCGACCGGTGGGCCCCCAGCGCTGGCTACCATTCTCGCCGAGCTGCCGGCCGACTTGCCGGCCGCCGTCCTGGTGATTCAGCACATGGCAGAAGGCTTCGTCGAGGGACTTGCTCGTTGGCTGGACGGGGTCTGTGCCATTCCGGTTGTCGTCGCCGTCGACGGCGAGCGGCTGCAGCCTGGACAGGTCTACCTTGCGCCAGCCAACCAGAACATGGTCGTCCGCCCTGGTTTCCGGCTGGGACTCACCGACCCGCCACCCGGCCAGTACCACGTACCGGGCGTCGATGTGACGTTCCGATCGGTGGCTCAGCTCTCCGGCCAGTACGCCGTAGCAGCCCTGCTGACTGGGATGGGGCGTGACGGTGCTGCCGGTTTGAAGGTGCTCCGTGACATCGGTGCCTTCACGATCGGGCAGGACGAGTCGACCAGCGTTGTCTGGGGAATGCCGGCAGCAGCCCAAGAAGTGGACGCCGTGGATCTCGAGCTGCCACTGCCGGCCATCGGGCAGGCGATCGTGACTGCCGTTGAGCATGCTGTGAACGAAATCGTGGAGGTGGGGTCATGACCACCCATGTCCTTACCGATGCTGAGTACGCGGTCGTCACGGAGTCACTGGTTCGTATGGCGGGGCTGGTCTTCGACGTCAGCCGGCGCGGTGCGATCAGTGCGATGTTGCACGAGCGGATGAACAAGACCGGTCACACGTCCACCGCTTCGTACCTGGCTCACGTTGAGTCGACGCTCGGCGCCGTCGAGCGTCAGCAGCTCCTTGATGCGGTGACCATCCAGGAGACGCACTTCTTTCGGAACCTTCCGCAGGTCGACGCGCTTCGGCGGGACGTTCTCCCCGACCTGCTCCGTCGCAACCGCAGCACGGGGCGTCCGCTGACGATCTGGTCTGCCGGGTGCTCGACGGGCGAAGAGCCCTACACGCTTGCCATGCTGCTCGTGCAGATCTTTGAGGAAACGGGTCCATTCCCGGTTCGGATCATCGGAACCGACGTGTCGGGGGCGGCTTTGGACGTCGCTCGGGCAGGTGTCTACTCGGGGCGCACGATTCAGCTGGCTGAGCCGGGTGCCGTGGAGCGCTGGTTCGACCCGCGCGCGGACGGCAGCTACTCCGTCGCCCAGCCGGTAAGGGATCTCGTGGAGTTCCGTCTGCAGAATCTCGTCACCGATGAACCCCCCTTCGGCACCGGTGAGGTCGATCTCGTGGTCTGCCGCAACGTGACGATCTACTTCGGCCGCGAGACGACAACTCGGCTGGTCAGGGGCTTTCACCAGCTTCTTGCCATGGGTGGTTACCTGCTCTTGGGACACGCCGAGACGCTGTGGCAGATCTCAGAGGACTTCAGCCTGCTGCCCGTCGGCGAAGCCTTCGTCTATCGAAAAGATGCTGTTCCGCAGAACGGACGGCGTCCGTCGGTCGGACGACCGCCCGCACCGGCGCCTGTTGCCGCAGCTCCACGGCGTGTGATGCGCGATGTCCTTCGCGTTCCGGGTCTGCGCCCAAGACGGGCAGCGGCACCCACGCCGCCGCCTTCGCTGCCAGCCCCACCCCTTGTCCCCGCCCCGCTGCAGGACCTTCTCAAGGCTCGGGAGGCCCTGAACGCCGGCAACTACGCCGAGGCGGCCTCGCTGGCCGAGCGTGCCACCGCGGCTCACCCGCTACTCGTCGATGGCTACATCATCGAGGGAAGGGCTTTGAGCAACCAGGGCGACGACGATGGCGCGATCGCGGCACTGCGCAAGGCGGTCTTCCTTGACCCTACGGCTGCTCACGCGCACTTCCTCCTTGCCACGACCTTGGCGCGCGTCGGCGATCCGGGTGGGGCGTCTCTATCTTTCGCCTCGGCGGCCGAGACGTTGCCGACAGCATCTTCTGAGACGCTTTCGGAACTGCTTGATGGTCGCGCGGTCTCAGATTTGGTAGACCTATGTCGTCAGCTGGCCACCTCCTTGCAGTCCGACCCCGAACCATCGGTCGGTGTAGGTGCGGCCACCCGAGACGATGGACGGAGACGCTAGTGAGCGGCTACATCACGTTCCGCATGAACGGCCGTGACCTGGCGTGCGAGCTCGAGGAAGTGCGGGAGGTCGTTCGCGCTGTTGGGATCGAGCCCCTACCCGGCACCCGCGCTCCGGTCAGCGGAATGATCGAGCTGCGAAACGACCCACTGCCCGTGATCGATCTTCGCTCCGACGCCTATCCCGGAGAAGAGGGCGATGTACTCGTGCTGAACCCACTGGACGGAGGTAGCTACGGTGTCGCCGTTGACCGGGTACTCGCAGTCGTCAGTGATGACGAACTCGTGATCGAGGAAGGTCAAGCACCCGCCGGGCTGCCGGCCTACGTGACGCGGGTGCTCCGTCGTCCTGAGGACCGAGCGCCAGTGATGCTGGTTGCGCTGCGGGCACTTGCAGGGCTGGAGACCTCCGGCACTACCTGAGCCCGGTGTTTGACCTTAGACGTAGCGCTCGAGGATGCTCGACTCGGCCAGACGCGAGAGGCCTTCTCGGACTGTCCTTGCGCGCGCTTCGCCGACGCCCTCGACCGTTTGTAGGTCATCGATGCTTGCGGCCAGTAGTCGCTGAAGCCCACCGAACTCCGCGACGAGCCGGTCGACAACTGCAGCGGGGAGCCGCGGCACACGGGCCAACAGACGGTAGCCGCGCGGGCTGATGGTGAGATCGAGGTCGTCCGCTACGCCCGGGTACCCGAGGGCCTTGGCCACGAGAGCAAGGTCGAGAAGCTCGACGTCTGTGAGGGAATCGAGATCACCAAGAGCTCTTTCAACCGTGCGTGGGCGGCGTCCGGAAGGCAAGTAGTCACGAACAACGAGTTCTCGGTCGGTTTCAACGCCCCCGATCAGTTCGACGAGCTGGAGTGAGAGCAGCCGGCCATCTGATCCGAGTTCGATCACGTATCCGTCGATCTCGCGCGCGATCCGCAGGACCATTTCCAGCCGCTGCGCCACAACGGTGACGTCTCGCACAGAGACGAGGTCTTCGATCTCAAGGTCGGACAGGGTGCCGGAGACCTCGTCGAGCCGCATCTTGTACCGCTCCAGGGTGGCCAGCGCCTGGTTTGCGCGCGAGAGGATGGCGGCGGAGTCCTCGAGCACATAGCGCCGCCCGGCGACGTAGAGCGCGATGATGTTCATCGACTGGCTGACCGAGATCACCGGGTAGCCGGTCTGCTTGGCGACTCGCTCAGCGGTGCGGTGGCGGGTGCCCATCTCGTCGGAGTTGATGCTCGGATCGGGCATCAGATGCACAGCTGCTCGGTGAATTGTGGTGGCGTTGGGGCCAAGGATGATGGCGCCGTCCATCTTCGCGAGTTCTCGAAGACGTGTGGCAGAGAACTCAACATCGATGGTGAATCCGCCGCTGCATAAGGCTTCGACATCTTTGTCGTAGCCGAGCACGAAGAGTCCGCCAGTCCGGCCGCGCAGAATCCGCTCGAGTCCGTCGCGCAGTTGTGTGCCGGGAGCCACCGTTGCGAGCGTGAGGAGCAGCTTGGCGTCGGCGTCGCCAACTGCCGATTTCTCGCTGGTCGCCACGGCACGCCCTCAGAGTCGTTGGGATAACTCGGTCACGGGCTCGCTCGAGGCGGCCGCAGTGGCGCTGAGTCTAGCCGTGAGCGACCTCCTGAAGAGCGATCGCGAGGGCATCGTGGATGTCGGCGACCGGCGAGATGGTGATGCCCTCTGGTACCGGCCCGGTGTAGCGAGGGGTGATGGCGCGCCGAAAGCCCAATCTGCTGGCTTCCACGAGTCTCCGCTCGATGCCGGAGACAGCGCGCACCTCGCCGGCCAACCCGATCTCACCGAATGCCACAAGATCGGGGGCGAGGGGGCGGTCCATGCACGCGCTCGCCAGAGCCATGGTCAATGCCAGATCGGAGGCAGGTTCGCGAAGTTGCACCCCCCCGACGGTGGCCGCGTAGATCTCTGAGGCGACGAGGGGTACCCGGCCTCGACGCGTCAGCACGGCCACCACCATCGCGAGCCTGGATGAGTCGAGTCCGGCACTGGTGCGGCGCGGGTTGTTAGCGGTGGTGGGGGAGACGAGGGCCTGAACCTCAGCGACGAGGGGCCGTCGTCCCTCCAGCGTCACTGTGACGCAGGTGCCGGCCACCGGTGATGTGTGTCGGCCGATGAACAGCCCGCTGGGATCAGCTACGCCGTCGATCCCGTGGTCACTCATGACGAAGCAGCCCACCTCGTCGGTGGGGCCAAACCGGTTCTTCGTGGCTCGCCCAAGGCGGAGGGTGCTGTGCTGGTCACCTTCGAAGGTCAAGACAACGTCGACAAGGTGCTCGAGAAGCCGTGGGCCCGCGACCGAGCCGTCCTTGGTCACATGTCCAACGAGTACCGTCGCGATGGCGCGTTCCTTGGCCAGCCGGATGAGTGTTGTCGCCACTTCTCGCACCTGAGTGACCCCACCCGGCGCGCCGTCAACGTCCGGTGTCGAGACCGTTTGTACCGAGTCGAGTACCAGCAGCCCTGGGCCAACTGCATCGATCTGTGTGAGGACCGCAGCCAAGTCTGTCTCCGCCGCGAGCCAGAGATTGGCATGCACTGCGTTGATCCGGTCTGCGCGCAGCCGGACCTGCGCCGCAGACTCCTCACCGGTGATGTACAGCGTCGTGACGCCTGCCCGAGCTGACCTCGCAGCGACGTCGAGGAGGAGGGTCGACTTACCGACGCCCGGCTCACCGGCCAGCAGGACCACGCCGCCGGCAATAAGGCCGCCGCCGAGCACTCGGTCGAGCTCGTCGACGCCGGTGCTTCGGCTGCGAGCGGCATCGACGTCCACTTCCAGGATGGGTCGCGCCGGACTGCTGACCGGACCAGCGGTGACCCCACGCGCTTTGGGGCCGGTCTCGTCGACGGTGCCCCACGCTTGGCACTCACCACAGCGGCCGACCCACTTGGCGGTCGTCCAGCCACATTCAGCGCACCGGTAATCGGGGCGGGTCTGCCTAGCTGCGGGCCGGGTGCTTCCGGTCACGTGGTACCTCCTCGGTATGGAACGAACGCTAGGACAGACCTCCGACATGGATAGGCCCAGGCGCGCGAGAGCTCACGGTCACACGGTCACACGGTCACACGGTCACACGGTCACACGGTTGCGCGTCGACTGCGGCGCCGCGCTCTTCGTCGGTGTCGGTGTCGGTGTCCGTGTCGACTCGGTGTCTCGGGCTATTCGCGGGGTGGTGGGTCGGGGTTGGTGGGGGATTTGGTCGGGGTTGGTGTATTGCCAGGGTTGGGTGTGAAACTTCCGTCCGGTGGGGGTGGTCCAGGTCATGATCCCGGTGGGGTCGAGTTCGGCGTTCCATCCGGGGGTGTGTTTGAGGCGGTGGTGCCGCCGGCACAGGACAGCGAGGTTGGTCGCTGCGGTGGGGCCTTGCGGCCAGGGCACGGTGTGGTCGAGGTCGGTGCCGGCGCTGTCGGCGGAGCGGCGGCAGCCGGGGAACCGGCAGGTCACATCCCGGGCGCGGACGGCCCGGTCCAGCCCTGCTGACGGCCGGTAGCGCTTCTCGGCTAGGTCGGTCAGGATCCCGGTGGTCGGGTCGGTCAGCAACCGCCGGATGCTGACAGGGGTTCCCATCTCAGAGCCGGTGCCGGCCCCAGTGCCAGACCCGGTGCCAGACCCAGTGCTGGTGTCAGTCCCGATCTGGGCCTCAAGCCCTGATCGCAGCAACTCTTCTACTTCGGTGGCGGTGACCGGTCCCAGTCCGGGAACCCAGCCGGGTTGGTCGCTGTCTCCGGTGATCGTGTCGGCGGGCACGATCACCTGCAGGTTCACCGCCGGTGGGTGGGTGCGTCCGAGGAGTAGGTCGACCATCGTGTCGGCGCGGCGTTGGTCCATGGTCCGGGCATCACCGGCGTCGCTGCCGCCCAGCTGCTGGGCGCAGCTGGTCAGGGCTATCTGGATCTGTCTGGCCTGCACCGAGGGGAGCAGCGCCCACAGCTCGCTCATGCCGTCCTCGCCGGGGGTGATGACCACCCGCCGGTCCCCCATGGCTTGTTGCCGGCGAACCTCAGCCGCCCCGGGGTCCGAGGCGATCACCTTCCGGCGCAGCCACTCCCGCAGCTGCGGCGCGGTCCGGGACCTGCCGGGGACGGTGGCGTAGCCGACGGCATCGGCGGCTAGCGCCTCGACCTGTCCGGTGGTCACGGTGGCGGGATCGGAGCCGGGGTGCAGGTGGCTGAGCTGCTCGACGATCACCGCGACCTTACGCGCATCGACCCGGCCGGCCCGCCACGCCGCAGCGACCACCGGCAGGCCGGCGACCCGGCACGCGGTGTCATACCGGGCCACCGCGGCCATCTTCGTCCACCCCAGCAGCACCCCGATCTCATCGGGAACATACGTTTCGCGGCACTGCTGTGACCACATCGGGTCACCACCGGCGACCACTTCGGCCCGGTCAGCGGCCCGCGCCCGGACCCCCATCTGCACCATGATCTGCGCTTGGTGAGCGGCCAACATCTGCGCTGCCTGCTCACACGCCACCAGCTCGTCCCGAAGGGCGTCATCACCGAGCCGCGCGACCGGCATCGCAGCATCGAGCAGGCCATCAACCTGCTCGACGATGCTGACAGCTGAGGAGTTCATGAACGACACTCTGCCAGCCACCACCGACAAGACGGATCGAGTTTCCCCAGGCACAGCCTGCCGAAACTCGACCCACCTCACCTCACACTAAACGCCCAAATCCGGCACCCAAAGGTGCACTCGACGAGCAGCGACGTCAACCTGATGTGCACTCGACGAGCAGTTGGGTCAGCGCTTGCGCGATGCCTTGCGCGAAGGAGCGGGTCGCTGGGATCCGGCGGCCTTGGTGGGCTTGGCCGCCGCCGTCTTCCCCAACGAGGCCTCCGCTGCCTTGACCGTCGCCGGATGGGGGGCTGGCCGGTTTCCTCCAGCCAAACGGTCCTCGCAGAGTCGACAGAGCTCGGCGTAGGCCGCTTCACCCATGAGCTCGACGAGCTCATCGCGGTTGCTGAGGTAGACCGGCTTGGTGCCGACATGGGCATCGCTGTTCGCTGTGCAGTACCAGTCGAGGTCGTGGCCGCCTGGCCCCCAACCCGCTCGCTCGTACTCTCCCACCACGATCTCGAGGTACTCGGTGCCATCGGGGCGCTCGACGTTCCGGTAGGTGCGCCGGATAGGCAACTGCCAGCAGACGTCAGGCTTGGTTGTGACGATGCTGATGCCGCGGTCGAGGGCGAGCTTGTGCAGCGAACATCCGACGCCCGATGGGAAGCCGGGCCGGTTCAAGAAGACGCAGGCGCCGTCGACGACCTTGGTCTTGCGTCCGCCTTCCTCATCCTTCTCGGTGATCTTTTCGGCGCCGTAGAACTGCCAGTCATCGGGACCCAGCTCCTTGGCCCACTTCTTCACACGCTTCTCATCGTTCTTGTCGGAGAAGTGCGCACCCAGCGTGCAGCAGCCGTCGTCTGGTCGGTCGGCGTAGATGCCCTTGCACCCCGAACCGAAGATGCATGTCCAGTAGCTCGTCAGCCAAGTGAGGTCGCAGCGGAAGACCTGATCGGCGTCAACTGGATCGCTGAACTCGACCCAGGCTCGCGGAAAGTTGAGGTTCACTTCAGGCACGGGGTCAGCGTAGGGCCCATCAGTGCGGGTAGCGTCAGCGGCATGGGTGACGGAACCGGCGGAGGAGTGCGGCTGGGAGTTCTGGACGTCGGATCTAACACCGTGCACCTGCTGGTCGTTGACGCGCACCACGGGGCCGCGCCTCGCTCCGCGTACTCGTACAAGAGTGAACTGCGGCTCGCTGAGTTCCTGCGCGATGACGGCGGAATCGCCGAGGCCGGCGTCGCGGCGCTGACTGGGTTCGTCGGAGAGGCGGCGAAGATCGCAGAACAGGTCGGGGCTGAGGAGATGCTCGCGTTCGCGACCTCTGCCGTCCGCGAAGCCTCCAACGGTGACGATGTACTGCGGGCCGTCAGGAGCGCGACGGGTGTCGACCTCGAGGTTCTCTCCGGCGCGGAGGAGGCCAGACTCACCTTCCTCGCAGTGCGACGTTGGTTTGGCTGGTCCAGTGGCCGCGTCCTCGTCCTCGACATCGGCGGCGGCTCGCTGGAGGTCGGGGTCGGCAACACCGAGGCGCCGGATGCTGCCTTCTCCCTTCCGCTTGGCGCTGGACGCCTGACCCGCGAGTTCCTCAACAGTGACCCGCCTGCGGCCGGCGACGTGAAGCACCTCCGCAAGCACGTTCGCCAGCTCCTGGCCGAGCAAGGTGCTGTCCTGGAAGTCACCGGTAACGCCTCGCACGTGGTCGGCACTTCCAAGACCTTCAAGCAGCTGGCACGGCTCACTGGCGCTGCCCCCAGCTCGGCCGGCCCGTACGTCCAACGTCACCTCCACCGCGACAAGCTTGCCGACTGGGTCCCGAGGTTGGCTCGGATGTCCGCCAAGCATCGGGCTGAGCTTCCCGGCATCTCACCTGGCCGGGCTCCTCAGCTCCTCGCCGGGGCCATCGTGGCCGAGTTGGTGATGGATGCCGTCGGAGCCGAGACGTTGGAGATCTGCCCGTGGGCCCTGCGAGAGGGCGTGATCCTGAGGCGCCTGGACTGGATGGGTCAGTGAACATGCCGGTTCCCGATCAGATCGTCCAGGTGCCTCGAGCCCGCGTCGCGCTCTCGACCGCGTCGGTCTACCCAGAAACAACGGCGACGGCCTTCGAGATGGCGGCCCGTCTCGGGTACGACGGCATCGAGGTGATGGTTTCCACCGACCTCGTCAGCCAGGACGTATCGGCGCTGCAGCGCCTGTCGGATTACCACGAGCTACCGATCGTTGCGATCCATTCACCGTGTCTGCTCATCACGCAGCGCGTCTGGGGGACTGAGCCTTGGGGCAAGCTGCAAACTGCGCAACGCACGGCGGAACAGCTGGGCGCATCGGTGGTCGTCGTACATCCACCCTTCCGCTGGCAGCGCGAGTACGCGAAAGGGTTTGTGGCCGGTGTCGCCGCGATGAACGACGAGACCGCCGTGCGGTTCGCGGTAGAGAACATGTTCCCCTGGCGCGCGCGCAACCGGGAGATCCAGGCTTACCTGCCTGACCACGATCCGACCGACGAGGACTACACGTCAGTCACCCTGGACCTCTCGCACACGTCAGTAGCTGGCGACGACGCGATGGCGATGGCCCGCGGACTTGGAACCCGGTTGGCCCACGTTCACCTAGGAGATGGATCTGGCGCCGCCAAGGATGAACACCTGGTTCCAGGACGCGGGACTCAGCCGTGTGCCGAGCTGCTGGAGCATTTGGCCGTCCTCGACTACAGCGGGCACGTCGTCCTCGAGGTGAACACGCGTCGGTGTACCACACGTGAGGAGCGCGAGAACGATCTCGCAGAAGCTCTTGCTTTCACCCGGCTAAACCTCGCCACCGGAATCGGGAAGCCCGCTGCCGAGGCCGGACCTCGATGACAGATGAGTCGCCTGCGGTCATTTGCCAGGACCTTTGCGTGGTTCGTGGCGGGGTCACCGTGCTGCCAGGCCTCAGCGTCCGGGTGGCTTCCGGGCGCGTCACCGGCTTGCTCGGGCCGAGCGGGTCGGGGAAGACCACGCTGATCCGTTCGGTCGTGGGTGTCCAGCAGGTGGCAAGTGGCACGGTGTCAGTCCTGGGGCTGCCTGCGGGAAGCGCAGAGCTTCGGCGTCGCGTCGCCTACGTGACGCAGGACGCGTCGGTGTACGCCGACCTGACCGTGGCGCAGAACGTTGGCTATTTCGCAAGCATCCTCGGTGCTCCTGACAGCGACCTCGATCGAGTGATCGGTGAAGTGGGCCTTGAGGGCCGAGAGGGAGACCAGGTGGGGCAGCTTTCCGGCGGAGAGCGGTCGCGTGTCTCGCTCGCTGTTGCGCTACTGGGAAGCCCTGAGGTCTTGGTTCTCGATGAGCCGACGGTCGGCCTCGATCCGGTGCTGCGACGCGACCTCTGGGAGATGTTCGGCGGGCTCGCCGCGACCGGCCTTACGCTGCTCATTTCAAGCCATGTCATGGACGAAGCGTCGAGATGCGATGACTTGATGCTGCTGCGTGATGGACAACTTCTCGCGCACGACAGCGTCGCAGCCATTCTTACGTCGACCGGTACAAGCGACATCGAGTCGGCCTTTCTCTCCCTTGTCGAGGGCGAGCCGTGACGATCACTCGTACGGTTGCCACCGCGCGTCGGGTCGTCCAGCAGCTGCAGCACGATCACCGCACCGTCGCACTGATCCTGGTCGTTCCGTGTGTTCTGATGGGTCTGTTGGCGTGGATGCTCTCCGACGCCGACTTCAACCAGTACGGCGCACCGTTGCTCGGCATCTTCCCGCTGATCGTGATGTTCCTGACCACGTCGGTAGCGACGCTGCGTGAGCGCGAGTCGGGAACTCTCGAGCGTCTTCTGTCGATGCCCATTGCGAAGGTCGATTTCGTCCTCGGCTACGCGCTGGCGTTCGGCCTTCTCGGTGTCGTCCAGGCGCTCGTTGTCTCGGGTCTGGCCGTCGGGCCTTTTGGCCTCGAGGTCGCTGGGCCCACCTGGGCATTGATCGTGGTTGCAGTGGTCGACGCACTGCTGGGTACAGCCCTGGGGCTCTTCGTCAGTGCCTTCGCCAAGACCGAGTTTCAAGCGGTGCAGTTCATGCCCGCGCTCATCCTTCCGCAGCTGCTTCTCTGCGGAATCGTCGTTCCGCGGGAGGAACTGCCCACCGCTTTGCGTCTGCTGTCGGATGTCCTCCCGATGTCGTACGCCGTCGATGCGACGACCGAGGTCATGACGTCAACCTCGATGTCTGCCGACTTCTGGCTCAACGTAGGAATCGTCGCGCTCTTCATGGCAGTCGGCCTGGCGCTGGGGGCCGGAACCCTGCGCCGACGGACCGAATAGCAAGCCTTTGTCCCAATTTGCGGTTAGACCGAACGGGTGACGCACCCCTAACCGTTCCGCCGATCGGGTGGGGGAGGCGAACACTGGCGCTGCTCGGGGACGCCTGACCGGTGGAGACAGCATGCGACTTCGGGCAATGCGGCAGCGCAGTCCGCTGCTGAATCACGATCAAGGCGCGTCAGCCGTGGAGTTCGCGCTCGTTCTGCCGCTGCTTCTTATGCTGGTCTTCGCCGTCATCGACTACGGATGGTGGTTCGGGGAGACACTCGGCCTGCGAAGTGGGGTCCGCGAAGCGGCTCGGCTCGGAGCCGTCAATGAGGTTACGGCCCCCGGAGGATCAGCCGACGCCATCAAGGCGGTCATGCTGGCACGCTCGCCACAGTTGGCGTCGAGTGCCAACGACCTGGCTGTCGCGGTGCGGATCTACGGTCCTGGAGCTACGGGTGAGATACCTGGGACGGGTTCGACGCTTCTGATATGCGCACAGATGCCAGGCGAATCGCTCTCCGGTCTGGGTGACGTTCTATACCCCCTGCCGAACAGTCACCGAGCTGAGGCCGCGATGCGACTCGAGAAGACTCCGGTGCTGTCTGACGACCAGACATCCAACTGGACGGGAACGTGCCAGATGGACGCAGCTGCCGCGGCCGCGCCATGAAGCATCAGCGGGAAGGCGGCGCAGTCGCAATCGTGGTGGCGCTGACTGCAGCGTTGCTCTTCGTCTTCGGGGCGTTCGCCGTCGACCTGGGTGCGGCGTACTCTGAGCGCCGAGTCGACCAGACCTCCGCGGACGCGGCGGCCCTGGGCGGAGCCAACGCGCTGCCGGACATGGGTGGGTCGACTAACAATGCGTTGCGTGACGCCGGAGCGTTTGTCGAGGCGAATCTGGCGCCCCCCGAAAGCGGGTGGAAGGCGGCCTGGGATGCATGCACCGATGTGAAGCACTTAGCAATCACCGGCTCAACCTACGGCCCGTGCGTGTCGGTCAGCTCGTACGGGACCAGGGTCCGAGTGGTCATCCCCACACGTGAGGTGAAGACGACGCTCGCAAGGGCGATGGGTATCGAGACCATCTCGGTGTCGGCGTTCGCCGAGGCTCAGATCGAGTTCATGTACTCAGCAGGTGTGCTGCCCTTCGGTCTCCCGGCCGCTCGAGCGAACGACACGGAAGTATGTCTGAAGACAGGCCCGAACGGCTTCGCCCCGGCAATCGCTCCCTGTGCCGGCTCGAACGAGGGCAACTTCGGCCCGTTGGACTTCTCATTCTTCGGGAACGCCGCGGCCGGCACGCTCACCGCCTGCACCGGGCCGGACAGCATCCAGTTGATCGTCAACACCATTCTTGGCGTCGACCACCCGCTGTCGGTGTACACCGGAACCGTGCGCGACGACACGGTGGCCTGCAAAGCGGGAGCCGATCCCGGCGATAGGCCCAATCAGGCCTACTCGCAGACCGGCTTCGGAAGCACCTTGGACACTGGCCTGGTCTCCGGCACGAATACTCCCGGCGAGTGCTTAAAGGTCGGCTGGCCAATACTCCGTTTGAGGCAGTGACCGTGCGCAATGGGCGCCCACCGCTGGACAACCGCCCGCTGTGGTCCTACATCGACAGCGAGCTGCAGTTCGGAACAGTTGTGCCCCTGTCGTGCGACCCAGCGGGTATCAGCGATCGATTGGGCATGCGACGGTGTCTCGACGACTACCGGACAGGAGCGGGATGTTCGGGGGGTTGTCAGCCGTTGTTCAGCGCCGACCTCGACTCCGACGGCGCAGCAGATCTGCAGCAGACGCCACGCTTTGCGTACGTCCCGCAACTGCTGGCCAGCACAATGGGGGGTGGAAACACGCCGCACCAGTTCACCGCCTTTCGGCCAGTGTTCATCCAGACCCTCTTCTTCGGGTGCAACGCGTCCTCCTGTGCCCTCACCTGGAACCCCGGCGAACCGTTGAGGGTCCGAACCAGCCGCGACGCCCAGGCGCTCACCGCGTTCGTTCTTCCGGACGGGGCGTTGCCGCAGTCGATCGTCGACAATGCCCCAGGGATGAGAGGGACACCGAAGGTGGTGCTCTACCGCTAATGCCGACGGCCGTACGCTGAGACCGTGATGCTGCGCGGAACACTCCTCTCCCTCGCAGGCAGCGAGGCGGTCAAGAACGCGGTGACGTCGGCTCCCGGAATCGGCGACATCGTCACCCGCTTCGCCGCCGGTGAGTCCGATGATGACGCGATGCGCGCCACCAGTGACCTGCAGGACGAGGGCTTCGCTGTCACCCTCGACTACCTGGGCGAGGACACCCTCGTCCGCCAACAGGCTGCCGAGACCGCCGGTGCCTACGTAAGGATTCTCGCCAGACTTGCCGATGCTGGACTTGCGCCCGGGGCCGAGGTCTCCGTCAAGCTCTCCGCTATCGGCCAGGCACTCCCGGATGGGGGCGACGAGATCTCCACCGACAATGCAAGGGCCATCTGCGCTGCCGCCGCGGAGGCAGGGACAACGGTCACCCTCGACATGGAGGACCACACCACGACCGACCTGACTCTGGGCACCCTTGCTGCGCTGAGGGCCGACTTTCCCGACACCGGCGCAGTCCTGCAGGCCTACCTGCACAGGACTGAGGGTGACTGTCGTGACCTGGCTGTGGCTGGTTCCCGCATTCGACTCTGCAAGGGGGCCTACAACGAACCGGAGTCGGTCGCTCTGCAGTCCCGGGCTGACGTCGACCGCAACTATGTCCGGTGCATGAAGGTCCTGCTGTCCGGCGGTGGCTACCCGATGTTCGCTACGCACGACGACCGCCTTATCTCGATCGCTGAGGCGCTGACCCATCGGTTCAACCGGGCATCAGGCAGCTACGAGTTCCAGATGCTCTACGGCGTTCGCCGGGATGAGCAGCGACGGCTCCTGAACGACGGTGAGAAGGTTCGCGTCTACGTTCCTTACGGAACCGAATGGTATGGCTACCTGGTTCGACGCATGGCGGAGCGTCCGGCCAACCTCAGTCTCGGCATCCGTGCCATTCTTGAGCGTTAGGTGATCAGGAATCGCCTCGACGTTGTGCGGAGGAGTGAGTGATGAGCGACCGGGTAGCTATTCTCGGTGCCGGCAAGATGGGCGAGGCGCTGCTCTCCGGCATGGTCCGGGCCGGACGTCCGACGTCAGGTCTGGTGGTGACGACGCACGATGATGGTCGCGCCGACGTCCTGCGCGGGCGCTATGGCGTCGAGGTCACCACGAACACCGAGGCCGTCAAGTCAGCGAGCACGGTGGTCATCGCTGTCAAGCCGCAAGACATGGGCACTCTGCTGGACGAAATCGCTGCATTCGTGTCGGTGGACCAACTGCTGGTGTCGGTTGCGGCAGGAATCACTACGTCGTTCATCGAACGACGCATTCCCGTCGATGTACCCGTGGTTCGGGTCATGTCGAACACTCCGGTACTCGTCGATGAGGCCATGAGTGCCATCTCTGCGGGATCGCACGCCACCGAATCACATCTTGAGCTGACCGAGGGTCTGCTCAAGCCCGTTGGTCGCACCCTGCGGGTGCCGGAGTCTCAGCAGGACGCCGTCACCGCGCTCTCCGGTAGTGGTCCTGCGTACTTCTTCTACCTGGTTGAGGCAATGGTTGACGCCGGGATTCTCCTGGGTCTTCCACGTGCGGTTGCTCACGACCTGATCGTCCAGACTGCCATCGGCAGTGCCGTGATGTTGCGCGACTCTGGCGAGTCAGCGCAGTCACTTCGTGAGGCCGTCATGTCTCCCGCCGGCACCACGATCGCGGCGATCCGCGAAATGGAAGATCACAAGGTACGAGCCGCGTTCCTTGCTGCCCTGGAAGCCGCGCGTGACCGCAGCCGCGAGCTGGCGTCCGGTCACGAGTAGGCGTCCCTCGTTGCGGCAAGGGGGTCAGGTGTGGCTGCTCAGCTCTTGGGCGAACTTGTCGACGTCGTCGATGCGGCCCGCGATCGCGATCAACGAACCGGCACCGATCACCGTCTCTCGGTCGGCATAGGTGAAGGTGCCGTCAGGGGGGCGAAAGCCGACGACGGTGATGCCGTAGCGCGCCCGCAGCCGTAGCTCACCCAGGGGTCCGTCACCCAGTGGTTCGGACACCTCGAGCTTGGCGAGCGCAAAGCCATCGTCGAACTTGATGTAGTCGAGCATCGCTCCGGAGACGAGGTGGGCGACACGCTCACCCATGTCGGCCTCCGGGTACACGACATGATGTGCCCCGATGCGTTCGAGTATCCGGCCATGGTCGCGCGAGATGGCCTTGGCCCAGATCTCGGTGACCCCCAGATCGGCCAACAGAACGGTGGTCAGGACGCTCGACTCGATATCGGTTCCGATCGCCACGACCGCCTGGTCGAACTCCGCAGCTCCGATCTGACGCATAGCCTCTTCGTCGGTGGTGTCGAGCTGCATGGCGTGAGTAAGCCGGTCAGCAAAATGCTGAACCCTCTCCGCGGAGGCATCCACCCCGAGAACCTCGCGTCCACGCTCGACCATGGTCAGGGCTACGGCCGAACCGAATCGGCCGAGGCCCACGACCAGAACCGGCGATGTCAGCCTGCTGTTAACCAAGGAGAACACGTCCTTCCGGGTAGCGGTAGCGAGTGTTACTTTGCCGCAACGCAAGTGCTGTCGCGAGGGTGACCGGACCGACGCGTCCAATGAACATCAAAAGGGCCAGGACTACCTCCCCCGGGTTACCGAGGCTCGCGGTGACCCCCGTGCTGAGGCCGCACGTCGACACTGCGGAGATCACCTCGAAGAGGGCCTGTCCGGTGTTCACGTCGCTGAGAGCCATGAGCACCAGAGTGCCGCTGATGGTCAGGACCGCGAAGATGACGATGACCAGCAGGGCCTGTTGGGTCAGATCCTTGCTGAGTCGTCGGCCGTGCACTGTGGCGTCTCGGTCACCGCGCGCCTGGGCGCGAACCACAAGCAGCAGGACGGCGAGGGTGGTCACCCGGATGCCGCCCGCGGTGCTGACCGACCCGCCACCGACGAACATCAGCATGTCGGTGAGCAGCCAAGTCTCAGGCCGCATCTCGGCGTAGTCGACGGCGTTGAAGCCGGCAGATCGTGGGTTGACGCCGAGGAACCAGGCGTTGAGCAACCGCTCGCCAATCGCCATGTCCCCGAGAGTCCCCGGGTTGGTCCACTCCGAGAGGGCGAGAGCGAGTGGCGCCAGGAGCAACAGGCCCCCTGACATCCATAACGTCACCCTGGTGTGCAGGCTCAGGGACCGGCGGCGTCGACGCCTCAGCTCGTAGAGCACCGGAACACCGATGCCGCCGAGGATCACGGCCAGGGAGATGGGCAGCAGCACGAGACCGTCGTCGGCGAAGCCCACGACGCTGTCGGAGAAGAGCGTGAATCCAGCGTTGTTGAATGACGAGACGCCGTGGAAGATCCCGTGCCAAAGCGCTGAACCGAAGTCGTAGTCATAACCTCTCCAGAACCGCAGCGTGAGCACGAGTGAGATCACCGCCTCAACGGTGAAGGTCAGGACGGCAACGCCGCGGACGATGCTGCCGACCTCGCCGAGCGCTACGTTGCCGCTTTCGGTGGAGGTGTAGAGCCGAGCGCGTAGACCGAGGCGCCGGAAGACCACGATCGCCACGATCGCCGTCCCGGTCGAGATACCGAGACCGCCGGCCTGGATGAGCAGCAGGATCACTGCCTCACCGAACCCCGACCAGTGGTCTCCGGTGCTGACCACGGTCAGCCCGGTTACCGTCACGGCCGAAGCGGAGGTGAAGAAGGCGGTGACCAGGTCGGTTCCGCCTTCGCCGGCCCGGGCTATCGGCAGAAATAGCAGGATGGTCCCGAGCAGTACAAGCCCAAGGAAGGCCGCTGCTACATAGGTGGTGGGGCGTACCAGACGGGTGATGGGCACACGCCGGGGAGCGCGCTCAGAACCGCTCGCCACCTGGCCTCCTGCCGTCGCCCGAAGGCCTCCAGCGTGCGAGACCCAGGGGCAAACCTACGATGAAGCAGTGAACATAGTCGCGAGTACGCCCTGGATCCGCCTCGGAGCCGTGCTCGTGGCCGCATTCCTGCTACCGGCCTGCTCATCGGAGGAAGGACCGGTCATCGAGACGGGGTCGGTCGGACGGCAGACCGTGGTCGAGACGGTGGAGGCGCCTGCCTCGGTGGTGGCGGCGGCGAGCGCGATTGTGTCGTCCCCAGCGAATGGAACCGTCTCGCGCGTGGTGGTGCGAGATGGCGAACAGGTGCAGCGCGGCGATGTCCTCTTCGTCGTCAACTCGCCAGAGACCGAGCAGCGCCTGGCCCAGGCACAGCAGGCGGCGGCCTCGGGTACACCGCCGACGATTGACCTGCCACAAGCCAGCACCGGGGCCAGTGCCGCGCAGGCGGCAGCTGCCGCTGACCGCGCATTCCAGCAGGCGCGCGATGCTGCCAAGCAGATCCAGAACCGCGACCTTCGCCAACAAGCCCTGCAGCAGGTCGCAGCGGCCGAGGCCCAGCTCGCTGCGGCTCAGGCGCAGGTGCAGTCGACGGTGGACCAGATCAACAGCAGCGTCTCGGCGCTGGAGCAGTCACTGGCTGCCGTGACCGGTGCGCAGCAGGCGCAGGCAGAGGTGGCGGTCCGGGCGGGACAGCAAGCCGTGGACGACCTGACCGTAAAGGCACCAATTGCAGGGCGGATCGTCTTCGGCGCATCCGCAGGTGGCGGAGGGGGAAGTGACGTTTCCGGACTGATCGACCAGCTGCCCTCGTCGTTAGCCGGGCAGGCGGAGTCGCTGCTCGGAGGGGGAGGCAGCGGCAGCGGTGGAAGCGGCAGTACGACAGGGATCGTTTCGGCAGGTAGCCCGGTCACCGACGGAGACCCCGTTTTGACTATCACGGATACGTCGCTGCTGACCTTGCGCGCTGAGGTGGACGAGACCGACGTTCTGCTCGTACGGAAGGGGGTGAAGGCCGACGTCGAGCTCGATGCCGTCCCAGGCGCGAGATATGGCGCTGTCGTGCGCAACGTTGACCTGTCACCGACGACGTCCAGCCGGGGCGGAGTCAGCTACATCGTCCGCCTCGAGCTGGGCGGAGGAACCCTCGTTAACGGTTCTCCGGCGCCACGCCCGCGTCCTGGTATGTCTGCCGTGGCCTCCTTGCGGGTCCTGACCTCGAAGGACGTAGTCGCCGTTCCAGTTGCCGCCGTCTTCCGCGAAGGTGAGCAGGATGCCGTTTGGGTAGTCCAGGAGAACGTTCCTGAGAAACGCATCGTGACACTGGGTGCGCAGGGCGAGGAGTACCTCGAGATTGTCGATGGCGTCAGCGAGGGTGACACGATAGTCGTGCGGGGCGCTGATCAGGTGGTCGAAGGCGAAGAGCTGCCGTGACGACGCCGGCGATCGAGGCCGTCGATGTGACACGGGTCTACTCGCTGGGTGGCACCGAGGTGCATGCGCTGCGCGGAGTCTCCTTGCGGATCGAGGCGGGTGAGTACGCCGCGATCGTCGGACCGTCGGGGTCAGGCAAGTCGACGTTGATGCACCTCTTGGGCTTGCTCGATCGGCCGAGCAGCGGCGTCATCACCGTGGGTGGCAGAGACGCCACATCGCTGTCGGACTCCGAGCTGGCGGTCCTACGGAACGAGACGATCGGGTTCGTCTTCCAGTCCTTCCAGCTGCTGGCACGCACAGCCGCGATCGACAACGTGGCCTTGCCTCTCCTCTACCGCGGCGTCGCGAAGAAAGAGCGACGCGAGCGGGCTGCCGCTGCTCTCGACGCCGTTGGCTTGGGAGATCGCAAGGGACATAAGGCCACCGAGCTCTCCGGTGGAGAGCAGCAACGCGTCGCGATTGCGCGGGCGCTCGTGGGAGAGCCGCAGCTGTTGCTCGCCGATGAGCCGACGGGCAACCTCGACACCCGTACCGGTGGTGAGGTGATGGACACGCTTGAACAGTTGAACGCCGAGCGGGGCGTCGCCGTTGTTCTCGTCACCCACGACCAAGACATAGCGGTGCGAACCGGCCGACAGGTCTACTTCCGAGACGGGCTGATCGAACGTGATGAGTCGAAGGCTGCAGCACAGTGAGACTGGCTGAAGCATTTCGGGTGGCCCTCGACGCGTTGCGCGCCAACCGACTTCGCAGCCTGTTGACGATGCTAGGAGTCATCATCGGTGTCGCTGCGGTTGTGGTGCTGGTCGCGATCGGTAGCGGCGCCAAGCAAGAGGTAGAGGCCCAAGTCGAGGGGCTCGGATCCAACATCATCTTCGTTCTGCCGGGCTCGGTTGAGTTTGGATCCGCGCCCTCCATCAGCCAGCTTCAGCTGGAGGACGTCGAGTACATAGGTCGCGTGATCGGAAATCCAGAAGCGGTAGCAACCACAGTCTCGAGCGGTGAGACCGTCTCGGTGGGATCCACAGAGGTGTTCAGCACCATCGCGGGCACCAACGAGAACGTTCCCAACGTGTTCACGCGACCGGTCGCGCGCGGCGAGTACCTGACGGCGACCGACGTCGACACCCGACGGAGGGTCGCCGTTCTTGGGAGTGGAGTCTCCGACGAACTCTTCGGAGACATTGAGCCACTGGGACGGCAGATCACCATCGCCGGTGTCCGGTTCCGGGTCATCGGGGTCTTCGAGGAAGTCGGTTCAGCGTTCGGCGTCAGCCGGGACCAGGAGATCCATATCCCCGTGACGACGGCTCAGCAGCTCTTCGGCGTCGATCGCATCGATGCCCTCGCAGTGAAGGCGCCGACCATCGACGACGTCGAGCCGCTGCGACGCGAACTGCTGGCGGCCTTGGAGGAGAAGTACCCAGACGAGGAGTTCTCAGCGGTGACGCAGAGCCAGATCCTCGGGACGCTGGGCGATATTCTTGGGCTCCTGACACTGGTGCTCGCGGCCATCGCTGCGATCTCGCTGCTCGTTGGCGGCGTTGGCGTCAGCAACATCATGCTGGTGTCCGTGCGCGAGCGGACGCGCGAGATCGGGCTGCGCAAGGCACTGGGTGCGCGTCGACGAGACATCACCGTGCAGTTCCTGATCGAGGCGGTGCTGCTGACCACGGTTGGCGGCGTGATCGGGATGGCGATCGGCATCAGCGTCTCGTTGTTGGCGGATGCGTTCTCCCCGCTGCCGGCCGTGATCGCCTGGTGGTCGCCGGTGCTGGCGTTCACGGTCTCGGTAGCTGTTGGCGTTTTCTTCGGAGTGATCCCGGCCCGAAGGGCCGGCAAGCTGGAACCCGTTGTGGCGCTGCGCAGCGAATAGACCGGTCGCTTTGAAGACTTGCCGTTGCTTTTGGGCGTTTCTACGTCGTCGGAATGCTTGGTAAGTCTCCATACATCCACGAAGGGCCCGCCCGAATAGTCAAGGGCTGTGGAAGTGACCCCACCACGCGCCATCCGTGCCAGACTTTGTAGATGACGACTGAAGACCAAGCGGCGGTCGAAGATGTCGATGGCGTGCAAGATCGCTGGTGGTGGGCTGGCCCGGCGGTCGCACTGACGCTTCTGAGCACCCTGGGGGCCTTCGAGGTCCTGGTTCTGCTGCTCAATCTTGGAGTGCTTGCGTCGATCGCAGCCGGTGTGATTCCCGACGACTGTCCTCCAGGAGTGACCTGCTCTGGAGATCTCAACCTATTTCCTGCCCTTCCTCAGCAACTGATCCCCTTGGCAATCTTGTCCCTGGGATGGCTTCTAGCCATCCTGTCCTTTCGAGGACCAACGACCATTGGCCGCCGACCCCGGCGTTGGACCCTGAGCGTCATCGCAACCGCATGTCCAGTAATCGTCTGGGTCTGGCTCTTCGTCTGACTCCCGGGTGGGATGGTGTTGAACAGCGCGCTGGTCAGCCAGCGCCTCGCTTGCTTTCGGGCTTGCGTCCTGCTGTCGATCTCCAGGGTGCGGTCGGATTGATCGTCATCTGTACAGCGTTCGGTAGCGTGCCAGGGTGACTGGGTCCGCGCAGGTGTACTGGGACGACTCCATGACGCGGTATGACTTCGGACCAAGCCATCCGATGAACCCGGTTCGACTCGACCTCCTCATGAGGCTCGCGCGGTCGCTCGGTGTGCTCGACCAGATGGAGCTCGTCGCGCCGAATGTCGCCACCGCTGCAGAGTTGCTGCGAGTGCATACGCCGGAGTTCTTGGACGCGGTTCAGCAGTGCAGTGCACCCGATTCCGAGGGTGATCTTGCCCACGGAATCGGAACGCCTGACGTCCCGACCTTCACTGACATGCACCAGGTTTCGTCGTTGATCGCAGGTGCCACGCTGGGAGCGGCTCGGTCGGTGTGGCGCGGTGCCGCCTCGCACGCGTTCAGTCCGGCTGGCGGGTTGCACCACGCTATGCCAGCTTCGGCGGCTGGATTCTGTGTCTACAACGACGTGTCCGTTGCGATCGCGGGGGTGTTGGATGCCGGAGCCGAACGGGTGGCCTATGTCGACATCGACGTGCACCACGGTGATGGCGTCGAGGCGGCCTTTTGGAACGACCCTCGGGTGCTGACGATCTCGATCCATCAAGATCCGCGGACTCTCTATCCGGGAACAGGGCGCGCCAGTGAGATTGGGGGTCCTGCGGCCGAGGGGACCGCGGTGAATGTGGCTCTTCCCGCCTACACCGATGACGAAGGATGGCTGCGGGCCATTCACTCCGTTGTTCCGCATCTGCTTCAGGCGTTCGCTCCACAGATCCTGGTGACCCAGCACGGTTGCGACACCCACCACCTCGACCCGCTTGCCCACTTCGCACTGACCATCGACGGGCAGCGGATAGCGGCGGAGTCATTGCATCGGTGGGCGCACAAGTTCGCCGAGAACCGCTGGGTGGCAACGGGAGGGGGCGGCTATGCCATTGTCGACGTCGTCCCACGCATCTGGACCTTGGTGATGGCCGAGCTTTCGGGGCATCCGATCCCGGCGCAGACTTCGGTGCCTGAGGAGTGGCGCCGCCATGTCCAGCAGTACATCGGAGTCCGAGCGCCTGCGCTGATGACCGACGGCGCAAGTCCTGTCGTCACCGATTGGTCTTCCGGGTACGACCCGTCGAACGCCTTGGACCAGGCGATTCTCGCCACCCGTAGGGCGGTGTTCCCTCATCACGGGCTCGACCCGGACCGGGACTAATCGGACACCCGCCACATGCCGGGGGCGTGGGGAGCCAATCGGGTGACCGCCCGATGGGTGATCACTTCGTCACTGGAGTTCCCTCCCGTCACATCCGTCACTACGCTGACTCGAACGCGCGGGTCGCCGTGGCGCCGGAGGGGAAGCCGGCGCCCGGCCCGTGCGGTAGGGAGCGGTGACAGATGGAGCAGGACCGGGATGACGGCCGGGACGATGCTCGGCAGCCGGAACAGGCGCCGCTCGGGGGAGCTTTTCTGACGGTGGCCGAAGTGGCGGCGCTGATGCGCGTTTCGAAGATGACGGTCTACCGGCTGGTGCACGCCGGAGACCTTCCAGCTGTGCGCGTTGGGCGCTCGTTCCGCGTCCCGGAGGAGGCTGTACGCGGGTACCTGCGGGACTCCTTCGTCGAGGCCGGCTGAGCCCGCCCTGATCGGGGCACATCGGGCACCGGTATCCTCGGAGGGCCGGTGCGCGGCGTCCATGCCGTGACCGTTCAGTCTTGAGGAAGAGATCACTGTGGGTTCTGTCGTCAAAAAGCGCCGCAAGCGGATGGCTAAGAAGAAGCACCGCAAGTTGCTGCGCAAGACGCGCGTTCAGCGTCGTAACAAGAAGTAGTCGCGAAACGAGCTGAGCCTGCAGGAGGTCGCG
This sequence comes from uncultured Actinomycetota bacterium, assembly GCA_963829525.1. Taxonomy (GTDB): domain Bacteria; phylum Actinomycetota; class Actinomycetes; order JAHEKZ01; family JAHEKZ01; genus JAHEKZ01. The sequence goes on from CAWHIJ010000003.1 coordinate 613,959, forward strand.
ATGGCGCGCGTGGTGCTGGTCACCGGCGTATCCCGGTACCTCGGCGGAAGACTGGCTCGGCTTCTCGGACAACACCCAGAGGTCCAGCGGGTTGTCGGTGTTGACGTCATCCCACCTCCGGACGATATCGGTAACGCCGAGTTCGTCCGTGCCGACATCCGCAATCCGGTCATCGCGAAGGTGATCAAGGCCGCCTCGGTCGACACCGTCGTGCACATGAACGTCATCGCGACCCCCGTGGGAGCCGGCGGGCGGTCGGCGATGAAAGAGATCAACGTCATCGGCACGATGCAGCTCTTGGCTGCATGTCAGCGGGCCGCGTCTGTGAAGCAGCTCGTGGTGAAGTCATCGGCCACCGTCTACGGGGTCTCTGCGAAGGACCCAGCGCTGTTCACCGAGGACATGGAGGCTGTTCGGCTGCCGCGTTCGGGGTTTGCGAAAGACTCCGTTGAGGTCGAGGGCTACGTCCGTGGGTTCGCTCGACGGCGTCCCGATGTGTCGGTTTCGATGCTGCGTTTCGCCAATATCCTCGGCCCTGGGATTGACACTCCACTGGCGCGCTACCTCTCGCTGCCAGTTGTGCCGACGGTGATGGGGTTCGACGGTCGCATCCAGCTGACCCATGAAGACGACGCGCTTGCGGCGGTGCAGGCTGCGACCTTTGGTGAATCGCCCGGTACCTACAACGTGTCAGGCGATGGTGTCCTGATGCTTTCGCAGGCTGTCGCTCGTGCCGGGCGGGTCAACCTGCCGTTGCCGACGCCGTTCGCGTCGGTGGCGCGTGACCTCGTTCGTCGCTTTGGCTACATCGATTTCACCTCAGAACAGATCGAGTACCTCAAGTACGGCAGGGGCGTCGACACCAGCCGGATTCGGAACCATCTCGGCTTCGTCGCCAGGTACTCGACGCGCGAGACGTTCGACGCCTTCCTACGGGCGCACCCGTTGGGCCGGGTTCTGCCGTGGGACCCCCCGGAGGAGTCGGCACCGGTCACCACCATCGGCGGGGCGGCCACGTGAGCGACGCCCAAGTGATTCCGCTGAACCCCGACCGTGAGCCGGACGGCGGACCCGGGTCGTCTTTCCCGGGTGAACAGCACCTCGCCGGCGCTTTCAGATTCCTCAGGAGGCGGCTCGAGGGTTCGTACGGGGTCGATGATTTCGGATTCGACCGCGAGATGACGAACGACCTCCTGATCCCGTCGCTGCGGCCGCTCTACGAGAAGTGGTTCCGCGTCGAGGTGCATGGCATCGAGAACGTGCCGAGTGAGGGAGGCGCGCTCATCGTGGCCAACCACTCGGGCACTATCGCGCTCGACTCGTTGATGACTCAAGTGGCACTCGCTGACCACCACCCCGCCCACCGAGAGCTACGGATGTTGGGAGCCGACCTGGTATTCGCGTTGCCCTTTGTCGGAACCGTCGCGCGGCGAGCGGGTCACACACTTGCCTGCAACCCCGATGCGGAACGCTTGCTCAGTTCTGGAGAGCTCGTCGGCGTATGGCCGGAAGGATTCAAGGGCGTGGGTAAGCCCTACTCCGAGCGCTACCGGCTGCAGCGGTTTGGGCGTGGGGGATTCGTCTCCGCTGCCCTCCGCGCCCAGGTGCCGATCATCCCCACGTCCATCGTCGGGGCTGAGGAGATCTACCCGATCTTGGCCGACGCCAAGCTGCTGGCTCGCCTGCTGGGCATGCCGTACTTCCCGATCACTCCGACGTTCCCGTGGCTGGGGCCGCTTGGCATGATCCCATTGCCCAGCAAGTGGCACATCGAGTTTGGTGAGCCGATCGTGACCGATGTGTTCACCGAAGGCGCGGCCGACGACCCGATGCTGATGTTCAACCTCACCGATCAGGTGCGCGAGACCATCCAGCACACGCTCTACAAACTATTGATGCAGCGTCGCAGCGTCTTCTTCTGACGCCCGCGTCAGCTGCGGTGGCGGCGGCTGGAGACGACTCCCGCTGCGACGCCAGCAGCGGCACCAACCACGAGTGCAGACGGGACACCGATGCGCGCGGCCTTGCGGCCCGTGCGGTAGTCGTGCACGTGCCAGCCCATGGCGCGTGCATGCCGACGCAGGGCGGCGTCCGGGTTGATCGCCACCGGCTGGCCGACCAGCGACAGCATGGGAATGTCGTTCGATGAGTCAGAGTAGGCAGAGCAAAGCGCGAGGTCGAGGCTCTCACGCTCGGCAAGTGCCCGGACAGCCTCGGCCTTTGCTGGTCCGTGCAGTGGAGCACCAGCGAGCTTGCCGGTGTACTTGCCATCGACAATCGCAGAGACGGTACCGAGGGCGCCGGTCAGTTCGAGCTTGCGTGCAATGAGTGAAGCCATCTCTACTGGGGCGGCTGACACAAGCCAGACCCGTTGACCAGCTCGCAGGTGTGTGCGAGTGAGCTCAATGGTCTGCGTATAGAGCTTGTCCTCGATCCTTTCGTCGAAGATCTCGTCGCCGAGGGAGACGACCTCGTCAACATCGTGCCCCGCGACGAAGCTGAGCGCCGCGTCGATCACCGAGGCGATGTCATTGGTGTCCTCGCGTCCTGCCACCCGGAATTTCGCCTGCTTCCAGGCGAACGAGCTGACGTCCCCGAACGTGAAGAACTTGCGCTTTGCCAGTCCCCGGGCCAGGTGGAAGAGAGAAGCGCCACGGACGATCGTGTTGTCGATGTCGAAGAAAGCCGCCGCGTGCCGGTCCAGGACGAGTTCCTGCGTGGTCTCAGCTCGCAGCGCGGCTGCCTCGCCGGCAATGACCGCCGGTGGGCGGGGGCGTGGGTGCTGGGGGTCGTCCATGGAGGTCACGTCGCAACCCTACGGGCGTGACCACCACACTCGGCGTACGAAGGCGGCACCGGAGGGGACATTCGGCGGGCTTGGAGGCGGGGTCAGCCGGACATAGCGTTCATGACCGCTGTGAAGTCTAGGACGGCAACGATGGGGTCGTCGTTGCGGCGCCCCTTCGACCGGTCGGCCACCTTCTCGCGGGCATCGCGGATGTTCTGGCGAAGGATCTGCTCGGGGGTCGGCTCGGGAGCGACGGTCGTTGGGGCAGACTCTGTGGGGGTGCCGGTCGACGTGGTGCCGGTTGAGTCCGAAGCCTCGCCCCCGGAGCCGGAAGGCCCGCCAGCATCAGAGGACGCGGGAGCGCCGCTCGGCGTCCGGAACACCTCGGCCACCCAGAACGTGCCGTCATCCCCGACGGCTGTTCCGACGCCCATCTGCGTGTAGCTGGAGTCGAGTATCTGCGCGCGGTGGTCGGGGCTGTTCATCAGGACGTCGTGTGCCGACCTCCAGTCGCCGGCGTACGCCACGTTCTCACCGATCCGCGACCAACCTCCGACCTCGCTGGCGAGGTTTGGGTTGTGGTAGAGCTCGCCGGAGGCCGCCATGCGTTCGGCCTGACCGCGCGCCGCCGTAGTCAGGTCGCTGGCGTACGAGTAGGCCGGAAGACCGGCCGAAGATCTGGCGGCGTTGACCGCCGAGAAGATGTCGCCTTCGTTTGGTCCCGCAAAGGCGGTGCCGGGGACAAGGACGATCGCCAAGGACGCCGTGAGCAGACCAGCCAGGGTCGTGGCCAGGCGTTGCCGCCATGGACGAACCGGATTCACGCTCTCACCACTCTCGTCGGGGCACTCCTAGAGGTGTCGGGGCCTCAGGCGCTTCCTTGAGCCGGGATTCACCCGATTGGCCTATTTCTTCGTGTTTCTTCGTGATCTGGCCGACTCAAGGAGGCGTGTCGGACCAACCCCGGCACCTGGCTGTCCGGCTGTGTCAGACTCACTCGCTGTGACGAATGGCCGCCCCTCACACGTCGCGGAGTACCTCTCCCGCGCGGCGGCTGCGCGCCCCGATCACCCCGGCCTCGTGGTGGGGGCGAGCCGCATGAGCTGGTCCGATGTCGACCGCGCGGCCGACAAGTGCGCCGCGGGGCTCCGGGCCTGGGGCGTCACGGCCGGTGATCGTGTCGGCCTCTTCCTGGGAAACCGCCCTGAGTTCGTGATCGGCTACTTCGGTGCGCTTCGGGCCGGGGCCGTGGTGGTCCCGGTTGACCCGGCGCTGACGGCTCCGGAGGTTGCTCAGATTGCCGAGCACGTCGGGCTGTCACTGGTGATGGTCGATCGAAACACCACTGGGGTCGCGGAGCAGGCGGCGCCGGATCTGCCGCGGGTGTTGGCCGCTGCCGGTGCCCGGGAAAAGTCGTTCGACGCACTGCTCGCGGCCGGCATTGGGGTCGACGTCCCCATGCCGGCTGGCGGGGAGTCTCTGGCTGTTGTGATCTATACGTCCGGAACCGGTGGCGACGCCAAAGGAGCGATGCTGACGCACCGAGCGCTCATCGCCAACGTCGAGCAGGTGGCCAGTGCCCAGGTACCAGTCGTCGATCCTGACGATGTGGTGCTCGGGCTGCTGCCACTCACCCACGTCTACGGACTCGCCGGCACTTTGGGTGCGGTGGTTCGGGCTGCCGCGACGATCGTGCTCGTTGACGGAGTAGACGTCGTGCGGGCTCTGCCACTGGTACCCCAGTACGGAGTCACGAACGTCCCGGGTGCGCCGGCCCTCTGGGCCGCTTGGTCTGCGTCTTCGGACGCTGTCGACATGCTCGATGGTTTACGCATCGCCTTCAGCGGATCTGCGGCGTTGCCGCCTGAGGTGCAGCATCGAGTTCACACTTTGACCGGTTGGTACGTGCACGAGGGGTACGGCCTCACTGAGGCAGCACCGGGCGTGAGCTCGACTGTGGTGTCTGGGCACGCCAAGCCGGGGTCGGTCGGCCAGCCCTTCGTCGGTATCGAAGTGCGACTTGTCGACGATGAGGGCGTAGACATCGATCCAGCTGAGGGTGACCCAGGAGAGATCTGGATCAAGGGCGACAACCTGTTCAGCGGGTACTGGCCCGACGGAGCCGGCGGCCCAGACGCCAACGGTTGGTACGCCACCGGAGACGTCGCATTCGCAGATGAGGACGGCGACCTGCACATCGTCGATCGCCGCAAGGATGTCGTCATCGTCAGCGGATTCAACGTGTATCCGCATGAGGTGGAGACGGTGCTGCTGCAGCTTCCAGGTGTGCGTGAAGCTGCGGCGGTCGGAGTGCCTGATGACCGCACGGGCGAGGCGGTGAAGGCGTTCGTGGTGCTCGGTGACCGGTCGCTCACGATCGATGAGATCCAGGAGTACGCCGCCGCGCGCCTGGCGCGGTTCAAGCGGCCGAAGGAGGTCGAGGTCGTGGACGCCCTGCCGCACTCGCTGACCGGCAAGGTGGCGCGAGGTCGACTTCAGCCTGGACGCGTGGGGGAGGAACAGCCATGAGCGGTGCGCCGGACGCGCGAATCACCCTGCTGGGTAAGCCCGGCTGTCATCTCTGCGACGAAGCCCGCGTGGTGATCGAGCGGGTGGCTTCCGACGTGGGCGTTGGCTGGGCCGAGGTCGACATCACCGGCGACCCCGAGCTGCGGGCCAAGTGGTGGGACCAGATTCCGGTAACGCTCGTCGACGGCGTCCAGCACGACTTCTGGCGGGTTGACGAGCGGCGGCTTCGCCAGGCCCTGAGCCGCTAGCCCCCGGCGTGTCGGGTCCCGCCCCCGACAGCGGACTGGGACTCTAGCCACGTCTTGTTCCTGAGGAGGGGTTGGCGATGGTCGGATTTGGTGAGGCGATCAAGCGGGCGTTTGCCGGCTGGTCAACGTGGGAAGGGCGCGCCACGCGCGCCGAATACTGGTGGTGGTTCCTTTTCGTGTGGCTGGTGTCGTTCATTCCCTACGTTGGGATCTTCGCGAGCATGGACTGGACGTCGAACGGTGACGGTTCGGTGTCAGGATCCGGCAGCGGCGCGTCGGTGATCTGGTGGATCATTTTCCTGGTGCTCTGGGCGGCATTCATTCTTCCTTCAATCGCTGTCACCGTTCGCCGGTTGCACGACACGAACCGATCGGGCTGGTGGTACTGGGTGGCTTTGATTCCCTGCATCGGTGGTATCTGGTACCTGATCTTGATGCTGCAGCCGAGCAGCCAAGGGCAAAACCAGTACGGCTAAGGCTCGCAACAAGAGCTCTCCAACAAAGTTGCGCGGGTGCCCGTCTCATAGCGTGAGACGGGCACCCGCGCAACTTTGTGCGTTCCTTCACAAGCGCCTAACCTGACGGCGAGCCCGTTCCCCAGCGCTGGCCCAGCCCTGCACCCTTGCAGGCTCTGGGATCCACGACAGGGGCCGGGCATGTTCCGTAGCCGCAGGAGACCGCCGTGACCGATCGCGCAGACGCCGAACGCGCTGTCGGCGTACGCCGAGGCGGGGTCCCCGAGGCGACTGTCGGCCGTCTGCCCCTCTATCACCGAGTGCTCGTTGACCTTGCTGACTCCGGCGTCGCCACTGTTTCATCCGACGCGCTCGCAACTACCGCTGGAGTCAGCCCGGCCAAACTGCGCAAGGACCTTTCCTTCCTCGGCTCCTACGGCACCCGCGGCGTCGGCTACGAAGTCTCGGTGCTGATCGACCAGATCGGTGCCGAGCTCGGAATCTCTTCCGAATGGCCGGTCGTCATCGTCGGGATCGGCCACCTCGGCCATGCACTGGCCAACTATGGCGGCTTTGCCTCGCGCGGCTTCCGACTTGTCGCCCTCTTCGATGACGCCCCACAGCTGGTGGGCACCGAGGTCGCCGGCCTCACCGTACGTCCGTTCGCAGATCTCCCTTCGGTCGCTGGCACCGAGGGAGTGCTGATCGGAGTGGTGGCGACCCCGGCCCCGGCGGCCCAGCAGGTTGCTGACGCGCTGGTAGCGGCAGGCATCAACAGCATCCTCAACTTCGCGCCGGTCGTCCTCGCGGTGCCGCCCATGGTTGACGTGCGCAGGGTCGACCTCGCCAGCGAGCTGCAGATCCTTGCCTTCCACCAGCAGCGCCGCAGCGACGATCTCAGGCAGGTGGCTCGATGAGCCTCCTTGCCCTCGGTGTGTCACACCGCACCGCACCCGTGCCGATGCTTGAGCGGCTCGCTCTCGCGGCGGACGGGCAGACCAAGCTCCTGCACGAGCTCACCGAGAACGCGGCTATCCACGAGGCCATGGTGGTGGCCACGTGCAACCGCATCGAGGTTTACGTCGAGGCCGACAAGTTCCACCCCGCAGTGGACGCGGCAACCGAAGGGCTTGCCCGGGCCACCGGTGTGTCGCCCGACGAGCTCGTCCCGCACCTGTACGTGCACTACGAGGACCGCGCCATCCAGCATCTTTTCGGAGTGGCCAGTGGCCTCGACTCGATGGTGGTCGGTGAGTCGCAGATTCTCGGCCAGGTACGTCAGTCGCTGCGAACCGCGCAGGACGAAGGCAGCCTCGGACGCGACCTCAACGACCTCGTCCAGACAGCGCTGCGCGTTGGAAAGCGCGCTCATGCCGAGACCGGCATCGACCAGGCCGGCGCATCGCTGGTATCGGTCGGTCTCGATCTCGCTGCGCGGTCGCTCGAGGGCCTGGCGGGAAGGACAGCCTTCATCGTCGGCGCCGGCTCGATGGCATCGTTGGCGGCAAGCACCGCTGCTCGCCAGGGAATGAGCGTCATCGTTGCCAACCGCACGGCCGCCCGCGCCGAGCATCTGGCATCGAGCATCGGGGGTCTCGCGATCTCGATCGACGCTATCGCCGACGGCATCGCCTCAGCTGATCTGGTGGTCTCGTGCACCGGGGCTGTCGGTCACGTGGTTCCCGCCGACATTGTTGCCGAGGCACGCTTGCAGGCAGGAAACCGTACACAGGTGATGCTCGACCTCGCGATGCCACGCGACATCGATCCGGAGGTGCTGGGCGTCCACGGTGTCACCTTGATCGACCTCGACGACCTTGGCGCGCTGCTCTCCGACGGCCAGTACGAACAGGACGTCGAAGGCGTGCGTCGCATCGTTGGCGCCGAGGTGCAGAACTACCTCAGTGCGCGGGTCGCGGAAAAGGTGGCGCCGACCGTTGTTGCGCTTCGAGCTCTGGCGTCGGAGATCGTGGCTTATGAGCTCGAGTGGTTCGCGACCAAGCGTCCCGACCTGTCTGAGGCGGATCGTGCAGACGTTGAGCAACTCCTGCGTCGGGTCGTCGACAAGCTGCTGCACGCCCCCACGGTGCGCGTCAAAGAGCTCGCCGCTGAGCCGGACGGTGAGGCGTACGCCGAGGCGTTGCACAGACTTTTCAACCTCGACCTGCGAACTGTCGAGGCGCTGCGCACCCCCGACATCGAGGACGGTTCGCGATGACCGCTCTCAGATTGGGGACGCGAAAGAGCGCGTTGGCGCTCGCACAGTCGACCCTCGTGGCCGACGCTATTCGCTCGGCCACCGGCCGCGAGGTAGAGCTTGTCCATGTCACCACTGAAGGTGACGTCTCGAAAGAGTCGCTGGCGTCGCTGGGTGGCACCGGAATCTTCGTCAGCGCGCTTCGCGACGCATTGCTGATGGGTGAGATCGACCTCGCCGTGCATTCGCTCAAAGACCTGCCGACTGACGAGCTGCCCGAGCTCGAGCTTGTTGCCGTCCCCGAGCGTGCGGACGCGCGCGACGCGTTGGTGGCGCGCGACGGGCTCACCCTCGAGTCCTTGCCGGCCGGTGCCACCGTCGGAACCGGGTCTCCGCGCCGAGCAGCGCAGCTGAAGGCGTTGCGTCCTGACCTCGACGTCGTCGACATCCGCGGCAACGTCGATACGCGGATCGGGCTGGTCGACTCCGGGCGAGTTGACGCGGTTGTGCTGGCCAAGGCAGGCCTGCAGCGACTTGGCCGGCTCGACGTCATCACCGAGACCATCGACCCATCGGTGATGCTTCCCGCGCCCGGGCAGGGCGCCCTTGCTGTCGAGGTGGTTCGCGATCTAGCCAGGGACGATCGGCATGCGCCTCTTCGCCAGATTGACGACGCCGCAACGCGCGCGGCCGTCACCGCAGAACGTGCTGTGCTCTCCGCCCTCGAGGCGGGTTGCTCAGCCCCTGTCGGCGCCCTCGGCGTCGTCTCCGAGCTCGGGTTCAGTGAGCCCGAGCTCACCCTCGAGGCGCTCGTCGCCTCACCGGACGGCTCATCTGTCGTCCGGATGTCCACCACCACGCCTCTGCTCGAGGCCGAGACAGCGGGCCGCCAGCTCGCTGCCCGGTTGCTCGACAGCGGCGTAACCGCCACATCAAGGGAACACCTGTGAGCACACGTACGACCAAGAAAAAGCCAGTCGGTAGCGTCGCGTTTGTCGGCGCCGGACCGGGTGACCCCGATCTGCTGACGCTCCGTGCCGTTGACACGCTCCGCCGTGCCGACATCGTCGTCGTCGACCAGCACGCCTCGCGCGCAGCGGCCGCCGCTTACGCGCCGGCCGAGGTCGAGATCGTCGACGCTTCGTGTGGCCAAGATGGTCAGCCACTCACGCACGCAGCGCGCGCCAAGCTGGTGACGAACGCTGCCAAGAAGGGTGGCGTTGTTGTCCGACTCATGGACGGCGACCCGGCGCTATTCCACGGCTTCGCCGAAGAGGCGCTGGCGTGTGAAAAGAACGGCATCTCCTTCGAGGTCGTTCCTGGCGCTTCCACTGTCACGTCGGTTCCGACGTATGCCGGCGTCCCGCTGACCACGGCGAAGACGCGTGCGGTGCACGTGGTCTCGGCCGCTGAGGCCAAGCCGGACTGGTCGACGCACACCGACCCGCACACCACGGTGGTCATCCTCGGTGGTGCTGCCCGCGTGGCCGACGCCGCCGCCGGAATGGTCCTGGCCGGGCGCACCGGTGACACTGCTATCGCCGTGACCTCGCAAGGTTCGGTGACCGAGCAGAAGACGATCGTGTCGACGCTCGAGCACGTCGGCAAAGACCTCAAGGCAGCCAAGCTTCCTGAGCCGATGCTCGCTGTTGTCGGCGAGGGCGTCGACCTTCGCGATCGGCTCTCCTGGTTCGAGTCCAAGCCGCTCTTCGGCTGGCGGGTGCTGGTGCCGCGTACCAAGGAGCAGGCTGCGTCGCTCTCCGACCAACTGCGCCGCTATGGCGCCGTGCCCGTCGAGGTGCCGACCATCTCGGTCGAGCCACCCCGGACGCCGCAGCAGATGGACCGTGCTCTGCACGGCCTGGTTTCCGGCCGCTACCAGTGGGTCGCCTTCACCTCGGTCAACGCGGTGCGCGCCATTCGCGAGAAGTTCGAGGAGTACGGCCTCGACGCCCGCGCGTTCGCCGGGATCAAGGTGGCGGCAGTGGGCGAGCAGACAGCTGCCTCGCTCATCGCGTTCGGCGTCAAGCCCGACCTGGTGCCCACGGGCGACCAGTCGGCTGCTGGGCTGCTCGAGGACTGGCCCGCCTACGACGACGTGTTCGACCCGATCAACCGCGTCTTCTTGCCGCGCGCGGACATCGCTACCGAGACGCTTGTCGCCGGACTGATCGAGCTGGGCTGGGAGGTCGAGGACGTCACGGCTTACCGCACGGTTCGCGCCGCGCCTCCTGCTGCGGAGATCCGTGAGGCCATTAAGACCGGTGGATTCGACGCCGTGCTGTTTACCTCGTCGAGCACCGTTCGTAACCTCATCGGCATCGCCGGCAAGCCGCACGCAACCACGGTGGTCGCGTGCATTGGTCCGGCCACGGCCAAGACCGCTGAAGAACACGGTCTGCGCGTCGACGTTCTGGCTGACAAGCCAGCAGTTGCCGTACTGGCCGAGGGCTTGGCCGACTTCGGTGGTGCGCAGCGTCTTGCAGCGCTGGACGCCGGCGAGACCGTGTGGCGTCCGAGCCTGCGTCGTGGGGCGGCCCGCCGTAAGGCGAGCAAGTAGCGATGGCGTTTCCCACCGACCGTCCGCGGCGTCTGCGGCGCACCGCTGCGCTGCGGCGGCTGGTGGAACAGACCAGGCTTCATCCGGCTGACTTCGTGCTGCCGCTCTTCGTCAAGGAAGGGCTGGCGGAACCGCGGGATGTGGCATCCATGCCGGGGGTGCAGCAGCATTCGCTCGAGTCGTTGCGCAAGGTAGCGGACGAGGCGGTGACGGCTGGCGTTGGCGGGCTGATTCTCTTTGGAATCCCGGAGGAGAAGGACGCCACCGGGACACAGGCCGATGCGGCCGATGGCATCGTGCAGCAGGCGCTTCGCGCGTTGCGCAGCGATCTTGGTGACAGCACTGTGCTGATGGCTGACCTATGCCTCTGCGAGTACACCGACCACGGCCACTGTGGGCCGCTGACCGCGGATGGCTCTACGGTCGACAACGATGTGACGCTCATGCGCTACGCCTCGGTAGCGAGGGCACAGGTTGAAGCTGGTGCTGACGTCGTCGCGCCGAGCGGAATGATGGACGGCCAGGTTGGGGTCATCCGTGACGCAATCGACTCTGCTGGCTATGCCGACCGCGCGATACTCGCGTACGCGGCGAAGTACGCATCGGCGTTCTACGGCCCGTTCCGTGACGCCGCCGAGAGCACGCCGTCGTTCGGTGATCGCCGCGGATACCAGATGCACCCGGCAAATGGTGATGAGGCAACCCTGGAGGTCTTCGCTGATCTCGAGCAGGGTGCAGACGCGGTGATGGTCAAGCCAGCCGGGCCATATCTCGACGTGATTGCCCGCATCAGCGACGTCGTTGATGTGCCGGTCGCGGCCTACCAGGTGAGCGGCGAGTACGCGATGCTCGAATCGGCGGCCGCCCAAGGATGGATCGAACGGGAACGCGCGATCGTCGAGTCGGTCACGGCGATCAAGCGTGCTGGCGCGCGGACCATCCTGACGTACTGGGCCGCCGAGATCGCCCTGTCGCTCCACTGATTGGTAGCATATAGAGTAGCATTACGGGTATGAAACTGAGTGTCAGCCTGCCTGACGAGGACATCGAGTTCATCGACGCCTTCGCCGAACTCCGCGGGGCGCCTTCGCGGTCGGCCGTGTTGCAGCGGGCGGTCGCGATGCTGCGGCAATCGCAGCTCGCTGAGTCCTATGCGGATGCCTTCGCCGAGTGGGACCAGTCATCGGACGCGAACGCTTGGGAGTCCGCGACCGATGATGGATGGACGTCGGAGTGAGACGAGGCGAGGTCAGATGGGTGCGGCTAGACCCCGCTGAGGGATCTGAAGCCAAGAAGCGGCGCCCGGCGATCATCGTGAGCACCGACGGGGCCAATAGCACCGCGTCCCGACTTGGACGTGGGGTTGTTACCGTCGTTCCGTTGAGTTCGAACACCGCGCGAGTCTTTCCGTTCCAGGTGCTGGTTCCGGCGGAAGCGTCGGGTCTGCAAACGGAAAGCAAAGCGCAGGCAGAGCAGGTTCGTTCCTTGTCGGTCACGCGCATTGGATCCCGTATCGGAATGCTGCCTGACGACCTTGTCCGGAAGCTCAATGATGCATTGCGAACACACCTCGACCTGTAGCAGCGGGACCAACGTCCATCCACGTCGCACGCCTGCGCGCGTACCTTGGCCTTGGAGGTGTCCACCATGGGCGAACCGGCCATCCGCACCGCGGGGCTCACCAAGCACTTCGGTGACGTTGTCGCGCTCGACGACCTGACGCTCGAGGTGCAGCAGGGCGAGATTTTCGGCTTTCTGGGGCCCAACGGTGCCGGCAAGAGCACGACCATTCGGCTGCTGCTCCACCTGATTCGTCCAACGGCTGGCGAGGCCTGGGTCATGGGCATCCCCGTTGACGACGTGAGGCGGGCTCACGAGCACGTCACCTACGTCCCCGGTGACGTTGCCCTCTGGCCACAGCTGACCGGGATCGAGACGCTCGAGCTGCTGGGCAACATCTCAGGCAACGTCGACCCTGCCTTTCGCGACGAACTGGTCGAGCGTCTTCAGTTTGACCCGAGCAAACGCATGCGTTCGTACTCCAAGGGGAACCGCCAGAAGGTTGCGCTCGTCGCCGCGTTCATGACACGTCCGGACGTACTCCTTCTCGATGAGCCGACTGCGGGACTCGACCCGTTGATGGAGGAGGAGTTCCAGCATCTTGCCCGCGATGCCTCTGCTCGTGGGCAGACGATCTTCCTCTCTTCCCACATCCTCGATGAGGTCGAGGACCTCTGCCATCGAGTGGCCATCCTGCGTGAAGGGCACCTGATCAAGGTGGCGACCCTCGATGAGCTGCAGGAGATCGACACGACGATCTTCGAGCTTTCACATCGACGGAGCCATCCCAGAGTTCGATGACGTTGACGGGGTCATCCAGGTCGATGCGATCGACGGTGGAGTCCGTGTGACGGTGAAGGGTTCGCCAGACTCCTTGCTACGCATGCTCTCGACCCTGTCAGTCCGTCAGTTGCGGACGCACCAACCGTCTCTCGAAGAGATCTTCCTCAGCTACTACTGATCGGAGGCGTCGGGTGTCTGCCGTCCTGCGGCTGTATCTGCGGCTGACGCGCCGCGGCATTGCGCTGCTGGCGCTCGCCATCGGTGCCTACGTCGTGGTCGAGGCGGTGTCCTTCATCCAGACCTATCCGGATCAGGCATCACGAGCACGTGTGGCGGCGCTTGGGGACCAGCCAGCGGTGCGGATGCTCCAGGGCATCCCACACGCGGTCGACACGGTGGGCGGCTTTGTGGTCTGGGATGGCGGATGGTTCATGCAGGCGATTGTCGGCGTCTGGGCCATCCTGACCACCTCACGACTCCTGCGTGGTGAGGAGGAGAGCGGACGGGGCGAGCTCGTTGGTGCCGGCCCGGTGTCGGGCATCCAAGCCACTGGCCTCGGTCTGTTCACCGTGCTGATCGGATGCGCGATCGCCGGGGCAGCGGTCTTCTCGACGATTGTCTGGTTCAGCAGTGACGTCGTCGGCTCGGCACTCTTCGCACTTGGCATTTTCGGGTTCGGGGCGATGATGGCTGCCGCAACAGCGGTGGCCTCCCAGATGTTTGGTGTGCGGCGCAGGGTGGCTGCGGTCGGTGCGGGGTTCCTCGGCGTCGCATTCGTACTGCGCATGATCTCCAACAGCAGTGACGACCGACTCTGGGTGAACTGGTTGTCCGTTTTCGGCTGGATGGACCGGCTCCGGCCGTTCGGCGACAACAACTTCGGCGTTGTCGCGGTCTACATGGCTGCCGTCGGCGGGTTGATTGCCTTGGCGTTGTTCCTTCGGTCGCGCCGAGACCTGGGAGCGGCAGTTCTCACGCCCGGCACCGAGCCGCGTTCTCGGCTCTTCCTGCTGCAGTCCCCGATCGGCTTCGCGTGGCGCCTGACCTGGGGCACGTTGCTGGCGTGGGCGCTGGGGCTGGCTGCGTACTCGTTCTTCATGGGAAGCCTCGTCAAAGCGATGGGCGAGGTTCTCGCAGACGATCCCGCGTACGACGTGTACCTCGAGATGCTCGGGCTCACCCGCGATGACATCACCAAAGGAATGCTGGCCTTCATGGCGGTCGTACTCGGACTGGTCGTCAGCCTGTACGCAGCCTGGCGGATCGGAGCGGTGCGCGGCGAGGAGGACTCCGAGCGCGCCGAACATCTCTTGACGCGTCCGCTGACCCGCGGGCGCTGGCTCGGCGGCCACCTGCTGTTGGCGCTTGCGTCGGTCATCGTGCTCGTGCTGGTCAGCGGAACAGCGACGTGGGTGGGGGCGGCGATCACTGATGCGGGCGTCAGCCTGGGGGACGCCATCGCGGCCAGCGCCAATCTGCTGCCGGTCATCCTGCTTTTCGGAGGCCTGGCGGTTGCCATGTTCGGGCTGGCCCCGCGGCTCACTGTTGGAGTGCCTGTCGGCGCCGTCGTGGTGACCTACGTGCTGCAGATCGTCGGCCAGGGCTTGCATTTCCCCGGGTGGGTGATCGGGCTCTCGCCCTTCTACCACCTGGCGCTCGTGCCGGTTGCCGACTACGCGCTGACCCAGGGGCTGGTGATGACCGTCATCGGTCTGGTCGCAACGGCGGTGGGCTGGGTCGCCTTCTACCGACGTGATCTTGTCGGCGCCTGACTGCGCCAGACGGCGAGCACTCGAAGCGGAAGTGGTATCAATCTGATACCATCGGTCCATGGCCATGACTCTGCGAACCGACGACGAGCTCGACGCTGCGCTTTCTGCCCTCGCTGAGGCCGAGGGTCTCTCGCGTCAGGAGATCGTGCGACGGGCTGTTCTGGACCGGCTTTCTGCCCTTGAGCACCGTCAGCTCGTGGAGGACAGCGGTCACCGAAATGCCGAGCGTTGGCGTGACGTCCTTGATCGACTGGGTTCGGTGTGAGCCTTCGGTACCTGACAACGGACGACCTTCTGCTCCTGGTCGCTGAACTCGGCGCCGGTCCCGTGCGCGATGTCGGGCTGCTGGGGTCGGCTGCGGGTCGGCCACAGACCACGGTACTCGGATCGGACGCTTACTCCACCGTTCCTGAGAAGGCGGCAGCCTTGCTCCACTCGATCACCAGCAATCACGCCCTGGTTGACGGCAACAAGAGGCTGGCGTGGCTCGCAGCCGCGGTGTTCTTGGACCTCAACGGGTGGGATGTCGCCCTCAGCGACGACGAGGCATTCGAACTGGTGATGGCGGCGTCCACCGGCAAGGGCGACGTGACCGAGATCGCCGAGGGGCTTCAGGCGGCGCCGAGATGAAGGCTAGGGCCTGCTGGGACGCCCGATTGGGCCAAGAGTCGAGCCCCTGAGAGAATCTGACCTTGTGACCTACCCCTACGAGGCTCCGGCATCGGCCGACCTCTTCGACCGCGCCCAGGCTGTCACCCCAGGAGGGGTGAACTCGCCGGTGCGGGCCTTCCGGGCCGTTGGCGGAACCCCGCGATTCATGGTCCGCGGCGATGGTCCCTACGTCTGGGACGCCGACGACCGCCGGTACGTCGACCTCGTCTGCTCGTGGGGGCCGATGATCTTGGGCCACCGCCACCCGGCCGTGATGGGCGCGGTCGAACAGGCAGTCAGCCGGGGGTTCACGTTCGGGACGCCGGGGCCCGGCGAGGTCGAGCTCGCTGAGCTGATCGTCGGCCGGACGCCGGTTCAACGGGTGCGCCTCGTCTCCAGCGGCACCGAGGCCACGATGTCGGCGATCCGCCTTGCGCGCGGGTTCACCGGTCGGGCAAAGGTCGTGAAGTTCGCTGGCTGCTACCACGGCCACGTCGACTCGTTGCTCGTCGCAGCCGGTTCAGGAGTAGCGACCTTCGGGCTGCCCGATACTCCGGGTGTGACGCCGGGCACGGCAGCCGACACCATCGTGATCCCCTACAACGACACCTTTGCCCTGGAAAAGGTCTTCGCTCAGCGGGGCAACCAGATCGCTTGCGTGATCACCGAGGCAGCTGCGGCGAACATGGGCGTTGTCCCGCCCGCATCCGGATTCAACGCCAAGATCGCCGAGCTGTGCGCGCAGAACGGATCGCTCTTCATCAGCGACGAGGTCATGACTGGATTCCGGGTAAGCCGGTCCGGATGGTTCGGGCTTGAACCCGTGACGCCCGACCTGATGACGTTCGGCAAGGTAATGGGTGGCGGGCTGCCCGCCGCCGCCTTTGGCGGTCGCGAGGACGTGATGGCGCAGCTCGCCCCGCAGGGTGCGATCTATCAGGCCGGGACGCTCGCAGGTAACCCGATCGCCACGGCCGCTGGTGCTGCAACGCTGGGGGCGCTGGACGATGAGGTCTACGCCACGGTCGACCGGCAGTCCGCTGAGGTCTCGCAGGCGGTCTCAAAGGCGCTCTCGTCGGCCGGAGTTGCGCACCGCGTCCAGAGCGCCGGTTCGCTCTTCAGCGTCTTCTTCACCGACCAGCAGGTCATCGACTACGCGGGTGCCCAGTCGCAGGAAGCCTTCCGCTACCGCGCGTTCTTCCACTCGATGCTGAGCCAGGGCATCTACCTGCCGCCGTCGGTCTTTGAAGCGTGGTTCCTCAGCGCCGCGCACGACGACGCAGCGATCTCACAGGTGATCGACGCGCTTCCCGCTGCTGCTGCCGCCGCAGCGGTCGCGACCCCGGAGGCCGCATGAGCGAGCTCACCGTCGTCCACCTGCTGCGCCACGGTGAGGTGCGCAACCCCGAAGGCGTTCTTTACGGACGGTTGCCCGGCTACCAGCTCTCTGATCTCGGTCGTGCCATGGCGCAGCGGATCGCCGAGCACCTTGCTGATGCCGACATCGCCCACGTCGGGGCGTCCCCGCTCGAGCGTGCCCAGGAGACGGCGAAGCCCATCGCCGCCGCGCATGACCTGCCGATCGCTGTCGACGGCAGGCTGATCGAGGCCGACAACGTCTTCGAGGGGCTGACCTTCGGCGTCGGAGACGGGGCACTTTCGCGTCCACGACACTGGAAGCACCTTCGCAACCCGTTCCGCCCGTCGTGGGGTGAGCCGTACAGAGCGCAGGCGCTGCGCATGCTGGCTGCAATGGCTGTAGCGCGCGATTCTGCGCGTGGCCACGAGGCGTTGCTCGTCAGCCATCAGCTGCCGATCTGGACCACACGCACGCACGTTGAGGGACGCCGGCTGTGGCACGATCCGCGTAACCGCGAGTGCTCACTGGCGAGCCTCACGTCGTTCACCTACCGAGGCGACGAGATCGTGGCGGTCACCTACAGCGAACCTGCTCGCGATCTGCTCCCCGCCTCGGTGCAGAAGCAGAAGTCAGGTGCTTGACGTGCGCCTTTCTCGAGGCGCGATGACGGTGGCGATGCTCGTTGCCCCGCTGTTCCTGGCGCTTGCGGGGTGCACTGGCAGTGAGGCCAATGTTGACTCAGGTGACGGGCAAGGCTTTGTTGCGGGCGACGGTTCGACGCAGGTGATCGACAGCGCAGATCGCACGGCAGCACCGGACCTGGCCGGAGCCACACTCGACGGTGACCAGCTGGCGCTGACGGACTTCGCAGGTGACGTAGTGGTGCTGAACCTGTGGGCGTCGTGGTGTGGCCCATGTCGCGCTGAGGCGCCGGCGCTGCAGCAGGTGTACGCCGACTCCCGCAACAAGGGTGTCGAGTTCCTCGGGATCAACAGTCGCGACCAGGAAGCGGCGGCGGCCGCGTTCGAGAAGAACTTCGGCATCACCTATCCGAGCCTGGTCGACGACAGCGGTGAGCTGCAGCTGGCCTTTCATGACTCCGTTCCTGCGAGCTCGATCCCCTGGACGTTGGTGATCGATCGTGACGGGCTCATAGCCGCGCGCATCCTGGGTCCCACGACGTACTCGCAGCTCTCGCACCTCGTCAACGAAGTCGCATCGGAGGGCTGATGCTGGCGGCGCTGCTCGTCGACCCGGCGGAGACCGTCGTCGGGGGATCGCTGCTGCTCGCTGCTGTCTTCGCGTTCGCGGCCGGCGTCGTGTCATTCGCTTCGCCCTGCGTGCTGCCCCTGGTACCGGCGTATCTCTCGTACGTCACCGGGATGATCGGTATCGACCTCGGCGAAGCTAAGCGTGGGCGTCTGGTGCTAGGGACGGCCCTCTTCGTGGGCGGGTTCACCGTCGTGTTCGTGTCGTACGGAGCGCTGTTCGGGGGTCTTGGCTCCGTGCTGTACGAGTACACCGATGTCATCACTCGGGTGCTCGGACTCTTCACCATCGTCTTCGGGCTTGCGTTCATGGGGTTGATCCCGTGGCTGAACCGATCGTGGAACCCCACGAAGAACACGTCCATGGGCCTGGTCGGTGCGCCGCTGCTCGGTGTCCTCTTCGGGCTGGGGTGGACACCCTGTGTCGGTCCAACACTTGCGGCCGTTCAAGCGCTGGCGATCGACTCCGCCAGCGCCGCCCGCGGAGCAGCGCTGGCGGCCGTCTACTGCCTCGGCCTAGGTCTGCCGTTCCTGCTGGTGGCTTTCGCGTTTCGCAAAGCGTTCGGAGCCATGAGCTGGATGAAGCGCCACTACACGCTATTGATCCGGATCGGTGGCGGAATGCTGGTGCTGCTCGGCGTCCTCATGGTGACCGGTCAGTGGGCCGAGATCTCGATCCAACTTCGCATTTGGACCGCTGGCTTCGGGGTGCCGTTCTGATGCCGGCCGACGTGATCAACGCGCTCACCGACGAAGACTCAAAGGGCACTGCGCCCCGGCAGCCATCACTCGGCTTCATCGGCGGCATTCGCTGGATGTGGCGGCAGCTGACGTCGATGCGCACCGCGTTGATCCTGCTCTTCCTGCTGGCGCTGGGCGCCGTCCCTGGCTCGGTCTTCCCCCAGCGCGGGGCCTCACCCTTGCGGGTCGGCGAGTACCTCCAGGAGCACTCGACCGTCGGCCCCTGGCTCGACCGGCTAGGGCTCTTTGACGTCTATGCAGCTTCGTGGTTTGCGGCTATCTACCTGCTTCTGATGGTGTCGCTTGCGGGGTGCATCCTGCCGCGTTGCCTTCAGTACGCCCGCAACCTGCGGTCGGTGCCTCCTGCCGCTCCGCGCAACCTGACGCGGATGCCTGAGCACCGAGCGTTCACCACCGACTCGACCGAAGCCGACGTGATCGCCGCGGCCGAAAGCACGCTGCGCAGCGCCCGCTTCCGGCTTCGACCAAGTGCCGCGGCCGACAGCGCCGATAGCAGTGTGGCCGCTGAGAAGGGCTACCTCCACGAGCTTGGCAATCTCATCTTCCACCTGTCGCTGCTGGTCCTTCTGGTCGGTGTCGCCTGGGGGGCGTGGTTCGGCTACCGCGGCACGGTGGTGATCGTGGAGGGTGAAGGCTTCGCGAACACTTTGACCCAGTACGACGACTTCGTTCCAGGGCGGGGCTTTTCGACGAGTCTGTTGGCCCCCTTCTCGTTCACGATGGACGAGTTTGATGCGAAGTTTCTCGAGGACGGTCCGAACCGCGGTCAGCCTGATCAGTACACAGCCGACGTCACGTATCGCGAGAACCCAGGAGCCGAGCAACAGCAACAGCGCATCGAGGTCAACAAGCCCCTCAACATCAACGGCAGCAAGGTCTTCCTGCTGGGCCACGGCTACGCACCGGTATTCACCGTGCGCGATGGCAACGGCGACATTGCCTTCTCCGGAGCGGTACCGGCACTGCCGCAGGACCCGGCGTTTACCTCGACGACAGTCGTGAAGGTGCCCGACGCCCAGCCAGAGCAGCTGGGATTCAACGTCACAGTGGCGCCGACGGCGCCGAAGGAGATCGACCCGACCACTGGACCGCGGTCGACCTTCCCGGAGGCGAACGATCCGAGGGTGTACCTCGGTGCGTGGGCCGGCGACCTCGGGCTCGATTCCGGCGTCCCACAGAACGTCTACCAGCTGGACAGCTCGGCGATGGAGCAGCTTGGCCGCGAGGATCTGGCGGTCGGCGAGACCTGGGACCTGCCAGACGGTCGCGGGTCGATCACCTTCGACGGCCTGTCGGAGTTCGCGAATGTGCAGGTCGCGTATGACCCAGGACGCTGGCTGGTCCTGCTGGCCGCGGTAGCGGCGATGATCGGGATCTCACTCTCGCTGCTGGTGCGCAGGCGTCGGGTATGGGTGCGCGCGAGCATTGATGAGCAGGGCCGTACCCTCGTCGAGGTGGCCGGACTGGCCCAAACCGAGTGGGCAGCCTTGGCCCATGAGGTGGATGCTGTAAGGGCGGCCCTACCGGGTGGGTCGACCGCCGTGGAGGAGCAGACGTGAGCAGCCAGACATGGGCACACCTCAGCAATGGGCTGGTCTACAGCACCATCATCGTGCTGGCCGTCGCCCTGGTGGCGTTTGCCGCCGATCTCGCCGTGGGAACTGGGCGCAGGCGGGCCACTCGGGCGCAGCAGGCAAGGGTGGCTCGCGAGCGACAGAACGCCGGGGATTCGGGTTCTGCCGTTGCCACCGCCGCCCCTCCGGAGACCGCCGCCGACCAACGGTGGGCGCGGGTCGGCGTCTCTTTGACAACTCTCGCTGCCGTTCTGGCCGTTGCGGCCGTCATCACCCGCGGTATCTCGGCGCAGCGCCCACCGTGGGGCAACATGTACGAGTTCACCGTCACGGCCGTCGCGACGTTGCTGGTGATCTGGGTGGCGATGCTGCCCAAGCGCCCGGAGTGGCGCGACCTTGGGCTGGTCGTCGTCCTGTTCAACCTGCTGCTGCTCGGCGTCGCGGTTCTGGTGCTGTACACCGAGTCGGCCGAACTCGTTCCGGCGCTGAAGTCCTACTGGCTGTGGATCCATGTGAGCGCTGCGATCATCGCCAGCTCGGTCTTTACGGTGGGGTCGCTGGCGTCGGTGCTCTATCTGTTCTCTGAGCGGTACGAGCGCCGGGCCGCTGTCGGGACGACGGGTGGCCTGCGCGATGCGATCGGTTCGCGGGTTCCGGCTTCTGAGCAGTTGGACAAGGTCGCGTACCAGACGATCGCGTTCGCCTTCCCGTTGTGGTTCTTTGCCGTCGTTGCTGGCGCCGTCTGGGCCGAGGACGCGTGGGGCCGTTACTGGGGCTGGGACCCGAAGGAGACCTGGGCCTTCGTCACGTTGGTGATCTACGCGGCCTACCTGCACGCGCGGGCAACGGCCGGCTGGCGCGGGCGTCGGGCGGCGATCATCGCGATCATCGGGCTCGGAGCGTTTCTGTTCAGCTACTTCGGCGTCAACATCTTCTTCGTGGGGCTGCACTCCTACGGTGGCGTCTGACCCACGCCCCCTGCAGGCGCCGGGCACTGATCCGTCGCGCCCCTTGCCGGCGGTCCGGCCCGGGGGCATGCTCGCCCTGACGCTACTTCGTGCAGCGGGACGGATCCCGGTACCTGCGTCACGTCCTACCGCCCGTTGCCGCGACCGTGGGAGGCGGCATGGACGACTCACGAGCTCTTCAGCGCGCGGGATGGGCGGGCGCCGCTTCGGTCGTGCTGCTCGGCGTCGGGGTGGCGCTGTGCTCGTTGGTCGGCGTCGACTACCCGTCGGTGTCGGACGCCACCATCCTCGAGAGGCTCAACGACGGCGCCAAGCAGGCCGCCGCCGGCATCGGGCTGCCGGTGCTCGCCGCGGGGGTCGCGCTGCTGCTCTGGTTTGCCGTCGGGTTGCGGCGAGTGCTGGACCGGATGTCCGGCGGCGACCCGCTTGCCCACGCGACTGTCCCGGCCGCGGCGCTGCTCGGCGGGCTGATGATCACAGGAGTCTCGCTCGACGTGTCGAGCGCGGTCACGGCACTGTCGGATGAGTTCACCCCCAACCCGGACACCGCCCGAGTGCTCGGCACCGCGGGGGCCGTTGTCGGGCTCACCGGGCTGATCGGCGGCGCGGCGATGGTCGCGGTGACGACGCGGATCGCCCAGCAGGCGCACGCCCTGCCGACGTGGGCCGTCTGGGTGTCCTACACGGTCGCTGTGCTGTGCCTCTCCGGCTTCTGGAGCGGAGGCATGGGGTCCGTCGCCTTTGCGGCGTGGCTCATCGGCGCGGTCATCGGGGTGCTGCGCGCTGCGCGGCGAACTAGTCGAGCGGCAGCGTCGTCCTCGCCGCGATCGTCGTCTGGCTGAGCTGACCAACGAAGATCCGCTCCGGTTCGTGCGGGCTCAGGTGGCCGGCGGGTCTTCCTGCTGCTCGCGTTGACGTTCCTGCTGCTGCTGCTCCCACAGCTGCGTGTCGAGGTCGCGCAGGAACGTCGGGTCGTCGTCAGGAGCCACTGGGCGGCGTGCTGATCCCCGTCCGCCACCACCGTCACCGCGACGCTGGATCATCCGGATAGTGAGGTAGATGACGATCCCCAACAGGACAAGTGCCAACAAGAGTCGTGGCATGGTGCCAACCTCCTGTCGGTCGAGGGGGTAACCAACAGACGTCCCCTGTTCAGCCAGGGTAACCGCAGGCGGGAAGGTGCGCAGTCAGAGGTGCGGGAGGTGCGGACGGAGCCAGCTGCAGACACCTGCAGAATTGCCAGCACCTCCGGGCGCCGAGCGGAGGCTGGGCGACCGGAGGTGCTGGTGGGGGTTCTCGAGGAGGGACCCCGCGAGGCTCTCGGCAGCTAGTTGAGGGGACGCCGCCGGAGAGAGGTCGTACTGTCAGGGGTGGTCAGGGGTGTGAACTCAGGCCGAGCGACCCTTCAGGGCCGTACGCATCCGCTGAAAGGTGGTCGGGCCCTGGTGACGAACCCGCAACCGGTCCGCTTCAAGTTCAAGCACGCGGACATGGGCGCGAGCGATCTCGAGTGATGGGACCATGATTCTCAACTCCATAAACTTTCTCTTCGATTCGAGGCCTGGTTGGCCCCGATGACTTAAATACTAAGGCACCGACCCAGTACTGTCCAACGAATATGAGCCAACAAAGGGGTTAACACCTTGCGAACGGAGAATAATCCCGGATCCGCTGCCAGTCCGGTGGCGACCGGGAGCATCCCGGCTTTGGGCAGGGGCCCGCGCCGCAGGGATGCCCTCGACACGGTCGACCGGACGATCATCTCTGCGCTCCGGGCCAACGCCCGGATCCCCTATGCCGACCTGGCACGGCTCGTGGGACTGTCAGGGCCGAGCGTCGCCGATCGCGTCAAGCGCTTGGAGCAGCTCGGAGTGATCACCGGGTACCACGCGGCGCTGGCTCCGGAGGCCCTCGGACTGGGAGTGGTCGCGATCGTCGGGATCGAGCAATCTGATGACGGCGATCAAGACGAGATTGCCGAGCACCTCTCACTGCTGGAGGAGATCGAGGACTGCTGGTTCGTCGCCGGCGACGAGTCCTTCATTCTCAAGGTCCGGGTAGCCGACATCGACTCGCTCGAGAAGTCGCTCGGACGCCTGCGCAAGATCCCCGGCATCTCGCGCACCCACACCACCGTCGTACTCTCGACCCGGTTCGAAGGACGGGCAGCCTTGCCCCTCGAAGGAGTGTGATGGAGAGCCAGACCCCGGCAGACGGTCCAGCACCGACGCCCGATCTCCCCGAGCCGACCGAGGGTGACCCATGGACGGCTCGGCACCCGGTTGCGACCTACTCGCTGGGCCGGGTTGTGCTCTTTGTCGTCCCCTTCGCAGTGCTCTACTTCCTGGCCGACATCCTGACCGCGGTGCTGGTGGCCTTCCTCATCTCGGCAGTCGCGAGCATCTTCCTGCTACGCAAGCAGCGTGCAGCACTTTCAACCTCGATCGCCACACGGGCTGAGCGGGCGAACCAGAAGATGGCTGCGCGTGCCGCGGCTGAGGATGACTGGGATGACGCACAGCGCGGTGAAGCCGATGGTTCAGACAGCCGCGCGGACTGACTGCTCGACAAGCGGCTCGGCCAGCGGCCGCTCGTCGAGCCGCTTGAGCGTCGGTGCCACCGACGCCAGGATTGCCAGCAGCACCGCGGCCCCGGCAAACACCCCCAGCGCAGCTGGAACGCCGAACGTCTCGACGAGGATTCCTGCCAGAACATATCCGATCGGGTAGATGCCGTAGGCGAGGGCCGTCACCACTCCCATCGCCCGTCCCCGCATGGTCTCTGGCGTCCGCCGCTGCAGGGCCAGGTTGATGATGGGGTTCATCGGCCCCAGCAGAATGCCGCCAGCAAAGCCGGCAGCGATCATGACGCCGGTCTCGGGCCAGATCGCGAAGACCACGAGCGACAACGCCGCCCCCCAGAGAGCGACGGCAAAGGTGCCGCGAGGGTGGGAGTGGTGACCGAACGAGCTGTACAGCAGGGCCCCAATCACACCGCCGAAGCTGAAGGCCATGACGATCGCCCCGAGGCCGACGGGATTGTCCTCCGCCTGGTAGATCACTGGAAGAACGATGCCGATGACCGGGTAGGCGATACCGACGACGCCGGTCGACAGGAGCACGACGGTGCGCAGTGGTGCGTCCCCGAATACCAGTTTGAGTCCGTCCAGAGTGCCCGACCAGAAATAGGGGCGATCGTCGTAGTGGGGCCGTCCGGCGCCCGGCACATGGACGAAGGCCAGCAGCACCGCCGAGGCCACGAAGGCGACCGTCATGGCCCAGAAGGCGGACTCGACTCCGATCGTGGCAATCAGGCCAGCACCGACAGCAGGGCCGACGAGGAACGCCAGCCCCCACACCGCTTCGTGGATGCCGTTGACGCGCTCGAGGCGCATCCCGGTTGCGCGCGAGACGCCGGTGAGCATTGACTCGCGAGCGGTGACGCCCGCCGGGTCGAAGACAGCGCCGAGGACAGCGAGGACAAGCACCCACGTGAAGGTGAGCCCTGTCGTCAGCGCGACGATGGGGATCGCGGCGACGGCGACAGCCGACATCAGGTCGCTGAAGACCGACGTGCGCCGGCGTCCCACGGTATCGACGATGGTGCCGGAGAAGAGCGACGCAAAGAGAGTGGGGACGCCGCTGACGAGGGCGACCAGACCTGCCGCGTCAGCACGGCCGGTCAGATCGAGGACGAGCCATGGCAGGGCAACCATGGAGACGCCGTTAGCGAGACCGGCCAGCAGCGTCGACCCCTCGAGGGCGACGAAGGGCATGATGCGGGCGCGCGTCATGGCGAGCTCGTCGGAGGGGTGGCGATGCCGTGCACGATGGTCGTCATGACGAGGCGTGGGGCGTCCTGGAGCCAGATACGTCCCTCGTCTGCGGTGTCCCAGGCGGTCAGGATGGCGCCGGCGTAGGCGTCGACTACCCACTTGACCGGAAGGTCGTCGCGGAGCGTGCCATCGGCTTGGCCGCGCTCGATTGCCTGCGCGACCGGTTCGAGGGCTTCGTACCAGCGGCGGATGAGATCGCGGGCGTTGTAGACCTCGGGCTCTGCGTGCAGGAAGGACAGGCTCGGCCCGAGCGGGACGACGGTGTCGGTGACCCGCTGAAGGGCGTCGACGACCGGACCCTGGTCGGGGTGTGCACTGGCGATGGCGTCGGCCACGCGGTCAAGGGCGTCCTCGACGAGGGCACGAATGAGCAGCTCGCGGGTGGGGAAGTAGCGGTGAAGCGTCGTGCGTCCGACCCCGGCGGTGGTGGCGACCTCGGAGAGGGACGCCGAGCTGTCCTTGCTGAGCACGACGACAGCGGCGTCGAGCAGCGAACGACGGGTGCGGTCGGGGCGTCCCATTGTTCTCTCCGGGGTTCGGTCCGCATGGGACACTGAGGTTCCGTAATGGAACATTGATGCTCCATAATACGGGAGTGCAGCAACAACGTCCACTCGATCCCCAGAGGGGGTGCGTCAGGTGAGCGCGAGACCGAGGCCGAGAGTGAGGCCGTAGCCGAGCTGGATCACGCCGGTTGTCTGCAGCACAGGGATCAAGTCACGCCCTGAAGCACCGCCGAGAACGGCTCCCACTGGCGGGGCGACGGGAATGAACGCCAACAGCGCCCACAGCGCAGCAGGTGTCCATCCGACGGATGCCACGACGACCACCACCAGCGCGCTCGCCAGCAGGGCAACGTACAGGAAGCGGGTGCCTCGGTCGCCGAGTCGCACGGCGAGCGTCCGCTTGCCGGCCACTGCGTCCGTCGGGATGTCGCGCAAGTTGTTGACGACCAGCAGCGCACAGGCAAGCGCGCCGACCCCGGATGCCACCAGGAGCGCCAGCCACGACCAGGTCAGGGTCTGGATGTAGGTCGTCCCCATCGTTGCCACCAGGCCGAAGAAGAGGAAGACACTCACCTCGCCGAGCCCGCGATAGCCGTAGGGCGAGCGACCCCCGGTGTAGTACCAAGCCGCCGTGACGCATGCCACCCCAACACCGAGCAGCCACCATTCGGTCGTCAAGGCGACGATGACGAGTCCTGCGACTGCCCCGGTCGTGAAGCAGATCAACGCCGCACGTTTGACGACCGCTGGTGCTGCGATCGCTGCTGCAGTCAGCCGCATCGGCCCGACGCGCTGCTCGTCGGTACCGCGCACGCCGTCGCTGTAGTCGTTGGCGTAGTTGACGCCGACCTGGAAGGCCAGGGCCACCACGAGTGCGAGCGCAGCCAGCGCGTAGTCAACGCTGTCGTAGTAGGCCGCGACTCCGGTCCCTGCTGCGACGGGTGTAACGGCGGCAGGCAGCGTGCGCGGTCGCGCGCCTTGCCACCACTGCCCCGGCGTCGCCATCGTCTGCCCTCTCGTCGAACCGGTGGTCATCGTGCCAGTACGGCAGCAAGATGGCGTGCTGCGGGCCGGTCCGGTTTCCCGCTGGCCAACATTGGCAGCGCCTCCAGCGTTACCACTTCTCGCGGTAGCCACTCCGCTGGAAGCGCACTTCGGCATGAGGAGCGGACGGTGTCCAACTCGATCGAGACGCGAGCGCTTACCAGCGCAACCACCCGTTGACCCCATTCCTCGTCGAGGACGCCGACGACGATCACAGCGGTGACTCCCGGCACGGCGAGTAGGGCTCGTTCCACCGCCTCAGCCGGCACGTTCACGCCACCGCTCACGATCACGTTGTCGACTCGGCCCTGCACCTGGAGAAGTCCGTCCTCGAAACGTCCGAGGTCGTTGGTGGTGAACCAACCGTCGGCTGGGGGCCCGACCTCGCCCAGGTAGCCGTCGAACAGCATCGGCCCGGCGATCTTGATGCGGCCGTCAGTGGTGATGGCGAGGTCCACATCCGGCAGCGGGACCCCGTCGTAGACGCAGCCGCCGCAGGTCTCGGTCATGCCGTAGGTGCTGACGACCGTGACCCCCGCACCGGATGCGCGCATCAGCAGGTCATCGGAGGCAGCAGCACCACCGACCAGGACTGCGTCGAGCTGCCAGAGTGCTTCCACAGCCGCACCGTCGTCGAGCAGCCGTTGCAGCTGCGTGGGCACGAGGGCGGTGTAGTGCGGTTGCTCTGAGCTGGCGACGTCCATCGACGCCACTGCCTCTGCGAAGGCGGCAGCTGTGAAGCCGCTCGCAGTGTCGACCACGGCCGGGTCGAGGCCCGCGCGCAACGACCGGACCAGTACTTGTAGCCCGCCGATATGCGTAGCCGGCAGCGCAAGCAGCCAGCGTCCGGGACCGCCAATTGCCTTGTGGGTGGAGTCGGCGGAGGCTTTGAGAGCGGCAGCTGCGAGCAGCGCCAGCCGGGGGGACCCGGTGCTACCCGATGTCGGGACGGCAAGGGCAACACCGTCGGGCACCGAGATACCGGCCCCGGCCTCTCGGAGTCGATCGCGTTCGGTGCCGGATCTCGGAAGTGGTAGAAGCGGGGCGTCACCCGTGAGTGCGGCGGAGAGCCGGGGAAGGAAGGTTGCTACAGCAGCACTATCTGGGGCATCCACTAGCTCGAGGACGTTAACTGCGGCGGTGGTCACCTGTGCATTGTTGCGCCTCGCACGTCAGTGAGCCGGGCGGGCAACGTCCACGCCGCGCCCGTACGCTGGGAGCCGATCGGAGAGGAGCCCCGCGATGACCGAGCAGACTGGCCAGCAAACTGACCCGCCTGGGCACCCGGACGCCGTCACCACCATCAAGTCCGGCGCCGACTGGGTCGGGGCCGGCGACTACTCCGACATCGAGTATCACGTCGCCGAGGGCATCGCGAAGATCACCATCAACCGCCCCGAGGTGCGCAATGCGTTCCGTCCGCAGACGCTCTTCGAGCTGACCAGTGCCTTCGACCGCGCCCGCGACGATGACGAGGTCGGCGTCATCATCCTCACCGGCAAGGGCGACAAGGCGTTCTGCTCAGGCGGTGACCAACGCATCCGGGGCGATGATGGCTACATCGGTGACGACGACGTCGCACACAAGGGAATCGGACGGCTCAACGTTCTCGACCTGCAGGTACAGATCCGTCGGACGCCGAAGCCAGTCGTCGCGATGATCGCCGGGTACGCCGTCGGGGGCGGTCACGTGCTGCATGTGGTGTGTGATCTGTCGATCGCCGCCGAGAACGCCCGGTTCCAGCAGACCGGCCCCAAGGTCGGATCCTTCGACGGTGGGTACGGCTCCGGACTGCTGGCCAGGCACGTCGGGCAGAAACGAGCCCGCGAGATCTGGTTTCTGTGTCGCCAGTACGACGCAGCAACTGCGCTGGACTGGGGACTTGTCAACGCTGTCGTCCCGATTGAGGAGCTTGAGATCGAGACGGTGCAGTGGTGCCGCGAGATGTTGCAACACTCACCCCTCGCCCTGCGGATGCTCAAGGCGTCCCTCAATGCTGCTGACGACGGTCTGGCCGGCATTCAGCAGCTGGCCGGCGACGCGACGCTGCTCTTCTACATGACTGAGGAAGCGCAAGAAGGACGGGATGCCTACGTTGCCAAGCGCAAACCCGACTTCGGCAAGTTCCCGAAGCGTCCGTAACAGTGCAAGTGCTGCCGTCCGTCGACGACCTGCTGGACGGGGCCATCGGTTTCGCCGTCCCGCTCAAGACGACTTTCCGAAGGACGCGGGTGCGCGAGGGGCTGTTGATCCACGGGCCGACCGGCTGGGGGGAGTTTGCACCCTTCCCGGAGTACGAACCTGCTCAGTGCGCCCGCTGGCTTTCGGCCGCGATCGAGGCGGCGTGGATCGGTTGGCCCGACGCCGTGCGCGAGACCGTCCTCGTCAACGCGATCGTCCCCGCAACCGATGCTGAGACCGCCGGACGCTTGGTGCACGAGTCCGGCTGCTCCACAGTCAAGGTGAAAGTCGCCGAGCCCGGACAGTCGCTCGACGACGACATTGCTCGGGTTGCTGCAGTACGCGACGCGCTCGGCACTGCAGGCCGCATCCGCGTCGACGCCAACGGGGCCTGGACCACCGAAGAGGCGGCGGCGGCCCTGCAGGCGCTGGGCGAGTTCGATCTCGAGTACGTCGAGCAACCATGCGCGACGCTCGTCGAGTGCGCAGCACTCCGCCGCATCATTGGCCTTCCCGTCGCCATCGACGAGGCGCTCCGCACCGCTGACGACCCGCACCACGTCGTCGGTCTGCGTGAGGGGGCTGACCTCCTCGTGCTCAAGGTGCCTCCGCTCGGCGGTGTCGGCCCCGCGCTCGCCGTGGCCGGCTCTTATGGACTGCCCTGCGTCGTGTCGTCGGCCCTTGATACCTCCGTCGGCCTGTCAGCTGGTCTGGCGCTGGCGGCGTCCCTGCCCGAGCTCCCCTACGCCTGTGGGCTCGGCTCGGGTCGGCTGCTGAGCGGCGACGTGACGACCGACCGTCTCATCCCTGCGGACGGCGAGCTGCGCGTCCTGCGGAGCTCGCCGACCCCCGACACTCCAGAGGATGCGGCGATGTCGGCTGCCCGGTTCACCCAGTGGCGACAGCGCCTGGCCGAGGCCTATGACGCGCTCATCGGCGACGGAATGCGTTCGTAGGAGATGCGCTCAGACTGAGCGGGGAGATCAATCGCGATGTCCCTCGATCCGCCGATCGAGTGGGCACTTCATCCGGTCGATACAGTCAGAGCGTCGTCATCGGGCACCCGATGAGCCGGATGCGAACGGTCGAGAGGCAGCCATGAACCCGTCCACCGCGCTGGCCACGGTGCTGGTCGACGAGCTGCTCCGCTGTGGCATGCGCGAGGCGGTCCTGGCACCGGGGTCGCGGTCCACGCCACTTGCGCTGGCGCTTTACGAGCTGGAGGCCGAAGGTCGGGTGCGCCTCCATGTGCGCATCGACGAACGGAGCGCCGGATTCCTCGCCCTGGGTCTCGCGAAAGCATCCGGTACACCGGTCCCGGTCGTGACCACCTCGGGTACTGCAGCGGCCAACCTGCACCCGGCCGCGATCGAAGCCGATCAGTCCGGCGTTCCGCTGCTGCTTCTCACCGCCGACCGTCCCCCAGAGCTGCGCTCAACAGGCGCTAACCAGACGATCGACCAGGTCAAGCTTTTCGGGGACTCCGTGCGGCTGTTCGCCGAGGTAGGCGCCCCCGAGCGGGTCGTCGGGCTGACCGCCTATTGGCGCGCACTGACCGGACGTGCATGGGCCGCTGCACTCGGCGCGCTCACCCGAAACCCTGGGCCAGTGCATCTGAACGTAGCGTTCCGCGAGCCTCTCGTCCCCGATGGCGACTTCGACTGGCCTGAGCCGCTCGGCGGACGCGAGCACGGTGCACCCTGGACCGCCGCGGAGGTACCGCTGACGATGGCGCCCAGCGTCCGAATGCCTGTCCGCACCTTGGTTGTCGTTGGTGACACAACTCCTGCGATGGGTCGCGCTGCATCGGTTCTGGCCGAGGAGCACGGGTGGCCAGTCATCAGTGAACCCAGCGGAAATGCGCGACGTGGTCCGAATGCGATATCGATGGGTGGTTCGCTGCTCGAGCTCGGTGCGTTCATGAACGCCGCCCGACCCGACCACATTCTCGTGGTGGGTCGACCGACCCTGTCCCGCGCGGTGCTGGCGCTGCTTCGCGACCCACGCTCAGCTGTGTCAGTGGTTGCAACGACCGCGAACTGGGCGGACGCGACGCGTACCGCCGCGCAGGTGCTGCCGGCTCTCCCGGCTGCCGACGGCCACCATGAGCCAGATGTGGAGTGGCTCTCGCTCTGGCAGGGGGCCGAGCATGCCGCGCGTGCAGCCCTGGACGAAGTCCTCAATGACGAAGAAGCTGCTGAGCTGGGGCTGGCTAGCTCGCTCTATAGCGCGCTGCCAGCTGACGCGTTGCTCTTCCTGGGTTCATCCATGCCGGTGCGCGATTTCTTTTCCGCCGCAGCACCACGCGACGGCGTCACGGTGTTCGCCAATCGTGGTGCCGCTGGAATTGACGGCACCGTTTCTACCGCACTGGGTGCGGCACTGGCCTGGCAGCGTGACGGCGGGGGCCGGGCTTTCGCGGTGATGGGGGATCTCACCGCACTGCACGATGCCAACGGGCTGCTCCTCGGTCCTGACGAACCTGAGCCGGACCTCACCCTGATCGTCGTCAACAACAACGGGGGGGCCATTTTCGGCTTGCTTGAGCAGGGCGCTGAACAGTACGCCGATGCTCACGAGCGCGTCTTCGGGACGCCGCACGGCGTCGACTTTGCCGCCTGGTGCGGAGCGACTCAGACGCCGCATACGCGCACCGCGTCGGTTGGTGCTGCGCTCGATGCCGCGCTGGATCCCCGTGGTGGGGGCATCCGTGTCGTCGAGATGCGGACCGACCGCGCAGCCGTTGCCCGAGTGCGCTGGTCTCTGCGCACGGTCATCGACCAAGCGGTGACCCCGCTGCTCTGACGCCTTGTCGGCCTGCGGGCTGCCCAGCCTTGCCGAATGTGTGGGGCGATCAGAGGCTATCGGCCCTCCTCATCGGTGCGCAGGGGGCTTACGGTGGGAGTGATGGCGTGCCGATGGCGGCGGCTTTCACCGCCGGGAGCCCCGTCGGGGGAGGTGAGTCATGCGGCTCTCCCGACGCGGGGCGAGACTCTTCGCGGCTCTTCTCACCACCGTTCTGGTCGTAGGGTGTACTGCGTCCGAACCCGCGGCGACCGAGTCCCCCGAACCGACCCGGGCCCCCACGTCCGCTTCCCCGACCGACTCCGCGTCCCCGACCGACTCTGCGTCACCGTCCCGAAGTCAGTCGACGTCGCCCACTCCGAGCACCTCCCCGACCCCGCCGCCGTTGCCGATGATCGGATGGGGTGACGGCAAGTATCCGGTTCCGTGCTTCACCCGCACGCCGACCGTGAGATTCGAGGACGGGAAGGCCACCTACCGTGGATTCCAAGTGACCGCCCGAGTGGTCGCGAGGGGTGATCTCGCTTCCTACGAGTCGGTGTCGATCCACATCGTGTGCGAGGGTGCCAGCTCTAGCCCGAGTTCGGTCCTGGTCTACGTCGGCGCTCTCGACGGCCCCAAGTACGTGGGTCTGGCCCTGACACCGGAGGAGTACATCGACCTGAAGAGGGCTAGGTATGTCGATGAGGAGCTCGAGCTGACCGGCTACGGCTTCACGCGACGCGCTCCGCTGTGCTGCCCGGACCTGCTCGTCACCAAGACGGTCGCGCTGCAGGACGGGGAGCTGGTCAAGACCGGGCTGACCAAGGAGCCCTACAAGGACAAGAATCCCGTGGGGGATGGCTGAGTTCAGCCGACCTTGGCCTTGCGGGTCTCCTCGATGATGGCCGGAAGCACCTTGCCAATGTCGCCGATGATGGCGTAATCGGCGTAGCCCATGATCGCTGCCTCGGGGTCGGTGTTGATGACGATCATCGTCTTGGAGTTACGACAGCCGGCGATGTGCTGGGTCGCACCGCTGATGCCACAGGCGATGTAGAGGTCGGGTGCCACCTTGGTGCCGGTCTGCCCCACCTGCTCGGTATGCGGTCGCCAACCGTTGCCGGTGACGACGCGCGAACACCCGATCGTGCCGCCAAGGAGCTCGGCGAGCTCTTCGAGTGGAGCAAAGCCATCAGCGCTGCCGACGCCGCGCCCACCTGAGACGATCACTTTGGCGTCGGCCAGCGACACACCGGTGGACTCCTCGGCCGCAGCTGCCGGCTTGGCAATCACGAGCAGGTCCGCGTCCGACAGTTGTGGCGTGAACTCTGCAACGGTTCCGGCGCCAGCCCCATCAGGCTCGGCGACAATCGTGTGCGGAACCAGGCTGACCAGTGCTGGCGAGCCGTGCAGGTTCGCCTCCTCCATGAGGCTGCCGCCCCATCGAGCGCGTTCCACCTTCGTCGGCGACCCAGGGGTGACCTTGACGCAGTCGGCGGCTACGGGCAGGTCGGTGATGGCACCCAGGTGGGCCAGCACCTCGTTTCCGCGCGGTGATCCGGTTGCCAGGACCACCGATGCCTCGGTGCGCGAGGCGACCTCGGCGGCTGCGCGCGCCGACGCAAGTGGGGCGTAGTCGGTCAGCCGGTCATGGACGGCGATATGCACGGTCGCGACGCCGTGCGCTGCGAGGGCCTCCGCAACTCCGCTGCCGTCGGCGCCGACGACCAGAGCATCGAGAGACTCACCGGTCGACGCCGCGAGCGCGCGTCCGTACGTGACGGCTTGAAGGGACAACTCGTCGAGCTGTCCATGGTCGTGGTCGACAAGAACCAGCACCATCTCAGATCACTCCGATCTGCTTGAAGATCTCGACGACAGCAGGAGCAGCCTCGGGGCCATTGCCCAGGACCTGCGCCTGCTTGGCCTCTGTGACCGGAACCTCGAGCCTGGTCTTCTCCAGCTTCGACTCCGGGCGCTCGGGGTTGCGGTGTTCGATCGGCTTCTTCTTCGCGCGGATCCGGCCGGGTACCGACGGATAGCGCGGGATGTTGAGACCGTCGAGCACGGTGACGACCGCGGGCAGGGGCACCTCGTAGAACTCGCGTCCGGTCTTCACCGGGCGCTCGAAGGTGGCCTTGCCCTCCTCGACCGTGATCCCCTTCACGCCGGTGACGATGGGGCGTCCCAGCTTGTGCGCCACCCGGATCCCGACCTGGTAGCCGCTGGCGTCGGCCGACTCGTTCCCCATGATGACAAGGTCGAAGTCGCTCTCGTCCTCGTTGATCGCCTCGGCGATGGCTGACGCCGTCGCCTGAGGGTCCCACTCCTGGCCGTCGGTCTCGATCAGGATTCCGCGATCGGCGCCGATCGCCATCTGCTCGCGGATCTGCTCTTCGGCCTCAGGCGGACCGAGGGTGAGCACAGTGACGCTGCCGCCATGCTTCTCGACAATCCGCACCGCTTCCTCGACCGCCACCTCTTCGTGCGGACTGATCGTGAAGCCGAGCTTGGCCGTCTCTATGTCGCGGCCGTCCTCGGTGATCGTGAACTTGCCCCCGGAAAGGGGGACGCGCTTGATGCAGACCATTACGTCCATCAGGAGAGAATCCGCTCATTCTTGGGGTCGAACAGGGGCGTGGCCCCAGCGACGGCAACGGTCACCGGGTAGTGCTCGCCGAGGTACTCGACGACGAGCTTGGTGCCTTCGACGGCGTACTCCGGCGGCAGGTAGCTCATCAGCACGTGCTTGCCTATCGACGGTGCTGAGCCGGCGCTGGTGACGAACGAACGACGTCCGTGTGCGTCGGTGATCGGCTGCTTGTCGGGTGTGAGGATCGGCTCCTTGCCCATCATGTACCGCTTCGCGCCGGTGCTGCTCGTGTGGTCGTCGACCGTGAGCGAGCACAGCTTGGCTACCGGGTCTTCATCGCGGTGCTTGAGGTGCGCCGTCTTACCGATGAAGTCAGCCGCCTTGATCTTTGGTGGCGCCATGCCGGCCTCGACCACATTGAACTCGGTCTCGAGCTCGGTACCGAACGCGCGGTAGCCCTTCTCGATGCGACCGGTCGTGCCGTAAACACCGATGCCGACGGGGATCAGGCCGTGTTCCTGTCCGGCGTTCCAGAGTGCGTCCCACAGTTGGGCGCCCTGTTCCATCGGGACGTAGAGCTCCCAACCGAGGTCGCCGACGTAAGAGATGCGCGACGCCAGAACCTTCAACGGTCCGATCTCGATCGTCCTGCAAGTGCCGAACTTGAAGCCCTCGTTCGAGACGTCGTCGCCGGTGATGGATTCCAGGATCGTGCGTGCGTTCGGGCCCCAGATGCCGAGGGTGGTGAGTGACGAGGTGAGATCGGTGATCTGTGCGGTGCCGTCAGCGGGCAGGTGGTCTCCGAACCACTTGAGGTCGGCCATCCCGTGTGCGCCGCCAGTGACGACCCGGAAGTGATCGTGTGCGAGGCGCATCACCGTGAGGTCGGACTTGAACCCGCCATTGGCTGACAGAACGGGTGTGTAGACCACACGGCCGACTGGCACGTCCATCTGCCGCATGCAGACGCCCTGCAAGGCATCGAGCGCACCTGGCCCCTGGATGTCGAACTCGACGAACGCGGTGAGGTCTACCAGGCCGGCAGTCTCGCGCATCTGCAAGTGCTCGGCGTTGATGATCGGCGACCACCACCGTGACTCCCACTCCGCCGTGCGAGGCATGACGGCGTCACCGAACTTATCGACTAGACCAGCGTTGCTCTCGTACCAGAACGCACGTTCCCAACCCGCGGTTTCGTAGAACTCCGCGCCGAGTGCCTTCTGACGCTCGTAGTACGGCGACAGTCGAACGTTGCGGTTGGACGCCCACTGCTCGTTCGGGTGCACGATTCCGTAGGTCTTGTTGAAGCCCTCGGCGGTGCGCTCCTTGATGTGCTTGCGCGTCTTCTGGTGGTCGTAGAAGCGGGCGATGTCGGACGCCTGGAGGTCGATCTCGGAGTCGCCGAGCACCATCCACTCCGACACCGCCTTGCCGATGCCGGGGCCCTCCTTGATCCAGACTGCTGAGACCGACCAGAGGTTCTTCACCTCGGGAGTTTCACCGAGCAGTGGCATGCCGTCGGGCGTCAATGAGAGCAGGCCGTTGATGGCGTACTTCTGGCCGACCGTTTCGTCGCCGACGATTTCGGGCATCAACTCGAGCGCCTGCTCGTACTGCAGCTCGAAGTCTTCGGCAGTGAACGGGAACTCGGTGGGGGACAGCTGGGCCTCTTCAACCGAGGGGAGCTCCTCCGGGTCGTGCAAGATCGCGCGGTGTGCGTACGAGCCGATCTCAAGACCGTTGCCGTGCTGGCGCTCGTACATGTTGGTGTCCATGTCGCGCACGATCGGGTGCTCGATGTCTCCCTTGGCATCGGCGAAGCGCGGTACTGGGCCGACGTCGATCATCTGGTGGACGGCGGGAGTCAGCGGGATCGACGCTCCAGCCATCTTGGCCAGGCGCGGTCCCCACAGGCCAGTCGCGATGACGACGTACTCGGCATCGATGGTTCCCTTGTCAGTCTCGACCGCCTTGATCTGGCCGTCCTCGACGACCATGCCGGTGACCTCTGTGTTGGCAAAGGTCTGCAGCGCCCCCATGTCCCGAGCCTTCTCGCGCATGATGGTGCCGGCGCGCAGCGAGTCGACGACGCCGACGCCCGGTGTGTAGAAGCCACCGAGAATGACGTCGGGGTCCATGTAGGGGACGAGTTCGACGCACTCTGCCGGTGTGAGCATCCGGCAGCCGTCGATGCCGAAGGACTTCGCCGACTGCATGCGGCGCCACAGCTCCTGCATGCGCTCCTCGGTGCGGGCTACCTCGATGCCTCCGCACTCGGTGAAGACGCCCATCTCTTTGTACTGACGGACGCTGTCGAACGTCAGCAGAGCCATCTCTTTGGCGTGGTCCACCGGGAAGATGAAGTTCGATGCGTGGCCGGTGGAACCACCCGGGTTGGGCAGCGGACCCTTGTCGATCTGCACGAGGTCGGTCCAGCCGAGGCGGGCCAGGTGGTATGCCATCGAGTTGCCGACGATGCCAGCACCGATGATGACGGCCTTCGCCTGCGAGGGGAGGGTGCTCATGGCTTCCCTTTCGTTTCGTTCTTCTGCGATGTGGAGATGGACGGGTCTGACTACAACGACCGGCGGATCGACCCTTCGAATCCGTCGACGTGGGTGTGCATGGTGGACGCGGCACGATCGGCGTCCCCGTCGCGGATGGCTTCAAGGATGGCGCGGTGCTCGAGGACAGCGTCCTCGAGGTGGCTGACCTTGTCGAGAGCCAGGAACCAAATGCGAAGCGCGTGCATGTAGTGCTCGTCGAGCACCGACTCCAGGAAGCTGTTGTGCGCAGCCCGGTAGACGAATCGGTGGATGCGCTGGTCGATCTCGATGAGTCGGCGTCCGGCTGGCTTGACGCTGACCGCGTCGAGCTCGTCGAAGAGGGCCTCCATCTCGACCCGGTCGCCGTCGGTCAGTCGCTGGGCGGCCAGCTGGGCGGCGAACGGCTCGAGCACGCACCGGACTTCGGAGAGCGAAGCGAGGTCGCGGGCGTCAGCCGGCGCAACAAACATGCCGCGGCGCGGGTAGACCTCGACGAGCTTGGCCTGGGCCAACGCCCGAAGTGCCTCACGAATCGGGGTGCGGCCGAGTCCGAGTCGGTCCATCAGCTCAGGTTCGTCGACCAGGCTGCCCGGGGGGAGCTCCAGGGTGACGATCAGCTCGCGCAGCGCGTAGTACGCCTGCTCAGACTGCGAGCGGGCGTCGGGCTGAAGGATCTCGACCGGGGAGGTCACAAGAAAGATATATCAAGCAGGCTGCCCTGTGTATACCCCTGAGGGTGACCGTTCCACCCTGTGCAACGCCCGTCGGGCCGTCACCCCCTGCTCGCCGGTTCCCTGAACGTTCCGACGGTCACGGGGTGGGGTACATCGGCGGTTTGGTCCCATGGTCAGGCAGTGAACCGGCCCGCGTCCCCGCATGTGCGTCAGGCGGACGAGGTCAACATGGAGTGGGAGCGCCGTTACCGCGCTTGCGATCCTGGCGCCGTTTCGCCATGGACGTAGCAGTCCCACCTTGCCTGGAGGGAGCCGGACGTTCACCAGGTGCGCACTCGGCAGGCAAGACCGTCATTGGGGTGCGCACTCGAGGGGCTCTGTCAGGCCTTCGCTGCGGCTTCCTTGGCACGGTGCTGCTGGATCCAGGCCGCGCCCCACTCGTCGTGACCGAGCATGAGGTCAGCCCCCTTGACTGCGGTCACGACCTGCGGAGTGCGGGCGTCCATGATGGCGCTGGTCAGACCAGCGCGCATCGCCATCGGGATGAAGACAGCGTTCAGCGTGTGACGGTCGGGCATCCCGAAGGACACGTTCGACGCGCCGAGCGTCATGTTCACACCAATCTGGTCGCGAATCATGCTGATGGCCTCCATGGTGCGGTCGGCGTGCAGCGAGTCTGCGCCGATCGGCATCGCCAGCGGGTCGATGACGATGTCCTCGAGCGGGATGCCGTACTTCGTCGTCGCGAGGTCGACGAACTTCTTGGTCAGCTCGACGCGGCGGTCGGGGTCGATCGGTATCTCGAACTCGTCGTTGGGCAGCGCGATAATCGCGGCGTTGTGACGCTTGACCAGCGGCAGGATGAGGTCCATGCGCTCGTCCTCGACCGTCACCGAGTTCACCAGCGCCTTGCCTTCATAGGCGCCAAGGCCAGCCTCGAGGGCCTCGACGACCGACGAGTCGATGCAGAGTGGCATGTCGGTGAGCGACTGCACCAGCTTGACCGCCTTGGCCAGCAGCTCGGCCTCGTCGGTCAGCGGAACGCCCATGTTGACGTCGAGCACCATGGCGCCGCCGGCAACCTGGGCGGCGACGTCGGTCTCGATGGCCGACAGGTCACCGGCCCGCAGCTGCTCCTGGAACGCTTTGCGTCCGGTCGGGTTGATGCGCTCGCCGATGATGCAGAACGGCTGGTCGTCACCGATGATGACCTGCTTGCTCGCCGAGCTGAGAACCGTGTGCATGCTGCTCCTGTTTCTGTGGTGGGCAGTCGCCGACGCGACTCCCGTATCGTGCCGCGAACTTACGGCCGCGGCGAGTGGAACGGTGTCTGGAAGGGCCCCTCGTACTCAACGAGCGAGAGCTCGGGGTTGACTTCGTCAGCGGTGGCCAGGGACTTGCCCTGCCAGCCCGCCGGGGTCTCGCGGTCGCGCCCGGTGAGGAGGTTGGTCCAGGACGCTTCCCCCTCAAGCTGGTTGTTGACCGGAGGTCGCAGCTCGTGGATGTGCTCGCGCCAGGACTTCGGAATCAACGGGAGTGTGCGGCTGCGTTCCTCGGCCTTGACCCAGACACAGCGCATCTCAGGGACGACCTCGCAGTGGCCGTTCTCCCGCACGCCGCCGCAGGGCCCGTTGCGAAGCGTCTTGGGACAGGTCATCGGACATGTCATGCCGGTGGAGTGCAGGACACACTGGCCGCACATGCGGCAGTCCCACACGGGTCCCTTGACCGCGTGCTCGATGATGGGCAGGAGTTTGGGCATGTGATCAGGCCCTGGTCAGGGCGCGTCGCTTCTCGAGGAGTTCTTTGGCGCGGCGGACGGCGGTGGAGGCGTCAGCGGCGTACCCGTCAGCACCGACGGCGTCGGCGTACTCCTGGGTCACCGGGGCACCCCCCACCATCACGATCACCTTGTCCCGCAACCCAGCCTTCTCCAACGCGTTGATGTTCGCCTTGAACATCGGCATCGTCGTGGTCAAGAACGCACTGAACCCGACAATGTCGGGGTTGTGCTCCTCGATCGCGGCAACGAACTTCTCCGGAGCCACCTGCACCCCCAGATCAATCACCTCAAACCCAGCACCCTCCAACATGATGTTGACCAAGTTCTTCCCAATGTCATGCACATCACCCTTGACCGTGCCCATCAAGAACTTGCCCACCGTCTCAGCACCAGTAGCAGCCAACAACGGCCGCAACACCTCCAACGCCCCCGACATCGCCCGACCAGCGATCAACATCTCCGGAACGAAGAAGTCACCCCGCTCAAACCGGGCCCCCACCTCCTCCAACGACGGAATCAACGCCTCGAACAACAACGTCTCCGGACCCATCCCCATCCCAAGACCGGCATTGGTCAGCTCCAACACCGCAGGAGCATTGCCCACCAACGTCTCATCAAACAAGCCCTTCAAAATCTCCTCAGGCGTCATGCCACACCCACCTTCCGGTTGCGGGGACGTTCGGCGGGATCGAGTGCGCGAGAAATGGCCCGCGTCTCAGCGATGAGAAGCCGTCCGACTCCGGCGATGCGGTTGCCCGTGAGCCGCACTGAAGGGCCGGTGACGGAGACGGCGGCGACGACGGTGCCGTCGGCATCGGTGATCGGCGCGGCGACCGCGACCAGGCCCGGCTCGAGTTCGTTGTCACTGACGGCAAACCCTCTGCGCCGTACTCCCTCGAGATCGTCTTCGAGGCGTTCGCGGGTGATCAGGGTGCGGTCGGTGCGTCGATCCAGACGCCCCCGCGGCATTTGGACGGCCCCGTAGGCCAAGAAGACTTTGCCAAGCGCCGAACAGTGGAACGGAACGTCGCGACCCACCCAGTTGACGGCGCCCAACAGGAAGCGTGAGTCGACCTGGGCAATCTGGTCGACGGCTGTTGGACCCGGAACAGCCAGGTTGACGGTCTCGCCGGTCAGCTCTCCGAGTCGAGTCAGGTGCGGCTGGGCGAGGCGGAGCAGGGCGTCAGCGCGTCCCGATCCGGCGTACCGCGCCAGGACTGGACCGGGCCGGACGGAGGAGTCGCTGCCCCGGCGGACCAGCCCGTGTCGCTCGAGACTGGTGAGGATGCGCGACGCGGTGCTCTTGGGCAGCTCTGCTGCTGCAGCGAGCTCGGCGAATGGCACGGGGCGGTCGGACTGCAGGACGGTCACCAGCAGGGTCGACGCACGGTCGACTGCCTGTGTACCGGTGGGAGGAGGCATGGAGTTCCTGTTCTCGGTCTGCCGGTGCTGCGAGACGGGTGTGGGCAATGGAACATCGAGTTCTACTATGTGGAACTCAGATTCCACGTTGCGATAGTAGGATTTCGAATCCGGGCGGTCAAGGGATCGCGCCGACTTCCCCCGTTCAGTGGGATTTGAGTTCGAAAGGTGCGCCGATGTTCGTCAACCGCATGCCGCGTTACGAGATCCTGTCTGAGGCCTCGATGGCCACGTTGGATCGCGGGTGGCGACGGATCGTGAGCGAGATCGGGATCGAGTTCTTAAAGCCCGAGGCCCTCGACCTCTTCCGTGATGCCGGGCAGAAAGTCGAGGGCGACAACGTCTTCTTCGACCCCGACTGGGTGTTGGCGCAGGTCGCGAAAGCGCCGAGAGAGTTCGACATCCAAGCGCGTAACCCCGCGAACAACGTTCACATCGGCGGAGACCACATGGTGTTCTCCAGCGTCTACGGTCCGCCGTTCGTTCGAGACGGTGATGTTCGCCGCGAAGGAACCCTGGAGGACTACCGCAACTTTGCGAAGCTGGCTCAGTCGTTTAACGCGATCGACAGCGTCGGCGGTGTGGTAGCCGAACCCAACGACACCCCACTCGACTCACGCCACCTGGACATGCTCTACGCGACGCTGACGCTCACCGACAAGATGTACATGGGCAACGTGGTGAGCGGCGTCAACGCCCGCGACACGATCGCCATGGGCGAGATCGTCTTCGGCGGCCGCGATTCGATTGAACAGACGCCGGCGAGCATCTCGCTGATCAACTGCAACTCACCCTTGCGGTGGGATGACCGCATGTTGGATGCGCAGTTCGAGTACTCGGCGGCAAACCAGCCTGTTGTGTTGACTCCGTTCCTTCTCATGGGCGCTATGTCCCCGGTCACGATCCCTTCGGCCCTGGCTCAGCAGATCGCGGAAGCGTTGACTGGTATTGCGCTCTCGCAACTGATCCGACCTGGTTCGCCTGTCGTCTTCGGGTCGTTCCTCTCCAACATCGACATGCAGTCAGGTTCCCCGCAGTTCGGGACGCCGGAGTCGGCCATGGGCCTGCTCTGCACCGGCCAGATCGCCCGACACTTTGGGCTGCCCTTCCGTGGCGGCGGCGGCCTCAACTCTTCACAGGTGCCGGATGCTCAGGCTGCCTGGGAGTCGCTGATGACGATGATGCCGACGTTCCTGTCCGGCACGAACTTCGTGATGCACACCGCTGGCTGGCTCGAGGGTGGCCTGGTCTCGTGCTTCGAGAAATACGTCATGGACGTGCAGGTGCTCGAGATCCTGCAGAAGGAGTTCACTCCGCTCGAGATCACCGATGAAGACCTCGCGTTCGACGCGCACCAAGAGGTCGGGCACGGGGGCCACTTCCTTGGCGCGATGCACACGATGGAACGGTTCCGCACCTGCTTCTACCGACCGTGGCTGTCCACGTCGGACAACTTCGAGCGCTGGAGCCGCAACGGCTCAAAGGACACCGCCGCCAGAGCAACTGAGATCTACCACCAGAAGATCGAGGAGTACGAGCAGCCGCCTCTCGACGAGTCGATTCGACAAGAGCTTGAGGACTACGTCATCCGGCGCCGTTCCGAGCTTGGCGACTGACCGAATCCATCAACGTGAAGGGTGGCTGGGGCTATAGCCCCAGCCACCCTTCACGTTGTGCTATGTCTGGCTAGCCGTTCAGCCAGGCGTCCACCTTGTCGGGGTTGTCATCGATCCACTGCTGCGCAGCATCTTCGGGTGCCATCCCGTCTGCAGCGATGGCCTTGGCAACGGAGTTCTGGTCGTCGTTGGTCCAGGTGAAGTTCTTGACCAGGTCAGCGGCCGGGCTCCCGGAGTTCATGAACTCAGTCGCGGCGACCTTGTTCAGTGGATAGGGCGGGTAGTCGCACGCGACCTTGGCCGGATCGGCATCGCACCCATCGGTGTAGGGGGGCAGGTCGACCTTCACCAGCGGCACCTCGGAGAGGAACCACTGCGGCTCGTAGAAGTATCCGATCAGGAACTCCTTGTTCTGCTCGGCCTTGCGGAACGCCTGGATCAAAGCGGCTTCACTACCTGCGAAGACGACCTCGAAGTTCAGACCAAGGTTCTGCACGAGGGCCTCGTCGTTGGTGACGAAGGATGGGTCGCCGTCGAGCAGCTGGCCTTTGTCGCCGGTCTCTGCCGTGGCGAAGTCACTGGCGTAGTTGTTGAGGTTTTCCCAGTTGTCGACGATGTCAGGCTTGGCCTCGGCCAACCACGGCGGGATGTACCAGCCGATGACGCCCTGGTTGCCCTGGCTGCCGACGTCTTCAGCAACACCCTGCTGGTCGATGTACTTCTTCTCGAGGTCGGGGTGGCCCCAGTTCTCGATGACGACATCAACATCACCGGTGGCAAAGCCCTGCCAGGAGATCTCCTCCTTGAGGTCCTTGTAGTTGACCGTGCATCCCAGTTTGGTTTCCGCGACCTGGCCCACGACGTAGGCGGATGCCTCGTAGCCAACCCACGGGTTGACCGCCATATTCATCTCGCCGCAGTCTGCGCCGGAGGTGCTGCCGCCACCCGCGGACTCATTGATGTCGCTACCGCCACAGGCGGCCAGCGTGAGGCCGGCGGCGACGGCGACGGCCGTCATACGTCCGGCCCGCTTCTTCGTTACACGCACTTCTTCTCCTTCGGTCGGGCCGCACGGTTGCGGCGTCGGTTCACGCCTTCTCAGCGCGTCCATAGCGCGCCGCAGTGTGGACGGTGATGCGGTCGAGCATGATCCCGAGCGCCGTGATGGCAATGGCTGCTGCCAGTCCCTTGCCGTAGAGCTCTCCTTGCGAGAACCCGCTGATCACGAGGAAGCCGAGACTGCCACCGCCGACCAGCGCGCCGATCACCACCATGGATAGCACAAAGAGCAACCCCTGGTTGGCTGCCAACACCATCGATCCCTTCGACATCGGCAGCTGTACCTTGCTGATCATCTGCCATCGGCTAGATCCGATGGCCTGTGCTGCCTCGACCGTGGTCGGTGCAACGCTGCGGATTCCGTCAGCGGCGATCTTGATCGAGACGGGAGCCGCGTAGAGCACAGCAGCGGCGATTGCCAGGAACTTACCCGGCGGGAACAGCAACAGCGCGGGGATGAGGTAGAC
Source organism: uncultured Actinomycetota bacterium (assembly GCA_963829525.1). GTDB lineage: Bacteria > Actinomycetota > Actinomycetes > JAHEKZ01 > JAHEKZ01 > JAHEKZ01. The sequence goes on from CAWHIJ010000003.1 coordinate 657,947, forward strand.
CAGCGATGGCATGGTCTGCAGCAGGTCGAGAATGGGGCGTAGTGCGGAGTCCACTCGGTGGCTGCGGCCCATCCAGGTTCCGATCACGACCCCAAAGATCATGACGGCGGCCGTCGCGACCAGTGTCATCGACAGGGTCACCATCGAGTCTTGCCACAGGCCGACGGCGAAGATGAGGGAGAGGCACACAGCAGTCGGGAGCAGCGCCTCGGCGGCGCCGAGGTACGCACCCGCGGCGAGGAGCGCCACGACGACCAACCAGTAGGGGATCCACGGAATATCGGGCACCTGGGATGCGTAGTAGCCCGCTCCGAGAACTCCGGCGACGCAGAGTGCGCCACCACCGATGACTCGCGACCGATCAGCTTGGCCAGCTCCCCCGAGCAGCGCAGCAATCGCAAGGACGGCAAGTGCGACCAGCCACCAGGGTGAGTTCGCCATCAGGTCTTCGAGGGGGTTGAGCACCCAAACGGTGACGGTGTCGTTGACCCAAGTCGTGAAGGAACCAACGGCATCAGTGAATGTCTTCGCCCAGTCATTGACGCGGTCGGCGATCTGCTGCCCGAGGTCAGACTTAGGGAAGACCGACCAGCTCAGCTGGCTGTGGGACACGTAGATGCAGACCAGGGTGATGGCGCCGAGCACGCCGAGCACGATGCGGCGCTGCTTTTCACTGCTGCCGGACCTGGCAGTCATCTCCGCTCGCTGTCCCGCGCGCACCGCACCGCGGTCGAGCAGAATGGCCAAGATCACCAGGCACATCCCGGCGACGAATGCGACGCCGATGTTGAGGATGGTGAGAGCTCGCACGATTGGGAGTCCGAGCCCAGGACCGGCGATGAAGGCTGCGATAACGGCCATCGAGAGGGCAGCCATGATGGTCTGGTTGAGCCCGACGATGATCGTCCGCCGAGACATCGGCAGCTGTACTTTGGCCAGCAGCTGTTGCGACGTTGAGCCCATAGATGTGGTGGCCTCCACGGTCGTTGGCGAGACCGTGCCCAACGCGTGTGCGGTGATGCGTACGAGGGGCGGCAACGCGTAGATCGTGGTCACCACCACCGCTCCTGCATTGCCGATTCCGAAGAGCAGTGCGAGTGGCGCCAGATAGGCGAAGGACGGCATCGTCTGCATGGCGTCCAACACCGGCGTTATGCCGGCCGAGGCTCTCCGGCTACGAAACATCCAGATGGCGAGCGGGATACCGATGAGCACGCAGATGGTGACCGATACGCCGGTAATGACCAGGGTGTCGATCGAGTCTTCCCAGTAACCCAGGTATCCCACTGCCAACATGGTGAATAGGCTGAAGACTGCGATGCGTATGCCGCTCAAGGCATAGGCAACAAGGACCACGAGTGCGACGACACCGACCCAGCCGATCTGGGCGACTTGGAGCGGGCGGTCAGGGTCACTGACGAACACCTGTTGCAGCGTGGTCACCACCCAGTTGAGCCCGTCGCCGATCCAGATGAAGGGCTTGAGCAACCAGCTGTCGTTGAACTTTGCGTCCTGGATGTTGCCGTAGAGATCCGTCAGCCACTGTTGGAAGCCGGTGACTTCGGCATTGGGAAGGTCTTGGGTGGCTCGCCCCTGGAGCAGCTTTGCCAGGACCGCCCAGACAATGAGAACGATCCCGAGCGCCATCCAGCGACGACGGTTCGTTCTCTCGTCCGGTGGGGGTGGTACCTCCTCGACCGGATGCTCCAGCTCGGCGAGCTCGATGGTCGTCACGACGGAGTCTCCTCCGCGACGATGACGCGCAGAATGTCGTCCTGGTCGACGACGCCGAGCAGCTGCCCGTTCTCGACCACTTTGACGGGGTCAGCCGAGTCGAGCACGCGCCGGGCGGCGTCTCGGACGATGGTCCCCGGCGCCATCTCGGGCCCAGTCATGGCTTCGTCGGGACGTGGGGGCCGCATCACCCAGCTCAAGTTCAACACGTGCGAGCGCGGCACCTCGCTGACAAAGTCACGAACGTATTCGTCAGCCGGTGCACCGACGACCTCGGCCGGCGTCCCCATCTGCACGAGTGCGCCGTCGCGCATGATCAGTATTCGGTCACCGAGCTTGAGCGCCTCCGCGAGGTCGTGCGTGATGAAGACCATCGTCTTGCCCACCTCGTGGTGCAGCCGGATGACTTCGTTCTGCATATCCCGCCGGATCAAGGGGTCGAGAGCGGAGAACGGCTCGTCGAAGAGCAAGACCGAGGGGTCGACCGCGAGTGCCCTGGCCAGGCCGACTCGCTGTTGCATTCCACCCGAGAGCTGGTCGGGGTAGGCGTTCTCGTTACCGGAGAGCCCGACGAGGTCGACCATCTCCTGCGCCCGAGTCCGGCGATCGGACTTCGACACTCCCCTGACCTCGAGTCCGTAGCCGATGTTGTCGATCACCTTGCGGTGGGGGAGTAGGCCGAAGTGCTGGAAGACCATGGAAACGTGGTGACGGCGGAGTTCGCGCAGTCGTCCTTCTGACATGGCAACGACGTCTTCGCCATCAATCGTTACGCGGCCGGCGGTCGGCTCGATCAGTCGGGTGAGGCAGCGCACCAGCGTCGACTTCCCCGAGCCGGACAGCCCCATCACCACGAAGACTTCGCCGGACGCGACGTCGAAGCTCACGTCACGGACGGCCGCAGTGCAGCCGGTCTTCGCGAGCAGCTCCGATCGCGAGAGATCGGCGTCCGGTGAGCCGACGATCTTGTCGGCCCTCGGACCGAATACCTTCCAGAGGCTCCGAACCGTCAGGGCAGGCTGGCCGTCAGTGGACGCGGCAGCGCCCCGCTCGTCGATCGTCGCCGTCATGAGGCAGCTCCTTCGTTACGGGGATCGCCTGGTGGATAGAGCGGGGTGCCCTCGCGGTAGCGGTAGAACGGGGCATCGGACGGTGCGAGCGGTGCGTCACCGTTGATCAGGTCGGCGGCCTTCTCGGCGAGCATCATCACCGGCGCATAGATGTTGCCGTTGGTGACGTATGGGAACGAACTTGCGTCAACAACGCGCAGGCCTTCGACGTCGTAGACCTTCATCGACGCCGGATCGAGAACAGCGTCATCGCCAACGCCCATCTTGGCGGTGCATGAGGGGTGGAGCGCGGTCTCGGCGTCCTCGCGCACCCACTCGAGAATCTCTTCCTCGGTCTCAACCGATGGTCCTGGGGAAAGCTCGCCATCGTTGAAAGGGCCGAAGGCGGGCTGGGTGAGAATGCTGCGCGCCACCTGGATCGCTTCGACCCACTCACGTCGATCCTGGTCGGTGGAGAGGTAGTTGAACTGCATCGACGGGTGCTCCATCGGGTCGGTGGAGCGGATCTTCACCCAGCCGCGCGCATCGGAGTACATCGGACCGATGTGCACCTGGTAACCGTGGCCCTTGGTCGGTGAGGTGCCGTCATACCTGATGGCGATCGGTAAGAAGTGGAACATCAAGTTGGGATAGTCGACGTCGTCGTTGCTACGGGTGAAGCCGCCGCCCTCGAAGTGGTTGGTGGCACCGAGCCCCTTGCGCTGGAAGAGCCATTGGGCGCCGATGCCTGGCCGCTTCCACCAGGCCAGCCCTGGCGCAATCGAGACCGGCAGCTTGCTGGCGTACTGGATGTAGACCTCCAGGTGGTCCTGGAGGTTGGCGCCAACGCCGGGAAGGTCGGCGACCACGGGAATCCCGAGCGACTGGAGATGGCTGGCGTCGCCGACTCCGGACAGCTGCAGGAGCTGAGGTGAGTTGATGGCGCCGCCACAGAGAATGACTTCGCCGGCCTTCACCGAACGCTTCATGCGTCCGGCACGGACGTACTCGACGCCGACGGCACGCTTACCCTCGAAGACCACCTTGGTGGCGTGAGCGAGAGTTTCAACATCGAGGTTCTTACGGCCCATAACCGGGTGCAGATAGGCACGGGCTGCGCTGAGCCTGCGGCCTTTGTGGATGTTGCGGTCGAACCTGGCGAAGCCTTCTTGCCGGTAGCCGTTCACGTCATCGGTGAGGGGGTAGCCAGCCTGCTGTGCAGCTTCGAAGAAGGCGCCGAAGAGGGGGTTGGTGGCCGGTCCGCGTTCGAGTACGAGCGGGCCGCTGCCGCCGCGCCATTGGTCAGCACCAGCGAGGCAGGTCTCCATGCGCTTGAAGTAGGGCAGGCAGTGAGCAAAGTCCCAGTTCTCCATGCCCTTGTCGGCGCCCCAGCGTTCGTAGTCCATGGGGTTGCCGCGCTGGAAGATCATCCCGTTGATGCTGCTGGAGCCGCCGAGCACCTTGCCGCGGGCGTGAAAGACACGGCGGTTGTTCATGTACGGCTCGGGGTCGGTCTCGTAACGCCAGTCGTAGAACCGGCTACCGATCGGGAAGGGCAACGCGGCCGGCATGTGAATGAAGGGGTCCCAGATGAAGTCAGGGTGGCCCGCCTCGAGCACCAGAACTGAGGTGCCGGGGTCGGCGCTCAGGCGGTTGGCCAGTGCAGATCCGGCCGACCCACCGCCGACGATGACGATGTCGTAGCGCTCATCGCTCATCTTGCTGCTCCATCACTCGAAGTCCGTTCTGTCATTCAGCCACTGAACCAGCGCTGAGGGGCTGGCGCGGTGTTACGCCAGATGTGCTTGGTCTCTTGGTACTCCGCGAGTCCGTGGCGTCCGAGCTCGCGACCGAAGCCGGACTGCTTGTAGCCGCCCCACTCTGCTTGGGGGACGTACGGGTGGTAGTCGTTGATCCAGACGGTGCCTGCGCGAAGCCCGGCAGCCACGCGGTCGGCCTTTGCGGGGTCAGAAGTCCAAACGGCGCCCGCCAGGCCGTAGTCGGTGTCGTTGGCCAGACGCAGGGCCTCGGCCTCGTCGGTGAACGTCTCGACAGTCAGCACAGGCCCGAACGACTCTTCGCGGACAACCTGCATGTCCGCTGTACAGCGGTCGAACACCGTTGGTGGGTAGTAGTAGCCGCCGGCGAGCTCGGGGGCATCGGGCCGGGCTCCTCCACAACGAAGCACCGCTCCTTCGGCAATGCCTGCCGCGACGTAGGCCTCCACCTTCGCGCGGTGCCCTTCGGAGGTGAGGGGACCGGTCTCGGCCCTGGCGTCGAAGGGACCGCCCATGCGGATCGTCGACGCCCGACGAACAAGCTCGTCGACGAAGTCGTCGTGGAGCGACTCCTCGATCAGCAGCCGAGCGCCCGCCGAGCACACCTGGCCCGAGTGGAGGAACACTGCGGTTAGTGCCATGTCGAGTGCTGCATCACGGTCGGCGTCAGCGAAGACGATGTTCGGGTTCTTGCCGCCGAGCTCGAGTGAGACCTTCTTCACGGTGGGAGCGGCCGCCGCCATGATGATGCGTCCGGTGACCAGTCCGCCGGTGAAGGAGACCAGGTCTACGTCGGGGTGAGTCGACAACAGGGCGCCGACGTTAGGCCCTGTGCCGAGCACCAAGTTCGCGACGCCCGGTGGCAATCCGGCGGCATCTAGCTCGCGCATGAGCAGGATGGCCGTTGACGGCGTCAGCTCACTCGGCTTGAGGACGAAGGTGTTGCCGGCGGCCAACGCTGGAGCAACTTTCCACGAGGTCTGCAGCAATGGGTAGTTCCACGGCGTGATCAGCCCGCAGACGCCGACCGGTTCGTGAACAATGCGGCTTTCGACATCGGGACGGTCCACTTCGATGGCGCGGGAGTCGAGGTCGGTGGCGAGCTTGGCGTAATAGCGGAATACCGAGGTGATGTCGTCCATGTCGTACTCGGCCTCGACGAGGCGCTTGCCGGTGTCGAGGGCCTCCGCCCTCGCGAACTCGGCCCGGTGTCTCTCAAGGGCGTCGGCGACACGGTCTAAAAGGGCACCGCGCTCAGCGGGAGAAGTGGTTGGCCACGGTCCAGTGTCAAATGCGGTCCGAGCGGCCGAGATCGCGTCTTCGGTGTCCGCGGCCGTGCCTTCATCAACGGTTGTCACCAGTGAGCCGTCAGCGGGGCAGCGAATCTCTCGCGTGTTCTGTTCACGCGCGCTGGTCCATGCCCCGCCGATGAAGAAGTCGGGCACGCGGCTCCCCTCGGTTGCGGTGTGACACACCATGCAGGCGGAGCCCCGTCCCGTCAATAGAACGTTGCGGTGCCGTGACGTTCGTTCCACGCGGTGTCGTCCCGGGAGGAATCGGTCTAATCTCCCCTGCATGACCGATCAGCAGCGTTCGTTGGCCGTCCAGTACTTCAACCAGACCTGGGATTTGATCGACCAGTCTGGGCGAACACCAGCCGATGACCGCAGGATGCTGGGTCTGGCCATGGCGAGCCGCGCCCTCTGGGATGACATTGGTGGCAATGAGCAGTGGATCACCGGCGACTGGCAGGTGGCGCACGTTGCCGCGCTCACCGGTCACGCCGACTTGTCGCTCGATTTTGCTGCGGCCGCCTACGAGCGGGCGTCCCAGGCCGACGTCCCGCTCTGGATGAGGGCGTCAACGTGTGAGGGACTGGCCAGGGCGCATGCGGCAGCCGGCCACGCCGCAGAGCGCGACGCGTGGGTGCTCAAGGCCCGCGAGCTGCTGGAGCAGGTCGACGACGCCGAGGACCGGTCCTTGATCGAGGGGCAGCTGGCCACCGTCGACGGAACGTGACGCTTGCTGGCCCAGGGCTACCGTCCGGGGACGCCCACCACGCTCTGACAGCACACGAGGTGCTGCTCATTCTGGGGAGCGACCCGGAGAGTGGCCTCGGCGACGCTGAGGCGCGTCGCCGGCTCAACCGGTTCGGGCCCAACCGGCTACCACCTGTCTCCGACGTCGGCTGGGTCCTCCGCGTGGCCCGCCAGTTCCACAATCCGCTGATCTACGTCCTGGTCGTGGCCGGCTTGGTCACGGCTGCACTTGGCGAGCTCGTCGAGTCGGTGGTGATCTTCGGCGTCGTTCTGGTCAACGCGACGGTCGGCTTCCTTCAGGAGTCAAGGGCCGAGGCAGCTTTGGATGCCCTCAGCGAGCTGGTCCGTACTAGCGCCAGGGTCGTGCGGGGCGGCCGCACCATCGTGGTCGACTCGGAGGCCCTGGTGCCCGGGGACGTGGTGCGGATCAAGGCTGGGGACAAGGTTCCCGCGGACCTACGACTCACTGGCGAGACCGATGTAGAGGTGGACGAATCCGCCCTTACGGGGGAGTCCGAGCCCGTGGTCAAGGATGAGGTCACCCTCAAGGCCGCCACCGTCGTCGCTGACCGACGCAACATGCTCTACTCCGGGACGCTGGTGACGCGCGGGATCGGTCTTGGGGTTGTGGTGTCCACAGGCGGGGACACCGAACTCGGCCAGATCCACCGTCTGGTTGGCTCGGTGGACCCCCTGGCAACTCCCCTCACTCGACGTCTCGATGAGTTCAGCCGGATCCTCACGATGATCATCCTGGCGTTGGCTGTGATGACGTTCGGGATCGGAGTGTGGCGAGGCGAGCCTTGGCCAGAGATGTTCACCGCCGCGGTCGCCTTGGCTGTCGGCGCAATTCCGGAGGGGCTGCCAGCAGCGGTGACGATCACGCTGGCGATCGGTGTGAGACGCATGGCGCGTCGTCAGGCGGTCGTTCGCCGGCTGCCGGCCGTAGAGACTCTGGGCAGCACAACCGTCATCTGTACCGACAAGACCGGAACGCTCACCGAGAACTCGATGACCGTGGTCGAAGTCTGGACGCCGGAATCTCGCTACTTCGTCGAAGGCGCGGGATACGCGTCCGAGGGCTCGGTGACACATGGAAGCGGTGATCGTGCCTGCGTGGACGATGACGCCGCCCTCGGGGCGCTGGCTGAGGTGGGCGTCCTCTGCAGCGACGCGGAGCTCTCGGAAAGCCAACCCCGCCGACCAGTAGGTGACCCCACCGAGGGAGCACTCCTGGTTGTGGCCGAAAAACTCGACCTTGTTCCCGCTGAGCTGCGGGCAACGTGGATTCGAAGCGACGTGGTCCCGTTCAGTTCCGACGAGCGGTGCATGCAAGTTCAGTGTGGTAACGGGTCCGCTGAACGCGTCCTGGTGAAGGGAGCTGTCGAACGGGTCCTCAGCCTGAGTAGCCAGCAGTTGACGGCGGACGGCCGTGTCACGGCCTTAGACCCTGACGAGATCCTTCGGAAGGCAGAGCAACTCGCTGGGCGAGGCCTTCGCGTGATCGCCGGTGGTACGCGACAGGGTGCACTCGCCGACGAGAGCTCACTTGTGTTCGTCGGACTCTTCGCGATGCACGATCCGCCTAGGCCGACGGCGAAGACCGCGGTTGGCGCCTGCCGGACCGCTGGGATCGCGGTGAAGATGATCACAGGTGACCATGTGTCCACGGCGCTTGCCGTCGCTCGCTCGGTCGGTGTCGTTGGTTCGGAGGAGGATGGCCGCGTCCTCGAGGGGGCCGACCTGGCGAAAATCCCGAACGATGAACTCGCTGGGCGGATTGAGGAGACCGACGTCTTCGCGCGGGTGTCCCCAGAGCAGAAGCTTCAACTGGTCCGATCCCTGCAGGAGCACCATCACGTTGTCGCGATGACCGGCGACGGCGTGAATGACGCGCCAGCACTACGACAAGCCGACATCGGTGTGGCTATGGGGTTCGGCGGTACCGAGGTGGCCAAAGAGGCAGCCGACATGGTCCTCACCGACGACGACTTCGCGACCATCGAAGCGGCGGTCGAGGAGGGGCGGGGAGTTTTCGACAATCTCACGAAGTTCATCGTCTGGACCCTGCCGACGAACATGGGCGAGGGGCTTGTGGTTTTGTCGGCCATCCTCATCGGCGCAACGTTGCCCATCCTGCCGGTGCAGATCCTCTGGATCAACATGACCACTGCCGTTGCGCTAGGACTGATGCTGGCGTTCGAGCCCAAGGAGACCGGAATCATGACCCGGCCTCCGCGAGATTCACACGCCCCACTTCTAAGTCGGCGGCTCGTCGTGCGGATCCTGCTCGTTTCTGCCCTGCTGGTGGCTGGAACGTGGTGGGTCTTCGAGTGGGAGCTGGCGACTGGAGCGTCCGAGTCGGTGGCACGAACCGCGGCGGTGAACCTGTTCGTGGTCGTCGAGGCGTTCTACCTCATCAACTGCCGAAGTCTGAACTCCTCGGTCTGGACGATCGGATGGTTCAGCAACCGCTGGGTGCTGGGCGGACTCGCCGTGCAGGCCATTGGCCAGCTTGCGTTCACTTACCTGCCGGTGATGAATGGCCTGTTCGACTCGGCACCGATCAACGGTGAGACGTGGCTGCGCGTCCTTGTGATCGGCCTCTTGGCCTGGGTGATCGTTACCGTCGACAAGCGCGTCCAGCGTGGTCACTTCTGAGGGTGTGGTCAGCGTGCCTCGAGCGCGTCGCGCATGGCGAGCAGCTTTGTCTGCGACTCGGCGAGCTCATCGGCAGGAACCGATCCTTCGACGATGCCGCAGCCGGCGTACATGCGCAGCGAGCGCGAGTCGGCGGGGTCGAGCTGGGCGCAGCGTAGGGCGATACCGAATGCACCGTCCCCCCTGGCGTCGATCCATCCGACTGGCCCGGCGTACCGACCCCGGTCCATTCCCTCCAGCTCTCGAATCAGCGAACGCGCTCGTCCGGTTGGTGTGCCGCAGACCGCAGCCGTTGGGTGCAGAGCGGCTGCGAGGTCGAGTGCCGACTCACCGTTGGCCAAACGCCCGGTGATGTCGGTCTGCAGGTGTTGGACGTTAGCGAGGCGAACCACTTCCGGCGCGCGAGGGACGACGAGGTCGGAGCAGAAAGGCCCGAGCGTTTCCGATACTGAGCGGACCGCTAGCTCGTGCTCGACGCGGTCCTTGTCGGACGCGAGCAGGAAAGCCGCATGCTGAGCGTCAACGACTGCGTCGCTGCCCCGGGGTGTGGTGCCCGCAAGAACACGCGAGACCACGTGGTCTCCTGTGCGTCGAACCAAGAGCTCGGGGGTGGCGCCGATCAGCCCGTCCACAGCGAAGGTCCAACAACTGGGGTAGGTGCGCGAGAGCGGAGCAAGGAGAGCGCGCGGATCTAGCTCGTGCTCGGTGCTGGCGACAAGGTCGCGTGCCAGGACGACCTTGTCGAGACTGCCTTCACCAATGCGGTCAACGGCAGCGGCTACGGCCCTCTCGTAACTGGACGAGGTGACATAGCCGTCGCTGTAGCGGATCTGGCCTGGCGGGCGTATCGGTGTCTGCGGGGTCAACGTCGCATCGGCATTGCCGACAGTGGTGACCCACGAGGCGCCGTCGCGGCGTCCAACGATGACGCTGGGGACGATCATCACCGAGTCGCTGGGGCCATCATCGAAAGTGAAGGATCCGAACGCGACTGGGCCTGTTCCGGGAACGTGGACCTGATCGTCGATGTCCAGCGAGCCGAGCAGTTCGCGCCACCAATAAGACGCACGGGCGAAGCGGTCCGGGCCGGACACGGTGAGTCGGGCGGCCTCGCCCCAGGCGGCGAATCCGTCGGTGCCGCGGGTCCAAGCGACGACGCCTTCGTCGGGCAGGTTGTCCAGAAGAGGGCCGGGGTCGTCGATTGGGATCGAGCGCGCAACGGTACGGGTACGGGCCGTGGTTCTCACAAGAGACCAGCCTAGGCCCGGTTCGGTAGGTCGGCCCACTGACTGGCCGCCCCGAGCTCCCCCCATGGCGCGTGGCGGGCGCGCGGGCGGCAGACTTCTGTTGTGACACGCGCCGACCTCGACAAGCAGCCGATCGATGTGGCTCACATGTTTGACGATGTTGCGTCCAAGTACGACATCACCAACGATGTGCTGTCGCTGGGTCAGGACCGGCGGTGGCGTCGCGCGGTGGTGGCGGCCGTCGACCCGCAGCAGGGGCAGCGGGTACTTGATCTGGCGGCGGGAACCGGGACGTCTTCGTCGCCGTTCCGCGAGCGAGGCGCTTTCGTCGTCCCGTGCGACTTCTCGCAGGGGATGCTCGCGGTTGGCAAGCAGCGCCGACCCGACCTCGCCTTCGTCGCTGGAGACGGGCTGCAGCTGCCGTTCGCAGACGCCAGCTTCGACGCAGTGACCATCTCGTTCGGCCTCCGGAACCTGCATGACACAGAAGCCGGGCTTGCTGAGCTGCTGAGGGTGACGCGTCCTGGCGGGCGCATGGTGGTCTGCGAGTTCAGCCACCCCACCTGGACCCCGTTCCGCACGCTCTACAGCGAGTACCTCATGCGTGCCCTGCCGCCTGTCGCACGAGCTGTGTCCAGCAACCCGGAGGCCTACGTCTACCTGGCCGAGTCGATCCGGGCCTGGCCGAACCAGGCAGAGCTGGCCGCACTCGTGCAGCGGGCCGGGTGGCGATCGGTCGCATGGCGCGACCTCTCTGGGGGAATCGTGGCCCTCCACCGCGCCACCGCCCCACAAGGGGCTCAGTAGGCCCGACGGAGGGTCTTCATTGCCGCTGCGACCACCTCGCGGTCGGTCCAGGTGCTCAGGTCCCGCCCGGCGTCGCCAACCGTGAAGCCGACCAGTGAGGGGGTGCCGACCACCTCAGACACGTCATACCAGTCGAGGAAGCGCCCTTTCGGGGTGCCGGCCAGCCCGATCACATGCGCACCGACGTCCCAGAACTTCCGGTCAAAGCGCAAGATCACCTTTTCCATGCACCCGGACCCCATCAGGTCGACCGCGTTGCTCACCCATGCCGGAAGCCCGGGGAGGAAGTCGATGACACCGGCACGCACCACTGAAAGAGGAACTGCCAGCACGACTCCATCGGCCCCGAGCGAGCCACCGTCGGTGCCGACTCGGATGCGTCGGCTCCGCCAGTCGATGCTCCGGACTGGCGTATGGGTGCGTATCCGGAGACCGCTGGCGAGGTGCTTGGGCAGCCGGTCGTAGCCGCCAACGACAAAGGCCTCACCGCCACGAACCCACCGTCCCTGGTCGAACCAAGCAAGGTCGAGTGCGTCGGCATCGTCGGCGTACTCGTGCTCGATCTCCCATCCGAGAACGAAGCGCTCGACATCGTTTCGCGGGAAGTTGCCAGAGCTGAGGGCCTCGGCAAGCGGTGTACCCGGGGTGAAGTCCGGACGCCGTGCGTCACCGATGATGCGCCACATGCGGTCGAAGGCATCGTCGACTGCACCGGCTGAGAATCGCGCCCCATCCGCTCGCCGGAACACAGCTGTGCCCCACTTGGTCAGGTGCAGCTCGCAGCCCAGGTCGCGCAACAGCCCCTTGATCGGGTTGTTGCGGAGCCCGTGCAACCAGGCGGCCCCGAGTTCGACCGGCCGGTTCCACGATCTGTCGGTCAGCACCCGTCCGCCGACACGTCCTCGGGCCTCCACAACCGTGACGGTGTGTCCGGCCGACTCGAGTCGCCGCGCCGCGGCCAGGCCAGCCACGCCCGCTCCCACCACGACGACGTCCTGGCGGCGGGCTAACCGGTTGTTGAGCCGGTTGGCGGCGAGCCGGCCCGACTCGTAGGCACCGTGGACGGTTCCGGGGTAAGGCAAGCTCACTGCCTCGCCGGCGAAGACGACACGGTCGGAGATCACGGCATCGGTCAAGGCGGCTCGTGTGGATCGGCTGGCTCCCACGGCAAGGGTTGCGTAGGAGCCGCGCGCCCAGCGGTCGGTCCACCAGCGGGTGACGATCGCGTCGCGAGGGTCAGGGACGCCGCCTGCAGCGGTCGCACGAAGAACCGGTCCGGCGGCTGCTCCTACGGTTGTGGCCGCAGTTGCGCCGAGGAGAGCACGTCGGGTCCAGGGGGGTCCGGCTTCAGGCATGGTCGCTCCCTCTGGCCGTCGGTGGAGAGGCTTCTCCGTTGCATTGTCGGAATCGGAGAGGTGCCAATACACTAAGCGTGCTCGTGAATCCTTTCACAAAGTCGATCTTCTGCTGCCAGCCAAGGACTCCTAGTGCCGCACGTGATCAGCGACAAAAGCGCCGACGTCATCGTCGTCGGGGCAGGCCCGGCTGGCTCCACCACCGCGTACCACCTGGCTCAGTCCGGTCTCGACGTCTTGCTGCTGGAGAAGTCCACCTTCCCACGCGAGAAGGTCTGTGGCGATGGCTTCACGCCGCGTGCTGTCAAGCAGATCCTCGCCATGGGCATCGACCCAGATCCGGCTGACGGCTGGATCCGCAACCAGGGGCTCCGCATCATCGGCGGTGGCATGCGCCTCGAGCTGCCCTGGCCAGACCTTGCGTCCTTCCCCGACTACGGGCTAGTTCGTACCCGCGAGGACTTCGACGAGATCCTGGCCCGGCAGGCACAGAAAGCGGGGGCCAGGCTCCACGAACGCACTGCTGTCACCGGCCCGGTTCTCGATGCCCTCGGCCGCATCGTTGGCGTCATTGCTCGATCATCGGACGCTGACGGCGGCCGCGGCGACGAAGTCGAGTTCCGGGCGCCGCTGGTCGTGGCAGCCGACGGGAACTCCACGCGCCTCTCCCTATCGATGGGCCTGCGTAAGCGTGACGATCGCCCGATGGGCGTGGCTGTCCGCACCTACTACACCAGCCCACGCCACACCGACGACTGGCTCGAGTCCTGGCTCGAGCTCTGGGACGGCGACCGGCTGCTGCCGGGCTATGGCTGGATCTTCGGTGTCGGCGACGGCACGGTCAACGCTGGCCTAGGGATCCTCAACTCGTCGTCTGCGTTCGGCAAGGTCGACTACAAGGACCTACTCCGGCGCTGGCTCGACACGACGCCAGAAGAGTGGGGCTTCCGCGAGGAGAACCGCACCGAGCCGATCCGCGGGGCTGCCCTGCCCATGGGGTTCAACCGGACGCCGCACTACACCCGCGGGCTTGTACTCGTCGGCGATGCCGGGGGAATGGTGAACCCCTTCAACGGTGAGGGAATCGCCTATGCCATGGAGTCAGGGTCGATGGCGGCCGAGACGATTGTTCAGGCCATCGGACGCCCGACGGCAGACGGACGCGAGCGGGCCCTCGAGGCCTATCCCGCCGCCCTCAAGGACGCATACGGTGGCTACTACACCTTGGGTCGGGTCTTCGTGAAGCTCATCGGAAACCCGAACGTGATGAAGCTGGCTACCCGCCACGGTCTACCGCACCCCACGCTGATGCGGTTCACGTTGAAGCTGCTGGCCAACCTCACCGATCCCCGTGACGGTGACGCGATGGACAAGGTGATCAACGCCCTGACGAAAGTGGCTCCGGCAGCGTGACCAGCGGCCACGACCCCACCCTGGACGCCCTCGCCACCGGCCCTAGGATGATCTGCGATCCGTGGCGCAACGCTCGGGTCGACGCAGGACGCGAAGGGAGCGGCCCGCAGTGAATCCGATCGTTCCGATCCTCTTCCTCGGCGTACTTGCTTTTGGGTTCGCCGCGTTCTCGATCGTGGCGGGGTCGCTCTCTGGGCCCAAGCGTTACAACCGGGTCAAGCTCGACTCCTACGAGTGCGGAATCGACCCGACCCCACAGCCGATCGGCGGTGGGCGCTTCCCGGTCAAGTACTACTTGACCGCGATGCTCTTCATCTTGTTCGACATCGAGATCGTCTTCCTCTTCCCGTGGGCGGTCGCGTTCGACCAGCTAGCGGTCTTCGGCCTAATCGAGATGCTCCTCTTCATCGTCACCCTTGGCGTCGCCTTCGCCTATGTGTGGCGTCGTGGGGGGCTGGAATGGGACTAGCCAACACGACAGTCCAGCGAAGGAATAGCCGCCATGGGTCTTGAAGAACAGCTTCCGAGCGGTTTCCTGCTGACTTCTGTCGAGAAGTTCGCGGGTTGGGCGCGTTCGGGGTCGCTGTGGCCGGCGACCTTCGGACTTGCCTGCTGCGCCATCGAAATGATGGCAACTGGCGCTGGGCGCTATGACCTGGCTCGTTTCGGCATGGAGGTCTTCCGTGCATCTCCGCGGCAGGCCGACCTGATGATCGTCGCTGGTCGGGTCAGTCAGAAGATGGCGCCGGTGCTTCGCCAGATCTACGACCAGATGGCTGAGCCCAAGTGGGTCATCTCGATGGGCGCCTGTGCATCCAGCGGAGGGATGTTCAACAACTACGCGATCGTCCAGGGTGTTGACCACATTGTCCCCGTCGACATCTACCTTCCGGGCTGTCCTCCACGCCCCGAGCAGTTGATGGACGCAATCCTGAAGCTGCACGAGCAGATCAAGAACGAGAAGCTCGGGGCCCAGCGTGTTGAGTGGCAGCGCGAGCTAGAGTCGTCAGCCCTGACGGCCGTTCCGACCAGCGACATGAAGGGTCTGCTCAGGTGAGCGAGGACGAGACCACTCCTGAGGTCGTTCCGGCTGGGACCCCGACGATCGACGTCGTCGACGTGCGACGAGGCATGTTTGGCGCTAATGACGGTGGCGATACGTCCGGCTTCGGCGGTTTGGTTCGTGCGGTTTCAGTCGCGCCGGCAGCCATGCGCCCCTATGGCAGCTGGTACGACGACTTTGCCGACGCGCTGGAGCGGGCTTATCCCCAGTTCGCCGAAGCGATAGAGAAGGTTGTTGTCGAGCACGACGAACTCACCTTGCACATCAGACGCGAATATCTTCGCGATGTCGCCCAGGTAGTCCGTGATGACGCAGCCCTGCGGTTTGAGATGTGCATGGGCGTGAGCGGCTTGCACTGGCCAGGCGATGTCGGCCGTGAGTTGCACGCGGTGTACCCGCTGATATCGATCACGCACAACCGCAGGCTCAAGCTTGAGGTCTCCTGCCCTGACGCCGACCCTCATATCCCGTCGCTCTACTCGGTGTATCCCAGCAACGACTGGCACGAGCGCGAGACCTACGACTTCTTTGGAATCATCTTTGACGGGCATCCCTCGTTGTCGCGCATCCAGATGCCTGACGATTGGCCGGGACATCCGCAGCGCAAGGACTACACACTCGGCGGAATCCCCGTTGAGTACAAAGGCGCAGAGATCGCACCGCCAGATGAGCGGAGGCAGTACTCCTCATGACCACGACCGGCCCTTACGAGACAGCAGACGCCAGCGCCCCGGCATCTGCTGGGGACCCGTACGCAGAGTCACGACAAACCACCGACGGCCGCGTCTACACCGTAAGTGGCGGTGACTGGGATGCGTTTGCCGCCGAGGCTGCTGAGATGGCCGAGGGTGCGCTCGTCGTCAACATGGGTCCACAGCACCCGTCGACGCACGGTGTCCTTCGGCTCATCCTTCAGCTTGAAGGAGAGACGGTCACCGACACTCGCTGCGGCATCGGCTACCTCCACACGGGTATCGAAAAGAACCTTGAGTTCCGCTCGTGGACCCAGGGCGTCACCTTCGTGACACGGATGGACTACCTATCGCCGTTCTATAACGAGACTGCCTACTGCATGGGCGTCGAGCGCCTTCTGGGCATCACCGACGAGGTTCCCGAACGAGCTCGACTCATCCGCATCTTGATGATGGAACTAAACCGGATCTCGTCGCACCTGGTCTGCATCGCAACAGGTGGCATGGAGATCGGTGCACTGACGGTCATGACGATCGGCTTCCGCGAGCGTGAGCTGGTGCTCGACCTGTTCGAGTTAATCACCGGCCTGCGGTTGAACCACGCGTACATCCGCCCTGGCGGTGTAGCCAACGACCTGCCGTCAGATGGCATCGAGAAGATCCGCGACTTCCACAAGTTGATGAGCAAGCGGGTCTACGACTACATCAAGCTCTGCAACGAGAATCCAATCTTCAAGGGCCGCCTGGCCGATGTCGGGTACCTTGACCTGGCTGGCTGTATGGCTCTGGGGATTACCGGCCCCATCCTTCGCTCCACCGGTCTGCCGTGGGACTTGCGCAAGACGCAGCCCTACCTTGGGTATGAGGACTTCGACTTCGAGGTCGCCACCTGGGACACCTGCGACTCTTACGGTCGCTTCCGGATCCGGCTCGAGGAGATGGTGCAGTCGCTTCGGATCATCGAACAGGCCGTCGACCGCCTCGAAGAGGCTGGCCCCGGGCCGGTCATGGTTGGCGATCCAAAGATTGCCTGGCCGGCTCAGCTCTCGATCGGCACCGACGGGCAGGGCAACAGCCGAGCGCACATCAACAAGATCATGAACGAGTCGATGGAGGCACTCATCCATCACTTCAAGCTCGTCACCGAAGGGTTCTCGGTGCCAGCCGGTCAGGTCTACTCGGCTGTAGAGTCACCGCGCGGTGAACTTGGCGTGGTGATGGCCAGCGATGGCGGCACGCGTCCTTATCGAGTGCACTATCGAGATCCCTCGTTCAACAACCTTCAAGCTGTTGGGGCGATGTGTGCCGGTGCCCAGATTGCCGACGTCATCGTTGCTGTCGCCTCTATCGACCCCGTCATGGGCGGCGTGGACCGCTAACCCCGACTCAAAGACAGACGAAGGACACCCATGGCCATCTCAGAGACCACCAGGGCGCAGATGCGCGAGGTGCTGGTCGGCTATCCCCGGAAGCGGTCGGCCCTGATGCCGCTGTTGCACCTGGCGCAGGCCGACGAGGGCCATATCAGCCAGAACGGCATCGCTGCTGTCGCCGAGATGATCGACCTCACCGAGGCCGAGGTCACAGCAGTTGCGACGTTCTACACGATGTACCTCAAGCGCGAGAGTGGACGCGTGCGGGTCGGCGTCTGCGTCAACTCGCTCTGCGCCGTTCTCGGTGGCGACGCGATCTGGGATTCCTTGGTTGACCACTGCGGTGTGGGTAACAACCAGACGACCGACGACGGTGCCGTCACCCTCGAGCGAATCGAGTGTCAGGCGGCGTGCACCCATGCCCCCGTCATGACGGCGAACTGGGAGTTCCTCGACGACATGACGGTCGAGAAAGCCAAGCAGGTTGTCGACGACGTGCGGGCTGGGCGACCGGTGCACAGTACTCGTGGCCCAGTTGTGCGTACCTTCGCCGATGCTGAGCGCACCATCGCAGGCATCGACGACGGGTTGACCGCTGAAGGTGAGATTCGCGACGATCGGGTGCTTGCGGGGTTGCGGCTCGCACGGCAGAACGGTGACGCCGAGCGCAGCGCCGAAGCCGAACGTCAGGGTGCCGCGAACGTGAAGGGACACTGACATGCCGCTGACCCCCGTGCTCTCCGCCCACTGGGACGAGGCCGACTCGCACACGATCGACGGCTACCGACGCCACGGTGGATACGAGGCGCTCGCTCTGGCGTTCGCCAAACAGCCCGATGACGTCATCCAGTTGGTGAAGGACTCCGGACTTCGTGGTCGCGGTGGGGCGGGGTTTCCCACCGGCATGAAGTGGGGTTTCGTGCCCCAAGGTGACGGCAAGCCGCACTATCTCGTGGTCAACGCAGATGAGTCAGAGCCGGGGGCATGCAAGGACGTCCCACTGATGCTGGCGAACCCGCACTCTTTGGTGGAGGGCGTCATCATCGCCTCCTACGCCATCCGTGCCAACCTCGCGTTCATCTACATCCGTGGCGAGGTGCCGCACGCGATCCGCCGCGTCGCAACGGCTGTGCGTGAGGCCTATGCTGCCGGCCTGCTAGGTGACAACATCCAAGGCTCTGGTTTCGACCTCGAAGTCGTTGTCCACGCTGGTGCGGGCGCGTACATCTGCGGAGAAGAGACGGCATTGCTCGACTCGCTGGAAGGCTTTCGCGGTCAACCACGGCTCAAGCCGCCGTTCCCCGCAGTCGCCGGCCTCTACGCATCACCCACGGTCGTCAACAACGTGGAGACAATCGCAAGCGTCCCGTCCATCGTCACCAACGGCGCCGACTGGTACACCTCCTACGGCAGCGAGAAGTCGCCAGGGATCAAGCTCTTCGCGGTCTCAGGGCACGTCGAGCGCCCGGGTATCTACGAGGCGCCCATGGGCACGACAATGCGCGAACTGCTCGAATGGGCTGGTGGCATGCGTAAGGGGCACCGCCTGAAGTTCTGGGTACCGGGTGGGTCCAGCGTCCCGCTGCTCACTGAGGATCATTTGGACGTCCCCTACACCTATGAAGACATTGCCGCCGCGGGTTCGATGCTCGGTACCGGCACGCCGATGGTCTTCGACGAAACCACCAGCGTGACCCGTGCCGTCACTCGGTGGCTGGAGTTCTACAAGCACGAGTCGTGCGGCAAGTGCACGCCGTGCCGTGAGGGAACCTACTGGTTGGTCGACCTGCTCCGGCGACTCGAGAGCGGTACGGGCTCCGATGCCGACATCACCCGGATCAACGAAGTGTCGGCGCAGATCATGGGCCGGTCGTTCTGCGCCCTCGGTGACGCCGCAGCGACGCCCTTCCCCGGAGCAATCAAGTACTTCGCAGACGAGATCGAGCTTGGCACGCACACCGCGGCAGCCGACCTATTCGACCCAGTGGCCGCCACCATCTTCGCGGGAGTGAACGCCTGATGACCGTGACCACGACATCGACGACAGGGGACGCGCTCGAGCCACGTCCAGACCTCGTGACCGTGACGATCGACGGTGTACAGACATCAGTGCCCAAGGGAACGCTGATCATCCGCGCAGCTGAGCTGCTCGGGGTTGCCGTGCCCCGCTTTTGCGATCACCCGCTGCTCGACCCGGTCGCCGCCTGCCGCATGTGCCTCATCGAGGTCGAGGGCATGCCCAAGCCTCAACCCGCCTGTGCGGTGACGTGTTCTGACGGCATGGTGGTCAAGACGCAGATGACGTCGCCGGTCGCCGATGAGGCGCAGCGCGGTGTCATGGAGTTTCTGCTCATCAACCACCCGCTCGACTGCCCGATCTGCGACAAAGGTGGCGAGTGCCCACTGCAGAACCAGGCCATGACGAACGGGCAGGGCGACACCCGGTTTGACGGCCCCAAGCGCACCTTCCCCAAGCCGATCAATCTTTCGGCCCAGGTACTGCTTGACCGTGAGCGATGTGTGTCCTGCGCCAGATGTACCAGGTTCACTGAGCAGATTGCCGGCGACCCGTTCATCGAGCTTCTCGAGCGCGGGTCGCAGCAGCAGGTGGGAATCGCTGCCGATGTCCCCTTCAACTCGTACTACTCGGGCAACACCATTCAGATCTGTCCCGTGGGTGCCCTCACGAGTGCGATGTACCGGTTCCGGTCACGTCCCTTCGACCTCGTGTCGACCCCCACGGCTTGCGAGCACTGCGCGTCCGGCTGTGCGCTTCGCACTGACTCTCGCCGCAATGCCGTGATGCGCAGACTCGCCTCGGTTGACCCTGAGGTCAACGAAGAGTGGAACTGCGACAAAGGACGCTTCGCCTTCCGCTATCTGGAGTCTGACGTCCGACTGAGCACCCCGATGATCCGTGTGGATGGCCAGCTTCGACCGGCGTCTTGGGACGAGGCCCTCATGACGGCCGCTGCCGGCCTGAAAGCGGCAGACGGGAAGGCGGCGGTCATCACCGGTGGCCGGCTGATGGTCGAGGACGCCTACGCCTACTCGGTCTTTGCCAGGCGAGTGCTTGGCACCAACGACGTCGACTTCCGTCCGCATGGCTCGTCGGTCGAGGAAGAGCAGTTCCTGGCCAGCCGGGTGGCTGGTGCCGGTCTTGGGCCTACCTACGCGGACCTCGAGAATGCTCCGGCTGTTCTGCTGGTCGCCTTCGAGCCAGAAGACGAGTCGCCGATTGTGCTGCTCAGACTTCGCAAGGCTGCCAGAGCAGGAACGCGGGTCCTGTCGGTCGCACCAGCAGCGAGCAACGGACTGGCGAAGACCAGCGGGACCTGGATTCCTGCTGCGCCGGGATCGGAGCCGGCGGTCATAGATGGCCTCGATGACGACTCCATCACCACTCTCAGCCAGCCCGGGGTGGTCATCCTCGTCGGCCAGCGCGCTGCCGGAACGGCTGGGCTCCTGTCAGCGGTGACGCGACTAGCCGACCGCACGGGCGCTGCCCTGGGATGGGTGCCCCGTCGCGCCGGCGACCGAGGCGCTGTCGAGGCAGGCCTGCTTCCGTCGCTGCTTCCTGGTGGGCGTCCCGTCAGCGATGCTGCTGCGCGTGTCGACACTGCTGCCATCTGGGGTGTTGCTGAGGTTCCCGAGGCAGCGGGCCGTGACATTCCGGCGATGCTGGCTGCCGTTGAAGGTGGTGAACTGTCGGCGCTGGTCGTCGGTGGGGCCCGCATCGATGACCTGCCGGCAGACGCCGAGGCGGCACTTCGCGGGGCCGAGTTCCTGGTCGTTCTGGACACGCACGCCCATGCCCTCGTCGAGCTCGCCAACGTCGTCTTCCCGGTGGCAGCCGCCCCCGAAAAGGGCGGATCATTCATCAACTGGGAGGGCCGTCACCGTTCGTCCTCGAAGGCGCTGCGGACGAACCTGATGTCGGATGCGCGGGTACTCGCCGCACTTGCCGGTGAGCTCGGCGTCGACGACGTCGACGGGGATCCAGCCAGGCTGAGCACCCAGCTAGGGGAGTTCGCTGGATGGGAAGGCGCCCGCATCGGTTCTCCAGATGTCGCTGCGGCCCCTGGTGATGGCGCTCCCGGGCTTCTGCTGGCCACGTGGCGTCCCCTCCTCGAATCGACTGTTCTGCAAGAGGGGGAGCCCTACCTGGCAGCCACAGCCCGCCTTCGTGAGGTGTGGCTGTCACCCACCGAGAGCCACCGCGTTGGGCGCTACGGAGGGGCAGTTGATCACTGTCACCAGTGCCAGCGGTAGCGTCACTGCGCCACTCGTGGTCGCCGAGGCTGCCGAAGGCACCGTGATCGTCACGGGGGACGCTCACCGGGTCCTTGGCCAAAGCGGTGAGCGGGTGCACGTCGCCGTGGGAGGACAGGGATGAGACTCGAACTGAGCGTTACCGACGCGCTCGCCGAGACACCGTGGTGGCTATCGGTGGCCAAGGCGCTCTTCATCTTCGTCTTTCTCGTGTTGAGCACGCTGATCATGATCTGGGCTGAGCGACGCGTCGTTGCGCGCATGCAGCAGCGCGTCGGACCGAACCGCGTGGGCCCTTTCGGGCTCCTCCAGGGTTTGGCCGATGGCATCAAGCTGGCGCTGAAGGAAGACATCATTCCGACCGCCGCAGACAAGGCGGTCTTCATCCTGGCGCCGATCATCTCGGCCACAACTTGTTTTCTTGCCTTTGCCGTCATCCCATTCGGCCCGGTGGTCAGCTTTCTCGATCGGCGACACCGAGTACACCACGGCCCTTCAGCTCACCGACTTCCCCGTCTCTGTGCTCTATGTCCTTGCTGTCACCTCGATCGGTGTCTATGGGCTGGTGCTGGCTGGATGGTCCAGTGGGTCCACCTACCCGCTGCTCGGCGGCCTTCGTTCGTCGGCACAGGTCATCTCGTACGAGATTGCCATGGGACTTTCGTTCGTCGCGGTCTTCCTCTACTCCGGCTCCATGTCGACCTCAGACATCGTGGCCTCCCAGGACCGGCTGTGGTTCGCGATCATCTTGCTCCCGTCGTTCCTCATCTACCTCGTGTCGATGGTCGGCGAGACCAACCGGGCTCCCTTCGACCTGCCCGAGGCCGAGGGGGAGCTGGTCGGAGGCTTCCACACCGAGTACAGCTCGCTGAAGTTCGCCCTGTTCTTCCTCGCCGAGTACATCAACATGTTCACCGTCGCGGCGCTCGCAACGACCCTTTTTCTCGGTGGATGGCAAGCTCCTTGGCCGCTCGGCGGATCGATTTGGGAGGGAGCCAACAACGGCTGGTGGCCGGTTCTTTGGTTCGTCGCCAAACTATGGATCTTCATGTTTGTCTTCATCTGGTTGCGCGGGACGCTGCCTCGCATGCGTTACGACCAGTTCATGAAGCTGGGCTGGAAAGTACTGATCCCACTCTCGCTCCTTTGGATAGCGGTCGTCGCGACCGTCCGCGCCGTGTCCAACGAGGCGGCCATTGACCGTCAGGACATCTTGGTCTGGGGGGGCGTCACGCTGGCGATCCTGCTTGTTGTCAGCGTCGCCTGGGACTTCATCGCCGGACGCGCGCCGCAGGAAGCCGCAGAGGACCAGCAGCCATTCGACCCATTTGAAGGGGGCCACCCGGTTCCGCCACTGCCTGGCCAGCAGCCCGAGACGGTTTCGGTGGCAGCCACAAGTGTTGGGTCGGACAAGGAGGAGCTCGATGCCTAGCTTCCTCGACCCGATCGCGGGTTTCGGCGTCACGTTCACCACCATGTTCCGCAAGGTGACGACCGAGCAGTACCCCGAGGAGCGCAAGCCGATGATGCCGCGCTTCCACGGTCGGCATGTGCTCAACCGGTACTCCGATGGCCTGGAACGGTGCATCGGCTGCGAGCTCTGTGCGTGGGCCTGTCCGGCTGACGCTATCTACGTCGAGGGTGCTGGAAACACCGACGAAGAGCGCTTCTCTCCTGGCGAGCGCTACGGCCGCGTCTACCAGATCAACTATCTTCGCTGCATCTTCTGCGGCATGTGCCTGGAGGCGTGCCCGACCAGAGCACTGACCATGAGTCATGAGTACGAGCTGGCTGACAACAACCGCGCGGATCTGATCTTCGAGAAGCAAGACCTGCTTGCACCCCTGGGCACCGGGATGGTTCCACCGCCGCACCCCATGGCATCTGGCACCACTGAGCAGAACTACTACGCCGGTGAGTTCGACCAACCAGGTACCTCCGACGCCCCAGTTCCGAGCGGTGAGAAACCGTGATCGAGCTGCTCTCCACGGCGCCTCCGACGTCAACTGGTGAGGCCGTGGCCTTCTGGTTCCTGGCGCCGATTGCGGTGATCGCGGCCGTCATGATCCTGGTCAGCCGTAAAGCAGTCCACAGCGCCCTCTGGATGGCGACCACGATGATCGTCCTCGCCGTTCTGTTCGTCATGCAAGGTGGAATCTTCTTGGGTGTCGTCCAGGTAGTTGTCTACACCGGCGCGGTGATGATGCTCTTCCTCTTCGTGCTCATGCTCGTCGGCGTGGACGCCTCCGACTCGTTCGTGGAGACCCTTCGAGCTCAACGGGTGGCGGGAATCCTGCTGGCTCTGGGACTCGGGGGAATGCTGGTCGCCGGCATCAGTCGCGCAACCTTCCCGGCGGCGCCGGGCGTCGGGGCTGCCAACGATCAAGCCGGCGGTCACGTCCAGGCGATCGCGCAGGCAATCTTCACTCGGTACGTGTTCACCTTTGAGGTTGTCAGCGTCCTGCTCATCACCGCAGCTGTCGGGGCAATGGCGCTCACCCACAGAGAGCTGCTCACCCCGCGCAAGCCGCAAGCGGAGCTGTCGGTCGAGCGAGTTCGCGGCGAGCACCCGACGCCGTACCCGAGCCCAGGGGTGTACGCGCAGCACAACGCTGTCGATACGCCGGCGCTGCTGCCAGACGGTTCTGCGTCGGAAGCCTCAGTCCCGGACGAGCTGCGTCGGCAGGGAACAGTGCGGTACACCGAACTCGAGGCCGCCCGTGATCAGGAGTCGGACGGAGGGGCGCCGCGATGAACCCGGAGAACTACCTCTACCTCGCGACAATCCTGTTCGCCATCGGATCAGTGGGCGTGCTTGTGCGCAGGAATGCGATCGTGGTGTTCATGTGCGTCGAGCTGATGCTCAACGCGTCCAACCTCGCCTTCGTGTCGTTCGCCAGGCTGAACGGAAACATTGACGGCCAGGTAGTGGCATTCTTCGTGATGGTGGTCGCCGCGGCCGAAGTTGTGATCGGCCTCGCTGTCATCGTCACCATCTTCCGTACGCGTCGGTCGGCATCTGTCGACGATCCCAACCTGCTGAAGCTCTGATCACCATGACCTCACTGCGTGATCGGAATGGGCTCGTGCCCCAGACCCCGGGGAGTGCCCGATGACCGCTGCAGCCGTTCGCTGGAGCGAGAGCGGTGGCCAGATGATCGCTGACGCCACGGGTGTGTTCAGCCTGACCTGGCTATTGATCGCCCTGCCGTTGTTCGGGGCGGCGGTGTTGCTGCTCGGGGGGCGCCGGACCAACAGCTTCGGCCCGACGCTCGCGACGCTGTTGGTCGGTTCATCGTTCGTCCTCGGGCTTGTTCTCTTCGTGCAGATGCTCGGTCAGACCGCCGAGGAACGTGCCTTCGACCAGAGTCTCTTCACCTGGGCGCCGATTGGTGACTTCAGCGTCGATGTCGGGTTCCAGCTCGACCCCTTGTCGATGGCGTTCGTCCTGCTGATCACGTTCGTCGGTGGTCTGGTGCACGTCTACTCGATCGGGTACATGGCCGACGACCCCGACAAGCGGAGGTTCTTCGCCTACCTGAACCTGTTCGTCGCTTCGATGCTTCTGCTTGTTCTCGCGAGCAGCTACGTACTGGTGTACGTGGGCTGGGAGGGTGTCGGCCTGGCCTCTTACCTGCTGATTGGATTCTGGAACGCCAAGCCCGAGTACGCGACAGCGGCCAAGAAAGCCTTCGTCATGAACCGGGTTGGCGACATCGGGATGTCGCTGGCGATCATGGTGATGGTCACCACCTTCGGAACGACGGCGTTCTCCGGGGTCTTCGCTGGCGCGAGCGAGGCGAGCTCTGGCGTGCTACTCGGGCTCGGTCTCCTCCTCCTCCTTGCAGCAACGGGTAAGAGCGCACAGATGCCGCTGCAAGCCTGGCTTGGTGACGCGATGGCCGGCCCGACGCCGGTGTCGGCGTTGATCCACGCGGCCACCATGGTCACCGCCGGTGTCTATCTGATCGTGCGCTCGAACCCGATCTACGACCTGTCCGATGGAGCACGTTTGGCCGTCGTTCTGGTCGGCGTACTGACGCTGCTCTTCGGCGCCTTTGTTGGTACAGCCAAGGACGACATCAAGAAAGCCTTGGCGGCCTCGACAATGAGCCAGATCGGTTACATGGTGCTGGCTGCCGGCTTGGGACCGGCGGGATACGCGTTCGCGATCCTCCACCTAATGACGCACGGGTTCTTCAAGGCGGGGCTCTTCCTCGGTGCCGGGTCAGTCATGCACGGCATGGACGACGACGTAAACATGCGGCGGTACGGAGCCTTGCGTAAGGCGATGCCAATCACGTTCATCACCTTTGGTGCCGGGTACCTGGCCATCATCGGCATCCCTCCCTTTGCCGGCTTCTTCTCCAAGGACAAGATCATCGAGGCAGCACTTGCCGACAACATCTGGATCGGCCTGGCGGCGATCCTCGGCGCAGGAATCACTGCCTTCTACATGAGTCGCGTGATGTTCATGACCTTCTTCGGCAAGAAGCGTTGGTCCAAGGACGTACACCCGCATGAGTCGCCGGGCTCCATGACCATCCCCATGGTGCTGCTTGCCATCGGCTCGGTCGTGTTGGGTGCAGTTCTCGTCATCGGTGGCCGCTTCGTCAGCTGGCTCGAACCCGTCGTAGGCTCGGCGGAAGAGCACGAGTTCGCCATCCCACTTATTGCCATCACCGCGATCATCGTGGTCGTGTCCCTTGTAGGTGTGGCCCTCGCCTACGCGATGTACCTGCGACGTCCAGTTCCGGTCGAGGCGCCGACTGGCTCGGTCCTGACTCGTGCCGCCCGTCAGGACTTCTACCAGGATGCCTTCAACGAGTCGCTCTTCATGCGCCCTGGGCAGTACCTCACGCGGTTCCTGGTCTTCTTCGACAACCGGGTCGTTGATGGGTTCGTCAACGGTTCGGCAGCAATCATCGGTGGCGGGTCAGCCCGCCTTCGACGTTGGCAGACCGGGTTCGTGCGCTCCTACGCGCTGTCCATGCTGGCTGGGGCCGTTCTGGTCGTCGGCGTTCTTGTACTGGTGGGGCTCTGACGTGAACGACTTTCCGGTACTGACCACTCTCGGCCTCTTGCCGTTCGTCGCAGCCGTGCTTGTTGCTGCGCTGCCGCGGGGACGAGAACTGCTGGCCAAGCAGATCGCGCTGGCAGTGTCGCTCTTGATGCTGGGCCTGACAGTGGCGATGGCCTTTTCGTTCGACCCGAATGCCGCCGAGCCGTTCCAGTTCGTCGAGAAGACAACCTGGATCGAGCGTTTTGGAATCAGCTATGCAGTGGGCGTCGATGGCATAGCCCTGGTTCTGATTGCCATGGCTGTCTCGCTCGCACCGGTCGTCATCCTGGCTGGCTGGAACGACGCCGACGACAATGATCGACACCGTCCGCAGACCTACTTTGCACTGTTGCTGGCATTGCTCGGTTGCATCGTGTACGTATTCGCTGCCACCGACCTCTTCCTGTTCTACGTCGCGTTCGAGGTCATGTTGGTTCCGGTCTACTTCTTGATCGGCATGTTCGGACGCGGTCAACGTACGTATGCGGCTGTCAAGTTCCTGCTGTATAGCCTGTTCGGCGGCCTGCTTCTACTGGCGGCGTTGATCGGGCTTTACGTCGTTTCAGCACAAGAGCTCGGGACGGGCACCTTCGACTGGACCCTGCTTGCGGGAATGCCGATCGACCCTGACACCCAGAAGATCCTCTTCGCCGGCTTCTTCTTTGCCTTTGCGATCAAGGCCCCCATGGTCCCGCTGCATACCTGGTTGCCGGACGCAGCAGCATCGGGAACGCCAGCGACCTCAACGCTTTTGGTCGGAGTTCTCGACAAGGTGGCGACGTTCGCGATGCTCCGCCTGGTCATTCCGATCTTCCCGGATGCGTCCGAGTGGGCAGCCCCATTCGTGGTCGTCCTCGCCGTCATCAGCATTGTCTACGGGGCGTTGGTGGCCATCGGGCAGACCGACATGTACCGGTTGATCGCGTACACCTCGGTGTCGCACTTCGGGTTCATCATCCTCGGCATCTTCGCCTTCACCGAGATCGGCGGTTCTGGTTCGGTGATCTACATGGTGGCGCACGGTCTGTCGACGGCTGCCTTGTTTATCGTTGCAGGCTATTTGGTCAAGCGCCGAGGATCGAGCCTGATCCCGTCGTTCGGCGGTGTCCAGCGAGTAGCGCCGATCCTGGCCGGTTTCTTCCTCTTCGCTGGGCTCTCCAGCCTCGCAATGCCCGGGCTGGCCAGTTTCGTCGGGGAGCTGACTGTGCTGATCGGGTCCTACCAGCGTTGGCCGGTTGCCGCCGGTATCGCCGTCATCGGGATCGTTCTCTCTTCTCTCTACGTGCTGATCATGTACCAGCGGGTGGCGACCGGACCAGCAACTGAGAACGTCAAGGGGATGCGTGACGTTTTCCCGCGCGAACTGCTTGCCTTTGCCCCGATCATCGCCCTGACGGTCGCCGTTGGTGTGTTCCCCAAGCCGGTCTTCGATGCAGTGAACCCGGCGATCGCGCGCACCTACAGCTTCCTGAACGTCGAGCCGGTGCAACCAGACGTGCCCGTGGGTGATGCGGGGCCCGAGAGCTCAGCGATCGAGGGGGAGGGGGACGAATGATGCCCCACCTCGTCGAGCCCTTCGACACCCCCTCGTTTGAGTACCAGCTACTTGCCCCGATGTTGATCGTCTTCGGGGGAGCCGTGATCGGCGTCTTGGTCGAGGCTTTCGCTCCGCGGAGCGCCCGTCGTAGCACGCAGCTGGTCTTGAGCCTGCTCACCCTCATTGCGGCCTTCGCCGCGCTGTTGGTGTGGACCAGACCAGAACTCGGCCAGATAGCGGCGTCGGGGAATGTCGCTATCGACGGCCCCGCCGTATTCTTCCAGGGCACCATCTTGATCCTGTCGTTCCTGGCCTTCCTGCTCTTCGCCGAGCGTGGAGTCGACTCGGCAGGTGATGCGTTCACACCGTCAGCCGCCACGATTCCGGGCAGCGCCTCCGAACGTGAGCTCACCACAGCAAGGGTGTCGCAGACCGAGATCTGGCCGCTGGCGCTCTTCTCGGTCGGTGGCATGATGCTCTTCGTCGCCGCCGACGACCTGCTGACGTTCTTCGTCGCCCTTGAGGTCATGTCGCTGCCGCTCTATCTCCTCGTCGGGATGGCGCGTCGCCGGAGGCTGCTGAGCCAGGAGGCTGCGCTCAAGTACTTTCTGCTCGGGTCCTTCTCCTCAGCATTCCTGCTCTTCGGGTCGGCCTTCCTCTTCGGGTACTCCGGCTCGATCGCGTTCTCCGGCATCTACGACTCGTTGTCCACCGGCTTAGGGCTCGACCCGCTGCTCCTGATCGGTACGGGCCTTGTGTCAATCGGTCTCTTCTTCAAGGTCGGCGCCGTTCCGTTCCACTCCTGGGTTCCTGATGTCTACCAGGGTGCACCGACGCCAGTCACTGCATTCATGGCATCCGCCACCAAGGTGGCGGCCTTCGGAGCGATGCTTCGGTTGTACTACGTGGCTCTGGGTGACTACGACTGGAACTGGCGACCAATGTTCTGGGTCGTGACGATCCTCACGGTCGTTGTGGGTTCGGTCATGGCGATCACTCAGACCGACATCAAGCGCATGCTCGCCTATTCGTCGGTGGCTCAGGCCGGCTTCATCCTCATCGGTGTGACAGCGGCCTCGGACAAGGGCCTCTCGAGCTCGATGTTCTACCTCGCTGCCTACGGATTTGCGACGGTCGGCGCCTTCGCCCTCGTGACGTTGGTCCGGGACGGGACCTCTGAGGCATCGCACCTGTCGCGATGGGCCGGACTTGGGCGAAGGGCCCCGATCCTGGCGGCGACTCTCTCGCTCTTCCTGCTTTCGTTCGCGGGGATCCCGCTGACCAGTGGATTCATCGGGAAGTTCCTCGTCTTCGAAGCTGCAATCGATGGTGGCGCCACACCACTGGTGATCGTCGGCGCAGTCTTCAGCGCGGTGGCGGCGTTCTTCTACGTACGTGTGATCGTCCTCATGTACTTCTCGGACGCACCTGAGGATGCCCCGACAATTGCCGTCCCGAGCGCGCTCACGACGCTCTCCATCGCCGTTTGCGCTGCTGCGACGGTGGCCCTGGGTGTCTTCCCTGGCCCGGTCATCGATCTGGCTGAGCAGGCCGCCTCGTTCATCCGCTGACATGAATGAACTCGACCTCGGACACATCGACGCAGAGCTCGCTGCATCGCTGAACGACTCGCTCGAACGGGTCGAGAAACTGCTCCGAGGAAGTTTGGAGTCCGACTATCCGTTCGTCACCGAGGCATCGCGTCACCTGGTGGATGCTGGCGGCAAGCGCTTCCGTCCACTGCTGGTTCTGCTCGCCTCGCACTTCGGCGACCCCTTGGCCGATGGTGTGCTTCCGGCCGCGGTGGTTGTTGAACTCACCCACCTGGCCACTCTCTACCACGACGACGTGATGGATGAGGCTGAGCTGCGGAGGGGCGCTCCCTCTGCAAATGCGCGTTGGGACAACACGGTGGCCATTCTCACCGGTGACTTTCTCTTCTCGAGGGCGTCCGAGCTGCTCGCGGATCTGGGTCCAGAGGCAGTACGTATCCAGGCGCAAACCTTCGGTCGACTCGTCGTTGGTCAGATCAAGGAAACCCTCGGACCGGCGGAGGAAGATGACCCGGTGCAGCACTATCTTGCAGTGGTTGCTGACAAGACAGGCTCGCTGATCGCTACGTCTGGCCGCTTCGGCGCGTTGATGTCTGGCGCCACGCCGGAGGTGGTGGAGGTCATGACCACGTACGGGGAGCAGATCGGGGTCGCCTTCCAGCTCGCAGACGATGTGCTGGATGTCAGCAGTGACAGCCGTGAGTCGGGCAAGACGCCGGGCACAGATCTTCGTGAGGGTGTCCGCACATTGCCGGTGTTGCACGCACTTGGCTCAACCGACCCTGGTGATGCGGAGCTGCAGGGGCTTCTGCGCGGCGACCTCGCCGATGATGCCCGGCATGCGCGAGCGTTGGAACTCTTGCGGACTAGCGATGCCATGGCCCGATCTCGAGCAGATCTGCAGCGTCATGCCGACGCGGCGCGCGCCGTGCTTCGGCCACTCCCCGATGGGGCCGCTCGGTCCTCCCTTGAGTCACTCTGCGACGCGGTGATCTCTCGCGTCGGTTGAAGCCCTTGCACCGATGGCCCGGTGTTCGTCGTGCCAGGGAGGTCGACCCATCCGGCGGAAGCAATCGCATTTCCTGAATCACCACACAGGAGTCCCTTGCGCAGTTAACGTGTGATCACACATTGGCCCCGCCGCAAGGAGTCGATCATGCGCCGCGTCGTTCCGTTGCTGCTCTTGGGATGCGTCTTGGCGGTGGCCGGATGCAGTGGGACTCCCGGCCCATCAGCAGACTCCGACCCGCAATCGGGTGCGGTACTGGAGTTGGGCGGCAAGGCCGACGAAGTCGCCGAAGAGGCGAATCTGACCGAGGAGCGACTTGACGCACTGGCCGCGGCAAGATCCTCCGGAGACTTTGGTGCGGCGCCGCTGGCTCCGATCCGCGCGAACGGATGGTCCGGTGAGCAGCTGCTGAACCCGAAGACAGACGATTGGGAGCCGGCGCTGGCGGCCGACCCCAACGAGCCGTACGTCTACCTGACCACCACGCGCTACGGCGCTGGCAAGACCTGCGCCAAGCACTGCCCGTCGCCCTATCTTGCTACGACGATCTCAACCGATGGTGGCGCCACATGGGGTGAGCAGGTGCCGCTCTGCGTCTGCCGTGGTGCAGGTGGGCAGTACGACCCCACGATGGAGGTTGTGCCGAAGAACGGGTTTGTCTACTCGGTCTTCCTCAACGGCGATCGCGCTGGTGCCTTCTCGGCGTCGTTCATCAAGTCAACCGACCATGGTCGTACGTGGACCGACCCGGTCCACGTCTACGGGCACGTCTCGTGGACCGACAAGCCGGAAGTCACCATGAGCCCGAACGGCAAGGACGTCTATGTCTCGTGGAACGGGCCCCAGGGCGGTGACCTCTACGTAGGCGTCTCGCACGACTACGGCAAGACCTGGTCACACGAGAAGCTCACCACGTCGAAACGCTACTACTACGCATATGACGCGACCGTGCTGCCGGACGGCGTGGTGATGTTTGCAGAAAGCAGTGTCGTGTATGGAGGTCCGGGGCAGTCAGTCAGTGGACCGATTTGGCACCACGCGGTTATCTCCCGCGACCGTGGAGCCAGCTGGGAGAACGTCGTCGTCGCCAAGGTCGCCGGCGGAGAGCCGTGTGTCGCCCTGGGCTGCGGTAGCGACTACTACACGGGGCAAGCGAGTATCACCAGTGACACGAAGGGCAACGTCGTCTTCGGGTACGAGGGGGCGACGGTCGATCAGGGGCCGCAGCGCGTGTACGTGAAGACCTCCACCGACGAGGGGAGGTCGTGGGGATCCAGTGTCGCTCTCTCGGTCTCGGGTGAGAACGCGACCGGTCCAAGGTTGGCATCGTCAGGCACGGGTGACGCACGAATCTGGTACATGCAGACCTCCAACGGTGACGATCAGGATGCCTGGAATGTTTGGTACCGGAGCTCTGCAGACGGCGGAAAGTCGTGGAGCTCACCGGTGCGACTCAGTAATGCGACGACCGGTCCTGGGTACAAGTCGGCGGAAGGTTTCGCGGAGATCTACGGAGACTACGGCGAGATCGAGGTGACCAGCGCCGGCAATACCGTTGCTGCCTGGGGTGAGGGCTTTGACTACGTCGGACCCGGTGGCACCTGGTTCGCGGTGCAGAACTAAGAGGCGCACGGGGTCTGCCGCGATTTGCCTATCTGTCGTTCGCTGAAAGGCTCGGGACGGTAGGTTTCTCCAAAGTAGACGTCACACTTGCCGCACAGATGGGTGTCTCCGATGAAGTTCATCGCCTGGTTGATCGCTGTCCTTACCGCGGGCTACATGGTCCCGTGGGCTATCGCGGTTACGCGATCGAAGTCGAACACGGGCAAGGTTCTGGTCGTGAACCTGCTGTTGGGTTGGACCTTGATCGGTTGGGTGTGGGCCCTGGTCATGTCACTTGGAGACGAACCCTCGACTGTCTGACGTCGCCTGGTCAGTGTGCCTCCTGGGCTCGCTTGTCGATCTCCAGATCCGGCCGGCTTCGCCCTCGGTGCACTGCAGCCATTGAGTCGATGGCCAAGATGACCAGGGCTGACCAGACGAGGGCAAATCCGACCCAGCGGGATGCCGGCATGGGTTCGTTGTAGACGAACACGCCGATGAGGAACTGCAAGATCGGGGCGGAGTACTGGAGCAGTCCGATCCAAGTGAGGGGAATCCGGGTAGCGGCGGCCCCGAAGAAGAGCAGCGGGATGACCGTGATCACCCCGAGGGATGCTAAGAGGGCAGCCATCTGCGGACCCTCTGTCGCCATCGCACTCGATCCGGTGACGAGCAGAAAGCCGAGGTACGCGGCGGCCACCGGAGCGAGAATCGCAGTCTCGGCTGAAAGGCTCTCGACTGCTCCCATGTCGAGTGTCTTCTTGAGCAGGCCGTAGGTGCCAAAGCTGACCGCCAGCGTCAGTGCTATCCAGGGAAGTCCTCCGTAGTCGAGCGTGAGAACGATCACGGCGACCCCGCCGAGTGCAACGGCGGCCCACTGGATGGCCCGCAGCCTCTCGTTGAACACAACGACACCGAACAACACGCTTACCAGAGGGTTGATGAAGTAGCCCAGTGACGTTTGGACCACCTGGTCGCTGTTGACACCGTAGATGTAGACCCCCCAGTTGACGGCGATGGTCACGGCAGCAGCTGGGAGCAGCAACATCCGTCGCCGATCACCAAGCAACGGCCGGATCCATGACCATCGGCCCGTGACGGCGAGGACGATGAGCAGGAAGGCCAGAGACCAGACGACCCGGTGAGCCAGGATCTCAAGCGGGGTGGTCGGCTCAAGAAGCGGGAAGTACAGCGGGAAGACGCCCCACAGCAGGTAGGCGCTCAAGCCATAGATAAGTCCACGACGGCGCTCAGGCACGACGTCATCTTGTCACCCGGCGAGAAGCGGCCAGTTGGTCAGGCCTCAACGGTCCAGGTGTCTTTACCCGCAATCAGGTCTTCGAGTACCGGTCGGTCACCGATTCCCTGGTCGTCGACCGCAGCGGCGATCTGTTCGTGGAGCAGGTCGTCATAGGTGGCGCGGTGCACGTCTCGGTAGACCCCGATGGCGGTGGTGCGCAGCGAGCTCGGGTCTGCGAGTCGGGAGAGCGCGAAGGCGACCTCCGGATTGGGAGCATGAGCATCGTGGACGATCAGCCGCTTGGTGCCGTACTCGGCTGCATCCACGACACGCAAAGTGCCATCGGGCATCCGGGCAACGCCATGCTGGCCCTCGGCTCCGAAGCGCACCGGCTCACCATGCTCGAGTCTGATCACCGCATCGTCCTTGGTGTCGGGCGACTTCAGCAGCTCGAATGCGCCGTCATTGAATATGTTGCAATTCTGGTAGATCTCGACGAGGGCGGTTCCGCGATGGTGCGCCGCTGCTCGCAGAACTCCGGTGAGGTGCTTGCGGTCTGAGTCGATCGTGCGTGCCACGAAGGAGGCCTCAGCGCCCAGCGCGAGAGACACCGGGTTGAACGGGACGTCGAGCGAGCCGAGCGGCGTCGATTTGGTGACTTTGCCCTGCTCCGAGGTTGGCGAGTACTGGCCCTTCGTCAGCCCGTAGATGCGGTTGTTGAAGAGCAGTACCTTGAGGTTGACGTTCCTGCGCAGGGCATGGATCAGGTGATTGCCGCCGATCGAAAGCGCGTCGCCGTCACCGGTGACGACCCAGACCGAGAGGTCGGGACGCGAAATGGCCAGCCCCGTGGCGATGGCAGGAGCCCGGCCATGGATGGAGTGCATGCCGTAGGTGTTCATGTAATACGGAAAGCGAGACGAGCACCCGATTCCCGAGACGAAGACGATGTTCTCGCGGCGGATGTTGAGTTCGGGTAGGAACGACTGAACGGCTGCCAGCACCGCGTAGTCGCCGCAGCCGGGACACCAGCGCACCTCCTGGTCAGTCTTGAAGTCCTTGGTGGTCAATGGTTCGTCGACCGTTGGGACTCCGGCGAGCGGATCGACGTGTGAGTTCTTGCCAGCCGCAGCGGCGATGAGCCCGAACCCGGGCGCTGGGCTATTCATCGGTGGCTGCCTCCTGGATCACAGATGCGAGCTCGGCTGCCTTGAACGGTAAACCACGCACCTGCGTGTATGACACGACGTCGACGAGGAACCGTCCGCGCAGCAGCAGAGCCAACTGCCCAAGGTTCATCTCGGGGAGCAGGACCTTGCGGTAGCCCTTCAGCACTTGCTCAGTGTTCTCCGGAAACGGGTTGAGATGACGGAAGTGAGCTTGGGCAACGTGCAGACCAGCGTCTCGACAGCGCCGAACGGCTGCGCCGATAGGTCCGTAGGTGGACCCCCAACCGAGCACCAGAATGTCGGCGTCACCGTCAGGGTCGTCGACTTCGAGGCGAGGAATGGACGCAGCGATACGGTCCACCTTGGCTTGGCGGGTGCGCACCATCAAGTCGTGATTGGCTGGGTCGTATGAGACGTTGCCGCTGCCGTCTTGCTTCTCGAGGCCGCCGATGCGGTGCTCCAACCCGGCGGTGCCAGGCGCGGCCCACGCACGAGCGAGCGTCTGGGAGTCGCGCAGGTACGGCCAGAACTCCTCTGTGCCGTTGGCCGCTACGTGGTTGGCGACGATCGCGAAATCGGGATCGATCGGTGGAAGATCATCGAGGTCAGGCAGCCGCCAAGGTTCTGAGCCATTGGCCAGGTATCCGTCGGACAGCACGATCACGGGTGTCCGATACGTCACGGCGATCCGCACCGCCTCCACGGCAGCGCTGAAGCAGTCGCTGGGGGAGCGCGGGGCGACTACTGGTACAGGTGCCTCGCCGTTCCTGCCGTATAGAGCCTGCAGCAGATCTGACTGCTCGGTCTTGGTGGGCAAGCCGGTCGATGGTCCACCACGCTGGATGTCGCAAATGACCAGCGGCAGCTCAAGCGAGACGGCCAGTCCTACCGTTTCCGCCTTGAGCGCCAGTCCGGGGCCGGACGTCGTGGTGACCCCGAGGTGTCCGCCGAATGCTGCGCCGAGTGCAGCGCCAACGCCAGCTATCTCGTCTTCGGCTTGAAAGGTGCGCACGCCGAACCGCTTGTGCTTGCTCAGCTCATGGAGGATGTCTGAAGCCGGGGTGATTGGGTAGGACCCGAGAAACAGAGGGAGCGATGATCGCCACGAGGCGGCCAGCAGCCCGTACGCCATTGCGAGGTTTCCACTGATGTTGCGGTAGCGGCCCGGGCGTACCGGCGCCGGTTTGATCTCGTAGGAGACCGAGAAGTCTTCGGTTGTCTCGCCAAAGCTCCAGCCGGCTTCGAAGGCGATGGTGTTTGCGCGCAGGAGCTCAGGCTTGCTGGCGAACTTCTTCTTGAGGAATTCGATGGTTCCCTCGGTCGGGCGGTGGTACAGCCAGCACAGCAGCCCGAGAGCAAACATGTTCTTCGCCCGCTCGGCATCCTTGCGGGTCACGTCAACGCCCTTGAGCGCTTCGACGGTCATCGAGGTGAGGGGGATGGCGTGCACCCGGTAGGCGTCGAGAGCACCGGCTTCCAGAGGGTTCTCGAGGTAGCCGACCCGTGCCAGGTTGCGCTTGGTGAACTCGTCGGTGTTGACGATGAGGTCCGAGCCCCTCGGCAGGTCGGGGAGGTTGGCCTTGAGGGCGGCCGGGTTCATCGCTACCAGGACGTTGGGGGAGTCCCCCGGAGTCATGATGTCGTGATCGGCGAAGTGCAGCTGGAAGGCCGAGACCCCAGGGAGAGTTCCTGCTGGCGCCCTGATCTCAGCCGGGAAGTCCGGCAAGGTAGCCAGGTCGTTGCCCAGCAGGGCCGTCTCACTGGTGAAGCGGTCACCGGTCAACTGCATGCCATCGCCACTGTCACCTGCGAACCGAATGATCACTCGATCCAGCTGCACTACCTGCTTGGCCACGGTCTGATGCTACGTCCAGGCTGACCCCTACGATGGGTCGCCTAGTGCCTTGAGGCATAAATCACGCGGAGGAGGGCGGCATGGACGACGGGTATATGGGCGGCTACGCGGTCATCGCCGCAGCCGTGGCCCTCGGCGTCATCTTCGTCGCGACCGGGCTGCTGGCGAACCGGCTGCTCCGCCCGGTGGTGGTCACCGCCGAGAAGTACACCACCTACGAGTGCGGACTTGACCCTGTTGGTGACGGATGGGCGCAGACTCATATCCGCTACTACGTCTTCGCCTATCTCTACGTGATCTTCGCCGTTGACGCCGTCTACCTCTTCCCTTGGGCGACGGTCTTCGACGTAGCCGGGTACGGGCTTGTGACCCTGGTCGAGATGGTCGTCTTCATCGGCTTTCTGGCTACCGGCATCGGGTACGCCTGGCGGCGCGGCGTCCTTAGGTGGGTGTGAGGTGACGGCCGTCGATCTCCCGGCTCCGCGAGTCGGTGCGCTGTCCTCCCTGGCGCCCAAGCCGGTGCGCCTGGTGCTCAACTGGGGAAGGCGCTACAGCCTCTGGGTCTTCAACTTCGGGCTCGCCTGCTGCGCCATCGAGTTCATCGCAACCTCGATGAGCCGGTACGACTTCATTCGCCTTGGCGTCATTCCGTTCGCGCCGAGTCCTCGACAGGCCGACCTGATGGTGGTCTCCGGCACGGTGACAGACAAGATGGCGCCGGCGATCAAGCGACTCTATGAGCAGATGCCCGAGCCCAAGTACGTCATCTCGTTCGGCGCCTGCTCCAACTGCGGCGGCCCCTACTGGGACAGCTACTCGGTGACCAAGGGTGTCGACCAGATCATCCCTGTCGACGTCTACGTTCCGGGCTGCCCGCCTCGCCCGGAGGCGCTGCTCCAGGGAATCCTGAAGCTGCAGGAGAAGATCGCCGATGAGAATGTCGGCACTCGGTATCGGCCTTCGGCGGATGCTCTCAGGCGACCACTGGTGGAATCGTCGTGAGAATGGCAGGCGACACCGCCTCGCGATGGTCCGACATGGATGCGCTATTGGCGGCAGCTGCTGCGGCGGGTATCGACGCCGAGGTCAGCGAGAGTTTCGGCGACGTCACGGTGTCCTTCCGGCCAGATGAGTGGGTCGCCGGATTGACGATGCTCCGCGACCGGCTGGCGCTCTCGTACTTCGACTGGTTGTCGGCAGTCGACGAAGGCGGCTCGGAGGGGTTCAGCGTCTTCTGTCACCTTTACGACCCGAGCAGTCGTGGCCACCTGCTCGCTCGCACGACGCTGGCGGCAGACGATGCGTCGCTGGCCACGGCCACCGGGGTCTTCCGCGGTGCTGCCTGGCACGAGCGCGAGACGCACGAGATGTTCGGGATCGATTTCCCCGGCCATCCGCACCTGGTGACACTGCTGCTCTCGGATGAGTTCATCGGGCATCCGCTTCGCAAGGACTTCGTGCTCACCGCAAGGGCATCAAAGTCCTGGCCGGGGGCCAAGGAGCCCGGTGAGTCCAGTGAGGGCACTCCGAGCCGGCGCAAGATGCAGCCCCCTGGCGTTCCTGACCCGGCCTGGGGCCCGCACAACGATGGTGGGGCAGATGACTGACGCCCTCGAGGCTGCGCTCGGCCTCTTCGTCGTCTTCGCTGCCTTCCTCGTCCTTCCTTTGCTCGTCGGGCAGCTCGAGCACAAGGTGATGGCGCACATGCAGGCCAGGGTTGGTCCGATGTACGCGGGGGGCTTTCACGGCTGGGCCCAGCTGGTCGCCGATGGCGTGAAGTTCGCCCAGAAGGAAGAGGTCGTCCCGGCTGCCGCTGACCGCACCATCTTCCGGCTTGCGCCTGCGCTCGCCCTGATCCCCTACTTCGTTGCCATGGTTGCCATCCCCATCGGCCCCGGCCTCGTAGGTCAGGAAATCGATGCTGGAGTCTTCTTCGTCCTTGCCGTCATGGGAGTCGGTGTCATCGGAACGCTGATGGCTGGGTGGGCGAGCGCAAACAAGTACTCGCTCCTTGGGGCCGTCCGCCAGGTCTCGCAGCTCATGGCGTACGAGCTGCCATTTGTGCTCGCGGCTGCGTCGGTTGTGGTGGCTGCAGGGTCGCTAGGGTTCACCGATATCGTCGACGCGTGGCAGCCGTGGTGGCTGATCTGGCAGCTCCCTGCTGGCGTGGTCTTCTTCGTCGCCGGTCTGGCCGAGTTGAACCGCCCGCCCTTCGACATGCCGATCGCGGATGCCGAGATCATCTTCGGCCCGTACACCGAGTACACCGGCTTGAGGTTCGCCCTCTTCCTGCTCGCCGAGTACGCAGGCATCGTCCTGCTGTGCTTCCTCACCGCGGTGCTCTTCCTGGGCGGTTGGAACGGTCCTTTCAGTGATTCATGGCTTTGGACGTTCGCGAAGGCCGGAGTGCTCGCTTTCGTGGTCATCTGGCTCCGCGTGAGCTACCCCCGACTCCGGGCTGACCAGCTGCAGAAGCTCGCCTGGCAGGTTCTCATCCCAGTGGCGCTGGCTCAGCTGCTCCTGACCGGGGTGGTGACGGTCGCGTGGTGAAGGACGGCGGCGAGAGATCCGGTGGTAACGGCATCGGACTTTTCAAGGGGCTGGGAATCACCTTGTCCACGATGACGAAACGGTCGATCACTGAGCAGTACCCCGACGTTCAGCCGGAGCTCCCGCCGAGAAGCCGGGGGGTCATCGCACTGTTCGAAGAGAACTGCACTTCCTGCATGCTCTGTGCTCGTGAGTGCCCCGACTGGTGCATCTACATCGACTCGCACAAAGAGACCATTCCTGCGACTGAAGAGGGTGGTCGTGAGCGTTCGCGAAACGTTCTCGATCGTTTCGCGATCGACTTCTCCCTCTGCATGTACTGCGGCATCTGCATCGACGTGTGTCCCTTCGATGCCCTCTTCTGGTCTCCCGAGTTCGAGTACTCCGAGTTCGACATCCGGAACATGACTCATGAGAAGGATCGGCTAGGGCAGTGGATGGCCACGGTTCCGCCACCCCCGGCGCTCGATCCATCTGCCGCCGAGGCCAAGGAGCTGCAAGGCGTCCGAAAGAAGGCTGCGGCAGCGACGCCCCCAACCGAGTCGGACGGCGACTCGTGAGCGATCGGTCCCTGCTGTCACCGACCGGGGTGGACCTAGCCTTCACGCTGCTCGGCCTGGTGGCTGCTGGGTCGGCGCTGATGGTCGTGACAACCAGACAGATCGTGCATGCAGCACTTTGGCTGGTCGTCTCCCTGGGCGCTGTCGCTGGCTGCTTCCTGGTCATGACGGCCGAGTTCGTTGCGTGGATGCAGGTGCTGATCTACCTCGGAGCGGTGGTCGTCCTGCTGCTCTTCGGCATGATGCTCACGCGCGCGCCAATTGGTCCGTCCGAAGAGCTCTCCGGCACGAACCGGATTGCCGCCCTCTTCGCTGCTCTTGCGATCGTGACGGTGCTGGGAGTACTCATCGTTGACGCCTTCGACAGCACGATGATCGACGTCGAAGACCAGAAGTCAACCGCCTCTGTGATTGGTGAGTCGCTCTTCCGCTACTGGGTGCTCCCTTTCGAGGCACTATCGGTTCTGCTGCTCTCTGCGCTTGTCGGTGCCATCGCGATCTCCAAGTCGGATGAGGAGGCGTAAGTGCACCTTTCGCTTCCGTTGCTCCTCTCCGTAGCGCTCCTCGGGATCGGGGTCTATGGCGTTCTGATTCGGCGTAATGCCATTCTCATCCTCATGTCCGTTGAGCTCATGCTCAACGGAGTCAACATCAGCCTGGTCGCCTTCGACGTCTACTGGTCAGATGCGCTTCGCGCCGGACAGTCGTTGGCGATCTTCGTCATCACCATCGCGGCTGCAGAGATCGGTCTTGGTCTCGCGATCTTGTTGCTGCTCTATCGGGTCCGTCGCACGATCGCGATCGATGAGGCTACCGAGCTGCGTGAGGAAACCACATGACCATCGCCATTGCCATGGTGCTGATTCCTGGCCTGGCCGCCCTGCTGGGTCTGGTGCTTGGGGGAATGTCTCGTGCTGTCGCAGCAGCGATTGCAGTCGTCGGCCCGGCGACGGCTCTTGGCCTTGCGGTCTACCTGGCGGTGCAAGAGCCGTGGGTGGAGCCGCTGGTCGGGACCGGCTTTGGCGAGGGCACCTTGCCCATAGGGGCAACCGTTGTCGACGGACTTGCCAGCACGGTCGCGCTGATGGTCTGCGTCGTTTCGTTGCTGGTGCAGGTCTACTCCATCAGTTACATGCGTGAAGAGCCGAGGTACGCCAGCTATGCCGCCTTCATCTCGCTCTTCACCGCGGCGATGTTGGCCGTCGTTGTCGCCGGTGACCTGCTGCTGCTGGTCATCGGCTGGGAGGTCATGGGTCTCTGCTCCTACCTTCTGATCGGACAGCACTGGGAGCACGAAGAGGCCAGGCGTGCTGCGGTCAAGGCGTTCCTTGTGACCAAGGTCGGTGACGTTGGATTCATCATCGGCATCGTCGTCCTGATTGGAGCAACAGCGACAACCCTGCTGCCGGGAGCGGTCCAGGCCGCTGCTGCCGACCCCACCGCTGCAGCGGTTGCATCCGAGTCTGATCTTGCTCGGCGTGCTGGGTAAGTCGGCGCAGTTCCCGCTACATGCCTGGCTCCCGGATGCCATGGCCGGTCCTTCGCCGGTGAGTGCGCTCATCCACGCGGCGACCATGGTGGCGGCCGGCGTCTACGTCGTTGCCCGGATGTACCCGATGTACCTGGCGTCACCTGCAGTTCTGACGACGATGGCGGTGATCGCCTGCATCACAATGCTCGGTGCTGCGGTGATCGCCTTAGCCCAGGACGACCTGAAGCGGGTCTTGGCGTGGTCCACGGTCAGCCAGCTTGCCTACATGGTGGCGGCGCTGGCCCTGGGCGCAAGGGATGCGGCAATCTTCCACATGCTCTCGCACGCCTTCTTCAAGGCGCTGCTCTTCCTTGCCGCGGGAGCGGTGATCCATGCCGTCGGCAGCGGCGCGCTGCGTGACTTGGGCGGGCTTCGTCGACTCGATGCCGGTCACCTTCGTCACGATGACGATCGGCCTGCTGGCACTGGTCGGGGTCTTCCCGCTTGCGGGGTTCTTCAGCAAGGAGTCTGTGCTTGTTGCTGCCGAACACGCGGCACACGGTGAGGCCCAGGTCGCTCCGTGGGTTGGTTGGACCGTTCTGGTGGTGGCCATCATCACCATCGCTGTGACTGCCGCATATGCACTACGACTGTGGTTGCTGACCTGGTCCGGTCCACAGCGGGGCGCCCGAGCCGGGGTCTCCGAGGCGTCTGCAGCGATGTACGTGCCACTGGTGCTGCTCGCCGTTCCAGCCGTCGTCTTCGGCTTCAGCGCCCTCAACGTGGCCTGGCTTCCGACATGGATTCAGGCCAACGCGCACAGAGCCGCTCGGGACGACTGAGGCCCTGACGCCTGAGACCGCGACCATCGTTCTGTCGCTGGTCGCGGTTGCCGCCGGCGCCGGAGCTGTCCTGATCTCCTTGAACCGCGAGATGCTGGGACGTGGACGCTTCGGTTCCTTCGTGGCCGGAGGGCTCGGCGTTGATGTGGTCTACGAGGTGCTGGTAGTCCGCCCATTCCTCGTCATCGTCGGCTGGGTAACCGCCTTCGATCGACTGGCTATCGGGCGTTCGGTCTCGGGGGTCGCCGTGGGGACGTTGAAGGCCGGCTCGCTGCTGCAACGCCCGTATCGCGGGGATGTTCAGCGCTACGTCTCCACCGCGGTCACAGCCGTCGTTGTCGCTGTCGTCGTCATGCTGGTGGCGGTGTCCACATGACCTCGTCATGGTTGCTGCCTGCACTTCTGCTCGTCCCCCTTCTGGGTGCCCTGGTGATGTTGCTTGCCGGACGAGGCGCTGAACGTTGGGCTACGTGGTTCGGAGTGGGAGTGCAGTCGTTAGGCCTTCTATTGACGCTCGTTGTCCTGTCGCAGTTCAGTCAGACAGAGTCCGGCGGCATCCAGATGGTCGTCGAGGCAGATTGGATCCCCGAGCTTCTCGTCAGCTTCCGTATCGGCGTCGACGGCATCTCAGTGCCGCTGGTGGCCCTCACATCACTGCTGGGCTGGTGTGCGGCGGTCTACACGGTGCGACGGGTCCCGGAACCGGGGCGCGCTCGCGCCTTCGTCGGCCTGCTCCTGCTGCTGCAGGTTGGGATGCTCGGCACCTTCATGGCGCTCGACCTCATCCTCTTCTTCCTCTTCTTCGAGGTGGTGCTGGCGCCCATGTGGTTCCTCATCGCATTCTGGGGAAGCGGCCAGCGACGTCGCTCGGCCAATACCTTCATCCTCTACACGGTGCTCGGCTCGGTAGTCATGCTGCTGGGATTCCTGGTTGTCATCGTCGATACCGGGTCAGCCGACATGGTGGTTCTCGCGAATGGGCTGGGCGCGCAGATGTCGACGGGCACGCAGTTAACCGCTGCCCTGTTGATCCTGGGAGGTCTTGCCGTCAAGACTCCGATGTGGCCACTGCACACCTGGCTTCCGGACGCTCACACCGCTGCACCAACGGTTGGCTCGGTGCTTCTGGCAGGGGTTTTGCTGAAGATGGGTACCTACGGGATGGTGCGTATCGTCGTACCGACCCTCCCAGACGCCATGGTGAGCATCGCTCCCTACCTAGCGGCGTTCGCTGTCGTTGGCATCCTCTACGGAGCCATGGCCAGCTATGGGCAAGACGACCTGAAGCGCGT
This sequence comes from uncultured Actinomycetota bacterium, assembly GCA_963829525.1. Lineage (GTDB taxonomy): Bacteria > Actinomycetota > Actinomycetes > JAHEKZ01 > JAHEKZ01 > JAHEKZ01. The sequence goes on from CAWHIJ010000003.1 coordinate 701,172, forward strand.
CATTGCGTTCTCATCGGTGGGTCACATGGGCTTCGTACTCCTTGGCATCTCGACTCTTTCTGTCGTCGGCATCAACGCTGCTCTCTTCGGCAACATCGCCCATGGGCTCATCACGGGCCTGCTCTTCTTCGTGGTTGGGGGCATCAAGCAGCGCACGGGCAGCACCGCCTTTGCTGAGCTTCCCCGGGGTCTTTATGCCTCGGCACCCCGACTGGGATTTCTCTTGGGCTTTGCGGCGGTAGCCAGCCTCGGAATGCCAGGCCTTGCTGGTTTCTGGGGCGAGTTCCTCGCACTCGTTGGCGCATATCACCCGCTCGTGCCGAGTCGGTTCTTCTACCGAGCCATGCTCGTCTTGGCTGCTATCGGCATGGTGTTGGCCGCTGCGTACTTCCTCAAGGTGCTGAGGCGTGTGGGTCAGGGTCCGGCGCCCGAGGCGCAGCTGGCCGATGTTGCCACTGATGAGTGGCTGTCCTGGACTCCGCTGGTTTCTCTCGTCGTAGTCCTTGGTGTTGCGCCCTTCCTGCTCCTCCGGGTCACCGAACCGGCAGTTCGGATGGTCGTGGAGTCAGTGGCTGGGACTCTGCCATGACCATCCAGTCGATCGACCTGCTGACACTGTCCCCAACTCTTGTCGTGGCGTTCGGCGCGCTTCTGGCTCTGGTGGCCGAGCTGGTCACCGGGCGGGGGCAGGTCGCCATTGGTGTCGGCCTGGGCGCGTTGGTGGCGGCAACTCCTCTCGCGGTCTTGGCGAGCGGACAGCAGACTCTGTGCAACGGGGTTGACGCATCCTGCGCCTATGTGGTCTCCCCACTGGCAGTCGCGTTGCAGTTGATCGTGTTGACGAGCACCGCTGTGGTGCTGCTGATGGCATCGGCGGACGTCGCCGCCCACACCGTTCCGGGAGGTGAGTTCACCTTCCTCATTCTCTGCTCGGCGTCCGGTGCGGTTCTCGTTCCCGCGACCAACGACCTGGTGACCTTGATCGTGGCCCTCGAGGTGGTGTCCTTGCCCACGTTCGCGCTCGTGGCGCTTCGTCGGGGCGAACCGCGTGCCGCCGAGGCTGCACTGAAGGCGTTCATCTATTCAATCGTCTCGGTTGCCGTGTCGCTCTACGGCATCTCGTTGCTGTATGGAACCACGGGCGCGGTCGCGTTCGACCAGCTTGCCGCTGTTGCAACGCTGACCGAGCCCACTCCACTTGGTACCGCGGGTCTGGTCATGGTGCTGGCTGTCATCGGCTTCAAGGTTGCCGCGGTTCCCTTCCACGCCTGGGCGCCAGATACCTATCAGGGTGCGACAGTTCCTGTGGCCGCCTACCTTTCGGTGGTCTCCAAGGCTGCAGGGTTCGGTGCGCTTCTCCTGGTGACGTGGACCTTTGCAGGGTGGAGCGAGATCTGGGCTCCGGTCATTGCCGTGCTGGCTGGCCTCACGATGCTCGTCGGCAATGTGGTGGCCCTGAAGCAGCGGCACGCGGTGAGGCTGTTGGCATGGTCGTCCATTGCGCAGGCGGGCTACATATTGGTGCCGCTCGCGGCAGTATCCGGATCGGTGGTCTGGGGACCCGGGGTGACCGGCGCCGTCATCGGCTACCTGGTCGCCTATGCGGCGATGAATCTTGGCGCCTTCGGTGTCGTTGCCATTGTCGCGAGACGCACCGGCGCCGCGTCGCTTGCCGACTACCGGGGGCTGGTGCGGCGTAGCCCCTGGCTGGCGGTTGCCCTCGCCTTCTTCCTCGCGAGCCTCGCCGGTCTGCCACCGGGGTTGATCGGCCTGTTGGTGAAGGTTCGGGTGCTGCTCGTTCCGGTTGACGCCGGAGTGTGGTGGCTAGCGGCTGTCATGGCAGTTGCCACGGTGATCGGCCTGGCCTACTACCTGGCGTGGGCCGCACTCCTCTTCCGGCGGTTGGACACCGCTGATGACGGAGGACCGCCCGAGCAACTGGTCAACGGGTCATGGACCTCGACCGTCGCCGTAGCCGTTTGCCTAGCCCTGACCCTGGCCTTCTCGTTGGCTCCTTCGCTGGCCCTCGGCCTGGTCGACCGGCTCTGATGTCCACAGGTGTTTCTCAGCCGCAGATGGTAGAAGTGGTTTCATGAACCGCTACGTCAACGGAGTCAAGACCGCCTTCCTCCTCGCGCTGATGGCCGCGGTCATCATGCTGATCGGCCTCTGGCTGGGGGGCACTCAGGGTCTGGTCATCGCCTTTGTGATCGCGCTGGGGATGAATGCCTTCTCGTACTGGAACAGCGGCTCTCTTGCAATTCGCGCGATGAAGGCCCGTCCGGTTACCGAGGCTGAGCAGCCGACGATGTACCGGATCGTGCAGAACCTCGCCATGCAGCAGGGTGAGCCGATGCCCCAGCTCTACGTGTCGCCGACGATGGCGCCCAATGCGTTTGCCACGGGCCGCAACCCACAGAACGCCAAGGTTTGTTGCACCGAAGGCATCCTGCAACTGCTCGACGAGCGCGAGCTGCGGGGGGTCTTGGCCCACGAGCTCGCCCACGTCTACAACCGAGACATACTGATCGCATCAGTAGCCGCCACCATGGCCTCGGTGATCATGTTCATCGCGCAGTTCGCCTGGTTGCTTCCGATCGGGGGCGACCGCGAGCGAGGGAACATCTTCGGCTCCCTGGCCCTGATGATTCTCGGGCCGATTGCTGCGTCGCTGATCCAGTTCGCCATCAGCAGGTCGCGTGAGTACCAAGCCGACCAGTCGGGGGCGGAGTACACCGGAGATCCCATGGCGCTGGCCTCTGCGCTTCGCAAGCTCGAGCAAGGAACCCAGGCAGCGCCGCTGCGGCCCGAGCCAGAGCTGGAGACGGCCAGTGCGCTGATGATCGCCAACCCATTCCGGGCCAGCGGCATGACCAAGCTCTTCTCGACGCACCCCGCCACCGCAGACCGCGTCGCGCGCCTCGAGGAGATGGCGGGCTATCGATGATTGACTAACTGATCAGTCAGTCAGTAGCATCGGAAGACTGATCAGTGGAGGTTTCATGGCTCAGCGGTATGACGCCGTCGTCATCGGTGGGGGGCACAACGGGCTCGTCGCCGCCGCCTACCTCGCGAAGTACGGCAAGCGAGTCGTCGTGCTGGAGGCTCGTCATAAGACAGGTGGGGCTGCAGACACCAGCCAGCCGTGGCCCGAAGCTCCGGAGTTCAAGGTGACGACGTTGTCGTACACGATGAGCCTGATGCCCGAGTACATCCTCAGGGATCTCCAGCTGGCCAAGTACGGGTACAAGATCAACCCCCTCGGGCTCGGCTACCTGCCCACGTCGGATGGCCGTTCGCTGATCAGCGACGGTCCGCGTCAGTACGACTCGTTCGCGCAGTTCTCCAAGAAGGACGCCGACGCCTACGGTCCCGTACTTCGAGTGGATCGGCCGCATCGCCGGCATCTTGCACCCGCTGCTCGACAGGACGCCACCGCACGTTGGCTCCAAGAAGATAGGCGACATCAAGGATCTCGGCCAGCTTGCGTGGGCGCTCCGTAAGGAGATCGACGAGCGCACAGTCGCCGACATCACCAGGCTCTTCACCATGAGCGCGGCCGATCTGCTCGACCGCTGGTTCGAGAACCCCGTGGTGCTCGGCTCGCTCGCAGTCAACGGCATCATCGGCACCTGGGCCGGCCCGATGAGCCCAGGGACCGCCTACGTGCTGATGCACCACTCGGTGGGCGAAGAAGCCGAGGGCAAGGTCTCGTCGTGGGGCATGCCCGAAGGCGGCATGGGAGCGGTGGCCGACGCCTGCCGGATGGCCGCGGAGTCTTTCGGCGTCGAGATCCGGGTGAACTCTCCGGTCAGCCAGGTCACCATCAAGGACGGCCGCGTGACCGGCGTTGTTCTGGAGGACGGCGAGGAGATTGCCGCCGACCTCGTCGTCACCACGTGCCACCCGCAGATCACTTTCTTGAACCAGATCGAACGCCACCACCTGCCCGACGACTTCGTTCACGACATCGAGAACTGGCGATCACGGTCGGGCACGGTGAAGATCAACCTCGCCCTCGACCGGCTGCCGGAGTTCACCGCCGACCCAGGGTTCGACAAGGACATTCACGGCGGCGCCATCTTCATGATGGACGACCTCGAGTACCTCGAGACCGCGTTCCAGGAGGCCAGGGCAGGCAAGCCGGCGACGCTGCCGTTCTCCGACACCGAGATCCCAACGGTTTTCGACCGCACCCTGGCTCCTGAAGGCAAGCACATCATGTCGATGTTCACCCAGTGGGTGCCCGAGTCGTGGAGCAAGGAGCCCCACGACGAGGAGCTCAAGGCCTATGCCAACCGCCTCTACGACCGCTTCGACGAGGTGGCCCCCGGTTTCAAGGACTCGATTCTTCACGAGCAGATCATCGGGCCGCATGAGATGGAGCGAGACTTCGGATTGATCGGCGGCAACATCTTCCACGGTGAGCTGACCGTCGATCAGCTCTTCCACATGCGTCCAGCCGTTGGGTACGCCGACTACCGGACGCCGATCAAGGGCCTGTACCAGGGCTCCAGCGCCACCCACGCCGGCGGCGGCGTCACGGGGATGCCAGGCCACCACGTCGTGCGCGAGATAAGGCGCGACAAGGCCTGACGAATGCTTCTCAACTGGCAGCCTGAGCAGACAGAAGCGGCAAGTCGGTAGGCCAGCCGGACAACACACACACGATCCGGATCGCGGGTGCGGCGGTTTCTCAGGTGTCGAGCTGATCGCTACTCTTGCATCCCGTGCCCAGCCCAACGACGATCACCTCGGACGTCCAACTCCCTGCGAGTGGCATGCGTCCAACGCATCGCCGAAGTGATATCCAGGGACTCCGGGCGATCGCGGTCGGTCTGGTCGTCGCCTACCACGGGGGGCTGCCGATACCCGGCGGATTCATCGGGGTCGACGTCTTCTTCGTGATCTCCGGGTACGTCATTGTCGGGCTCCTGTACCGCGAAGTCGAACGGTCCGGGCACATTGATCTTCTGCGCTTCATGACTAGGCGGGCCAGGCGGATTCTGCCGGCGCTCGCACTGGTCACTGCCGTGACTTGCGTTGCGGCCTGGTTCTGGCTGAGTCCCTTCGGCCCACAGCAGGTGACTGCTGGGACAGCGGCCGGGGCGATGCTCTTTTACGCGAACTGGTACATCCGGGTCCGTAGTGGGAACTACTTCGATGAGGCAGCAGACGTAAATCCGCTACTGCACACATGGTCTCTGTCCGTTGAGGAGCAGTTCTACTTCGTCTTTCCATCACTGATGGCCGTGGTGTGGCTTGCTGCCGTACGGCGCCGAGTCGCTCCCCGACCTGCGTTGGTCACCATGATGGTGTTGGTGGGTTGCGCCTCCCTGGCCGCCGCTCTTTGGATGACCAGCAGAGGGGGTGGTCAGTCCGTCGCCTGGGCGTTCTATGGCTCGCCTTTCCGGGCCTGGGAGTTTGCAGTCGGTGCGCTCGTCGCCGTCGGCGTCCGACAGCGGTCGAGGTTGCCTGGGATTGCGCTCACCGCGTTGGCGGGGCTCGGCGTTGCCGCCATTGCGGCCAGCGCCTTTCTGATCGATAGCTCTACCCGCTTCCCTGGGCCTTGGACACTCGTTCCTGTGCTGGGAACCGCCGTAGTCATCTACGCCGGGACGGGCACCTCTACGGGTCCGTTGCGTGGTCTGTCGTCAAGACCAATGGTGTGGTTGGGAGACCTTTCATACTCTTGGTACCTGTGGCACTGGCCGGTGATCGTCTTTGCGTCCCTTTGGTTGCGCGACCAACCTGTATGGGTTGCGACTGCAGCTGCGCTGTCGCTTGTGCCAGCCTGGCTTTCATTTCGGCTGGCGGAGGAGCCGATTCGTCACAGTGGATGGACGGGTCGGACAGTAGTGGTGCTTGCCGCAATCTGCATCGGTGTGCCTGTTGCTGGCGCTGCCCTCTTGACGCACCACGCAAATGGCGCCGTGGAGCAAATGAATGAGGTCGTCAAGTCACAACCGGCGCGAAAGTTCGGTTTCGTCGCGAAGAACCCACAGCCAGATGATCTCTTTCAGGCTGCTGCCCTCGCACAGCGAGGGCAATGGGCAGTCTTCAAAGAGCCCTGCCTTTCAGGTGCCGGCAACGTGTTGGGCGATTGCAAGTTCTTTGAGGCGCCAGGTCGCCCACGAGCTGTTCTCGTTGGTGACTCGCACGCAGGCGCCTATGCGGCAGGGTTCGCGGCGGCTGCTCGTGAACTGGGGTACTCCGTAGAGATCATCTCCAACGGAGGATGCCAAGTGCTCGATGTTCCCCTTCTACGTGACGGTGAGTACGACCGTGGGTGCGCTGAACGCGTGAAGGAGACCTGGAACTACCTTCGGGAGGATCCTCCAGACCTGCTCGCCATGGCGCATCGTTCACCGCGGGTGGTATCGCCGGAGATCTTGCTGGCTGATGAGCTTCGGCCGGGCTACACGACGACTTGCATCACCGGATCGACCCACGAAGGGTGTCTGCCGCACGACGAGGCAGTCCGGGCCTGGGCCTCAGCTCTTGGTGACGCAGCAAAGAGTCTGCAGTCACTTGGTGTTCCACTGGTCGTGCTTCAAACAGCTCCCGAGCACAGCGCGGGCCTTCCGGAGTGCGTTTCCGGGACGACGGTCGATATGGAATGCACTGAGACTGACCGCGACCTCACGTGGGATCGCCGGGTAGACGTCATCGAAGCCGAGAAGCAGGTCGGCGCAGATTTGGGCTTCACTGTGTATGACCCCTTTGAACACTTCTGCGACGCTGAGACCTGCTATCAGTACATCGACGATCGTTTCTACTACCGTAACGACGACCACATGAACGCCGACGGCAGTGAGGCGCTCACCGGCGAGATAAAGACGGCCTTGGAAGAGGCGGTTTCGTAGCGTCAGGCTCGAGTGTGCTTGCGGCTCAGCGGTAGTTGACGTACTGCAGCGCGACTTCGAGGTCCTTGCCGTCGAGCAGCCGCTGGACGGACTGGAGATCATCGCGGCTCTTGCTCGTCACCCGCAGCTCGTCGCCCTGGATCTGAGCCTTGATGCCCTTCGGGCCTTCGTCACGGATGATCTTGCCGATCTTCTTGGCGTTCTCCTGGCTGATGCCCTGGGAGAGCGTCCCACTGATCCTGTACTCCTTGCCGGAAGCGGCTGGGTCCCCGGCGTCGAGGTGCTTGAGGGACACCTTCCGCTTGACCAGCTTGTCCTTGAAGACGTCCAGCGCCGCTTTGACCCGCTCCTCGGAGTTGGCCCGCACCTCGATGCCCATTTCACCCTGCCAGGCGATAGACGCGCCAGTGCCCTTGAAGTCGAAGCGCTGGCTCAGTTCCTTGGCCGTCTGGTTCAAGGCGTTGTCGATCTCCTGACGGTCGACCTTGCTCACGATGTCGAACGAGGACTCCGAGGCCATGGGGTTCCTTCCGGGCTGGTCTGAGGCGCTGAATGGTCGGCATATGCGCGATAGGGGGCTGCGGTATTGTTGTCGTTCGTCGCCCAGCGCGGCAAGCCTGGCAGGTTGCCCGAGTGGCCAAAGGGAGCGGACTGTAAATCCGCCGGCTCAGCCTACGTTGGTTCGAACCCAACACCTGCCACGCCGAGAACCCCCGACCGCGGTCGGGGGTTCTCGCATTCGCCGGCCATTCGCCGGCCATTCGCCGCGACGATGGATGCCAGGACTGCGAGGCCCACCACAGTTCCGATCAGACGCCAGCGCCCCGTAACCGTCCCCAAAACGGCGCCGGCACTCGCCGCCGACATCAGCGACCCCACGCTGGCGGCCGAGAGCGCTGACGCAGCCGAAGCTGCTGAGCCAATCGACAGGACCGACCCCACAGACCCCACAGAGCCGATGCTCGCTGCCGACCCAATCGAGCCGATCGATAGGACACTGCCCTGAGATGCGATGGAAAGGAACGAGTCGCTGGACGCGAGGGAGAGCCGGGAGTTCGCCATACGCGAATTGTGGTCCCCAAGCGGGGATCGCGATAGTCGAGCGTGAGGCCGATTTCTCCGGCAGTGTCAGCCCCGTGTAACCTGTCTCCGCTCGGGAAAGCCGAGTAAGGCCCCAATAGCTCAGTCGGTAGAGCGTCTCCATGGTAAGGAGAAGGTCTACGGTTCGATTCCGTATTGGGGCTCGGGGCCTGGCCATCGATCTTCACCGGTCGCGGCGTCAGGTTCGGTCGGCGGAGTAGCTCAGGTTGGCAGAGCAAGCGGCTCATAATCGCTGTGTCGCCGGTTCAAATCCGGCCTCCGCTACTCAGCAGGTAGGCAGTCCAGAATCACCCGAAAGCAACCCAAGGAGTCCCGGTGGCCAAGAGCGACGTTCGGCCGAAGATCACGATGGCCTGCGCGGACTGTAAGAACCGCAATTACATCACCAAGAAGAACCGCCGGAACGACCCCGACAGGATCTCGTTGCAGAAGTTCTGTCCCAACTGCGGCAAGCACACTGAGCACCGCGAGACCCGTTAGTCCCGGTCTGGTGACGCGGTGAACCCTCGCGTCCCGCCTCCGGTCACCGGGGGCCAGTTCGGAGGGATGGGCTGAGCATGGCGATCAATGTCGAACTTGTCGGTAAGCACTATCCGCCGCAGACCTACGAGGTTGGACGCGAGAAGATCCGGGAGTTTGCCTCGGCGGTCGGCGATACCAACCCCGCCTATCACGACGTCGATGTCGCAAAGGCGCTCGGCCATGGTGATCTGGTCGCGCCACCTACCTTCGCAGTCGTTGTGACGCGCGGGCCGCAGATTGCGGTCATCGACGACCCCGAGCTTGGCCTCGACTTCTCCCGGGTCGTGCACGGTGACCAGAAATTCTGGTTCACTCGCCCCATCGTTGCGGGTGAAACACTGCACACCACTGCATCGGTCCACTCTGCTCGCACGATGGCTGGCAACGACGTCTTGACGATTCGGAGCGATGTGGCAGACCAAGCTGGAGCCCCAGTGGTCTCAGTCTTCGCCACCCTCGTCGCTCGCGCATTGGAGGGGTGACCGGTGGCAGCAGCTGTTCACGCTGACGACGTTGAAGTCGGTAGCGAGCTTCCACCGCAGTCCTTCTCGCTGCGGCGCGTTGACCTCGTCAAGTACGCCGGTGCATCGGGCGACTTCAACGTCATCCATTGGAACGAGCGAGTCGCTACCGAGGTCGGTCTGCCAAACGTCATTGCACACGGAATGCTCACGATGGCCGAGGCGGTGCGAGTGGTCACTGACTGGTGTGGTGATCCCGGAGCGGTCGTTGAGTACAGCACCAAGTTCACCAAGCCGGTACCTGTTCCGGACACCGATTCCGGCGCCACCATTGTTGTCGGTGGCAAGGTGATCGAAGTTCTGGACGCCGGGCGAGTCAAGGTTGAGCTCACCGCCACCTGCGACGGCGTGAAGGTGCTCGGAATGGCGCGCGCTGTTGTGCAGCTCGCCTGATGCTCGAACGCACCGACGTCTCACTCGGCTCACTGACCACCCTCCGGATCGGTGGTAAGGCGGCACGCCTCTTCGAGGCGTCGACGACCGACGAGTTGGTGGGCGTCGTGCGTGGCGAAGGTCGGCACGGTTGCCTCGTCCTCGCTGGAGGGTCGAACCTGGTGGTGTCCGACGAGGGGATCGATGTCCCTGTGGTCGCGGTGCGCACCACCGGTGTTGAAGTCCGGCGCGCTCCCGACAACGTGCTTATCGACGTGAAGGCTGGAGAGTTATGGGACGACCTCGTCGCACGTTGCGTCGGTGAGGGGTGGTCAGGGATTGAGGCGCTCTCGGGGATTCCCGGCTCAGTGGGTGCGACGCCGATCCAGAATGTGGGTGCCTACGGCCAAGAGGTTTCTGACGTCGTGGCCGGCGTCGACGTCTTCGACCGGCTCACCGATCGAATCCACTCCCTGACAGCTACCGACTGTGCGTTCGGCTACCGCACGAGCGTCTTCAAGAAGGTTCCGGACAGATTTGTTGTGCTGTCGGTGCGGCTTCGGCTCCGGGCATCGAGTCAAAGCGCCCCTGTTCGATATACCGAGCTGTCCCGACGCCTGGATGTCGAGGTCGGTGAGTCCGCCCCGCTTGCCGAGGTGCGGGCCGCCGTGCTCGAACTTCGTCGCGCGAAGGGAATGGTGCTCGACGATGCGGACCACGACACCTGGTCGGCCGGCTCGTTCTTCACTAACCCGGTGATTGCCCCGGGAGATGTTCCGGCCGACGCTCCGCAGTGGCTGCAGGCGGACGGGCGAGTCAAGACATCCGCCGCGTGGATGATCGATCACGCGGGGTTCCCCAAGGGGTACGGCGCCAATGTTGGCACCGGCGCGGCGACTCTCTCGACCAAGCACACTCTGGCCGTCACCAATCGTGGCGGGGCGACGACCGAAGACGTCTTGATCCTCGCTCGGACGGTACGTGAAGGCGTTCACGACCGATTCGGGTTGACTCTGCATGCCGAGCCAACCCTGGTCGGCGTCCACCTCTGACCCCGGCTCGCCCATCCCCTTGAACCGATCACTGACGGGGGGTCGAGAGCCAGGAGTCGATACCTTGCAGGATCTGCCGTCGGTGCGACTCGGGGGCTAGAGATGCGTTCACCGAAGACCGCGCAAGATCAGCCAGGCCGTGGTCGTCGAACGCGTGCGCGTCGCGGGCGGCCTCGTACTGCGCGGTCAGCCGCGACCCGAAGAGCAGGGGGTCGTCGGCGCCCAGAGCCACTTCGACGCCAGCTTCCACCAATGTACGGACCGGAACGTCGGCGAGCGTGTCGTAGACCCCGAGCCCCACGTTCGAAGCCGGGCATATCTCAAGCGCAACTCCATCATCTGCCAGGCGCTTGACGAGGTCGGCGTCCTCGACACTTCGGACGCCGTGACCCACACGGGTCGCCTTGAGAACTTCGAGGCAGCCGCGGACGCTTTCGGCTCCAAGAAGCTCACCGCCGTGCGGGACGCTAGCCAGACCGGCGTTTCTGGCGATGCGAAATGCCTCAGCAAAGTCGTCGACCCTGCCGCGACGCTCGTCGTTGGCGAGACCGAACCCCACAACCCCCTCATCGGCATAGCGCACGGCAAGCCGTGCGAGCGTGCGGGCGTCCAGTGGATGGCGGGTGCGGTTGGCGCCGACGATCACTCCGATCGCCAGACCGGTCGATCCCGATGCTGCGCGCACCGCGGCCAGCATCAGTTCGAAGGTAGCCGTGAGGCCGTCAAATCGGGCGGCGTAGCCGGAGGGATCGACCTGGATCTCCAGCCACTGGGATCCATCGGCAACCTCGTCCTCGGCCACCTCACGGACGAGTCGGAAGATGTCGTCCGGGTCGCGCAGCACCGACCGGGCCGTGTCGTAGAGCCGCTGGAACCGGAACCAACCGCGTTCGTCAGTGGCCCGCAGCTCCGGGGGGTCGTCCGACATCAGGGCCTCGGGCAGGTGCACCTGGTGGCGCTCAGCCAGCTCGAGCAACGTGGTGTGCCGCATCGCTCCGGTGAAGTGGAGGTGCAGGTGGGCCTTGGGGAGGGCTCGCGCGCTTCGGGAGTGTCTGCTGTTCTCGTCCGCACCTGCCACGTGTCCAGGGTATGCACCGCGACCGCCTCTAGGGCCTTTGGTCCCGGGAGTGCCGGGACTATATACCCTGGGGGGTATCGGACCAGAGTCTTACCGTGGGGTGTGGAAGTCCCCCACGGATTCTCAGGGTCCTGGTGGAGAACCCACGAAGACTCGGGAGGGCACGATGAAGCGCCTGCTCGTACTCGGCGGCGGCACCGCCGGAACCATGGTCGTCAACAAACTCCGCCCCCGGCTTTCCAGGGATGAGTGGCAGATCACCGTTGTCGACCAGCGTGACGTCCACTACTACCAGCCCGGCTATCTCTTCATCCCCTTCGGCGCCTACACGCCGGACGAGGTGGTCAAACCCACCAAGCGCTTCATCCCGGAGGGCGTCGACCTTCTCCACGGTGAGATCGACCGGGTCGACGCTGAGGCAGGCCATGTACTGCTCGTGGACGGAACGGTCCTCGAGTACGACCAGCTTGTCATCGCTACCGGTACGACGCCGCGACCAGCCGAGACCCCAGGCATGGATGAGGGCGAGTGGCGCAAGAGCATCCACGAGTTCTACACCCACGAAGGAGCTACCGCCCTGGGCGAGAAGTTCAAGACGTGGGAGGGCGGACGCCTCGTGGTGCACATCGTGGACATGCCCATCAAATGCCCAGTCGCTCCGCTCGAGTTCACCTTCCTGGCAGACTCGTTCTTCCGCGAGAACGGCATCCGAGACCAGGTCGAGATCGTCTACGTGACCCCGCTTCCCGGCGCTTTCACCAAGCCCATCTCGTCCGAGCACCTCGGTGGCATGCTCGCGGAGCGCAAGGTTGAGGTCGAGTCCGACTTCATGGTCGAGAGCATCGACCCCGAGGCCAAGAAGCTCATCTCGTACGACGAGCGCGAGGTGCCGTTCGACCTGCTCGTCACGATCCCACTCAACATGGGCGCCGACTACGTCGCGCGGTCCGGTCTCGGAGACGACCTCAACTACGTCAAGGTGGACAAGCACACCTTCCAGTCGACGCAGTTCGACAACGTCTTCGCCATCGGGGACGCCTCGAACATCCCGGCGTCCAAGGCTGGTTCGGTCGCCCACTTCTCGGTCGACGTCTTCACCCACAACTTCTTGCGTCACGTCGACGGCCTGCCGATGGACGAGAAGTTCGACGGGCACGCCAACTGCTTCATCGAGTCCGGTGGTGGCAAGGGACTACTCATCGACTTCAACTACGACACCGAGCCACTCCCCGGCAAGTACCCGCTGCCTGGGATCGGCCCCTTCAGCCTGCTGAAAGAGACTGAGCTCAACCACTGGGGCAAGTTGATGTTCCGCTGGATCTACTGGAATGTCCTGCTCCCTGGCAAAGAGCTGCCGCTGCCAGCGCTGATGTCGATGGCCGGCAAGGAAGTTCCCGACGAGGTGGCATCATGACCGCTCTTGCCACTGAGCGCTCCGTCGACGAGCGACTCGACCTCCTCACCGAACAGGTGGCGCTGATCGCCGAAGAGATGCGCCAGCAACGCCTGCAGAGAGAGCGTTGGGCAGATCTCGTCTCCGACTCCGCCCCGGTCGTCAGTGGTGCCTTCGACATGGTGAGTCGCGAGCTCGAGTCACTCAGCGACGACGTCACCGTCGACGACGCCGTGCAGCTGGCGCGCACTGTGGCGCGAGCTGTCCCAACCATGGAAGCGTTGCTGCGTCAGCTGGAGTCGCTCAGTTCTCTCGGTGAAGAGATCGTCCCCCTCGCAAGCCCAGCAATGGCCACCCTGACGGCCACGCTTCAAGAGTTCGATGCCAAGGGCTATTTCACTTTTGCCAAGGGCGGGGCAGGCATTGTCGACAAGGTCGTGACGTCGTTCACCGAAGACGACATCGACGCGCTGGGTGACAACGTCGTCCTGATCCTGAACACGGTCAAGGAGATGACGCAGCCCGAAGTCATGACATTGCTGCAGCGGACCGCGCTGACAGCCCAGGACGTTGACGAGGAGTTTGCTGAGGCACCCTCCACGTTCGCTCTGCTCAAGCAGATGCGAGACCCACAAACCCGCCGGGGCCTTGGTCGTGTGATGACCATGCTCCGCACCATCGGAGCCGAACAGTCGGCGCCGAAGTCCGAAACAGAGAGGTAAGACCATGCCAGTCACCACGATCAACGGCCGCGAGATCCACGTCGACGACGAAGGCTTCCTCACCGAGTTCGACGAGTGGGACGAAGACCTCGCGAAGGTCCTCGCCGCCAATATCAACGTCGATCTCACCGATGAGCATTGGACGGCCATCAAGTTCGCCCGTGAGGACTACAAGTCTCAGGGCGAGACCCCGACGATTCGCCGGATGGCCTCGGTGGGCGGCGTCGACACCAAGAAGATGTTCCAGCTCTTCCCGAAGAAGCCAGCCAAGAAGATGTCCTACATCGCTGGTGTCCCCAAGCCCCACGGCTGCGTGTGAGCGCTGTACCCAGCGAAGGAGAGTCAGTCATGACCACCGAAACCCAAGCACCGCTCGTCCCCAACTTCGATGACGACGACACCGATCGCAAGATCGCCTTCATCTGCAGCAAGGGCAACCTCGACATGGCCTACCCGGCCCTGGTTCTTGCCAACGCTGCCCTTGGTGAGGGCATCGAGACGCACCTGTTCTTCACCTTCTGGGGCTTCGACATGATCACCAAGTCTCGGATGCACGACCTGAAGTTCAGCCCGGTCGGCAACACGGCGATGCACATGCCCGTCGGGGACATTCGTATCCCTCAGGCCCTGGCACCCCTCCCCGGCATGCAGCCGATGGCAACCAAGATGATCAAGGACCAGATCGCGGCCCTCGGTGTTCCAGAGGTACCGGAGTTCCTCGACCAGATCGTTGCCTCAGGTGGCCATCTGTGGGCCTGCCGGATGTCGGCCGACATGAACAAGCTTGTTGAAGAAGATCTGTACGAGGGAGTCGAGGCCATCATCAACGCCTCCGACTTCATCGAGATGACTGACGGTGCGCAGCTGCTCTTCATCTAGCGCGCCGTGCCTGCCGTTTCCGGCCCTCGGGTCGAGGGCAGCAGGTCCAGGGACGCCGTTGTGGGGGCTTTGACTGGCACCCCGAGCAACGTGCGGCGGCCCCGGTCGGCTCCGTGGGGGAGCCTCCGACCGGGGCCGCATTCTGCTGTCGTAGCCCCGGCAGACTTAGCGAGGCCCACCACGCTGGTGGGTGCGTGTGGAAGACCAAACGGTCGTCGGGGGAGCTATGGGGTCCGCCAAACTCGGAGCCGACCGCCCTGTCGCCGAGAGGCGCCGACCTACTGGGCGTCGGCGATGAGCTTGCCGAAGCGGGTGACGCCTTCGACGATGTCGTCGTCGCCGAGTGCGTACGACAACCGGAGGTAGCCCGGCGTGCCAAATGCCTCACCGGGAACGACAGCCACCTCGGCGACGTCGAGAGCCACATCAGCAAGCGTGAGTGATGAGTCGATCACCGTGCCGTTGATGCTCTTGCCGAGAACGCCCTTCACCGATGGGTACGCATAGAAGGCACCCTCGGGCTCGGGACAGTTGACGCCCGGGATGTCGTTGAGCATCGAGACGATGGTCTTCCGGCGTCGATCGAACGCGACGCGCATCTCGGCGGCCGCGTCCAACGGGCCGGAGACGGCTGCGAGGGCGGCCATCTGGGCGACGTTGCTGACGTTGCCCGTGGAGTGCGACTGCAGATTGGTGGCGCCCTTGATGATGTCCTTGGGGCCGATGACCCAGCCCACGCGCCATCCGGTCATGGCGAAGGTCTTGGCCACACCGTTGACGATCACGCAACGGTCGACGATGTCGGGCACGAGGTTCGGCATCGACGAAAAAGTGACATCGCCGTAGACGAGGTGCTCGTAGATCTCGTCGGTCATCACCCAGATGCCATGCTCGACGGCCCACCGCCCGATGGCGGTGATCTGCTGGGCAGAGTAGACAGCGCCGGTGGGGTTCGACGGAGAGCTGAAGATCAGCATCTTGGTGCGCGGGGTACGAGCTGCCTCAAGCTGCTCGACCGTGGCCCGGTAGCCGGTGGTCTCGTCGGTGACGACCGGAACGGGCACGCCGCCGAAGATGGAGACGGCAGCTGGGTAGGTCACCCAGTAGGGCGCCTGGATGATGACCTCGTCGCCGGGGTCGATCAGTGATGCGATGGCGCTGAAGATGGCGTGTTTGCCGCCGTTGGTCACCAGCACCTGGGACGCCTCGACCTCGAGGCCGGAGTCGCGCAGCGTCTTGGCGGCGATGGCCTCGCGCAGTGCTGGAAGGCCAGCAGCGGGGGTGTACCGGTGCCAACGCGGGTCGTGGGCAGCCGCTGCCGCCGCCTCGACGATGTAGTCGGGAGTGGGGAAGTCCGGCTCTCCGGCACCGAAGCCGATCACCGGCCGGCCAGCTGCCTTGAGCGCCTTTGCCTTGGAGTCGACGGCCAGCGTGGCTGACTCTTCGATGTCGGCCACCCTGGCCGAAAGACGCGGGGCGGGCGAGGAGGGCGAGGAGGGAACAGTCATGCAGCCAGTGTCCCACCGGGCGGCTCGAGCCAGGCAGGGCGTTCCACACACCATCCTCTGTCGCCCTCCTTGGCGCCCTCCTCTGGCGTCAGTGCGGCCACACCCGCGGTTCGACGGCGCCCGCCTCGACCCCGTAGACTCACCGCCGGTGGCATTTGCCATGGTCTTGCCATGCCCGGACTTCTGTGAAGACCCTCACAGCCCGGGTGTGGCCCGCCCGGACGCCTATGCCTCCTGGAGGGCAGTAGCTCAATTGGCAGAGTCCCGGTCTCCAAAACCGGTGGTTGGGGGTTCGAGTCCCTCCTGCCCTGCACGTGGCGGCAACCGTCGTCAGGTCAACGCAAGTCCGTCTTGGCGGGCGTGAACAAGGTCAGGTGAGGCTGGTGGCGGAGTCGCGCGGTTCGACCGCCACGCCCGAGCACGGCCAGTCGGCGCAGAAGAAGGGCTTGATCGCCAGGATCTTGCTCTTCTACCGCCAGGTTGTCGCGGAGATGCGCAAGGTCGTCTGGCCGACGCGCAACGAGCTGATCACCTACACGATCGTCGTCGTGGTGTTCGTCGCGTCGTTCGCCGCGATCGTCCTGGTGTTCGACATCGGCGTTGCCAAGGTTGTCAGAGCCGTTTTCGGCTGACCGAAGAACTGATCGTCAGGAGTTTCGTACCGTGTCCGAGCTTGAAACCGGCGCAGCCGTCGACGTCACCGACGCTATCCGACGACGACGGCCGTCGAGGTGACGCCAGATGCCGCAGACGCCGATGGGTCAGTTGCCGACGGGGACTCTTTGGCGGGTCGAGGAAGCTGAGGCCGAGCCCGAGGTCGACCCCGCGAGGATTTCCGCGACCACCTGAACAGCCTTCCCGGTGACTGGTACGTCGTGCACTCCTACGCCGGGTACGAGAATCGGGTGAAGCAAAACCTCGAGAACCGCCGTACTTCGCTGTCGATGGAGGAGTTCATCCACGATGTCCAGGTGCCGCAGGAGGAGGTCATCGAGATCAAGCAGGGGCAGCGCAAGCAGGTCAAGCGCAACAAGTTCCCCGGCTACGTCCTCGTCCGGATGGACCTCACCGACGAGTCGTGGTCAACGGTTCGGCATACCCCAGGTGTGACCGGTTTCGTCGGTCACGCCCACCAGCCAACGCCGCTCACCTCAGATGAGGTCATCTCGATCCTGTACGTCGAGCCAGAAGCCGCACCTGGCAAGGCCTCGGCGGGTGGTGGGCTCAGCAAGAGCGAGACGACCCTCGTCGACTTCGAGGTCGGCGAGTCCGTCACCGTGATCGATGGCGCCTTCGCCACCCTCCCCGCAACCATCAACGAGATCAACCCGGACGCCCAAAAGTTGAAGGTGCTCGTGTCGATCTTCGGTCGTGAGACGCCTGTCGAGCTCTCGTTCGACCAGGTCGAGAAGCTCTAACCCGCCCAGACTGCCCGCAGCTACCGAAGAGAAGGACCCGCAATGCCCCCCAAGAAGAAGGTCTCCGGCCTCATCAAGCTTCAGATCGAGGCTGGCCAGGCCAACCCCGCCCCGCCGGTGGGCCCAGCCCTCGGCCAGCACGGCGTCAACATCATGGAGTTCTGCAAGGCCTACAACGCGGCGACTGAGTCGCAGCGTGGCAACGTGATTCCGGTCGAGATCACGGTCTACGAAGACCGCTCCTTCACCTTCATCACGAAGACTCCGCCGGCCGCCAAGCTCATCCTCAAGGCTGCTGGTCTCGACAAGGGATCTGGCGTCCCGCACAAGGACAAGGTCGGATCGCTCACCCGTGACCAGGTCCGGTCGATCGCCGAGCAGAAGATGGCCGACCTCAACGCCAATGACCTCGACGCCGCCGAGAAGATCATCGCCGGTACCGCACGGTCGATGGGCGTTACCGTTACTGAGTAGCACCAACGATGCACGATCTTCAACAGAAATGTGGGAGGGCCTCCGGCCCACACACCACACCTGACAATGCCGCTCATCACGAGCGGCTCAGAATGGAGTCAGACACATGAAGCGCAGCAAGGGTTATGAGGCAGCCGCGGCCAAGATTGATGCGGACAAGCTGTACACACCTGTCGACGCGGTCCGTCTGGCCAAGGACACGTCGCCGATGAAGAACCCAGCCACCGTCGAGGTCGCCATGCGGTTGGGCGTCGACCCCCGCAAGGCTGATCAGATGATCCGGGGAACGGTCAACCTTCCGCACGGAACCGGGAAGACTGCCCGCGTCATCGTCTTCGCCGCTGGTGAGAAGGCTGAGCAGGCTCGAGCAGCTGGCGCCGACGAGGTCGGGTCGGACGATCTCATCGAGAAGGTGTCGGGTGGCTGGACCGACTTCGACGCCGCCGTCGCAACTCCTGACCTCATGGGCAAGGTCGGTCGCCTCGGCAAGGTGCTGGGTCCCCGCGGACTGATGCCGAACCCGAAGACCGGCACCGTGACGATGGACGTCGCCAAAGCTGTCGAGGACATCAAGGGCGGAAAGATCGAGTTTCGCGTCGACCGACACTCAAATCTGCACATGATCATTGGCAAGACCTCGTTCAGCGAGGAGCAACTTGTCGAGAACTACGCAGCCGCGCTCGAGGAAGTTCTTCGTCTCAAGCCTTCAAGTGCCAAGGGCCGCTACATCAGGAAGATTGCCGTTTCGACCACCATGGGTCCCGGGATCTTGGTCGACCCGAACCGGACGCGCAACGTCACGGTCGACGACAACGCCTGAACCCGCCAACGACCACGTTGCGTGGCCGGGACCCGTTTTGACCAGGGTGCGACGGCCCCGTAGTCTTGGAGCACCAAAGACCGCTGGTTACCTGAGGGGCCGTCCCTCAGGTCGAAGGCCCGTAGTTGCGGGCGGCCCGCCGAGGTGAACGAGTGTCCTGCCCCGACGCCACAGGCGTCCGGTCACGCCCCGTGCGCCTGCGCCGGGGCGTTCGTCGTTTCACAAGGGCTGGGAACCGGCGATCCGACCAGGTTAAGGAGATCCATGGCGCGGGCTGACAAAGCAGCTGCCGTTGCAGAGATCGCGGACCAGTTCCGTGACTCGTCCGGCGCCGTGCTCACCGAGTACCGCGGCCTGACCGTGAAGCAGCTCAAAGAGCTGCGTAGTGCTCTCGGTGGGAACGCCACCTACGCCGTGGTGAAGAACACGCTGACCAAGATCGCGGCCAAAGATGCCGGGGTCGAGGGGCTGAGCGAACTGCTCGCCGGTCCATCCGCCATCGCCTTCATCACCGGTGACGCGGTGGAGACGGCCAAGGGGCTGCGTGACTTTGCCAAGGCCAACCCCCAGTTGCTGATCAAGGGCGGAGTGCTCGACGGAAAGTCGCTCACCCCGGCCGAGATCGACAGGCTGGCATCGCTTGAGTCTCGTGAGGTTCTCCTCGCCAAGCTCGCCGGTGCCATGAAGGCGTCGCTGTCTGGCGCCGTCGCGCTCTTTGCCGCTCCGCTGTCGCAGACAGCGCGCGTCCTCGGCGCGTTGCAAGAGAAGGCACAGCAGGACCCGTCGGTCCTCGCTGGCGGTGCCGGTACCCCGGCTCCCGCCGCAGCAGAGGCCCCAGAGCATGTGGAGGCTCCCGCCGAAGCGGAGGCCGCCACGGCTGCTGAGACCGAAGCGGCAGTCGACGAGGCACCGGCAGCAGAGGCGCCAGCCCCTGCCGCTGAGGCCGAGGAGACGACCCCCGAGGGCTGACCGCCCGGTAGGAACCCACCTCATAACAGAGCCCTCCCGGGCCGACAACATGGAAGGACGCCGATCATGGCGAAGATGAGCACCGATGAACTGCTCGATGCGTTCAAGGAAATGACGCTGATCGAGCTGAGCGAGTTCGTGAAGCAGTTCGAGGAGACCTTCGAGGTCACCGCGGCTGCCCCCGTCGCCGTCGCGGCAGCTCCTGTGGCCGGTGGCGCTGCCGGTGGCGGCGAGGCTGCGGCCGAGCAGGATGAGTTCGATGTCGTACTCGAAGCTGCTGGTGACAAGAAGATCCAGGTCATCAAGGAGGTGCGCGCCCTCACGAGCCTCGGCCTGAAGGAGGCCAAGGACCTCGTCGAGAGCACCCCGAAGCCGGTCCTGGAGAAGGTCGCCAAGGACGCAGCCGACAAGGCCAAGGAGGCCCTCGAGGCCGCTGGCGCCACGGTGACGCTGAAGTAGCAACGCACTACCTAAGGAACGGCCTGCCCCATCGATGGGGCAGGCCGTTCGTCATTCCGAGGGCCGGGCTCGCTGGCCGGGTTCGCTGGCCGGGCTCGCTCGCCGGGCCGCCAACCAGCATCGGCAATCAGGTCACAACCGGGCGGATGTGCTTGACGCGCCTAGGCTTTTGGCCTCATAGTCTTGGCCAGTGCTCGTTGCGCACTTGGGCAGCCGGCCCCTTTCGGGGATCAGCCGCCCGGTGCGTTCGACCCAGGTCGGTCCCGCAAGGGTCGGACTGAAGGAGGCGCGACTGGACAGCCGCGGCCGCATGCCGCTACGCTGTCGCTTTGCGCTGCCCTGACCCCTCTCTCAGCTAATCCTCTCGTCGCGCCTTGAACGCGTGCCCCGTGCCTGCATGGTGCCCGCCAACGCGTATGGCGTCGAGATCGGCTCCTCGAGGTCCCGCTGATGTGGGGGTCCGACCGGTTGCGCGCTGTAAGTCGAGCCCGGAAGGACGCCTCTTGGCCCCCTCGCGAAACGCCAGTAGCTCTGTCAACACCCCAGCGCCCGTGACGCCCCGGCTGAGTTTCGCCAAGATCTCGGAGTCATTGCCGGTCCCTGATCTGCTCGACCTTCAGGTCAAGAGCTTCGACTGGTTGCTCGGCAACGACGTCTGGAGGGCGAGGGTCGAGGAGGCAGCCGCATCCTCGAAGCCAATCCCCGACAAGTCGGGGCTCGAGGAGATCTTCGAGGAGATCAGCCCGATCGAGGACTTCCAGGGCACGATGTCGCTCAGCTTCCGCGATCACCGGTTCGAGCCGCCGAAGAACTCCGTGGACGAGTGCAAGGATCGGGACTTCACCTACTCGGCGCCGCTGTTCGTCACCGCTGAGTTCATGAACAACGAGACCGGCGAGATCAAGTCCCAGACGGTATTCATGGGCGACTTCCCGTTGATGACCAACAAGGGCACGTTCGTCATCAACGGCACCGAGCGTGTCGTGGTATCGCAGTTGGTTCGTTCCCCCGGCGTCTACTTCGAGCGCTCGGTCGACAAGGCGTCCGACAAAGACATCTACACCGCCAAGATCATCCCCTCACGGGGTGCCTGGCTTGAGTTCGAGATCGACAAGAAAGACATCGTCTCAGTTCGCGTGGACCGTAAGCGCAAGCAGAACGTGACCGTCCTGCTCAAGGCCCTCGGCTGGGATGACGCCAAGATCCGTGAAGAGCTCGGCGCCTACGAGTCCATCAATCTGACGCTCGACAAGGACAACACCACCACCCAGGACGAAGCCCTGCTCGACATCTACCGCAAGCTGCGGCCAGGCGAGCCGCCGACCCGTGAGGCTGCCCAGACTCTGCTCGACAACCTCTACTTCAACGGCAAGCGCTACGACCTGGCGAAGGTCGGCCGCTACAAGGTCAACAAGAAGCTTGGCCTTGAGCGCCCGCTCTCCGACACCGTCTTGACCGTTGACGACATCGTCGCCGCGATCAAGTACATCGTCGCTCTTCACGCCGGCGAGACCGAGGCGCCCAGCACCAAGGGCACCATCCGCGTCGAGACCGACGACATCGACCACTTCGGTAACCGACGGCTCCGTACGGTAGGCGAGCTCATCCAGAACCAGGTCCGTACTGGCCTGGCTCGCATGGAGCGCGTCGTTCGTGAGCGCATGACCACCCAAGACGTCGAGGCGATCACGCCGCAGACTCTGATCAACATCCGGCCCGTTGTTGCCTCCATCAAGGAGTTCTTCGGCACCAGCCAGCTTTCGCAGTTCATGGACCAGACAAACCCGCTGGCCGGGCTGACCCACAAGCGGCGCCTGTCGGCACTCGGCCCCGGTGGCCTCTCGCGTGAGCGCGCAGGCTTCGAGGTCCGCGATGTCCATCCCTCGCACTACGGACGCATGTGCCCCATCGAGACGCCAGAAGGCCCCAACATCGGGCTGATCGGGTCGCTGTCGACCTACGGTCGGGTGAATCCGTTCGGCTTTATCGAGACGCCGTATCGCAGGGTTACCAAGGGCAAGGTCACCGACCAGATCGACTACCTGACCGCTGACGAGGAAGACCTCCACGTCATCGCCCAGGCGAACGCCGTCCTTGGCCCGGACAACAAGTTCACCGAAGAGCGCGTGCTCGTGCGCACCAAGGCTGGCGAAGTCGACTACGTCCACGGGTCTGACGTCGACTTCATGGACGTTTCGCCCAGGCAGATCTGGTCGGTCGCCACTGCGCTGATCCCGTTCCTCGAGCATGACGACGCCAACCGTGCGCTGATGGGTTCGAACATGCAGCGCCAGGCTGTTCCGCTGCTCCGCCCGGAGTCACCGCTGGTGGGTACCGGTATGGAGCACCGCGCCGCCGTTGACGCTGGCGACGTGGTCACGGCCGAGGTCGCCGGCGTCGTGCAGGAGGTCGCTGCCGACCACATCACGATCGAGCAGGACGACGGCGTCCACCGCACCTACCGGATCGCGAAGTTCATGCGTTCCAACCAAGGCACGTCCTACAACCAGAAGCCGCTGGTTGACGAAGGTGCACGGGTCGAGGCCGGACAGGTCATTGCCGACGGCCCGAGTACGCAGAAGGGCGAGCTCGGACTCGGCAAGAACCTGCTGGTTGCGTTCATGTCGTGGGAGGGACACAACTACGAGGACGCGATCATCCTCTCGGAGCGCTTGGTCAAGGACGACGTTCTTTCCTCGATCCACATCGAGGAGCACGAGGTCGACGCTCGCGACACCAAACTCGGCCCTGAAGAGATCACCCGGGACATACCGAACGTCTCCGAAGAGGTACTGGCCGACCTCGACGAGCGGGGCATTATCCGTATCGGCGCCGAGGTTCGGCCGGGCGACATTCTCGTCGGCAAGGTTACGCCGAAGGGCGAGACCGAACTGACACCTGAAGAGCGCCTCCTCCGCGCGATCTTCGGTGAGAAGGCTCGCGAAGTTCGGGACACCTCGCTCAAGGTGCCGCACGGTGAGTCCGGCATCATCATCGGCGTTCGCGTCTTTGAGCGGGAGAACGGCGACGAGCTTCCCCCAGGCGTCAACGAGCTGGTTCGCGTCTACGTGGCACAGAAGCGCAAGATCACCGAGGGCGACAAGCTCGCCGGACGTCACGGCAACAAGGGCGTCATCTCCAAGATCCTGCCGGAAGAGGACATGCCTTTCCTCGAGGACGGCACCCCGGTCGACATTGTGCTCAACCCACTCGGTGTCCCTGGACGCATGAACGTGGGTCAGGTTCTCGAGACGCACCTCGGGTGGGTCGCCAAGACCGGATGGTCGATCGAGGGCACTCCGCCCTGGGCCGCCCGACTGTCGGAAGAGGCGCAGTCGGCCGAACCGGGCACCAAGGTTGCCACCCCGGTCTTCGACGGAGCTCGAGAAGAGGAGATCACCGGCCTGCTTGGCTCGACCCACCCGAACCGTGACGGCGTACAGCTGATCGGATCATCGGGGAAGGCCACGTTGTTCGACGGCCGGACCGGCGAGCTGCTGCCCCAGGCAGTCTCGGTCGGCTACATCTACATCCTCAAGCTGCTCCACCTGGTGGATGACAAGATCCACGCCCGGAGCACCGGTCCGTACTCGATGATCACCCAGCAGCCGCTTGGCGGTAAGGCGCAGTTCGGCGGTCAGCGATTTGGTGAGATGGAGGTTTGGGCGCTCGAGGCGTACGGCGCTGCGTACGCACTCCAAGAGCTCCTCACCATCAAGTCCGACGACGTTCTCGGTCGCGTGAAGGTTTACGAGGCCATCGTCAAGGGCGAGAACATCCCAGAGCCAGGCATCCCTGAGTCTTTCAAGGTGCTCATCAAGGAGATGCAGTCGCTTTGTCTCAACGTCGAGGTGCTGTCCAGCGACGGTATGTCGATCGAGATGCGCGACACCGATGATGAGGTCTTCCGCGCCGCGGAAGAGCTCGGTATCGACCTGTCCCGGCGTGAGCCGAGCAGTGTCGAAGAGGTCTGAGGTTTCGCCGGAGCACGCACTTTGCTCCGGCCGGCCTCAGGCGGACCTGACGACGACTAGATCCAAGAAGGACTGGTAAACCGTGCTCGACGTCAACTACTTCGACGAACTGCGAATTGGTCTTGCAACTGCTGACGACATCCGTCAGTGGTCGCACGGTGAGGTGAAGAAGCCGGAGACCATCAACTACCGCACTCTCAAGCCGGAGAAGGACGGTCTCTTCTGCGAGAAGATCTTCGGGCCGACTCGCGACTGGGAGTGCTACTGCGGCAAGTACAAGCGCGTTCGCTTCAAGGGCATCATCTGCGAGCGCTGCGGCGTCGAGGTCACCCGTGCCAAGGTGCGCCGTGAGCGGATGGGCCACATCGAGCTCGCCGCACCCGTTACGCACATCTGGTACTTCAAGGGCGTGCCGAGCCGGTTGGGATACCTGCTCGACCTTGCACCGAAGGATCTTGAGAAGGTCATCTACTTCGCGGCGTACATGATTACGTGGGTCGACGAAGACTCTCGTCACCGCGATCTGCCGTCGCTGGAGACAAAGATCGGCCTCGAGCGCGAAAAGCTCGAGAAGAAGCGGGACTCCGACGTGGAGGCTCGACAGAAGAAGCTCGAGACAGACCTGGCTGCTCTTGAAGCAGAGGGCGCCAAGGCCGACCAGCGGCGCAAGGTCCGCGAGTCAGCGGAGCGCGAGATGAACCAGATTCGCAAGCGCGCCGACCTTCAAATTGACCGAATCACTGCCGTCTGGGACCGCTTCAAGGGTCTGAAGGTTCAAGATCTCGAAGGCGACGAGATGCTGTACCGCGAGATGCGGGACCGCTTCGGCATGTATTTCAAGGGTGGCATGGGCGCTGCGGCGATCAAGGCGCGTCTTGAATCCTTCGGCCTCGAAGCCGAAGCTGAGCGACTGCGCGAGATCATCGCGACCGGCAAGGGCCAGAAGAAGACCCGCGCGCTCAAGCGCCTCAGGGTTGTCTCCGCCTTCCTGTCGACGCGCAACAGCCCCATGGGCATGGTGCTAGATGCTGTCCCGGTGATTCCGCCGGACCTTCGCCCCATGGTTCAGCTCGACGGTGGCCGATTCGCCACTTCCGATCTCAACGACCTCTATCGCCGCGTGATCAACCGGAACAACCGGTTGAAGCGCCTTCTCGACCTCGGCGCCCCCGAGATCATCGTCAACAACGAGAAGCGCATGCTGCAAGAGGCCGTCGACGCTCTGTTCGACAATGGCCGTCGAGGACGACCTGTCACCGGTCCTGGTAACCGCGCCCTGAAGTCGCTGTCGGACATGCTCAAGGGCAAGCAGGGACGATTCCGCCAGAACCTCCTCGGCAAGCGCGTTGACTACTCGGGCCGTTCGGTCATCGTTGTCGGTCCACAGCTGAAGCTTCACCAGTGTGGCCTGCCCAAGCAGATGGCACTCGAGCTCTTCAAGCCCTTCGTCATGAAGCGGCTGGTCGACCTGTCACACGCTCAGAACATCAAGAGTGCAAAGCGCATGGTCGAGCGTCAGCGCCCCGTGGTGTGGGATGTTCTCGAAGAGGTCATTGCCGAGCACCCGGTGCTGCTGAACCGGGCACCGACACTCCACCGCCTCGGGATCCAAGCGTTCGAGCCACAGCTGGTCGAGGGCAAGGCCATCCAGATTCACCCGCTGGTCTGCACTGCCTTCAACGCCGACTTCGATGGTGACCAGATGGCGGTTCACCTGCCGCTTTCAGCAGAGGCGCAGGCCGAGTCCCGGATCCTCATGCTGTCGAGCAACAACATCTTGTCGCCGGCAGACGGTCGTCCGATTGCTTCGCCGACGCAGGACATGGTGCTTGGCATCTACTTCCTCACCACCGACAAGCCCAAGGGCAAAGGCGCCGGAGAGGCTTTCTCTTCGATTTCTGAGGGCGTCATGGCTTTCGATCGGGGTCTGCTCGACATTCAGGCGCCCATCAAGTTGCGGCTCCGCGGGGTTGTGCCCTCGAACGAGGTCCACGCGCCTGAAGGTTGGAGCGAGGGCGAACCCCTCACTGTCGAGACGACACTCGGTCGTGCGCTGTTCAACGAGGCGTTGCCGGTTGACTATCCCTATGTCGACGCGCGCGTCGACAAGAAGCGTCTGTCGTCGATCGTCAACGACCTGGCTGAGCGCTACCCGAGAGTGACTGTCGCAGCCGTTCTCGACGCGCTCAAGGCAACGGGTTTCCACTGGGCAACGCGGTCCGGCGTCACGATCTCGATCGACGATGTCGTCACTCCTCCGAACAAGTCCACGATCATGGAGACCTACGAGACCAAGGCCGAAAAGGTTCAGAGCCAGTACGAAAAGGGCCTGATCACCAACGATGAGCGCCGTCAGGAGCTCATCGAGATCTGGACCCAGGCAACGAACGAGGTCTCGCGTCAGATGGAGATCAACTTCGTCGCGTCAGAGGCGAACCCGATCTGGATGATGGTCAACTCCGGCGCCCGCGGAAACATGATGCAGGTCCGACAGATCGCCGGTATGCGTGGACTGGTCGCCAACCCAAAGGGTGAGATCATCCCGCGGCCCATCAAGTCCAACTTCCGTGAGGGCCTGTCGGTGCTCGAGTACTTCATCTCCACGCACGGCGCCCGCAAGGGTCTGGCTGACACCGCGCTACGTACCGCTGACTCCGGTTACCTGACGCGGCGTCTGGTCGACGTCTCCCAGGACGTGATTGTGCGTGAGGAAGACTGCGGGACCGACCGGGGTCTCGTGCTGCCGATCGCCACGCAGGCGGCCGACGGAACCTGGCAAAAAGTCGAGTCCGTCGAGAACAGCATCTACTCACGTGCGCTCGCTGAGGATGTCGCAGGGCACAAGGACGCGAAGGCGACCACCCTGCTCGGCGACGTGCTGATCGATGCACTTGTCGCAGCTGGCGTGCACGAGGTGAAGGTCCGTTCGGTTCTCACTTGTGAGAGCAAGAAGGGGATCTGCGCCTTCTGCTACGGCCGTTCCCTGGCCACCGGAAAGCTCGTCGACGTGGGCGAAGCAGTCGGCATCATCGCGGCCCAGTCCATCGGTGAGCCGGGTACTCAGCTGACCATGCGGACCTTCCACACAGGTGGCGTGGCCGGTGAGGACATCACTCACGGTCTGCCGCGTGTGGTCGAGCTCTTCGAGGCCCGAACTCCCAAGGGCAACGCGCCGATCGCTGAGGCAACGGGCCGGATCCGCATCGAGGACTCCGAGCGTGAGCGCAAGATCGTCCTCGTTCCCGACGATGGCACCGACGAGTTCCCCTACAAGGTCAGCAAGCGTTCGCGTCTGCTGGTGGGTGAGGGTGACCATGTCGAGGTGGGCCAGCAGCTCATCGTCGGTGCGGTTGACCCGAAGACCGTGCTGAGGATTCTCGGTCCCCGCAGGGTGCAGGAGTACCTCACTGCGCAGGTGCAGGAGGTGTACCGCAGTCAGGGCGTGCAGATCCACGACAAGCACATCGAGGTCATTGTCCGGCAGATGCTGCGTCGGGTCACGATCATCGAATCTGGCGACTCCGACATGCTGCCGGGCGAGCTGGTCGAGCGTGCTCGATTTGAGACCGACAACCGTCGGATCGTCTCGGAGGCCGGTTCGCCGGCGTCTGGACGTCCGGAGCTGATGGGTATCACCAAGGCGTCGCTGGCGACCGAGTCATGGTTGTCGGCGGCCTCCTTCCAGGAGACGACGCGAGTACTCACGGATGCGGCCATCCACGCCAAGTCCGACTCGCTGCTCGGCCTGAAGGAGAACGTCATCATCGGAAAGCTCATCCCGGCTGGAACCGGTCTTGCCCGCTACAGCAACGTGCGGGTCGAGCCAACCGAGGAGGCCAAGGCGGCGATGTACTCGATGGTCGGCTACGACGACTACGCCTATGGATTCGGTGCCAACTCCGGCGAGGCCGTACCACTGGAGGACTACGACATGGGTTACCGCGGCTAGCCGCGGACCCGCACGCCAAGGCCCGGCGCTCCTCCGTGGAGTAGCCGGGCCTTCGCGCGTGATTCCCATGAAGGCGAGCCGATGGTCCGGGGTCATCAGTTCGTCGAGGAATCTCCCGGTGCTCGCAATTTGGCCACCTTGGGCAAGAATGAGCTGGTGACCGATTCGCCTGACTCCTCACTGCCTGACCCGACGGCATCGTCACGTGCAGCGCCGCCGACATCCCCACCAGTCCCACCAGTTCCGCCGGCCGCCGATCTGCCACCGGCTCTCGCGTACCCAGCCCAGGGAGAGCCCCCGGCCGTCCAGCCGCTTCTGGTCCCTCGAACCGAGGGAAGTGCGGTTGCTGCCCTGGTCTGCGCGATCCTCGCGTGGTTCGTCGTGCCGATCGTGCTGGCCATCGTTGCCCTGGTTCTTGCCAGAAGCGCGGAAAAGGCGATCGATGCGCGACCGACCGAGCTCTCCGGCAGGGGCCTGGTGACCGGCGCGCGGTGGGTGGCCTGGGTGCACCTGGTGCTGGTTGCGATGGTCGTGGCCTTCTTGGCAGCGTTCGCGATCGCGGTCTGGGTCGGCCGCTGACCGGCCAGCTGCATACTGTTCCCGGGTCGAGGAGGCCCCCGTTTTGACCGTTCGCGGGACCACTCGGTAGTCTCGTTCCCTGTGCCTGGGTCAGACCAGGCTGCCGTGCCTGCCCGCACGCCCCTCGTTCGTCCCGCACCATAGGTGTGGATCCAGCGGCGAGGATGCTCCAGGGCGCCGCATGGTCCCAAGTAACAGCCCTCATTCTGGGTGTTCGTGCTGTGCAGACAGCGCGACACACCCGGGCGCGGGGGTGGGAGGTTCCATCCGGGCCCCCCGCGAATGACTTCTGTACGCGACGACGAACGGGAAAGACGCACCGGTGCCTACGATCCAGCAGTTGGTCCGCAAGGGCCGTCAGGACAAGGTCGACAAGAGCAAGACGCCCGCGCTCAAGGGAAGCCCGCAGCGCCGCGGCGTCTGCACGCGCGTGTACACGACCACGCCGAAGAAGCCGAACTCCGCGCTCCGCAAGGTTGCTCGTGTGCGACTGACCTCCGGTATCGAGGTCACTGCGTACATCCCCGGCGTCGGCCACAACCTGCAGGAGCACTCGATCGTGCTCGTGCGTGGTGGCCGTGTTAAGGACCTCCCCGGTGTCCGCTACAAGATCATCCGCGGCGCGCTCGATACCCAGGGCGTGAAGAACCGCAAGCAGGCTCGTAGCCGTTATGGCGCGAAGAAGGAGAAGAGCTAATGCCCCGCAAGGGCCCGGCCCCCAAGCACCCGGTCGTCGCCGACCCGGTCTACAACAGCCCCGTCGTCACCTCGGTGATCAACAAGATCCTGGTGGACGGCAAGCGCTCGACGGCGCAGAAGATCGTCTACGGCGCCCTCGAGGGCTGCCGCGCCAAGACCGGCACCGACCCGGTTGTCACGCTCAAGCGCGCACTCGACAACGTCAAGCCCACCCTCGAGGTGCGCAGCCGTCGCGTCGGTGGTGCTACCTACCAGGTACCCGTTGAGGTAAAGCCTGGTCGTAGCCACACGCTCGCCATTCGCTGGCTGGTGATGTATGCCCGACAGCGGCGTGAGAAGACGATGACCGAGCGCCTCATGAACGAGCTTCTTGATGCCTCCAACGGCCTCGGCGCATCAGTGAAGCGTCGCGAGGACACCCACAAAATGGCTGAGTCCAACAAGGCGTTCGCCCACTACCGCTGGTAGGCCTTGCCGCTCTCGCGCAGCCCATCCCGGCACCCGCCCCTGATCGCATCAACCGACGGAGACCCCGACCGTGTCCACCGACACCGCTGCCGACCTGGCCAAGGTCCGCAACATCGGCATCATGGCGCACATCGACGCCGGAAAGACCACGACGACCGAGCGGATCTTGTTCTACACCGGCATCAACTACAAGATCGGTGAGGTCCACGAGGGTGCGGCGACGATGGACTGGATGCCTCAAGAGCAGGAGCGTGGCATCACGATCACCTCGGCCGCGACCACCTGCGAGTGGGACGGCCACCTCATCAACATCATCGACACGCCCGGCCACGTCGACTTCACCGTGGAGGTCGAGCGATCGCTGCGGGTCCTCGACGGTGCCGTCGCAGTGTTCGATGGAGTGGCAGGCGTTGAGCCTCAGAGCGAGACCGTCTGGCGCCAGGCCGACCGCTACAGCGTTCCTCGTATCTGCTTCGTCAACAAGCTCGATCGCACCGGGGCGGAGTTCCACCGCTGCGTCGACATGATCGAGAACCGGCTCGCCGCCGTCCCGCTCGTTCTGCAGATTCCGATCGGGGCAGAGGCCGACTTCCGCGGCCTCGTCGATCTGATCGCCATGAAGGCCCTCGTCTGGCCGCCGGAGGCCGAAAAGGGCGAGATGTACAACATCGAGGAAATCCCCTCGACCCACGCCGAGGCAGCCCGCGACTGGCGGGACCGGCTGATCGAGACCATCTCCGAGGCCGACGACGAGATGATGGAGCTCTACCTCGAGGGAACAGCACCCACCGAGGAGCAGCTCATCGCGGCAATTCGTCGTGCCACCCTCGCAGCCAAGCTCACCCCAGTTCTGGCCGGATCGGCGTTCAAGAACAAGGGCGTCCAGCCCATGCTCGACGCCGTTGTCCGCTATTTGCCGAGCCCGCTGGACGTCGACGCAATCACCGGTCACGACGTGAAGGACGAGAGCCTCGAGATCGAGCGTCAGCCGAACGAGAACGAGCCGTTCTCTGCTCTGGCCTTCAAGATCATGAGCGACCCGCACCTGGGCAAGCTCACCTACATCCGCCTCTACTCCGGCACCCTTGAGACCGGCACATCGGTGCTCAACTCGACGAAGGGGCGCAAAGAGCGGATCGGCAAGATCTTTCAGATGCATGCCAACAAGCGGGAAGAGAAGCCGAACGCGGTTGCCGGCATGATCGTGGCCGTCATGGGACTGAAGGACACCACCACGGGCGACACGCTCTGTGACAACGCCAAGCCGGTGATCCTTGAGTCGATGACCTTCCCGGCCCCGGTCATCTCCGTCGCCATTGAGCCGAAGTCGAAGGCTGACCAGGAGAGGCTGGGTACTGCCATTCAGCGGCTCGCCGAGGAGGACCCCACCTTCCAGGTGCGCTCCGACGAGGAGACCGGCCAGACGATCATCGCCGGTATGGGCGAGCTGCACCTTGAGGTGCTCGTCGACCGCATGAAGCGTGAGTTCCGCGTCGAGGCCAACGTCGGACGCCCGCAGGTCGCCTACCGCGAGACCATCACCGCAGTCGTCGACCGCATCGACTACACACACAAGAAGCAGACCGGTGGCTCTGGCCAGTTCGCCAAGGTGCAGATCAGCATGGAGCCCCTCGGCGCCGGCGAAGAGGCTGGCTACGAGTTCGAGAACAAGATCTCCGGTGGCCGCATCCCTCGCGAATACATCCCGAGCGTTGACGCCGGAGCCCAGGAGGCCATGGAGTACGGCGTCCTTGCCGGTTATCCCATGGTCGGTGTCAAGGTGACCCTGAAGGACGGGGCCTACCACGACGTCGACTCCTCAGAGCTCGCGTTCAAGATCGCCGGTTCGATGGCATTCAAGGAAGGCGCCAAGCGCGCCAAGCCGGTGCTTCTCGAACCGATGATGTCCGTCGAGGTGATCACCCCAGAAGACTTCATGGGTGACGTCATCGGCGACCTCAACTCCCGCCGCGGACACATTTTGTCGATGGACGAGCGCTCAGGTTCGCGCATCGTCACGGCAACTGTTCCACTGTCGGAGATGTTCGGATACGTCGGCGACCTGCGCAGCAAGACGCAGGGCCGCGCGTCGTACTCGATGCAGTTCGACTCCTACGCCCAGGTCCCGAACAATGTGGCGACGGAGATTATCGCGAAGGCGCGAGGCGAGTAGCCCCGGGCGACGCACCACCACAACTTCACCAAGAAGATCCAAGATTACGTCGAACGACGTAAGGCAAATCAGTCCAGAGGAGGACTCCAGTGGCGAAGGCCAAGTTCGAGCGGACCAAACCGCACGTCAACATCGGCACCATTGGCCACATCGACCACGGTAAGACGACTCTGACCGCGGCGATCACCAAGGTGCTGCACGACAAGTACCCAGACCTCAACGAGGCCTCGGCGTTCGACCAGATTGACAAGGCTCCTGAGGAGCGCGAGCGCGGTATCACGATCTCGATCGCGCACGTCGAGTATCAGACCGAGGCACGCCACTACGCACACGTCGACTGCCCAGGGCACGCCGACTACATCAAGAACATGATCACCGGTGCTGCGCAGATGGACGGTGCGATCTTGGTGGTTGCAGCGACCGACGGCCCCATGCCGCAGACCAAGGAGCACGTCCTCCTGGCCCGCCAGGTGGGTGTGCCCTCGATCGTCGTTGCGCTCAACAAGGCCGACATGGTCGACGACGAGGAGATCCTCGAGCTCGTCGAGCTCGAGGTCCGCGAGCTGCTCAGCGAGTACGAGTACCCCGGCGATGACATTCCGATCGTTCGGCTCTCGGCGCTGAAGGCCCTCGAAGGTGACGCAGAGTGGGGGGAGAAGATCCTCGAGCTCATGAACGCAGTCGACACGGCGATCCCAACCCCCGAGCGCGAGACCGAGAAGCCCTTCCTCATGCCCGTCGAGGATGTCTTCACGATCACCGGTCGTGGCACCGTCGTCACCGGCCGTATCGAGCGCGGAATCGTCAAGGTCAACGAAGACGTCGAGATCGTCGGCATCAAGCCGGAGAGCACCAAGACCACGGTCACCGGCATCGAGATGTTCCGCAAGCTCCTCGACGAGGGCCAGGCCGGTGAGAACGTCGGTCTGCTCATTCGTGGCATCAAGCGCGAGGACGTCGAGCGTGGCCAGGTTGTGGTGAAGCCCGGAACGACCACCCCGCACACCAACTTCGAGGCAAACGTCTACATCCTCTCCAAGGATGAGGGCGGCCGGCACACACCGTTCTTCAACAACTACCGTCCGCAGTTCTACTTCCGCACCACGGACGTCACCGGTGTTGTGACTCTTCCTGAGGGCACCGAGATGGTCATGCCGGGCGACAACACCGAGATGTCGGTCGAGCTGATCCAGCCCATCGCCATGGACGAGGGTCTGCGGTTCGCCATTCGTGAGGGTGGCCGCACCGTTGGCGCTGGTCGCGTGACCAAGATCAACAAGTAAGGCACGATTTCGGTAATCCGCCCCCCATGGGGCATACTGTCCAGGTTGCTTGGGCAGGGGCTCAGGTTCAAAGAGCGTTGGTCGCAAGACTGACCAGGACCTAACGTCCCTGCCCGGCGCCCGGCACCAGCCGGGCTTCGAACCCCGTCTCTTTGGCGCAATCGCTGGAGGACGTCTGTGTGCGCAAACGCGACACACCCGACCGCGGGGGTCGGAGCCACGAGGCTCGCAGCGAGGCTGCGGGGCTTACCGGCTAGCCACTAACGGCACTTACGAAGAGAAGGATTTCGGGAAACGACATGGCGGGACAGAAGATCCGCATCCGGCTGAAGGCGTATGACCATGAGGTCATCGACTCATCGGCCCGGAAGATCGTTGAGACGGCCACCCGCACGGGTGCGCAGGTCGCCGGCCCTGTGCCGTTGCCGACGGAGAAGAATGTCTTTGTCGTCATCCGGTCGCCGCACAAGTACAAGGACAGCCGCGAGCACTTCGAGATGCGTACGCACAAGAGGCTCATCGACATCATCGACCCGACCCCGAAGACCGTCGATTCGCTCATGCGACTCGACCTTCCGGCCGGCGTCGACATCGAGATCAAGCTCTAAAGGGACGCGGGACAATGGGTAAGAACGTGAAGGGAATCCTGGGCGAAAAGCTGGGGATGACTCAGGTGTGGGACGAGGACAACAAGATCGTTCCAGTGACCGTCGTCAAGGCTGGCCCCTGCGTCGTGACGCAGGTGCGCTCCGCCGATGGCGACGGGTACTCCGCTGTCCAGCTCGGCTTCGGTGCCATCGACCCGCGCAAGGTGAACAAGCCTGCTGCAGGGCACTACGCCAAGGCCGGTGTCACGCCGCGCCGTCATCTGGTCGAGCTTCGCACCGACGACGCGTCTGAGTACACGCTCGGTCAAGAGCTCGGCCCGGACGTGTTCGAGGCGGGCCAGATGGTCGACGTCGCCGGCACGTCCAAGGGCAAGGGCTTTGCTGGAACGATGAAGCGTCACAACTTCAAGGGAGTCAGCGCCAGCCACGGCTCGCACCGCAACCACCGCAAGCCCGGGTCGATCGGCGCCGGATCAACTCCAAGCCGCGTCTTCAAGGGCCTGAAGATGTCTGGCCGCATGGGTGGCGAGTCGGTAACCCTGCAGAACCTCACTGTGCACGCCGTCGACACCGAGAATGGCTTGCTCCTGATCAGGGGCGCGATCCCCGGTTCCGTCGGCAGCCTCGTCTTCGTCAAGAGCGCAGCGAAGGGAGCCACCAAGTGAGCACCGTCGACGTCATCACCCCTGACGGCACCAAGAGCGGTACAGCTGAGCTGCCTGCCGAGATCTTCGAGGTCCAGGTCAACATCCCGCTGATCCACCAGGTCGTGGTCGGCCAGCTTGCCGCCGCTCGGCAGGGCACTGCGTCGACCAAGACTCGCGCTGAGGTGGCCGGCGGTGGCCGGAAGCCTTACCGCCAGAAGGGCACAGGGCGTGCTCGCCAGGGTTCGATTCGCGCACCGCAGTTCGTCGGTGGTGGCGTGGTTCATGGCCCGCAGCCCCGTAGCTACGAGCAGCGCACGCCGAAGAAGATGAAAGCCGCGGCTCTTCGCGGCGCCCTCTCCGACCGACTGGCCAACGGCCGGGTCCATGTCGTAACAGCGATAGTCGATGGTGAGACGCCCTCAACCAAGGCAGCGGCAG
This sequence comes from uncultured Actinomycetota bacterium, assembly GCA_963829525.1. GTDB lineage: Bacteria > Actinomycetota > Actinomycetes > JAHEKZ01 > JAHEKZ01 > JAHEKZ01. The sequence goes on from CAWHIJ010000003.1 coordinate 736,144, forward strand.
CGACAGTGGCGCGGCTCTCTGAGCGCCGACATGTTCTAGTCGTGCTCGAGCGAGGTAACGACACTGCGTGGCTCAGCCTCCGCAACCTCACCCACGTGCACATAGTCACCCCCGACCAACTGAACACTTACGACGTCCTTGTCAGCGATGACGTCGTGTTCACCCAGGCAGCGCTGAACGCGTTGCTCGAGGGCCCGGTGCGCGGGAAGTCGGCAAAGGCGGTCGCCACGTCGACCGAAGCCGCCATTGCAGACGAGGAGGCCCTGGCATGACCGCCGCCGCTGTCCAGAAGGACCCCCGCGACGTCCTTATCAAGCCGGTGATCTCAGAGAAGAGCTACGGGCTCCTCGATGAGAACAAGTACACCTTCGAGGTGCACCCTGATGTCAACAAGACCGAGATCAAGATCGCGGTAGAGAAGGTCTTCGGGGTCACCGTTGTCAGCGTCAACACCCTGAACCGTCAGGGCAAGCGTCGTCGCACCCGCACCGGGTGGGGCAAGCGCAAGGACACCAAACGAGCCATCGTCAGTGTCGCCCCCGGCGACCGCATCGACATCTTCGGCGGTCCGGTCTCCTGACCGGCGAGAGCTACCTAAGGACTGTTAAGAGCTATGGGAATCCGTAAGTACAAGCCGACAACGCCGGGCCGTCGTGGCTCGAGCGTGGCCGACTTCGTCGAGGTCACCCGCTCCGAGCCGGAGAAGTCACTGGTGCGCCCGCTCCCCAAGAAGGGCGGTCGCAACGCCTCGGGTCGGATCACCTCGCGCCACCAGGGTGGCGGTCACAAGCGTGCCTACCGCGTCATCGACTTCCGCCGGGCCGACAAGGACGGGGTTCCGGCGAAGGTCGCGCACATCGAGTACGACCCGAACCGCACAGCACGTATCGCCCTGCTGCACTACGTCGACGGCGAGAAGCGCTACATCCTCGCGCCGAACAAGCTGAAGCAGGGTGACACCGTCGAGAACGGTGCGAGCGCGGACATCAAGCCAGGCAACTCGCTTCCACTGCGCAACATCCCCGTGGGAACGGTGATTCACGCGGTTGAGCTCCGGCCCGGGGGCGGCGCCAAGCTCGCCAGGTCGGCCGGATCGAGCATTCAGCTGGTCGCCAAAGATGGTCCATACGCCCAGTTGCGGCTGCCGTCCGGTGAGATCCGCAATGTCGACGTGCGCGCACGCGCCACGGTCGGGGAGGTGGGCAACGCCGAGCAGTCGAACATCAACTGGGGCAAGGCAGGGCGCATGCGCTGGAAGGGCAAGCGCCCGACCGTCCGTGGTGTGGCCATGAACCCCGTCGACCACCCGCACGGTGGCGGTGAGGGCAAGACCTCAGGTGGACGCCACCCGGTCTCGCCCTGGGGGCAGCCAGAAGGTCGTACCCGGAAAAAGGGCAAGGCCAGCGACAAGTACATCGTCCGCCGCCGCAAGTCGAACAAGAAGCGCTAGGAGCCACCAGCGATGCCGCGCAGTCTCAAGAAAGGTCCCTTCGTGGACGACCACCTCGTCAAGAAGGTGGACGCCCAGAACGAGGCCGGTACGCGAAACGTCATCAAGACGTGGTCTCGGCGCTCGATGATCGTCCCGTCGATGATCGGTCACACGATCGCCGTCCACGATGGTCGCAAGCATGTGCCGGTCTTCATCACCGATGCCATGGTTGGTCACAAGCTCGGTGAGTTCGCCCCCACCCGCACCTTCCGTGGCCACGAGAAGGACGACCGGAAAGGACGGCGGCGCTGATGGCTACCGCTCCTTCGACCACGAGCGCCCGCAGCACTGCGCGGTACGTCCGCATCACGCCGCAGAAGGCGCGTCGCATGGTCGACCTCATCCGTGGCCTGCCGGCCGCCGAGGCCAAGACCGTGTTGCGGTTCGCCCCGCAGGCAGCAAGTGAGCCTGTTGGCAAGGTGCTCGACAGCGCCATCGCGAACGCTGAGAACAACCACGGCCTTGACGCCGACACTCTGGTCGTCAGCTCTGCCTACGTTGACGAGGGACCGACGCTTAAGCGCTTCCGTCCTCGTGCTCAGGGCAGGGCGTTCCGCATTCGCAAGCGCACCAGTCACATCACCGTCGTCGTGTCGGAAGACGCGACGCCCGCTGGAAAGAAGGGCTGACCGTGGGTCAGAAGGTCAACCCTCATGGGTTCCGACTCGGCATCACCTCCGAGTACACCTCTCGTTGGTACGCCGACAAGGGGTACAAGGACTACGTGAAAGAGGATGTGGCGATCCGCCGCATGCTCTCCAAGGGCATGGAGCGAGCCGGAATCAGCCGGGTCGACATCGAGCGCACCCGTGATCGCGTGCGCGTCGACATCCACACTGCCCGACCCGGCATCGTCATCGGACGCCGTGGCGCCGAGGCAGACCGCATTCGCGGCGATCTGGAGAACCTCACGGGCAAGCAGGTGCAGCTCAACATCCTCGAGGTCAAGAACCCCGAGGTAGATGCTCAGCTGGTGGCTCAGGGTGTGGCCGAGCAGCTCTCCAGCCGGGTCTCCTTCCGCCGTGCGATGCGCAAGGCAATCCAGAGCGCGATGAAGGCAGGCGCTAAGGGCATCCGCGTGCAGGTCAGCGGTCGCCTTGGCGGAGCTGAGATGTCGCGTACGGAGTTCTACCGCGAAGGTCGTGTGCCGCTGCACACCCTGCGCGCAGACATCGACTACGGCTTCTACGAGGCCCGCACCACCTTCGGCCGTATCGGCGTCAAGGTGTGGATCTACAAGGGCGATGTCACCGGTTCGCGCGCTGAGCGGGAGGCGGCGGCCGCCGCTGCCCGTATTGGCCAGCGCGGCGCGCGCCCCCCGGCGCGGGCCCCACGGCCGGCTCGTGGTCGTGATGCCGCCCCGACCGCTGAGGCCACTGCCGCCGATGCCGCTGAGCCGACCGCTACCGCCGGGGCCGCCCCAGCAGCGGCTGACCCGGCTCCAGACCAGACGGCGACGGAGGCCTAGACCATGCTGATTCCACGGCGGGTCAAGCACCGCAAGCAGCACCACCCCTCGCGACGCGGCGTCGCCAAGGGCGGAACCAAGGTCACCTTTGGTGAGTTCGGGATCCAGGCCATGGAGCCCGGCTACATCACCAACCGGCAGATCGAGGCAGCCCGTATCGCGATTACTCGTGCGATCAAGCGCGGTGGGAAGGTCTGGATCAACATCTACCCAGACCGTCCCCTCACCAAGAAGCCCGCTGAGACACGCATGGGATCGGGTAAGGGTTCGCCGGAGTGGTGGATCGCCAACGTAAAGCCGGGCCGCGTGATGTTCGAGCTCTCGGGAGTGTCCGAGCCGCTCGCTCGGGAAGCCATGCAGCGTGCTCAGCACAAGCTTCCGATCAAGACTCGTTTCGTCAAGCGTGAGGCAGGTGAGCTCTGATGCCCATCGGCACCGCAGCCACGGACTATCGCACCCTCGAGACCGAGGAACTGGTCGCGAAGCTCACAGAGGCCAAGGAGGAGCTCTTCAACCTCCGGTTTCAGGCCGCCACCGGCCAGTTGGAGAACCACGGACGCCTCCTGGCGGTCCGTAAGGACATTGCCCGCATCTACACCGTGCTGCGCGAGCGCGAGCTCGGCATCACGTCGGTCGAGACGCCGGAGGATGTGGCATGAGTGAACAGAAGGCGAGCATGAGCAGCCCAGAGCGTTCCGCGCGCAAGATCCGTGAGGGCCTTGTGGTCAGCGACAAGATGGATAAGACCGTGGTCGTTGCGGTTGAGGACCGTGTCAAGCACCCGCTTTACGGCAAGGTCGTTCGTCGCACGAACAAGCTCAAGGCACACGACGAGACCAACTCCGCAGGCGTCGGCGACCGCGTTCTTCTGATGGAGACGCGGCCGTTGAGCAGGTCGAAGCACTGGCGCCTCGTTGAGATCCTCGAGAAGGCCAAGTAGGCAGGAGCTGACGTGATCCAGCAGGAGTCGCGACTGAAGGTCGCCGACAACACAGGTGCCAAGGAGATCTTGTGCATCCGGGTTCTCGGCGGCTCTGGTCGGCGCTACGCCGGTATCGGCGACATCATTGTGGCTACGGTCAAGGACGCCATCCCCGGCGGTAACGTGAAGAAGGGTGAGGTCGTCAAGGCCGTCATCGTGCGTACCACCAAGGAGCGTCGCCGCCCAGACGGTTCGTACATCAAGTTCGACGAGAATGCCGCGGTCATCATCAAAGATGGTGGTGACCCGCGCGGTACCCGCATCTTCGGCCCAGTTGGCCGAGAACTGCGCGACAAGCGCTTCATGCGGATCATCTCGCTTGCACCGGAGGTGCTCTAGTCATGCACGTAAGAAAGGGCGACACCGTCATGGTGATCGCGGGTAAAGACAAGGGTGCTGTGGGCAAGGTGATTGCAGCTTTCCCGGCCCAGGACCGCGTCGTCGTCGAAGGCGTCAACCTGGTTAAGAAGCACACCAAGATCGGTCAGACCAATCGTGGTGCCAAGACTGGCGGGATCATTACGCAAGAGGCGTGGATTCACATCTCGAATGTGCTGCCCGTGGTCAAGGTTGACGGTAAGGACGTTCCCACCCGAGTGGGATACCGAGTGGACGAAGACGGCACCAAGGTTCGCATTGCCAAGCGCACGAACGAGGAACTTTAAGAGATGACTACGACTGACAGCACAATTGTGGCACCAGCGGTGCCGCGGCTCAAGGTGCGCTACCGCGAAGAGATCGTGCCAGCGTTGCGCGAGGAGTTCGGTTTCGCGAACATCATGCAGGTGCCTGGGGTCACCAAGGTCGTCGTGAACATGGGTGTCGGTGACGCAGCCCGCGACTCCAAGCTCATCGAAGGGGCGATCCGCGACCTCGGCTCCATCACGGGACAACGGCCGACGGTAACCAAGGCGCGTCAGTCAATCGCCCAGTTCAAGCTCCGTGAGGGCATGCCAATTGGGGCGCACACAACGCTCCGCGGCGACCGCATGTGGGAGTTTCTCGACAGGCTGCTGTCAGTTGCGCTGCCGCGTATTCGTGACTTCCGTGGACTTTCGCCCCGGCAGTTCGACGGACGCGGCAACTACACCTTTGGTCTCAACGAGCAGAGCATGTTCCACGAGATCGATCAGGACTCGATCGACCGAGTCCGTGGCATGGACATCACTGTGGTGACCACCGCCAAGACAGACGACGAGGGACGTGCGCTCCTGCGCGCTCTCGGCTTCCCGTTCAAGGAGAACTGAGCGTGGCAAAGAAGGCGCTGGTCAACAAAGCGGCCCGCAAGCCGAAGTTCGCGGTGCGCGGATACACAAGGTGCAACGTGTGCGGTCGTCCGCACTCGGTGTACCGCAAGTTCGGGCTCTGTCGTGTCTGCCTGAGAAACATGGCACACCGTGGAGAGCTTCCCGGCGTCACCAAGAGCAGCTGGTAACCACACATCCCTACGCCGTAGGTCCCCAGAGACAAGTGCAGCGGAAACCGCGGCGAGAGAGAGTTAACGAATCATGACGATGACCGACCCGATCGCAGACATGCTGACGCGTCTGCGTAACGCCAACTCGGCGTTCCACGAAGATGTTGCCATGCCCTCAAGCAAGATCAAGCAGGGCATTGCACAGATCCTGCAAGACCAAGGATACGTGAAGAGCTGGCACGTCAAGCAAGAAGAGGGCGCACCTGGCGAGACGCTGGTGATCGATCTGAAGTTCGGTCCGCAGCGTGAGCGTTCGATCGCCGGTATCCGTCGCATCTCCAAGCCAGGTCTTCGCGTCTACGCGAAAGCGACGGCGATGCCGCGCGTCCTCGGCGGCCTAGGTATCGCGATCATCTCGACCTCTTCAGGGCTGATGACCGACAAGCAGGCGACCAAGAAGGGCGTAGGTGGGGAAGTCCTCGCCTACGTCTGGTAAGCGGGGTCTGACATGTCGCGCATTGGCAAGCTTCCCATCGCCGTTCCCTCTGGGGTCGACATCGCGATTGAAGGACAGGACGTCACGGTCAAGGGTCCGAAGGGCACCTTGAGCCACACGATCGCCACCCCGCTGACGGTTGAGCGGTCAGAGGCAGGTGACCTCGTCGTGAACCGTCCAGACGATGAGCGCCTTTCGAAGTCGCTGCACGGACTGACCCGAACGTTGGTGGCCAACATGGTCACAGGGGTTACCGACGGGTATGAGAAGAAGCTCGAGATCGTCGGCGTCGGCTACCGTGTCATCGCTAAGGGCAAAGACCTCGAGTTCGCCGTCGGTTACAGCCACCCTGTTGTTGTGACCCCTCCTGAGGGCATCACCTTCGCAGTCGAGAGCCCCACGAAGTTCGCGGTGGCCGGCATCGACAAGCAGCAGGTGGGGCAGGTTGCTGCCAACATCCGCAAGATCCGTAAGCCTGAGCCATACAAGGGTAAGGGCATCCGGTACGCCGGTGAGCACGTCCGCCGCAAGGTCGGAAAGGCTGGTAAGTAGTCATGGCACTGTCCACAAAGCCAGGACGCCGCACGGCCCGGCAGGCGTCCCGCGCCCGCCGGCACCTGCGCGTCCGCAAGAAGGTCGAAGGCACCCCGGTGCGACCGCGGCTCGTCGTCAACCGATCGGCTCGGCACGTGTTCGTCCAGGTGATCGACGACGAGGCCGGCCGCACGCTGGCGTCAGCGTCGACGATGGAGAACGATGTCCGAGTCGCTGACGGCGACAAGACAGCCAAGGCCCGCAAGGTCGGTTCCCTGGTCGCTGAGCGAGCCAAGGCTGCCGGAGTCGAGTCCGTGGTCTTCGACCGCGGGGGTAACCGCTACACCGGCAGGGTCGCTGCTTTGGCAGATGGCGCCCGCGAAGCCGGACTGAACTTCTGATCCCGATCATCGAAAAAGAGGAAACAACCACATGAGCAGCGCACCTTCGCGCCGCGGTAGCGGCGGTGGCAACGAGCGTCGCGGTCGCCGCGGCGACGCCGCCGACAAGACGCAGTACGTCGAGCGCGTCGTCGCCATCAACCGTGTGGCCAAGGTGGTCAAGGGCGGACGTCGTTTCAGCTTCACCGCCCTGGTCGTCGTCGGCGACGGTGACGGCACCGTCGGCGTTGGCTACGGCAAGGCCAAAGAGGTCCCGGCCGCGATCGCCAAGGGTGTCGAGGAAGCCAAGAAGAACTTCTTCAAGGTGCCTCGGATCCAGGGCACCATCCCGCACCCCGTCCAGGGTGAGAAGGCCGCAGGCGTCGTCCTGCTGAAGCCAGCCGCCCCAGGTACCGGTGTCATCGCCGGTGGTCCGGTGCGTGCGGTCCTTGAGGCAGCCGGAATCCATGATGTGCTCAGCAAGTCGCTCGGATCGTCCAACGCCATCAACATCGTGCACGCCACCGTTACCGCCCTTAAGAGCTTGGAGCGCCCCGAGCAAGTTGCGGCGCGCCGTGGCCTGCCGCTGGAGGACGTGGCCCCCGAGGGCCTACTGAAGGCGCGCGCCGCCGGGATGAGCTCCTGATGGGTCGGATCAAGGTCACGCAGCGGAAGTCCGTCATCGGTGGCACGACCAGCCAGCGCAACTCCATTCGTTCGCTGGGGCTGAAGCGCATCGGTGACGTTGTCGTCAAGGAAGACCGCCCCGAAATCCGGGGAATGGTCAGCACGGTGTCGCACCTGGTCACCGTTGAGGAGGTTGACTGACATGACGCTCAAGGTTCATCACTTGCGTCCGGCTCCAGGAGCCAAGACGGCCAAGACCCGCGTGGGCCGAGGTGAGGGTTCGAAGGGCAAGACCGCTGGTCGCGGCACCAAGGGCACCAAGGCGCGCTACCAGGTTCCCGCTGGCTTTGAGGGCGGTCAGATGCCCCTGCACATGCGGCTGCCGAAGCTTCGCGGCTTCAAGAACCGCAACCGTGTGGAATACCAGGTAGTCAACCTGGCCAAGCTCGAGGCGCTCTTCCCTGAGGGTGGCACGGTCGGTGTCGACGAAATGGTGGCCGCTGGCGCAGTTCGTAAGGATCGTCCGGTGAAGGTCTTGGGCAACGGCGATCTGACCGTCACGCTCCAAGTGACGGCGCACAAGTTCTCCGAGACAGCCAAGACCAAGATCGTCGCCGCTGGCGGATCGACCACAGAGCTCTAGACCCCCTCCGAGCCGTGGCCGCGTGCCGCGGCTCGGCTGTTAGGGTCCCTGAGATGACCATCCGCGGGGAGGACCAGCTGTGATGCTTCGAGTGTTCGGGCAGGCGTTCCGCACGCCTGACTTGCGCACGAAGATCTTGTTCACGCTGTCCATGATCGGGATCTACCGCATCGGATCGTACGTTCCGACGCCTGGGGTCGACTATCCAGCGGTTCAGACCTGCCTCGACGCTGTGAAGGGCGACAGCCTCTATGCGCTGATCAACCTCTTCAGTGGTGGCGCGCTCCTGCAACTGTCGATATTCGCACTCGGGATCATGCCGTACATCACCGCGAGCATCATTCTGCAGCTGCTGACCGTGGTGATTCCGCGGCTGGAGACCCTCAAGAAGGAGGGACAGGCCGGAACCGCCAAGATCACCCAGTACACCCGCTACCTGACCATCGGGCTGGCGATCTTGCAGTCGACGGGAATCATCGCCCTGGCGCGTTCCGGCCAGCTGCTGCAGGGCTGTCCTGAGCCGATCATTCCCGACAACTCGATCCAGATGACGTTCACGATGATTGCGATCATGACCGCAGGTACTGCGGTCATCATGTGGCTCGGTGAGCTCATCACGGACCGCGGGATCGGCAACGGAATGTCGCTGATGATCTTCACCTCGATCATCGCGGGGTTCCCCGGACAGCTCAGCGCGATCTACGCCAGCCGTGGCGCGTGGACGATCCTCGTCGTCCTGGTCGTCGGTCTGGCCGTCGTCGCCTTCGTGGTTCTTATGGAACAGGCGCAGCGACGCATCCCTGTGCAGTACGCCAAACGCATGGTGGGACGGCGTCAGTACGGCGGCTCGTCGACCTACATCCCGATCAAGGTCAACCAGGCCGGTGTCATCCCGGTCATCTTTGCATCGTCGATGCTCTACCTCCCAGTGCTCTTCGTCACCCTCAGCAACAACACGGGCGCGCTCAACACGTGGGTCCAGACGCACCTGGTGCGCGGAAGCGGTGCCTGGTACGCGTTGCTCTTCTTTGCGTTAACTATCTTCTTCACGTACTTCTACGTAGCGATTACCTTCAACTCCGACGACATCGCCGACAACATGAAGAAGTACGGCGGCTTCATCCCAGGAATCCGAGCTGGACGACCGACCGCTGAGTACCTCGACTATGTCCTGACGCGTCTTACCGCGGTCGGCGCGGTCTACCTGGCGGCGATCGCGGTGATCCCGATCGTGGTCTTCGCCAGCTTCGGTCAGGGCCAAAACTTCCTCTTCGGAGGCACGTCCATCCTGATCATGGTCGGCGTCGGTCTCGACACGGTAAAGCAGATCGAGAGCCAGCTCCAGCAGCGGTCGTACGAAGGGTTCTTGCGCTAGTGCGTCTTGTACTCATCGGACCGCCTGGGGCTGGCAAGGGCACACAGGCCGCTGTCATCGCGGCCAAGCTCGGCATCCCGCACATCTCGACGGGCGATATCTTCCGAGCCAATGTCGGCGAGGAGACGGCTCTGGGACTTGAGGCGAAGAAGTACATGGATGCGGGTCAGCTCGTTCCCGACGAGGTCACCAACGCCATGGTGGCAGATCGCCTCACCGACCCGGACGTCGTTCCGGGCTTTCTGCTCGACGGCTACCCGCGCAACTTGGGCCAGGCCGACGTCCTTGCTGACTATCTTGACTCGGCCCACACGCCCCTCGACGCAGTCGTCGAGATCGTTGTCGACAGCGAAGCCGTCGTCGCTCGGCTGCTGGCTCGAGGTCAGGGGCGCGCAGACGATACCGAGGACGTGATCCGGCACCGCCTGGACGTCTACGCATCTGAAACGGCACCGTTGGTGGGTTACTACCGAGAACGCGGACTGCTCCGCGTGGTCGACGGTGTCGGCTCGGTCGACGACGTTACTGCCCGCATCCTCGCTGTGCTTTCGGCCTGAGCATCGATGTTCGGCCGGAGGAGCTCGATCGAGCTTAAAAAGCCGGAGCAGTTCGAGAAGATGCGCGCGGCAGGGATCGTGGTCGCCGACACCCTCCAGCGGCTGCGCGAGTCCCTGGCTCCCGGGATCACCACAGCAGACCTCGACGCCATCGCCCGTGAGGCGATCGCTTCAGCCGGCGCCACCCCGTCGTTTCTGGGCTACCACGGTTTTCCTGCGGTGATCTGTACGTCGGTCAACGAAGAGATCGTCCACGGCATCCCTGGCTCGCGCGTGATCAATGACGGTGACCTGGTCTCGATCGACTGCGGGGCGATAGTCGAGGGGTGGCATGGCGACGCCGCCTTCTCCGCCACCGTTGGGGATGCTGCCCACGAGGTAACTGAGCTGCTAAAAGTGACCGAGACCGCACTTTGGCGGGGCATCGCCAAGGCGTGCGCCGGTGGACGTCTGAGCGACATCGGTCATGCCGTCGAGTCGCACGTCCGGGCCTCGGGGGACTACGGAATCGTTGAGGAGTTTGTCGGTCACGGGATCGGCACTTCGATGCACATGGAGCCGAGCGTCCCCAATTACGGCCAGCCTGGCCACGGGCCGAAGCTGGAAGCAGGCATGGCGCTGGCGATTGAACCGATGATCAACCTCGGTGTCCGGCACACCAAGACTCTCGACGACGACTGGACGGTCGTCACCATTGACGGGCGCTGGTCGGCCCACTTCGAGCACACCGTGGCGATCACCGCTGCCGGACCCTGGGTGCTCACCGCCCACGACGGGGGAGCGGAGCGTCTGCGTGCCCTGGGCGTCCCCACGCCCGCCGTACCCGTCTAGACGCCCGCACGATGATCAAATGACCTGGTCGTTAGGGGGCTGGGTTGGCGGCCGAACGCCACCCTTGTGCGCCAGCACCACGTTGGCTCCGCCGACGGAGGTGAACGGGCACCTTCCCTAGTTTGGCGGTCGGGATTGCATTAAACGACCCTCTCTGGCACACTTTTCCCACTAAGTCACTAGGAAAGGGTGTCATTATGTGGTTCTTCGCGGCATTCGCGATCGCCGGCGGCGCGGCACAGTTCGTGGATGGAACGTTGGGGATGGGTTTCGGTGTCACCTCGGCGACGATCCTGCTCTACATGGGAGTTAGCGCGGCAGCGGCATCCGCGGCCACCCATATGGCCAAGCTTCCGACCACCTTTGTGTCCGGGCTCGCCCACTGGCGCCAGGGCAACGTCGACAAGGGCACGTTCGTCCGTATCGCCATCCCCGGTGGCATCGCTGCCTTCATCGGGGCCGTGGTGCTGGTCAATCTCAGCCTCGAGACCGCCAAAACCTGGATGGCCGGCCTCCTGCTTTTCTTCGGACTGGTGATCATGCTGCGATTCGGCTTCAACAGGCGGCTGATCCCGGCGCCCAAGCGCGGTCACGGCGCCCTATGGCTCAGCCCCCTCGGAGCCCTGGGCGGTTTCACCGACGCCATGGGCGGGGGCGGCTGGGGGCCGGTGGTCACCCCGTCAGTTATGACCGTCACCAACCACGAGCCACGCAAGGTTGTCGGCTCAGTGAATGCGGCTGAGTTCTTCGTGGCGGTCTGTGCCTCCCTTGGCTTCCTGACCGGGGCGGACCAGATCGAGGAGAACATGCCGTGGCTGGCGGTTCTGGGGCTAATCACCGGAGGCGTGATCGTCGCACCCTTCGCCGCGCGGCTCGCCGGGCGCCTTCCCCATCACGTCATGGGGACGTTGGTCGGTGGCCTGATGCTGATCGTCAACGGCAGCGTCATCGGAAAGTCGCTCGGAGTGCCCACTGCGGCGGGCCTTACGAGCACGGCTATCGCGCTGCTGCTGACGGCCGCAGTCGCGTGGCGTGCCTACGGCTACGATCGGGCGGAGCGGGCCAAGCACAGCCACACCGATGAAGACGCCCCGGCATTGGAGCACATGCCCTAGCGCGGGCTACCTGGCAGATCAGCTAGGCACCGGGGGGTGCGAATCGGGGGATGGGGCTCTCAATGACCAGATTGGCCTTCGGCGCCCCATCTCCCGTAGACTCCTGTGCTTGTCGGCTTGAAGCCGCTGTTTCGTCGCGCCCCGCGGCTGGGGCTGGCGCGCGAACTGCGTGGAGGACCGGCGACCAAAGAAGTTCGAAGGAACCGTACCGATCCCCGAGGTGAACGCCCGTGAGGGCGCGAAAGGAACCATGGCCAAGAAAGAAGGTGCCATCGAGATTGAGGGCACCGTCGTTGAGTCTCTACCCAATGCAATGTTTCGGGTTGAGCTCACCAACGGCCACAAGGTTCTCGCGCACATCAGCGGCAAGATGCGCCAGCACTACATCCGGATCCTCCCTGAGGACCGGGTAGTGGTGGAGTTGAGCCCGTACGACCTCACTCGTGGACGCATCGTCTACCGGTACAAGTAAGCCACCCGAACCGAACGCGTTGAGACCCCTAAGACCTCTACCCCGGAGTAGGCACGATGAAGGTTAACCCCAGCGTCAAGCCGATCTGTGACAAGTGCAAGGTGATTCGCCGGCACGGTCGCGTGATGGTGATCTGCGAGAACCTGCGGCACAAGCAGCGTCAGGGCTGACCTGACTCCGGCGTTCTAACAACTAAAAGACCAGCACGACCAGTAGTCCCAGCAAGCACATCAGGGCTGCACCCGACCCCTGCGGGATCTGTGCCACGGCATCGACCCCTGCAGGACGCCACCTCCGGACGAAGGCCGGAGACCGCTCGCCGGCAACGGCAGGCGGACCGGTGCGGCCGATAAGACCTTCGGCAGTGAAAGAGGAGCAACATGGCTCGCCTTGTGGGCGTTGACCTCCCGCGTGAAAAGCGCATGGAGATCGCCCTGACGTACATCTACGGCATCGGCCGTACCCGCTCGAAGGAGACGCTCGTCGCTACTGGCGTCGATCCCAACATGCGCTCTGCAGACCTCACCGACGAGCAGCTGGTCAAGCTGCGCGACTGGATCGAGGAGAAGTACCAGATCGAGGGTGACCTCCGCCGTGAGGTAGCCGCCGACATCCGCCGCAAGGTCGAGATCGGCAGCTATGAGGGCCTTCGCCACCGCCGCGGACTTCCCGTTCGTGGGCAGCGCACACACACCAACGCTCGGAGCCGTAAGGGTCCGCGCAAGGCTGTAGCGGGTAAGAAGAAGGTCACCAAGTAGTAGCCGCACGTTCCGCAGCCTGCACAGCGGGCGCGCACGATGCGGACCGATCACCTCCAGGAGTAGAAGAACATGCCCCCTAAGGCAAAGAGCGGCGCCAAGAAGGTGCGCCGCAAGGAAAAGAAGAACGTCGCCCACGGGCACGCTCACATCAAGAGCACGTTCAACAACACGATCGTGTCGATCACGGACCCCACCGGGGCAGTGATCTCGTGGGCGTCCGCCGGCCAGGTCGGTTTCAAGGGGTCCCGCAAGTCGACGCCTTACGCCGCCCAGATGGTGGCCGAGGCAGCCGCCCGCCGGGCACAGGAGCACGGCATGCGCAAGGTTGACGTCTTCGTCAAGGGTCCCGGCTCCGGTCGTGAGACCGCGATTCGCGCCCTGCAGGCAGCCGGCCTTGAGGTCGGGTCAATCCAGGACGTCACCCCCGTTCCGTTCAACGGTTGCCGGCCGCCCAAGCGTCGCCGCGTCTAATCCCCCCGAGACTTCGAAGCAGGAGCAGAACTTTCATGGCCAGGTACACCGGAGCCGACTGCCGCAAGTGCCGTCGCGCAAAGATGAAGCTTTACCTCAAGGGCTCAAAGTGCGACAGCGCCAAGTGCCCCTTTGAGGCACGCCCGTATCCCCCCGGCCAGCATGGCCGAGGACGCAGCAAGGACAGCGAGTACTTGCTGCAGCTTCGTGAGAAGCAGAAGGCCAAGCAGATGTACGGAATCTTCGAACGCCAGTTTCGTGGCTACTACGAAGAGGCGAACCAGAAGAAGGGTAAGACTGGCGACAACCTGCTGCGCATCCTCGAGTCGCGGCTTGACAACGTTGTCTACCGTGCAGGGTTCGCCAAGTCGCGCGACATGGGACGCCAGTTGGTGCGCCACGGCCACATCATGGTCAACGGTCGCAAGGTTGACGTGCCTTCGTTCCGAGTATCTGACACCGACATCGTCGAGGTTCGGCCCAGCTCGGTTGAGCTGACCCCCTTCGTCATTGCGCGTGCCGAGGCTGGCGAACGCGAGGTGCCGGCGTGGATCGAGGTCATCCCCTCGAAGATGCGCATCTTGGTTCACTCGTTGCCTGTTCGGCAGCAGATCGACTCTCAGCTGCAGGAGCAGCTGATCGTCGAGCTCTACTCCAAGTAGCAGCTCGACAGCGGGGTTCGGCAGCCGCCGAACCGTGCACCTGTTCGAGGCGTCAAATAGTGGGCGCCCTGACCCGGAGGTAGCTACACGTGCTGATTGCACAGCGGCCGTCATTGGCCGAAGAGGTTGTCAACGAGAACCGATCACGATTCATCCTCGAGCCGCTCGAGCCTGGCTTCGGCTACACGCTCGGCAACTCGCTTCGCCGCACGCTGCTCTCATCGATCCCTGGAGCAGCAGTGACGTCGATTCGTATCGATGGGGTGCTGCACGAGTTCACGACGGTTCCTGGTGTCAAGGAAGACGTCACCGATCTCGTTCTCAACGTCAAAGAGCTCATCGTGAGCACTGAGCACGACGAGCCGGTTGTGATGTACCTCCGTAAGCAAGGCCCTGGTGTTGTCACTGCTGCCGACATTGCGCCACCGGCGGGTGTCGAGGTGCACAACCCCGAGCTCTTGCTGGCCACGCTCAACGGCAAGGGCAAGCTTGAGATGGAGCTGACGGTCGAGCGCGGGCGGGGCTACGTGCGCGCCGAGCTCAACAAGCAGGCCGGCCAGGAGATCGGCCGTATACCGGTCGACTCGATCTACTCGCCCGTGCTCAAGGTCTCGTACAAGGTCGAGGCGACCCGCGTCGAGCAGCGAACCGACTTCGACCGCCTGGTGATCGACGTCGAGACAAAGTCGTCAATGCGTCCGCGTGACGCAGTGGCGTCCGCTGGCAAGACCCTCGTCGAGCTGTTCGGTCTCTTCCGTGAGCTCAATGCGGAGGTCGAGGGGATCGACATGGGTCCGTCGCCGGCTGATGCGGCACTAGCTGCTGACATGGCCCTGCCCATCGAGGAGCTCGACCTCACCGTGCGGTCGTATAACTGCCTCAAGCGTGAGGGCATCCACACGGTGGGTGAGCTCGTAAGTCGTAGCGAGGCCGACCTCATGGACATCCGCAACTTCGGTGCGAAGTCGATCGACGAGGTCAAAGCCAAGCTCGTCGGACTCGGTATGGCCCTGAAGGACAGCCCGCCCGGATTCGACCCCTCGGCCATCGTCGACAACTACGACGAAGACGACGACGAGGGATACGTCGAGGACGAGCAGCTCTAACCATCGCCTGACTGAACGCAAGGAGAACGAGAAATGCCAAGCCCCACCAAGGGCCCGCGTCTTGGCGGCAGTCCGGCGCACGAGCGGCTCATCCTGGCGAACCTCGCCACCGCGCTCTTCGAGCACGGCCGAATCACCACGACCGAAGCCAAAGCCAAGCGGGTTCGCCCACTGGCCGAGCGACTGATCACCTTCGCCAAGCGGGGTGACCTCGCCTCGCGGCGTCGGGTGATGACAGTCATCGGCGACAAGGGTGTGGTGCACATGCTCTTTGCCGAAATCGCACCTCAGTACGACAACCGTGCAGGTGGCTACACCCGAATCACCAAGATCGGTCCGCGAAAGGGCGACAACGCCCCGATGGCGGTCATCGAGCTGGTGGAGCGGCTGGACGAGAGCAAACGCAAGACACGTGCCAGCAAACCCAAGAAGGAAGCAGCGGCAGCTCCGGCTGCGGTCGAGGAGACCGTGACCGAGGAGACCGCTGACGAGACCGCAACTGAGTCTGCCGACGAGGCGACTGAGCCGGTGGAATCTTCCGAGGGGGTGTCGGCCGATGAGGCTGCCACCGACGAGTCGGCGTCAGCTGACGAGGCTGACGGTTCCAAGGAGTCCTGACGACTCCCGCGACTGAACACGAGCCCGTTCCCCCTGAGGGGAGCGGGCTCGTGCGTTTGCGCCTTGATCTCGGTTACGACGGCTCGGGCTTTTCGGGATGGGCCAAGCAACCTGGGCGTAGGACGGTGGAAGGAGTGCTCGACGAGGCGCTCGCCGTCGTCCTTCGGCTGGACGCCGCGCCTGGACTGACGGTCGCCGGGCGCACCGATGCCGGCGTCCACGCTCGGGGCCAGGTTGCGCACAGCGACGTCCCCGCCGATGCGTGGGCCGCGAACGGTGAGCGTGCGTTGTTCAGACTTTCGGGTGTGCTGCCGGTCGACGTCCGCGTGTGGCGGGTTGCAAGAGCACCGCAAGGCTTCAACGCCCGCTTCAGCGCGACCTCGCGCCGCTACGCCTTCCGCATCTGCGACAACCCAGTGGGTGGCGACCCGATCCGGCGCTCAGACGTGGTGTGGAACCGTCGTCCGCTCAGCGTTGATGCGATGAACGCAGCTGCTGCCCAGCTCGTGGGCGAGCACGACTTCGTGGCCTTCTGCAAGAAGCGCGAGGGCGCGAGCACTGTGCGTACATTACGGGTCTTTGAGTGGCGCCGGCTCGATGATGGGGTGCTGGAGGCAACGGTTCAGGCTGACGCCTTCTGTCACAACATGGTGCGCTCACTGGTGGGTGCCTGCGTCGCGGTGGGGGAGGGCCGGAGTCCGGCGTCCTGGGTCGGCGATGTTCTTCGCGAGAGTCAGCGATCCTCGGCGGTCTTGGTGATGCCCCCGCGCGGCCTAACTCTCGAGGAAGTCACCTACCCAACGGACGCGGAGTTGGCAGCTCAGGCGTTAGCCTCCCGTCGATACCGTGGCTGACTCTCGCAGAGTGTTGCGGGAAGTGGCGTCATAACACCACTTCCCGCAACAACCCGAAGCGTCCCCCGATGTTGACTGGGTTCAGCCGATGAGCTCGTCGGCGATGTCGCAGAAGTCGACTTCAAACGTCTGCCAGTGACCCGATGTCCTGATGAACTCGTCGGAGATGAACTCCCCGCCTGGCGCGCCATCGCCTCCGGTGTCGAAGACATAGGACCACACGAGGTTTCCGGCACTTCGGTAGCGCACCTTGCCCGATGAGTCGCGAATCGTGTCCCAGACGCCGCTCTCCTTGGTCTGGTAGGTGACTACCGAGTCACTCCCAGCGACAAGTGTTGCTGGCATCTCCCGCCAGTTCGTGTGCCACTCCTCGGTAAAGTACGCCCCGGTCTTTGAGTTGGTGAACGTTCCTTCGTAGGCGATTCGTTGATGCAATCTGAAGTACTGCCCACCGGTCTTCTTCGTGCCCTTGCTGGTGGTGTAGTTGCCAAAGGCGTGCGAGTCTTCCCTGATTTGGTATCCGCAGTCATCGAAGGTGATCGAGTCGGTGAAGTCGAAGCTTCCTGAGTCGATCGGCGCTGCGCTGGCTGGTGGTGCCGCAATCCCAACAGCGGCCGTGCTGGCAAAGACCGCAAGGAGCGCCAACCAGGTTGTTCGCGTACCGATGACTCGGGCGGTGTGGTGGTTAGTGTGCATTGGGCTTCTTCCCTAACTAGTAGGACGCGTTGCGTTAGCGCGCGTTTGAGTGGTGGATCGACTGCAGTAGCTCGCTGAGTGCATCAAGGGTCTGCTGATCGTCGGCGACGGAAGAGGTCGCCGCGAAGGCGATCGGTCTAGAACCCTCGAGGCTTACCTCCGCGAAGCGGAACAGGGCATCGTGACGAGTAATGGCGAGCGGTGCGCCGCGACCGATGCCGGCAAGCGGGAGGATGGGCACCGAGCTTTGATCGGACCTGCCCCCTGCCAGCGAAAGGTCGATCGTGTTGCCGCTCCAGGGACGGATCCCCCTTGGGTCTTCGTATTGGTAGATGCCCTGTCGATCAGCGGACTGGATTGCCGGGTGCTTAAGCAACCAGAGGAGCAGATCCCCTTGAATTGGAGTGCGGTCGTACCCACGCGGTTCGTACACCTCGTAGGGGATGGTGATGACTAGCCGCGCATCGGATCCATCCTGCGGTGTTAGCTCAACGTAGCGGCCGTCGTGTGCGATGTCCCAGCCAGCAGGTACGCGCATCGTGGCCGGCCCTGGAAGATCTACGCCGATCGTTGCCGATTTCGGTTGGCTGGCGGGAGGTGCTGGAGTATCGGACTGCATCGGCCCACCGGCGATGATCCAGCCGACCATGGCCACGACCGCCACTGCAGCGAGCACCAGCGAAGGTCGCACCAGACCGTTTCTCCGTCCGCCCGCCAGCACATGGTCGAAGGCCTGGTCGACATCAAGCAGAGCCACCTCTGATCTGAGGTCATCCATGGCGCGACGCGCGTGGAGGTCGACTGACATCAGGCGTCATCTCCTTCATCGACGTCGAGTCCGAGCCGGGCCGCGAGCACCTGTCGTCCACGGGACAGGTGGGTCTTGGCGGTTCCGGGGATATCCCAAGCGTCATGGCAAGGTCTGCCACGCTCATGTCGTAGCCGTAGAACAACGCAACGACCTGTGCTTGGCGTCTGGGCAGACGGCGTACTTCTGACCAGAAGACCTCGTTCTCGGCATCTAACGCCGGGGCACTCCCCTGTGGTGTCCCAATGCGTAGTAGAGCCCGAGTCTCGGCCATCTTTCTTCGCACCCACGAGACCGAGAGGTTGGAGCAAGACCGTCGGACGTAGGCAGCCGGGTTTTCGATCGACTCACCGCGTTCGAGCCTACGGTGGAGGCTCAGCAGTGCCTCTTGTGCCATGTCCTCCGCAGTTTCGCGTGAACCAGTGAGCCCCCAAGCGATCGCCACCAACCCGCGGTACTCGGCCCGAAAGACAGCCGAAAACGACACCACCCCAGGGAGATGCTCGACCTGACCCTCGATGATGTGTGGTGCGTCGTCGGTAGTACCCACACCACGCCCTTCCGTCTGGGGCTCACCGGTCAAGGTCACACCATGTAGTCGTCTGGACCTGATTCTTTGGTTGACACGGCTCCGGAGGAGTTTTCGGGGGATGCCAGCTACTGGCTCCGCTGAGTATCTCCCCTCCACGAGCAGCCGAGTGGGGCAGAGGTGGGCAACCGAACGCGTACTGGCGCCCGTGGCTTCAGCTTGCGCGGTGACCGCCGCCGGAGGCGTCCTCTCATTCACTGCGCTCTAAGGGCCAGCTCTCGCTGGGGGTGCAGGTCTGATGTCTATGCGCAGACGGCCTTCGAAAGCCCCTTGACGCTGATACCGGCGGTGGAGGTGGCGCCGCCGACCTGCACCACCAGCGTCAGTCGGTCACTGTCGGTCGCAGGTGGACACGGGTCAACGGGCTCAAGCTGGATCTCTGATGACCCCCCTGGTGGGACTGAAGCAACGCAAGACGCGTCGCAGTCAGGGTTCGGGACGAGCGCCGCGACCCCCGATGCCGAACCGATCGCTTTGACGATGAGCGTCTGGGGGCCGAGCCAAGTAAGGCGCACGCGTAGAGAATTCCCCTCAAGCACTTTGCCAGAAAGGTCAGGGAGCGGTTTGGCCGCCGGTCTGCTCTTTGGGCAGATGGCGTAGGCAGTGTGCAGCGGGCCGTCCAGTCGTAGGTAGCTGCGAGTGGCATTTGGAAAATCCGTTGGTGAGGGCCACTGGACAGGAATCACATCAGGACAATCGGTAAGGCGATAGCGACTGCGCACCGTCAGCGTTCCGCTGGCGTTGATGGAGATGGGTCCCTCGAACGAGGTGGATCGCCCATCCGGTGTGATGACTGATGTGTCAACCAGCTCCAGCCCAAGGGGGGTCAGCTCACTCGGGACTGCGCGGGCTCTGTCACCTTCGATGACGGACGAGACCTCATCGACGACGATCATATCGCCAGTAACGGTGACAGTGCTGGTGCTCTCGACTGTTGCAGCGGACTCGCTGGCGTTGCCATCTCGGGCGCTTGACGAGATCGACGGCTGGACCGACGGGGTCTGATCACGTGGCGATGGGTCGCCTGGCCACACGAACATCGCGGCGGCAAAGACCCCGACGGTCAGCATTGCCACCAGGGAGATCAGGAGTCCCAAGTGCCAGCGCGGGCGCGGCGGGACCGGCGAGCGGTGTCGACCTGACGGGGCGTGGGACACGGCGACAGTCTGCCGAGTCAAAGGCGCAGGCGGTGACACCGGCACGCACTCGACGCGCCAGGGGCCCACCAGGCACGCACTCGGTGAGCCGGTGGGGCACACTCCAGGGATGCGACTCGTGGTGGCTCTTGGCGGTAATGCTCTTCTGAGGCGTGGCCAACCGATGACCCTGGAGAACCAGCGCGTCAACGTCCGAGTCGCCGCCGAGGCGCTGGCGCCGGTCGCGATGGAGCATGAGCTGGTCATCACCCATGGCAACGGGCCACAGGTGGGGCTGCTCGCGCTCCAGGGCGCGGCCTACCACCCGGACGAGGCGTTCCCGCTCGACGTCCTGGGCGCCGAGACCGAAGGGTTGATCGGCTACCTGATCGAGCAAGAGCTTGGCAACCTGCTGCCGTTCGAGAAGCCCCTTGCCACGTTGCTGACGATGGTCGAGGTCGATCCGAGCGACCCGGCTTTCGCGGATCCGACGAAGTTCGTAGGGCCGGTCTACGAGAAGCAGGACGCCGATGCGCTCGTTGCTGCAAAGGGCTGGCACTTCAAGATGGACGGCGAGGTGTGGCGCCGTGTCGTTCCGTCACCGCGTCCGAAACAGATCTTCGAACTGCGGCCTGTGCGCTGGCTGCTGGAACAGGGCGCCGTCGTCATCGCGGCGGGTGGCGGAGGAATACCCACCATGTACCTACCTGGCACGCGCACGCTGGTGGGAGTCGAGGCGGTTGTCGACAAGGATCTCGCGAGCGCACTGATGGCTCAGCTGATCGATGCCGACGAGTTCGTCGTCGCTACCGACGCCGACGCGGTCTATGTCGACTGGGGAACCGATCATCAGCGGGCGTTGGCGCGCGTCAGCCCCGATGCTCTGGCGCAGATGAACTTTCCGGACGGATCAATGGGCCCCAAGGTCGGTGCCGCGTGCGACTTCGTGCTGACGACCAAGCGTCCGGCCCGAATCGGTGACCTGGCGGCTCTGCCCGCCGTCCTCGGTGGTGCCGCTGGCACCGTGATCGTCCACGGTGAGGGCATCGTCGAGTACCGCTGAGCTCACCCCTCAGGATTGGGGGTGTTCCCTGACGCATGGCCTGGTGGGGTATCACAATGCTGAGGGGTGAGGGAATTCGTTGGCCCGTCGAGTGCCCGATAGGTGAGACTGTCTGCTCGTGGGACATGTCGACGTCAATGGAGTCAGCTTCGTGCTGCCGGATGGCCGCACGCTCTTCGCCAGTGTGTCCTTCCGAGTGGGCGACGGAGCCGTTGTCGCCCTGGTTGGCGCGAACGGAGCCGGCAAGACGACCCTGATGCGGATCATTGCGGGTGACATCGACCCTGTCGAGGGTTCGGTGTCGCGCAGCGGCGGCCTCGGAGTGATGCGTCAGTTCGTCGGCAGTGTGCGCGACGAGTCGACGGTTCGGGACCTGCTGGTTTCGGTGGCACCACCTCGAATTCGCGAAGCCGCACTCGAGATGGATGCAGCCGAGCTGCAGATGATGCAGCACGACGACGAGAAGACCCAGATGCGCTACGCACAAGCGATCGCCGATTGGGGCGATGCCCACGGCTACGACGCCGAAGTGATTTGGGATGCCTGCACCATGCAGGCGATTGGTCTTCCTTATGAGCGCGCCCAGTACCGCGAGGTGCGAACGCTCTCCGGCGGTGAGCAGAAGCGCCTGGCACTCGAAGCCTTGTTGCGCGGGCCAGACGAGGTGCTGCTACTCGACGAACCGGACAACTACCTCGACGTCCCGGGTAAGCAGTGGCTCGAGGAGCGGCTGGCGTCCACCCAGAAGACAGTGCTGCTGATCTCGCACGACCGTGAGCTCTTGGCTAAAGCAGCGAATCGCATCGTCACGATCGAAGGTGGCTCGAGCTGGGTGCATGGTGGCGGGTTCGCGTCCTACCACGAGGTGCGCAGCGACCGGCATGAGCGCCTCGCCGAGCTACTGCGGCGCTGGGACGAGGAGCATCAACGACTTAAGGACCTGGTGCGCACCCTGCAGCAGCAAGCTGCGATCAGTCCCGACATGGCGTCAAAGTACAAGGCCATGCAGACCCGCCTGCGCAAGTACGAGGAGGTTGGTCCACCAGAGGCGCCCCCCGTGGCGCAGAACGTTCGTATGCGGTTGAAGGGAGGACGTACCGGCGTCCGAGCCGTCACGTGTCAGCAGCTCGAGCTGACCGGCCTCATGCAGCCGTTCGACCTCGAGGTCTTCTACGGCGAGCGGGTCGCGGTGCTCGGGAGCAACGGATCGGGAAAGTCACACTTCCTGCGACTGCTGGCATCCGGGGACGCCGAGCATGCCACGGTTGCGCATACCGGCGCGTGGAAGCTGGGTGCGCGAGTCGTGCCCGGGCACTTCGCCCAGACCCACGACCATGCGGAGTTCATCGGCCGGACGCCCATCGAGCTGTTGTGGCACGAGCACTCCTTGCAGCTCGGCCCGGCGAAGTCGTCACTACGCCGCTACGAGCTCGAGCACCAGGCCGACCAGCGGTTCGAGACGTTGTCGGGAGGTCAGCAAGCGCGCTTTCAGATCTTGCTCCTCGAGCTCTCGGGCGTCACGCTGCTCCTCCTCGACGAGCCGACCGACAACCTCGACCTCGCAAGCGCGGAGGCTTTGGAGGAGGGGCTGGAGGCCTTCGACGGCACCGTGATGAGCGTGACCCACGACCGCTGGTTCGCCAGGTCGTTCGACCGCTATCTGATCTTTGGATCTGACGGTCAGGTCTACGAGGCCTCCGAACCGGTCTGGGACGAGGCCCGGGTTCAGCGCGCCCGCTAGGCGGCGATCGGAGCGTTTCAGTCATTCTCACGAGCTGTGACGGTCTCCGAAGTGGCTGAAGCGCTTCGATCATGTCCCGGGACGCCAGCGAAGGCGATGACGGCGGCGAAGGCCGTCACCACCGTGCCCGCGGTGAAGGTCCAGGTGGGGCTGATGTCGGCGAGGACGCCGCCGATTGCGGCTCCACCACCGAAGCCCAGCAACAGGAAGGTCGTCGTCCATGCGAACGCGTCCGTGCGGCGTCCCGCCGCCGCTCGGTCACCGACGACGCCGTAGCCGGCGGCCAGCGAGGGCGCCAGTGCCAGACCTGACAGGAAAAGCGTGAACCCGAGCCACCCGAGTCCGAAGTGCCATCCCACCATGATCGTTGCCGTTCCGAGAGTGACCCCTGCCAGCAGCCACGGCCAGCGTTCGGCCGGCCCCCTTCGCCAGTGCACCCGAGACGCCGTCAGGCCGCCGACCAGCGAGCCCACACTCCACAGCGCGAGCAGCCACCCGCTCGCCGCACGGTTCTGCTCCAAGATCGCCACAGCTGGGACGCCGACCTCCACCAAGCCGAGTCCCAGTGCCATGACACAGAGAGCTGCGTAGGGACCGGCTAGTCCCAGCAGCGCGGTACCGAGCGGAACACGGGACGCCGGAGCCGGGTGCGGCTGCCACAGGGGCCGGACCACCCACGCAAAGACAAGACCTCCCAGCGCGCCACAGGTGGCTGCAGCGAGTAGCGCGGCGTCCGGACCGGACAACGCAACCAGGACGCCGACCAGGGCCGGCCCGGCGATGAACACCATCTCTTGCCAGGTGGCGTCCAGTGCGTACAGCGCATCCAGGTCGCGCTGGTCCCGGGCTAGCTGCGGCCACAGCGTCCGCGAGATCGGGGAGGTGGGAGCCGCGAGTAGGCCCGCCGGCCGCAGCGAGCACCACGAGGGCGGTCTCGGCCTCCCACGGGCCAAACGCCAGCACCAGAAGGAGCAGCCCCTGAGCCAGGGCAGTGACGGCCTCGACGCGGTGAGCGCGGCCGCGTCCGGCAAACCCGCCCCACAGCGGCTGGCTGACGGCTGAGCCGATTGCCCAGGCGCCGCCGGCGAGCCCGGCTGCGGCGATCGATCCCGTGCGTTCCTGGGCTAGGAGGACGACCGCCAGGGGCGCCAGCCCCTGAGGCATCCTGGCCACGATGGAGAGCACCAGCACGAGCCGGCTGGTGCGGTGCCCTCCGGCGGTCGGACCCGAGCTGGGGTCCGGCTCTGGATGTGGCCCAACAGGGGGCTGGGCCGACGAGGCATCCGGGGCGGTCATCCAGCCAGCCTAGGAAGGCGGTCGATCTTGGGTGCGACGGGCTGGCGCCGGTACCCGGTTTTGACCGTCTACCCCGGGCACAGGTAACCTAAAGGGCTGTTGCGCCTTGTATCTGTCGGGGTCGCTGGTCGGCCGCAGATCGTTGGCGCCGGAAGCTCCGCGCGGAACGCCCTGCTTGTTGATGCAAATCGATGCAGAGCCTGATGCAGAGTGCTCTTGACCCGACTCGACTCACGAAGGTTGTGCCCGTGCGCACGTACAGCCCCAAGCCCGACGACGTCCAGCGTCAGTGGTTTGTCATCGACGCCGAGGATGTCGTCCTCGGACGTCTCGCGTCGCAGGTCGCCCAGCTGCTGCGCGGCAAGCACAAACCCGTCTTCGCCCCGCATGTCGACACCGGTGACTTCGTGGTCGTCATCAACGCTGAGAAGATCGCCCTGACCGGCGCCAAGCGGGAGCAGAAA
The DNA here is from genome assembly GCA_963829525.1 of uncultured Actinomycetota bacterium. Lineage (GTDB taxonomy): Bacteria > Actinomycetota > Actinomycetes > JAHEKZ01 > JAHEKZ01 > JAHEKZ01. The sequence continues at coordinate 760,798 of CAWHIJ010000003.1, forward strand.
CTGGCGTATCACCACTCGGGCTACCCCGGTGGCCTGCGTGCCACCGGATATGAAGAGCTGCTTTCCAAGAACCCCCGCAAGGCCGTTGAGAAGGCCGTCTGGGGCATGCTCCCCAAGAACCGCATTGCCCGGCAACAGCTCAAGAAACTGAAGGTGTATGCCGGCTCAGAGCACCCGCACCAGGCACAGCAGCCCGTGCCGTTCGAGATCACCCAGGTCGCGCAGTAGCGCAGCCCGAAGGCCTAGAGAAGGTATCGAGAGGACCATGTCCGACGTGACTGTCACCACTGACACCGCCCCTGACGAGGCAACTGCCCCCGAGGTGGATGCCGCTGGCCCCGAGGCCGAAGGCACCCCCAGCGGAGATTTCACCAGCGAGACGGCAGCTGTTGTCGCCCCGCGGGAGATTTCCGACGCACCGGGTGCGGCGACTGGCCGTCGCAAAGAGGCGATCGCCCGCGTGCGCATCACTCCGGGTACGGGACAGTGCACCGTCAACGGCAAGACCCTCGAAGACTTCTTCCCCAACAAGGTGCATCAGCAGGTGGTCAACGACCCGTTCCGCGTGCTTTCGGTGGAGGGACGCTACGACGTCATCGCACGCGTTCACGGCGGCGGCGTTTCTGGCCAAGCCGGCGCCATCCGCCTCGGCATCTCGCGTGCATTGAGCGAGATTGACACAGAGGGCAACCGCCCCACGCTGAAGAAGGCCGGCTACCTGACACGTGACCCACGTGCCAAGGAGCGTCGCAAGGCTGGACTCAAGAAGGCCCGCAAGGCTCCGCAGTACAGCAAGCGCTGACGGGCTCTGCCCGCGTTACCTCGCTCTGCCTCGTCGGCCCCATCGGCCCCCGGCTTGCGGGGCGCGCGCATGAGGAGGTGCTGTGACTCGGCTCTTCGGAACCGATGGCGTCCGTGGCCTCGCCAACCGTGACCTCACCGCGGAGCTAGCGGTCGACCTCAGCGTTGCCGCCGCTCACGTGCTTGGTGAGACGGGGGCTTTCGCGGGTCATCGTCCCGTGGCCGTTGTGGGGCGCGATCCGCGTGCATCCGGTGAGTTCCTGGAGGCAGCCGTGGTCGCAGGACTGGCCAGCGCAGGCGTGAATGTGCGTCGGGTCGGAATCCTCCCCACCCCCGGAGTTGCCCACCTGACGGCGGTTCGCGGGGCGGACCTTGGCGTGATGCTTTCGGCATCGCACAACGCGATGCCCGACAACGGGATCAAGTTCTTCGCCAGGGGCGGACACAAGCTCGGCGATGTCATCGAGGACGCCGTCGAGTCACGTCTTGGTGAGCCATGGGACCGACCGACCGGCGCTGACGTAGGTCGCGTCACCGATGACTCGCAGGCGTCCGACGACTACGTCACCCATCTGCTTGCGACGCTCGGCGGACAGCGTCTCGACGGCGTCCGTATCGTGGTCGACTGCGCTAACGGGGCGGCTTCTTTTGTGGCAGCGACGGCGTTCGCCGGGGCTGGCGCCGATGTCATCACAATCCATGATGACCCCGACGGGTTGAACATCAATGTGGCGTGTGGGTCCACACACCTTGAGTCCCTTCAAGCTGCCGTTGTCGAACACGATGCCGATCTCGGAGTTGCTCTCGATGGTGATGCCGACCGATGCCTCGCAGTCGATGCTGCCGGCCAACTTGTCGATGGCGACCAGATCCTGGCGATCCTGACGTTGGCCATGCGGGCGTCCGGCCACCTGGCCCACGACACTGTTGTTTCGACGGTTATGTCCAACCTCGGGTTCCGTCAGGCGATGCAGCGCGAGGGCGTCGCCGTCGTCGCCACCGCAGTGGGGGACCGGTATGTGCTCGAGGCAATGCGATCGTTCGGGTACACGCTCGGTGGTGAGCAGTCTGGTCACTTGATCATGTCTGAGTTCGCTACGACTGGCGATGGCCTGCTCACCGCACTCCACCTTGCCGCTCAGGTGACGGCATCCGGGCAGTCCCTCGCCGACCTCGGCGATGTGATGCAGCGGTTCCCGCAGGTCTTGGTCAACGTTGCTGATGTCGACCGACTTCGCGTCGATGCGCCGGCCATCGCTGCCGCGGTTGCCGAGGAGCAACGTGCCTTGGGCAATCAAGGACGTGTACTTCTCCGTCCCAGCGGAACCGAGCCTCTTGTACGCGTGATGGTTGAAGCTGACTCTGCAGAGCGGGCCAGCGAGGTTGCTGATCGGCTCGCTGCCGTCGTGCGAGCAACAATCGGCTAATCGGCCTCGGCTGGTCTGAACGGCGCTGCCCCCTGGTAGCAGAACGTAAGGTGTAACCCATGTGCGGAATCGTCGGGTACGTCGGTCAGCAAAATGCTGTTGATGTCGTGATCGAAGGGCTCCGGCGGTTGGAGTACCGCGGCTATGACAGTGCCGGTGTTGCGGTGGTCTCGGCCGACAAGGTGCAGGTGCGGCGACGTGCCGGCAAACTCGCCAATCTTGAGAAGCTGTTGGCCGAGCAGCCGCTACCGGCGGCCACTTTCGGTATGGGCCATACGCGGTGGGCGACTCATGGTGCGCCGACCGACCGAAATGCGCATCCACACCTCGATGAGGCGTCGCAGGTAGCAGTCGTTCACAACGGCATCATCGAAAACTTTGCCATGCTCCGCGCCCAGCTTGAACGAGATGGTGTGGTCATGGCGTCCGACACTGACACCGAGGTTGTCTCACACCTGCTGGCACAGGCCTTCGATGGAGACCTCGCGGAGGCCATGCGTGCGGTCTGCCGCCGATTGGAGGGGGCATTCACCCTCGTTGCGATTCATGCTGACCAGCCAGACGTCGTTGTCGGAGCACGTCGCAACTCCCCACTGGTGGTTGGTCGGGGAGATGGGGAGAACTTTCTCGGTAGCGATGTCTCGGCGTTCATTGCGCACACTCGACATGCCGTTGAGCTGGGGCAGGATCAAGTCGTCGAGATCACTGCCGACCGCATCACCGTGACCACCTTCGACGGCCAGCCCGCCGAGGTCAAGGAGTACGAGGTCGACTGGGATGCCTCGGCTGCTGAGAAGGGTGGTTACGACTACTTCATGCTCAAGGAGATCCACGAGCAGCCGAAGGCAGTGGCGGACACACTTCTGGGAAGGGTCGATGACGAAGGTCATCTACAGCTGGATGAGATGCGGTTGTCCGACGAAGATCTGCGGGACGTCGACAAGATCGTCATCATTGGCTGCGGCACGTCGTACAACTCGGGGCTGATCGCCAAATACTCGATCGAGCACTGGTCGCGGATCCCCGTTGAGGTCGAGGTGGCTTCGGAGTTTCGTTACCGTGACCCGATCCTCAGTCAGCGGACACTCGTGATCGCTATCTCGCAGTCCGGTGAGTCGATGGACACATTGATGGCTATTCGGCACGCCCGCGAACAGGGCTCACGGGTGCTGGCGATCTGCAACGTCAACGGGTCAACGATTCCGCGCGAGTCAGATGCGGTCGTCTACACCTATGCCGGGCCAGAGATCGCTGTCGCCTCGACCAAGGCGTTCCTCACCCAGATCGTCGCGGTGAACCTGGTGGCGCTCTACCTCGCTCAAGTTCGCGGTACCAAGTGGGGTGACGAGATCATCCGGCACGTCGAAGAGCTCGCTTCGATGCCTGCCGCCGTTGAGCGCGTCCTTGACACCGTCGAGCCAATGCGTGCTTTGGCCCGCGAGTTGGTGAACGCCAAGGCGGTTCTCTTCCTCGGGCGGCACGTCGGATATCCGGTGGCTCTCGAAGGTGCCCTCAAACTCAAGGAGCTTGCCTACATGCACGCCGAAGGCTTTCCGGCCGGTGAGCTCAAGCACGGACCGATCGCGTTGATCGAGCAAGATCTCCCAGTCGTGGTCATCGTTCCACCGCGAAGCCGCAAGGTGCTGCACGACAAGATCGTCAGCAACATCCAGGAGATCCGGGCCAGAGGGGCGCGCACAATCGTCATCGCTGAAGAGGGCGACGACACCGTGGCCCAATACGCTGACACCCTCATTCGAGTGCCCGCCGTTCCGACCTTGCTGCAGCCAATTGTTGCCACCGTTCCACTCCAGGTCTTCGCCTGCGAGCTAGCCAGCGCCAAAGGCTACGACGTGGACCAGCCACGGAACTTGGCGAAGTCCGTCACAGTGGAGTGACGTAGTGACCCTGGCCCGGGGAGTCGTGTAGTGACACACTGGTGCTGTGATCGTTGGAATCGGCATTGACGTCGTAGATGTGGCGCGGTTCGGGCAGACGCTCGAGCGCACACCCGCGCTGCGAGACCGGCTCTTCACGCCCGAAGAGGCAGCGCTGCCCTTGGCCTCGCTTGCTGCCCGATTTGCCGCCAAAGAAGCCCTTGCCAAGGCGCTGGGTGCGCCAGCAGGTCTCCAGTGGCACGACTGCGAGGTGGTCAAGGACTCCGACGGTCGCCCAGCCTTCGAGCTGTCTGGCACGGTGCACACCCGCGCAATCGCCCTGCGGGCGCACACCATCCACCTCTCGCTCAGCCACGACGCTGGAATCGCCTCTGCGATGGTCGTGGCTGAGGCTTAGGGGGACGCCATGCACGCTGTGCACACCGCCGAGGAGGTGCGAGCAGCCGAGGAGTCGGTGCTTGCCCGAACTGCTGAGGGCGAGCTGATGCAGCGAGCTGCAACGGGCCTTTCAAGAACCTGTGCCCAGGTGATCGGCGCTCATCGCGGTGGGGTCTACGGCGCGCAAGTTGTCGTGCTGGCCGGCACCGGAAACAACGGGGGAGATGCGCTCTTCGCCGGTGCGGCACTGGCCAAGCGGGGTGCACAGGTCGTCGTTGTCCCGACGGGCTCGCGCATACATGAGGCTGGCGTGGGCGCTGTGCTTCGAGCAGGAGGCCGAGTCACCGAACTGCCCGAGGCCGCTGGTGCCATCGGGGCCGCAGACCTCGTGGTCGACGGGATCTTGGGTATCGGTGGGAAGGGTGGGCTCCGTGAGCCTGCAGCGACCCTCGCTGACCTGGCCACCTCCAGTGATGCCATCGTCATTGCCGTCGACCTACCGTCCGGCGTTGATGCCGATACCGGGGTCGCTGATGACGGAGCTATATGGGCAGACGTCACCGTGACCTTTGGTCTGATGAAGCCGGGCCTTCTCCTTGCGCCCGGCTCGATGCACGTCGGACTGTTGGAGCTGGTCGACATTGGCCTTGGCAGTGATGTCGTCGTGCCGTCCATCACCAGCCTCGAGGCCTGGGACGTCGCTGGCATTGTGCCGCGACCAGGCCCGCTCGACCACAAGTACTCGCAGGGCGTAGCAGGCGTTGTCGCGGGCTCAGATCGCTACCCCGGCGCCGCCGTGCTGGCCGTGTCTGGGGCGCTTCATGTCAAGGCTGGGCTGGTCCGCTATGTCGGCAGTGCAGCGCCGAACGTGGTGAATGCTTGGCCTTCGGCCATCGTCTCGACCGGCTCGATCGCCGATGCGGGTCATGTTCAGGCGTGGGGGGTCGGCCCCGGCCTTGGCGTCGACGACCGTGCACGGCAGCAGCTCGCAGAGGTTCTGGCCGAACCGATACCCGTTGTCATCGATGCTGACGGTCTGACGATGCTGGCCGAGGCCCCGGACCTGCTGCGTGCACGCAGGGCGCCGACGGTTCTGACGCCGCACGTGCGCGAGTTCGCCAGGCTCGCCCCCGAGCTGGACGTCGACGAGGACCCGATCACCGCGGTGCGAACCCTCGCGGCGCGCCTCCACAGCACGGTGCTGCTCAAAGGAGCGACGACCGTCGTTGCTGATGCCGATGGGCAGGTGCGCCTGAACCTCACCGGAACGCCTTGGCTGGCCAGCGGTGGGACCGGCGATGTCCTTACTGGGATGATTGCCGGGCTGCTGGCGGCGGGGATACCCACCCTCGATGCGGCGTCCTGTGCGGCATTTCTGCACGGGCTGGCGGGTCGACTGGCTGCCGACGATGCACCGACGACCGCAGTGTCGGTTGCCGCTGCCCTGCCCGACGCAATTCGAGCCGTCACGCGTCCCTGAATGGGCACTGCACGTGTCGGTGGGAGGATGGAAAAGTGTCCGGCCACCTCCGCGAGCTGATCGTCGATCTCGATGCGATCACCGCCAACACCCAGGTCCTGGTGAGCCGATCTGGCTCGGCGGGGGTGATGGCCGTTGTCAAGGCTGATGCCTACGGGCACGGGCTCGTTCCGTCGGCGCGGGCGGCCATCGCTGGTGGGGCGCAGTGGCTCGGGGTTGCGCTGTTGGATGAGGCGCTGGCTCTTCGCGCCGGCGGCATCGAAGACCCCGTGCTGGCGTGGTTGGTCGGTCGTGGGGAACCCTGGGCAGAGGCACTCACAAGGAGTATCGACCTCTCGGTCTCTGACGTGTGGGTACTCGATGACATCACAGCCGCGGCTCGCGAGCTCGGTCGCGTGGCTCGGGTCCACCTGAAGGTCGACTCCGGCCTCGGAAGGTCCGGAGCCCCGGTCGGTGACTGGCCGGCGCTGGTCGAAGCGGCCCGGAAGGCCGAACTCGACGGCATCATTGTCGTGGTGGGAGTGTGGTCGCACCTGGCCTACGCCGATGCACCGGGACACCCCACGATCGACCGCCAGCTCGAGGTCTTCCAGAACGCGGTGGACATCGCCGAAAGGGCGGGTCTGCAGCCAGAGGTCCGCCACCTCGCCAATTCTGCGGCGACGCTGACACGTCCAGATACGCACTTCGACCTGACCCGTCCTGGGCTGGCGGTCTATGGGCTCTCACCGCTGCGAGATGCGCCAGCTGCCTCGCTCGGATTGCTCCCTGCCATGTCCTTGCAGGCGCGCCTGACTTTGGTCAAGAGGGTGCCAGCCGGACACGGGGTCTCCTACATGCACCGCTACGTGACCAACCGTGAGACGACCCTCGGCCTGGTCCCGCTCGGTTACGCCGATGGTGTTCCGCGGAATTCCACCAACGTCGGGCCGGTGCAGGTAGGGGGGCGGCGACGCACCATCGCAGGTGTGGTCTGCATGGACCAGTTCGTCGTCGACCTCGGCGACGACCCGCTGGCAATCGGTGATGTCGTATCCCTTTTCGGCCCAGGCAGCTCCGGCGAGCCAACCGCCCAGGACTGGGCAGACGCCACCGGCACGATTTCCTACGAGATCGTCACGCGCATGGGCCCACGCATCGCTCGTCGATACCTTGGGGGTGCGGAGTCATGAACCCTGCTCGTCGTGCAGGTCTGGCCGGCGCCGCGCTCGTTGCCGCAGCCGTCGGTGCTGCTGCCGGAATGGCCGCCGAACGCGTGGTGGTCGGACGGCCGCTGCGTCGGGGTGAGACTCCAGGCGGCAGGCTGGGCCTCGGCCAGCTGCGGGGCACACCACAAATCGTCCTGCTCGACGACGGCGTCGAACTGCACGTCGAGGTCGAAGAACCGCATCCCACCGGCGCCGTGGCGCGAGTTGACGGTGGTCTTCGTTCACGGATACGCACTGAATCAGGACTGCTTCCACTACCAACGCCAGGCACTCCGCGGCATGGTGCGCATGGTCTTCTACGACCAGCGGTCACATGGCCGCTCGGGGCGTGGAACGGCTGAGACGTCTACGATGGCGCAGCTCGCTGTTGACCTGGAGATGGTGCTGTCTGCGGTTGTCCCAACCGGCCCCGTCGTTCTGGTCGGGCACTCGATGGGCGGAATGACAATCCTTGAGCTGGCGGGCCGATCTCCGGAGCTCTTCGGGGAGCGCGTGCAGGGCGTTGCGCTGATCTCCACATCCGCCGGACGGATGTCAGACGTCACACTGGGGTTGCCTTCCTTCGCCGCTCGCAGTTTGCGGATGCTCGCACCGTCGGTAATCCAGCTCGGGCGACGCACCACACAGCTGTTGGAGCGCAGCCGTCACCTCAGCAGCGACCTCGCCGTCCTGGTGACGAAGGTCTACGCCTTCGCCGATGACGTCCCAGTCGAGTTGGTGGACTTCAGCCTGGAGATGATCAACGCTACCCCGATCGACGTCTTGGCTGACTTTCTTCCGGCCCTCGGGGACCACGATGTGCTCGACGCACTGGACGTACTCAATGGCACCGAGACGCTGGTGCTCGTTGGCGCCCAGGACCTGCTAACACCTCCAGCTCACAGCCAGGTACTCGTCAAGGGAATCCCGGGGGCCGAGCTAGAGGTGCTCGACCCCGGTGGTCACTTGGTCATGCTGGAGAGGCCCGACGACGTCAACGGGCACCTGATCGACCTGCTTGAGCGAGTGGCTCGCGGCCTGGCGGATTGACTGTGGCGATTCCGGACTGTTCGGTCGTACCCAATGCGGAAGCGATGCGCCTACTGGGCGCCCAGGTCGCGCTTGGGTGTCGCGCCGGCGATGTCGTCGTCCTTAGTGGCCCGCTGGGGGCGGGGAAGACGACGTTCACCCAGGGCTTTGCGACCGGGCTCAAGGTGACGGGTCCGGTGACGTCGCCGACCTTCGTCATCGCCCGCCTTCATCGATCGACCTCTGGCGGGCCAGACCTGGTCCATGTCGATGCGTACCGGCTAGGTGGTCTGGCCGAGCTCGACGATCTCGACCTCGGGGTCTCACTCACCGAGTCCGTCACCGTCGTGGAGTGGGGAGAGGGACTGGCCGAGAGTTTGTCTACGGAGGTCGTGACGGTTCGGATTGAACGAGACACCCACGACCTTGGCCTCGTCGACCCGACGTCCGATCAACGCCAGGTCACCGTGACCTGGCCATCTGATCGCAGTGGGTAGGGTCGCCGCGTGCTGTTGTTGGGGCTGGACACCGCCACCGCGGTCACCACTGTTGCCTTGGTGCGGTCGGTGCCTGGTGCAGACACACAAGTTCTCGGTGAGCGCAGTCACGTCGACGCACGCCGGCATGGCCAGGTTCTCCCGGTGCAGATCGACGAGGTGCTCCGTGGCGCTGGCGTCAACCCAGCAGACCTGGACGCGGTCGCAGTGGGTATCGGACCCGGAGCCTTCACCGGGCTCCGCGTTGGCTTGGCGACGGCCCAAACCTTGGGTCAGGCCCTGCAGATCCCGGTCCATGGAGTGAGCACCCTCGACGTCCTGGCCTTTGCGACACAGTGCGAGGAGCCGTTCGCCGTTGTGACCGATGCGCGACGCCGAGAGTTCTTCTGGGCGACTTACCGCCGACACGATGTTCGCTTGAGTGCGCCAACGGTGGGCACTCCTGCTGCAGCTCGCGAGGCGCTAGGGGGGATGACTGTGTTCTGTCCGCCCCGGACGCCTGCAATCGATGGTCAAGAGGTTGTCGAGGGAGGCGAACCAAACGGGGAGGTGCTCTGCCGACTGGTGCTGTCTCGACTTGCGAAGGGTCGATCCACTGAGGACCCGGTGCCGCTCTACCTGAGACGGCCCGACGTGACGCCGTCTGCAAGCCCCAAGTCGGTGCTTGCATGACCATGGCAGCGATCGACAAGGCAATGACGGCAGATCTCGTCATCCGCCAGATGCGATGGTGGGACATCGAACAGGTGCACCGACTGGAGGCGAACGCGTTTCCGCAAACTCCTTGGCCGGTTGAGACGTTCTGGTCTGAGCTCGCCGGCGTCCCCGCCACGCGCCACTACCTGGTGGCGGAGAGTTACGGCCAGGTCGTGGGGTACGCCGGACTCATGGTCATCGGGGGCGAGGCTGACGTCCAGACGCTCGCTGTCGCTGCTGAGAGCCAGCGCCATGGAGTGGGTGCCCGGCTGCTGAGCGCCCTGTTGGCTGAGGCCGAGCGCAGAGGCTGCTCGCACGTCACATTGGAGGTCGGCGCCGACGGGGAGTCCGCACAACGGCTGTATTCGAGCTGTGGTTTTGAAGTTATCGCACGCCGAACCTCCTACTACGGTCCTGGAGCTGACGCATTGATCATGCGACTCAGGCTCGGATCTTCAGGTCACGTGGAAATGCCGGCGCCGTGAGCAGCCAGGCCCTCGTCCTCGGAATCGAGACCTCGTGTGACGAGACGGGCGTTGGACTGGTTCGAGGAACGACGCTCCTGGCCGACGAGGTCGCGAGCAGCATCGACGAGCACGCCAGGTTCGGCGGAGTCGTCCCGGAGGTCGCGAGCCGCGCGCACCTCGAGGCCATGCCTGCCACGCTCTCCCGTGCCGTCGACCAGGCAGGGGTGTCTCTCTCGGACATCGACGCAGTCGCCGTGACAGCCGGTCCCGGTCTGGTTGGCGCGCTTCTCGTCGGAACCGCGACCGCCCAGACGCTGGCGCTGGCGCTGGGCAAGCCGCTCTACGGAGTGAATCACCTTGCCGCGCACGTGGCCGTCGACCGGCTCGAGCACGGGCCGCTGCCGCAGCCGGCCATCGCGCTGCTGGTCAGCGGGGGACACTCGTCGCTGCTACGTGTTGACGACGTCACCGCTGACGTGACCGCAATGGGCGCGACAATCGACGACGCGGCAGGGGAGGCCTTCGACAAGGTGGGGCGCCTGCTTGGCCTTCCCTTTCCGGGCGGCCCCGCATATCGACCGACTCGCAAATGACGGAGATGCGACAGCGATCGCCTTTCCGCGAGGACTGACGGGGCAGCGAGACCTCGACCGGCACCGGTTCGACTTCTCGTTCTCGGGCCTGAAGACCGCGGTGGCGCGCTGGGTCGAGCTGCGACAGCGAGAGGGGGAACCGGTGAACGTGGCTGATGTCGCAGCGTCCTTCCAAGAGGCGGTGGTCGACGTGCTCAGCAAGAAGGCGCTGGATGCCTGTCGTCAGCAGGGGATAGAGCACCTGCTACTTAGCGGAGGGGTCGCAGCCAACTCGCGGCTGCGGACACTGCTTGAACAGCGGTGCGCTGCAGCCGGCGTGAGTCTTCGAGTCCCGCGTGCTGGGCTCTGCACCGACAACGGCGCCATGGTGGCTGCTCTGGGCGCCGCCCTGGTCGAGTCCGGGCGATCACCTTCGGCACTGGGACTTCCGGTGGACTCAGCTCTGCCGGTTGACCAAGTCAGGGTCTCGTAAGACTTGCCAACAGCGCTCGCTGCGTCGCGCCGTCTCCGCCACCCAACCAACGCCACACCTGACCCGGCGTTTGGCCTCCTTCTCGGATCGGGGATGATGCTCAGGTGATTGTGCGTATGTGGGAAACCCCCGTGAAGTCAGGGCAGATCGATGCCCTCATCGAGTACGTCAAGGCCGAGGTGTGGCCAGGCGTGACCGCCGCCAAGGGATTCGTGGGCGGCGAGGTGCTGCGCTCGTTCGGTGAAGGCGGCGACCGCCTCCTGCTCATCACCCGTTGGGACGGCACCGATGCGCTCTCCGGATTTCTTGGACCGGACTGGCAGGCACACCAGATGACACCGGTGCCGGCCGAAGAGCCGTTGCTCGCCGGTTCTCCTTTCGTCGACCACTGGGACCTCGTCACCACGTTCGAGGCCGGAGACTAGGAACTCACTTCCTTGGCTCGGCAGACGACCACGGTCGGGTCGTCACCGATCCGCGTGAGCACGATGGTGCGTCTTTTGGGGGCGGATCCATCCAGTCGCAGTGACCCCCGCAGCGTGTCCACGTCGATCGCCGACCCCCTTTTCTTGATCACTACGTGACCGACCTCGTGCTCGCGAAGGTAGTTGCGGAGCCGCTTGAGCGAGAAGCGCATGACGTCCAAGACCTGGTAGCTGGACAGGAAGGGCGACGAAACCGGTAAGTCGGTGCTGATGTATGCAATGCGCGGATCGAGCAACCAGCCTCCGACCTGCGCGACAACAGCTGCGACGAGGCCAGCACGGATCACGGCCCCATCGGGCTCGTGCAAGTGGCTCCCAACTGCACGAATGGGCGGCGGCGCGGTTGGCAAGTCGGCGTCGGTGACGCGGGCACCTGTGGGAAGCAGCGTCGCGCTCCGGGTGATCCCTACGGCCCGGAGACTCCCACGGTAGAGCGCAGCCTCGACAACCGCGCCGCCGTCCGATACGACGCAGAACTCGGTACCGGCCGGCACAAGATCGTGGTCGAGCCCCGGAGCGACCTTCACGCCAAGACTCTTCACGGGAAGGTCGAGCACCCACGACAGCGGCGGAGACCAGCTCTGCGGCAGGGTCAAGCGTCGCCCTTCACGCCGCCGGGCGGGGTCAGCAAACACCGCGTCGTACTTCGACCACGTCTCGTCCGGGAGTGTGGTCACGTCCGCCGCAGTCACGCTAATCCGTCCGCCGTGCCCCCTGGCTTGAGCATTGGCCGCGGCTACCTCGGCGGTCAGGGGATCTTTGTCGTAGGCGCCCACCCGCAGTCCTGCGTCGGCGAAGGCCAGCGCATCGAGTCCGACGCCGCAACCGATGTCGGCGATGAATCTACCGGCGCCCCCGTCAGCGAAGCGGGCCGCGCGAAGCCCGGCGACTGTCGGTCTGGTCGCCTGCTCAGCGCCGTCGGGCGTCAGCAGGATGTGGGGGAGCAGTTCGGCCCCGGCTGGTCCCCAGCGAAGGGCAGCATTGGTGCGGAGCCTGCTCTGGGTCAGGGCTGCGGACACGAGAGCTGCGGAGTGGCCAGCGCGGCGGAGTCGCTCGCCGGTTGCCAGGGCGGTGCGCTCGTCGTAGCCGGGGAGGTCGGCAAGCAGGTGGCGTCCCTCGGGGCTGGTCAGTAACGCAACGTCAGCGAGCTCCACGGACCCATCCTCCCCGCCGAGAGCGGCGTGGGGGCTCCAGCTGGCACTCGGGTTGACGGAGTGCTAACCGCTGGCTAAGTTAGGCGTTGGCACTCTCACCCTGAGTGTGCCAGCCCGTCCCTTGTGGACGAGCAGGCGCCGCCCGTCCGACCCCGCGACGGCGGAAGGTCGGCGCAGTCCCTTTTGTTTCGTTTAGCCGCAAGGCGGAGGTCATCTCAGTGTCGGTTTCCATCAAGCCGCTCGAGGACCGCATTCTCGTCCAGGCCCTCGATGCCGAGCAGACCACGGCGTCAGGTCTCGTCATCCCGGACACCGCCAAGGAGAAGCCCCAAGAGGGCAAGGTCCTTGCCGTTGGTCCGGGTCGTTTCGATGAGGACGGCGAGAAGCGCATCCCCCTCGACATCAGCGTCAATGATGTTGTCGTCTACAGCAAGTACGGCGGCACCGAGGTCAAGTATGACGGCCAGGAGTACCTCATTCTCTCTGCGCGCGACGTGCTCGCGATCGTGGAGAAGTGAGTCAGCTCCTCCGTTAGTCCAATCGTCGTGACGCCCCGCGCCCCCGCATCGTCGGGTGCCGGGGCGTCACGCATGTACCGCTCTTGACCCCTAAGAGATCACCGCATCACCGTCTGGAAGGCACCAGCACTCATGGCTAAGCAGATCTCATTCGACGAACAAGCCCGCCACTCCCTGCTCCACGGCGCCGACGCCGTTGCTGATGCGGTGCGAGCCACTCTCGGCCCGCGCGGCCGCAATGTTGTCATCGATCGCTCGTTCGGCCCACCGACGATCACCAACGACGGGGTGACCGTTGCGCGCGAGATCGACCTGGACAACCCCCAGCAGAATGTTGGGGCGCAGCTGGTCAAAGAGGTTGCTACCAAGACCAATGACGTTGCAGGAGACGGCACTTCCACGGCGACTGTCCTCGCGCAGGCAATGATCGCCGAAGGTCTACGGGTCGTCTCGGCTGGCGCCAACCCGATTGAGCTCAAGCGCGGCATCGAGCTGGCAACAGCCGCTGTCGTCCAGCAGCTTCACGCGCTGGCGACCCCGGTCGACAACTCGACGCAGATCGCTGACGTTGCCGCGATCTCAGCTCAGGATCGCGCCATCGGCGAGCTGATTGCCAAAGCTATGGATGATGTTGGGCGAGACGGAGTCATCACCGTCGAAGAGGGCTCGACGACCACGACCGAACTCGAGATCACCGAGGGACTCCAGTTCGACAAGGGATACATCTCGCCCTATTTCGTCACTGATGCCGAGAGCATGGAGGCGCAGCTCGACTCGCCATACCTTCTGCTTCACCAGGGCAAGATCTCATCGATCTCGGATATGCTTCCGCTGCTCGAGAAGGTTGTTGGCTCTGGCCGCCCGTTGGTGATCGTGGCCGAAGATGTCGACGGTGAGGCGCTGTCCACCCTCGTGGTCAACAAAATCCGAGGTGGACTGGGCGTTGCGGCCATCAAGGCGCCAGGATTCGGAGATCGGCGCAAGGCAATGCTCGAAGACATGGCCGTGCTCACCGGAGGTCAGGTCGTGGCGCCGGAGGTGGGCCTCAAGCTCTCAGAGGTGGGCCTTGAGGTACTCGGCTCGGCTCGCCGGATCGTCATCACCAAGGACACCACCACCCTCGTCGATGGTGCTGGCGATGAAGGGGTCGTTGCCGACCGAGTGGCGCAGCTGCGCCGTGAGATCGAGCTGACCGAGTCGCAATGGGACCGCGAGAAGCTCAGTGAGCGGCTCGCGAAGCTCTCCGGTGGTGTGGCCGTCGTGTCGGTCGGTGCGCACACCGAGGTCGAGATGAAAGAGCGGAAGCATCGCATCGAAGACGCGGTCTCGGCCACGAAGGCAGCTGTCGAAGAGGGAATCGTGGCCGGTGGGGGCAGCGCGCTCGTGCTCGCGGGAGCGGTCCTCAAAGACGGACTGGGACTCTCTGGCGACGAGCGCATCGGGGTGCAGGTTGTCGCCGCCTCGCTCTCCCGGCCGCTGCGGGCAATCGCGGAGAACGCAGGCCAGACAGGTGGTGTGATCGCGGCACATGCCCTCGAACAGCCGGCGGGCCACGGGTATGACGCTGCGACGGGGAAGTGGGGTGACCTGCGCGCCGCTGGCATCGTCGACCCGGTCAAAGTGACCCGCTCCGCACTGGAGAACGCCGCATCGATCGCCGCCCTCGTGCTTACCACTGAAGCGCTCGTTGTCGAAAAGCCGCAGGCGCCGGTGCCCGCTGCCGGTGGCAACGGGCACAGCCACGGTCCTGGCGGCCACCACCACTGAGCCGTTCGAACGCCCACCCATTGCCGCCCGAAGTCTTTGCGGTGGTGGCCGGGGCGCCGAAGTCGCTCTGTCGGGTCAGCCGACGAGTTTGAGGTTCTTGCGGCGGTAGATCAGCCTCGCGCTCTTCCTCGGTCATGCCGCCCCAGACGCCGTAGGGCTCACGGACGGCAAGGGCATGAGCCGCGCACTGCGCGATCACCGGGCAGCTGGCGCACACCGCCTTTGCGGTTCTGTCGCGAGCCTCGCGTGAGGGGCCTCGCTCGCCTTCAGGGTGAAAGAAGGTCGCCGGGATCGACGGACCGGCAGGCGCCGTCGAACTGCCATTCCCAGACGTCGGCCACCGGCCCGGGAAGTCGGGAGATGTCGGCCATGGGGTCCTCCAAGATTTCGGGCGGTTGTGAACGATCACGCTACAACCGCTTCATAAGTTGGTCAAGCCTTTGCGCTGACCAAGGTGCGAGTCGTTTAGCACTCCAGGGGTCGAGGTGCGCCGTCGGCCGGTCGGGCCCACAATCACCTCCATGGAACAAGCGGTGGACGGCCCGCATGCCCAGCGCCGTCGCTCACGGTGGCGGCTCTGGCGCGGCGGTTAGGGGTGGCCCCCGCAACCCTGCGCACCTGGGACCGGCGCTATGGCGTTGGCCCGAGTGGCCACTCAGCCGGAGCCCACCGCCGCTACACGCCCACGGATGTGCAGCGGCTCGAGCAAATGCGACGGCTGACCCTGGAGGGCGTCGCCCCAGGTGAAGCAGCGCGCGTTGCGTTGGCAGGATCTGCCTCTCTCGTGCCGGCACCTCCGGAGGACAGCACTCCGACGCCGGTGGTCCCGCCGACCAGTACCGATGCCGCCGTCCGTGGCCTCACAAGGGCGGCGCTGGCTCTGGACGCCCGCTCCATCGACAAAGTCTTGGTCGATGCCTTCGGAGGCATGGTGTGCTCTGGACGTGGGATGCGCTTATTCTCCCCGTTTTGGCCGCAATCGGTGAGCGATGGGCAGACACCGGGAACGGCATCGATGTCGAGCACCTCATGGCAGAGACCGTGCTGGGCGCGCTTCGCTCGGTCATGGTCTGCGGCGCCGGAACCGCGACAATGCTCGTCCCGTCATTGCTGGCTTCCGCGCCTGAAGAGCTGCACACCTTGCCACTCCACGCGCTTGCTGCCGCCCTGCGCCGAACGGGGCATCGACTCCAGGGTGCTGGGGGCCAGCGTCCCTGGACCCGCGCTGGCCGCGGCGGTTCGGCGTGGCGGAGCCAGCGGCGTGTTCATCTGGGCTCATCGTCGTGAGATCGCTGATCTGGCTCAGGTCGAGGCCGTGCCGGCCATGCGCCCTCCGGTCCGCATCGTGGTGGGCGGCCCCGGCTGGCAGGATCAGGTACCGCCAGGGGCAGTCCACGTCAGCACCCTGAGTGAGGCCGTCACTGTGCTGCAGCGCGGCCGCTGACGGCCGCACTGTCCCGAACCCACCAGGCGGCAGCGGTTAACACCGCGGTGTCGTGTGCCGAGACTTCAGGGCAAGGGGCGTCGCGTGGCGCCCGCCATCGCCGATGTCTTGAGGTTCTTCAGTGTCCGACGACCTTGCCGAGCTGCTCGCCACCGGCGAGCGGGCTGCTTTCCACGGTCGCCCGGCGAGTGGTGTTGTCGCACTCGAGTCGGCGTTCGAGCTTGCCAGGACCGACGGGAAGGGCGCCGAGGCCACGGCCGCTGCATGGCTACTCGGCGTGTGCCTGGCCGCGGCAGGCAAGTTTGGCGGATCCCTCGCGGTTCTTGAGCCACTCGTTGCTGCTGGCACCTCTGAGGTGCCAGAGCGGCGCCTGTTCGCCGCGCTGGCAGCGTCCACCTCGGCATCGGTCCGTCGCCAGCTCGGCCAGTTGGCCGAGGCCAAACGTCTCGACGATGCCGCGTTCGCCTGCAGTAATGGCGCACCAGAAGCGGCATTCGACGCCACGATCGGGCTTGCCGCAGATGCTGTGATCGGCGACGATGCGGCGTCCGCACAACACCTGGTGGAGCAAGCGCGGCTGCTGACCGACGGCCACCTCGACTGGTGGCGTCAACGAGTGCGGCTCGCCTGGGTGGAGGCCGAGGTGGCTCTGCTCCTCGGAGACTTTGGTCGTGCCGCAGGAGTCCTGCTGGAGGCCGTTCAGCTGGCCGAGGTGTCCGGTGCGCCACGCCATGTGGCCAAGACCCTGCTTCTTCTCGGTGTTGCTCAGGTGCAGAGTGGCGAACTTACTGCGGCGGAGAACACCCTGCGGCGATCAGCGACCCTGGCCGAGAGTCTTGGGGCCCTCCCTACCCTCTGGCCGTCCAGAGCACTGCTCGGGGCACTCCTGGAGGAGAGCTCGCCTGCCGAGTCGGCTAAGTCGCTGGCTGCTGCCCGCAGCGGGGTGATCGCCATTGCCGACGACCTCCCCGACGACCTCCGCAACGTATGGCTGGATCGGCCAGACGTTGCTGCCCTCCTAGGAGGGTGACGAGATCTTGGCCCAAACCCAGGGGCTTTGTGAAACTCACCCCTCACGCTTCGTAGTAAATGTGCCGAAAGAGATCCAGAGACAGTCGGGCTCCCCTCACCCGAAAACCGCGATGCGCTCGATCGACGAGCGCTGCAAGGAGGCGCCGTGACCACGGTTCTGGTGTGCGACGATTCACCGCTCGCACGCGAGACGTTGCGTCGCGCCGTCGCCGCTGTCCCCGGTGTGGACCGGGTGACCGTGGCGGGGAGTGGCGAAGAGGTGCTCAGCAGGTGGGCGGGAGAGCGACCCGAGCTTGTGCTGATGGACGTCCGGATGCCAGGGCTCGGCGGGGTGGAGTCGGCGCGCCGGCTCGTTGCCACCTACCCCGATGCCGCGGTCGTGATGCTCACCATGGCAGAGGACCAAGACGGCGTAGCTCGTGCGGTCGCGGGTGGCTCCCGTGGCTACCTGGTCAAGGACGCAACTCGCGAGGAGCTGACGGCAACGGTCTCGTACGCCTTGGCGGAAGCGACCTGGCGTCGCGTCCCCCGACGCTCGCAGCCGGTCGAGATGGGTGCTCCACCAGCGCTGACTGAGCGCGAGTTGCAGGTGCTCGGTGGAATGTCCCGTGGCCGAAGCAATGCGGAGATCGGCCGAGAGCTCTACCTGTCCGAGGACACGGTCAAGACGCATGCCCGCAGACTCTTCCGAAAGGTCGGAGCGGCCGACCGGGCGCAGGCGGTAGCGATGGGTTTCCGCTGGGGCCTGGTGCGTTAACCGTCTCGAAGGGGGTGAACGTCGACCACGCAGTGGTCTGCGATGCGGCATGGGCAGCGATGTAACGGACGGGCCCGGCGAAGCGATCCTTCATCGAACGGAGGACGGTGATCTGCGGACCCTTGTGGGGCGCGCCACCGAAGGCGATGGCGCCGCTGCCGAGGCGCTGCTCACCCACCTCCGTCCACTGGTAGTCCGCTACTGCCGAGGACGCCTTGGACGCGTCCCGGCAGCCGATTTTGCCGCAGATGACGCGGCGCAGGAGGTCTTGCTCGCCGTGCTGAGCGCGCTGCCCCGCTACCGAGACGAGGGACGCCCCTTCGAGGCATTCGTTTTTGGTATCGCGGCGCACAAGGTGGCTGACTTGCAGCGCGCCGCCTTCCGGACCGCTATTCCCACCGACGTGGTGCCCGACGCCACCGACCTGGGCATGACCCCGGAGGAGCGGGTCCTCCAGGCCGGCGACACCGAGTTGGCCAACGCGCTGTTGGACCGTCTTCCGAGCAACCTCCGCGAGCTTCTCCTACTGCGGGTAGCGGTTGGTTTGTCAGCTGAAGAGACGGGGCGCGCTCTCGGCATGACTCCAGGGGCCGTTCGAGTGGCCCAGCATCGCGCACTGGCCCGACTGCGTACCTATGCCGCCGAAGAGGTGGCGGTGTGATGTCCACCAACGAGTTCGACGCCGTTGCGGTGCAGCAGGACGCTGCATCGGTCCATGCTCTTGCCACCCGGGCCTTCGGCGAAGTGGACATGAACGACCCGGCCGTGGCTCTTCTCGCAGCCTGGGTCGCCCAGATCGATGACGGCGTCGATGAGGTGGCGCAGTTCGTGATGCCCCAGAACGGCTCATCTGGGCCGTCACCGGTTGCCATCTCGGCACCCCGGGGGCGACGCGCGGCCTTGATCGCAGGCTCCGCCGCCTTTGCCCTTGTCGTGTCCGGAGGCGCAGCGGCAGCGGTGACCGGAGATCCATTGGCGGCAGTCCGGGCACCACTCCACGCCTTGGGGGAGCTAAACCCCTTCGCCGACGCCGTTACGAACGCGCGGGAGCGCCTTCCGCTGAGCGCTCCGACCACGGCCAACGCCAACAAGCTGTTGGCCGGTGCCCAGCGAGCGATGGCCCAGGGGCGAACCTCAGAGGCACAAAAGCTCATCGCGGAGGCGGAGGCGCTGCTGGGGGGCACAGCCAATCCAGGCCAGCTGAACCGGCTGGAAAAGCTCAAGGACAAGGTTGCGGGGCACAGCGACCCGAAGGGCAAGGGCCTGGCCAATGCGCCGGGCAAGGGGCAGAGCGACCCGAAGGGCAAGGGCCTGGCCAATGCGCCGGGCAAGGGGCAGAGCGACCCGAAGGGCAAGGGCCTGGCCAATGCGCCGGGCAAGGGGCAGAGCGACCCGTTGGGCAAGGGCCCGGTTGACAAGGCCGGCAGCCAGCAGTCAGGTGGGTCATCGGGTGGTGGATCAACCCAACCGCCCAAGGACGAAACCTCGAGCCAAGGCCAGGGTCCTGGCTCGGAGAAGAGCATGGACACCGGCGGTGCCAAGGAATCAGTGCCTGGATCGACCCATTCTGAGAAGGCGTCGGAATCAAAGGCCGGAGGCTGACCGGCGCCCCTCCGTAGCACCGGGATCGGTCCGAGCGGGGCTCGGTAGAATGAAGGATCGGCTGGCGAATCCGCTTGGCCCTTGCCTCCGGAAGGCGCGATGGACGACACCGGCATCCCGCGTGACATCTCTGCTGCGGTCCCCGAGAAGTTCGCGCCCCTCGGCTTGACCTACGACGACGTCCTGCTCCTGCCCGGGCCGACGGACATGGCGCCGTCCGACATCGACACCACCTCCCGCCTGACTCGCGCGATCTCGCTCAAGGTGCCGCTGGTCTCGGCCGCGATGGACACCGTGACCGAGTCACGGATGGCGATCGCCATGGCTAGACAAGGCGGCCTGGGGGTTCTGCACCGCAACCTGTCGATCCAAGACCAGGCGTATCAGGTCGACCTCGTCAAGCGCACGCAGACCGGGATCATTTCCAACCCCGTGACGATCGGCCCCGATGCCACCCTCGAAGACCTCGACCGCGTCTGTGGCCAGTACCGCGTCTCAGGGCTTCCCGTCGTCGATACCGACCTGACACTGCTCGGGATCATTACCAACCGTGACCTTCGTTTCGTGCCAGTGGCCGAGTGGGCAACCACCAAGGTCAACGAGGTGATGACTCCGAGCCCCCTAGTAACAGGGCCGATCGGCATTGCGCGTGAGGAGGCCACTGCTCTACTTCGTAAGCACAAGCGCGAACGGCTGCCGCTCGTTGACGAAGCCGGTCGGCTGGGCGGCCTCATCACTGTCAAGGACTTCGTCAAGTCCGAGCAGTTCCCGCATGCATCCAAGGATCCACACGGACGACTGATGGTCGGGGCAGCGATTGGCTACTTCGGGGATGCGTGGGAGCGTGCGACCACGCTGGTGGACGCCGGTGTGGATGTCTTGGTCGCCGATACCGCTCACGGACATGTCCGGATGCTGCTCGACATGGTGAGCAGGCTGAAGAGCGATCCAGCGACACGGCACGTGCAGGTCATCGGTGGCAACGTCGGCACGCGCGCTGGGGCGCAGGCATTTGTCGATGCGGGAGCCGACGCGGTCAAGGTGGGTGTCGGGCCGGGGTCCATCTGCACCACGCGGATCGTGACCGGCGTCGGTGTCCCACAGGTGACCGCCGTGTATGAGGCCTCGTTGGCCTGCCGTCCGGCCGGCGTCCCGGTGATCGCCGACGGCGGGCTGCAGCATTCTGGCGATATTGCCAAGGCGATCGTTGCTGGAGCTGACACCGTCATGATCGGCTCCCTGCTTGCCGGCTGTGAAGAGTCGCCAGGTGAGTTGGTCTTCGTCAGCGGTAAGCAGTACAAGTCGTACCGCGGCATGGGATCTCTTGGGGCGATGTCCAGCCGCGGCAAGAAGTCGTACTCCAAAGACCGCTACTTCCAGGCTGAGGTTGCCAACGACGACAAACTCGTGCCAGAGGGCATCGAGGGGCAGGTGGCGTACCGAGGGCCGTTGGCCGCTGTTGCTCACCAGCTGATCGGCGGGCTGAACCAATCGATGTTCTACGTGGGTGCCGGGACGATTCCCGATCTGCAGCAGAAGGGGCAGTTCGTGCGGATCACCTCAGCCTCACTGAAAGAGAGTCACCCGCACGACGTCGAGATGACCGTTGAGGCACCCAACTACACCACGCGCTAAGGGAGAGTCTCAGCATGAGTGAGCTGGAGATCGGACGCGGTAAGCGCGGTCGCTCGGCATGGCGATTCGACGACATCGCCATCGTCCCGCATCGGCGTACCCGCGACCCGCAGGAGATCTCGATCGCCTGGCAGATCGATGCCTACCGTTTCGAGCTGCCGCTGATGGCCGCACCTATGGACTCCGTTGTCTCGCCGGCCACCGCCATCACAATCGGCAAGCTTGGCGGGGTGGGCGTCCTCAATCTCGAAGGACTCTGGACGCGGTACGACGACCCCGCTCCGCTGTTGGCTGAGATCGCTGAGCTACATGACCACGAAGTGACCCGGCGGATGCAGAATCTCTATGACGAGCCGATCCGAGAGGATCTGATCGTTCAGCGAATTGCCGAGGTCCGTGACGCAGGCGTCATCACCGCTGCGGCCCTCTCGCCCCAGCGCACCAAACAGCTCTGGAAGACGGTGGTCGACGCCGGTATCGACCTCTTCGTCATTCGCGGAACGACCGTCTCGGCTGAGCACGTGTCGAGCCAATCCGAGCCACTCAACCTCAAGCAGTTCATCTACGAGCTCGATGTTCCCGTTGTGGTCGGCGGCGTGGCTACCTACACGGCCGCTTTGCATCTCATGCGGACTGGAGCAGCTGGCGTCCTTGTCGGCTTTGGCGGTGGCGCGGCGCACACCACCCGCGATGTGCTTGGCGTGGCAGTTCCGATGGCTACTGCAGTGGCGGATGTGGCGGCGGCGCGGCGTGACTACATGGATGAGTCCGGCGGACGCTACGTGCACGTCATTGCTGACGGTGGGGTCGGCAAGAGTGGCGACATTGCCAAGGCCATCGCCTGTGGGGCTGACGCCGTCATGATGGGGTCCCCGCTGGCAAGGGCCACCGATGCGCCAGGTTCGGGCTGGCACTGGGGCACCGAGGCGCATCACCACCTGCTGCCTCGGGGGGAGCGCGTTCGAGTGGGGGCCGTCGGCACGCTCGAGGAGGTACTTGTGGGTCCGTCGCGTACCTCTGATGGGTCGATGAACCTGTTCGGCGCTTTGCGACGCGCAATGGCCACGACTGGGTACTCCGACTTGAAGGAGTTTCAGCGCGTCGAGGTCACTGTCCTTCCCTAACCGCGGTAGGGCTCAGTCCTCATCGCGCCAGGAGCGCCACAGAGCCGCGTAGGCGCCATCTGCGGCAACGAGCTCGTCGTGGCTTCCTGACTCGGTGATGTTTCCCTCCTCGACGACGACAACGCGCTTCGCGTCGTGCGCCGTCATCAGGCGGTGCGCGATCGCGATGACGGTGCGGCCCTCAAGGACGGCAGCCAGTGACTGCTCGAGGTGACGCGCAGCCCGCGGGTCGAGGAGTGAGGTGGCCTCGTCGAGCACGAGGGTGTGCGGGTCGGCCAGCACGAGGCGGGCCAGTGCCAGCTGTTGTGCCTGTGCTGGGGTCAGCTTGTGGCGGCCGGTCCCCACTTCGGTGAGCAGTCCCCGTTCCAGCGCGTGAGCCCAATCAGCGGCGTCGACCGAGCCGAGCGCTTCCCAGAGCTGGGTGTCAGACGCGTCAGGTCGCGCGAGCAGTAGGTTGTCACGAAGTGTTCCGATGAAGACGTGGTGCTCTTGCGTGACCAGAGCAACGTGGCGCCGCACCTTCTCGGTGGGCAGCGAGGCCAGCGCGACACCGCCCATGTCGATGGTTCCCGTGCGCGGAGCGTGCAGACCGGCCAGCAGGCGCCCCAGAGTCGACTTTCCGGCGCCCGAGGGCCCGACGATCGCGACACGATCACCTGGCTCGATGTCCATGCTGACTCCGTGAAGCACGTCACGGCCCTCGCGATACCCGTATCGGACGTCGTGCGCGTGCAGGTCGGCAGCTTGCGGCTCATGAGTACCGTCGGTCACGGGGTCAGGAACATCGTGCACTCCGATCAGTCGCGCCATCGAGGCTTGACCGACCTGCAGCTCGTCGTACCACATCAAGACGATGTCAACCGGCTCGATGAGCATCTGCGTGTACAGCACAGCTGCGGTGACCTGGGCGAGACTCACCTGCCCGTCGATGTAGAGCCACCCACCGAGCGCGAGCACCGCCGCAAGCGGGAGAACGTAGGAGATCTCGATCGACGGGAAGAAGACCGTGCGCAGGTAGAGGGTGTAGCGCTCCCAACTGATCCAGCGCTTGATGGCCTTGTCGGTGCGACGGACCCGCGCGTCACCGAGCCGGTAGGCCTCGACCGTTCGACCGGCGTCGACCGTCTCGGCGATTCCTGCGTTGACGGCTGCGTACGAGGACATCTCATGCCGGTAGGCGTATGGCGCTCGTTTGAAGTACCAACGTGTCACCACCACGATCACGGGCACGGCGAACAGCCATGACACTGCGAGGATGGGAGCGGTTAGAACCAGAGCTGCAAAGACCAGTGTGGCGGTGACCAACGCGATGGCGATCTCGGGAACCGCCAGTCGAACCGCCCACGAGAGCCGGTCGACGTCGGTGGTTGTCCGAGTGACGAGGTCACCAGTCCCGGCCCTCTCGACGACGCCGGGAGGGAGGGCTACGACGCGGGTGAGGAAATCTTCGCGCAGGTCGGCGAGGATCGATTCCCCGAGCACCGCGCCCCGGATGCGAGCCCATCGGGTGAACGCAGTCTGCACCAGGAGTGCGAAGAGGAAGATGAGAGCAGCCTTGTTGACGTAGGCGTTGTCGACTCCCGTACCGATCTTCTCGACCAGACCACCTAATACCTGCGGTCCGACGATCGAGGCGGCGGCGGCGACGGCGTTGAGGCCGACGAGGGCGAAGAAGAGTCCCCGGTTGCGCCGCAGCAGCGTGAGGACGTACTTGCGGACCGACTCGGGGCTGGAGACGGGCAGTTTGCCCTCAGTGCTCTTCTCGGTCTGAGCCAGTGACTCGGGGGGCTTCACGCGTCCTCCCCCCGTGTAACCGTCCAGCGGTAGTCAGCGTTCTCGCGCAGCAGTTGGCGGTGATGCCCAGTGGCTTGGATGCGGCCGTCCTTGAGGAAGGCGACGATATCGACGTGCTCAAGGAGCAGCGGGCTGGTGGTGAAGACCACGGTGGTCCGCCCAGCTCTGGCATCGCGCAGCCCGAGCCCAATGCGCGCCTCTGTGTGGGCGTCGACGGCGCTGGTCGGCTCATCGAGGATCAGTACCTCGGGGTCGGCAACGAGTGACCGGGCCAGCGCCAGCCGCTGCCGCTGGCCCCCGGAAAGTGAACGGCCACGCTCGGGCAGGTCGGTGGCCAGGCCGTCGGGCAGTGCATCGACGACGTCGAGCGCTGACGCCGATGCCAGCGCGTCCGCCACCTCCACGCGACCGGTGCGGGGGATGTCGAAGAGGTCTTCGGCTGCTCCGGACAAGATCATGGGGTCCTTGTCCTGCACCAGGACGCGTTCACGAACGGTCAGAAGCGGCAGGTCCTCGACCGGTGTCCCATCGAGCGAGACGTTCGACTCGCGGTAGCGTCCCAGCCGGTCGATCAGTACCTCGGAGGCGTCAGGGTCGTCGGTCACGATCGCGGTCAGCTGACCCGGTGCGATAACGAGGCCGGTCAGAGGGTCAGTGATCTCACCGGCATTCGAAATGGGGGCTGGCGCCGTCGCCTCGTCCCCCTCGTCGAACATGCGCTCAAGGGTCATCACGGTGATCACGCGGGCTGAAGCCACGCGCGCGGCGGTGAACTTGTGCGCCGCCTCGGTGACTGTGCGCAGCGGCAACACGAGGAACGCGGTGTACCCGTAGAACGCGACGAGCTGTCCGACGGTCAGTTCACCTTGCAGGGCCAAACGCGCACCCAGCCAGGTGACGATGACCACGAACAGACCAGGAAGAAAGACCTGCATCGCGTCGAGAAGAGCACGGATGCGGGCGGTCCGAACAGCTGCGGCCTGCACCTTCTTCGACTCCGCCTGAAAGCGGGCCAGGAACAGATCCTCGCCGCCGATGCCGCGAAGCACGCGCAGACCGGCGACCGTATCGGCGGCAAGCTCTTGAGTCAGGCCGAGGTGCACGCGCTGCTCGCGTTCGCGCCTCTCGAGTGGGCGCACCAGTGGCGCCACTGCCAGGGAAAGCAAGGGAACACCGACCAGCACGATGATCCCGAGGGTGGCGTTGCTGGCGATCAAGATGGCGGCGACCACGAAGAACGCGATGATGGCCCCGACCATGCGGGGCAAGATGTCGAGCGCATTGCCGATCCGCTCGACGTCGTTGGCCGAAGCGGCCACGACCTCACCGGTGGCGACCTGCTTCGGCAGATCGGCCCCGAGGTGGGTGGCACGCCTGATGAGCAGCTGTTGAACGCGTGTTCCGGCAGTGACCCAGTTGGCCACGGCGTATCGGTGACGGACGAGCCCGGCGCCGGCTTGGACCACTCCAAGGACCAGGACAACGCCGGCCCACTGGAGCGCTTTGGCCTCGTCCTTGTCGGAAATTGCCTGGATCCCGGCACCGAGAGCACCGGGGATCAGCGCCTGGCCCACCATCCAGATCACGCCCCAGACCACGCCCAGCGCCAGGAGTTTCTTCTGCTGGCGTCCGATCCACAGCAGAAAGCGCCCAGGCGTCGTGAGGACAGGGTCGCCGGGGTCGGAGTGAGGGAGGTTGTCGAGCAGCATGTCGACCCCACGCTAGGGGAGAGGACCGTCACGGGGCCATCCACTTTCCCGGCCGCAAGGGGTGACATTCGCGCGTCGGTAGGATCGGCGGGTGACAGCGGAGAGTTTTGACACCGTCCTCGTCGTCGACTTCGGCGCCCAGTACGCCCAGTTGATCGCACGCCGAGTGCGCGAGGCCAGGGTCTACAGCGAGATCGTTCCGCACACCATGTCGGTGACCGAGATGCTCGCCAAGCGTCCGGCGGCGATCATCCTCTCCGGGGGGCCCGAGCAGCGTCTACGCCGATGGCGCGCCGCAGGTCGACGCCGCTCTCTTCCGTTCGGGCGTTCCGACGTTCGGGATCTGCTACGGCTTTCAGGCCATGGCTCAGGCACTTGGTGGCGAGGTCGCGAGGACTGGTACCTCGGAGTTCGGTGGAACTCCGCTCAACGTCGTCGATCGCGAGTCGGCTCTGTTCGCGGACCTGCCGAATGAGCTCTCGGTATGGATGTCCCACGGGGACTCAGTGACAGTTGCGCCGGCAGGCTTCGCGGTCTCGGCCATGAGCGAGGGCGCTCCTGTCGCAGCCTTCGAGAGCGTCGATCAGCGTATGGCCGGCGTGCAGTTCCACCCAGAGGTGATGCACTCCCAGCACGGCCAGCAGGTGCTCGAGCACTTCCTGTTCGAGATCGCCGGGTGTCGTCCCACCTGGACGATGAGCAACGTGATCGACGAGCAGGTCGAGCTGATCCGCGCACAGGTGGGCAACAAGCTCGTCATCTGCGGTCTCTCCGGCGGCGTCGACTCAGCAGTGGCCGCTGCCTTGGTGCAGCGAGCCATCGGCGACCAGCTCACCTGCGTCTTCGTCAACCACGGCCTCTTGCGAGCCGGCGAGGCCGAGCAGGTCGAGAAGGACTTCGTGTCCGCGACGGGCGTTCGGCTCGAAGGTGGTCGACGCCGAACGTCGCTTCCTGGACGCACTCGCTGGAGTTGTCGATCCCGAGCAGAAGCGCAAGGTGATCGGACGCGAGTTCATCCGCGTCTTCGAGGATGCGGCGGCTGAGGTCGTCGCTGAGGCTGGCGCTCACGGGCAGCAGGTGGAGTTCCTCGTGCAGGGGACTCTCTACCCAGACGTCGTCGAGAGCGGTGGAGGCACCGGCACGGCGAACATCAAGAGCCACCACAACGTGGGCGGGCTGCCCGAGGATCTGCAGTTCCAGCTCGTCGAGCCGCTTCGGGCACTCTTCAAGGACGAGGTGCGGGCCGTTGGCGAGCAGCTGGACCTTCCGGCCGAGATCGTCTGGCGTCATCCGTTCCCGGGGCCGGGGCTCGGGATCCGGATCATCGGCGAGGTCACCCATGACCGCCTAGAAACGCTGCGCGCAGCCGATGCGATCGCACGCGAAGAGCTCACACGCGCCGGGCTCGACGGCGACGTCTGGCAGTTCCCCGTTGTTTTACTGGGCGACGTTCGTTCGGTCGGCGTCCAGGGAGACGGCCGCACCTACGGCCACCCGGTGGTGCTGCGACCGGTTTCGAGTGAGGACGCTATGACGGCGGACTGGTCGCGACTTCCGTATGAAGTGATCGCCAAGATCTCCACGCGGATCACCAATGAGGTTCGCGAGATCAACCGGGTCGTCCTGGACGTGACGAGCAAACCACCCGGCACCATCGAGTGGGAGTAGTCCAGCAAGGCTCCCTGCGGCTGGGCGGCGTCGCGCTCTAACCAGAGCCCCGTCCTCCCGCCGTGGAGGGTTGTTCAGCCTCACAGGCTCCTCAGTGGTAAGGCGGAAGTGACCTGTGCCCGCGCCAGGGCATCGACTCAGGCTTGTGACTTCCTGTGAAGACGTAGCGGGCGCGGTGGAATATCCGGTAGCCGTCGGTTCTCCAGACTCCCCTCAAGGTGACTCGTACCCGGTACGAGTGGAACGTCCCCGAAACGCAACTCGGGTCGCAGTCATTGACCAACTCTCGACCGACTGCCCGTGCCGTGAAGGGTCCCCAAGAACGCCACCGCAGTCGGCGATACTGGTCGCCGCCGTCTGCACAGGTGAGCATTATGCGCCTCGGACGCACTGTCGGTGGCCACATGCAGTCGGCTTGCACTCGGGTGACCTTCGCCATCGCCGCTATCGGCAAACCCGCAGTCATCGCACTGCCCTTCCCCGGCCCAGCTGAAGAGGAATACGAAGGGGCGGCCAGGTTGAGTGACAACATCAGCACCGCAAGTACCGCAAGCACCGTGGCCCGAGCAACAAGGGCGATGCGTGACATGGTGACGCCTCCTTCCGCTGCGGTAGCCCGCCGCAGACTCCATTCAACTGGCGGGAAGAGCCACTTAGTAGAGAACCAGGTCCCTTCCATAGTGGGGCTCAAGGTGTTCACCCGAATGGCCGATCCCTGTCCTGATCAAGCGTCAGATAGCGCCGTTTCGGGGACGGCACAGGGGAGTGGGCATGACTCGTCGTTCGTTGCGCGTGGTTGCGCTGACCCTTGGGCTGTCCCTAACAGCCCTAGGCACCGGCCTCCTCTTCCTCGGGGTCCGTGAGTCAGCCCAGACCGCGACCGACCTCGACCAGCAGCTAACGAGAGCCTCCGAAGGCTCGGCCGTCCTGCTGTCGGAGTTCTTCGACCGCGCGGTCGGCTCGGATCTGCAGCTTGCTGCCGAACCCTCGTTCCAGAACGTCTACGAGGCACCCGGGTCGCTGGCGTCGAAGGTCAGCAAGTCCATCCCCGCCCTTGCGGACTCGCACAAGAGTCTGGCCGCCATCGAGGATACTTATCCCGGCGCGGTGAGCGAAGCATGCCTCATCGACTTGGACACCGGTCGTGAGTTGGCGCGAGTGGTGAAGGGCAAGACGGCATCAGCGTCGGACCTGTCGCTGGACGAGACTGGGGCCCAGTTCTTCAAGCCCACCTCACAGCAGCCTGTTGGCGTGCCCTACCAATCACTTCCTTACATTTCAGAGGACACCAACCTCTGGGTGATCGCGACCGCGACTCTCGTTGAGGTGGACGGCAGGGCTGAGGCGCTTGCCCACTTCGAGGTGAGCATCGAGAGCCTTCGCCAAGCATTAGTGGCAGCCGACGCTGGCGCTCACATCCGGGTGGTCGATGCGGCTACCGGCCAGGTGGTCATCGATGGAGATCAGGAGCAATTTCCGAAGGGTGACCTCGGCAACCCAACAGACGACACCTTCAGCGACCAGGACCTCTCGAACAGTGAGGTCGTGACTCTCGGCGGCGAGCGGGCGAGCCTGGTCCCGATGCCCGACGGCCGGACGTTGGACGCGACCAATGCCAACCGATGGGTCGTCACGGCATCGGCCCCCAGCGTCGCGACCGGGCTCGTTGCCAACCTCACCCCTTTGATCATTGCGCTCCTTGCGATTGGCATCCCGCTCACCATCGCCGGACTCGTCGGTGCATTTCGTGCTCGCCGTCGACGCCAGGCTGACGAGGAGCTCATTCGCGTCGAGCGTGACTCCCTCGACGCCCGCATGGAGGACCTGTCCCATGCGCTGGCCCTGGCCGCCGCCGGTGACCTGTCGGTGACGGTTGACGTCGATCTCGGCGACGAGAGGATGACTGCTCTTGCCCAGGCCTTCGACGCCACACTCACCCACCTGCGTGACCTCGTCGCCCAGGCGCAGGCCAGTGGTGAACGTCTGGCCCGATCAGCGACCGAGCTGCAGGCAACCGCCGTGCAGCAGGCTGGCGCCGCTTCCGAGCAGTCTGCGGCGGTCACCGAAACGACGGCCACCGTCGAGGAGCTTGCGGCGACCGCAGCTCAGATCGCCGACACCGCGTCGCTGGTTGCCGACTCGGCAGAGGAGACCTTGACGTTGACCAGTGAGGGTCTAAGCGCCGTGCAGGACTCGGTCTCGGCAATCGGCCGCATTACCGACACGGTCGACACGATCTCCACCAGCTCGAGCGCGCTCGGCGAAAAGGTCGGCGAGATCGGCCGAATCTTGGCCCTGATCGATGAGCTCAGTGAGCAGACCAACTTGTTGGCGCTGAACGCAGCGATCGAGGCGGCCCGCGCCGGTGAGCACGGTCGGGGGTTCGCTGTCGTCGCGGCAGAGGTACGCAAACTTGCCGAGCGAGCGCAGGAATCGACGGCGCAGATCCAGGGGCTTGTCACTGAGATCCAGGCCTACACGCAGACGACCGTCCTGGCATCTGAGGCAGGTACTCGCGAGGCCAATCGTGGCGTCGAGGTGGCAGGAGCCGCGTCGACAGCCCTCGACCGGATCGCACAGATGGTCGACTCGACGACTACAGCTGTTGCCGAGATCTCGGTCGCCACGCAGCAGCAGCGATCGGCGTCCGACCAGGTGGTCCAGGCGATGTCTCAGGTCGCCGACATGGCGCAGGCTTTCGCGGCTGGGTCGCAGCAGACCTCCGGCTCCGCGGCAGAGATCACCGCCCTCGCAGGTGAGTTCTCGGCGGCGATCGACCGGTTCGAGGTCACGGCAAAGCCGGACCCCGCTCGTCGGCCGGAGGTTTACCCCGTTTCGGCAGAATCTTCCTGAACTAGTTCCATCTAGTCCTAAAGAACTAGTCCGGGATGTCCGATTCAATGGTTACCCCCCTTCCCAAGGGATCCCTTCCAAGCAGTTCCCACAGTTCGACAGACAGCCCCACGAAAGTCAGGTGTCATGGACTGGCAGCGATTCGATTGGCCGACAATGTCCGGCGAACCGGATTCAGACTGGTTTGAGTACCTGGAGCATCATGGGTGGACCGTGAGTCCGGTGCCGACCGTGGCCCGGATTGGCTCGCGGAGCTACCTGCGATTTCTCGGCTGGCGGGCCCGCGCGGCATAAGTCGTGCGGGCCCCGCCGGGCTGAAGGGAACGGCGTGGCAGGATCGCCGCTGTGGTTCAAGCAGTGCAGGACATCCAGCGCGTGGCGGCCTACGGCTTGGTGCAGCGCGAGGGCCGGCTGCTCTTGGTCCAGCTGACGAAACGAACCCCAGCGGCTGGAGCCTGGTCGCTTCCCGGCGGAGGCATCGACCACGGAGAACACCCTGCGGACGCTGTCGTCCGTGAGCTCTACGAAGAGACGGGGCTTCGTGGACGAGTCGTCGAACTGCTCGACGTCGACTCGCACTTCCGTGAGTACTACCTCGACCAGGAGGTGCTGGAGCGGTACCACGCGGTGCGAATCCTTTACCGCGTCACGGTCGACAGTGACGGCCCGCTGGCGGTGATCGACGCGGACGGCAGCTCGGACTGTCCCACCTGGTACCCACTTGACGAGGTGCGCTCGCTGCGCTTGACGCCGATCGCCTCTCGTGGACTGCAGTTCGCCGCGGCGTCCGGCTCACTCAGCTGATTGAGATGCGCTCCGGCTCTGCTGCTTCGCCCTCATCCCGTCCTGCGGCATCTGGGGAGTTGTCGCTATCCGAGCTTGACCTCAGACCGCTGACCGCGCCTGCGATACCAGCCACGCCCAAGGTGATGAGGGCGAGTGGAAGGATCCACCGACCGTCGATGTCCCACGAGAGCTGATCAGCGAGTAGGTAGACGGTGGCCGCGCCGCCGAACACAGCGCCGAAGATGAAGGACGTCAGGTCGAACGGGTGGCGCTTCATCGCACTACCTCCAGAGTGTCTTCGATCACGGTGATCTGGCCGAGCCCGGCGCTCAGCGTCAGGTCGAGGGATCCAGCCGAGAGGCCGGTCGTCGCGGTGCTTTCCCAGGTGCGGGTGACGTCGGCCCCGTCAATGGGTCTCTCGCCAGGCATGTCGATCGTCCCTACCGCGACATCCGAGGTGGCGCTGACGGTTGTGTCTTCTGGAAGGAGGACCCGCAACTCTCCGATCCCGACAGATGCGTCGATCTGCAGGGGCTCAACCGGATTGAGCTTGCGCAGGTCGAGAGTGAGCTGGCCAACTCCTAGTTTGTAGGTCGGTTGCAGGTCTGCAGGTGAGGTCACGCGGTACACACGCTCGCCGGCGCCAGAACCGGCGTTCCAGCTCACGTCACTGGGGATGGCAGCCATCGGGATGAGGACAAGCACCAGGGCGACGCCCAGGGCGATGAGTCCGCGCGACCGTCCGACGAACGCTCCAACCAGCAGGCCAACCGCTACTACAGCCAGCGCGGTCGCAACAACAATCACCCCAGTGACGTCAAGGATGTCGGCGACGTCGAGGGCGATCAGCGACCCGGTGACGAGGAGCAGGACGCCGATGGTGAGACGCCCAAGGACGGACTTTTCCCGTGGCGGCTTGGGAACTGCAAGGGGGGGAGGCGGCGGCGGGTTCGCCGGCAACGTCGACGGTGCGGCTTGAGCGGCGGGAATCGACTCCAGCGGGGCGGCTGTGCCATCAGAGCGTCGAGTGAGTGCAACGACCGCGGCGACCACGAGGAAGAGCAGTACGACGCCGCCAAAGCCAGGCCCATCGCCCCAAACGCCCCACGCCAGCATTGGACCGATGAGGAGGACGCCGATGACAACTGCCGCGGCGATTCCGAGCGCGCCGTTGTTCCGGAAAAAGCGCTCGCCCATCGAGTCAGCGCGGCCATCCTCGGGGATGAAGAGCCAGCCAGCGAGGTAGAGCAGCAAGCCGCTGCCGCCGAAAATGGCCAACACGACAAAGGCCACTCGAACCAAGATCGGGTCGATGCCGAGGCTGCGGGCGATCCCAGCCGCGACGCCGCCGAGGACATTCTCGCTGCCGGTCGTGCGTCGCAGTGCTGGCCGCGGTGGGGCTGGTGGAACCGGGGGTGGGGGCGTGAAGCCAGGGGGCGGGGGGGCGTATCAGGTCTCGTTCTCGGTCATGGCCCCATGCAACTCTCTTGTGCGCCTCGGCGCATCGGGCGGAGGACCTGAGGTATCCCTGAAACCCGACCCTGAGTGATCGAACCGATCGCTACGGTGGCTCCCTGAGGACTAACCCGCAGCGAACCCGCCACCATAGGGGGGTGACCACCCCTTCCGCGCAGAGCGCGCCAGTGCTGGCGGCTCCGCGCCTCACCCGTGCCTCCTCGGGCCGCATGGTCGGTGGGGTGGCACGGGGCATCGCCGAGCACCTTCGTGTCGACGTCTGGTGGGTGCGCGCTGGATTTGTCATCCTCGTGTTCATCGGTGGCTCCGGCTTCTTGGCCTACGCCATCTTGTGGGCACTCGTTCCGATCGACGCAGGAGCTGAGCAGGACCAGGACCAGGACACCTCCGCGACCACCGTTGACGGGCGAGGCACTGAGACCTC
The DNA here is from genome assembly GCA_963829525.1 of uncultured Actinomycetota bacterium. Classification (GTDB taxonomy): domain Bacteria; phylum Actinomycetota; class Actinomycetes; order JAHEKZ01; family JAHEKZ01; genus JAHEKZ01. The sequence goes on from CAWHIJ010000003.1 coordinate 793,951, forward strand.
GCTCCTTCTGGTTCTTGGAGCGACGGGCGTGGTTGTCGGTACCCTCCTGCTTGCCTCGATGGCCGGACTCAGCGTTCGGGGTGTGGTGCCGCTGGGCGTCGCTGGCCTTGGGGCTGCGCTGATCTGGCTACGGGCCGATGAGGGACAACGGGACCGCCTTCGTACTGGCGTGGGCCGCGTGACCCCAGGGAGTCGCACGGGCCTGCTGCAGTTCGGACTCGGCGTCGTCCTTGTCCTGGTGGGGCTCATCTCATTCGGGGTTGGCGGCGTGGGTCTCGGACAAGCAGGCACCCTGCTCGCGGCTGTCGTCGTTGTTGTCGTCGGCATCGCCTTGGTGGCGAGTCCTTTCGCCCTACGCCTGTGGCGCGAGCGCGACGCCGAACGCCGGGCACGAATCCGCAGCGAGGAGCGCGCGGAGATAGCCGCGCAGGTGCACGACTCGGTGCTGCAGTCGCTGACCCTCATTCAGCGTAACTCTTCTGACCCGGTGGAGGTGACGCGGATAGCGAGGGCCCAGGAGCGCGACTTGCGGCGCTGGCTCTACCCAAAGCCTTCACCGCTGACGTCGTCGTTCCGTGCGGCGCTTGAAGAACTGGCCGCTGACGTTGAGGACACCTATGGCGTGCGCGTCGAAGTCGTGTGCGTCGGCGACGTGGTGCTGAACGAACCCTTGACGGCGGTGCTTCAGGCCACGCGGGAGGCGGTGTCGAATGCGGGACGCCACTCGGGGGACGACACTGTGTCGGTGTACGCGGAGATGACACCGACAGTGGTCATGGTCCATGTGCGTGACAGAGGGGTGGGCTTCTCGCTCGACGACGTCCCCGATGACCGCATGGGCGTCCGCGAGTCGATACTCAGACGCATCGAGCGTTATGGGGGACGTGCCTCGGTCACCACAGAACCGGGCGTCGGCACCCGAGTAGAACTGCTGATGGAGACGCGATCATGAGTCCTGTGACGAATCCACCTTCTGTCGTGCTTGTTGACGACCACCGCATGTTCCGCACTGGGGTGCGTACCGAGCTCGGCGACCAGGTGCGCATCCTTGGCGAGGCAGAAGACGTCGAGTCTGCTGTTGCCGTGGTTCTTGCGACTCAGCCGGAGGTGGTACTTCTCGACGTTCACCTTCCGGGGGGCAACGGGCCCGAGGTGATCAAGAGGGTTGGGGAGGGTGCTCCTGACACTCGGTTCCTGGCCCTGTCGGTGTCGGACGATGCTGACGATGTCATCGCCACCATTCGCGCAGGGGCGCGCGGATACGTCACCAAGTCCATTGACGGGGCCGAACTTGCAGATGCGGTGCGGCAGGTGGCAGCAGGCGATGCCGTTTTCTCGCCCCGGCTGGCCGGTTTCGTGTTGGACGCTTTTGCCGGGTCGGTGGAAGTGGCTGAGGTCGATGAGGAACTCGACCGACTCACACCTCGCGAGCGCGACGTCATGCGCTTGATCGCCAGGGGCTACACCTATCGCGAGGCGGCGTCCGAGCTGTTCTTGTCGATCAAGACGATTGAGACGCACGTGTCCAGCGTGCTGCGCAAGCTTCAGTTGTCGAACCGCAACGAGCTCGCTCGATGGGCGTCTGATCGTCGGCTCACCTGACGCCCTAAAGTGACGACATGGATTTCCTCGAACACACCCTTGTCGTTCTGCACTTCATCGGGCTGGCCAGCCTCTTGGGCGGCTTCCTCGTGCAGATGAAGGCGAGCCCGCGCGTCGTCAACAACGCCATGGTGCACGGAATCATCACCCAGCTGGTCACCGGCGTCCTGCTTGTGGGGATCGCCGAGTCCGACGACGCGCCCGTCGATCACGCCAAGATCGGCGTGAAGTTGACCGTGGCCGTAATCGTGGCCGTGCTGGTCTTCGCCAACCGCAAGCGCGATGTGCTCAGCACCGGCGCGTGGGGGCTGATCGGCGGACTCACGATCGCCAACATCGTGGTCGCTGTCTTCTGGACCTAGGCCGTACGAACGATTTGGAATGCCTCGGCGAGCCGACCCTCAGGCAGTCCGAAACGCTCAGCCACCATCTCGCCCCAGCCCCGGATGAACTTCTCCAAGTCCTCCATGTGCGCCGTCTGCGACTCGTGTGCCTGCAGGGCGGCTATCTTCGTGGCGAACGTGTCGGTGATGTCCACGGCGTGGCCAGCCTGAGGACCTGCCATGACCCAGACCTCTTCGACGGTCCAGGCCTCGAGCTCTTCGTCGCCGAGCAATGAGACGTGAGCGAAGGGGTTTCGGGCGTCGGGATAGATCGCCTGGATCGCGGCCTCGCCGGCGGCAAGGTGATCCGGGTGCGAGGCCTGGATCCGCTCCCAGTTGCGTTCGGGGGACTGGATGAGCATTCGGCGCGGCTTCACCTGCCGGATCACCCGACTGATGTCGCGCCGGAGGTCGTGCGAGACGGTGAGCTCACCATCGCGGTAGCCGAGGTAGACGACGTCCGACGCCCCCCACAGCGCAGCAGCGGCGCGTTGCTCAGCGCGGCGGATATCCGGAATGTCTGATCTCAGGACGTCTGGGTCGAAGCCCCCGGCGTCGCCGTCGGTGATCACGCAGAGGGTGACGGCGATCCCCTGGGCCGTCCACTGGGCCAAAGTGCCTGAGGCACCGAAGTCGACGTCGTCGGGGTGGGCGGTGACCACCAGAACACGCTCAACCTCGGAGTCGGGGAGATGCTCAGCCACTGGGGCTCCTTCTGCTGGATCACGGCTTGGTAGGCGGTTGTGGGTGCGCTGATCGGGTGAACTGCTCCGCGCCATGGTAGGCAGGGGGCTTCAGCGCGGCATCCTCGCCGCCGAACGTACACGTGATGCCTACCTCAGACAAGAGCCCTCCGCCTGCCGGTGCACCTGCTGCTTCTGGCCGTTGTGGCGACCCTCGTCCCGCTGGTTCTGAGCGCGCCGGCCGAGGCTGCCCCGCCACAGCCGAATACCCCCAGGTTCGGCAAGGCGATCGAAGGATACGCCCCCTATGAGGGCAACACCGATCTGCGATCCGGTCGACCGGCCGGGAGCGGAGAAGATCGCCGCCTTGATCCGGGCCACCTACGGTTCCGACGAGTCGATCGGCATCGCCCGCAACTCGTGCTACTCGCCCTCCGAGCACAACGACGGTCGAGCGCTCGACTGGATGGTCGACGCGACGACCAGAGCAGGCAGAGCCAAGGCGGATTCGTTCTTGTCGTGGCTGCTGGCCACGGATGAAGACGGCCACACGAACGCGATGGCTCGTCGGCTGGGAATCATGTACATCATCTTCAACAAGCGGATCTGGCGGGCGTACGGCGATCCCGGGTGGGGCTCCTACAGCGGCACCAACCCGCATACCGACCACATCCACATCAGTTTGAGCTACGACGGCTCGACTGGCCGTACCTCCTTCTGGGGCGGAAAGCCGCTCGAGAAGCCTTGCACCACCGCATCCTTGACTGAGCTCGGCGCCGCGGGTCCAGACCGACCCGATGCGTTACGTCGCGGTTCCTCCGACTCGTCTGGCGTCCACCGAGTCCGGGGCCGGGATGCTCAGCGGGCCTTGTCGGCTCTTCCAAGGCTCGGGTCGCCGCGTTGATGTGCAGGTGACAGGCACCGGCCCGGTACCCAGCAAGGGGGTTTCCGCAGTTGCCTTGAACGTTGCGATGCAGCGTCCAAACTGGAGTTCTGGTCTAACGGCCGGCCCGGCTGGTGGAGACATTCCGACGATTCGCCGGGTCTCGGCAGCCCAGAACCAGATCGGCTCGTCTTCCATGGTGCTTCCGGTGGGAGCTGATGGGAAAGTCAGCTTCTTCGCCGACTTCGGCGCCACTGATCTCGCAGTGAGTGTGGTCGGCTATTACGTCAACCCGGATGCGCGTCTGGCGCTTCGCCGGGTGATCGCAGCCGATGGCGGCGACCAGTTCGATGCTGTTCGCCCTCAGCGCCTGGCCACTCTCTCGCTCGGTCCCAGCGGGGCAAACAAGCTGCCGGTCGCGGGCCAGGCCGGAACTGACCCGGCGTCATCGTCGGCCGTTCTGAGCCTGACCGTCGCCCCGGGGGACGGGCACGGTTCGCTCTACGCCTACCCGGCCGGAGGCAACCGCCCGAAGATCCCGGTACTGACCTACCGTCGTGGAGCCACCACGGTGCAGACCTCAGTGCCTTTGGGTCGTGCTGGAGCGGTCGTGATCGAGAACGACGGGTCCGACGGCCGAAGCGTCGCCGTTGACGTTGCCGGTGCCTATGAGCCAGTCGCCCTCAACGGCGGCGGAAGCCTCGCCCTGCGAGCCAATCCGAAAACCGTTGTTGACACCGGGTCTGATCTGCAGGTGTCGAACCTCGGTGACGGGTCGATCAAGGACTTCTCGGTGAGCGCCGCGGTCCCTCGTGACGCCGACAGTGTGCTTCTGCAGGTTACGGCGCGGCGCGCCGTAACCTCGGGCACGCTGACCTTCTGGCGCCCCGGCGGATCACGTCCGGATACGACAGACCTGTCAGTCGCCCCGGGGCAAACCGTCACTGGAACCGTTGTCGCAGGGGTTGGTGACCAGGGGATGGTCAGGGTGAGAAACACCGGTGCCAAGGGCGTTGACGTGCGCGTCACGGTGCTCGGTTCGTTCCGCTGATCTGTCGTCTAGACGCTGTCTCGGGCTGCCACGTGGGTGTCTGCCTCGCCGCCTAGACTTCGGTCGGTGACCTCCCTTTTCGACGATCTCCCAGGCTTCGCGCCCGTCGCGCAGCCGACGTCGTCGCGCGGGCCGGCGATCGATACCCGGGCCCTGCTCGAGGGGCTGAATGATCAGCAGCAAGCTGCCGTCAAGCACGAGGGCAGCCCCCTCTTGATCGTCGCTGGCGCGGGATCGGGAAAGACTCGAGTGCTCACCCACCGGATCGCCTACCTCTTGGCAGCTCGGGGGGTCCAGCCGGGCCAGATACTTGCCATCACGTTCACGAACAAGGCCGCTGGTGAGATGAAGGAGCGCGTGCGCGCTCTCGTGGGTCCCCGGGCGAAAGCCATGTGGGTGTCCACCTTCCACTCCGCTTGTGTGCGCATCCTGCGTGCTGAGAGCAAGCGGTTAGGCATGTCGTCGTCGTTCTCGATCTACGATGCGGCCGACTCACAGCGACTGATGACCATGGTCTGCCGCGATCTCGATCTCGACCCCAAGAGGTACCCGCCCCGCTCGCTCACTGCGCAGGTGAGCAATCTCAAGAACGAACTAGTCGACTGGGAGTCGTACGCAAGTCGCACGGCGACGCCGACTGAAGAGATGCTGGCCGAGGTCTACCGCACCTATCAGCGGCGTTTACTCGAGGCCAATGCCGTCGACTTCGACGACCTGATCATGACGACGGTCAACCTGCTGCAGGCCTTCCCCGAGGCTGCCGAGCACTACCGACGACGCTTTCGACACGTTTTGGTTGACGAGTACCAGGACACCAACCATGCCCAGTACGTCTTGGTGAAGGAGCTTGTCGGACCTGCCGACGAAGAACTGCCACCGGCCGAGCTTGCAGTGGTCGGGGACGCAGACCAGAGCATCTACGCCTTCCGTGGCGCGACCATCCGCAACATCCTGCAGTTCGAAGAGGACTACCCGAACGCGCAGACGATTTTGCTGGAACAGAACTACCGGTCGACGCAGACCATCTTGTCGGCGGCGAACTCAGTCATTGCGCGCAACCTCAACCGGAAGCCAAAGAACCTGTGGAGCGACTCCGGCTCGGGATGGCCGATTGTCGGTTACGTCGCCGACAACGAGCACGACGAGGCATCGTTCGTCGCACAGACCGTTGACGAGCTCGGTGACAACGGACATGCGAAGCCTCGTGACGTTGCGGTGTTCTACCGCACCAATGCTCAGTCACGCGTTTTCGAAGAGGTCTTCATTCGCGTGGGACTGCCCTACAAAGTCGTCGGTGGCGTCCGCTTCTACGAGCGTCGCGAGGTGCGCGACGCACTTGCGTATCTTCGGGTGCTAGCCAACCCCGATGACGTCGTATCGATGCGTCGCATCGTCAACACCCCCAAGCGCGGGATCGGGGACCGCGCTGTCGCTGCAGTCGAGGTCTTTGCACAGCGCGAAGGCATCGGGTTCGCCCAGGGACTGGCACAGGCGGGTGTGGTGCCCGGCCTTCCCACGCGTTCGGTCAACGCCATCAACGGCTTCGTCCGCCTGATGGACATGCTGCGCACGCTCGTTGAGGCAGGAACTGGCCCGGCAACAGTTCTGGAGGCAGTCCTCGAGCAGACCGGCTACCTGGCCGAGCTGCAGGCGTCCCATGACCCGCAGGACGAGTCACGAATCGAGAACCTTCGCGAGCTCGAGGCGGTTGCGCACGAGTTCGAGGAGGCTGCTCCGGACGGCACGCTGGCTGACTTCATGGAGCAGGTGGCGCTTGTCGCCGATAGCGACCAGATCCCCGATGCCGGTGAGGACGGCGGGGTCGTCACGCTCATGACCTTGCACACCGCCAAGGGCCTCGAGTTCCCCGTCATCTTCTTGACCGGCATGGAAGACGGTGTCTTCCCGCACATGCGGTCGCTCGGCAACAGCCAAGAGCTCGAGGAAGAGCGCCGGCTCGCCTACGTCGGCATCACTCGCGCTCGCGAGCGGCTCTACCTGAGCCGAGCGGTGATGAGGTCGGCCTGGGGTTCGCCGCAGTGGAACCCGCCGTCGCGTTTCCTTGAGGAGATTCCGGAAGAGCTGGTCGACTGGCAGCGCGAGGACACCGGTCAGTCGGCGCCTCCGCCATCGATTGCCCGCGCAACGCCTGTTCCTGGACGCTCTCCCGGTACCCGTGAGGTGATCGCGCTTGCTGCAGGAGATCGAGTGACGCACGACACCTTTGGACTGGGCAGCGTGGTGTCGACGGCCGGTGCCGCCGACAAGGCTGAGGCGACGATCGACTTCGGTGACCTAGGGATCAAGCGCCTCCTGCTGCGCTACGCACCGGTGGAGAAGCTGTGACGGGTGGGCACTCGACGTGCACATCTACTGAGAGATGGTGCCGGTAAACGTCTCGTGGCCTTCCATCAGTGCCGGGTCGGCCGGGAACTTGGTGACCATTTGGCCGGATCCTTGCATGCCCTGGTAAGCGCCCGTGCCGCTGAGGACCGTCCACGGTCCGCTCGCGCTCCGCTTCTTCATGTTGCGCGGGTCGAAGGCGATCGTCAAAGTCCCGTCCGAGCACTCGAAGGTGTGATCAAGCCACCCGTTAGTGGTGTTGCCGTGCCCTCCGCTGAATGTCCCCTTCGGACAGAAGGGCATATTGCCGAGGGAGGATCCGTCAAGGACCTTCCCAGCGTCTACGACGTCTTGAAGGTTGGCGTAGGTCTTGATCAGAACCTCCTCTTGACCGTCGATGAGGCTTGTGGCGGATTGACTTTCAAGTGAGGGAGACGGCGATGCGGTCTCGGCGGCATCGTCTTCGCCGCATCCGCCTAGGACTAAGGCACTAGCGCAGACAGCGAGCAGAACATTCCGCATGAGGGCAGATAACTCGCCTCTTCAGGGACCTGTCAAGCATTGCTGGCGACTCGTCGGCCGGTGTGCAATGCATAGCTGGCTGCTTAGAACTGCAGCAACGAAACGTCTTGTGCCTTCAGCCACTTACGAAACTCCTGAGCCTCATCGGAGGAGATCGGCCGTGGGGTCTTCTCGTGCAGTGCTACGCGGCAGTAAGAGTCCTGAGGCTCCGGCCAGGAAGACGTTTCCCCTCCGGAGTCGACAAAGCCGTGCCGCCGTCGAACCGCACGCGAGCGCATGTCCAGCGTCGGTTACTCTTCGAGCGACCGAGCCTGGACCCTGCGCAAGGAGGCGGTAGTGAGCGAATCGTCAGCGCCTTCGACGCCGATCCGTGTCGTAGTGGCCAAGCCTGGTCTCGATGGGCATGACCGCGGGGCCAAGGTGGTGGCGCGTGCGCTTCGCGATGCCGGCGTCGAGGTCGTCTACACCGGACTGCACCAGACGCCAGAGCAGATCGTCGACGCGGCAATCCAAGAGGACGCCGACGCGGTCGGTCTCTCGGTGCTTTCGGGCGCGCACCTGACGCTGTTCCCCAAGGTCGTCCAGCTGCTCGCCGAACGCGGCGCGTCCGACATCGTTGTTTTCGGGGGCGGGATCATCCCCGACGCCGACATCCCCGTCCTTGAGGCGGCCGGCGTCGCCAAGGTCTTCACCCCCGGCGCGTCCACGCACGACATCGTCGCCTGGGTGACGACGACGCTGCGCAGCACTTAGAGGGCGATGCGCTCCCTTAGGTAGGGAAGCGGTCGCATGGGGTCGTCGCTGTCGATCTCACGCGCCAGCCGATGGCCGTCGAAGACCGACTCGCTGATCGGACGTGGGGCGAGCGCGTCTCCGATCGCGTAGACGGCCTCGATTCCGGCTGCTTGCAGAGCGGCTGGGTCGGCGAGCAGCTCTCGATAGAGCTCGTCGTCGGAGCGCTGCTGCGTCACCAGGACGATGCCAGTCGCACGTCAGCGACCACGGCCGCATCGAACTCGTCGGTACCGCGAACACCTGACTCGTCGACCGCCGTGACGACCGACGTCACGGTGCGGCGGTGATTCCTTGCGCGTGAAGGTGCTGACGCAGCATGTCGCCCTCGAGCGACTGCGTCCGACAAGGGCGACACGATGCCGAACGGCGTCACCAGGTGGACGTCGTAGCCCTCTCCGGCCAGCTGCTCGGCGATTCCCGGCCCCGACGAAGTAGCCGTCAGTGTCGTACACGACGACGGTGCCAGAAGCAGGGTCGCTTGCTTTCGAGCATCACCTGCTCGGGAGTGAGCACGTGGGCGAGGGAAGCATCCGCGCCTTCGATGTCAGCGTGATCAGGCTGTACGCCGTCACCGCGCCAGGTAGATCCCGTCGCGACGATGACGATCTGGGCGCCGTAGTCGAGGACATCTGCCGCCGAGAGGCGATGCCCGGTGATGACCTCGACGTTGTCGAGCTTGGCGAGCTGGATCGACCGGTAGTCGGTGATGCGCCCCCAGTCGCCAAGCGTCGGCAGCTGACGCGTCCACCGCATCCGGCCGCCGATCTCAGGTGCAGCGTCGACGAGGTGGACCGCCTCGAACCCACGCTTGCCGAGGACGATGGCGCACTCCATTCCGGCCGGCCCTGCGCCGACGACGAGCACGGCGCGGTCGGCGTTGCCCGCCCTCGTGAACAGCTCTGGGTGCCAGCCGCGTCTGTACTCCTCGCCGGCCGTCGCGTTCTGAATGCAGCGCGACGTGGTTGTAGACCTCCTCGCGCGCGATGCACACGTTCGAGCCGGTGCACTCGCGTACCTCGTCGAGCCGACCCTCGCGGATCTTGCGTCGGCAGGAACGGGTCGGCAATGGCGGGACGGGCGGCGCCGATGATGTCGAGTGCACGGGTGCGGACGATCTCGGCCATCAGGTCCGGCCGACGTGTAGCGGCCGACACCGACCACGGGCTTCTCGGTGGCTTCGCGGACCCGGTCCGTCCACGGACGTTCGTGGCCCTCGGGGTAGTAGCGCGACGTGCCGGAGTCCTCCGGCCAGACGCCGACGTTCACATCGAAGAGGTCGACCAAGCGGCGAAGCCATGCGAGATCAGCTCGAGCATGTCGTCGGTCTCGATGCCGGGCAGGCCCTCGCGCCCGTTGACCGGGATCCGAGTGGCGACCGCGCAGTCGGCGCCGACGGCGTCGCGGACGGCCTCCAGCGTCTCGAGCCAGAAGCGTCCGCGGTTCTCCAGCGTTCCGCCGTAGCGCGTCGGTGCGCTGGTTGAGATAGGTCGAGAAGAACTCCTGACAGCAGGTATCCGTGCGCGCCGTAGAGATAGACGATGTCGAACCCCACGTCTCTGGCCCGCCGGGCGGCATCCACCCACTCGCGCTGGATCCTGGCGATGTCGTCGGCATCCATCTCTTTGGGAAGGCCGCCCCAGATCAGCTGCGAACGGTGCTGGGTGGGGGCGACGCGGACGGCTCGCGACTGCCCGTTCTCGCTGTGCGCTCCGCCGTGGAAGAGCTCGATGCCAGCAAGTCCGCCGTGCGCGTGAATGGCCTCGGCGGAGAGGCCGAGCGCCTTGGCGTCAGCGTCGTCCCAGAAGAGCGCCGAGACCGCGGGGGACTCTTCGCTCTCCAGTGAGAAGGACGTGTAGTCGACGCAGACGCCACCCCAGCCGCCTTCGGCCTTGATTCCCCGGAAAGCGGCGTGCGTACGCGGTCGCTCGACACCGAAGCCGGAGGCGTGCGGCACCTGGTAGAAGCGGTTGGGGAGAGTCTTGGGGCCGATGTCGATGGGCTCGAACAGGACGGCGTGGCGGGGGTCCACGGTGCTCCTCGTCGTAGTGCCCGGTCGGCGACGCAGGCGCTTACTGATCCGCCAGTCAGTCTAGTGACAGAGCGTTCACCGCGCAGGGGTGTTGTTCGGAGCCGCTGCGGGCTAGCGTCGAAGCCATGCACCTGACTGATGGAACCTTCGGATGGGTTGACCTGCAGACGTCCGACGTGGCGGCGGCCAAGGCCTTCTACTCCAGCTTCTTCGGCTGGACCTACGACGACATGCCAACGCCGATGGGCGTCGACTACACGATGTGCCATCTCGATGGCCAGATGGTCGCGGGAATGAGTCCCCAGCCACCGCACCTGGCGGCAGCCGGGGTGCCACCGATGTGGAACTCGTACGTGTTCGTCGAAGATGTCGACGCCATTGTGGCTGCTACTACGGCTGCTGGTGGCTCGGTGGTCGTGCCGCCGATGGACGTCATGGATTCCGGTCGCATGGCGATGATCGCGAGCCCGGACGGCGCGGTGGTTGGTGCCTGGCAGCCGATCGAGCACGAGGGGGCAGAGCTTTTCAATGCCCCCGGTGCGCTGGCTTGGAACGAGCTGCAGTCACGCGACCTTGGCCCCGCGAGAGAGTTCCTGTCGACGGTCTTTGGCTGGCGCTGGGAAGCGCAGAATCCCGGAGGCATGGAGTACTACGTGGGCCACGTGGACGGCAAGTCCGACGACACCTCCAACTGTGGCGCCATGAACATGCCAGAGAGCGTCCCGCTAGAGGCGCCCAGTATGTGGATCGTCTACTTCGGCGTCGCGGACTGCGATGCCAGCGCCGACGCAGTGGCCGGCCTCGGTGGACAGCTCTTCATGCGTCCGATGGAGATGGGTCCTGGGAAGTTCGCTGGAGCCACCGATCCGACAGGGGCGATGTTCTTCTTCGGGTCGTTCCCCGACTCGGCCTGACCGCTCCGTTTGCCGACAGCCCCCGGGCGAGACCGCCGGTCTCTCGGGGCTAGGCTCCGATCATCGGTAGGCGGTCGCCGGGACCAGCTCAATGTGGGGCGGCCTGGACGTGCCAGAGTTGAAGGTGAGGCCCCGCGTGGACCTGTTCGAGTATCAAGCCAAAGAGCTCTTCGCCAGGCACGATGTTCCAGTTACCCCAGGGACGGTCGCGCTCACGACGGCCGAGGCCAGAAGCGCCGCTGAGAGGTACGGCGGGCTCGTCGTCGTCAAGGCCCAGGTCAAGACCGGCGGACGCGGAAAGGCCGGCGGCGTCAAGCTCGCCGACTCGCCAGACGACGCAGAGACCAAAGCTGGCGACATCCTCGGTCTCGACATCAAAGGGCACGTCGTGCGTCGGCTGCTCATCACCCCGGCTGCCGACATCGAGACCGAGTACTACGTCTCGTTCCTGCTTGACCGCGCCAACCGCACCTACTTGGCCATGGCCAGCGTCGAGGGGGGCATGGACATCGAAGAGGTAGCCAGAACCAAGCCCGAGGCTCTGGCCATGGTGCCGATCGATGCTCTGACCGGCGTCGACGCAGCCAAAGCGCGCGAGATCGTTGCCAAGGCTAACTTCCCCGTGGACGTCGCCGACCAAGTCGCAGAGGTCCTGCAGAAGCTCTGGCGCGTGATCGTCGAGGAGGACGCCACTTTGGTCGAGGTCAACCCCCTCGTGAAGACGCCAGATGGTCAGATCCTCGCGCTCGATGGCAAGGTCACCCTCGACGAGAACGCAGACTTTCGCCATCCGGACAACGCCCAGTACGTCGTTCACGATGAGACCGACCCGCTCGAGGTCGCCGCCAAGGCCAAGGACCTCAACTACGTCAAGCTCGACGGATCTGTCGGCATCATCGGCAACGGCGCCGGTCTTGTGATGAGCACTCTCGACGTTGTTGCGTACGCCGGTGAGGAGTTCGGCGGCGTCAAGCCGGCCAACTTCCTGGACATCGGTGGTGGCGCATCCGCCGAGGTGATGGCCAATGGGCTGGAGATCATCCTCAGCGACGCGCAGGTGAAGGCCGTATTCGTCAACGTATTCGGCGGAATCACGTCCTGCGACGCCGTGGCCGAGGGCATCGTGCAGGCATTCACGATGCTCGCCGAGCGCGGCGATGCGGTAGACCGACCGATTGTCTGCCGCCTCGACGGCAACAACGCGGCAGAGGGTCGCCGAATCCTTGACGAGGCTGAACACGACGTTGTCGAACTCGTGGACACGATGGATGCTGCGGCCCGTCGGGTCGCTGAACTCGCGGCTGCGAAGTAGGGGGGCTCACATGTCGGTCTGGCTCAACTCTGACAGTCGCATCCTCGTCCAGGGGATCACTGGCTCCGAAGGCACCAAACACACCCGCCGCATGGTGGCGTCCGGATCAACGGTTGTTGCGGGTGTCACCCCTGGCAAAGGTGGCCAGACCGTTGACGGAGGTAAGGGCGACATCCCCGTCTTCGGTTCGGTCTCTGACGGTGTCCAGGCAACAGGTGCTGACGTCGCGGTGGTGTTCGTCCCTCCGCGCTTTGCCAAGGCGGCAGTCATGGAGACTGTCGACGCCGGCGTCCCCCTGTGCGTGGTCATCACCGAAGGGATCCCCGTCGGTGACACCGCGCAGTTTTTCCAGTATTCGCAGAACGCAGGGGGCACGCGGATCATCGGGCCGAACTGCCCAGGCATCATCAGCCCAGGGCAGTCGAATGCCGGCATCATCCCTGCGACGATTGCTGGGCGTGGGCCGATCGGGCTGGTCAGCAAAAGCGGAACGTTGACTTACCAGATGATGTACGAGCTCCGCGAAATCGGCTTCTCGACTGGCATCGGGATCGGGGGAGACCCCGTGGTGGGGACCACGCACATCGACGCATTGGCGGCGTTCGAAGCGGACCCCGAGACCGAAGCCATTGTGATGATTGGCGAAATCGGTGGGGACGCCGAGGAGCGAGCAGCCGCTTACATCGCCGACAACGTCACCAAGCCGGTGGTCGGCTACGTCGCTGGTTTCACCGCCCCCGAGGGCAAGACCATGGGCCACGCCGGTGCCATCGTGTCCGGTTCGTCGGGAACAGCCGCGGCCAAGGCCGACGCTCTCGAGGCAGCCGGCGTTCGGGTCGGCAAGACACCGAGCGCGACAGCAGCACTCATGCGCGACCTCGTCGGCGGCTGACACTCGGCCGGCTGTTGAGGGCGCGCCTCCATCGTCTGAGGCAGTCGTCTTGCGACGATGGCGGGGATGACGACCAGCTCACGGCCCGCGCGCCCCGCTACGCGCACATCGCGAGCGAAGGCCCACAGCCACGACTCTGTCAGTATCGCGTTTGCTGCAGCTGTTTCGGCGGCGCTGGTGGTGCTCATCGGCGTTGCACTGGCTTTCATCGTCACGCTGGGATCCTGGGCACTGGCACCCCATGCGGCTGAAACCGGCCCTGACGTTGCAGCCCGAGTCGCAGTCGGCCTTTGGCTCTATATCCACCATGTGCCGCTCGACATTGGCACTGTGTCCTTAGGCCTGGTCCCCCTTGGACTGCTCGTCATCCCTGGGCTACTCACCTACGCCGGAGGCCGTCAGGTGGCGCGAATGGTGCGCCCGCAGAGCCTCACCGATGTGACCAGGGCGGTCATCCCCTTCGCCCTGGTCTACGGACTCCTGGCCGCAGTCGTGGCCGGAGTGGTGCGCTCGGAGGTCGTGCAGCCAGCACCGCGCACTGCTTTCGTCGCGGCAACGCTCATTGCTGCTATCGGAGGAGGGCTGGGGCTTCTGCGGGCGTCCGGTCTGCTGCGTGAGGCCATCGAGGTGGTTCCCGGTCCGGCTCGCGGACGTCGCGGCGTCCGCGGTGGCTGGGGTGGCGACCGTCGTCATGGTCGGCGCAGCGCTCACCACCATCGCCCTTGCCATCGGCTTCCCCGATGCCGCCGAGATGTTCCGGGCGTTAGACGCCGGATGGTCGGGGGTTCCTGTGCTCGTACTGCTCACGGTGGCCTTTGTGCCGAATCTCGTCTTGTGGACGGTCTCCTTCACCACCGGTCTGGGCTTCCCACTGGGCACCGGCGGTGTTGTCTCCCCCAGGAGCGTGGACTACGGCGCGCTGCCGGTGTTCCCACCCCTTGCCGCCCTGCCGCCGCAGGGTGACCCGGGAATCTGGGCCTACGTTGCTCTGGCTGCGCCATTGCTGGGCGGGTACGCGGTGGCGGCTGTTCAGCATCGTCGACAGGGTCACATCCCGGTCGAGCATCTGGCAGCCCGTGCCGCGGCCGGCGGAGCCCTTGGTGGGCTCGGGATCGGCGTGCTCTGCTGGCTGAGTGCCGGTTCGGTGGGGAACCAGGCATTGAGCTCGCTGGGGCCGGTCGGTTGGCGGGTAGGTCTCGTTGCCGGGCTGGAGATGGCTCTGGTGAGTGCTGTCGTGGCCTGGGAGCTGCATCGTCGCGCCGGCTCAGCTGGAGGGCGACTCATCGATCTGAGGGATCGGGTGTCGCTGCCGCCAAACCTTGCCCAGCAGGTGAAGACGGCACTCCGCCGCAAGTAGCCCCCCAGTAGGGTTCGTGACCGTGGCTCGTTCCCGCTTGGTCGTCCTGGTCTCCGGAGGCGGCACCAACCTGCAGGCGTTGATCGACGCCTCCGACGCTGCTGAGTACCCGGCAAATGTCGTGGCAGTTGGGGCCGATCGCCCGGAAAGTGCAGCCCTGGAACGGGCGACGGCTGCCGACATCCCCACCTTTGTTGCTGCGCCGAGCCAGTACAACGACCGAGCGTCATGGGATGTCGCGCTGACGGAGGCTACCGCCGTCTACCGACCAGACCTCGTCGTGCTGGCCGGCTTCATGCGGTTGGTCGGCCCGATATTCCTTGAACGGTTCCCTGGCCGAGTCATCAACACTCATCCCGCACTGTCGCCCGCATTTCCCGGGATGCATGGCCCCCGCGATGCTCTGGCGTACGGAGTCAAGGTCACGGGCTGCACCATCTTTGTCGTCGATTCCGGAGTCGACACGGGGCCGATCGTTGCACAGGTGGCGATCCCGGTCCTCGATGACGACGACGAGGAGAGCTTGCACGAGCGGATCAAAGAGCACGAGCGAGATCTGCTCGTCAAGACCGTGGCCGACCTGGTCACCGACCGTTATCGCATCGAGGGAAGAAAGGTCGTGCGCCCGTGACGCAGCGCCCCGTTCGTCGAGCTCTGGTGAGCGTCTACGACAAGACCGGTCTGACCGAGCTGGCTCAGGGATTAGCTGCCGCGGGCGTGAGCCTGGTATCCACCGGGTCGACAGCCGCGCGGATCGCCGAGGCCGGCGTCCCGGTCACGAAGGTGGAAGACCTCACGGGATTTCCTGAGTGTCTCGACGGGCGGGTCAAAACGCTTCACCCGCGGGTGCACGCTGGAATCCTGGCTGACAGGCGCAAGCCCGACCACGAGCAACAGCTGGTCGACCTCGGAATCGAGGCGTTTGATCTAGTCGTCGTCAATCTCTACCCCTTCAGGCAGACCGTCGACTCGGGAGCATCCTCGGACGAGTGCATCGAGCAGATCGATATCGGCGGCCCGTCGATGGTGCGTGCCGCTGCCAAGAACCATCCCAGCGTCGCTGTTGTCGTGTCGCCGGAGCGGTATGCCGAGGTGTTGGATGCGGTGCGTGCGGGTGGCTTCACACTCGAGCAGCGTCAGCGGCTCGCGGCGGACGCCTTTGTGCACACGGGCACTTACGATGTCGCCGTAGCCTCGTGGATGAACAGCGTCGTTGCGCCTGAAACGGACGGGAACGGCTTCCCATCCTGGATCGGCGGCACCTGGGATCGGGAAAGCGTTCTTCGCTACGGAGAGAATCCGCACCAGCGGGCGGCGCTCTACACGAGTGGTTATGGTCCTGACGGACTCGCTCAGGCTCAGCAGCTGCACGGCAAAGAGATGTCTTACAACAACTACATCGACGCAGACGCCGCTCGTCGCGCGGCCTACGACCACGGCGCAGCATGCGTTGCGATCATCAAGCACGCGAACCCATGTGGCATTGCAGTCGACTCCGCGAGCGTTGCGGTGGCTTATCGCAAGGCGTTCGAGTGCGACCCCGTGTCGGCGTTCGGTGGCGTTGTCGCGAGCAACCGGCCCATCACGTTGGCGATGGCCGAGGCAATGGGCGATGTCTTCACAGAGGTGGTGGTGGCCCCCGACTTCGAGGCGGATGCGCTCGAACTTCTGCGCGAGAAGAAGAATGTGAGGCTGCTGCGGTGCGCCCCTGTTCCGGATGGCGAGGCGATCGAGACCCGGCCGATCAGTGGCGGTCTGCTGATGCAGATTCGCGACGCGCTGCAAGCCGATGGCGACGACCCCGCGAGGTGGACCCTTGCGGCCGGTGCAGCCTCAGATAATGCCACGCTGCGGGATCTTGCCTTCGCCTGGCGCTCCTGCCGGTCGGTGAAGTCGAATGCCATTCTGCTGGCCAGCGACGAGGCAAGCGTCGGTGTGGGCATGGGACAAGTGAGCCGGGTCGACAGCGCCAAGCTGGCGGTGATGCGGGCGGGAGCCGAGCGGGCCTCCGGATCGGTAGCGGCGTCGGATGCCTTCTTCCCGTTCCCCGATGGGCTGAACGTTCTCATCGATGCGGGGGTGCGCGCGGTCGTTCAGCCAGGCGGCTCGGTGCGCGACGACGAGATCATTGCCGTCGCTGAGGCAGCCGGCGTGACGATGTACTTCACTGGGACCCGACACTTCTTCCATTAACAGGAGAGACCATGAGCGGATCGCATCAAGTCCCTGCCACGAGCTCCGCGCCGGGCGGTCAGCTACGTCGGCTGTCGCTGTCTCTGCTCGTGGGAGGGCTGATCGCGCTCGGCATCTCAGTGATAGTCCAATGGGCGCAGTTCGGGGGAAGGTTCTCGATGCGTGGTGACTTCGGAGGCGGGTATGGAACGGCGCTGCTTGTCCAACTTCTCAGCGTCCTCGGAACCGTCTCATTGACGGGTGCCGTCTTCGGTTTCCTGCTGCTCGCGATGCGCGCTGATCGCGAGGGCCATGGTGCTCCTAGCGTAGGTGCCGAGGATCTCGAATGAGGCGAACCTGCGAACAGACAACATTCGGTGATCTGTCCTTCGCCTAGCGTGCCCTGTCGGTACCGGCTTCAGTCGACGATTACGCGGTGCTCACCTTCGGCAACCCAGGACAAGACCTCGGTTCGTGACAGTGTGCGGTGGCCGCAGTCGCACCAAGCCGGGAGTGCGTCATCGGCAGTGGGCTGTGCGACGCTCAGTAAGTCGAGCCATCGGGTCGGCTCGTGATCGCCATGGGGTACGTCGGGCAGGTCGAAGGATCCGTGGCTCCTGGCCCGGACCGGGGCGGCGTAGATCAGTCCGAGATCGGTGGCGTAGACGGTAGCGACATGGTGACTCTTCGCGCACTGCACGCGAAGGATGATGGCGTCTCGTCCGCTGTGGGGGAGTGCGGCCAAGACTTGGTCTGCCTGCTGGCTGCGTAACTCATGTGATCCTGTTGTTGTCCGCATATCTCAAGGATCCGCGGTCCTGGGCGCTGCTGCCAGGGTCCAACGGTCCACAGGATCCGGCCCCGCCCTAGGCTCGTCACGTGACTTACCGGATGCCCGCTGAGTGGGAGCGCCACACCCGGACCTGGATGGCGCTGCCCCCTCCTGGTGGATACGTGGCCACCGAGGACCCGCCCGCGCTGGACGCGTGGATCGCGACGGCTAACGCCGTGACGGTGTTCGAGCCGGTGTCGCTTCTTGTAGATGCCTCAGAGGTGGAGCGAGTCAGCGCCCTGATCGCACCAACGGTCGAGCTTGTGACGGCCGACTTCGACGACGGCTGGCTGCGCGACAGTGGACCGACTTTCGTGATCGATGACTTCGATGGAACGCTCGCCGCTGTCCACTGGGTATTCAACGCGTGGGGTGGAATCCAAGAGCACGCGCGTGACGCACGCATCGGCGGTTTCGTTGCCGGCCGCGCGGGTGCATCGGTGGCTTCCAGCCAGATGGTGAACGAGGGTGGCGGCATCAGTGTCGACGGTGAGGGCACGGTGATCGTGACTGAGTCGGTGCAGTTGCACCAGCGCCGCAACCCAGGCTGGACTAAGCAACAGGTCGAGGAAGAGCTCGCCAGGACGATCGGTGCGACCACCGTTATCTGGCTGGAGCGTGGGCTGATGGGCGATATGCAGCAGTACCGTCCGGAAGTCGGCACGAACGGCCACGTGGATGTGTTGGCAGCCTTTGTCCGGCCGGGAGTGGTCGTCGTCCACGGGCAGCCGGACCCGGCACATCACGACCACGCAGTGATGACCGAGAATGTCCACCGTCTGCAGGAAGCCCGCGACGCCCAGGGCAGAGCGCTTGAGATCATTACCATCGACGCGCCGAGGGATACCGTCGTCGATGGGGTCTCGATCGACCACAGTTACATCAACTTTTCGTACGTCAACGACGGCTTGGTCATGTCGACGTTCGGCGATGCGAAAGCCGACGCGAACGCAGCCCGGATCTTGCAGGACCTCCACCCGGAGCGTCAGTTGGCCCAGGTGAACGCTGTGCCGATCTTCCGCAATGGGGGCGGTGTCCACTGCATCACCCAACAGGAGCCGGACGTCAGCGCCAAGCCGCTCGCGAGGAGTGACCTATCAGACTGAGCGAGAACCGACGCGCCTCGGCGGTCGTGGCGTTTGGAGCGGGTCTCATCGTCGCCGTTCAAGGTCGGATCAACGGTGAAGTCGGTGATCTCACGGGCAACGGCGTCCTTGGCGCCCTTCTCAACTTCACTGTGGGGTTGCTGCTGCTCATCGTGCTGGTTGGCGCGCGCAAGGTGACCCGAAGACGCTTTGCGGACACTCCCGTCGCTGGTCGGCCCGATCGGCCTGCCGTGGTGGACGCTCTTGGGTGGAGTCGGTGGAGCGATCTACGTCACCGGACAATCCACCACGGTGGCGGTACTCGGCGTTGCACTCTTCACCGTGGCCACCGTGGCCGGATCGACCGGTGCCGGCCTGCTGGTGGACAAGGTCGGCCTGGGGCCCGGAGGGCGTGTTCCGGTGACGGCCTGGCGGGTCGTGGCGGCGCTTGTGGCGGTCGTCGCCGTCTGGGTGGGCTCTGGCGGCAGAGACGCCGAGGGTGCCGTCTCCATTCCGTTCCTGCTCCTGGCCCTGGTCGCAGGGGCGGCTGGTGCCGTTCAAGTGGGGCTCAACGGTCGGGTCTCCACAGCGACTGGTCAGCCCCTCGTCGCCACGCTCGTGAACTTCGTCGTCGGAATGCTGACACTGCTCGGCATTGTGGCCATGCAGTCGATAGTGGACCCGGCTGGTGTCGGGTCCCTGAAACCGGTAGCGGAGAAGCCGTGGCTGCTTGTCGGGCGGTGCCATGGGCGTTCTCTTTGTGGCGGGAGCTGCCTGGTCGGTGCGGGCTCTCGGGGTGCTCCTGCTTTCGTTGATCGTCTTGGCCGGGACGCTCGTGGGTGCGGTGGCTGTCGATCTCGTGCTACCGACCGAGGGGGCGACCGTCAACGGTTACCTGGTGGTCGGCATCGCGCTCACGTTTGCATCGGTGGGGTTGGCGGTCATACGGCGGCGCGGTGGCCAGGCGTGACAGGATGACCCTCGTGGCAGCGACAATTCTCGATGGCAAAGCAACAGCGGCAGCAATCAAGTCCGAGCTCGCGACCCGTGTGGCGGCGCTCAAGGCCCAGGGAATCCATCCCGGGCTCGGGACGATCCTGGTGGGGGACGATCCCGGCAGCCACTCCTACGTAGGTGGCAAGCACCGTGACTGCGCCGAGGTGGGGATCGCCAGCATTAGACGCGACCTGCCAGACGACGCCTCACAGGCCGAGGTTGAGCGGGCCGTTGTCGAGCTCAACGCTGATCCAGCGTGTACGGGTTACATCGTCCAGCTGCCACTGCCCAAAGCGCTTGACCCGCACCGGGTGCTGGCTCTGATGCATCCGGAGAAGGACGCCGACGGGCTGCATCCGATGAACCTTGGCCGTCTCGTGCTCGGGGAAGCGGCTCCCCTGCCCTGCACTCCGCGCGGGATCGTTGAGTTGCTGCGTCGCTACGACGTGCCGATTGCGGGCGCGGAAGTTGTGGTGGTCGGCCGAGGCGTGACAGTGGGGCGCCCGCTGGGTCTGTTGCTCACCAGGCGCAGCGAGAACGCCACCGTGACGCTTTGTCACACCGGTACCCGCGACCTGCGCGCCCACCTGGCCAGGGCCGACATCATCGTGGCTGCGGCGGGGGTGCCCGGCCTTGTCACCGCAGACTCAATCCGTCCCGGTGCTGCAGTCCTGGACGTCGGGATCACCCGGACCGATCTCGGCTTGGTGGGGGATGTGTCCCCCGAGGTCTCCGAGGTGGCCGGGCACCTTGCACCGATGCCCGGCGGCACTGGCCCCATGACGAGGGCGATGCTCCTGGCCAACGTCGTCGAACGCGCCGAAGCACAGGCCGGGGCAGTGACGGTCTGACCGTGGTCGCCGACGAGCCCCCCATGGTGCGCCTCGACGGCGAGGGCAACCCGGTCGACGACCAGCCACTCATTGAGCGCACGATCGATCAGTGGCCGCTGGCCCTGGTACTGCTTGGTCTGACGTCTGGATTGGTCGTCTTGTCCTTCTACGACTTCCGGATTGGATCGGCCATGCTCGGCGCCGCGGTCGTCTTCGGAGCTGCGCTGCGTACCGTCCTGCCGCACGACCGAGCGGGGCTGCTGGCGATCCGGAGCAGACCGATCGATCTCATCACGATGTACGGGTTGGGCATCGCGCTGACCACCGTTGCAGTGCTCGTTCCGGCGGCCCGCTAATCTCGGAGGCGTCCCGAACCCAATGCAAGGACCGGTGAGTACTTACATGACGTCAGTTACCCGCAGCCGCAAGGCCACCGTTGTCGGAGCGGGCTTTTACGGCTCGACCACGGCCCAGCGACTCGCCGAGTACGACATCTTCGACTCGGTCGTCCTCACCGACATCGTCGAGGGCAAGCCTGAGGGTTTAGCCCTCGACATGAACCAGTCGCGTCCCATCGAAGGCTTCGAGACCAAGGTCGTCGGTGTCACGACCGACCCTGCCACGGGTGCCGGGTATGAGAAGACCGCTGACAGCGACATCGTGGTCATTACCGCTGGACTGCCACGCAAGCCGGGCATGAGCCGCATGGACCTCATCGAGACGAATGCCAAGATCGTGCGCGGTGTGGCCGAGAACGTGGCCAAGCACTCACCCAACGCCGTCATCATTGTTGTGTCCAATCCACTGGACGAGATGACGGCCCTGGCTCAGCTGGCCAGCGGATTCCCGAAGGAGAGGGTGATCGGCCAGGCTGGAATGCTCGACACCGCCCGCTTCACCCACTTCGTCGCCGAGACGCTGGCCGTTCCGGTGGCGTCGGTTCGGACACTCACCCTCGGGTCGCACGGCGACACGATGGTGCCCGTTCCCAGCCGCTGCACTGTCGACGGCAAGCCTCTGGCTGACCTCTTGCCGGCCGACAAGATCGAAGAGCTCGTGGTACGTACTCGCAACGGTGGCGCCGAGGTCGTTGCTCTGCTCAAGACCGGGTCCGCCTACTACGCCCCCTCCGCCGCCGCTGCTCGCATGGCCAGGGCCGTTGCCGAAGACTCCGGTGCCGTCATGCCGGTGTGTGCGTGGGTCGACGGTGAGTACGGGATCGCCGGTGTCTACCTCGGCGTCGAGGCGGAAATCGGTGCTGCTGGGATCCGCAAGGTGGTTGAGGCCGATCTGACCGAGTCCGAGCTCGCTGGGCTGAAGGAAGCCGCTGAGGCGGTCCGCGCCAAGCAGGCCGACGTCGTCGAGCTCTAGAGCTCTCCGACCCTCCAACGAAGTACCGACGCCGAAAGGGCTCCGCTTGATGGCCAAGATCAAGGTCGACAACCCGGTCGTCGAGCTCGACGGCGATGAGATGACGCGCATCATCTGGGCATTCATCAAAGAACAGCTGATCTTGCCTTACCTCGACATCGACCTGAAGTACTACGACCTCGGGATCGAGAGCCGGGATGCGACCGACGATCAGGTCACGGTCGATGCGGCAAACGCGATCAAGCGGTACGGCGTCGGAGTCAAGTGCGCCACCATCACTCCCGACGAAGCCCGCGTGGAGGAGTTCGGGCTCAAGAAGATGTGGCGGTCGCCGAATGGAACCATCCGTAACATCTTGGACGGCGTCATATTCCGAGAGCCGATCATCATCAGCAACATCCCGAGGCTGGTACCTGGCTGGACCAAGCCGATCGTGATCGGGCGTCACGCGCACGGCGACCAGTACAAGGCAACGGATTTCGTCGTTCCCGGCCCTGGCAAGGTCACCATCACCTATCAGCCGGCCGACGGCAGCGAACCTATGGAGTTCGACATCGCTGACTTCCCCGGCGGCGGTGTCGCGATGGGGATGTACAACTTCGACGCCTCGATCCGCGACTTCGCGCGGGCATCGATGCGCTATGGGCTGGCGCGCAACTTCCCGGTGTATCTGTCGACGAAGAACACCATCCTCAAGGCGTATGACGGCCGGTTCAAGGACCTCTTCGCCGAGGTGTTCGAGTCGGAGTTCAAAGCCGAGTTCGAGTCGGCCGGGATTACCTACGAGCACCGCCTCATCGACGACATGGTGGCCGCTGCCATGAAGTGGGAGGGCGGATACGTATGGGCCTGCAAGAACTACGACGGCGACGTGCAGTCCGACACGGTGGCGCAGGGGTTTGGCTCGCTGGGGCTGATGACCTCAGTGCTGATGACGCCAGACGGAAAGACCGTCGAGGCTGAGGCAGCGCACGGCACCGTCACCCGCCACTATCGGCAGCATCAACAGGGCAAGCCCACATCGACCAACCCGATCGCCTCTATCTTCGCTTGGACCCGTGGCTTGCATCACCGCGGAACAGTTGACGGCAACCCTGCACTGCAGCAGTTCGCCACCGATCTGGAATTGGTCTGCGTGGAGACAGTCGAGAGCGGCAAGATGACCAAAGACCTCGCGCTCCTGGTCGGTCCCGGGCAAGACTGGCTCAACACCCAGGACTTCCTGGCCGCGCTCGATGAGAACTTGCAGGCCAAGCGCGCCGGCTAGCACTCCCGCCGAGTGCACACCTCGTTGAAGTTATCCGGTGCCGAGTGCACCGTCAGGCGATAGCGTCGTGTCCACTCGGTTTGCAGTGGGACAGGATGTGCGCGGGGTTACACCACAGGCGGAGGGCCAATGGCTGAGCACGTGACATTTGCAAGCAACGGTGGATCGTGTGGCGGGCTCTTCGCCGTACCAGCGTCTGGACGCGGTCCTGGCGTTGTGATCATCCAGGAGTGGTGGGGGTTAGTCCCCCATGTCGAGAGCCTGGTCGACCGGTTCGCCGAGGCTGGCTTTGTCGCTCTGGCGCCAGACCTCTACCACGGTGCCAGCACCGATGAGCCCGACGAGGCGATGCGGATGATGATGGCTCTAGCCATGGATCCGGCCGCTCGAGACATCGCAGGCGCCGCACGGTTTCTCTTCGAGAGCGACCCGACGAGCGGCAACGGAATCGGGGCCGTCGGTTTCTGTATGGGCGGATCGTTGGCCCTGTGGTCGGCGACCCTTGCGCCGCAGCTGACGACAGCAGTGGGCTTCTACCCAGCGTTGCCGTGGGACAGAATGAGTCCTGAGTGGCCGAACTACTCCGGCAAGGCAGCGATGATCCACTGCTCGGAGCAGGACGGAACGTCGACGGCCGAAGGGATCCAACAGGCAAAGACGGCTATTGAGAAAGCCGGCGGCAGCATCGAGCTCTTCGACTACCCCGGCACCCAGCATGCGTTCTTCAACGATGAGCGCCCCGAGGTCTACGACTCTGCAGCCTCTGCCACGGCGTGGGAGCGCACCATCAAGTTCTTGCACGACCGGCTCTCGGGTTGAGTCCAAAGGTTGACGCGGTCCGCGACGCAGCCGCGGTGGTCGTTGCTGCCGCAGGGGCGACGAGTCTGGCCCAGCTCGATGGATGCGTCGGTGCGTGCAGGGCGTGTGAGCGTCTGGTCGATTGGCGCGAACGCGTCGCTGTCGAGAAGCGACGCGCCTTCGCCGACGAGGTCTACTGGGGTCGTGCGGTGCCAGGGTTCGGTGACCCGGACGCAAAGATCGTGATCGTCGGATTGGCTCCAGCGGCGCACGGTGCCAACCGGACTGGGCGGATGTTCACCGGTGACCGCAGCGGCGACTGGCTCTACGCCGCACTGCACCGAGCCGGCTTCGCCAACCAGCCGACATCGGTCTCCGCCGACGACGGATTGCGACTCACTGGCGTCCGGATCACCGCTGCCGTGCGATGTGCCCCGCCGAACAACCATCCGACGCCGGGGGAGCGCGACACCTGCGCCCCATGGTTGGACGCCGAGTTGCGGCTGCTGCCCGAAGCCCGGGTCGTGGTTGCCCTGGGAGGGTTTGCCTGGATCGCTGCCTTAGCCGCGCTGGGCAGGGCTGGGGCGCAGGTGCCGCGCCCGCGTCCTCGGTTTGGCCACGGTGCGGAGGCCGCGATGGGCAGGTGGACGCTGGTGGGGTCATTCCACCCGAGCCAGCAGAACACCTTCACCGGGCGGCTGACCGAACCCATGCTCGACGACGTGTTCAGCCGAGCTCGCGTTTTGGTTGGACTCAACGCATAACTTGATGTCAAGTTTTTGCCTCTCCGTCCACCCTGGGGGTTGCGCCGGGTTCCTACATTGGTCTCATGAGTGCTGCACCAGACACCCGGACCCCGCTCCCCCGCATCTTGATCGTCGGGGGTGGATACGTCGGGCTCTACTCGGCCATGCGACTCCTGAAGAAGCTGCGCAACGACGAAGCCGTCGTAACGGTCGTCAACCCCCGGTCATACATGACGTACCAGCCGTTCCTTCCGGAAGCTGCTGCTGGTGCGGTCTCACCGCGGCACGTCGTCGTGCCACTGCGCAGGGTGCTGCGCGGGGCAGAGATCATTGCGGCCAAGGTCACCGAGATCAACCACGCCAATCGAACGGCGACCATCCAGCCGCTGGAAGGTGACGCGTATCCGCTCCAGTACGACCACCTGGTGATGGCGGTCGGCTCAGTCTCGCGGACCCTGCCCATCCCGGGCTTGGCCGAGTGGGCGACCGGCTTCAAGACCGTCGAGGAAGCGATTCAGCTGCGCAACCGCGTATTGGAGTGCCTCGACATCGCTGAGTCGACGCACTCACCGGAGATCCGCGAGCGCAACCTCAACTTCGTCGTGGTCGGCGGTGGGTACGCCGGGGTCGAAGCTCTCGCCGAGCTGGAGGACATGGCTCGGTATGCCACGCGGTACTACCCCGGCATCGATTCCGACGAAGTGAGATTCCACCTCGTCGAGGCTACTGGGCAGGTCCTGCCCGAAGTCGGCCCCGAGATGGGAGTCTGGACGCTTGAGCAACTGCGCAAGCGGGGGATCGACGTCAAGCTCGAGACGCGACTCGAGTCCTGCGTGAGCGGTCATATCGTGCTGTCGGACGGCACCGAGTTCGACGCTGAGACACTCGTGTGGACTGCCGGCGTCAAGGCGAGCCCGGTCTTGCAGAACACCGACCTCCCGCTCAACGAGCGCGGACGGCTGCTCGCCGACGTCCACCTTCAGGTGGTCGGTACCACCAACGCGTGGGGTGCTGGTGACGGAGCGGCAGTTCCCGACCTCACCACCGATGACAACCGTGAGTGCGCACCGAACGCTCAACATGCTGTCCGCCAGTCGAAGGTGTTGGCCGACAACGTGGTCGCGGCGCTTCGCGGGTTCCCCCTGCACGAGTACAAGCACAAGTACGTGGGCTCCGTTGCCGGCCTTGGTCTCTACAAGGGCGTCGCAAATGTGTACGGCGTCAAGGTCAAGGGGCTGCCGGCATGGTTCATGCACCGGACCTACCACATGAGCAGGGTGCCGACCCTGAACCGCAAGATCCGAGTGATCGTCGACTGGACGATGGCCCTCTTCTTCAAGCGCGAGATCGTCTCACTCTGGTCCATGCACGAGCCATTCACCGAGTTCCAGGCGGCCGCTACCCCACCGTCTCGCCGCCTGCCACCGGCTGCCTGACTCGCGCCTCCAGGGCTGGGCCTGAGCGTTCAACGCACTAATCTGAAGGCTGGCCCGGATGGCGTAACTGGCAGCCGCTGACCACTTAAAATGGTTTGCCGAAAGGCGTGTGGGTTCGAGTCCCACTCCGGGCACGTTGCAGAGCCGATTTGTCGTTTTCTTGGCCCCGATCGGACATCCGGGCTGTGCTTACACCCGAAATGAGTTACCGTTGTTCTACCGGCCACCGGCCGGAGTACCTGTTGGACGACGTCTCGTCTCACGAAAGGGCCGATCAGTCCGGATGGAAACGCGCAACCCCGTCATCGCTCGTATGGAGAAGGAAGCCAAGGCCAACGGCGGCTACGCCGGAATCGGAACGGCGACCGCCACTCAGACCGCACCAGCTGGCTACGACGTCCCACCAACGATGCCGGTCGAGATGACCCCCGCTGGTACGCCGATGACTGTCAACGACGTCGTGGTGCGTACGGCAACATTGTTCGTCCCGCTGCTCATCACCGCCTATCTGGCCTGGACGCTGGAGGTCGGCACCGGCATCGTCCTGATCGCCATGTTGGTCGCGCTCGGGCTCGGCTTCTGGGGGGCGTTGTCGAAGAAGGTGCGGCCTGTCGTCTTCCTCGCCTATGCCACTGTCGAAGGCGTTGTTGTCGGTGGCTTCAGCTTCTGGATGCAGGAGTACGTCAACCAAAGCCAGTGGGCAGCTGGGAACCCAGACCCGCCCAATATCGTTCTCCAAGCCGTTATCGGCACGCTCGCGGCCTTCACCGCGATGCTCGTCCTCTACGGCACCCGGATCATCAAGGTCACTGGCCGCTTCAAGAAGATGATGGCCGTCGCATTCTTGGCCTACTTCGGGATCGCCATCATCAGCCTGTTCGCCTCGTTCTTCGGAGTCGGTGGCGGCTGGGGCTTCTACGGAGTTGACGGCTTGGGTCTGCTGCTCTGCGCGGCGGGAGTGGCGCTGGCGTCGTTCTCGCTGGTGCTCGACTTCGATGCGATCGAGACGGGCGTTGCAGCTGGCCTGCCCGAGAAGGAGTCGTGGCGCGCGGCCTTCGGTCTGACCGTCACCTTGGTCTGGCTCTACCTTGAGATCTTGCGCTTGCTCGCGATCCTCAACCGCAGTTAGCCGCGCCACCGTCTCACAGCGAAGGGGCCGCCGGACCGTTCACACGGTCGGCGGCCCCTTCGTCTGTGGGCCCGGCGCTACTGCACGCGCCGGGCGGCTCGCACCTTGTCGTACTCGTGCACGACGGCGGTGGCGTAGCTATGCGGGATTTCGTGCTCGTCCTGCAGCCAATGGACTCGCTCTTCGAAGCGGGTCAGCGCTGGGCCGTCCTGCACCACCTGAAACCACTCGTCGATCGGCTTTCCCGTTGCCTCAGGCAGACGGGCGACCAGATTGGCGTGGGTCTCTTCGGAGTGGTGCAGAGAAGACATGGCAACTCCCGATGCTGAAGGAACGTGGCTCTACCGTGCCTCAGTGTGCCCCGGGCCGCAAGACCCGAAAGGTCCCGAGATAACGTGCGTCCGTGCCCGATCTGCAGGAAGACCGAAAGGCGTTGAATCGGCTCTGCGACCGGCTCCGTTCTGCGCCGGAGACGCGCTTGGTGCGGGTCGAAGACCGGCTTTGCGGTGCCTCGGTGGCCGACGCCGTGCACGGGGCAGCGGCGTGGGCAGCGTCGGTGCAAGGGATCAGTGACCAGGTCCCACGGCTGCATCCGCTGGCCAGTGGTGACCAGCTGCGTGTGGTGGGCGGCGACTTGCTCGACTGGGTTGCCGGCACCCCAACCGACGGCACCGAGGACGTGCTGGCGGAGTGGCGGGCGCTGGTCGAACGCCTGCGAGTGGTGGTCTGACCCCGTAAGGGCTAGCGGTCGCTCGTGGCGGGTGTCTGTTGGCGCTGCAGCCGCAACAAGGCCCTGACCCGGGACCCTCGGTCGGCGCTGACTTCTGCTCCACCGACCTCTGCGGCCCGGGCAGCAGCATGAGCGAGGTCGAGCGGCATCGAGCCCCTGGCCGACTCCTGCGAGGGCGCGAGGGCATCGGCCAGGCTCGGCACGATTGCCTCGGCGAAATGGCGATATCCGGTAGCGGACGGGTGGAACTGGTCGGGCCCGAACATAGTGTCGGGGTGGGCGTCGAACTCTGGCCCGAGGAGGTCAGCGAGAGCCACACTCCGGGCTCCGGCCGAGACAGCTGCCACGGTCTGGGCGGCTGCCAGTGAGCGGCTCCAGCGGCGGGCCACCCACCGCAGCGGGTGCGGGATCGGTCGGATGGTTCCGAGGTCTGGGCAGGTGGCGACGACGACCTCGACGCCGTTGGCGCGTAGCCGGTCGATCGCGGAGGTGAGCAGTGCGACCGAACGACCAGGGGGCACTCGGTGCGTGACGTCGTTGGCGCCAATGCCGATGACTGCGGCGTCGGGCCAGTCGGGCTCGATCTGGTCGATCTGTGTCTGGAGGTCACCGCTCTGTGCGCCGACGACAGCGAAGCATCGCAACTGCACTTCCCGACCCAGCTCGACCGCGAGCCCAGCGGCTATTACAGCGGCTGTGGTCTCCTCCGGGTGCTCGACGCCGAAGCCGGCGGCTCCAGAGTCCCCGAAGACGGCGAGCGCCACGGGAACCCCTCCGGTGCCGTACGTCCCGTCGGCGACCGGTGGTTTCGTCACCGGCTCGCCGATGCGGTGCCTGGCCAGGCGTGACTGGCCGAGCATGACGCCGTAGATGACGCCACCGGCTCCGACCAGGCCCGCGCCACCGACGGCTGCGGCGGAGGCGATCCCTCGCGCTCGACTGGCTCGACTCATGGGTGTGCCTCCTCTCGCTCGCGCATCAGGCCTACTGACGTGGACCCTCTACGGTAGTCGACCGGCTGGTGGCGCGGGTTTACGCCCGGGAGCGAGATGACCTGAGCCAGAACTGGTACCAGCGGGGCCCGGTCGTAGGCTGCAGCCGTGGAAACTTACGACTCAGTGATCGAGCTCATCGGAAACACCCCGCTCGTGCGCCTGAACAGAGTCACGGAGGGCGCTGGCGCTCCGGTCTACGCCAAGGTCGAGTACTTCAACCCCGGCGGGTCGGTCAAGGACCGGATCGCGCTTCGGATGGTTGACGCCGCCGAGCGTGAAGGCCTCCTCAAGCCAGGCGGCACGATCGTCGAACCGACGTCAGGAAACACCGGAGTTGGCTTGGCCCTCGTGGCGCAGCAACGTGGCTACTCCTGTGTCTTTGTTGTCCCCGACAAGGTGAGTCAGGACAAGATCAATGTGCTCAAGGCGTACGGCGCCGACGTAGTCGTCTGCCCGACGGCAGTGCCACCTGAGCACCCCGACTCGTACTACAACGTCAGTGACCGCTTGGCGGGCGAGATCCCTGGTGCATGGAAGCCAGACCAGTACGCGAACCAGAACAACCCCATGTCGCACTACGAGCAGACCGGCCCTGAGCTGTGGCGGCAGACCGATGGCCGTCTCACCCACTTCGTGGCCGGCGTCGGGACCGGCGGGACGATCACCGGCACTGGGCGCTATCTCAAGGAGGTCTCCGACGGGCGGGTGCAGATCGTGGGAGCCGACCCCGAGGGGTCGGTCTACTCCGGTGGCACCGGGCGCCCGTACCTCGTCGAAGGCGTTGGTGAGGACTTCTGGCCGACGACGTATGACCCCGCGCTCGTCGACGAGGTGATTGCGGTGAGCGACGCTGACTCGTTCGCCATGACGCGGCGCCTGGCTCGCGAGGAGGGCCTGTTGGTTGGCGGCTCGTGCGGCATGGCGGTGGTTGCTGCCGTCGAAGTCGCGCAGCGGCTCACTCCGGACGACATGGTCGTCGTGTTGTTGCCCGACTCCGGCCGCGGCTACCTGTCGAAAGTCTTCAACGACGAGTGGCTGGCGCAGTACGGGTTCCTGCCCGAGCGGGGCGAGAGCCAGTCGGTCGGCGACGTGCTCCGCACCAAGGGTGGGGACCTGCCAACCTTCGTGCACACCCACCCGAACGAGACACTGGCCGAGGCGATCGAAATCTTGCGCGAGTTCGGCGTTTCGCAGATGCCGGTGGTCCGCGCCGAGCCACCCGTCATGGCAGCAGAGGTCGCCGGTTCGGTGATCGAGCGCGACCTGCTCGATGCCCTCTTCACCGGACGCGCCAAGCTCTCCGACCGTGTCGAGGACCAGATGTCGCCGGCGCTGCCAAGCGTTGGCGCCGGCGAGCCGGCATCAGCAGCAGTTTCTGCTCTGGAGAAGGCCGATGCCGTGGTCGTCCTCGAGGACGGCAAGCCCATCGGCGTGCTCACCCGCCAAGACCTGCTGGGTTTCCTCGCCGCCTGAACAGGACGAGTCACCAGGTTCAGTCGCTGGTGTCCGAAGGGCTGGCGTCCGGAATGCGGATCCAGCTGGCCGGCGTCCAGCCGCCCCCGCAGTCGTTCTGGTCCACGGTTCCGCGCAGCAAGGTTGTTCCGGGATTGGAGTACTCAAGGTTGCCAAGGACGAGGAAGTCTCCCTCTTCGCATTGAGGCGACTCCGTCCTGCTGAAGAGCTCCAGCCCTGACCCGCGGAACCTCCAGCGGCCGTTGTCGACCACCTCGGCTGAGTCGTCCGCGACGTAGTAGGTCCCGTCCTTGGCGATCTCCAGAAGGTAGCCGCCTCCTGCTTCGGCCATCCAGTCTCCCAGGAGGACCTTCTTGTCGGCCACCGGCCGCCAGCCACGTATGTCAGAGCTCGTGAAATCTGCGTAGCGCCCCTTGTCTGGCAGCACGTGCTCAAGCGTCATCGTTGTCGCCGCCGGGTCGCAGGTGCCGAACAGGGGATCGGAAAGGACAACGTTGACAAGTGAGCTTTCTGGGAGAGCCGCACGCATGCTGAACTCTGAGCTGACGCAGCGGGGCGCGTCCGTCGTCGTCACCGCGATCGTGTTGCCGTCGATCGAGTAGGTGCCGATCGTGACCGGGTCGGAGATGACAGTGCCTTGGTCGGAGAACTGCACCGTACCGTTGGGTTGGAACCGCACCATGACCTTTCCGTTGTCGACCCGCCAGAACCCGTTGAGGAGTTCCGGGGTGGGCGCAGCGCCCTTGAGAAAGTCCTCAAAGACGTCGACGGTCGGACCGGACCCAGCCGGCGTGACTTCCTGGTCCGTTCCGCCGAGCGACTGATACGCCCCGATGCCCACGCCCGCGACCACCACGGCTGCGGCGGCCACCAGCGCGACGGTACGACGTCGGTCGCGTCGACGGTTGCTGTCGATGCGACCTTTCACTGAGTTGCTGGCATCCAGCAGTTCTGTCTCGGTCACGACGATCCCTTTCGTTACGGCCGCGATGTCCTCTCGCAGCCGTTCTTCGATGCTGCTCATCGGGCCTCCTCGATTCGTTCGTGCAGGGTCTGCAGTCCGCGATGGGCATGGGTCTTGACTGACCCCTCGCTGATCCCCAGCAGCTGGGCGGTCTCCGCGATTGACATCTCCAGGACCAACCGACACGCAAGCACCTCGCGTTGTCGCCGGGGCAAGGTCCGCATCACTGCGACCAGCGATCCGACCCCGTCACGGCTCACGATCGTGTCTTCGGGGCTTTCGTGCTGCTCTCGAACGAGCATGAGCGGCCGAGAGGCCTTTTGTGTGGCCTGGCGGCGCACCCAGGACCGACAGCGGTTGAGCACAGCCGAACGGAGATACCTCTCAGCGTCCTCGGCGTCTCGCAGTGATCGCCAGTTGCGGTAGAGGGCAGCGAAGGCCTCCTGCACGGCGTCCTCAGCGGCTTCGCGACTGCCCACCATGACCACGCCGAGGCGAAGCATCGCGAGGTAGTGCCGACGAAACAGGGCGTCCACCACTTCGCGGCTGTTATCCGCAGACGCATCGCTGTGTGGACCGGCAGACCAGTCGCCTGCCGAGAGAATGTCCCTCGATGCCTGGTTCGTCATGCCTGAGAGTCGCCCGACCACCCGATGAGGTTGACACATCCGCGTCGAAAGTGTGGTTGTGGGCAGGTCGATCGATACTGTTCAGTCGGCCGCAGCCCTCGACAAGAACTCAGGGGGTCGCTACTGCGGGCCGATCTGGGTTTCGCGGCTCAAGGGCGACGCGCCTTCTGCGCCCTTCAGCTCGACGAAGATGACGTGCGTCGGTGTGTCACCGATGTTCTCTCCGTAGTGCGTCTGGGAGGGCAGCCAGCCCACCGTGCCCGCTTCGATGTCAACCTCGCGCTGTGTATCTCCCGACGCAAGGCGACGTCTGAACGATGAGAGCGTGTACATGACGCTGTCCGGATGCCCGTGTGGGGTCGTGCGGTCGCCTGGCTGATCGCGGTACTCGAGCACTCGCACCCGGTCGTTTTCGAAGATCACCGAGTAGTGGTCCGGATTCGTGGTCGCGGGATCAAGGTCCATTCGCACAGCGTCTCACTCAGAATCCGATTTGGTAGGCGTTCTTCAAACCACGCCCCATCGGCGCTGACTCGATGGGCTGAGCTCAGGCCACAGGGTATGCCACTCCGGTGTTGGCGTGGTGGTCGTCGCCGTTGAAGACGCACTAACACCGCCCGATCACGAGACTTCCGGCATCGACCCGAAGCGGCGAACCTCCTGGGGCCAGCCGCACGCTCCCGCTAACTTACCGGCCCACATCTTGGCGGCATTGTTGTCGGCAACGTCCACGATCGTGAGTCCGCCTAGAACCTCTTTGGTCTCGGCGAAAGGTCCATCGGTGACGATCAACGAGCCGCTCGTCGCGTCAGCGCTGAAGACCTCGGCTTCCTCCTCCAGCCCACCGGCGAACACGTAGACGCCAGCAGCCTTCATCTCGTCCACGACCGCCATAGCGAGCGGCGCGCGCCCACGGAACCACTCCTCGGTGTGTTCGCCGACCCACTGTTGGTTGAAGTAGATGAGGTACTCGGTCATGAAACTCCTCCTGCCATGGCGAGGCAGGGGAGTCCGCCTCCACCTCCTCGACGAACGGCGAGTGGCGAATCCGCCACCATTATGCCGGGAAGTCTACGCCGGTATGGGCGTAGCAGACGTAGCCGTTCGGCACCTTCGCCAAGTGCTGCTGGTGGCAGAACTCACTGGCGTCTACAAGAAGGGAAGCGACAAGCGGGGCCGCGATGAAGACGGATTCGATGATCCTGGCGCCGACGTATGCGATGGCGAGGTCCTCGTTTTGCCGTCTGACGACCGGGTGGCTTGACGCTGGTTCAGGCTTCCGACGAAACCGGCATATCCAAGAGCACGCTGTCGCGATTGGAGAACGGTCAGCGGCGGCCAACCCTTGAATTAGGCCGCACTGGTTCGGGCGCACTGGTGCCGGCTCGGTCGAACTGATCAGCATCTTCAGCCGTCCGGGCGAGCAGTTGAATGTCCAGCGAACCGCGGCAGTTGCCCCCCAAGCCGACTGAGGAGGCGTCGCTTGAACGTGAACGTCGTAGGGTGAGCACGTAGCGCCGACGGAGGTAGGGCGACCACATGCACCGTCGCGCGACTTCTGAGTCTGGAGACGACTAGATGAAAGCCTGGGTGTACCGCGAGTATGGACCGCCGGAGAACCTCAGCTTCGAGGATATCGAGAGGTCACCACTAGCCAGCAATGAGATAGCGATCCGGGTGCGAGCCAGCTCCCTGAATGCGGCCGACTGGCACATCATGCTC
Source organism: uncultured Actinomycetota bacterium (assembly GCA_963829525.1). GTDB lineage: Bacteria > Actinomycetota > Actinomycetes > JAHEKZ01 > JAHEKZ01 > JAHEKZ01. Next base: position 827,895 of record CAWHIJ010000003.1, read on the forward strand.
GCAGATCCATTCCTCGCACGCATCGCCGTCGGACTGCGCAAGCCACGGAACCCGATGATCATCGGCTCCGATGTTGCAGGGATCGTCGAGTCCGTCGGCAAAGACATCGTGAGATTCGCACCAGGCGACTCGGTCTACGCCGAGACGATGATGATTGGCGGATGCGCAGAAGTCATTGCGGTGCCAGAAGACCGGGTCGGCCATATGCCGAGCGGCACTTCGTTCGAGCAGGCCGCGGCCGTCCCGATGGCGGGGGTGACAGCACTCGTTGGAGTTCGTGCAGGAGGCCCGATTTCACCAGGACAAACAGTTCTCGTCAATGGTGCATCGGGAGGTGTGGGCACGTTCGCCGTTCAAATCGCACATGCCCTCGGGGGCGAGGTAACAGCGGTCTGTCGTACTGACGCCGTGGAAATGGTTCGATCGCTCGGAGCCAAGGAGGTCATCGACTACACCGTGGAGGAAGCTGTCGACGCCGGTCGGACCTACGACCTTGTTGTCAACATCGGAGGTACACATTCCCTGAAGGCACTGCGAAGGACACTCAACCCCCGCGGCGCCCTGGCCGCCGTCGGTGGTTCTCAGCGTGGTGGTTTGCTCGGACCGGGCTCGGTCGCGGTGCGCGGCGCGATGCTCTCACCGTTTACTTCGCAACGCCTTGTCAAAGTCGAGGGGAAGGTAACCAGCGCTGACTTGGCGACGCTTGCCTACATGATCGAGTCGGGTGACGTAACGCCGGTGATCGATCGCATTTTCGCCTGGTCGGAGACCCCCGACGCCATGCGCTACCTGGAGACGGGTCATCCGAAGGGCAAGATTGTGATCATCGTCGGCACAGGCACCTAGTCGCCCAGCCGGCGCGCCACATGGTTGTTCGGGTCGGCGCCGAGAGTCGCCGACGGCAATGGCGTCGATGGGCTCGTTAAAGCCGAGACAGTTGGGCTTAGCGCTGAGCATGCTGTTGGAGAGTGGGTGGGTCCACGTCTCGCCAACCGCTAGTTCCAATAGGCAGACGACAGGCGCAGCGAGCTGTCATTGCTCGGCTCTTCTCGAAACCAGTCGGGAAGGTATTCGCTGACTTTCTGGGGTACCAAAGAATCGCGTATCTGGGCCCTGCGCGAAGGCGGTTGGGAGGGCAGCGAGGCTGCCCTGCGGTTGATCGGTTGGGGCGTCTAGTCCCCGGTGGGGTAGGGAACCCCGGTGTTGGCGTGGCAGTCGTAGCCGTTGGGTACTTTTGCAAGGTACTGCTGGTGGTGTTCTTCGGCGTAGTAGAAGGCGGGGGCCGGCAGCATCTCGGTGGTGATCGCACCGAGACCGACCTTGGCCAGTGCCTGTTGGTAGACGTCGCGAGAGGCCTCGGCGGCTGCCCGCTGGTCCTCATTCGTCCAGTACAGCGTTGAGCGGTACTGAGATCCGAGATCATTGCCCTGACGGAAGCCCTGGGTCGGGTCGTGGGTCTCCCAGAACACCTTGAGGAGCTCTGCGTAGGAGACGACTGCGGGGTCGTAGACGACGCGGACGGCCTCGGTGTGGCCTGTCATCCCGGTGCAGGTCTCGTCGTAGGTGGGGTTCGGGGTAATGCCGCCTTGGTAGCCGACAGCGGTGGTGTAGACCCCAGGCATCTGCCAGAAGCGTCGCTCGGCGCCCCAGAAGCACCCCATGCCGAAGAAGGCCTCAGCCATGCCGTCGGGGACCTTGCCGGCGATCGGGGTGCCCAGCACCGCGTGCCGCTCTGGCACTGAGAAACCCCTCTCGGATCGGCCCGGGAGGGCCTGCTGGGGGGTGGGTAACGTCGCCGCTGTACGTCCGAAGATCACCTGGTGCTCCTGTCGTTGACCTGTTTGGCTCAACCAACACCCCCCGCCTGCCGATTCCCTCCGAGACAAATCTCTTGGGCGTCACGGAGGGTAACGATGCGGAGCATGCGCGTGCCTGCGCTGGTGCTCGGCGTCCTCATGCTCTCGTCCGCGGCTGGTCTGGCCTACCAAGCGACGCGGACGGCTAGCGACTCTGCCAGCGCCCAGAACACCGAGCTGCAGACAGCTGCTGCCAACACCGAGGTGCTCCTCACCGCTCAGTTCGAGCAGGCCGGCGCCATCGGCCTGCTGACGGCCCAAGATGAGGTGTTCGTCGACTTCTTCAAGGCACCGGGCAGCACGGCAACCAAGGTCGCGACGGACGATCAGTCCCGACAAGGCATCGTCGACCTTCTGGCGTACCAGCAGACGCTGTTTCCCGGATCGATCGCGCGCTCCGGCTACGTTGACACGAAGAGCGGCCAAGAGATCGCCGAGGTCGTCAACGGTTTCCCGTCGCCGCCGATCACCCTGGAGAGTGGCGCCGACAAGAACCTGCCCTTCTTTGCTGACGTTATGTCGTTGCCGACCGGCTGGCTCTACCAGTCGAGCCCCTACTTCTCGAAGGAAACCAACGAGTGGGTGGTAGCCAACGGCACGACGGTGATGTTCGACCGTGACAAGCGCGGCTTGATGTATTTCGAGATCCGGCTGGATGCCCTGCGAGGAGAAGTTCTTGCCAGGGACGGAAACGCCACGATGCGTGCGGTCACCGAGCGCACCGGACTTGTCGTGATCGACAGCCGTTCGACGCAGGTGTCAGCTACCGACTTCGGTCAGACCGAGGACCAGACCTTCACAGGTGAGATCCGCAGTTTTGGTGCCTCGGGTCTGACGACGATCGGTGACGAGCGCGTTGCCTACGTGCGCATGGAGCCGTCGGAGACCCTGCAAATCGTCAACGACAACGACTGGTTCATCACGGCGTCGGAGCCTGTGGTCGTGACCGGGCTGGCCGCAGCTGTATCGCCACTGCTCATCGCCTTGGTCGCCCTTGGGGTCCCCTTGGTCATCTACGCCTTCGTGTCCTACGTGAGGCTCTCAAAGAGAAAGCGACGGGACGCCCTCGAGACGAGCGCAGAGCGCGACCACCTGAATGCTCGACTCACCGATTTGTCTGAAGCCCTTGACCAAGCGGCCGCGGGCAACCTCGCGGTCAGCCTGCCGATCGACTTCGACGACGAGCGGCTCGCCGTACTGGCGCATTCGTTCGAGAACACGCTGGGACGCCTGCGGGAGTTGGTCGCTCAGGCCCAGGGACACGGCGTTCAGCTCGCCCAGGCTGCTAGCCAGATGCGCGCGACCGCACAAGAGCAGGCCGGGTCCGCGGGTGAGCAGTCTGCGGTCGTGACGGAGACGACGGCGACGATTGAGGAGTTGGCGGCGACGGCGGCTCAGATTGCTGAGACGGCTGGGTCGGTGGCTCGGGTTGCGGCTGAGACGTTGGCGTTGACTGATGAGGGTCGGGGTGCGGTGGCTGAGTCGGTTGAGGCGATGGATCAGATTCGGTCGGTGGTGGATCAGATTGGGGTGTCGTCTGCGGGGTTGGGGGACAAGATCACGCAGGTGGGTCAGATTTTGTCGTTGATTGATGAGTTGTCTGAGCAGACGAATTTGTTGGCGTTGAATGCGGCGATTGAGGCGGCTCGTGCGGGTGAGCATGGGCGTGGGTTTGCGGTGGTGGCTGCTGAGGTGCGGAAGTTGGCGGAGCGGGCTCAGGAGTCGACGAGCCAGATTCAGGGGATTGTGACTGAGATTCAGGCGCATACGCGGTCGACGGTGTTGGCGTCTGAGGAGGGTGCTCGGGCTGCTGAGCGTGGGTCGGGTAAGGCTGCTGGTGCGGTGGTGGCGTTGGATCGGATTGCGGCGATGGTTGATGAGGCGACCGGTGCTGCTGAGGAGATCAGTATTGCGACGCAGCAGCAGCGGTCGGCGTCTGATCAGGTGGTGGTCGCGATGACCCAGGTCTCCGAAGTCTCCCGGCAGTACGCGACGGGCTCCAAGCAGACAGCCGCAGCGTCGTCGCAGATCGCGACCCTTGCGGCGGCCATGCAGGACTCGATCTCCACATTCCAGGTGGAGGGTTCGGGCGACGTTGTCGGAAACGGGCCCTTCATCGACCAGTACGCCGATGTCGATGCGGGCTCGGACCCGGACTACCAAGGTGAAGAAGTGCCCGCTGCCCAGGACGAGGGTGTCTATCGGCTCTAGGCGGGGGTTAGGGTCACCTGTGTGACTCAATTCGAGACGATCGCCCTGCATGCCGGCCAGGAGCCCGATCCGCAGACGGGCGCTGTCGTACCTCCGATCCACCAGGTCTCGACCTTCAAGCAGGACGGCGTCGGGGGCCTGCGCGGCGGTTACGAGTACAGCCGTTCTGCGAACCCCACCCGTAGCGCGCTGGAGGAGTGCCTCGCAGCAATCGAAGGTGGCGCGCGCGGGCTTGCGTTCGCCTCTGGCCTCGCGGCCGAAGACACGCTGCTGCGGGCCGTGTGCAAGCCGGGTGACCACGTCGTTATCCCGAACGATGCTTACGGGGGCACCTATCGGCTGTTCGCGCAGGTCCTCACGCGTTGGGCACTCGAGTACACCCCCGTCCCACTGTCCGACGTTGACGCCGTGCGGGCTGCAGTCCGACCCAACACCACGGTCATCTGGGTCGAAACACCCACGAACCCGCTGCTCTCCATCGCCGACATCGCGGCGCTGGCGTCGGTTGCCCACGAGGTCGGCGCGCTGCTCGTCGTCGACAACACCTTCGCGTCCCCCTACCTGCAGCAGCCGTTGTCGCTCGGCGCCGACGTGGTTGTGCACTCGACGACCAAGTACCTCGGCGGACACTCTGATGTCGTCGGAGGTGCGCTCATTGCCTCCGACAGTGAGCTCGGTGACCATCTTGCCTACTACCAGAACGCCATGGGTGCGGTGTCTGGCCCGTTCGATGCATGGCTGGTGTTACGTGGCATCAAGACCCTCGCCGTCCGGATGGACCGACACGGTGAGAACGCTGCTGCCGTCGTCGACATGCTTGTCTCACACCCTCGCGTCCGTAGCGTGCTGTATCCCGGACTGCCCGAGCACCCTGGTCACGACATCGCCGCCAAGCAGATGCGCGGGTTCGGCGGCATGGTGTCGTTCCAGGTCGACGGGGGCGAGGACGCGGCCGTGGCGTTGGTGAACCGCACCGAGCTCTTCACCCTGGCTGAGTCACTCGGGGGAGTCGAGTCGCTGATCGAACATCCGGGACGCATGACGCACGCCTCAGCAGCTGGCAGCCCTCTTGAGGTGCCAGGTGACCTCATCAGGCTCAGCGTCGGGCTGGAACACTCACACGATCTTGTGGCGGACCTTCAGCAGGCCTTCGGCTGAGCTCTGCAGTGCCGTCCCTCTATGTCTGCGTCGACTTCGGGTCGACGTTCACGAAAGTCGTAGCGGTCGACGCCGATGGCACTTTGGTGGCGACTGGCTCGGCACGCACCACGATCGACAGCGATGTCATGTCTGGCATGGACGACGCCGTTGCCGATGCTGGCATCGAGCTCGGCGACGGTGTCGAGATGCTGGCGTGCAGTTCGGCTGGCGGCGGGCTGCGGATCGCCGTGATCGGATACGAGCGGGCGATCACCGCTGAAGCGGGCTATCGGGTCGGATTGTCGGCCGGCGGTCGGGTTTGCCACGTAACCTCGGGTGAGCTGAGCGCCGCCGACACGACCGAGCTTCGCGACACCGAGCCGGACGTGCTCCTTCTTGTTGGGGGCACCGACGGCGGCAATGCCGATGTACTCCTGCACAACGCCAGGGCGATCGCACGCGCCGATCTTGCGCTGCCCGTCGTAGTAGCCGGGAACGTTTCAGCTCGTGACCAGGTTGTGCGTATCTTGCGTCGGGCACGGATTGCGGTGATTGCGGCTGACAACGTGCTTCCCAAGATTGGCGTCCTCGACCCACGATCAGCGCGCGAGGCGATCCGTGAGGTATTCATCTCTCACGTCATCGGTGGCAAGCACCTCTCGACCCGTATTGACCTTTCCACCTGGGTTCAGGCTGCGACACCGGACGCAGTGCTGTCCGGTGTCGAGCTGCTCGCAGACGGAACGTCAGACGTTGCGGGAGTTGGCGACGTGGTTGTGGTCGACGTCGGCGGGGCGACCACCGACGTGTACTCGGTGACGTCGCCAGACCTCGATGACGACCCTGCTGAACGTGAGGCAGTTGCGACGATGTGGCGCAGTCGAACCGTTGAGGGAGATCTTGGTGTTCGCTGGAATGCACCCGGGATCGTCCAGGCCGCCCGGCGCGAAGGCTTCATCGACGAAGACCGCGAGACGGCTCTGGCCGACGCTGCGAGGTTGCGACGAGCCGACCCCGGGTATCTCCCGGCGACGGACGTTGACCGCGCAGTTGATCGAGAGCTTGCGCGCCTGGCTGCTGGCGTGGCGCTTCGTCGGCACGCCCGCCCCCATACGGCCGGTGCCGTGCGCTACCCAGGAAAGGACCTCAGCAGGGTTGCGCTGCTGATTGGCTCTGGCGGTGTGCTGCGACACAACCCGTCGCCGGATGCGCACGCCATCGTCAAATCGGCGGTGTCCGATCCTGCGGGAGGCTGGCGGACCCCTCAGGGCGCCACCTCCTTGGTGGACGAGCACTATGTCCTGGCAGCTGCTGGCCTGATCAGCCGCACAGACTCTGGGGCCGCGATGGCGCTGATGTGTGGTTCGTTGCTCAATCGTTGAGTAAGTCGTCGGGGGAAGTGCACCTCAGCGGGTTTAGGCTGCGCCCATGACCGTGACGGGGGAGCGCACGGAGGCGCTCACCGCAACCAGGATCGCTGAGGGCGTCCGCAGTGGTGCGCTAGACCCTGAGTTGGTCCTGCATGACACGCTCGCACGGATCGCTCGCCATGACGCGGTGCTTGCTTCCTTCGCGTCGGTGCGTACCGAGGCGGCGGTCCACGAAGCCCAGGAGCTGAAGAGACGCGTCGCCGCTGGTGAGGAGCGGCTTCCCCTGGCGGGTGTTCCGATTGCCATCAAGGACGTTGTGCCGATCACCGGTGAGGTGATGCGGGCTGGCTCGCGCGCAACCAGCCGGGTTCCGCAGACAGCTGACCACCCAGTGGTCGCCCGGCTCCGTAAAGCCGGAGCCATTGTTGTCGGAACCACCGCAACACCGGAGGCTTGCCTCTGGCTCACCACTGACGGTGACCGCATCACCCGAAACCCTTGGCAGTCAGAGCGCTCCGCTAGTGGATCATCGGGGGGCAGTGCGGCGGCGCTCGGAGCCGGTCTGGTACTCCTCGCGCACGGCACCGATGGGCTCGGGTCGATCCGACAGCCCGCGGCGGCGTGTGGGGTTCTGGGCTTGAAGCCGAGCCGGGGGCTCATCCCGACCGACCTTGGTCAAAATGACTGGTACGGACTGGCCGAGAACGGGCCGATGGCCACCACCGTGGCTGACCTCGCGTTGATGCTCTCGGTGATGTCCGGCCAGCCACTATTGGCCGACGTTGCTCCGCTGCGCCGATCCCTGCGTATCGCTGTCTCTGCCAGACCCCCGGTACAGGGGGTCCGCACCAACCCTGCGATCACGGCGGCTCTCTTCTCGGCAGCCGGGCTCTTACGCAGGAACGGTCACCATGTCGCGCGCGACCAGCCGGTATACCCCCAACGGCTAAGCATGGCTGGCACCTTCCGTTGGTTCGCTGCTGCTGCCGACTATGTCGAAGAAGTCACTGACCCTTCGCTGCTCCAAGATCGCACTGTTGGTCACGCAAGTGCGGGGCGCCGAGTTCGCCCGTTGGTCCGTGGTGAACAGCTCACCGACTGGCGTGACCGGGCTGACGCGTTCTTCGATTCCTACGACCTCATGCTGACCCCGGTCACCGCCACCCATCCGCTCCGCGCTGACCGTTGGAGCGAACGTGCGTGGGCTGCCAACGTACGCTCCAACGTTGCGGCGAGTGGTGGTTTCGCTGGTATGTGGAACGTGGCCGGCTTTCCAGCACTCACTCTCCCGTTCGGCATCGACACCGTGACCGGCACACCGATCGGTCTGCAGCTGGCTGCCAGACACGGAGAAGAGCATCTACTGCTGTCCGTGGCGGCCCGCATGGAGGCGTGGCGCCCCTGGCCGACGACTGCTCCAGGATGGGCGTGACTAAAGCGGTGTGGCCTTCTTGTGCAAGGTTTCTGGCATCGCCAACGCAGTGAATGTCCCAGCCAAGCAGACGGCCGCAGTAGCAGCGAACGCCCACGAGAAGGAGAACGTGTCGACCAGTAGTCCGGCGATCAACGGCCCCGCAAATGCCCCCAGGTCGGAGGACATCTGGTAGACCGCAATCGCGGGTCCGCCCCGCCCATGCACCACGTCGCCGACGACGGCGGTACTGCTGGTACCGATCAAGGCTGAGCCGAACCCGAACAGAACCATGGCTGCGATGTAGGGCGGAATCGAGTCGAAACCGGCGAGCAGCACAAAGGCGAGGGCTACGACAACCGATCCAATGATCATTGAAGGGCGTCGTCCACGCATGTCAGAGGAGCGCCCGGCTGGAATCAGCAGCGCTCCTTGTGCCAGCGCTGAGACAAAGATCCCGATACTCACCCAGGACTCTGAGAGCAGCATGGCCTCGGTGACGAACAGGGGCAGCACCGATCCGCGGATTCCGAACAGCGACCAGCCCGTCGCGAGGTTGTTGGTGACGGCAGCCCAGTAAGCGCGTTGCCGGATGGCCACCGAAAGCGGTGTGGGTGCTATGTCCGTACCCGCCTCCTCCTCCCGCACCTGCAACTTGCTCTGTGCGAGGAAGATCAGTCCGATCGAACCGGCGATCAGCAGAGTTGCCGCGTAGACGAAGAAGGGCAATCGGATCGAGATGGCTACCAGCGGCACCCCGAAGAGCGGGCCGGTGACGCCTCCGATCAAGAAGCCTCCCTGAAAGGCCAAGGCGGCGCGTCCACGCTGCTCAGGCAGGACGACGCGCAGCAGCAGCGCGTAGGCGGCGACGGTGAACATGGCCGAGCCCACACCTCCAGCTCCGCGCAGGACAAGAAGCTGCCAATACGTCTGCGAGAGGCCAGCCAGTGCGCTCGAGATGCCGACGATGAAGATTCCAGTGCCGAGGATCAGTCGCTCACCGGTGCGGTCGACCAGCCATCCAGCCAGCGGAGATGTAGCGAACCGCGTCAGCGCGAAGATGGAGACGACCGCAGCTGCTGCCGTCGTCGTCACTCCGAACTCCTTGGCGAACGGCGCGATGACGGGAAAGACGATCCCGAAGCCGACGGCTACGGCGAACGCGACTGAGGTGAGGACTGCGACCTCGCGGGGGAGGCCCCGGAAGGTGGACGCTACCCATTCCTGGGGTCGGTCGATGAGACTCACGGGCTCGATCCAACCACCCGCCTAGGCCTGCCGGAGCCTGGGCCGGATGGGTGGCCGGTGGGGTGGGGTGCTGCGGTGCCCGAGCTGATCGGCCACGATGGAGTGGTGATCTCCTGTGGCTCCGGCGTCGCCGTAGGGTTCGACCTCTCCCGCACAGCGGCGATCGCCGCTTCCCGGGCCATGGCCGAGCTCTCGGGGCCGCCCGCGTTCGCGTGCATCTTCGTGCGCGCAGCGAATCCCGACGACGTCACCGCGGCGATGGTTGCAGCTCAGCGCACGATCGGTGCCCCCCACAGCATCGGTTGTTCGTCGTCGCATGGAGTGATCGGTGGGGGTCACGGCATCGAGGACGTCTCGGCGGTCAGCGTCTTCGTCGCCTCGGGCGCAGAGCTCTTCGTCCGATCCTTTCACTTGGAGGTCATGCCGACTTCGGACTCCATCGCGGTCGTCGGTGTTCCTCAGATCGAACCCGACGACCAGGTGGCCGTGATCCTGGCCGACGCCTACTCGTTCCCGGCCGAAGGCTTCGTCGAGGAGTCGACTCAGTCGCTTGGAGGGCTACCGGTTGCCGGGGGGCTCGCGGTGGGGGGTCAGGGGTCTGGTTCTACCCGATTGCTGATTGACGGCCGCGTGGTCGATAGGGGTGCAGTCGGACTTGTCCTTGGTGGGACCGCCTCGATAGCAGCGGTCGTGAGCCAGGGGTGTCGCCCGGTGGGGAACCCCATGACGGTGACCCGTTGTGAAGGCAATGTCGTCCTTGAGCTGGCGGGGCGGCCGGCGCTGCAGAGGCTGGAGGATCTGCTGCTCACCCTTTCGCCAGAGGATCAGGCGGTCGCTGGTACCGGACTTCAGATCGGAGTGGTTCACGATGAGTACGCCGACCAGCACGAGCAAGGGGACTTTCTCATCCGGTCTCTCGTGCGGGTGGATTCCGAACGTCGGGCGCTGGTGATCGCCGACGACGTTCAGGTCGGCCAGACAGTGAGCTTTCAGTTGCGCGACGCCGAGGCGGCCAGTGACGATCTGCAGCGGATGCTGGCGCAATGGGGCAAGTCGACGGCTCCAGGACGGCCCGGTTGGTGCGCTGCTCTTCTCGTGCAGCGGGCGAGGCGAACGCTTCTTCACCACGAGCGACCACGATGCTCTCACGGTGAGAGACGAGCTTGGCGGCGCTGAGGTAGCTGGCTACTTCGCGGCCGGCGAGATCGGCCCGGTAGCCGGCCGTAACCACCTCCACGGATTCTCGGCCTCCGTGGTGGTCTTCGCCACCAGTTCTCGCATCGCGTGAGTTGGCTGGGGGTACGACCCCAGTGAGCTAACACGCTGTCGTCCACAGGGGGGCGCAAGTCGCACACTCCTTTGTGAGATGGGCGACGGTTGCGCAATGGCAGTCGAGGCAACCCGTGGAGCGCTGCTGCTGCGTCGGTTGCGCGAGTTCGCGGCGCCCCGGGGCGGTGTCTTCACGACGCGGCAGGCATCTGAGCTCGGTGTCGGTTACGAGGTCATCCGGAGTCAGATTGCTGCGGGTCGATGGACGCGGCTGCATGAGGGTGTCTATCTCATGGGGAACATGCGCCCAGGAGAGACACCCACCCGGTGGTCGGCATTGCTGGCGAGCGGCGATGGCGCCGTGCTGAGCCACCGAACTGCGGCCGAGATCTACGGTATCCGACATAGGGCACCGGGCTCGCAGGTCCATGTCTCCATTCCGGCGACGCGAGTCGAGGTGCCGGTTCCAGGTGCTCGGGTGCGGCGGAGCCGTCTTCTGCCGGGCAAAAGCACGACATACAGAGGGTGGCCGATCACCACGGCCGCAGACACAGTTCTTGACCTCATCGCCGAGCTGCGATCACCCCACGACGTCGTCGCCCTGCTTACCGACGCATGCCGCAGCAAGGCTGTCACCGCTGAGGAGATTCTGAAAGCAATGGGACGGCGCAAGCGACAGCGCCACCGGCAATTGGTTAAGGACGTCCTCGCCGATGTCGTTGGCGGTTTGGAGAGCCTGCTCGAGCACAAGTACCTCGTTCGCGTCGAGCGGCCACACGGGCTGCCCTATGGACGGCGTCAGGTGAAGGCGGAAGCGCACGGGGTGCCTATCCGCGAGGACGTCGAGTACGACGAGTTCGAGACGGTCGTCGAGCTCGACGGACGTTTGGGGCACGAAGGCTCAGGACGCCACCGGGACCGCCGGCGGGACAACGCCAGCACCGTCGGCAAGAAGGCGACCCTTCGTTACGGACACGCCGACCTAGAGGAGCCTTGCCATGCGGCAATGGAGGTGGCGACGGTGCTGACTCATCATGGGTGGACTGGTCAGATCAAGCGGTGCGGCTCCCGCTGCCGAGCAACATCGTGAAAGCCTGCTGGGGGTATAGCCCCACCGAACTCACACTTTGGCGAGGGTGGGCGGCTTAGCTCGGGCCGAAGGGGGCCGAGGAGTCAACGCGCACGGTCAGTGCTTTGCCGTTGGGCAGTCGATAGCTGATCTCGGTCCCGATCGCCTGCCCATGGACGGCCCCACCCAAGGGCGACTGGGGTGAGTAGACATCGATTTCGTGGTGGCCCGCCTGTTCACGCGACCCCAACAGAAAGGTCTCCTTCTCGCCGTCAAGTGTCCCGCCGACGAAGGTCACCGCGACCTCATGTCCAACCTGGACAGTGCCGTCCTCGGCGGAGGGTGCACCGACCTGGGCACTCTCGAGCAGGTGGCGCAGCTGCTTGATGCGAGCTTCAAGCTTGCCTTGCTCCTCGCGGGCGGCGTGGTAGCCACCATTTTCCTTGAGGTCACCCTCTTCTCGCGCCGACGCGATCTTCTGGACAACCTCGGCTCGCCTGGTGGTGGTGAGCTCTTCGTACTCGACATTCAGCCGGTCATAGGCGTCCTGGGAGAGCCAGGTGGTCATGCAGTGCTCCTTCGGCGGATCGGTTCGTGAGGCGGGTTTGCCCTCGGCGGTGCCATGGTCAACCGACGGGCCGGCAACTGTCCACGAAGGCGCTGCTGGGCCGGGCCGTCACCGGTAAAGCGTAGACGACGTGGGTGTCGGCGTTATCGCTCGTGACGGGTGCCTCAGCGCGTCCGACTTCAAGGCCGCGGCGGTCGAGTGCGCGAACGGTGCAGAGGACTTCTGAGCCGGGAGGGAGGAAGACGTCGAACTCGACGATGACCGAGGTGTCGGTGACGTCGCGGAAGCCGGTCGTACTCCAAGTCAGATTCTGGTCGGCCTGGACAAGTCCGGCCCACACCACCCAGCCGACGAAGGGGAGTACCACCAGACCTAGGACCAGCCCCATGGTCAGCCGTGAGCGACTGGTGCCGTAGCGCTCCTGGAGATGGTCGAGGTCGACGTCCGGAGAGAGTGCAACGCCACGCAGGTGTCGGGGGAGGCGGGGATCGTTGCCAGGACCAGTCACGCCTCCATTGTCCGGCTCTCCTATCCTGTGCCGGTGCCACCCTCCCCAGATGCCGCGGCAGGACTGCGGCTCATGGCCGTCCACGCGCACCCCGATGACGAGTCGAGCAAGGGAGCGGCCAGCACGGCCCGCTACGTGGCTGAGGGTGTGTCGGTGATGGTGGTGACGTGTACCGGTGGCGAAAGGGGAGATGTGCTGAACCCCAAGCTGGTCGATGACCCAGAGATCGCTGCCAACCTTGTCGCGATCCGTCGCGCGGAGATGAATCGGGCGCGGGAGATCCTCGGCGTCGAACAGGAGTGGCTGGGCTTCGTCGACTCCGGGTATCTCGAGGACTATCGAGTCGAGGATCGCGATCAGCTGCCCGAAGGGTGCTTTGCGCGTGTCCCGCTATCGGAGGCGGCACTCCCCTTGGTGTCGTTGATCAGAGCATTCCGGCCGCACGTGGTCACGACCTACGATGAGAACGGCGGGTACCCGCATCCTGACCACATCATGTGCCACGAGGTGTCAGTCGCTGCATTCGATGCAGCGGCCGACGGGTCGGCGTACCCCGAGCAGGGTGAGCCGTGGCAAGCGCTGAAGCTCTACTATCACCACGGGTTCCACAAGGAGCGGTTCGAGGCGTTGCATGCTGGGATGCTTGATGCCGGGCTGGACTCACCGTTTGGTACGTGGCTCGAGGAGTGGGTTGACCGCCCTGAGGACGAGGGGCGGATCACGACGCGGGTGCCCTGCGCCGAGTTCTTTCCTGTGCGCGATGACGCCCTACGAGCCCACGCCACTCAGATCGACGATGAGGGCTGGTGGTTCGGGGTTCCTCTGGAGGTCCAGCAGGCTGTGTGGCCGACGGAGGAGTACGAGCTGGCGCGATGCCTGGTCGACAGCCCTCTGCCAGAGGACGACCTCTTCGCTGGGATCTGTTGACCTCAGGCACAATGGCGCCATGATGACCGCCGTAGCTTCCGAGATTGCAGGACTGCCCCTTTTGATTCAGCGGTTCGAGGAGGCCGACACGCGCGAGATTGGTCCGGGGCTCATCGCTTTCACGATTGTCGTGCTGCTTGGGGTCGCAACCTTTTTCTTGCTGCGATCGATGATTCATCACATCGGCAAGGTGCCACCGACGTTCGACGAAGACGTGCCCGATGACTCATCAGATCGGGATGTCGGCTAGACGACGTGGCGTGTTGTCCTGCAATAGTGCGGCAACCGCGCTCGCCGGCATGGGGCGCGCCAGCAGATAACCCTGCCCCAGGGTGTAGCCAAGGTCGATCAGAGCTTGGCGCTGCTCGGGAGTCTCCACTCCCTCGGCAACGATCGATGTGAGCCCAAGGGTCTCGGCGATGCTCTTGATGGTTCGGACGAGGTTGCTGCTGCTGACCTCGTCGACAGCTCCGACGCCTAAGGTACACACGAACTCGCGGGCCAGTTTGATGCCATGGACCGGAAGCTGCTGAAGGTAGCTCAGGGAGGAGTAGCCCGTTCCGAAGTCATCGATGAACAGTCGCACCCCGAGGTCGGCGAGCTCGCGGAGCCGCTCCATGGTCACTCCTTCTCCCGGGAGCAGCATCGACTCGGTGATCTCCAGGACAAGCGATGACGGGCGATAGCCAGACTCCGAGAGGGCAATGCGCACCTCGTCGACGAGGGTGTCCTCCTGCACCTGGCGTGCGCTGAGGTTGACGGTCAGGGTCAACGCGTCATAGCCAGGAAGATCACGTTGCCACTGGACGGCCGCAGCCAAGGCCATACGCAGCACCTGGTGGCCGAGCGGCACGATCAGGCCGCTCTCCTCAGCGAGTCCGATGAACTGATCGGGACCCAGCAGCCCACGCACGGGATGCTGCCAGCGGACCAGCGCCTCGACGCCAACAACTGCGTCTGTGGCAAGCTCGAAGATGGGCTGGTAGTGAAGGACCAGTTGGTTCAGGTTGATCGCGTCACGAAGGTCGGCTGACAGTTGGAGTCGGTCGAGAGCCTGCTCGTGCATCGCTGGGGCAAAGAGCGCGTGTCGGTTCTTCCCGAGGTTCTTTGCTTCGTACAAGGCGAGGTCGGCGTTACGCATCACCGCCTCGGCGGATATCGACGTGGTGTCTGCGATCGCGATCCCGATGCTCAAGCCGCTGGAGATGATCGACTCACCGATTTCGAAGGGCTCACGGGCTGAGGCGACGATTCGGTTCGCCACCGTCATCACCTCCTCATCGCTGTCGATGGCCTCGAGCAGGATGGCGAACTCGTCGCCTCCGAGTCGAGCAACGGTGTCTTCTTCGCGGACTGCTTCGCCGATCCGATGAGTCATCTGACGCAGCATTCCGTCGCCGGCCGCATGACCCAGTGAGTCGTTGACATCCTTGAAGTCATCGAGGTCGATGAAGAGAACCGCGAAACGTGTCTGGCTGCGCGATGTCCGAGCGATTGCGTGCTCGAGGCGGTCCCGGAAGAGTGCCCGGTTGGCGAGCCCGGTCAGCGAGTCGTGGAAGGCCTGGTAGGAAAGCTGCTGCTCAAGAGCGCGCCGCTCGGTGACGTCGTGGCAGGTCAGCACGAACCCCGGCTCGTCATGCTCGATCACTCGGGTGGCGACGACGTCGACGTAGCGATGCGATCCGTCTCCTGCCAGCAGACGGAACTCCGTCTGTGCGGGGCGATCGCTGGTGGAGGCGTCGATGATGTCGTGTGCCTTCACGCGGTCTGCCGGGAACACGGCGTCGAGCCAACTGGTCCCGAACACGTGGCGCGGCGACACACCCAGCATGCGCTCAGCTCCTGGGCTCAGGTAGCGAATGCTGAGGTCGAGATCGAGAACGGCGATGATGTCCGATGAGTGCTGCAGCATCCGGCGAAGCCGTTGCTCGCTGGCCCGATCGGCGAGCACCCGACCGAGCCCGATGCGAGCGCGGGCCAGTGAGGCCGCCTCAGCGAGCGCGGCAAGCGCTGGGGGAGTCTCTGCCGGAAGAGCTGGGCTCGCCGCTGCGATGAGGTAGCCGTCTGCCGCCCCCTCGTTGTCGGTGAGGGCACGAGCCGTGATCGCGCACTCTTCGCGCAGCTCGAGGTCGCGGTGGAGCGGTGATGGGCCATAGACCACCACGAGTTCCGATGAGATGGCCGCGAGTTGCTCGAGGGCGACGTCGCTCAATCCGAATCGACGCCCGGCAGGCACCGTCTGGGTCACCATGCCGCTGGTCCCGCTGCGTCTTAGCTCGACGACGTAAGAGGTGGCGCCAGGGTGGAGGTCGGCGGCCGCTTTGACGACGGTGTCTCGTATTCTGTCCGGATCGGCAGCTGCAGCGAGAGCACCATTGGCATCACGGATGACTCGCTCTCTACGCAGAGTTTCCCGCAGCTGCAGCACGAGATCGTTGAGACGTAGCAGCACCAGGCCGAACATGAACAGGGCGCCGACGACGATGACCAGGTCCTGAGTTGATGCGCCGATCGTTGCCTGGCCGAAGAGCAGCAGCAACGGAAGGACGGACATCAGGGCTAGGAGCACGACGAAACGCCAGCGGCTGATCGCTCGCTCGGGAGGGGTGGCGATGACCGGTGCAGACACCGAAGGATGAAGAGCTGCCGCGCCGAGCCCCACGTAGAAAAGGAACCATCCCAAATCCCAGGCTGTCCCGTCACTCCACGCGCCGGAGAGGGTCAGGTAGGCGTACGCGGTGTCGGCTACCAAGACCCCGACCAGCGTCACGACCAGGAAGCGCATCGAGATGTTGCGGCCGGAGTCGAGGGAAAACCAAAGCCGGGTCGCTGCACCCAAGAGAAGAATGTCCATGAAGGGGTATGCAGCGGTGACCAGGGATGTCGCCACGTCTAGATTGGCGTCGGCCAGGCTCGGCTCGATGATGAAGATCCACGACGTCAGCGCTGCAGCCGTCGTGACGATCAGGGAGTCGAGCAGGGCGGCTCTGTCACGCCCAGGGGAGCGGCGTCGGACCAGCAGGATGATCCCGGCAAACAAGAACAGGTAGGAGGCGAGGTAGAAGTAGTCGAGTATGGAGGGGTAGGGAATGTCCCGAGCTCGAAGACCGACGAGCTCGGGAAACTCCCAGAATGTGTCGGCGATTCCGGTGAGTGCGACGCCCACCGTGAGGAGCACCCAGGCGGGCTTCGCGGGTGGGCGCTGGCTCACGATTCCGAACAGCATGGCAACGACGGTGATTATCGCCACAGCCGTCCAGACCAGGCCCTGGCTGTTGCCGGGCTGCCATGGCCACGATGTGACCAACGGGATTGAGTAGTAGAGGCTGACCAGCGCAGCGCACAGCAGAACATAGGCCCACCAGCTGCTGCGGCGTGCCCAACCCACGGAAACCCCTCTTTCCGGTGTTTGCGCTCAGGGCGCAGTCGACCTCCGGCGCCACTGCGCCCAGGATATCCATCGGCCCATAACGAGGCAGGGTAAACCCCTGGCCCCGTGGTATCACGCCTGCTCGTTCCCCTCGCCGTGACGGTATGACGGGCCCCAGAATGACCTGGTGACCAACCTCCTCGCCGGATCGGCCAGCCTGTACCTGCTTCAGCACGCCGAGAACCCGGTCCATTGGCAACCCTGGGGGCCGGATGCGTTTGCGGAGGCTCTGCAACGTAACGTCCCTGTTCTGCTGTCCGTCGGGTACTCGGCTTGTCACTGGTGCCATGTCATGGCTCACGAGTCGTTCGAGGACTCGGACATCGCCGCTCTCATGAACGAGCGCTTCGTCTCGGTAAAGGTCGATCGCGAGGAAAGACCGGACGTCGATGCGGTCTACATGGACGCTGTCACCGCCATGACCGGGCACGGTGGCTGGCCCATGACCGTGTTTCTCACCCCAGAAGGTGAGCCCTTCTACGCTGGCACGTACTTCCCCCCGCGTCGTCGCGGTGACATGCCGGGATTTTCTGACGTGCTCATGGCGGTGTCGAGCACCTGGCGCGAACGAGCTGATGACGTACGCCATCAGGCCGCAGACGTCCTCAGCCGAATCGAACAAATGCGGGTGCCGCCAGGAGACGGAACCGGTCAATCGCCGACGTCTGCAGACTGCGCTCAAGCACTGGCCACCCTCACCAAGCAGTACGACTACGCCCGAGGTGGCTTTGGTGGCGCGCCTAAGTTCCCGCCGAGCATGGTGCTTGAGTTCTTGACCAGACATCACGCGCGCACAGGGTCGTCGGACGCTCTCCTCATGGCGGAGGGCACGCTAAGGGCGATGGCCTCCGGGGGGATCTACGACCAGCTGGCTGGCGGCTTCGCGCGGTACAGCGTCGACTCTGCCTGGGTGGTGCCGCACTTTGAGAAGATGCTCTACGACAACGCGCTGCTCGCTCGGGCCGCTCTTCACATCGGCCAGGTTTCTGGGCGTGAGCTGGGAGCGCGTATCGCGGACGAGACCGCCGACTTTCTGCTCGCCGACCTCGCCACTTCTGAAGGTGGATTCGCTTCGGCTCTTGACGCCGATACCGAGGGCGTCGAGGGTCGCTACTACGCCTGGACCCCGAGTGAGCTGGTCGAGGTGCTCGGCGAGGAAGAAGGTAGGTGGGCGGCCGACCTGCTCGTCGTGACCACCGACGGGACGTTTGAGAACGGCACCTCAACGTTGCAGCTGCCTGTCGCTCCGGACGACGAGGAGCGATGGAGCCACGTTCGCACACAGCTGCTAATGGCCAGGACCGCCAGGACTTCACCGGCGCGAGACGACAAGGTCGTCACCTCATGGAACGGGCTGGCGGTAGCGGCACTCGCTGAGATCGGAGCCGTGCATGACCGCCCCGAGCTCGTGGCGGCTGCCGCTCGCTGCGCCGAGCTCGTCTGGGGCCGGCACTGGACCGGCGATCGGCTCCTTCGGATGTCACGAGATGGGGTTCCGGGCGCAGCTCATGGGGTCCTGGAGGACTATGCGGCCACGGTCGAGGGCTGGCTCACGCTCTACCAGGCCGGTGGCGATGCGCGTTGGTACGACCGGGCGCTGATCGTGCTGGATGCTGCTCTCGCCGGCTTTGCCGATGGCTCGGGTGCGTACTTCGACACGGCCGTAGATGCAGAGCAGCTGGTCCGACGACCGCAGGAGTGGACCGACAACGCGACACCTTGCGGCCAGTCCGCGCTGGCGAGCGCATTGATCATGGCATCGGCCCTGGGCGGTGACCCCGTTCACCGCGATGCGGCGGAGCGACTTCTCGCAGCCGCGGCTCACCTCACTGGACGAGCGCCGCGGTTTGCCGGGTGGTGGTTGGCCGTGGCCGAAGCGTGGGTGGACGGACCTCAGGAGGTTGCGGTGGTCGGACAGCCAGGCGCCACCCGTGATGCGCTGGCGGCGGCTGCCTGGTCGTGGCCGGCGCCCGGCCGGGTGGTGGCGGTTGCCGCTCCAGGTGAGGTCGGGGTGGGGCTGCTCCGAGGACGCTCCACCCGGACGCCGCAGGCGTGGGTCTGTCGCGGGTTTCGCTGCGAACTTCCCACCGATGACGCCGAGCAGGTCGCGCAACTGCTGCGGAGTGCGCCAGAGTGAGGGCATGACTGACGCGACCCCTCACGTGGATCCGTCGACCTGCAGCGATGCAGTCGTCGTGGGATACGACGGTTCTCATGACGCCGCCCGGGCAGTTCGCTGGGCTCACGCAGACGCCGATCGCCGGCGCGTCCGACTGCGTCGTGCTCCGAGCCTGGTCGCTCAAGACTGCGCCACGGCTGAAGGAAGTCGACCTCAACTACGTCCCGAGCGAGGACGAGTTCGCAGCGGCGGTTCGCGACTCGCTCACCGCCGATCTTGTCGGCGTTCTGGGGGCAGAGGCGACTGCTGAGGCGGTCCCGTTGGCTGTCCACCGTCCTGCCGAGGAGGCGCTGGTCGAGGCATCCCGGTATGCAGCTGTCACCGTCGTGGGCGCGCGAGGAACTGGCCTGGCCCGCCTGCTTGGCTCGGTCTCGGCGTCAGTAGTCCGGAACGCTCAGGGGCCGGTGGTGGTAATCCCGCAGGATGGTGAGCGAGGCCGATGATGCCTCCAAACGGCGAAAGGGGTTGCAGTAAGAAAGTAATCAAGTAATCTGATTCCATGAAAAGAAACCATCAACGACCCGCCCCCCGCCCTCTTGACCTCGCCGCCCTTCGTGGCTGGCTTACCGGCCGTCTCCCTGAGGCATGGTTCACCGCAGCGCCAGATGTTGTCGTCGACCGGGACGAGATCATGATCATCGGCACCTTGAACGATCCCGCCGTCGATGACGGCACCGATCTAGCGGCGGCCCGTCGCGGACGCGCCAGCGCCTTTCGCGAGCAGACCAGGGACGAGCGCATCACGATCGCCCAGGAACTTGAAGCTGAAACCGGACGCGCGGTGGCATGGGGTGTCGCCATCGGCGAGGAGCGGGTGCTCTTCACCCACCAGGCCGTGCCAGTGATGACGCGGCTCCGTCAGCCGGAGCGCCAGGTTCTCGACACCTTGGTCGCCGGCGGCGTGGCACGCTCGCGCGCCGACGCCCTGGCCTGGTGTGTCCGACTCGTCGGCCAGCACACCGAGGACTGGCTCTCTGAGCTGACCTCGGCGCTAGCTGCTGTCGAGGAGGTCAAGGCTGCTGGTCCGTCAGTGTGACGACCTGACCGGGGCAACCGGTGAACTGCTCGTGAGGGATACAGTCGGGCGGGATCACTGGAAGGGGGTGCCACGTGGGGCTTCGGGACCTCGCCTACACGCTCTACGAGCGGAGGCTGCTGGCATCCCTCGACCCCGCGCAGGCGCCGCACCATGTTGGCGTCATCCTCGACGGCAACCGAAGGTGGGCAAAGGCTTCGGGCACTTCCGCTAGCTCCGGTCACCGTGCCGGTGCCGACAAGATCGCGCGCCTCCTGGAGTGGTGCGATGAGGCTGGTGTCGAGCTCGTCACGTTGTGGCTCCTGTCCACCGACAATCTGGCGAGGCCCGAACCGGAGCTGGCTCCGCTGCTGGCGATCATCGAAGAGGTCGTCACCGAGCTGGCAGCCGGTGGGCGGTGGCGGATCCATCCGGTCGGTGCCCTCGACCTGCTTCCGCAGCACACCGCAGAGATGCTGAAGTCGGCGGCAGCCGCGACCCGTGACGTCGAGGGCCTGATGGTCAATGTGGCCGTTGGTTACGGGGGGCGGCAGGAGATAGCTGACGCCGTACGGTCGCTGCTGGTTGAGCACGCGGATGCAGGTACGCCCATGGAAGACCTCGCACGCGACCTGGCCGCTGACGACATCCAAGAGCACCTTTACACCAAGGGACAGCCTGACCCCGACCTGGTGATCCGTACCTCGGGCGAACAGCGGCTCTCTGGCTTCATGCTGTGGCAGAGCGCGCACAGCGAGTACTACTTCTGTGAGGCCTTTTGGCCCGACTTCCGCAGGGTCGACTTTCTGCGCGCTTTGCGCTCGTACGGGCAGCGTCACCGCCGCTACGGCAACTGACCTAGGTCATCCGCTCGTACTCGACGAGCGGATGACGCGGAGTGACGTACCTGCCGCCGGAGTTAGTGCGGCCCGGCGTGGCGGCGTTGGGTTCGGCGAACCGCGTCGTAGCGTCGACCGGGGCGGGCGCTCGACCAGCCCACACGGGAGGCCTTGAACTGTGGAGCGTCGGACCTTCGTACTTGACACCTCCGTGCTGTTGTCCGACCCGGCCGCGTGGATGCGGTTCGACGAGCACGAAGTCGTGCTTCCGGTGGTCGTGATCACCGAGCTCGAAGCCAAACGCTCCCACCCTGAGCTGGGCTACTTCGCACGAACGGCGCTGCGGATGCTCGACGACCTACGGGTGGCGAACGGGCGTCTTGACGAGCCGCTGCCCGTCGGTGACCGTGGCGGGGTGGTACGGGTCGAGCTGAACCACACCGACCCAGCGGTGCTTCCGCCAGGCTTCCGGCTGGGCAACAACGACACCCGCATTCTGGCGGTGGCGCGCAACCTGGCGGCTGAAGGCCGGCACGTGACGTTGGTATCGAAAGACCTCCCGATGCGGGTCAAGGCCTCTGCGGTCGGCCTGGAGGCCGAGGAGTATCTCGCCGAGTGGGCGGTGGAGTCTGGGTGGACCGGCATGACCGAGGTCGAGGTCGACAGCGACCTATTGGACCGGCTTTACCACGAGGATCGGATCGACCTCGATGTCGCCCGCGACCTCCCCTGCCACACCGGGCTCGTCATGCTCTCAGACCGGGGCTCGGGTCTGGGCCGGGTGACCCCGGAGAAGCAGGTCCGCCTGGTCCGCGGTGACCGCGAGGCTTTCGGGCTTCACGGCAGAAGCGCCGAGCAACGCATCGCACTCGATGTCCTTCTCGACCCCGACGTCGGCATCGTGTCGTTGGGGGGACGGGCGGGAACGGGCAAGTCGGCCTTGGCTCTGTGCGCTGGCCTCGAGGCGGTTCTTGAACGTGGTCACCACCGCAGAGTGGTCGTGTTCCGACCGCTCTACGCCGTCGGCGGCCAGGAGCTCGGCTACCTTCCGGGTACCGAGAACGAGAAGATGAACCCCTGGGGTCAGGCGGTCTTCGACACGCTCTCGGCTATCACCACGACCGAGGTCGTTGAGGAGATCGTGGACAGGGGCATGCTCGAGGTGCTGCCGCTGACACACATTCGAGGACGCTCGCTGCACGATGCGTTTGTGATCGTGGACGAGGCGCAGTCCTTGGAGCGCAACGTGTTGCTGACCGTGCTGTCAAGGATCGGTCAGGGGTCGCGCGTCGTCCTCACTCACGACGTCGCCCAGCGCGACAACCTGCGGGTCGGGCGCCACGACGGCATCGTTGCCGTCGTCGAGAAACTCAAAGGGCACCCGCTGTTCGCACATGTCACATTGACGCGCTCGGAGCGGTCACCGATTGCCGCCCTTGTCACCGAGATGCTTGAGGATGTCAGCCTGTAGCCCCGTGTAACGACCACAACGTGTTAGCTGACCGGGCCTATAGGACCAGCGGGCTTACACGTTGTGTGTCTCGTAGGGTGGTGGGGTGGCGTACCAGGACTATCTGACCTACCTCGGCCACGCCACGGTCCTCATCGAGGTCGATGGTGTGCGGGTGATGACCGACCCGGTGCTGCGTCCTGGGGCGGCGATGTTGCACCGAATGCCGAGGGCCGCTGACCTTCGGGAGTACACCGAAGTCGACCTCGTCGTCATCTCCCACCTGCACCACGACCACCTTGACTTCCCGTCGTTGCGCTTGCTTCGGGATGACCCGCTCATCGTCGTTCCGTACGGAGCCGAGCGATGGATGCGGAGCAAGGGGTTCCACAACGTCACCGAGATGGCCCCCGGTGACGTCCTTAGCTTCAACGGTGTCACTGTGCGCGCCACTATCGCTGTGCATTCCGGTAAGCGTGAGCCGCGAGGGCCAGTCGCTCTGGCCATCGGCTACGTGATCGAAGCGGGCGAGGCCACCGTCTACTTCGCCGGCGACACCGACATCTTTCCCGGCATGGCCGAGCTCGTTCCAGGAGAGCTCGACGTGGCCATGATCCCAGTCTGGGGCTGGGGTCTGGTGCTGGGCGACGGGCATCTGAACCCGAAGACCGCAGCGGACGCCGTCGCGCTGCTGCGCCCGCGCTATGCAGTGCCGATCCACTGGGGGACGCTCGCCGTCGCTGGGTTGCATCGGCTCAAGTTCGCTCGGATGGAAAGCCCGCCCCACGAGTTCGCCGATGCGGTGGCCAAGCTAGGTCTGGACACCGAGATTCTCATCACCCACCCCGGTGAGCGGGTGGCCTTCGAGCCGTGAGGAGTCAACGACCGCCGCGCGCGAGCCGGTCGACATCGAGCGCCGCGTCGAGGTCTGACGCGGTGACGAGACCTTCGTCGACAAGCCGCTGTGCCGCGGAGCGAATCGTCACGCCACGTGCTGCGGCATCCTTCACCACTGCGGCTGCCGCGTCGTAGCCCACGAGCAGGTTGAGTGATGTGGCAATGGCTGGTGAGGATTCAGCGGACCGACGTAGCCGGTCGGGGTCGGTGGTGATTCCGGGGACATGTTGCAGCAATGCCTCGGCGCTCCCAGCCAGCAGGTGCACAGCGTCCACGACGTTGCAGCCGATCAGTGGCATGGCTGTGTTGAGCTGGAACGACGAGGTGGTCGCGCCGATCGCTATGGCAGAGTCCAACCCGATGACCTGGCAGCACGCCTGGATGACTGCTTCTGGGATAACCGGGTTCACCTTCCCGGGCATGATGCTCGACCCTGGCTGGACGGCAGGCAACGTGATCTCGGCCAGGCCAGCACTGGGACCGGAGCTCATCCATCGCAGGTCGTTGCAGATCTTCATCAGCGAGATCGCAAGACCCCGCAAGACTCCGGAGGTCTCCACCAAGGCATCGCGGTTGGACTGCGCTTCCATCGCCGAGCGCGGTGTGGTGAGCACGATGCCGGATCGGTCGGCAACGCCGGCCATCGTCAGAGCTGCAAACTCGGGTGGAGCGTTGAGCCCTGTCCCGACAGCGGTACCACCGAGAGGGACCTCGAGGAGCCGAGGCACCGCTGACTCGATCCGGTTGATGCCCTGCCGTATCTGGCCTGCAAAGCCGCCGAACTCCTGGCCAAGCATCACCGGCGCTGCGTCCATCAGGTGCGTACGGCCAGGCTTGACGACGTCGGCCCACTGCTCGCTGCAGATGAATAGCGCGTCCTCCAGGCCCTGCAGATTGGGTATGAGGGTGTCCCTTAGGAGCACGGCGACGGCCAGATGGATCGCGGTGGGAAACGTGTCATTGCTCGACTGGGAGGCGTTGACGTGGTCGTTGGGGTGAACGCTGAGACCCGACGCCGCACTGGCAAGGTGCGCGACAACTTCGTTGACGTTCATGTTGGTCGAGGTGCCCGAGCCTGTCTGAAAGCGGTCGACCGGGAACTGGTCGTCCTGAGTACCGGACGCCACCAGTTCGGCAGCCGCCACGATGGCGGCAGCAGTGTCGACGTCGACAACCCCGAGTCGTGCGTTGGCCTCGGCCGCCGCGGCCTTGATCGTGGCCAACGCGTGGACGATCTCTGGGGATACGGGCTCCCCGCTGATTCCAAAGTTGTGGACCGCCCGCTGGGTGCTTGCCCCCCAAAGCGCGTTGGCGGGAACCTCGATGTCACCCAGCGAGTCGTGCTCGATCCTGCCCTCATGGTTCGTCACTTGGCCACCGTACGACCCCACGCCCTAGGAAGGCAGATAGAAGGTCAACAGATCAGCCGATTGTGGGGGGAAGAGCTCACGCATGAGCTCCTCTTGGCGGCCCAGCAGCGCATCGGGAAAGCCCTCATCGACGGCGCCGGCACCGCCGCCAAAGAGCAGGGAGCCGAGCGCATCGAGGGGGATCCCGGAGCCACCCATCGACACTGGAGCTTGAAGGGGTCCTCCGCTGGTGACTTCCAGACGGTCAGAGCTCCAGACCAGACGCAGGTGCGAGCGGTAGAACGAAATCAGAGCTTCTCCCGTCTCGCGCCTCATTGCGTGCAGTCGTCGCAGCAGCTCGGGTGCGAGTGCGGTGAACAAGGCCGCCGGGTCGGAGATCCGGACGTAGTACCAGTCGGCTCGTTCGGCGTCCTGAGTCCGCTCGGCCAACCCTGGCACGTTTGGTCGAACGCAGACGCGGGCAGATCCGTTGTCACCGGTGCGTTCAAGCGCGTGAACGAGTAGCGCGTCGGTCGCATCGGCGCTGACTGTAACGATCTCACCCACGTCGACTGACCCGTCATCGGCAAACACCCGTGCGAGCCCGACAGGATGACCGGTGCCATCGCGGACGAGCATCTGCTTGCTCGAGGCGTGCGTCACGATCCATTGCCAGCAATCTTCGCTGTGCGGCATGGACACATCGAACGTTGACTGCAGCTGCTCCTGCAGGGCGTGGCAGGTGGCGATGTCATCGGTGGTTGCCGGACGGACGGAGAAGCCTGGGGAAATCCCGATGTCTGGCGTGATGGTTGCCCAGGGGTGCATCGGGATCGAGTACGCGTACCCGAACTGTCGGTAGAAGTTTGGGATGCCGATCATGACCTGGAGCACGTGCCCGCGTGCCTTCGACAGATCGTGACATCGACCCATCAGTGCTCGTACGTACCCGCGGCCCTCGGCGTCCTTGGCGGTTGCCACCATCTCGATCTGACCGGCAGGGAGGACCACGCCACCCACACGCACCGTCTCGTCAAGCAGCGTCGCCATGGAGACGACGCGTCCGTTCAGCTCGACGACGCTGATCGACTCGAGTCCACCCGGCGTGCCGGCGACGAGCTCAAGGTCGATGGCGTCGTCTTCGCCCTCGCGGTCCGCCTCCAGCCGCATCATCTCGGCAACATCCTCGGCCCCGGCGGAGCGAAGCACCGCACCATCCGGAAGCGTGGTCGATCGGCTGTCCTCGGGCATGGAGCCCAGTCTGTCGGAGCCGGTCGATCACGTCGCCCGAATTGCAGGACGGGTGTCGGGACCAGTGACTCTGCCTGGCCGCTCGGGGCGGTCCTAGCGTGGAGTCAGGAGGTGGTGATGATGACTGCCACCAAGACGTCCATGACTGTTCGTCAAGCCGCGTTCATCGGGGTCGGTGCGATGGTGGGGGCAGGGATTTTTGCCCTTTTGGGTCCCGCCGGTGCGATCGCCGGAGCTGCTGTGTGGGTCTCGTTCCTGATCGCTGGAATCATCGCTGGCCTGCAGGGCTACTCGTTCGGGAAGTTGGGTTCGAAGTTTCCCTCCGGTTCTGGCCTGATCGAGTACGTGTCGCGGGGATTCGGCGAGGGGCACTTCACCGGGATCACCGCCTGGATGGCCTTCGGCTCGCAGTTCATCGTCACCGCCATGGTGGCCACGTCCTTCGGTGGGTACGCCAGTGCGATGTTCACCGACGGGGACGTCTTTTGGGCCAAGGTATTCACCGCTCTGCTTGTCGTCGGTGTGGCGTTGTTGAACATCATCGGGACCAGCGCCGTGACCGTTGCACAAGGGATCATCGTGCGTGTCGTGATCGGCATTCTGGTGATCTTCTCGGCCGTCACACTCTTCACTGCCGACTGGTCGCTTCTTGCACCGTCTGGCTACCCCAGCCTTCGCGTCATTTTCTCCAGTGTCGCTCTGACCTTCTTTGCCTTCCTCGGATTCGGCGTCATTACCTTCACCGCTGGAGATCTGAAGGAGCCGAAGCGCGAGCTTCCCAAGGCGATCTACATCGCCCTGGGAATCGCGACGGTCGTCTACGTGGCAATCGCACTCGGTGTCTATGGGGCGTTGACCGTCGATCAGGCCATTGCCGCAGGCGACACCGCTGTGGCTGAGGCAGCAAAGCCGACTCTTGGGGACGCCGGCTACACACTGATGGCGGTAACGGCGCTCTTCGCCACCGCGGGTGCGACCAACTCCGGTATCTACCCAGCCGTTGGGCTCTCCAAAGACCTTGCGGCCAAGCGACAGTTCCCGCCGATCTTCGGCAAGGACTGGGGACGTGTACCTGTTGGCCTGGCTGTCATGGCGTTCGCCACCCTCGTCCTGGCCATGCTCTTCGACCTGACCGCGATTGCTTCTATTGGTAGCGCCGTCGCACTCCTGATCTTCACCTTTGTGACGATCTCGCACATCCGTGTCCGCCACGAGACTGGTGCGAAGCTTTGGTTGTTGGTGATTGGCCTCGTGACGCTGCTGGCCACCCTCTTCTCGTTCGCCACAACAACGCTCATCGAAGAGCCAGCGACGGCCTTCGCGCTGCTCGGTCTGCTCGGGCTGGCCATCGCGCTTGACTACGGGTGGAAGCGAGTGCGGCCCGCTCCAGCCCCCGGTGATGACCTCGTTACAGCTGACTCGGTCTAGGCGGGCGGGCCCACGGGGATAGAGGTGAGAGTCGGTTTGCTCGTTTCAGCGAAGAAGTCGTTGCCCTTGTCGTCGACCACGATGAAGGCGGGGAAATCTTCGACTTCGATCTTCCAGACCGCTTCCATTCCCAGCTCGGCGAACTCAAGCACGTCAACCTTCTTGATGACGTCCTGCGCCAGCCTTGCGGCGGGGCCTCCGATCGATCCCAGGTAGAAGCCGCCGTTGTCGTGGCAAGCTTTGGTGACTTGTCTCGAGCGGTTTCCCTTGGCCAGCATGACGTAGGAACCGCCGGCCTTCTGGAACTCGTCGACGTACGAGTCCATTCGACCGGCTGTGGTTGGGCCGAATGAGCCTGAGGCATACCCCTCGGGTGTCTTCGCCGGGCCGGCGTAGTAGACGACGTTGTCGCGAAGGTACGACGGCATCGGATCGCCGGCGTCAAGTAGGGCCTTGATCTTCGCGTGGGCGATATCGCGCGCGACGACAACCGGCCCAGAGAGGGAGAGACGCGTCTTCACTGGGTAGCGGCTGAGTTCCTTACGAATCTCAGACATGGGGCGGTTGAGGTCGACGTGGACGACGTCGTCGTCGAGGTGATCGTCGGTGACCTCGGGCAGGTAGTGGGCCGGGTCGGTCTCGAGTTGCTCGAGAAAGACCCCGTCAGCGGTAATCTTCCCTTTCGCCTGGCGGTCTGCCGAGCAGGAGACGGCGATAGCAATCGGCAGGCTCGCGCCGTGGCGGGGGAGGCGGATGACCCGGACGTCGTGGCAGAAGTACTTGCCACCGAACTGCGCGCCGATCCCGAACTGACGAGTTAGCTCGAGGATCTCGGCCTCGAGGGCGGTGTCGCGGATGCCATGTCCGGCCATAGACCCCTCGGTCGGCAGGGTGTCGAGATAGCGCGCGCTGGCGAGCTTGGCGGTCTTCAGCGCTGCCTCGGCGCTGGTTCCACCGATGACGACGGCGAGGTGGTACGGCGGGCACGCTGCGGTTCCGAGACCACGGAGCTTCTCGTCGAGGAAGCGACGCATCGCCTCTGGGTTGAGGACCGCCTTCGTCTCCTGGAACAGGAAGGACTTGTTTGCGCTCCCGCCGCCCTTGGCCATGAGCAGGAAGTGGTACTCGTCTCCGTCGGTGGCGTAGAGGTCGATCTGGGCCGGCAGGTTTGTTCCAGTGTTTGTCTCGTCCCACGTGGAGAGCGGCGCCATCTGCGAGTAGCGAAGGTTGAGCCTGGTGTAGGCGTCATAGATTCCCTTGCTGAGAGCCTCGCTGTCACCCCCGCCTGTGATGACCCGTTCACCCTTCTTTCCCATGACGATGGCGGTGCCAGTGTCCTGGCACATCGGGAGCACGCCTCCGGCTGAGATATTGGCGTTCTTCAGCAGGTCAAGAGCGACGAACCGGTCGTTGGGGCTGGCCTCAGGGTCGTCGAGGATGGTGCGCAGCTGTTGCAGGTGGCCGGGGCGCAGATAGTGGGCGATGTCGTGCATGCCCTCATACGCGAGCCGCGTGAGCGCGTCCGGGTGGACGCGCAGGAACTGGTGGCCAGCCGCGTCGAAGGTCTCGATCCCATCGGTGGTGAGGAGGCGGTATGGCGTCTCCTGCGGACCGAGGGGCAGCAGGTCGGAGTAGGTGAAGTCGGCCATGGCCCCAGGGTAGGAGAACCACTAGATGGTGCCGAACGTGGCTAGGTGCTCCACGTCCAGGACCAGAGTCGCGTCACGTACTTCGGGCGTGTGCGCCGAGTGAGATCGGCGCCGACCAAGCCGCGTGAAGCGGTGGCATCGAAGGAAGTCCATGAGGTGAACTGGCGAGGAGGCAAACTCCACCTGAACTTCCACGCCTTCACGCCTGATCGACCAATGTTGCCCATCACGAAGGTCTCGTGCTTGGCCGCCGCTACACGGTGGAAATAGGTGACCGAGCCGCCTCGAAGCGCCGATAGCTGCGACGCCGCCGAGATGTGCCGCTGCCACAGCCGTTCACCAGAGGGCTTCCAACGCTCCACCACCCCCGGACCGATCGGCTCTTGGATACCACCGCCGTCCAGCATTCCCGATACGTAGAGGCGTCCGTTTGATGCGCTCACCGACGTGAACATGTCTCCATTGGGCTCAGTCCTGCCGTCGATGCGGCGGGCCCAGAGGCGCCGGCCACTGTGGACTCCATACGCCGCGATGAAGGCGTTGGACTCCTGGCCCTTGTTGAGCGTGGTGCCCACTACCACCACGGATCCGTTCACCACGGCGACGTCGGACGGGAGCACTTGCCGCACGTGGGGGTCGGCGAAGCGGAGCCGCTGGTTCCACAGCGGCTGTCCCCGACGATCGAGCACGTGCACGGAGCCTTGGCCGACCGTTCGCGAACAGCAGCTGACTCCATGCTGCAGGCTGAACGCGATATGACCGCCCGTGGCGTCTATTCCGGTCACATGAAGATGACGCGGTTCGAGACCTGAAGCTCTTCGAGGACAACCGGCTACCCAGTGGGTCCACCTGCGATCACCGCTCAGTGAGTAGCCCCGTACGAAGGAGGGACCCGCAGCGCCGGGTTCATCCCCCTGACAGACCGCTGTGCCTGCGAGGTAGACCGCGTGATCTTTCCGGCTCACGGCGATTCTCTCACCCGTCAGTCCCTTGACTGCCCCGCCAGACCCAGATGCTGACACCGACCACCGTGTCGCTCCGCCAGGCGTCAATCGTCTGAGGGAGTATGCGAACGGGGCGGAGGAATCCCTGTTGGCGAGGATGATCGAGCTGCCGCCAGGGCCGAACGAGACGTCGATCGGCTCGCCTGGTCGTTCAAGGGTCCTGATCCAGTTCACCTGTGCGGTGATCGTGGGCGTTTGTGCCGAAGTGCCGCCGACAGCAACGCCGGCACCCAGGGGCACCAGGGCCATGGTCGTTGCTGCGGCCATGAAGGAACGAAGCTTTCGAGTCATAGCTCCACCTCGCGCCACCCAGTTTGCGGCCGGTGAGGTGCGACGTCCTGAGGCGAAGGTCCTCAGTCGACGAGGCGGGCTCGCAGTCGGCGAACGGCCACTGCCCAGGTGATCAGCGCGAAAGCGGTCAGGAACAAGACGTGGTAGAGGTCATCGGGCCATTGCCACCCGAAGCAGGCGTCGCGCACCAGCTGAACGCAGTGGTAGAGCGGGTTGAAGTGCGCGGCTACCTGCAACCCTGGTGGCAGGTTGGTGATCGGGAAGAACGTGCCCGCAACGAGGAAAAGCGGTGTCAGGACGATCGAGGTGACGTAGGTCGTCTCGTCGATCGTCTTGATGACGGCCGAGACCCACATGCCGAAGAAGGCGAACCCCAGACCGGTCAAGAAACCGATGAAGGGCACCAGCAGCATTCCCCATGACGGTGTCAGTCCGAAGAACATGGTGACGACTAGAGGGAAGGAACCGTAGAAACCGGCTTTGGCGGCGATCCACGAACCCTCCGCGAGTGCCAGTTCGTCGACGGTCACGGGGGCAGCCAGCAGCGCATCGTAGGTGCGCTGAAACACGCGTCGCACGTAGGTGTTGAACATGCCGGGGAACGCCGAGGCGAAGAGCACCGCCGTGGCCACTGATCCGGTGCCGACGAACTCGACGTATGAGATGCCGCCGACCTGCGTGACGAGCGTGCCGACGCCAAGCCCGAACGCCAGTAGATAGATGACTGGCTGCACGACCGACGAGGACGTAGTCGACAACCAGTAGCGCTTGAACAGGGTGAACTCGCGGTTCCAGATGCCCTCGAAGGTGGCCCACTCGTAGCGTTTGGCGCCTCTGGCAGCGCTGCTCATTCCAGCACCTCACCGGTCAGCAGAACGAAGACGTCCTCGAGCGAGGCAACCCGGTGGACGCCTTCGCCGAACCCCTCCAGCAACTCATCGGAAGCCTCTTCGGAGCGGAGCACCGCGATCGATGGCCCGGTGCGCCTGGTGGCCAACCCGGCTTCCTGGGCAGCGCGTTGGATGGCGCCCAACTTGTCCGGGGGACCGTAGAACTCGGTGGCTCGAGACCCAACGTGGGCGGTCCGCAGCTCGTGCGGCGTTCCCCTGGCGACGATGGATCCGTGCGACATGACGGCAACGTCGTCGGCAAGCCGCTCGGCCTCCTCGATGTAGTGCGTCGACATCAGCACGGTCGTCCCTTGCGACCGGAGGGCATCGATCAGCGACCACAGCTCTTGCCGGACCTGAGGGTCAAGACCGACCGTCGGCTCGTCCAACAGCACGAGCTCTGGGTCGTGGACGAGTCCTCGGGCGATCAGCAGTCGACGTTTCATGCCGCCGGACAGCTCGGTGACCTTCGCCGTTCGCCGGTCACGCAACTGGGCGAGGGCAAGAGCCTGCTCGACGGCGGCCCGTCGCTCACGTCGGGGAACCCGGTACAGCGCCGCGAACGTCGTTAGGTTCTGCTCCACGGTCATCTCGGTGTCCAGGTTGTCCATCTGCGGGACCACGCCCATGCGTGCCCTGGCCTGTTTGGAGTCTTTCGTGACGTCGTAGCCCAGCACCTGGATCGCCCCAGACGTCGGCCGGGTCTGACCGGTGAGCATGCGCATGGTGGTGGACTTGCCGGCACCGTTGGGGCCGAGCAGTCCGAGAACGATCCCTGACGGCACGGTAAGTGAAAGGCCGTTGACCGCCGTGATCGGCCCGAATGCCTTGACGACCTGATCGAGAACGATCGCGGCATCAGCGCTCAGAACTGCACCGCCGCGTACTTGCGCAGCTTGCCGAGG
Organism: uncultured Actinomycetota bacterium; assembly: GCA_963829525.1. Taxonomy (GTDB): domain Bacteria; phylum Actinomycetota; class Actinomycetes; order JAHEKZ01; family JAHEKZ01; genus JAHEKZ01. The sequence continues at coordinate 860,049 of CAWHIJ010000003.1, forward strand.
CGGTGGTCACTTTCCATGAACCGGATGGTGCCGCTCTTGCTGCGCATCACAAGGGTCTGCGTCGTCGCACCCTCCGCGTGGAACCGGACCCCCTTCAGCAGTTCGCCGTCGGTAATACCGGTCGCTGCAAAGAACGCGTTGTCACTCGAGACGAGGTCGTCGGTGGCAAGGACCCGTGACATGTCGTGGCCGGCGTCGATCGCCTTCTGACGCTCGTCGTCGTCGGTGGGCCAGAGCCGCCCCTGGATCACGCCGCCGAGGCACTTGATCGCGACGGCGGAGATGATTCCCTCGGGAGTGCCACCGATTCCGAGCAGCAGGTCCACGCCGGTGTCCTCGCGGCACGCCATGATCGCTCCGGCGACGTCTCCGTCGGAGATGAACTTGATCCGGGCACCTGTGTCGCGGATCTCCTGGACCAGGCTTTCGTGTCGCGGCCGGTCGAGGATGCAGACCGTGACGTCCTGCACCTCGATCTTCTTTGCCTTGGCGACCCGGCGGATGTTCTCCTTCGCCGGCAGTCGGATGTCGACGACGTCAGCCGACTCGGGGCCGGCGGCCAGCTTCTCCATGTAGAAGACCGCCGACGGGTCGAACATCGTGCCGCGCTCGGCGACCGCAATCACTGAGACCGCGTTGTTCATCCCCTTGGCGGTGAGCGTGGTGCCGTCGACCGGGTCGACGGCGACGTCGACGTCCGGCCCCGTGCCGTCGCCGACCTTCTCGCCGTTGAACAGCATGGGGGCGTCGTCCTTCTCGCCCTCACCGATGACGACTGTGCCGTTCATGCTGACCGTGTTGATCAGGGCCCGCATGGCCTCGACAGCGGCGCCGTCCGCGCCGTTCTTGTCGCCGCGTCCCACCCATCGAGAGGCGGCAACGGCGGCGGCCTCGGTGACACGGCCCAGCTCGAGGCCCAGGTTGCGGTCGGGCGTCTCCGGCTTGTTGGTCTGGTCGGTCACGGTGGTCCCCTCGGGTTGACTGGAGTCGATCGTATCGGGGGCCGGTCGGGGGTCGCCTACGCTGAGGCCGTGGACTCTGGTCAAGTGGCGGCGAGGGCGTCCGGCCCGATGGCCGGCTTCCGGTTCGACCGCCACGAGTGGTCGGGCGCCGTGGCCGATCTCGGCGTCATGGTCCCCATCGCCGTCGCACTGATCGTGTCCAACGGCCTTGCCCCCACCGCCGTGCTGCTGCCTCCAGCGCTGCTGTATGTAGTGAGCGCCTTCCGTTACCGCCTTCCTATCCCCGTGCAACCGCTCAAGGCGTTCGGTGCCATCGCGATCGCGCTTGGTCTGGGCGTCGACGAGATAGCGGCTGGAGCGATCCTTATGGGCGTCGTCTTCGTATCACTCGGAATGACGGGGCTACTGGATCGCGTCGCCTCAGTCTTTCCCCGGTCGGTGATCCGAGGCGTCCAAATCGCGGTCGGGCTGATCTTCCTGAAGATCGCATGGGGCCTGGTCATTGACCCGCCGTCCTCGTTTGAGGTCCCCGAGGTCTCCGGCTGGTGGCTGTTGACTGCCGGGATCGTCGTTGGCTCCGTTGCCTGGTTGGGGCGTCGACACGGGGCCGGGCTGGTGGTAGTCGTCATCGGTCTGGCGGCCGCCGTCATCACCGGGTGGTCCGACCTCGCTTTCGGGCCGTCGGCGTTGCCGTTGCCGTCATTCTCCGTAGATGCCTTCGTTGCCGCCGCTACTGCACTCGTCCTCCCGCAGCTACCGCTGACGTTTGCCAACTCGTGCCTGGCGCCCGCGGACGCCGCACGCGTCTACTTCGGTGAAGAGGCGGCGAAGCGGGTCACCCCCAGCAGGCTTGCCGTAAGCCTCGGAGCGGCCGACCTGGTCGCCGGGGCGATCGGTGGCATGCCGGTGTGCCACGGCGCCGGCGGGCTCACCGCCCATCGGTCGTTCGGCGCCCGAAGCGGCGGGGCTCCCTTCATCATGGGGGTCACCCTTCTGGTGCTCGGGGTCGGCTTTGGCGCCGGGCTCGCTGGAGTGCTGGCGCACTTTCCGGTCTCGATCCTTGCGGGGCTGCTGGCTGTCGCCGGGCTGTTGCACCTGACGTTGGCTCGAGACCTCCGGTTGCCACGCGACTGGCTCGTGGCGGTGATCGTCGGCGCCTTCGGTCTGATGGGGCAGCTGGCTCTGGGCCTGGTGATCGGGCTGGCACTGGCATGGCTGTTCGGACGCCTGCCTTCTACGTCCGCCGCGCCCCGTCGCGACCGATGAGGGACGATGGAGGCATGTCCACCCCGCCCAGCCTGTCTCAGACCAATGCGCCTCAGCGCAAACGTCCCCGCGGGTTCGAGACGACCCGTGACATGGTCCTGTCGATGGCCGTGGTCGGCGCCGTGGTGTTCGCAGGCTTCTGGTTCGTGGCCTGGCAGCGCCCTGAGGTTCAGGGCTCGGCGCTTCCCCTGGTGGACGTTGAGCAGGTCTTCACCGAGGTCCGGTGGGGCGACACCTTTCCGGTCATGGAGCCTGTTGGGCTGCCCGATGGCTGGACCCCGACCAGCGCGTGGTTCGACACCGAGCAGGTTTCCGGCGACGTCGGGGGTGGCGTGCTGCACGTCGGCTACCTGACTCCGGCTGGCTCGTACGCCGAGCTACGCCAGACCGACGGCGATGCCGCTGCGGCTGTCGACGACTGGGTCGACGGCGCGGTCCCCGCGGGCGACGTCCGGATTGGTGATGCGACCTGGCAGCTGGTCGAGTCCGAGGAGACTGGGAAGCAAGGAATAGTGCTGACCGATCGCGGGGTCACGATTGTCGTGACGGGCAAGGCTGAGCAGGGCGAGCTCGAGGAGCTGGCGGGCTCGTTGCGTGACGAGATGCCCTAGTCGTTGTCTGCTGAGTCCGGTTGAGGCGTTGCGGCCTCGAGGCGGGCGCGCGCACCGTCGAGCCAGGTCTGACAGATGGTGGCGAGCTCTTCGCCGCGCTCCCAGAGGGCAATCGAGCGCTCAAGGGTCAGCCCACCGCCCTCAAGCTGCTTGACGACATCGATCAGCTCGTCGCGGGCAGCTTCGTAGCCGATCTCGGGGGCTTGGGCCTCGGGTGTGCTCATGACTCTCCATCAGTGGTAGCGGTAAAGCTGCCGCCAGCGACGCGGACGAGCAGCGCCGAGCGCGGAGCGGGCGGGGTGCGGACGACGGCGCCGTCCTCGGTCTGAACCAAGGCATAGCCACGGTCGAGGGTTGCCTGCGGTGAAAGAGCGCGCACGCGCGCCCTGGTGTGTGTGAGCTCGGTGTGGGCGTGCTCGAGCCGGCTGCTCAGCGCGCGACGGCTGCGCTGGACGAGGTCGACGACCAGCCGTTCGTGAGCTTCGACCAGTGTCACCGGCGTGGCCAGCACCGGGCGGCTACGAAGCTGATCGAGCCCGGACTGCTCGGATGCGAGCCGCGCGGCGATGGCCTCGGCCATGCGGCGTCGAGCTGCGGTGACGGCTTCGAGCTCGAAGGCGACGTCGGGCACGATCTTTCTGGCTGCGTCGGTGGGCGTGGACGCGCGGACGTCGGCGACGAGGTCGAGCAGTGGGGCATCCTGCTCGTGTCCGATGGCGCTGACCACCGGGGTGGCGGCATTGGCCACGGCCCGGATCAGCGTCTCTTCGGAGAATGGGAGCAGGTCTTCGACCGAGCCGCCGCCGCGCGTGATGACGATGACATCGACCGCCCTATCGGCGTCGAGCTGCTGCAGCGCTGCGGTGACCTGAGCTGCGGCGGTCGCACCCTGAACAGCAACCTCACGGGTGTAGAAGGTGACGGCCGGCCACCTGCGCTTCGCATTCTCGACGACGTCGCGTTCTGCGGCTGATGCGCGTCCGCAGATCAGGCCGACCCCGCGAGGCAGGAAGGGCAGCGGCTTCTTGCGGTCGGCGGCGAACAGCCCCTCGGCGGCGAGTGTCGACTTCAGTCGTTCGAGCCGCGCGAGCAGCTCGCCGAGGCCGACGTGGCGGATCTCTTTGGCCGAGAGTGAGAACGTCCCCCTGGCCGCATAGAACGAGGGCTTGGCAAAGATGACGATGCGATCACCGTCGGTGATCGCTGGCTCAGCGGCGTCGAGGACGCGCTTGGAGCAGGTGACCGTGACCGAGAGGTCAGCGGCGGTGTCGCGCAGCGTGAGGAAGACCATTCCGGCGCCAGGACGGCGGCTGAGCTGGGCCACCTGCCCCTCGACCCAGATGGGGCCGAGACGGTCGATCCAGCCCGCGACCGCCTGCGCCACCGTGCGAACGGCAGCGGGTTGGTCGACGGAAGTCTGCAAGGCCACGGCGCCGAGCGTACGGGGCCGGACCGACTGTGGGTGGCGGCTGGCTCCGAAAGGTGGGCGCTGCTGCCGCCGCCTACGATGGGGACATGGCTTCTCCCAAGCGCCGCGTCTTGCTTGCCGCCCCCCGTGGATACTGCGCCGGCGTCGACCGGGCGGTGATCACCGTCGAGAAGGCCCTCGAGCTGTACGGCGCTCCGGTCTACGTCCGCAAGCAGATCGTCCACAACCGGCACGTCGTCGAAGACCTTGAAAAGCGTGGAGCGATCTTTGTCGACGAGACCGAAGAGGTTCCCGAGGGCGCCTTGGTCGTCTTCTCAGCGCACGGCGTTGCGCCGACCGTCCACAAGGAAGCCGCTGAACGAAACCTGCGCACGATCGATGCGACGTGCCCGCTGGTGACCAAGGTGCACAACGAGGCCCGTAGGTTCTCCGGCGAAGGCGTTCAGATCTTGCTCATCGGCCATGAGGGGCACGAGGAAGTGGTCGGCACCTCGGGGCAGGCGCCGGAGCACATCACGATCGTGGATGGCCCCGAGCACGCGGACGACATCTCTGTCGACGATCCCGACAAGGTGGTCTGGCTGTCGCAGACGACGCTGTCGGTGGACGAGACGATGGAAACGGTCGACCGGCTACGGGTGCGGTTCCCCAACCTGATGAGCCCGCCGAGCGACGACATCTGCTACGCCACTCAGAACCGCCAGGCAGCCGTCAAGCTCATGGGTGGGTCGTCCGACCTGGTCATCGTTGTCGGCTCAGCCAACTCGTCGAACTCCGTCCGGCTGGTCGAGGTGGCGGTAGACGCGGGGGCCAAATCGTCGTATCGGGTCGACAACGCTGGTGAGCTCGATGAGGCTTGGCTCGACGGCGTCACAGTGGTGGGTGTGACCAGCGGCGCATCGGTTCCGGAGAGCCTGGTGAATGGGGTCCTGCAATGGTTGGCTGAGCGCGGCTTTGGAGACGTCGAGACGGTGACGGCAGCTGAGGAGTCACTGATCTTCTCGTTGCCGCAAGAGCTGCGACGTGACCTCAAGGCGGCTGGCCAGTCCTGACCGGTCTGATCGTCCGAGCGGGGGACCGGCACCGTGGGAGTTGCAGCCGTCGTTTGGCGTATTCCCTGCGGTTTGACCTCGATTTCGAGTCCGATAGCGCAGGTAATCCTCCAGCGCAGCTCAGGCGCGCTTGGTGCGCCAGTAGCGCACCCCGACGATGGCTGCAGCAACGCCCGTAGCCACCAAAAGCGTGGGAGCCAGGGTGGTGAGGGTGGTGAGGGTCTTCATGAACCATCCGCGGATCGTGGGCAGTTCACCGGACCAGAACGGGTTGACGGCGGCAACGAGCAGGGCGACCAGCGGTGGCATGACGACTGCGCTGCGCATCGACTTCGAGGACACTTCGGCGGCGCAGTAAGCGCTCACCAGGATGAAGGGAACTGCGAACACCCAGCCAAGCCCGCCGGTGAGCAGCTCGGCCAGGATTGACGCCACCAGCCCGATCGCACCGCCGAGCACCGCTACGCCAGTGCCGCTGAGGCCAGGGCGGGCGCTCGAGCGGACCAGCCGCCCCTGCGGCTCAGCTGGGTTGACCCCGGGAGTGGAGCCTGGCGTCACGACATCGGGCCGATCGGTGCGTAGCGGAGTAGACACACCACCTACCGTACGGCGTCCGGTGCGCTGCCCGGGTCACCCCGCCGCGAGTGGCTGCCCGGTGTCGCCGTCGGTGCGCTGGTCCGCTGCGGCCGCAGGTTCGGTCAGCTCAGCCGCCTGAGGCAGGCGAGGGGCCAGGTCGATCGTCTCCGGCGCCTGGATCGAGTCGTCGACGACCTTCAGGTCGTGGAAGCGGCGGGCCGTCACCAGCACGCGGGACTCCAGGGACCCGATCGCCTGGTTGTACGCCTTCACGCTCGCCTCCAGCGACGACCCCATCTTGGTCAGGTGCCCCCCGAGGACTCCCAGGCGTTGGTGCAGCTCGCGTCCAGCAGCGAGTACCGCCTGTGCGTTGTCAGCGAGGGCGTCCTGACGCCAGGTGTAAGCCACAGTGCGCAGGAGTGCGACCAGGGTGTTCGGGGTGGCGATCACCACCTGCCGGGTGAAGGCGTGCTCGAGCAGTGCGGGGTCCTCGTCGAGCGCCGCGGAGAGGAAGGGTTCGGCCGGGACGAAGAGGACGACGAACTCCGGGCTGGGCGCCAGCGCTTCCCAGTACTCTCGCGAGGCGAGCTCGTCGATGTGCGCGCGCAGGTGGCGGGCGTGTGCGGCGCTTCGGATTTGGGCAGTGGCCTCGTCGGTTGCCGACGACGCCTCGAGGTACGCAGCAAAGGGAACTTTGGCGTCCACGACTACGTTCTTGCCGCCGGCCAGGTGCACGACGAGGTCAGGCCGCTGGCGGTCGTCGGATCGACCGACGGAGAGCTGTTCGCTGAAGTCGCAGTGCTCGACGAGTCCGGCCAGCTCGACGACGCGGCGCAGCTGCATCTCTCCCCAGCGGCCTCTGGTCTGGGGTGCCCGAAGTGCCTGTACGAGGGAGGACGTCTCCGTGCGGAGGAGCTGCGACGTGTCGCTCATGGCTCGCACCTGCTCCTGGATCTGGCCGTGCGACTGGAGCCGGTGGCGCTCGGTCTCCACCAGCTGCCGTTCGACCCGGTCGAGCGCCTCGTTGACAGGGCGCAGGAGCTGGTCGGCCGGGACGGCGTCGAGCCCAGAATGAACCCCCCTGGGGGATGGGGCAGCGAAGCGCCACATCAGAAACGCACCAAGGGCAGCCCCGGCAAGCAGGCAGAGGAGAGCGAGCAGAAGTGCGGTCATCGTGTCCATGGCCACACCATGCACGGGAGGTCTGACAGGACCACTACCTGACACGCGGCCAGTCGAGCCAGGTCAGCATCTCCTCGGCGAGCGTGGGCAGTGGAGTGTCACCGGCAAGTGTCAGGTCGGCCGAGACTCGACCCAAATCCCTCGAGACCCAGTCTCGGGCGACCTGCAGGTCGTGGGCGCGTCCGCTGGTGGGTATCTGGGAGAGTCGCTGCTCGACAACCGCGATCGGGGTGTCGAGCCGGATCACTCGTAGGGGATAGCGAAGAGCCGAACGAACCTTGTGCACGTCGGCATCGTCCCTGGCGGCACCGGCCAGGAGCAGGTACTGAACGCCGGACCGCCAGTAGCGGCCTGCGACGTCCTCGAGGTTCTCCTGCTGAAGGTCGGTCTGTGGGGCCGACCCGCCGTCTTCGGGGAGCTGGTACCAGCTGAGCCAATCGAGGTCGATGGCGCCGAACGCCACGCCGAGCCGCTCATAGCCGTCGGCGATCTCCTCGACCAGGGAGGTCTTGCCGGAACCGTAGATGCCGGTGACCAGCACTGCCTCGCGCTCAGATGGCATCTGACCACTCTGACGGTCAATCCCCGCTGGTGCCAGCGTCTTGGGCACCTCCGTACGATGGTCGCCCGTGGCACTCACCATCGGAATCGTCGGACTCCCCAACGTCGGAAAGTCGACGCTCTTCAACGCACTGACCAAGAACAGCGTGCTCGCGGCGAACTACCCCTTTGCGACGATCGAGCCGAATGTGGGCGTGGTTGGCGTCCCCGACCCCCGCCTTGCGATTCTGGCCGAGATCTTCGGCTCGCAGAAGATCCTCCCGGCCACCGTCTCGTTCGTCGACATCGCGGGGATCGTGCGGGGGGCGTCGGAGGGGCAGGGACTCGGCAACAAGTTCCTAGCCAACATCCGGGAAGCCGAGGCGATCTGCCAGGTGATCCGCGTGTTCACCGACCCGGACGTCGTCCACGTCGACGGCAAGGTCTCGCCCAAGGACGACATCGAGACCATCAACACCGAGCTGATCCTGGCCGACCTGCAGACCATCGAGAAGACGCTGCCGAGACTGCAGAAGGAAGCCCGCCTGACCAAGGGGGGCAACGAGGTCGTCGCTGCGGTGGAGAAGGCCAAGGAGGTCTTGGACGCCGGGCAGACAGTGTTTGCTGCCGGACTGGACCTCGAGCTGCTGCGCGAGCTCTGGCTGTTGACGGCCAAGCCCTTCATCTACGTCTTCAACCTCGATGAGGAGGAGTTCGCCAACACCGCCTTGAAGGAAGAGATGCAGGCACTGGTCGAACCGGCAGAGGCCGTCTTCCTCGACGCCAAGATCGAGGCTGAGCTGGTCGAGCTTCCCGACGACGAGGCCCTCGAACTGTTGCAGTCCATCGGGCAGGAGGAGAGCGGACTCGACCTGCTGGCTCGGGTCGGATTCGACACCCTCGGACTGCAGACCTACCTGACTGCCGGGCCGAAGGAGGCACGCGCCTGGACGATCCGTAAGGGTGCGCCGGCGCCGGAGGCTGCGGGTGTCATCCACACCGACTTCCAGCGTGGGTTCATCAAGGCTGAGGTGGTCTCCTTCGACGACCTCGTCTCTGCGGGCTCGATGAACAGTGCGAAGGCCGCCGGGAAGGTGCGGATCGAGGGCAAGGACTACGTGATGCACGACGGGGACGTGGTCGAGTTTCGCTTCAACGTCTGACACGGGGTGGGGTGTGGCGGACTCGCAAGGTTCCACCCCAGTCCAGAGAGAGCGCGCTCCGTCAGGAAAGCCGAACCACAAGTCACGGGTAGCACTACCTACGACTGCAGCCCGAGGTCGGCCTTGACCTTGGTCCACGGGATCGTCGGGGCGCCCGCCATGATCTCTGCCATTGCCTCGTCGGCAGCTGTGAGGTCCTGAGAGTCAGCATCAGAAGACGAATCAAATGATGCTAGTATTGATTCTGATCGAAGGAGGTCTCCGGATGCGTACCACTGTCACGATCGACGACGAGCTCCTTGCCCGTGCAGCGGAGCTGACTGGCCTTACTGAACGGACGTCGTTGCTGCGGGAGGGGCTGGAGACCCTCATTCGGGTGGAGAGCGCCAAGCGTCTTGCCGCCCTGGGGGGTAGCGACCCCGCTGCGCGAGCTCCGCGACGCGATCGAGGTACGACGCGTTGATCCTGGTCGACACCTCGGTGTGGATCGATCACCTGCACAAGGCCGAATCCACACTGGACGATGTGCTCGCCCGTGATGAGGTCGTGTGCCACACCCTGGTGATCCAGGAGCTTGCCCTTGGCAGCATCAAGGATCGACGGCTGCTGCTCAACTCACTCGTCCTGCTCCGCGCATGCCCGCTGTTGACACAGGCTGAAATCCTTGGCCTCGTAGATGCCCGCCAACTGTGGGGTCGAGGTCTCAACGCCATCGACTGCCACCTTGTCGGGTCGCTCCTGTTGCTGCCGGGGACATTTCTCTGGACGCGGGACAAGCGATTGCGAACGATCTCGGGGGAGTTGGGAGTCCCACTGGTGGCGTGGCGGTGATCTGGGGAAGAGCGACTCACTGCCAAGTCACCTCGCACGTCCGGCGGTGGATAGATGACAGGCTGGGAGTGGCGGTGCCTTCGACCTATAAGCCGCCGATGCCCTTGAGGAGCAAAGCGAACCCGATCACCGTGATCACGACCGCCATCACCCCCGCGCTGTTAGCCACCAGCCAGTCTTTGGCCTGGCCAAGCGGCACCAGCACTCGGTCACCCGCCACTGCGTAGAGCAGCGGTGGAAACGCGACCGTGGAGGCGGCGATCAAGGTGAACAGGACGAGGTTGATCACCACCTCGCTCTGCGTAAGCTCCGTCGAACCAATGGTCAGCCCGCCAGCGGCGGCCAGCAGCAGCACCTTCGGGTTGGCTGCCGATAACAGCACCCCGAGGCGTAGCGCGCTCCGCGGTGTAGACGAGTCGATCGAGGTGATCCACGCCGGTGGCTCGGTTACGCTCCCGCGGGTCAGCCAGTGGTGTACCCCGAGGATTATCAGCACGGCCCCGAGCGCGATGCGCGTCCAGGACGCCCAGGCCGGTACCGCATCCTTGGTATCGATCACCTCAGCCAGCAGGGTGAAGGCGGTCACCGATACGGCAATTGCCGATGCCCAGCCCCCTAGAAAGGCGAGCCCATTTGTCCGGGCACGAGGAGTGAAGAGCAGCAGTACGGCGGGAATGATCGGAAACGGTGAGGCGGCAATCGCGACGGCCGAAGCGAGCCCCTCGGCCACGTTCTGCTCCCTCGTCTGGCGGAATGTATTCGGGCGTGAGGTCTCTACATTAGATCTATGAACGTAGCGAGCGCGGCAGTCACCGTGGTAGCAGCTAGTGCCCTGGCGCTCGGATCGGTCGGCATGGCGTCGGCTGGCGCCAATGACCCTCACTCACACGCGATGCTCGGACGGACTGGTGAGAACGTCGACCTCGCCCCGCAGCGAACAGCCGGGCGCCTACCGAAGTTGGTGGGGATCGTCAACGACAACCGAGACATCGAGATCAGCGATCGGACGCCTGGCCCTGGTCGCTACAAAATTGTGGTGCGCGACTCGGCGGGCAGCCACAACTGGCATCTGTACGGAAACGGAAGGTCCATCTCGACGACAGTGCGTGGCACCGGACGGTGGGTGTTCAAGATCCGGCTACCAGCGGGCAGCTACCGGGTTGTCTGCGACCCGCACAACGACGCCATGGAGTTCGACCTCATCGTCGGCTGACGCGGAGGTGGGACGCCATCATGGCGTATGGGTCTCGATGCGGTGGGCCAGCTCGATGTCGAGCTGAGTGATCCCGCCGGCCGAATGCGTCGACAGGGTCAGGTTCACCGTGCGCCACCTGATGTCGATGTCTGGATGGTGGTTCATCTCTTCGGCGTCGATGGCGAGTGTCGCGACGGCGGCAATCGCCTCGGGGAAACTGGGGAAGTCGATACTGCGGTGCAGGCTCGTGCCGTCGCTGGACCACCCGGGCAAGTCGCTGAGCTGACGGTCGACCTCAGCAGGATCCAGGAGCCGTGTCATGGGTGGTGGCCTTCGCCAGCGAAGTGACGCAGCCGCGGATTATCGGGCCAAAAGCGTCGGGCGTTCTCGACCGCTTCAACGGTGGCGGTGGCACGCTCTTGCGCGTCGTAGACCCGGGCCAGCGTGACCCACGCGTCTGACCTCTCCTGGGCGCTGCGATGCCAGTTCAACGATGCGCGCGCTTCTTCGGAGGCCTGGTCGAGCCGGCCGGCCTCGAAGTGGTCGAGCGCCTCGAGTCGGGCCAGAACAGTTCCGGTGCTGGCCACCGCCTTGGCCTGCTGCATGGCATCGGCCACTTCGTCGGCTACAGCCGCGTACTCGACATCGCCGTCTTCAACTGACCGGAGCAGAGCCCAGGCGCGGTCGGCTTGCTCGTTCATCACCGACTTGGACTTGGAGCGGGAGCGCAGAACGCGGAAGAGTCCGAACGCCGGGTCGTACTTGCGGTCGACGACGCGCTCCTTCATCGGGATGAGCGCGTTGTCGGTGATGTGGATGTGCTCGGGGCACACCTCGGTGCAGCACTTGGTGATGTTGCAGTAGCCGAGGCCGTGCTCCTCCTGCGCGCGAGTCGCTTGCGGTCGACGCGTGTCGAGCGGGTGCATGTCGAGCTCGGCGATGCGCATGAGGAAGCGCGGGCCGGAGAACGTCGTCTTGTTCTCCTCGTGGTCGCGCACCACGTGGCAGACGTTCTGGCACAGGAAGCACTCGATGCACTTGCGGAACTCCTGGCGAGCGCTCGACGTCGACCTGCGCCATCCGGTAGTCGCCGGGCTCGAGGTCCGGCGGGCGGCGCGAACGACGGGACCTCGCGGGCCTTCTCGTAGTTGAACGAGACGTCGGTGACCAGGTCGCGGATGACCGGGAAGGTGCGCAGCGGCGTGACGGTGATGGTCTCGTCCTCGGTCGAACGTGTTCATCCGCGTCATGCACATGAGCCGCGGCCGGCCGTTGATCTCGGCGCTGCACGATCCGCACTTGCCGGCCTTGCAGTTCCAGCGCACGGCGAGGTCGGGCGCCTGCGTGGCCTGCAGCCGGTGGATGATGTCGAGGACGACCTCGCCCTCGTTGACGTCGACCTCGAAGTCCTGCAGCTCGCCGCCCTCGTCGTCGCCGCGCCAGACCCGGAACTTCGCGTTGTACCCCATCAGTGCTCCACCCTCCGGCAGAGCGGCGAGCTCGTCCTCGGTCAGGTACTTGTTCAGCTCGTCGAGGTCGAAGAGCTCGAGCAGGTCGGTCGGCATGGTCGGGAGCGGCTGCTTGATCGACCGACACCTCGTCGCCGTCGGCGCGGCAGACCAAGTTGACCTGGCGCCATTCGCGGTCCATCGCCGGGTAGTCGTCGCGGGTGTGGCCGCCGCGGGTCTCCTCGCGCTCGAGCGCGGCACGCGCGACGCACTCGGAGACCAGCAGCATGTTGCGAGGTCGAGCGCCAGGTGCCAGCCCGGGTTGAACTGCCGGTGCCCCTCGACGGTGACGCCTGCGGCGCGGCGCCTTGAGGTCGTCGAGCTGCTCGAGCGCCTCCTCGCATCTCCTCCTCGCGTGCGGATGATGCCGACGAGGTCGTTCATCGTCTGCTGCAGCTCGGCGTGGAGGGTGTACGGGTTCTCCGCCGCCCTCGCCGGCGAACGGCGCGAGCGCCTCGTCCTGCGGCCTCGGTCGATCGTCTGCGTCGGTCGACCGCCGGGCGGCGCGTCGCCGAGCGCGTCGACGTACTCCGCGGCGCCGAGCCCGGCGCGCCGGCCGAAGACCAGCAGGTCGGAGAGCGAGTTGCCGCCGAGCCGGTTGGAGCCGTGCATGCCGCCGGAGACCTCGCCCGCGGCGAACAGGCCGGGGAGCCGCGGCTGCTCGGTGTCGGGGTCGACCTCGACGCCGCCCATGACGTAGTGGCAGGTCGGGCCGACCTCCATCGGCTCCTTGGTGATGTCGACGTCGGCCAGCTCCTTGAACTGGTGGTACATCGACGGCAGCTTCTTGCGTGATCGTCCTCGGCCGGCAGCCGGGTCGACGACGTCGAGGAAGACGCCGCCGTGCGGGCGATGCCGCGGCCGGCCTTGACCTCGGAGTTGATCGCGCGGGCGACCTCGTCGCGGGGGAGCAGCTCCGGTGGGCGCCGGTTGTTGTCGGGGTCGGTGTACCAGCGGTCGCCCTCCTCCTCGTCGTCGGCGTACTTGCGCCTTGAACACGTCGGGGATGTAGTCGAACATGAACCGCTTGCCCTCGGAGTTCTGAGGACGCCGCCGTCGCCACGCACCGACTCGGTGACGAGGATGCCCTTGACCGACGGCGGCCAGACCATGCCGGTCGGGTGGAACTGGATGAACTCCATGTTGATCAGTGGTCGCGCCGGCGCGCAGCGCCAGCGCGTGGCCGTCGCCGGTGTACTCCCACGAGTTCGCTGGTGACCTTGAAGATCTTGCCGATGCCGCCGGTGGCGAGCACGACGGCGGGCGCCTCGAAGAGCGACGAAGTCGCCGGTCTCGCGCCAGTAGCCGAAGGCGCCGGCGATCCGGTCGCCGTCCTTGAGCAGCTCGGTGATGTGACACTCGGCGAAGACCTTGATGCCGCGCCTCGTAGTCGCCGAGCTCGCGCGTAGTCCTCCTGCTGCAGCGAGACGATCTTCTGCTGCAGGGTGCGGATCAGCTCCAGGCCGGTGCGGTCGCCGACGTGGGCGAGGCGCGGGTACTCGTGGCCGCCGAAGTTGCGCTGGCTGATCTTGCCGTCCGGGGTGCGGTCGAACAGCGCGCCGTAGGTCTCCAGCTCCCAGACCCGCTGCGGGCGCCTCCTTGGCGTGCAGCTCGGCCATCCGCCAGTGGTTGAGGAACTTGCCGCCGCGCATGGTGTCGCGGAAGTGCACCTGCCAGTTGTCCTTGGAGTTGACGTTGCCCATGGCCGCCGCGATGCCGCCCTCGGCCATGACGGTGTGCGCCTTGCCGAACAGCGACTTGCAGATGATGGCGATGCGCTTGCCCTGCTGCGCGCGCCTCGATGGCGGCGCGCAGCCCGGCGCCGCCGGCGCCGATCACGACGACGTCGTAGGAGTGCCGTTCGAGGTCGGTCATTCGACGAGGTCCTTTGCGGCGGGTGCGAATCTAGAAGGAATGTGCAGGTCGGTGATGCGTGCCGGAGGCGAGCAGGCGTAGATGTAGAAGTCGGCGAGCACGACGGTGCACAGCGAGATCCAGGCGAACTTCATGTGGTGCGGCGTTGAGCCGGCAGACGAGGGTCCACATCCTGTAGCGGACCGGGTGCTTGGAGAAGTGCTTGAGCCGGCCGCCGACGGTGTTGCGGCAGGAGTGGCAGGACAGCGTGTAGAGCCACAGCAGCGTCGCGTTGGCCATCAGGATCACGGTGCCGAGGCCGATGTAGCCCCACTCGCCGTCGGGCTTGCGGAAGGCCAGCGACCGCGTCGAGGTGAGGATCACGTTGAGGAGCAGCGCCGAGGTAGAAGAAGTAGCGGTGCAGGTTCTGCAGGATCAGCGGGAGCGGGTCTCGCCGGTGTACTTGCGCGTGCGGCTCGGCCACGGCGCAGGCCGGCGGCGACAGCCAGAACGACCGGTAGTAGGCCTTGCGGTAGTAGTAGCAGGTCAACCGGAACGCCAGCGGGAATACCAGCGATCAGCAGCGCCGGTGAGAGCGGATACCAGTCACCGACCAGACGGCCGAAGTCATCGGAGCCTTCGACGCAGTTGCTCGACACGCACGGCGAGTAGAACGGGCGAGAGGTAGGGCGAGGCGTAGTAGTACGCGTTCTCAAACGCCCGCCAGGTGGCGTAGACGACGAAGCTGAAGAGCACCGCCAGCGTGATGGCCGGCTGGACCCACCAGCGGTCGGTGCGGAGGGTGCGCAGGGAGATGCGCGCACGGCCGGGCGCTCCGGTACCTGCTGAGAGCGGTCCGGAGGGAGCGGTTTGGGTCATGGATTCTCCGAGGTCGGGCGGCCGGGATCTGGCGGTCGGTGGGTCACTCTCGGTCGGCGTCGCTCCAGAACTCGGGTGGATAGTCGTGGTCGGGGATCATGATCGGCTCGCCGGCGCCAGGCTCTGCAGCATCTGGGCCGGCCAGGATGTCGAGGTCCTCGCTGATCCGTTGGGCATCCGCCAGCAGCCGCCGCATGTCGATACTGTCGCCGTGCTCTGACTTCAGATGCTCGACCGCGCGGACGAGGTCGCGGGCCGCTCGTCTGGCAGCGCTGACGTCCTGGGACGGGATGCTCATGCTCGCTGCCTCCACCTCTGCTGGGTCACTAGCCCTTGGACGGGCGTGACGTCAGTCATATTGACGCTCGCAGTCTGTCCGACCCTGGCCCACGGCGCCAGCATCTCGGGCGATCTGGTGTTGGGTGTGGTCATGACTGACACGTTGGTGATCTTCGCCTCAGGTGGTACGACCGGTCGTGGGCAGGTCGTACGCACCGTGCCCCTGTCCGCGGGAGGGCCCCTCGTTGTCGTCGACACCACGCCCTTCCATCCGGTCGACCACGCCTGGCCGGACCAGCCAGGCGATAAGGGCTGGATCGATGATCAGGTCGTGATCGACTCCGTGATGGTCGCCAGCGGTCCCGGTGGTGACCTGCTGGTCGCGGCCGACATCCCGGTCAAGCGGGGGGAGCCAGGGTGGAGCTGGCATGTGGCCCACCGGCTTGCCGAGAACGCCACCCTTCCCGAGGTAGGGACCCAGGTGCAGCTCGCCGTCGACGCCGAACGCCGCAGAGCCCTTTCTGCTGCACACACCGCCTGCCATCTGGCTGCACTCGCCATGAATGGGGCGGCAGCCCACCTGTGGCGCAAGGAGGTGCGCTTGGACAGCCTTGGCAACCCCGATCTCGACCAGCTGGCCATGGATTCCTCGGTCATGGACGAGGATGGATCGACCGACATCTACCGATTCGGCAAGAGCCTGAGGAAGCGCGGGTTCGACTCCGCCGGGTTCGCCGACCAGATTGAAGCGATCGTGGCTGGGGTCCGCGCCCGGCTCGAGACGTGGATTGCCACGCGTGCACAGGTGGTGATCATCGATGGCGGCGACCAGCGGGTGACGGCCCTGAGGCACTGGACGTGTGCCCTTCCCGAGGGTCTGGCCGACATCGCCTGCGGCGGAACACATGTGTCTGACCTGGGGGCCTTCAGCGCTGTACGGGTGGCCTACGAGCTGGCGGCAGACGGGACCGGCCTCACCGTCCGAACCACGCCAAGTCTGGCCGCGTAGACTGACCATTGTCGCCGGTCGGCGATCGATTCCCTGTCTTGAGAGTGAGCCAGCACGCCCATGGCGTCTTCAGCCTCATCCATCGCCCACAAACTCGTCCAGCGCGGCGACCTGCGCAACGTTGCCATCGTGGCCCATGTCGACCACGGAAAGACCACGTTGGTCGACGCCATGCTGTGGCAGTCCGGGGCCTTCCGGGAGCACGCCGACATCGCCGATCGCGTCATGGACTCGATGGACCTGGAGCGTGAAAAGGGGATCACGATTCTGGCCAAGAACACCGCGGTGCGCCATCACATGGATGACGGCCAGGACGTGACGCTCAACATCATCGACACCCCGGGTCACGCCGACTTCGGCGGAGAGGTGGAGCGGGGCCTTGAGATGGTCGATGGCGTCCTGCTGTTGGTCGACGCGAGTGAGGGCCCGCTGCCGCAGACGAGGTTCGTCCTGCGCAAGGCGCTCCAGAAGCGACTACCTGTCGTCCTCGTCGTGAACAAGGTGGACCGACCGGATGCTCGGATCAGTGAGGTTGTTGACGAGACGTACGAGCTCTTCCTCGACCTCGACGCCGACGAGGAGCAGATCGAGTTCCCGATCGTCTATGCGTCCGCCAAGAATGGTCGTGCCTCGATGAACAAGCCTGCTGACGGCGGTCTCCCAGACAGTGAAAACCTTGAGCCCCTCTTCACGACGATCGTCGAGACGATCCCGGCGCCGACCTACGACCCAGAGATGCCGTTGCAGGCTCACGTCACCAACCTCGACGCCTCCCCGTACCTCGGGCGTCTTGCACTCTGTCGCGTCCACAACGGGACCATCACGAAGGGCCAGTCGGTGGCGTGGTGCCGGGCCGACGGCACAATCGAACGCGTCAAGGTCACCGAGCTGCTGATCACCCAGGCACTCGACCGTGTTCCGGCAGATTCGGCTTCACCGGGCGACATCATTGCGGTGGCTGGCATCCCCGAAATCACCATCGGCGAGACGCTTGCCGATGCCGAAGACCCCCGTCCACTGCCGGTCATCACCGTCGATGAACCGTCGATCTCGATGACGATCGGGATCAACACTGCGCCGTTGTCAGGGCAGAGCGGCAAGAAGCTCACTGCCCGCATGGTGAAGACCCGCCTTGAGGCCGAGCTCATCGGAAACGTGTCGATCCGCGTGGCCGAGACCGAGCGTCCCGATACGTGGGAGGTGCAGGGACGGGGTGAGCTGCAGCTTGCGGTGTTGGTTGAAATGATGCGACGCGAGGGGTTTGAGCTCACTGTCGGCAAGCCGCAGGTTGTCACGCGCGAGGTAGACGGCAAAGTGCACGAGCCCGTCGAGCGACTGACCGTTGACATCCCCGAGGACTACCTCGGCGTCGTCACCCAGCTCATGGCGCTCCGGAAGGGGCGGATGGAGCAGATGGTCAACCATGGAACCGGCTGGGTGCGCATGGAGTACCTGGTCCCGGCGCGCGGAATGATCGGATTCCGTACCGAGTTCCTGACCGAGACCCGCGGCACCGGCCTTCTGCACCACGTCTTTGAGCGCTACGAACCCTGGCATGGTGAGCTGCGGACCCGTCCGACCGGCTCGCTGGTTGCTGACCGCAGAGGTGACACTACTGGCTTTGCGTTGGCGAACCTGCAGGAGCGCGGAACGATGTTTGTCGGCCCAGGCACCGAGGTCTATGAGGGCATGATCGTTGGCGAGAACTCGAGGTCGGACGACATGGACGTCAATCCGACCAAGGAGAAGAAACTCACGAACATGCGTCAGTCGTCCGGTGACATCCTGATTCCGCTCATTCCGCACAAGCAGCTCTCGATGGAGCAGGCGCTGGAGTTCTGTCGCGAGGATGAGTGCGTGGAGGTGACGCCGGCGACGGTCCGGCTGCGCAAGGTCGTTCTCGACCAGAACGAACGTGGTCGCACGAGGGCGCGATCCAAGCGTCAGACCTGAACGATCCCGAGTGACCGCCTCAGGAAATGGACCTGCATCGTTAACAGGTTCTCGGCCACGTCCTCCTGGGTTGCCATGTGGGTGATCCCGGTCAGAGGCAGCACCTCATGTGGACGTCCATGCTCGGTCAGCACTTGAGAGAGCTGAAGTGAGTGGGCCACGAACACGTTGTCGTCGGCCAGCCCGTGGATCAGTTGAAGGGGGCGGGTGAGCCCTGGTGCCCGCCCGAGGAGCGAGCTGCGTAGATAGGCGGCGTCATCGTCGTCGCGTGGCACTCCGAGATAGCGCTCGGTGTAGCCGGTGTCGTAGAGCTTCCAGTCGGTGACCGGGGCGCCGGCAATCGCCGCGTGGAAGACATCGGGTCGATCGATGACGGCGAGCGCTGCTAGATACCCCCCGAATGACCATCCCCGAATGGCGACCTTGTCGAGGTCCAGCTCTGGGAAGGCGTGTGCAACAGCGTGCAGGCCGACGATCTGGTCCTCGAGGACGGGTCCGGCAAAGTCACCTCGGACTGCGCGTTCCCACGACGGGGCACCTGGTGTCCCACGACCGTCGACGACCACGACGGCGAACCCCTGGTCAGCGAACCACTGCGACTCGCGGAAAGCACCTTGATGATGAGCAACGCTGGCGTGGTGCGGGCCGCCATAGGGGTCCATCAGGACCGGGAGTGATCCCTTGTCTGGCTCCCAGTCCGTCGGGAGCAGCAGCGCGATACGTGGCCGTTCGTTGTCGCCGCGAATGAGGGTGACCTGGGGTTCGATGATCGGGCGGTCGGCATAGGAGACAACTTCATGATTCACAGTCGCCGTCGAGATCGTCGAGACCGGCAGCGCGCGATCAAGGGTTGCCGAGACGAGGACGTGGGTCGACCCGCCTTGGGCTGCGGTGTGCCAACCATCGGCCGGGCTGAGAGGTTTCGCCTCGTCGTCGGCTAGAGCCCAGACTTGCTGGTCACCCGCGTCGGTGGAGGCCAGGACGGTGATCTGGTGATTCCCGATTCCGATGACCGCTCGAACCTGCAGGCCGGGAGGTGACAGCCGCTGACCGTCTGCGCACAATGCGTAGTCGTCGTCGCGAACCTCGACCGTCAGCAACCGGCCGCTTTCGTCCCAGCAGCCGGTGCCGGGCACGACATCCACCCAAGCGTCATCGGTGACGGACCGGATGTGCTCAGTTGCACCGGTTTCGGGGTCGATGGTCCACCAGCTGATGGTCTGCTGGGCGCGGTCGAGGATGCCGGCAACTGGGGCACCGCGCTCTGACCAGGACGCGGTGGCCAGATACTCCGTGCTCTCTGGCAGGTCGACCCGTGCGGCGCTGCCGCCGAGGTCGAGGACCCACAGACCCACGTCGGCATTCGCGGTTCCGGCAGCGGGGTATCGGTGGGGCAGCGGTTCTGAGGCGGGGGTTGCGGGGTTGCTGACGAACCAGGTGCTTACCGGGCCTTCGTCGGTGCGCTGCGCCAAGAGTCGATCGCCGTCAGGAGACCACCAGAATCCCCGTGCCCGGTCGAACTCCTCTGCGGCAACGAAGTCGGCCAGCCCCCAGGTAACAGTTTCGGAGTGCTCCGCAGGTGAAACCGTCTGCGGTTTGCCCCCATCGATCGAGACGACGTGTAAGCGACCAGCAGCGGCGTAGGCGACCCGTTGGCCGGTGGGGTCGATTCTCGGATCGATGACGGCCCCGTCCACCGGGATCTCACTGATCAATGAGCCATCAACCTCGGTGACGAAAAGGCGGCCTGACAGCGTGAATGCAACACGCACGAAGGCAGCGTCAACGGTGTAGCCGACGATCCCACCGGCTGGCTCTCTCGCGCGCTCGCGTCTGGCGCGCTCCTCAGCACTCAGATCCTCGTGGGCTCCGGAGAGAAGGTCGGCTGGGTCAACGAGCTGCACCTCGCCGGCTGCTTCGGTCCACCGCCAGAGGCCCCCTACTCGGTCCGTGGCCGAAGCCGAGCGCACGAAGAGCACGGTGCCGCCATCGTCGGAGACGCTGAACGAGCGAGGGCGCCCAAGGCTGAAGCGAAGCGTTCGGGCGTTCTGTCTGGGGAAGGTATCGGGGAGATCGGTGGTCATTCCCCCATCATTTCGCAGAGGACGCATCGGCCTTAGGCTCAGGGGCATGTCGCTCAGTGATCGACGGCTTCTGCTCGTACACGCCCACCCCGACGACGAGACGATCGGCTCGGGGGTGACTATGGCCAAGTACGTCGCCGAGGGTGTCCACGTCACCCTGGTCACCTGCACGCTGGGTGAAGAGGGCGAGGTTCTCGTTCCTGAGCTCGGACATCTGGCCGCTCACGACCAAGATGACTTAGGAGCCCACCGACGCGTAGAGCTCGCGGCAGCTCTGGCGCTGCTTGGTGTGAGCGACCACGAGTACCTCGGCGGTGCAGGGCGCTACCGCGACTCCGGGATGATGGGCACCCCACCGAACGATCGGGATGAGTGTTTCTGGCGCGCGGACCTCCTGGAGGCGGCCAGTCACCTCGTCGCCACTGTCCGACGGGTCAGGCCGCAGGTGGTGGTGACCTATGACGACTTCGGGCAGTACGGGCACCCGGACCACATTCAGGCCCATCGAGTCACCAGCTATGCACTGATACTGGCGGCGGCTCCGTCGTTTCGTCCGGATCTGGGTGAGCCGTGGGAGGTGACGAAGCTCTACTGGACCGCGTTGCCCAAGGCGGCCGTGAAACGAGGTATCGACGCCTTTGTGGCGGCCGGTGGTCAGGGCTTCTTCGGCCTCGCCGAGGGCGAGGACCTTCCGTGGGCGCTCGACGATGCTCTGGTCACTACCCAGATCAAGGCACTCGACCAAGAGCCGCACAAGATGGCAGCCCTGCGGGCGCACCTGTCGCAGGTCGGGGTCGAGAACGACTTCTTCCGCCTCTCGGAAGTCGCCGGGCCCGAGGCCATGGGAATCGAGTACTTCCGGTTGGTTCGCGGTCAGCGCGGACCTGATGGGGCCGACGGGCCTTGAGGACGACCTCTTCGCGGGCATCGTCTGATCCAGAGCGAATGTCGGGTGGTAGTACGCCGACTGGGTGACGGTTCGCGCCTCCCACTGTCGGCCATTGCCCCTGTGGGGGAGAGTGGCCACATCGTGACGCTCGGTAGTCCGGGCACCCATGGTTGGCCAGAAGGAGGCGGCGTGCCCGATACAGAGCGTGATGGCACCGAGGTCGTCACTGCGACCAGCACGGCACTGTCGAGCACTTCGGTGCTTCGTGCCGGCGATGCCGATGTCGGCCAGTCCCGCGAGACCAAGCGTCGCCGTCGTCTAAGGGTGATGGCGTTGTGGCTCGGTGTCCCCGCGCTCTTCCTCTGGTATCGGATCGCCATCGGGCAACCCGTGGAGTGGGGGCTCCCTGCAATCGACCCATACATGCTGGCGCCGGTCATCTTCTTCGTTGCTCTTCTACTGATCATCGTCGGGACTACCGTGGGCGCTGGGCGCTCCCCGCACGTCATGTACCGACCAGAGCAGATCACGACCACGCTTGACGACGTCAAGGGCATCGACCCGGTCAAGGATGAGGTCATCCGGTCGCTCAACCTCTTCCTGGCGCACAAGGCGTTTGCCAATGACATGGGAGGAACTCCGCGCCGAGGCATTCTCTTTGAGGGTTCTCCTGGCACAGGTAAGACCTACCTGGCCAAGGCAATGGCCCGCGAAGCCGGTGTGCCGTTCCTCTTCGTGTCAGCCACCTCCTTCCAGTCGATGTACTACGGCGCGACCGCGCGCAAGATCCGCTCGTACTTCAAGCAGCTCCGCAAAGTGGCGCGGGCCGAAGGTGGCGCCATCGGGTTCATCGAGGAGATCGATGCCATCGCGATGTCGCGAGGCGGGCTGTCCGCGACAGCCATGCCACAGTCGCTTGCCTCGCTCGGCGTCCACGCTTGCGGCGGGATGACGTCGCTGCCCTCCGGCTACGGATCCCCGGCCGGGCTGGTCACCAGTCCCTCGATCACCAGTGAGGGTGTCGGGGGTGTCGTCAACGAGCTCCTTGTACAAATGCAGTCGTTCGATGAGCCGACCGGGCTCCAGAAGCTGCGCACAAAGTTCGTCGATCTTGCCAACCTCTATCTTCCGGCGCACCGCCAGCTTCGGCGTCCGGAGCCCCCTTCGACGAACCTGCTGCTTATCGCGGCGACAAACCGCGCAGACAACCTCGACCCGGCGCTGCTCAGGCCAGGCCGATTCGACCGTCGTCTCACCTTCGAGCTGCCCGCCAAGTCCGGGCGACGCGAGATCATCGACCATTACCTCGGCTTGAAGTCGCACGGCCCAGAGCTCGACGTCGAGGACCGGCGTGACTCGCTCGCCGCTGCCACCCAGGGCTATACCCCGGTCATGATCGAGCACCTGCTCGACGAGGCGCTCGTCAACGCCGTCCGCCGCGGCGACTCGCAGATGTCTTGGCAGGACGTCGAGCGTGCGCGCCTGGTCGAGGAGGTGGGCATGGGACAACCTGTGTCGTACACCGTGCACGAGCGCAAGCTCATCTCGACGCACGAGGCGGGTCACGCAACGGCCGCTTTCCTGGTGGCTCCGGAGCGACGCCTTGAGGTACTCACGATCATCAAGCGCAGGTCCGCGCTGGGCATGCTGGCGCACGGGGATGCCGAGGAGGTCTACACGCGCTCACGCACCGAGATGCTGGCGTTGATCCAGATTGCGCTCGGAGGTCAGTGTGCTGAGGAAATCTTCTTCGGCGACGTCTCGACAGGTCCAGGCGGGGACCTCCTTTACGCGACCAATGTGGCGGCCGAGATGGTCGGGTCCTGCGGCATGCTCGACTCGCTGATCTCGTTTGCGGCAGTTCAGAACAGCGCGCTCAACGACAGCAACATCGTCGGACGGGTCCTGGCCGACCCCTCGGGCCGAGCTGCTGTCGAGGACCTGCTGCAGAGCCAGAAGGTCATCGTGAAGGCGCTTCTCGAAGAGAATGCCCACCTGATTGAGGCGCTGCGCGATGCTCTCCTCGAGCGAGAAGAGCTGATCGGGCGCGAGATCAACGATGTGCTTGCCGAGGCCCAGAAGGAGCAGGTCATCGACCTGCGCGCCACCGAAGAGCGGGAGCCGAGTCGCCCCTGACCAGCCCGTTTCGACCGGGTTTCGACGGGGGGGTCTACAGGTCATCACCCGGTTGGCCGATGGTCTGTCCGTGGAGTCACTGACCAGCCCTGCCGATGTGCCCGGAACCGCTGCTGACGATGACGTGGCGCCGATCGGTGGAGTCATCTTGCGCTTTGCCGGTGCCCGCTACGCGGTCGACATGGCGAGTGTGGCTGAGGTAGTGCCTGTTCCGGTGATGACCCGTATCCCTGGTGGACCGGCTTGGCTCTCGGGGGTGGTCAATTGGCGTGGACGAGTCCTGCCGGTGATTGACCTCCGACCCTTGGTGGGCGCTGCTCTCTCACCGCTCCCCACCAGCGCGCGTCTGGTCGTTCTTTCCGAAGGTGACGTCGAGGTCGGTGTTGTCGCGGACATGGTTCCTGGTCTTCTTGACTGCGACCCACGCGACCTCGAACCGATCCCTGGCACGATCGCAACCGGCATTGCCCCGCTCGTCCGGGGAGTCGTCGATGTTGACGGACCCGTTGCTCTGCTGTCCACCGAGGCTGTTCTGCGTCTCCGTGAACAGCTTCCCGCTGCGCGTCGTGCCGCCGGCTGACTGATCCGCCCCAACCACTTGGAAGGAGGCGGGATGTACACGCGCCGCAACAGCATCGAGTCGAGTGCGCAGCACTGGTGTGTGCTGATTGCGGCCTTGGTGACTACCTGGATGGCCTGGGGGCCATCAGGGCAAGACATCATGACGACCGGCTCGATCGCCTTGATCGGGGCTCTCGCCTTCAACGCTCTCGCCGTGACACTTCTGGCGTCGCGTGCCGTCCGCAGGGAGCAGACACTCGCGGACACCATGCTCTGGGAGTCGGTCACCACTTACGTCAGTCTGCTTCTCGTTTCCGGGCTGATCGCAGTGACAGGAGGTCTTGCGGCTCCGACGCTCTTTGTCGCATTCCTGTGGGCGCCGTATCTCGGTATGTCCGTTGAGTTCGGCTACACCATTCGAGGCCTCGTCTTGCTTCTAGGTGGTGCGATTGGGGTGGCTGGCTGGTACTCCGAGACGTGGGCATCGGACTGGGAGATGGGAGCGTTGGTCGGTGCGGCGCTCCTATTCGTCGTTCTTGTCACGTACTTCTATGCATCTGATCTCTATGCGGAGCGCTTCACCGCTGAGCAGCTCGAAGCGGCAGTGAGCGAGCGAGTCGACCAGATTTCCCAGATCCTCGTACAGGCTGCCGACGGCGACCTCTCCGTAAACGTCTCTGACAACGGGTCAGGCATTGAGGCCACTACCAAAACCGAGGAGCTCGACAGGCTCGCCTTGGCCCTCGACCGGACGATTGGCTCGTTGCGGGGTTTGGTGTCTCGGGTGCGGGTGGGTGGGGAGCAGATTGGGGTGTCTGCTTCGCAGGTGTTGGTGGCTGCTCGGGAGCAGGCTGCTGCTGCGTCTGAGCAGTCGTCTGCTGTGGCGGAGACGTCGGCGACGATTGAGGAGTTGGCGGCGACGGCGGCTCAGATTGCTGAGACGGCTGAGCAGGTGGCGTTGTTTGCGTCGGAGACGTTGGGGTTTGCTGAGCAGGGTCGGGTGGCGGTGTCGGCGTCGGTGGCGTCGATGGATCAGATTTCTGTTCGGGTGGATCAGATTGCGTCGAGGGCGTTGGGGTTGGGGGAGAAGGGGCAGGAGATTGGTCGGATTTTGCAGGTGATTGATGAGTTGGCTGATCAGACGAATTTGTTGGCGTTGAATGCGGCGATTGAGGCTGCTCGTGCGGGTGAGCATGGGCGTGGGTTTGCGGTGGTGGCTGCGGAGATTCGGAAGTTGGCGGAGCGGTCGCAGGAGTCTGCTGGTCAGATTCAGTCGATTGTGACGCAGATTCAGGCGGAGACGAACGCGACGATTTTGGCTTCTGAGGAGGGGTCGCGGGAGGTGCATCAGGGGTCTGCGTTGGCGCGGGATGTGGTGGGGGCGTTGGAGCGGATTTCGGGGATGGTTGATGAGACGACGACTGCTGCGAAGGAGATCAGTATTGCGACGCAGCAGCAGCGTTCGGCGTCGGAGCAGGTGGTGTCGGCGATGGGTCAGGTTGCTGATGTGTCGCGGCAGTATGCGGTGGGGTCTAAGCAGGCGGCGGCTGCTGCTACCGAGCTGAACGTTCTCGCTGGTGACCTCCGCGCCTCCATCGCCCAATTCAAAACCACCGACGGGGCAACCCGGCGAACCCACGAAAGCACCCCAGAGACCGAACCGGCAACGGGAGACCTCCGGTGAGCGGCATGGACGCGGTCAAGGGCAGAGGAGCCATCGAGCTCGAGAACGGCGATATCTACAGCCATCACAACGCTGTTGAGACGATCCTCATTCAGTGGGGACTACCACTGGTTGCTGTCGGTCTTGCCTGGATGACAACAGGACTGAGCGGCGCCGATTTCACCAGGGTCATCGGCTGGTCTTCGATCGGCCTGATGGTTGCTACTTCCGCGGTGACCACCGTGTTGGCCGTCTACTCATGGCGACGGCGGATCTACATGGAGATCACCGACTGGTGGGACGGGATTGCTGCACTCGTACTTACGGCCGGCCTGATCGGGCTGGCTACCGCGACCGGCGGATACCAGAGCCCGGTCTGGTTCGTTCCTTTTGCGGCAGCTGCGTACATAGCGGCCGTCTTCGTCTACCAACGCGGCTATCTCGCGCTGGCCTCTCTCTTGGCCATGGTGGTTGCGGCCGGTGTTGTCGCCGATGGCATGACTCAGTCTGACCTTGCCTACGGGCTCGCGATTGCCTTGTCGATGTCGGTCACGTTCATGCTCGTCAAAGAGCTTGGTCGGGTGATGTACGACTTGATCTGGGAGACCGGGGAGCATCGGATCTCGCTCATCCAAACCGTCTCTGGACTCCGCGAGGTGCTCTCGCGAACCGCCAAAGGTGACTTCACTCAGCTTGCCGAGGACTCCGCCGAGGACGAGACGGCGCTTGAGCTGCAGGAGAGCGTCAACGAGACCGTGCTGAGTCTTCGCTCGCTGGTGGAACAGGTTCGGCTGAGCGGCCGCCAACTCACGGAGGCCGCTGCGTCGATGGTGGGGGTCGCACAGCAGCAAGTGGCCGGTGCTGCTCAGCAGAACGGAACCGTCTCGGAGACGACGGCGACGATTGAGGAGTTGGCGGCGACGGCGGCTCAGATTGCTGAGACGGCTGGGTCGGTGGCTCGGGTTGCGGCTGAGACGTTGGCGTTGACTGATGAGGGTCGGGGTGCGGTGGCTGAGTCGGTTGAGGCGATGGATCAGATTCGGTCGGTGGTGGATCAGATTGGGGTGTCGTCTGCGGGGTTGGGGGACAAGATCACGCAGGTGGGTCAGATTTTGTCGTTGATTGATGAGTTGTCTGAGCAGACGAATTTGTTGGCGTTGAATGCGGCGATTGAGGCGGCTCGTGCGGGTGAGCATGGGCGTGGGTTTGCGGTGGTGGCTGCTGAGGTGCGGAAGTTGGCGGAGCGGGCTCAGGAGTCGACGAGCCAGATTCAGGGGATTGTGACTGAGATTCAGGCGCATACGCGGTCGACGGTGTTGGCGTCTGAGGAGGGTGCTCGGGCTGCTGAGCGTGGGTCGGGTAAGGCTGCTGGTGCGGTGGTGGCGTTGGATCGGATTGCGGCGATGGTTGATGAGGCGACCGGTGCTGCTGAGGAGATCAGTATTGCGACGCAGCAGCAGCGGTCGGCGTCTGATCAGGTGGTGGTCGCGATGACCCAGGTCTCCGAAGTCTCCCGGCAAACGTCATCGGGTGCTGAGGCCGGCGTGACAGCGGCAGCTCAGCTCGACGTGCTGGCCACCGAACTCGGAGAGTCGATTGCAGCGTTCAGGACGGAGGAGCCATGAACGAGAAGTTCAGTGGTCGCGACATGTTTGCGACGAGCTCGGTCCATCTTCTCCTGCTTGTGCTTGCGGTAAGTGCTTGGTTACTTGAAGGGCACTTCACTCCGGTTGTGCTGTTGGCGCCCGCTCTCAACCTGGTTGCCATCGTCTCAATCTGCGTAACGGCTCTGACAGCGACGGCCCTGTCCGTCCGGGCATGGCGCGGTCAGTTGGGGATCGACACCACCTCAGTTTGGGATCCAGTGACATGCCTTTTCCAACTGTCTGCCGCGCTGGTGATGTGTTACACGCTGGGGGGATTCAATGGAAGCGGCTGGGGGCTGGTACTGGTCCTGCTGCCGTATCTGGGCGTTGTCTTCTCAGACGTCCAATTGCGTGGGTTGGCCGTAGCTGTAGGGGTGGGCATTGCGAGCGCGGGTTGGCTGTCTCAGAGCTGGACTGCCGAGAACATTCCCACCGCCTTCATGGTGGTGGCGGTGGCTGTGCTGGGAACGTGGTTCACCGAGCAATCAGCTACTTACCTCTTCAACATGCGGCGCCGAGCGCAGGCCCAACAGAACGAGCTTGAACTGCGAATCGCAACAATCTCTACTGCCCTTGGGGCCGCCGCTGCAGGTGACCTGACTGTGCATACTCCGAAAGAGTTGAGTATGGATGGCGGTGGTTCAGACCTGCAGGTCGACCAACTTGGCTCCTTGGCACGGTCGTTTGATCATACGTTGGAGTCGTTGCGGGGTTTGGTGTCTCGGGTGCGGGTGGGTGGGGAGCAGATTGGGGTGTCTGCTTCGCAGGTGTTGGTGGCTGCTCGGGAGCAGGCTGCTGCTGCGTCTGAGCAGTCGTCTGCTGTGGCGGAGACGTCGGCGACGATTGAGGAGTTGGCGGCGACGGCGGCTCAGATTGCTGAGACGGCTGAGCAGGTGGCGTTGTTTGCGTCGGAGACGTTGGGGTTTGCTGAGCAGGGTCGGGTGGCGGTGTCGGCGTCGGTGGCGTCGATGGATCAGATTTCTGTTCGGGTGGATCAGATTGCGTCGAGGGCGTTGGGGTTGGGGGAGAAGGGGCAGGAGATTGGTCGGATTTTGCAGGTGATTGATGAGTTGGCTGATCAGACGAATTTGTTGGCGTTGAATGCGGCGATTGAGGCTGCTCGTGCGGGTGAGCATGGGCGTGGGTTTGCGGTGGTGGCTGCGGAGATTCGGAAGTTGGCGGAGCGGTCGCAGGAGTCTGCTGGTCAGATTCAGTCGATTGTGACGCAGATTCAGGCGGAGACGAACGCGACGATTTTGGCTTCTGAGGAGGGGTCGCGGGAGGTGCATCAGGGGTCTGCGTTGGCGCGGGATGTGGTGGGGGCGTTGGAGCGGATTTCGGGGATGGTTGATGAGACGACGACTGCTGCGAAGGAGATCAGTATTGCGACGCAGCAGCAGCGTTCGGCGTCGGAGCAGGTGGTGTCGGCGATGGGTCAGGTTGCTGATGTGTCGCGGCAGTATGCGGTGGGGTCTAAGCAGGCGGCGGCTGCTGCTACGGAGCTGAACGTTCTCGCTGGTGACCTCCGCGCCTCCATCGCCCAATTCAAAACCGGCAACAACGCCTAGAGGTCCAGACCGACGTAGTCGGGTCCAGACTCCTCAGGACCGGGGCCATCCCCCATTTGGGCTACAGGACGCCTCCGGATCGACCGATGACCCATCCAGGACGGAACCGCCTGACTGCCGATGGAGGAGACGTGAGCGCGAGCACTGCTGTGGGTGAAAACCCAGCGCTCGAGTCCGTTCTGGACTCCATCGACCGGACCAAGTCCGGCGGCGCCTCGCTGTTCTTCAACCGGCGCAACTGTTCGAGACCACCTGCCTCCATTTCGGGCTCATCGCCTTCAGCGTGGCGCTGGGGTTGGTGTTCTTCCGAGGTCAGGACGAGCCGGTCGCGTCACCGCTCTGGGCGGTATGGGGCGCTGGCCTAGTTGTTGCGTGTGTGGCCGCACTGCTCGCTGTTCGCGCCTTCCGTCAGTCACCACACATACCTCCGCACAGACCGCTGGGACACAGTGACGGGGGTTGCCCAAGCCGTTGTGCTCTCCCTTGCCACAATCTGGACCGGTGGTGTGTCGAGTGCCCAATGGTTATCGATCGTGGTGCTATCGGCCTATCTCGGGACGGTGATGGTCTACCGGGCCGGATGGGCGATGGCTGGGCTCTTGGCGGTGCTACCCGCCGTGACTCAGTATGCGGCTGAAGAAGCGCTTCCTGACGCGAGCTCAGAGTCTGTGACGATGCTGCTGGCCCTCACGCTCGGGCTGCCGGCTGCCTTCCTCATCGTGCGCGGCGTTAGCCGTTCGCTCTACGACACTGCGGAAGGAACCGGCTGGGACCAGGCGCAACTGGTCGACCAGGTGCGCCAACTCTCGGAGGCACTGGCTTCGGCCTCGCAGGGGGACCTAACCACGCGCGTGGAACTGGTCCACCTCGATGACTCCGCTAACGAGTTCGGGCTTGAGCGGACTCAGTACATCGTGGCGCTTTCGCGGTCGTTTGATCATACGTTGGAGTCGTTGCGGGGTTTGGTGTCTCGGGTGCGGGTGGGTGGGGAGCAGATTGGGGTGTCTGCTTCGCAGGTGTTGGTGGCTGCTCGGGAGCAGGCTGCTGCTGCGTCTGAGCAGTCGTCTGCTGTGGCGGAGACGTCGGCGACGATTGAGGAGTTGGCGGCGACGGCGGCTCAGATTGCTGAGACGGCTGAGCAGGTGGCGTTGTTTGCGTCGGAGACGTTGGGGTTTGCTGAGCAGGGTCGGGTGGCGGTGTCGGCGTCGGTGGCGTCGATGGATCAGATTTCTGTTCGGGTGGATCAGATTGCGTCGAGGGCGTTGGGGTTGGGGGAGAAGGGGCAGGAGATTGGTCGGATTTTGCAGGTGATTGATGAGTTGGCTGATCAGACGAATTTGTTGGCGTTGAATGCGGCGATTGAGGCTGCTCGTGCGGGTGAGCATGGGCGTGGGTTTGCGGTGGTGGCTGCGGAGATTCGGAAGTTGGCGGAGCGGTCGCAGGAGTCTGCTGGTCAGATTCAGTCGATTGTGACGCAGATTCAGGCGGAGACGAACGCGACGATTTTGGCTTCTGAGGAGGGGTCGCGGGAGGTGCATCAGGGGTCTGCGTTGGCGCGGGATGTGGTGGGGGCGTTGGAGCGGATTTCGGGGATGGTTGATGAGACGACGACTGCTGCGAAGGAGATCAGTATTGCGACGCAGCAGCAGCGTTCGGCGTCGGAGCAGGTGGTGTCGGCGATGGGTCAGGTTGCTGATGTGTCGCGGCAGTATGCGGTGGGGTCTAAGCAGGCGGCGGCTGCTGCTACGGAGCTGAACGTTCTCGCTGGTGACCTCCGCGCCTCCATCGCCCAATTCAAAACCACCGACGGGGCAACCCGGCGAACCCACGAAAGCACCCCAGAGACCGAACCGGAGCGGGTGGACGTATGAGTACCTGGGCCAATGACCCTGAGTTGGTCGCGACCTTTCGTCAGGAGGTAGAGGACCGCCTCGCCTCGCTCTGCGACGGGCTGCTAAAGCTCGAGGGCCACCCACAGCCACGCCAGCTCGTTGCTGCGATGTTCCGTGACGCGCACACCGTCAAGGGTTCGGCACGGATGCTGGGTCTTGACGGTGTCGTGGATGCAGCCCATCGCGCAGAGGATCTCCTCGGCGCGATGCGGGACGGACGATTCGATCCCCGCCGTGATCTGGTTGACCTCCTCCTTGCAGCGGCCGAAGGCATCCGCCGGGGTCTGCCGGGTGCGGCACGGCCAATCTCCGATGACGACCTCATCCGACTCAATGCCGCGTTGGACAGCGCTCTCGAAGGGCAGAACCCGGTCGATGTCCCGCGGTTCACTGTCTCTGACGATGAGGGAGACCTCGACGAGTCGAACCGTCCCAAGGCGGGTGAGTCAGTGCGCGTTCCTGTTCGACGTGTGCACGGCCTGCTCGATGTCGTTGGGGAGGCGGAGCTCGAGGCTCGGCGGGTTGAGCGTGGAGTTCTCGAACTCACCGGGCTCACATCTGAGCACGTTCGAATCGTACGAGTCATCCGGCAGCTAACAGCTACCGATGTGACGGTTCCTCCTGAGATCGCCGAGAGCCTGCACGGGCTCATCGCACTTGGTGACCAGTTTCAGGCTGTTGCACGAGAGATGCGCGGGTCCATGGAGGACGCCCAGAACCGACTCGCTCAAGTGCGCGACGGTGCGATGGGCTTGGCGATGGTGCCGGTACGTCGAGTCGTGGCAGCCTTCCCTCAGCTGGTACGCGAGGTGGCTGGATCCACGGGCAAGGATGTGCGGCTTCGCCTCATCGGTGAAGACATCGAGCTCGACACCCGTGTTCTCGACGGTGTCGCTGATGCGCTACGTCACCTGGTCACCAACGCTGTCGACCACGGCTGTGACTCTCCATCAGAGCGTCTTGCGGCAGGCAAGCCGGCCCAGGCAACGGTCACTGTCTCGGCAAGGGCTTCGGGCTCGACGATCGTGATCGAGGTCTCCGATGACGGCTATGGCATCGACGAGGAGGCTCTGCGTCTGTCAGCCATCGAGCGTGGACTGCTGACCGCGGATACTCAGGTATCGGGCCAAGCGCTCTTCTCCGTTCTGTTCCAGCCAGGATTCAGCACACGTGACGAGGTGACATCGACGTCAGGACGCGGAGTCGGTTTGGACGTGGTGCGCACCGCCGTCGAAGACCTCGGGGGAACAATCGAGATCGAGAGTGTGCTCGGTATCGGCACCAACTTCGTCATGACCCTGCCCGTCACACTTGGTGTGATGCGTTGTCTCGTTGCTCGGCTCGGCAACGAGCGGTATGCCGTCCCGGTCACCAACGTGGTCGAGACAATCAGCCTGGGCGATGTCGAGACTTCCACCGTGGCGGGTGCTCCGGTCCTCGTGCGACATGGATCGACGGTGCCTCTGGCAGACCTCGGACGTGCCCTTGGAGTGCCAGGAGAACGTGAGACCAAGGTTGGTGTCGTCGTTCGCTATGGCAGCGCGACTGAGCAGCTGGCGTGGGCAGTCGACGCGCTCGAAGGCGAGCTGGAGGTGGTCGTCAAGGATCTCGGCGGCTTCCTCGGGCGTCCGCCCTTCATCGGTGGAGGCACCATCGACAGCGATGGCAGCGTGATGCTGCTGCTCGACGTGCGTGAGATGGCTGTTGAGCAGTACACCCGCGGTATCGCATTCGAGGCGCCCCCGTTCCCCAAGCAAGCGAGGGCACGCCCGCTGGGGCTGCGGCTGGTCGCACTCGGCTCGGAACCACGGGCAAGGCGCGTGTGCTGGTGGTGGAGGACTCAATCGGCGTCCGTGAGCTTCAGCGGGTCATCCTCGAGGGCGCTGGCTACGACGTCGTAACGGCTGTCGATGGCAGTGATGGTGCCGCCCGGCTGAATGGCGACCCGGTCGATCTGGTTCTGTCGGACGTCGAGATGCCAGGAATGGACGGCTTCACGCTCACCCGCACCATTCGGCGCACCCGCGGATGGGAGAGCCGTCCCAGTCGTGATCATGACCTCGAGGGGTGACGAGGCAGACAAGCGAGCCGGCCTCGACGCGGGCGCAAACGCCTACCTGCTCAAGAGCGAGTTCGACCAGACCCAGCTCGTCGATACCGTCCGGCGCCTTGTGGGGCGTTAGACCAGGTCGAGACCTTGAGGGACGTTAAGTCGGTGGGACTTTCCGCCGAAGTCCTCGGGGAGTGAAATAGAGAGGACGCCACATGCCGACGGTGGTCATTGCCGACGACAGCCCGACCCTGCGCCGTATCGTCTCGACGGTTCTGGAGCGCGAGGGCTACACCGTCGTGCAGGGCGAGGACGGCGTCCAGGCGGTCCAGTTGGTCTTCCGGCATATGCCAGACGCGGTTGTGCTGGACGTCCAGATGCCCCGGGTTTCCGGGTACGTCGCTGCGCGGCTTCTGAAGGACGACTGGCGGACCGCTGATATCCCGATACTGCTGCTGACCTCTCTCGATGCCGCGAGCGACCGGTACTGGGGCGCCCAAGCCGGGGCTGACCGGTTCCTCACCAAGGACTTCGAGGCTCCCCAGCTCGTCGAGGCGGTGCACGAGGTGCTTAGCGCCGCCGACGCAGCCCGAGGCGGGCGGCCACCACTTCGACCCGACCCGGTGGACATGCAAGACGACGATGTGTTCGGCAGTGTCAGCGACCTTCTCGACCGCAAGCTCTTCGAGTCGTCAATCGCTGCCGAGGTGACGCAGATCGCCTCCGGTGTCCACGGGTTCGAGGAGACGATCGCTGAGGTGCTCGACGTCTTGAGTCGCGTGGTCGACTACGACCTCGCCGTCAGTTCTCATGCTCGATGACCACTCGACCTACATCAGGGTTGCTCGCGAGACGTCGCAGCAGCAGTACGGCGAGTTCTTCGAGGGTTTGGCGGACGCCGCCTCGGACAGCACCGGGACCGACGTGGCCGTTGGAGACCTACAGGCCAGGGTCGCCGACCCCGAGAGTTTCCTCGGAGCCGAGGACGAGGGTGAGATGGCGACCTTCCTTTCCATGCCTTTGAAGGCTGGCGGCCGGATGGTCGGAGTGCTGGCCCTCTCCAGTGCCAGGGCCAACGCGTTCGGCGAGACCTCGCTGAACACGCTGCGACTGGTGAGCTCACCAGCCGGAATCGTGGTGGCGAACGCCCGTTACGCGGGAGCCCAGGCACACTGAGTTCGCCGCCGGGTTAGAGTCGGCGGGTGTCCCCGACCCCTGACGAGTTTCGTGAGGCGGTCAGCCGTTTTGCCACAGGCATAACCGTCGTGACCTGCGTGGTGGACGGCTTTGACCACGCCATGACGGCGAATGCCTTTGCCTCGGTGTCGATCAACCCACTGCTCGTCATGGTGTGCGTTGAGCGTGACTCCCGCTTTCACGACGCGATCACGGCGAGCCAGACCTGGGGGGTATCGATTCTCGCCGCCGATGCTGAGCCGACGTCTCGGTGGTTTGCGACAAGGGGCCGGCCGCTGGCCGGCCAGCTCGAGCGCTCCGGTCACCACCGATCGCCTCGTTCGGGGGTGGCGTGGATCGACGGGGCGCTGGCATCGTTGGAGTGCAGTACCGCCGAGGTCCGCCGTGCAGGTGACCACGACATCGTGATCGGTGAGGTCGTCGAGCTGGAGATCGCCTCCAACGAGGCCGTTGCCCCGCTCCTCTACTTCCGGCGGAACTACTGCTCGCTTTCCTCCGGAGATCCTCGTGAGCCCGGTCGATCCCCAGCAGACACTTCCTGCGCGCAGCCGTCGTCGTCGACTGCCGGCCGTTGCGGCCAGCTTCCTCGTTGCGGTTCTCGCCCTTGCCTACCTCGGCGCATTCACGTTTGTGGGTGGAGGCATCCCCCGAGGCACGATCTGTCGCCGGTGTGGAAATCGGTGGAATGTCAGATGCCGATGCGGTCCGGACGCTGGAAACAGAGCTGGCCGACCGCGCCGCCACGGTGCGCATCGACCTCGATGGAATGGAGCGCGAATACGCCGCCGAGAGGTTCGGGCTGGCCTTTGACGCAGCGGCCACGGTGGCAGCGGTCCCGCGCCGAGACGCGGCCCCACAGTCCCTCGTCAGCCAGCTCCGGGGTCAAGAGGTGGAACCCGTGGTGGAGGTCGACCAGCCTCGCCTCGGCCAGATGGTGCGCGCGATCGCACGCCGGGTGGACGATCCCGCGCGGCAGCCCCGTATCGAGTACGACGGGCTGTCGGTCGTAGTCATCGACCCCCGCTCCGGCAGCGAGCTCGATCGTCAGCAGGCGGAGGTGGACATCGCCGCTCGCTACCTCGCTCAGCGATGACCCGATCGAGCTCTCCGTCGAACCGGTGATGCCCTATCGTCTCTGAAGAAGAGGTCGCAGTTGTTGCTGACACCGAAGCGCAGGAGGCGATCTCTGATGCGTTGACCCTGACCATCGGGGGTGAGGACATCTCGGTGACCCCTGAGCAGATCGCCTCCGTGCTCTCGTTCCGCGCCCGTGAGGACGGTATGCAGGCCACCGTCGACGCCGAACTGCTCCGCGAGCTCATCGCCGGACCTTTGGCGGAGGTCGGTACCCCCGCTCAGGATGCGACGTTCGATGTCTCGTCCGGGACGCCGCGGGTCATTCCCGCCAAGTCCGGGCGTGGTGTCGACGACGAGACGTTGGCGGCGGGCGTGGTCGATGCTTTGGCGATCCGAGGACCGATCGGCGACGTTCCAGCTCGAACGTGTCGAGCCTGATCTCACCACCGCCCAGGCAAAAGAGCTGGGGGTCACCGAGGTGGTGTCGACGTTCACCCAGGAGTTCCCGTATGCCGCTTACCGCGTCACGAACATCGGTGTTGCCTCCGAGAAGATCAACGGCACGGTGCTGCGGCCAGGCGAGACCTTCAGCCTCAACGGTGTCGTGGGCGAGCGGACGCCAGAGAATGGCTTCGTTAAGGGCTACGTCATTCTGGGCGGCAGGTTGGTCGAGGACTACGGAGGTGCAGTCTCGACCATCACGACTGCCATGTGGCACACGGCGTTCTTCGCGGGCATGACCCGGATCGAGCAGCGGGCTCACAGCTACTGGATCGATCGGTACGTGGCGGGCTTGGAAGCCACGGTCTCGTGGGGGTCACTCGATCTGAAGTTCCGCAACGACACCCCCTACGGGGTCTACATCACATCGTCGGTCACAGACACCTCCGTGACGACGACGATCTGGAGCACGGAGTACTGGAACATCGACGCAGAGTTCGGCCCTCGGGTGAACTTCCGCTCGCCGAGCACGGTCTACGACAGCGCCGAGGGCTGCGTCGCCCAGTACGGCGTCGACGGGTTCGACATAACGGTGACTCGGGTGTGGTCGCGCGAGGGCAGTGTCGAGCGCCGCGAGCGGCTGCTCACCTCATACGACGCGGCCCCGACCGTGATCTGCAGTCCGGAGCCGGAGCCGAAGTCGAAACCGTCCGACAAGCCAACTGACGGCCCGTCCGACAAGCCGGGCGGCGGCCCGTCCGACAAGCCGGGCGGCGGCGGGTCCGACAAGCCGGGCGGCGGCGGGTCGAACGGCGGCGGGGGATAGGGAGCGCCTTCGAAAGTGGGCCAAAGGTGGCGTTCGACCGCCACCTCAGCCCACGATGACCACGTCACCTGGTCATCGTGCCGGCGGTTAGTCTCTCAGGTGCCGCTGCGCAGGTGGGCGAGCGAGGCGAGGGTAGCCGCGTCTATGCCAGTGGGAACCGGGCCACCGGTGATGGCAGGAAGCAGTGCGTTGGCGAGCTCCTTCCCGCGCTCGACCCCCCACTGGTCGAAGGGATCCAGCCCCCATGCGAAGCCAGCGACCACCGTGGCGTGTTCATACAACGCGACTAGGGCGCCAACGCTGTGCGGGCTCAGGTCAGGCAGCCAGATCAACGTGCTGGGCCGGTTTCCCGGCATCACCTTGTGCGGCACCAGGGCAGGGTCAACCGCTGCTGACTCCAATGCCGATGCCGTCTGGCCGACCGCAAGCGCCGCCGCCTGCGCGAGCAGGTTGGCTTGAAGCAGTTCTGCTCGTTCGTCACCGCTGATGGAACGGACCCCGATCAGATCGATCGGTATGAGGTGCGTGCCTTGGTGGAGCAGCTGGAAGAAGGCGTGCTGTCCGTTGGTTCCCGGCGCTCCCCAGACCACCGGCGAAGTCGGCCACGAAACAGGGTCGCCCGTGGCGGTGACAGACTTGCCGTTGCTCTCCATCTGCAGCTGCTGGAGGTGACTCGGGAGGAGTCCGAGGTCTTGGGCGTAGGGGACGATCGCCTTGGACGTTGCGCCGAGGTACTGGGCGTACCAGACGTCGAGCATCCCGAGCAGCAGCGCAGCGTTCTGCCCCGGGGGGTCGTTCAGGACTGCAGTGTCGACTGCTCGCATGCCTTCGCGTAGCGACTGCATACCGTGGCGTCCCAACGCGAACTCGATGCCGATCCCGACCGCGGACGAGAGTGAGAAGCGGCCTCCCACCCAGTCGCGAAACCCAAAGACCGCATCGGTCGGGACGCCGAACTCGGCCGCGCGCTGGGTAGCCGTTGTCACCGCGGCCAGATGTTGGCCCAGACCAGCTTCTCCGACGTCGACAACGAGCCAGTCGCGGGCAGCGTTGGCGTTGGCCAGCGTCTCGACGGTGGTGAAGGTCTTGGAGATGACCACGACGAGCGTGGACGCTGGTTTCAGCTGCGGGAGGACGGCATCGAGCTCGGCCGGGTCAACGTTGGCGACGAAGTGCACCCTGACCTGTCCGGTGTGGTGCTCGCGCGTCGCGGCAGCGACCATCCGGGGGCCGAGGTCCGATCCGCCGATCCCGATCATCACGACGTCGGTGATCTGGTCACCACCCGAGCCACGACGGGTCCCGGTCGTAACGTCCTCGACGAAGTCGCTCACCCTTGTCGCTGTATCGGCAACGTCCGGCAACACGTCCTCGCCGTCCACCATGATCGGCGGCCGGGGGCTCGCCCGCAGTGCCGTGTGCAGGGCGGCTCGCTTTTCGGTGGTGTTGACCGCGGCTCCGGACGCCATGGCGACCAACCGGCGCGGGACGCCGAGCTCGACAGCGAGCTCGGCGAGCAGGTCCATCGTTAGGGGCTGACCGATCATCCGCGAGAAGTCGAGGGTAAGTGGCCCGGCAGTGAGGGTCATGGACCCTGGCCGGTCGAGGTCCATGAGCAGGTCGCGGAGGTGAAGGTCAGCCAGGGTCGCCTGGTGTACGCGCAGGGCTTCTCCGGCCTGACTCTGAAAGCGCTCTTCGCCCACGGCCCGACCCTACCGGCGTCCCCCCGGCCCGCGGCGGTAGACGTAGTCGTGATGGGCGACGAACCCGAGCCGTTCGTACAGTCGTCGGGCTCCAACGTTGCCGTGGGCCACCTGCAGGAAGACATACCGACAGCCCTGGTCGGCCGCGTACTGGGCCAGAGCTTTGATCACCGAGCGGCCAAGCCCTCTTCGGCGGTAAGGCTCGGCCACCTCGACGGCGGTGATGCCGAGCCAGCGCCCGCAGATGGCGCCCCGGGCGATGGCCAGCGTGTCACTGGCTGGCCCATGGGCTGAAACGAACACTGGGTGCTCGGCCTTGGTCATGATCGGAATGGCTACGGCCGGAACGGGCTCATCGCCGTACCGGAACGAGGCAAGCCACGCGGAGTCTGGCGTCGAGGCGATGTCGAGGGTCAGGAGCTGTACTTGTGATGACACGTCCTGGGTGGCCATCAGCAGCGGGTCAAGGTCACAGACCATGACCGCGACGGCGTTGTACGCCTCCCAACCCCGTTCAGCGAGGGCGGCGTCGAGGTCGGTGCGCAGCGGCAGCGGTACCTGGATCATCGGTGGAAGCGATCTGTCCTCGTACCACTGGGTGATCCGGGCGAGAACGTCGTCGAGGCGTGCTCCGGGGTCGCCGAGCGGAAGGACACTGTTGGCCCTGCCGGTGAAGCCACCGGCAGCCCGAAGTACCCACTCGCCAAGCTGCAACTGTTCCAGTGGCTGCCAAGCCTGCGCTGCGATGGACTCGAGGGTTGCGACGTCGACGTCGGACGCCGAACGCCGCCGAGCCGGGGTGTCCGGAACGATCTTGGCGGCAACCACTGCTGTCGGGTCGACCATGACGGCTTTGCCGGTTCTGGTTCGGATCGACCACTGGCGCCCAGGCCCGACGTCGGTTGACTCCAAGAATCCGACGACGTCACGGAAGCCGGGACCACCCGTTGGGCCCGGCACCCCGGCAGCAGATCGCACACTGACGCGGCGTCCCAGCGCGGTCATGATCCAGGCCGAGTCCGGCCATCGCGCATCGGCTCTGGATGGTTCGGATGCGGACATGGCTGACCCCCTTGACGTGCGTGGAGACGGTGGTCGTGAATACTAGACGCGGCGTCATCCTGAGGAGGAGATCGTGACCTACGTCATCGCCCAGCCGTGTGTCGACCTGCTCGACAAGGCTTGTGTCGACGAATGCCCGGTCGACTGCATCTACGAGGGCGAGCGGATGCTCTACATCCACCCGGATGAGTGCGTCGACTGCGGCGCGTGCGAACCGGTTTGCCCCGTCGAGGCGATCTTCTACGAGGACGACACGCCCGATCAGTGGAAAGACTTCTACAAGGCCAACGTCGAGTTCTTCGACGATCTCGGCTCGCCTGGAGGCGCAGCCAAGACCGGCAAGATCCCGAAGGACCACCCGATCGTGGCCGCTCTTCCGCCGCAGGTAGTCGCGAGCTGAGCCCCGCTCCGCTCGCCAACCGGCTCCCCGACTTTCCGTGGGACCGGCTCAGCGACGCCCGCGCGCGCGCCTCGGCACACCCTGACGGGCTGGTCGACCTGTCGGTCGGCACTCCGGTCGACCCGGTCCCCGGCGTCATACAGCGAGCCTTGGCCGAGGCGGCGAACGCGCCCGGGTATCCAACGACCCATGGTTCCGACCGGCTCAGGGCCGCAGGTACCGCCTGGATGGAGCGCCGGCTAGGGGTTACCGGCGTCGGCACGGACGCCGTGCTGCCGGCGCTGGGCACCAAAGAGCTGGTGGCAGCACTGCCGATGTTGCTGGGACTGGGAACGGGCAGCCGAGTGATCGTCCCGGAGCTGGCTTACCCGACGTACGACATCGGGGCACGCGTCGTGGGGGCGCAGGTGACGGCGTCGGACTCGACGATGGCGATCGGTCCAGGGCGGGTTGACCTGGTGTGGGTCAATTCCCCGGCCAACCCCACGGGACGCGTCCTGCCGGCAGAGCACCTGCGCAAGGTCGTCGACTGGGCGCGGGAGCGTGGCGCCATCGTCGTTTCCGACGAGTGTTACATCGAGTTGGGATGGGAGGCTCAGCCGGTCTCGGTGCTGCACCCCGACGTGTGCGGCCGGTCACTCCAGGGCGTTCTGGCGTTGCATTCGTTGTCGAAGCGGTCGAACCTTGCCGGGTACCGGGCCGGGTTCGCGGCGGGTGATGCTGCGCTGGTGTCGATGTTGCTCGAGGCGCGTAAGCACCTGGGCATGATGATGCCCGCCCCGGTGCAGGCTGCGATGGTGGCCGCCTTGGATGACGACGCTCACGTGGTCGCTCAGCGACGGCTGTACGCCGCGCGGAGACAGCTGCTGTTGGCTGCGCTGCGCGAGGCGGGGTTCTCCGTCGAACACTCCGAGGCGGGGCTTTACCTGTGGGTGACCCGCGACGAGGCGTGTATGGACACCGTCGATTGGTTCGCCGAACGCGGCATCCTCGTGGCCCCGGGTGACTTCTATGGCGTGCGCGGCGCACGGCACGTTCGGGTGGCGCTCACCGCGTCCGACGAGCGCGTCGACGCAGCCGCGTCACGGATCGCCGATTGAGAGCTCGCATCCCTGGCAGCTCCTAGGTCTTGGAGCCGCTCTTCCCGGCCCGCTTCGCGGCCTTGGCTTCCAGCTTGGCTGTGCGCTTGGCATCACGCTTGGCGGTGTGCTTGTCCCACCACTGCATGAAGGGGCCGATGAGGAGCCCGTCGCCGCCGCCGCCGCCGCCGCCGCCGAATGCCATGACTGCCCGCCTCGCTCGAAGGGTGCCTTGTGAACAGGGTGACACACGCTCGCGCGTACGTCTGCCCCGTCTGGGTGCAGAAAGTGCCGTTGTAGCAGCACTTCCTGCACCCAGATCCAGGCTCGGCGGCAGGGTGGCGTGCGGTTCCGGTGTTCAGCAGCCGCCGCCGCCCCACAGCGCCCCTCGGTAGCCGTGAGCCTCAGCCGTGCTCAGCCGTCGCTGCGCTCAGAGCACCTCGACGTGGACGTGGTCCAGGTGGCGCAGCGTTGGGTCCTTCGGGTTGCCGTAGGGCGAGGTGTAGTCGCGCCAGCCCTCCGGCGAACGGCGCGCTGACCAGATCTTGTCGCGGTAGATGATCACGCCGACGTCGAGCTGGTCGGCGTTGGCGACGAGCCAATGGGCGAGCGCCCAACCGTTGTGCCGCATCTGAACGTCTCGGTACGGCTCGAAGAAGACGTCGATGGCGCGTCCCTCATTGTGCGCCGAAGGATTGGCTCGGGCGACTCCACCTGGTGCAAATCCCCCGAGGCTCTGCGCCCCCCAGGCATCCTCCATGGCGGTGCGCAGTGTCGTCGCTCGGGGAGTCAAGCCGGTGGGGTCCAGCTTCTGGGTGCGCTCGTCTTCGGCCCGCACCGTGCACGTGAGAGCGGCGCCGCGACGTCCGGTGAGGGCGGCGGCGATCGTCTTGGCCTCTTCGGCGTGCTGTTGGTAAGCGTCGGGGTAGGCACTGCGCTGGACGGTCTGGGCGGCCACGGTGACGGGTAGCTGTTGCCAGCGCTCGACGGCAATCAGTGCTGAGAAGAACGCCTCGGACGCGTAGACGGGGTCGGTGACCTGGTTGAACGATCCCCACCCCTGCGAGGGCCGCTGTTGGAACAGTCCGGCGCTGTCGTGGTCGCCCCCGTCAAGGTTGTGCAGCTCTGACTCTTGCATGGCGGTGGCAAGTCCAACGGTGACTGCGCGCGAAGGAAGGTCGCGGCGATGCGCGACCGCCGCGATAGTGGACGCGTTGACAACCTGCTCGTGGTCGAGCTGCACGGTGCCATCGGGGCCGTCGACTGTGCAGAGCTCGCGGCCGACGATGGAGCCGATCCCGCCGTTCCACCACACGACGATCGCCGCCACCAGCGCAAGGGGCAGCGCGAGCGCCGCGAGCCCCAAGAGGAGGCCGCGGGAACGGG
Source organism: uncultured Actinomycetota bacterium (assembly GCA_963829525.1). Lineage (GTDB taxonomy): Bacteria > Actinomycetota > Actinomycetes > JAHEKZ01 > JAHEKZ01 > JAHEKZ01. The sequence continues at coordinate 901,998 of CAWHIJ010000003.1, forward strand.
AGGGGCGGTTGGTCATGGTCGTTCCAGTGTGCGGCATCGAACGCCATGCCCCGTAATCGGCGGCGTGGCGTCGGGTTGGGTCAGTCGTTGGCGTGCAGCGCCTCGTTGAGTCCACCCCAGGAACCGCTACGAGCGACGGCCTCGACGGCACCGGTGACGGAGTTGCGGCGGAAGAGCAGACCGGACTGCCCAGACAGGTCCCGCGCCTTGGCGACCCCGCCATCGGGCGTGATCACCTTGGTGCCGGCCGTGACGTAGAGCCCGGCCTCGACCACCGAGTCGTCGCCCAGCGAGATACCGACGCCCGCGTTGGCGCCTATCAAGCAGCGTTCGCCGATGCGGATCACCTCCTGGCCACCTCCGGAGAGAGTGCCCATGATGGATGCGCCGCCGCCGATGTCAGAGCCGTTGCCGACGACAACTCCGGCGCTGATCCGGCCTTCGACCATAGAGGCACCGAGGGTACCGGCGTTGAAGTTGACGAAGCCCTCATGCATCACGGTGGTGCCCTCGGCAAGGTGGGCCCCAAGGCGGACGCGGTCGGCATCGGCGATCCGGACTCCGGTGGGCGTGACGTAGTCGACCATGCGCGGGAACTTGTCGATGCCGTGGATGGTGACCGGACCGTCCTGCATGAGGTGCAGCCGGGTCGCCTCGAAGCCCTCGACAGCGCATGGTCCGTAGTTCGTCCAGACGACGTTGGTGAGAAGGCCGAAGAGGCCGTCGAGGTTGATCGTCCGCGGCTGCACGAGGCGGGCCGACAGGAGGTGCAGTCGAAGGTAGGCGTCGAAGGTGTCGGCGGGCGGGGCATCGAGGTCGGCAACATGCAGGGCGATGAAGCGAACCTGTACTCCACGGCGCAGATCGGCGCCAACCAGATGGGTGATCACCGCGCCGACCAGCTCATAGGACGTGTCCGAAGGGACGTCGACGAGTCCAGCGCCGAAGGTGCCGAGGCACCGTTGAACGGCCGGGTCCCACCCGAGCCCGAGTCGGGGGTAGCGCACGTCGAGGACGCGGCCATCGGCGTCGGAGATGGTCGCCAGGCCGATACCAAAGGCGGCGCGTTCTGGGGCAGGAGCGTGGTCTTGGGTGGTCACCTCGTTACGGTACCCAGGTGGCAACTCTCGACATCGGCCAGGACACAGCCTTGCTCACAGCTTCGTTGGTGGACGTCTACTCCGAGAGCGGGCACGAGACCGAGCTCACCGACGCCGTCGAGGCTGCCCTGCGCACGATTTCGCACTTGAGCGTCGACCGGGACGGTGATGCGGTCGTGGCCCGGACCTCGTGGGGGCGCGCCGAGCGCGTAGTGCTGGCCGGGCACCTGGACACGGTCCCTCCAGCTGACAACCTTCCGTCGAGCAGAGAGGGCGACGCCCTTCGTGGTCTGGGGACAGCCGACATGAAGGGCGGCATAGCCGTCATGCTGCGGCTCGCCGCATCCATCACGGCGTCCACTCGGGACATCACCTATGTGTTCTATGACGGTGAAGAGGTCGAGGCTGAGCGCAACGGGTTGCTGCGGTTGAGCCGCACGCACCCCGATTGGCTCGCGGCCGACTTCGCGGTGTTGCTCGAGCCCACGGACGCCATCGTCGAAGGCGGCTGCCAGGGAACGATGCGCGCCGAGGTCGGAGTTCCCGGGGTCCGCGCCCACAGTGCCAGATCGTGGATGGGGGTCAACGCGATTCATTCAGCGGGGGAAGTGATCGACCGGCTGCGCGCTTACGAACCTCGGCGCCCGATCATCGACGGGCTGGAGTTCCGGGAGGGGCTCAACGCTGTGGGGATCCGGGGCGGGGTGGCTGGCAACGTGGTACCGGGGGAGTGCGTCGTCACGGTGAACTACCGATTCGCACCCGACCGCACCGAGCAGGACGCCGAGGAGCATTTGCGCGAGCTCTTCGTCGATTTCGCGGTTACGGTGACCGACCGCTCACCTGGCGCCCGACCTGGGCTGCAGCACCCGGCTGCACAGGCCTTCGCCGCCGCTATTGGCGGGACGCCGCGCGCGAAGTTCGGCTGGACCGACGTGGCGCTGTTCTCCGCACTCGGGGTGCCTGCTGTGAACTATGGTCCGGGCGATCCGCACGTCGCACATACGGCGGGTGAATGGGTCTCAGCGACTCAACTGGCCGAGTGCGAGGAGCGGCTCTCCGCCTGGCTCAACCTGTGATGGGTGCGGTGCCACCCCCGTCCCGGTCACAGTCTTGACGTGATCGGGACGAAGGTGACACCGCACCATGGGGGTCAGGCTTGCTTGATGGCGCTGACGTCGAGGGTGATCTTGACCTTGTCGCTGACGAGGACGCCGCCGGCTTCCAGGGCCACGTTCCAGGTGAGGCCGAAGTCTTTACGGCTGATGGTGGTCTCGCCGGAGAATCCGATCCGCTCGTTGCCGAAGGGATCGGTGGCCAGGCCCTCGAGCTCGACCTTGAGCTCGACCGGCCGCGACGTGCCACGGATCGCCAAGTCGCCGAGCATCACGAAGTCGTCACCACCGGCGTAGCGAACGCCATTCGAACGGAAGGTGATCTCCGGGTGGGTCTCGACGTTGAGGAAGTCATCACCGCGAAGGTGGTTGTCCCTGTCCTCGCTGCTGGTGGAGATGCTGCTGGAGCCGATGGTCACCTCGGCGCTCGACTTCTCGGGCGCACTGCCGTCCAGGGTGAGGGCCCCGGAGAACTCAGCGAACTGGCCCCGGACGGTGGCGACCATGGCGTGCTTGGCCGAGAACCCGATCCGCGTGTGGCTCGGGTCGATCGTCCAGGTGCCTGTGGTCTGTTCCAGGGTGGTGGGTGCCGTGGTGGTCATTGAGCGAGTCCTTTCCGGGACGCAGGAGGGTTAAGGTTGAATGTTCAGTGTTTGAAGGCTCAGTAGTTGAACACTCAAGCAATACCGTAACACATGTCTGTGCCCCACGCATTCCCGCTAGCGTGGCGACATGAGCGAACGCGACCGCGAGCATGGTCAGGACAGCGCGGGCCGGCCACGGGAGAAGCGCCGTGGCCCCGTGGTGCTGCGCCGGGGCCAGGTGCAGCGCAGCACCACCGACCAACGGCTGCTCGACTCCCGCGGACCTACCGACTGGGTGCACGCCGACCCATGGCGGGTTCTCCGCATCCAGGCCGAGTTCGTCGAGGGTTTCGGCACGCTGGCCGAGCTCGGGCCGGCGATCAGCGTCTTCGGCTCTGCCCGCGTCCGTCGTGACACCGAGGAGTACGAGAGGGCCCGCCAGGTGGGAGCGAGCCTGGCTCGTGCCGGCTACGCGGTCATCACCGGCGGTGGCCCGGGGATCATGGAGGCAGCGAACCGAGGCGCGGTCGACGCTGGGGGCGTCTCGGTCGGCCTGGGGATCGAGCTCCCCTTCGAGCAGGGCCTCAACCCGTTCGTCGACATCGGCGTCCACTTCCGCTACTTCTTCGCCCGCAAAACCATGTTCGTCAAGTACGCCAGCGGCTTCATCGTGCTTCCCGGCGGGTTCGGCACCATGGATGAGCTTTTCGAGGCAATGACGCTGGTACAGACCCAGAAGGTCACTGCATTCCCCATCGTGCTCGTTGACCGCTCCTATTGGTCTGGCCTGCTGAACTGGATGCGCGACACGATGGTCGGCAGCGGCAAGGCCTCCGAGCAAGATCTTCAGCTGCTGCAGATCGTCGATGATGTCGAGGAGGCCGTTACCGTGATTCGAAGAGCTGAGGCCGATGTCACGACCCTGCGCCGCGAGGAGCTGGACGCCTCGATGGTCAAGGAAGAGGCTGAGCGCCAGGCAGCCACCCCGCCGATGATGGGCATCTGAGCGACTCCAGCCCTCTGGGGAAGTTGCCGATACCTCCGAGGTGGACCGTGCCGAGAGCCCAAAGCGGTCGCGTGGCGACCAGCGCAAGCAGCCGGAGGAACGAGTCCGTTCGGCCATCTCTGGACGCATTCACCGGGTCGCCGTTGTCTCGCACGACCGCGTCCTGCGCCGCTTCTGGGTCTCGCAGATGGTCAGTGAGATGGGCGACTGGATCGGGTTGCTGGGAATCGCGGCCCTGCTGTACGCCAACACAGGTTTGGCGATCGCCGCCTCCGGCAGCCTGGCTGCCCTCTATCTGCCCTATCTCTTCGCGCCCCTTCTGGTCGGCTGGGCCTCGAAGATCCCGCCACGGCGACTCTTGATCGGTGCCGACTTCCTGCGCGCGGCGCTCATCTTGCTCCTGCTCGTCCCCGATCTGCCTGCCTGGTCCTTGCTGGCTCTGGTCTTCCTGGCCTCGGTGCCCACGTCGGTGTACGAGGCGACGCGTGCGGCCGCGGTGCCGGAGTACGCCCAGGACGAAGAGACTCGCGAGGACGCCCTGGTCCTCTTCCAGTCGACCCAGCAGATCGCCAGCATGCTCGGCTTCCTGGTCGGCGGAGCCGCACTGGCGCTGGTCGGTTTTGCTGCAGCCATCGGGCTCAACGCATTTTCCTTCCTTGTCTCAGGTCTGCTCCTGCTCGGCGTTCCAAAGCTCGCACCGTTGGCCGACGTCACCGACACCGCCCGCGGGCTCCTGCGCAACGGTGTCCGGGCGCTGGTCGGGCGCCCCATCCTGCGGCTCGCCGTCCTCTTGTCGGTGGTCAGTGCGAGCACGATCATGGCAGGCGAGGCGTTGGTCGTGGTCTACGCCACCGGGTTCGACCACCCTGGTCTCGCGGGTCCCTTCGCCGCACTGATGGCCTTCGTCGCAGCGTTGCTCGGTCTCATGCTCCCGCGGCACCGGGGTAGCGGGGATCTGATGCGCCTGTCAGCGGTCACCATGATCGTCGGCGGGATTCTGGCCGTCGCCGCATTCGCTCTTCCAGCAAGCTTCGTGCCGGGAGTTGTCGGGTACATCGGGCTTGGCATCATCAGCGCGCCCGGCGCCCTGACCTACGTCGTCGCCGTGCGAGAGATGGCTCCGGCCATTCGGGCTCCCGTGTTCGCGCTGGTACAGGTAGCACTCATGGGCGGCCAGGCAACGGTCGCCGTGCTTGCAGGAAGTCTGGCCGACCGGACGTCGGTGGGTACCTCCATCGCTCTGTGGCAGGTGCCGACGATTGCCATTTCGGTGTGGGTACTCGCCGCCGCCGTTGGCGCCTACGTGGTGCGATTCATGGTTCGCGCCAAGAAGGCAGCAGCTTCTAGGCCAACCCCCGGCGCGCCACGGCCGGTGGCCGAGTTCCCGCGATCGCCTGCACCATCGCCAGTACCTCGCGCGTCTCGCGCACCTCGTGCACGCGAAAGACCCGTGCTCCCAACCAAGAACTGACAGCTGTCGCTGCGAGTGTTCCCGTGAGTCGCTCCCCGACCGGTACATCCAGCGTCTCGCCAACGAAGTCTTTGTTTGACAGTGACACAAGCACGGGGCGCCCGGTCGCGACGAGCCGATCAAGCCCACGCGTGACGGCGAGTGAGTGCCGGGTGTTCTTCCCGAAGTCGTGGCCCGGGTCGATGAGGATCCGCTCAGGCGGAATGCCGGCTGCCTCGGCCCGGGAAGCCTCGAGCGCCAAGAAACCGAGCACAGAGCCGACGACGTCCTCATACTCCACGCGATGGGGGCGAGTGCGCGGTGCCGCCCCTCCCGTGTGCGTGCAAACGATGCCAACACCGCGGGCTGCCGCGACATCGACGAGTTGAGTGTCGTAGCCGCCCCACGCGTCGTTGATCAGGTCGGCCCCCGCCCGGCACACCGCGTCCCCGACCTCATGGCGCCAGGTGTCGACGCTGATCACCACGTCGGGGTGCCGCTCCCGAATCGCAGCGACGAAGTCGACCGTCCGGTCGAGCTCTTCGTCAACATCGACTTCAGCGCCGGGACCAGCCTTGACGCCACCGATGTCGACGATGTCGGCTCCGGCGGCGACGGCTGCGTCGACGGCGGCGAGGGCTCTGTCATCGGCGAACGTGCGCCCCGCGTCATAGAAGGAATCGGGCGTTCGGTTGACGATGGCCATGACGGCCCTGTCCTCGGGGCTGAAGGAACGGCGCCCCAATTGCAGATTGGGTGGTGACACGTTGCTCCCACGTGGCTTGATGCCGGACCGGCTCCGGCATGGGACCATCGTGTCGCATCGAAGGAGGCGCGTCGCATGATGTGGATTCTGTGGTTGATCGTGATCACCGCGATCTTGCTTACTGTGGTCTTGCTGGCTCTCGGGCGGGGCGATGGCCTCGCGGAGGAGGAGCCGGACGACGTCGTGGTGCGGCTCCCGGAAGATCGCAGCATGGTCGCCTCCGACGTCGAAACACTCCGGCTGCCGCTGGCGGTGCGCGGCTACCAGATGGCTGCGGTCGACGAAGTCCTCGACCGACTCGCGGTGGAGATCGCCCTGCGGGATGCTCAGATCCGGCAGTTGCAGGGACTCGATCCCACGCCTACGGAGGCCTGAGTGAGCGCGTACATCGCAGTCGACGTCGTGGTCGATGCGCCACCGCAGGCGGTGTGGGATGCCGTCACTGACTGGCCCCGGCAGTCCGAGTGGATGCTCGGGACGACGGTCCGGACCACCGAGGGTGGTGGAGTCGGAGTCGGCGGCGGTCTTGAGGCCTTCACCGGTGTTGGGCGCGCCGGCTTCCTGGACACCATGGTCATCACTGAGTGGGACCCGCCGTGGAAGTGCGTCGTGCGCCACACCGGGCGGGTGGTCAAGGGGCTCGGGATCTTTGAGGTGTTGGCGCTTCCCGGGGGCCGTTCCCGTTTCGTGTGGGCCGAAGAGCTCGACCTCCCGTTGGGGGTGCTCGGCCGCATCGGCTGGCCGGTCGTGCGCCCGGGATTCGCCTGGGGGGTGCGCCGAAGTCTGCAGAAACTGGCCAGGGACGTCGAGCGCGACAACGCGTCGCGCTAGCGCTGCGCACTGGGGCGGGCGCACACCGTCACCGGTCGTGCGGAATAATGATCAGGCACAGTTCGGAGGGCTCTCCGAGGAGTACATCGAACTAGGGCTCCGCGTGCCGAACTCTCGGTGGCGCGGCCTTCTGAAAGGGGATGCCCATGGCGGCCATGAAGCCGCGCACCGGTGACGGTCCACTCGAGGTGACCAAGGAAGGCCGCGGCATCGTCATGCGCGTCCCCCTCGAGGGTGGCGGCCGGCTCGTCGTCGAGCTCAACGCCGAGGAAGCCACAGACCTGGGTGCCCAGCTCGTCGCTGTGGTGGGCTGAGGCCGGTGTTCGGCCTCTCGGTGCGGTGGTCCCTGAAGGACGCACCGCCCGACGCAGCGCAACAGTTGCGCAACTACGTCGTGCAGACGTCACTGAATCGGTTTTCCGGCATGGATGGATTGCACATGAAGACGTGGCGCATGATGGACGGCGACTGGTTCGAAGGAACCTACATCTTCGCCACGCGCGAGGACCGCGACCACTTCCTAGCCGGATTCATGCCGGGTGAAGCGACGGCACCGGGAAGCGTAATAGTTGGTTCGGCCCCCGTCGCCTACGAACCCTTCGAGGTTGTCGCAATCGCTGAGGGCGGCTCCGGGTTCGTATCCGGCGCCGGACCTGGCATCGCCTGAAGCTCGAGTCCCTAGAGTCTCTGCGCCACCAGCAAACCATCGCCCACAGGAATCAGGAGCGGCCTGATCCGCTCGTCTTCGCGGGTGTCGTTGATCAGGGTGCGAACCGCGATCGTCGCGGGGTCACGTTGGGCGGGGTCGGCGACACGGCCACCTGCCAGGACATCGTTGAAGACCACTAGCCCCCCCGGCCGGAGCAGCCGAAGGGCTTCCTCGAAGTAGCGACTCGACTCTTGCGGGTTCCCGTCGAAGAAGACAAGGTCGTAGCCCGCGTCGGCGAGCCGGGAAAGTACGTCGAGGACTCGGCCGGTGATGAGCCGCACGCGCTGCGTGGGGACTCCAGCCTCGTTGAATGTCTGTCGCGCGGCTCGTGAGTTCTCGGTCTCCTCGTCGACTGACGTAAGGACGCCGTCGTCGGTCATGCCGCGCAGGAGCCACAGCCCTGAAACGCCTGAGCCGGTACCGACCTCGGCAACCGCACGGGCCCCGACCAGGTCGGCGAGCCATTGCAGGGTGGCTCCGGTGGCCGGAGATACAGAAGAGACGCCGATCTCTTCGCCGCGCTGTCGGGCAGCCTCGAGCAGAATGTCTTCTGGTCGATAGTCGTCAACGAACTGACGGCTAGCGGCTGCTTCGTCGATGGTGATGATGGGCCTCCTCAGCTGTCCGGTCTGAGTCGTTGCGTGTGCGGCGCCCCGACCCTATCCCTGGCTGGAGGTTGGTACCCATGGTCCCCGGCCACAGGCGGGAAAATGACCCCGTAGCGTGGTGGTGTGAGCACTCCGACCTCATCGCGGTACGTCTACCGCAGCCCAGCAAACCGGCGCCCGAGTCTGCTGGTGCTGGTGCTCGCTGCACTGCTGGTCGGACTGGTCGGGGGAGCCGCCGCCGCAGCTGCTGTCCTCTGGATCAATGAGCGTAGCGACACCATTCCTGGGATCTCTCTGCCGGTGGCCCCGGTCGCAGCCGACCCGCCGAGCAGGGTGACTGCGATCGCCGACGCCGTTCTGCCGACGGTTGTCTCCCTCGAGGTGCGTGGCAGTGGAGGAGGTTCGACCGGATCTGGTTTCGTCGTCCGGCCTGACGGCTACATCGTCACGAACAGCCACGTCGTCTCCGGTGCCGTGGACGGCGGCTCAGTGACCATTACCTTCGCAGATGGTGGTCGGGTGCCCGCCCGCATCGTCGGCCGGTCGCCCACCTACGACCTTGCGGTCGTCAAAGTGGACCGCGACAAGCTGCCGGCCGCCTTGCTCGGTGACTCCGACCAGCTTCGGGTCGGCGACCCTGTTGTGGCGGTCGGTTCCCCACTCGGGCTCAGTGGCACGGTCACGACTGGGATCGTGAGTGCCCTAGACCGTCCGGTGACGACGTCTGACGCGGGGGAGGCGTCATATATCAGCGCGATCCAGACCGATGCTGCGATAAACCCGGGTAACTCCGGTGGTCCCCTCGTCGACGGCCGTGGTCGCGTTGTCGGCATCACCAGCGCGATCGCGACGTTGGGCACCGGAGGGTCCAGCGGCAGCATCGGGCTTGGCTTCGCCATCCCGGTGAACCAGGCCAAGGTGATCGTCGAGCAGCTCATCGCCGAGGGCGAGGCTGAGTACCCGATCGTGGGGGTGCTGCTCGACCTGACCCGGTCCGGTCCTGGTGCTCAGGTGCAGCTGGCATCGGCACCGGGTGAAGCCGTGACGCCAGGTGGTCCGGCTGACATCGCCGGTGTTCAGCCCGGTGATCTCATCGTGGCCGTTGACGGCGAACCGATCGAGACATTCGAGGAGTTCGTGGTCCTCGTACGCAGCCAGCGGCCCGGTGACGAGATCTCGCTGCTGGTGGAGCGGGGCGACGAGCAGGTCACTCTCGACGTCACTTTGGGAGCAACCGTCGGCTGACGAGCATCCTGGCCTACTCTGGAGCTGTGTTCGACATCAATATGTGGGAGATCGCGGCGATCGCGATTCTCGCCTTGCTGATCTTCGGGCCGGACAAACTGCCTGGCCTCGCCGCAGATGCCGCCCGGCTGCTGCGCGAGGTGCGCAAGATGGCGACAGGTGCCAAGCAGGACCTCAAGGACTCTCTCGGTCCCGAGCTGGGCGACCTCAACGTGAACGACCTTGACCCGCGATCATTCGTCAAGCGCAACCTCTTCGACCCCATCGATGATGAAGTCAAGGATGCGCGAAGGGCCGCCGAAGGCGGTGCCGCTGGTGAATCGGGCGGCAAGGGATCATCGGGTCCCACCTTCGACTCCGACACCACCTGAGGGTCAGCCGCGGTTAGGAGTCAGGCTCAGCGACTTGCCGAGCAGCCCACGTTCGCGGCGTCCTAGCCGTGTAGCGATTTCGGTCAGAGTCACGGCCGCAGGTGCATCCGGGTCAGTGAGCACCAAGGGCTGACCGTTGTCACCGCCTTCGCGCAGCCGCACATCGATCGGAACCGCACCGAGCAGCGGTACCGGAGCGCCGAGCGAGCGGCTGAGCCCTGACGCCACCTGCTCGCCCCCACCAGAGCCGAAAACCTCAACGCGTTCGTTGCAGTGCGGGCAGGGCAGCCACGCCATGTTCTCAATGACCCCGGCCACGCGTTGATGCGTCTGCAGGGCGATGGTGCCGGCCCGCTCAGCCACCTCGGCTGCCGCCTGCTGCGGCGTTGTCACAACGAGCAGCTCGGCGGTCGGCACCAGCTGCGCCACGGAGATGGCGATGTCTCCGGTGCCGGGGGGTAGGTCCATGAGCAGGACATCGAGGTCGCCCCACCAGACATCGGCGAGGAACTGTTGCAGGGCTCGGTGGAGCATGGGGCCGCGCCACACCACAGGGGTGTTGCCAGCGGTGAACATACCGATGGAGATGACCTTCACACCGTGTGACTGCGGCGGCATGATCAAACCTTCGACCTGGGTAGGGCGCCCTTCAACGCCGAGCATGCGTGGGATCGAGTGACCGTAGATGTCTGCATCGACGACGCCCACCGACAGCCCATCGGCGGCCATCGCTGCAGCAAGGTTGACCGTCACCGATGACTTCCCGACGCCACCTTTGCCGGACGCCACCGCGAAGACACGCGTGAGCGAGTCAGCTTTGGCGAAGGGGATCTCACGCTCGGCCTGGCCGCCCCGAAGCTTCTGTGCCATTGCCTGGCGTTGCTCATCGCTCATCACATCGAGGACGACAGACACGTCTGTGACGCCGGCAACTGCAGATACCGCGTTGGTCACGTCGGTCGTGATTCGGTCACGCATGGGGCAGCCGGCGACAGTGAGGTAAACCTCGACGGCGACTCGCCCCGACTGATCGGAGTCGACCGACTTGACCATTCCGAGATCGGTGATGGGTTGGTGGATCTCGGGGTCCTTGACGGTGGCAAGGGCGGCGTGGACGGCATCGAGGTCGACGGGCATGCTCTGATGCTACGTGCGAAGACTCAGCCAGGCTCGGGGGCGTCCACCTGCGTCACGCGGAGCACTTCTTCAAACGTGGTGCGCCCGGCAGCGGCATGTTGCAGGGCCGCCTCCTGCAAGGTGATGAAATCGTGTCCGGCGTTCAGGAGGGTCTCCTCGGTGGGGTCGTGCGCGAAGGCGCGCCGAAGACTGGCGGTGACGGGGAGCACCTCAAAGGCGCCGATCCGGCCCCGGTAGCCGGTCATTCCGCACTTGAGGCAGCCAGCGCCTCGGCGAGGGTTGGCCTGGGTGAGGGTGTCGAGGTCAACGGCGAGCGCAGCCAGAATCTCGTCGGTCGGCACATGCGGCTCGCTGCACTCGCTGCAGACTCGACGCACCAAGCGCTGGGCGACGACAAGGTTGAGGGATGACGCAACCAGGAAGGGCGGGATCTCCATGTCGACCAATCGGGTCAGCGCCTGCGCGGCACCGTTGGTGTGGACGGTGCTGAGGACGAGGTGTCCGGTCAGCGAGGCACGTAGCGCCAGCTCCGCGGTCTCCTTGTCACGGATCTCACCGACCAGGACGACATCGGGGTCTTGTCGCAGGATTGCGCGGAGCCCTTTGGCGAACGTCATCCCGCTTCGAACGTTGACGTTTACCTGAGTAATCCCGGGCAACTGGATCTCGACGGGGTCCTCGAGGGTGACCACATTTCGTTCGGGTGTGATCACCTCGTTGATTGCTGCGTAGAGAGTGTTGGTCTTGCCTGACCCCGTCGGGCCGGTGATCAAGATCAGACCTTGCGACACCTTCAGCGAGCGTTGCAGGATCTCCAACTGCTCGGGCAGCAGACCGAGGGAATCGGGACCAGGGACATGCTCGGTAGTGGTCAGCAGGCGGATCACGACCTTCTCGCCGTGAATCGCCGGCAGCGTGCTGACCCGTGCATCGATGGCTGTTCCGTCGACGCTGATCCGGGTGCGTCCGTCCTGGGGCACACGTCGTTCAGAGATGTCGAGACCGGAGATGATCTTCAGCCGACTGATCATGCTGGGGCCGGCATTTCGAGGGACGGTCATCATGTCGCGCAGCAGCCCGTCGATTCGGTAGCGAATGCGAACGGCATCACGCTGCGGCTCGACGTGGATGTCGCTGGCTCCGGCGCGTACCGCGTCGCCGAGGAGTGCGTCGAGCAGGCGCACAGTCGGCGTCTGGTCAGCGGAGTCGTCGTCATCATCGGTTTCGTCATGCTCGATCGACAACAGCTGAACGGCGTCGGCCGCATCATCTCCGATCGACCAGACACGTTTGATCTGAACAGCGATCTGCGTCGGGGTTGCCACGACGACATGCAGGGAGCGCTCACGGGTGTGGATACGCACGTCGTCGAGGGCGAGTACGTTGGTGGGGTCGGACGCAGCCAGGCGCAGACCGGTGTCCTCCCGTGCCAAGACGATCAGCCCAAAACGCTCGGCCATCGAGCGGGGAATGAGCTGGGCAACGGTCGGGTCGACGGGTTCGGTCGAAAGGTCGACCACGTCGAGGGCGAGAAGGTCGCCGAGCGCCTCGGCGACCTGCTCCTCGCTCCCGAGCCTCCGTGAGACAACGAGTTGTCCGAGGCGCATGCGGCCGGCTCCGTCTACCGGACGAAGAGCGGCCTGCTCAGCAAGAAGCTCGTCGAGCTGAATCTCGTCGATGACCGCGTGGCTGACCAGGACCTCGCCGAGACGCCTTCGCATCGTTCGTTCGTGGCGCGGGGAAGGCTGAGACGACCCAGCGGTGGGCGCGGCGCTCTCGATGGCGGCCTTGCGGTTCGTCGACAGTGGGGACTTCACCGTCAAGTTGTCGGCCCGATGGCGCCCCGGCTGGAGCCGTGGGGGCGGGCGGCGTAGCGTGGCCCGCACACCGCGGGAGCCCACAAGGGGGCTGAGAGGGCGATCAGCAAGATCTGGTCGCCGACCGCCTGAACCTGTCCGGTTAATGCCGGCGTGGGAGAGTGCCATGACGTTGCCCAGTGATGTTCAGCCCGCTGCGAGCGAACGCGTTGAGGCGCCGCTCACCCTCACTTTCTCGCCTCCGAGGTCGCTCGGCTGGTGGGACCAGGCCGTGCTCTGGTTCAACCTGGGCGTCAGCCTCACCGGTCCGGTCACGGCGCTCTTTGTACTGTCGCCCTTCGGTGACGGCACCACGATGTCGTTGCTGGCTGCTTTCGTCGCGACCGTGCTCGGCGCGCTGCTGGGCGCAGGGCTGCTGGGGGCAGCGTCGGTGCCTGCCCAACGGACGGGTGCACCAAGCATGGTGCTGCTCCGCGGCCTCTTCGGTCGTCGTGGCTCGGTGGTCCCGACGGTATTGAACGTCGCGCAGAACGTCGGGTGGGGCACGATCGAGATCATCGTCATCGCAGCAGCAGCCTCGGCGCTCTCCGGCGACCAGTGGCGACCGGTCTGGGTGATCCTGGCAGGCGTGGGTGCAACCGCCATGGCAGTTCGGCCGCTGGGTTCGGTCCGCCTGCTCCGGAAGATCGTCATCTGGCTGGTGCTTGCGGCAACCGTCTACCTCTTCTCGCAGCTGCTCAGTGAGCCGCTCCCTGACCTGACCGACGGGGGTTGGACGGGTTTCGGTTACGCGACCGACACGGTGATTGCTGTGTGCGTCTCGTACGCGTTGTTGATCGGCGACTACAGCCGTCACTCGCGCACCGCCAGGGCGTCTTTCTATGGTGCATGGGTTGGTTATGGGCTGGCGGCCATCATCTACATCGCGCTCGGCATCGTGGCGTTCTCGACGGTGGTCGACCTTGAAGGCGATGTGATCGCGGGGCTGCTTGCGGTGCCAGCTGGAGCCCTCGCGCTGCTCATCCTGACCGTGGACGAAGTCGACGAGGCCTTTGCGAACGTCTACTCGACGACCATGTCGGTGCACAACCTGGCGCCCAACCTCGACCGCCGGTGGGTCTCGGTGGCAGTGGGCGTGATCGCCACTTCCTTGGCCTTGGTGATCGACCTGAGCGGATACCAGTCCTTTCTGTTCCTGATCGGCTCGGTCTTCGTTCCTCTCACGGCTGTGATGATCACGGACTGGTTCGTGGTGTCTCGCGGCCGTTGGGACTTGTCGGAGTCGTCACCGCTGCGTCCGGCCATGCTCGGGTCCTGGCTCGTTGGTTTCATTGCCTATCAGCTGGTCAACCCGGGGGGAGTCGCCGGTTGGAACGACCTGTGGATCTGGATGCAGGGCCTGATCGGGTTCACGCCGCCGACGTGGCTGGCCGCGTCATGGTTCTCCCTTGTCGTTGCAGCTCTGGCGACTGTCCTGTTCGGCACGTTGGAGCGGGTCAGGGGCCGCGAGCGGGTTCAGCCGGATGACTTATTGGGGTCAACACGTGGGCTCGTACGCTCGTCCAGCTCGTCGAGAAGGTCGCGCAGCTGATCACGCACGAAGTCGCGGGTGGCGACCTCGTTGACGGCTAGTCGAAGTGAGGAGACCTCGCGGGTGATGAAGTCGTCGTCGGCGATGATGCGGTCGATGCGGGCTCGGTCCTCCCAGTACTGCACCCGGTCGCGGTCGGCCTGCCGGTTCTGGGACAGCAGGATCAATGGAGCGGCGTAGGACGCCTGCATCGAGAGCATCAGGGTCAGACCGATGAAGGGCCACTCGTCGAAACGCAGATCCTCAGGCGCGAACAGGTTCCAGAGCATCCAGGTCGCGATGAATGCCGTCATCCAGAAGATGAACCGCCAGGAGCCGATGAACCGGCTGATTCGCTCGGAGAGCTTCCCGAAGGCCTCCGGGTCGTAGGGGGAACGCACTCCTCGACGTGGCCCACGCGGCTGATCGAGGCGGCTGCGCTTCATCTCACGTGACATCGGGTGCCCCCGCCGCCGCAGGCTCTTGGTTGCGCCAGTTGTCGGGCAGCATGTGGTCAATCACGTCGTCGACGGTGACAGCTCCGAGAAGCCGGTCGTTCTCGTCGACCACGGGGATAGCGACCAGGTTGTAGGAGGCCAGAACGTTGGTGACCTCGTGAAGTGATGCCTCGGGTGCGACGGGCTCGAGCTCAGAGTCGACCGCTTCGGTCACCAGCGCGCTCGGCGTCTCCCGCAGCAGCCGCTGGAAGTGCACAGAACCCAGGTAACGACCTGTGGGCACCTCGAGCGGCGGCCGGCAGACGTAAACCTGGGCGGCCAGTGCCGGTGGCAGGTCTGAGTTGCGAATGCGGGCCAGCGCCTCGGCAACCGTCGAGTCGGGGGCCAAGATCACCGGCTCCGGAGTCATCATTCCGCCTGCGGTGTACTCGTCGTACTTCAGGAGCATGCGGACGTCCTCGGCTTCCTCCGGCTCCATCAGCTCGAGCAAGCGGGCTCGGGTGCCCTCGGGGATCTCGTTCAGAATATCTGCCGCATCATCGGGGTCCATCTCCTCGAGCACGTCGGCGGCCCGCTCGTCGTCCAACCCGGTCAGGATGGCAACAGACTCCTCCTCGACCATCTCTCCCAGGACGTCAGCGAGGCGTTCGTCACCCAGGGCGTCGACCACATCTCCGCGACGCTTGGCGGTCAGCGCCTGTAGCGCGTGCGCGAGGTCGGCGGGACGCAGCTTCTCGTAAGACTCCAGGAGCCGCGTCGTCCCCTGGTCCTCGGCCCCGAGGGAGAGCCCGGTGATCTCGTTCCAGTCGACGACGAACTGCTCGCCGCGGCGCCTGAGCGTCTTGCCCTTCCGCTGGACGTAGACCTTGCTGACCTCCCAGTCGCGGGTGCGGAGCTGCTCCATGCCTACGTCCAGCAGCGTCACCGGCGACTCGTCCTCGACGACAGTCACGTGGGAGTCGAGCAGCTCGCCGACCACGAGCATCTCGCCAGGGCGCTGCTCGAAGCGTCGCAGGTTGAGCAGACCGCTGACCACGACTCCGTCTGCGTCGATCGAGGTGACCCGGGTCATCGGCACGAAGATGCGTCGACGCGGTTGGACCTCGAGGACCAGACCGATGATCCGTGGCGGCCGGGGGACTGCGCGCAGCGTAGCGACGACGTCCCGGATCTTGCCGAGCTGGTCGCCGCTGGGGTCGAAGACCGATGCCCCCGTAAGTCGGGCGATGAAGACTCGGGTGGGGGCGCTCACATGCAGAGGCTACCGGCGGGGCCGCTGCTAACGTCCGATGCACCTAACCCAAGGAGCAGCCGTGTCTGATCTGGCGTCCCTGCCCTACGTGGTTCTCGATGTGTTTACCGAGCGGCCGTTCGCGGGCAATCCGCTGGCCGTGGTGATGGACGCCGAGGGCCTGACCGGCGAGCAGATGCTGCAGATCACCCGTGAGTTCAACCTCTCCGAGACTGCCTTTCCCCTTCGCCCGACAGAGGCGGAGCGGACTGCTGGGGCTGACTACGCGCTGCGGATCTTCACTCCGGGGTCGGAGGTTCCGTTTGCTGGCCATCCGTCGGTCGGAACCGCCTGGTGGCTCGCCCATACGGGTCAGATTCCCCTGGGGCAGGTGGGGCAGCAGTGCGGAGTCGGTCTGCTGCCCGTCGAGGTGTCCGGGACCGGGGCTACCTTGACCGCTGGTCCGGCGTCGGTCTCAGACCCGTTGGACCCTGGCCAGGCTCTGGCCGCTATCGGCCTCGGGCCGGCCGACCTCACCGATCCCGAGATGCACATCGCCAGCACCGGTCTGGCCTTCGGTGTGGTCTTCGTGGCGCCAGACGCCTTATCCCGTTGTCGTCCCAACATGACCGTTCTCCGCGAGGAGTTCTCCTACCCGCGGCCGGCCACGGGTGTCTACGCCGTGGCGTGGGACGCCCCGCGGCGTCATGCCCGGGTGCGGATGTTTGCCGGTGACATCGGGTCGCCCGAGGACCCAGCGACTGGATCGGCGGCGCTCGCCCTCGGTGCCCTGCTCGTGGCGCGAGGTGAGCTCGCCGACGGTCGCCATGAGGTCACGATCGACCAGGGTGTCGAGATGGGTCGTCCGTCGAAGTTGACGGTGACGTGCGAAGTGGCATCTGGTGAGCTGAAGCGATTGCAGGTCGCCGGCAGCGTCGTCAAGATTGCCGAGGGCAGTGTTGCCGTCCCACCCGCCTGACGCCTTGTGCACGCCACGCCCTCGCCGCTAGCGCCACGCACGTGCGGTCCGGCGATGGCTCAGCGGCGACGGCGCCTCTTGGTGGCCTTGCCTGCGTGAAAGGGCTTGCGCGCCGAGGTGGTGGCGTCAGTGGCGACAGGTTCGGCGCGGTGCGCGCTGTCCGACATGGCCCCCGGCCGCTCAGTGACCTCGGCGGTCGGACGCAGCAGCCACAGAGTGCTCTCCTTCGCCCACCGCTGGGGTTGCGCCTCACCGTCAGGCGGATTCAGTCGCTTGGGATGCAGAGCGGACGCCGCGCTCTGCCACGCGTCAGAACCGGGCCGCAGATGCTCGACGATGGCCTGCACCGCCGCCTCGCGGGCCCGGTTCTCTTTGCTGCGGAGGATCACCTCGACTGTTGCGCCATCGACGAGGCCCGGATCACCCTGCTCGATCCCCCCGGTGATGACCGCGATCGCGTCGTCGTGCCAGACGTTCCAGAGCGCGCGCGGAGGCCGCCCGGAGACGACGACCCATACGAGGTCGGACTTGCCGGCGAGGTCGGCAATCAGCGCAGGAAGGAGCTCGGCGTCCAGCGCCTGTTCTGGCTTGGGCGCAGTGCTCATGCCGGTAGCCTGCCACAACCGCTTGAGGAGTCGGGTGGATGAGGGAACGTGCCAGACCCGGCGCTAGGCTCCGCAGGACCGCGCCGACCGTCCACCTGGCGGCGACCTCACAGCCCGATCGGAGAAGGTCGATGGCAGAACGCACACTTCGTCCCCGTCGCTCCAACCTGGCCGTCCCGGGCAGCAGCCCGAAGATGTTGGAGAAGGCCAAGGGGCTGCCTGCCGACCAGGTGTTCCTCGACATCGAGGACGCGGTGGCGCCGCTGGCCAAACCGGAAGCACGCAAGAACATCGTTGCTGCCCTGAACGAAGGCGGCTACGGCGACAAGGTGCGCACCGTTCGGGTCAACGACCTCACCACCCAGTGGACCTACCGCGACGTCATCGAGGTGGTCGAAGGAGCGGGTGCCAACCTCGACTGCATCATGCTGCCGAAGGTGCAGACAGCGGAGCAGATCGTCACTCTCGACATCCTGCTGACGCAGATCGAAAAGGCCAACGGCCTGGAAGTCGGTCGCCTTGGTATCGAGGCGCAGATCGAGAACGCGCTTGGCCTGATCAACGTCGACGCGATCGCGGCTGCCAGCCCGCGCGTCGAGACCATCATCTTTGGACCCGCCGACTTCATGGCCAGCATCAACATGCGCACTCTTGTTGTCGGTGAGCAGCCGGCGGGCTACACCGAGGGGGACGCCTACCACTACATCCTGATGCGGATCCTGATGGCCGCGCGGGCATACGACAAGCAGGCGATCGACGGCCCGTACCTGCAGATCCGCGACGTGGACGGGTACCGCAGGGTTGCCGACCGAGCTGCGGCCCTCGGCTTCGACGGCAAGTGGGTGCTGCACCCCGGGCAGGTGGACGTCGCCAACGAGGTCTTCTCGCCGAAGCAGGAGGACTTTGACCATGCCGAACTCATCCTCGACGCGTACGCCTTCTACACCTCAGAAGCGGGTGGCAAGCGCGGCGCAGTGATGATCGGCAGCGAGATGATCGATGAGGCGTCAAACAAGATGGCTCTGGTGATCAGCGGCAAAGGGCGCGCCGCCGGCATGCAGCGAACGGTCTGGTTCGACCCCGAAAGCGACGATGCGCGCACGACCATTTCGCCCGAGGGCACCTGATGTCCTTCTTTTCCCTGGACGGCAAGGTCGCCCTCGTCACGGGGGCCGGCAGCGCAGATGGCATCGGGTTTGCCTGCGCGCAGGTGATTCACTCGCTGGGTGCGACGGTTGCGGTTGCGGCGACTTCCGAGCGCATCCACGAGCGAGCGGCCGAACTTGGGGGCGGCTCGCAGGGCTTCGTCGCCGACCTCACTAACCCGGCTGAGGTCGAGCGCCTCGTTGGTCAGGTTGAGGCTGCCATTGGCCCGATCGATCTGCTCGTCAACAACGCAGGCATGACGAGCGTGACCGACGAGGAGAGCTGGCTCTCGATCACCGAGATGACGCCGGATCAGTGGCGCAGCGGCATCATGCGCAACCTCGACACCGCGTTCCTGGTGAGCCGTGCCGTCATGCCAGGGATGGCGTCGCGTGGCTTTGGTCGCATCGTCAACGTGACGTCCACCTCCGGCACCACCTGTGCAATGCCGAACGAGGCTTCATATGTAGCGGGCAAGGGTGGGATGCGCGGATTGACCCTCGCCACTGCCGTTGAGACCGCGACGTCGGGTGTCACCTGCAATGCGGTAGCCCCTGGGTGGATTCGGACTCCGTCGTCGCTTTCGCAAGAGCTGGAATACGGGGAGCGGACGCCGATGCGCCGCATGGGCGAGCCCGTGGAGATCGCCGCGGCGGTGGCGTTCTTCTGCTCGCCGGCGGCTTCCTATGTGACGGGCCAGACCTTGGTCGTCGACGGGGGTAACTCGATCCGTGAGGCGAACCCGGCCTGATCGGTCGATAGGACACGAATGCGTCGCGGCCATTCCATGTGTGCGGGCTCCTCGCTAGGGTGACGCGCACTGTCACTGCGGATCCAACGGGGGATCAAATGTCGCTATCAGGGCTGTCCGGTCTGTCACCACGGCGTCGCACGGCGATCGGCGCTCGCCTTCGCCACAGCTGCTGCCGTACTGACGCCGCTTCCGGCCACCGCGGGGGTGGCAGCCACCCCCAGCATCACCGCTCCCTCCGCCGGCGCCACCGTCGTGTCGTCGCCAATGCTCGTCAGCGCCGACAGCAGCGCCGCGTTCGTGCGGTTCGTCGTGGCGGGGCAGGTCGAGCAGACGGTGGCGGTCTCGGGTGGTTCGGCGGTGACGGAGGTCCCGGTGCACGGGCTGCTCGGCAGCACGGGGATCGACGCCTACGACTGCGACAGTCTGGTTTCCTGCGCCACCATCCGGCGAGTCTCACTGTGGATGTCGATCTGGAGGCCCCCGAGATCGCCGCTCCTCGCGTAACGACGTCGTGGGCAACTCGGTAACGGTCAAGGTGAAGCACCCTCTGGGACGGCGCCCTGCGCTTCTTCGTCGACGGCTCGCCTGCCGGCAAGGTCTTCGGGTCTTCGACCACAGCTCGCGAAGACGGTCTCCCTCAAGGACCGCAAGGACGGTGACCACGTCCTGTCCGTGCAGCAGTGCAACTCAGACGGTTCCATCTGTGACGGTGGCACCGACTCCGTGAGGGTCATCAAGGACACCAAGGCGCCCACCTGGTCAGATGTCAGCACATCGAATGGCACGGTGTATCCGGTCAAGGACAACTACAAAGACAGCACGCAACTGTCGGCACGGGTTAGCGAGAACGTGTCCGACGCCAAGGTCGAGATCCGCAAGGCAGGAGGGCCGATAGTTCGGACCCTTCAGCTCGGCCGAATCGATGCAGGGCGGGTCAGGGCTACGTGGAACGGTCGAAAGAGCAACGGCGACATCGCGCCCAAAGGGAAGTACACCTTCCGCTTCATCGGCACTGACAAAGGGGGACTGGTCGGCAAGAGTAATGACAAGGTCGTCAATGTCTCGGACAAAGAGCTCGTCAAGAAGGACGTGACCAAGACGGTGAGTGCCCTAGGTAGCGGGCTCGGTGACTACTCAGGTGGTTGCTCGCGTGTCGTGGTGATGCGAAGTCTGGACGGCTACGCGCGCGACTGGAAGAACGGGCTGCAGTGGCAGTCGAACTTCAGAAGAAGTTGCACCGGTGTTGCGGGGGTAGCGATGTCCGCGCACGTCGCCAAGACTGAGCAAGCCATCAGGTACGGCAGTTTTCAGATCTCCACCTACGGAGGGGGCGTCACTGAAGAACGGTGGTCCGGCAAAGATCTTGTACGCGAAGAAGAACGAGACGATCGGCGCTCAGCAGGCGCTCGGGACAGGGCTGGGGTGGCACAAAGGTGACCGTGAGTCACTGGCCAAGTATCTCTTCGGTTCAAAGCTCCTCTGGTATGTGGGCACGACGAACGGCAACTGGTACGACGTCAAGGAGTTCAAGATCTCTTACTCGGTCTCCGTGCTGAGGTAGCCCTCACCCCACGTCGCGAGCGGTGAGCTCGTCGTAGGTCTCTCGGCGAACGACGAGCCTCGCCGAGCCGTCACGCACGAAGACCACGGGCGGTCGCAGTGCCCCGTTGTAGTTGCTCAACAGTGTGTACGTGTACGCGCCAGTGACGGGCACTGCGACGATGTCACCCACCTGCGGGTCGGCAAGCGGCAGGTCGGAGGCGAACAGGTCACCCGACTCGCATTGCCGCCCTACGAGCTCGACGGGTGCCCCTCCGCCGTTGGCCGGTCGGCGAGCACAGCGTCAAACCGGGTGCCGACGTACGTGGACGCCTCCAGGTTGTCGGCGATCCCCCCGTCGACCGCGACGAAGGCCGGGGCGCCGCGCTTGACGGTGACCACGCGATAGAGGGTCACCGCCGACTGGGCCACCAGCGAGCGCCCCGGCTCAATCCAGAGCTCAGCGGCATCAGGAAGGTGCTCGGAGGCCGCCTCCGTGATGGTGTCGAGGTACTCGTCAACGGTCGGGGCCTTGTCGGTTCGGTGATAGCGGACGCCGAGTCCGCCGCCAACGTCGTAGACGTCGAACGTTCCGAGGTCTGCCACCGCTGCTACGGCCTCGGCAAAGGCGTCGACGGTCAGGATCTGTGAGCCGATGTGCAGGTGAATCCCTCGAACCTCGAACCTCGCACTGCTCCGCATGTGGGAGATCGCTCGCCGTGCCTCGTCGAGCGGCAACCCAAACTTCGAGCCGTGGTGACCGGTCGAGATCGCAGCCATGGTGGGGGCGTCGACTCCGGGGATCACGCGAAGCAGCACCGACTGACGAGGGCCGTCGACCTGCTCGAGGCGGTTGATGTCATCCCACCCATCGATGACTACTGTCCCGACTCCGTTCGCAACGGCCAGCCCCAGTTCGTGGTCAGTCTTTGCGTTTCCGTGCAGCACCATCTGGCCAGCGGGTACCTGTGCTTTCAGCGCTGTGATCAGCTCACCGGCCCCAGCCACGTCGATGTGCAGACCCTCCTCAGCCATGACGCGGTAGATCGCGGTGCATGGGAACGACTTGGACGCGAACGCCACGCTCGATCCGGGACGCCGCCGCGTCAGGCCATCGGCGAACTCGCGGGCGCGTTGCCGCAATGCGCCTTCGTCGACGATTTGTACCGGCGTTCCGTACTCATCAGCAAGCGCCGAGAGCTTGACGCCGCCGACTACGAGCGCACCGTCGGTGTCAACCACGGTCGAAGTCGGAAAGAGCGAGAGCAGTTCGGGCTCAATGGGCATCACACGGCTCCCTCTGTTGCGTCGCTTAGGTGCATCTCCTCCGATGAGCCACACCACGAGTTCTTCGGCTCGGTTCACGAGCTCGAGGTGTCCGCCGGACATCGTGACGACGAGTGCACCCGGCACATGGCTGGCGAGCCATCGTCCGTGAGCCGGCGGTACCAGGGTGTCCTCGGTGCCGTACCAGACCATTGCGGGAACGGAGAGCGTCTGACAGGTCGAAGCCCCAGTCCTTGACGAAGACGAGGTCGTCGTCAAGCCAGCCGTCGACCCCCTGACGGTACGCCTCCTCGATCAGGCGCTGCATCCTTACCGCGTAGGCGGGGCGAGCCATGATCTCGCGGTCGCTCTCAGACATCTCGTAAGTCTCACCGAGTGGGTTGGTCGGATCGGCCATCACTCGCTCCAGGTCAGCAGCGGCCAATCGCTGCAGCTCGGGGCGAAGGCGCGCCTCGCCCGCACATCGACCAGGTGAACTCGTCGACGTTGCCTTGGGTCATGCCGGCCAACCACTCGTCTTGCGGCAGGCCGGTGGCACCCAGGGGAGCAACCCCAACGACGCAACCCACCCGGGTCACCCGTTCAGGGAGGAGGGTCGCGACCGCCAGGCAGTGTGGCCCACCGCCGGAACCACCGGTGACCGCGAAGTGATCGAGGCCGAGCTCATCGGCAATGGCCGCCACGTCGGCCGCGGCGTCTGCGACAGAGCGGTCGGGACGCCGCGTCGACAGACCATAGCCAGGACGGTCAAAGCCGATTGCGCGGACACCGAGTCGCTCGTAGAGATCAGCCTTGTCCGGTGGCGGCCCGCCATACCGAGAGCCAGGAGTGCCGTGGATGCTGATGATCGGGAAACCGTCAGGGGGTCCGTACTCGGCGACCCCGAGAACGTGGTCATCGGGCGTTGACACCGTCGTCTGACGGGCGTTGGGGTCGGGTACGGACGCGCCTCCGCTCACCCATGGTTCTTTGGTCATGCCGGGGAGCGTACCGGCGCGTGGGACATGGTGTGGATACGATCGAATCTCGACGGCAGGCGTCCCAGCCGCCGTACGTGATGCAAAGGAGTCGCGGCATGGGCCGTCTCGCCCAGACCGAAGGTCTCACCGACGTCCAGCAGGAGATCCTCGCCGCCGTCCGAGAGTTCGTCGACAACGAGATCATTCCCGTCGCCAACGAGCTCGAGCACGCCGACGAGTACCCCACCAAGATCGTCGAGCAGATGCAGGAGATGGGGATCTTCGGGCTGATGATCCCCGAGGAGTACGGCGGTATCGGTGAGTCGCTGCTGACGTACGCGCTGGTCGTCGAGGAGATCGCGCGAGGCTGGATGAGCGTCAGCGGCATCATCAACACCCACTTCATCGTCGCCTACATGCTGCTGCAGCACGGAACCGACGAGCAGAAGCAGAAGTACCTACCACGGATGGCCACCGGTGAGGTGCGCGGTGCGTTCTCGATGTCAGAGCCGGGCTGCGGGTCGGACGTCGCGGCCATCACCTCGCGCGCAACTCGTCGCGACGACGGCTCATTTGTTCTCAACGGCCAGAAGATGTGGCTGACAAACGGCGGCTCGTCCACCCTTGTTGCGGTCCTGATGAAGACCGACGAGGGCGACGACAGCGTCTACCGCAACATGACGACGTTCCTCATCGAGAAGGAGTCAGGCTTTGGCGAGGTCCGGCCAGGGCTGACGATTCCTGGCAAGATCGACAAGATGGGCTACAAGGGCGTCGACACCACCGAGCTGGTCATGGACGGCCTTGAGCTGACGGCTGACGACGTCCTGGGTGGTGAGACCGGTCGCGGCTTCTATCAGATGATGGACGGCGTCGAGGTCGGGCGCGTCAACGTCGCTGCCCGGGCCTGCGGCCTGGCACAGCGGGCCTTCGAGCTCGGCATCGACTACGCCCAGCAGCGTGAGACTTTCGGCAAGCAGATCGCACAGCACCAGGCAGTGATGTTCCGGCTCGCCGATATGGCCACGAAGGTCGAGTCGGCTCATCAGATGATGATCATGGCTGCGCGCAAGAAGGACTCGGGCGAGCGAAACGATCTCGAGGCCGGCATGGCCAAGTACCTCGCCAGCGAGCTCTGCCGCGACGTTGTCGAGGACTCGTTTCGGATCCATGGTGGCTACGGGTACTCCAAGGAGTACGAGATCGAGCGCCTTTACCGAGAGGCGCCGATGCTGCTGATCGGTGAGGGCACGGCTGACATCCAGCGGATGATCATCGGTCGGCGACTCCTCGAGGACTACAAGCGGCGTGTCTAGGGCAGGAGAGCTATGACTGAGATTGAGCGGATCGTCGTCCGAGAGTGCGCTTCTTACGAGGAAGCGCAGCGTGCTGTCGACTTCCTGTCCGACACAGAGGTTGAGGTGTCGGGTATCCAGATCGTCGGCACCGGCCTTCGCCTGGTCGAGACGGTCACCGGTCGGATGTCGTATGGCCGTGCAGCTGGGGCGGGGATGATCAGCGGAGCCTGGTTCGGCCTTCTCGTCGGCATGTTGTTGGGACTCTTCGCCAACCCCGATCAAGACCCGAGCTGGACGACCCTGTTGCTGCTCGGTGTCCTTTGGGGTGCGATGTTCGGCATCGTCTACGGCTTGATCGTGCACGCCGCTACCCGCGGGCGCCGTGACTTCAGCTCCCGCAGCAAGATGGAAGCAACCCAGTACGAGGTGACGTGCCCGGCGCCTGTCGCTGGCAAGGTGCGTCAGACCCTGGCCGAGATGCCGACCGTCCCCTGATCAGCATCGCTGTCGGACCACACAAGGAGTGACATGCAGTTCGGTCGTTACTACGAGGAGTTCGAGGTCGGCGCGGTCTACAAGCACTGGCCAGGCAAGACGGTCACCGAGTACGACGACCATCTCTTCTGCCTGCTCACCATGAACCACCACCCACTGCACATGGACGCGAACTACGCCGAGAACACCACCGACTTCGGCAAGAACGTGGTGGTCGGCAACTACATCTACTCCTTGCTGCTGGGCATGTCGGTATCCGACGTCAGTGGCAAGGCCATCGCCAACCTTGAAGTCGAGTCACTGCGGCACGTCGCGCCGACCTTCCACGGCGACACGATCTACGGCGAGACCCGGGTACTGGACAAGGTGGAGTCGAAGTCCAAGGACGACCGTGGAATCGTCCACGTCGAGACGATCGGCTACAACCAGGACGGCACCATCGTGTGCATCTTCCGTCGCAAGGTAATGGTGCCGAAGCGGTCCTACGGCGACGCCCGCGGTGGAGAGCAGCCAGGACGCCCCGAGCCGACACCCCGCTGAAGGCGTGCGGCACGGTCACCGGCCGGGTTCGGAACACCATGACCCACTGATCGTTCCGAGCAGTGGAACACTAGCCTTGACCTCGTAAGGTCGCTGGACAACGGGTGCACCGTCTTGGACTCTTGCACAGGCGCCAGTATCGCTTCGTGCTGTCGCACCGCCGCACTCGACAGACAACACGCCTGGCACGCATGGAGGACAAACAGCATGACGCCTGAGGAGATTTTGAAGGGCTTGTTTGATGAGACGTTGGTGGGCAATGCTCCTGCGGTGTTGGAGCTGACGAATGCCGGTCTTGGGATGGGGATGGGTCCGGAGACGTTGTTGTTCGAGGCGTTGATTCCGTCGTTGGAGGAGGTGGGGGCCCGGTTTGAGCGGGGTGACTTCTTCGTTCCGGAGATGTTGATCGCTGGTCGGGCGATGTCGGGGGCGTTGGAGGTGTTGCGGCCGTTGTTGGCTGCTACTGGTGCTGAGACGGTGGGCAAGTTCTTGATGGGCACGGTCAAGGGTGATGTGCATGACATTGGGAAGAACTTGGTCAACATCATGTTGGAGGGTGCTGGGTTTGAGGTGATTGATCTGGGGGTGCAGGTGGCTCCGGAGAAGTTCGTTGCCGCGATCGAGGAGCACAACCCCGACATTGTCGGGTTCAGTGCGTTCTTGACCACGACGATGCCGATGTTCAAGGCGAACATCAACGCGTTGGAGAAGGCTGGGTTGCGGGACAAGGTGATCGTGATGGTGGGGGGTGCCCCGGTGACCCAGGAGTACGCCGACGCCGTCGGTGCTGACGGGTACGCCGCTGACGCCTCCACCGCCGTCCGCCGCGCCAAAGAACTCCTCCAAAAGCGGCGCAGCATGGTCAACGCCTGATGACGCTGCAGTCACTGCTGGAGTCTGGAACGCGACCGGTCATTACCGCTGAGCTTCCATCGGTGGATGGCCAGGGGCTGGAGAAGGTACACCAACACCTTGAGTCAATCGCGCCATACGTCGACGCCATCAACGCCACCGACAATCCGGCGGCTCATGCCCACGCATCAAACGTGTCGATCGCCATCGCCATGCAGCAGGCCGGGGTCGAGCCCATCATGCAGGTGGTCTGCCGCGACAAGAACCGCATCGCGATCCAAGCCGACATCGTCGGCGCCTCGATGTTCGGTGTCCGCAACATCTGTGCGCTGACCGGCGACGACGTCACGGCAGGCGACGAGCCTGAGGCCAGGAGGGTCTTCGACCTGGACGGGCCGCAGGTCATCAGTGTCGCGACCGGTCTGTCCCAAGGCCACTACGTGTCAGGTCGCAAGATCGAACCGGCGCCGGACCTCTTCGTTGGTGCGGTTGAGAACCCTTTCGCGCCGCCGATTCCGTACCGGATCGAGCGGGCCAAGATCAAGAGCGACGCCGGTGCCCGGTTCCTCCAGCTGCAGATCGGCTACCAGCCCGAGCGCCTCGAGGCATTCGTCGCCGGCTGTGTCGAGAACGGCGTCACACAGAAGACGGGCCTGCTTCCGACGCTCGTGCTCGTCAAGCGCGCTGGTGCACTGCGATTCATGGATCGCGAGGTGCCTGGGATCAGCGTTCCCGCTGAGGTGATCGATCGCGTCGCCAACGCCGAAGATGAGGCTGAGGAGGCCTATCAGCACACGCTCGAGCAGGCGCGGCATGCGCTCTCCTTGCCGGGTGTCGCCGGGCTCCACCTCACTGACTTCCGGCACGACGGCAGCCTCGGCCGGCTCGTAGCCGAGCTAGGTGTGCGCGACAGCGCTGCCCAGCAGGACCCCTCGTGACCGACGAGCAGGGCGCCCCGGAGCGGGTGCGTATCCGCTTCACCCCTTCTGACAAGGAGGTCCGAGTTCCGACCGGCGTACCAGTCTTTGACGCCGCCAGCTGGAACGGCATCGCCATTGACTCGACCTGCGGCGGGCATGGCACGTGCAAGAAGTGCAAGGTGCAGATCCTCGAGGGCAACATCCCGGTACAGAGCCTGGACCGACGCGCGTTCTCGCAGGATCAGCTCGACGAGGGCTGGCGTCTGGCGTGCGTGGCAAGGGCCGCCGGCGACCTGTTGGTTGACGTGCCACCGATGACGACGCGACCCAAGGCAGCGACCTTCGGGGTCGGCCGACAGGTGATTCTCCGCCCGGCAGTGCAGAAGCGCTTCGTCGAGCTCAGCGAGCCTTCGCTGCACGATCAGCGCACCGACTCGCAACGGGTCTTCGATGAGCTGGACGACCTCGAGCTCACCGTCGACCTCGAGGTCTACCGCACCCTCGGGAAGACGCTTCGGGAGTCTGACTACAAGGTGACGGCCGTCGTGGTCGACGACCGGCTGATTGCGGTTGAGCCTGGTGACACCACGTCGCGCTCTTTTGGGCTCGCCTTTGACCTGGGTACCACGACGGTCGTGGCCAACCTGATGGACATCACCACGGGTACGCCAGCTGCCGTGACCTCGATGCTCAACAAGCAGCAACCTTATGGCGCAGACGTCATTGCCCGGATCAGCGCGACGATGCTCGACGCCGATGCGCTCGGCCACCTTCAGCAGCTGGCCCACGAGACGCTCGACACGCTGTCCAAGGAGGCGTGCGCTGAGGCTGGCGTGGAAGCGAGCGAGATCTACGAGGTGGCGCTTGCCGGCAACGCGACGATGGTGCAGCTGGCGCTGGGTGTGGATCCGGAGCCACTCGGCGTCGCACCCTTCATCCTGGCCGCACGGCAGTTCGAGAACGTGATGGCGTCCGACCTGGGCTTGACGACCCACCCTCGGGCGCGAGCGACCGTGGTTCCGTCCCTCGGTGCCTACGTTGGCGGCGACATCATTGCGGGAGCGCTGGCCTCCGGCATGGACCGCGACAAGCGGCTCCGCCTCTTCATCGACATCGGCACCAACTGCGAGATCGTGATCGCGGACGGCGAGCGCATTATGGCGACGGCGGCTCCCGCGGGCCCGGCGTTCGAGGCGGCGTCGATACGGTGCGGAATGCGCGCGGCCCCTGGAGCGATCGAGGTGGTCAAGGTCACCGACGACGCTCTTGAGCTCCAAGTGATCGGCGACGAACCAGCAGTCGGCGTCTGCGGCTCCGGGCTGGTGGACGCGGTGGCCGAGCTGGTTCGCGTCGGCGTCATCGACCCCTCCGGTCGGTTCGTCGACCGCGACACGGTGAGCGAGACACATCCGCACCTGGCCGAGCGGATGACGCTGATCGGTGAAGAGAAGGTGTTCGTGCTTGCCGAGCCGGCGAGCCCCGACGGCGACCCGGTCGTCCTCAGCCAGCGAGACGTCCGCGAGCTGCAGTTCGCCAAGGCTGCCATCGCCACTGGATGGCACCTGCTCTTCGAGGACTTCGGTATCAAAGAGACCGATATCCAGCAGGTGCTGTTGGCCGGGTCGTTTGGCACGTACCTGTCTGCGGCCAGCGCGGTCCGTATCGGCCTTGTCCCCAAGATCCCGGTTCTGCGCATTGTCAGTGCCGGCAATGTCGCGGGGGAGGGAGCCAAGATGGTCCTGCTCTCTGCTGCCGAACGCCACGGTGTGACGACCCTGCTGAGCGAGATTGAGTACGTCGAGCTCTCCGACCGCACCGACTTCCAGGATCGCTTCGTCGACCAGCTGGCCTTCCCGACGTGAGGACCCCCGGTGCCACGATCGGGGTCATCGCGTGCGGGGCGCTCGCGACCGACATCGGTGAAATCGCGGCCCGGCGGCAGTGGGCGGTTGACGTGCACCCGCTCCCACCACTGCTGCACAACCAACCCAAACGGATCGCCCCGGAGGTCGAGCGGTCGTTTGCCGACGTCAGGGAGCGCTACGAGCGGGTCGTGGTTGCGTACGCCGACTGCGGAACGTACGGCGCACTGGACGAAGTCTGCGAGCGGTACGGCATCCCTCGGCTTGCGGGATCTGACTGCTACGACGTCTACGCCGGGGCAGAGCAGTACCGTGAGCTGCTCGAGCAGGAGCCGGGTACCTACCTGCTCACCGACTACCTGGCTGCCTCCTTTCAGCGCAGCGTCATCGTCGAGCTGGGGCTCGACAGATACCCCGACCTGCGCGACGACTACTTCCGGCACTACACGCGGGTGGTGTGGCTGACGCAGCGACGGACCCCGCTCTTGCAGAACGCTGCCGAGCAGGCGGCGACGTCCATCGGTTTGCCGCTTGAGGTCATCGACGTGGGCCTCATGGGTCTGGAGGCAGCCCTTGAACCGTTGGTGGCCAGTGCCGTCAGCCGTCAGACGCTCGAGTAGAGCGCGGAGACCGCGTCAGCTACAGCTTCCGGTGCGTCGACAGCTGGGGAGTGACCAACGTCCGGCAGCTCAACCAACCTCGCTCCGAGTCGTTCGGCCATTGCCCGCTGATCCTTCGGTGGCCATGCATCGTCTCTGTCGCCGACGATGACGGCCGTGGGTGGTGCGACCGTCGCCAAGGCGTCCACCTGGTCGGTGATCTCGCACAGTGTCTCGATCATCGCTTGTAGAGATCCAGGCGAGTTTGAGAGGAACCGGCGTGTCAGGAAGGCCTCCATGTCAGGTGGCGGCGCAGCGGCACCTGCCGCCGCGTCCATCGCTCGCTTGCCCTGTAGTACAGCCTCGAGTCCATGGCCGTTCAGCACGTCTACGAACATGCGTAGCACGGCTTGCTGATTGCCAGGGAGCGCTGCCGGACCAGAGGCGATGATGGCCAAGCCATCGGCGGCGAGCGGGTCGGCCAGGATCGCATCCCGGACGACCAGACCGCCGAACGAGTGTCCGACCAGGACCAACGGCCGAGGCAGCGTTGCTGCCACCGCCCAGACATCGGCGGCGAACCCGGCCAGCGAGTAGCTCGCTGCGTCTTCGGGGCCGGGAGTCTCATGCTGTCCGGTGAGATCGAAGGCCACGGCCCGCACCCGGCGCTCGGCCAGGGGCAGCAGCAGCGCGATGAAGTCCTCCTTGCTGCCGGTGAACCCGGGTACGAGCACGGCCGTCCCGATGGCCCCCTCCGTGAGGGCTGCTTCGTTGTCCAAGGCTGCGAAGGTTCCTCGTCCCGTGGCGATGGGGGAGGCGTCCACGCCGATAGGGAGCGCGATGAAGGGTGGGATGCTCACGCCCGGCACAATAGGCTGCCTGTAGACGGGTCGATCACCGACCCAAGCCTGCGCCGCGAAGGAGCCCCCGTGACACGGACGATCGCGGTGGCCAACCAAAAAGGTGGAGTCGCCAAGACCACCACCGTCGCGTCCGTTGGGATGGCACTCGCCGAGCTCGGGCAGCGGGTTCTTGTGGTCGATCTCGACCCTCAGGCCTGCCTGACCTTCTCGCTTGGGCTCGATCCAGAAGCCCTTGAGCTCTCGATTCACGATGTCTTCCTGGGCAGGGTCGGCGCGGCCATGGCGGTTCGTTCGGTCACCAAGAACCTCGATGTGCTGCCGAGCACGATCGACCTGACCGGTACCGAGATCGCGCTGCACGACCGCCCCGCGCGCGAGTACGTGCTTCGTACTGCGCTGGCTGACATTTCCAGTGGCTATGACTTCGTGCTGATCGACTGCTCTCCATCACTCGGGGTGCTGACCATCAACGCGTTGACCGCGGCGGATGAGGTGCTGATCCCCCTGCAGTGCGAGACGCTCGCGCACCGCGGTGTCGGGCAGCTGCTTGACACGGTTGGCGACGTTCGGCGTCTGACCAACAGCGACCTTGTCGTGCTCGGTGTTCTGCCCACCCTCTTCGACGGACGCACCACGCACGCCCGCGCAGTTCTCGCTGATGTCTCAGATCGCTTCGGTGTCACCGTGCTCGACCCACCCATCAACAGATCGATCCGCTTTGCAGAGGCGCCTGCGTCCGGGGAGTCGATCCTCACCACAGCGTCATCGAACCCGGGGGCTCAGGCTTATCGCGCGCATGCTCTCCAACTGATGGGCGAAGAGGCCGCCGCATGAGCAAGTCCAAGGGCACCGACTTCAGCCGTATTCACCCGGCGCAGGCGCCCTCGAAGAGATCGGAGGTGTCGGCGCAGCACGACCAAGAGGGACGTCGCGCGCTCTTCAGCGCTGGCGATGCGCTGCCTGAGGAGGCCGCGAACGGCATGGTGACGATCAGCTGCGGGCACTGCGGTGAGGACTCCGAGTTGTCACCGACCGAGGCGCTGCGCCTGGCGGTGCCTTCCTTGCACCTGCCGTTCCTCAAGCGCGGGCACGGATCGTGGATGCGCTGTCCGGCTTGCCAGCGGCAAACCTGGGTAAGCGTGCAAATCCACTTGCCTTGATGCATCCCACCACTGGCAACTTGAGACTTGAGTCAAGGTATGGCCCCAGTGAAGTCACGCCGTGTTGGTGGTGGAGCCTCCGCTACGCCGACGACGACGCCGCCGACGGGGCGCGTCTGAGCCGGCATCACTTGGGGCGGTGGTGGCGGCCGCGGGGGCGCTGCCGTTGTCACTGGCGCTGCCAGCAGAGGATCCGCCGCGGGTGCGCTGCCTGTTTCGGGGCTGGCCGCTCTTTTGGCTGCCCCCGCTGCCCTCGCGCGGCTTCGATCCGCCACGCGGACGCCCTGAGTCAGATCCTCGCGGTTGACGGCGGGCCTTTCCCGTCTCACCGAGGTCCTCGAGCTCCTCGGCTGCCAGGCCTTCACGGGTGCGCTGGGCCTTGGGCAGCTCGCCCTTGGTGCCCGGTGCGATGTCAAGATCGCTGAAGAGGTGCGGCGAGGTGGAGTATGTCTCGACCGGGTCGTCGAACGGCAACCCGAGCGTCTTGTTGATCAGGATCCACCGCGGAAGGTCTTGCCAGTCGACCAGCGTGACGGCGACGCCGGTGGCTCCAGCGCGCGCTGTCCGGCCGATGCGGTGGACGTAGCTCTTCTCGTCGTCGGGGCAGTTGTAGTTGACGACGTGCGTGATGCCGTCGATGTCGATTCCGCGGGCTGCGACGTCGGTGGCGACCAGAACGTCGACCTTGCCGTTCCGGAATGCCCGCATCGCCTGCTCGCGGGCGCCCTGCCCGAGGTCGCCATGCACCGACCCAACCGCGAACCCACGCGAGCTGAGGTCGTCGGCAAGCTTCTGTGCCTGACGTTTGGTGGGGCAGAAGATGATGGTGTGCCCGCGTCCCTCGGACTGGAGGATGCGGGCGACGATTTCGGCCTTGTCGACGGGATGCGTGCGGTAGGCGTGCTGCTGCACACGCTTGACCAGCTGGCTGTTGTCCTCGTCTGGGTCGATCGCCCTGATGTGCGTCGGTTGGTTCATGTAGCGCCGTGCCAGAGCGATGACGTCGCCGGGCATGGTGGCCGAGAACAACATCGTCTGACGGTCACCGGGCGTCAACGCCACGATGCGCTCGACATCGGGAAGAAACCCCATGTCGAGCATCTCGTCGGCCTCGTCGAGGACGAGCGTCTTGATAGCGCCGAGGTGAAGGTGTCGCTTCTCGACGAGGTCGAGGAGGCGTCCTGGTGTGCCGACGACGACGTCGACTCCGGCTTCAAGGGCCTCGACCTGAGGTTCGTAGGAGCGTCCGCCATAAACGGTGAGTACGCGGGCACCGCGCGTCTTGCTGGCATGCCGGATCTCGCCCGCGACCTGCATCGCCAACTCGCGGGTGGGGACCACCACGAGCGCCTGCGGCGTTGCCGACGGCTCGTGGTCGGGGTGCACGGGGTCGTTGGGGGCTGCTAGGCGTTCCAGCAGCGGGAGCGCGAAGCCAAGCGTCTTCCCGGTGCCGGTTTTGGCCTGGCCAATGACGTCGTGACCGTCGAGCGCAACCGGGAGGGTGAGCTCTTGGATGGGAAACGCCTCAGAAATGCCCAGGTGAGCCAGATCGGCCACCGTTTCGGAACGGATGCCGAGGTCAGCAAATGTAGTCAGTGGGTCCGCCTTGCCGGTCGATGACGGCTCCCAGCCTACCTCTCGCCGGCTCGCTACCCTTCGGCTATGCCTGATGCCGCCTATGACGCTGCTGTGATCGACCTGCTGGGAGTCCTTGCCTACGGCGAGCTTTCGGCCTTCGAGAGGCTCTGCGCCGACGCCGCGCTTGCCCCTACGTTGGATGACAAGGCGGAGGTCGCTGCGATGGCTTGTGCCGAGTTCGGGCATTTTCAGCAGCTGCGCAGCAGACTCCTAGATCTCGGGGCGTCACCGGAGGAATCCATGCGCCCCTTCGTCACCCCGCTGGACACGTTCCACGCCTCAACAGCGCCGGCCGACTGGCTGGAGGGCCTCGTCAAGGCTTACGTCGGTGACGGGATCGCTGCCGACTTCTACCGCGAGATCTCCGTCCTTCTGGACGACCCGACACGAGAGCTGGTGCTCGAGGTATTCGCTGACACAGGTCACTCCAACTTTGTCGTCAGCAAGGTGCGGACTGCGATTGAGGTCGACCCACGCGTTGCTGGTCGGTTGGCTCTTTGGGGTCGGCGCCTGATGGGGGAGGCGCTCAGCCAGGCGCAGCGGGTGGCCGCCGAACGCGACGCTCTAGCCGGCCTGCTCGCTGGCGCCGTCGGCGGGGGCGGGATGGACCTTGTCGAACTCAGTCGGATGTTTACCCGAATCGCCGAGCAGCACAGCAAGCGGATGGCCGCTCTCGGCCTGGCGGCCTAGCCCTGCCATTCAGGTCTGCACTCGGCGAGCCTTGAGTTACATGGCTCCGAAGCCGACGCGACGCGCCTCCTGCTCGCCGATCTCGACGTAGGCCAACTTGTCGGCCGGCACCAGGACGCGGCGACCGCGCAAATCAGTGAGATCGAAGAGAGCAGCTGGGTCGGTCGCGCAGGTCTTGACCATGGACGAGACGTCGTCCGGTGTCAGCTCGGTCTCCACGACCAGCTCTCGGGCTACGCCCTTCACACCGACCTTGACCTCCATGCCGACCTCCACTCGCCTTGACTGCCACGAGCCTGTGCCCGCGGCGTCAGGTTAGTCGACGGACTCTCCGTCGGCGCGAGGGAACCCGCTGATGCCACGCCAAGCCAACGATGCGATGAGGCTTTCGGCACTTGCTCGTGGCAGTGCCCCGTCTTGGGTGAGCCACCATCGGGCGGCTACCTGCGCGCTACCGGTGAGCCCAGCGGCGAGCAGCATGGCGGCCTCGTGGTCAAACTGGGTGTCCTCAGCGATCACCTCGGTCACGGCGAGGGTGCAGGCGTGCATGACGGCGTCCACTCGTTCGCGCACCGCAGGCTCACCGGTCAGGTCAGACTCGAAGACCAGTCGGAAGGTGCTGTCCGGATCAGACATGAAGGCGAAGTAGGCGCCGATGGTGGCGTTGACCCGCTCATGGTTGTCAGATGTCGAGGCCAGGGCGTCGCGAACGGCCAGCTCCAGCGCTTCAGAACCTGTGTCGAGCAGGGCCAGGTAGAGCTCGAGCTTTCCGGGGAAGTGCTGGTAGAGGACCGGCTTGCTGATGCCTGCGTGAGCGGCGATGGCGTCCATTGAGGCGGCGTGATAGCCCGAGACGACAAAGACCTGCCGGGCGGCGTCGAGCAACTGGCCGCGCCGCTCGGTCCGGCTCAACCGCCCACGACCCGCTGGGGGGCCTTCGGAACTGCCGGTTTGGGCATCTTCCTCGTCGGCCATGCCGCTGGAGCCTACTCTCCAGTAACGGCAGTTGAGGTCCAGATCACCCGTGCCGATGCAAGGATGGGGGGCGAGCGGCCCCGCGACTGACGCTGCCCACGGGTGGGCGGCCGACGGAAGGACTTTCTTACGTGAGCTCCGAGGCGACGCTGCTGGACGCGCTACGCGCGGTTCCGGGCGTTGCGGCTGCCGATCTGGAGCCGGACGAGCGTCCGGACGGTGCCGGCACGCTTCGCCTGCAACTAGCCCCTGGTGCTGACGAGATCGCCGTCGCCACCAGCGTCAACCGCGTCCTGCGCGAGCAGTTCGGGCTTGCCGTCGACGCCGGGCGCGTCCAGGTGGTCGAGGAGTCGGTGCCGATGGCAGCTGCCGCACCCGGGACTCCTGAACCTCCACCGGTCCCAACGCCGACGCCAGCGGCCGCTGGCACGCTGACCCAGCCAGTGCCGGAGGGTACCGAGTCGAACCGTCCCACGCTGACAGCCGTGCCCGAGTACCGAAGCGCCGAACTGCCCCCCGAGTTCGACCCCGACCTCACCCCCGAGCTGATCGAGTCGACCAGGCCGCCACGGATACTGATCCAGCGCATGCAGCTGGTCTCGGCCGGCCTCGGAGTGACCACCTCGGTGTCGCTCAGCTGGTTGGGCGAGGCCTATCTGGGTGAGTCGTCGGCAGCGGCGACGCCGTCGAGCGTTCACAGGTCCGTTGCCACTGCGACGCTCCGTGCCCTGGAAGAGGTCGTGGGTACGGCCGCGCGCTTCGAGCTCGAGCAGCTCGAGATCAACCAACTCGGTCCTGACCGTGCCGTGGTGGTAGTCGTGTCGATGTTGACCAAGCTGGGGTCAGAGCGCCTGACCGGTGTGTCAGTCGTTCGCGAGGACGTTCGTCAGGCGGTCATCCGAGCCACGCTCGACGCGCTCAACCGCAGGCTCGAGTCTCTTCTTCATCCAGCGTGAGCACCCCGCACTGGCCAGGAGCTGAGCGATCGGTTGCCGGTAGGACGCTCTTTGTGCGTTCCTCGGCGTCGACCTCCTCCGCGCAGCCACGCCCGCGGGCCCTGATGATCCATGGCCTGGGTGGCCAGGCGACCAACTGGACCGACCTGATGGCCGAGATGGTCGACGATGTCGAGGGGTGGGCTCCCGACCTCCCGGGGTTCGGCTGGTCGGCGCCTCCGCCGGACGCCGACTACTCGCTCACCGCCGATGCGGAGATCTTGTCGACGCTGCTCGAAGACCTCTATGCCGAGCGCGACGAGCCGATCCACGTGTTCGGCAACTCGATGGGTGGGGCGGTCGCTGTGCTGGTCGCCGCTGCGCGTCCTGACCTGGTGGCATCCTTGACGCTCATCTCGCCAGCTCTCCCCGACCTCCGCCCGAGGCGCGACACCATGGGCGTTCCGGTCGTTGCCGTCCCAGGGCTCGGGCGCCAGCTTGTGGCTCGGATGGCTCAAGTCCCAGCAAACCGCCAGGTGCAGGGCATGGTTGCTCTCAACTACGGAGACGCCACCACCTTCACTCCAGAACGCCGGTCTGAGGCTGTTGCCGAGGTGGAGCGAAGGCTTGCGCTTCCCTACGCGGGAGAGGCGCTCTCGGGTGCAGCTCGCGGGCTGTTGCGTGCGTTCATCGACCCAGGACCCGGAGGTCTATGGGCCACCGCTTCGCAGATCGCGTGCCCAACGCTGGTGATCTACGGCGGTCGTGATCGACTGGTGGACCCGCGTCGCAGCCGGCGCGCGGCGAGACACATGCCCCACGCACAGATTGTCACGCTGCCCAAGGCGGGGCACGTGGCGCAGATGGAAGATCCAGCACTGGTGGCACGATTCGTGCGGCCGCTGCTCGCCGACTCGCGGCATTCCGCGTCGCGGTGACGGACGCGCAAGTCCCCGACGACGTCGCGGCGGCGATCCCCGAAGCTGCTGGTTCGACGTGGTCATGGCTCGCAGGTCTCACCGGTGGCGCGTGGCTTGTGCGTCCAGTGAGCGGGCCCGCTCTAGTGGTCCGTCAGGCGTCTGGCCGAGAAGTCCTCGTTGCGCGGGCAGCCGCCGCAGCGGACGTCGGGCCGGAGGTCGTGGCGTCGCCAACAGGTTGGCTTGCCGTCGAGCACCTGGAGGGCCGGCACGTCCGCGCCGTGGAGCTAAGTCGGCCGACCGTGCTGGCCGAGCTGGCCGACCTGCTCCGTCGCTTGCACCAGATCGATCTGACGCTGACCGAGGCGCCCCTGAAGTCCGCACGAGCGGTCTACCTCGCTGGCATCCCGAGGGGCACGGTGCCGACTGCTTTAAGGGTTGACTCCGCGCTGGCCGATTCTTTCGAGACTCAGTTGGCCGAGTCAGCTGTCCGCCGAGTGCCGGCGCACCTCGACGTGGTGGCCAACGTCTTAGAGACGCCGCGCGGGCTGCGGCTCATCGACTTCGAGTACGCCGCCGCAGCCGACCCCGCCCGCGAGCTGGGTCAGGTGGTTTGGGAAGCAGAGCTTGACCGGCAGGAGTCTGAGCGGCTGGTGCGCGCGTACGCGACCGATGCTGACGTTGCCGTGGAGGCAACTGCGCTGTGGGCCTGGATCACTGGGGTGACGTGGACACTGTGGGCGATGGCGTGTCAAGGCGATCCGGTGTTCGAACGTTACGCGCGTCGTTCCTTTGAGCGGTTGCGTCGACATTGGGCTCGTCCGGGCGGCTGATCTGAGGAATCAGAATTCCCGGGCAAAAGTTGTGTCAAACGTGCCCCAGTGGCAGTGATCTCTGGTTGTCTGCACTGTGGGTGAAAGCCCCCGAGACGGCCCCCCTGCTCTGCGTCCCCCCTCGGAGCAGGGGGGTCCTCCTCGGCGGCATCTCGGAGTTGAGCGGGCGGGGCAAGAGCGCCGAGCGGACGATGAATGGGCCGGCCGGGCGGCAGATGGGCATCTCCGGGCTACAGAGTGGCG
Source organism: uncultured Actinomycetota bacterium (assembly GCA_963829525.1). Taxonomy (GTDB): domain Bacteria; phylum Actinomycetota; class Actinomycetes; order JAHEKZ01; family JAHEKZ01; genus JAHEKZ01. Next base: position 940,085 of record CAWHIJ010000003.1, read on the forward strand.
TCGCCCGGGGTCCAGCCACATGGCGTTGACTCGCCGGTCTGCAAGGCGTCAAGAACTCGCAGCACCTCGTCGACGTTGCGACCGACGTCTCCGGAGTTGACCATAGAGAACTGCACGACGTTGTCGGCGTCGACGATGAACGTGGCGCGTTGGGCGACGCCGTCTTCGCCCAGGACGCCGCAGGCGTCGCTGAGCTCACGCTTGGTGTCGGCGAGCATGGGGAAGGGAAGGTCAGCGAGGTCGGCGCGACTCTGGCGCCAGGCAAGATGGACGAACTCGGTGTCGGTCGAGACCCCGAGCACCTGGGTGCCGCGCTCGGCGAAGTCGGTGTCGAGCGCGCCGAAGGCCACCAGCTCCGTCGGGCACACGGAGGTGAAGTCCATCGGCCAGAAGAAGACGACGCGCCACTTGCCGTCGTACTCCTTGTGATCGATCGTTGCGAACTCCTTGCCCTCCTCCGTTGAGATACAGGCATACACCTCGAATGGCGGGAAGTGGTCGCCGACGGTGATCACGGAGGCTCGCTCTCGATAGGAAACGTGTAGAGGGTCAGTGCGGGTGCAACAGGACCCTAGAAGCACGACGACCGCACAAAACGCAGCGGGTCCGTGCGAGTGCGTCCACATAATGGACATCGTTCTCGGAATGCGAGCAGGTCGGGCAGAGTTATGAGGGAGAATCCGCCGTCTCTGGACCCGCCTGGGAGTGACCGTGACCAGCCTGCCCCCGCTTGTCGAGCCCTCCGCTGACCTGTCGGTCGACGAGGTCAAGCGCTATTCGCGACACATCATCATTCCCGAAGTGGCGATGGCTGGTCAGAAGCGTTTGAAGAACGCCAGGGTTCTGGCAATCGGCGCCGGTGGGCTGGGCTCTCCCGTATTGGTATACCTGGCAGCCGCCGGCGTCGGCACCATCGGCATCGTCGAGTTCGACATCGTCGACGAGTCGAACCTTCAGCGCCAGATCATCCACGGGCAGAGCGACGTCGGCCGCTCCAAGGCCGAGTCGGCCCGAGACTCGATCAAAGAGATCAACCCGTTCGTCACCGTTCAGGTGCATGAAGAGCGACTCGACTCGACCAACGTCATGCAGATCTTCAGCCAGTACGACCTCATCGTCGACGGCACCGACAACTTCGCGACGCGCTACCTTGTCAACGACGCAGCCGTCCTTCTCGGCAAGCCCTACGTGTGGGGCTCGATCTACCGGTTCGACGGGCAGGCGAGCGTCTTTTGGGCCGAACACGGGCCCTGCTACCGGTGCCTCTACCCGGAGCCTCCGCCTCCCGGCATGGTGCCCTCGTGCGCAGAGGGCGGCGTCCTTGGCGTCATGGCGGGCACGATCGGAACGTTCCAGGCAAACGAGGCCATCAAGCTGATCACCGGCATCGGTGACAGCCTGATCGGTCAGCTTGTCATCTACGACGCTTTGGAGGCGCAGGTGCGCAAGGTGCGCATCCGCAAGGACCCGAACTGCGCCGTCTGCGGTGAGAACCCGAGCGTTACCGAGCTAATCGACTACGAGGCGTTCTGCGGAACGATCTCCGAGGCCGCAGTCGATGCCGCCCGTGGGTCAACGATCAGCGTGCGTGACCTCGACGAGATGCTTGAGCGGCGCAAACGTGGCGAGACAGACTTTCTGCTCGTTGACGTGCGTGAGCCGGCCGAGCGAGAGATCGTCTCCATCGATGGTTCGGTGCTGATCCCCAAGAACGAGTTCCTGCTCGGGGACGCGCTGCAGTCCTTGCCGCATGACAAGCCCGTTGTCATCTACTGCAAAGTCGGCGGCCGTTCAGCAGAGGTGCTTGCAGTCGTCAAGGGCGCCGGTTTCGCCAACGCCCAGCACGTCGGTGGTGGAGTGGTCGCATGGGTCAACCAGATCGAGCCGAGCAAACCCACTTACTGACCAATCGCTGGCCCATAATGCTGCGATGACGCTACTAATCGACTGCCTGACCATCGACTGCTCAGATCCTCAACTGTTGGCGGACTTTTGGTCGCAGGCGCTCGGATGGCAGGTAGTTTTCGCTGACGAGTACGAGATCGCCATTGCTGCGCCCGGTGAGAAGGTGGGCGTCCCTGACCTGCTGTTCCTTAGGGTCCCCGATACCAAGCAAGTGAAGAACCGCCTCCATCTGGACCTCCGTCCGGACGACCGCGACGCCGAGATTGCCCGCCTCGAGTCGCTCGGCGCCTCCCGCGTGGAAATCGGTCAGAAGGGCGACGAGTCATGGGTTGTGCTGGCTGACCCCGAGGGCAACGAGTTTTGTATCTTGCGAGCGCAGGCCGCAGGTGACTCAAAGTACGAAGGAGACGTCGGTTTCCCATCCCCCTGACCCCTCAGACCGCGTGGGCACATTGACTGCACAGGAGCGAGTGAAACGTTGCGGGTGGTCAGAGAGCGCCCTGTCGTTGCAGGTAGCCGAAGCTCAGCCAACCGGGAAACATGGGGAGCCAAAAAGTGACGGCTCGGAAGAGCAGCGCCGATTGAACTGCGGTGCTGCCATCGAGGCCGGCTGCGGTCAGGCCGGTAGCCAGGGCGGCCTCCACGGCACCGATGCCGCCAGGTGTTGGCGCGGCCGACCCGACTGCCCCTGCTGCGAGGTAGACGAACCCGACTGTTGCGAAGGCCAGGTCTCCGCCGTACGCGTACACCGCCGCGTACAAGGCCGCGGCGTATGAGAGGTTGAGCATCAAGGCGCCACCGACTCCCATCGCGATCCTCCGTGGCTGACGCGCCGACTCGAGCAGTCGCGGCCAAGTGGTTGACAGCAATGGCATGACGCGAGAGCTGATCGCCCGCCGTGTTGCCGGGACGGCCAGGAGGAGCGCCGCGACGCCGATCGTTCCAGCAACGACGAGGAGCACAGTGGTGTCAGGGAGGAGGTTCGGCCCCTGTTGCTGTCCGGTGATCACGCCGAAGAAGATCACCAAGATGATGTAGGAAGAGAAGACGAAGAGCTGCGTGGCTCCAACGCTCGCTATCGCGACGGCCGGTGAGGCCCCGGCCTGCTGCAGATAGCGGCTGTTGGTTCCGATGTTGCCGACGGCGGCCGGAGCGACCAAGGACACGAAAGTCGCGGCCAACTGAGTGAGAAACGTGCGGACCCACTTCAGCGCGACCGGAGCGAGGCTCGAAATCACAACCGTGGCTGAGATATAGGTGAGGGATGACATCGCCAAGGCAGCGGCGGCCCAGCGTGGGTCGGCCTCGGTGATGACGGAGACCAGATTCACGCCGGAGAGCTGGGACAGCAAGATGTTGATGGCGACGGTGAAGGCGAAGAACGCGACGACGGTGCGGGGTCGCATTCGTTCCAGACGCACTGGCTCAGTGGGCGCTGACGGGAAGGCGGCCACCACAGCGCCACGAAGATCCTGTAACACTTCGCGGTCCTGTTTGATGGCCCGTCGGTTGGTCCGGCTCAGCGCGATCGTTTGGAGAAGTGGTAGCGCCTCCCCTAGTCGCTGAGCCGTGAGCTCTTGGAGCGCGCCCCGCACGGCGCGGTCGGCGCCGACGATCAGGGCGGTGGTGACCAGCAGTTCGGCGTCGTCGATTCGAAGCGTCAGCTGGTCGGCAGCGATCTCCCCGTACTCGAGCCCCAGCAGCCAGACGGATCCCCGTGCATCGAGAGCGAGGTTCCCGGCATGTAGCTCTTCGTGGGCGATTCCGGCACGGTGTAGAGCTCGCACCTGTTCCCACAGGTCGGCCAGTGTCGCGTCGTCGAGCTCGGATGGATCGATCGCTGCGAACGTACGGAGTCCGGGGATGTCTTCGAATGCGAGGACGGCGGCATCTGAGGTGACCGATGCGGCAGCCACAAGGTCAGGAGTTCGGACGTCCTGTCGGCGAGCAGCGAGGACAGGAAGTGCTGCCTGGTCGACCGCTCGGCGGACTGACCACGTAGGGGGGCGCTCGACCACGCCCTGCACGCGCATCCTTCGATAGAGCTGATAGAGCAATCCGGCCGAGCGTCGGTCGCGGTCGATCACCCGAACGTCGATTGCCCGACCATCGAGGGTGCTTCCCAGGTAGTGACGTTCGTCGTCGCTCTCTCCCTCCCACTCCAGGTAGGCGAGTGGGAGGGCAACGCCTGCGAGGGCTTGCGAGACCTCCACACCGTTGGGGCGCGGATTCACCGTGCCGAAGCCGTATCGGAACGCCAGACCGACCGTTCTGCCACCACTGGCGCTGACCGCCAGTGCCAGGGGGGTAGCCGACTGGTCGAAGACCAGCAGGATGGTGAAGCCGATGATGGATCCCCAGACCGCTGAGGCCAACCGAGGACGGCCCCGTAACCCGTCAACGGACGCCAGAGCGATCACGGCTGTCAGCAGGGGAAAGGCGATGGGGCTGCGCGACCCACGTGAGCTCGACGTGGTGAGGGCGTCCAACAGCGTCGGGGACATGAGCTCTGGGCCGAGAACTGAGAACGCGTAGGAGATAAGCCATGCGCTGACGCCGGCTGCCGCGGCCACTGCAATCGTGCGCCACCTACGGCGGAGTGCAAGGTCGGCGAGGATGAGCGGCGGCAGGAGCAGAAGCAGCAAGTTACTGGCCAGGGCCAGAACAGTGAGGATGAGATCAGGCAGCGTGGTGATGGCCGTCGTGAGGTCTTCCTCAAGGCCGGCGGTGGTTCCTAGGGCGACGTCTCCGAGGAACAGCAGCAGCGAAGAGAAGGCAGCCCAGCCGACGAGGCGAAGTGCGTCGTTGGGGCGCCGGATGCGGCTCGGCTGCTCGGGCTCGACGACATGAGCCGGAGGTGACGGCACGGGGGCGCGTCTGCTCGATGCGCCTATTGGGTGGCCCGCGGACCGGCCTTCAGCCGGGCCGTCCGGAGTGTCTGCCACGCGGTGATCGTGCCACACCGAGGCCTCAGGCTCGCTTAAGGTGCGCAGGTGGCTCACGAAGCTCTGCCGACGCCCTACGCCGAGGACGTTCTCGACCTGGTGGCGGCGATTCCTGCCGGACGGGTCATGTCCTACTCGGACGTGGCCCTGACTCTGGGTCGCGGCGGTGCGCGCCAGGTTGGTCAGGCGATGGCGCGATTCGGTTCAGGTGTCCCGTGGTGGCGGGTGCTGCGTCAGGACGGATCCTGCGCCGACGTCCATCGCGACGAGCAGGTCTGCCGGCTGAAGGCCGAGGGAGTGCGATTTTCCGGTGGGCGGGTTGACATGGACTGCGCGCGCTGGCATCCGTGAGTGACCCTGCCGCCCACCATCACCGTGCAGACGCGGCACTGTCGCACCTCGATGATGGGATGGCCCTGTGAGCTCCTCTCCCCTCGTACTCGACGCACATCAGCGTGCGGTGGTCGAGCACCTTGCGACGGCAGGTCATGGTCCGACACTGGTACTGGCCGGTCCGGGAACCGGTAAGACCACGACGCTGGTCGAGGCCATTGCTGCGCGGGTCGAGGCAGGCACCGATCCAGCACGCATCTTGACGCTGACGTTCAGTCGGCGAGCAGCTGAAGAGCTTCGCACACGGATCGCCAGACGCCTGCAACGCACCGTTGCCGCTCCTCTGGCATGGACCTTCCACGGGTTCGGCTTCTCGCTGATGGGCGAGCTGCTCGTTCCAGATGATCTGGGGCGCAGAGTGCGACTGCTCTCAGGACCGGAGCAAGAAGTTGTCGTCCGCGAGCTGCTTGCCCACGACCGCGAGGTCGGGACAGTGGCCTGGCCGGAAACGCTTGAGGCCGCGCTCCACACCCGCGGGTTCACCGAGCAGGTCCGCACCTTCTTGGCGTCGGCACGGTCGGTGGGTCTTGAGGCCGACGACATTGCTCAGTTCGCCGATGGCCGTCCAGACTGGGCCGCGCTTTCTCAGTTCATGGTCGAGTACCTCGACGTCTTGGACTCCCGCGGCCTCCTTGACTACTCCGAGCTCGTGGCCAGGGCCGTCGCCTATGCCGAGTCTCCGGATGGCCGCGCCGCACTTCGGGCGCGCTACGACCTGGTGGTGGTTGACGAGTACCAAGACACCGACCCGGCGCAAGAACGCCTGCTTCGGGCGATCGGCGGCGACGGACGCGACCTCGTTGTGGTCGGAGACCCCGACCAAGCGATCTATGCCTTCCGGGGAGCTGATGTTCGGGGCATCACCCAGTTCGCTCAGCGGTTCCCGAGCGGGCGGGCGGAGCCGGGCACGATCATGACGCTCCGAACGTCGCGGCGTTGCGCGACACACGTCCTTACCGCCTCCCGTCGGGTGGCTGCGCTCCTAGGGGCGGCCGGAAGCCTTCCGGTCAGTGCCCTACGGGAACACCGATCGCTTGAGTCACCGGCAGGGCACCCGGCTGGCCAGATCGAGGTGCGTCTGTTCCCCACCGTTGAGCGCGAGGCGGCAGCGATCGCCGAGATCTTGCGACGCGAGCACCTTCACCGCGGCACTCCCTGGCAGCAGATGTCGGTCCTCGTGCGCTCAGGTCTGACGGACATCCCTGTGCTGGCCAGAGCCCTCGACGCCGCAGGCGTTCCGGTGGAGGTGGCCGCCGACGAGCTGCCGTTGCGCGACCACCCGGAGTTGGCCCCGCTGCTCAGCATCTTGCGCTATGCGGCCCATCCAGAGTCGCTGACGCCCGACCAGGCGGCGGCCCTGCTCCTCACCCCGTTGGTTGGTGCCTCGCCCTCTGAGATGCGTCGCCTTGGCCGGGCTCTGCGGGAGGCGCACCGCCAACGCGTCGACGTCGACCCACCGTCTTCTTCTGAGCTCATCCTTGACGCCGTTCGTGACCCAGGCTTGCTGGCTGAGCTGCCTGACGCGCTCACCGGACGGGCCCGTGTGCTCGCGCAGATCTTGGCAACGGTGCGACGCGGCGCAGCTGCCGGGCAGTCGGCCCACGACCTGTTGTGGTCGGTATGGGCCGGCTCGTCATGGGAAGAGCGGCTGACCGTCGCTGCCCATGGCGCCGGACCGCAGTCCGTGGCTGCGAACCGCGCACTGGACGCGCTGGTCATCCTCTTCGACCTCGCCAGCCGCAGCAACGAGCGCTCGCCCCAGGGAGACCTGGCCACCTTCATCGCCGAGATCGACGCGCAAGAGATCCCGGCTGCACCTTTGGCGGACGCCGGGGTCGAAGGTTTCGGCGTCCGGGTGATGACCGCTCACCGGAGCAAGGGCCTTGAGTGGGAGGTTGTCGTCGTTGCTGGTGTGCAGGCCGACGTCTGGCCCGACCTCCGTCGTCGGGGATCACTCCTCGATCCTGACCTTCTCGGCCCTGATGGCGTCCGGGAACCGATGACCCTTTCCGAGGCCCGACGTGAAGAGCGACGGCTCTTCTATGTCGCGATAACGCGCGCGCGCCGCAGGTTGGTCTGCACCGCGGTTGAGGCGCCGACCGACGAGGGACTGCGCCCTTCACCGTTCCTCGACGACCTCGAGGTTGAACCACAGCACGACCGGGCCGGCGTTCAACACCCCTTGACGCTCGCCGGTGTCATCGCCGACCTTCGGGCGGTCGCCTCCGACCCCGGTGCTTCGTTGCCGCTTCGCTCCGCTGCCACAGCTCGCTTGGCACAACTGGCAGCTGTCGGCGCACCGGAGTCGCCGCTGGCACCCAAGGCGCACCCGCGAGAGTGGTGGGGGCGGCGAACCTCGTCCGACGCCGGACGCGATAACTCATCGTCGGCGCTTGACCGCGCGCTCTTCCTGTCCGGCTCCCAGGTGGAGGCCTTGGTCCAGTGTCCGCTTCAGTGGTACCTCAGCCGGCGTGTCAACGCCGAGTCGGGCCGGGGAACCGCCGCCGGGTTTGGTGGAGTCGTGCACGCCTTGGCTGACGCGGTAGCGCGGGGTCAGCTGCCCGCCGAGCTCGACGCTCTGACGGTTGCCCTCGACGATGTGTGGGGTCAGCTCCAGTACCCCGCCGCGTGGGAGTCAGACCAGGAGCACGCGCAAGCGGTGGCTGCCATCGATCGTTTCCTCCTGTGGCACAACGGGTCGCGCAACCGCACAGTGGTCTCGACGGAAGAGAAGTTCGCCGTGAGTTTCAGCGTTGCTGGGAACGAGCTGCATCTCAGCGGCCGGCTCGATCGGCTCGAGCGCGACGACGATGGCTACCTCGTCGTCGTCGACCTCAAGACGATGGCCCACCCCCCGTCCAAGCGTGAGGTCGCCACGAACCTGCAGCTGGCGACGTACCGCCGGTTGGTGACCGGGGCCGGCAGCCTGACCGAGCCGGTGGCAGCGGCAGAGCTTGTCCAGCTGCGGATCCCGTCAGGCACCCATGACCCAGCCCCAAAGGTGCAGCGTCAGGGCGCGACAGAAGAGGCGGACCAGGCGCTCGACGAGGCGCTCGACCACGCGGTGTCCACCATCACCTCAGGTGAGTACCCGGCCACACCAGGGCCGGCCTGCTCGTACTGCCCCTTCACATTGACCTGTCCCGCACAGCCCGCCGGGCGTGAGGTCATTCCATGAGCCGGCCAACCACGGGACTGACCCGGAAAGGGATCTGCGACCTCTTCGGCATTCCGTTCACCGATGAGCAGCTTGACGCGATCACCGCACCGCATGCGCCGGCAGTCGTCATCGCCGGGGCCGGGTCAGGCAAGACCGCGCTGATGAGTGCCAGGGTGGTCTGGCTGGTCTCACACGGTGACGTGACCCCTGACCAGGTTCTCGGGCTGACCTTCACCAACAAGGCGGCTGCTGAGCTCACAGCGCGGGTCCGCAGGGCACTCCGACTCCTGGAGGGCCCGGACGGCCCATCGGTTGAGGGCGAGCCGACGGTCAGCACCTACCACGCCTATGCAGCTGCGCTGCTGCGCGAGTACGGGTTGTGGGCCGGTTACGAGCCGGCCGCTCAGCTGCTGAACGACGCCCAGCGCATCCAGCTGGCCGAGAATGTGGTGCGCCGTGCCCCCGGGCCGTTCCCTGCGCTCGGACTTCGACTCACCGCACTCACCGAGTGCGTGCTGACCCTCGATGGCGAGCTGAACGAGCACCTGGTCGACGTCGCAAAGCTCATGGCGGACGACACGGCACTGATCGAAGAGCTTGACGCCGTCGAAGCTCGGGATGGCAAACTTACGGCCGCCCCGGCGAAGGCCCGTGCAACGGCGCAGGCTCGGCTCGAGCTCGCTCCGCTGGTAGCGGAGTTTCGCCGCGTGAAGGCCCAGCGTGAGCGGGTCGACTTCGGCGACCAGATGGCTTCTGCTGCCATCCTTGCCGAGACGGTGAGCGAGGTGGCCCGTGGTGAACGTATGCGTTTCGCCACGGTGCTACTCGACGAGTACCAAGACACTTCAATGGCGCAACAGCGTCTCTTGGTGGCGCTCTTTGGCGCGGGACACCCGGTGATGGCCGTAGGTGACCCTTTCCAGTCGATCTACGGCTGGCGCGGTGCATCGGTGCGCAACATCTTGACCTTCGACCGCGACTTCGGTGATCCCGAGCCAGCCCCAATCTACGCACTCGGTCAGAACAATCGTTCGGGCAGCGCGATCTTGACAGCAGCCAATGCGGTGGCTGAGCCACTGCGTGGTCAGTTCCCCGAGGTGGCTGAGCTTCGCCCCCAACCGGCGAAGGCTGACACGGGTGAAGTCACGATCGGGCTCTACCGTACGGCTGCCGAAGAGATTGACGTCATCTGCGACGCGGTCGCGGCAGAGGTTGCGCGAGGGCCGTCCGGCGTCTGACATCGCGATCTTGTGCCGCGAGTCGAAGGTCTTCCCTGCTGTTGTCGCGGGCTTGAGCGAGCGGGGAGTCCCGGTCGATGTCGTCGGCCTCACTGGGCTGCTCGAGCTGCCCGAGGTCGTCGAGGTGGTCTGCACTCTCGAAGTGCTCTATGACCCGACAGCCAACCCGAGCCTGGTTCGGTTGCTGAGCGGCCCGCGCTGGCGGATCGGGCCGGCCGACCTCGCGCAGCTCGGTGCTCGAGCCCGCGAACTCGCGGCGTCCCCACATACGGGGCCACGCGGCGACGCCAAGCCGGTGCGCGAGGAGACGGTGGCTGCCCAGCTCCGTGAGGCAGTAGCCGGGATCGACCCGGCTGAGTCAGTCTCACTGATCGAGGCATTGGAGGACGCCGGTCCTGGGCCCTTCTCAACAGCTGCTCGGGAACGCTTCGCCGGCCTGGCCGAAGAACTTCGACAGCTTCGAGCCGTGCTTCACCAACCGCCTGACGTTGCGATCGCGCGAGTAATTGCGGTGACCGGGCTCGACATCGAGCTGGCCACCCACGGTGTGGCTGCCGATCATCTCGACGCCCTGCTCGAGCAAGCCCGTGGCTTCACCGCATCAGGAGGAGGCGCGGGCGTCGGCGCCTTCTTGTCGTATCTCGCCATTGCCCGGCGCTACGGCTCGTCGCTGCCTGTCCCGGCACCGAGCGGAGGTGACGGTGTCTCGCTTATCACCGTGCACAAGGCAAAGGGCTTGGAGTGGCACAGCGTGTACGTCCCACAGGTTGTCGATGGTGTCTTTCCCAGCGGACAGTCGCGCAGCACACCGCTGACCTCTCCGGCGTTGCTGCCTTATCGTTTGCGCGGCGATGCCGCTGACTTCCCCGTCGTGGCTACGTGGACGGGCAACGCCGGCGTCGCTGCCTTCAAGGCTGAGGTTGCTGAGCGTGAGCGTGGTGAAGACAGACGCCTGGCCTACGTGGCTATGACCAGGGCGGCCGAGCGTCTTGTGGTCACCGGACACCGGTGGGGCCCCACGCAGAAGACGCCTCGCGCCATCAGTGCATACCTGCAAGCGCTGGCCGATGTGTGTGAGGCCGGTGTGGGCACAGTCCTGCACTGGGAGTCCGAACTGATCGATGCGGGCAACCCTGCGCTCGTTGAGTCGATCGCAGTGCCCTGGCCACCGGTGGGCGATCCCGTGGTGGCTGCTTCGCGCGAGGCGGCAGCGCTCGAGGTGTTGCACGTGATGCAGGCGCCGAGAGAGGACGAAGAACTCGACGCCGACGACTCCGAGCGAGTGGCCTCCTGGGACGCCGACATCGCTGCACTCGTCGCGGAGGCGGAGCATCACAGCATCCAGGAGGTCGAGCTGCCATCATTGCTTTCGGCGTCATGGGCCGTTCAACTGCTTCGGGAGCCCGCGGCTGCCGCTCGTCGGCTCCACCGACCCATGCCACGGCCGCCGGCGGCTGCCGCCCGACGTGGGACGCGCTTCCACGAATGGGTCGAGGCCCGCTTCGGGCAGGTTCCCCTCATTGACCTCGATGGTCTCCTTCCCGAAGGTGAAGCCGCGCAGAATGACGACCTCAAGTCGCTGCAGGAGGCCTTCCTTGCCGGGCCATATGCCGATCGCGAGCCGGTGGCGGTCGAAGCGCCCTTCCAGCTGGTACTGGGCGCCCAGATCCTCGTGGGACGGATCGATGCGGTGTACGTAGCCGACCCGAACGATCCCGCACTGCCTTCAGGTACCCGGTATGAGGTGGTTGACTGGAAGACGGGGCAGAACGCCGCAGATCCCCTCCAGCTTGCCCTGTACCGAATCGCGTGGGCCGAGCTGCACCAGGTCCCGATCGATCAGGTGGCGGCCACCTTCTACTACGTCTCCTCCGGGCGAATCGAGCGCCCCGCCGAACTGCCGGATCGCGAGGCGATTGACAAGTGGTGGAGCACGTCGACCGCCTAGGCTCAGCAACTGTGACGAGCCTGGAGCGGAGGATGGCCTTCGCTGGCGCTGCTCACGATCGCGCAGTCGAGTCCCGCCGTGACGAAGCGTTGCTGAACCGAATGTGGGCGCATTCGCAGACTCGGACGCTGGTCGTTGCCGGCGGGGAGGTGCAGGTCGACCCGGTCACCGACGCCCCGATCTGGTGGCCCACTGATCAAGCACCAACCGGTGACAGATACCTGCTCGGCGTGGACACGGCCGACCGCGTTCGATTCGCTGTTCACGTCCCCGTCGGTGTGGCGGTGGAGAAGACCAAGGGCCTTCGCGAGCTGGCGGCCACAGCCGGTACCGCCGAGTCAGGATGGCTCTGCCATGCAGTTGCCCTGGCACAGTGGCACGCCACTCACACGTACTGCTCCCGCTGTGGTGGACCGACGGAGGTGAGTGCAGCTGGGGCCGAACGGCATTGCCCGGCCGACGGCTCCTCACACTTTCCCCGAGTTGACCCCGCGGTCATCGTCTTGGTCACCGACGCCGAGGGCCGTGCGCTGCTGGGACGGCAGCACGCATGGCCAGTGGGGCGATTCTCGACGTTGGCTGGCTTCGTCGAGCCGGGGGAGACCGCTGAGCAGGCGGTCCGGCGTGAGGTGGCCGAGGAAGCTGCAGTCCTTGTCGAGGACGTCCACCTGTTGGCGACCCAGCCGTGGCCCTTTCCGTCATCGCTGATGATTGCTGCCACCGCGGTGACAGAAGGATCGCCCGAACCTCGCCCTGACGGCGTCGAGCTCGCCGAGGTGCGCTGGTTCTCGCGGCAGGATCTCGCCCAGTCGGTGGCCGCTGGCGAGGTAGCTGTCCCAGGACTGATCTCGATCTCTCGGTGGCTGATCAACCGGTGGTACGGCGCCGACCTGCCCGATGAAGGCGCTGGTTGGCGCTCGGGCGGCTGAGCCTCGGGGCTACGAAGTCGGCAGACCCAAACGCTCGGCAACGGCGTCCACCGACGGGTTCGACAGTGCCGATCCGTCTGGGAAGCGGACGGTCGGGACCATCTGGTCGCCGCCATTGACGCTCACCACCCATTCGGCGGCCGCGGAGTCTTGTTCGACGTCGATCTCGTTGAAGGAGATGCCCCGATCGGTGAGGCGGCTCTTCAGCCGAGCACAGGGGCCACACCATGAGGCGGTGTAGACGATCAGCTGAGCCCGCCCAGGTGCCGTGTCAGTCATAGATGTCAGGATGCCCGAATGACCACCGCTTCGCTCGCCGACATCCTCGGCGCGCTCGATCCTGAGCAGCACGCGGTGGCCACTACACCCAGGGGTCCGGTCTGTGTGCTTGCCGGCGCCGGCACGGGTAAGACCCGGGCACTCACCCACCGGATCGCGGCGCTTGTCGTCAGCGACCAGGTGGATCCTCGCGAGGTGCTGGCCCTCACCTTTACCGCCAGGGCGGCGGGAGAGCTTCGCGGACGACTTCGCACACTCGGTGTCGATGGCGTCCAAGCGCGCACTTTCCACGCCGCCGCGCTCCGGCAGTTGCGCTACTTCTGGCCATCAGTCGTCGGCGGAGCCCCACCCAACGTGCTCCCCGCGAAAGCACCTCTGATCAGCGAGGCTGCCGCTCGCCTCCGGGTCCGCGCCGACGGCACGGTGATCCGCGACATCGCTGCCGAGATCGAGTGGGCCAAGGTTTCACAGATCACACCCGAGGACTATCCCTCGCGCAGCCGCGCGGCAGCCCGCGGTGGAGTCAGCGATCTCGACGCCGAGGTTGTGGCGCGTGTGTACGCCGGGTACGAGACGGTCAAGCGCGACCGCGGTTTCATCGACTTCGAAGATGTTCTGCTGCTGGCCGCAGGAATGATTGAAGACGACTCGGCCATGGCGGCGGCTGTGCGCGAGCAGTACCGGTGTCTGCTCGTCGACGAGTACCAAGACGTCAGCCCCATCCAGCAACGCCTGCTCGACCTTTGGCTCGCCGACCGTGACGACCTCACAGTCGTCGGCGATGCGAACCAGACCATCTACTCGTTCGCAGGTGCTTCCCCCAGCTATCTTCTGGGCTTCCGCAAGCGGTTCCCCGCATCAGCTGTGATTCGCCTCGAGCGCAGCTACCGGTCGACACCCCAGGTGGTCGCCACCGCCAACCGGCTGCTTGCCACGTCACCAGCTGCCGAACCAGAGGCCCGTGTCGTGCTGAAGGCGCTGCGGCCGAGCGGCCCAGAGCCTCAGTGGCTGGTGGCAGCAGACGAAGCCGCCGAGGTTGCTGCCGTGGTGCAGCACATCAGGTCCTTGATCGATGCTGGTGTCGAACAGCGAGAGGTCGCGATCCTTTACCGGATCAATGCCCAGAGTGCGGCATACGAAGAGGCGTTGACCGAGGCGAACTTGCCGTACACGGTCCGTGGGGGCGAGCGTTTCTTTGACCGCAAGGAAGTGCGTGAGGCGGTTGCCTTGCTGCGCGGCGCGGCACACGCCGATGGCACCACCACGCCGGGTGGGCTCGCCGATCAGGTCGGGGTGGTCCTGGGTTCAGCTGGCTACCGTCCCGCTCCGCCGCCTGGCCCGAGCAAGGCACGCGACCGCTGGGAGTCGTGGGCGGCCATCGTCGAGGTAGCCCGCCAGATTCAGCTGCGTGCCGAGGACGCCAACCTCGGCGATCTCGTCGAAGAGCTGCAGCACCGGGCGAACACCCAACACGCGCCGGCCAGTGACGGAGTCACGTTGTCCTCGCTGCATGCGGCGAAAGGCCTTGAGTGGGATGCGGTCTTCTTGGTTGGGCTCACCGAGGGAATGATGCCGATCACCTACGCCACCACGCCCGAGCAAGTGGCCGAAGAACGCCGCCTCCTCTACGTCGGCATCACCAGGGCGCGCAGGCACCTCGCCTTCTCCTACGGGCGAAGCAGATCTCCTGGCGACCGCCGCACCAGGTCACCATCGCCGTTCCTGGCCACCCTCGACCCTCGGTTCGCGCCGGATGAGGCTCGCCCTGCAGCTCGCTCATCACGGTCGGCCCGCTCGGCGTCCTGTCGCGGGTGTGGCCGGGCTTTGACGACGGCCGCTGAGCGCAAGCTGCGGCACTGCTCGCACTGCGAGGTGCACGTTGATCTGGTCCTCTTCGAACGGCTTCGCGAGTGGCGTAAACAGACGGCTGAGGCGGCCTCGGTGCCGGCGTTCGTCGTGTTCACCGACGCCACACTGACCGCGATCGCCGCTGATCGTCCGACGACAGCGACCGCGCTGCTGCAGATCCCTGGGATCGGTCAGGTGAAGGTTGACCGCTACGGAGACGCCCTCCTCAGCGTCGTCCAGTCATCTCCGGACGACTCGCCGGAATAAATCACTTGCCTGACGTGCTAGTGGTCTCGTAACCTTCCCGAGACGCCGACGCGACGTCCGACCACAGATCGAGTGGTCGCGCCCGGCCCGTGAGAGAGGAGGTGGCTAGCAATGTTCTACGACAAGACGCGCTGTGACGTGTCGCCGTCGGCTGCGGCCACCTTCGTGTCCGCGGCTGACGTGCGCGCGCAGGGCGCAGCTGGCGTCTTCGATGGTTCTTCCGCCTGGAGTCCACCTCAGTAGAAATCAACTGGGATCACTCCAGGCCACGGAACCGAAGACCTCGGATTCGTGGCCCTTTTCTTTGTCCAAAACCGGTACAGCGTCTGCCCAACGGCAGAGCAAATGCCCCACACCACAACAGGAGGTGACCCGCAATGACTGTCATGCCGACGATCTCGGACCTTCTCGACGCGGGGACTCCGGGCACAGTCCTTCCTGCTCACGAGCAGTGGGCCGCCGACTCGCGGTGGTCCATTCCGTGCCACGAGGAGGACCCGGAGCTCTGGTTCGCCGACACACCCACTGGAGTCGAGACTGCCAAGGCTCTGTGCCGCGGATGTCCCCTGCAGAGGGAGTGTCTGGCCGGTGCCACGAAGCGGTCGGAGCCCTGGGGAGTCTGGGGCGGCGAGCTCTTCGAGCACGGTGTCGTGGTCCCGCGCAAGCGTCCGCGTGGCCGCCCGCGCAAATCCGAGGTCGCCTGATTGACGACCTCGTTCCCATCGAACTCAACTTCAGGGAGTACCCATCATGTTCTTACAAGAAGATCTCGCTCGGGCTCGACATGAGCATGAGCTTCGCGACAGCGAACAGCTGATCCGCATTCGCCGTCTCGCGGTGGCTCGCCGCGCGCGCCGCCGCGCTGAGCGCACCGCATGTGTGGCCAGGGAGGCGGCACTGCAGGCATCACTGGCTCACGCGAGCCTGATGTGAGCGGGCGTGTGGCCCCAGCCGAAGGGGAGGAACACCGAACGGTGCTCCTCCCCTTCTCGCATGTGTCGGCCCCATCGAGCCCGCGACTAGGTTCGGTCAGCGAACCCTGGCAGCAGTCGTTCGCACTCTGCGCGAAACGGTGCGGTGCTGCCGAGCTGACACAGCACCCCCATGACTCCGAGCGTGACGCGGTGGATGAGGAGGTAGGACGGCGGCAGGTTGAGTTTCATTCCCGTTGTGGCTTTGCGGAGATCGGCCAGACGAAGCGCCTCGCTCCGTAGCCACGCGCGTTCGAAGGAGAACTCTTCATGGCGCAGGGGCTCAAGCAGTGGGACGAGATAGCTCAGCAGTTCGTCAGCATCGATGGTGACTGAGTCGCGCACGAAACCTTCGCGACGTAGTCCGTCCAGGACACCGTCGGCATCTCCGTCGATGGCGCGACGCGCAAGAACGCCGATAGAACGTGGAAGCCCGCGAGGGAGTCGGTCAACAGCGCCGAAGTCAAGAATGGCGAGACGCCCGTCATCGAGCAGCCGGAAGTTCCCAGGGTGTGGGTCGGCATGAAGAAGGTGTGCGCGTGCCGGGCCGGTGAAGAGGAGCCGAGCAAGCAGCAGTCCCGCGCGGTCGCGTTCAGGCTGCGCACCTGACTCGATGATCTGGCGAACGGGGGTTCCGTCGACCCACTCGGTTACTAGAACTTCATCGGAGGCGAACACGACCTCGGGAACCATAAAGTCCTCGTCATCGCCGAAGGCCTTCCGAAAGGCTCGCTGAGAGCGAGCCTCGCGTCGGTAGTCGAGCTCCTCGTGCATTCTCCGCTGCAGTTCGTCGACGAGCGGCGCCATGTCCATTCCCGGCGAGAGCGGACCCATCATCCGCATCATCCGGCCAATCTGCGCGAGGTCGGACCGAAGCGCGGGGCCAGCACCTGGGTACTGGATCTTGACCGCGACGGGGCGGCCGTCGCGCCACACGCCTCGGTGGACCTGACCGATCGACGCCGCAGCCGCGTGGGTGTCGTCGAACTCCAGGAACCGTGCGCGCCAGCGCGGGCCGATCTGCGCGGCCAGGACCGTGTGAACGCGGTCAGGTGGGAGTGCCGGTGCGGCGTCCTGCAGCTTGGCCAAGGAAGCGCGGTAAGGGGCAGCCAGCTCCTCAGGGATTGCCGCCTCGAAAACCGACATCGCCTGGCCCACTTTCATCGCACCGCCCTTCAGTTCACCGAGGACTCGGAACATGTGCTCAGCGGTGCGTAGCTGAACCTCTGCGGCGACGGCTTCGGCAGGCTTGCCCCCGACACGCTTCCCCACCCCGAGGGCAGTTCGTCCCGCGAATCCCAGAGGGAGCGCGGCAAGCTTGGCGCTGCGGGTCACCGCGCGGCGGGGAAGGTCGGTCATCCACCCATTGTCAGGGGTTGGTTCGACTCTGGCCACGCGCAGCCGCACTCAGGGTGTTGGACGAGGTGGCGAAGCGTTGTGGCGGCGTGCGGGGCCGCTACCTCGACGAAACCGCCGATCGACGGCGGGTGTCCTCCCGAGAGCCAGTCCAGTACATGTGTCGCCGCAATCTGGGCGGTGATCGCGATGAGTGTTGCGTCGGCGTCGGGAGTCGGGTGGGAGCACTGTTGTCGCCAAACTTGGGGCCAGCCATCGTCGACGTCACGGCGCGCCAGCTCGAGGCAGAACTGGCAAGGGGACTGACCAGGTCGGACGAGAGGACCGACCCGTCCGATCAGCTCATGGCACGACACCACGAGGTGAGCAGTTCCGTCGGCAGCCAGAGATCGGCATCGATGGTGGGTTTCGACCGCATCGGTGACGACAACCAGCTGCCGGTCCACGTGGTTGGACGGGGTCCCGCTGCTCCACTCGGCGTGGGCCAGCAGAAGATCCGCGCGACGCCCGCCCACGTCGCTCGGGGCGAAGCCACCAAGGGATACATCAGCAGACGTGACGCGTCGGGAATCGTCGAGCTCGACGCGCGCAACCCCAGCCGCGGCCAGCGAGTGTCCGAGGACGGCCCCGAGCCTGCTGACGCCAACAACCGTCACCCGTGATCGGTTGAGGGCGTCCCAGCGAGCAGCGGGCTCCCGACGCCACCGCTCGAGTGCGCTAGTGGCTCTGACATCTGGCTCAAGACGTTCCCGGAGACCGCTCGCGAGTGGCAGGCGCCCCGGCCAGTGACCGCCATCGACCAGGACGCCGAGATCGGCCAGGTGAGCCAACACGGCGGCTGAGTCAGCGCCGTTGGTGGCATCATCTCCGTCAGCGACGAGCTGGGCGACGAGCTCTTGCTCAGTGCGGACGCCGTCGAGCTCGGCCAGAAGCCGACGTCCGACTGACGGGAGGCCGGCGACGATGAGTGGCTGCGGTACGTCGATGCCGAACTGCACGGTGTCTGGTGACCGCCAGGCCCAGCGCAGGCCTGGGCAGAGCATGGGTCGCACGCGGATCTCCCAACGGCCGAGATTGGCAAAGCCGCAGGGTGGCACGACAGCGCCCGGCGCGGGCGCGATTCACAGGAGTGGGACCGGATGGGGACGGACAAAGCGCCCCCCGGAGAACCGGAGGACGCTCTGTCGCCGTGTCGGGGAAGGGTAAGGCGGGAAGGCTTCAGGCCTTACCGAGGATGCGGTTCAGCTTGGTGCCGCAGACCGGGCAGATGCCCTTGGCCATCCGGCGGCCGTTGGTCTCGTGCACTTCGCCGGTGAAATCGCGCTTTTCCTTGCACTTCACGCAGTAGGCGTCGCCGGTGTAGCTCTCGGCCATCGTGGAGTCCTCCTGCTCGTCGTCGGAACGGCTGGTCCGCTCCGGGGCCACGGAGGCCGTGGCCGATGAACCGCACTCTACGTCAGGAGGGCGTCAGGAGCCGGGATCGGCGCGACCAGCCTTACCCACAGGTTATCCACAGGATCGAGGGGTCGGCGATACACGAAGCCCCCGGGTCGCGTTGTGCGGCGCTCGCCTTCCCCTTGCGAGCGCCGCACCCGTTATCCCGGGGGCTTCGACGCGGGAGAACGTAGAACGTCCGGTGCAGGCACGTCAACGTCGCGCGGCCCTCGCCTGTGGACCGACTTGGGGATGACCTGGGGACAGGGCGGCGTGTTGCTGTGGACGACAGGGGAACATCCTGGGGACGGAAATCGAATTAGTCAGCCGGGCCGCCGTTGACCTGCGGTGATGTGGTCCCAAGGGTGTGGACGAAAAATACTTTGTGGGACACGCCGTCTACGGTGGCGTCATGAGCTTCTCAGCGGCCTCCGCCGGCCCTCCCGACGTCGAGGTCCGGCGCAGTCCTCGGCGCCGGCGCACCGTCTCGGCCTACCGCGAGGGCGAGCGCACGATCGTGTTGCTGCCCGCCCGAATGTCGGCTGCTGAGGAGCAGCAGTGGGTGACCACGATGCTCGAACGGCTCGAAGCGCAAGAGCGACGCAGCAAGCCGTCCGATGACGAGCTGTGGGTGCGCGCTCAGCGCCTTTCATCTCGCTATCTCGACGGCAGGGCACGTCCGGGCAGTGTCCGGTGGGTGTCGAACCAGCGGTCCCGTTGGGGCTCCTGCACAGTGCAGGATGCCTCCATCCGGCTCTCCGATCGTCTTCAGGGCATGCCGGAGTGGGTCATCGACTACGTCCTGCTACATGAGTTGGCGCACTTGCTCGAGCATTCCCACGGTCCGCGCTTCTGGGCGCTCCTGGAAGGCTATTCAGATCTCGAGCGAGCCCGTGGGTTCCTCGACGGGTGGTCGCTGGCCCTGCAGCGCGCAGGCGTCTCGCTCTAGCGCCTCCGCGCGTCCGCTCCGTGGGCCATCGCGTAGGCGACGAGCTGACGCACCGCGTCATCGGTCTGACTGGGTAGATCGTCAGGGGTGAACCACTGCACATCGAGTGACTCGCTGCTGACGGTGGGTTCGGCGCCAGCGGGTGCGACCGCCAGGTACTGCACATCGAGGTGGTGACGGGCGTTGACGTCGCAGGGAGCAGCGTGCCGGTCCAGGCGCACCGGCTCCGAACCCATCAGTCTCAGTGCTTCGATCCCCGACTCTTCCCTGGCCTCGCGCAGGGCAGCGCTGGCAACGGAGGTGTCGTCGTCCTCGATGTGCCCGCCGAACTGCAGCCACAGGCCAACCTTGCGATGCAAGCAGAGCAGCACTCGGGAGCCGGAGCTGTCGACGACAAGGGCCGACGCAGTCAGGTGGTCGGGGCGGCAAACTCGACTGCACCCATCGTCGTGGACCGCCAGATGCGAGACGAATGCGTCCCGCAAGGAAGCCTGCGAGGGCGTGGGCGGCTGCCAGTTTGCGAGCTCATCCCGGGCGGAGGCCGACAGGCTCATTCCTGGGGCGGGGGGTGCTCGTCGGGTGACTCGGTGTCGGTGAGGGTGCTGATGTCCCAGTCAGCCGACGCCGCTTTCGTGGCGAAGCCAACGGGATCGTCCAGTGCTGCGAGATCGGGAAGCAGGTCAGGATGCGACCACAGGTCGTCCCGCTCTGCCATGGAACGGTGCTCGGCCACCGCACGCCAGAGTGCTGACGCCTCGCGTAGCCGCCGGGGGCGCAGGTTGAGACCGACCAACGTCTCGAAGGTGTGCTCGGCGGGACCGCCAGAGGCGCGGCGGCGTCTCATTGTCTCGCGCAAGGCACCAGCAGCGGGGAGCCGAGTGTCGGCCGCTTGGCTGGTGACGTCGTCGACCCATCCCTCCACCAACGCGAGGAGATGCTCGATGCGGTCGAGTGCCGCTTGCTGATCCGCTGTCGTTGGCGGTTCGAAGACTCCGGACGACATGAGCTCGGCCATCGCTTGCGGCTGGGAGGGGTCGATGCCGCCGAGAGCCTGTTCGATCCCGGCCATGTCCACCGAGATGCCCCTGGCATAGTCGGTCACGGCGGCTTCGATGCGAGAAGTCAGCCAGGTCGCGTGCTGGAAGAGTCGGACGTGCGCGCACTCGCGCAGGGCCAGGTAGATCCGCACTTGGTCGGGAGGAACGCCGAGACCGGCGCCGAACTCAGTCACGTTTCGGGGAATGAGCGCCACGACACCAGTCGGTGCAAGGGGAACGCCGATGTCAGTCGAGGTGAGGACCTCTTGGGCGAGAGCGCCGAGGCCTTGGCCGACCTGTCCGCCGAACATCACCCCCGACATCTGTCCCATCATCCCCATCAACGGCGCGGCCATCGCGCGCATCTCCTCGGGCATCTGGCCGGGCATCGCTTCCGCCGAGGCTTGAGCCATGCGCTCAGCCAGGGGCATGACGAGCAGCTTCCACCTCGGCAACGTCTGTTCGACCCACTCCGACCGGCTCCAGGCCCGTGCGGTGATGCCTGCTGATGGCAACGTGGTCGCCTCGTTGAGCCAGACGTCGGCGATCTCGACAGCTTCGCTGACCGACGCGCGTTCAAGGGACGAGACCGACGGGTCTCCTTCGGCTGCCACGAGCTGGCGCGCTGTGTCATGGGCCAACTGCCAGTGCACCGGGCCCGACGACGTCGACAGCAGCTGTCCGAATCGCTGAAGCGCTGCGCCGAGGTCGGCGGCCCCTGCACCGCCGAACATCGCGGCGAAGGGGTCAGCGGGGGTGTCTGAACTCTTGTCTGGGTCTTCGGGATCGGGTAACCCGAAACCGAACGGAACGTCGCTCACCATGTCACCGTAACCGCCGCCGCTACCTGTTGCGTCCTGAGATCGCTCCCGGCGTAACGGGTCGGATCGTCCCGATAGGTTCGACCCCATGCAGTCAGCTGTGGCCATTGTCGACACCCCACTCTCGGTGGACGCCGTGCTCGCTGCCGTCACCCACCCTGGGGCAGGCGGTGTCGTCGTCTTTGTTGGCGCCGTTCGTGACCACGACGGGCTCGAGGGGGCCGAGCAGGCAGTCCGTGCGCTGGAGTACTCCGCACACCCCAGCGCGCTCGGCGAGCTCGAGCGGGTGGTGGCTGCCGTGGCTGCGGCGCATCCAGAGGCGCGGTTGGCGGCCCATCACCGCACCGGATCCCTGCAGATCGGTGATCTCGCTGTCGTAGTGGCGGCAGCTGCTGCCCACCGCGACGATGCGTTCGAGGCAGCCCGTCGCCTGATCGACGACCTCAAGGCACAGGTGCCGATCTGGAAGCACCAAACCTTCACGGATGGTTCTGAGGAGTGGGTGGGCCTGCCGTAGCATGGTCCCAGCACCCAAGCATTTCTGACGAGAGGCGAATGCCGTGGAAGCGATGGCATGGTGGTTGATTCCCATCGTCGCCACGTTCCTCGCCGTGGTTTGGGTCACCTGGCGGGCACGGCCTCGGCGTCCCGTCGATCCCCACGACTCGCTCGCCGCACACCGCCGATTCACCGAGGCTTTGAGCCCGCCGGCCCCACCGCCTGACGTGAACCGGGTGGCTGAGGGCGAGGCCGAGCTGTCGCGCCAGAACCGTCGCTCGGCCTGAGCTCGTGACGCGCCGGGCGCGCACGACCGCCCTGATTCTGACGTTTGTCGCTCTCGTTGCGACGATGGCCGTTGCACTCTCCCGCCCGGTTCCCTACGTGCAGCTCTCACCTGGCCCGGTGTACGACGCGCTGGGTGACAACCAGGGGGACCCTGTCGTCTCCATCTCCGGCGCAAAGACATACCCCACCGATGGATCATTGGGGATAACCACCGTCTACGAGACGGGGGCTCCAGGCAGTCGGCTGACGCTGGCGCAGGCATTCCGTGGCTGGATCGACCCTGCCGTCGACGTTGTGCCCCGAGACCTGCTCTTCCCACCGGACGCCTTCAATGGCGACGATCCCGGTGACGCCTTTCAGCGCCAGGGCGCCGCGCAGATGAGCGAGTCCGAGCAGAGTGCGGTGGCGGCCGCACTGAACTATGTCGGCGAGCCGGTCACCTACGAAGTGGTGATTGACCAGGTCCAGCCGGATGCGCCAGCCGAGGGCGCTCTTGTGCCCGGCGACACTCTGCTCAAGATCAACGGCATACCGGTGCCCGACTATCGCAGCGTTCAGCGCGTCATGAGTGATGTGCAACCTGGCGACGAAGTCACCATCAAGGTGCGCAGGGACGGCGCGGTGGTGGCCGAAACAGTCACGACCGAGGCTAACCCTGACGATGCAGAGCGTGCCTACCTCGGTGTACTGCTGCGGCTCGGGTTCACCAGCCCAGTCGACGTCCAGTTGAATCTCAACAACGTCGGTGGACCGAGTGCGGGATTGATCTTCAGCCTTGCGATCGTCGACTCCCTGACACCAGATCAGCTGGCAGCGGGCCGGGCGGTCGCCGGTACTGGCACGATCAGCCCAGAGGGGCGCGTCGGGCCGATCGGTGGGATCGTTCAGAAGATGTACGGGGCGCGCGAGGACGGCGCGAGTATCTTCTTGGCCCCACGGTCGAACTGCGGCGAGGTCGTTGGCAACGAGCCCGATGGCTTGAAGGTCATCGCTGTCCGGACTCTGGATGAGGCGGTCAGTGCGCTCGACGGTGACGGCAAGCCACAAAGCTGCCCGACTGATTAGGAAGTTGTTGCCCTCAGCTGAGGGTGTGCATCAGCAAGTCGCCGAGGCCGGAGATCAAGTCGGTTCCGACGATCACGGTCTCTGGCGAGTCGTGCTCCCGAAGCCGCAAAACCGTGCAGCGACTCCCATCACGCAGAACGGCCATCGTCAAGCGGAGTTCGTGCTGAGACTCCCGATCTGACCCGGCTGGTGGCACCATGATGCGCTCGGCGCTCACGGCGACCCCGTCGACTGAGGGTGGCCACCCGATCCCTCCGAGCAGCTCATCAAGATCACCGTGCGCTGGCAGGCCCTCTTGCTCGATCGTGGTCCAGGGGCTGTCTGCGGGGCTTCCCAGGAGTTGAGCGGCCAGAGAGGGCTCGCGCTCGAGAAGTTGGCGCGTGTCGGAGATGGCGAATAGCCGAGTCGGCTGGTCCCATCCGTCGTGGGCGACGAAGATGTCGAGGTCTCGGGCTGTCTGCTCCAGGGCTGGAGGAATCACGAGCCCATGGTGGCACGTGTCGTCGGCGGAGGGGACCACGGTGCGCGCCGATGCGCGAAGCACAGTTAGTGTGATGGGGTGAGTTTCGACGCCCCACCGCCATCGGCCCCTCCTCAGGGACCGCCGACCGGACCGACGCCCAGAGGTTCGCGCCGCCGGGGAGCACTGCTGCCGACGCTGGCAATCTTGGCCGTGCTGCTCGTCGCGTTCGCGATCTTCGCCGGCTACTACACCGACTGGCTCTGGTACAAAGCAGCGGGATTCACCTCCGTCTACACGACTCAACTCGGCGTGCGTCTCGCACTCTTCGTGGTGTTCTTCCTGGTGGCCGGTGGTGCCATCGTGCTCAACGGCTACCTTGCGTACCGGTTCCGTCCGATCTTCCGGGCGATCTCCCTGGAGCAGCAGAGTCTGGACCGCTACCGCCTGGCGCTCGACCCGTTCCGACGCATCCTGCTGATCGGGTTCGGCATCCTGGTGGGCTTCTTCTTCGGCGCCGCGGCCATGTCGGAGTGGCGCACGCTCTTGGCGTGGATGAATAGAACGGCCTTCGGAGCGACCGATCCCGAGTTCGGCGTCGACATCTCCTTCTATGTCTTCTCGTTGCCGTGGTGGCGCTTCATCATCGACAGCAGCATGGTCATCGTGGTTCTCTGCGGTCTTGTTGCTGCAGCGATTCACTACCTGTACGGCGGAATCAGTCCCGGAACGCCAGGCGAGCGCACGACTCCGGCGGCGCGGGTACAGCTGTCGATCCTCATCGGTCTGTTCATGCTGCTCAAGGCCGCTGCCTACTGGCTTGATCGGTACGAACTGGTCATCGCACCGAACTCGCTCTTCACCGGGGCCGGCTACACCGACGTCAAGGCACTTATACCGGCAAAGACCATCCTTACGTTTGTCGCGCTCATCTGCGCCGCGCTCTTCTTCGTGAATGTCTTCCGCAAGACTTGGCGCCTTGCGGTCCTGAGCCTTGGGCTGCTGGTGCTGAGCTCGGTTGCCATCGGCTGGGTGTATCCGAGTCTGGTGCAGCGCCTCCAGGTGAAGCCAACACCGGACGTCAAGGAAGAGCCATACATCCAACGGGCGATCGACTCGACCCGTGCCGCCTACGATGTCGACAACATCAAAGTTGAGGAGTACATCCCTGCGGCTAATCCCGACGCGCGCGCGTTCGAGGAGTCCAGGGGGACAATCGAGAACGTCAGGCTGATGGACCCGTCTCGGCTGAGCGACACCTTTGATCAGTTGCAGCAGGTCAAGGGTTTCTACACCTTCCAGGATCCGCTCGACATTGACAGGTACACGATCAATGGGAAACAGGCAGACGTCATCGTTGCTCCCCGCGAGATCGACCTGTCCGGGGTTCCCACCGACTCGCGTAACTGGATCAACGACCATCTGACGTATACGCACGGATTCGGGCTCGTCGCAGCCTATGGAAACCGGGCCACCGCCAACGGCGAGCCTGACTTTGTCGAGTCAGACCTTCCGCCGCAGGGTGACTTGAACATCGATCAGCCCCGGATCTACTTCGGTGAGAAGGTTCCTGACTACTCGATTGTTGGGGCTCCGGAGTCTGTCGAACCGCGTGAGCTGGACTTCCCCGATGACACTGCCGAGAACGGGCAACAGTCGTACTCCTACACCGGCGATGGGGGCGTGCCGATCGGTTCGTTCTTCGACCAGTTGATGTATGCGTGGCGATTCCAAGAGACGAACATCTTGCTGTCCGACCGCATCAACTCCGAGTCGCAGATCCTCTACGTGCGCGATCCCCGTGAGCGCGTTGAGCGGGCGGCTCCATGGCTCACTCTCGACGCAGATCCGTACGCAACCGTGATCGATGGTCGCATCGTCTGGATCGTGGACGGATACACGACAACCGACTCCTATCCGTATTCGCAGCGCCAGGCTTTTGGTGAGGCGACCACTGACTCGCTCACCACGCAGACGGGCGCCCCAGTCGTTCCGATTCGCGACGAGATCAACTACTTGCGGAACTCGGTCAAAGCCACTGTCGATGCCTATGACGGAACTGTCACGCTCTACGCATGGGATGAGTCCGACCCGATTCTTCAGACCTGGTCGAAGGCCTTCCCTGACACGGTCAAGCCGCGGGCGGAGATCAGTGAAGAACTGTTGGCTCACATTCGCTACCCCGAAGACATGTTCAAAGTGCAGCGTGAGGTCTACACCCGCTACCACGTGACCGACCCGCAGATCTTCTTCGGGGGACAGGACGCTTGGCAGGTGCCGAGCGACCCGACGTCGCCGAGCGGCGGCGAGGTTGCGCAACCGCCGTACTACCTGACTCTGCAGATGCCAGGCGACGTCGATCCGAAGTTCTCGCTCACAACGACGTTCGCCCCATCTGGCCGCGAGACGCTAGCCGCCTTCATGGCGGTGAACAGCGAGGCAGGCGATCCGGACTTCGGTCAGATCCGCGCTCTAGCGCTTCCGAGAAACACCACGTTCCCCGGGCCGAGCCAGATGCAGAACAACATCGAGTCGAACACCGATGTGTCGAACGCGCTGCTCTCGCTTCGACGAAGCGGCAGCACAGAGGTGGAGATTGGAAACCTGTTGTCCCTGCCGGTGGCCGGCGGATTGATGTACGTCGAGCCGGTCTACGCACGCGCGACCGAGGGGGCCTCATACCCGAGGCTGAGCAAGGTCATCGTCTCCTTCGGCGACACTGTGTCGATCGCTGATACCTACGAAGAAGCGCTGCAGCTCTACTTTGGCGGAGTAGCGATTGACAACGGTAATGGCGGGGGCGGGGGTGGCAACGGCGGCGGGAATGGCGGTGGCGGCAACGGCGGCGGTGGTGGTGGCGGTTCGAACACAGCCCAGACGCAACAGCGATTGCAGCAAGCCCTGGCCGACGCAGGGGCAGCCTACGACCGTGGCCAGCAGGCTTTGGCCAATGGTGACTTCGCCACATATGGCCAGGCTCAAGATGACCTGTTCGCAGCACTGCAGCGAGCAGAGGCCGCTGCCAATCAACTTGGTCTGAACGAAACAGCGGCGGTGCCCGATCTTTCTGGTGGGTCAGCGAGCGGTGGTGGGCCTTGACCACCCGGTTTGGATGCCTCGGCGTGAACCACGTAGGCTAGGCGAGCGCCAACGCGGGGTGGAGCAGCTCGGTAGCTCGCTGGGCTCATAACCCAGAGGTCGCAGGTTCAAATCCTGCCCCCGCTACCAATCGCCGTAGGTCAGCGAGGTGAAAGCCCCCCGAAGTCTTCGGGGGGCTTTCCTCATGCTCACAAGAGGCAGACAGCTCATCCGAGTAGGTGTCCCAAGGCTTCGGCTGCTGCCTATGCCGTCATGCCGTCCGAGGGCCCTTGAGGGCTTGAGCGACCCTGTCCGCGCGGTCCTGCGGCTGCTACGTTGAGCAGCCTGGCCGCCGCGGCAGGCGCGCTGAGAAACGAGTGGAGGGCCGATGTCTGACTACAAGGCGGTAGCGCAGGAGATGTTCGGAGCCATAGCCGCTGGCGGAGACGTCGATGCAGCCGTAGACAAGTACATGGCAGAGGACTTCATCGAACATGAGGAGATCCCCGGGATGGGCAACACCCGGGACACACCCCGGCAACTGTTCAAGATGATGCATGCGGCCATCACCGACTTCCACGTGGACGTTCACGACCTGCTCCAAGAAGGCGACAAAGTAGTCGCACGGGTCTCGTTCGTCGGCACCCACACGGGTGAGTTCATGGGCGTGCCTGCAAGCGGTAACCCGGTGGACATCAACGCCATCGACATCCTGCAGTTCCGCGGTGACCAGTGCGTCGCTCATTGGGGTGTCATGGACATGGCCGGCGCACTCGCTCAGATGGGCGCAGGGCCACCCGCCTAATCGGGCGTGTCCCTGATTGGCTCGGTCCTTGGTCTACCAGACTTTGCACGACGCCTCCTACCACGGGGCCCGCATCGCTCGTCGTCCATGATGCGCAGCTGCCAGATCTTGTCGGCCAGCCGCTCGGCGTCCTGCTCACTGTCGGTGTGCGTGACGCCGACGAGGACGACGAGCCCGGGGCCGTCGAAGCCGCCGACGCGCTCGCCGTCGACGTGAACCGCCGCACCGGACGCCACCTGCACCACAGCTCGCATGGGGCTCATTCTGCAGGCGAGGAGACGTTCTTCCGCTGACTGCGGAGCGAAAACCGCGCCAGGTGCGGATATTGATCCGAAGTCACCAGGTCGTGACCGCCCCCCTAATGTGTCGCCGCAAGACGGGAGGCCACGTGGGGGAGTTGGTCAGCCGCGGCCGAGCAGCTTTGTCGGGCCGGCGTTTCCGCCCATCGTCGAACCGCCGTAGTTCAGACCCTCAACCGAGACGCGGATTCGGTTCGGCGCCTCGGCAAGGCAAGCCCGGGGCATGAAGACGCGGTAGGCGCCGGTGTCACGATTCCGCGTGACCTCGAAGTTGCGACACCTGACGGACTTCTGGTCCTGGATGTCGCCGGTTGGGGTGTATAGCAGGCTAGCTGCCCAGTCTGTACCTGCGTAGCAAGCGGCCTGCGCGAAGTAGGTGATTGCGCCACTACGGGTGAGTACGTAGACGCTCAATTGCTTGGCCCCTCCACAGGGCTTGCCCAGCCCGAAGACTTTGGTGGTGACGGCGTCTTGACCGTTGTCGACAACGATCTTCTTCACGTCGCCCGAACCTTGGACCGTCTGTGACTCGGCGTTGGCGATCGCCCCGCCGCCCATCACCAGAATCGTTGCTGCCATACCGGCAAGCATCTGCGCCTTCACTGAGAGTCCCTTCTTTGGCTGCTGGCAGCATAGGTGAGCAGCCACGTGTCGTCTGGCAAACCGGTATATCGCGCAGTGAAGGCGACTATGCGTTGTGCAGCGAGGTGGTCGGTTGGTGACCTTGAGCGTCAGCGGAGGCTGACGCTGCCGCCGCTCGCGGCGGAGTGGCCGTCCTACGTCGCCTACGTTGCGGCTTTCGCGATGATCGGATCCGTCTGGCTGCACCACCACCTGGCGTTCGCTCGCCTCCGCCGGGCGGACATCGGGGTGATTCTCACCAACCTCGTACTCCTACTGACGGTTTCGGTACTGCCGTTCCCGACGGCTGTCCTGTCCAGCGCCTGGCGGCTGGGGGAGCGCAGCGACCGTGTCGTCGCTGCGCTGCTGTTCGCGCTCGTGTCGGTGGCGATCTCCGGGGCTTACGTCGGACTGTGCAGCCACATGGCGCGACACGCCGAGCTGCTTAGTGATGCAGGCGCGAGCGCCTTCCTCCTCGGCGAGCGTCGACGCGGCGCCATCGCGATCCTTGGCACCGGTGGCGGCCGCTCTCCTCGCTTTCGCGGCGTCGATGCTCGCCCTCGTCCTCTTCGCGGTTACGCCGGTCTTCTACCTGACGACGGTGCAGCGCATGGCAGACGGTGACCCCGAGGCCGAGGTCTCTGAGCCGGCTCCTTGACTCGGCCCACCGGACAGTGGCCGCGAAGGGGCGACAAGGGCTCCGACCAAGCCGGCTGGGCGACCTTGCGGGAGCCGCTGCAGTAACGACTTGTCGCAACCCTCGAAGTCAGGTGTCCAACCGAAATGGCAGCACTTCAAATTTGGGGAACGGCGCGGCACGCGCACCTCCCAGTGCGAGGTGACCCAGCACTCGGGAAGTCAGACTTCGCGTACCGGGACGACGACTTCGTTGCGACGTCGGAACCACGGCGTCCACGGCGGGTCGAAGCGTGCGAAACGTGGTGGACCGGTCGTCTCGAGCCCGTCTCCCCGCACCGCCCGCAGCAGTCGGTCGGTCTGCTTCTCGTACGCAGTGGACGTCCATCGCCCGGAGTACCTCGCGACGGCGGCGAGTTCCTCGGGAACCGCCCGGATCGTGACCTGGGCATCGCCAGGGTCCGGGAGTGACTCGCTCGTCGCACCCTGCGGCATGACGAATGAGACGACGTAGCGGCCGGGTGCGGTCTCGGTGGTCACCGTCTCCGCGGCCGCCGGAGTGTGGTCGGTGTCGTCGCGGCGCTGGAGTACCGGGGCGGTCATCGCCAGGCTCTCGCTGGTCCGGTTCTGCCCACGGATGTAGGCCACCAATGGACGGAAGGCCGCGTTGCCGGCGCCTTCGAAAGAGCCGTCGACCTCGACCTCGGCGACCAGGTGTGCGGGATAGCGACGTAGCTGGAATCCCGGCCCCTGCCGTATCACCTCGTACCGCTGCTGCTCGGTCATGACGACCTCTCGCATCCTTCTCGCCGCTGGTGCCGCTCTCACGAACCGTACGCCGATAGTGGACTTTCGCGCCCGCTTTGGCGCCGTCACACCGAGAGTGGGCGCGGCCCGGCTGACCAGCCCGAACGCTCGGTAGTGCCGGTTCGATCGTCCGTGAGAGGCACTTACGTTGGCTTGCCGGTTGGAATCGGTGGCGCGTTCCGCCGGATCACCCCGGCGGGAAGGGGGGCGGGCCCAGGATCTCGATTCCTCCGTTGGTGACGGCGGACTCGCGGACCCGGTCGAAGTCGACCACTCGATCGGTATCGGAGGTGAGTGGCTCGCTCGCGCCGAGGTAGAACGCCTGGCAGGTGCCGGGAGTGTGCAAGGTGAGCATGGTTGCGGTCTCCGAGAGCACCAGGAATGCGTGCGGAACCGTGCGAGGGGCGATGACGAGGCCCCCGGCGCTGAGTGTGTGTTCCTGACCATCGAGGTGGACGAGGATCTCGCCATCGACGACGTAGAGCGACTCGTCCGACGGATGGGTGTGCAGGGGCGTGCACTTGCCCTTGTCCATGGCGTCCGAGAACAGCAGGAACGCGCCGGCGGTCTCTTCGGCCGTGGCCAGCCAGCTGTGCACCCCACCACCGAAGAACCATCGCTGATCGGCTTGCTCTGCAGAACGCAGGACGGGGCTGGCGGTCGTTGTCTCTGACATGGGGCCTCCCGATTAATGGGACTTAAGTCCCATGACGGATAGTCCAGTACCATGAACGTCGTGTCAACCCCCTACGAGGCGGGCGGTCGAACCCGTCAGAAGCAGCGCACTCGAGAGAGCCTCGTCGCCGCCGCACGGATTCTGGTGAGGGACGGAGCCACCCCGACCGTGGAGGAGGTGGCCGAAGAGGCCGGCATCTCGCGAACGACCGCCTACCGCTACTTCGCCAACCAGCGATCGCTGCTCGTCGCGGCCCACCCAGAGACGGGCGCGACGACCCTTCTGCCCGATGGCGTCTCGGCAGACCCTCAGGAGCGTCTTGACGCTGTGGCCACGCGATTCATCCGACTCATCATCGACACCGAGGCCGCTCAGCGCACCATGCTGCGCCTGTCGCTCAGCGCCAATCCGCAGGAGCGTGGCGGGCTGCCGCTGCGTCAAGGTCGTGCGATCGCATGGATCACCGAAGCCCTCCAACCGCTGCGTGGCCGACTGACCGATGAGGAGGTGCATCGGCTCGCCCTGGCTGTCCGGAGCGCCATCGGAGTGGAGGCCCTCGTCTGGTTGACCGACATCGGTGGGCTGTCGCGTGAAGAGGCTGCGGTAAACATGAGGTGGTCCGCACAGTCTCTGCTTTCGGCCGCCATGAATGCGAGCCCGCCTCCCACACCGGCGACGAAACGTCGCGCCGACCAGCGAACCGCGCGACCTGGAGCGAAGGCGTAATCCGCGGCGATCTAAACGTCGGTCAGGTCATGAACCCAGCTTCCACTGTCGCGTTTCACCGTCGCGCGCGTGGTAGCTCCGCGGGGAAGTGTCGTTTCGGCACATCTCTCACCCACCGGGCGTGTGCCCGGTGCCCAAAGCACGGGCGAGCACTGTGACGCGATCATGTGCACCGGTCTTGGTGAAGATCGACTTGAGGTGGTCTTGAACGGTGTGTTCGGACAATGCCATCTGGCGAGCCATCGCCCGGGTGTCGGCGCCGGCGGCGAGCAGTCTCACCAGCTCGTACTCACGAGGAGTGAGCGCGAAGGCGCGCCCGAAGAGCTCGAGACGCTCGGTGGCCGACGTCTCCTCGATCGTCACGACGATGCCTGCTGTGGAAGGGTCAGTTGCGATCGAGTGTGGCTCGTCGTTAGCGATTCTGGCGGCGCGAAGGGTGAGCCAGAAGCCGTCGCTGAGGTGCGTGCGGGTAGACGCCGGGTGGTGGTCAACGCCCCCTTCGATGGCCAAGAGCTGCGCAGCGACGTTGTAGACGCTCGCCGGGACGGCGTGTGAGCCGGGGCCGGGTGGGAGCAGGGCCTCCAGCCAGTTCTGGGATGCTGCAGTTCGACTGGTGATCCGCAGATCGTCGTCGAGTGTGAGCACGACTGGCCCGACGTCGTCCCGGTGCGGTGTTGCTGCTTCGACGAATGTGCGCGCCTGGCATTCACGCAGTGCGACGGTCACCGTCGGGGCGACGGCCGCCAGGAACTTGGCTTCTGGCCCACCAAATGGTTCGCTCTCGTCATTGCGCCACAGGTCCAGAAATCCCCAGCAACCGAACTGGTCCGCGAAGACCGTCGAGGCCACGTCGCGGACCGTGTGCCTGTCCAGCAGCTCGAGCCACTCCCTGCGTTGACCCAGGTCGTCATCTGTCGCGTTGCTCAGCAGCCCCACAGGCGAAGTCTTCTCCATCAGGTCGGTCCAGCGGTTAACGTCCATGCCGTACTTGGCCCGGATGAGCGCCGGCAGTTCCGAGAGTGGGAGCCTGGGAACGTCGGCCAACGGGGCGGCACCGACGGTTGTCACCGGATCGGTCAGCAGCCACACGTATGCGTCGAAACCAACCACCTCGGCGAGGACGTCGAGGACCGCTTCACGCAGGATTACGCAGTCGGGCGTCTGCCGGACGACGTCCTCGATCCGCTCGCGGGCTCGAGACTGCGCCCATGTGCTGGCCACGGGCTGAGCGTACGTGGCGATCGACAACACCCGGCGAAGTTGCTCAGTCCGGCTGCGGACCCCAGGAATCTGGGATGTTGCGCAGCACGGGTAGCGACCTACCGTGATGGTCCATCAGCAAACGCCCGCCGGACCGATCGGATAGCCCAATGACCACGTTGCGCATCGAGCACACGATCCATGACTACGACCGGTGGAAGGCGGCGTTCGACGGCTTCGCCCAGGTGCGTGTCGACGCCGGGGTCCGCGGCTACGCGATCCGTCGGCCCGTGGACGATCCGCGGTACCTCATGCTCGACCTGGAGTTCGACACCGCGGACGCTGCAGGGAATTTCGCACGGTTCCTGGAGCAGCAGGTCTGGTCCTCACCGGAATCTGCCCCCGCACTCGCTGGCGTCCCTCGTACCCGTCTCCTCGAACTCCGGGGAACCGAATGGGGGACCGCCGCCCCGGGCGAGACGGACTGAACTCCGTCATCGGGCCCAGGATGCCGCCTCAGTCGGGGCGGTGGGGCGTCGAGGTCCGTGGACTCGCGATGGTCACCATGCCGAGCATGAGTTCGACTGCGGAGCGGTTGGACAGGCCCTGGACCACGCAGAGGGACCGCCAGGTTTCGAAGGCGGCTGCATGCCCAATCGCCGCCGGCAAGATCCGGGGGCTGCGGCGGGGGAACGGCTGGAGAAGCGCTTCGACCCATCGCCTCTGCGCTCGGACCCGGTTCGCCCTGACGGATGGCGGAACGGACTCCGCGTCGCGGTTGATGAGGGTGAGCATCTGCTCGCCAGACCGGTAGTAGCGGTAGATGTCGGTGAGACCGACACGCAGGCGAACCAGCGGGTCGTCGTGCGCCGTCCACGCATCCACGTCGGGGAGCCGCTGGCGCGACAGCCATTGGTTCGAACAGGCGAGGAACAGGGACTCCTCATCGGAGAAGTGTCGGTAGACCGTAGCCCGGGTCACAGCGGCATGCTCGGCGATCGCCGAAACGCTGGTGCGCGACGGACCAAGCGTCTGATGGAGTTCCTCGGCCGCATCGACGATCCGTGCCCGGGTCCGTTTCTCGTCCTCGAGGCGCTTGGTCTTCTGGTACCTGCGGCGCCGCGTCGGGCTCGACTGTTCTTGCACAACTATTGACTCCCTGGCTACCGAGGTGTCTATTTGGAGATACACAACTGTACTTTGAAATTATTGAGGGAGCTGCAACCGTGGAGAGTGTCGAAGCGCCGGAACTGACCGTGGTGCGCCCGGGAGAGGGGGAGACCCGAGATCTGGGGACGATCGGGGTGGTGTTCAAACTCTTCGGCGAGCAGACCAACGGCAATGTGTCCATCGTCGAGCACCCGTTCCCGGTCGGCGCCTGCGTGCCTCCCCACCTTCACACGCGTGAGGATGAGTACTCCATCGTCACCGAGGGGGAGATCGGCTTCCGGTCCGGTGACCGCGAGGTCGTCCTGGGAGCCGGCGGCTACATCACCAAACCCCGCGGTGAGACGCACACCATGTGGAACGCGGGGTCTGTTCCAGCCCGGATGATCGAGGTGATCAGCCCAGCAGGCTTCGAGCACTTCTTCTGGGGGATCGGAGAGGCGATGGCGTCCGGCGGCCTCGCTCCGGAGGTGGTCGCGGCTCTCGCGGAGGAGCACGGGCTCGTCTTCGGGGACGCTCCGTGGCTGGACGATGTCATCGCGCGCTATAACCTCCGCCAGCCGCCGGGCCGCTGACCGTGGTTCGTCGGCGCTTCTTCGGTCAGGCATCGTCCCCGGCAATTTCTTGGGGGATGCGGAAGTGGCCGTCGGGCAGGGCCGTACGAAATCTCCAACAATCACCTGAGTGTGGTGAGGGCGTTGACGAGCGCGCTGATGTCACTGCTGTCGTTGTAGTGATGAAGTGAGACGCGGATGCCACCTCCGCGGGAGCTAACCACGACGCCAGCTTCCTCGAGGAGTCGCTGTACCTCGACGGCGGTGAGGGTGGGGTGTCGGAGGGAGAGGATGTGGCTTGTGGAGGCACTGGAGTCCAGCGAGCGGAAGGGCGCCCAACCCAGCGGTGCGGCGCGGGAGACGAGTTCGTTTGCCAGCTCGGCAGCGTGCTCGGCGACCGTCGGCATCCCGATTTCTGCCAATAGGGAGAGGGACGCGGAAAGGCTGACCGCTGAGCCGTACGCCATCGTCGAGAGTTCGAATCGTCGGGCGTCGGGAGCAAGGGAAAGTTGGTCGGCGTGGAAGTCGAAGGGGTCTGCCGCGCCCTTCCATCCGACGAGGTGCGGCGTCTCTTCGGCCAGTTCATCGTCCACCGCCAGCAGGGCCACACCGCCATGCCCGGACAGCCACTTGTAGCCGCTGCAAACCACGGCGTCTGCGCCCCAGTCGCGCATGCTCATTGGTGCCGCTCCCGCCAACTGTGTGACGTCAACGATCACTTTTGCGCCGACCTGGTGCGCCTGTCGCACAATTTCGTGGACGTTGACTCCCGAACCGGTTGCGTACTGGACGGCACTGACGCAGATCGTCGATGTGTCTGTGTCTATCGCTTCGAGCAGGGCCTCGGTGAGGTCCTTTGCGGGTTGGTCATCGACCCACCGGATCTTGGTACCCATGCGTCGCTGCGCGCCGAGCCAAGGGTAGGTGACGCTCGGGAAGTCAGTCCGGATCAGGACAACCGCACCAGGACGTGACGCCAGGATCGCGGCTAGTTGCCCGAGCCCCTCGCTGGCGCCGCCCACGACCGCCACCGAGCCCGCTGGGGCGCCCAGAAAGGCGGCGGCGGCCGCGCGCAGCTCGTCGAGAATTCTGGCCTCCTGCGCGTCCGACAGAAGCACGTTGCCGTGTTGTGCGACATCGACGACGAAGCGCACCATCGCCTCTGTCGAGGCTTCAGGGACAAGACCCAGTGATGCCTGATTGAGGTAGAAGCAGCTTCGCAAGGCTGCGAAGGTTTCGCGCGGCACCAGCGAGTTCACGCTCACAGGTCTCGCCTCCAAAGAGCTCTCGGCCATGACTTCGTCGCACCTCTTGAGTTGCTCGACGATCATGGCAGGCTCGGGGCGTGCCCCGGCCGAAGTGGATGACCCGCAACTTGAAGGTCCTGTCGGCGGTTTCGCTGATGCAGGACGCGGCGAGCGAGTTGGTCTATCCGATTTTGCCGATCTTGCTGACATCCGTTTTGGGTGCTCCTGCGGCGGTTGTCGGCCTCGTTGAGGGGGTGGCTGAGGGCGCTGCCGCTCTCACGAAGTACGTCAGTGGCCGAGTTTCGGATCGCACGGGACGTAAGCCGTTGGTCGGGCTTGGGTATGGCATGGCGGCCTTAGGGAAGGTGATTGTCGCCGCCGCGGGAGTGTGGCCGATTGTGCTGGTTGGTCGGGTGGTTGACCGGGTCGGCAAGGGCATTCGTGGGGCACCGCGTGATGCGCTGCTCGCAGATGGGGTCGACCACGCTCAGCTTGGCCGCGTATTCGGGTTCCACCGTGCGGCCGACACTTTGGGAGCCGTCATCGGCCCACTGATCGGACTTGCAGTTCTTGCGTTGACTGGTGGAAACATCCAGCTCGTGCTGTGGGTGGCGGTCGTACCCGCAGTTCTGTCGGTGGTTCTGGTCCTGTGGGTTCGCGAACCGCGTCGCCCGACCGACACCGTCCGTGCGGGACTAAGCAGCGACAAACCAATGCCCGACCGGTCCGAGCCGTTACCGCCTGAGTTCAGGCGGGTAGTGGGTGCGCTTACGCTGATTGCGTTGGTGAACTTTCCCGACGCACTCATCCTGCTACGCGTGTCGGAGGTGGGTTTCTCGGTCTCGGGTGTGGTTGCTGCATACGTGATCTACAACCTTTCCTACGCGCTGATTTCCTACCCGGCTGGTGCACTCTCAGATCACCTTCCGCGGGCCCGCGTCTACGCGTTGGGGTTGGTCTGTTTCGCCACTGGATACATAGGGCTCGGCCTGGTCGACGGCGGCTGGCCGGTGATTGTCTTGCTGTGTGTGTACGGCGGCTTCAATGCGATGACTGACGGAGTCGGCAAGGCGTGGGTCTCGTCGTTGGTGAAACGGCAAGTGCGCGGGCGAGCGCAGGGCGTGTTCCAGGGACTGGCTGGCGGTGCTGTCCTGTTCGCTGGCCTATGGGCCGGCCTCGCATGGGAACTGGGTCCCGGCAACGGAACCGTCCCGCTGATCGTCGCTGGGTGCGTGGCAGTGGCCGCGGCACCAATTCTGTGGCTTTCCAGTCGACGTCTGGAAGTGGGATCAGCCAGTGTGTGAGGAGCGTCGGGGGCCGCTGCAGTGCGAAGGTTAGCCCGAGTTGATTGGGTAAATGCTTGGGTTTTGGGGTCCGTCCGGTAGGATGCTGGAATCAGCTCGTTGAGTTCTTGCCGCGAGTTGTCCGCACGTTGTAGCGCGTGACATCCGCTCCGTGTGTAGCCGGCCGAGTCATTCGGATTTCCGGTTGTCGGTGAGAAACCCGCACAGATAGCGATCTTTACTTGTCCTCTTTCTCTGACGTCGGCGTGCCCGAACGTCTTACCACTGTCCTCTCCGGCCTGGGGATCGATACCCCCACGCCTATCCAATCCGCCACTTTGCCCGACGCCTTTGCCGGGCGCGATGTCCTCGGCCGTGGCCGCACAGGGTCCGGCAAGACCTACGCCTTCTTGCTGCCGCTGGTCGCCCGGCTGTCTGACGGCAGCAGGGCCCGGCCGAAGGCACCACGAGCGCTCATCCTGGCGCCGACCCGTGAGCTTGTCAGTCAGATCGACCAGGCACTCGCGCCGCTGGCGCAGGCTGCCGGCCTGACCTCGCGGACGGTCTTCGGTGGCGTCGGTCAGAACCCGCAGGTGACCGCGCTCAGCCGAGGTGTCGACATCCTCGTTGCCTGCCCGGGACGTCTCGAGGACCTGATCGGGCAGGGGCACTGCAGCTTGGCCGCTATCGAGGTCACTGTTCTCGATGAGGCTGATCACATGGCCGACCTCGGGTTCTTGCCCGCGGTGCGCCGGCTGCTCGCGCAGACGCCCCGCGGCGGTCAACGGCTCCTTTTCTCGGCCACGCTCGACCGAGCGATCGACGGCCTCGTACGGCAGTTCTTGGTGAACCCGGTCACTCACGAGGCCGACTCCGCGCAGTCACCGATCAGCGCGATGTCGCACCATGTGCTGCACGTAGATCGTGAACACCGACTGCCGATCCTGGTTGACCTGATCAGTGCGCCCGGTCGCACCGTCGTCTTCACTCGCACCAAGCGCGGCGCCAAGACACTGGCCCGGCAGTTCAACAACAGTGGTGTCTCGGCGGTCGAGCTGCACGGAAATCTCGCCCAGAACGCGCGCACCCGCAACCTCGACGCGTTCCACGACGGTCGAGCGTCGACGCTGGTCGCCACCGACATTGCCGCACGGGGGATCCACGTCGACGACGTGTCACTGGTCGTCCACGCCGACCCTCCGGCCGAGCACAAGGCGTACCAGCACCGCTCCGGGCGCACGGCCCGTGCGGGAAGCGCCGGGACGGTGGTCACCATCATGACCAGCGACCAGGTGAACGACGTCCGCGTGCTCACTCGGGCGGCCGGCATCTCACCGACGACGACCCGGATCCAGGGCGCAACGCACCCCGTGTTGGCCGAGTTGGCCCCGGGTGCACGCGTGGTGTCTGGTCCAATCAAGAGCGCCGCTCCCGCAGCCTCGGCGTCACGGCCGGTGAAGGCGGCCAAGCCGCGCCCCCGCAACCGCCGGGGTAGTCAGGACCGCTCTGGCAGCCTGAACCAATCGGCCTCGGGCACCCCGAAGTCGACTGGCTCGGGCTCCTCTTCGGCGCAGGTTTCGGGGCAGAAGGTCAAGTCCGGCCGCACTCCGCGCCGCACGCCTGGGCGGCCAAGCTCCCAAGGCGGCCACAGTGCGGCCGCCTTCAGCGCTGGCCGCCGCTGAGGAACCCGCTCCGCCAGCCCACGCCCCTGGCCATTCAGGTTTGGGAACGCCCGGCGGGTGTCAGGCCAGACCCAGAGACTCGGCGGTCACATGCGTGACGTGATCGAAGACGGCGTCGAG
The DNA here is from genome assembly GCA_963829525.1 of uncultured Actinomycetota bacterium. GTDB lineage: Bacteria > Actinomycetota > Actinomycetes > JAHEKZ01 > JAHEKZ01 > JAHEKZ01. The sequence continues at coordinate 978,777 of CAWHIJ010000003.1, forward strand.
ATCAGTGAGCGTGTCGTTGAACTGACCGTCGAGCTCGAGGCTGACGTGCCCGAAGAGCTGCGTGTGCGCCATAAGTCCGGCGATGAGGAACGATCCGGGTACGGTGTCCGGCACGAATTCGCACAGCAGTGTCGTTCCGCGCATGCTCCTTCCTGCAGGGCGCTGTGAGGGGCAGACTGTCGATGATCTCGTCAGGACAAGGCACTCGCCGTGCGACACCGTCGTCGGCATCTGGACACCTCGGGCGAAAACAGAGTTGCCCGGTTCATCGACCCTGCAGGAATCGTCCCCACCAGGAGGAGCGGTCATGGCAACCCGAAGAATCGTTTCAGTCAGGGGCAAAGCAGCATGACGACGGTACGCAAGAACCAAGCAAAACTGACGCCGAATGAGCGACAACGGTTCGTGCGCGCGGTCAACAAGCTGCACGGCACCTCAGCGGATGCGCCGGCGTACCGGGCGTTCGTGGCGGTGCACGCCCATGCGATGTCAATGGCAGGAATGGATTGGCACGTCCACACGATGGGAGTAGGGATGCCGGGCACGAACTTTCTGGCCTGGCACCGGCACTTCCTCCTGCGCTTCGAGCAGCGTCTGCAGCAAGTAGACCCGGCAGTGAGCATCCCGTACTGGGACTGGATCGCCGACCCGACCATCCCAAGGTTCCTGGACGACCCGGACCTGCTGGCCAGTTGGAATGTGGAGCGGAGTTTCAACCGCCACGAGATGCCCAGCGAAGCTGAGCTGAACCTGGCCATGGGGATCGGTCGCTTCGCTCGGTTCCAGCGCAAACTAGAACTTGGCCCACACAACGACGTGCACATCTCGGTGGGCGGCACGATGGCCACCGCAGCGTCGCCGGCTGATCCGTTGTTCTGGCTGCACCATGCCAATCTCGACCGGCTCTGGACCGAGTGGCAGGAGTCGCATCCCAAGGCAAGACCCGCCAAGCCGCGGACGATCCTGCAACCGTCGAAGCTGTTCAACGTCACGGTGGCCAGCCAGCTCGACATCACCGCGCTCGACTACCAGTACCGCTGAGTGCGCGTTCCGCTGCATTCAGTAGGACGGCCGGTCGCTGTTGAAGAACCAGAGTGAGGAGGTCAGCCAGATCGTCACCAGGACGGTGAAGAGGACTCCTCCGAGAACCGGAAGTGCCCAGGCGGGTAACCGGCTGCTTCTGACTGCCAGCATCTTGGTGACAAAGATCCCGTAGAACGCGCAACCCATGACCGAGTGAACCAGCACCCTGGTGCTGTACGTGCCGAAGCCCAGCGACCACAGGCAGTGGAACGCCACCGGCAGGGTCAACGCGACGGCGACGACCCCTGAGATCCGATGTGTCAGCGCCGCGGCCGACCTACTGGGCCCCGCACCTATGCGTCCGTAGATCCGCAGGGCTGTACCGACTTGAACGAACGCGAAGACCACGGCAGCTGTGGCAAGCCAGACCTTTATGTCCAGCAAAGTCGGGAACCCCAGCGTCGTGATCGGGCGTCCGGTCGGAACATGGTTGCGTGAGTAGGACCCGATCGCTACTGAAACGGCGGCGCCGATCAGCACGAAACCGACGAAGAGTCCGGTGCCCGCGCCGCTGGAGCGATCCGAACTCGGTGAGTTCGACAACTGCGAATCGTGGTTCAGGTCACCACCCCGCACTAATCATCTATCGTCTTGGACCTCGGTCAACCCCCCGTGGTGCCAGAACCCGACGACTGTCGGGTGCGCTAGTCGGTGACGTCTTTGGTGGTGAAGTGTGCCCAGGCGGCACACTTGGAAGATTGGGCACCACGGTGACGAGCTTTGTGTCCTGGCCACCATCGTTGGTCTTGTGATCTACGAGACACGCACGGGATTGGGGCGGGCGAAATCCCACTCCGCTCGCCCCATCCGAACCCGCCAGGGGTCGTTAGGCCTTGTTCAGGGCGGATTGAACAGACTGGGCGTACGCGTTTGAGGTAAAGGTCGCTCCCGAGGCAGCCGCGACGCTCGTCGACTGGGCGGCAATGATCTTGGACTTCATGTCGGGAATGGCCCGGTCGGTGTAGGGCTGGAAGCTGCCACCCGGGGCGATGAGCGTGGTGATGTCGGTGATGGTCGTTCCGTTCAACGTGACCTTCACCTGGACGGTGCCGTACTGGAAGCTGACGGCGTCACCAGTGATGACTTGCTGCGTGTTGGCAGTGGGGGTAGTGGCTTGATTGGGTTTAGTGGTTTTGCCGTGCGACTTCTTCGTCGGTGAGGGAGAGGCCTGAGGTGCGCCGATGTTCTCCGCGGAGGTTGGGTCGCTGTCCCCTCCTCCAGGCAGCAGATAGAGCAGAACGCCACCGGCTACCGCAAGCACAACAGCTGGGGCAACTCTTCGGGCGAAGCCGGGCTCACTCATTTCTGGTCACCACCAAATCCGTTCGAAGTGAATGTCATCCTCATCCACGCCGCAGGAGCGCAGGCAGTGGAAGGCAGCTCTGATCATCGGCTGAGAGCCGCACACGACCGCGACCCGCTGGGCAACGTCGGGCACCAGCCTTCGCATCACGTCAGGGTCGAAGGGGTTGCCGTCCTTTAGCTCGCTCGTACGTCCGACCACTGGGATGATCCGGCCATTCCTTGTTTCAGCCAAACTGACGAGCTCGTCGTAGTGAACGATCTCCTCGGCCCGGCGAGCCCGGTAAATGACGACAGGCTGGGCATCGGGTTCGAAGTCCTCCAACAGGGACCGAACGGGACCAATCCCGACTCCACCGGCGATCAAGAGCAACTTGTCGCCGCGCAGCTCCTCGTAGATCTTTGTTCCATACGGACCTTCCACGGCCACCTTGGTTCCGACCGGGAGTCGGGTCATCAGATCGCTTGCTCCGCCGAGCGCCTTGACCGTGAAACGAATGCGGTCGACGCGCGGCGCTGCCGAGATTGAGTACGGGTGCGGCTGCCAGACCAACGCGGGGGTCAGCGGACGCAGAAGAGCGAACTGCCCGGCCGCTGCTCTGAGGTCGGATACATTACGCCCGCCGAGCTCGATGGCAGCCGCAACATCGTTCAGTGGCGTCACGGACAGAACGGTCAACGGACGCGCGATCGACCTGATCACCTTGCCCCATCGGCTGAAGACCACGATCAGCAGCACGATCACGCTGACGGCGATCCAGAAGGCCCGCGCCAGGGGGTCGAAGGCAAGGTCTGACCCCAGGTAGATCTCATGGGCGAACGCAAGCCCCAACGACGCATAGATCAACAGGTGGATGAAGTACCACGTCTCGTACGCGAGGTGGCGTCGGATGAACCCGAGGGAAAGCACCGTGATGAGCAGCATGCCAAGGGCGCCAACGGTCGCCATCGCCATGTACTGCTCTTCGCCGGTCAACTCGACGACGGCGTCACGCAGGCTGGAGAGGCTCGTGTAGGCGACCAAGGTCGTCACGATGTGCGCTACGAGGAGCAGCGCTGCCGTCTCGCCCATCCACCGATGCCAGAGCAGTGAACGGTCGAGGCCGATCGCTCGCTCGAAACGGTGCGTTCGAGCCGCGAATGTGATTCCTATCAGGGCCACCGATGTCGCTAGGAGGCCGGTGAGCGCTCCGATCGACTCCCAGGTCTCGGCCCACACCCCACCCGTTACCGCTGCCCAACCGCCGTGCCGCACCCATATCCCGATCGTGACGACGATCAGGGCAACTGCCACCGTGACGGCGTCACTGAGGGCGGGTCCGGGATGCCGGGGACGCTGAGCACGGTGTGGATGGGCGATGCCGGGGGAGAGCACCTTGGGTGCTGTCGGTGCCTTGTTCCGATGAGTCTTAGACATGGTGGAGACTCCCGTACACATGACCGATTCCGCTGGCGGACCGCTTGGAGAGTCGATGGGAACTTCGCGTAGCGACAGCGAGGTGCTGGACGGCTGGGATCATGGCATTTCCGGTTCGGTTGTGCGTGAGGACCGCGTGGTCCACGTCGAGCACATCTGGGGAACGGCCATCACCATCAACCTATCGGGAACCAAGGGATCGGAGGACCACGCACTCTCCGCAATTGACCGGGCCCGGGAGTTCTTCGTCACAGTTGACCAGACCTTTTCCACCTACAAGCCCCACACTGAGGTGGCGCTCTACCGAGCCGGTCTGGAGCGCCCGGGGCAGCAGTCGGACGACTTCGAAGAGGTTAAGCGTTCCTGCCGCCAGTTGTGCGACTTCACTGGTGGCGCCTTCGACCCATGGTCCGTCCCGGGTGGTTACGACCCGTCGGGATACGTCAAAGGCTGGGCCGTAGGACGTGCCAGCGAGCGCCTGGCCGCCGCGGGGTTCCCCGATCACCTGGTCAATGCGGGGGGTGACATCTGTGCGAGGGGAGACGAACTACCCCGATCAGGACAGGGATGGCCAACAGGGATTCTCAATCCTCATGCCCCCACGGAGGTCATCGAGGTGGTCGACTTGCGCAACGAGTCGATGGCCACGTCCGGTCGCTATGAACGTGGCGACCATGTCATCGACCCGTCGACCGGCCGACCGGCCATCGATGTCGACAGTGCAACTGTGGTCGGTCCTGACCCCGGCGCCGCCGATGCGTTGGCGTCAGCTGCGCTGGTGCGAGGAACCGACAGTGTCGCCTGGTTCGACCTGTTGGGTCCGGACTGGTCTCTGTACCTGGTGATAGGTGAGACGGCACGCTCGTTCGGGCGCGCCTTCGAGTAGGCACACCGCTTACCTGTCTCTCAGCTGCCGACGTTTCGCTGGGTCCTGACCGTAGAAGTGACGGAAGACGTCGTACAGATCCGGCCGGTCTTCGGCAAGCTCTGCCCCACGCGTGAAGAAGATCTCAGTGGTGACAGCGAAAAACTCACTTGGGTTGGTGCCGGCGTACTCGGACAGTAATGCGCTCCCATGGCCCAGACGCAGAGATCGGTACTCGGCGTCGCAGACCTCGATCCATCGCCGTCGCTCAGCTCGATCGGACAGTCGCGGGGTGCCGTCGAGCGTCCCGTCCTCGGCGTCCAGCTTGTGTGCGAACTCGTGGAAGACAACGTTGTATCCCTGATCGGGGTGTGTCGCCTGCTGCAGGGCGTCATCCCACGCAATGAAGACCGGTCCATGTGCCGTGGTGTGACCGAGCACGGGGAGCGCATGAGCATCGACCGTGCCGGGAATTGCGCCGGAGCGAGGCCCCCGAATCGTGATTGTTGCTGGATGGACGACTATGGCGGTGACGTTCTTGAAGACTGGATCCGGCAGGCCCACGGCGAGCAGCGCTGCATGCCCCGCGACCGTCCCACGGATGTTGTCGTCCAACGAGAACCCCCGAGAAGCTTCCCAGTTGACGCGCTTGACCAATCTTTCGGCAACCTCTCGTAGGCGAAGCTGCTCACTCGGTGTGAGCAGTTCCCATTCGGGCAATGTCGCCGAGATCACCGCAGTGAGCCATGTCGAAGCATGGCGGTCACGGCGACCACCGGTCACCTCACGTCCTCGAGTTCCGATTCCGTCGGTCCATTCGCCATACTCACCAAGTCAATCGTTCGACTTCTGCCGAGCACGGGTGGCCAGGAGCCAGCCACAGCGACCGAGTTTCGGGCTCGCAGACCATGGCAAACAAGATGGTGGCGCCTTCGTCACCCTGGGCAGGTTCAGGATGCACGCAGATGTCTTGACCTTCGGCCGCATGGTCGGAGAGCAATCCGATCATGCCGTCGACAGTGGGGGCTGTGACCCCTGCGAGTGCGCGGGCGCGGGCGAGTCTCGATCGGCTTCCCTCCGACGGGTCGCAGGACGCGGCCGCCACTGTCGCGTCGATTGCGTGGTTCGTGTGTTCGGTGACCGAGAGGTAGGCGGCAGTGGTGGCTGTCGTCTCGATCGCGCACGTTTGGCCACCCGGGAAGGCACACAGGTAGGAGTAGCCCCCGGCGCGACCTTCTGGGGTTGCACGAGCGAAGGCGTCCTTAAGGTCGCGGGAGTCCAGCACGTTCCTGGCCACGAGCGCTCGGGGTATCCCGACCCGTTCATCGGTCGCTGTCAGTGACATGGTCCCGAACGCGCCACCCAGCTCGTTCAGTCCGACCAGCGGCAGAGTCCCCGCGACGATCGGCGCAAGAACCGCTGGTCCATCGTTCGGTACATCCAGAACGACACCAACGGCGCCGTCATCACCGGCATACCACTGCTCGTTGTGCCCGAGAAGGGTGTTTTTGGTCGACCGAAGAACGACGTCGGTGCATCGCTCAAGTGGGGTGACGGATGGCGTGCCGAGCTCGACAATCCCGTACACCTCTTCGAAGGCGTTTGCGAAGAAGAGGTCGAGGAAAGGCTGCTCGGCCCCGTCGGCCATTCCGCGCACCTGTGCGAGCAGGTGCGGTACGGCGTCGCCCGAGGCGTCCAGGTAAGGAGCGAGGATGTCCTTGAGGTCACCGCGACCGATCTTGTGCGATTCGAGGTAACGACTGTTGAAGGCAACCGATCGAGCGGTGGCCTCAGCAAAGGCCTCACCAATCAGGGCCCCTCGCTCGTAGGGGGTTCCCGAAACTCGAACCGGCTGCACGAGGTCACCCTAGGTGAGGGACGTACGCTCGCGGCGCCTTTGGGGGGTTGACGGCGTACTCTGGGCAGACGGTGAGCAATGAGGAGGCGTGATGTTCGAGTACCTGATCGGCGGTCTGGTCATCGCCTTTCTTGTGGTTCTGGTTCTCGGGGCTGTCACCGGTCGTGTCAAATCGCGAAGCTGCTGCAGCATCGCTGACCCTCGACAGGATCTCCGTATGCGCGCCGCCTTTGAGGGTGAGTCTGCGCCACCGGGCGCTACATCCTGATGCGCAGTCCTTGGGGATCGTACGGCGCTCGTCGATGTAACGACGCGGTGCAGACGGCGCCTCCGATGTTGACCTCGTACGTCTCAGAGTCCAGGTAGTCAGTGGTCACGGCGCCTCCATCGCTCCGCCAGATGTAGGCGAGCGCAACGCACGCACCGACGGTCTCTCCCCATGCGGCGGAGGTCACTTGTCCGACCGCCTCTCCGTTGCGAAGTACAAGTTCTCCACCCCACATCATGACGTTGGGATCGTCTAGGACGATCGAGACCAGCTTCCGTCGTGGACCGGCGCGAGAAGCCTCCTCAAGCGCGGCTCTGCCGATGAATTCGATGTCGGTGCGCAGCTTGCAGGCGAAGGTGAGACCTGCGTCGAGTGGTGTGTAGTCCGGCGTCAGGTCTGTGCCGAAGGCGCGGTATCCCTTCTCCAGCCGGAGGGAGTTGATCGAGTAGTAGCCGGCAGGAACCAGGCCGAAGCCCGTCCCGGCGCTCATAAGCATCTCGTAGACGTCCACCGCGAACTCCACGGGAACGTAGAGCTCCCATCCGAGCTCGCCGACGTACGTGATGCGGGTGGCACGGACTGTCGCCTGGCCGAGGTCCACCTCGCGGCTGGACGCGAACGGGAAGCCCCCGTCAGAGAAGTCAGATCGGGAAAGGGTCTGCAGCAGGTCGCGGGACCGCGGGCCCATTACCGCTAAGACGGCGTAGAGCGCGGAGACATCAACGGTGCTTACTTGCTCTTCGGGGTCGGCATGACGCCGGAGCCAGTCGATGTCGCGGACAATGGATGCAGCCCCCGTAACGAGCAGGTACTCATCTTGTGCAATGCGGGTGACGGTGACGTCAGCCTCGTATCCGGCACGGTGGTTAAGCATCCCCGTGTACACCGCTCGTCCCACCGGAGTTGCCACGTCCGCCGTGCAGACGCGTTGCAGCAGCGATTCGGCGTCGCGTCCTTGGACCAGAACCTTGCCGAAGGAGGACTGGTCGAAGAGGGCCACGGCCTGGCGCGCCGCGCGCTGCTCCACGGCTGACCACTCGATCCAAGTTGGCTTGCCCCAGGTGTAGTCCAATGCGGGATTCGTATCCGCTGGCGCGAACACATTGGCCCGCTCCCACCCCATCTTTGAACCGAAGACTGCACCTTGTGCTTCCAACAAGTGGTGAACCGATGATCGGCGAAAGGGTCGTGCCGTCGCGAGTTCGCGGTTGGGCCACGGGATCGCATAGTGCAGTCCCAGTACTTCGGCGACGCGGCCATGCAGCCACTGTCGATTCCCGTTGAAGGACGCGAAACGCCGGATGTCGACTGCTGTGAGGTCCGAGGTTGGCTCGCCGTTCACGATCCACTCGGCGAGAGCTCGACCCGCTCCGCCCGCCGATGCGATGCCGACCGAGTTGAACCCCGCGCCGACGAAGAAGTTTCTGAGCTCGGGAGCCTCGCCCAGAATGAACTGGTTGTCAGGGGTGAAGCTCTCCGGTCCGTTGTAGAACTTCTTGATTCCGGTCTCGCGCAACGCGGGGATCCGCAGCAGGGCATTCTCCATCAGAATCTCGAAGTGCTCCCAGTCCTCCTCGAGTAGCTGGAACTCAAAGGGGTAGGGGATCTGGTCTGGTGAAACCCACGGCTTTGCCTCTGGCTCGAAGCCACCCACGACCAAGCCGCCTACTTCTTCCTTCATGTAGGTGTAGCCATCGGGGTCTCGGAGGATCGGCAGGTCACGGTGCACTCCCTCGATCTGTTCGGTGACGACGTAGAAGTGCTCAGCGGAATGAAGGGGAACAGTGACGCCCGCCTGGGCCGCGATCGCGTTCGCCCACTGACCGCCGCAGTTGACGACGACCTCAGCCTCGATGTCGCCGCGGTCCGTCTGAACACCAGAGACCGATCCCTTGTCTGACAGGACTCCGAGCATTCGAACCCCCTCGGCGATCGTGACACCGCGGTTTCGTGCGCCCTTTGCCAGCGACTGGGTGACATCGGTCGGGTTGGCTGTGCAGTCACCGGGAAGCCAGATCGCGCCCAGCAGATCGTCTGTGGCCAGAATGGGATAGAGCTCTTTGGCGCGACCTGGCGTGATGAGCTCACACTCGAGGTCGTATGCCTCGGCCGCCGCCGCGGTGCGTTGCAGCTGCACCATACGGTCTGGTGTGCGGGCGACTGTGACGCCTCCACACCGCTTCAGGCCGGTGCCGAGGCCGGTCTCCTGCTCAAGGCGCTCATAGAGCGAGGCGGAGTACTGCACCAAGCGTGTGCCGCTCTCGGTCGCGCGTAACTGACCAACGAGGCCTGCGGCATGCCAGGTAGTACCGCCAGAGAGGCGTCCCTGCTCAATGAGGACAACGTCGGTGCAGCCGAGCTCGGCCAAGTGGTATGCGACGCTCGTGCCGACGATCCCTCCGCCGATGATGACAACCTGGACTCGAGCGGGCAGATCTTGGGTCATCAAGGGCCCCCGTCGACGGAGTTATGGCGAGGAGCGTAGCCGCGAAAAGGTCTAGACGGAACAGGTCAGGGAGTTTCGTCGGTTCGCCGAACATCGACTCCGAGACCGGTGCGGAACGTGATGCGCACCTTGTCGGGGCGGAAGAGGTCGCGCGCGTACTCGACGGGCAGACCGGCGGCGGTAGATGCGGTTCGTTCAATAGCCATGAGCGCGCTCGTCGCCTCGACTCCAAGCATCTCGGCCTCGGAGGCACCTGCGATTATCGGTTCGAGGTTCTCGGACGCGACATACGGCGTCTGGCCGTAGTGGCGACGAAGCAGGTCGTACAGCGAACCGGTCAGTCGGTGGGTGAGAAGGTCAGGAAAGACCTCAGCCGGGAAGTACGACCGTTCGAGTGCAAGTGGTTGACGACGCGCTGTACGCACTCGGACGATCTCGTGGACATCATCGCCTCGCGGGATTGACAGTGCGCCAGCCACAGCAGCGGTGGCGGGAAGGGTGAGGGCTGAGACCACACGTGCCCCCGCTCGGATGTTCGCTCGGCGCATCTGCTCGGTGAAGCCGGCCAGGCCGGTCAGGTCACATTCGATACGTGGCTCGCTGACGTAGGTGCCTCCCGACCTTCCAGGTCTGCGGACAACGGTTCCCTGAGCTTCCATCGTCGACAGGGCCTGCCGCAGCGTCATTCGGCTGACGCCGAGTGCGGCAGCGAGGTCGCCTTCCCGTGGAAGGCGGTCACCGCTGACAAGATCGCCGCGTCCAATAACGTCGATCAGCCAGCGTTCGATCTGTGCATGCAGCGGAGATCCCGCTGTGGCTGCAAACGCGGGTACCGACGCGAGCCATTGTGGTTCGGACTCTGCGTTTGCGTCGTTGGGGCTCACGAGTCTATATGCTAGGCCGCATGACACCGGTAATCGGCGTTTCTTGCTATGGAGAGCCGGCGCAATGGGGTGCCTGGAGTACAGATGCAGTGCTGATCCACCGTGAGTACGTGGCCGCCATCCAGGGGGTGGGAGCGGCCGCAATACTGGTTCCACCCGGTGTCACGGCAGAGACCGTGCGCTCGACCGTTGAGCGGGTCGATGGGCTGGTCATCGCCGGTGGCCCCGACATCGACCCTGATCTCTATGGCGCCGTGGCGCATGCCACCACTGATCGGCCGCGCGCCGACCGTGACCAGACTGAGCTGTTGCTCTATCGCACAGCGAGGGAACGCCAGATCCCCGTGCTCGGCATCTGTCGGGGAATGCAGATGATGGCGGTGGCCAGTGGAGGCTCCCTGGTGCAAGACCTGCCATCGGCCGGGTATGGCCTCCTGCACCGCGAAGCTCCCGGCGCATTTCTTGACCACGGAGCGACGTTCACGGACTCCTCCTTGGTGGCTCAGATCTTGGGTCGTGAGTTGGTTGTCAACTCGAGCCACCACCAGTGCGTTGACGATCCGGGGAGCCTCACGGTGACGGGCCGCGCTGAAGACGGAACCATCGAGGTACTTGAAGATCCCGAAGCCGACTTCGTTCTAGGGGTGCAGTGGCATCCGGAGATGACTGACGACCGACGCCTCTTCGCGGCCCTCGTTGACGCTGCTGGCTGATTCCGGCTACAGCGGGGTGACGTACGCCCCCGAGATTCCGCCGTCGACAAGGAAGTTGCTCGCGGTGATGAAGGATGAGTCGTCGCTGCCCAGGAACGCGACCGCCGCGGCGATCTCACTTGCTTCGGCGAATCGCCCAACAGGGATGTGGACCAGACGACGGGCCGCCCGCTCGGGATCTTTGGCAAAGAGCTCGATGAGCAGCGGGGTGTTCACCGGTCCGGGGGAGAGGGCGTTGACTCGGATTCCCTCGCGAGCAAACTGAACGCCGAGTTCGCGGCTCATCGCTAGCACTCCGCCCTTGGATGCGGTGTAGGAGATCTGCGAGGTGGCCGCTCCCATCGTCGCCACGAATGACGCCGTGTTGACGATCGAGCCTTTGCCTTGGCGCTGCATGTAGGGGATGACTTCCTTGCAGCAGAGGTAGACCGACGTCAGGTTGACACGCTGCACGCGCTCCCACGCCTCGATACCGGTGTCGAGGATGGAGTCGTCGTCGGGAGGGGAGATTCCGGCGTTGTGGAACGACACGTCGATCGACCCGTAGGTGTCGTGTGCTGTCTTGAACATCCGGGCGACGTCATCAGCGTTGGTGACGTCTGCCTGAACGGCAATGCCACCTACCTCGTCGGCAGCGGACTGACCGGCCTCGAGGTTCATGTCGACGATGACGACCTTGGCGCCCTCGGAGGCGAGCCGGAGGGCTGTTGCACGCCCGATGCCGCTTGCCCCTCCGGTGATGACGGCAGTGCGGTCGGTGAAGCGGTCCACAGTTCAGCCTTCCGTTGAGATGAACACGTTCTTGACCTCGGTGAAGGCCTCTAGCGCGTCGGGCCCGAGTTCTCGGCCAAGGCCGGACTTCTTGAAGCCGCCGAACGGCGTCCAGTAACGCACCGAGGAGTGCGAGTTGACCGAAAGGTTTCCGGCATCGATGCCACGGCTGACCCGGAGTGCACGGCCGACGTCTCGGGTGAAGATGGAACCGGACAGTCCGTACTCGCTGTCGTTGGCGATGCGGATGGCATCGGCCTCGTCATCGAACGGAACGACCGCCACAACGGGCCCGAAGATCTCCTCGTGCAAGACCGGGTCCTCCGCACTCTGCGGGAGGACAACAGTTGGTGGGTACCAGTACCCCGGCCCGTCTGGCACCGATCCCTTGATCACGACGTTGGTGGCATCTGTGACGAAGGACGCAACGCGGTCACGTTGGCCGGCGCTGATGAGCGGACCCATCTGCGATGTCTCACGGCTTGGGTCCTCGACGCGAACGCCCTGCACCGCCGGTTCCAGCAGCTCAAGGAACGAGTCAAGCGCTGACCGCTCCACCAGGATTCGCGATCGCGCGCAGCAGTCCTGGCCCGCGTTGTCGAAGACGGCATAGGGCGCGGTCGCGGCAGCGGCTTTGAGATCAGCGTCGGCGAAGATGACGTTGGCGCTCTTGCCACCAAGCTCGAGCGTGACGGGTTTAACCTGTCGTGCGCAGCCTTCGGCAACCCTCGTCCCGACCTCGGTCGATCCGGTGAAGACCACCTTTGCAACGTCTGGGTGAGTGACGAAGCGCTCGCCAACAACGGACCCGCGTCCGGTGAGCACCTGGAACACGTGCTCGGGCAGGCCGGCCTCCAAGGCGAGCTCGCCGAGCCGCATCGCGGTCATCGGAGTGAGCTCGGCCGGCTTGAGAACCACGGTGTTGCCGGCGGCGAGGGCGGGGGCAAAGCCCCAGCCGGCGATGGGCATGGGGAAGTTCCAGGGAACGATGACTCCGACGACACCCAGTGGTTCTCGGAAGGTGATGTCTACGCCGCCGGCTACTGGGATCTGGTGCCCCAGCAGCCGCTCAGGTGCGCCCGCGTAGTAGGCGAGGACGTCGCGCACATTGCCGGCTTCCCATCGAGCATTGCTGATGGTGTGTCCGGCGTTGGGAACTTCCAACTGGGCAAGCTCTTCGATGTGGTCATCGACGACCGCTGAGAACCGTCGCAGCAGTCGGGCGCGGTCTCCTGGCGCGACGTGTCTCCACGTGGCAAAGGCTCGCTTGCCCAAGGCGATGGCGTCGTCGGTCTCTTCGACCGAGAGCGACGGAACCGAGGTGATGACCGTTTCGGTCACCGGGTTGATGACGTCGTGCATGGCACTCACATTCGCTCGAAGCTGCGGATTCGCTCCCAGTCGGTGACTGAGCGATCAAAGGCGTCGACCTCGATGCGACCCATGTTGGCGTAGTGCGCCTGCACGTCCTCGCCGAAGGTCTCGGCCACCCACTCCGAGCGCTCCCAGAGCTCGACAGCGTCCACCAGTCGCCAAGGAGCGCGCTCGCCCCCGGCCTGGTACGCGTTACCTGCAAACTCGTCGCGCAGCTCGAGCTTGTTCTCGATGCCAGACAGGCTCGCTGCCACCATCCCGGCGACCGCAAGGTAGGGGTTGACGTCTCCGCCGGGAATTCGGTTCTCGACCCGGAGCCCGGCGCCACGACCGACCAGTCGGAGCGCGCACGTCCGGTTGTCGCGTCCCCACTCGATGGAGGTGGGGGCGAAAGAGCCAGGTGCAAAGCGTTTGTAGGAGTTGATGTTCGGTGCGAAGAGCAGGGAGAGCTCGCGCAGATGGGCCAGCTGTCCTGCGATGAACTGGCGTCCGACGTCGGACATCCCGTGTGTGGTGTCAGCAGGGTCGGCCATCACCATGGCGCCGTCGGTTCCGCGGAATGACAGGTGGATGTGGCAGGAGTTTCCCTCACGTTCGTTGTACTTGGCCATGAAGGTGAGGGCGTAGCCATCTTGGGCGGCAATCTCTTTGGCTGCTGTCTTGTAGACGACGTGGTTGTCGCAGGACTTCAAAGCAGATTCGTACAGGAAGGCGATCTCATGCTGGCCGAGGTTGCACTCGCCCTTGGCGCTTTCGACCTGCAACCCTGACTCCGACATCGCCAGGCGAATCCGGCGCAACAGCGGCTCGACTCGCGAAGTGCCGATGATCGAGTAGTCGACGTTGTAGCTGTTCGATGGGGTGAGGTCTCGGTAGTGGCGCTCCCAAGCGTCCTCGTAGGAGTTGTTGAACAGGATGAACTCGAGCTCGGTGCCGACGAAGGCCTCCATACCGGCGTCAGCGAGCCGGGCAAGCTGCCTCTTCAGCACTTGACGGGGCGAGGCAACCACGTCGGTGCCATCGAGCCACTGGACGTCGGCCTGCACCATGGCGGTCTTGGGATGCCATGGCACGAGTCGAAGCGTGTCCAGGTCATGTGCCATGACGAAGTCGCCGTAGCCGGCATCCCAGCTGGACATCTGGTAGCCGTCGACGGTGTTCATGTCGACGTCGACGGCCAGCAGGTAGTTGCATCCCTCGGTGCCGTGGGCGAGCACGTGGTCGACGAAGTATCGGGCGTCCAGGCGCTTGCCCTGAAGGCGCCCCTGCATGTCGGTGATCGCAAGGATGACCGTGTCGAAACGGCCGTTGGATACCCCGGTCTTCAGCTCGTCGATGGACAGCGGCGCGCCGTGCATCTGGTCTGTCATCCCACATCCCTTCGGCTGCACACACCCTGACACGAGCGAGGACGCCCGGAAGGGAGGATGAGCGGGTGTATCGATCTAGACCGAAAACCTACCTTTCTGATCATTACTGGTCTAGAGTCCGGGGCCATCGCACTGGGAGGGTGTGTGGCGGTCTTGACAGAGGATGGCGTCAGCGCTGAGTTACTGGCGCGCCTTGACGCAGTCCCAGAGTTGGCAGACCGATCCGACGTCGTCGTGCTCTCCGGTGGGTTGACCAACCAGAACCTCAAGGTGACGACGCCGGTTGGCGTCTACGTGGCGCGGCTGTCGACTCCCGAGAGCTCGCTCCTGGCCATCGACCGCGCCCATGAGCACGTGAACTCGGTGGCCGCCGCTCAGTCGGGGGCTGCGCCATCGGTGGTTGCCTATGTGGCGGAAGCGAGCATCCTCGTCGTCGACTACGTCGACGGTCGGACGTGGGACAGCGTCGACATCCTGGTGCCCGCCAACGCTGGCCGAATCGCAGAGGTGTGCCATTTGCTGCACGCTGGCCCGGCCTTCGGAAACGACTTCAACATGCTTTTGCTCCAGCGCCACTACCTGACGATCGTCCAGGAGCGCGACCTTCGGCTCCCCGATCGGTACTTGGAATTCGCGGGGCATGCGCAGGCGATCGAGCAAGCTCTCGCGACGCGCCCGGTGGCTGCGGCACCCTGCAACAACGACCTGCTCGCCGCCAACTTCATCGATACCGGCGACCGGGTGTGGCTCATCGACTACGAGTACTCCGGGAACAACGATCCGTTCTTCGAGATCGGCAACATCTGGAGCGAGGCCTCAGGGACGCCGGACGATCTCGCCCGGCTGGTGACCGCCTACGCGGGGCGACGTTCCCGCGCCTTGACGGCTCGTGCCTGGTTGTGGGGGTTGATGAGCAAGTACGGATGGACGCTCTGGGCGTCGATTCAGGACGGAACGAGCGAACTTGAGTTCGATTTCTGGGCGTGGGGGATGGAGAAGTACGAGCGCGTGATCGCCGAGTTCGATTCAGCAGATTTCGGCCGTGCGTTGGAGGAGGTGCGCCAGAGCGACTGACGTGTGGTGGAGAAACCGGTTCCGCGTGTCGCAAGACGAGAACCGTCTCCAGTGCCACACTGCGACCAAGGTCACGGCGCCGCCGTGGCTGACGCTGGGGGTTTCGGAAAGAGGAGTCACCAGATGGCGGACATTTCAAGGTTGACCGATGACGAACAGAAGCTCGCAGATCTCGGATACAAGCAAGAGCTGAGCCGCTCTTGGTCGGGCTTCTCAAACTTCGCCATCTCGTTCTCGATCATTTCGATCCTGGCCGGCTGTTTCACCACATTCTACTTCGGGTGGAACAACGGTGGGCCTATTGCAATAGCGCTCGGTTGGCCACTGATCTCGGCATTCATCCTGATCATCGGCTTCTGCCTGTCGGAGATGGTCTCGGCCTACCCGACGTCCGGAGGGATCTACTGGTGGGCCTCCAAGCTCGGCAGCGTCAAGGCTGGCTACTACACCGGCTGGCTCAACCTGGTCGGGCTGATTGCGATCGTTGCCTCGGTGGCCTACGGCACCGCCACGTTCATGGACTACTCGTTGTCGAGGTTCAGCGACTCGTGGGCCGAGGGGTACGACCTCACCCGAGTCTTCTACATGTTCCTCGGAGTCTTGGTCTTCGTCTCGCTGGTCAATATCTTCTCGAGCCACCTGCTTGCGGTCTTCAACAACATCTCGGTGTGGTGGCACGTCATCGGAGCCAGCGTCGTTGTCATCATCCTCTGGCTCTTCCTGCAGGATGGCGCCAGTCACTGGAACGTCAGCGATGTCTTCACCGGAACGGTTAACAACACCGGTGGGCTCTACGAGGGGTCGACCAGCAACTTGGGCTTCTGGTTCTACGTCCTGCCGCTCGGGTTCCTGCTGACTCAGTACACGATCACCGGTTATGACGCTTCGGCCCACTTGTCCGAAGAGACCCACGGCGCTGCGGATGCGGCCGCCAAGGGCATCTGGCGGTCGATCTTCTACTCAGCGATCGGTGGCTGGATCCTGCTGCTGTCGTTCCTGTTCGCGGTGCAGGATGCGGACGCTGTCACCGCTGGAGGCGGAGGGGTCCAGGTCATCTTCGACCAGGCACTGTCGCCGACGATGTCGGGGCTAGTGCTGCTCATCGCGACGATCGGCCAGCTCTTCTGCACGACTGCCTGCCTCACGTCGGCTTCGCGCATGCTCTTCGCATTCAGCCGCGACGGTGCTGTGCCGGGTGCGAAGTACTGGTCGAAACTGAACGGCCAGAAGACTCCGGTGTACGCGGTGCTGGCAGTGGCGGTCTCCGGGCTGATCCTGACCCTTCCCGCCCTGTGGGAGGTCAACATCGGAACAGCGGAGGAGCCGATCATCACGGTGACCGCGTTCTTCGCCGTCGTCTCGATCGGGGTGCTCGGCCTCTATCTCGCCTTCGCGATTCCGATCTTCTACCGGTGGCGTGCTGGCGCCTCGTTCAAGCAGGGATCGTGGAACCTGGGGAACAAGTGGAAGTGGATGGCGCCGATTGCCATCGCCGAGATCCTGATCACCTCGGTCTACTTCATCCTGCCGCTCTACCCTGCTGGAGCGCCAGGGTTCCTCCGAGGCTTCCTTGGGGCTCCCGGGACCGACGAGGTCCCGTTCGACTGGAAGTTCGTCAACTACGCGCCGCTGGTGCTCGGGGCCATCTTCCTCCTGCTCTGGATCGGCTGGCATGTATCGGCCAAGCACTGGTTCACCGGGCCCAAGCACACGATCGACCTGCCTGCCGGTGTGACGAGTGCAGACGAGCTGGCCCTCGAGCACGAGCACGACGGGTTCCTCACTGGGGAGCACCAGAAGCACCATCCGGACGACAAGTAGTCCTGTTCTGACCAGAGGGAGGGTGGCCCGGAAGGGTCGCCCTCCCTCTGTCGTTCCGTTCGCAGCTACCTTTGAGGCATGGGTCGTCCTACGCGCTGGGTCACTGACACCGACGAAAATCACTCTCAGTGGTACATCGAGCGTTTCCGCGGGATGGAGACCGAGGGTGTCGACCTGGGCGGCGAAGCCCGCCTACTGGACGCGATGCTCCCGCCGCGGTCGCGAATCCTCGATGCCGGTTGCGGACCCGGTCGAGTCGGGGCACGGCTGCACCAGCGTGGCCATGACGTGGTCGGGGTCGACGCCGATCCTGAGCTGATCGCCGCCGCCCGCGAGGATCACCCTGGCCCGCAGTGGCTGGTCGCCGATCTTGCCGAGCTCGACCTCGCCCGACATGGTGTCATCGAGCCATTCGCCGGTGCGGTATTGGCGGGAAACGTAATGGCTTTCGTTGCTCCGGGCACAGAGTCGGACGTCCTCACCGCGATCGCCGCTCACCTCGCCCCCGACGGCATCCTCGTCGTGGGTTTTGGCGCCGATCGTGGCTACGCACTGGACGACTTCGACCGGCACGCAGGATCAGCTGGTCTTCGCATGGAGCACCGGTTCGCCACCTGGGATCTACGTCCGTGGCAGCAGTCCTCCGACTTCGCGGTCACGGTGCTTCGGGCCCGCATCCATGAGACGGTGGCGCCTGAATCGACCCCGGGAGTGAACGATGAACAAGGCTTTCCGCAAGTACCTGACCGACGCTGAGGTCCAGCTGATCGAGGAGACCAAGCCGGCAGCTCTGGCCGAGCTCGACGAGGATGAGCTCGGAGACCTGCACGATCGTGTTCGGCGGGCCAGCAGTAAATACCGCAAGTTGCACCGAAGGCAGGCAAGTGCTCAGGTGCGGAGCGACCGTGGCAGGGGAAAGGCGGCTGCCAAGAACCCGAGGTCGGCGGTTAAGGCGGAAGTCTTCGAGGACGCACTGGCGCGGGTGAGTCGAGCCCTGAGCAAGGCGGCGAAGGCGTCAGCCGCCGAGCTGAAAGCAAAGCGTTTGGCGGCTGCAAAGGCCGGTTCTGCAGGGCCCAAGAAGGCTCCGGCCCCAGGTCAGGGACCTGGTAGTGGCCGCACCGCTGCGAAGAGGCGGTCGCCCGTCGTGAAGAAGAAGAATGCCGCCACTCTCGCAGCCGGCTCTCGGAGGCAGGCCAAGCGCGACGCCCGTTAGGCGAGCCTCACTTGGTTGGCTAGGACTCGTGTGTCTCGAACCGGTGACGACGGGTTGCGACTTCGTAACGTCATGGCGTGGGGTAGGTCCCTACCACGACCCACCGCTGTTATGGTGCGGGCGACTGAGTAGGTCTATCCAGGCCGCACAGTCGCTGGATCAGGGACCCTGAGCCGGCGTAGGTACCCCCATCGATCAGGGAGAGATGCAGTGGGAAGCACGCGTAAGAAAGCGTCGGCGTGGGCCGTCCTAGTCGGAGCATCGCTGGTTCTTGCAGCGTGCACAGGCGGGGGATCAAGCGACAACAACGCCGACACGTCCAACGCCCCCGTCAAGTTCACGTATGCCTACGAGCAGGAGTGGCAGGCATACAACACCGGCACTGCTGCGACGAATGCCAGCCAGAACGCCATCCCGATGAACCGAGTTACCCTTGGCTTTTGGTACTTCGCTCCCGATGGTTCCGTCGCTCCTGAGACCGATTTCGGTACCTACGAGAAGGTCAGTGACGACCCCCTGACCATCAACTACTCCTTCGCTGACGACGCGGTGTGGAGCGATGGTGAGCCGATCGACTGTGACGACGCTTACCTCGCCTGGTACGCCAACAGCGGCAAGACCAAGACCTTCAAGACCATCAGCACAGACGGTTACGAAGACATCAAGACCGTCCAGTGCGCCGACGGCGACAAAGACTTCACGGTCGTGTACGACAAGCCATACGCCGACTGGGTCGCCAACTTCGGTTCGATGCTCCCGGCACACGTAGTCGAGAAGCAGGCCGGCATTGACGACCTGATCAAGGCAATCGATGACAACGACCCCAAGCTGGATGCCGCAGGTGACTTCTGGACCAAGGGCTGGGTCTTCAAGCCCGGTGAGCTGCCGGACCCGTCACTCATCCCGTCGTCCGGGCCATACAAGCTCTCCAAGTGGGAATCGGGCAACAGCCTGACGCTCGCGGCGAATGAGAACTTCTACGGCGACGCCCCGCTGGCGGACACGGTTGTCATCCGCTTCATTGCCGCCACGTCACAGGCTCAGGCCTTGGAGAATGGCGAGATCCAGGCGATGGATCCGCAACCGAACCCTGACCTGCAAAAGCAGCTCCAGCAGCTTGGCGACTCGATTGTCTTTGAGACGAAGGACCAGTTCACCTGGGAGCACTACGACTTCAACTTCAAGGGTGCGTTCGGCGACAAGGCACTCCGCGAAGCGTTCGCGCTCTGCCTTCCCCGACAGACCATCGTCGACAACTTGATCAAGCCGGACAATCCCGACGCGATCGTGTTGAACTCGCGCTACTTCCTCCCGTTCCAGCCCGATTACCAAGAAGTAGCTGACGCGATCACTCCGGCGGAATACGCCACGCAGGACATCGCAAAGGCCAAGCAGATCCTTGAAGATGCCAACGCGGTAGGGACCCAGCTTCGACTCGGTTACATCTTGCCGAATGACCGGCGTGCAGCTGAGGCACAGCTGGTCGTGGATGCATGTGGTCCGAAGGGCGCTGGCTTCGACGTGGTGGACGAGGGAGATAAGACCTTCTTCAACGCCGATGGAGCTCTTGTCACCGGCAACTTCGACGTTGCCCTGTTCGCCTGGGCCGGTTCCCCGCTGGTGACCGGTTCGTCATCCATCTACGTGACCGACGGTGGAAGCAACTACGGCAAGTACTCGAACAAGAAGGTCGACGAGTTGATCAACACGCTCAACCAGACCTCCGACCCCGAGGCACAGAAGCAGATCATCATCGAGATGGAAACCATCCTCTGGGACGATCTGGCCACTATCCCCGTGTTCGCATTCCCCGGCATTGTCGCCTATCAGGCCAATGCCCAGGGTGTGGAGTACAACGCCACGCAGGCTGGTCTGACCTGGAACATGCAGGACTGGACCATCTCCTAAAGTTGTGACGCGGCGGGTGGTGGTGTCGATTCCGACGCCACCACCCGCCAATCAACGTCTAGCAGGACCGGCAACGCCGGTACCTAACTAGGGAGGGAGCCGAGTGGCTGCGTACATCATCCGTCGGGTTTTGGCGTCCCTGTTGATCCTGTTGGCCGCGACGTTCTTAATGTTCGCTTTGGTCAGTCTGAGCGGCGACCCGTTGGCTGAGTTCGTCAACAACCCCGATCCGGACCAGAAGGCTCTCCTGATCCAGGCACGGACCGAGGCGCTCAACCTCGACAAGCCGTTCCTCGTCCAGTACCTCCTGTGGCTCGGCGGTGCGGTGGGCTGCATCGTCCCCGGGATGGGGTGTGACTTAGGCGTCAACCTCAGCAACCAGCCGGTGACGTCGCTTCTCTCCGATGCATTCCCCACGACGCTGCAGCTCGTCTTGGCCGCAACGGTGTTGTCGATCGTGTTGGGTGTCGCAATCGGAATCATCTCGGCGATCCGCCAGTACAGCGCTTTCGACTACACCATCACCTTCGCGGCATTCCTCTTCTTCTCGCTCCCGATCTTTTGGGTCGCAGTGCTGCTGAAGGAGTTCGGCGCCATCAAGATCAACAACTGGTTGGCCGGATCCGGCCGTCACCATCCCAGTGGCGCTGGTGATGGCCGGGTTTAGCGCACTCTTCTTCAGCGCCATCATTGGTGGCACCCGAAAACGGCGAACCCTGGTAGCGCTCGCGGCCGCAGTGGGGGGCGTTGCCGTGTTTGCTCTCCTCGTCACTTCTGGGTGGTTCGTAAACCCGGGTATGGGCCCTGGCCTTGTCACGCTGGGAGCTCTGGCGGGCGCAGTGGGAGCGACACTTCTGTTCACCAACCTGGAGAACCGCCGGGTCTTGTTCATCTCGCTGGCCACTGCTGTCGTAGGCGTTGTGATCGCCTATAGCGCGACTCCCTTGCTTGAGGACCCTTCTTGGTTCACTTTGTTTGGGCTCGGCGTTGTCGCGACCCTTGTTGGTGTCGGTATTGCAGCGCTCTTCGGTGACATCGATCGAGCAGCAGCGATCAGGGCGTCGGTTGTTACCTCTGTCATTGTTGGGCTTCTTGTCTTCATGGACAAGACGATCTCGAGCTTTGCGGCTTACTCAGCGTCTGTGAACGGACGCCCAATCGCCACGGTCGGAAGCAAGACCCCGAACTTCGAGGGAACCTTCTGGGAGACGACCCTCGACACCATGACGCACCTGGCACTGCCGACGATCGCGATCATGTTGATTTCTTTTGCGGGTTACAGTCGCTACTCGCGAGCCTCGATGCTCGAGGTGATGAATGCCGACTACGTACGTACGGCGCGTGCCAAGGGCTTGACCGAGCGGACCGTGGTGCTGCGCCACGCTTTCCGCAACGCCCTGATCCCCATCGCAACGCTGGCGGCGCTCGATTTCGGTGCCGTCATCGGTGGCGCGATCATCACCGAGACGGTCTTCGGGTGGAAGGGTATGGGCGTGCTCTTTACTTCGGCGGTGGGCAACTTCGACACCTACCAGATCATGGGGGTCTTCATCGTGACCGCAATTGCGGTGCTGATCTTCAACCTGATCGCCGACATCAGTTACGCCGTGCTCGACCCAAGAATCAGGCTCTCATGAGAGCGCAGCGAGCCCTGGGGGTACACCAATGAGCTTGTCCAACTTGCGTCTTGAGCCTGAGACTCAAAGCTGACACCCCCGAGCGCGAGTTCACCATCAAAGCGCGCACCCAAGGCCAGATGGTTCGCGCTCGGTTCTTCCGCCACCGCGGCGCAATGATCGGCTTCGGCGCGATTATGTTCGTTGTGATCATCGCTTATACATCGATTGGGTTCGGGCCGATCCCGGGATGGTGGGGCCTCGACTTTTCGTCGACGGGCGAATTGGTGAATGAAGGAAGGCCGACCCTTGACTTGATTCCTTTCGTCGATGGTGATGGTCTCACCATTGGCGCCCACCCCTTCGGACAAGACACGATCGGTCGTGACTACTTCGCCCTGACGATGCGAGGGACGCAGATCTCGCTGATGGTTGCTTTCGTTATTGGCATCCTTTCAACATTTCTGGGCACGGTGGCCGGAGCGATCTCTGGGTACTACGGCGGCAAGTCTGAGGCGGTGATCATGCGGTTTACCGACCTCCTGCTCACCATCCCGGTGCTGATCGTTGCGGCGGTAGTCGGGCAGGGATTCGGCGACAGCGGTCCGTTCTTCCTTGCGGTTGTTCTGTCCCTTCTGATCTGGACGTATCTGGCCAGATTGGTTCGGGGTGAGTTCTTGTCGCTGCGTGAGAAGGAGTTCGTCGAGGCGGCGCGAGCCATGGGGGCGTCATCGACCCGCATCATTTTCAGACACATGCTGCCGAACTGCATCGGTACCATCATCGTCAGCGCGACATTGACGATCGCTGCTGCCATTCTGATCGAAGCGGCACTCAGCTACCTCGGGTTCGGCGTTCAGTCTCCCGATACGTCTCTAGGACTGCTCATCTCGACGTACCAGACCGCCTTCAGTACCCGACCGTGGCTCTTCTGGTGGCCAGGTCTTTTCATCATCACCATCGCGCTCTCGGTCAACTTCATCGGAGATGGACTACGCGACGCCTTCGACCCCAGGCAGACCAGGGTGCGTGCTTGATGAGCACTGAGATTCTCAACGTCAGCGACCTCACCGTCGGTTTCCCCACCGACGACGGGTTGGTCACCGCGGTTCGCGGTGTGTCGTACTCGCTGAAGGAGCGCGAAGTCCTGGCGATTGTAGGGGAATCCGGCTCGGGCAAGTCGGTGTCGGCGATGGCACTCATGGGGCTGCTGCCCAAGACTGCCCGCATCACCGGAAGCATCCGCTTCCGCGATGAAGAAGTCCTCGACATGACACCGAGGCGCTACAGGGAGATACGCGGCCAGAACATCGCCATGATCTTCCAAGATCCGATGACATCGATGAATCCGGTGTACACCGTTGGCGACCAGCTCGCCGAGGCGTATCGATCGCACCACCGGGTCGAGCGGAAGGTAGCGCTGG
This sequence comes from uncultured Actinomycetota bacterium, assembly GCA_963829525.1. Lineage (GTDB taxonomy): Bacteria > Actinomycetota > Actinomycetes > JAHEKZ01 > JAHEKZ01 > JAHEKZ01. Next base: position 1,002,184 of record CAWHIJ010000003.1, read on the forward strand.
GAAAGGCGGTCGAGATGCTTGACCGAGTGGGCATCCCCCAGGCCAAGGATCGTGCGCGCTCCTACCCGCACGAGTTCTCCGGGGGTATGCGTCAACGGGCGATGATTGCGATGGCGATCATCAACAGCCCCGACATCATCATCGCCGATGAGCCGACCACGGCGCTTGACGTCACCGTCCAGGCACAGATCCTCGAAACGCTGGTCGAGGTCAAGGACTCGGTCAACGCAGCGGTCATCTTGATCACCCATGACCTCGGCGTGGTCGCGGGGATGGCTCACCGGGTGCTGGTCATGTATGCCGGGCGAGGGGTCGAGAGGTGCGATGTCGAAGACATCTACCGGCGGCCGCGGATGCCCTACACCGCAGGACTTCTGGGATCCATCCCCGCACTGGACAGCGCAGGCGGCAAACTGCATCCGATTGCCGGCGCCCCGCCGTCACTGATCAACCTTCCGGCGGGCTGCCCGTTCTCCCCGCGCTGCCCGCTGGTGAGTGACCGCTGTCAGATCGAGGAGCCGCAGCTTCTCCCGACCGATTTGGCGCACCACGAGGTTGCCTGCCACAACTGGGAGCAGGTCGCCGCAGCACCTGACCCGACGCTGATCTTCCGCACTGAGGCGGTGGAGGCGTGACGCAGGCTGACGACACAGCAGCGACATCAAGTCACTTGCTCGAGGTGGAGAACCTCGTCAAGGAGTTCCCGGTCAAGGGCGGGGGGCTGATTCGGCGGACAGTTGGCGCTGTGCAGGCAGTTTCCGACGTCAGCTTCCACCTCGACTCAGGGGAGACTCTCGGGTTGGTCGGAGAGTCTGGCTGCGGGAAGTCGACCACCGGTCGAGCTGTGCTCCAGCTGCACAAGCCGACGTCAGGGTCGGTTCGTTACAACGGCCGTGAGCTGACGACGCTGTCGCAGAAGGAGATGCGACCGGTTCGCCGTGACCTGCAGATCGTCTTCCAGGACCCCTACGCGTCACTCAATCCGAAGATGCCGGTCAACGACATCGTCGGCGAGCCCATGCGAGTCCATGGGATCCGTGGACCTCAGGTGATGGATCGGGTGGCCGATCTGCTCGAGCGGGTAGGGCTGAATCCCGAGCACGGCAATCGCTATCCCCATGAGTTCTCTGGTGGGCAGCGACAACGCGTGGGGGTGGCTCGCGCACTGGCCCTTGACCCGAAGATCATCATCTTGGACGAGCCGGTCTCAGCACTCGACGTCTCCGTGCAGGCGGGCATCGTGAACCTGCTGGAGGAGCTGCAGGAACAGCTCGGTCTGGCCTACCTGTTCATCGCTCACGACCTGTCGGTCATTCGGCACATCTCCGACCGAGTTGCGGTGATGTATCTGGGTCGGATCGTCGAGATTGGTACCCGTAACGAGGTGTACGAGCAGTCGTCCCACCCGTACACGCAGGCGCTGCTCTCGTCGGCGCCGATTGCTGACCCGGACAAGGAGCGCGCCCGCGAGCGGATCGTTCTCGAGGGCGACGTCCCGAGCCCGGTAGATCCACCGTCCGGCTGCCGGTTCCGCACCCGGTGCTGGAAGGCACAGGACATCTGCGCGACCGAGACCCCCGCACTGGTTGACCGCGGTATGGGGCACCCAGTGGCTTGCCACTTCGCCGAGGTGCGCGAAGTCGTCTAGGGGGTCAGGACCGTCAGGGGCGGTTGCGCCCTGGCTGTCGCATCTGTTTGTGAAGCGACTTCCAGCGGGCCCGCTCTGCGGCGGCGAGGCGGGCATCGCCCCGGCGTTCTTGGTAGGCGGCCTCGCGAAGGAGTTTTCGGTAGCTGTCGAGCCGCCGCGTCGGCAGAGCACCGGATTCAATCGCGGCCAGAACGGCGCAACCTGGCTCGGTGCGGTGTTCGCAGTCGGTGAAGCGACATGATTCGGCAAGCTCACCGATCTCAGCGAACACCTGGTCCAGGCCGTCAGTGCTGGCCAAGCCGATGCTGCGCAGCCCAGGCGTATCGATGACGTACGAGCCGTCGTCGAGAACGTGAAGCTCGCGATGTGCGGTGGTGTGTCGACCTTTGCCGTCATCGCGAACATGGCTGACCGCCATGGCATGCGGAGCCAAGCAGCGCGTTGAGCAACGTGGACTTGCCTGCGCCGGATGGTCCGAGCAGCACGAGGGCCTGACCAGGGTCTGTCAGGGAACCGACGGCGGCCACGCCGACGTTGCTCGGGATGCTGACCGTGACAACCGTGGCACCCAAGGCGAGTGCCCTGACGTCCGCGGCGGTGCGATCGACATCTGGGTCAAGGTCCGCCTTCGTCAGCAGGACAGCCGGCTGTGCGCCGCACTCCCATGCGAGCGCGAGCAGCCGCTCGACACGTCCTGCGGCTGGCGCCGGATGGCAGGGTTCGCAGATGGCCAGAACGTCGACGTTGGCAGCGAGTACTTGCTGCTGGCTGCTGCCTGGCTCGACCGAGGCTCGCGTGACGGCATTGCGGCGGGGGAGCACGGTGTCGAGCCAGGTCTGGTCGCCGTCGAGGCGCAGCAGCACCTCGTCGCCAACACAAGGGACGGCGTCCAGTGAGTGGCTGGCCTCAGCTGACACCGCAGCCGACCAACGGGCGCGGGTGCTTCCGGCGGGCGTCAGGACGTCGCAGATCCCTCGGTCGACGCGGCTGACCCGGCCATGTGGCGCGGGTGGGGTCGGATGCATGCTGCGAAGGTAGGAGCAGTGGGACGATCTGCGCCATTGGATTATGCTGGAATACTTGAATCATCAAGTAAGTTCTGCAGGGTGAGACCCTACCGTCTGAAAAGGAGGCTGCCGTGCCTGCGGTGACCGTCGACGATATCCTGACCCTTCCGCGGATCCGCGAGGTTGACCTAGCCGTCGATCAACCGCGTCCAATCCAGAGCGTCACCTCGGCGCCGACGGGCCTCGAGGGCGAGGGCTTCCCGGTCCGCCGAGCGTTCGCCGGAGTCGACCTCCGTGCGCTGGACCCGTTCATCCACATGGACCAGATGGGTGAGGTCGAGTACGCGCCGGGGGAGCCCAAGGGGACGCCGTGGCATCCACACCGCGGGTTCGAGACGGTCACCTATATGATCGACGGACTCATGCAGCACCAGGATTCCAACGGTGGCGGCGGCATGATCAGCGACGGTGACACCCAGTGGATGACTGCTGGCTCCGGCATCTTGCACATCGAGGCTCCGCCCGAGCAAGTGGTGGTATCGGGCGGTCTCTTCCATGGGCTGCAGCTCTGGGTCAACCTGCCGAGCGCGTTGAAGATGGCACAACCGCGCTATCAGGACATCACTTCGAGCAAGGTCAGCCTGCTGACCTCTCCCGATGGAGGTGCCCTGGTGCGGCTGATTGCCGGCGATCTGGACGGCCATGCCGGTCCGGGCGCTACCTACACCCCGATCACTCTGGTGCACGCCACCATCGCGCCGGGCGCCTCGCTCACGCTCCCCTGGCGAGAAGACTTCAACGCTTTGGTCTACGGGCTCTCTGGCAAGGGCTCGGTGGGCGCCGAGCGGCGTCCGATGTCATGGGGCCAGTTGGCTGTCTATGGGGGAGGCACCTCGCTGACGGTCGCTGCGGACGAGCGTCAGGACGCTCGTGACTCGGCATTCGACGTCTATATCCTCGGCGGTCAGCCGATCCGCGAACCCGTCGCCGCATACGGCCCCTTCGTGATGAACACCAAGGCCGAGCTCATCGAAGCCTTCGAGGACTTCCAGGCCGGCCGTCTCGGAACGATCCCGGCATCCCCGGACGCATAACCATTACACCTTGGTGCGGTCCCACCCCGGGCGGGGCGTCCGGTTGCCGACCGCTCCCGTGTTGCGGGTGCGGTAGACCACGTATGGGCGGAACAGGTAGCCCACCGGGGCGCTGAACGCGTGGACGAGGCGGGTGAACGGCCAGACGAGGAACAGCGCCATGCCGGCGAGTGCATGCACCCGGAAGGCCAAGGGCGTGTCGGCCATCAACTCCCCCTGGGGCTGCAAAATGAAGATCGACCGGAACCAGACGGAGACCGTCTCGCGGTAGTTGTAGCCATCGCCGAGCACGCCGGACCCCGTCATGGTCGCTACCAATCCAAGACAGATCGCAGCAACGAGGAAGATGTACATGACCTTGTCGTTCTTCGTGGTGGCCGCAAACACCGGGCCAGTGGTACGCCGTCGATAGATCAGCATGGCCACGCCCACCAGGGTTGCTGCGCCAGCCACTGCACCTAGTGCCATGGCGTTGAGGTGGTAGAAGTGCTCGCTGACGCCGACCGCCTGGGTCCATGACTCCGGGATCAGCAGGCCGATGATGTGACCACCAAGCACGGCCAACATGCCGAGGTGAAAGAGCGGGCTGGCGATCCGCAGCAACGAGCGTTCATAGAGCTGCGACGACCGCGTCGTCCAGCCGAACTTGTCGTAACGAAACCGCCAGAACATCCCGACGACGAAGACGGCGATAGTGACGTAAGGGAGCGCGTCCCACAGCAAGATCTGGGTGGTCGTCATCGTCGGGCCCCCATCGTGGTGTCAGAGGACTGGACGCCGAACGGTGCCAGCGTGAGATCGACGGGTCCCGCCATGCCGACGCTCTCAGTCGGCGGTCCCGCCAGGGCCAACTGCTTCATGAGCAGCTCGTCTTCGGGTGTGAGGGTGCTCGTCGTTGCTAGTACGGCCGCCAACACATTGGCGTAAGGCGTCTCCATGTCGACCAGGGCCTGATGGAGCAGACCGATGACCCCTCGGTGCTCGGCCAACAAGGCGTTCCCGAGCTCAGCGTCGTTGCAGGCGGCAAACTCAAGCACAACTGCGAGATGGTCAGGTAGCTCCTGCTCGTCAATGGTGACGCCCGCCTCGCGGTAGGCTTCTTTGAAGTGCAACAACGCCATTCCGCGGTTTCGAGTATCCCCATGCGTCCAGTAGGTCAGGTAGGGCGAGCATTTGCGACGCATGTCGAAGGTCTCGACGTAGTGCCGTTGGGCGTCCATGAGAGGTCTCTCGGCCAAGTAGTCCAGGAACTTGCTGAGAGGCGCTGAAGTCTTGCTGGGAAGAGTGCCGACCACCTGGCCAAGCTCAGGAATCAGGTCGACGAGCATCCCCTCCGGATACTGCAGCAGCAGCGAACAGATCTGCTGCGAACGAGCGCGGGCGATGGCGTTCATCGGATCTCCGTTCCGGCGTCATCGGGGAAGATGCCAGATGGCGCGCCTTTGCCGTCCCAGTTCAGCAGGTTCACCCGACCCTTACGGCTCGTGGTGTCCAAGACTGCTTCGGAGGTCTGACGAGCCTTGAGTGCATGAAAGTTCTCGACGGCGACAGGTACCGGAAGCCCGGACGCTTCGCCAAACGGACCGGAGCCATACATGCCGGGGCCCTCGTCAAAGTCCAACGAACACGCCGTTTCCTCGAGCTGCTTGGCCTGCTCGTTGTGCGCGGCCGGGATCACATATCGCTCTTCATACTTGGCAATGGCAAGAAGCCGGTACAGCTCGAGCACCGTGGTCTCGTCAAAGCCGACCGCCTGCGCCGCGCTCAGATCCACGTCACGGCCGAGATTGACGTCACGCATCGTCGAACGCATGGCGGCCAACTTGCGAAGCACCTTGTCGATGACGTCGGTGTCGCCAGCGGTGAAGAGCTCGGCGAGGTACTCCTTCGGGATGCGAAGCGCGTCGATGGCTCCGAAGAGGTTTCGGGCGTCCTCGCCGTCGTTACCCGTCTCGGCGAGCGCGTCGACCACGGGCGAGAGCGGGGGGATGTACCAAACCATCGGCATTGTCCGATACTCCGGGTGCAGCGGGAGCGCGATCTCGAACTCCTTGGCCAGTCTGTAGACCGGCGAGTTCTGTGCAGCGGTGATCCAGTCGGGAGGAATCCCATCTCGTCGCGCGGCCTCCACAACTTGGGGGTCGTGAGGGTCGAGCATCAGGTCGAGCTGAGCCCGATAGAGATCCTTCTCTTCCTCAACAGCCGCGGCCTCCAGGACGCGATCGGCGTCGTAGAGGAAGAGACCGAGGTAGCGAAGTCGGCCGACGCAGGTCTCCGAGCAGACCGTCGGCATTCCGACCTCGATGCGCGGGTAACAGAAGGTGCACTTCTCGGCCTTCCCGGTCTTATGGTTGAAGTAGACCTTCTTGTACGGACAGCCGGAGACGCACATCCGCCAGCCACGGCAACGATCCTGGTCGACGAGGACGATCCCGTCCTCGGCGCGCTTGTACATCGCACCTGACGGACAGGATGCGACACAGGACGGATTCAGACAGTGCTCGCAGATTCGTGGAAGGTAGAACATGAACGCTCGCTCGAAGTCGAGTCGAACGCGGTCAGCCACCTGGTCGCGGATCTTGACCAGGATGGGGTCGTCAGAGATGACCTCGGGACCACCACCGAGGTCGTCATCCCAGTTGGCCGACCACTCGATCTTCATCGGCTTGCCAGAGATCAGCGACTTAGGCTGCGCCACTGGTGTGTGCTCGCCCAACGGGGCAGAGATGAGCGTGTCGTAGTCGTACGTCCACGGCTCGTAGTAGTCGTTGAGGCTGGGCAGCTTGGGGTTGGCGAAGATCGAGGCCAGCTTCTTGAAGCGACCCCCACCCTTGAGCCGAAGGCCACCGCGGCGGGTCCTCTCCCAGCCGCCACGCCACACCTCTTGGTCTTCGTAGGTCCGCGGGTAACCCAGACCAGGCCTGGTCTCGACGTTGTTGAACCAGACGTACTCGACACCCGTGCGGTTCGTCCACGCCTGCTTGCAGGTGACGGAGCAGGTGTGGCACCCGATGCACTTATCGAGGTTCATCACCATGCCCATTTGGGCCATGACCTTCATCAGTACACGACCTCCTGTGAGCGACGACGGATCACAGTGACCTCATCGCGTTGATTACCTGTCGGCCCGAGGTAATTGAAGAAGAAGGAGAGCTGGGCGTAGCCGCCGACGAGATGGCTCGGCTTGAGCATCAGTCGCGTCAGCGAGTTGTGAATCCCGCCGCGCATGCCTGATGTCTCGGTGCGGGGGACGTCGACCACTCGATCCTTTGCGTGGTACATGAACACCGTGCCCTTAGGCATCCGGTGTGAAACGATGGCACGAGCCACCACCACGCCGTTGCGGTTGTACGCCTCTATCCACTCGTTGTCCTTGACGCCGATCTGCTCGGCGTCCTCCACGCTCATCCAAATCTCCGGCCCTCCGCGTGAAAGGGAGAGCATGAAGAGGTTGTCCTGGTACTCGGAGTGAATGGACCACTTCGAGTGTGGTGTCAGGTACCGAACCGTCACCTCCTTACCAACGCCGCTGCCTTGATCACCGAAGATTCGGTGCATGTTGAGTGGCGGCCGGTAGATCGGCAACTGCTCACCGAGCTCGGTCATCCAGTCGTGGTCGAGGAAGAAGTGCATCCGGCCTGTCAGGGTGTGCCATGGCTTGAGACGGTCTACGTTGATGGAGAAGGCGGTGTATCGGCGGCCACCGTGCTCTGAACCTGACCACTCGGGACTGGTGATGACGGGGACCGGGCGCGCCTGGGTGTCGGGGAAGGTGATCCGCTTTCCCTCGTTGTCCAGCGCAAGGTCGGCGAGCTGACGCCCGGTGCGGGCCTCAAGCTGTCGGAACCCTTCCACAGCGACGCGGCCGTTGGTCGTCCCCGAAAGCGCCAGGATCGTCTCGCAGACGTGGACGTCCGTCACCAGTGAAGGCCGTCCGGCCGCGACGCCATCTGCGATCACGCCGTTGGTGCGGGCCAGTGCCTCGACTTCGGGGCCGGGTCTGACGTTGACACCCTTGGTAAGGGTGCCGAGCTTCTCGACGAGCGGGCCCAGCGCAGACATCTTGGCACCGATAGCGGTGTAGTCGCGCTTGACGACGACGAACTTCGGCATCGTCACGCCAGGAACGGCCTCCACCTCGCCCGCACGCCAGTCCTTGACGATCCCGTGGGGCACAGACATCGCATCTGGGGTGTCGTGCAGCAGCGGGACCATGACGAGGTCTTCACGCTCGTCGAGGTGTCCGGCAGCAAGGTCGGAGACCTTGCGGCCAAGGGCGTGGAAGATATCGTGGTCGCTCTTGGTCTCCCACGGTGGATCGATGGCCGGGGTGAAGGCGTGCACGAATGGGTGCATGTCCGTGCTGGAAAGGTCATGCTTCTCGTACCAGGTAGCTGCCGGCAGCAGGATGTCGCTGTAGAGACCGGTACCGGTCATCCGGAAGTCGATGGAGACGAGCAAGTCGAGCTTGCCCTCGTCCGGAGTCTCGCGCCACGCGACATCTCGTGGCCGATGCTCTTCAGCGCTCTCCTCCGCCCGCACAGCGTGGTCGGTTCCGAGTAGATGCTTGAGGAAGTACTCGTTGCCCTTGCTCGACGAACCGAGCAGGTTGGCGCGCCAGACGGTGAGGATGCGTGGCCAGTTCTCCGGGGCGTCCGGGTCGTCGATCGCGAACGAGAGATCGCCGGACTTGATCTGTTCCACGACATAGTCGTCAGCGTCAGCGCCGGCGGCTCGCGCCTCGTCGGCGAGGTCGAGAGAGTTGCGGTTGAGCGAGGGGTAGGACGGCATCCAGCCCGATCGCGCCGACTGCGCGAGTGTGTCGATGGCGGTCATCCCGTTCCAACGGCCGGAGCCAAGGGGAGAGGCGAGAGTGTCGGCAGGTAGTCCGTCGTACCGCCACTGCCCGGTATTGACGTACCAGAACGCGGTGCCGATCATCTGCCGCGGTGGACGCTGCCAGTCGAGGCCGAAAGCGAGCTGGGCCCACCCGGTGACCGGACGACACTTCTCTTGCCCGACGTAGTGCGCCCACCCGCCACCGTTGATCCCTTGGCAGCCGGTCAGGGTCACGAGCGCCAGGAAGGTCCGGTAGATCGTGTCGGAGTGGAACCAGTGATTGGTCCCGGCTCCCATCAGAATCATCGATCTGCCCCCGGAGTCCTCGGCGTTCTGTGCGAACTCCCGCCCTATGCGTAGGGCTTGCTCAGCGGGAACGCCCGTAATCTCTTCCTGCCACGCCGGGGTGTAAGGCGCTGGATCGTCGTACCCTGTCGGCCACTGGCCTGGAAGTCCGTCGCGCCCAACGCCGTACTGCGCGAGCATGAGATCAAAGACTGTGGTGACGGTCATATCGCCGAGTTGAGCGACCGGAACGCCGCGACGCAGGATGCCGCCGCCCTCGTTCTGCTCCTGACCGAGATCGAAGCGCGGGAGGAGGATTTCGGCGGTGTCAGTGTTCTCCGCCCCGTGCAGTGAGAGCGCCGGCTCGACGCCTTCGAGGTCGAGGTTCCAGTGCCCCTTGCCTGACTCACTGAAACGGTCTCCGAGCGATCCATGCGGAACGTGCGGGCGCCCAGTTGCCGAGTCGACCAGAACCGGCTTCCACGCGGCGGCTTCGGTCTCGATGCCGAGGTCCTCGGCGGTCACGAACTTGTCAGGTACCCATGCCCCGTCCTGCTCACGAAGCCGAACCAGGTAGGGCAAGTCGGTGTACTGCTGGACGTAGTCGATGAACCGAGGCACCTGACGGTCGACAAAGAACTCTTTGAGCACAACATGGCCCATGGCCATGCCCAGTGCACCGTCGGTCCCTGGATGAGGGGCGAGCCACTCGTCAGCGAACTTTGTGTTGTCGGCGTAGTCAGGGCTGACGACGACGACCTTCTGGCCGCGGTAGCGCGCCTCGGTCATGAAGTGAGCGTCCGGCGTCCTCGTTACCGGGACGTTCGAGCCCCACATGATGAGGTAGCTGGAGTTGAACCAGTCGGCTGACTCTGGGACGTCGGTCTGGTCACCGAATACCTGGGGTGATGCGACGGGCAGGTCGGCGTACCAGTCGTAGAACGACAGCATGGCCCCTCCCAGCATGCTGATGAATCGGGCGCCAGCTGCGTGCGAGGCCATTGACATGGCCGGAATCGGGCTGAACCCGAAGACTCGGTCAGGACCGTACTTCTTGATGGTGTGCACATGAGCCGCTGCAACGAGTTCGGCAACCTCATCCCAGTGGGCGCGCACCAAGCCACCCTTGCCGCGTGCGCGTTGGTAGCGGCGACGCTTCTCTGGGTCGTCGACCACGGCAGCCCACGCAGCTACTGGGTCACCATGCAGCTTCTTGGCTTCGCGGTACATCTCGAGCAGGGCGCCGCGCACGTATGGGTAACGAAGCCGCGTGGGGGAGTAGGTGTACCAACTGAAGGCAGCACCCCTTGGGCATCCACGTGGCTCGTACTCCGGTGAGTTCGCTCCGATCGAGGGATAGTCGGTCTGTTGCGTTTCCCAGGTGATGATGCCGTCCTTGACGTAGACCTTCCACGAGCACGACCCGGTGCAGTTGACGCCGTGGGTTGAGCGGACGACCTTGTCGTGGCTCCAACGGTCGCGGTAGAAGATGTCGCCCTCACGACCACCTTCGTGGGTGACGGTGCGGAGATCGCCAGACACTTCGGACCGGCGAAGCAGTCGTCCGGCTTTGACAAGCAGGTCAGCAGCTGGACCGTCGGTGCGAATGGTCATGAGGCTTCCTTTGTCTCTTTGGCTACGCCGAGGGTGTGACGGGCCCGAGGTGGGCGACGCAAAGGCCAGGTCGGGCATCTATGTCGAAGTCGTTCACGGCAAGTCCGGACTCGGTGACGGCCAATGATCCGCGCATGAGCCCGAGGTGAATCTCGCAAACGCCGGGGAAGGCTTCCCGGATCGACGAGTAGGGGCAGGCGCGCAGGTAGATGCGATCGGAGAGTGGTTCGGTGGCAGCGTCGAAACCGAGCTCGGAGAACAGGGTCGTTACCTGCTCGACGGCATCGGCAGACGACGAGGTGGCTCGGAGGCGACCTTCTTCCACCAAAGCCTGGGCCCAGAGCAGACCGGCTTCGTCAGCCGTTCGCTGGTCGGTGCCGCCGATGATCGTGAGCTCGTTGGCGAGCGCTGCGGCGAGAGTCTTGTAGGCGTCCTGCTGCCGAGGCTCATCGGGTGCAAGTTCGTAGAGGACGCGTGGTCGTCCGCGCCCTCCGGTGTGCTCGCTCTCGCGGCTCACGATGCCGAGGTGGACGAGCAGTTCCAGGTGACCGCGCACTGTGTTGACGTGAAGACCGACCTGCTCGGCGATGTCGGCGACGGAGAGCGGTGCATGCGCTTCCCGGATGGCCTGCAGGACCGCCTGGCGGCCTTGCCTGGCCTCCCGCTCGTCGCCCATCGCTGCTCCCGCGCTTGATTCCGTTTTAATGGCCAGTTGGATCCTTGCGCGTCGGTGACGCCAGGTCTTGGGACTTTGGTCCCGCTTTCTGACGCCTTTCTGAGCGTGAGAGTCGATGAGCCATTTGAAACGGAGGGCAGCGATTTCAGCTGATTAAGCACGGGACCGTGGAACCTGATTGCCGAGTGACTGCCCTTCTACCGTCGAGTGGGCATTCGACGAAGGAGCAACTCATGACGACCACCGCCCCCGCGGCCCCCGACAGGACGTCGGAGCCGACGATGGCACGCCAAGAGGCACCCGGAAGTACCCGCGTCCTGGTGCTGTCGACCCTGTCGTTCACCTTGATGTTCGGTGTCTGGCTGATGTTCGGAGTTCTCGGCATTCCGATCCAGGCCGAGTTTGGGCTCTCGGACTCGCAGTTGGCGTGGATCGTGGCTGTCGCCATCTTGAACGGCTCGCTCTGGCGTCTGCTGCTAGGAGTACTGACCGACCGCATCGGTGGACGCGTTATCACCATCACCATGCTGTTGGTCACCGCAGTACCGACATTTCTGGTATCCCAGCTCGACCTGACCTACGGGCTGCTCTTGCTGCTGGCCTTCCTGATCGGCTTCGCCGGCAACCTCTTCAGCGTGGGCATCGCTTGGAATGCTGCCTGGTTCACCCGGGCCCATCAGGGCTTCGCGCTGGGCATCTTTGGAGCAGGCAACGTCGGCGCGTCGTTGACGAAGTTCTTCGGGCCGGTGCTCATCACTGCAACGGCCGGCAGTGTCTATCTTGGGGGACGGATCGAGGGCGGGTGGCGGCTCATCCCCGTGATCTACTCCGTCGCGCTCGTCGGCATGGCGATCATCGTTTGGGTTCTGGCGCCGCGGCACGATCGAAAGCCAGGTCAGAGCAGGCCGCTCGGCGAGATGTTCCGGCCGCTGCGCGACGTTCGGGTGTGGCGTTTCAGTCTCTACTACGTGGCGGTGTTCGGCGCCTATGTCGCTCTGGCGGCTTGGCTACCGCACTACTACGTGAACGTGTACGGACTTGAGCTGCAGGCCGCCGCACTGCTCACAGCGCTCTTCATCTTTCCTGCGTCACTCCTTCGCCCCTTGGGGGGCTGGATGTCAGACCGGTACGGCGCTCGCCGGCTCATGTACTTCACCTTTGGTCTCATGCTGACCGCACTGCTTTTCCTCGCTGCGCCCTTTGGCTACATCGTGCTCGAAACTTCGGAAGGCGCCCGAGAGGTAATGCCGTACTCGCTCGGCGTCGTTCCGTTCACGGTCTTGATCTTCCTTGTCGGCGTAGCAATGGGCATCGGTAAGGCAGCGGTCTACAAGCACATCCCCGAGTACTTCCCGGAGGACGTCGGTGCAGTGGGCGGCCTTGTGGGGATGCTCGGCGCCCTGGGGGGATTCTTCCTCCCTCCCCTCTTTGTGGCTGCGACCAGCTGGGTCGGGATTCCTCAAGCCACGTTCATGGTGCTGTTCGTCCTCACCGCCTTCTGCGCAATTTGGATGCACCTCACTGTGATGCAGATGCTTCATCGGGCTAGCCCTGAGCTGAGTCGAAACCTTGAACAAAAGTCCCCAGCAAGTTCATCTGTCACGTCAGGAGTCTGAGCATGTCCGGATCAACCCAACTCGACCACCCTCGCGGCAAGGAGTGGCTCACCAACTGGGACCCAGAGAATGCCGATACTTGGGACTCTCCGCTCGCCTGGCGGACGCTCGGGGTCACCACATTCGCCCTGACGCTCGCGTTCTCCACCTGGTTTCTTGCGAGCGCTTTAGCACCGATCCTGACCAACCTCGGATTTGTCCTGAGCAAGGGCCAGCTCTACTGGCTCGCTGCCATGCCTGGCCTGGCTGGCGGATCGTTGCGGCTGATCTGGATGTTCCTGCCGCCCATTCTGGGAACCCGAAAACTTGTCACAGTCACGACGGCGCTGTTACTGCTGCCGTTGGCTGGATGGGCCATTGCGATCCAGAACAACGAAACCCCCTATTGGGTGCTGATGACCCTGGCCTTCTTCGCGGGTATCGGTGGCGGTGCTTTCAGCGGCTTCATGCCGAGCACGTCGTACTTCTTTCCGCGGCGCCTGCAGGGCACCGCACTGGGTCTGCAGGCCGGCATCGGGAACTTCGGTGTCAGCCTCGTACAGTTCCTCACCCCCCTCGTGGTGGGCGTCAGCATGGTCGGCGCCTCGCAGGTGTTCACCGATCCGGCGACCGGAGACACGAAAGACGTCTGGTACCAGAACGCGGCCCTCGTGTACGTGCCGCTGGTGCTGATCGCGGCCATTCTGGCGTGGACGATGCTCAAGAGCGTTCCGGTCATCGCCAACTTCAAGCAGCAGATGGATATCTACAGCAACCAGGACACCTGGTGGATGACCTACCTCTATGTGATGACCTTCGGCACCTTTGCCGGACTCAGTGCGCAGTTCGGGTTGTTGCTGAAGAACCTCTACGGAGCCGGTAACACCGCGATCGTCGAGACAGCTGCCAACGGATCAACCCAACTACTCATCCAGGGCTACTCCGTGCCCAATCCGATCAAGTATGTGTGGCTTGGCCCGTTGATCGGAGCCGGTGCGCGAGTGGTGTTCAGTCCGTTGACCGACAAGATGGGTGGCGCGATCTGGACACTTATCTCGGGGATCGGCCTTGTGGCCACCATCTCGTACACGATCACGACGCTGTCCCCAGACCCCACTGCGGGGGCTGAGGCACTGCACACCGACTTCACCCACTTCCTCTGGGGCATGCTCGCCATCTTCTTGTTCGCTGGCATCGGGAACGCCTCCACCTTCAAGCAGATGCCGATGATCTTCGAACGACGACAGGCCGGTGGGGTGATTGGGTGGACGGCTGCGATCGCGGCGTTCGGGCCGTTCTTCTTCGGAGCGATTCTGGCCTGGTCCGAGCCGGAGCTCTTCTTCTCCCTTGGTGTCATCTACGCCGTCATCGGCGTCGGCATCACCTGGGTGCGGTACGCGCGACCGGGAGCACCCAAGCCCGGCTAACCCCCATCAGGGCGGTCAGGGGGTGAAGGACCTCAGCCTGAGGGAGTTCCCCATCACAAAGAGGCTGGACGCCGCCATGGCCAGGCCAGCGATGATGGGGTTCAAAAGGCCAGCAGCAGCGAGCGGGATCGCGGCGACGTTATAGGCGAAAGCCCAGAAGAGGTTGCCCTTGATGGTGGCCAACACTCTGCGCGAGAGCTTGATGGCGTCCGGTGCGGCGCGAAGGTCACCGCGCACCAGCGTCAGATCGCTGGCCTGCATCGCAGCGTCGGTCCCGGTGCCCATCGCCAGTCCGAGGTCTGCAGTCGCAAGCGCGGGAGCGTCGTTGACGCCGTCACCGACCATGGCGACCACGCGGCCCTCTTGTTGAAGGCGTCGGACCTCGTCGACCTTGCCCTCGGGGAGCACCCCGGACACCACCAGGTCGATGCCGACCTCGGCGGCCACCGCTGATGCGGTTGTCGCATGGTCGCCGGTGAGCAGGATTGGCTCGAGCCCGAGATGGCGCAGCTCGCCGATGGCTTCGGCGCTGGTGGGCTTGACCGTGTCGCTGACCGCAATGTATCCGTGAACCGTGCCGTCCCAGGCAACGACGGCAACCGTGGCGCCACGGCCCTGTGCCTCTGAGACCGCGCGAGCCGTTCGGTCGGGGATGGGCACGCTCCAGTCAGCCATCCACGCGAGTTGGCCGACCACGACGGCGCGGCCGTCGACCACGCCGACGACGCCACGACCACCATGGTTGGCGAACCCGTCGACGGGAGGGAGCGCCCCAACAGCCGCACGTGCGTGGGTCGCGATTGCCCTGCCGACCGGGTGCTCAGAGGCGTCCTCTACGGCCCCAGCAATGCGGAGGAGTTCGGTCTGATCGGTGCCGGGCATGCGCCACTACTTCCGTCACCGACATGCGTCCGGTGGTCACCGTCCCGGTCTTGTCGAGAACGATCGTGTCGATGCTGCGCGTCGACTCCAGAATCTCTGGACCGCGAATGACGATGCCGAGCTGCGCACCGCGTCCTGTCCCGACCAACAGCGCGGTTGGTGTCGCCAGCCCCAGAGCACAGGGGCAGGCGATGATCAGGACAGCAACTGCAGAGGTGAAAGCTTCAGCCGTTGACCCGGTGGCGAGATACCAGCCGACCCACGTTGCCGCGGCGATAGCGATGACGAATGGCACGAAGACAGCTGCAACCCGGTCGGCGAGGCGCTGGACGGGTGCCTTGCCCGCTTGAGCCGCTGAGACCAGGGCAGCCATCTGCGCGAGCTGCGTGTCGGCGCCGACGCGGGTTGCACGAACCACCAGACGGCCACCGACGTTCACCGTCGCACCGACGACGGCATCGCCGGCACCAACCTCGACCGGGACACTCTCTCCGGTCAGCATCGAGGTGTCGACAGCCGATAGCCCTTCGAGGACAACTCCGTCGGTGGCGATCTGCTCACCCGGGCGTACGACGAAGAGGTCGCCGACGGCGAGCTGTTCAATGGGGATGCGCGACTCCACGTCGTCGCGGAGGACTGCGACATCCTTGGCACCGAGGCTGAGGAGCGCGCGGAGGGCGGCACCGGACTGTTGCTTGGCGCGCCTTTCGAGGTAGCGACCGGCCACGATGAAGACCGTCACGACCGACGCGACCTCTAGGTAGATCTCTTCGTCACCAGATGCGTTGAGACTGACGGTCATCGTCATGCCGGTCATGCCGGCGTCACCGAAGAAGAGTGCGTACACCGACCAGAGGTATGCAGCGCCAACACCGACGCTGATCAAGGTGTCCATCGTCGTTGTGCCATGTCGGAGGTTGACCCAGGCGGCCTGGTGGAACGGCCACGCCCCCCAAACGGCGACGGGCGAGGCCAGAGTGAGCGCCAGCCACTGCCAGTTGTCGAACTGCAGTGCCGGAATCATCGACATGAGGAGGACCGGGGTCGCCAACACGGTGGAGACGATGAGTCGCTGACGCCACATCGCCGTCTCGGGGTCGAGGCTGTCGGCTGCTGGCTCGTTGTCGAGAGTCGGCAGCGCTGCTGAGTATCCGAGCTTCTCGACGGTCGCGATTATCGCGTCGGTGCCGATGGAACCATCCGAGACGTTCACACGAGCGGTCTCGGTGGCGTAGTTGACGCTCGCCGACACGCCCTCGAGTTTGTTGAGCTTCTTCTCGATCCGGGCCGCGCAAGATGCGCAGGTCATGCCGTCGATCGTGAGCTCGACCGACTCGCTCATGGGGCGAGGGCGTAGCCGGCCTCATCGACGGCTGCGGCGACGGCGTCCTGGGTGAGGGCCTCTGAGCTGACCACGGTGACGGCACCGCTCGAGAGCTCGACGTCGACACGCTGGACGCCATCGAGCGCCGTGATCTCGTCGGTGACGGCCTTGACACAGTGACCGCAGGTCATGCCGGTCACTCGGTAGGTGCTGGTCACGGACATTGGTTCTCCCGAAGGTTTCAGCGCGGTAGTAGACGTCCCGTGGCCTTCAACCAAAGCCTAGGCCTTGATGTTCCCCCAGGCGCGCACGACGTCCCGCATCGAGATGATCCCCACCACGCTGCTGCCCTCGACTACGACGAGGTGCCGGAAGCCTCCTCGTTTCATCGCATCGGTTGCTTCGTCCAGGCTCCACCCCGGCGAGCCGTAGGCGGAGTCCTTGGTCAGGTGGTCAGTGGCCGTCGAAGTGTCGAGGTCGACGCCTCCGGCGACCGCACTCACGATGTCGCGCTCAGTCAAGATCCCCGGGCCGTCAGCTTCAGGGTCGTGAACGACAACCGACCCGATCTTTCGGTCGGCCATCACCTTGCTGGCCTCCCGCAGCGAGTGCGACGGACCGATGGTGACCACATCAGTGGTCATGGCGTCGGAGACGATCATGGTGCACCTCCCGGGGCAGTACCTCCATGATCGATCTCGAGCGAGCCGCAAAGCAATGGCTGCACGGAGTCATCTCGGTCAACCCTGATAATCGATTTGACACTATCGATTCCTACCCAACTTCCCGAATCCGTGCTGGCCACCCTGGGCCGAGCCGCTAGGAGGGTGACAAACGGAAAGCCACTCCTCTTGATAGACCTCGTCGACGAGGGGCGCGAGAGGGGGTTGATTGATAAGGCTGGGAAACGTCCCTCAGGAAGCCGAGTCCGAGCCGGAAATGGGCTTACCCCCGCCATGCGCGTTTCGGCGGACGGTTCCTCACCCGGGCGATATCGGCACCTATGCGTGAGTGGCGGCGAGCCAATCGAACAGCGCGGCCCGAACGGCGTCGGGCTGCTCGTACTGCGGCAGGTGCCCTGCGTCGCTGATCTCGACGTAGCGTGCATCCCGGATGGCTCGGGCGATGGGCTTGTTCCACTCCGGGCCGCAGACGATGTCGTGCTCACCCGCGATCACCAAGGTCGGGCAGCTGACGGTCGACAGAGACGGCAGGGTGTTGGTCCGTGCATCGATCGGGTCGTCCGACCCGTACCACGCCAACTGCATGTCCATGTTCACCCGAAAGTCGTCCTGGATTCGGCGCACGTGTGGCGCGGACAGTGGCGTGGTGGGGTCGGAGAAGTACAACGGCCATGCCGGCCGGTAGGAGGCGTTGCCCTCCTCCTCGCTGATCTCGATGCCCGACTCGTACTGCGCCACCTCGTCGTTCAACCCATGGACGCCCGCGTCGTAGTAAGACCGACCCTCGTGACGGGCCAGGTTGCGCTCCCGCTCGGCAGTCGTGCGCTCGTAGTCGATTTCGGGGTTGCCATCAGCGCCACCGGGGTACCCGTTGATCACGATGAGTTTCTCGATCGACTCAGGGTGTGCGGCTGCCCACGCGGGAGCCAGGACGCCGCCCCACGAGTGACCCATGATCGTCACTCGATCGAACCCGAGCGCCTTTCGGACCTGTTCCCACCAGTCGATGAGAGCGTCCAGTTCGTAGCCTGACGGGTCAACGGGTGGCGATGTCCGGCCGCAGCCTGGAGCGTTGACCAAGTGGCACCGGAACACGTCCTGGATCAACTCAGCGTCGGGTCGGGCCAGGTGCGCCCAGATGCCAGGGCCACCCTCGACCCAGATCAGCGGGGGGCCGTCGCCTACGGCCTCCCACTCGACGATCCCATCGTCCAGAGTCAGGGTGTCGGCCAGTTCGAAGTCCACCAAGGTCACCCCGAGACAGTATCCCCGGAACACTCAGAGACCGCCCCGAATGCCGGATACAGATCCGCTATGCAGCCTTGCCCACGGTGGCCCCGACGATCGCCTACAGCCAGTCAAGGCGTCTTGAGGAGCACACGGGCCCACTAGCTCAGAGCGCACCTACCCAGCCCCCGACAGATGGGGGGAAGCCTTGGGAAGGGTGAACAGTCACGCACGACAGCATCTTGAGAGGGGCAGAGATCAGTACCGCTTAGGGCTCTCGCTCACTGTCGTGGCCTCGATCTCGACGACGCTGCGTTGCGTTGACAATGTCACCCAGGTGGCCACGACTGGCCCGAGCTGTGCGCGTGCGGCTACTCGTGCTCGTATCGCCCTGGACCACTATCGTTCGTCCCCGAACAGGTGAACGGAGTGTGGAGGGGACGTGAGTGAGTATCGGGAGCCGCTGACCGCTAGAGCGTCGGCATGGCTTCCGATCCTTTCCTGGTTGCCGCTCTACCACCGGCGGCGGCTGAGTGCGGATCTGCTGGCTGGTGCCGTGGTCGCTGCACTCGTCATCCCTCAGGCGCTGGGGTACGCAGGGATCGCTGGGGTGCCGATCCAAGTGGGTCTTTATGCGGTTCCGCTGGCTCTGGTCGCTTACGCGCTGCTCGGTTCCTCCCGACAGCTGATCGTCGGACCGGTGTCGACTGTTTCAGTGCTCTCGGGTTCGCTGGTGGCGACGTGGTCGAGTGGTGATCCAGCGTTGGCACTCAAACTCACTACAGCGTTGGCCATCACCTGCGGCGTGGTTCTCGTTGTCACCGGACTGCTTGGCCTGGGCTGGACGGCCGAGTTCTTGTCTAAGCCCATCGTCACCGGATTTGTGTTCGGCCTTACCGTCGTCATCGTGGTCGGTGAGATCCCCAGCATCCTGGGCGTGCCGCGCACTTCGGGGGACGTTCTTCAACAAGTGGTCGAGCTTGCCTACCACCTTGACGACATCCAATGGGACACGCTTGTCGTCGGGGTCGTCTCCTTGGTCTTGCTGTTTGCCGGCTCGCGGTTCGTTCCCCACGTGCCCTGGGGTTTGGTGGTCCTCTTGGTCGGCATCGTCGTCTCGCAGGGTGCCGACCTCGCAGCGCGGGGCGTAGCCACGGTAGGTCACGTGCCGACAGGACTACCGCCGCTTACGCTTCCAGGAATTCCAGCGGACCAAATCCCCAATGTGCTTTTCGGCGGTGTCGCCATTGCGCTGGTGGGTCTGGCAGAGGGGCTCAGCGCAGCGCGACTGTTTGCTCAGTCCGGCGGCTACCGCATCGAGTCCAACCAGGAACTCGTCGCAACCGGAGCAGCCAACATCGGGGCCGGGCTTTCCGGGGGGCTGGGAGTGGCTGGGAGTCTGTCCAAGACGGCGGCATCAGTTCGGGCCGGCGGCGGTTCGCAGATCGTCGGGCTCTTTGCCGCAATGATTGTCGCAGTCGCAGTGGTGGCATTCATCGGATCAATTGAACCGCTGCCTCGTGCCGTGCTCTCGGCCATCGTGATCCATGCTGTTTGGGGCTTGATGGACGTCGATGCAATTCGTCGATACCGCCGAAATTAGACGCAACGACTTCATCGGCTGCATGGCTGCACTGGGCGGAGTGCTTGTCTTTGGCACCCTCTACGGGCTGCTTGCGGCGATTGGTCTGTCGGTCCTTGGGCTTGTCTACCGGTCCAGCCAAGTGGATGCCGATGTCATGGGCAAAATCAGCGATGAAAAGGCCGCATGGGGAAGTGTGGCACGCCACCCAGAGCGCTCCACCGTTGATGGGGTTCTCGTGTTGAGGCTCGACGCTCCAGTCTTCTGGGTCAACGCTGCTGAGGTGCGCGAACGTATCCTGGCCGAAGTTGATGCCGACCCAAGCGTTCACGTCCTGATCCTTGACCTCGAGTCGACGAATCAGCTGGACGTGACTAGCGCAGACATGCTCGACGGGTTGCTCGATGACCTCCGAAGTCGCGGAGTGGACCTTCACCTCGTGAGGGTGTTTCACTTTGTCAGGAGGGTGCTGAGAGCCAGTGGCTTTGAGGAGCGGTTGGGTGCAGATCACATGTGGCACAGCATCTCCCAGGGTGTCCGTTCCGCAAAGGCGCAAAGCAAGGCGCTGGTCGAGGGTGCAGATGCCGAGGCAACGCCTTCTGCCGAGAGCATCGCGGTCGAGGATGAACCCTTCAACGGTCTGACGGAAGACGAGGAGGAGCCATCTTTGCTGGGCTCGGGCAAGCAGCGCAAGAAGTCTGAGCTAGCCACAAAGAAGCACCACAAGAAGAGTCCGAAGACCGCAAAGAACAAGAGGCAGGGTAGGCACCCCGACCGACCTCACGGTGGAACGTAGCCGGTGAGATCAGCCGTTGAATCGATCGAAAGGAGCGGCACCCTCCGGCGCCCGGTCGAACCGATGCGACCGGCTCCCGCCAGACTCAGAGCCGTCCCTTGTGCTGCGCGAAGACCATTGACGTCACCAACAGCACTGAGGTGGCCACCGTGACCGCCCACAGACCACGGTCGAGCCAGAACATCGGGGCACCCATGGCAACAATGCCTCCGAAGAAGAGCACGAGGTAGGGCACCAGAACCGACGGACGGGGCGGTGCGCGGAACTCGATCGGTCGCCAGTAGTCGACGACCAGCATCAGGATCACGAAGGTGACGAAGACCGCAGGTCCGACCCACTGAGCACTCCCCTCGCGAATGAGCTGGACCAGGGCAGCACCGGCAGGAACCGCCAACGCCGCAATCACGAGGCCAATCCTGCGATTCGGACCCATCCCCCTCGAGGGTCGCAGGACGAAGCCGATCGACTGCAACACGTTGACCAAGTTCACCACCAGCCAGACGGTCACGGTTGCCCAGCCGAGTTGGTGGAGGGCGGTCACAGGCAGACTCTGACACACAGCGGCCCCCGTGACTCCAAGCGAGGGACTGGGGGCAGGTCAGCGAGTCAACAAAAGCGGGGGTCATCTCGACGATCGCAGGACTGGCGACGCTGGCACACTGGCCTGATGAGTGAGTGGCGGACGCCAGTTGTCGTATTCGCGTGGATCCCCATCACGCTCGGCCTCGACGGTGGTGTCACGCTCCCTCAGCAGTATCTGCTCGGGCTCATGACGTGGTGCTTGCTGCTGCTCCTCCTCCGTAGCGAGACTCCACTCGTTCGTGTGCAGACAGCGGTGGTCATCGTCTTTGCCACCCTTGTGGAGTACACGTTCTCGCCGTGGCTTGAGGTCTACACCTACCGCTTCGACAATGTGCCGTCCTTCGTGCCACCTGGCCATGGGCTGGTCTACCTGGCGGCACTCTGCATGGGGCGGTCGACCTTCTTTCGAACGCATGCGCGTTCACTGGTGACGGCGACGATCATCGTCAGTGGTCTGTATGCAATGTGGGGCATCAGTCCGTGGTCGCCAAGATCAGACCTTCTCGGCTTCTTATGGTTCGGGTGCCTGCTGGGATTCCTTGCCTGGGGCCGGTCACGTCTGCTCTACGTCGGGGCTTTCGTCGTCGTCACCTACCTTGAACTCATCGGGACCCGGCTAGGTACCTGGGAGTGGCAGCCCTACGACCCGACCGGCCTAGTGACCATGGGCAACCCACCGAGTGGTGCCGCGGGTGGCTACGGGTGGTTCGACCTCGCAGCCATCACGCTCGCCCCGTTGCTGCTCGGCTGGTGGCAGCGGCCAGGCTCAGGTGAACTCCCCCAGCACCGCGGGGTGGAGCAGGCCGTTCGTGGAGACAGCGTTCCCGCCGACCAGGGGTGAAGAGCCATCGAGCGCGGTGATGGTGCCGCCAGCCTCCTCGACGATGGGCACCAGCGCAGCCATGTCCCAGGCGTTCAGCTCGGGCTCGAGTGCCGCATCGGCCGAGCCCTCAGCGACCATCATGTGCGACCAGAAGTCGCCGTAGGCCCGAGACCGCCAGGCTGAGCGAAGCAAGCGGTCGAATGAGGCGCGGCGGTTCCCGATCTCCCACGCCGGGTCGTTCCACTCTGAGAACGACAGTGACGCGTCACTGAGTGCGGAGACGCCGGAGACGTGGATCGGAACGGGAGCCCCACCCGTTGTCAGCCAGGCTCCGGCCCCTCGCGAGGCCCACCAGCGCCGGCCCAGTGCCGGAGCGCTGACCACCCCGAGGGTGATCGACTGGGTGTTGGTGAACGGAACCTCGTTCGCGAGCGCGATCAGGGTGGCCCACACCGGCACACCGCGCACGTAGTTCTTGGTCCCGTCGATCGGGTCAATGATCCAGTTGCGATCCGCTAGCCCTGACGCACCGAACTCCTCGCCGATCACGGCATCGCTCGGGTGCGCCTCGGAGATCAGGTTTCTGATCAGTTCTTCGGCTGCTCGGTCTGCGTCGCTCACCGGCGTGAGGTCAGGCTTGGTCTCCACGCGGAGGTCAAGTGCCCCGAACCGCTCGATGGTGAGCGCGTCGGCGGCGTCGGCGAGGCGGAGGGCGAAGGCGAGATCGTCGGTCACGGCCAGCAGAGTATCCGCCCGATTCGCCCGCGGCGGCAGGTGAAGCGGGGTTACCCTGCGCTAGAAGTTGAGGAGGTCAGGTGCCTGAGACGGTCTTCGGTCTGCCGCTGCACCCGCTCGTCGTGCACGGCGGGGCTGTTCTGGTCCCGCTGACGGCATTTCTTGCCGTGATCATCGCGGTCAGCCAGGAGAAGCGGGGGCGATGGGGCGCCCTGACGTGGCTTATGGCGACGGCGGCCTTGGGCGCAACGATCGTCGCCAAGCTGAGTGGCGAGGCGCTTGCGGATTCTTTGTACCCGGAGGTCAAACCGCTCGCGACGGCCCAGCATGCCGGCAATGGATCATCTTCGGTCTGGTTCGTGCTCGCCCTCTGGCTGGCCGTTTCTGCCGTGCTGCTGATCGACCTGGACAGGCAACGTCGCGGCGGGGTGGGCAATGCGATCCTGCCCACTGTCGTCGCCGTCCTGACGATCGTTGCTGCGATGGCAGCCACCGGTCAGATTGCGCTGACCGTCTGGACCGGAGCCGTATCCAGGTGGGGCTGAACGCCGGTAAAGCGAGGGTTAACAGGTCCCTATCGCGGCACGTTGGTTCTTGCCTCGCTGACCGGTGACTGGCTGAATACCCTCCATGCCGGAAACCATCGGGGGGATCCCCCTACACCCGCTCGTCGTCCATGCCGTTGTGGTCCTCATCCCGCTTGCGGCCGTCGGAGTCATCGCCATATCGCTGGTACCCAAGTGGCGTAGCCGATTCGGGATTCTGGTCGTCGGTGTCACGGCCTTCGGGACCGTGATGGTGCCGGTCGCCACCTCGACCGGTGAACAGCTCCAAGAGAGCAGAGGTGAAACCGCGCTCATTGAGCGGCATGCAGAGCTCGGCAACGCGGCGCTCTACAGCGCCATTCCGCTGTCGATCCTGGCCGTAGCGTTGTGGTGGCTTGGCCGCCGCGCCGAACAACGCGCCCCCGTTCCTCGGTGGCTCAACTTGCTCGTCCCGGCCCTCGCGGTCGTGGTTGCCGTCGTTGCCATCGTGCAAATGGTGCTTATTGGCCACTCTGGTGCTGAGGCGGTCTGGTCTACCCGGTAGCGGTGCTCGTCGAGTCACCACGACTGGCTAGGAGGCGGCGCAGTGACACCAGCCGTGCGGGGTCGGCCCCGCCGGTTGACACGTAGCGGTCTAGGGCGCAGTGCTCATCGGTGTGTGCGCACCCGCGCGGGCACTCACGGGTACCCGCTTGAAGATCGGGGAAGGCTCGCATGAAGCGGTCGAGATCGACATGGGCCAAACCGAACGATCGAATGCCCGGAGTATCGACCACCCAGCCCCGAGGTTCGAGCGGGAAGGCGACCGCTGACGTCGAAGTGTGACGCCCCCGGCCAGTGACGGCATTGACCACTCCTGTAGCACGAAAGGCCTCAGGGACGAGCGAGTTGACCAGTGTCGACTTCCCGACGCCAGAGTGGCCAAGGAGGACCGTGGTATGACCGTCAAGCAGCTGGTGGACGGCATCCATGGGGTCGCCCTTTGCGCGAGCGAGCACGGTGATATCGAGCGGTGCGTAGCGCTCCACCAGCCCTGCGGCGCTGGCAAGATCGGTCTTGGTGACGATCACGACGGGCTTGAGTCCGCCATCAAAGGCAGCGATCATGGCGCGGTCCACCAAGCGGGGCCGCGGTTCTGGGTCTGCAGCAGCGACCACGATGGCCAGCTGCTCAGCGTTGGCGACCACGACCCGCTCGACGGGATCGTTGTCGTCAGCGGATCGGCGCAGCACGGTCGTCCGCGGCTGGCGGCGCACGATGCGGGCGAGTGCGTCCCCGCCGCCGGCGATGTCTCCGACGAGGTCGACCCGGTCGCCCACCACGACCCCCTTGCGGCCGATCTCGCGTGCCTTGATCGCATAGACCAGTCGTGTCGGATCGTCGTCGAGAACCGCTGTGAAGCGTCCGCGGTCGACGGCGGTCACCAGCGCCTCAGAAGCATGCTGGTGGTCAGGACGAATCTTGCTGCGCGCGCGTGACTTGCCCTTGCCCGGGCGCACTCGAACGTCGTCCTCATCAAGGTGGTCGTGGCGCTTGCTCACCGCCTCAGCCTAGGGTGAAGTCCATGTGCGGACGCTACGCATCGGCCAAAGATCCCGATGCGCTCGTTGAGGAGTTCGAGGTCGAAGAGTCTCTCGTCGACAAACCTCTGAACGCCGACTACAACGTCGCACCCACTAAGCGGGTATACGCGGTGGTGTCCCGACAGCCAGAGGGTGCACCGGACGATGCTGCCGCAGAGCGTCAATTGCGTGTCATGCGGTGGGGACTCGTCCCCTCGTGGGCAAAGGACCCGTCGATCGGGTCACGCATGATCAATGCACGCGCGGAGACCGTTGCCGAAAAGCCTGCATTTCGCCGAGCGTTCGGGAAGCGGCGATGCCTGTTGCCTGCCGATGGCTACTACGAGTGGTACACGCCAACCGGTGACAATGTTCCGCTGACATCGCGAGGCAAGCCTGTCAAGCAACCCTTCTACATCCACCGTTCAGATGGCCAGAGTCTCGCGATGGCAGGTCTCTACGAATGGTGGCACGACAAGACCAGGGAGCGCGATGACCCTGAGGGCTGGCTGCTCACCGCGACCATCATCACGACATCGGCAACCGACGCAGTAGGTCGCATTCATGACCGCATGCCGGTGGTGATTGCTGAACAAGACTGGCAGCGATGGCTTGACCCCACTGTCGCCGAGCGCTCAGTGGTCGAGCAGCTGATGGTGCCAGCGCAGAACTCGGAGTTGTCTGCATATCCCGTTTCGATTCGGGTCAACAGCGTCCGCAACAACGGTCCGGAGCTGCTTGACCCACTGCCACTCGACGAAGCGACCCCAGGATCAGTCGGCGCCGACGGCCTTTGGCCACCGCCCGGCAATGACAGCTGAGGGTTACGACTGGCACATGAGCAAAGTCGTGGACGTCCTGACGCGGCATGGCCCGGCCCGCTGGCACGTCGACGAGCCGGCTGGGCGAGCGATGGGCGACTTTGCGCTGGGCCATGGGGCTGGTGGGGGAGTCAGTTCACCGGACGTGGTCATGTTGGCTGCCACGATGGCGGCTGCTGGTTTCCGGGTCGGAAGGTTCGAGCAGCCGTGGCGAGTGTCCGGACGCCGTGTCGCGGCCCAGCCGGCTCAGCTCGACGAGGCGTGGTGCAACGCGATGCCACGCTTTGCCAGCGGCTCGATGCCCCTTCTTGTGGGTGGCCGCAGCGCCGGGGCCCGTGTTGCCTGCCGCACTGCTGGAAAGCTCGGCGCCGCCGGAGTCGTCGCACTGGCCTTCCCGTTGCACCCGCCCGGCAAGCCGGACAAGTCCAGGATGGCTGAGATCCCCTCCTCGATCCCAGTTCTGGCGATCCAGGGGGACCGCGACGCTTTTGGCACCGCGGACGAGGTGATCGAGGCCGCAGCAGGTCTACCTCTCCTGACGGTGCTCGCGGTCACGGGCGCTGACCATTCGCTGCGGGTCCGGCGGCAGGGCCCGATCACCCAGGGTGAGGCCGACGAAATTGTGATGATCGCTGTGCGTCGCTGGGCCCTTCGGGCCGCGCGGGGGAATCATCGCTGACCATCCCGGTGTTGTGCGTGACATGACCGTGGCCACTGACCTCGCGCTACCCTTGCGCCCAATGAGCCAAGAAGATGCACCCACGGAATCCGTTGACGAGCGCGCCGCAAGGTTCGAGCGCGATGCCCTGCCGTTCCTCGACCAGTTGTACGGCGCAGCTCTGCGCATGACGCGCAACGCCAGTGATGCCGAGGACCTCGTCCAAGAGACCTACGCCAAGGCCTTTGCTGCATTCCACCAGTACAAGGACGGCACCAACCTCAAGGCCTGGCTCTACCGCATTCTCACCAACACCTTCATCAACACGTACCGCAAGAAGCAGCGCGAGCCCCAGCAGAGCGGCGCGGACGAGATCGAGGACTGGCAGTTGGCGCGTGCTGAGTCGCATACCTCACGTGGACTCCGCTCGGCTGAGGTCGAGGCACTCGACCGGCTGCCTGACTCCGACGTCAAGGACGCTCTGGCTGCTCTGTCTGAGGACTTCCGGATGGCGGTCTACCTGGCCGACGTCGAGGGATTTGCCTACAAGGAGATCGCCGAGATCATGGACACACCCGTGGGAACAGTCATGTCCCGGTTGCACCGCGGCCGCCGTCAACTGCGGGGGATGCTCGAGGAGTACGCCAAGGAGCGAGGGTTTGTTCCTGCTGGAACCGGCGGTGACCTCACATGACCACCCACGATGCCCGCGGTCATGACCTCGATTGCTCAGACGTAGTTGAGGCCGTCTACCTCTACATTGACGGTGAGCTCAGCGCCGATGTCATCGACAACATCCGCAGCCATCTCGACGACTGCTCGCCGTGCCTCCAGGAGTACGGGATCGAGCAGGAGGTGAAGGCGTTGATCGCACGCAGTTGTTGCGAGACGGCGCCAGATGCACTGCGGGCGTCGATCGTTTCACGCCTAGAGATCGTGAGAACCGAGATGACCATCAAGTTCGACCGCGACTGAGGTCGGCCACGATCTCAACCGACTTCTGAACTGCCCACCCAACTTCAGGACGTGGGGCGGTTGCCGTGGTTGGCCTTCTTCTTCTTGCGGTCGCGACGCTTGCGGGCGCGCTTGCTCATCGTGACTCCTGCTGCTGGCTACTGGGGGGCGCCGCATCTGCGGCATGTCATGGTCCCACATAGGCCAGGCGTCAGCCCAATCGGCGGTTGACCGCCGCCAGCACTGCCCTTGCCACGGCATCGGTCTCGTCCCCCCGGATCACCGCGCTACCTGCCAGCGACTGAGCGCCGAGCCTCGGAACAGACAAGGTGATGACCACGAGGGCGACGGCATGAGTGCCCGTGTCGACGACGGCTGAGCTTTCGACAGCAGCCGGGAGCCCGAGCAGCTCGTCGAGCGCGCTGAGGGTCGCCGACGCCACCAGACGTGGGCGGGCGCTTGCCGCGGCTGCGCCCCGTTCGATGCCCACGAATGTGTCGCCGTCGAGCTCGAGTCGTACCTCGACCTCGATCTCCGACCCGGTACTGCGTATTCCGATCTCGCTGATCATCGGACGCGCTTGCGCCTCGATCTCCTCGAGGATGTCCGCCGCAGGTGCCGGACCCGCTTCGGACATGTCGATGACGGTTGAGCCAGCATCCTCAGTGGATGACTCGTCCTCGATCTGGACGACACTGACGATCCGGTGGTCGAGGTCGATGTCGAACTGGGCCATTGCCAACGACTGAACGTCGCGGACAACCTGTTTCGCGGGCTTACCGGGGGCAGCTAGGACGTGCACCTCGGTCGGCTGTGCGTGGGCGTCGGTCACCACGCTGACCGCTCTGACTCCGGGGATCTGCCGGATCGACTCTTCGAGGTCCGGAAGTAGGCGCAGGCTCGGCATAAAGGTGAGTCTCTCTCGGGTCAGGGGCACGGTGGCGTCACAGCTTCACGATCGGCGGGCAGTCATGGAAGGGTCCCACGGTGGGCGGGGTCGGGCAGCGGTCGTAGTCCAGCCACGAGCAACCGGTAGGGCTGAAGCTGGCGGACAGGGGCCGGCTCGGCTTGGTCGATGACGTCCGCCGGGTGTTGGTCATCGGCCCACACAGGGGCCACCGGGGGTTCAATCAGGGCCTGTTCGGCCGCGTTGGCTTGGAGTGCGACCAGGGCAGGTGGGAGAACGGCTTCGGCGTGTTCGACGATGGCGCGTTCGCCGGCTCGCTGGAGCCAGCGAAGCCGTCGAGCGAGGTCGTCGGAGATGCTGCCGGCCGCAACGGCCTCGGTGAGGGCCGCGTCGAAGGCCCGTGTCGGCCCCGATCCCCGAAGATCGAGCACCGCGGCGACCAGATCGGCGTAGGCCGTGAGACGGCTTGGCTCAGCGTTCACGGTCCCCCTCCCCAGTGGTCGTCTACCCCCCGGGGAGCAGGTTACGGCGTACTGGTGGGGCCGCGAGGAGGAGTCCGATGACTACATGCTCCAAACGGGTTCAACATGGTTCTTTCTAGCCCTCCGCGATAGCCTAATTGGGCTAATCATGGTCAAGGTTCGGCCTCAGAGGCCCCTGCTCCTTGACGTTCACACCTGTCACACCCTTCACTTCCGTTTCGGTGGTCTTTTCTTTTCTGAGCGGCCATCAGACAACTGAAGAGGGTGGATCGGGGATCGGCAGCGGAAGTGCTGCTTTATCTCGTGTCGTTCCTTTGGGAGCACACACCTTGAGCGGAGCGGATGCCGCATGAGCCATAGCGGGGCTCGTGACATCTCAGGCAAGGGGTGATTCCCACACAATGAGCAAGCTTGTTTCCGCGGTTGAGCGTTTCCTTTCCAGCGGTGCTGGTTGGTCATGGCACTAGAAACCGTTGCGCTGCCGATCCCCGATCCCCCCTCACCCTTCCCCCAGGAGTCGACCGCATGCTGCAGCTGCGTCCAGCAGCGAAGGTGTACCTGACCGTCGTTACGGTCGGTGCCCTCGCTGCGCTGATCGCTGCCACGGTGCAGATAGTCGAAAATCCCGAGCACCTCAGTGTGCTGTTGGTGCTGGCCCCAATCTTCATTCTGTCGATCTACCTGAAGTCGCGGATGACGCAACAGGTAGACCTGTCGGCGAACGTGCCGATCTTGATTGCCGCCTACCTGATCGGTGGGTGGCAAGTTGCTTGTCTTGTCGGAGTCTCAGCTGTCGTGCTTGATCGGCGCAAGGCCCTGTCGCGCGTTCTCTTCAACAACGCGCAATGGGTGCTGATGGGCTTGGCTGGCGGGCTGATCTACGACGCGATGGGCGGCATCTCGATGCAGATGCTGCCCGGTGGAGGATTCCCTACGTATCTGCTTGGCGCGATCGTCGTCTCGATCGTGGCCGTGATCGGCGTCAACGCTGCGCTCATGCTCGGCATCTTGGCGACTCAGGAACAGATCAAGGCCAGCACGATCTGGCGAAACATGGTGCTCACCTCTGTTGGTCCCTACTTCGCCTACATGCTGCTGGGCTTGCTGATGGCCGTCCTCTGGTCGATCGGCGGAGGCTTTGCGGCTGCCCTTGTCCTCCTTCCACTGCTTGTCGCCCGCCGTGCCTGGAACCAGTACGCAGAGCAACGTGAGGCGTACGAGTCGACGATCAGGGCGCTGGTGCAGGCGGTGGAGACCAAGGACCACTACACGCGCGGTCACAGCGAGCGGGTGTCGCGCGCCTCGGTGCTGATCGCGCGAATCCTTAACATGCGCGAAGATCGCGTCGAGGCGCTGCGGTACGCGGGCATCCTGCACGATGTCGGCAAGCTGGGCGTGCCAACCAGGGTGCTGCAGAAGACCGGACCGCTGAGCGACATGGAGTTCGCCGCCATCAAGCGCCACCCCAGGAACGGTACCGAGATGGTCCGCGGAATCGCCTTCCTCGAGGAGGCCTACAACGGCATCATGCATCACCACGAGCGGCTCGACGGTCGTGGCTACCCCTTGGGTCTGTCCGGAAACGACATCCCTGAGTTTGCCAGGATCATTGCGGTTGCCGACGCGTTCGACTCCATGACGTCGACGCGTTCCTACCGAGGAGCGCGAGACGTGTCCGAAGCCCTGAGAGAGCTTGAGAACTGTGCGGGAACGCAGTTCGACCACGCCATGGTCCAGGCGTTGATCACGGCGCTGCAACGTGATCCGTGGACGACGGTGGCTCCATCTGAGAAGCGTCAGGTAGACGTCGAGCTGGGGTCGCCAACGTTCGACCACGACGACCCGGCGGCGAACCTGCCGACCGAGCCCGATGTCCAGGTGGCCGCCGAGGCGGCAGCCTCGGAGGCGCTCAACGCGCGAATGCTGCACAGGCGCGACGTCTTGCGTCGAGGTGATTGGTCATGAGACGAACGTGGGCTGATGAGTTCTCCGGTGGCTCGGTGCTGGTTGTTGTCGGTGGCCTGCTGCTTGCCGTCGCCGGCAGTTGCCGCCACAGCGTCCCAACCGGTTCTCGACCCGCAGATAGCTCTGGCGTTCGGTGCCTTGATCGCAGTTGGTGAGCTGGTCAGGGTGAACCTCCCCGGTGACCGTTCGGCTGCGCCGATCGGGGCGGCCGGCGGACTGGCCTACGCCTTGCTCGGCGACTTCCCTCAGGCGGGACCTGACGATACGACCTACGGGGTACTCCAAGTCGTGGCGGTCACCACGATCGCCATCCTCGTCGGGGCCGTGCCGCACATGGCAGTCGGGCAGCCGCCGCGCCTTGAGTCGCTGGCCCGCCGCGTGCTGATCGTCGGGTTTGCCGCTCTGCTCTTCCGTCCGCTCTACACCAACGGAAACCTCGATGGGCTCGCTGACCCGAAGTGGCAGCTCCCGGCGTTCATGCTCGCCATCGTGCTCCTCTGCGGCTTGGTCGACGCGCTGCTGGCGGCCCTTGCCCGCTCAGGTCGAGAGCGCAGTCCGTTCACGGCCGCCGCACGCGACGAGTTCGGAGCGCTGCTCGGGATCGGTTCGGCGATCGGCGCCACCGGCGTCCTCATCGCGCTGGCTGCCGGGGTCATGGGTTACTGGGCGCTCCCCCTGTTCGCGCTTCCGCTGCTCGTGGCGCAGTTCTCGTTCCGTCGCTACGCGAGCATCCGGGCCACCTACGACCAGACGATCCAGGCGCTCTCCCGAGTCACCGAGGTGGGCGGCTACACCGAGACGGGGCATTCCCAACGGGTGGCCCAGTTGTCGGTCGCCGTTGGACGCGAGATGGGGCTCTCTGAGGACGACATCAAGGACCTGAAGTACGCAGCTCTGATGCACGACATCGGGCAGCTCTCGCTCACCGACCCGATCTCCGGCGGTGCCACGACGCTGATCGCCCGTGACGAGCAGCGACGCATTGCGGCGTACGGGGCTGAGGTGATCCGGCAGAGCGGGATGGACCGGGTGGCGCACATCGTCGAGCAGCAGACCGAGCCTTTCCGGCGTCCTGGGCAGCCGTTCGACGCCAACATCCCCGTGGCCAGCCGCATCATCCGGGTGGCCAACGCTTACGACGACTTCGCTGGCGGATCGATGGAGAGCGTGCAGCGCATGTACGCCCTCGGCCGACTGCGCGAAGGAATGGCTGAGGAGTACGACCCCACGGTGGTCGACATCGCCAGCCGGGTTGTCGAGCGCACCATGCTGGTGGATGTCTGAGGTTGGTTAAGTCCAAGACCTGGGCTGACGTCGTGGTTGGATGGGGCGCCGACGTCGGCTGGAGGGAAGTGACTCGTGACTGAGCAGATCCGCGCAGAAATGGTGGCGAATGTGCTGTCGCTGCTGGTGGGCGCCGGCGACGTGGTCGAGCCAGGCCAGGCTGTCGTGATCATGGAATCGATGAAGATGGAGATTCCCGTTCTTGCCGAGCGCGGTGGGACGGTGAGCGCCGTATCGGTCGCCGAGGGCGATGTGGTCCAAGAGGGCGATGTCATGGTCGAGATCGCCTGATCCCAAAGGACTAGCCTGCTCGGCCTAAAGGTGGCACTTCCTGACGTCGAAGTCTCCCTCGTGGAGACCACTGACATCGATTACGAGCAGCCGACGGGCTCGGACGACCCTGTTGTCGCGGAGGCGGTACCGGCCCCGGTGGCAGCCCCGGCGCCTTCAGGGCCCCAGTCGGTCGAGCCGTTCCTGAAAGCGCTCGTCGAAATCGGTGGCTCTGACCTTCATTGCAAGACCGGGTCCCCGCCCCGGGTCCGTATCGATGGCCGGCTTCGCAAGTTGCAGGCGCCGTCACTGACGAACATCGACACCGAGAGCATGGTCTCCGAGGTGCTTCGCGAGCGCCCCGACCTCTGGCAGGAGTTCGTCAACACCAACGAGGCCGACTTCGCCTACTCGATGTCAGGCGTCGGACGCTTCCGTGTGAACGCCTTCCGTGCCCGGGGAGCAGCTGGCCTGGTGTTCCGCCGAGTCTCGGTTGGGGCAATCGGCCTGGACGACCTGGGTCTGCCTCAGGTGGTCAACGCGCTGGCGATGGAGCCGCGCGGACTGGTGCTCGTCACCGGACCAACCGGTTCTGGAAAGACGACGACGCTCGCCGGGATGATCGACCACATCAACCAGAACCGCGAGGTACACGTGGTCACGATCGAGGACCCGATCGAGGTCCTCCACTTCGACAAGCTTTCGATGATCAACCAGCGCGAGGTCAAGCTCGACACCGCCGACTTCGCGACGGCATTGCGTGCCGGTATGCGCCAGGACCCCGACGTCATCCTCGTCGGTGAGATGCGTGACCCGGAGACCGTGAAGGCGGCCTTGGCCGCGGCTGAGACCGGTCACTTCGTCATGTCGACCCTGCACACCACGGACGCGGCTGAGACCGTTAACCGCATCATCGACTTCTTTCCCCCGCACGAGCAGAAGCAGATCCGCATGACGCTGTCAGAGTCGCTTCGGGGCATCCTGTGTCAGCGTCTCGTCCCGCGCTCAGATGGCTACGGTCGTTGCGTGACGATGGAGGTGCTGGTCAACACCGGCCGCATCGCCGACGCGATCGCAGACCCGGAGAAGACCGGCACGATCACCCAGCTGATCGGCGAGGGCTCCTACTACGGCATGCAGACGTTCGACCAGCATCTGGTCTCGTTGATCCGTGACGGCGTGATCACGCTCGAGGCCGCCATGCTGGCATCGAGCAGCCCGCACGACCTCACTGTCGAGCTCCGTCGACTGGGGCTCGTGGCCTGACGGGCCTACTCTGGCGCCATGGCGCTCGAGGTGGGACTGCAGGCGGCTCTGGTCCACGTCGTCACACCCGACGACACCGCATCTGCCGTCGGCAGCGGGGACGTTCCGATGTTGGCCACCCCTCGACTCCTCGCCCTGGCTGAAGCTGCCTGCATCGCGGCCCTGGGCGATGCCGGGTTACCTCCAGAGAGCACCACGGTTGGCACCCGCGTCGAGCTCGAACATCTGCTTGCGCTGCCGGTCGGTGAGACCGTTCGCGTCGCGGCGCGCCTTGAGCATCTCGACGGTCGACTGCTGCGGTTTGAGGTGGTTGCTACCGATGACGGTGATCGGCTGGTGGCCCGAGCCGTCATCACACGTGTGCTCGTCGACACGCAGCGGTTCTTGGCCCGAGCAGGCCGCTGACCCGACATCTGCCGGGTCAGCTGGTAGGTGGCTCAGGCCTGGTCAACGGATGCCGAGGCGGCTCCAGCTCAGCTCGGCGTCCCGCCAGTCTGACCGCGAGCCAGGCGGGCACCCTGGCCGGTCGGAGCGGATCGTGCGGGCGGTCGCCAGGAGCACCGCTCCGAGCGTGATGACCAAAGCGGTCATGATGATCAGTGACGCGTCCATGATCGTCCTTTCTGAGGTGACTGGCGGCGCCGCCGTGGGGTCTGGGCCGCCAGAATGGAGAGGGCTAACGGGCTGGGGCTGAATCGGTACATGGCAGTTAGTTTGCGTTAGTTCAGTACCTGCCACCAGTGGCACCCTTGACAGGGTAGGCAAACTTTCTGCCATACTTGCGGCATGCTGCAGAACGTGGCCGTGCTGGCCCTGCCCGGTGTCGCCCCCTTCGAGCTGGGAGTCGTCTGCGAGGTTTTCGGGATCGACCGCAGCGACGTCGGCCTGCCCGCCTTCGACTTCGCGGTCGTGTCCGAAGATGGCGCGCCCGTGACGACGTCGGCCGGCTTCACCGTCGCCACCGAGCACGGCCTGGAGCGCGCCGCGCAGGCTGACCTCATCTGCGTTCCAGCATCGGACACCGACCGCGGCGTCAGCCCTGCCGTCAGCGAGCTGCTGCATCAGACCGTCGCGCGTGGCGGCCGCATCCTGAGCGTCTGTAGCGGCGCATTCACACTGGCGGCGGCCGGCTTGCTCGATGACCGTCCGTGCACCACACATTGGTTCCACATGGAAGAGTTCCAGCAGCGGTACCCACGCGCACAAGTTGTTCCCGACGTCCTGTACGTCGATGACGGCCCCATCATCACGAGCGCAGGGTCGGCAGCCGGGATCGACGCGTGCCTGCACTTGGTGCGCCAAGAGCTCGGCGCAGCCGTCGCCAACGGGATCGCCCGACGCATGGTGGTGCCCGCCTACCGAGAGGGCGGACAAGCTCAGTTCATCGAGCGGCCCGTGCCCGATACCGACGCGGTGACCCTCGGGCCGCTGCTGGACTGGATGACCGAAAACGTCGACGTCGACGTCTCGGTCGACGAGTTGGCTGCCCGCGCCCACATGTCACCGCGTACCTTCGCAAGGCGGTTCAAGGGCGAGACTGGCAGCACCCCGCACGCCTGGCTGACCCAGCAACGCGTCCAGCACGCTGAGCGCCTGCTGGAGGAGACCGATGAGCCCATTGAGCGGATCGCGCAGCTCTGCGGCTTCGGCTCTGCGACGCTGATGCGTCACCACTTCGTCCGGCAGCGGGGCACGACACCTCAGGCGTTCCGCCGGGCCTTCCGGAACTGTGGACGGGACTCCGGCGCCGCCTGACCCCGCGGAGCCTCGCCGGGCCTAGTTTCCCTGGGGAACGGGCCACCGCCACACCTGCAGCGTGACGTCGGGGACCGGTTGCCAGTCGCGTTCTGGGACGCGGGCATATCGCAGCCGCTCGTAGAACGCGACCGCGCTCACATTCGTCTCGACCACGGAAAGCACGACGGCGCAGAACTGCTCGGCCCGCGCAGTCTCGTGGACTCGCTGCATCAGCTGGGCGCCGATGCGTCGGCCTTGAGCTGCAGGAGATACCGCCAACATCCGGACCTCCAGCTCGTCGGCCGTGGCGATCTCGGCGTAGCGGCTGGCCGGCCGGCAGATGGTCACGGTGCCGACGAGCAGGTCGTCACAGGTGGCCGCCCAGAGCTCGGCTGCAGCGGCGCGACCGGCTGCGTCCACGAGGGTTCGGCGGTAGGGGTCGGACTCGCCGAACGTCAGAACGGGGGCGTAGGCCTCGGCCGTGAGGTTTCCGATCGCCGCGTATTCGCAAGGCAAGGCCCCGCGGATGGTCAGCACGGGTGCGGGGTCAGACGTTGGTGCGTATCCGGCTGCGGCGCTTCATGGCGCGGCGCTCGTCCTCGGAGAGGCCGCCCCAGACGCCGGCGTCCTGACCGGTCTCGAGCGCCCACTCAAGGCATGGTTCGATTACCTCGCAGCGTCGGCAGACGGCCTTGGCCTCTTCGACCTGGAGCAGTGCGGGGCCGGTGTTGCCGATGGGGAAGAAGAGCTCGGGGTCTTCGTCACGGCAGGCGGCACGGTGGCGCCAGTCCATGCGGATGCACACTCCTCAGAGGATCAACGGGGCGTCCGCCGGAGGGCTGCACCGGGCGACGCACCATTCCGCTCGTCCCTCGGGGGGTCGGAGACGAAACGGCCTTCTCCACCCTTACAGATGGTGGGTCCGACCACAAGACGATCTCCGGGATCATTGGGTCGTCGTTATGTCGGATGCGTCACATCCGCGCAGGTCGCGGGGTGGTGAGGGCTGGCGGCGTGATTTCCGTTACGGGCGGGCTGAGGTCACGCGATCACCTGCAGGGCCTTGGGTACCGCCTCGAAGGTGACGCTGGAGCGCTCGCCCAGGTAGTCGCCGTCGACCTGGAAGGCGACCGGCTCGTCGGCGGTGACGGTAAAGCTGGTCAGATCGTGGCGGTGGACCACCCCGGCTCCCGTCGGCGGGCGGTCCCGAGAGCTCAGCGACTGGCGGGCAACGCGCAGCGTTCGTCGGACGCTCACCCGCTCGAGGGCCAGCAGGTCGAGCCCGAGGTCGAAGGACGCCCCGGGGAAGGGATCGACCGGCAGGCGCCCGAGGTAGGTCCATGGGGAGGTGTTGCCGACCAGGACCATGCCGACGGGTTCACCCACAGCCTCGTCCAGACCAGAGAGGTGCAGGGGCGGGCTGTGGCGGGCCGAGCGCCTGGCCACCGAGCGTGCTGCCGTCCGCACGTAGAGCGCGTGGCTGGAGCGGCGTCCGGCGGACCGCTTCTGCTCGACCTGCGCGACGACGTCTGCGTCCAGGCCCAGGCCAGCGGTGAAGGTGAACCAACGGTTGTCAGCGCGGCCGAGGCCGATGGTGCGCGCAGTTCCGGCGCGCAGAAGCTCAAGCAGGTATCCGGTGGCCTCGACCTGGTCGTCGGGCATGCCCAGGGATCTGGCGAAGACGTTGGTGCTTCCTCCGGGGACGACAGCAAGGGTCGGCGCTCCTGCGTCGACGCCGTCCGCCAGCAGACCGTTGACGACCTCGTTCACGGTTCCGTCGCCGCCAAGGACGAGCACCAGGTCTACGCCAGAGCGAGCGGCGCCTGCGGCGAGCTCAGCTGCGTGCCCCCGTGCCCCGGTTTCGGTGATGTCGAGCGAGAGCTCTGAAGCGAGTGCCTGGGTGAGCACGTCGCGGGCGCGTGGGCTGGTGCTGGTCGCCCTGGGGTTGACGATGAGCCTTGCCCGCTGCATGAGCCTCAGCCTACGCCTCCGGCTACGCTCCGCCCGTGACCCCTGACTCCTCCAAGATCGAGTCCTCAGGTCCGCTACCGGCGCAGGTGCGGATGTTGTCGATCGCGGTGTTCGTCGAGGCGATGGCGATGATCGCCTTCATCGCCGTTGACGTCGTGAGCGCTGCGCGCAGTGACTCAGCCGAGTGGGGGGCCGTCTGGTTCGTTGCGGTCGTCCTTGGGCTGTGGAGTGTGGGGCTGTTCCTGGTTTCGCGCGGGGTCCTAGCCGGCCGACGATGGGCGTTCACGCCCATCCTGTTTACCCAGGGGCTGTTCGGCATCGCAGGAATCACCTTCTTCGGCGCCGCCGCTCCCGTCGCTCGCATCGTTTGGGGAGTGGTGATCGTCGGCGCCGTCGTTGTCCTGCGGCTGCTCTTCAGCCGTGAGGTTCGCGAGCATCTGATCTACGCCAACGCATAGGCTCGCCGGTGACCCGAAGCACTCTGGCCCCGGGCCACCAAGCGTTCTCAATAGCGTCAGGTGTCGGTGTCCAGGCCGAAACTGCCCTTGGCAACTAACGTTCCACTGTGGGTGCGGATCTTGACCCAGTCGCCCTTGGAGGCGCGGGGAATGGCGTCACCGTGGTTGGTGTCCCATTCGCGGTGCGCCCAGCCACTGTTCGCGACGTGGATGCGTCCCACCTTGGTTCCGGCGACGTACACAAACACGTACCGGTCGGCCAAGCGGTTGATGTTGTTAACCGTGACCTCTAGTTCACGTCCGGTGCTGCCGCGCTCGTACTCGGCCACGCCGTTCGCGTTGGGGAATGAGCTGCTGTGGTGCAGCCGGGTGAACAAGTCCAACTCGTGGCTTGCCGAGGCGGGCGCGACACCCATTGTTCCCGCAATGAGAAGCGACCCGACAACTGCTGATGCTCGGTACAGGGCCCTCATGAGTACTCCTCTGAAAAACTTCGCGATCCCTCCACCTCCTTCCTAGCCGAGAAGCGATGATGCCAACAGAGGCTTGCGACAGGGGCTCACCCTTCGGGGTCGTCGGCCTCGTCGAGACGGCCGGCCGTGATGTTCGCACGGGTGCGACCGAGCATCGGGCGGACGCCCGCTGTTGACGATTCTGCTTGGGATGTGGGTGCGGAAAGTGCTGCTAGAGCACCAGTTGGCGCACCCAAACTCGCTGAAACGGCTCAGCGCGTGAAGCGGGTCAGCACCGGGTCAGAGTGCACACTCGCTGAACCGGCTCAGAGTGTGAACGGAGTCGGCACCGGCTCGGCGCGTGAACGGAGTCAGCGCCGGGGTCACACTGCTTCGGGGTCGCCGGTGTCGTCGAATCGGCCGGATGCCAGTCGCTCCAGGGCTGTGCCGGTCAGTCGGTTCACGGTCCAGTCGTCCATCGAGATGGCACCGATCCGCTGGTAGAAGTCGACGGCGGGATTCCAGTCGAGGACCCACCAGTCGAGGCGCGGGTAACCGCGATCGACGCAGATCTGCGCGAGGTGCTGCAACAGCGCCTTGCCGTAGCCGAGCCCGCGGTACTGCTCGCGGACGTACAGGTCGTCGAGGTAGATCGAGTGCTTGGCCGTCCAAGTGAAGAAGTTGCGGAACCAGATCGCCATGCCGGCGATCTCCCAGTTGGCGTGCTCCGCAGGGGTGTCGTCCTTAGCGTGGTGCTCCAGGATGGAGCACCAGACGGCTGGTTCGTCACAGAAGAGCGCCTCGGTGAAGAGCTTTTCGCTGGACTGCACCTCGTGGCGGGCCTTTTCATACTCAGCCAGCTCGCACACCATCGCGAAGATCTCGGGGACGTCGTCGGGGCGGGCGCCGCGGATCCGGTAGCTCGTCATGGCTCGATCTTGGCGCAGGCGCGGACAGACATAGGAACGCGGGGTCGCTCCCGAGAGAACGACCCCGCGTCCAACGCCGTGGGCTGTGCGTGCGTCAGGCCTTCTTGGTCTCCCAGAAGATGTTGGCGATCTCGTCGATCTTGCCAAGCAGCTGGTCGGCAAC
The DNA here is from genome assembly GCA_963829525.1 of uncultured Actinomycetota bacterium. GTDB lineage: Bacteria > Actinomycetota > Actinomycetes > JAHEKZ01 > JAHEKZ01 > JAHEKZ01. The sequence goes on from CAWHIJ010000003.1 coordinate 1,041,427, forward strand.
GGCAACGTCGTTGCTGCCTTTGGTGCCACCGGCGCCGGCGAGCTTGGTGGCGTCGTTGAAGAGCCCGTGCAGCTGGGGATACTTCTCGAAGTGCGGGGGCTTGAAGTAGTCAGTCCAGAGCACCCACAGGTGCTCCTTGACCATGTTGGAGCGCTGCTCCTTGATGGAGACTGCGCGCGCCTTGAAGTCGGCGTCGTCGCTGCCGTGGTACTTCTCCATGCACGCCTTCACCGACTGGGCCTCGATCTTGGCCTGAGCAGGGTCGTAGACGCCGCACGGCAGGTCGCAGTGGGCACTGACCTCGGCGATGAGCCGGAGAGCCATGGGTGGGTCCTTTCGACGCAGGTCTGGGATGTCAGCGACACTACCCCTCATGTCACGCGCACGCAGATCCCCCTCCGAGCACGAACTTGGGGCGGTCGTTGCCGGGCGAGCCATCGTCCGCGTGCGAGGGGCGTCCATGGAGCCGACGCTGCGCGACGGGGACCTGCTGTTGGTGCGAGTCGGCCTGGAGCCGGCACCCGGCAGCCTCGTTGTGCTGGCGCTGCCAGGACGCCATGGGCTGGCCGTCAAGCGGGCTGTGCGCTTGGAGCCGGAGGGCTGGTGGGTCGAGCGCGACAACCCGCGGGAAGGCGTCGACTCTTGGGTGGTGGGGGCCATCCCGACCCGTGACGTGGTGGCGCAGGTGGTGCAACGTGTTTGGCCGCTTCGGCGCATCAGGCCAGCTCCGGCCCTGTGACACGATGGTCGATCCGCCCACCTTCGGAAGCGTGCTCCGTGACAACCTCTGACTTGCCCATCGACCCGGTCTTCGCGCTCCACCGCGGCGGAAAGATCGAGATGCGCTCGACCGCTCGGGTCCGCGATGCCGAGGGCCTGGCCCTGGCCTACACGCCGGGCGTCGCACGGGTGAGCGAAGCTATCGCCGCCGACCCTGGCCTGGCCGACACCTATACCTGGCGCTCGCATGTCGTCGCCGTCGTGTCTGACGGCACGGCTGTTCTCGGTCTGGGTGACATCGGCCCGCTTGCGGCGTTGCCGGTGATGGAGGGGAAGGCGTTGCTCTTCAAGGACTTCGGTGGGATCGACGCCGTGCCGATCGTGCTGGACACGAAGGACACGGACGAGATCGTTGAGACGGTGGCGCACCTTGCGCCAAGTTTTGGTGGCATCAACCTGGAGGACATCAGCGCCCCGCGCTGCTTCGAGATCGAGAAGCGGCTGCAGGAACGGCTCGACATCCCGGTCTTCCACGACGACCAGCACGGCACTGCGATCGTGGTGCTCGCGGCGCTCGAGAACGCCATGCGATTGATCAACCGGCCACTTTCAGATCTTCGTGTCGTCGTCTCCGGTGCTGGCGCGGCGGGTGTTGCCGTCACCAAGATCCTGCTCGAGGCGGGGATCGGCGACATCGCTGTCGGCGACAGCAAGGGGATCATCCACGCAGGACGCGGCGAACTGGAAGGCATGAAGGAGCGGATCGCCGGCGCCACCAACTCCGCTGGCCTGACCGGATCGATCGAAGAGGCCATGCGGGGTGCCGACGTCTTCATCGGTGTCTCTGCCGGCAAGGTCTCCGAGGCTGCTGTCGCGTCGATGTCGTCCGACGCGATGGTGTTCGCGCTCGCGAACCCCGACCCCGAGGTGGATCCGTCGATGGCAGCCAAGTACGCCAGGGTCGTGGCCACCGGCCGCAGCGACTTCCCGAACCAGATCAACAACGTGCTCGCGTTCCCCGGCATCTTCAAGGGTGCGCTCGAGGTTGGAGCCACCCAGATCACGAAGGGGATGAAGCTGGCGGCCGCCAACGCGCTGGCGAAGGTGGTGGGCGACGACGTCGCCTTTGACCACGTCATCCCCAGCGTCTTCGACCAGCGGGTTGCGCCTTCAGTTGCTGAAGCCGTATCCAAGGCTGCCCGCGAGGATGGCGTCCTGCGCCCGCATCACTGACCGGCGTATACGTGAGCACTAGGTACATCCTCGGCCCGTGGGACGCCCCCGATCTGTACCTAACTCTCACGCGAGTGAGGGTGGCGGTCCAGCGGGCGTACTGCCACGTCAGGGATGGCGGTGGCCGGTCAGAGGATTGCTAGTTCGTGGTCCAAGAGTGTGACGACCCTGGCTACTCCGGGTCGGTGACGTCCGCGATCTGCGCGTGAAGCGCCGCTAGCGCCTCGTCGGCATCGACAGCGATAGCGGTGTTGTTGACGCCGGCCCCAAGAGTGATGGCGCGTCCGGCGAGCAGCTCATCGGCGATCACGGGTAGCGCAGTCTTGGCGCCGAAGGGTGTGATGGTGCCCCTGGGGTAGCCGGTGACAGCCAACGCCTCGTCAGCATCGGGCATAGAGAGGCGGTTGACGCCAAGCAGGGTGCGCAGCTTGGGCCAGCTGATCACCCGGTCACCTGGCACCAGCACGAAGACAAAGTCGCCTTCGCCGCGGCGCACGACCATGGTCTTGACGACATCAGCGGCATCCACGCCTCGCGCAACGGCCGCTTCAGCGAGGCTGCGCACCGACCCATGGCGGATGACACGACGCGCCAGCCCCATCTGCTCAGCAGCCACCGCCCCGGGCGGCAGGTCTTCAGCCGTCACAGCGACGCTGGCACGACCTCGGCGACCAGACGCGCGAACGAGTCGATGTCGTCCTCGGTGGTGTCCCACGAGCACATCCAGCGCACCTCGTTGCGGGCCTCATCCCAGGCGTAGAAGGGGTAGGCCTCCTGCAGCTTGGCGATCGCTAGCTGGGGAAGGATGGCAAAGACACCGTTGGCCTGCACCCTCTGCGTGATGGTCACGCCGGGGATGTCGACGACGGCATTGTGCAGACGCTGAGCCATGGCGTTGGCGTGCGCGGCGTTGTGGCGCCACAGGTCGTTCTCGAATAGCGCCAGGAACTGTGCAGAGATGAAGCGCATCTTGCTGGAAAGCTGCATCCCTTGCTTGCGGATGAAGGGAGTGCTCTCGGCGAGCTCCGGACGGAAGTAGACGATGGCCTCACCGCCCATGAGGCCGTTCTTGGTGCCGCCGAAGGAAAGGACGTCGACGCCGGCATCTGCTGTGGTCTCCCGGATCTGAACTCCCAGGGATACGGCGGCGTTGGAGATTCGGGCGCCATCCATGTGGAGGTACATGTCGAGCTCGTGCGCAGTGTCGGCGATCGCCTTGACCTCGTCGACGGAGTACAGCGTCCCGAGCTCGGTCGACTGCGTGATGGCGACGACCCTTGGCTGAACGTGATGCACGTCGCCGCGTCCGATGTAGGCGGCGCGGATCATCTCGGGGGTCAGCTTGCCGTCCGGTGTCGGTACGTCCCAGAGCTTGCTGCCGAGGAAGCGCTCAGGTGCTCCGCACTCGTCCCAGTTGATGTGGGCGTTCTGGGTGCAGATGACGTTCTCCCACGGCCGCAGCAGCGACTGCAGGGCGGTGACGTTGGCACCGGTGCCGTTGAAGACGAAGAACACCTCGACCTGCTCACCGAGCATCGAGCGAAAACGCTCAACGGTCTCTTCGGTATACGGGTCTTCGCCGTAGGACACGACGTGTCCCACGTTGACCTCGGCCAGCTTGGCGAGGACGTCGGGGTGGACGCCGGCGTAGTTGTCGCTGGCGAAGCCGCGGTGGTTCACGAGGGCCCTCCGGAGTAGAGGCGGATGCGTTGTCCGTTCATCTTGGCGCCAGCGGGGGAGGAGAGGTACACCAGGGCGTCGGCGATCTCCTCGGCCGGGACAAAGGTGCCCCAGTCCTTGTCTGGGTTCTTCTCACGCATGGCCGGTGTGAGGATCGCGGGTACAACCACGACGTTGGCGGTCGCCGTCGTGCCCTTGAAGCCGTTCGCCAGCGCCAGCACGACGGCCTCTGACGCAGCCTTGGCCGTCGCGTAGGCGGCGTTCTTGCTCGTGGGCGCTTGCGCCTCCTTGGCGGAGATGATGGCGAACCGGCCCTGTTCGGACGTCACGAGCGGCTCGGCGAAGGCGCGCACCACGTGCACCGTGGTGCGCACCAGCAAGTCGTGCAGCCACTCCCAGTCCTCCAGCGGTTGCTCCTGAAGGGGGGTGCCACCCCGCCACCCACCCACGAGGTGCCACACGGCGTCGACCGGTGCCGACGCAGTGACGTCCGCAGCGAAGACACGGACCGCATCGTCGTCGAGCAGGTCGACGACGTGCGTGCTCTCAATGGAGTCGCTGAAGCGGGCCGCGAGCGCGTCGAGGCGATCCTGCGCGACGTCCACCAGAATCAGACGTGCCCCTGCCGCGCCGGCCGCCGCGACGACCGTCGGACCAAGGCCGCCAGCTGCGCCGGTGACGAGGACGCGACGACCAGCCAGCGGCGTCACGCGGCTGCTCCGCTGGCCGACTCGATCGTGGGGAGCAGCTTGGCGCCCAAGCGATTGGTAGAACATGCTCAGCGGGAACTCATCAGGGTTGACCAGGTTGACCCACGCCTTGTGGTCGGCCTCGTCGCGTCCCGTACGCGCCTCCGGCGTCCACTGAGACGCGAGGTTTGGCTGGACGTACTTGCTCACGAGGTCGTGAGCGGCGATCCAGTAGCGCACCTTCGAGCTGCTGATGCCAGTGCGGTACAGCGCCTCGATCTCCAGCCGCAGCTCGTTGACGCCATCGGGCAGGCGGGCCCAGTCGATAGTCAGAGTGTTGTTGCGCCACGTGAGGATGCCGTTGTTGTGCAGGTATCCGAAAAGAACCTGGCCTGCCAGCCCGTCGTAGTTGCGGACGCGCCCACCGGTGAGTGGGAATCGGAAGAGGCGGTCGAAGAGGACGCCGTACTGCACGTACTCGGCGAACGGGAAGTCGCCAGCGATCTCGCCCGCCTGGTGAAAGGCGGTGAGGTCACACCGCAGCTCTTCCAGCGAGTACATCCAGAACGGAAGTCGCTTACGGATCATGAACGGGTCAAAGGGCAGTTCACCGTGGCTGTGTGCCCGGTCGTGGATGAGGTCCCACAGCTCGAACATGTCGCGGGTCATCGGCTCACTCGCGAGGAGCGCCGAGAGTGCGGGCGGCAGCTCAAGGGCGGTGATCTGCACGGCTTCGCCCACCACTCGCTGGTAGCGAGCTGCCTCGCGGTCGCAGAAGATGCCGCCAAAGGTGTTAGCGGCCTCACCGACGACGCTGACCGTCTCGGGGAAGAAGACCGCACATTCGCTGTCGTAGCCAGCGGTGTTGTCGACGAGGTGAACCGGAACGAACTTGTCGTTGGCGAACTGCGTGCTCTCCAGCTCAGCGATCCAGGCTGGCCATGGCACGCGAACGATGAGGGCCTCGAAGCGGACATCGAGTGAGCCGTTGGGGGTGTACATCGGGAAGAAGGCGAGGTGCTCGACTCCGTCCGCACGCTGCAGCTCGGGGCGGAAGAGCGACAGCGCAGGACCGAAGTTGGGCTTGCCGCATCCGCCTTCGATCCAGGCGTCCAGGTCGACGATCACCTGTGCGAGGTACTCAGCTTGGTGGGGGAAGTACGGGGAAAGCCCCGCGACTGCAGCGCCGACGCGATCAGCGATCGCGCGCACCTGCTCCACCGGTGTGGCTGCGAGGTCGACAGTGGCGTCGGCGGCCTGCAGGGTCCTTAGCTCCTCTGTCGCCGCTTTCAGCTGAGCCCAGTTCGGGTCAGCGGCAGCGGCGGAGACGTGGTGGTCGACTTGTGACGCGAACGTGGGCAGCGCGGCCCAGTAGGCCATGTTGACCCAGAGCTGTGCGTGGTCGAAGTCATCGATGCAGTCGTCCCCGAAGAGGTCGGAGTCGGCGGCAACGACCACTCTGCCCTTGCCGGCGGTCGTGGCCGCGAGCAGCGGGGCCGCCGCCGGGGCGGCTGCCTTGCTCGAGCGGGCCAAAACGGTGACCTCGTCGTTGGGGCTGAGCGACCCCGCCCGGTAGAAGACCAGCTTCTCGACATCGGTGAGCAGCGGGTGGGCGGTCGCGATCTCAGACTCGACCCAGCTCGGTGCCTGGTGATGGCTTTGGTAGTCCTGAACGGTGGCGTGCTCGACGGTGATGCCAAAGCTGGCAGCGATGTCGGCAAGGTTGGAGTCGTACTTGTCCTGTTCGGACTCGGCCAAGATGACGAGCCCGCCGCCGGCCGCCACGAACGCGTGAATGGCCGCGACCTCGTCGTCGTCGTAGTGGGCCGATCCGACGCCGGTCGTCGCTTCGAACTTCGGCGAGCTGGCGTGTGGGAGCACAAGTACCGAGATGTCGGCGAGGGTCTCTGGTGTCAGGCGTCCCGTGGTCAGTGCCTCGACGACGAAGTCGCGACGGCGAAGCAGCCCGGCGGCCTTGGCGTACGAGCTGTCGCCTGGGTGTGCCGGCTGCATCTGGGCGGAGATGTCGGGTCGGATTGACCATGCTTGCTGGTGGGCCTCGTCGACGAGCACGCGGACGGACGCTGGACGGACGACGGACATGGTCACTCCCCTGTGAAAGCAATGTCGTAGTGGCGATTCAGTCTCAGGCAACCCGGCTGAAAGGCAATTCTGCGGTATTCAGTCTATCTGACCGGAATATTGCCCGCCTAGAGACCATTGGCCCGCCGAAACAGATAGACGCCGGTCGAGTCAGTCTTCGTCGTCGAGCCTCGCGAGCCAGGTCGCGAACCGCTCGATGGCGGTCTCGAAGTCCGGGTTGAGGTCGACGAACACCTGCAGCTGGTCCGCGAGCCAGGCGAGACTGACCTGCTCTTCGCCACGCCGCGACGAGAGCTCCTCGATCCCGCGGTCGGTGAAGTACATGACGGCCCGCTCAGCCGGCGGAGAACGCACGCTCGACCAATGCGCGTTGCTCGTGGTCGTGGGCATGCGCGGAGCCGGTGGCCGGCGCCGAGCTGGCTGGACGCGAGACAGGACGGATCGGTTGGCCGAGTGCCTCGGTGAGGGCGAGCCCCATGAAGGGCCAAGCACCTTGGTTCGCGGGCTCTTCCTGAACCCATCGCAGCTCTGCCTGCCCGTACTTTGCGATGGCGCGGAACGTCTCGTTGGTAGGCAGCGGGTAGAGCCGCTCGACGCGGACGATGGCGGTGTCGGTCTGCCCGGTCTCCTCGCGGTGCTTCAGCAGGTCGTAGTACACCTTGCCGCTGCAGAGCAGGACGCGACGGACGCCGTCTGCGGTGAGGGAATCGTTGGTGTCGGGATAGACGGGGTTGAAGTGTCCTGAGGTGAAGTCTTTGGTGGCAGACGCCGCGGCTTTGAGTCGGAGCATCGACTTCGGGGTGAAGACCACGAGAGGGCGTCGTACGGGCGACAACGCCTGCCAGCGCAACAGGTGGAAGTAGTTCGCAGGTGTCGTGAGGTTGGCGATCGTCATGTTGTCCTGCGCGCACAGCTGGAGGAACCGCTCGATCCGAGCCGATGAGTGGTCGGGGCCCTGGCCCTCGTGACCGTGCGGCAGCAGCAGCACGAGCCCGGACTGTTGGCCCCACTTCTGCTCACCGGGCGCGAGAAACTCGTCGATGATGGTCTGGGCGCCGTTGACGAAGTCACCGAACTGGGCCTCCCACATCACCAGGGCCTCAGGGCGCGCGACGCTGTAGCCGTACTCGAAGCCCATTGCCGCAAACTCCGACAGAGGCGAGTCGTATACGTAGAGCTTCGCGCCCTTCTCGTAGCAGCGCTTCAGTGGCTTGTAGGCCCAACCGGTCTTTCGGTCGATGATCACCATGTGCCGCTGACCAAAGGTCCCGCGGCGCGAGTCCTGGCCGGCGAGGCGCACCGAGATGCCGTCGCTGAGCACCGAGCCGATCGCCAATGTCTCACCCATGGCCCAGTCGATCGTGTCGTCCTCCACCATCTGGGCGCGCCGCTGCAGCTGTGGGGCGAGTCGGGGGTGGACCGTGAACCCGTCGGGGAGCTGAAGCTGGGTCTGGACGACGCGATCGACGGTCTCGCGGTTGATCGCCGTGACCACATCTCGTTCGGGTGTCTGGGGCGCCAGGGTGACCTCGCCGCGCTGCTCGACCTCGCTGGCCGGCTCAGCCATCTCGTCGGTGCTCTCGGCGGCCTCGCGCGTCTCGCGGAAGACCTTCTCGAGCTGCTCCTGGTAGTTGCGCAGGGCTCCCTCGGCCTCTTCGACGGTGATGTCACCGCGTCCGATCAACGCCTCGGTGTACAGCTTGCGGGCCGAGCGTTTGGCATCGATGACGTTGTACATGAGTGGCTGGGTCAACGATGGGTCGTCGGCCTCGTTGTGTCCGCGTCGGCGGTAGCAGACGAGGTCGATGACAACGTCCTTCTTGAAGGCACGGCGAAACTCAAAGGCCTCCTGAGCCACGCGAACGACGGCTTCGGGGTCGTCGCCATTGACGTGGAAGATCGGTGCCTGGACGGCGCGCGCGACATCGGTGGCGTAGACGCTGGACCGTGCGGCAGCGGGTGACGTGGTGAAGCCCACCTGATTGTTGACGACCACGTGCACGGTTCCGCCCGTGCGATAGCCACGCAGCTGGGAGAGCTCGAGCGTCTCGGCGACGACCCCTTGCCCGGCGAAGGCGGCATCCCCGTGCATCAGCACGGGCAACACGGTGAAGCCGGACTCGCCAAGGCCGAGGGTATCCTGCTTGGCGCGGGTGAACCCCTCCAGGACTGGGCTCACCGCTTCGAGGTGGCTGGGGTTGGAGACCAGCGAGACGTTGATCGTCGATCCGTCGGGAGCGGTGAAGGTTCCGTCGGCTCCGAGGTGGTACTTGACGTCTCCTGAGCCCTGCACGGCCTCGGTGTCGAGGTTGCCTTCGAACTCGCGGAAGATCTGGGCGTAGGACTTGCCGACGATGTTCGCCAAGACGTTCAGGCGGCCACGGTGTGGCATGCCGATGGCGACCTCGTGGAGGCCGGTGTGCGCAGCGGACGTGATGAGCTCGTCGATCAGCGGGATGACCGACTCGCTGCCCTCGAGCGAGAAGCGCTTCTGACCGACGTACTTGGTCTGCAGGAAGGCCTCGAAGGCCTCAGCGGCGTTGAGGCGCCGAAGGATGTGCAGCTGCTCCTCCGCCGTGGGGCGGCTGTGTCCACGTTCGAAGCGCGCTTGGATCCACTCGCGTTGCTCGGGGTCCTGAATGTGCATGTACTCGATGCCGATGGTGCGCGCGTAGGAGTCGCGCAGCACGCCCAGGATGTCGCGCAGCGTCATCAGCGGCTCGCCGCCAAAGCCGCCAGTCGCGAACTCGCGGTCGAGGTCCCAGAGCGTCAGCCCGTGGTTGACCAGGTCGAGGTCGGGGTGGCGACGCTGCTCGTACTCAAGCGGGTCGGTGTCTGCCATCAGGTGACCGCGCACACGGTAAGCGTGAATCAGTTCTTGTACGCGCGCCGTCTTGTTGATGTCGTCCTCGTGGGACGCGCTGATGTCGCTCACCCAGCGGATCGGCTCGTAGGGGATCCGCAGTGCGGCGAAGACGCCGTCGTAGAAGTCGTCCTCGCCGAGCAGCAGCTTGTGGATTCGCTTCAAGAACTCGCCCGACTGGGCACCCTGGATGATCCGGTGGTCATAGGTCGAGGTCAGCGTCAGCGTCTTGCTCACCGCGAGTCTGGCCAGCGTCTCAGGTGACGCCCCTTGGTACTCGGCTGGGTACTCAAGGGCTCCGACGCCGATGATTGCCCCCTGCCCCTGCATGAGGCGAGGAACCGAGTGGACGGTGCCGATGGTGCCCGGGTTCGTGAGACTGATCGTCGTTCCGACGAAGTCGTCGACGCCCAGCTTTCCTGCTCTCGCCCTGCGGATGAGGTCTTCGTACGCCGACCAGAATCCGGTGAAGTCCATCATCTCGGCGGCCTTGATGGCCGGCACCATCAGCTGGCGGGTTCCGTCGGGTTTGACCAGGTCGATGGCCAGGCCGAGGTTGATCCGCTCTGGACGCGCGATCACCGGCTTTCCGTCGAGCTCGGCATAGCTGGCATTCATCGCGGGCATCGTCTTCAGCGATTGGACGACGGCCCAGGCGATCATGTGGGTGAACGAAACCTTGCCGCCACGGCTACGACGCAGGTGGTTGTTGATCACGGTGCGGTTGTCGATCAGCAGCTTGGCGGGGATCGCGCGGACGCTGGTCGCGGTGGGGACCGCGAGCGATGCCTCCATGTTGGTGACGACCCGGGCAGCGGGCCCACGAAGCACCTGGGTGTCGACGTCCTCGGCCACGGAGGTGGGCCCGTTTGTTGATGCCGGAGCTGGCGGGGAGGCCGGCGTCGGGGTCCTCGAAGGCGGAACCGGAGCTGCTGGGGCCGGGGGAGGTGGGGTGGGGGGCGGTGCGGTCGGAGACGGTGGCGCTGGTTCTAGATGGACGGCACCAGGGTCGGTGGGAGGCACCGGGACGGCGGCGGGGCCACCCGTGCCGTCGCCGGGGCGATAGTCCTCGAAGAAGCCGTGCCAGGCCGGGTCGACCGACGCTGGGTCGGCGAGGTACTGCTGGTACAACTCGTCGACAAGCCACTGGTTCGGCCCGAACTCCGCTGCCGCTGACTGCTGCTGAGTGGTCATCCTCGCGTTGCTGCCCCTCGCTGATTCGTCGTCTCGACCGTCAGGGTATCCCCGCAACAGTGCAGACACCGGGTCGGACGTCCCGTGCGTTTGCACGCCTGTGCTTCCTCCCCCACGGTGGGGGAATGGAATCTTCCAGGATCGCCCTCGTGACGGGGGGCAGCAGAGGGATCGGTCGAGCAGCGGCAACTGGGCTTGCCGAACACGGCTTCACCCTCGTCATCGTCGGTCAGGACACGCACCGGGTCATGCTGGCGGCACAAGAGATGGTCGCGGCCGGCCACGATGTGATCGGCCATGTCTGTGACGTCACCGATGCGGCAGACGTCGCACGGCTCCGCGCAGACCTTGTGGATCTTGGGCCGGTGGAGGTACTTGTCAACTCCGCCGGGGTGATGAGCGATCGGACGGCCAAGACACTGCGGGCCACCCCAGACGAGTGGCGCCGGGTCATCGACGTCAACCTCTTCGGCGCCATCCACCTCATCGGCCAGTTTGGCCCGGAGATGGTCGAACGTCGGCGCGGACGGGTCATCAACGTCTCGGCGTGCCTGGGCCGGTTCAGCGGCCCAGGGTTGGCCGGCGGGCTAGCGCCATACCGGGTGAGTAAAGCCGCGCTGAACGCGCTCACCCGAAATTTCGCAGCTGAAACTGGGTTCGGTCGCAGGGGGATCCTCGTCGATGCGATGTGTCCGGCACACTGCCGCACCGACATGGGGGGTCCAGAAGCTCCGCGCTCGGCTGGGGAAGGAGCCGACACCATCGTCTGGCTCGCGACACGTCACTCCGATGGCGTGGAGACTGGCCTGTTGTGGGAGGACCGGCAGCCCATCGCCTGGTGAAGAGCCGACCGCGTCAACTCGCGGTGCGGAAGCCAACCCGGATGTCGGCGATGGACCGCTCTCCAACAGTCCGGAGACCGTTGAGTACGACGGAGTAGGTGCGCGTCGAGCCCAGTTGAGCGTTTGGCGTGAGCGTTAACGATCTTCCCGAGACGGTAACCGAGCGCCCAACGGGTCGGCCCGTCTCTCCGTCGACCAGTTGGACCGACCGGGGGCTGACGCTGCCTGGTTCGACGACCGAACCGAGCAGCAGCTCGATGACGGCAGTGCGCGCAGAGTCGTACGACTCCGGAAGAGGGCTCGCCTCGACCAGCTCCGGGCGCGGCTGACCACCCACCTGGACGTTTCCGGGACTCGCGGACGCGGTGTCGATGCCGAGCCTGACCGTCGACGGCCACCGGGTGTCCCTCAGGTTTCGCACCCGGACGTAGACGGAGCGATTCACTACCGCACCTACGGTCTCGCGTCCGGCGCCGGACCGTGCGTCAGCAACGTCTAGTCGCCCGAGGGAGCTGTCGAAAAGACTGAGCTCGATGTCCCCCCGTCGAACGCCCTTCTTGGCAAGATCGATGTCGGCCGAAACCGCAACTTTGGTCGGACTCGTGATCACAAGACGGAACCAGCGGTCGGTGCCCTCCGGGTTCGTTGTGGGAACTTCTGAGTCACGGCGTAGCGGTTGAGCCGTCACCGGAAGCGTGCCGGGCGTCGGCCCTGTGCTGGAGACTGCCCGCTTGGCGGCCCCGCCGACCATGCCGTCAACGTCGAGGACTCCGTGGCCGGTGAAGGGGTCCGGCCCCACCGGGCCAGCATCTGCGGCGCCACGGATCAGGGCTGCCCGAAGCTGGTCGACCGACCATCTCCGGTGATCGGAGAGGGCCAAAGCTGCTGCTCCGGCCACCAGCGGCGAGGAGAAGGACGTCCCTGCGCCGATGGCGTACCCGTTGCCCGGAACGGTGGAGGCGATGCCCACGCCGGGGGCGACCACGTCGAGCCAGCTGCCGTGGTCGGTGAACCAGGCCATTCGGTCGTCGATGTCGGTGGCGCCCACTGCGACAGCCTGCGAGTACGCGGCCGGGTACATCGGACGGGTCCCACCGCTGTTCCCGCTGGCAGCCACCACGAGGCTTCCCCTGCGAGTGGCATAGCGGACGGCGTCCTTGAGGATGCGGCTGCTTCGCCCGCCGCCGAGCGACATGTTGATGATGTCGGCACCCTCGTTTGCGGCCCACCGGATACCGCGAGTGATATCGGAGTCGCGGCCGGACCCTCGGGCGTTGAGCACCCGCACCGGGAGGATTGATGCGCGGCTGACTCCGGCGATGCCAAGCCCGTTGCTGCGTCGGGCGGCGATCACGCCGGCGACGAAAGTGCCATGACCATTCTCGTCGAAAGCGTTGGCGCCACCAGAAACGAAGTCGCGCCCCCGCAGCAGCCTTGGCAGGTCTTCATGGCGGGGATCAACCCCGGTGTCGACGACCGCGACTGTGACTCCGCGTCCTGAGCTCCGCTTCCAGGCCCGGTTCACGTCCATGGACGCGCGCAGGTACGGCTGATAGCGCTCGTAGTAGGGGTCCCCAAAGGCGTGGCGAATATGGTCGACCTGTACGGCGCGCACGCTTGGGCTTGCCGCGAGGGCTGCCCGCGCCTGGGCAACATCTTCGACGCCGCGCAAGAGGAACCAGTTACCTCCCAGGGGCTTGGGCCTCTGGCTCGAGACGCGTGACGCTTCCCGAGAAGCGGCTGTTCGCGCTGTGGCAGCTGGGGAGTCGGCGATCTTGATGACGAGCCGGTCGGCCGGCGATTGCCTTGCGGTGGGGCTCGGCGCCAGGTCGTCGAGGGTGGCCGACGAGGCGCTGGGAACGAGCGCCGACATCGTGGCAGCGATGGCCACCGTCAGCGCTCCCGACCACACCACCGACATTCGCAAAGGCATGATTGGCATGATGTCACGGTGCCTCGCTTCCGAGATCTAGATGTAGCAGTCGGTGTCCTGCCCGCCGGGCCGACCAACTCGATGCTCGACGTTCCGGGCGTCGGTGTCGGTCATGCCACTGTGTGGCGTGACGAGCCGGCGCCGCCCGAGGGGCGTGGAGTTGCTCGCACCGGGGTGACAGTCGTTGACCCCGGTGGTGACACCTTCGGCATGCCGATGCCCTTTGGTGCCGTGGTGCTGAACGGCGCTGGTGAGATGACCGGGTTCCTGACTGCCGGTGAATGGGGCCTGCTCGAGTCGCCCATCTTCTTGACGTCCACGATGCAGCTGGGCCGCGTCTATGACGCAGCGTGCCGGTTGCTGATCGCAGAGAACGCGACCGTCGGCCGTGATGATGTGATGATCCCGGTCGTCGCGGAGTGCGACGACTCGTTCGTCAACGAGCCGCGCGCCATGCAGGTCGAGGAGTCTGACGTCGCGGATGCGCTGGACGCGGCGCGCGCTTCCATCGGCTCTGCGGAGCCACCAGCAGAGGGGGCTGTCGGCAGCGGCACAGGAATGGCCTGCCTGGGTCACAAGGGCGGGATCGGTACGTCGTCGCGGGTCCTGCAGTCCGGACACACCGTGGCCGTGCTGGTGATGTCGAACTTCGGCGAATTCGGTCGGCTGACCGTCGACGGCATCCCCGTGGGACGTCGGATACCCAACCCGGCCGAGGCCGCTCCTGAGGTGGCGGCCGACCCTGGATCGAAGGGTTCCTGCATCGTGATCGTTGCCACCGACGCTCCGGTCGACCATGCCGGGTGTGAGCGGCTCGCACGGCGCGCCGGCCTTGGTCTGGCCCGCACCGGGTCGACAGCGCATCACGGCAGCGGTGAGATCTTCATGGCGTTCGCCACTGGGTTGCGGAGGCCGCGCGGCACCGTCCCGTCGACAGCTCCGGTGGCTGGGAGCGAGCTCAACCCGCTTTTCGAGGCGGTCGTGGACGCTACCGAAGAGTCGGTGCTCAATTCGATGCTGATGGCGCCGACGGTGACCGGACGGAACGGCAACACCCTTTACGGCTTGGACGCCGACGTGGTCCGCGCACTGCTGCGCTGATCGCCACCGATTGATAGCGTCCTGACTCATGAGTCAGCCCCCGGTAGCGCCACAGCACCCGTACACCCATATCGAGCACGGTGTCGAACGACCCGATCCGTATTCCTGGTTGAAGGACAAGACCTCCGAACAGTCTCTGGCCTACCTACGCGCCGAGCGGGCGTACTACGACGAGCAGATGGCGCCGTTGCGGTCTCTGGTCGAGGAGCTTACGCAGGAGATGTCCTCACGCGTTCCCTCAACCGAGACGTCGGCGCGATGGCGAGAGAACGGGTACGAGTACTTCACGCGTGAACCCGAGGGACAGGAGCACCCGCAGCTGTGCCGGGTGGACGGCGGTGGCAACGAGTCGATCGTCCTGGACCACAACGCACTGGTCGAGCCGGGTCACTACGTCGAGGTAGGGGTTCGATCTGTGAGCCCCAACGGCAAGTACCTCGCGTACTCCGTTGACGAGACTGGGGACGAGGTCTACGAACTGCGGTTCCGGGACGTCGCCACGGGCAAGGACCTGCCCGACACGGTTGCGCATACCTACTATGGCGGCGCCTGGTCTGCCAACAGCGAGACCTTCTTCTACGTCGTCCACGACGAGGTCTACCGCCCATACCAAGTGTGGCGCCACAGTCTCGGCACTCCCTCGGCCGAGGATGTTCTCGTCTACGAAGACCTCGACACCCAGTACGACGTAGTGGTCTGGGCTGATCGGGCCGGCGAGCTGATCGTGATCTCCACCTTCAACCGAAACACCTCTGAAGTCTGGCTCGTCGACGCGCATCGCCCTGACGAACCGGCGTGGGTGGTGGCGCCTCGTCGCAGGGGAGTCGAGTACACGGTGGCGCACCTGCCTGGTGAAGGGCGCGGTGAGCTGTTGATCGTCACCAATGATGGCGCTCAAGAGTTTCGGCTCATGGTTGGTTCGGCAGCAAGCTCGTCGCCGGACGGGTGGACCGAGGTTGTCCCGGGAAGTGCAGACACGCGCCTGCACGAGGTGAATGTGTTTGCCCGACATGTGGTTCTCTCCTCGGTGACCAATGGGCGGCAGCTTCTGCATGTCGTGCCCCGCAAGGACGTGGTGTCTGGTCAGCCGGCGACGCTCGCGGACGTTCTCACCATCGAAGCGGGGATACCTGGCGGTCTCTTGACGCTCTGGCACAACGAGGAACCGGATGTAGACGCAATCCTGATCGAGGTGCAGTCGTACACCGAGCCTGGGCAGTGGCTGCGGATCGATCTCGACTCGGGACAGCGAACCGTGGTTCGACGCCGCGAGCTCCCCAACTACGACATCGACAACTACGTGACCGAGGTGCGGTGGGTCACTGCTCGCGACGGTGAGCGGATACCGGTCAAGCTGGCTCGCCACAAGAGCACACCGCTCGACGGGTCCGCTCCCACGCTGCTCTACGCCTACGGCGCCTATGAGAGCTCTTTCTGGCCCGGCTTCGACGGATCACTTGCCAGCCTTCTCGACCGCGGTGTCGTCTTCGCGCACGCCATGATTCGCGGGGGTGGCGACATGGGCCGCCGTTGGTATCTCGATGGCTGCATGTTGAACAAGCGCAACACGTTCACCGACTTCATAGACGCGGCCGACGCACTCGCAACCGAAGGTGTCATCGACGGTTCGCGGATCGTTTCCCGCGGACTCTCTGCCGGCGGCCTGCTGCAGGGTGCTGTCTACAGCATGCGCCCTGATCGCTGGCGGGCCGTTGTCGCCGAGGTCCCGTTCGTCGACGCGATCAGCTCGATGCTCGACCACAACGTCCCGCTCACTGCGAACGAGGTCGACGAGTGGGGTGACCCACGGATCAAGGAGCAGTTCGACTACATGCTGTCGTATTCCCCCTATGAGAACGTTCCAGCTGGGAGGCGCCCTGAGCTGCTGGCAACTGGCGCGCTGAACGACCCGCGCGTCATGGTTCACGAACCAGCCAAGTGGGTGGCGCGGATTCGAGAGACAGCGCAGCCGGGCGACGCGCGGACGCTCTTCCGGGCTGAGCTTGGCGAGGGTGGACACCACGGTCCTGCTGGGCGCTACGCCCACCTGGCCTACGAAGCCGAGGTGGCCGCATTCATCCTCGCCGCCGTAGACAAAGTGACCAGTTGAGGGACTCTCGCGGCCCAGTCGCTGAGCAGGCTGCGTGTCACGTCCCGCAACTGTTGTGTCGGGGGTCACTCGACCGCACCCTGAACCCATGTTCGAAGAGGGACAGCTCTACGCACCGGTCACCCGTAAGGGTGACGAGGTCACCGTGCACTTGGCTTCTGACCATCCGGGGGTGGCCGACCCTGAGTACCGCGAGCGCCGCAACGCGATCGCAGCCGCCGCGCTGGACTGGCATCTCGGCGACCCGCTGCCACTGATCGAGTACACCGAGGACGAGCACCGTGTATGGCAGATCGTCTGCCGTGAGCTGCACGCCAAGCATGAGCGCCTTGCGCCGCGCGAGGTGGTCCATGCCGGTGAGCAGCTGAGGTTGCCCGTTGACCACATCCCACAGCTGGACGAGGTCAACACACTGCTCGCACCGCACACCGGTTTTCGGTACCAACCTGCAGCGGGTCTCGTGCCGTTGGCCGAGTTCTACGGCTCGCTGGCCGACGGCGCCTTCTGGTCGACGCAGTACATCCGTCATGCCTCGCTCCCGCTGTACACGCCAGAGCCTGACATCATTCATGAGGTGATCGGCCACGCCACGACGCTGGCCAGCCCCAGGTTGGCTGCCATCTACCGCGCGGCTGGTGGGGCGGCGAGACGCTGCCTGACACCGGAGGCGCTCGAGTTCGTCAGCAAGGTGTTCTGGTTCTCACTGGAGTTCGGGGTGCTGCGTGAGAGCGGTGCGCCGAAGGCCTACGGCGCAGGGCTTCTCTCCAGCTACGGAGAGATCGAGGAGTTCGTCAACGCCGACCTTCGTCCGCTGGACATCCGAGCGATGGGCACTGTGACCTACGACATCACCCACTATCAGCCGGTGCTGTTCTGTGGCGACTCTCTCGAGCATGTCGAGGACGTCATCGGCGGATTCTTCGAAAGCGTCGACGATGCCCTGGTCGACGAGCTCACGGCGGTCGTTCCGGCCCCTTGATCAGCAAGCGAGTGATGGCACAGGCCAGCCCATAAGGCAAAGATGACGGAAGGCCCTCCCACGCGGGAGGATGGAAAGCGTGAATGCCTCGCCTCCAGAATCGTTTGCCGATCTCGGTCTCCATCCCAAGCTGCTCGCCGCGCTGACTGCGCTCGGCTACGAGGAGCCGACGCCGATCCAGCGAGAGGCGATCCCACTCCTGATGGACGGCCGCGACGTTCTCGGTCAGGCTGCTACCGGAACGGGCAAGACCGCTGCTTTCGCGCTGCCGATTCTCCACCAGCTGCCCGAGGGTCGTCGCGGCGACCGCCCCTCAGCGCTCGTGCTCGTACCGACGCGCGAGCTCTGCGTCCAGGTCTCCGAAGCGCTGCACCGGTACGGCAAGGGCCGTGACGCCAGGGTGCTGCCGATCTACGGTGGTCAGCCCATCTATCGGCAGCTGCGTGAGCTGAAGAACGGTGTTGACGTCGTTGTCGCAACGCCCGGGCGCGCACTCGATCACATTCAGCGTGGCACGCTCAACCTCGACTCGGTTGCCACTGTTGTCCTCGACGAGGCCGACGAGATGCTCGACATGGGCTTCGCCGACGACCTCGAGGGGATCCTGTCGGCGGCGCCGAAGCCACGCCAGACGGTGCTCTTCTCGGCCACGATGCCGTCTCGCATCTCCAAGATCGCCCGCACCTACCTGTCCGACCCGGTTCGGGTCGAGATCGAGCGCGAACAGGTCGCCGCTGGTGAGAGCCCCAAGGTGCAGCAGTCGGCGTACATCGTCCCGCGCTCGCACAAGCCAGCGGCGCTCGGTCGCATCCTCGATGTCGAGTCACCCACAGCTGCGATCGTCTTCTGTCGCACGCGCGCCGAGGTCGAGTTCCTCGCCGAGTCACTGAACGGTCGCGGCTATCGCGCTGAGGCGCTGCACGGTGGCATGGACCAGAAGCAGCGAGACCGCGTGATGAGCCGGCTGCGCTCGGAGAAGGCTGACCTCATCGTCGCGACCGACGTTGCAGCGCGTGGCCTTGACATCGAGCAGCTCACGCACGTCGTCAACTATGACGTTCCGTCAGCGCCCGAGTCGTACGTGCACCGCATCGGCCGCATTGGACGCGGAGGGCGAGAAGGCGTTGCGATCACGCTGGCCGAACCGCGCGAGCACCGCCAGCTGAAGACGATCGAACGGGTCACGAAGAACAAGATCGCCGTCCAGAAGGTGCCGACCGTCGCCGACCTGCATGCCCGCAGGCTTGAGGCCACCAGGGCTGCCCTCGAAGACATCCTGATCTCAGGCGACCTCGGCCATGTCGGCGTGGTCGTTGAGTCACTCACCGACGAGTACGACGTCATCGAGGTGGCCATGGCTGCCGTCAAGCTGGCACACGAGGCGGTGGCTGGGCCGGCAGATGATGACGAGATCCCAGAAGCTGCCGCATCAAGCGAAGCGGACTCCGGACGAGGCAAGCACAAAGGCAAAGGCAAAGGTGCAGGTAACGCTAGAGGCAAAGGCGCGTCGAGCGCGCGCGGAGACCACAAGGACCGACCACGGCCGTCGACCGGCGGGACGGCCCGGGTCTACGTCGGAGCTGGCCGTACCGGGGGCGTTCGACCGCAGGATCTCGTCGGTGCCATCGCAGGTGAGACGCGGCTGACCGGCCGCGACATCGGCGCCATCGAGATCACCGATCGTTTCTCGCTCGTCGAGGTGCCGTCAGACTCGGTCGACGAGGTCGTCGGCGCCCTGCGCGCTACACGGATCAAGGGTCAGAAGGTGCAGGTCCGCCCCGACCGCGACGCGCCGTCATCGTCTCGGCCGCCGGCGCGATCGTCGGCTAAGCCGGGCAAGTCGTCCCCCCGCCCGCCGGCCAAGAGCTCCGGCAAGGCAGCGCCCCGGCCGCGTGGCGGCCGCTAAGGGGGGTACGGCAGACTCCAGGGTGCGCCGGGAGAGGGCGTAGCACCGACTGCATCGGAGGGGTCATGTCTGACAGCCACCGCATCTCGCTTCCAGCGGACGGGATCACCGCGGTCCCGGTCGCCGGAGAGGCGGTAATCGGCACGAAGTCGTCGCAGGTGTCGTCGCCCTTTGACGGTGCCCGCCTCGGCGATGTGCCGCTGCTCGGCAATGCCGAGGTGGATCGGGCTGTTGCTGCCGCGAAGTCGGCGCTGCACGACCAGCCCCTGGCGCCATGGCAGCGTGCCGAGATCCTCGAGCGGGCCGCGACCTTGCTGCGCGAGCGGCAAGAGGAGTTCGCCCAGATCGTCTCGCACGAGGCGGCCAAGCCGATCAAGACCGCCCGCGTCGAGGCAGACCGGGCGGCGGGAACATTCGCCTTCGCCGCCGTCGAGGCGCGCAAGCTGGCCGGTGAGGTCATTCCGATCGCCGCCGCCCCTGGGGGTGACACCAAGGTTGCCTACACGATGCGCGTACCGATCGGCGTCGTCGGCGCCATCAGCCCGTTCAACTTCCCGCTCAACTTGGTGGCCCACAAGCTCGCGCCGGCCATCGCTGCCGGCTGCCCAGTGGTCCTCAAGCCCGCGGGACAGACGCCGTTCAGCGCGATCGCCCTCGCCTGGCTGCTGATCGAGGAGTGCGGCCTCCCGGCGTCGTACCTCTCGGTCGTCACCGGCCCGGGGTCGGTCGTCGGCAACTCCATCGTCGACCACCCTGACATCGCACTTATCACGTTCACCGGATCGCCTGAGGTCGGTTGGGGAATCAAGTCACGGGCACCGCGTAAGCACGTCGGGCTCGAGCTCGGCAACAACGCTCCGGTGATCATCGCCGAAGACGGCGACTGGAAGAAGGCCGCTGACAAGATCAAGATTGCCGGCTTCTCACACGCTGGGCAGTCGTGCATCTCGACGCAACGCATTTTGGTGCACCAGTCGGTGGCTGACGAGTTCACCGAGTACCTCGGCTCGATGGTTGCCTCACTGGTCGTCGGTGACCCGGCGAGCGACGAAACCGATGTCTCGGCGCTCATCTCGCACAACGAGCGCGACCGCGTCAAAGGCTGGGTCGACGAGGCTGTGGCGCAAGGCGGTCGCATCGTGGTCGGCGGCGACATCGATGCCAACGGCGTCCTCGCCCCCACCGTGATCGCCAACGCCAAGCCCGAGATGCAGGTCTGTATCAATGAGGTCTTCGGACCTGTCGTTGCCATTCAGGCGATCGACTCAGTCGATGAGGGTTTGAAGATCGCCAACGACACGGCGTACGGCCTGCAGGCGGCGATCTTCACCCATGACATCTCCACGGCGTTCGAAGCCGTTCGCACGCTCGACTTCGGTGGCGTCCTCGTCAACGAGGTGCCGACGTGGCGCGCTGACCAGATGCCCTACGGCGGAATCCGCGACTCGGGCAACACCCGAGAAGGCCCGGCCTATTCGGTCCAGGAGATGACCGAGACTCGCCTTGTCATCATCGAGACCTCCCGCTAACCCAAGAACGACGCATTCACCCGCACTGGTGCAACAACCGCCGCAGCCATGCTGGGGATAACTGGTGGCGGGGAGTTCAGTCGGGCTCGATGCCTAGCCTGCGGTAGGCCAGGTCAACGGCGCGCGAGCGTGGCCCGAGCACGGCCTGCAGCGATCGAAGCGTCGTCGCGCAGACGGCCCTGTCAACCTTCGTGATCGCTGATGGCCTGGTGCTGGTGCCGAGGGCTTCGTGCGCCCAGTCGGGCAGCAGGTCCGTTGATGCGCGGACGAGGATCTCGTAAGGGCCCCAGGCGCCGACCGGAAGGGCGCGGCCGGGAAAACGCAGGAAGCGCGCGACGGCATGAGCCTCCGGTCCGCCGCCGACCTCGTCCCGGAACGAGTCGAAAGCCTCGGCCAGCTCGCTGACGGTCGTCGGCGGGTTGGCCACTCCCAGTGGCCGCGCGAGCTGGGCCATCTCCGCCACGTACTGGTCGGCGTCCACCGTTCCGCGTCCGTAGCGCTGGTAGGCCACGAGCATCGAGTCGGTGAGTCCGATGTGCACCCAAAGCAGCAGGCGGGGATCTTGCGCCGAGTAGGGGCGTCCATCGGGTGCGGTGCCCGAGACTCGCTCGTGGACGCCGCGCACCATGGCCGCGGTCTGCTCGGCCTGCGTGGTGGAGCCGAAGGTGGACGTCGTCACGTAGAGGTTGGTGCGTTGCAGACGGCCGAGCGGGTCGGTGCGGTAGGTGGAGTGCTGTTCGACGCCGGCGAGAGCCAGTGGATGGCAGGCCTGCAGCAGGAGCGCCCGCGGGCCGCCGACAAGGGTTGCCAGCGAGCCATTCACCTGCCAGGCGGCGCTGTCTGGGCCGAACCATCCGGCGTCCCCCGGGGCTCCGATCGCCTTGACCCATGGAGGTTCGCCGTCGGGGTCACCGGACAAGATGACGCGAAACGTGCGTCGGACGACGTCGCCTGCTGGCGCCAGAAGGGGCAGACTGCTCATCAGACAAGGATGCCGATCTCTTGGCGATGCTGCAGGTCGAGGAGCGCGATGCACCCGAGCAATGTTCGAGTCCAGGAGGCGCTGGACGCTGCCGGCGTCACCGCCGACGTCCGCCGCCTGCCGGAGTCAACGCACACAGCGGCGGCCGCTGCCGAGGTACTCGGGTGCGAGATCGGAGCCATCGCCAACAGCTTGGTCTTCATGGCTGACGATTCCCCCATCTTGGTGATGGCCAGTGGTGCCGCGAAGGTCGACACCGAGCTGCTGGCCGAGACCATCAGTGTGACCCAGGTGCGTAGGGCTACGGCTGAGGAGGTGCGCAGTGCGACCGGATTCCCGATCGGGGGAGTGGCGCCGGTCGGCCACCCGGCGCCGCTGTCGACCTGGATCGACGTCGATCTCGAGCGCTTCCCCGAGATCTGGGCGGCCGGTGGGACGCCGGACAGCATCGTCGGCCTGACGTACATGGGTCTGATAACAGCAACCGGTGGTACCCCCACCAGGGTGCGTTAACGGCGTGCCACGACTGATCCACATCAACGGACCACCTGCCATCGGCAAGTCCACGATCGCCGAGCTCTACACCGCGGACCACCCGGGGACGCTTCTGCTGGACATCGACCGAGTGCGCATGTTGGTGGGCGGCTGGCAGCAGGACTTCGTCGGGATCGGTGAGGTGGGTCGCCAGCAGGGAGCGGGCCATCGTCGTGCAGAGCGCGCGGGGAACTCGGAGGGGACGTACCGGGAGGTACTTGCGACGTTGACCGACCATCGGTGACGGCATGCTGGTGGATTTCCTGCGTTTTCAGGCCCCATTTCGCAGTGAAACCGCAGGTAATCCGCCATTTCGGCGGCGTCCACCTGATAGTGAGCGACCCGCCTGCGCTAGCGGCCGCAGGGGGTCCTCCTGCACTCGGTGGGCTGGGGCGGCTAGCTGCGGATCGCTGCCAGGACGTCTACGCCGACCTTGAGGAACTTCTTCCAGTCGCGCGGCTCGGGCGGGTAGAAGATGAACTCGTTGAACCCCAGCGGCGCGAACTTCTCGACGAGGGCTGGAACCGCCCCGGGATCGCTCCAGGCGTCGAACGCCTCGTCGAGGGCAAGCAGTGACCGCGTCAACGTCGCGGGGTCGCGTCCGATCTCGGCCAGGTAGTCGTCGAGCATGGCGGTGCGTTCGCTGATCTGGCGACGGAACTCGTCGACGTCGGTGATGTCGATCCAGGCGTTCCAGGTGTCAGCCACCCGTGCGGCCATCTTGGTGATCCGCGGCCCGTTACCGGCCAGGGCAATAGGTAGCCGTGGTCGCTGGACGCAGCCAGGAGCCATGGCAGCGTTCTCGTACTGCGTGAATGTCCCCGTGAAGTCGCTGGTGTCCTGACGGAGCAGTCGGTCGATCACGGCCGTGCCCTCTTCGAGCCGGTCGACCCGCTCCTTGGCGGGCATCTCGTACGTCGAACGCCCCACCATGAGTTGGTCATCGACCTGACCGCAGCCCAGGCCGAGGATGAAGCGCCCGTTGCTGAGCTGGTCGACGGTCATGGCGAAGCGCGCGATGTGAACCGGGTCACGCCAGGCCAGGTTGGTGACCATCATCCCGAGCTCTAGGTTGTCGGTCTCGGTCGCGAGAGCCCCCAGCGTGATCCAGGGATCCAGCAGCGGTGCGCTGCGCTGACGCCAGTCGCCCAGGGTGTCGCCGATCCAGGCGGTGTCGAACTCTGTGTCCTCCATGCGGAGAGCAAGGTCCTGGCCGTGCTCAGGGTCGCGGGGGAGGACATAGACACCGAAGGAGAGATCTGGCATGCCCGTGATCGTGCCACAGTCACACTCGTGCAGACTGGTCCCCATGCGTCTTCGAAGCTCCGCTGTTGCGGCTGTCGTCATGTTCGCCATCCTCTGGGGCGCAGCTGGCGCCACGACGGTGCAGGCCACCGGACCTGACTCTGCGGCGAGGCCCGACCCCAAGGTGTCTCGCCTGGTCGCGGTCGGCGACATCGCGTGCGACCCCAACAGCCCCAACATCGGCGCCTCTGGGCTATGCCAGCACGCGCGAGTCGGAGCGCTGGTCAAGAAGATGGTTCGCCGAGGTGCGGACAACTTCGTCACCCTGGGTGATGCGCAGTACGAGAACGGCAGTTACAGCGCCTTCATGGCCGAGTTCGACCCGGCCTTCCGCGCAGTGCGTTCGGTGACGAGGGCCGTCGCCGGTAACCATGAGTACAAGACCAAGGACGCGAGCGGACACTTCCGGTACTGGGGCAAGCGGGCCGGCACCAGGAAGCACCCGTGGCGCACCTTCACCCCCGTCGCAGGATGGCGAGTCGTTCTCCTCGATTCCAACTGCGAGTACGTCGGTGGCTGTGGACCCAAGTCGCGGCAGGGCAAATGGTTGCGTCACCTGCTCGCCAACAACACTCGCCGCTGCACCGTGGCCATGTGGCACCACCCACTGCAGACGTCCGGTGAGTACGCCGGCAGCGCGGACAGCCAGTCGCGGGCGCTCCCGCTCTGGAAGATGGTCAACGCAGGTGGCGTCGACCTCGTCCTCAATGGTCACGACCACATCTACGAGCGGTTCGCCAAGCGCAGTGACGTCCAAGAGTTCGTCGTCGGAACCGGTGGAAAGAGTCACTACGACATCACGACAAAGGCCCCCGGCAGCAAGAAGCGCATCAACGATCGCTACGGCGTCCTGCGTCTCGACCTCGCGAGCAATGGCACCTACCGCCATGCCTTCGTCACCACGTCCGGGAACGTCGTCGACAGCGGCCAGGCCAGATGCACCAACCGGCAGTCCCGCTGACCCCAGGTCAGTTCGCGACAGCGCGCATCGCGCGGTGCGGGCACGCCTTGGCGGCTCGTTTGGCCTGCCGAACGAGGGATGCGTCCGCTGCGGGATCGATGACGGGGAAACCCCAACGATCGAGCGTCACCAGGTCAGGGGCAACGAGCGCGCAGATCCCGACGCCGTCACATTTGGCCGCATCGAGCTGCAGGGCTGCTTTCTTCATCACGCTGCCTCCTGACCGGGAACGAGGATGTCGTGCCGGCGCGTGCAGCGCCGGTTGCGGCGGTGCGCCGGCAGTTCGTCGGCGAACACGTCCAGCGCCGAGCCGAGCATCCGGATGGCGCCGTCGGGGTGGTGGCAGGCACCGCGTCCAGCCACCTCGGCAGAGATGCGTTCGAGCCGCGCGACGTCGCTGCGACGCGCGTGCCCGGAGGCGACCCGCTGCATGACCTCAGCGAGCGAGTCGAGCCCGAAGAGGCACGGGCCACACTGACGGGCGCTGGAATCGGCGGCGTACTGGACGATTTGTGCGCTGACCGCGATCCCACAGCTGGACCGAGGGAGCACGATCACGATCCCGGCGTTGGCCAGCGTCTCCAGCGCACGAATGGGTTGGTCGGCGACGTCCTCCCAGCGATACCAAGTCCCGCCATATCCGCCGAGCAGCACGGCGGAGGTGTTACCACCACCGAGACGCTCGACGAGCGACGCGAGGATCTCGCTTGGGTCGCAATCTACGACCATGCGTCCGGACGACGTTGTCACGGTCAGCAACCGGCTCTGGGTCGGGTCGAACCCCGTCGCCAGCAGGCCTACCCGCGCCAAGGTCTCGATGTTGTGGACCAGAGTTGGCCGACCGTCGACGCCGCTGATCGCGGCGGGAACGGGCATCGCGTGGGGGAGTGCAGGCCCACCCGAGAGGGCGCGGATGATCGCCGTCGACTCTCCGCTGAGGTAGCGCGCGGGGCCCTCGACGATGCGGAGCGGAACATCGGTGACGCCAGCTGCGCGACGCTCAACCATTGCACGCTCGATGGAGACTCGACTGTGCTGTGCGCCCTTGTGCAGCCAGAGCACCGCCTCGGTGCTGCCAGTTGCTCGCACAGTGGCCTTGAGGCCGTCGAGCACCAGGTGTGGTCGCAACTGCAGTAGCGCGGCGTCTTTGCCGCTGGCCGGCTCGCTCTCTGCGCCGTTGGCCACGACGATGCCTCGGCCCCCGGCGTCGATGGCTGCCTGCCACTTGCGGGCGACGGGGAAGAATGCCCCGCCGTAGCCACGGAGTTCGACGTCGGCGGCACGCTGGAGCAGATCCTGAACCTCCAACTGGCCGGGACGCCGAGCGCGGTGTTCGGTCAGCGACTCAGCCGACGTCGAGAGCCACTCGGCCAGAGCCGACCGGAACGGGGGAGTCGAAGATGGTCATGACCGCGCGCCTCCGTGGGAAGACCGAATGGGATCGGTGGTGTAGCGGCTGATTGCCGTGGCGATCACCAGGAAGCCAGATCCCACGTAGAAGAAGGTCAGAGCTGCAGAGTCAGTGCCAGCGAGGACGCCATGCGCCCACACCGCGGCATAGATGGCGAGGGTGGTGTGATGCAGCGGCCACCAGATCCGGCCGATTCGTCCGGCGAAGCGCGCGGTGATCCCGGCGACCAGACCGGCGTAAAGGCCGAGCCAACCAAGGGTCACAGGAAGGGGCCGGTACTCGGCGCCCAAGGGAAGAAGGGCACCCTTCCAGCCGACGCCCGCATAGCTGTCGAGGGCAAGCACAACCACGTGCAGAACGATGAACATTGCGGTGAACGACGCGAGGGCGACGTGGATGCGCAGCATGGTGGCGCGGGGCAACGACCGCAACGCGGTGCCGCGCGGATGCGCCAGCATGAGACCCAGCAGCACGAGCCCGGTCAGCAGGACGAGTGACGCGATGCCCGAGACACGCGCGAGCAACCACTTCGGCGCCGCGTCCTGGCTCACCTGAATGGCCACCCACCCGATGGTCCATCCCGCGATCATTGAGCTCACCGTCACGATGAGCGCTGACAGCCAGGGATGCCAGGCGGATGTCTGATCTGCCGCAACCACGCGTGAGCGGGTAGTCATGGGTACCGGCGCCGCCTTCGGGACTGGAACGGGTGCGTGCTTGGGGATCTGTGCGACGTCAGGCATGGTTGCTGCGCTCCCAGATGAGGTATGGGTCGAGTGCCGGACTGTGAGCTGTTTCACCGGAGTCGGTGACCCAGTAGGCGGCAAGCTGGTGCTGCCCGCACAGCGCATCGATCTGGTCGCGACCGGCGATGAGCAGTGCCTTGCTCCAGGTTTCCGCTGTGACGGTGGAGTCTGCGATGACGGTCACTGACTGCAGGCCGCCGGCAGCCGGGCCCCCGGTTCGTGGGTCGATGAGGTGGTGACGCTCTTGGCCGCCTTGAATCCACCGCCGCCGGCCGGTCGAGGACGTCGCGCAGCTTCCGGCGTGGAGCTGTAGGACGGACAGGGTCCGGGTCGGGTCGCGCGGCCCTTCGACGGCAACCGTCCAGCCGTCACCGTCGGGACCGTCGCCGGCAACTGCGAGATCGCCACCAGCGTTCACCAGGAATGCGGGGAGCTCGGACGCGAGCATGGCCGCGGCCGCATCGACGGTCCAGCCCTTTCCGATTCCGCCTAGGTCGATCGGAGTATCGCCGAGGGTGATGACGCGTTCGGTGGAGCTGATGGTCGGCTGCCACCTGCCACGGAGTGGGACCTCCGTACCGGGCCGAGGTGCGACGGCTTCGGCTGTTGCGACCTCCGCAAAAGTGCGGTCATATCCCACGGCCAACAGGCGGTCGAGGATGCGGGGGTCGAAGAGGCCACCCGTAGCCCGGTACGCCTCGTGTGCGGCCCCAACGATCGCCACACACTCCGGTGCCACCTCATGTGCTGTTGCCGGATCGGCGTTGGCTCGCATGAGATCGCTGCGCTCGTCGAACCTCGTGCAGGAGCGCTCCACCCGTCCGAACAGGGTCTCCACCCGCCCGAGCAGGGTGGTGGTGTCGCTGCCATCTGGCAGCGACACCACCACAACAGTGCCCATGGCGGCGAAGGTGTGTTTGGTCCAGGACGCCTGGAGGGCCTTGACCGTCATCACGAACCGCTAGTGCTCGTGTTCGAAGCCGGCGGGTTCTTGGCGGGGGCCGGCGCAGGGGCAGGCGCGCTCCCCGACGATGAGCCACCCGAGCTGCTAGAGCCGCTGGAGCTGCTCGAGCTCCGGAGCTGGTCCAGCCGCTCGAACTGGACGAGCTGCTGTAGCCCGAACTGCTCGAAGTCGGCGAAGACGACAGCACTACGACCCGCTTCTCACGGACCGACTCGAGATGGCTGCGAGCCTGGTGCACCGCCTGCTGGAGATGGTGGATCTGGGCACGCTCCCGGCCGATCGCCTTCCTGAGCGCGTGCAGCGTGGGGTCTTTGCTCAGCGTCTTCGCCGCGTGGGACGCCTGAGTAGTCGGCGGCGGCGGGGTAGCGGCCGCTGGGGTGTTCGTGGTGGCCCATGCCGTGGTGGCGACCACAGCGAGCGCAGCCACGGGTGCGGTCAGTGCCAGGGGTGAAATGCGCTTAGTCATCGTGGCTCTCGCTCTCTGACTCGTTGTCGTCGCTGGATGACTGGTTGTCATCGCCGGCGTCTTCGGACTCGTTCTCGTAGGCGTCGTCATCGCCCTGATAAGCGGCGCCACTGTCGTCACTTTGGCTCGCCGCCGGTGCGGGGGCCGGGGCTGGTGCTGGGGCCGGAGCTGGAGCCGGGGCTGGGGCCGGGGCGTCGTTCACTGCGCTGCGCGCGATGACGATGCTCTGATCCACCTGCTGCGATTTGCCGCGGATGCTCTCGAGCAGCTTGCGCAGCTTGTTCGACCGGGAGTCGAGTTGGGAAAGCTGACGGGTAAGTGCCCGAATGGCGGCGGGGTCGGTGGTGACCTCGGTGGAGGCCGCTGGTGCGGCTGCCTCAGCGTCGGTCGCGGATCCTCCGACACTGGCGAGGGCGAACCCGGCTCCAGCGAGGGTGACCGATGCAACGGCGAGGATCGTGGTGATTCGGCGAGTGGGGCTCATTGCTGCTCCTTTGATGGGGACAGATCCACCATCGCCCACTTGGCGCCCCCCGCTTAGGTCATTAACCTCGCCTTAGGGTCAGCCACAGACAGGCACAACAGTGACCCCTTCAGGGAGGGGCCATGGCACGTAAACCAGGGGCTCCTCGGTGGTTCGAGGACATCCCGTGGCGGGTGAATTACCGCGTCCGCTGGTTAGGTTTGGTCTTCTTCGGACCAGCTCAGCTCGACGATGACGCCGACCCGCTGCAACGTCTCAAGCGGGAGCGCCAGCGCCGGTTTGCCGTCCGGGCCGCTCGAAAGCGGCTTTCGGACTAAGGGGGCTCTGCAGAACAATCAGTGGGGTGAGTGACGGGACTCGAACCCGCGACATCCGCGACCACAACGCGGCGCTCTACCAGCTGAGCTACACCCACCACGGCCGTAATAGCCGAAGCAGAGTCTAGCGGCGCCAGGGATCGGCTTCGAATCGGCTCAGGCTGAAGGGGAGGCGGGAGTCGACTCGGAGACCCCGGAAAGTGTGGCGGCGATCGCCTTCGCAGTGGCGGAATCAGGCCCGGGCGGCGGGACGAAGACGGCAGCGCGGTAGTAGGCGAGCTCGTTGATCGACTCGGATATGTCGGCAAGCGCCCGGTGCCCTCCCTGCTTGGCAGGGGCCTGGAAGTAGGCGCGGGGATACCAACGCCGGGAAAGCTCTTTGACCGACGAGACGTCGATCATCCGGTAGTGCAGGAAGTTGTCGAGCGTCGTCATGTCGCGGGCGATGAAGTTGCGGTCGGTCGCGATCGAGTTGCCGGCCATCGGGGCCTTGCGGGGCTCGGTGACGTACTGGTGGATGTAGTCGAGGGCCTGTTGCTCGGCCTCGGCCAGCGTAATGCCGGCCGCGAGCTCGTCGAGGAGTGCGGATTTGGTGTGCATGTTCCGGACGAAGTCATCCATCTGTTCAAGCGCGGCATCCGGCGGCTTGATGACGACGTCGACGCCATCGCCGAGCACGTTCAGCTCGTCATCGGTGACGAGAACCGCCAGTTCGATCAGGGCATCGTGGACGAGGCTGAGCCCGGTCATCTCGCAGTCGACCCAGACCATGTGTGTTGCGCTCATGGGAACGAAGGTTAGCGGGCCGCTACGACAGCGGGCCTATCCCTCGATGATGACGTCCTCGACGGGTCGCCGCGGTGTTGCGGGTGCGGCCGGCGCGTAACCGATTCGGAAGAGCATCTGCGGGAAGCCGATGGGCTGGTCGGGGTCGCGCACCAGCCA
The DNA here is from genome assembly GCA_963829525.1 of uncultured Actinomycetota bacterium. Taxonomy (GTDB): domain Bacteria; phylum Actinomycetota; class Actinomycetes; order JAHEKZ01; family JAHEKZ01; genus JAHEKZ01. The sequence goes on from CAWHIJ010000003.1 coordinate 1,071,424, forward strand.
GCGAAGAGCGGGAGCCTCGAGCGGCTGGTTGGCGTAGGTGGCGACCAGGCCCTCAACGGTGGCGACCAGCAGCACCCGTTGCAGGGCTTGACCGGCGGCGACCCAGCATGCGCGGTCGTCGTGGGCGGTCGTCAGGACGGCGAGGGTCGGGTCATTCTCGAAGACGGCGAACCCTCGGCCAGAGATCACACGTCCGGGAGTCAGATCACGGTGCGGCGTGGACGGGCTCTGGGGGATCGGGCCGAGCGCGTCTGTGGGCACGCCGTCCGGACGGGTGTCGTCCACGCCCGTCCACTTCTTGGCCTCGGCCATAACCTCTGGGTCGGTCGTGGCGTCGGCGTCATGAATCAGGTCGACGAGCCTGCGTCGCTCAGCTGCTTCGGTGACCGGGTAGAAGATTGCGCCCTCTTGACTCGCAGCCACAGCGAGCGCTTCAAGCACCGCTGAGGGGACTGGACGGTCCTCGTAGGGGTTTCGGTTGGTGTGCCGGTGCGGAATGGCGGCAAAGAGCTCGTCCACCATGCCGGTGGAAGACGCCTGACCGTGCAGGTCGATTGTTGCGACGTGCAGGGGGTCGTCCTCGTTCGGGAAGATCGTGGTCGTACTGGTGTGTCCGAAGTGCTCCGCGGCCAGTCGCAAGTTGAGTAACGCGGCACCACACGACATGAGCAATGCTCGGCCGTCCGGATCTTGCGCCTGTAGCTGTCTGCTGGCGTCTCCGTAAAGGTGGATGACATCGTCGTCGATCCGGAAGAGCCAGGGCTGAGTGTTGTGCACCGACGGCGCAGCAACCGCCGCGGCGATCAGCTGTCGCAGCAAAGCCTGAGTCAGGGTCGACGTCGAGGAGATCATGACGTCCCAGTCCCCGGTCGCACCACCAGCACGGGGCACTGCGCGTGGTGCAGGAGCGATCTGCTCGTAGAGCCCAGCAGCATGCTGGTGAAACCACCGTGGCCGCGGGATCCCACGACGACCAGCGCAGCTCCGCGCGATGCATCCGCCAGAACCTTGGCCGGACGCCCCTGGCGCAACCGCTGCTCCACCTGCACGTCCGGGTACCTCTCGCCAAGACCAGCCACGGTCTCTGCCATCGCCCGCAACTCGTCGGTGTGCGCCTCTTCAAGAAGCAGGGTGTCTGCCATCACGACACCAGCGGTGTCATAGGACGGGGCGTTCCAGACGTGCAGGAGGGTGAGCCCGGTGTGGCGCAGCGAAGCCTCTTCGAAGGCCAGGTGTGTGGCGTCCACCGATAGCTCGGAGCCATCGATACCCACCACGACGCGACCGGCTTCGAGCCCTGGCTCATCGGCTTGGTGCGAGGGGACGACGGCAACTGGGCACGAAGCGTGGGTGACGACCTGTTGGGTGACCGATCCGAGGATGAACTCGGTGACCCGGTCCAGGCCGGAGCTGCCGACGACGACGAGAGTGGCATTCTCGGCCGCCTCGAGCAGCCCTGCCGCGGGTACGCCGGGGTAGAGCAACCCGTTGACGGTCACGTCAGGAGCCGTTGCTTGGAGTCGCGTGACTGCGTCATCGAGAACAGCCTGTGCGGCATCCCGAATACGATCGTCGGAGAGTCCAACCGGGGTCGGTCCGAGGCCCACTGGAGGCAGTGGGATCGACCAGCTGTGCACCACGTCGAGAGGCACATGGCGGCGAGCGGCGACATCCAGAGCCCAAGCAGCAGCGGTGAACGCCTGTTCTGAGCCATCGACACCAACGGCAACGGCAGGACGGTTCGACATGGCATTCCTCCTAGGGGGACGCCTTCAGGATCACCGGCGCCGGTGGCTGGAGGCAGGGACGTTAGTCCCGAGTAGGACCGGCGAAGGTCACCGAAAGCCCCGTCCGGCAGTTGCCGATGTCCTGAGACATCACAGGGCGCCCCCGGCACGATTCGAACGTGCGGCCAACTGCTTAGAAGGCAGCTGCTCTATCCACTGAGCTACGGGGGCGGGACGTGCGGAATTCCTTGTGGGAAACCTGCTGGACCCTGCCGCGATCTGGTCGGATCGGGGCGGATCAAGTCTAGGGGGCGGACTTCGGCGCTGGTTTGGCCGCAGATGGGGTGTCAGGGAGCGATTTCGTGGCTCTGAGCCGGTAGTGTGGGCGCGGTTGAGTCCAGGTGTGGCGATCGGTGTGAGTGCGGGGGGTCAGGCAGCCACTTGTGGCGGTGACTGTTGTCGGTCGATGGCGCGCTGCCAGGTGTGGCGGGCCCAGGCGTTCTGGGCGAGGGCGGCCATCAGCACGATGACGGTCTGGTTGTGGAGACCCCAGGCGGGGAGTCGCCGGTTGTAGAAGGCGCGCTCGAACTGAGCGTTGAGTGACTCGGTGTCGGCCCGCATGCCGTAGACGCGGGAGTAGTCGGGGTCGGTCGGGGGTAGGACGCGCAGGTAGTCGCTGCGATTGAACTTGTGCGCCTCGTCCGTTTGCGTGGGGGTGAGCGGCTCCCACCAGTCGTGGATGTCGTCGGTGGTTCGGCAGGTCAGGGTGTGCCGGGCGTAGAACGCCCACGTCCCATCGGTCTTGCGGTCTCGTTTGGTCTGGTGGCGGGTGACTTCGACGAAGTCGAGGCTTCCGTCGAACTGCGGTCACGCGGCAGTAAGTGCATGACGGGGCGATCTCTAGTGCTGAAACTTTGATGCGAGGTTGGATGGCTCGAGAGGCCGCACCAATTCGGGTTGACCTCCACCCTTCGAGGCCTTCTTCTGCGTATATGAGCGGAGGAAGGAGCCTGATGAGCTCGGAGGCGTGGGCGGAGCTGCGGGATTTCGTTGCCGCGCGAGGCCTGGCGCTATCTCGGACGGCGTTCTTGTTGACTGGTAGTGAGGCTGCGGCCGAGGACTTGGTTCAGGACACGTATGTGGATGTGGTGCGGCGGTGGCGTCGGATCGATCATTCCAATCCTGAGCTGTATGTGCGTCGGATCATGTACAGCCGGTTTGTGGATGGATTGCGTCGTCGCCGCCTTCGGGACTGGGCATTCACCACTGGTGATGTTGAGAGGTTGCCGTCAGCATCGTCACCGGGTCCTGAGGCTGGCGTGGTGGATCGGTTGACGTTTGAGAGGGCACTGCAACTGTTGACGCCGCGGCAGCGCGCGGTGTTGGTATTGCGTTTCTACGACGACCTGTCGGAGGCGCAGACGGCGGAAGCGATGAAGGTCAGCCGCAACACGGTCAAGAGCCAGACGCGGCTGGCGCTCCGTCGACTGTGTGAGTTGGCGCCGGATCTGGTGCCGTCGGTGTCGGATCTGTCTGAGGGGGTGGGCTGACATGAACACCCCGTTGCGGGACCGTTTCCAGCAGACCGCGATGAAGGTCCACGAGTTGGGCGACATCGACCGGGCGATCACCGTTGGCGTGGGACAGCAGGAACCGTACTGTCGCCATCACGACCGCGATCGCAGTAGCTGCGGTCGTCCTACTCGCCGCAGTGATCGTGAGCAGCCCGCTGAAAGGTGCCACCCCCGAACCACTCCAACCACCCACCCCGACGCCAGTGTTTGGCTCAGACGTCAACGGCTGGCCGAGCACCGGGCACAACGCGCCAGGTTTCTACTCGCTCGACAACAAGATGTGCGGATCGATATCCAGGGGTGGCTACTGCAATGTCGGGTGGATGCACAACGGATATGGGTCCGGTGACGTCCAGATTTGGATGGAGGTACGTCCTGAGGATGGGGGCATCGCGGACGTTGACCCGGGGAGTGGATACCTCGAGAGGCGGCACCCGCGTGGTCGTCGCCGGGTACGAGGGGGTCCACCAAAGAATCGCTGACGGACACGAAAGATGGATCGTCGTCATCGATGGACGCACGATCGCCATCGATCTCAAGGCAAAGCCCCGTACCAGCCGGGCGGACCTGGCCGAGGCCCACACCATCATCGACTCGATTCGCACGGCACCAACAGACAACGTCCTTAACGACCTCGGATACAAGCTCGTCTTCACCCTCACCAACAACGACTGGGACTCAGGCTGATGTTGATACAAATAGTGAAGTTCGCCCTTCTTTGCACCGGCGTCGTGCTTGCCGGTGGGTGCTCATCCACCGCACAGGACAGCAACGCCAATGCAGCGGCGACGACGCCAACCGAGGTGCGCGCATCTGCGAGACCGAGGACAGCTTGCCCGACGGCGTGTTGCCCTTGCCACAGCCCAGCGGCGGCGACGACTTCGCCGTCCTACCCGCGGGCCGCTACCAGGTCCCGATCAGCGACACTCTGGCCTACCAGATCGACCTGCCGCAGGGCACTTACGCGTACGACGGTAAGTACCTCGCCTTCGATCAGGCACGACCGCAACGAATCGCCGGCATCCTGTACGTGGATGAGGCAGGCGACGGGACGGGCGTCTCTCGCGAACCCTGCACAAAGCAGGATGAAATCGTGCCGGCGGGGAAGACCTTGGCGGCTCGTCACCGCGATCACCAACCAGCCGATTCTCGATGTGAGCGAGCCCGTGACAGCCGAGCTCGGCGGAGCGCGGGGGCTCTACCTAGAGGTTCGGATCCCCAAAGACTACAACGCATCCCGCTGCGGTGATGGCGAGATTGGGCTGGTCGGACGTTCGGGAATGATCCGAAACGCGCTCCCCGGCTACGTCGGTACGTGGTGGGTCCTCAATGTCGACGGGGAACGGATTCTGGTCCAGCCGTACTGCCCCGGACCGTGCCCCGACAACTCGACCGAGCACCTTAACGAAGTGGCCGAAACGATCACCTTCACGAAGCTCGGTTGACGGTTCCGCCAACAAACGCCAGGAGACAGGGACTCGGCGGAAGGCACTTCGAGGAGACGGCACATCGGCAAGGGCCTCCCGAGCCACAGGTGGCCTCGACCACGCCGCGGCGTCAGCACGTCATCAACCTAACCCCCTTGCCGCATCATGGGTGGGGGGCGTCGAGCCAGGTGCCGGTGGGGGTCGGGGGGGGGGGGGGGGCAGATACTTGTGGCGGTACCTGTTGTCGGTCGATGGCCCCACGGCCAGGTCTGACGGATCGAGAGAGTTGGCCGGGTCACAGGTGAACAAGACCATACGGTTGGCATAGCCCCACCGGACGGCACTTCGGGCGCATCGGTAACAGGGCGGCCTTCTGTCCCTTCTGACAAACAGTCCCTTGGCGGTGTGGTCAGCCGGTATGTGCGGACAGGCGCTTGCGCATGGTGACGAGTGGCACCGCGGTGCCACCCGCTGAGTCCTCCAGGTCCGCGATGGCCGTGAATCCCGCTGCCTCGTAGAGCGGTCGTCCCGCCAATGTGGACACCAACTCAAGCGTCCGGAATCCCTCCGCCGCTGCGTGGTCCTCGCAGGTCCGAAGCACGAGTCTCCCGACGCCGCGACGCACGTAACTCGGGTGGGTGTACATGGCGCGGACTCGGGCCGGGTCGGTTGCTGGGTCAAGGAGTGCGGAGTTGCGGCCGCCGGAGTGATCGCCGCCGTACATCGTGGCCCGTCTGCTCCACCCACCACAGCCTGCGACGATGCCGCCGACCTCGACGAGGTAGTAGGTGCCGTCGGCAATGAGCTGTCGATCGATTCCCATGATGGCGTGACTCGAGGCGATCTGCGCGTCGTCGAGGAATCCCCGCTGGAGCACGTCGATGGCCAACTCGACCAACGGCGCCAGGCGGGACATGTCGTCGATGCGGGCCGGTCGGATCGTCAGGTCGTCCTCGGGAAGACGGTCAGTCTTGTTCATTTCGGTGGTCCCCACAGGTCCGTGCTCAGGTACTTCATCCCCGAGTCGGCCAGAACAATCGCCACGGTTTCCCCGGCCCCAGGTCCGATCAGCCACTGCTCTGCGGCGGCGAGACATGCGCCGGCTGAGAATCCGGCCAGGATGCCCTCGTATCGCGCAAGCCGTCGCGCGGCTTCCATCGCTTCGTCGTCGTTGACCGTGAGGTAGCCGTCGACAAGGTGCTCCTCGAGCAGCGGTAGGTCCGTCATTGCGTAGCCACCGCCCTGGATGCGGTGTGATGGATCGGACGGAGGTTGACCCGCCAATACGGGCGCACCGGCCGGTTCAACTACCAGACAGGTGATCGCCTGCCTCTGCTCCTTCAGAAACCGTGCCACGCCGGCAAAGGTGCCGCCAGTGCCCACGAAGTCGCAGAACATGTCGACAGCGCCGCCGCTCTGCGCCCAGATCTCGGCCGCCGTGCGGTCGTGGTGAGCGGACGCGTTACCCGACAGATGGAACTGGTCAGCGCGAAAGGCGGCCCGCTCTGTGGCGGTGCGCGCCGCAACTTGTTCGACGAGAGCAAGGTCCTCGCCCGTCACATGACCGTCAAGCGATCCGTCGCCCTGGTCGACCAAGATCACCTCGGCACCCAGTGCGCGCATCATCTGCTCCCGTTCGCGTGAGTTTCCGGCCGACATCACCGCGACGAACGGATAGCCCTTCACCGCGCAGACCACGGCCAGTCCCGTGCCCGTGTTTCCGCTCGTGAGTTCGACCACGGTCTGCCCCGGTTGCAGCCTGCCGGATGTCTCAGCGTCTTCGATCATCCGCAGAGCGATTCGGTCCTTCTTCGACCCACCCGGGTTGAGGTATTCCAACTTCGCCAGGATGCGACCGTTCAAGCCGCGACCGATCCGGACCAACTCGACCAGCGGTGTGTTACCGATGCTGGTGAGGACGGAAGGATCGACGCCACGACCCATGGGGCCTTCAACGGTCACCGCTCTAATGTACGGCCCTGCTGCCCGGGCCCCCCTGGGTTTCTAGCGCTGGCAGACCACGCGTGCCGCTGGGTATAGCTCGGTGTCGAGGGGGAACGCCCTTATGCGCCACTCGCGATCACACGTCCCAGTCCTCGAGGCGTCCGGTGATGTCTGTGTCGTTCACTTCCCGCGAGGGCGTGGCGTTCGAACCCCATGCGGGCCACCGGCTCGTCGCCGCGGCCATAGGTCCACATTTTTCCTGGCTGAGAGGCCTGCTCGCAGGGTACTGGACGCGTCGAGGGGAATCCGATCGGACAGCGCTTGTGCTTCCGGATCCGGTTAGATCCACTTCCAAAGCTCCCTCGCGCCCTAGGGAACTCACTGGTCAAGTGGTTCGCCTGGGGTTTCACGCACGTCCTACGGGGGCTACGGGGGCAGGACGTGCGGCAATTCCTTGTGGGAAACCCCTTGGAGCCTGCCGCGACCTGGTCAGATCGGGGCGGATCAAGTGTAGGGGGCTGGATTCTGAGGTGCTTTGGCCCCAAGGCGAGTGTCAGCGGGTCGTTTCTCGACCCCCGGATCCGCGAGCGGGCGCGGCTGAGCCAGGTGCCTTGGCGGCCCGCCTTTGGCTTCGATCCGATGTCGAGTTGTGGAAGCGGAGCCGCGTGATTGGCTGAACTCTTCCGGCGTGCGATCATCAGCCGGCCGCCATCATGACGTCGGCGAGTGAGTCGACGCAAGCAGCTGGTCAGCCAGGTGGACGGCGATCTTCCGCTGGGCACGTGATGGTCGGACGACGCGGTCGCCGCTCGACACGATGAAACACCCGTGGCTCCCATCGTGCGGGACGATCGCCACCTCGACGCTGGTGGGTAGTCCGTCTCGGTCGACATCGACGACGTGGCTGTCAAGCCGTACCTGACCGTCGGACCCCAGCGCCGGCACCCGGGGATCCGTCGGAGCCTTCGACGCATAGCGACACGAGGAGACTCCGAGAACGAGTGCAATGCGGCTGGCGATCGCCGATGAGACCGTGGTGTCTCCCGCTGCGTTCTTCGCCAGAGTTGCGGTCTCGAGCACCCCGTCGAGGTATCCGGCCTCACGGCTTGCTCGCGCAGCCTGTCGTCGTCCCCACAGGGCGAGCTCGGTTGCGGCTGCCCCGATGACGACGAGCAGCACAGCCGCCTCGACCTCGTCCGGGTTGTCGATGGTCAAGGTCTGGTATGGCTGCGTGAGAAAGAAGTCGAACCAGATGCCCGCGCCTAGGGCGGCGACGAGCCCGGCAACGCGGTCGCCCGCCGCCGCGACGGCGAGCACGATGACGACTAGACGAGAACCGCCGTGGATGAGCTGATTGACTCGCGGGCCAGAGCCAGAAGAGCGGCGACCCCGAGTGGTGCTGCGAGGGCGAACCAGATCAGTCGCGTCCGCGGGATGGTGGCCGATGTTTCGGTGAGCATGGGACCCTCCAAGCCGTGTCCGTATTCCGGACATCCCCAGTGTGACGCGTTCATCACCCGGCGGCGCAATTCTTGACGTCATCCTTACGGGCGCGTCTCCACGGCGAACCCTCGAGCCGACAAGAGACTGGCCGCATGCTGCGCATGCAGGTGTTCGTCCCCACAGAGCTGACCGACGAGGTCACCGCAGTCTTCACAAACGAGCCGGCCGTCAGTGGACTGGCCGTGATGCGCGGGGCTGCAGTGCGTCCCGCCGGTGACGTGGTGCTGGCCGAGGTCGCCCGGGAGGCGGCGAACGGCGTGATCGACATGCTCCACGACCTCGGAGTGCACCGACGCGGCTCGCTCCACTCGAGCAGGTCAACGCCTGGATCTCGCGTGAGGGCCGGAGGCGGAGACCAGCGCACCCGGAAGCAGCGCGGACGCCGTCGCGCGGGCCGACGTGACTCATCGCGCGTACGCGGACGCCGAGCTGAACTGGACCTATCTCGGCTTCATGACTCTCGCCACGCTGATCGCGGGAATCGCGATCGTGCTCGACTCGCAGGTCCTCGTCATCGGTGCGATGGTCCTCGGTCCCGAGTTCGGTCCGATCGCCGCGCTGGGGGTCGCTCTGGTTCGTCGCCGTTACCACCTGTTGCAGCTGTCGACTCGAACACTGCTGATCGGCTTCGCAGTCGCAATCGCTTTGACGACGCTTGCCTCGTTGCTGGGACGCTGGCTGGGATGGATCGAGCCCTGGCAGGTCAGCGGGGCTCGACCGCTCACCGCCTTCATCTACAGCCCGGACAAATGGTCATTCATCGTCGCGATCGTCGCTGCCGCCGCCGGTGTGCTGTCGTTGACCTCCGAGCGAGTGGGGGGCCTCTCGGGAGTCTTCATCTCCGTGACCACGGTGCCCGCTGCAGGCAACATCGCTCTCGGCCTGGCGTTCGGCCAGTGGAACGAGGTGCGCGGCAGTGCCGCGATGCTGGCCATCAACCTCACCGGCATGGCGCTAGCCGGTTGGGCCACGCTTGCCCTCCAGCAGGCGGTCTGGCACGGGGTGGTGTCGAGGCGTCGACGTCGAAGGCCTGCCGCGGGCACCGACTGATCGTTCTCATTCGCCCACGGAACACGCACGTCCAACGGGGGCGGGACGTGCGGAATTCCTTTGTGGGAAAACCGTTGGACCCTGCCGCCCGGAAGCACCGTGGGCGACTGGTCGGATCAATGTCGTTCAACTCCAGGGGCCGGGCCCTTCGCCTGGGATCGGCAGATGCTCCGGAGTTCCGCAAGCCCACGATCGAGCAGCTCGCGACGGTGATCAAGCCGATCTGGGAGGAGCTCGTCGGTGGCGGGGTACGCCCACGACCGGCTGATGGAGATCTGGGCCGAGCACCGCCCGGACGTGATCGTCTCCGACAACGTGGTGGGCTTCGCGGCGGTGCCCCTGGCCGGTGTGCCGTGGGTTCGGATGGTCTCGGCGAACCCACTGGAGATGGAAGCCCCCGACCTGCCACCGCCGTTCTCGGGTCTGCCCACAGACGACCCACGCGGATGGGCGGAGTTCACGGCGGAGTACCGCCGACTGCACGACCCGTCGATCGCGGAGCTCAGCGAGCTTCAACGTGTCGGTGGGCGCCGACCCTTTGCCCGAGGGCCACTTCCAGTACAACTCGCCGTACGCCAACCTGTACCTGTTCCCGGAGGTGATGGACTACCCGCGGCCGACCCGCTCGACTCCACGTGGACACCGCCTCGACACCACGGTTCGCACCGGCGAGGAGCCCTTCGACGTCGACTCGGTGCTGCCGGGTGACGGCAAGGTGGTCTACCTGTCGATGGGGAGCCTGGGCTGCAACGATCTCGGAGCTGATGCAGCGACTCATCGACGCGCTCGACCAGACCCCCCACCGGGTGATCGTGAGCATGGGCCCGCTCGAGGACCAGATGGAGCTCGGGGAGCGGATGTGGGGCGGGAGTTCCTGCCGCAGCCGTCGATCCTGCCGCAGTGCGACCTGCTGATCACCCACGGCGGCAACAACACGGTGACCGAAGGGTTCAACTTCGGACTGCCGATGATCGTGCTGCCCGCTGTTCTGGGACCAGTACGACAACGCGCAGCGGGTGCAGGAGCGGGGCTTCGGTCGGCGGCTCGACACGTACGGGGCCACGCAGGACGAGATCGTCACGGCGGTGGACGAGCTGCTCGCCGACAGCGCCCTCAAAGCCCGGATGACGGAGATCTCCCGCCAGCTGCAGGCCGCCCCCGCCCAGGAACGGGCGGCAGATGTCGTCGAGCAGCTGGCCGACGGCACGTGACTACCTAAGAGAGTCCGGTGGACGCGTGAGGAGTCGCTAGCGGTTCTCCTCGTCGATCACATCGAGGACCGGGCAGCCCAGGGCGGCGGTGGAGCACTGCCGGGGAGTGGCATCGCATGCCCCGACAGCGCGACCGTCAATCCAAGCAGAACTCGTTGCCTTCTGGGTCGGTCATCACGATGTGCCCGGCGCTCATCGGGGGTTCGGGCTCGTAGCGGCGAACCCGCGTCGCCCCCAGCGAGACGAGTCGGTCGCACTCGACCTCCAACGCCGCCATCCGCTCCTCCCCCTCAAGCTCGGGAGCCGCCCGAACGTCGAGATGCACACGGTTCTTGGCGGCCTTGTCCTCGGGCACCTGCTGGAAGAACAAGCGTGGTCCATGTCCATCGGGGTCCTCAATCGCCGATCGCGTGTTGCGCTGGTCTTCCGGTACGCCGACCCTGGCCAGGAACTGATCCCACGCGGCCAGTGGGTCAGTGCCCCCCGGCAGGGAAACGCCGGGCGGACCTGGGTGGACGTAGTCCAAGACATCGCGCCAGAACGATGACAGCGCTCGCGGATCGTGGGCATCGAAGGTGACCTGGAGATGACGGCTCATGACAGGGAGGGTGCCAGAACAACCCCTTGGTAATCGAGCGCGTGTTCCCGATCAGCAAACCTCTCGGGCGGATCGGGGCATAGCTGCCGAGCCCGGCGCAGTAGCCTCCGGACATGCCCAAGTACGGACAGGTCGGTGAGGTCCCCCGCGACCTGGAAGGGCGGGTCGCACGGTGACAGACGGCCAGACGGAGGGGCCCGACGCCAACGGGGCGGATCCTGCATCGGCGCCACGAAGTCCGACCGCTCGGTGGCCGCACGGATCCTGTTCAACCGACGCGTGGTCAAGGCCGTTGGGATACTCATCGTTATCGGCCTGATCTACTACTCCTTCTTCGTGGTGCTCCCCAGCGAGGTCAACTGGTCGGAACTGTGGGCCGACATCCAGGACCTCAGCGCCGGCGAGATTCTGAGCCTGACCGCCGCGGGGCTGCTGACGATGGTCGCTCTGGGCTGGGCATCCAAAGCGTCGCTGCCAAGGCTGAGCCCTGTACCGGGGTTCGAGTCTTCGGCGACCAGCCAGCTCAGTGCCTTCGCCTTCCCGCCACCTGCAGACCTCGCCATCCGCTTCGCGATGTACCGGACGTATGGATTCACCGACGAGCAGTCGGCGGTCGCCGTCCTGATCGCCATGGTGGCCCGCTACGCGATCGTGGTTCTCATGCCGGTGCTCGGACTGGCGGCAGTGCTCGTCACTGGACAGGGCACCTGGACCGGGTTCTGGTGGTTCCTCGGATTGGGGATCACCTTCGTGATTGTGCTGTGGCTGATCATCCGAGTGGTACGCAGCGAGGCGGCTGCGCACGCCACAGGACGATTGGTGCAGCGGTCCGCGAGCTGGGTGATCACAAGGTTTCACCACACACCGCCCGACGACCTGGAGAACAGCGTTGTGAAGTTCGGTGCCCGGACCAGGGGCACGATCGACACCAACGGGCGCGCCCTCGTCGTCTCGAACCTCGCGTGGGGGCTGGCGAACGCGTTGGTCATGGCCTTGGCTCTGCGGTTCTCCGGGCTCGGTCATGAGGCGGTCACCAGCGCCGCTGTGTTGCTGACCACGGGACTGGTGATGGCGATCAACATGCTGCCGATCCCTGGCAAGGACGCGCTCGCAGTCACCTGGCTCGCCGGTGTCTTGAGCCTGACGAGCAGCGCGGACTCGTCCGCGCTGGCAACTGCACTGCTGCTCTACCGCATAGTCACCTGGCTGTTGCCGATGCCGGTTGGCGGGATCACCTTCTTCGCGTGGCGGTACCGAGTGCGTCGGGACAAGGTGACGACGGTGTCGACAACCTCCTGACCCCGCGCTTGGATAGGCCGTGGGCGCCAGACGGAACAAGGAACAAGGAACATAGGTGAGAGACGATGAGAACACCGATCTACGTCGGAGGGCTCGACGTCTCCGCTCGGGCAGGCGCGCTGCTCGGGGCAGCGAGCACGGGCTTGTCGTTCCAGCCGAATCTGTTGTCCCGGGGGACCAGGGACCAGGCGATGATCAGCGGCGTTGCCGCGGCGACAGCGTTCGGGTGGGGCACGTCGGCTCACTCTTTCTTGCGCTCCACGGCAGATCGGCTGCCGTTCGCGACGCGCTCGTCGACAGGTCGGATCATTTCCGGCCTGGTCGTTGACGCCACCGCCGCGGCGGTCGGAGCGGCTGCGCTTCGTACGGTTCCGGCACGCGAACACGAGTCGAACCGTCGGGCGCTGGCCCGGCTGGCGGCAACCGGTGCCATGGCCGCAGGCGCGGCCGGGATCGGTGCCGACCTGCTGGAGTTTCGGCGTGATCGGCCAGGTGGCCGATTGGCCACGTTGCTCACCGCACTGGCCAGCAGCGGTGCCTCCTATGCCGCGACCCGTCCGCGACGGACGATGATCGGTTCGGTCACCCCCGGTGAGGGTCGAGGCGCACGAGAACGTGCACCGTGAGGTCTCGCCACCACAAGCGATCGCCTCGGGGGTGGCCATCACCCTTGTGCTGATCGGCGTTGCCCGAGGCGAGTCGGCTCTCAGCTCGGGTCTTTCCCGGGCCTCGGCGACACGTCCTCGGCGGATCGCCTCAGGACCACCGGGCGTTGGGCCGTCTGGGAGCTTTTGGCGCGTTGGCCGGACTGGGCTGGCTCGCGGTCACCGCGGCCAACCACAAGCTGTCAGCAGTCGGCGACGACGTCGAGATCGCGAACCTGCGGGCTCCCGATCTTGCCGAGGTCACTGGTAGCCCGGCGTCGCACATCCCGTGGTCGGACCAGTCGCGAGAGTCGAGCCGTTGGCTGTCGACTGTCCTGCGCCGCGAATCGATCTGCGCGGTCATGGGTGAGCCGGCCAACAGCCCATCCGCGTCTACGCCCCGCTGTCCAGCGCGGACACCGAGGAGCAACGCGCCGAACTGCTGCTGGCCGAGATCGACCGCACCGGGGCGCTGGACCACCCGTGTTCGCGCTGTTCTCCCCCACCGGATCGGGCTACGTGAACTACGTGGCCACCGACACGTTCGAGTACTTGGCGCGCGGCGACTGCGCGTCGGTCGGCATCCAGTACTCGGTGCTGCCCTCGGCGTTGTCCCTCAACAAGGTCGGAATGGGAACCCCGCCGACGAAGATGGTCGTCAACGGCATCATCGAGCGACTCCTGCAGCGCCCAGTGGACAAGCGCCCGCGGTTCGTCATGTTCGGCGAGAGTCTCGGGTCGCAGGTGAGCCAGGAGATGTTCCGCGGGCAAGGCATCACGGGTCCGGCCGGGATCGGGCTGGAGGCTGCGGTCTGGATCGGCACGCCCAACGCCACCGAATGGCGCGATGAGATCTGGGGCGACCGCTCGGTCTCGCAGGTGCCGTCCATCGGCCCGGGCGGCGCATTCCTGCCGCGGGCTGTGCGCGACTGGCACGGGCTGTCAGCCGAACAGTCCGCGCAGGTCAAGTACCTGCTGCTGCAGAACGGCGACGACCCGATCCCGAAGTTCGGCCCGTCACTGTTGTGGCGCCAGCCGGCGTGGCTCGGTCCCGACGCCACGCGTCCCCCCGGTTCCCCACGCGGCACGGACTGGCGGCCGGTGGTCACCTTCTTCGCCACGTTCCTGGACATGCAGAACGCGCTGAGCCCGACGCCGGGGTCCTTCGACGAAGGTGGGCACGACTACCACCGCGAGATCCCGGAGGCCATCCGCACGGTGTTCGCGCTCGAGACCAGCGACGAGCAGTTCGCACGAGTGCAGCAGGCCCTGCGCCGTCGTGAGCTGATGTGGGAGACCGATCGCCTGTGGCGAGCCGCCCAAACTACGTCGACACCCGAGCGGGAGGCGGCTGAGGAGGCCGTCATCACCAAGGTCGCGGGATGGACCGGCCGAGAGGTTGATCGAGCAGCGGTCGAGCAGATCGTGCTCGGCGACACCGACTGAGTGGTACCGGAGGCCGTCGTGAGCATTGAAAGCCGACGTGTCCTGTTCGTCTACTTCTCGTACACCCAGCAGACTCGTCGTGTCGTAGACGCGATGGCCACGGTGCTCACGGCCCGGGACTACGAAGTGACCAAGGCGGCGCTTGAGTTCTCTGACCCGCACTACGGGAAGCGCTTCTGCCAAGTTGCCGATGAGCTGGCCGATCGCCAAGATCGTTCGGGATGCTGCCGGCGCAGGTGCGACGGAAGACCGGCAACGGTCGGGATCCCGGCCGAAGCAGCCAGTGGCGACTATGACCTGGTGGTGATCGGGTCGCCGACGTGGTGGCTGACGACCTGCATGCCGGTCAGGTCCTACCTGCACGACCCCGCCGCTGCGAACGTCCTGAACGGCAGGCCCTTCGCCGTCTTCACCACCTCGCGTCGCTACTTACAAGAACAACATCAAGACGATGCGTGAGCTCGGCGAGAAGCACGGCGGGCGGTTCGTCGGTGACACGCCACTTCGTCTCGGACGGCAACCAGGTGATGTCGATGTGGTCGTGGCTCGTGTTCATGCGGCACAACGTCGAGAAGCGCCGCTCGTATGGGGTGCCGCTGCCGAAACCAAACCTCTCAGAGGGCTTCGGCCGTGAGGCAGTCGATTTCATCACCCGGGTGTCCGCTGAGGCCCTGGCACAGTCGACGCCCGAGGCGAACTGATCGGAACGGGTCGCTCCGACGCGCCGTAGGCTGCGACTCGACATCGATGGAGGCTACGCATGGCCAAGGCCAGAGCCAACCGCGGGGCCGTCGTCGTCACGGGAACGTCCACCGGGATCGGCGCAGCGACCGCCGCGCACCTGGCCGAGCTCGGGTTCACCGTCTTAGCCGGTGTGCGGACTCTCACCGACGACGAACCCCCCGGCGAGGCCAGCCAAGGCGTGACGCGCATTCGCCTCGACATCACGGACGAAGCGTCCGTTGCCACGGCGGTGCGCACGGTGTCTCGAGCCGTCGGTGAGCGGGGCCTGGTCGGCTTGGTGAACAACGCGGGGGTCGTCAAGCCCGCACCGATCAGACTTCCAGCCGCTGGCCGACTTCCGAGAACAGCTCGAGGTCAACCTGGTGGGACACGTGTTGGTCATCCAGTCCTTCCTTCCGCTGATCCGGCGCGGGCACGGTCGCGTTGTCAACGTCGGCTCCATCGGCGGCCGGCTGGTTCTCCCCATCCACGGTGCCTACAGCGTGTCCAAGTTCGGCATGGAAGCGCTGACGGATGCCCTACGACTGGAGCTTCGCCAGTGGGACATCCCGGTCAGCCTGGTCGACCCCGGGGCCACCGACACGGCCATCTTCGGAAAGACCCTGGCAGAGTTCGATCGTCTCGAGACGACGATCAGTGCCGACGGTTACCGTTTGTACGCTGAACAGATCGCGGCGCTGAGAGAGACCGTGGTGAAGACCTCCGAAAACACCGATCCGGCCCAGGTGCTGGCGAAGACAGTTGGTCGCGCGATGACATCGGACCGTCCGAGGACGCGCTATCTGGCCGGAAAGGGCGCCCGCAAGGCGGCGATCCTGGCAAGAATCGTCTCTGACCACGCCAAGGATCTTGCGATCGCGAAAGACGTCGGGCTCCCGAAACCGGAGTAGCTCGGTTCCGGGTGCGGCTGACGTCCGGCGTCGAACCAATCATGGCCCGCACGGCACTCAGGAACTGACCGTCAGAGTCCTGTCTCTGCCTGGGCGCGACCGGTCTTCACAGCTTCCTTGAGCGCCGCGTAGTCATGCTCGTTCTGGTCGGCGTAGAGCTCAGCGAAGTCGGCGATGGCCTCGTCGAACTTGGTGGAGCCGCCCAGGTACGACGCTATGGCGAGGCGATCACCGGAGCGCGCATGGGCTCGGGCCAGCGTCCACGCGCAGAGTGCTGAGCGTAGAGATCCATGCCCTTGGGGATCATCCTTTCGATCGGGAAGGAGAACTTCCAGTCCCGCAACTGTAGGGTATCGAAATCCCGGTCGATTCCATCGGCACCGGTGACTCGATCCCAACCCAGAAAGATGTCACTCGTTGCTTGCATCAAGTGCTGACCGGCGACCACGCGTTGACCTTCATTGCCATACTTCGTGTCTCCGCAGAAACTTGATAGGACTGAGGGTTGGGCTTCCTTGCCCTGAAGCAACAGTGGTTCGAGCCTGTCGCCAGCTGTTGGCGGGACGCCCAGGCCCGGGTGCCCACGCTGCCGACTCCGACCACCTTTCGGGCGACCTGCTTGAGCTCAAACTGCTCAAGGAGATGGCGGCGATCCGTCTGGAGTGTTCTCCTGTAGCGCCGCAGAACATCGTGGAGTCGTTGGCCCAACGCGTCAGCGTCGACACCGGAGAATACTTGCTCGATGGGAACGATCACCGGAGGTTGACTGATGAATCGAGGTTCGCCATCCACCTCCTCTGTCAGCTTTCGTAGGGCCTGGCTGCTGTCACGAGTGTGCGCCTTCGCCAGCGCCTTCTCTGCCTCTTTGTAGCTCGCCTTGTTCAATCTCGACTTGATGTCCTTGAGCCGGTCCTCTACGTCGAGATGGGCGTACCACACCGTCATCACTGATTGTCGCGCAAAGGAACGCATGGCCTCGCGATACTCGGCGACCCCAGCAAGGACGGGAACTTCGCGCTTACCCTTGCCAGTGAACCCGTTGTCCTCGGCCGGCAACGGTAATGCTCGTAGCCAATCGCTTGACGTCCCATTCGAAGGGGCCAGGGAGCGTCTCGTCGAAATCGTTGACGTCGAAAACCAGGCGCCGCTCCGGTGACGCGAGCGTCCGAATTGGCCAGGTGTGCGTCGCCGCAGAGCTGGACATAGAGGCCCGACGAAGGGTGTCGCAAGGTCTGCGGCCATTGGCAGCGCCGCGCCACGGTAGAACGTGAAGGGTGAAACCAGCATCCGGCCTCCAGATCGGTACCAGTTCCGGGCCTCGGGACTGTGCCTGGCCAAGGAGGAGGCCGACCGGGTCTCGTTCATCGTCGGGTTCGAACGAACGGTGACTGTTGAGCGGTGCGCGTTGACGGGCTGCCTTCCCCTCGGCTGCGCGCTCCTGACTTGAGCGGTCGGTCACGCTTCGCTCAGTGTTTGTCGCGCTCATGGTGCGCCTCCTATTACCGACTTACGGGCACCGGGACCCCAGTCCCGTACTGCGGGTCGATGTAGGGCAGTCATAGCACAGTGAGGCTCGGGTGAATTCACCAGACGAAAAGTTCGAATCGCTCATGGTAGTTAAGCGATCACAGGACGACATCCCCCCGTTAGGGGGATGTCTACCGCCGTTCTCTAGCGGGAGAGTGTGAGGTCGCCGCCTCGGAAAAGTGAGGACTGGGTCTCGATGGCTTTGAACGCAGGTTGTCTGGACTGGAGAATAGAGAGGTCACTATGACCAACGAAGTAGATGAGCTGGGTCCAGTCGACTGGATCGTTGTTGAGTTCCCGGAAGCAAGTTCAATGGCGAGATCGCGACGGCGCTGGTTGACCTGGTCGATCGCGGCATCATCCGCGTCTAGACCTCGTCCTGCTCCGCAAGGATGCCCACGGGACCATCGAGGGATTCGAGCTCAGTGATCTCGATGACAGTGAGATCGGGCAGCTTCGATCTTACGAGGCGGAGCTCGCCTTCTCCTCAGTGAGGACGATGTTGAGGCGATCGCGCAAGCCGTGGACCCCGGCACTGCCGCTGCGGTACTCGTCTCGAGAACACCTGGGCGGCGCCATTCGCGTCAGCCGTCCGCGATCCGGCGGGTGTTGTTAGCGAGTGGTCGGATTCCCGTGCAAGCCCTGTTGGCCGCGATCGAGGCGGACGCCGAAGAGAACGAGGAGAACTAACATGCCGCTCGCTAGGAGAAGGACACGTCGAACTGGGTTGTGGGACCCGCTCCGGTGGCTCGCACGACGACCACCGTAACGACTCTGCTGTGTGGCGCACGGAGTCAACCGTCGTTCTGACCGGCGGGATGATCGGCGCTGAGCGATCGCTCACCGTAGGGGGACTACGAGAGAGAGCAGGAAGTCATGTCGCGAGAAGTGAGTGAGAGAGGTACCGGTGGCGCTCGTGGCAGCGCTCTACATGATCATCGCGGGTTCCTTTGGTTTCCTCCAGGGCATCGCCCTGATCGCCAAGGGAACCTTCTATGTGCAGCCCCAGAACACTGGGTCAACACCAGCGCATCCACTTGGGGTTGGTGGCTGCTGATCGTCGGACTGATCGTTATTGCCGCCGGCTTCGGGGTTCTCTCGGGCGCAGCCTGGGCGCGTTGGCTCGGCATCACTTCGTAAGCATCAGGCGCTGACCAACTTTGTGTTCATCCCGGTGCAGCCGTTCTGGGCGATCACGTTGATCGCCTTGGAGTTGGGTGATTCACTGACTCTTCGTCCACCGGCGTATCGCAGAATGAACCATGCACTGCTTGCGGCAGCAGACAAGTGTCGCTGCCGGAAGCAATAACCATCGTGTCGGTAGCCCCGCGTGTCCCTGGTGCGGCGGGACGCAGCGTGCATGGCTAGGGGCTCATCAGCCGATCGAGGAGCGGACATGAACGGACCAGATCGAAGCAAGCTCCCGATCCGTCGCCCCGCCTTCAGCGGCGACCGCCCGGACGTTGGATGGGTGCGAGCCGGACTGGGCGCAGATCGGTCACGTTCACCCGCCGGATGGCGCGCCGAACGTCCTGGTCGTGCTGATCGACGACGCCGGGTTCGGCAACCCGAGCACGTTCGGCGGCCCGATCGAGACGCCGAACTACACGCGGATCGCGGAGGGGGGGCTGCGGTACAACCGCTTCCACGTGACGGCGCTGTGCTCGCCGACGCGGGCGGCGCTGCTGACCGGGCGCAACAGCCACGCCGTCGGCTTCGGGTCGGTCGGCGAGTTCTCGACCGGGTTCCCCGGCTACACGGCGTTCGTGCCGCGACGACTGCGCCCCGTTCCCGAGGATCCTGCGCGACAACGGCTACAGCACCGCGGCGTTCGGCAAGTGGCACCTGACGCCGGACGGTCAGCAGGGCCCGTCCGGCCCGTTCAACCGCTGGCCCGTCGGCTGGGGCTTCGACTACTTCTACGGGTTCCTCGGCGGCGGCTCGGGCCAGTGGGATCCGTGCCTGACGGAGAACCAGAAGATCATCGGGACGCCCGACGAGTTCTACGACGGGGAGGACCCGTACTACCTGCCTGACGACATGGCGGACAAGACGATCGAGTGGCTGCACGCGTCCGGGCGCAGGACGCCGACAAGCCGTTCTTCGCCTACTTCTCGACCGGCTGCAGCCACGCGCCGCACCACGTCGCCGAGGAGTGGGCGGCGAAGTACAAGGGCAAGTTCGACCAGGGCTGGGACAAGCTGCGCGAGGAGGACGTTCGCGCGGCAGAAGGCGCTCGGCGTGATCCCGGCCGACGCCGAGCTGACCGAGCGCGACGACGCGTTCCCCGCGTGGGACGACGTCCCGGACAAGCTCAAGGCGTACTACGCGCGGCAGATGGAGGTCTACGCCGGCTACTCCGAGAACGCCGACCACAACGTCGGCCGCGTGATCGACGCGATCGACGAGCTCGGCGAGCTGGACAACACGCTCGTGATCTGGATCTGGGGTGACAACGGCGCCAGCATGGAGGGCACGATCACCGGCTCGTTCAACGAGCTGACGATGCAGAACGGCATCCCGCTGACCGACGAGATGCAGCTGCAGCTCGCCGAGCGCTACGGCGGCGTCGAGGCGTGGGGCAACCAGATGATGGCCCCGCACTACTCGGCCGCGTGGGCGTGGGCGGGCAACACGCCGTTCAAGTGGGGCAAGCAGGTCGGCTCGCACCTCGGCGGCACCCGCAACCCGATGGTCGTCCACTGGCCCGAGCGGATCAGCGAGGACGGCGCGCTGCGGGCGCACTTCACCCACGTGACCGACATCGGCCCGACGATCCTCGACATCGCCGGCATCCCGATGCCGACGCACGTCGACGGGATCGAGCAGGAGCCGATGCACGGCGTGACGTTCGCCGACTCGCTGACCGACGCGCGGCGCCCGAGCGCCACACCCAGCAGTACTTCGAGACGATCGGCAACCGCGCGATGTACAAGGACGGCTGGTGGCTGGCGATGCGGACCGAGCGGATCCCGTGGGTCCTCACGCCGGACGCGCTGAAGCCCTATGCCCCGGCGTGTGGGACCCGGACGAGGACCCGGTCGAGCTGTACTACCTGCCCGACGACTTCACGCAGGCCCACGACCTGGCCGCCGAGCATCCCGAGAAGGTGCAGGAGCTCAAGGACCTGTTCTGGGCAGGAGGCCGAGAAGTACAAGGTGCTGCCGCTGCTGGCGCCGCTCGCCGGCGTTCTTCGGCATGTGCCGCCGCTGCCCGCGGGACGAAGCACGAGTTCCGCGGCGACGTGCAGAACGTCCTCTCGGGGATGATCCCGCGGATCTACAACCACTCGTACTCGATCAGCGCCGACCTCGTGATCCCAGCGGGCGGCGCCGAGGGCGTGATCGTCGCCGAGGCCGACCACCTGGGCGGGTTCTCGCTGTTCGTCGACGACGGCAAGCTGACCCACACGTACTCGATGATGGGCGTGTTCGTCTTCCGCCAGCAGGGCCGAGGAGCCACTGCCCGAGGGCGAGGTGAACGTGCGGATGGAGTTCGCCGCCGACGCCGCCAAGCCGGCCACCGGCGGCGAGGTCACGCTGTTCATCGACGACGAGCCCGTCGGCAGCGGCCGGATGGACCACACCGTCCCGATCCGGTTCTCCGGCTACGCCGGCATGGACATCGGCCGCGACAACGGCGGCGTCGTCGACTGAGCTACGAGGACCGCAAGCCGTTCGCGTTCACCGGCACGATCAAGAAGGTCGTGTTCGACGTCGAGCCGCACCTCGCTCGGACGACGAGCACGAGCTCCACACCGCCGTCCACACGGGGCACACCGCCCACGCACTCTCCGCTGACGGCTCAGCACAGGAAGGTCACACGATGACGCTCGACGACGAGACGACCGACGTCCTGATCGGCGGCTACCTGTCGAAGGACGCCGCCGAGGAGGACTACAACGCCGTGCTCGGCTGCGGCGGCGCCTGCACGGCGCGGTCGTCGTCAGCAAGGACCTCGAAGGCAACCTCGACGGTCGAGCAGACCGACCACATGGTCGCCGAGGGCGCCGCGGGCCTCGGCGCGGTCGGCTTCGCCGTCGGCCTGTTCGCGCCGCCGCTGCTCGCCGCGACCGCGGTCGGCGCCGTGATCGGCGCCGGAGCCGGCAAGCTGCTGCACCACAAGACGACCGAGAAGCTCGGAGAGCAGGCCGGCGAGACGATCCCGATCGGCGGCGCCGGGCTGATCGTGGCCTACCCGCGCTCAGCGCCGACAGCGTCGAGCCCGCCGTTACCCGCGCGGTCAGAAGGCCGGTCGGCGAGGCCGAAGGGCACCACGTCAAGGCCCTCAAGGGCGCGATCGCGGACGCCCAGACAGAAGATGGCCCAGCAGCCGGGATGAAGCGCTACACCGGTGCGAGTGGGATGGGTGACACACACGACCGGGCCGGCGAGGTCACGTCGAAGCCGGCTCGCTGCCAGGTGTGGCGAGCCCAGGCAGTCCTTACAAGACTCCCGATGGTCAGCAGCCTTTCTTGCACCAGTGAACGCGGAAGTTGTTGATACCACCGATGAAGGGGGCAATGCCCGTGTCCTGCCTTCGCTTAGTCATGATGTCCAGGCGGTACCTAGTGCTTGTGTGGACTTTAGCCCTAGGGTAAGAGCCGCACACATCTACGGCCCCGCGCAGTCGTACGACTCCATCGTGGTTGGAGTCCACTGCCCTGATCGTCTTCAACGAGTACCAAGCATTCACATGCCGATGATGGAGTGGTGTGATGGTCTGGCGTACCACTGCAAGTCCGCGACCAGGGGTCACTCGGACCCTTAGATGCCAGTGGGGCGATTCGCACCCTTGATATTTACGCGCTGATTGGCGAACGTGAGACGAACTGGTCCGGACGTGGTGGTGTCCGCTGATACTGGTACGGCCACTGTGAGAATGCCCCCAATAGCAACATCGATAACAGGATCGCAATCTTCCGCATGATTTCTCCAACGCGTTGAGCCGTAGCACAGGAGGTCAGGCTAACCCCGCTCGCAGGGACAGGGACGTCCAATTAGAGGATCGGGCGGATCTGAGTCTGGGGGCCCCACCGTCGTGCAGCAGTCCCCACCTAGCAGATCCTTCAGATACGGTTTGGCGCATGTCAGAGTCCTTTGAGATTCCCCGCGTTATGACCGACCTACCGGGGCCTCGTAGTCGTGAGCTCATCGATCGCAAGGACCGGGTACTGAACGGAGCGCTGCGCGACTGGTCCGGTGTCCCGTTCATCGAAGGCAAACGGCACGAGTACCTCATCGAGGACGTCGATGGGAACACTTTCGCCGACCACGTCAGCGCGTGGGGTGCGGCGCCTTATGGCGCGCACCGTCGCAGGTTCGAGAGGCGATGAACACGGCGTGGGATCGCTACGGCATGGAGATAACCAACTACGTCCAAACTGAACCGGTGATTGAGCTAGCCGAACGCCTCATCTCCTTGGCGCCAGGGCAGATCGCTCGAGTCGCCCCAACGGTCACTGGTACGGAGGCAGTCGAGGGAGCTATCAAGCTCGCCGCGAGGCCACGGGTCGACCGATGATCCTGAGCTTTCGGGGCAGTATCACGGTGAGTCGACCTACTTGGCGGCGGCGAACTCCACAGACACCTCGGTGCCCACCACCGGCAACGCGGAGTACGTGCCGGGCTTCGTCTTCGCGCCCTACCCAATCGCTTCCGTGCACCCTTCCACCGGGGTGCCGGGCCCTTCGACGACACGCTCTACCTCGACTTCATCGAGAACTGGCTGCTGAGACTGCAGGTCGAACCGGCCCAGATAGCTGGCGTGCTGATCGAGCCCGTTGCCGGTGAGGCGGGGATTCTCGCGCCGTCGGCGGAGTTCTGGAAAGGGCTCACAGCACTTTGTAAGAAGCACGGTTGGCTGCTCATCCTCGACGAGGTGCAGACGTGCCTCGGCCGCTGTGGCACGGTTTTCGCCGCAGACCTGTGGGGGCTCGAGCCGGACATCCTGCTGCTGGGGAAAGGGCTGACCGCTGGTGGCCAGGCGATCGCGGCGATCATGGCGACTGACGAAGTGCTCGCCGACGCGCACACCCACCTTGGTGGCACTTATGCCTGGGAGCCAGCTGCTTGTGCGGCCGCACTTGCCGGTCTTGACCTGCTCGCCAGCGGCGGTGTCCTGGACAACGTCAAGGCGCTCGACGCGGTGGCCAGGGAGGAGTTGATTCCGCTGATCGAGCGCATGGAGCAGGTCGGCGACGTACGGCCGCTTGGGGCTTGGGTGACCGTCGAGTTCGTCACCGACAAGCAGTCGATTCACCCCGCTTCGGCGTCCAAGACTTCGGTTCACCAAGCCGCCACGCGACGCGGTGTGCTCGCAATCAGTGAAGACAACAAGCCGCTCTACCGCATGCAGCCGGCGCTGACCATGCCACCTGAGCTGTTTCGCTGGTCGTGTCGCCAACTCGCCGAAGCGATCGCGGATGTGGCTGCGGAGCCGCAGGGTTAGACCAGGGCGATTCACGGATCAAGTCGCCGGGTAGCGCGGGTGGTTGGACGTTGAGAAGCACCTGCTCGACGCGTATGGCCTGTCATCGGATGGACCGGGTCGGGCTCACTCCTGGCAACACGGTACTGGTGCCGTCGACGAAGGCGATGAACCATCTCTGCTTGGCCCGCTGGGTGTCCTTCAGTGTGAAGCGCACGACCCCTTTGCGGTTGGTCAGCGGCGAACCCACCGACCGCATCACCCCGGAACCACGGTTGACTCGGAAGACGACAACCTTCGTATTGCGGACTGCGGTGTCGGTGCGAACGAAGACCTGATCGTTGCCGCGTTCGTAGTTGCGCAGGATCAACCGGCGGATATTGGCTCGCCCGGCGGTCCGGTGAGATGCGCTGGAGATTGTAGTCCATCTGGATCTGCAACGAGGTCACGCACGGCTCGAAGTAGATGCCATCGGACGCGCACGGCGTTCTTGTTGTGGCGGACCACTGCGGGTGAGGACAGGCTTACGGTCTTCATGCCCGGACAGATGCAGGCGTCCGCCGGTCTGGTCGGCATTGTGGACGGCGCCTTGCAGGTACGGCCCCGCCAGCCTCAAACTTGAGGATGGGCCAATTGCCGTCCTGACCTGGACGCCCATTGGACTGCGCCCCGACGATGGGTCCCGGATAGATCCCCCACTTGAACCCGTTCATCAGGCTCTTCTCTGGGGTCTCGACTCCGAAGTAAGCCGGGAACCCGGGGTACCCGCTGGTTGGTGCGTAGTGGAAGTTGTAGTCCTGGCAGGAGCCTTGTGGTGCGTAGCGGGTCATGGTCGACGTGACTGCCAAATCACTGGTGGATGAGTAGAGGTATGCGTCGAACAGCTGCGATGCCGAGCCTTGACGCGGCCGCAGGGTCACGCTGCCGAACAGGTGACTCTCGTCGTAGTGGCCAGGTGTCATGTCGCTGTCCGACTCCGACGCACTGACGTCGAACGTCAAAGTCAGGGTGCCGGAGAACTCAGGCGGGAGGCTAGTTTGGCGGACATGCGACGTCGATGGTTCGGCGAACGATTGCGGCGTTGCCACTGGCAGAGCGGCTACGCACAGGAGTACTACACCGGGCATCCCAACACGGGCACTCCGTGGGCAAGCATCGCGACCCCTCGTTAAGCGACTGTAGAGCGGCGGTCACACGTCGGCTACCGGTTCGACCAAATCTGACCTGCCGTGCGGTGGTTCTCTGATTAGGTGCGGGCAGCGTGGGCAGGAGAATTGCAGCGTCTGGAACGTCTGGCGCCTAGAGAAGTTAACCCCTGGTGGAGGCACAAGACCGCAGAACCGGTGTGACGATCCCGCCGCCGCTCGACACCATTGCGACCGTTCATGAGCGCGACGAGCAGGTCCACAGCTTCTGTCCCCGCGAGCCGAGGTTGAAGGCTCACCGTCGTCACAGGTGGGTCAGTGTTCTCGTAGGCGGATCTCACTGATGCAGCCGACCAAGAGGTCACCGGGCACCCGACAGGACTGTTCGCGCGCCGCCGCCAAGATGTTGTGTCCGGAATCTGTGTAGATTCCAAACAGCGCGTCTGGGGGACTGTCCGATATCGGCAGTCTGTTGGCTGCAGCCCGCTCTGATTGAACGTAGTCATCAGCCAGCGCGAACTTCTCGACACACGGTTCTATCTCGGCCCTCTCACACCAGCCGAGGAGTGCATCGAGCACCTGTTCGGGGTAGGCGTCGTCATGGTCTGGCATCAAATAGCCGACCCGGTGCGCCAGGCGTCACGAAACCGCTGCATCAGCAGCTCGATGGCGACGGTGTGGTCTGTGTCAACCCAAGAATCGAGTCGGCCGGCTTTCAACGGCCGCCCGACACTCACCATCGGGATACCCCGCTGCAGCAGGATCTCGCGGACTGGGTCGTTCTCGCGTGGTTCGCTGTCAATAACACCGTCGAGTGGAGCCGTCATCCACAACCAGGGCGAGATCAAGCTGGGCATCACCTGCAACAGATACCCGCGATCGTTGGCCGCACCGATGGCGGCCAGTACCAGGTCGGCGTAATACGGGATTTCGGTATAGGCAACTGCACGTTCGCCGAACGTCGTCATCGTGAGGCCAAGGACCCCACTACCCCCGTGATTGAGCGCTCGCAGGGAGTTCTCGGTTAGTAACTCAAGCGTCTGGCTGCGGCAATCACACGAAGGCGCGTCGGTTCGGAAAGGCGCCCGTGCCGTTGATGACGTTCGAGACCGTTGCCGTCGACACCCCTGCCTCT
Organism: uncultured Actinomycetota bacterium; assembly: GCA_963829525.1. Taxonomy (GTDB): domain Bacteria; phylum Actinomycetota; class Actinomycetes; order JAHEKZ01; family JAHEKZ01; genus JAHEKZ01. Next base: position 1,097,717 of record CAWHIJ010000003.1, read on the forward strand.
GCAGCGACCTGCCTCAAGGTCGGACGGCCATCGCTCCGTCGAGGCAAATCTCCTCCCACCCCTTGTGGTTAACGCCTTAATCACGCACTGTACGCGGCATCGGCAATGGCACGTGCGGTTGCTGCGCGACGAGGAGGGTCAATGTCCAAGGAAATCGGTCGTCGAGGGTTTCTCGCTGGAGTCGGGGCGGCGGGCCTGCTCACGGCAACCGGACTACCGGCGAGGGCGGGAAACCGCACAACCGGAAGTCGCACAGCCGTTAGAACCCTCATCGTCAACGGCAACGTCTTCACCGGGACGAATGGCCCTGCGCCAGCCTCCGCTGTTGCCATCGGTGTCGACGGCTGCATCGTCGGGGTTGGCAGCAATGCCGAGATGCGTCGGCTTGTCGGATCGAGCACCGAGGTCATCGACGCTGCGGGGGGCACGGTCATGGCTGGGATCCACGACGGCCACATGCACCCACTGCCGGCCGCCGAGCAGTCGCTCAATCCCTCGCTTGACAACGCAGAGCTCACCGTGCCAGAGCTGCAGGCAGCGTTGCAGGCGATGCTCGATGCGACCAGCGACAAGGAGCCCGGCGGCTGGCTGCAAGTGACCAACTGGAACCCGGTGGGACTGCTTCGGCCGGGACGGTCGCCAACAAGTCGTTCCTAGACGCGTTGAACACACAACGCCCCATCTACCTGCAGGGCTCGGACTTCCACAACTCCTTCGTCAACAGCCGTGCTCTGGAACTGGCCGGCGTTGACAACTCGACGCCAAACCCGGCCGGCGGCGAAATCGTCCGCGATGGGACGGGAGACGCCACCGGACTGCTGAAGGACAACGCGCAATGGATGGTGGCCGCGGTGATTCCTCCCCCTTCGGACGAGGAGCTGGCGGTTGCCTACCAAGAAATGGGGACGTACCTGCTGGCGAACGGCATCACGTCGTTCATGGACGCGGCGTCAAGCCGAGGCTCCTTGCGCGTGTACCGCGATCTTCTCGGCAACGGAGTCCTCAAGCAGAACGTCATCCCAGCCATCGTCGTCGGCCCCACGCTCGCCAAGTCCCCCATTGATGCCGCCGAGCTGCTAGCGAATCTCCGCGCCCGATTCGGCGACGTGCCGGGACTCCACCTGTCCACAGCGAAGGTATTCATGGATGGCGTCATGGAGTTCCCGGCGCAGACGGCCGCTCTGCTCAAGCCTTACCTCGACGACGATGGCCAACCCACTGACAACTACGGCGACCTATATGTCAGTGACCAGCACTTTGGTCCACTGGTCAGCGAACTCGATCGGCAGGGCTGGCAGGTACACAGTCACGCGATTGGCGACCGAGCCGTCCGCACGGCCCTCAACGGGTACGAGCAAGCCCTGCGGACCAACGGCCCCAGTGTGAACCGACACACCATCGCCCACCTCCAGTTGGTCCATCCTGCTGACTACGCACGCTTCGGCAAGCTCGGCGTGCTCGCCTGCATGCAACTTCAGTGGGCGGTGCGCAACTTCTGGACGCTCGACGCTCTTCGCCCGTACATCGGTGAGAAACGCTTCAACCGCCTCTACCCCGCTCACAGCATGGTCTCGGCTGGCGCTCGGTTGTCTGGGGGATCGGACTGGCCGGTAGACCCGTTGAGCCCGTTCAACCAGATCGCAACCGCAGTCGATCGAACCACCACCGACAGCACCGATCCCACCCCGCTTGACGCCGAAGAGGGAATCTCGCTTCAACACTCGCTCCGAATGCACACCAGGTCGAGCGCATTCCAGATGCACAGCCCGACCACCGGCACCATCAGTGTCGGAAAACGAGCAGACCTCATCGTTTTGGACCGAGACATCACCAGCGAACCGATCGACGAGATCCGTGGCGCCCTCGTCAACCACACCTTGATTCAGGGTCAGATGGTTTACGACGCCTCGTCGACGACCGCTCGAAAGGTTCTTCGCAAGATGGGTGCGCTCGGAACGGGCACTAAGAGCGGTCCCTTCGGCCGCCATTCCTGCTGCGCCCCGAAAGGAGCCGGATCCTGAAGCGGCTGTGAACCCTGGCTAACTCCGGGGCTGCGCTTGCCTATTGAGAGGGACCATACATCCCGGCGAAGGCGTGGAGCCGTCTGCAGAGTTCAGGGCCATCCCAGGCATCGACCGGCCCGTGAGGCGCCCTTGAGGACTTGAAGAATCCATCATGTGCGAAGATGCTGTGGTGATCGGACGTGGACGCTGATGGCCAGACCACTGCACCAGGCCAAAGCCGAGTTCTTCCGGACTCTGGGCCACCCTGCGCGGATCCGGGTCCTTGAGCTCTTGAGCGAGCGAGACCACGCGGTGCACGAGCTGCTCGAGGCAATCGAGATCGAGCCGAGCAACCTCTCCCAGCAGCTGGCCGTCCTGCGCCGCGCCGGTCTCGTCGATCCAGCGACGGGAGGCGGCGGCGGTCGTCTACGCGGTCGCCGTCTCCCGAGGTCCGCGACCTGCTGCTGGCCGCCCGGGCGATCCTCGCTGCAGCTGCTCGCCGACCAGGACCAGCTCAGGCGCAGCTGCGTAGCACCCGGGGGAGCCGGCGATGAGCCTGCGCGGCTGCTCGCCTCATCCGCGGCCGGGCCGGATCGCCGAGCCCGCGCCCGATGCACCCGACACCGCATGCCGTGACGCCACCGGGCACTGTGCCGGCAGCGTGCAGGTCCGGCACGTCGACGCCGGCTCGTGCAACGGCTGCGAGATCGAGGTCGCGGCTGCCTTCGGGCCGGTCTACGACGCCGAGCGCTACGGCGCCCGGCTGGTGGCCTCGCCCCGGCACGCGGACGCGTGCTGGTCACCGGGGTGGTCACCCAGAACATGCTCGAGCCGCTGCGCCGGACGGTCGAGGCGACGCCCGAGGCCGCGGCGTCGTGGTCGCGATGGGCGACTGCGCGCGCAACTGCGGCGTGTTCGCCGGCGCGTACGGCGTGGTCGGTGCCGGTCGGCGACGTCGTCGACGTCGACCTCGAGATGCCCGGGCTGCCCGCCGGAGCCGCGACGCGATCGTCGAGGCGCTGCGCACGGTGACCGGTACGGTGACCCGGTCGCGAGGTCGGGCTGCTGGCTCAGCTGCGTGCTGGCGGTCGCTCGCCGTCGGCTGGTGCCGTTCTGCTCGACGCCGGCGGCGCTGCGCACCGCTGGCGCTGGGCCGTCTCGGCGGCGTCGGCATCGTCGGAGCCGTGACTGGTGCGCTGGCCTGGTCGGCGGCACGTGGCACGCGTTGCCGCTGCCGACCGCACTCGCCGTTCGCCCCGTTCGCCTTCGCCCCGGGCCGCTTGGGCGGCTTCTTCATGGTGGTGGTCGGCGCGGTCGGGGCGGTCGCCGTCGGTCTACGCGATCGGCTACGTGCACGGACCGTCGGCCTCGCGCACCGCGTGGATGGCGTTCGCCGTCTTTCTGCCTGGCGATGCAGTTGGTGCCCGCGGCCGCGGACGCCGTCTCGTTCCTGCTCGTCCTGGGAGGTGATGGCGGTCGCGCTCGACCGTCCTGCGTGCTCACCGACCACGCCCGCGGCGCGAGGTGCGCTCGGCCACCCTCTGGTACGCCGTCCATGACGCAGCTCAGCTTCCTGCTGCTGCTGGTCGGCTTCGCGCGTCCTCGCGCCGCGGCGGGCGGCACCGCGTTCGCGGCGATGCGCGGCGTCGACCGCTGCCTCGGCCGGCGCCAGCGTGGCCTTCGTGCTGCTCGTCGCTCGGGTTCGCCACCAAGGCGGGCATCGTGCCGCTGCACGTCTGGCTGCCCCGGGCGCACCCGGAGGCGCCGAGCCACGTGTCGGCGCTGATGAGCGCGGCGATGGTCAAGCTCGGCGTCTACGGCGCTGTGCTCGTCGTCGTCCGGCTGCTGCCCGGCGGCCCGCCTGGTGGGGGCTCCTGCTGCTCGGCGCTCGGCGCGCGTCTCGGCGGTCTTCGGCATCCTGCAGGCCTCGGTCGCCACCGACCTCAAGCGGCTGCTCGCCTACTCCACCACCGAGAACATCGGCCTGATGTTCATCGCGCTCGGGCGTCGGACTGCTCCTGCGCCCGACGGCGCGGTCGAGCCGGCGTCGCCGACGTCGCCCTCGTCGCCTGCCTGCTGCTCGTCGTCGGCCACGCCGCGTTCAAGACCGCTCTCTTCCTCGCCGCCGGCTCGGTGCTGCACGCGACCGGTCAGCGGGACCTCGACCGGCTCGGCGGCCTCGTGCACGCATGCCGTGGACGGCCGCCGCCTTCGGCGTCGCCGCGCTCGGCGCGGCCGGGCTGCCGGTCACCGCCGGCTTCGTCGCCGAGTGGGTGCTGCTGCAGGCGCTCATCCACGGCGCGGGCAGGCGCACGGATCGCCTCGTCGCCGTCGTGATGCCGGTCGCGGTGGCGCTGGTGGCGCTCACCGCGGGGCTGGCACTGATGACTTCGTCAAGGCGTTCGGGATCGCCTTCCTCGCCCGGCCGCGCAGCGCCGAGGCCGCAGGCCGCGCACGAGAGCCGGCCCCGACGATGCGCGTCGCCATGGTGCACCGCGGCTGCCTGGTCGTCGTGCTCGGGCTCGTCCCCGGCCCGCGTGGCTCGGCTGGCGGCCACTGCGGCGGCGGCCTCGACCGGTGTCGGGGCCGTCGGGCCTGCGGCGGCATCGACCTCCCGTGCGTCGGCGCGGTGCTCGACCCGGTCGCGCTGGCCCTGCTGGCCGCTCGCGATCGCCGTTCCGGTGGTCGTCGTCTCGGCGCTGGCCTCGCGACGCCGGCGCCCGCCGCGCGGTCGACCTCGCCTGGGGCTGCGGCGGGGTGCGGGTCAGCCCGCGGATGCAGTACACCGCGACGTCCTACGCCGAGCCGCTCGTGCGCGTCTTCGACGACGCGCTGCGCCCGGAGCCGCGACGTCGAGGTGACCCACGCTGGCCGAGTCCCGCTACCTCGTCGAGCGCGATGCAGTTCCGGCAGCAGCGTCGGCGACGTCGTCGAGACGCGCCTCTACCGGCCGGTCATCGCGGGCGCCGACCGGCGTGGGCGTCGCTCGCCCGCCGGATGCAGAACGGCAGCATCCACCGCTACCTCGGCCTACTCGTTCGTCGCCTGCTGGTCGTGCTCGCTGGTGGTGTCGCTGTGAACGTCGAGCGCTCGCCGTCCTCGTCGTCGTCCAGGTGATCGTCATGGTCGTCGTCGCGCCGCTGCTCGTCGGCCTGATGCGCCAGGTGCGCGCCCGGCTGGAGGGCCGCGTCGGCGCCGGGATCCTGCAGCCGTGGCGCGACCTGCGCAAGCTGCTTGCGCAAGGAGCCGCTCAGGCCGCGGGCACCAGCTGGGTCCACGCCCTCGGCCCGGTCGTCCTGGTCGCCTCGAGCCTGCTGCTGTGCGCGCTGGTCCCGCTGGTCGGCGACCGTCGCGCTTCGCCGCTGGTGCCCGACGACCTGTTCGTCGTCGTCTCGGTGCTGCTGGTCGGCACCGTCGCGCTGGCCCTGGTCGGCCTCGACGCCGGCACCGCGTTCGGCGGCATGGGCTCCAGCCGGCACATGACGATCGCCGCGCTCGTCGAGCCGACGGTGCTCGTCGCCGTCTACGCGCTGTCGGTGCCGGTCGGGTCGTCGGCGCTCTCGCAGATCGTCGACGGCGCGCCTCGACGACCCGGCCAGCGTCGCCGCCGCCGGTCAGCCTGCTCGCCGTCGTCGCGCTGGCGATCGCCGTCATCGCCGAGACCGGCCGCCTGCCGGTCGACAACCCGCGACCCACCTCGAGCTGACGATGGTCCACGAGGCGATGGTCCTGGAGAGCTCGGGCCGCGACCTCGGCCTGGTCGAGCTGGGCTCGTGGCTGCGGCTGGCCGTGCTGCTCGGCCTGCGTCGGCAACCTGCTCGTCCCTGGGGGGTCGGCCACGACGTCACCGCCGGTGCCTGCTCGTGCGGCGTCGTCACGCTCGTCGTCAAGCTCGCCGTGCTGGGCGCCGTTGCTCGCCGCCGTCGAGGTGTTCCTCGCCAAGCTGCGGCTGTTCCGGGTTCCCGAGCTGCTGGCCGGCTCCTTCGTGCTCGCCTTCCTCGCCGTGACCGCCTCCTACCTGCGTGGCAGGGTAGCCGATGACCGACGACCGTCTGTCGCCCAGCTCATCGGCATCGCGCCGGCGTACTCCTGCTCGTCGGCCGTGCTCCTCGTCTGGCGCCGCCACTGGTCGCCGCCGTCGCGGCTGCTCGCGCTGCAGGGCGTCGCCCTCGCCGCGTCTGGTCGCGGTCATCGGCGATCGACGAGCGCAGCGCCGAGCTCTCGGCGTCGCGGTGCTGCGTGCTGGTGTTCAAGGCCGTCGTGCTGCCGGCGTGCTGGCTCGCACGCGGCCGCGGGCGCGAGCACGCGCGAGGCAGCGCCGCTGATCAACACCACCGCCGTCGCTCATCGGCGCTGCGCTGCTCACCGTGCTCGCGTACGCTGGTGAGCCAGCCGCTGGCGGCGCTCGGCGACCGGCCCGACCATCGCGGCGGTTCCCGTCGGCGTCGCGCTGGTGCTGTATCGGCTTCCTGCTGCTGGTCACGCCGGCGTCACGCGATCTCGCAGGTCGTCGGATTCCTCGTGCTGGACAACGGCATCGCCGCGTGGCGTTCCTCACCGCCGGAGGCGTCCCGCTCGTCGTCGAGCTCGGCGTCTCCCTCGACGTGCTGCTCGTCGTCCTGATCCTGTACGTCCTGACGGGCCGGATCCGCAGCGAGTTCGGCGACGCCGACCTCGACGACCTGAGCGGAGCTGCGCGACTGATGGCCGCCCTCGTGCTGCTTCCCACTGCTGGCCTGCCTCGCTGCTCGCCGTCGGCACGCGCCGCCGTCCGGTCGGCCGGCGCTCCACGGTTCGCCGGCGTCGCTGCGGCGACTGTCGGTGCTGGCCGTCCGGCGTGGCCCTGGTGCGTCGGCCGTCCTCGGCGGGCCGATCACCGACCGCGCTCGGCGGGCTGCTGCGCGTCGACGCCCTGTCCGCCTACATGCTGATCGTCGTCGGGGCGGTCGGGCTGACCGCGACCTGGGGCGGCCTCGCCGATCGACGCGGACGCCACCCGCGACGCGCGTCCTACCCGACCCTGATCGCGCTGTTCCTTGGCGGCGATGTCGCTGGCCGTGCTCGCCGACAACCTCGGCGTGCTGTGGGTCGCCGTCGAGGCGACCACGATCGCCACGGCCTTCCTGGTGGGCCACGCCGCAGCCGAGGTCGCTCGAGGCCGCCTGGAAGTACGTCGTCCTGGGTTCGGTCGGGGTCGCCATCGCCTTCCTCGGGATCGTGCTGCTCTACGCCGCGACGTTGGCTGCCGGGACCGCCGACCCTGTCCTGGTCGCAGCTCTCGACGCCGGCGCCGCCGCTCGACCCGTCGCTGGTACCGTGGCCGGTGCGCTCGCCGTCCTCGGGTTCGCCACCAAGGCCGGGCTGGCCCCGATGCACAGCTGGCTCCCCGACGCGCACAGCCAGGCGCCCGCGCCGGTCTCCGGCCTGATGTCCGGCGTCCTGTTGTCGGTAGCGTTCTACGCCATCCTGCGGGTGCAGGCGGTCGTCGACCCGGTCGTCGGGCCAGGGTTGATGCGGGGAATGCTCGTCACCGCCGGCTTGCTCTCGCTCGCGATCGCGGCGCTGCTGATCCTGCGCCAGCGCGACCTCAAACGGATGCTCGCCTACTCCAGCATGGAGCACATGGGCCTGCTCGCACTGGCGGCAGCCATCGGCAGCACCTTGGCGCTCTCGGCTGCGTTGCTGCACGTGCTCGGCCACGGGCTGGCCAAGTCGAGCACCTTCGTCATCTCTGGTCGGGTGCTCAGCACCGAGGGCACCACCACGCATCGGCGTCAATGCGCACGCTGCTGGCTCGCCGGCCGGCCGTCGCCATCCCGTTCCTGGTCGGGATGCTCGCGCTGCTCGGGCTGCCCCCGTTCAGTCTTTTCTTCTCCGAGGTTGGCATCATCGTCGCCGGCGTCCAGGAGGACATGGCGTGGGCTGTGGCGCCAGCGGTCTTGCTGCTGCTCGTGCTCTTCGCTGCTCTCGGCCGGCACACCGTCGCCATGCTCTTCGGCGACACCTCCTATGAAGGCGACGACCAACCCGACCGGCGTCCGCACGGGCCTAGGCTTCCGATCCTGCTGGGCACTGGGAACCACGGCAGTCATCGGCTTTGCCTCCGGATCGTTCGCGACGCTGCTGACCGAAGCTGCCAATGTGCTCGGGGGTGCCTGATGCGCGAGATCGTCGAGGTCACGTCCGACACGTTGGCTGCTGAGGTCACGTCGCGGCTGGCCGACGGGTTCCGTGTCGCAATGGTAAGCGGCTCGCGAGGACGCTGACCGCCTGCGCGTCGTCTATGTTCTCGTGCGCAGTCGTGACGACCACCGTGTCGAACTAAGCCTTCCGGTCTCCAAACATGATCCGGTGGTTCCGAGCCTGGCCGCCTGTCGACTACTCCCTTGGACGGTTCGAGCGTGAGGTGCGCGACCTGTACGGCATCATCCCAGCCGACCACCCGCTGCCCCAACGGCTGGTACGCCACGGCCACTGGCCACGCGGCTATTACCCGATGCGCCGCAGCGCCGACCCGACACCGAGCTTCGACCTCGACGTCGGCTCCTTCCCCTTCCTCGAGGTTGCTGGCGACGGCGTGTACGAGATCCCGGTCGGTCCGGTGCACGCCGGCCTCATCGAGCCAGGACACTTCCGGTTCTCCGTCGTCGGCGAGACGATTCTGCGGCTGAAGGCGCGACTGTGGTTCGTCCACCGGGGTATCGAGAAGCTCTTCGAGGGGCGCCGGCCGGGCGACGGAATCGAGTTGGCCGAGCGGGTCAGCGGTGACACCGCTGTCGGTCACACACTCGCGTACGTCATGGCAGTCGAGGACGCCGCCGGGATCGAGGTCACCGAGCACGACCGGCTGGTTCGCGCTCTGCTGCTGGAGCTCGAGCGGCTGCACAACCACATCGCGGACCTAGGTGCACTTGCCAACGACGTCGGCTACGGCATCGTCAACGTTCACGCGCAACGAATTCGTGAGCAGTTGTTACGCCTCAACAAGGTGACCACGGGGCACCGGCTGCTGCGTGGTGGGATCTCTATCGGCGGGGCGCGGGTGCTTGCGCTGCCCGACGTCGGACAGGTCGCTGAGGTGGCTGCTGCTGCCGCCGAGCTCGCCGCCATCACGTTGGGAAACTCCACGGTTCGCGACCGGTTTGCCGGAACGGCGGTGCTCGTGACCGAGACGGCGAAGAGTCTTGGCGCCCTCGGCTACGTGGCGAGGGCTTCTGGCATCGACGTCGATGCCCGCAACGACCACCCGTTCGTCGACCTCGGGCCAGGCTTTCAGGTCGTGCTCGAAAGCGGCGGGGACGTGCTGGCTCGCTACCTCGTCCGTCTGCGCGAGGTAGCGGTGTCGGCGGGGTTGATCGAGAGCCTGAGCACGCGGCTGGCTGGGAACTGTGGGAGCGGCACCCGTGCTGAGACGACGTCGATCGGCTCGGGCCTTGGGCTCGTCGAGGGGTGGCGGGGAACGATTGCCCACCGCGTCGAGCTGAACCGGACCGGCGAAGTGGCCCGGCTCAAGATCGTCGACCCGTCCTTCTTCAACTGGCCAGCCCTCCCAGTTGCATTGGCCGACACGATCGTTCCTGACTTCCCACTGGTCAACAAGAGCTTCAACCAGTCTTATGCGGGCAACGACCTGTGACCGGGCGGATTCTCCTTCCGGATCGGGCCATCTCCACTTCCACAGTGCACCTGCAACCCGGGTAACCCGCAGGTCAGGTGAGGCAGTGGCAGTCTCACGAATGCTCTAAGGGGGCAACAGGGCCGGAAAATCGTTGGAGGACATCGCTCGGATCGCCGACGTATCAGTGTCGAGGGCCAACGTCGGCTGCGTGACCACAGCTGGTCGTCCAGTAGTCCTACCGACGATGTGGGAAGGAACCCCGTCGATCACCTGCGCCGAGATAGCTGACCTCATCAACCGCCAAGGGCCGCGCTCAGCGGTCAATTCCGGTCAGATCCGGTCGGGCCTTCCGGGCTTCCGGATTCGAGTGAATCCACTCCCACGGTGCCTTTCACCCATGGCGACCACGCAGGTCAGCAGTGGTCCGTGGAGTTTTACGCACGTCCTACGGGGGACGGGGGCGGGACGTGCGGGAATCCTTGTGGGAAACCGGCTGGACCCTGCCGCGAACCGTTCGGATCGGGGCGGGGTAAGTCTAGGGGGCGGCGTTTGACGCCGGTTCGGCCCTGATGGAGCTGTCAGGGGGTTCGTTGCTGGCCGCGGAGATGCGTCCGAGGTCGCGACCCCCTACCCTCGGCAAGCTTGGTCAAAACCGCAGGAAGAGAGACACGAGCATGCGTATCAAACCGTCACCCCTCTCCGCGATCCTCGCGATCCTCGGCTACATGGTGATCGTCTTCACCGTGTGGGGCGCCGTCGGGCTGAAGTACGACGAGGTCGGCGACACCCTGGAGAACGTCCAGAAGGGCGTGGTCCTCGCCGTCGGCCTTGGCGCCGCCTACCTGGTAGTCGTGACGACGTTCCTGGGCTGGTGGAAGCCCGCCATCCACGAACCACGCAAGGTCGGCAGCACGTGGATGTGGAGCATCCCCGTACTGCTCCTGATCGGGGCCGTCGTGAATCTGACAACAACGAAGTGGGGCGAGATCGACGGCGTGGCCAGCTACGCACTATGGCTGGCCATCGGCACCCTCCTCGTGGGCTTCTCCGAGGAGCTCTTGACCCGCGGCATCGCGATCGTCGGCGCCCGCGGGGCGATGCACGAGAAATGGGTGTGGGTGTTCTCCGGTGTCATCTTCGGGCTGCTGCACGTGCCCAACGCGTTCTTCGGGCAGAGCGCGGCCGGCACCGTGCAGCAGGTGGTGTTCGCTTTCGGCATCGGGCTCACGTACTACGTCACTCGCCGCCTCGCCGGCACGCTGATCGTCACGATGGGCCTGCACGCAGTCTGGGACTTCTCGGTGTTCATCCAGGAGCACTCAGTGTCCAACCTCGCGGACAAGCCCGTCGCACCGGCTGGCTTCGTCCTGTACATCGCCATCGCCCTCGGCATCGTCGCCCTGGTCAAGGTCCTCAAGGCCGGCGACGTCGTCGAGCCCGGCGGCGACCAGCTGGCCGCGTTCGACACGGCTCGGTGAGGCCGGACACGCCAAGCATCGCCGGGTAGGTCTCCCCGGAGGTTCCACCGTCCGACGCCCCTCGTCTCAGCATTGCTTACGGGGGTAGGCGCAGTCGTACGCGCTCGGGTTGGCGCCCGGTCACAGGTCCATGACCATCTCTGTTGACTCTCTAGATGAGCAGACTCTCGGCGTAGGGGTAGGGCGCGAGCACCTCGGTACCCTCGGCTGTCACAAGGATCTCGTTGCCGAACTTGATTCCGACCGAGTGGCCAACCTCGCCCAGGTAGCACTCAACAACGAACGCCATGTTCTCCTCGATCACCGTTTCGGCGTTGGACTGCTCGTCCTCCGGGTGGCAGACGCTCGGTGATTCCTCCTCCAATCCAACGCTGTGGAGCATGATCTCGTATCGCTGAGCGAAGTAGCGCTCGGGGATCTTCGGTGCGGCGGCGGCAAGCTCCCCACACGTGATCCCCGGGCGAACGAGTTCGGTCATCGCGGTGACCCAATCGTGGGCGATGCGATAGAGGTCTCGCTGCTCGGTTGTCGGGGTCACATCGCCGCAGACGAACGCCCGCGATACGCAGAAGAAGCAACCTTCGATGCCGACAGTGTCGGTGTCGATATAGACAAAGTCGCCGGCCTCGATCACCCGATCCGTCGCCTCCGCGCGCCAGGGGTTTGTATTCGGTCCGGAGCAGACGGTGTTGGTCGCAAAGTACTCTGCGCCGCGGGCGAGCATCGCCCCCGCATACACGGCAAACAGCTCCTGCTCGGTAATGCCTGGAATGAGCGCCTTCTCGAACTCGCCAAGCCCTTCGACAACGAGCTGCCCGTTCAGTCGAAACGCCGCAACTTCCTGGGACGTCTTCACCTGACGCGCCTCCTGGGTGGTGGGTGAGGAGTCAACCAGCACCAATCCCTGGTCTTGCAGCGCCAATACGGCCGGCATTCCAAGGCGGTCAACACCGATACGCTCGCCCTTCACTCCGAGTTCACGGAGCGCTGCCACGGCCTCGCGCGCGAACACGCTGGCTTCTGCCGCAGGATCGTCGAAGAATTCCCAGAGATGCATTCGGCGCACGTCCTTGGCGCGAGTTGCCGAGCGATGCATCGAGTTGCCATGCTCAAACAAGATGGGATCTCCCTCGACCGGGACCACCGCACACCGGGTAAAGGTGCTCATACTCCAGATAGGCATGGCGGTAGCGCCAGTTGCGTACCGGGCGTTGGGCTCGCTGAACAGCAGGCACGCCTCTAGGTCGCGGGTGCGCATCGATGCTTGTAGGCGCGCCAAACGCTCTGTTCGCAACAAATCGACATCGATCGAGATGCGGGAGGCGGCGCTGGTTGGTTCGACAGACAGCGTCATCGGGTGGCTCCTATGGGGGAGTGCGGGCTGCTGCAGCATGCGGGGTCACGCTCTCCCAGTGCCGCGTTGCGATCAGATCGTCGTTCTCGAACATCTCAACGGTGAGATCGAAGAAGCAGTGAGAAGCGTCACTCTTCAGCACCAAATGGGCCTTCGCAAGAGCAGTCACCGCGGGCAAGGTGACCTGCGGAGCGGGAGATCCGGCAGGGTCTTGGCGTGCGCGAGAACCGAAGGCGTGCTCGACTCGTGCCACCGGACCCACCGGCTTTTGCACCTGCGTTCTTTTCGCGAAAGCCGAGCATGCGGTCGACTTCGACGAGACGGGCCGGATCAAGCGCTGAAGGACCCTGGCCGGTCACCGCGTCAAACTTCCGAATGGATGGCAGGCTAGCTACGTGGATTCAGGGCTCGTCGCCGGTATGCCCTGGTGCGGGCAGCACGGCGGTACCGCGGGTCACTCGTCAGGGGGACGCTCGCTCATCGTTGACGCGCCGCGCGCGTCTAGGTGGGGCTCATCGTGTTCGAGGTGGCGGGTGGGTCGGTCGTGGGAGGGTCCGCGGAGGGGGTCGTTCGCCTCGGGGCTTCCTGTGCTGCGAGTAGGCGGCCGCGGACGCGGGGCTCGAAGGATGTGCGCAGCTCCGCCGGTGGCCGGACGTCCTGTGCCCACCGCCCGTAGCGGCGCGCCCCCGGGGACGCGCTCAGCCCGTGCAACAGGACGCTGAGCAGGACGGCGACCGAGATCGCCGCCAGGACTGTGCGGAGGTTCTCATCCCCTTCCAGGGTCTCGATCGCCAACAGCGCGAACACCACGCTGGCCAGGCCACGGGGGCCGAACCAGCCGATGAACAACCACGTGGGTGGACGAAATCCCGTGCCCACCAGGCTCAGGACCACAGGGCCCATGCGCAGCACGGTCAGGGCCAGCAGAGCGAACAGCAGCTCACGGGCACCGACCGCCGACCACACCAGGGGAACCGTCGCGAACCCGAAGACCAGCCACACCGCGTATCCCATCGGGTCAGCCAAGGCCTCGGTGAGCTCAAGTGCCGTGTCTTCGTGCTGGATCCACCGGGCGGTCCCGGCGAAGGCAGTGCCGGCGATGAACGCGGCGACGAACCCGTTGGCGACCAGCAGCAGTGCGCTGCCGTACGCCAGCAGGGGCAGGGTCAGCACCCCGAGGGCGCGACTGGCGGGCGTGCTCCACCGGGTGCGTCGCGACAGCCCGAGCAGGATCCCGCCCAGGGAGCCCCAGACGATCCCCAGCGCAACCCCCAGACCGAGGTCGACCATGGCCGCGCCCAGGGATACGACCGGTTGCAGACCCTCCTGCCCGGCGAAGGCGGCCAGGGCAGAACAGGACCACTGGGGTGGCCAGGCCGTCGTTCAGGCCACTCTCCACGTTGAGCAGGCGACGCACCCGGATCGGCACCTGGGGGTTCAGGACGGTCGGCGCCCCCAGCCCGGCGTCGGTGGGGGCCAGCGCGGCGCGAGACAGCTCCGGGCCCTGAATGCGATCTTTCTCCGCCTTCGACGCCGCCGCTCCCGCGGCCACTGTCGCGGCAGGCGAGCGCCTGCTCCTGAGTTCAGAAGCGACCTGGGCGTATCTTCTCCTGCGACCTGGCATGGAATTCGTCCGACAACGGTCCAACTTCATTTTGGGATGGCAGGCGGCCGCGGCGCAGGGTGCGTCGCTGAGCGAAGGCGCCTCGGCTGGGGCGATCGGACAAGCAGGGATACCGCCGCTTGGCTCGTGGATGAACCTGTCCGGAGCTGACCTCGCCCGCGACTCGAACCGTGCTACCCAGCAACGACGCCATTTACGGCGCTGCCCATCTTGAGCTCGACCTGATGGGGCCGGTCGTGGTATCCATCCCGGAGGCGAAGTCGCCCACCTATTACTCGGTCGCAGTGATGGACGCGCATCTCAACAACGTGGCTCACCTCGGGCCGCGTTGGACCGGTCTAGGCGCGTCACAGCATCTGATCGTTCCTCCGGGCTGGACTGGACGTGTGCCGAGCGACCTGCGCCTCATCCACGCCCCCACGGTATCGGTGTGTCTGTACAACCGTGTGCTGGTCGGCTTCGAGCCCGATGCCGTCGAACGTGCCCGGCTCTGGCGCGAGGGGATTCGCCTGACGCCGCTCGCGAAGTGGGGAAGCGTGGATACCACCCCCGACCCCGTGCCGCTTGATGACTTCGTCCACCCTGAGATCAACACACTCACCGATGCCGTGACCTACCTGCGTATAGGCGCGGCGCACCTGCAGCGCAACCCGTTGGTCGAAGCGGCCGGATGGCTGTCCGCCCTCGTCGAAGATGTGGCGGCCGAAGCGTCCGAAGGCAGCGTGACCGCCAAGGAGGCGTGCGAGGTCGGCTGCGCAGCGGCTACCACGATCATCGATGCGTTGCTTACGTCCTGGCCACGGGCGAACGGCTGGATGCTGCCTCAACCCGACCTCGGGCTGCCGAATCCACGTGTGGCGATGAGCGCGGCCTACCAGCAGTTCCAGATCGGTTCGAACGACATCTCAGAGTCCGCCTACTGGTTTACCGACTCCGATGCTGACGGTACGCCGCTGGACGCGTCCGGTGGCGACTCGTTCACCCTGCGGTTCGCCCGTGAGCAACTCCCCGACCACCACGAATCCGGGTACTGGTCGGTGACGATGTACGACGTGAACAGTTTTCTCGTCGACAACTCGCTCAACCGATATGCCACCCGGATCGATCGTCCGGGATTCGTCCGTGACGGCGATGGTGGCGCGACGATCGTGATGTCGCGCACCCTGCCGGCGGGCGTCGACGAGGCGAACTGGTTACCGGCGCCCTCAGGGAGATTCCGACTCGGTCTGCGGCTCTACTACCCCGGCAACGCGGTCATCACGGGGGAGTGGGTTCCGCCACCCGTGCTGCGCTTACCGAAGTAGCGGTTGGACCGAGCGCCGCGTCACCCGGCCGGTGTGAAAACTGGGGTCAGGATCCTAGCTCTGTCGACTGTGCTCACAGACTGGTTGGAAGCGAGCCGCCCCTGCTGGCTCGTGCCCAGCCCGAGGAGGCCACCATGGCGGTCGACACCGCCCCCGAGGTGCACGAACCAGCCCCGCCGGAGACCCCGTCGCCGCAACGGTCGAGGGTCCGTCGCGCGTTCGCACGGCTCAGCCGACCGGGTCTGTTTGTGGGAAGCCTGCTGTTCGCCGCCTCGTTGCAGCCGTCACTTTTGCCGCGAACACCGTTGATCCAGGGCGTCGTCTCGGGGATCAGCGTGGCTCTGGGCTACGGGGTAGGCACCGGCATCCACGCCTTGTGGCGCTACCTCCAGATCCCACCGCTCCGGGGTCGCTGGCGGTCCGGTTTCCGGTGGCTGGCGATCGCGCTGGCGACGGCCGCAGTCACGCTGTCGACCTGGCAGAACGTGGGCTGGCAGAACGAGCTGCGCGAGCTGTTCGGCATGCCTCCGACGTCGTGGACCGGCTGGCCCACCAGCGTCATCGTGACCCTCGTCGTCGGGGTCCTGTTGCTTCTGATCGCTCGCGGTCTGCGCTGGCTCTTCCGGTTGGTGATCGGCTGGTTCCGTCATGTGCTGCCGCCACGCCTGGCGACCACCGCGGGCGTGATCAGCGTGGTCGCACTGTTGTGGCTGGTGGCGTCCGGTCTGCTGGTGCGAGGCTTCTGGGCCGGGGCGAGCGCAGTGTTCGCCCCGGGCAATGACGTCAACAAGCCGGGAATCAGTGCCCCGCCGACGTCAGGGCTGAGATCGGGCAGCAGCGAGTCTCTGGTCTCGTGGGACAGCCTGGGACGCGAAGGTCGTGCATTTGTCGCGTCCGGCCCGACGGTGGATGACCTCGAGAAAGTCTCGCCGGACGTTCCGGCCGACGAGCCGATCCGCGTCTTCGTGGGACTCGAGTCCGCCGACACCGTCGAGGAGCGCGCGCAGCTGGTGCTCGACGAGCTGAAGCGGACCGACGCATTCGATCGCAAGGTGCTGGTTCTCGCGACGACAACCGGGTCCGGCTTCATCGACCCAGGGTCGGCCGACAGCTTCGAGTACCTCTGGCACGGTGACACTGCGATCGCCGGCATGCAGTACTCCTACCTGCCCAGCTGGCTCAGCTTGCTGGCCGATCAGCAGAACGTTCTTGACGCTTCCCAGGCGACCTTCCAGACCGTGTACTCGTACCTCAGGACCTTGCCCGAGAAAGACCGTCCCAAGGTCTACGTCTACGGACTGTCGCTCGGCTCCTTCGGCGCTCAGTCGGTGCTCACGTCGATCCAGATGCTGAACGACCCGATCGACGGCGCGCTGCTGGTCGGTCCGCCGTTCCTCAACCCGTTGCACACCCGACTCACCGCCGAGCGTGACCCTGGGTCGCCCCCGTGGCGTCCGGTCTACCAAGAGGGACAGACCGTGCGCTTCACCGCGCAAGAGCCCGTGCTCGAGTCACAGCCGTCGGGTCCGTGGGGACCGACACGCATCGGCTACGTGCAGCACGGCTCCGACCCGGTCGTGTGGTTCTCACCTGATCTGCTGCTCCAGAGCCCGGAATGGCTCGAGGACGGCCAACGCGCGCCGGATGTCTCACCGCAGTTCACGTGGTCGGCCGGAGTGACGATGTGGCAGGTGCTCTTTGACCTGACCGCCGCAGGCAGCGTCCCTTGGGGCTACGGGCATCGCTACCCAGCTAGCGAGAACCTGCCGGCGTGGGACGCGGTCTCACAACCGCCTGGCTGGACGCAGCAGGAGATCACCGAGCTCGGCCAGCAACTCGACGCCGACCTGAACGAGACCGGCGGTTGAACGCTTCACCCACCTGACGGCGCTGCCGTGCTCACCAGGGGTGAGTCGGATCACGGGCTCGAAACGTCGCAGCCGCTCGAGGTCGGATGTCACCCGAACACTCCCTTGGCCAGGAGAACGAGGCCCAGGGCCGTGCAGATGACGCCCATGATCAGTCGGTTGCGGCGGATCAGCCAGACCCGCATGGAGTCCAGGCGTCGCTCGGCACTCTGCCCGCCGAGCAGCGCATAACCCGCGGCAGCGGTGTAGGGGGCCGTGGCCACCAAGACGAAGACGACACCACTGAGCCAAGGCGTGGAGGTGGCACCCAGAGTCTGGCCGGCAGCCAGCAGGAGCACCGCGTTCTTCGGGTTGACGAAGGTGGCGCCGAATGCCAAGAAGGCCACGGCCGCAGGCCCCATGCCTGCGACGGTCGAGAGCACGGCCGGCTCTGACTCGTCTTGGCGGTTGCGCCAGTTCTTGACGCCGATGACGATCAGCAGCAGACCGAGCACGACGAGGATGACCTGCATGGCGGTGCTGGTGCCGCCACCGTTGCCGTCGGCCACGTTGCCACCGGCGGCGCCCAGCACCAGCAGGATGGCGGTGAGCAACAGCAGAGAGACGACGAAGGCGATCGTGTTGACCGTTCTGCGTCGACTGAACAGCACCAGGATGAGCTCGATCAGGGCAGCGGGGCTGAACGCCACACCGATCGCAACCGGTATCAGCGTCACCAGGTTCGCACTCACCTCATGTCGCCTTGGTCAGCATCGCGCCGCTCCGCTGGACGCCGGGCGCGGTCCAAGACCCATCCCTGATCGATTCGCGTGGCAGGTAGGTGCGGAAAGTAAGCCGGAACTGGCCGGCCGGACATGGCAGCCAGTTGGGCAACAGGTGTTCAGGCGGTCGCTCGTTCTGCACGCGGATGGTGATCGCGCCGCGATCGTCTCGGTACATCGAGCCGACGTCTCGACTGCTCAGGGCGTATCGATCGATCGGGTTGGCGTAGAGGTGCTGGTCGTCGTCGTAGACGGTAATCGACCAGAAGGCGTCGACCGGAGGCAGAACCTGGTCGGTGAAGGTGATCCGGTATTCATGACTCCCGTCGAACGGATGGCCGTCGGCGTCGCCCTGGTACCCGACGCCGAGGTACTCCTCGGCAGCATTGCCGAGGATGCCGAGCAGTGCGCCGGCTGCCCTGGTGAGGTAGTCGTGGCCGA
Source organism: uncultured Actinomycetota bacterium (assembly GCA_963829525.1). Classification (GTDB taxonomy): domain Bacteria; phylum Actinomycetota; class Actinomycetes; order JAHEKZ01; family JAHEKZ01; genus JAHEKZ01. Next base: position 1,116,168 of record CAWHIJ010000003.1, read on the forward strand.
GGAACTCGCGCGACCCAAAGAGCTCAGCGGACGACCGCACGGTCTGAGTCCGTGCCACCACGTCGACCAACCCGTCCGCCATGCCCGCAATGGACTCGTCGCGTGTGGTCGGAGTGTCAAGCATCTGGTCGACTCGACCGGTTCCGGCACCGAGACGGCACAGCTCTTCACGGATCTCCGTCTCATCGGCGAGCACCGGCATGTACTGCAGCATCCAGTCCAGCACCTTGAGGAACTGCAGATCGGCCGGGCCTCGGACGTCACACGGCTCCATGGGCTCCAGCGGCGGTGTCGAGCTAGGTTGCCTGCCACCGGTGTACGTCGACAGTGGCGTGACGTGCATGCCGCTTTGCAGTGCGATCACCTCGGGCAGGTCCTCGGGACCGAAAAGCTGGGTGCGAATCAAGACCACGGCTAGCTCGGTCGGCACGCGAAACACCGTCATGCCGTCGGGAACGAGGCCTTGCCACTCCGGCCCAGCGATGAGGTAGTCGCCCCCATGCCGCCCCGTCGTCCGCGGCGACACGTACCCGACGATGTAGGTGTAGAGGTCGACGATCTGTGCGGAGACGTAGCGGTCGTCCTCGTGCGCCGGCATCGTGAGCACCATGGGTTCGGCTCGCAGGTCGAGCCACGCGTACGAGTACGGCGTGTCGACGTTCATCGCCACGATCGAGAGGTCCGAGGGGTCCGACAGGCGTCGGGAGTGGCCAATCTCGTTGAGCGGTGCCTTGAACTCCGGCGACGTCGGCTCGAGCGAGAAGTTGCGCAGGATGCGATACAAGTCGACTGTGGGAAGTCCGTAGACGAATGCGTCCCGGGCGACGGTTCGGATTGAACTCACACCCCGTGTTTACTCGGCCGCCGAGCACACTGGCAGTGGTGAGGCGAACAGTCACCCGCCGCGGGTGACCGGGTCAGACCAAGTCGGACGCCTGTAGCAACCCAAGTTGGCGGGCGCGTCGGATCGCGTGGTCTCGATCGGCGACGTCAAGCTTGGCGTAGAGGCGACGGAGCCGGGTCTTGATCGTGTTGACCGAGACGGACAGCTGGTCGGCGATCTCTTGGTTCGTTGCTCTGCTCGGCAGCAACTCGACCAGCTGGATCTCCCCGGCACTGAGCGGGCTGGTGGGCTGGCGGTGACGGTCAGTTATGCCGTCGTCAGTCGACGTGCGCGGAGCGGCGCGCAGCAGTGATCGGAGACCCTCGTGCCCACGGCGTCCGGCAATGTCGTCGCCCATGACCCGTAGGCGTACCGAGATGTCGGACATGCAGCGCAGCAGTCCACTCTCGCTGGCCTCATCGGCAACGTCGAGCAACAGCTGCTGCGCTGAAGCGGTCGACCGCAGGGCCAAGGCCTCGGCGCGCAGGACGTCGAGCTCGACCGAGGCCCGTCGGGTCGTCGGGCTGAGCTTGTCGAGCCGGTCCAACCCCGATCCAGGACGGCGCAGCTGCGCAAGTCGCACCGCGAGCAGGTCTGCTTCCTGCCCGGCCGGAACTCGATCGAGCAGTCGCTCTGCGCGCACGGGATCGCCGATCGCGATGCGCAGCCGGATCTCGGTAAGCGCCACTTGGCGCCGCAACGGGCTACCAGGCGCCCGTCCGTCGAGCAGCTCGTGGGCGCTGCGTAGCCAGTCGAGTGCTTGGGCGATGTCGGACCTGGCTGCGGCAAGCCGCGCAAGTCCGACGAGCGCGAAGACGCCCAGCCCCGCGTGCGCCAGCCGTTGTGCCTGCTCTTGGGCACGGAGGACGTTGTACTCGCACGCCGCAAGGTCGTCGAGATCGAATGCCGCCATTGCCAAGGTGAGGCGACCCGCTGTGCCCTCGGCAGTACCGGTGTCGATGCCTTCGCGCTCGGCGAACGTCACCGCCTCGGTCGCGAGCCTGTGGGCGTGACGGACGTCGCCTTCGGTGAGGGCGATCGCAGCCTTGAGCTGACGCAAGACCAGGTTGGCGAGTAGCGGTGACGGGGCCATGCCAGGCCTCGTTGCGTCCAAGACCGTTCTTGCCTCGACCACCTTGCCCATCCACAGCAGCGCACGAGCGACCAACAGCGGAGCGAAGTGGGGTCCGTTGCCCTCTTGGTCGTCACCGAACTGGGCCACTGCGGCAGCGGCATGTCGGTGCATGGCCTCAGGATCTGCCGCTGAACCGGCCACCGCCGCAGCGAGCAGATCCGCCTCTGCGAGCAGCCGGTGATGTCGAGCGGAACTGGCGCCTGCAGCCAGAAGGGCGTTCAGGCGCGACACAAGCGCATCGGCCTGCGCAGGGCTGCCACTGAGCATCTTCGCCCATCCCTCACGCAGCGTCAGCTCCGCCTCGTCGTCCAGTGCATCAGTCGGCATGAGTTGGTACCACTGGAGAACGGCAGCGCCTTGACCCTTCTCGAACCAGGCGTTCTCGACCGAGTTGATCCGGGCGAGGGCGGCATTGATCTGGCCGGCCCCGATGAGGTGCCTAATGTGGGCATCGTCATCACTGCGGGAGGCGTACCACTCGGCCGCATACGCATGGCGGGCGCGCTCGTCCGCGGGGGCCGGAGGACGGCGACGCAGAAACGCTGTGAGCATCGGCAGCCGTTCCCACTCCGCCGTGAGATCTGCGGACTGGACAGGCATGAGGTGTTGGTGGCGGTCGACGAGTTCGGACAGCACTCGGTCGGACCCGGTGGTTTGCCGCACTACATCGCACAGACCTCCGCTGAGCCGGTCCAGCACGGACGTGTCAACGAGGAGCCGCCGTTCACTTTCACCCAGGGTGCTCCACCAGTCACCCAGCAGGGCATCGCAGGCAGTCGTCCGCAGCCACATCTCCATCGTCGCGGCACCGCTGATCTCCGACTGCACCAGTGCGGTGACGGCGGTGGGCCATCCGCCGATGAGAGCAAGGAGTGAGTCCACCTCGTGCGAGTCGCCGGTGAGGCGGTCGATCCCAATGGCTTCGGCGACTTCATCGGTGGTCCAGGCGAGTGCACCCTCGTCCAACACTTCAACAGGGCTGTTGCGCAGGTCCTCCCGAAGCGAGCGTTCCCCTCCGCGCGTGCTGATGGCGAGGCGCCCTTGCGGCGGAAGTGACCGGGCGACGTGCGCAAGAATCGCGAGACCGTCACGACTCGGCACGTCCAGGCAGTCGACCACCAGCCAGAAGGGGCCCAGTGCGGCCCGCTCATGCAGAGCCGAGATGACGTCGTCCGGCTCGGCTGCCGTGGCCGGAGGTGGAGTGTCAGAGGGCAGACCCCGAGCTGCAGAGAGCAGTCTTCGGGTGAGACGGTCGCTGGAGTCGGAGCGGTCGAGCGTCACCCAGATCGCCGTGGGATCTCCTGCGACCACGTTCTGCAGCAGCAAGGTCCGCCCGTACCCCGAAGCTGTGGACAAGATGCAGGTGGCCTGCGGTGGAGTTGCCAAGACCAGTTCGTGCAGGCGTGGCGGCGGACCGCACAGTGAGGCGTCCGGATGGGTGGAGAAGCTGGTGGCCACGCCGCCAATGTAGGCGCATGAGCCTGTGGTCACCCGTCGAGGGTGAAGAGCCGGATGACGACCCCTGGGCCCTACGCCAGCCTGGCACCGTCGTCTCCGTGAGTGATGTGGACTCTTTTCAGACGAGGGACGTCGAGCAGGCCCCGCCGTGGGTCATGCCGGTCATCAGAGCCACCATCTGGCGAGTGATCTGGGTCGGCCTGGGGATGGCCGTATTGGTGCTGTCGTTGCTAAAGGCGCGCGGGCTGGTCGGCGCGATCATTATCGCGATCTTCTTCAGCGTCGCGATGGACCCGGCCGTGACACACCTCAACGTCAGGCGTGGATGGCGCCGCGGTGTCGCGACCACGGTGATCGTCCTTTCGGTGCTCGTTGCTGTGGTGCTGCTGATCGCGGTGCTGGTCCCGGCGATGGTCACCGTCGCCGGCCAGATCGGGGATCGACTCCCTGGCTGGATCTCGGGTGCGGAGAAGACATTCGGCATCACGATCGCGGATCCGGCAGGTTCGGGCAACCAGCTGAGTGACATGGTCAAGAAGTGGCTGCAGGACCATGGCAGCGCTCTGCTTGGGGTCGCGGGAAGCACCGCGGGGCTGGCATTTCAGGTCCTGACGATCCTGACCTTCACCTTTTACTTCACAGTGGACGCGCCGGCTATCCGACGAGCGGTTCTCGGCCGCATCCCTCCGGAGCGCCAGGAGCGGCTCGGCTGGGCGTGGGACACCGCCATCCAGCAAACCGGCGGCTACTTCTACTCGCGTTTGCTGCTGCTGGTCATCAACGCGTCCCTCTTCTTCTTCGTGATGATCGCTGTCGGGACACCCTGGCTCGTCGCCCTGCCGCTCGCGCTGTTCCAGGGCTTTTTTGCAGAGTTCATACCGGTGGTCGGCACCTACATCGGTGTCGCTGTGCCCACGATCGTCGTGCTGGGCACGCAAGGGATCTGGCAGGCACTGATCCTCGTGGCCTGGACCTTGCTCTACCAGCAGGTCGAGAACTACTTCCTCAACCCGCGCCTGAGCGCGAAGACGATGGAGATCAACGGCGGGGTCGCGTTCGGTGCCGCACTTGCGGGTGGCGCGGTGGCCGGGCCGATGGGTGCGTTCATGGCGATGCCTATGGCAGCCCTCATCACGTCGTTCGTGAAGCACTACGTGCGACGCTACGAGGTCACGTTCCGCTCGGCGTACGACGGTGACCTCGATGTCCCAGCGAATCGCCAGGATCGCTGCACACAGGGGAGCGATCTCCAGGCTAGGCAGCGCTCTGAGGTGGTTGCACGTCCCGACGTTCGGTGACCGGGCGGCTATCGGCAAGGACAACCCGCGGGCCCGGCATTGCTGCCGGTACACCGAGGGACATGTCTCGGCGCCCGCGGGTCGGGTGACTGCCTTGGACTCGCCGGCCGCCTCATGGCGCACCGGTGGGCCGTCAGTCGGCGGCTAGCTGGCAGCCACCTCACGTGTCCTATGGCTTATCAAGCTTGGACCACCTCCCTTCTCGTATCTGTCGACGGTACGACGCACCCGATCGAAGCGCTAGTCAGTTACCGGTTGGAGGACGCCGTGTCGGCCGCTTCCTGCTTGACGTCGGACTGCTGGATAGGTGCCACGCTGATGCAATGAGCAGCGGCGCCATTTGCGTTGTTGCTAGGCGATACTGCCCCGACGCATCGCTCCAGGTCAGACCCCGACACGAGTTTGCGCATCACCTACGGGGGCGGGGGCACCTGTGCGCACATTTGTCTGAGTACTGGCGAGGCCGGAACCAGTTGTGGTGACCCGTCGCTAGACCAGTGAGTCAAGCCACGCCTGGTGCAGACCTGCGTAGCTGCCTTCGGTGTGCAAGAGCTCGGCAGGGCTTCCGCTCTCTTTGATCCGGCCTGCCTCGAGCACGACGACCCGGTCGGCGATCTCAACCGTCGAGAGACGGTGAGCGATGATGATCGCTGTCCGGTCGGCCAGGATCGTGCGCAGTGCGCGCTGCACCAGACGTTCGCTCGGGATATCTAACGACGAAGTCGCCTCGTCGAGGATCAGCACCGCCGGATCGGCAAGAAACGCCCTGGCGAACGCCACGAGCTGCCGCTGACCTGCGGACAGGCGCCCGCCGCGCTTGCCGACGTCGGTGTCGTAACCGTCCGGAAGAGCGGCGATGAAGTCATGCGCCCCGATAGCTCTCGCCGCATCCTCGACCGCCTGGTCCCCCGCCGAAGGGCGACCGAACCGGATGTTGCTGGCCACGGTGTCGGAGAAGAGGAAGTTCTCTTGGGTCACCATCACAACCGCCCGGCGCAGGTCCTCCTCGGCAAGATTGTGGAGGTCGACACCGTCCAGACGAACGGTGCCCGCCACTGGGTCGTAAAAGCGGGCCACCAGCCGTGCGACCGTCGTCTTGCCGGCACCGGTAGCGCCTACCAAGGCCACGGTCTGCCCAGCGGGAATGTGCAGGTTGAGGTCTGGCAGGACGTCGACCTCTTCGTAAGAGAACCGCACGTGGTTGAGATCGACGTCTCCACGGGCGCGGATGAGCGGCACGGGGTTGGTTGGCTCGGCCACGGTCGAGGTCTCCTCGAGCACTCCCGACAGCTTCTCGAGGGCCGCTGTCGCCGACTGCAGGGAGTTGTAGAACATCGAGAGCTCCTGCATGGGCTCGAAGAACCGTCGGAGATAGAGCAGGAAGGCGGCGAGGACTCCGACCTCGACCTGCCCACCCATGACGCGGTAGCCGCCGTAGACCAGTACGACTGCGATCGTGATGTTTCCGATGAGCTTGATCACCGGCGCGAATATCGCGACCAGCTTGAAGGCCCTCTCGTTGGCCCACCGGTATTCGTCGTTGAGCTGCTCGAAGATCTCCTGGTTGCGGCCCTCCCGGCGGAACGCCTGCACGGCGCGGATGCCGCCGAGCGACTCCACGAAGTGGACGATGACCAGGGCTACCGTCTCGCGGGTACGGCGGTAGGCGAGCGCGGAGTGATGGCGGAACCACCGCGAGATCATCAGGAGGAACGGGAAGCTGATCAGGGTGACCAGGCCCATTGGGAGGTCGAGGAACAGCAGGATGGTCCCGACCGAGACCACGGAGAGCCCGGCAAGCACCAGGTCGTCGATGCCACCGTCAAGCAGCTCGCCAAGCGCGTCCACGTCACTCGTGAGCCGTGAGATGACGCGTCCGGAGGTGTACTTCTCGTGAAAGGCGGGGGACAGCCGCTGGAAGTGGTCGTACACCCGCGTCCGCAGGTCGTAGAGCACCGCCTGACCGATCCGACCGCTCGCCATGAGGAAGGCTCGCTTGGCGAGGTACTCGGTCATGGCCGCCACGACGAAGGCGATCGTGACCGTGATGAGGATGGTTGGGTCGTTGTCCTCGGCGATCGGAGCGATGCCGTTGTCGATGCCGACGGCCACTAGATATGGTCCCGCCATCGCCGCAGCGTTCTGTAGCAGGAGCAAGCCGATTGCGATCCACATCGGGCGTCGGTGTGGCTGCAGCAGACTCCTCAGCAGCCGACGGCTCCGCCCCCGCAACGCCTGCGTGACCTCGACGGTCAGATCGTCGTCGGAGGCGTCTAGGGCCACGCCACGCCAGCTGTGGCCCTCTGGGAGCTCGGAGTCGGTGAGCCGGTCAGACTCGATGGGTGTCGTCATGAGGCCGCCGCACCCTCGGCCGTCTGTGACAGGACAGCCCGGTATGAGGGTTCTGACCTCATCAGGTCGGCATGGGTCCCTACCGCCCGGATGCTCCCTGCTTCGAGCAGCGCGACTCGGTCGGCGAGGGCCACCGTCGAGGGACGGTGCACCACCAGCAGCGTCGTGGTGTCGGTGAGGACGCGGCGCAGCGCCCGCTCGACCAGCGACTCGGTGTGGACATCCAGTGCGGACAGCGGGTCGTCGAGGACCAGCACGGCTGGCTTGCTGATGACTGCCCTGGCCAAAGCCAGGCGCTGCCGCTGCCCCCCCGACAGCGACATGCCCTGCTCGCCGATCCGGGTGTCGAGACCCCAGGGAAGGTCGTACACGAACCCAGCCTGGGCCAGGCTGAGCGCCTGTTCGACCTCGTCGAGAGTCGCGTCCGGGTAGCCGAGGGTCAGGTTCTCCCGGACGCTGGCAGAGAAGAGCGTGGTGTCCTCGAATGCGGTGGCGACCATTTGTCGGAGCGACGAGAGCTCGATATCTCTGACGTCGACGCCGTCGAGCATGACGCGCCCGGCTGTCACGTCGTACAGACGCGGTACGAGCGAGGTGAGGGTGGTCTTGCCACTTCCTGTGACGCCGACAATGGCAAGCGTCTCGCCAGGAGCAACGTCGAGATCGAGGTGTCGCAGCACCAGGGGAGAACCGTCGCCGTAGGAGAAGGAGACCGCTTCAAACCGGAGCCGTCCATTCGGCACGGAGAGAACCACGGCCCCTGGCCGGTCGGAGATCTCCGGCACGGTGTCGAACACCTCGTAAATGCGATCGGCTGCGGTCATCGCCTCCTGTCCGTTCGCGAGGATCCAGCCCAGGGCGTTCACGGGCCAGACCAGCATCAGCATCAGCGAAACGAAGGCGACCAGGTCGCCCAGCGTCATGAGGCCCTCGGCGACTGCGAGGGCACCGAAGAGCAGCGTTGCGCCCAACGTCAGGCTCGGGATGAGGTCGAGCAGAGACCAGAAGCGTGCGACGAGGACGGATTTGTGTACTGCCGAGTCGTGCAGAACACGAGCGCTGCCGCGGAAGGTCTCGCCAACGTGCTGCCTTCGACCGAACGATCGAATCATCCGGACGCCAACAGCCGACTCCTCGACGAACGTCGCCAGGTCGCCCTGCTGGTCCTGCACCAGTCGTGCCGCACTGAGATAGGCGCGGCTGAGCCCCCGTGAGATGAGGAGTAGCGGAATGGCCGACACCGCCACCATGACGCCGAGGGGGAGGTAGAGGTGGATCAGGAGCGCCACGACCACGACGAAGGTGGCCACGTTGACGACCAGGAACACCAGGCCGAAGGAGAGGAAACGCCTGATGATCGACAGGTCGGTGGTGGCTCGGGACAGCAGCTGGCCCACCTGCCAGCGGTCGTGGAATGACACCGACAGGCCCTGCAGGTGAGCGTAGAGGTCGTTGCGTACCGCTGTCTCGACCCCCAGGGCGGCGTACGACTGCACCCAGCGACGGATGAAAATGAGCAAGGCCTCGAGCACCCCGAGGAAGAGAGCCAACAAGCCGAGGGGCACGAGTCCGGCCCGGTCGCCGTCGGCGATGGGCCCGTCAACGACGGATCGAATAATCAGGGGCACCATGATGCTCACGCCGACCGCAAGGGCAGCGGCGACTGTCATCAGCACCATCTGGCCCGTGTACGGGCGCACGTAGACCCGGATTCGCCAAAGGGAGTGCAGGCTGGACCAGCGGCCGTGAAGGGAGAGGAGCATCACCTCACACGGTATGCCCCTGGGTCAGAATCCACCGTCGCTATTTGTAGCGATGGTTCTTCTCCGCGTGGCCAGCGGGGCGACTACATTTCTTGCCCCCCATGTTGCGGTGACCGCAAAGCGGTTCGGTCGCGATTGTCGATGGCGTTTTGGCCGCTGACGGCTTAGTGGCCTGTGCCTTCTCGGGTTCGCAGGAGGGCGTTTGTTTCGCCTCTGCCGCTCGCTTGGGAAGCCGCTCGGTCTCGGCCGCGTTACGACGCGCGAAGTTGGCTTCTCTCAATGCCCGCTGGGCGTCGCTCTTGCTCACCCGCCCAGCCTAAGCCACTGCGCTCGTACAAGTGCCAAGGCGACCGTGGTGGGGACGTGGTCCGAGAATGACCAAACCGACCAAGATCTGGCGCTCGCGCTCGATTTCTGTCCGTCACTGAGATTGACTCTCAGTGCCATGGGTAGGTGTCACCACGTCACTGACTGAAGGAGTGCCCAATGCAGGACCCGACCGATGGCGTCGCGCCAGAGACGATCTATTCCGGCACGAAAGAGTTCGAAGGTGCGACGTTCGTCAAGGCAAGTTTCAAGGGCGCCACACTGCGATTCTCCGATGTCAGCGATGTGACGATGCGTAGCGTCGATGTGGATGGCCTCGACATCGACAGCCACGACCTGTTCTTCGGCAGCCTCTTCGTCAACGGGGTCGACGTTGTGCCGCTTGTGGACGCCGAGCTCAACCGGCAGTTCCCCGGCCGGGAGTTACAGAAGGCGCAGACGCCCGAGGGCCTGCGCGAGGGTTGGGTAGCTGTGCAGTCAGCTTGGCTGACAACGGTGGCGGGTACGCCGCCGGACCTACAGGATGCCCACGTTAGGGACGAGTGGTCCTTGGCCCAGACCCTGCGGCACCTCATCCTGGCGACCGACGCCTGGCTCCGCGGCGGGATCCTGCGGATGCAGCAGCCGTTCCACGAGATCGGCCAGATCTTTACCGGTGCCGGCGACATGGGTTTTGACATGTCGATCTTCCGCGCGGACCCGCCCGCCTATGAGGAGATCCTCGCGGTGCGTGCCGAGCGACAGCGAATGGTGACCGACTTCTTGGGCACGGCCACGCCGGAGCTGCTCGCCGAAGAACGTGACAACCCGTGGGGTGGCGATGACTGGCATCCCAGCGTCGGTGACTGCATTCGCGTGATCCTGGAGGAGGAGTGGGCGCACCTGCGTTACATCCAACGGGATTTGGCCCGTCTGCGTTGAGCCACAAGTTTCAGCGACTCCGGCTCACTGCAGAGGCAGTCCCGTCGTTGGTGGCAAAGGCAGCGCGGAACGCGGCGAAGTCGCGTTCGTTCTGCTCCGCGTACGCGGTTGCGAAGGTGACCATCGCATCCTCGAACGCACGGCCCTTGCCGACGTAGCCCTGGATCGCGACGGAGTCGCCGGAGCGAGCGTGCGCCCGCGCGAGCGACGTCGCGCACATCCGGGCGTACGCCGCCAAGGCGCCTGCGGACATGCGCATGAGGTCGACCGAGCCCTTGGCGTCACGGAACTGCCTGACGTAGTAGCTCGTGCCATCCTGCGCCGTCAAGGTACCCAGGAAGAGGTCCGAAGCGGCCTGGATGAGCCGTTGCCCGGCCACTACTCGGGCACCGGGTGAACGGTACCGGCTGCGGGGCAGTGGTCCTTCAAACACCGAGCGGCTCGCCTGCTTCACCTGGAGGATGAAAGGGTCACCGATTCGGCGTCCCCGCAGCAGCACGATGTAGCACTCGGTTCCGACGCTGCCCACGCCCACGACCTTGCGCGCGACGTCGAGCACCTCATAACGACCGATCAGCACCTTGAGGTGCTGATCGAGGGACCGACGGTACTTCTCGACGATCTGCTCGATCTCACGGCCGAGCGCACCGGTGGCGTCCTGAGGAAGGTCGGTGAGCCGAACCAGCAAGGGAGGGTCATTCCGGAACTGCTGCATCTCGCCGTCGACCTCGACGAGCCGCGAGTGCGCCCGTACCGAGGTATTCCGCCGGGCGCGCGTGGCCGTGGCCTTCGCGAGGGACGCAACATGAGGGTCGTGGCTGACCAACTGCCGGAGCTCGTCGACTCGGTGTCGGGAGTACCAGACCTCGAGGTCGGTCATGCCGGCGAAGCTCTGCATCGCGGTGCGATACGAGGCCACGGACGCGCGTACGGAGGCCTCCCCGCTGGCCCCGCTGAGATTGAGGTGCCTGGCCGCGGTAAGGATGCTAGCGGCGAGGCGCTTGACGTCGAACTCCCACGGACCCGGTAGGGTCTCGTCGAAGTCGTTGACGTCGAAGACGAGCTCGCGGCTCGGCGCGGCGTAGACGCCGAAGTTCGCGAGGTGGGCGTCGCCGCACAGTTGTGCGAACAGGTCGGTGTGCGGGGCGTGGCTCAGGTCCCAGGCCATCAGTGCAGCCGAGCCCCGGAAGAAAGAGAACTCATCCTGGAGCATGCGTTCGTGACGCAGTGGCACCAGGTCACTGAGCCGGTTCTCCTCGTCCTCCTGCAGGAGGACGACCGGATCAGGGCGGTCCTTGGCCGGAGTGAACTCGCCCTGCGCCGAGCGGGGGACGTCCACGCGTTTGGACCGACCGATCAGCGCTCGTTCGCCAACGCTCACCGTCGCGTGACCCAGTGGGCTCGCAACCCTACGCTCGTGCTTCATCGCTACCACTTTCGGTGATTCGCGCCTGCTCTCCTCGGGCCCGCTGCTCACGTGGCCCTCCGGTCTACTTCCGGATTCTGACGTGCGGAATTCCTTGTGGGAAACCGGCTGGACCTTGCCGCGATCGATTGGGATCGGGGCGGATCAAGTCTAAGGGGCGGGATCTGGCGCTGGTTCCCCGGAAGGCACCGTGGGCGACTGGTCGGATCAATGTCGTTCAACTCCAGGGGCCGGGCCCCTCGCCTAGGATCGGCAGATGGCCGCATTCCCGTATCAGGCAAACAGTGTCGTGGTGGAGGGAGACGCAGATGTCGCAGAAGACTGTCGCATTCTTTCCTGAGCCGGGGGCTTGGGGTCCCACGAACAACTTGGTAGCGATCGCTGAGACGCTTCGTGCGCGTGGGACGCGTTGTGTCTTCGTGATTGAGGAGTCTTTCGAAGGCAAGTTGACTGAGAAGGGGTTCGACGAGGCACCGATGCGACTGGGTCCAGCACCGGAGACGCCCGAGGCGGTGGGGGAGGGGTGGGCGGAGTTCATCCGAGCGACGGCTCCGGAGTTCCGGAAGCCCACGATTGAGCAGCTCGCCACTGTGATCAAACCGATCTGGGAGGAGCTCGTCGGTGGGGGCAAGTACGCCCACGGGCGTCTGATGGAGATCTGGGCTGAGCACCGCCCGGACGTGATCGTCTCCGACAACGTGGTGGGGTTCGCGGCGGTGCCGCTGGCGGGAGTGCCGTGGGTTCGGATGGTGTCTGCGAACCCACTGGAGATGGAAGACCCCGACCTGCCACCACCGTTCTCGGGTCTGCCCACAAACGACCGAACGGGATGGGCGGAGTTCACCGCGGAGTTCCGGCGTCTGCACGACCCGTTGATCGCTGAGCTCAGCGACTTCAACGTGTTGGTGGGCGCCGACTCTTTGCCCGAGGGCCACTTCCAGTACAACTCGCCCTACGCCAACCTGTACCTGTTCCCGGAGGTGATGGACTACCCGCGGTCGATCCCTCTGGACTCCACGTGGAGCCGGCTCGACACCACGGTTCGCACCGGCGAGGAGTCGTTCGACGTCGACTCGGTGCTGCCGGGAGAGGGCAAGGTTGTTTACCTGTCGATGGGAAGCCTGGGCTGCAACGATCTGGAGCTGATGCAGCGACTGATCGATGCCCTCGACCAGACCGAGCACCGGGTGATCGTGAGCATGGGCCCGCTCGGTGACCAGATGGAGCTTGGTGAACGGATGTGGGGCGATGAGTTCCTGCCGCAACCGTCGATCCTGCCGCAGTGCGACCTGCTGATCACCCACGGCGGCAACAACACCGTGACCGAAGGGTTCAACTTCGGACTACCGATGATCGTGCTGCCCCTGTTCTGGGACCAGTACGACAACGCGCAGCGGGTGCAGGAACTCGGCTTCGGACGGCGCCTCGCAACGTACGGAGCATCGCAGGACGAGACCGTCACCGCTGTCGACGAGCTCCTCGCCGACAGCGCCCTCAAAGCCCGCATGGCGGACATCTCCCGCCAGCTGCAGGCCGCCCCCGCCCAGGAACGGGCGGCAGATGTCGTCGAGCAGCTGGCCGACGGCACGTAACTACCTAAGAGAGTCCGGTGGACGCGTGACAGCGCGTGGAGTCGGCCGGACTTCTGAACGTCATTGCCCCGGCGGTGCGCAGGGCCCGAACCGATCCCCCGGTCGGGTGGCTCAGGGCGGCGGTGGAGCACTCAGACCATGAGTGGAGCGATCCTTGAGAATCTGCTGACTTGCCAGGCGCGCGGGAGCACCCGTTACGCAACCACCGGGGTGAGTACCCGAGCCGCACTGGTAGTAGCCCTCGATCGGGGTTCTGTACTGGCTCCACCCGGGTGCTGGCCGGAAGAAGTAGATTTGCGGCAACAGGTAGTCGCCGGCGTAGATGTTGCCCTCGGACAGGCCCACGACACGCTCGATGTCGAGCGGTGTCACCACCTCGCGGTGAAGGACGAGATCGCTGAAACCCGGGAAGAACTCCTCGATCGTCCGCTGCACCGTGTCACCGAGGTTGTTGCGCTCGGTGTCCCAGTCGCTGCCCTTGAGGTGGTACGGCGCATAGGAGACGAAGCACGACATGACGTGCTTGCCGGGAGGGGCCATGTCGGGGTCGAGGAAGGTCTGAAAGCAGGTGTCGAGGTACGGACGCTCGCTGTACCAGCCGTACTTGGATGCGTCGTACGCCCGCTCGAGGTACTCGATGGACGGGGAGAAGCTGACGAAGCCGCGGAGGTGGTCGGTGCGGTCGCCCATGGCCGGGTAGCGCGGGTGGCTGTCGAGGGCGAAGTTGACCTTGGCGCTGGTCCCGTTGAACTGGAACCGATTGATGCTCTCCAGCAGATCACTGGGCAGTTCGCGCGGATCAACGAGCTTCGTAAACGTCTGGCGCGGGTCTAGCGCGCTGACTACGACGTCGGCGTGGAACTCGGTTCCGTCCGTGAGTACGACGCCGACCACCTTGCCGTTCCTGGTCAGTACGTGGTCAACGCGCGAGTTCAGGCGTATGTCGGCGCCGAACGACTCAGCCGCTCGACCGAGCAGCTGGGTGAATCCGCCGTTGCCGCCCTTGTGGAACGACCATGAGCCGAGGTGACCGTCGTGCTCACCCAGCATCTGCATCAACCAGACCAGACCGGAGCCCGCTGACATCGGGCCGACCTTGGTGCCGGTCGTGGACGACGCGGCCAGGTAACCCTTGAGGATCTCGCTCTCGAAGTAGCCGTCGAGGAAGTCCGCGACGCTGCCGGTGATGATCCGGACTGCGTCATGGATGACCTTCTTCGCTGCCGACCCGAGGTGGCCCAGCAGCCACGCGACGTCGCGGGCGTCCTCGGCGGTCCTCCCGAAGATGTCGGGCGGCATCCGGTCGGACAGCGGGTAAAGAAGCTGGAGGACACGTGCTAGGTCGTGCTCGTAACGGTCCATGGCGTCGGCGTCTCGCTTGGAGTGCCGCATGATCTCGCGGATGTTCTCGTCACGGTCAGGGCCGAGGAGCAGGTAGTCGCCGTTCTCCATCGGGGCGAACGTGGTCGGCATGTAGATGGGGTTGAACCCGAACTTCACCAGCTCAAGCTCCCGAATGACCTCGGGACGGACCAAACTCATCGCGTAGGAGAACGTCGTGAAGCTGAAGCCCTGGTAGAGCTCCTCGGTGATGGCAGCGCCACCAACAAGGTGTCGCTGCTCGAGGATCAGCGTCTTCAGTCCCGCCTTGGCGAGGTAGGCGCCGTTGACGAGGCCGTTGTGACCTCCTCCGACAACGATCGCGTCGTAGCGGTGGGCGTCGCTCATGGATGAGGGTCTTTCGCTGGAGATTGACGAGGGCAGTCGCATCACAATGGCAGGTCGTCGCAGTCAAAGCACGGAGGAAGTGGACAAGCAGCAGAAATCGAGAAGCGAACGCAGTTCGATGGGGGCCACTACTTCCGGAAGTCGCAACATCCACTTCCACGGTGCACTCAAAGCTCTTGAGGGAAGCCTCAGGACATCTGTCTCGTTCTGAGCCACGACCGATGCGAGCTCCTCAGGGCCATTCGCTCTGGGTGTGTTGGGAGGGTCAGCCGCCCGCCAGGAATGGGTCGCAGAACCAGAGGTTCGACGGCGCTGATGGGTAGCCGCCGTTCTGCCAGGTGTAGGCAAACATCGTGTTCCAGCCCCCCGGCGGGATGAGTTCTGAGCAGATTGCAACGGCCTCGGGTTGTGTGTCCGCGGTAACGATCTCAACAGTGAGGATCGGGTCCCCGGTGCACGTGCCGTCCTTCGACGCGTAAAAGGCGCCGTTACCCACTGTGTTCTCGGGACCGATGTACTTCACGTCTTCCGTTATCTGTCCGTCGTAGAAGCCCGCCCAGCACTGGCCGAACGCGGCACCCTGACTGGTGACTGAGTAGACCGTGACGTAGGAGATGTTTCGAGGAACTCCATTGGCGTTGGTGATGGTCGTGTTTGCCCCCAAGATGCCCGAGCCCGCTTGCGTCCGGGTCCCCGCCTTCAGGCACCACGCCGCGTCGGTCAGCGTGGTCGATCCATCGATTGGCGCGATGGAAAGTGTCGATGCCATCACTCTCACCGTGACCGGAATCTTGTCGCCGGTGCGTGTGTCGACTACAGATACCGTGGCTGGGCTGTCGCTGGCGCTGACCTTCGCACCGCCCTTCGGACACTGAGCGGAGGTTGCCCCTTGCGCGGCCGACCACGGTGTGAGGGCCAGTGCGAACAGCAGCCCCAGCGCCGCCACAACCACACTCCGGTAGCGAATGTTCTGGACCATCGGTACCACTCTCCTTTGCGACCAGCCCATCTACGCCCGAAGCGCCCAAGCGGAGACTATTTGATCTCCGCCGACCACAGAAGGGTTTCCATCGTGCCAACCACCTTGTCGCTTGGTTTTCGGTTCTCGAGCGAACGTGGTTGATCTAGCTGTGGAAGCTGGTGAGAAGCAAAACGTCAGTCGCTGCTTGAGGGGTTTCGCGATGTGTGTGCTTCTGAAGGAGACCAGCGTGTCGGTAGGAACTCCCGTCGTCTTGGGGTGAGGATCGGTACAGGACCAATGTGCGAGGGAGAATGACCGTGGCTGGCGACATCACAGACCTGACCGAGCTGGCGTTCGAGGGTGGGACGCCTTTGACGACAACACCGGTCCTCGGGACACCCCCCGCGGCACTGGCCCCAACGTTGGAGCCAGGGGTCGAGACGGTGCGAGATGGCGACATCCGGGTCACGGTGCTGGGATCGGGGGACCCGTTCGTGAAGAAGAGCCAGGCATCTGCGTCCTTGCTGATTGAGGTGGGCAACCCAGAGCGGGACTTGTTCTTCTTCGATCTCGGGTCGGGGGCTTTGGCGAACTACAACGGACTCGGGCTACCGGTGACGGCGACCACGAAGGTCTTCCTGACGCACCTGCATGCCGACCACGTAGGCGATATGCCAACGCTGGTGTGGAGCCTGGCCAAGGGCGGCCGCCGCGACCCAGTCGAGGTCTGGGGGCCGGCCGGAGATGCCCCTGAGCTCGGCACCCGGTCATACACCCAACATCTCGAGGCGGCTCACGCCTGGGACATGCAGTCACTGCGCGGTCACCCCGGCCAGTCTGGCGCACACATGGAGACCACCGAGGTGCCGTGGGACCGGACCGCGACCGTCTACCAGCGCAACGGCATACAGATCTCGTCGTTCCCCGTGATCCACATCCTCAACGGGTCGGTGGGGTATCGGCTGGACTACAACGGCCGCAGCGTGGTGTTCTCCGGTGACACCCGCCCCTGTCACCCCCTGGTCGAGGCGTGCGACGGCGCCGACCTCCTCATCCACGAGACGTTTCCCTCCGCCCCGGTGTTCGCCCAGAAGGCCGGGGTTCCGCTGGGGTTCGCCGAACAGGTTGTCAACGGCTCGCACACCAGCCCCCTCATGGCCGGCAAAGTGTTCGCTCGAGCCGGAGCGAGGATGTCAGTGATGTGGCACTTCGCCGTCGACCACGAGACCGTCGGTCCGGCCTACGCCGACATGCGCTCTCAGTATGACGGGCCGGTCACCATCGCTCAGGACCTCACGACGTTCGACATCAGTACCGACGCCTTCGTCACACGACAGGCGATCATCGACCCGGCGGCGTGGCCGGTGCTCGGCCCGACCAAGGTTTTGGGGCCGCCGATGTCAGCACCTCCCGAGCCACCAGCCTGGTGGGCCGACGCACTCATCACAGACTGATCGCACGCATTCGCCCATTTCGCAGGTTTACTCCTGGGTGAGTGATCACGGCATGGGCACGTCGCCGGCGATCAGTAAGGCGTGCCATAGGGCCCTCCCTTCTCGCAGCCTGGCGTTACATGATGACCACGTACGAATGTGATCCAGTGATGCGGAGGGCACGTGCCGTCTGTGCGCGACTTCCTCGAGCGGCTGCGTCCCAGTGGGACGCCAGGTGCCGCGACGGTCTCGGCCGTGCCTGCCGACCGCGTGGGGGAGCGATCCGCCGAGCTCGAGCCGGTACTGGCTCGGCTGCAGGCCGTGCAGGCCCAGGCATCTGCCATCCGAGACAGGGCCGAGGTCGTGGCGCAGCAGCGGAAGGACGCGGCGGCCGAGGAGGCTCGCGCGATCGTGGCAGCGGCACATCGTGAGGCCGAGGCGGAGCGGCAATCGGCGACGGCCACAACGCGTGCCCGGGCCGAGTCGGAGTCGCGTGACCTCCTTGTGGACGCGGCCCGAGAGGCCTCAGCGGTAGCCCAGACCGCCAGCAACCGCCAGTCGAGCTTCGCCGACCGCGTGCTGTCGCGGGCGCGGGCCGACATCGCCGACATCATTGGTAGTGCGCCGTGAGTGCGGGATGGGTCGCCAGCGGGGTCCGGGCGCGTGCGATGTCAGGCCGCCGAGTGGGAGCTGCTGCTGCCCGCCAGCTTGCATCGGTGCCTGGACTGGCCGAAGCGGTGGACGAGCTCGCCGGGACGCCGTATGGGCACGTAGTTCGGCCGGGTCAGACGCTCGCCGAGGCACAGCACGCGGTCTCGGCAACTTTGTTGTGGCATCTGCGAGTACTCGGTGGATGGGTGCCGCACGGTGACGCCCGGATCCTGCGGGTACTGGCCGGCGGATTCGAGATCGCCAATACCGACGAGAGGTTGCGCGAGCTGGGTGGGGCCGCGGCCGAACCCGCCTTTCAGCTGGGAACGCTGAGCACGGCGTGGAACCGCATCGCGTTGGCACGGTCACCCGCACATGTTCGCGAGGCTCTCACCAGGTCGGTCTGGGGAGATCCTGGCGCCGAGACCGCCGCCGCCGTGCATCTCGGAATGCGGCTGTCCTGGGCTGCCCGTGTCACTGCCGCCGTGCCGGATGCTCGCCCGTGGGCCGGAGGAGCGGCTGCGCTTCTCCTGGCTCGTGAGGTGGTCCTGGCGGGGCGGCGACCGACCGCCGAGGCGGTGCGGGTCGCCGGGTCGTTGCTCGGTTCGACCTGGGTCGCTGCGACCTCGGTGGCGAGTCTTAGGGCGGCGCTGCCGCACCCTGCTCGCTGGGCTCTGGACGCTGTCCAGGACCCGACCGATCTGTGGCGGGCGGAGGCGGCTTGGTGGTTGCGGGTGGAGCGGGACGGCTTCGCACTGCTGCGCGGGCCCGTCACGACCGCCGCGCCGGTGATCGGAATGGCGGCGGTCCTTGCGGCGGACGCTTGGCGGGTGCGCGCCGCATTGGCCGTGGCCGCCCGCGGAGGCGCACTGACGCCCGAGGCTCTGGAGGCGTTCGATGCCGTGGCGTGAGTCCTTCGAGCCGGTGCGCATGCAACGGGTGGCCCTGGTCACTCCCCGCGAGCGACTGCGCGACGTCCTGATCGAGACCGCCGCCGCCGGCACGGTAGAGCTCGACCTGGAGACCGAGACGGGGAGCGCAACGGTGGCCGGTCGTCTTCTTCAGCGCCTACCAAATGCCGGCGCTGTGACGCCGGTGTTAGCAAGCGACGAACCGGAACCGGAGGCTCTGGTCCGGGAGGGTCGGGAAGATCTGCTGGCTGGTGAAGCCCAGCTGCAGGCGCGGTCCGAGGCCGCCGTGACCCGCGACCTCGTGGCGGGCTTGGTCGGGTGGATGCCGACGGCCGCAGTGTCTCCCCTGGCCGGACGGTTGGCGCCCTTGGGGGGTTCGGTGGTTCCGCTCGAATCTCCACGCGGCGTCGACCCGCCGACATTGGTGCACACCCGCGGTCGGATGAACCGGTCGTTCGCGCCGCTGATGGACACCTACGCGACCATTCCCTATGCCGACGTCGACGTGACCGTGGCTGCCGGTCTGGCATACGTCGTGATGTTCGGGATGATGTTCGGGGACGCGGGGCAGGGCGCGCTGCTGCTGCTCGCCGGCGTCCTACTCAAGGCGGGGCGGCCGCACCGGCTGGCGGGCTTGCAGCAGGCCTGGCCGTTCCTGGTGGGCGCCGGCCTGTCGTCGATGCTGTTCGGCATCTTGTTCGGTGAGTTCTTCGGACCAACGGGTGTGCTGCCCGTGGTGTGGCTCAAGCCATTGGAGCAGCCGGTACTGCTGCTCGAAGTCGCCATCGGCGTTGGCGCCTTGTTGCTCTCTGTCGCCTACGCGATCGGCACCGTGAACCGCTGGCGCGAGGGTGGCTGGCGAGTCGCCCTCGTTGCCCCAGCGGGGTTCGCCGGGTTGGTCTTGTTTCTCGGGCTGGGCCTGGTCCTTCTCGGGAGCTACCTCGGGACGGGCCTCCTCGTCTCGACGGGGGTGGCGGTGGCGTTGGGCGGTCTCGTCCTGGCCTACGTCGGCTTGCTGGCTGCGGCAGGCGGAGGCGGCACCGGAGCGGTCCAGGCAGGTATCGAGCTGTTCGACGGTGTCGTCCGGCTCGGGACCAACGTCGTCTCGTTCGCGCGACTGGCCGCCTTCGGCCTTGCGCACGGAGCGCTCGGTGCCATCGTGTGGCAAGGCACCACGGGCTTATGGGACAAGGGGGGCCTGCTCTACGTCGCGGCGGTCCTGGTGTTTGTCCTCGGTAACACCCTGACGTTCACGTTGTCGGCCGTGGTTGCGGGCGTTCAGGCACTGCGCCTGGAGTACTACGAGCTGTTCTCCCGGATCTTCGTATCCGAGGGTCGACCCTTCCAGCCTTGGTCCGTCCCTGTTAATCCGATAGTCAACACCCCTAGCCCTTTGGAGCATCTGTCATGACCACCTGGTTGCTCGCCCTGCCCGTGTTGCTCGTTGTGGCCATGGCCACCCGCGTGGTGCTCCGATCGCGTTCGAGCGCGGCGTTGCGCGTGTTTCTTGGCATCAACGCTGTTCTCGTTGGAGTGGCCTTGGTGGTGCTTGCCGCCGCGGCTACTGCCGATCCTGTGGCGGCCCAGTCGGTGGTGCACGCCGCACCCGCTGCGGCGACCACATCAACGTCCTCGAACTGGGCCGCACTGCTGGGGGCCTCCATCGCAGTGGCGGGTTCGTCGATCGGAGCGGCCATCGCTGTGGCTTACACCGGCGCTGCGGCTCTAGCCACGATGAGCGAGCGACCTGAGCTGTTCGGGCGGGCCATGGTCATCGTCGGACTCGCCGAGGGCATCGCCATCTACGGACTGATCGTGGCGATCATCTTGATCGGGAATGCCTGACATGAGCCGCGTCGCCGTGATCGGGGAGTCCGTCCGGGTTGAGGGTTTCGGGCTCGCGGGTGTCCTGGTTCTTCCTGGGGACGACCCGGACGAGGTGCGCAACAGCTGGGCGACGCTGCCGACGGATGTGGCCGTTGTCGTTCTCACGCAGTCGGCGGCGGCACTTCTCGACGACGAGCGACGCGATCGCCTGACGGTGGTGATGCCCCCGTGACGATTCGTGCCTCCGACCTCCAGGTTGATCCGCTCGCCGTGGTTCGGGGAGCTCTCCTCGACAACGCCCGCCGTGACGCCGCCGCCACCGTCGCGGACGCCGATGCCGCCGCCGCCTCGATCGTGGCCCAAGCGCGTGCGGAGGCAAATGCGCTGCTGACTGAGGCTCGATCCCGAGGGGAGGCCGATGGAGCCGTGGTGCTCGCGGCGGAGCGGTCCCGATCTGCCCGCGAGGCGCGTGGCTTGGTGCTGGCCGAGCGTCGGGCTGCCTACGATTCACTGCGCCAGCGAGCCCGCGACCTGGTCTCCGCGCTGCGCGAGGACCCTTCTTACCCGGCTCTGCTCGAGGCGCTGCGCCAGCGGGTGTCTCAGGAACTTGGCCCCGACGCAACAATGCGTGAGCACGAACGAGGCGGCATCGTCGGGGAGTCCGAGGGGCGACGCGTGGTGTACACACTGGACGACCTCGCCGACGGCATCGTCGACCAGCTCGGCGACGATCTCGATGGGCTCTGGGCGTCGTGACCGACCAGGGCCTGAGGGCCGCCACGACACAGGGACGGATCGTCCGGGTGAACGGTCCACTTGTCGAGGTCGAAGGACTTGTTGGTGCAGCGATGTCGGAGGTGGTCGAGCTCGGCCCGCTGTCCATACCCGGGGAACTGGTCGCCTACTCCGACGGCGTCGCGACCATCCAGGCGTACGAGTACACCGGGGGCTTGGGACCTGGGACGGTGGCCGTTGCGCAGGGTGAGCCGCTGTCGGCACCGCTCGGACCGCACCTGCTTGGTGGGGTCTTCGACGGTCTGCTACGACCGCTGTCCGGAGCAGGGACATGGCTGACCCCGGGGGCTGCCCAACCGACCGACTCCCGAACGTGGGCGTTCGAACCGGAGGTGCTCCCCGGTGGCCACGTCGTCGCCGGCGACACGGTGGGACTGGTGCACGGAGACGGATCGTTGCCGCTGCGTGTGCTCGTTCCACCAGGTGTCGAGGGCTCCGTCGACGTGCTCGCCCCGTCTGGCGAGTACGGAGCCGACGCCAGACTGGCGGTCATCGGTGGGGACCCGATCGGGATGACGCAGCGGTGGCCGGTGCGCCGTCCTCGTCCCTACCGCAGTCGGGTCGACGGAAGTGAGCCGCTGGTGACCGGACAGCGTGTACTCGATCTGCTGTACCCGGTGGCCCTCGGCAGCACAGCCGCAGTTCCCGGGGGCTTTGGCACCGGCAAAACCGTGCTGCTGCAGCAGGTTGCCAAGTGGTGCACCGCCGACGTCATCGTGTACGTGGGGTGCGGGGAACGCGGCAACGAGATGGCCGACGTCGTCGCCGAGATCGCTGAACTGGTGGACCCGCGCACCGGCGGGCGGTTGGCGAACCGGACCGTTGTCGTGGCGAACACCTCAAACATGCCGATGATGGCCCGCGAGTCCAGCGTCTATGCCGGCATGACGGTGGCGGAGTACTTCCGCGACATGGGGCTGAACGCGGTGGTGATCGCCGACTCGACCTCGCGGTGGGCTGAGGCGTTGCGTGAGTTCGCGTCTCGCTCCGGCGCGCTGCCCGCGGAAGAGGGTTACCCCGCCGGGCTCGGATCAGCGTTGGCTGCGTTCTACGAACGGGCCGGACACGTCGTCACGCTGGGAGGAGCCCGGGGCTCGGTGACGGTGATCGGCGCGATCTCCCCGCAGGGAGGTGACGTCACCGAGCCGGTGACGGCCAACACCGAACGGTTCGTGCGCAGCGTGTGGTCACTCGATCGCGACCTGGCCTATGCCCGTCACTACCCGGCCGTGTCGTGGACGACATCGTTCTCCCGGGATGCCGCGTTGATCGGCGCGTGGCACGCGGGGAAGGGCAACCCGGAGTGGGCGCGCCGGCGGGGTCGGGTTCTTGGCTTGGTCGCCGATGCCGACCGGTTGGCCGCGCTCGCCGACCTCGTCGGCGTGGCCTCGCTGCCCGGAGCCGAGCGAATGGTCTTGATCGCCGGCAGGCTGCTCCGCGAGGCGGTCCTGCAGCAGAGCGCACTGTCGGCCGCCGACGCATCGTGCTCGCCGGAGAAGGGGGCCGCACTCGTCGATGCCGTGCTCACCGTGCTCGACCGCTGCCAAGGTTTGGTCGAGCGGGGGGTGCTGGCCTCCTTGGTGGAGAACGTCGATTGGGGACCACTGATGCGTGCACGCGATGAGACTGCGTCCACCGACGTCGCCGGCGTCGAGGCACGGCGCGACACCGTCCTGGCAACTCTGGACCAGCTCGTACCGGGCGAGGTCGAGTCATGACCGGCTGGGGAGTCGTCGAGCACGCATCGATCGGGGAGCTGCGCGGTCCGCTGATCGTGGTGCAGGATGTCGACGGAGTCGGCTGGGACGAGTTCGTGACGGTGCGCGTCGCCGGCGCAGCGGACCGTCACGGGGTGGTCCTCGAGGTCGACCGTGACCTTGCTGTCGTCCAGGTGCTCGAAGGCACCCAGGGTCTGAACCCCCACCAGACCCGGGTGCGGTTCAGCGGGGCGCCGTTGCGGGTACCGGTGGGAGAAGGATGGCTAGGGCGCGTCTGCAACGGACGGGGCTCGCCGCTCGACGGAGGACCGCCGGTCCTGGGGAGTGCGTCGGAGCTCACGACGGGAGCTCCGCTGAACCCGCTGATGCGCGAACCACCCGCGGATCCGGTCCTCACCGGAATCTCGGCCATTGACGGAATGGCGACTCTGGTGCGCGGGCAGAAGCTGGCGGTGTTCTCGGTCGCAGGGCTTCCGCACCTGGAGCTGGCCACGCAGATTGCCGCGCAGGCCACCGCTGGGGACGACCCATTCTGCGTGGTCTTCGCGGGGATGGGGCTGACCCACGCAGACGCCTCAGCGGCACGCGACGTACTCGACGAACGCTCCCGGGCCGGCGAGCTCGTGCTC
Source organism: uncultured Actinomycetota bacterium (assembly GCA_963829525.1). Taxonomy (GTDB): domain Bacteria; phylum Actinomycetota; class Actinomycetes; order JAHEKZ01; family JAHEKZ01; genus JAHEKZ01. The sequence goes on from CAWHIJ010000003.1 coordinate 1,139,976, forward strand.
CTTCTGAACTCCGCCGACGACCCAGTCATCGAGCGCATCCTGACCCCGCGGATCGCGCTCACCGTCGCTGAGCACCTGGCTTTCACAACCGGACGGCACGTCTTGGTGGTCATGGCCGACATGACGAGCTACGCCGAAGCGCTGCGTGAGGTGTCCGCGGCCCGGGGGGAGATACCGGCGCGGCGCGCCTACCCCGGCTACATGTACAGCGACCTTGCATCGCTGTACGAACGCTGCGGGCGGGTGCGCGGACTTCCAGGCTCGGTCACCGTCCTTCCTGTGCTCACCATGCCCGCTGGTGACATCACGCACCCGGTGCCCGACCTCACCGGCTACATCACCGAGGGCCAGCTCGTGCTGGCAGCCGATATTCATGCCCGCGGTGTCTACCCGCCGATCGATCCGCTGGACTCACTCTCCCGGCTGATGCGCAACGGTGCCGGCCCGGGGCGCACGCGCAAGGACCACCTCGACCTCGCCGCACAGCTTCTCGCTGCCCTGGCGCGAGCCCGCCAGGCGGGGGAGCTGTCGGACATGGTGGGGACTGATGCGCTGAGTGGCACCGACCGGCAGTACCTGGACTACCAGAAGGCGTTCGAGCACCGCTTGCTCGACCAGGGGCGTGCCGAGGACCGAAGCCTTGACCAGACCCTGGACCTGGCCTGGCAAATCCTCGGCGAGCTGCCGCGACGCGAGCTCACCATGCTCCCCGCCACGCTCGTCGCCGAGCACGACGCGTCTCGAGATGCCGAGCGGGGGAGAGCACCATGACTGCAAAACTGCGGGGTCTGCCACCGGGGCGCGCCGGCCGGGTGTGGCTGCGGCGACGGCTCGTCGTGGCTGCGCGTGGAGCGGACCTCCTCGAACGCAAGCTGCGCATTATCGTTGGCGAGGAACAGAGCTTCGCCCTCCTGGCCGAGCGAACCAAGGTCGAGTGGGACGACGCTGTGCGCAACCTCGAGCAATGGACCCTGCGGGCTTCGCTGCTCAGCGGCGAGCGAGGGTTGCGGCTAGCCGGCGACGATTCGCACGCTGAAGTCGAGGTGGTTTGGCGGCTGACGATGGGAGTGCGGTATCCCGCGGGGGGCACCTGTCAGCTGCCTGCCCGATCATTGTCGCGAGCGGTTCCGGACAACACTGCGTTGGTACATGCCGCCGCCGCCGCCGAACGGGCGGTGCGCGCCGGGGTCGACCACGCGGTCGCTGTCGCCGCGCTAGCTGCAATGCAGGAGGAGATCGCCTCAACTCGGCGCCAGCTGCGAGCGGTGCGTGACCGATGGATCCCACGGTTAGAAGCGGCCCATCGCGCGGTGACTGTCGCGCTGGACGACCAGGAGCACGACGAGGGAATCCGTCTGCGTTGGGCGGCCGAGCTGACTCCACGAAGGGCGATTCGATGAAGAACATCCTGCTTGCTGTCGACGACTCACCAGCGAGTCTGGCAGCGGCTCAGTTGGCGGTGCGGTTGGTCTCTGAGTGGGCGGGGCGGCTTCGAGCCGTGCACGTCCTGGTCGATGGGGCGTTGGAAGCTGTGCTCGAGCGCGAAGCCTCCAGCGGTGGAGTTCATGGGCGCCGAGCTCGTGGGGCCAACGCTGTCCTCGCGTTCGTCGCGGACCTCGCAGATCACGCCGGTGTCCCCGTGGAAACGACGGTGGTCGCGGGAGAGCCGGCCCGGAGCATCCTGGCCGAGGCCCACGGCTGGCCAGCCGAGCTCATCGTCCTGGGTGGTGCCGGACGTGGGCTTGATGGTGAGCCGTACATTGGGTCAGCGGTGAGTCGGGTTCTGGAGTTCGCAGATGTGCCGGTCTTGGTGGTGCCGCCCGGTGGTCGGCCTTCGCAAGACGCACACGCCCGCGCCTGACATGGTGGAATGCAGGCATTCGTATGGATGGAGAACACCATGACCACACTCACAGATCGGCAGCGGACAGCGCTGCTCGTCATCGACATGCAGAACGGAGTCATCGGGGAGGCGCACGAGCGGGATCGCGTCGTCGCAAACGTCGCCGTCCTTGTCGACAAAGCGCGGGCGGAGCAGGTGCCCGTGGTCTGGGTGGCCCACTCCGACGAGGGCGGTATGCCGCAGGGATCGCAGGCCTGGCAATACGTCGACGAACTCCGCCGCGACGAGTCCGAGCCGTTGGTGCACAAGACCTTCGCCGACTCATTCGAGGACACCGACCTCGAGGCGGTGCTCGCCGGCCTCAAGGTCGGTCGGTTGTTCGTCGCTGGCGCGCAGACCGACGAGTGCATCCGGTCAACCCTGCACGGGGCGATCGTTCGAGGCTACGACGCGACCCTGGTGGCTGACGCGCACACCACCGAGGACCTCAGCGAGTGGGGTGCGCCGCCGCCAGACCAGGTCATCTCGCATACAAACATGTACTGGTCTGGCCACCGGGCACCCGGCCGGACGGCTGGCACGATCAACACCGCCGACGTGGACTTCATGGCCCAGGGCTGAAAGCGACCTGCCTCGGCCTTGTCGGATGCATCGCGATCAACGACTCAGGTCGTGTGTGCAACGGTTTCGGTGACAACGGGTCGCGGTGCGATATCGACCGCGAGGCGGAACACATCTGGCCGGTGGTAGTGGCCAACTGGGTCGAAGAACTTTCTGGCCGCGAGTACTTTGCTGAGGTCAAGATCGGCTATCAGCACGGTTTCTTCTTCGCGAGCAGGTCCGGCAAGAATGTGCCCATTCGGGTCGATGATCACCGTGTTCCCAGGGTGGACCCACTCGCTGTTGTCGCCATCGGATTTCCATACTCGCTCCCGGTCTGGGAAGTCCGCCGGAATTTGGTCTGCCCTCAAACACGGATTCGCGCCGATCACGTAGCAGCCGCCCTCGGATGCGATGTGTTGCAGGGTGGTGATCCAACCGTCACCCTCGGCCAACGTCGGCGCCAACCAGACGTCAACTCCCTGGGAGTACAAGTAGAAGCGAGCGAGCGGCATGTAGTTCTCCCAACAGATGAGCCCGCCAATCCTCCCGAAAGGCGTGGGATAGGTCTCCAGCGTCGAGCCGTCACCTTGACCCCACACAGTGCGCTCTGAGCCGGTCGGCATCAGCTTGCGGTGCTTACCCAGCAGGACTCCGTCGGGCCCGAAATACAGCGTCGTGTTGTAGATCGTGCCCCCGCTGGGCTCGCGCTCGCTGACGCCAATGACCAAGTAGACACCGGCCTCCAGGGCCGCTGCTCCGAGGCGTTCCGTCGTCTCGCTCGGCACAGCCACGGCCTGCTGGGCGAACATCGTGAACCACTGCTCGTCGCCGTCCCAGACTGGATTGCTGTCGATCCAGATCGGCGTACCAGGAACGAACGACTCCGGAAACAGCACCAGGTCAGCGGCGCGGACAGCCGGCTCGGCCAGCAACTCCTCAACCTTGTTGAGCGTGCCTTCGCGGTCCATCATCACGTACGCCGCTTGGACGGCCGCAACTTTGATAGTGGTCACACGTCATCCCAACTCCAGGGGAGGGCTCCGTCCGCACTGTAGGTGCAGGCGTCAGACATGCACAAGAAGCGAAAACGCTGATCTCCATTCGGCACCCGCATTCTCTCGTGGCCAGTAGAGCGGGCCGAGCCGCCGGGGGGAGCACACGAGACGCTGTTGGGCTACTGGGTTTCCGTTGGTATCCCTGAGGGTAGATAGCGCAGATGAGTGCGACATCTGAGGTGGCAACGGCACCACCAACCCGACGATTTGGGCTCCGGGTTGTCCTGATGGGTATTGCCCTGGCGCTGCTCGCGGTGCCGTTCGCATTGTTGTTGTTCCTCGTTAAGAGCAAATGGTCGCCACTTTCCGGCGCAGACTCCAGCGTGGAAGACAACCTGCACACCCTCGCCGAAAGTCATCCGGGCTTCGTAACCGTGATGCAAGCGTTGAGCACGCTAGGAGCCACCCCGACCTACCTGGTCGTTTTCACGTTGGTGATCGTGTGGCTGCTGTCCAGAAAGCTGCCCAGACTGGCCATCTTCGTCGCCGTGACAGCGATAGGAAGTTCGTTGCTCAACTCGGCGGTCAAATTCGCGGTCGACCGAGCGCGGCCGGTGCTCTCCGACCCCCTGGCGCAGGCCAGCGGGACCAGCTTTCCCAGTGGTCACGCACAGGCAGCAGTCGTTGGCTATTCCATCCTTCTTTTGGTGTTCATTCCTGTCGTAGCCGCGTCGTGGCGTTGGGTGGTGGTTACCGCGTCCGTCGTGCTCGTTCTGGCGATCGGCTTCTCACGCATCGCCTTAGGCGTCCATTACATCTCAGACGTTGTAGGCGGATATATTCTCGGCGCTGCGTGGGTAATGGCCACCACTGCCGCCTTCAGCGCATGGCGGCGAGAGCAAGGTCGTCCCCCAGTCGACCCGGCTGAGGGTCTAGAGCCCGAAGCGGCTGAACAACTCGCTGCGTAGTTAGCCCCGAGCAATGTCGAGGTTCTCTTGGTGCAGAGCAGCATTCTTCGGATCGTCGATCCTCGGATCCTTGGACGCTCGGCCCGCAAGCAGGTCGTCGAGGTACCTCATGTCGGCGTCATAGCGACTCCGCGCATCGGTGGTGACTGTGCCGTGGCCGGGAATGAGCCACCGCGCTGCGTCCACGGCGTCGTACAGGGTCTCGAGTCCGGCCCCGTAGTGCTGGAGGGTCTCGTCCTCCGCAGGAACTGGGAGGTCTACGTCGCCGAGCATGTCGCCCGCCACCAGAATCCCCGAGTCGGGAAGGAACACCGCCACATGCGCTGGCGCGTGCGCATCATGCTCGATGCACTCCGCGGTTGGCCCCGCCCACGGCAGCGTCCGGTCGGGAAGTGGTTGCACTCGGGCGGCGATGTCGATGAGGTCTGGAGTCAAATAGTCCACCACTGGGGCGAGCACTTCAGCACGGTGAGACGCGAGGCGCTGGGCCGTGCCGGCCGAAGCCCAGCGCGGGACGTCACCTAGGTCGTTATGCCACAGAACGTGGTCGTAGTGCTGATGTGTGGCTAGACCGGCCACGCAGCGCACGCCAAGGTCGGCGAGATCACGAGGAATCGCTGCCAGCTCGTCGGGTAGGAAGGCTGGGTCAACGACCACTGCACCGCCAGCCCCGTCGAGCAGAACCGTGGACGTCGTGGTTTCCCAGCGCGACGTGGCCACCCACACTCCGCGAGCAATCTCGACGAGGCGTGTTGTCATCGCGTCAGCCTAATGGGGGTACATCGCTCGTCGACGCCACCTCGCTTCCGAATCCACGCATAGCGAGCGACCTTGCCCGTCGACCGCGACGGCGAGAATCGGATCCGTAATGTTGAGCCGGCCAGGTACGGCGTGGGACAGGTGATGGAAGGCACGGAGGAGAACCCCATGAGTTCTGCCACTCGAACAACAGTGATCGAGGTCTCTGGGGTGCAGTGGGCCTCGCAACACGCCGTTGCTGAGGCGCTTCTGTCTCGACGGCCGGGAGTGACAGCGGTTGATGTCAACCCGGTCGCTCAGACTGCCACTGTGTCCTACAACCCCAGCGTCACATCGGTGGAGGAGTTAGCGGTCTGGGTGCGCGACTGCGGCTATCACTGTGCCGGGCGTCCAGTGCCGAGCCACATTTGTGATCCCTTGGCTGAACCGCGCGCGAAATCGTCAGAGGTCGCCATCGTCCGAGACGAGCAAGCACCGCATCGGACGTCCGAAGCTCATGAAGGTCACGACGTGCACGCTGGACACGACGTGCACGCTGAGCACGAGGCTGCGCGTGGGATGACCGCGCAGGACGCGATGGGTCATGGTGGTCACCACGTTGGCATGTCGATGGAAGCGATGGTCGTCGACATGCGTCGACGGTTCCTCGTCGCCGCCGTGCTGTCGGTACCCATCTTGCTGTGGTCTCCGATCGGCTCTGAGGTTCTTGCTTTTACAACTTCTGCTCCGTTCGGTCTACGGGACGATGTCTTCTCGTTGCTGCTGAGCTTGCCGGTGGTGTTCTACTCCGCGTGGATCTTCTTCGACGGTGCTTACCGAGCCCTGCGTGCCCGCACCCTCGACATGATGGTGCTGGTTGCTGTCGCGGTCGGTGCCGGTTGGGGCTACAGCGTCATTGTCACGCTCACCGGCGGCGGTGAGGTCTTCTATGAAGCCGCCACTGTCCTTACCGCGTTTGTTCTCCTGGGTCACTGGTTCGAGATGCGTGCGCGAGGTGGGGCCAACGATGCCATCCGGACCCTGCTGGAGCTCGCGCCGCCAAAAGCCGTGGTCATTCGTGGTGATGAAGCAGTTGAGATCGACACCGCCGATGTTGTGGTCGGCGATGTGCTCCTTATCCGACCGGGCTCGAAGATCCCGGTCGATGCAGTGGTCATCTCCGGTAGCTCAGAGGTGGATGAGTCCATGGTCACCGGGGAGAGCCTTCCCGTGACCAAGACGACCGGATCTGAGGTGATCGGTGCGTCTGTGAACGCCACGGGAACACTTCGGGTATGCGCAACGAAGGTGGGTGCGGACACAGCGCTGGCCCAGATCGTCGCGCTGGTGCAAGAGGCCCAGAACTCCAAAGCACCGGGTCAGCGATTGGCCGACCGCGCCGCGTTCTGGCTGGTCCTGGTCGCACTCGTCGGCGGGACACTCACATTTGCGGCGTGGCTCACCACCGGCAGCTCAGTCGACGAAGCCATGCTCTTCGCCATCACTGTCGTTGTTATCACATGTCCGGACGCCCTGGGCCTGGCCACACCGACCGCAATCATGGTCGGCTCCGGGTTGGGCGCGCAGCGAGGTGTGCTGTTCAAGAACGCCACAGCGTTGGAAACCTCCGCCGCCATTGACACTGTCGTCATGGACAAGACCGGCACGCTGACGAAAGGACGGCCCGAGGTCACCGACGTGGTGGTCGAGTCGATCGACGAGCCAACCCTGCTGGCCTTGGCGGCGGCGGTGGAGACGGAGAGCGAGCACCCACTCGCCGCCGCCATTGTCCAACATGCCAAGCGTGCCGGCGCCGAGATTCCGACTGCGAACGACTTCGTGAGTGTGCCTGGTCACGGTGCTATTGCGACTGTGGGCGGCCATCGGGTGCTGGTCGGAACCGCCAAACTCATGGACGACGAATCGGTGAACCTGAGAGGCCTAGCGGCAAGGCACGAGGGTCTATCTGCCTCCGGACGAACCTCCATCCTCGTTGCGGTAGATGGTCGCGCTGTTGGAGTGATCGCGCTGGCCGATGCTGCGCGGGAGACCGCAGCACAGGCGGTGTCAGCGCTGCACGCTGCCCGAATCAAGGTGGTCATGCTCACCGGTGACAACCAGGCAACCGCGGACCGGATCGGTGCCCAACTCGGGATCGACACCGTCATCGCAGGGGTTTTGCCGGGCGACAAGTCAACCATGATCAGCGAACTGCAGGACGCTGGAAGACGGGTAGCCATGGTCGGTGACGGTGTCAACGATGCTCCCGCGCTCGCCCAAGCGGACCTGGGAATCGCGATAGGCGCGGGTACGGATGTAGCCATCGAAACCGCTGACGTCGTGCTGATGAGATCTGATCCCCTCGACGTGCCCATCGCCATCGAGATCGGTCGCGGGACCCGCCGCAAGATGCGACAGAACCTCGGCTGGGCCATCGGTTACAACGCAGTCGCTCTCCCGATAGCCGCCGGCATATTCGAACCCACGTTTGGTCTCGTGCTGCGCCCTGAGCTAGCCGCCCTCACGATGTCCGGATCGTCGCTACTGGTGGCCGTCAACGCATTGATGCTGAAACGACTTCACCTCCCGAGAAGCGAGTTCGAGGTCCTTAGCGAGGCGCCTTCGTGATCGGTGCAGCCATTGTTTGAAAAGCGCCGAATCGGGTAGACCTCAGCGGCCCAGTGCCGGTGAAGGGATAAACACATGACCGTGACGGCTTTTCAAGATCTACCCATGGCCGACCGAGACCTGGAGTGGGATGGCCACGCAGCGGAACAGCGGGTGCGGAGTTGGGCAGGGGCTGAGGACGAACCCAATGCAAAGTACCGCGACGCTCACCTCTGGTACGACGTTGAGAACAAGGACAACTTCACGGCGTACAAGTTGCTCATTGCCGACGTGGTCGACGGCAAACTGCGCGCCGTCCCCCGTGGTGTCATGGCGGCCGGAAACGTCGTGCAAGGCGGAAGGGGTGGAGTCAATGTCCCAGATGCCGACGTTGGCAGGCTGAAGACCCACCTCGCCAAGTACTACGAGAAGATGGGCGACGAGGCACCTTGGGAGCGGGACTGATCGACACCGACCTGGTTCTGGCGAAGCGACGCGAATCCCGATGAAAGCCGTGACGGTGCAGCCGGGGGTCGGTGGTTCGGTCCGGTACGAGGAGGTGCCCGAACCGCACGAGAGCACCGGATCGATCCTTGTCGAGGCGGTGGCTGTCGGCATCTGCGGCACGGACGTCGAGATTTCCTCGGGCGCGTACGGCTGGGCACCCCCAGGCCGGGAGCGACTCATACTTGGTCACGAATCGCTGGGTCGAGTGATCGATCCCGGGTACGACCGCACCGTGCAGGCAGGTGACCTCATTGTTGGGATTGTGCGCCGCCCAGACCCAGTGCCGTGTCCTAGTTGCGCCGTTGGTGAGTGGGACATGTGCCGTAATGGGCAGTACACCGAGAGGGGCATCAAAGAGCTTGACGGTTTCATGTCCGAGCGATGGCGGATCGAAGAAGGGTTCTTCACCAAGGTGGACTCGTCGCTTGGTCTGCTCGGGGTGTTGCTAGAACCAACCACCGTGGTCACCAAAGCTTGGGAGCTTGTCTGGGACATGCGAGTGAGAGCGTTCTGGGAGCCTGCGAGCGTCCTGGTCACGGGTGCCGGTCCCATCGGTTTGCTTGCTGCCCTGATTGGCGTCCAGAAAGGCCTTTCGGTTCATGTTTTGGATCGCGTCCGCGACGGCGTCAAGCCCCAACTGGTCCACGACCTGGGCGCCGCCTACCACTCCGGGCCAATCACCGACCTGGGATTCAATCCGGACGTCGTCATCGAGTGCACGGGCGTGGGCTCGGCGATCGTCGACACGATCCGGCAGGTCGGCGCTGGTGGTGTGGTTTGCCTCACGGGGGTTGGTAGCGGAGGACCAACGAGCGGGATTCCTCCAGCTGATCTGGGGAAGGAAGTCGTCCTGCAGAACAACGTGGTCGTGGGATCGGTCAATGCGAACCGGCGCCACTTCTACCGGGCGTCGGAAGTTCTCGCTGCGGCCGATCGTGAGTGGCTGGCACAGCTGATCTCGCGACGAGTGCCGCCTCAGAACGTCGCGGATGCGTTGCAGCGCGGTCCCGACGACATCAAGGTCGTCGTTGACTTCGGGGCTTGATGACCACCATGGTGCGGTCATGAGCGCCGCGTCCCCCTTTCCGCCTATTGCTGACTACGCGTTCCTCTCCGACTGTCATACCGGGGCCCTGGTTGCGCCCGACGGGTCGATCGATTGGCTCTGCGTCCCCCAGTTCGACGCGCCCAGCATCTTTGGGAGCCTGATCGACCGCCAGGCCGGGTACTTCCGCTTCGCACCCTTCGGGGTGAACCACCCGTCGGCGAGGGAGTACGAACCTGGCACCAACGTGCTCGTGACGACGTGGAAGTCGCCCTCCGGCTGGGTTGTCGTCCGCGATGCGCTGACAATCGGGCCACACGAGGACGAGGACACCGTGACCCCACACACCCGGCCGCCTGCCGACCATGACGCCGACCACATGCTGGTGCGCACGGTTGAGTGCATCGAGGGCGAGGTAGAGATCGACCTCGTCTGTGAGCCGGTGTTCGACTACGGACGAACCACTGCCGCTTGGTCCCTTGTTGGCGTCGACCGGCATACCGCCGATGCACTTGGCGCCGACCAGACCGTACGTCTGCGCTCGGATCTTGCACTCGGCATCGAGGGTGACCGGGTGAAAGCCCGCCATATACTCGGGCCGGGAGAGCGTGCGTACTGCGCGCTGTCCTGGGCATCTGCCCTCGACGCCCCTCAGGACGTCGCCGAAGCTGACGCCAAGATCGCTGCCACGACAAAGTATTGGCGCGCTTGGCTGGATCGGGCACGCCTGCCTGACCATCGTTACCGGGCTCCGATCCAGCGATCGGCCTTGGCGATCAAGGGCCTCACCTACATGCCAACGGGAGCAACGGTCGCCGCCCTCACGACCTCGCTGCCTGAAACCCCTGGGGGCGAGCGCAACTGGGACTACCGCTACACGTGGATGCGAGACGCCACCTTCACCCTGCAGGCACTGCATTGGCTCAACCTCGACTGGGAGGCCGACGAGTTCATGCAGTTCGTCGCCGACCTCGAACCCAATCCGGACGGGTCCTTGCAGATCATGTACGGCATCGACGGCAGGCGAGACTTGACGGAGTCGGCCCGCCATGACCTCTCGGGCTATGCGGGATCGCGGCCCGTGCGAGTGGGGAATGCCGCATTCGATCAGCGCCAGAACGACGTTTACGGGGCGGTGCTCGACTCGATCTTGCTAAGCACGCGTCGAAGTCAACGAATGCCCGGCCGGCTGTGGCCCATCGTCGAGAAGCAGGCTGAGTGTGCCAGCAGTGTGTGGAAGGAGCCCGATCAGGGAATCTGGGAGGCTCGAGGTGAGCCCTATCACTACGTGTCGTCGAAACTGATGTGCTGGGTCGCTCTCGATCGCGCTGCTCAACTCGCTGGGATCGCGGGTGAGCCGGGTCGGCAGGCAAACTGGCAAGCGACTGCGGACGAGATCAGGACCGACATCCTTGAGAAGGGGTGTCAGAGCGTGGAGTTCTGCGCCAGCACTACGCAACAGATGCGCTGGATGCGTCTACGCTTCTGGCCGCAATGACAGGCTTTCTCGCCCAGGATGACCCACGGCTCCGTGCCACCGTCGAAGCGATCGCAGGGGAGCTCAGCGAGAATGGCTTCGTGCTGCGTTATCGCACCGATGAGACAGACGACGGCCTCTCCGGCGAGGAGGGAACGTTTCTGATCTGCTCGTTCTGGTTGGCTTCGGCGCTCTCGATCATCGGAGAGCAAGATCGCGCCACGGATTCGCTGGACCGCCTCCTGAGGATTGCCTCGCCTCTCGGACTCTATGCGGAGGAGTTCGATGTCAACAGCGGTCGACACCTGGGTAACTTCCCGCAGGCGTTTTCCCACCTGGCGCTGATCGAGGCCGCCGCACGAATCATTCGCGAGGAGAGGCTCACGGAGACAGCATGAGGGCCTTCGAGTCCGCGGCACTTACCAAGCTTGAGTCAGTGGACTTGCCAGTTGAAGGCCCTGACGATCGCCTGAGCCAACTCGTCCGGTGCCGTCGCGTCGACGTCCAACACCAGATCTGCCACCTCCATGAACAGGGGCGCGCGTCCTTCGTACAAGCACTCCAGGACCTGGGTTGCGTCACCCTTCTCGAACCATGGCCGCCCAGCTCCCGTGCCCACCCGTTCGCTGAGAGTGGCGATCGAGGCGCGCAGGTAGACGACAAAGGAGGTTTCTGCCATGCGTCTGCGGGACTCCGGATCAAGAACCACTCCGGCCGCGACCGAAACGATGACCGACTGTTCCATGGCCAGCGCCTTCTCGAGCTCCGCCGCCTCGATCCGATGCAATGATTCCGCGCCTGCGCTGGCCAGGACTTCGGGCGTCGACAGGCCCGTCGCCTGGAGCACGAGCTCGTCGTTGTCGAGGTAGGGCCAACCGATCAGGGATGCGAGTGCGTGCCCCACTGTGCTCTTGCCGGCCCCCATCATTCCGACCAGGAGGACCCGGTGTCGCAGACACATGAGGCGCTCCTGTGGCGCTAACCGATAGACAGTCGATGCCCAGTAAAGCAGTCCGTTAGCGGGCAGGCCTCAATGGCGCGTCCGACATACTCGATGGCCCCTGTGAAAGTCACAGCCCGTTCCTACCCGATTCTTAGTCAGGTAGGCCGTCGAAGTTGGTACTAGCCATTCTCGGATTGCAAGCCGTGGTCCTTAGTAAGCGCCGTCAGCAGCTTGTGGCAACTCTCAGCTCGACGCGCATCCTCGTCACGTACCTGTCGAATGAACTCGACGACATCATCGTGACCTTCTGCATCCTTCATGTACTTCTCGTGCAGTTCGGCACCCTTGAGGGCGTGGTACTGAATAGATACGAGGTCGTAGACGACGTCGTCGGCGGGCGTGTGCGCAGTCCCCATCAGAGGCTCCTTTCATGGCAGGTGATTGACGTCCCAAATACCCGCGAGCCTCGCGGCTAAACGACGAAACGCCAAGAACCTGTCGCTGCCCTGTGCGGCCTCTGCTGGAAACAGCCATGCCCCATGGTGATGCACATACCCGTCGTCGTAGGCTCCGCTCAATGACACCCATCGCGGCCAAGAGGGAAGTGTCTAGCTGTGGCGGCGCCGCACGCGAGAGACAGCAGGGTCGTCTGGTGGCGGCGCGCGTGAGGATGTCAGCGATGGGGGGGCCGTGATCGAGGGCGCCGACCGTGCACGACGTCGACTCAACATCTCCGGTGTCGTGCAGGGGGTGGGCTTTCGGCCCTTTGTGTACCGAATCGCTGGCGAGCTGCAGCTGAGCGGATCGGTCTGCAACGACGCGGGTGGGGTCGTCGTCGAGGTTGAGGGGTCAGTCGAGGCCCTTGAGGGGTTCGAGCGCCGACTGGTTGCGCAGGCTCCGCCGATGTCTCGCGTGGAGTTGGTGCAGAGAACCGACCTGTCCGTCACCGGCGAGAGCGGCTTCCATATCGGCACGAGCCACGACGACGGCACCGGCACGAGCCCGGTGGCTCTGGTGCCGGCTGACACCGCCTGCTGCGCCGACTGCGTCCGAGAGACTCTCGACCCGGCTGACCGCCGGGCGCGCTACCCCTTCACCGCCTGCACCTACTGCGGCCCGCGGTTCACCATGGTGACGGGTCTCCCGTATGACCGGCCCTTCACCACCATGGCGCGCTTTGCGTTGTGTCAAGAGTGTCAACGCGAGTACGACGACCCCGCAGACCGCCGCTTCCACGCGCAGCCCACTGCGTGCGCGGAGTGTGGCCCGTCACTCTCTTTCCGAAGCACTCGCTCGGGGGAGCGTGCTAATGCTGTCGGCGACCAAGCACTTGCGTTGGCACTTGCGGTGCTGGAGGACGGTGGGGTCGTGGCCGTCAAGGGTGTGGGTGGATATCACCTGGCTTGTGACGCCACCCGTCCGGAGGTGGTCAGGCAGCTGCGTCGACGCAAACAGCGCTCGGACAAGCCGTTCGCGGTTCTGGTCCCCGCCATCGACGTCGCGCGACGGCTCGTGTCTGTCGACGACGTGGCAGAGCGGGAGCTTTGCTCGCCGGCGGCGCCGATCGTGGTGCTTCCGGCCCACGTGGGCGACTGGGCGCAGGTAGTTGCCGAGTCGGTTGCGCCCCGAGTCCACTCGGTCGGCGTGATGCTTGCCTACACCCCGCTCCACCACCTGCTGTTCCGCCCACACCCTTTGCGTCCCGACGGGTGGGTGCCCGAGGTGTTGGTGTTCACCAGCGGCAATCTGACCGACGAGCCGATCTGCACCGACCCGGAGGAGGCGGAGCAGCGGCTCGGTGACGTCGCGGACGCCTTCCTGCATCACGACCGTCCGATCCACGTCGCGTGTGATGACTCAGTCGAGCGGGTTGCGAACCGTGTTGTGCTGCCAGTCCGGCGCAGTCGGGGATATGCTCCGGTACCCGTGCGCCTGCCGTTCAGCTCCCCGCCGGTCCTGGCAGTCGGCGGAGAGCTGAAGGCGACGGTCTGCGTAACAGCGGGCGAACGCGCCTGGCTGTCACAACACCTCGGTGACGTCGCCTCGCTGGCGACCCTGCAGTCACTGGAGCGCGCAGTCGACGTGCTCTCCTCGTTGGCTCGGGTAGCTCCGGAGGCCGTCGTGGCCGACCTTCATCCTGGATACCTGTCGCACCGTTGGGCGCGGGAGCGAGCCGCGGCGACGGGGAGTTCCCTTCTTTTAGTGCAGCATCACCACGCGCATCTCGCCTCGTTGCTGGCCGAGCACGCGTGGCCAGTGGGTGAGCCGGTGCTCGGGTTCGCCTTCGACGGAACCGGCTATGGCCACGACGGCACGATCTGGGGCGGCGAGCTGCTGCTCGGGTCCTACGCAGCGGTCGAACGCGTGGGTCACCTTGCCGCGGTACCGCTGCCGGGAGGGGACGCCGCAGCGCGCCACCCGTCCCGGATGGCGTTGGCGCACCTGGCCGCTGCCGGCATCGAGCCCGATCCACACCTGCCGCTCGTCGCCGACCCTGTCGAGCGTCGGGTCCTGGCAGGGATGATCCGCAGTGGGGCCGGATGTGTGCCCACCACCAGCATGGGTCGGCTCTTCGACGCCGTTGCCGCCCTCGTGGGGCAGACCGGGGAGGCCACCTACGAGGGGCAGGCGGCCGTGGAGCTGGAGGCGCTGAGCGATCAGACGCGGCGGCGTGGCGGCGACCGGTCGGGCCAGACCCTCGTCATGCCGGTGTCCGACGACTTGGTGATCGATCCGGCCCCTCTGGTCCGAGGGTGCGTCGCTGCCCTGCTCGACGGGGCCACGGCGGGCTCCGTGGGGCTCGCCTTCCACGAGGCGCTGGCCGCGGCGATGCTGGATTCGGCTCGACGGGTCCGCAGTTCCCACGGGGTTGACGTGGTGGGTCTGACCGGCGGGGTCTTCCAGAACGCTCTGCTGTCCGACATCGCTCGGGCATCATTGGAGCGAGCCGGCTTCACGGTTCTCATGCACGAGACGGTGCCCGCCAACGACGGTGGCCTCGCTCTCGGGCAGGCAGCGGTCGCCGCGCTCGGCGGCGCAAAGGAGAGTGGCTGAGATGTGCTTGGGAGTGCCTGGCCGCATCGAGGAGCTGTGGGACACCGGGGGGACGCAGATGGCGCGCGTCGACTTCGGCGGCGTCCGCAAGGAGGTCTGCCTGGCGTATCTGCCGGATCTGCAGGTCGGCGACTACGCGATCGTCCATGTCGGCTTTGCGATCAGCCAGGTCGACGAGGCATCGGCGCATGAGACGCTTCGACTGTTCCAAGAGCTCGGCGCGCTGGAGGAAGAGCTCGGCGCCTCACCAAAGGAGTGAGCGTGAAGTACCTCGACGAGTTCCACGACCCGGTTCTGGCGCGTGCGCTGCTCGACGAGATCGCCGCCACCGTCACCCAGCCGTGGTCGTTGATGGAGGTCTGTGGTGGTCAGACGCATACCATCATCCGCAATGGCATCGACCAGCTCCTCCCTGACGAGGTCACGCTGATTCATGGTCCGGGCTGCCCGGTCTGCGTCACACCTCTAGAGCTGATCGACAAGGCGCTCGCGATCGCCGCCTTGCCCGACGTCATCTTCTGCTCGTTCGGCGACATGCTGCGGGTTCCGGGAAGCGAGCACGACCTCTTTCGCGTGAAGGCGGAGGGTAGTGACGTCCGGGTCGTGTACTCCCCGCTCGACGCGGTGCGGCTGGCCCAGGAGCACCCCGACAAGCAGGTCGTGTTCTTCGGCATCGGGTTCGAGACGACCGCTCCCGCGAACGCGATGGCCGTGCACCTTGCGGACCGGGAGGGGCTCGACAACTTTTCGGTGCTGGTCTCGCACGTGCTTGTGCCGCCCGCGATTACCGCGCTCATGGAGTCACCGCAGCGTCGGGTCCAGGGGTTCCTCGCCGCAGGTCACGTGTGCGCGGTCATGGGAATGCACGAGTACCAGCCGCTGGTCGAGCGGTATCGGGTCCCGATAGTCGTGACCGGGTTCGAGCCCCTCGACGTTCTCGAGGGCATTCGGCGCACGCTGCTGCAGCTCGAGCAGGGGCGCGCCGAGCTGGAGAACGCCTACCCGCGGGCCGTCACCTACGAGGGGAACATGCGAGCGCAGGAGATGCTGCGCGACGTATTCACGGTGACCGACCGATCCTGGCGCGGGATCGGAATGATCCCGGCAAGCGGGTGGCGCCTCTCTGACCGCTATGCGCGGTTCGACGCCGAGCAGCGCTTCGACGTCTCCGACGTCCACACGCAAGAGTCTTCGCTGTGCCGGAGCGGCGAGGTGCTGCAAGGCCTGATCAAGCCCGATGAATGTGAGGCTTTCGGGGTGCAGTGCACCCCACGTTCGCCGCTTGGGGCGCCGATGGTCTCCAGCGAGGGTGCCTGCGCGGCCTACTACCAGTTCCGCCGCGTTGACCCCGCGGCCGCGTCGTGACCACCCCAGATCTCGAGTCGTGGTCGTGTCCGGTGCCTCTGCGCGACACTCCGACGGTGGTTCTGGGTCACGGCGGGGGCGGGCGGCTCTCGGGTGAGCTGGTGCAGCACCTCTTTGTACCCGCCTTCTCCCGTTCGACCGATGACGTCACGACATCTGCGGCAGATGCTGAGGTGGGAGCACTCCATCGACTTGGTGACGCCGCGGTGGTGCCGTTCGGCGGCGGTCGGCTGGTCATGACGACGGACTCGTACGTCGTGCGGCCGCGCTGGTTCCCGGGGGGCAGCATCGGCGACCTCGCCGTCAACGGCACGGTCAACGACCTGGCCATGATGGGTGCTCAGCCGCTCTACCTGACGGTGGGGCTCATCCTCGAGGAGGGCCTCGAGGTCGCCGAGCTCGGACGGATCGCCGAGGTCATGGGGCGAGCCGCGCGCGAGGCCGGGGTGACCATCGTGGCCGGCGACACGAAGGTGGTCGACCGCGGCCACGGTGACGGGCTGTACGTCAACACCGCAGGGGTCGGCATGATCGCCGACGGAGTCGACATCGGGCCAGAACGTGCCCGTCCCGGGGACGTGGTGCTGGTGAGCGGCGCGATCGGAGAGCACGGCATCGCGGTCATGAGCGTGCGCGAGGGGCTCGAGTTCGGCAGCGAGATCCGCTCGGACACCGCACCACTGGCCGGCTTGGTCGCCGACCTGCTGGCGGCCGGCGTCGACGTCCGGGTCCTACGCGACCCGACGCGCGGGGGAGTCGCGGCGACCCTGAACGAGATCGCTGCTGCCTCGAACGTCGGCATCGCGCTTGATGAACGGAGCATCCCGGTACCGGACGATGTCCGTGCCGCCTGTGGTTTCTTGGGTCTTGACCCCCTCTGTGTCGCCAACGAGGGAAAGCTCGTGGCCTTCGTGGCGGCCGACAGTGCTGACCGCGCACTGGAGGTCATGCGTGCGCATCCGCGCGGGGGTCAGGCGGCCGTCATCGGTGCGGTCGTCGAGGAGCATCCGGGCGTGGTCGTTGCCCGAACGCCGATCGGCGGAACCCGCGTGGTCGACTTACCGCTCGCCGAGCAGCTGCCGCGCATCTGCTAGCCACCGGTAGCCGCTAAGCGCTGAAATGTACATTTCAGCGCTTAGCGGCTATTGTGGCGGCATGGCAGAGATAACCGTCACTGAGGCACGTGCACGGCTGGCGGACGTGGTGGACGAGGCGCGGGTCGCGCACGACCCGGTCTTCCTGACCCGGCGCGGGCGCCGCGTGGCCGCGGTGATCGATGCCGACGACCTGGAGGGGCTGATCGAAGCAGCCGAGGACCTCGAAGACATCCGAGCCGCGGACGCTGCGCGCGCCGAGGTGGCCGAGTCCGGTGCGCCGCCCATCCCGTGGGATCAGGTGAAGGCAGACCTGGGCTTGGCATGACAGCGGAGTACCGCGTCGAGGTCCTCCCACCTGCGGCGCGCCAGCTACGCAAGCTGGACGCAACTGCCCGGCGCAGGGTCCAGGCGGCCATCGAGCTGCTGGCTGTCGACCCGCGGCCGGCCGGCGCCAAGCAGCTAGTCGGGGGCGCGGGCGAGTGGCGCGTCCGCACCGGCGACTACCGCGTCGTCTACGAGATCCACAATGACGTGCTGCTGGTGCTGGTAGTCGCTGTCGGACACCGCAGGGACATCTACCGCCGGTCGCGATGAGTGGATCACGCCTCGTCGGTGAGGGCGCTCAGCGCGGCGTCTGCAGCACGTTGGACGGCGGCGCGCACCTCGGGCGACAGCTCGCTGCCAGCGGCCATTCCGTCCACCTCGATGCCGACCACGAACAGTCGCTGCGGCAGGCGTCCCAAGGCCCGAGACAGCTCGACCGCGGCGGCCAGCCCAAGGGCGTGGGTTCCGCCGGTTGCCCAGCCGTCGGAGGGCAACGGTGTCTCGGTGACATCGAGGGTCAGCACGGTGCCGGCGAGCTCGGTCGGACTTCATCGCGTCGACCACAACTACTCGCTCGACCCCGCTCCAGGTTTCGATGAGCGAGGCCGGGTCGTCCGACTCCTCCACCGAGATCGGCCCTGTAGCGCGCTCGGCGACGCGGCGAACCACCGAGATGCCGACGCCGTCGTCGCCGCGCTGCAGGTTGCCCAGGCCAATCAGCAGAGGCGTCATCGACCGTCCACGGTGAGGTCGAGGAAGTGCGTGGCACACGAGATGCACGGGTCGTAGTTGCGGACCGCCTGCTCGCACTGCAGGGTCAGCTCGTCGTGCGGCAGGTGCAGCCGAGGCTGCACGAACTTGCGCAGGTCCTCTTCGATGCTGGCCAGGTTCTGGGACGTCGGTGGAACGATCACTGCATCCTCGATGGTGCCGTCGTCGGCCAGCCGGTAACGGTGGTAGAGCAGGCCGCGGGGTGCTTCGGTGGCCCCGTGACCGGTACCGGCGGTCGGTGGAACCGCAACCGATGCCTCCGCGCCCCCAGCCCAGCCGTCGATGATGCGAACGGCCTCATCGAGCGCGTAGACCAGCTCGACCGCGCGCACCACGATCGACTGGAACGGGTTGCGGCACTTCGCACCGAGGCCGGCCTCGCGCGCAGCCTGCTGGGCGAGCGGGGAGAGCTGGTCGTGGTTGAGCGTGTAGCGGGCCAGCGGGCCGACGACGTAGTTGGTCTGACCGTCCAGGTGCGCGTGCAGTGCGTTCGACCTTGCGACATGCTCCTCGACGGCGACCTCGCCGAACTCGGCCACCGAGAGAGAGCGACCACTGCTGGTGACGACCGTGCCGCCCTCGAGTGGATAGCCGTGGGGCGACCGCAGCGCCACGTACTCCTGGGTCTGCTCGAAGTCGGGGAAGTCGAACCCGGAGACCAGCTGGACGGTCGCGACGGCGTGCTCGAGCGCCTGCTCCAGCTGCGGGCGGATGGCCATCAGCTCCGTCGGCGACGGCATCCGGTAGAACCCGCCGACCTTGACGTTCACCGGGTGGACGGCGCGTCCGCCGACCAAGGTCATCAGCGCGTTGCCCGCCTTCTTGAGCGAGAGGCCCTGCTCGACAAGGTCGCGGTGGTCGGCGGCCATCTCCACGGCGCCGTCGTAGCCCAGGAAGTCGGGGGCGTGCAGCAGGAAGATGTGCAGTGCATGGCTTTCGATCCACTCACCGCAGTACAACAGGCGGCGCAGCTGGCCGATCGGCTCGGTGACTGCGACTCCACACGCGTCCTCGATCGCCGCGCACGAGCTCATCTGGTACGCCACGGGGCATATGCCACAGATGCGGGCGGTGATGTCGGGCGGCTCGGTGTAGGCACGTCCGCGCAGGAACGCTTCGAAGAAGCGTGGCGGTTCGAAGATGTTCAGCTCGATATCGGTGACCTCGCCCTCGCTGACGCGGACGAACATCGCGCCCTCGCCCTCGACCCGAGCAAGCGGGTCGGCCTTGAGGACGTGGTCGCCGGACGACATCTTGTGCGTCATGGCTGTTCCCTCCCGGCCTTCCCGAGCGCAGGTTCGTGTCGCTCGCTCTCGGCGTGAAATGCGGGCGACGCTGCGTTGAAGGTGCGGAACACCCGCACCACGTCGCGCTGCGGCATACCCAGGTCGACCAGCTGGTTACCGAGCGACGCAGCGTTCGCGGTGTCCTGCGGGCCGAAGCAGCCGTAGCAACCCCGGGAGTAGGTGGGACAAAGGGCGCCGCACCCGGCCTGGGTCACCGGTCCGAGGCAGGGGGTTCCGTGCGCGACGGTGACGCACACAGTGCCGCGCCGCTTGCACTCGACGCAGACGCTGTACGCGGGGATCTGTGGCCGCCGCCCGCTCACCAAGGCGGTGAGCACCTCGAGCAGCTGGTGCTTGTCGACCGGGCAGCCACGCAGCTCGAAGTCGACCGCGACGTGCTCGGCGATCCCAGTGGAGTGGTCGAGCGTCGAGAGGTACTCGGGGTGGGCGTAGACGATCGACCGGTACTCGGCAACGTCGGCGAAGTTGCGCAGTGCCTGGATCCCACCGCTTGTCGCGCACGCCCCGATGGTGACGAGCAGCTTCGATGACTTACGGATCTCCTGGATCCGCTCGGCGTCGTGCGGCGTCGTCACCGAGCCCTCGACCAGTGAGACGTCGTAGGGGCCGTCGACCACGCCGCGGGTGGCCTCGGGGAAGTAGGCGATCTGCACCGCCCCGGCCAGCGGGATCAGCTCGTCCTCGCAGTTGAGGATGGTCAGCTGGCAGCCATCACAGGACGCGAACTTCCACACAGCCAGCGTGGGACGGTCGGCAGACATCTCACAGCTCCCTGGTGGCGACGAGTGGGGCGAGCACCGGGTAGTCGAGCACGGGGCCGTCGACGCAGATGAACAGGTCGCGCAGCTGGCAGTGGCCGCAGAGCCCGACGCCGCACTTCATGTTGCGCTCCATCGACCAGCGGACGCGCTCGGGGGCGACGCCCCGGTCGAGCAGCGCCTGCGTCACCATCCGCATCATCACCTCAGGTCCGCACAGCAGGGCCAAGGTCTGTTCGGGGTCGACGTCGGCCCTCGGGATCAGTGACGTCACCAGGCCGACCCGGCCGCGCCAATCGGCGGTGCCGTGGTCGACGATGGTGTGGACCTCGATGCCGCGCGCGGCCCACTGCTTGAGCTCGTCGGGGTAGAGCTGGTCGGCCGGGCTCCGCGCCCCGTAGAGCAGGGCGACGTTGCGGTAGCGGTCGCGTTGCGCGACCAGCTGCAGCAGTGCCGGACGCAGGGGGGCGAGGCCGATACCGCCAGTGACCACCAGCACGTCACGGCCCTCACCGTCGGCAACCTCCCAGCCGGTGCCGTAGGGCCCTCGCACCTCGAGGACGTCTCCTACCCGTGCCTGCACAAGCATGTGGGTGACGCCGCCGACGTCTCGGATGGTGTGGCGCAAGGGCGGTGCGGCCGGGTCACCGCTGATCGAGATCGGCACCTCACCGATGCCGAGCCGTCCGAGCATCGTGAACTGGCCCGGCGCGAAGATTAGGCCAGGTCCGTCCACCGGCTCGAGGTCCAGCGTGGCGGTGTCGGCGGTGTCCTGGTGGCGGGCGACCACACGGAACGGCCGGGGGAGCATCGGGTCGTCCGGCGCTGCCTCCAGGGCGTGGGTGCCGAGCTCAGTTGAGGGCACCGGGCGCTCCGTACAGGTCGAGCAGTCGGACGCGGGCGGCCTGCAGCCGCTCGTACATGACACCGGCCACGCGCTGCATGAGGTGGTAGCCGATTTCAGGGTCGGCGTCGCACTTGTCGCGCAGGCACTTGCCGTCGAAGACGACATGGCTGGTGGGCTCGACGGCGCGCGCGTCGAAGAGCCAGCGGTACGGCGGGATCAGCCACGACCAGCCGAGCACCTCGCCGGCTTCCACCGTCTCGATGACGACGGGGCCGCCGACCGGGTTGTGCGTCTCGATGGTGACGCGGCCGTGCCGGATGACGTAGAACACGTCGGCGGGCTCGCCCTCGCGGTAGAGGTACTCGCCGGTGGAGGTGTGCCGGTTCGCTGCACAACCGGCGAGGAGGGTCAGCACCTCGGCGTCGAGCCCAGCGAAGAAGGGGTGCTCGTGCAACAGCTGGTCCACGGTGCGCATGTCAGTCTCCTGCAGACGTAGGGGCGGAGGGCTGGGGGTGGGGTGCGGTGGCGCGGATGGCGGCGACCTCGGCGGTCAGGTCGATCGCCACGGGGCACCAGGTGATGCACCGGCCACAGCCGACACAGCCGGAGGTGCCGAACTGGTCCCACCAGGAGGCGAGCTTGTGGGTGGCCCACTGGCGGTAACGAGACTTGGTGGTGCCGCGGACGCTGCCACCGTGCAGGTGGGAGAAGTCCGTGGTGAAGCAGGAGTCCCAGACGCGTGAGCGCTCGCTGGAGCCGTCAGCCAGTCCGGACGTGTCCTCGATCGAGGTGCAGAAGCAGGTAGGACACACGAGGGTGCAGTTGCTGCACGCCAGGCAGCGGCTCGCGACGTCGTCCCACTGCGGGTGCTCAGCGTTCACGTAGAGCAGGTCTCGGATGTCGGTCGTATCCAGGTGACGGCCCATCCGTCCGACTGCCGAGTCGACCACTGCGGTGGCAGCGGAGGTGTCGGTCTCGGTCACAGGAGTCGCTGGTAGGCGGTTCAGGAGGTCCGAGCCGCGCGAGCTGCCCGCGCGAATGAGGAAGCGATGTCCGTCGTCGTTAAGCAACTCGGTCAGCGCAAGATCGAACCCTTCGCGCGGGTCGGGTCCGGTGCCCATGGAGGCGCAGAAGCAAGTGCCGCCGGGGTCGGAACAGGTGACCGCGACGATGAAGACCGCCTCGCGGCGGGCCGTGTAGTTGGCGTCGGCGACGGGACGGTCGCGCAGCACGCGGTCGTGCACGGCGATGGCGTGCAGGTCGCAGGAGCGCACGCCGAACAGCGCTAGTGGTGTCGGGTCAAAGGCGGGTGATGGCTCGCCGTCGGGTCCGGTTCGACGGAGCCGCTCGCGCGCGGGGAACAGCAGCGACTTCCACGACTGGGGGCCGACGACGAAGCCAAAGAGTGCGTCGTCCCCACGCTCACGCAGTCGGTAGCAGGCACCATCCTGCTCGTCGCCGACGCCGCGCGGGAGATCGTCGACGAGGGCGATCTCGGTTGTGGCGATCACTCCGTCCTGGACGGACGGCCCCATCACGGTCCAGCCGTCGCCGCGGAGGGCGTCGAGCAGGACCTGAAGGCCGTCGACGGTGAGGACCGCGGCCGTTGGGGGAGCCATTGAAGTTACCTCCGCATCGGCGTCTACTCCAGACTCTGGCTGTTGGAGCCCCCACACTAGGGACCAAAGGCACAACCACCCGGCAGCTGACGGCTACAGCCGGCTTGCACCAGTTAGTCGGGCAGCGGGCTTGCAGAATCGGTGAGAGCTGCAACGCTCACTTCACGGTCGGAAAGGATCAGCTTCTTGATCGCGTCGGTGACGTCCCACGTGTTGACGTTCATTCCGGCCCGCACCTTGCCCTTGTCCAGCCAGAACGCGATGAACTCCCCGCTCGCAGGGTCACCTCGAAAGGCGACCTGGTCGTATCCATCCGGCTCAACGTAGCCGGTGTACTCCATGCCGAGGTCGTACTGGTCAGTGAAGAAGTACGGAAGGCGGTCATACACCACCCCTTCATTCAGCATCGACCGAGCGGCCACTGGTCCCTGGTGGAGGGCATTAGCCCAGTGCTCAACTCGGAGGTTCCGACCCAGAACGGGATGGTAGGCGTTGGCGACGTCGCCGGCTGCATAGATGTGGGGGTCCGAGGTTTGAAGATGGCCGTTGACGTCGATACCGTTCTCCACGCTCAATCCAGCCTCGCGAGCAAGCCCGTCGTTTGGGGTGATGCCAACTCCAACGATCACAATGTCGGCCGGAATGACTGTGCTGTCGCCGAGCCGAACACCGGTCACCCGTCCGTCGGAACCGACCAACTCTTGGACGCTCACGCCGGTACGCAGGTCCACGCCGTTACGGCGGTGCAGATCGGCGAACACCTGCGCCACTTCGCGGCCAAGGACCCGGAGCAGCGGAAGCTCCCCTGCCTCCAGAATTGTCGTGCCCAGCCCAGCGGCGCGCGCGGCGGCAGCGGTCTCCAGGCCGATCCAGCCACCCCCGATGACCACGACGCTGGATCCATCTGCGAACGCAGAGCGCAGGCGTTGACTATCTTCCAGCCGCCGGAGGTAATGGACCCCGTCGAGGTCGGTGCCGGGGATCGGCAATCGACGCGGAGTGGAACCGGTGGCAAGCAGCAACTTGTCGAAACCGAGTCGATCCGCGCCGGCGAGCACGACCTCTCGCGTTCCGCGGTCGAGGGAGGTGGCTGCCGTGCCCAACCGTAGGTCGACATCATGGACGCCATACCAATCGGCCGGGTGAACGAAGACCTTCTCCCTCTCTAGGGTGCCCTGGAGGAATCCCTTGGAGAGCGGCGGACGCTCGTATGGTCGGTCTGTCTCATCACCCAACAACACCACTTGGCCGCCGAACCCCTCCTCGCGCAACGTTTCAGCCGCCTTGGCCCCGGCCAGCCCAGCTCCGACTATGACGAATCGCTCGTTAGGGGTCATGGGGACAGTCTCACTCAGCGTCTGTTGATTGGGAACATCCAGCCCGCGAACCATGTTCTGCCGACCGTGCCTCAGCCGAGGGAAATTGGCGGCGAGTTGGAAGTGTGCGCGTCCTGGTCCGTGGGTAGCAACTGGATGGTTACAGGCAGCCGCTGCGAGGCCAGGAGGTCCCCATGTCAGACAGGAAACCACTGCGTGTCATTCCGATTCGTTCGCCGCGCCCCCCGTCCGGGGAGGCCACGCGGCGCGGCCTTGGAGTTGACGCCACAGAACGACACAACAGCAGGGTGAGCTCGGAGCAGATGGGGACCTCGATTCAGTCGGCGACGGCCATCATCGCCGTTGCCTTCCTCGGAGTTGGAATCTTCGGCTTCATCCCTGGACTCGTCACTGACTTTGACGGCATGACCTTCGCAGGGCACGATTCGAGAGCACACCTCTTCGGCCTCTTTGAGGTATCAGCGCTCCACAACATCATGCATCTGCTGTTCGGCGCTGTGGGCCTCATCTCCGTCCGCACCTGGAGCACTGCTCGCGCATTCCTCGTCGCAGGCGGCCTGGTCTACCTGGTGTTTTGGATCTACGGGTTGCTCGTGTATGGCGGCGGCGCCGCGAACTTCATCTCGTTCAACAGGGCGGACAACTGGCTCCACCTGGGCCTCGGTCTCGGGATGCTGGCTTTGGGAATTCTGCTAGATCGAGACCGAGGAAGGCTCGCGCTGGCAGCGGCACCATGAGTCGCTGATGGCCCTCGGTGTCGTGACGAAGCTTCGCACCGAACCTGAAGATGGCCGGGGGCTGACTTGCTCGGGTGGGCGGCGTATCCTGAAGGCGGGTATGGACACATACCTGTTTGGCCTCCGGTACACCCATATGCCGCTCATCACGATGCACTGTGGAGTACGCGATGAAGATCGAAAAGAACACCCATTGGCTTCGCTTTGAACTTTGCGGCGAAATCGACCTCGCCTGGTGTGAGAGTCATTCCGCGGAGATCGAGCTAGCTCTCGAAGACTGCCCTGCGCTGGTGGTTTTTGACGTCGAGCGTGTCAACTTTATCGACAGCACGGGATTGTCACTGCTGGTCCAGGCGTATCACGCGTGCCAACGACAGGACGGTGAAGTATGTGTCCTTCATCCCCAGCCGATCGTGGCGCGCGTCCTGGGCGCCGCCGGGCTCGATCAGCTCGTGACCGTGGTCTCCACGTGTGAGGAGGCAAGGGGAATCCACGAGCGGATGGCTGGACTCGATCTGGTGGACACGTCGACTCGAGTGCGCTCAGAAGTGGCTGATCCTTCCGGCGCCTGACAATCCGAGGCAGGCTGATCGGATACGGATCAGAGGGTTGACGTTCGCCACGCTGCCAGGCGGGCCCTCTCTACATTGAGTCATGGCTCCCTCAGCGACCAAGCCCGGCCCGATCATTGAGCCGATGCTCGCCTCTCGTCCGCGAGCGGGTCTGACCACGGACCAGGTGATCGGGGCCCTGGACGATGGTTGGATCTTCGAGCCGAAGTTGGATGGCTTTCGATGCCTTGTGCACGTGGTTGACGGCACCGCAGTTCTTCGTTCGCGGACCGGCAACGACATCACTTCGAGATTCTCCGCCACGCCCCTGCCGGCAAGCATCGGATCAGGAATTCTCGATTCTGCAGTGATCGATGGAGAGCTCATCGCCGTTGATGAGAGGGGGCAACCTTCGTTCAATCGTGTCCAGCGAATCAGTGGTCGGCCCCAAGATCCGATCGCCATCTTTGTGGCGTTCGACCTGCTCTATCACCCGGAACTTCTCGACCTCAGGGATTCACCATGGACACGTCGACGATCACTACTCGAAGAACTCCAACCCACAGGTCTCACCCTGACGCCGTACTCCGCCTCGGCCGATGCCATGTGGAAAGCCGTCGTGGCCCAAGACCTGGAAGGAGCGATAGCCAAACGCAAGGATTCCCGTTACCGGCCCGGGCGCACCGGAGACTGGATCAAGGTGAAGCGATATCGCTCGCTCTCTGCGGTGGTAACAGCCTTCAATGCAGGTGAAGGCTCACGGAGTGACAATTTCGGCTCACTCGCATTGGCACTCTTCGATTCTTCCGGAGACCTCGTTCCGATCGGGGACGTTGGGACCGGGTTCACTCAAGCTGATCTTGTAGCGGTCAGCAGACTCGACCCACCGTTCGTCATCGAGGTGCGATTTCAGGAGTGGACTGGGACCGCGCTGAGGATGCCGGTCTTCCAGGGCGTGCGCCATGACGTGCCCATCGCGGAGTGCACCTTTGTGAGGCAGCTCCCCGAGGGTGATACCAGTTGAGCCGTCGGAGCCGCAGACACGACCTGCTGGGCGTTGTAGGGGTCTCGGTGACGCGGGCCATGCTGGCTCGCGAGAGCTCGGCGTTGGTTGCGAAGTGTTGCCACCGTCAAGGTCGCGAGAAGGGCTGCTTGCATTGAATGGCCCATGGCGTCGGTGAGCGATGGGCACGGTACGGCCGGACCCCCCAACCGAGGATGGTCCGGCCGTACCGTGCCAATGGCGTGAACTAGCTGAGGGGGCGTGCCTGTCCGTCAGTCATGTAGGTCTGCTCTATCCCCAGCACTTTCAGGATGGTGGGCATCACGTCCGGTGTCCGGAAGGTCGTGGACGTGTCGTTGGCGTAGAGACCGTCGGCTGACCAGAACACCATCGGAACCCGCTGGTTCGACTCCTGGTAGCCACCGTGGTCGCCGTAGGCCCCATAGCTGACCTTGTCGCGCAGCAGTGCGACGAGGTCGGGTCCGTTGTCGTCGGCCATGGTGTTGACGATCGCCTGCGCCTTGTTCTTGAACCACTGCCGCTGGTTGGACGGTATGGGGTTCTTCTTGTAGAGCGAGTACTTGCCCCCGTTCTTCCAGTACGTGGCGATCACGCCTGGCAGCGTGGTCATCACCTTGAGCGCCTCGGTGCGCTTGGGCTGGGAGGCGTTCTTCAGCCAGGTCTGGATCGAGGTGGACTGGTAGGAGAACGGCCACGTTGCCGGTGTCGATCAGCGGCTTGAGCGCGGGCGACGGGTTGTTGTACTGGCTCGGGAGCGAGTCCGGTCCGTAGTACCAGTTGGTGTCGCTAGTCGCGCTCCCCGATGCGGTCTTGCCGTAGAACTCCTCGCCCCAGGTCGCACCGTGGTCTGCGGTGAGCACCACCAAGGTGTCGTCGAGCTGTCCGAGCTCTTCGAGCTTGGCGAGCATGCGACCGAGCTGGGCGTCGGCGTTCTCGGCGGCGTACTGCACGTGCGTCTGGTAGTCGGGGGAACCGGTAACCGACTGTCGGTCGTTCTGAGCGCCCCACATGTGGCCGGCCTTGTCGATGCCGCCCATGGTGACGAACATGCCGGACCAGTCCTCGTTCGCCATCATGTCCATGGCAGCGTCGGCGACCCAGGTGTCTCCGCCGAGGTGGGCGTTGTCCGTCCCGGGCACGAAGCGGTTGCCGTCGAGCGGGTAGATCCAGGACGGGAACGCTTCGCTGGTGCCGTAGGTGTTGCCGGAGTTCACCCAGTACCGGCCGCAGAACGGCTGATTGATGTACGACGGCACGTTAACGCCGTACGGGGCCACGGTAACGACCACCGAGGCTGTCGAAGCAAGCCTGCTCGGCAGGCTGGGTGTCGGGCGGACGCGTGCTGCTGGTTCGGCTGCCGAACCGCACCGCGATGTCGGCATCTGAGGTGTCCCATGCTGATTTCGCTGCTGCCGACTCGACCGCGTAGGACTTCTGGCCGACGACGATGAACTTCTTGCCCGGCTGCGCTGCCTGCAGGTAGTCGGCGAGCTTCGGATAGCCCTTGTCCTGGATCAGGGTTCCGAACTGGTCGTAGGTCAGCTCGCCGGTGACGTACATCTGGTCGGGGTTCGACCCGAGCAAGGTGTCGCGGTCGCGGTACGCCTCGTCGACCCAGCCCATGTTGCGTGGGCTCTGACCGGACATCAGCACGTTGTGCGCCATGACGGTCTCAGACCCCATGTAGCCGAGGTAGGCCTGGTTGAAGTTGGTGCCGGAGTCGCGAAGTGAACGGAAGTTCGGCATGTTGAAGCGGTCTGCGTACTGCGGAAGCATCTGGTCGAAGAGCACGACTAGCACCTTGGTGGGCGGACTCGTGTCCACCGGGTCGGCACTGGCGCTCGTCGTGGAGGCGACCGCTCCTGCGACGAGTGCTGAGGACAGGGTGAGGGCGACCCAGTGGGTGCGCCGCGATCCGATCATGGAGTTGCCTCTCGGGAGGGGGTGGCTGGAGTATTTACTTGCTATGACGCAGGTCACAAGACGCATGCCATATCGCGAAAAGTGATTCGGATGAGTGGCGGGTATCAATGTGGACGAACCGGCGCATTGCCGACCGGGAGCGTCTTTGTAAAGCGGTGGACACAAGGTCGCCAATGAACCCGGTGATCTCGCTACGCGGGCCTGGTCACGCCGGAAGAGCCAAGTTCCTGCGCCGTAGTGCGAGGACCCCTGCCATTGCAAGCAGCACACACACCAGGCCCAGGCCGAGAATCGCTGCGACGCTGACAGCGGCAGCCGGTGCGTTTGGCACATGAGTGAAGGGCGTCAGGTCCATCAGCCATGTCGGCAGCCGTAGCGATGGGCCGAACATCGGACCCACGAAGATTGAGAACACGAACATTGCCCATGACACGCCGACCGACCATCGCGGCAGGAGCATGACCACCGCCACCACTACGGCGCCCAGCACGCCGATGGCGGGCAGTTGAACCAGCGCGGCTCCGATGAGCTCGGGCAGCAACGATGCGGTGCCGCCAAGCGCCTGACCGCCGGTGAGTGCCATCGCCATTGCAAAAACCATCATGAGCAACAGCGCGCCCACGAAGGCGTTGATGGCGTACGCGCTCAGCCAGCGAAGTCTGGAGACCGCGGTACCGAGCAACGGTTCCAGCGTGCCCTGCGCCTCGTCGTGGTACAGCCGGAGCAGGAGCGTGACCACGTAGGCCGCCACCGCCATCCCGGCCATCTGCATCATCGAGGCCCAATAGGCGCCGATCAGGTCGGCGTCACCACCGAAGGCGGAGTACCACTCCGTTGCTGCTCCTTTGAGACCGCCGATTTGGTCGCTCAGCGCGCCGAAGACCAGGCCGAAGCCGAGCAGGCCGATGGCCCAGCCCTCGAGGGCTCCGCGCTGTAGCCGCCAGACAAGACCTGTGGGGCTCAGCAGGGCTGGGCTTGCGTGTGCGGCCCCTCTGCGCTCCGGCCACATTCCTCGACCTACGTCGCGCCGTCCATCGAGGACGACGGCGAGCCAAAACAGCAAAGCAGTTCCCAACAGTGGGAGAACGAGCGGCCACCACAGGTTGTCTGCAAATGGTCGCATCTGCTGGCCCCAGCCGATCGGTGACAGCCAAACCGGCCAGGCGCTGCTGACCCGCAGGGCGGCGGAGTCCACGGTCCCGAGCATGTTCCCGAGCGCTGCCACCATGAAGGAGAGGCCGAGAACTGCACCCGCGAGCCCGGTCGCTCCGCGTGTCGTGGAAGCCAGCTGCGACGTCACCGCGGCAACGCCGGTGAAGGCGACGCCCACCAGCGCGATCGATGCACCAGCAGCCAGGGACCCCGTCGTGGGCTGTCCCGCCGCTACCATCGCGAGCCCCAGCATGAGCGCCAGCACCACGTTCGCTGCAAGTGCGACAATCACGGCCGCGGCCAGGGACGCGTAGCGCCCGACCACGCCGGCACCCAACATCTCCGCCCGACCAAGTTCCTCAGCCTGACGGGTGTGCCGGACCACTGCGAGGACGCTCATCAAAGCTGCAAGAACTGCAAGGGTTAGGGCGTCGCGGTGCAAGGTGTAGCCCCCGACGGACTGGCCCGTCACCAGACCGAGCACCCGCATACCGGGGTTCTCCACGACAATCCGGGTGTCTGGCCCCAGAAGCATCGGGTTCTTTCCGTAGTTGTCTTCAAACATCGCCGTGGTCGCAGCCAGGAAGCCGGCCATGCCAAGGATCCATGCGGTCAGCGTGACTCGGTCGCGCCGAAGCGCGAGGCGGATCAGCCGCATCGTCCCGACGAAGCCGGTCACCGAGACGTCACCCCCTCGGCTTGCGCATCGGCATCCATCGCGGCGATCTCCTCGCCGTAGTGCCGAAGGAACAGCTCCTCGAGCGTGGGTGGCGAGGTGACAAGGGACCGCACCTCGAGGTCGACAAGGTGCTGGAGCACCTGGTTGAGCTCGCCGGGGTCCACACTGAACTCGGCATGGTCGTCCTCCACATGGCTGTCGTGGACGCCGGGCCACTGCCCCACCGACTCCAACGGTCTGGAGGTATCAACTGCCACCGAGGTGCGAGTGAGGTGACGCAACTCGTCGAACGTGCCGCTCTCAGCCGCACGACCCGCCCGGATAATCGTGACTCGATCGCACAGCGCCTCCACCTCGGACAGAATGTGGCTGGAGAGCAGGATGCTTCGCCCAGCGGCGCGCAGCTCCTTGACGACGTCTTGGAAGACCGCCTCCATCAGCGGGTCCAACCCCGAAGTGGGCTCGTCCAGCAGGTAGAGCTCTACGTCGGAACAGAACGCGGCCACCAACGCGACCTTTTGTCGGTTGCCCTTGGAGTACGCGCGAGTCTTCTTCGTGGGGTCCAGTTGGAAGCGCTCAAGCAACTCTTCCCGGCGATTCGGGTCGAGCCCCCCTCGCAAGTCGCCGAGCAGGTCGATGACCTCGCCGCCCGTGAGGTTGGGCCAGAGGTTCACCTCGCCGGGCACGTAGGCCAGGCGCCGGTGTAGGGCGACCGCGTCACGCCACGGGTCGCCATCGAGGAGGGCAACATTGCCGTCGTCGGCCCTGAGCATCCCGAGCAGGACGCGGATCGTGGTGGTCTTCCCGGCCCCGTTCGGCCCAAGGAAGCCGTGCACCTCACCGGTCTCTACATGCAAGTCGAGATGATTCAGAGCCCTGGTCCCGGCCCCGAAGTCCTTCACCAGCCCGGAGACCGCTATGGCAGTCATCTGACCACTTCCTTCGAAGTGTGGGTTCCGTTGGCGCTCAGCCGCCTGTAACCAACCCATCACAGCCGGGCCAAAACGGTCAGGGCCGAAGGCCACCAATAGCGCGCCATACGTCTTTCACAGTCGTGGGCGCTGGACCGGCGTCGCTTCGCCGTGGCAAGGGAGGAGTGCGGAGAGTTTGCCACCGTGGGCGTTGCAAAGTCTCCGCAGACCATCCCTCAGGTCGGTCCCGTATCAGGTCAGGTTTGGCGAAGTGGTTCTTGAGGTAACAAACCAGTGGAGAGGAGCTCTCATCGGCAAGAGGCGGAACAGTGGAGCGCGAGCAGAGCGGATTTTCAGTACGACCCCTTGGCGGTGGCGTCGGCTGCCTCGCGATGGTCCTGATATCGGTTGTGGCGTCCATCCTGCTCACAGTTGTCGCGAATCTGCTGATGCGATAACGACATGCTCGAGATCTCTCACCCCCACCCAGACGATGCGCGAAAGCCTAGTAATCCTGCAAAGTTGACCTGGCGTTCGTGGCTGGGGGTTCTACGCCGGACATTCACCGAGTTTCGGGACGACGACTGTACGGACTGGGCTGCCGCGCTGACTTACTACGGAGTCTTGTCACTGTTCCCCGCGATCCTTGCGATGATCTCGCTTGTCAGCCTCGTTGGTGATCCGCAAACGACCACCGAAGCTTTGATCCACATTGCCAATGACCTCGGTCCGCAAAGTGCTGTCGATACGTTCGCAGAGCCGGTGCGTCAAGTGGCGCAAGCGGGTAGGGCGTCAGGGTTCATGTTCGTTGCTGGCCTCCTCGGAGCCTTGTGGGCGGCGTCCGGATACGTTGGCGCCTTCGGTCGATCCATGAACGCCATTTACGAGGTGCAGGAAGGCCGCCCGTTTTGGAAACTGCGACCCCTGCAAGTGGCGCTCACACTGATCTGCGTGATGCTCGCTGCGTTAGTG
This sequence comes from uncultured Actinomycetota bacterium, assembly GCA_963829525.1. Lineage (GTDB taxonomy): Bacteria > Actinomycetota > Actinomycetes > JAHEKZ01 > JAHEKZ01 > JAHEKZ01. The sequence continues at coordinate 1,172,130 of CAWHIJ010000003.1, forward strand.
ACCGTCGGGTTGGTGATCACAGGTCCGCTCGCGAAGGCTGTGGGCGACAGCATCGGCCTTGGAGATGTTGCCCTGACGGCGTGGAACTTCGGGAAATGGCCAGTCATGTTGATTGTGGTCTGCATGATCTTGACGGCGCTCTTCTACGTGGCACCGAACGTTCGGCAGCCTCGCTGGATCTGGCTGTCACCGGGCACCATGCTCGCCCTTCTGGTCTGGGCGGTCCTGTCAGCGGCATTCACTTTCTATGTAGCCAACTTCGGCTCGTACAACGCGACCTTCGGCTCATTGGGTGCGATTGTCGTGTTTCTGGTCTGGTTGTGGCTGAGCAATTGCGCGATCTTGCTGGGAGCTGAGTTGAACGCGGAACTGGAGCGCGGACGCGAAATTCAGTCGGGGATGGTGGGTGCGGAGGAGTCGATACAGCTACCGCCGAGGACCCCCCATGACTAGCTTGCGCTCGGCATCTCAGATCCAGCTTGGGGGCCGCAATAGCTAAGTGCTGATTCCCAGGTCATCGACATGGTCCATGAGGTCTGCTGCATCTGCGTAGACGCGGAAGGCATGAGCCTCCAAGAGTTCGCTGCGGCTAAGGCCCCCGGACATGAGACCGATTCCCACGCAGCCGGCTCGGCGCGCGGCGAGCATGTCCCAGACGCTGTCGCCGAGAATGAACGTGTTCTCACGAGGCTGCTGAAGGACTTCGACAGCTTCCAGGAACAGCTGAGGATTCGGTTTTGCCAGAGGCACCTCCTCGCTCGTCAGCAGGTGGATCTCAGCCACAGGCAACTTCAGGAGGTTCAACATGGGTAGTGCATCTGAACGACTTCCGCTCGTGGCGATAGCCCACGCATAGTCTTCGGTGGTGAGGTGTCGTAGCAGGTCCAGTGCTCCGGGCAGGGGAGCCACGGTCTCGAGGGCTTCGCCGTAATACGTGTCATGCAGATCGCATGCGGTCCGCGAATCGTCGTGGCTGACCTCGCAGCCGGACTCACGGGATATGGCTTCAACCAGCAGTTCACCACTTGTGCCGATAAGACGATGGAGCTGCCACACCGCAAAGGGGATACCCACCTCTGTCAGCGCCTTACGCCAAGCCATCACGTGTTGATAGACCGAATCGACGAGGGTGCCATCGAGGTCTAAGACAAACGCAGGACGCGAGGCGGCGTCACTCGCCCGCTCGGCCTCTTGAAGCATTGACTCACAGCCTCGTCGACGTAGGAAGAGAGACGGCAGTCACATCCAGCTGACCGAGCTCCTCCAGGTGGTCCTGTGCTTCTGTCTCACCGTTGCGCGAGCGCTCCCAGACCACGTGGGCGCCCCCGGCCTGCAGCGTCAATGTGCACAGGTTGTTGTTCCACCACGGTCCACGCTTGACCTGCCACTGCCATGCCGGTTCGGGGACGCCGGCCTTGCGGCGCAGTAAGCGGGCGACCCCGGTGAGTGGCTTCCAGAATGCGACGACGTTGATGAAGCGCATGACACCGCCCAGCGGATTTCGCATTGGCGACGACACGAGCTGCCACACCTGGGACTTGGCGCCATCGACGTCTGCCTGGGCGGCATACCCGTAGTGCACGTCACCGGAAAGGAACAGGATCGTGCGGGGGGCCGGGCCTCGCTCACCACGGGCCACGGCGGTCAGGTGGTCGGCCAGCGCAGTGAACGATCGGTGAAACGACGCCCAGTGCTCAAGGTCGAGGTTCTGACGAATGTACTCGCCCCAACGGCTCCACCTGGCACCCCATGCGCCGCCGGCGACGGCCTCATCCCAGGCCTCGATGTCATGCAGCGGCACCGGCAGGAGGTACGGCAGCGACGAGCCGATGAGCAGGTGGTCCACCCCGCCCGTTGCGTGGTCGACGAGCCAGTCCCACTCGTCGGCGTCAAGCATGGCCCGCTGCGATGGTTCGGTGACCCGTCCGGCTCTGGTGTCGACTACCACGAGACGCGTCGAGCCCAGGTCTCTGGCGAACGTCCAGCGGTGTCCGCGCGGGTGCCGGTCGGCCTCCAGCGCGTAGTCGTCGAGCAGCTTGCCGCTATCGCCTGGATGCGCCTGCAGGGCCTGCAGTAAGGGATCAGTGCTCAGCTCGTCGGGGTGCAGGTTGCCGATGTACTGGTAGACCCACACCGAGCCGAGCGCGCCGGCAATGCGTCGGGGCCACCACGGCTGCGACGTCGACTTGTCTCGCCACGCCTGCGAGGTGTTCCAGTCATCGCGGACGTCGTGGTCGTCGAACCCCATGACTACTGGCACCGTGGAAAGCAACCAGCGCAGTGTCGGCTCAGACCAGGCAAGCCTGTAGAGCCGCGCGTACTCCTCGTAGTCCGCTGCCTCCCCCTTCGGCGGACGCGCTTCGTCGCTATCGACACAGACGAACGACGCCACGGAGCCGACAACCTCATCGGCGTAGATCTGGTCACCTGCGAGGTAGATCAGATCCGGAAGGGCATCGGCGTCGACCATGCCACGGTTGGCCAGAGCGTGGAGGACATCGACCCCGTGTGTTTTGCTGTGGTCTTCGTCCGGCGGAAGGGTGATCCGACAAGACCCGAAACTGATACGTACCGGGTCATCGGCCTGACGAGTTCGGATCCTGCTCGCCGGCAAGTCCAGGGCGGGATCGGGCCACACCAGGTCGTCGTCGAGGTGCACCTGATACTCCGGGTTGGGTGTGAGCCCGTCCAGGTCAACGTGCACGAGCGCATAGTGTCGGCCGTGCACCGTGAACGTCGTCGACGACGAGCCGAGCACACTCACCTGGCATGGCTGACCGGTCTCCACCCAAACGGTTGCCTGGCTCGCGTCGGCGTAACGCAGCATCGGGCCGAGAACAAGCTCGGCCATCAGACCCGCCGGTACCGGGACTCAGCCAGCGAGTAAAGCCCGAAAGCGATCAGCCCGAGTGCAACGGCGACGAGTAAGCCAACGCCTAACGGCGCGTCAGCCAAAGACGAGAGCGCGACATCAAGCCCGTCGGTCTCACTGGGTGCCGTCTGCACGGCACCGTAGACCACGAACCCGCCCGCGAGCGCGAACACAACGCCCCGGGCGACGTAGCCGACCCGGCCAAGCTTCACCAGCAGGTCGCGGGGGTGTCCCGTGGCCTTGCTGCTGTCGAGATACTTGGCAAAGTCACGTGTCCAGCCTTGGAACACCATCGCCAAACCGCATACGACGATGATCAGCCCGATCGCACCGATCAGGAACGGTCCCCACGATTGCTGCATCACAGTCTTGGTCAGTTGCGTTGAGCTGCCCGAACTGCTGTGCAGGGCGATACCGGCAGCGGAAATGGCGAAGGCCAGGTAGATGACGCCCTTGACGGCGTCGATGACGCGGTAGGTGCCGAGTTTGTCGCGGTCTGGTCCGTCGACCTGACCGGTGATCGCTTGCAGCAGCCGCCACAGGCCGTAGCCCGCCAAACCAAGAGCCAGCGCCCACAGCAGCACCTGGCCAAAGCTCTGCTTACCCAAGTAGGTGAAGGCGCCCTGCTGATCGGCCTCAGGGTTTCCTGACCCACTGGCGATCTTCAACGCCAGGAAGCCAATGATCATGTAGACAAACCCTCGAGCGACGAACCCGAGGCGAGCGAGTCGCTCCATCCACGGGCTGTTGGCTGCGCTTTGGGTGGCGGACTTCATAGTGTGCTGGGCACCGGTGGTCATCGAGCCTCCTTGATCACCGCGCCTTTACCCCAACGGGCTTCAGACCAAACCATGCGGATGCGGCTTCTGGAAGTCGGGTTTGCGAAGCCGGTCATTCGGGTAGGGCTCTGGCGTGCACTCTCCCCCGCCTGACGACGACGTCGATCCGACACTGGTTCAACTCAAGCCCGAGAAGCACGCCGCTGCTGGGATGCCTGCCGTGGCCGTGGCTCTGCAGGGACGTAATTGCGGACGGCTGGACCTATCCATGTTGGTGAGGCGCAGATCGATATCAGCCTGCGGCCGGCTGTTGATGGGGGCACCGAGATCGTCATTGTTGAGGACGCCACGGGTGGACCGGGGCGGTGGCTGGTCCCTGGCCGTGCGCGACAGGCCCTGATCAAGAAGCGAAACATCGAGACGCTGCGCCGTCTGGCGTACCTCGCCGAACAGAGCCCTTCTCCGAGCTGACGAAATCGGTAGGCTTCCGGCTCAGCTAGGCAGCTGAGCCAGGAGGCCTTCGTACGCCGGGAACAGCGCTTCACTCACTGCTGGGAACGGCTGGATCGTGTCGACGAGCGTGGCGACCGAAACTTCCGCTCGTATGGCGAGAGTCACCTGCGCGATCCACTCGTCGGCTCGCGGGCCAATGGCGGAAGCGCCTATCAACGTGCCCCGTTCAGCGTCCGCGGTGAGCACGACCACACCCCCCTGCGACTCGAGCCATCCACGAGCCGTCGCTCCGACGTCCACGGAGGCTTGGATGACGGAGCGGCCCTTCTCGCGCGCCTGGCTCGCCGACATCCCCACGCCGGCAACGGGTGGATCGATGAACACCCCACGCGGCACGGCATCCAAGTGCATGTGGGAAGACTGCCCGAGCACGTTCGCGGCAACGACTCGTCCGGCGTAGTTAGCGGTGTGGGTGAAGGGAAACCGGCCCGTCACATCGCCAGCGGCAAACACGTTGCGGTGACCCACGACACGAGCATCGTCTCCGGTGGGGATAGCCCCCGATGAGACATCGATTCGGAGGTTCTCGATGCCGTAACCCGTAAGGCGAGGGCGCCGGCCGGTGGCCACAAGCAGGCGGTCGGCCGTCAGCGTTGTTCCGTCTTCGAGGTGGAGGGTGCTCTGCGGCCCCTGCCTGGTTGCGCATGCCACGCCTACGCCGACGCTGACGACGACCCCGGTCTCGGCCAGGACGCCGGTAACTGCCGCCGACACCTGCGGTTCCTCCAGCGCGAGCAGGCGGTCCAACGCCTCGACGATGGTGACCCGTACGCCGAACGTCGAGTAGACCTGGGCGAGCTCGACCCCAATCGCACCACCTCCAAGTATGAGCAGAGACTGTGGCAGTTCATCGCTCGTCAGGGCATCTTCGCTGGTCCACGGTTGGATCTCCGCCAGACCAGGGATGGGGGGTACCACGGCGTCAGCGCCAACGCTGATCAGGAGGTTTTCGTAGTGGAGTTCTTGGTCGCCGACCGACACGAGGCCGGGGGAGACGATGTGGCCTTCACCGCGGACGATTTCGACACCCACGGCCTTCAGGTCTTCTGCTGTCTCCGCGTCGTCGAGGTGCTTGACGCGCTCATCTCGTAGCCGCGCGGCCTGACGCCATGCGACAACTGGGTCGCCGAGGTCAAGAGCTGCACCGATCGCTCCTAGCTCGTGTGCCGCGCCCGCCTGCCGGCGGCGCGAGGCGGCGATCAGCAGCGCCTTGCTCGGCACACAACCCCAGTAGGGACACTCTCCGCCGACCAGCCGGGACTCGACGAGCGCAACCGTGCGTCCCGCGGATGCGACACGGGCCGCTGCCGTCTCGCCTGCTGAACCGCCCCCCAGCACGATCAGGGCGTATGGCGGTCGGGCTATGCCACACCTCGAACGTCGGCCTCGATCTGGCTTGCGACGTCGAAGGCCTCGATGCAGGCGGCACCGCAGGTGGTGCAGGCCCACTCGCGAGGGGTCTGATCTGCGCCTCCGACAACCACCTCGAAGAGAGAATCCTTGCGGCAGTCGTGGCACCAGAACACGACCACCTCGGCACTTTCGAGCATGGCTGGGCCTCCTTGCGACGTCTCTGACTGGAACACGTCCCACGCTGGCACGAGGGTCTGACAGGTCCTGGGATATGGCCCGGTGTGTCGCGCGAGAAAAAAGGGTAAGACCCCCGAAATGGACCGATTTTGGTTGCAGTAGGCCATCATGGGATGGCTGCCGCCCAACCCCACACCTGGGAGCACCCGATGCAGACTGTCTGGAAAGGCTCTATTGCCTTCGGCATGGTCTCGATCCCCGTTCGGCTTGTCTCGGCTACTGAGGAAAAGGACGTCTCCCTCCGGCAGGTTCATGAGACAGATGGCGGGCGCATCAAGTACAAGCGCTTCTGCTCGGTGGACGGCGAAGAAGTTCCGTACGGACAGATCGCCAAGGGCTACGAGCTCGAGGACGAGAACATGGTGGTCCTCACCGACAAGGACCTGGCGAATCTGCCTATCGCGTCAACAAAGTCGGTCGAGGTGGTCAGCTTTGCTGACCAGGACGAGATCAACCCGGTCTCCTTGTCCAAGGCGTACTACGCCGAGCCAACAGGAGACGCCAAACCGTACGTGTTGCTGCACGACTCGCTGGTCGCCACCGGCAAGGTGGCGATCGTCAAGCTGGCTCTCCGCCAGCGCGAGCGTCTCGCGACCATCCGTGCGCAGGACGGTCTGCTGGTCGTCCAGACGATGCTGTGGCCTGACGAAGTGCGCAAGGCGCACTTCCCTTTCATGACTGAAGAGGTTGACGTGCGGCCCCAAGAGCTGGATATGGCGTCGATGTTCGTCAACGCCTTTGACCAGGGCTTCGACCCGAGCCAGTTCCACGACCGCTACCGGGAGGTACTCCGCGAGCTGGTAGACGCCAAGATCGCTGGGCACGAGATCTCACGGCCGACCGAGGCTGCCCCGGAGTCGAACGTGATCGACCTCATGGAGGCTCTGCGCGCCAGCGTCGCGGCAACTGAGGGCAAGCAACCTAAGAAGACACAGGTCGCCAAGACGACGACCAAAGCACCTGCGAAGAAGACTGCTGCAAAGAAGGTGGCTAAACAGGCGACGGCCAAGAAGGTGACGAAGAAGGCACCCGCGAAGAAGACAACGGCCAAGAAGTCGACGAAGAAGACGGCGGCACGTCGCAAGAGCGCTTAAGCCCTACAGCAACACCGCCAGTGGATCCGGCTGGTCGAGGCGCTCAACCACGTCCGCCATGAGCAGATGACGCAGCCCTGAGTCTGAGACCTCGTCCCAACGCCGGGGCGCGGCTACGAACGGTCGGGCGCGCCCCCGAAGCGAGTAAGGCGTGATCGTGGTCTTCGAAGGGTTGTTCTGCGACCAGTCGATGAGCACCTTTCCGCCCCGCTCGGCCTTACTCATGGACGCCGTGGCAAGGCTCGGAAATGCCTCGACGGCTGAGTCGGCGAGGGTCCGCGCGTACTCGCTGGTGCTCTGCGATTGATCCGACGCCCGCCAGCGCGCATAGATGTGGATGCCCTTGCTTCCGCTCGTGACCGGCACGCTTTGTCGACCCTCGGAATCAAGCCTTGTCTTCATCCAGAGCGCGATCTCGGCACATTGCGCAAGGCCGGTCCGTGGTCCCGGGTCGAGGTCGAGCACCAGCCGGTCGACGCGCTGACGGCGACTGTGCCAACGCCACTGAGGAACGTGTAGCTCAAGTGCATTCTGCTGCGCAAACCAGGCGAGTGTCGCCGGTTCGTGCGCGAGGGGGTAGGTGATCGTGCCGTCGGAGTGAGTGAGGTCGAGGGTTTCGATCCAGTCGGGTGCACCCTTGGGTAGCTGTTTCTCGAAGAACTTCGGCTGGTCGACGCCCCCCGGCCATCGGATTCGCGTGACGGGACGGCGTTGTAGATGCGGCAGCATGCGCTCGGCCATGTGTACGTAGTAACCGATGACGGCTGCCTTCGTGACACCGTCATCGACGTAGACCACGCGATCAGGATGGGTGATTCGCAGCGTTCGTTTCCCGACAACCACGGATCCGGTTCTCTCATCCATGGCGTGATTGTCCACCCGGCGTTCGTCTAGTGCAGCGCCCCGGCGAGCAGAGCCGTCGTCCTCGGTCGGTATACGTGCGGAACCAACTCTGCTACCAAGCGTGGTTGGACCAACTCGACGGGTCCTCCGCCGTCCTGCGCCAGTGACGCGACCAACGGAAGGACCGCGTTTCTCACCACCCTCGCCAGCGCCCTTCCTGGCGCGTTTCTTGGTATGGCATTCATATTCGAGATCTACCCGAGGCATCAATCTCGAAACATCCTCAGGAAGCAGGATTACCCCTGCCAAAACTCGGGGATAAGTGGGTCGTGGTGAGTCGCCACAATGTCATTTCTCGAGGAGAGGTTCGATGGACTCAAACGAGCGAGATGTCGACCACGAAGATGACGGACGCGATCCCGCTGACCGTCCGGAGCCATCGATGACGGCGGCCTCGGACAAGGCTGGAGCGCCCGTCGACCGACGCGCTGCCAACGCTGGGGGCGAAATGAGTGAGACGACCCGATCTCGGGATCCTGATCTCGATGACGAGGATGGCGCTTGACTAGCCAACCCAGACGACATCAGCCCGCTACGTCGTCCCCGGCAAGAACCTCGTCCAGGCGCTGCGCGACCTCTACGTCGCCCGGATCCCCTGCACCCGATACGGGCAGTCGGATATCGAGCCGCCCCCCATCCGGTATGACATCGACCTCGCGACCGGCTGACCTCGCGGTAGAACGCAGGCGCTCCTCGAGGCTCTCTGCGTCAAGGCCTGACGCTTCGATGTCACGGCGGAAACCATCTTCGGTGGCCTGCCAGCCAGGGGGAGGCTCCGAACCCCGGGGTGTAAGTCGGTCTTCGGTCATGACCTAGTTCCTCTCGTGAGGTTCTTCATGGATTTTCGAGACGAAAGGCACGGCTGCCCTTGCGGGCGCGCCGCGCCTCCCGTCTGGTTGCGACGTGTCTCTACTGGTTGGGTGCGACAGCCTCGTTGGCTTTGTCCACCAGTGGCTGCGCCTGCTCTTTGGCCCTCTCAATGAGCGGCTGCACTTGGTCAATGGCGCGATCCTCGAGCTGCGCCATCTTCTGCTTTTCACTGTTGCTCACAGGAAGAAGCCCACCGATGAGCCAGCCCACTCCGACAGCAATAGCTCCGGCAGCCAAGGGATTGCCTTGAGTCGAGGTGCGAACGCTTGAGCTCATGTCAGATCCGGTGGAACCGATGGAGTCTGGAATGCCCATGATGTTGTTGCGCATGTTGGCGAGCGAGGACTGCACACTTGCGCGCTGGCGGGCCATGACCCGGCTCGGATTGACTCGTTCATTGAGCTCGGACACATTGCGCTGCAGGTCGCCTCGGGTGCGCTCCATGTCGGCACGAACCTCTTCCGGGGTTCGGTCTCCAGTAGTTCTCGATTGGTCTTGCTGCGTAGCTGTCTGCATTAGATTCCTTCCTTAATGGTCTGAATGGTCTGATGGGGCACTGGATCGATGTCCTTCATCCGGTTGCGCGCGACAGCGAACATCACTGCTGCCGTGAGAGCCCAGATAACGCCGGCGATGAGGGCAGTCCAGCCGAGGCTGATGTCCAGCCATTCGGACACTCCGAACACCAGGGCGAGGGTCAAGAACGTGGCGGCAATGTGTGCCCCCGCTCCAGCGCCACCGAACAGTCCGGCGGCCTTGCCAGCCTTGGTGGTCTCCTTCTTGAGCTCTACTGTCGCTAGCTCAAGTTCTTGCCGGACGAGCTGCGCGAGGTCCGAGGCGATGTTGCCGACGATGCCGGCAACCCCATTTGCTCCCGACGAAGTCGAAACCCCACTGTCGGCAGTGCGCCTGTCTGTGGTCGATGTAACTACTGGCCCAGTCATACGGCGTACACCCCGGCGATGCCTGGGTTGCCGCCGCTCGGAGGCGTGTAGGCGCCGTTCTCTGAGCTAGCTGAACCGGTCGTTGCGAGTTCTGTCTCTTGTGACGCCGCCGCAGCGGTGCGGGTAAGGCGTCCAAGGACCCCGCCAACTACGACTGCACCAGCGAGAAAAGCTACCGGGTGACTGCGTGCGTAACCGCGTGCGTCGCTGAACAGCTGCTGGGGGTCGCGGCTCTCCACATACGACAGAACCTGGTCACCACGGTCGGCGACCTGGCCCATCAAGGATGTTGCGGGACCTTGGCTCGGTGAGCTGGTCTGCATCTCACGAAGCTCGTCGGAGAAGGAACGCAGACTCTGGGTGAACTTGTCTCGTTCGGTGGTTAAGCGGTCCGTCGCACTGGACTTGAGTTGCGTGAGGTCGAAGCTGGGTGCGGCTGCGCCAGGTGCGCTCGAGTTATCAGTCAGGTCGATGCCTGAGCTCGGATACATGGTGTCGGTCACGGGGAATCTCTCCTGGTAGTCGGTGGACGTTCGGTACTGCCCGATGAGTTGTCGTTACCCCTCGGTACCGGCTCCAAACTCACGCGTGTGCTCGCCACATCCAATGGTGAGGAGGCTCACAGGAAGATGGCACGGGCACCGACCTCAGGCACTCGTCAAGAACACGTCAGGATTCAGGAGCCGGCGTAAAGGGGGCATCAAGACGGTCGCCGGGTACACGCGAGACCGCGTAGACAAGGGTCAGTGCTTCGACGACAAGGGATCTAGTCATGGCGGGCCTGACCTACCTCGGCGCAACAGTCTGCCTCTTCGCTTTGATCTGGCTCACGTTGAAGGGGATCGAACGACTGTGAGCCTCGGCGAAGCCATCGGCTTGGCCGTGGCACTCCTTCTTGTTGGCTACTTGGTGCTGGCCCTGCTCTTTCCGGAGCGCTTCTGATGTCCAGCACCACGCCATTTCTGCTTACCGTGAGCGTGCTGGCCCTGGCCCTTGGCTTGAGCTATCGGCCTTTTGGCGACTACCTGGCGCGCATATACACCTCAAGTCGCCACCTCCCAGTCGAGCGCTCGGTCTACCGCATCATCGGCGTCGATCCGGATGCGGACCAGCGCTGGCCGGTCTATGCGCGGTGCCTCGTGGCTTTCTCCTTGGTCTCGGTCCTCTTCGTCTTCCTGCTCCAGCGGGTTCAGCAGTGGCTCCCCTTCTCGAACGACTTCCCGCCGATCCCGTCTGATCAGGCGTTCAACACTGCGATCTCGTTTGTCACCAACACAAACTGGCAGTCGTACTCGGGTGAGTCGGCAATGGGCTACCTGGTCCAGGCCAGCGGGTTGGCCGTGCAGAACTTCCTCAGCGCAGCAGTCGGGATGGCGGTCGCCGTCGCGCTGATCAGGGGGTTGTCCCGTCAGGACACCGAGCGACTGGGCAACTTCTGGACCGACCTCGTGCGAACGGTCTTCCGGGTGCTGCTCCCGGTGGCATTCGTCGCTGCAGTCGTTCTGCTGGCCGGTGGGGTGGTGCAGAACCTGCACGCGCCGGACACGATCACCACATTGGCTGGGCAGACTCAGACTGTGCCCGGCGGGCTGGTCGCCTCGCAGGAGGCGATCAAGGAGTTCGGCACGAATGGTGGAGGCTTCTACAACGCGAACTCTGCACACCCATTCGAGAATCCCAATCCTGTCACCAACCTGATCGAGATCTACCTCCTCCTGTTGATCCCGTTCAGCTTGACCCGTGCTTTCGGGCGCATGGTCGGCAGCCTGCGCCACGGTTACGCGCTGCTCGCGGCGATGATGGTGCTCTTCATCGGCTCGCTGGTCCTCACCGCTTGGGCTGAGGCAGCGCATGGTGGGGTGGCCTTGCAGTCGGCAGGGGCGGCCATGGAAGGCAAGGAGACGCGCTTCGGGGTCCTCTCGTCTGCGCTGTTCGGTGTGTCCACCACGATGACGTCTACCGGTGCGGTCAACTCTTTCCACTCCTCGTACACGCCGTTCGGCGGCGGCATGGTGACCTTTGACATGCTGCTAGGGGAGATCAGCCCAGGCGGCGTCGGCAGCGGGCTCTACGGGATGCTTGTGATTGCCATCCTCACGGTCTTCATTGCGGGCTTGATGGTCGGACGGACGCCGGAGTATCTCGGCAAGAAGATTGGTCCGCGCGAGATGAAACTGGTCTCCCTCTACATCCTGACCGTGCCACTGCTCGTGCTCCTCGGCACCGGGCTGGCCATGGCTCTGCCCCAAGCACGAGATTCCCTCCTCAATGGTGGGCCACACGGGCTTACCGAAGTGCTCTATGCCTTCACATCTGCAGGGAACAACAACGGCAGTGCCTTCGCCGGGCTCAATGCCAACACCACCTTCTTCAACACAGCGCTCGGTATCGCTATGGCACTGGGTCGCTTCATCCCGATGGTGCTGGTCCTGGGGCTGGCCGGATCGCTGGCGCAGCAGCGCCGTGCGCCGGAGACCGAGGGAACACTTCCGGCCCACGGGCCGCAGTTCGTCGTACTCGTCGTCGGCGTCGCTCTCATCGTCGCCGCGCTCACCTACTTCCCCGCCCTGGCGCTGGGGCCGCTGGCCGAAGGGCTTTCGTCATGAGTACCGCCACCGCCACAAGCTCGGACGCGGGCCGTGCCCTCTTCCATCCCGCGCAGCTGCTCCTATCGGTACCGGATGCCGTACGCAAGCTCAGTCCGCGTCAGATGGTCCGCAATCCCGTCATGTTCGTCGTACTGGTTGGGGCCGCGGGTTCGACGATGGTGGCTGTCGATGATCCGACTGTTTTCGCCTGGACGGTCACGGGATGGTTGTGGCTCACCGTCATCTTTGCGAACCTGGCCGAGGCTCTTGCCGAGGGACGCGGTCGGGCGCAGGCGGCGACACTTCGGAAGGCACGCACCGACACCACGGCCCGACGCCTGGTTGACGGCGGGGGAGATGAGCTGGTGCCAGCCACCGAACTCACGATTGGTGATCGGGTGCTGGTGGAGGCCGGTGAGGTCATCCCCGGAGATGGCGACGTCATCGAAGGTGTGGCGAGTGTGGACGAGTCGGCAATCACCGGCGAATCGGCTCCGGTCATCAGGGAGTCAGGGGGCGACCGCAGCGCCGTCACCGGCGGTACCCGGGTGCTGTCGGACCACATCGTGGTCGAGATCACCTCCAGGCCCGGCGAGACGTTCATCGACCGCATGATCGCCCTGGTCGAAGGTGCCTCGCGACAGAAGACACCTAACGAAATCGCCCTCAACATTCTGCTCGCGAGTCTCACGATCGTCTTTCTGCTCGCGGTCGTCTCGCTGCAGCCACTTGCCGTGTACTCGGGTGAGCGACAGTCGATGATCGTGCTCCTCGCTCTTCTGGTGTGCCTCATTCCCACCACCATCGGTGCGTTGCTGTCGGCCATTGGGATCGCGGGCATGGACAGACTGGTGCAACGGAATGTGCTCGCCATGTCAGGAAGAGCTGTCGAGGCGGCGGGTGACGTTGACACCTTGCTTCTCGACAAGACCGGAACCATCACCCTGGGGAACCGGCAGGCGGCTGAGCTCATCCCGATGCCCGGGATCACGCCGGAAGCCCTCGCCGACGCCGCCCAACTGTCGAGCCTCGCCGACGAGACTCCCGAGGGCCGCTCCATCGTCGTGCTCGCGAAACGCGAGTTCGGGTTCCGGGCACGCCAGAAAGGTGAGCTGGGACACGCGACCTTCGTCCCCTTCACGGCCCAGACCCGCATGAGCGGAGTCGACCTCGACGAGGGCGGCAGCCAGCGCCAGATCCGCAAGGGGGCGGCGGCAGCCGTGCTCAGCTGGGTTCGCGACCGGGAGGACCGCGTGCCGCCCGAGGTCGGTACCGCAGTCGATGCAGTGTCGGTCTCCGGGGGTACGCCTCTTGTCGTCGCCGAGGCCGGTGTTTCCGGGGCCAAGGTCCTGGGCGTTATCCACCTGAAGGACGTGGTGAAGGAAGGAATGCGCGAGCGGTTCGACGAGCTGCGGCGCATGGGCATCCGGACGGTGATGATCACCGGGGACAACCCGCTGACGGCTCGGGCCATCGCCGAGGAGGCGGGCGTCGACGACTTCCTGGCCGAAGCCACGCCGGAGGACAAGATGGCGTTGATCCGGCAGGAGCAGGCGGGTGGACGACTCGTGGCGATGACCGGGGACGGCACGAACGACGCACCGGCGCTAGCTCAGGCCGATGTTGGTGTCGCCATGAACAGCGGGACGTCGGCGGCGAAAGAGGCCGGAAACATGGTCGACCTTGACTCCAATCCGACGAAGCTCATTGAAATCATTGAGATTGGTAAGCAGCTGCTAATCACGCGCGGAGCTCTCACGACGTTCTCCATTGCCAACGACGTCGCGAAGTACTTCGCGATCATCCCGGCGATGTTCGCCGCTACCTACCCGGGCCTGAACACGCTCAATATCATGCACTTGTCGTCGCCGGAGTCGGCGATCCTGTCCGCGGTTGTCTTCAACGCACTGATCATCATCGCCCTCGTTCCGCTGGCTCTTCGAGGAGTGCGATACCGGCCACAGTCGGCGTCGAAGATGCTGAGTCGCAATCTCCTTGTGTATGGCCTCGGCGGCCTGATCGCCCCGTTCATCGGCATCAAGCTCATCGATGTGTTCGTCTCACTCATCCCCGGGATCGGCTGACATGTCACACGCCCTGCGTTACTTCACCGTGTCGGTGCGCACGCTGCTGTTGATGACCATCGTGCTTGGTGTGGCCTACCCCCTTGCTGTCTGGGGAGTCGGCCAAGTTGCCTTCCGCTCTCAAGCTAATGGCTCCATGGTGCAGCAGAACGGCCTGGCCGTCGGGTCGTCACTGATCGGGCAGAACTTTGACGGACCCGAATGGTTCCACTCGCGTCCGTCGGCCGCTGGTGGTGGATATGACGCGATGAGCTCGGGGGCGTCGAACCTGGGGCCGACAAGTCCGACGCTTCTCCGTCTCGTAGAGAAGCGTCGGGTTCAGGCGGCCGAGGAGAACGGGGTAGAGCCCGACCGGATCCCACCCGAGGCGCTCACCGCCAGCGGCAGCGGCCTCGACCCCCACATCTCCCCTGAGTACGCGGCGCTCCAGGTGGAACGTGTGGCGCGCGTTCGCGGTCTCGATACCGACCAGGTTCGCACCCTGGTGGACCAGAACACAGAAGGCCGCGTCCTCGGCTTTCTTGGTGAGCCCCGAGTGAACGTCCTCGAACTCAACCTCGCCCTCGAGAATCTTCAGAACTAGCTGAGAGAATGATCCCGTGACGCGCGGACGGCTGAGGGTCTACCTGGGTGCGGCCCCGGGTGTGGGCAAGACGTTCGCGATGCTCGACGAAGGGCGGCGCCGATCCGATCGCGGAACCGATGTCGTCATCGGGTTCGTCGAGGACCACGGACGCCAGAAGACCCGGGAGAAGACTCTCGGACTGGAGGTGGTGCCCCGCAGAACAGTCGAGTACCGAGGCGTCACGTTCGAGGAGATGGATCTCGATGCCGTGCTGGCGCGCAGACCGGCAGTCGCCTTGGTCGACGAGCTGGCGCACACGAATGTGCCGGGCGTGAGCAACGACAAGAGGTGGCAGGACGTCGACGTGCTCCTGGACGCGGGCATCGATGTGGTCACCACGGTCAACATCCAGCATTTGGAGTCACTCAACGACGTCGTGGAGTCGATCACCGGGATCGGGCAGCGAGAGACCGTTCCTGACGAGGTGGTGCGTCGGGCCGATCAGATCGAGCTGGTCGACATGTCCCCGGAGGCCCTACGCCGCCGTATGGTCCACGGCAACGTCTACCCCACGGAGCGCATCGACGCCGCGCTGACGAACTACTTCCGGCTCGGCAACCTCTCGGCACTGCGCGAGCTGGCGCTGCTGTGGGTGGCGGACCGCGTCGACGAGGGCCTCGACCGCTACCGCCAACAACACGGAATCGAGACGCCGTGGCCGGCACGGGATCGGATCGTCGTTGCCCTCACGGGGGGTCCCGAGGGGGACGCCCTGATTCGCCGAGGGGCGCGCATAGCCGGTCGTAGCGCGGGTCGCGACCTGCTTGCGGTGCATGTCAATCGTGGCGACGGAATGTCTGCGAACCAGCCTCAGGCGCTGGAGCGACAGCGCGGTCTGGTGGAGAGCCTCGGAGGCACCTACCACTCCGTGGTCGGTGAAGATGTTGCCGAGGCGCTGCTCGACTTCGCACGTGGGGTCAACGCCAGCCAGCTCGTGATCGGGGCGAGTCGTCGAGGTCGTTTCGCAAGCATGGTGCAGCCGTGGACGGGGGAGGCGGTAGTCCGCGGCTCCGGGGACATCGACGTTCATGTGGTCACGCACGATCACGGCAACGGACGCGCAGTGCAACGGGGTCGACGGGGGTTGTCGCTCAGTCGTCGGCGAGCGGGGTGGGCGCTCGCGGTGCTGTCCCCCTGGGCGCTGACCGGTCTGCTGCTCGTCGTTGGTGGCGATCTCGGTCTGGAGACGGATCTCCTGCTCTTCCTTGCCCTGACGGTGAGCATTGCCCTGGTCGGTGGCTTGTGGCCCGCGCTCTTCGGGGCAGTCCTCTCCAGCCTGCTGCTCAACTTCTTCTTCACCTCACCGACTGGCACTTTGACCATCGCCGAGGCAGAGAACGCGCTCGGACTACTGGTCTTCGTCGTCGTGGCCAGTGCCGTGGCCGTGGTGGTAGACGGCTCCGCCCGCCGAGCCACGGCGGCGACCCGGGCGCAGGCTGAGGCGCAGGTGCTGTCCACGCTCACCGGAGACATCGTCAGATCGGACACCGGAATCTCAGCGTTGTTGGACCGTCTGCGGGAGTCGTTCAGTCAGGACTCCGTCGCGCTCGTGGAGCGTGGCGACTCCCGGGCTCCGTGGTCGGCTGCCGCTAGCGTCGGCCTGAATCCGCCAGCCGGTCCGAAGGATGCCGACACCACGGTTCCCATCGACGAGAACATGGCACTCGTCCTTCGTGGCCGGCCACTGAATGCCAACGATCGTCGAGTGCTTGACGCCTTCGCGGCGCACACCGTCGCCCTGCTAAACCGCGACAGGCTGCAGGCTCAGGCCCAGAAGGCCGAGCACCTCGCCGAGGTGGACGAGCTCCGCAATGCGATCCTCGCCGCCGTGTCCCACGATGTCCGCACCCCGTTGTCGGCTATCAAGGCAGGGATCAGCAGTCTGCGGCAGCAGGATGTCGACTGGAGCCAGGACGAGCGGGACGAGCTCATGTTGACGGTCGAGGATGGCGCCGACCGATTGGACGCCCTCTTGACCAACCTTCTGGACCTGAGCCGGCTGCAGTCCGGGGCAGTACGACCCCGAGCAGACGAGGTCGCAGTCGTCGATGCCGTGGCCCGGGCCGCCTCGACCCTCCCTGCGGCGGCCTTGGTCATCGACATCCCCGACGATCTCCCGGCAGTCGTTGCCGATGCCGGCCTATTGGAGCGCGTGCTCGCGAACGTTCTCGAGAATGCAGCCCGCCACAACCTGCCGGGAACTCCCGTGCGTGTCCTGGCTTTCGCCTCCGACGACGGTGTACGTGTGTTGATAGCCGACTCCGGCCCGGGCGTTCCGGACTCCGACAAGCAGCGGATGTTCGACGCCTTCCAGCGGCTCGGCGACTCGCCGCAAGGGAGTGGAATAGGGCTGGGGCTCGCGGTGGCGCGAGGGCTCGCGCGTGCGCAGCAGGGGACGCTTGAGGCAGAGGACACCCCAGGTGGGGGCCTCACCATGGTCTTGACCCTCCCGGCCGCTGCCCCTGGGTCGACCGAGGCGCATTCGATGGCCGGGGTCGCTCCGTGAGCGGGGACCGGGTTCTGGTCGTCGAGGACGATGCCAACCTGGCCCGCGCCCTGGCCATCAACCTGCGTGCCCGCGGCTACACGGTGGACCTCGCATCGAATGGGACGTCTGCTCTGCACCTGGCTTCGCACCGAAGTCCCGATGTCGTCGTCCTCGACCTCGGGCTCCCGGATATGGACGGAACCGAGGTCATTGCGGGAGTACGGGGGTGGTCCAAGATGCCGATCATCGTCCTGTCGGCCCGACAGACGTCTCACGACAAGGTGGATGCGCTCGATGCCGGGGCAGACGACTACGTGACCAAACCCTTCGCGATGGACGAGCTGCTTGCGCGCCTCCGCGCGGCGATCCGGCGATCCGGCGTTGAAGGCTCAGAAACCGTGGCGGTGACCACTCCAGACTTCAGTGTGGACCTGGCGACGCACCAAGTGACCAGGGACGGCCGCGTCGTCAAGTTGACTCCCAGGGAGTGGGGCATGCTCGAGACTCTCGTGCGCAATAGCGGCCGCCTCGTCAGCCAGCAGCAGCTGCTCCTGGCCGTATGGGGGCCCGGATACGACACCGAGACGCACTACCTGCGCGTGTACATGGCGCAGTTGAGACGCAAGCTGGAGCCCGATCCAGCACGTCCGGTCTATCTGATCACTGAGCCCGGGATGGGATACCGATTTGTGGAGCCAGTACCGGACGCCTCCAACTGAGCGCCTCTCTACTGGCCCTCCGACAAATCTCTGGTTGCACCCGGAGATTGTGGTCCCACCGAGCAACTCGACGAGCGGGTCACGAAGTGGCGCTCGTCGCCCGCGGCGAGTGAGAAGCCTTCAGGCGGACCGTTGGCGACGTCAAGCAGGAACTGGTCATGACCCCATGCCTTGTCGAGCTGGGCATCGATGTAGAACGGGCAGCCGTCGATCACACCGAGTAGTACGTCGCCGTCCCCAACCAGAAACTCACCGTCGGGATAGCACATCGGTGTGCTGCCAGCGCAGCAGCCGCCGGACTGGACAAACATCACTGGGCCCCCGATGGCGGCGCGCAGGCCAACGATGGAACTGCGCGCCGCCGGGGTGGCAGTGATGCGGACCGGCTCAATCGTCTGGGCCATCTTGGTCTCAGAAGAGTCCGAGCGGCTTCGTGCTGTAGCTGACGAGCAGGTTCTTCGTCTGGCTGTAGTGGTCGAGCATCATGCGGTGGTTCTCCCGACCAATGCCGGAGATCTTGTAGCCGCCGAATGCCGCGCCCGCTGGGTACTCGTGGTAGCAGTTGGTCCACACCCGACCTGCTTTGATCTTGCGACCCATCGTGTAGGCGCGGGAGCCGTCACGTGTCCACACTCCGGCACCGAGGCCGTAGAGGGTGTCATTGGCGATCTCGAGTGCCTCGGCGTCGTCCTTGAAGGTGGTGACGGCGAGGACGGGCCCGAAGATCTCCTCCTGGAACACGCGCATCTTGTTGTGCCCCTTCAGCACGGTTGGCTGGAAGTAGTACCCGTCGGCGAACTCGCTGTCGACGTTGGCACGCTCGCCGCCGATGAGTACCTCAGCGCCTTCGTTGCGGCCGATCTCGACGTAGGAGGCGATCTTCTCCAGCTGCTGGGCAGATACCTGGGCGCCAAGCTGGGTAGCGGTGTCGAGCGGATTGCCCTGCTTGATTGCTTCGATGCGGCCCAGGGCACGCGCCATGAACTCGTCGTAGATGTCCTGCTGGATGAGTGCCCTTGACGGAGCCGTGCACACCTCGCCCTTGTTGAAGGCATAGAGCACGAGGCCTTCGACGGCCTTGTCGAGGAAGTCGTCATCGTGAGCCATCACGTCACTGAAGAAGATGTTCGGCGACTTACCACCGAGTTCAACGGTGGACGGGATGAGGTTCTGTGCGGCGTACTGCATGATCAGCCTGCCGGTCACAGTCTCACCCGTGAAACCGATCTTGGCGATTCGTGGGTTCGTCGCGAGTGCTTTGCCGATCTCAGCGCCAGGGCCGTTGACGACGTTGATGACACCGGGCGGCAGGACGTCCTCGATAACCTCCATGAGCTTGAGGATCGACCACGGAGTCGGAGAGGCAGGCTTCATGACCGAGCAGTTGCCGGCGGCGAGTGCGGGTGCAAGCTTCCAGGCCGCCATCAGCAGCGGGAAGTTGAACGGGATGATCTGGCCGACTACACCTAGGGGCTCGCGGAAATGGTAAGCGACGAGGTCCTTGTTGATCTCGGTCGAACGACCCTCCTCGGAACGTGCGGCAGCGGCGAAGTACCGGAAGTGATCTACCACCAGCGGAAGGTCGGCGCCCAGAGTCTCACGGACCGGCTTGCCGTTCTCCCAGCTCTCTGCGACTGCGAGCATTTCCTTGTTGGCGTCGATCGCGTCCGCGATTGCATTGAGCACTGCGGCCCGCTCTGTCGAAGAGGCTTCACCCCACGCATCTCTTGCTGCGTGTGCGGCGTCGAGTGCCAACTCAATGTCAGCGGGCGTTGACTGGGCGATCTCGGCGATCGGGCGACCGGTAGCCGGGCTCAGGTTCACTCGGTACTTCCCGTCCATCGGGGCGAGCCACTTTCCCCCGATGAAGTTGTCATAGCGTGGGTTGACAGTGACGATGCTTTCCGGTTGACCGGGGGCGGCGTACTTCATGACGTTCTCCCTTGTTCCAAGTGGAATTGGGCCTCGTCGAAGACGGGGCGACCCCCGCGAATTCTCCATCGGTAGCGGCACGGGGCGCCTAACTGCCACTTAACGGCACCATCGAGCCGGTCGTCAGAGGCGAACGTCCCCTCTGCGTCGGAAGTGCTAAGGGCTCGTCGTCAGGAGTTCGTTCCCTGGAACAGTGAGGACAGATCGAGGGATGGGACGTGGCGGCGGGAGGCCAAGGAGACGTACTGACGGGCGAGGGCATCCTTGCCCGCGCCGAGGACAGTACTGAGCAGGCCGATGGCCTCGGCCAGATCGGCGGGTGGCTCCGCGAGGACCACGCGTCGCCACATCGCTTCCTCGAGCGCGTTGAACGCTGTCTGGACCTCCGAGACGTCGAACCCGGCATCGAAGCGCTCAATGGCGACTTGCTGGGAGTAGGCGACAACCGACGACAGGTCCCGGTCCCGGATGGCACTCACCACGAGGGTGAAGAGGTCCGCGAGCCGTTGCCGGGTGAGCTGCTCACCTGCGCGCTCGTAGTGCGTGACGTGTGAGCGCTGAAGTGCCGAGAACGCCTCGTCGAGGACCTGTGGCTCGGCCTTCAGCAGGATGGTGTCAAGGTCCACGGTGCTGCACCTCCAGGGGGTTACGGCGATCGTCCCACAAACAGGCCCGGCTGCCTCGACGTCAGGTCGTGAGGACTTGCTCAGCCGATCCGTTGGCTTCCGGTCGGCACACCCGGCGCACCCGCACGACCTGGGCTACCAGAATGGTCAAGACGATGATGACCAGCCCAAAGAGTGTGAAGGCCAAGGCTCTTCCTACCCCAGCTAGAGCTCGTGGAGGCGGAGGAGAGTAGAGCGAAGCAGCCTCGGTGACGTCGAGGCTCGTCGTTCCGGTCACGGGATCCCCGTAAATGTCGGGCAGGTAGGTGGCTGAGATGGTTCGAGGCCCAGTGACTGCTGCTACATACGTCACTGCAGCAGTTCCGGTGTCGTCAGTCTCGATACCGCCGAGTGGAACCTGATTGTCACCTGGAGCGAACATCGACGTGCTTTCGTAGAAGTTCACCAGCGCACCCGCAACAGGGCTTCCCATCCGCGGTAACCGTCGCCGTGACGGTGTTATCGAGCCCATCTTCGACTGCGACCACCTTGATGATGGGTTTCTTCGCGGCGCCGGTCGCGATGGAAGGGCCGGACGCGGCGTAGGCAGGTTCTGCTTTGGTGACACCCATTGCGCCGAGCGCGACCATGAGCAAGATCACCGCTCCCAAAGCGCCAGCCGCTTGTCCGTGTGAGGATCTGCCAGAGATAGCAGGCTCGGGAACTGGCACGTTGGCTTCGCCCGTCACCTCCTGCATCTCAGCGATGGACAGCAACGGAAAGACGCGGAACAGGAGCATCAACAGCAGCGGAATCGCGGCAACGCCACCGAGGGTCACCGCTATCGAGACCCAGGTGAACTGGAAGAGATCGCCGAAGGAGTTCGTCAGTCGGTCGTAGCCGGAGGTCTCGATCACCATAGTGACCCGTTTGATCCACATTGCGATTACGACGAGAACGGCTGCGACGACGATGCCCCAGATGTTCCTTGTCCAAGGAAGGGCAAGGATCACGATGGGCAGGATCGTTCCTGCGACGAGGAAGAGCCAGAACCAAACGGCAACGCCTCCGAGCAGCATGCCGCAGATGATCTGGGTGGGACCGGCTTCCCCGACGTAGGCGCTGGGGAGCAGGTCGGCGAAGGTCAGGTAGACGTACACCGCACCGAGCGCCACCATCAGGTACCCAAGTCGCACGAAGTGCTTCTCGGTGATGAAGCCCTCCAGGTGGTAGCCGCGTCGGAACCCTGCGGTGACGAGGATGACCAGGGCAACCCCGGAGTAGAGAGCTGCGATCACGAAGTAGGGAGCCCAAATACTCTCGTGCCAACCGGGTCGACTGACAAGGGCGAACGCCCAAGCCAACACAGAGTGCACCGAGACAGCCAGCGGAATGATGACGATCGCAACGATGATCATCGCGGAGTGGAGCACTCGGCGCTGTTCCATCGAGCCGACCCAGCCCCGAGAAATGAACCGATACACAAAGCGACGTCCGCGTCCGAGCTCATCGGGATGTGAGTCCAGAAGGGTCGCGGTGTCGGGTACCAGCGGGAGCAGGAAGAAGACGAACGTGGCAAAGGTGTACGTGAGGATCGCCACCATGTCCCAGAACACTGGCGAAGCGATGTTGGCATGGGTCACCATGCCAAGGAGTCGATCGGGCCGGCCCAGGTGCGGAATGATGAAGGCGGCCCCGACAATGACCGTGACGAGAGCCATACCTTCTGCCAGACGTACCAACGGCGCCCGCCATGAGGCCCCGGTCAAGCAGGAGGATGGCCGACACCACGGCACCGCCGTAGGAGACCCCGATGATGGCGACGACGTCGGCAATGTAGATGGCCCAGAACGACCTGTCTGTGTAGCCGGCCACCCCCATGCCCTGTGACAGCTGATAGATCCACGCGGCGAGACCGATGACGACGAGAATGCTCAACAACGCGACGGCAATCCAGAACCTCTTGCTTGCGGGTCGGAAGGGTCGCATCGCGGCCTCGACGACGTCCGTCTGCGTGGTCGTCACCATGGTTGATTCAAGGACGCCGCTCATTGCACACCTGTCAAGGGTCCACCGACCGGCTGACCGTTGCCGGGGATGTAGTAGCACCGCGGATTGGTACCCAGCTCCTCCTTGAAGCGCACTGCGTTGCCCTCGCGAAGGAATGTCGAAAGCCTGACGGTCGTCTGGCCGTTGACGGCCACGTCCGTGACGAGGTCACCGATGAAGTGAGCGCCTCGGGGGCACGCTTCAACGCACGCCGGTAGATCGTTGCTGTAGGGGATGCGGTCGGCGCATAGGACGCACTTGCCAACAGTTCCGATTTGGTTGGTTGGGAACTCTGGCGTATTCGGTGACGGCGCCGGCATCCGGTTCGTCGGTGCTGGCCCGTTCCAGTTGAAGTAGCGGGCTTCGTAGGGGCAAGCTGCCATGCAGGCCCGAGAGCCGATGCACAGGTCTTGGTCGACGAGGACGACTCCTTGGTCGGTCTTGGTCGTCGCGCTGACGGGGCAGACGTTCAGACAGGGCGGGTTCTGGCACATCTGGCACATCACCGGCATGAAGAACTCGTCACCGGATTCGTCGTGCCACGACAAGGTGCGCATCCAGGTCTGTTCAGGAGGTAGCCCGTGGCGCTCTTGGCAGGCAGCAACGCACTTGCGCTCTCCCTTGCAGGCTCTCAGATCGACGACCCGGCACCATTGGTGCTCCTCCCCGCTGGTGCCGTCTGCGGGCGCCGCCTGGGCCTCGTCCCGATAGGCGATGAGTCCCAGGGAGCTCCCGGCGGCCGCGACGCCGGCCAAACCCAAGCCCCGAAGCAGATTGCGCCGGGACATGTCCAACGCCTCTCCTTCCGGGGTGACCCCGAGACTTTCAGGGGGCTTTCCGACCGGGGTGAGTCCGAGGTCCACATGAGGGCCATGACGCTTACCGCTACCGGACTGTCTGGTCATCGTTTCCTCCAAGTCGTCCGATGTTCTGGCACCTCTTCAGTGTGTTTGCCGCAAGGAGGTGGCACATCGGTGTATCCCGCTGAGGCCGATAGGTGTTATTACCTACTCAGCGCGATCCGGCCCGGGCGCGCCCACGGCGTAGGCTTGGCCTGACCGGTACCGCGTCCGTCGCGGCGGCCAAGGGAAAGCGGCCTGTTGACGAAGGGAGCGCATGGATCACTCCGAAGAACCAGAGAGCGGCATCCGGGTACTCATCGTTGATGACCACCCCCTCTTCCGGGCAGGCATCCGGGAACGGCTCGAGGTGGTGGACGGTCCCATCGTGGTAGTTGGCGAGGCTGAGGACGGGCTGCAGGCCCACAGCCTGGTCGGAAGCTTGCGACCCGACGTGATGCTCATCGACATTTCTATGCCGGGCATGAACGGCATCGACGCCACCCGAATGATCCATGCCGACTTCCCCGACGTCAGCATCATCATTCTCTCTGTCCATGACGACGATCAGTACGTGCACGCGGCCCTGGATGCCGGAGCCAGCGGCTACCTCCTAAAGACTATTGAGGCCTCCGAGTTGCGGGGATTCATCGTTGGGGCGGCTCGAGGAGAGTCCGCCTTGTCGCCACCTATTGCGCGCAAGGTGCTCACACTCTTGTCGGGCCCTCCCGAAGACACAAACAAACTGAGCGAGCGCGAGCGGCAAGTCCTCGAGCTTGTTGCCCGTGGCGCAGCAAACAAGACAATCGCCAAAGAACTGTCCATGAGCACCCGAACCGTCGAGGCCCACATGCGAAACATCTTCGAGAAGTTGGGAGTGTCTTCGCGCACTGAGGCAGTCACCCAGGCCGTCCGCCACCAATGGATTCAGCTCGCCGATGTCGACTGATACGGCGACCATTACGCCAGCTGCCCAGGCCCTGACAACGGACGACTCCGGAACATCTGGATCGAAGATTCGGACGATCCTCGCGAGCATTCCGGTACGCGACTATCGGTTCTGGATCGTGCAACTGTTGCTCATTCTGATCAACGTCGCTCACCTCCTCCTGGAGGAAACCCACGTTCTCGGGGGCGACTGGGCGTTGGATCTGCTGGCGATATCGGTGCTCTTGATACCCGTCGTTTACTCGGCGCTCGTTTTTGGGCTCGGAGGTGCAATTCCCACAGCACTCTGGGCCTTTGTGCTCTCTCTCCCTGAGATCAGCACCCACAACTGGCCGATCAGGATGGGAATCTTGGTCCAGTTCGGAATTGTTAGCGCGATCGGCATCATCGTTGGCGTCCGCGTTGATCGAGAGGCCGCAGCAAAGCGCACAGCGGATCAGGCGAACTTGCGCCTCTCTCGACTGAACGCAACCGCCGCCGCTGTTGCTGCCTCCTTGGATTTGGAGCATGTACTCAGAGGCACGCTCCGTGCGACCCTCGATGGCCGAAGGCAGCAAGTCGTCTGGGTGCGAACACTCGCTATGCCCCACACCTCCGGGCTCACGATCATCGATGCCAGTCTGACCGAGCCGCCCCGGCAACTTGATCGCGTCCAGGAGGGACTCACGCTTGCGGCCTGCCTCACCGGGCTTGAACAACGCGACACCACGGGGGGAACCGACGCTCGAACGATCGTGGTCGCCCTGAAGACAGGAGAGCGTACCTTCGGGGCCATCGGCCTCACCCAGACCGACGATGCCCTCCTGCGTGATGAGTGCAACGTTCTCGGCGCTGTTGCAAATCAGCTCAGTGTGGCCCTCAACAACATCTTCGATCACGCCAGCACGCGCGAGGCACTGTCGGACCTAGCCGATACCAAGCGAAATCTTGAGACGTACATCGAGCTTGCTACCGAAGCCCAGGAAGCGGAACGAAAGCGTCTTTCGCGTGAGCTTCACGACGACGTCCTGCAGTCACTGGCTGTTGCCAAGGCCCAGATTGATGCGGTGGGCCCACACGGAGCTTCTGAGGAAACAAGGGGGCGCTTGCTTGGGGTGCAAGAGATCCTTGCCACGACAATCGGCAGTGTGCGGCGGTATTGCAAAGATCTGCGGCCGTCCCTGCTCGACGATCTCGGACTGATCGATGCCATCAGCTGGCTCGTCTCGGAGTTGCGGGCGCGAACAGACCTCTCGGTCGACATGGTTGTCACGGGGTCACGTCAGCGGCTAGGGGAACGTGACGAACTTCTCATCTTTCGGGTAGTGCAAGAAGCACTTCGCAACGTCGAACGGCACGCGGATGCGACATATGTGCGGGTTGGTCTGGACTTCTGCGACGACAAGCTCACGGTGGTCATCGAAGACAATGGGAAGGGAATGGGTCTCAATAGCGAGACGGCAAAACCGTCATGGGAGGCGGGTCTTGGACTGCGCGGCATGGACGAGCGCACGAAGTTGCTGAAGGGGATGCTTGTGACGAAGAGCGGACCTGGTGCGGGCACGAAGATTGCGCTGACTGTTGCCCTCTTTGCGGACGAGTAGCCGCCGTTAGTTTTCGTCAGTAGGTGATAACACCTAGCAAATTCGCGGGATACACCGATGTGCCACCAACCTGCGGCGATTGACACTGAGGGAGACATCGGTAGGCCTTAGCTACTGACCGACTCAAGGAGCGTAATGCGAAACTCAAAAGTGTTAGCCGGGCTTGTGGCGGCTGCCGCCCTGGTGACTCTTGTGGCGTGCAGCAGTGACGACACCACGTCGTCGGGAGCATCAGGCGACACAACCAGCGCTTCACCAACCGGAACCACGCCGGAAGATCTACGTACCTCGGACGCAGCGGTTGCGCAGGGGATGAACGACATCAACAAGCTCGCCGCGGATATCGCCGCAGCGCCAGCAGCGCAGGGCAAGACGCTGTCCGATGGCATTGAACCCTTGTGGCAGCCGATCGAGGGTACGGTGCAGGAGAACAGCCAGGAGACCTACGACGCGTACGAAGGCGCATTCACGCTGCTGGAGTCTGGCGACGTGACGAAGGCAGCGGAGGGCGCGAAGGCAGTAGACGAGGCGACCACCGCTTACCTCGAGCAGTTCCCCGGGTAGTTCACGCAAGGACTGTGTGCTCCTCGCCTCCGTGGCGGTCAAGGGCTCGGCGTCGCTGTCAAGCAAGTGGCAGCGACGTCGGGCCCTTTGCTTGTCGAATCAAGGGACCCACCCTGGTTCGCAAACTGCGTTCCGTGCACCCTACTCCGGGCTATTCGCTGCCTCCCCGCCGATTTCGTAGGGCGTGGTGTACCCGGCGTACATCAGGTGAGCCAGTAGTCCCTGACTGGCATGTGGCAGGTTGTGGCAGTGGTCAACCCAGATGCCTGGGTTGTCTGCCACGAACGCGATGTCGTATGTCTCTCCGTCACGGACATTCAGCGAGTCCACCCACCAGGGGCTGCCCGTTGCTGGCTGCCCATTCCTGGCAAGCACAACGGCGTGATGACCGTGCAGATGCATGGGGTGCACCTCGCCGCTGTTGTTCACGATCTCCATGCGGACGATGTCACCCTCCTCCACCATGAACATCGGTACGTCCGGGTAGAGGTGGCCGTTCACTGTCCACCAGAGTCCCGGCCTGCCATCGAGGAAACCGGGGCGACGGTCGACGACGTACTCGAACTCGCGGGTGGGCCGTTCCGGATCAAAGCCGAGCGATGATGGCGAGCCGTAGTTCAGAAAGTCGACGAAATCCTGCGGTATGGGGGTTTCTGCAACGTCCGCAGCACCAGAACCCAAGAGGATGGCACTGTTGCCACCCAGCTCGACGCGTGCTCCAGAGTCTGGGATGACGATCTCGAGGTCGGCGCGTCCACCGGCTGTCACGAGTACCGCCGCACCGTCCACGGTGTCCGGCTGATGGACGTCGTAACCATCGACGGCGACCACTCGGTAATCGGCGCCACTGACCCACACCGACATCGGACCATTGTCGGTGTTGATGACCCGCACTCTCGCGGTCTGTCCCGGTGCGGAGTCCACCGCGACGTCACCTTCGTCGCCGTTGACAGTGCGCACCCCGTCGTAGATGTGAACGAGTGCGGGAACGTCCACGACATCGGCGGACGCCTTCTTGGCCTCGGGACTGACGATGACCGCCCCTAGAAGGCCCCCGAGGACCTGCTCGTGGGAAAGCTGGTGTGAGTGGTACCAGTAGGTTCCGGCCCGGTCTGCGTAGAAGCGGTATGTGAAGGAGCCTCCTTCAGGGACTTCATCCTGCGTAACGCCGGCCACCCCGTCCATCGGGTTGGGAACATCGACGCCGTGCCAGTGCAGTGTGACGCCCTGCGGGACCGACTCGTTGACGAGGTTCACCTCAACGAGGTCTCCCCTTGTCGCCTGGATCGTCGGGCCGGGGGACTGCCCATTGACGGTGTAGCCGTCGACCTCTCGACCTGACTCCAGGGTGAAGGTCTCCTGGCGCACGACCAGGTCGACGGCGACATCTGCCTTCACACCTGCGGGCACTCCGAGGTCGGTGATGCTGACCGCGTCCGAGCCCATGTGCCCGCCGGCATCGTGGCTGCTCGGCCCTCCGCCGTAGTCGGTGTAACCCATCTCCATCACGGAGTACTCGCCTGGCAGAAGGCTTGACCACCACAGCCACGCAAGCGGCAGAACGATCACGGTCGTGGCAAGGAGAGCCAGCACCGATCGCCGTCGAGCGCTCACCGCCAGGTCATCGCGTCACGTGGAGGTTTCCCTAGGCGGGAATCTCAGCGCCGGTTTGCACCCGCTTACCCGCCATGACGGCGAGTGAGAACAACAGGAGTGCGTTGAGACCGTGGAAGATGCCGAAGACAGCGTTCTCATGTCCGAAGAGGCCGAGTGCTACCTGGACGATCACCGCGAGGACGACGAAGCCTGCCCACTTGACGCCTCCGGGGACTTTCGCAAAGAACGACACGACGAGGAACACCAAGGCGATCAAGGGAATGAGCATCATTCCGTTCATGCCGTGGATGGCGAAGCCGACGACGCCAGGGAAGTTGAGGTCGCTCTCCATGGATGCCTTGTCGAGTACTCCACCGTTCTTGTCGACCCAGACGCCCAGGCCAAAGATGGCGTAGGCGACCGCCGCCGCTTGAATGGCGACCTCGGCGGCGATGACGTACGCAATGACGCGATAGGCAGATCTCATGGAGGGCCCCCTCGGGCGAGATCGTTGTTGATGTGTGGGGTGATCACGGGCCTAAAGACCAGATGATCTTGGTCGCAAGGTAGAGGGTTCGAGGCGTGAAGACAAGGAATTTCGCGGATCCTGCTCGACGCCTAGAGGCCCGCACCAGAGATACGGTTGGTCATCATGGTGACCGCGAACATTGGACCCCACCGCGATGAGCTCGTTGCGCAGCAAGGACCTGTGGCTTGGACTACTTTCTGTCCTCTGCCTGTCACTGATCGTGATATCAACCTGGGCTCTGCTGACGAGGGGTCCAGACGATGGGGCGGCGTCGGGAATGCAGCAGTTCTGGGTGGCACCAGATGGTGACGACAGCGCGTCGGGCTCACGCGAGGATCCGTGGGCAACGCTGCAACACGCAGTGGACGAGAGTGAGCCCGGTACAACCGTCTACGTGAGAGGCGGGAGCTACGAACAGCAGCTCTCCTTCAGCCGCTCGGGTGAACCGGGGCAACCGATCACCGTCATCGCTGAAGCGGGTGAACAACCAGTTCTCGACGGCTCGGGGCTGGACGTGACTGCCGGACAGTCGGCGATGGTCAAGATCGACGGTCAACATGACGTGGTCGTCGATGGCCTAGAAATTGCCGGGTACCGGTCGGATGTCAGCGGTGAGGTCCCGATCGGGGTCTTCGTCGTCGGTGAGACCACGGATGTCCGGTTGGCAAACCTCAACATCCACGACTTGGGCACAACCTTCGACGGGCGCAACGGCGGGGACGCCCATGGAATTGCGGTCTATGGAACATCTGCTGAGCAGCCGATTTCGGGACTGGAGATCGTCGACTCCGAGCTGTACGACCTGTCGTTGGGATCATCGGAAGCACTTGTCCTCAACGGCAACGTCAAGGACTTCTTGGTTGAGGGGAACCGAGTCCATGACACGAACAACATCGGAATAGATGTCATCGGATTCGAGGGAACCGCACCAGATCCGACTGTCGACCAGGCAAGGGACGGCATTGTTCGTGGCAATGAGGTGTGGAACATCGACAGCAAGGGAAACCCTGCGTACGGGAATGACCGAAGTGCTGACGGCATCTATGTCGATGGCGGGCGAGACGTCTTGGTTGAAGCGAACGTGATCCACGATGTCAACATCGGGATCGAGCTGGCCAGTGAGCATGCCGATCGGGCGACTCGGAACATCACCGTTCGAAGCAACGTGGTGTACGACACAACGGCTATTGGCGTGGCCATCGGTGGCTATGACCGGCGGCGCGGAAGCACCGAGAGCTGCACTCTGGTCAACAACACCGTGGTTCGGTCCGCTGGTCCGGCGCTGCTGGTTCAGTTTGACACCCGCGACAACCTGATTGCCAACAACGTGATCGTGGCCGGCGACAACCATGTCTTCATCGAGAACCCATATCGTGAGAACGCGGGCAACACTGTTGACCACAACATTTACTGGGTGAGCGACGGATCGACCAGGGGGACTTGGGAGTGGAAGGGGCGTGAGTACGGGAATTTCGCGCGTTGGCGTGCCGAGTCGGGGATCGATCAGGACTCGGTCTTCGACGACCCCGAGTTTGTCGATCCGGCAGCCGACAACTACGCGCTTCGTGAGAGCTCGCCCGGTGTCGACGCTGGTCTGCGCCTCGCGGTGGCCGGGACCAAGGACCTGCTCGGGGAAGCGCGCTCGCAAGGTACCGCCATCGATGTGGGTGCGGTCGAGTTCAATTCCCCAGAGCCGAGCCCGACCCCGGAGATCAGCGGAACGGCCGTCGCGCTCGGCGACGTGAAGTGGATTTCGCAGTCGAACGGATGGGGGCCTGTCGAGGTCGACATGAGCAACGGAGAGCGCCCGCAGGGGAGATGGGCTGCCGTTGCGGATTGGGGCGATGGAGTTCGCCCGGGGCATCGGCACGCATGCCCCATCGCGGATTCTCTTCGATGTGCCGGAAGACTGCACGGTCTTCCTGTCGGACGTCGGACTCGATGAGGAAGTGGGTGACCAGGGAACGGTGGTGTTCGAGGTGTACGGCGACGGCGACCTCTTGACCACAAGTGGGCTGGTGTTCGCCACCGATGAGCCGATCCCATTGGTCGCCGACGTCACAGGGGTGAACCAGCTCGAGCTGGTCGTCACCCGTGGGGGCGACGGGAACGCGTTCGACCACGCTGACTGGGGAGACGCCCGGCTCGATTGTGCGGCCGGTTAGGACTGGCGGCGCGACGCGCTCTCGTCAGTTGCGCTCAAGGAGCCGAAGTCGCTCCTTCAGGCGGTCCAGGAACGGGACCTGGCCGAGGTTGATCTTCGTGCGTGCCTGATCGAGCCTCATCCAGGTGGCCCGGTCGATTTCGGGGAACTCGCCCAGCAGCCCTGACCGTGGCGGCCATTCCATGGTGAACGTGTTGCTGCTGACCGTCTCCACCTCGAAGTCGGCCGCGATCGCGTAGGCCGTCACGAGCTTGCCGCTGGCCAGACGCAACTCGCCCAGGTGAGTGGGGTCTCCTGGTGGAGGCGGCTGTCCGATCTCCTCCTCAAACTCGCGAAGGGCAGCGTCCAGCGGATCCTCATCAGGGAGGTACTCGCCCTTGGCGATCGACCAGGCACCGTCGTCCTTGGACTTCCAGTAAGGTCCTCCAGGGTGAACGAGGAATACCTCGAGCCACTCACCCCGCCAGCGGTAGGGCAGCAAACCAGCACTGCGCTTCGACGTCCTCGATGCCATGACAGAATCTTACGGACCGCAAGCCTGGAAGTGATCGGCTGAAGCGGCTGTTGTTGGGGTCGACACCGAACCGAAGGATGCCCGTGACCGTCTCCCAAACGTTCCAAAGGCAACCGATCCAGATGTTCGGCACCCCTGGTGCCCCGACTGTCATCGTGCCAAGCAGTTCCTCAGCGAGCAACGCATTCCCGTACGAGTTCACCGATGTGGATGCCGATCCGGCCGGCCGCGAAACCGTGGAGCGGGTCAACGACGGCAAACTCATCATCCCGGTACTGGTGTTTGAGGACGGCAGCACTTTGGTTGAGCCGAGCAACGCCGACCTCGCGGCCAAACTGGGCCTGCGCACCGAGGCCCAGCATCGCTTCTACTCGTTGATCATCGTGGGAAGTGGTGTCGCCGGTCTCACGGCCGCGATCTACGCCGCTCGTGAGGGTATCGCCACTCTTGTGATCGAGTCCGGGGCCGTCGGAGGCACGATCGGGATGCACCGACCAGGTCGACAACTTCCCAGGGTTTCCCGATGGCGTGGCGGGTGGCGAGTTCGCCGATCGTCTGCGTCGCCAGGCCGAGCGCTTCGGCGTCGAGATCCTGTCGGCGACCGAAGTTGCGTCCCTTGCAGTCGACGATGACCAGAAGGTCGTGACCACAAGTTCCGGCGACGAGTACCGGTCGCATGCGTTGCTTGGTCGCGACGGGCTCGACCTACCGACGCCTTGGCATTCCGGGGGAGGAAGACTTCATCGGCTCCGGGGTGCACTTCTGCGCCACGTGCGACGGTGCCTTCTACCGCGGCGAGGAGGTCGTAGTCGTCGGCGGCGGTAACTCAGCAACTGAGGAGAGCCTGTTCCTCACCACGTTGGACCAGCGCATCACGCTGGTCACGACGGCCGACCGGCTCACGGCCAGCGCCGCCGTAGTCGACAAGGTGGAGCGAACGACGCAATCGATGTTCGTGTCAGCACCACGCCCGTCGAGTTCGTAGGTGAGAACGGCAAGCTGACCGGGCTTGTCGTCGAGGATCCCGCCGGAGTCCGAGAGACGATCAGAACACCGGCGGCCTTTGTCTTCATCGGGCTGACACCCAACGCCTTGCTGGTGAGCGAGCTGGTGGAGACCGACGCCTCAGGGATTCGTCAGGGCAGACATGGGCATGCAGACATCGGCTTCGGGAGTTTTCGTGGCCGGTGACGTACGTAGCGGAAGCACCAAGCAGGCGGCTGCCGCGGCTGGCGAGGGCGCAGCCGCAGCGATCGCGATTCGGCGTTACCTCGAGCCGTTCGGCGAGGCGATGCGTCCCAACGTCGTTGATACCGGTTAGGCCGGTTAGGGTGAGGCGGTGCCCCCATCCCTGTCGCTTCCCGAGCGCGTCGGTGGACGCCTTTGCCTTGATTTCGTCAACACCGTCGACCCTCGCCGACCGAATGAAGGCCGTGACTACCTCGCCAGCTATGCCGATGTCCTTGGATGGTTCGAGATGGTCGATGTGCCGCTGCCTCGGCCGATCTCCTGGCTGAGGAGGCGAGCCAAGGCCGCCGCGACAGAGGCATCGGTGGCTCACCGTCAGGCGGTGGCCATGCGTGAGGCAGCCTTCGCCCTGATCAATGCCTCGCGCCTCGGCGAAGAAGTTCGGACAAGCGACCTCGTGAAGCTGAACGACGCCCTGGGCGAAAGCATCGGTCACCGCGTCCTGGCGGCGTCGAATCGCGGCGGCGTCCGGGAGGAGTGGCGCACCTCCGACGCGCTTGCCCAGGTGCTCTGGCCGGTGGCGATCGACGTGTGGGACTTGCTGACCGAGCCAGAGCTGGCGCTGGTCCGGCAGTGTCCGCTGGAGGCCGGAGGGTGCGGGTGGCTCTTTCTGGACACGAGCCGGGCCGGCAACAGGCGGTGGTGTGACATGCGCACCTGTGGGAACCGCGCCAAGGTTCGCGCCCACTACTCGCGTAGCGCTCGCGGGTGAGCGCCTAGGCTCACACTGGTACGCCGGCTACTCCGAATCGCTTTGGGAGCTGACATGGATCTGACGATGGTCGGACTAGGTCGCATGGGTGGGAACATGGCCCGACGCCTGGGGCGCGGTGGACATTTGGTGACTGCAGTCGATCCGAGTCCAGCGGCTCGTGCCGCGATGGCCGATGAGCCGGGCGTGGTCGCAACACACCCGACGGTGGCCGACGCTGTCGCTGCGCAGGATGCGCCAAGAGTGGTTTGGCTGATGCTCCCTGCGGGGTCCGTCACCGAAGGGGTGATGGGCGAGTTGCGTGAGGTCCTGTCGCCCGGGGACATTGTCGTCGACGGCGGCAACGCCGACTACCGCGACTCCCAACGCGTGGCGGCCAGCATGTCTGACTGCGGCCTTGGGTTTGTCGACGTCGGGGTCTCCGGCGGAGTGTGGGGTCTTGAAGAGGGGTACGGCCTGATGGCAGGAGGGTCAGTTCCCGACGTTGAGCGGCTCATACCGGCCCTGAAGACACTTGCGCCCGCCCCGGACTCGGGTTGGGTGCACGCCGGGCCCGTAGGCGCCGGTCACTTCACCAAGATGGTGCACAACGGCATCGAGTACGGAGCTATGCAAGCCCTGGCTGAGGGATTTGCATTGCTCGAGGCTCGCGACGAACTCGTCACCGACGTCGCCGCGGTTGCCGAGGCATGGCGGCACGGAACGGTGATCCGGTCGTGGCTGCTCGACCTCACCGCGTCGGTGCTCAAGGACGAAGCGCCCCTTCAGGGCATCGCGCCGGTCGTCGCCGACTCCGGTGAGGGTCGCTGGACAGTGCGCGAGTCGATCGATACGGGGGTACCTGCGCCCGTTATTGCGGCCGCATTGATGCAGCGGTTCTCCAGCCAGGGCAACGGCGACTTCGCGAACCAGCTGCTGGCGATGATGCGGAACTCATTCGGCGGTCATGCAGTTGGGCGACGCCAAGAACCTGAAGCCCGGTGATGAGCCGGACCTCGCACCTCTGAGAGGTTGTGCGCGGTATTCACCAGTGCGACATGGCTGAACGCCTGTGGAAAGTTGCCGAGCAGTTCACCCTTTACGGGATCAAACTCCTCCGACAGCAGACCGACGTCGTTACGCAGTGAAAGCAGGCGCTCGAAAAGGGCATGTGCCTCGTGTGTCCGACCTTGAAGCGCGTAGTTGTCGGCGAGCCAGAAGGAGCAAGGAAGAAAGTAGCCCTTCACTTCCGGTGATCCCCTCCACATCGGCGTCTGGCAGGTACCGGAGCACGAGACCGTCGTGCACCAGTTCTTGCTCGATTGCCTTGACGGTGCCAAGCAGCCGTGGATCGTCGGCGGGCAGGAAACCTACGAGCGGCATCATGAGCAGGGCGGCATCGAGCGACTTTCCGCCATACGACTGCACAAACGTGTTTCGACCGGCGTCGTAGCCGCGGTCGCACACCTCCGCATGGACTTCGTCGCGCAGCTGACGCCAGCGCGTCACCGGACCGGTACGGTCGAAGCGTTCGACTGCCTTTACGGCGCGGTCGAAACCCACCCATGCCATGACCTTCGAGTGGGTGAAGTGACGTCGAGGGCCACGCACCTCCCAGAGCGAGGAGTCCGGCCGTTCCCAGCTGGACTCGAGAAAGTCCAGAAGGACCCGTTGCAGGTTCCACGCGTCGACCGTTTCGGCGTCTGAACCGTCGAGGCTCCGCGTCAGATGGAGCACGTCGAGCACCTCGCCGATGACGTCTAGCTGAAACTGCCCGCGCGCGGCGTTACCTACACGAACGGGAGCCGATCCTCGATATCCGGGGAGCCAGTCGATGGTCTGTTCGTCGACACGTCGTTCGCCAGAGATGCCATACAGGATCTGTAGATCTTCCGGACGCCCTGCTGCTGCGCGAAGCAGCCACTCGCGCCACTCTCTCGCCTCGCTGTGGAAACCGTTCATCAACAAGGCGTAGAGCGTGAACGTGGCATCGCGAAGCCAGCAGTAGCGATAGTCCCAGTTGCGCGTGCCCCCGATCATTTCCGGCAGCGATGTCGTCGGGGCTGCCAGGATCCCTCCGGTGGGGGCGTAGGTCAGTGCCTTCAAGGTGATCGCCGAGCGTCGCACCGCCTCTGCCCAAGGGCCCGAGACCGGACACTGCTCCATCCAGGTCTGCCACCACTGGCACGCCGCCGCGACGGCGACCTCGGGGTCGACGGCTGCAGGTGGAAGCTCATGCGACGGGTGGTGGATGAGCACGAAGGACACCGTCTCGCCGGCGGACAGCTCGAACTCGCCCGTCGTCTGCAGGTCATGACCGACCAGTGGCACCGTGGTGTGAACGGCAACGGCATCGGGGCCGGCGACAGCCCGAAGGACGTCGTTCTGACGAGTGACCCAGGGAACGACGCTGCCGTAGTCGAATCGCAGGACAAGCTCGGTATACATCTTGACTCGTCCGGAAACTCCGGTGACTCTGCGCACCAGCGTGGGGCGCTCGGCCTCGGGAACCATGAGGTCGGTGATCGTCACCTCACCGGATTGCGCGCGCATCGAGGTATCGAGAACCAACGTGTCGCCACGGTAGCGACGACGTACCTCCAGCACCTCATCGCGGGGGCGAATCAGCCAGCGACCGTGCTGTTCAGTACCGACAAGTGCCGCGAAGCAGGCCCCGGAGTCGAAGCGGGGGGCGCAGAACCAGTCGATCGAACCGTCGCGACCGACGAGCGCGGCAGTCCGTGTGTCGCCGATGAGTGCGTAATCGGATATTGGCAGCGTCACGTCAGGTCTTTGCCAATAGTGCAGCGGCCGGCGCATCTACGTATGCGGTGGCAGACGCGCCCGTCACTGCGCGGGACGCTGGTGAGGCCGAGCGGTCTTGGGTCATCTCGCTCAGAGCCACTGCCTTGTCGGCCCCCGCAACGAGCCAGACCTGATGGCGGGCACGGTTCAGCACCGGCAGGGTCAAAGACAGACGTCGGTAGCCGCCGAAAGCGTTTACCCACGAGACGTCTTGATTGACTGTTTCAACGGCTGGATCGTCCGGTACCAACGACGCGGTGTGTCCGTCCGCGCCAAGCCCCAGGTGAACAACGTCGAGGACAACGGGTCCGCCGGTAACTGCCACGAGCTCCTTCGCATACGAGGTGTCGGCATCGTCGACCTCAACGGGCATGGGGTGTCGATGCGTGCGCGGCACGAGAGCGGCCAGAGGAAGAAGTTGGGTCCAGTTGCGTGCCGGGTCATCGGAGGGAACTGCTCGCTCGTCCACCTGACAGAGATGCACGAACTCCCAGGGCACCGACAACGTCGCGAGCTGGCTGACCATCAGCCCTGGAGTTCTTCCTCCGCTCATGGCGAGCGTGGCGCTACCACGTGTAGCGACCGCGGCCGCCAGCAGCTCGGCAATGGCGGCGGCGGCAGCATGGGCGGCCGCCGATGGCGTGGGATAGACGTCGAGATGCATGCTGCCTACTGCGGTCCTGGTTCGTGCCAGCCACCGACGTCAGCGGCCAACGCGTCTCCTGCTGACGGTCCCCACGTGCCAGGCCGATACAGCTCAGGAGCCTCTTCGGACCGTCCGTCGAGCAGGCTGTCGACGATCGTCCAAGACGCAGCTACTGCGTCGGAGCGGGCAAACAGGGTGGGGTCACCGTCCATGGCGTCATCGATCAGACGCTCGTACGCGGTCATGGTGCCGACTTCGTCATCACTCATGTACAGCTCGACATTGCGGCCTACCTGAACATCTCCTGGTCTCTTGCTTCGGACGCCCAGGGCGATGGAAACACGATCGGGACCCAACCTGAAACGCAGGTGGTTGCTGTCGCGGGGGAGTGTCTCGTCGAAGAGGCGTTGGGGTGGTCTGTGAAAGGTGGCGAGAACCTCCGTGGCGGTGACCGGAAGGTGCTTGCCCGTCCGGATCAGGAACGGTACACCGCTCCACCGCCACGAATCGACGCAGAGACGCAGCGCTGCGTACGTCTCGGTGGTCGAGTCCTGGGCCACACCCGGCTCATCGGTGTAGCCGACGTACTGGCCGCGGACGAGGTCCCCCCGTTCTGGCTGTTGGATGGCGTTGAGCACCTTGACACGCTCGTCACGCAGCGGGCCCGGCGCCATGCTCACCGGAGGTTCCATGCTGAGCAGCGACACGACCTGCAGCAGGTGGTTCTGCACGACATCGCGCACGGCCCCGAGCTCTTCGTAGAGCGCTCCGCGTCCTTCGACACCAAAGCCTTCGGCCATCGTGATCTGAACACTGGAGACATGGCTGCGGTTCCACAACGGCTCGAGGAAGGAGTTGGCGAACCGGAAGTAGAGCAAGTTCTGCACCGACTCCTTTCCCAGGTAGTGGTCGATGCGGAAGACGTCCTCTTCTCCGAACGCGCCATCGAGGGCGTTGTCGAGCTCGCGCATCGAGGCGAGGTCTCGACCGAAGGGCTTCTCCACCACCACTCGGCCGCGTGATGCCAGCCCTGCGGTCGCCAGTTGATGCACGACGACCTCGAAGAGACTCGGCGGAATCGCCAGATAGAAGAGGGGGCTGCTGCACCCCTTCAGAGCCTCGGTCAGTCGAGTGAAGGTATCCGGGTCGCTGTAGTCGCCCGCAACAAACACGAGTTGCTTCTCGAGCTCGTCGACTGCAGCTGGATCGGCATCCTCGGCGTGCTCGGAGATGCTGCTGCGAATGTGGTCGCGGAGCCACTGCTCAGTGCGATCACCGCGTGCAACGCCGACCACCGGCACCTCTAGGCGTCCGCGGCGAGCGAGGTTGTGGAGGGCGGGGAAGATCTTCTTGTAGGCAAGGTCGCCGGTGATGCCAAAGACCACCACGGCGTCGCAGGCATCGGCAGGACGCGGTGCCCGCTCACCCATCATTTCTGGGTACCCCTTCCGCGCGGCTCGACGGTCCGTGCTCCTGTCTTATCCACCCTAGTAGGCGGTCGTGGTTTTGCTGTCCACAGAACGAAAGGGGCCGGCTGCGCCGATTGCCGGTCTTGACGCACGCTGGCGTCTTCCGACTCGGAGGAGGATGCAGTGAATGAGATCTTCGTGACCGTCAACGGCACCGTCGGCACCGACGTGCAGCTGACATCGGGCGAGCGCAGCAACCGGGCGAGGTTTCGGCTGGCGACGGCCGAGCGCTACCTCGACCGGTCAACGAACCAGTGGGTTGAACGGGAGACCGTGTGGCTCGACGTCATCTGCTTCCGAAAGTTAGCCGACCATGTCGCAGCATCGGTCAGGAAGGGACAACCGGTGATAGTCCGGGGTCGGCTTCGGGTCTCCCGTTGGGAAGGTGAGAACGGCCCCCGCGAGACGCTCGAGGTGCTCGCCACGTCGGTGGGCCACGACCTCGCCCTCGGCCAGGCCTCCTTCGCCCGCCCGCCACGACCGGATCGGGAGCCGAGTCCACCGGCGGAGGCAGCGCCGACTCCTTCGCCTGAGTTCGCGACGGGGGAGCAGGTTCCCGACGTCGCCTGACGACTCAGTCTGCCCCGACCGGGGCAGAGGTGAGGGGGTGCCGGTCGTTAGGCTTCCTGCATGGCTGAGTTCATCTACACCATGTCCAAGGCGCGCAAGGCGCACGGCGACAAGGTCATTCTTGACAACGTGACGCTTGCGTTCTACCCGGGCGCCAAGATCGGTGTCGTCGGTCCCAACGGCGCAGGTAAGTCCAGCGTCCTCAAGATCATGGCCGGCCTCGACCAACCGTCCAACGGCGACGCAATGCTCAGCCCCGGGTACACGGTCGGAATCTTGCTGCAGGAGCCGGCGCTTGACGACAGCAAGAACGTCCTCGAGAACGTCGAAGAGGGCGTCGCCGAGACCAAGGGCATGCTCGACCGGTTCAACGAGATCTCCGCCCTGATGGCCGAGCCGGACGCGGACTTCGACACCTTGCTCGCTGAGATGGGCACCCTGCAGGAGCAGCTCGACCACCGAAACGCCTGGGATCTCGACTCCCAGCTGGAGCAGGCGATGGATGCCCTCCGCTGCCCTCCCGCAGACGCAGACGTGGCCGTGCTGTCGGGTGGTGAACGCCGCAGGGTTGCGCTCTGCAAGCTGCTGCTCCAGCAGCCTGACCTGCTGCTGCTCGACGAGCCCACCAACCACCTCGACGCCGAGAGCGTGCTCTGGCTTGAGCAGCACTTGGAGAAGTACCCAGGCACTGTTGTCGCCGTTACCCACGACCGGTACTTCCTCGACAACGTTGCTCAATGGATCCTCGAGCTCGACCGCGGCCGCGCCTATCCGTACGAGGGCAACTACTCGACCTACCTTGAGGCCAAGGCCTCGCGGCTGAAGGTCGAAGGACAGAAGGATGCCAAGCGGAAGAAGCGCTTGCAGGACGAGCTGGAGTGGGTGCGCTCGAACGCCAAGGCTCGGCAGACCAAGAGCAAGGCGCGCCTCGACCGGTACGAGGAGATGGCTGCTGAGGCCGACAAGCATCGCAAGCTCGACTTCGAAGAGATCCAGATCCCACCAGGCCCACGCCTTGGTGGCACGGTGATCGAGGCCGTCAAGCTCACGAAGGGGTTCGACGACCGCCTGTTGATGGGAGACCTCTCGTTCTCACTGCCGCGCAACGGCATCGTCGGTGTGATCGGCCCGAACGGCGTTGGCAAGACGACCCTCTTCAAGATGATCATCGG
This sequence comes from uncultured Actinomycetota bacterium, assembly GCA_963829525.1. Taxonomy (GTDB): domain Bacteria; phylum Actinomycetota; class Actinomycetes; order JAHEKZ01; family JAHEKZ01; genus JAHEKZ01. The sequence continues at coordinate 1,212,123 of CAWHIJ010000003.1, forward strand.
CGAAGAGAAGCCGGACAGCGGCGAGATCAAGATCGGCGAGACGGTCAAGATCTCCTACGTCGACCAGGGACGTGGCGGCCTCGACGGCGACAAGACGCTCTTCGAGGTCGTCTCCGACGGACTCGACTGGATCAAGGTTGGCAATGTTGAGATGCCGTCGCGGGCCTACGTGGCCGCCTTCGGCTTCAAGGGCCCCGACCAGCAGAAGCCGGCCAAGGTGCTCTCCGGTGGTGAGCGCAACCGGCTCAACCTTGCGCTGACGCTCAAGCAGGGCGGCAACGTGCTGTTGCTGGACGAGCCGACAAACGACCTCGACGTCGAGACGCTCGGCAGCCTTGAGGACGCGCTGCTGGAGTTTCCCGGTTGCGCCGTGATCACGTCTCACGACCGATGGTTCCTCGACCGCGTCGCCACGCACATCCTCGCCTATGAGGGCGACTCGCAGTGGTTCTGGTTCGAGGGGAACTTCGACTCGTACGAGAAGAACAAGGTGGAACGCCTCGGTGCCGACGCCGCGCGCCCGCACCGCGCCACGTATCGCAAGCTGACCCGCGGCTGAGCGCGCTTCCATGGCCAAGCATCGATTCAAGTGCTCGTTGCGCTGGTCGGACATGGATGCCTATGGCCACATCAACAACACGACCTTCTTCACCTACCTGGAAGAGGCGCGGGTCGACCTCCTCTTCGTCAATGCCGGCGGTGAAGTCGCTCGCGAGCGGTTGTCGTCCGGCGTCGTCGTTGCGCGTCACGAGATCGACTACAAGGCACCCCTTGTGTTTCGACCTGAGCCGGTGGCGATCGACGTCTGGGTGGCACGGCTGAGCAACTCCTCGTTCGAGCTGCGCTACCAGATCCTGGATGACGATGGGCCCGTCTACGCCGAGGCGGCAACGGTCCTTGTGCCGTTCGACATCGCTCGCGGACGTCCCCGGCGGGTCTCTGACGAGGAGCGAGCGGCTCTTGAGCCGTTCCTCGAGCCGGTATGACAGGCGTAGAGCTCGCTGGGGAGGCCGACCGTCAGGGCCTCGTTCAGTACCTCGAAAGGCTGGTCGCACTGGACAACCGGGCGGCGGTGCGTCTGCAAGCCGGTGGACCAGTTGTCGGGGTCTGGAGTGGTCCGCCCTTCGAGGTCGTGGCACTGCGCCCGGTTGCACTCGCCGCCCCGGCGCAGCTGGACGCGACCGTGTCGGCGCAGCGGCTGCTCGAGCGCGTGCGTGAGGCACTTGCAGTCGAGGTTCCACCCGCGGTCAGTGGCCCGAGCTGGGTGGGGCTGTTGCCGCCGCGCAGCGGTTGGGAGGAGCGGATCCGCGGTGACGTCGCGAACGTGCGTGCCGCGGTGGACACGGCCAAGCACTTCTTCCGTGAGCGTGCTGAGGGGGTCACCGATCGAACTGACTTGGAGCAGATTGCACAGGACGTGTGGGAACGCACCTGTCTCGGTGAGGTCCCAGTGCGATCGGCCCATGCGGCTGAGTCGTTGGGATTGATGGGGCCAGGTGAGGGTGTCGCTGTGGCCTACTCCACCGACACGTGGACTCGGCTCTCGGTGCCCGGTGGCAGCGTCGCTGCCCGTCGAGGCCTGTTCCCATCGATCTCGGTATTCGCGTTGCTCTGAGCGGGAGATCACCCACCCGTAGCCCACATGCACGAGCCCGAATGGGTGACACGAAGATCGTTTGGTCAAGACCGGGGCGTGCGAGGGACGACACACCCGTATGACCACGCTCACGAGACGCCGACTCTTCGGCCTTGCTGCAGCTGGAGCAGGTGGCCTAGCCGTGAGTTCGGCGGGCGGAACCCCGGCCGCTGCAGCAGAGGCAGGCAGCGGGGCGGACTTCGTCCCGGCAGACCTCAACATTCACCTACTACGCCGAGCGACCTTCGGTCCGACACCCGCCATGGTGTCGGCTATCACGAAGCAGGGGCGGCGGGCTTGGCTCGACAAGCAGCTGGCGCCGAGCACCATCGACGACTCCACCTGCAGTGCCCTCATCAAGGACCGGTTTCCGCGGGTGAACTGGACGATCCCCGAGGCGCGGGATGGCCTCGAGCCGTTCTCCTGGGACCTCATGTACGACCTCGCCTCGGCGACGATCGCGCGCGCGGCTTGGAGCAAGCGACAGCTCTTCGAAGTTGTGGTCGATTTCTGGTCGAACCACCTCAACGTCACGAATCCCAGCGACAGGGTGTGGGACAACCGCCAGGACTACGACCGTCAGGTGATCCGCAAGCACGCATTTGGTCGCTTCGAGGACATGCTGATCGCTAGCGCCACCCACCCAGCGATGCTGCTCTACCTGAACAACGCAGACTCGACGAAGGACAACCCAAACGAGAACTACGGACGCGAGTTGTTGGAGCTGCATACCGTTAGCGTCGATGGGGGATACAACGAGCAGGACATGCGCAACTCGACGCTGGTCATGACCGGCTTCGGCATCAACTGGGAGCGTGGAACCTTCCGCTACACCGGAAGCGAGCACTATCGAGGACCGGTCAGCATCATGGGCTTCACCGACCCCAACCCGGCCGCTAACGGGTATGACGTGGGGATCAGGTACCTCAAGTACCTGGCCAACCATCCGTCGACAGCGCACCACATCGCGTTCAAGCTCTGCCAGAGGTTCGTGTCCGACACGCCGAATCCGGTTCTGGTCGACCGGCTTGCCAGCACATATCTCAGCCGAGGGACCGCGATCGTTCCCGTCCTGCGGCAGCTCTTCCTCAGCCAGGAGTTCGCGGGCTCGGTGGGAGAAAAGGTCCGCCGTCCCTTCGAGGACCTCCTGGCCACCTTGCGCGTGCTCGGCTACGGCCCGGACCGTAAGGGGCGGCAAGGGATGCAGGCGCTGGTCTGGATCTCGGACAGCCTGGGACAGCAGCCCCTCGCCTGGAACCCCCCGGACGGGTACCCCGACACCGCCATCGACTGGCAGTCCGCCGGGGGGACGCTCGGGCGCTGGAACACGCACCTCTCCCTCGCAGCGCACTGGTGGCCTGACGAGCTCACCCAGCCGGAGCTGCGCACACTGCTTCCTACGCGACTGCCGAGGACGTATGGCGCCATGGTGGATGCTCTAGCTGAGCGGCTCGTCTTCCGCCGGCTGGCTCCAGAGCACCGGCAGGCAGTTCTTACCTTCCTCGGCCATCTCGGAACTGATCGGTTGAGGAGCGACAGCGAGGCAGTGGGTTGGCGGCTGCCGTACGTCGTGGCACTCATACTCGACTCTCCGTACCACGCGGTCAGGTGATGACGATGACGACGTCAGCTCAAGGATGCGGGTGCCCCGACTACGGAATGTCTCGACGAGCCTTTCTGGGACGTCTCGGCGCGGTGGGAGCGCTCGCCGGGCTCACCTCCACAGGGCTCTCCACCCAGATGGCGTTCGCTGCCGAGCCGTACACCGGTGACGTGCTTGTCGTGCTGTCGCTGCGCGGCGGCTTCGACGGCCTCAACACGATCGTGCCAACGGGAGATCGGCGATATGCCGAGGTTCGGCCATCGATAGGGATCCCGCAGAACGCCCTGCTACCACTGGACCCGATGTTCGGGATTCACCCGGCCATGCAGCCGTTGATGCCTTGGTGGGAGTCGGGGACGTTTGGTGCCGTGCAGGCTGTTGGCATGACCAACCAGACCCGCTCGCACTTCGAGGCAATGGAGGAGATGGAACGTGCAGCGCCTGGATCGTCGGTGCGCTCGGGGTGGTTGGACCGGACTCTGGGACTCCGCGACGCCGGATCGGCATTTCAGGCGGTACAGATGGGCAGCAGCCTTCCAGCGTCTGCCTTCCGCGGGCCGTCGCCAGAGCTGGCCATGTGGTCGCTCAAGGACTTCGAACTCTCCGGTGCCTGGGACCTGCCCGAGCGGCAACGCTGGACCGAGGCGCTGACTTCGTTGCACACCGGCGCCCCCGTGATGGTCGGGGCGCCGGCGTCGACGACCCTGTCGGCGCTGTCTGATGCAGCGCAGATGCAGGATGCGGGGTACATCCCTGACGCCACGTACCCGGACACCGACCTCGGACGCGCTTTGCGAGACGTTGCTCGCGTCATCAAGTTCGACGTCGGTCTGCAGGTCGCAGCTGTCGACTATGGCGACTGGGACATGCATACCGACATGGGAACGGTGGATTCCGGCTGGTTGGCCGACAAGCTCGGAGAGCTGGCGTCATCGATGGCAGCGTTCGCCACCGATCTTGGCGCACGCTTTGCTGATGTCACCGTCGTCACGCTCACCGAGTTCGGTCGCAGCCTCGTCGAGAACGGGTCTGGCGGCGTCGACCATGGCCATGGACAGGCGGTGCTGCTGCTTGGCGGCGGCGTTCAAGGCGGGAAGGTGCATGGAACCTGGCCAACGCTAGAGGAAGGCGCCTTGGCCGGGGGAGACCTCGCGGGGACCACCGACTATCGGCAGATTCTCGCCGAAATCCTCGAGAAGAGGTGTCAGGGATCGCAGATGTCGTCGGTCTTTCCGGACCTGACAGCGAACCGGCTGGGTGTGGTCAGAGCTCGGGGCTGACCACACCCAACCGGTCCACCAGCGAACCTACGGGAGGGGTGCGAAGCGGATCCCACGGTGGTACTCGCCGTTGAAGCGAACTCCGTCAGTCACAAACCAGACTCCGGCTTCGGTCGGCAGGACCTGATAGCCGCCTGATTGCTGCGGCATGTTCGGGTTCCAATCGAGTGCCGCGCTCGGCACGGCATGCAGGTCGCCCGCGCGTGCGTAGCCCCCGGGGTTGGGGCTGATGGCGCCCCCGCCCAACCGGTCCTTGCCGCCATCGTTCTTGAAGTCTCGGCCGTAGGGGTTCTCCAGCCAGCGGCTGTGACCTTGGACGTAGACGGCTGCACCGGTGACCGCCACGGACTTGATCGAGTCTCCGCCCGAATAGTTGATCCATGTCGGCTGCGTCGGGTTCAGGCTGCTGGTCTCGAAGCGGGCGACGGCATCGCAGATCTGATACCAACGACGGTTGCCCGCATCGTTGATGGGCAGGTCGTAGCCCTGGTACATGAACCCGAAGGCAGCAAGGGCGAACCATTGGCTGTTGGGCGCGAAGTCGACGTCCTGGATGTAGGAGATCGCGTTCCTGCGCGTGGAGGTACACGGCTCAGCAAGTGGCTCGTAGTTCCAGCTGGAAAGCGTTGCGCCGGCAGTAGTCAGGTCGAGCATGAAGACCCGCGGCCGCGGCTGCCCCTGCACGTCGGTGAAGTTGCCAACGGCCACGAGGTGCTGGCCATCTGAGCTGATGTCGAACTTGAAGACCTGAGGACTGTCGCTGGGAGCGTTGTTCGCCCCCACGAGCTTGCCGGTGACCGTAAGCGAGGTGGGGATGTAGTTGGTGACACCGCCGGTGTTGGGGTTCACCGACATGAGTCGACGTGGGAAGGTGCCGGCGAGCACGAGGTTCCCATCCTGCGTCGCCATGTCGGTGACCCGCCCGCCCTTGAAGGGGGACTTGAAGCTCGAGTCGAGCGCACCGGTTGCAAGATCCAACTTGGCCACAGCAGCGCTAGCGACACCGTTGACCGTGGTGAAGTTGCCGCCGAGGTAGACCGAGGTGCCGTCGGAGAGCACCGACCACACTTCACCGTTGACATTAGGGGCGAAGGTCTTGTTGATCACGCCGTCGGTGGCGCCGAAAGCGACCACGTTTGACCGGTCGAACTGCGTGGTGCCCGGGTTCTGTTCGACCCTGGAGAAGCGGCCGCCGACGACCATCTGGTTGCCTGCCTCGGCAATGGAGTACGCCACAGGCTTCGGCAGACCCGACACCTGGACGAGGTCCGGCGTCCAGTTGACCGGGTCGGTGCTGACGACAGTCGTATGTTCGAAATCGGACGCGTCCGCGATCCCGACGGCTGTCAGAACCAGCGCAAGCGATGCGGTCGCGCCCACGGACCTGATGATCAGCGAACTCTTCATGCATTCCCCCATAGATTTGACTTGCCGCTCGACTGTTTGCCTTGGCGCGACACAACTTCGACCCTGCGGGTCGAGGGTCGTGCATCCAGTCTTACCCACGAGCTGTCAAAAAAAACCCAGTTCACGCAAATCGCACCGCTCCGTCACGCTGCGTCACGACCACCGCTTGTAGGCATGTGAGCTGATTCATGGGCTGCGGTCTTCTGGCGTCAGTCAGAGCTCGGGGCTGACCACACCTGCCGGTTCTTCGATGGTGTTCACCAGCGAGTGGGCGGCCATCAGCAGGTAGTTCCACAATTCGGCGTCAAGGTCGTCTGCCAGCTCGAGGGAGTCGACGGCCGTTCGCATGTGAAGGAGCCACTGGTCGCGAGCGAGGGCGTCCACCCGGTAGGGGGCGTGCCGCATGCGCAGCCGGGGGTGCCCGCGCTGATCGGAGTAGCTCGTGGGCCCACCCCAGTACTGCTCAAGGAACATCCGTAGACGATCGGCAGCCGGCCCGAGGTCCTGCTCGGGATAGAGCGGTCGGAGCACTTCATCGTCTGCGACGCCCTCGTAGAAGACCGTGACAAGTCGGGTAAAGGCTGGACCGCCACCGATGCGATCAAAGAGTGTTTGCTGCGATGCGTCCACGTGGGTGATTCTTTCAGGTCCACTCGAGCGCGAGCTACCGACCCACCATTCACATTGCAGGACCCGCCTGAGCTGGATCCTCCGGTGGTGGCATGCCCTGGTAGGGCGTCGGCACTTCGGCGTTCTCGAGCGCCTTCATGGCGCGAACCCGGATCTCACGTGCGACGGAAACCTGTTGTTCGTGGACGGTGTGCAGGCGGATCCGCATGGTGACCGCGGTCGAAGTGATCGACTCAACACCGACGATTGGCTCGTCGGGCATGATTCGATTGGTCCACTCAGGGTCTCGCTGAAGCTGGGTGACCGTCCGGAGAAGTACCTCTTTGGCGTGATCGAGATCGGCTGCGTGGCCTACTGGCACGTCGACAACTGCGACTGACCAACCTTGGCTACGGTTTCCCAGCTCGGTGACCGAACCGTTTGTGACGTACCAGACCGTGCCGTCGAAGTCGCGCACGGTCGTAATCCGAAGCCCGACGTCTTCAACCTTTCCGGTGATCCCGTTGACCGTCACCACATCGCCGACGCCGTACTGGTTCTCGAGGATCATGAAGACGCCAGAGAGAAAGTCGCGGACGATCGTCTGAGCGCCAAATCCGATCGCGATACCAGCGATACCGGCACTGGCCAGAAGGGGAGCGATGTTGACCCCGACCGCGTTCAAGGCAAAGAGGATCGCGACGGCGGCGATGACGAAGGTGCCAACCGAACTGAGCATCCCCGACACCGCGGTGGCGCGCGCCCGGTAACGCTCGATCGCCATATCCCGATCGCGTGGCGACTCTTTGTCACCGGTGAGGTAGCGCGTGACGGCTGACTGGGTGAACGTGGCGGTGGTTCGCCGGACGAATCGGTGCCAGATCCATCTGGCCACCAGGGCAAGCACCACGATGATGGCGACGGAGATGATCGATCCGTACCACGTGTCGAAGAAGCGCTGCACCACTTCTATCGTGGTCTCGTCGATCGTGATTGGCATGGTGTGAGAACGCTACTGCCTCATGCGTCCCAGTCGAGGCCGGTCTGGGCTGCGGCGAAGGCCAGCGTGTCCACTGAGAGCTCGACGGCGCGGGTGACGGCTCGGGCGCCGTGGCCGACGTCAGACTCGCGTCGCACGAGAATGGGTCGGGTGCCGCTCGTTGCGTGCTGCAGCGCCGCAGCCATCTTGCGGCCGTGGAGCGGGTCTACCCGAGTGTCGCCATCGAAGATCGTGAACAGCGTTGCCGGGTAGTCCACCCCGTCGCTGACGTGGTGGTACGGCGAGTACGAGAGCAGCCAGCCGAGCTCGGTGGAGTCGGCTGCGGTGCCGTACTCGTCCGACCACGTCGGGCCGAGGCCGTGCTGTTCGTAGCGGACCATGTCGAGCAGCGGAGCGGCGCAGATGACAGCGGCATACAGGTCTGGACGTTGGGTGAGGGCGGCCCCGACGAGCAGCCCGCCATTCGATCCCCCAGAGATGGTCAGCTGGTCGTTCGTGGTGACACCGTTGTTGATGAGCCACTCGGCAGCTGCGTGGAAGTCATCGAAGACGTTCTGCTTGGTGTCGCGCATTCCGTCGCGGTGCCAGTCCTCACCCTCCTCGCCGCCACCCCGCAGGTTGGCAACGACATATACCCCACCGGCTTCCACCCAAGCGAGAACCGTCGCCGAGTAGGCGGGCGTCAGCGGAACGCCGAAGCCGCCGTAGCCGTTCAGGATGGTCGGTGCTGGACCAGGAGCTGTGTCCGACCTGCGAATGACGAACATACGGACATCGGTACCGTCCTTGGACTGGTACACGACCTGCTCTGACGTGGCCGGTGGAACCTCGACGGACCCGGGTGGTTTGGCCCAGAGTGTGGTGGCGTCAGTGCGCGCGTCGTAGTGGTAGACCGATGGTGGAGTGACATGGTCGGTGTAGCCGAACCACGCCTCGTGCCCACCCTCTGGTCGGTCGGTGACTCCGGCCACGGTGCCCAGCCCTGGCATCGGGACCGATCCGGTCTCCGCGCCGGTCCGGAGGTCATGGCGGTGGATCCGTCCGACGGCGTGATGGCTTCTGACCACCAGCAGGACCGGGTCGGGTAGCGCGTCGCCGTCGAGGATCGACCACCCTTCCAGGACGGCTTCGGGGTCCTCTGGTACCAGGTCACGCCATTCGTCGAGCGACCAGATGCCGGGTTCGGTGACGAGAATGCGACCGCGTGGTGAGCCAGCGTTGGTGTACGCGTAGATCAAGCCATCGCGTCCGAAGTGCAGGGATGTCTGGGCGTCCACGCCTTCCTGGAGGGTGATGAGGTCGGGCTTGTCTGGCGATGAGGCTGAGATGTCGGCTACCCACAGGTCGTTGCGGGGCTCGGTGCCTGCGGAGGCAGCGATGGACAGCCAGCGGCCATCTCGGCTGACGCTCACGTCGTAGTAGTTGGTGGCATCGAGACCGTCTCCGAACACAAGTGTGTCGGTGTCTGCGTCAGTGCCAACGCGGTGCAGCCACACCCTCCGGTGGAACTGTTCCTCGCCGTCGGGAACCCGGTCGGCTGGTAGCCGACGGACGAAGTAGTAGGACTCGCCACCGGGCAGCCAAGCAACGGGGGAGTAGCGGGCCCGATCGATGGGGCCATCGACGGTTTCTCCGGTGGCGACGTCCATGACGCGCAGGACCGATTCCTCGGTGCCACCCTCGGACAGCTGGTAGGCCAGCAGGTGGCCCTCCTTGGTCGGCTGCCAGGTGTCGAGCGTCGTGGTACCCGTGGAGTCGATCTCCATCGGGTCGAGCAGGGTCCGTTCGGTGCCGTCGGCCTCGATCACGATCAGAACCGCGTGCTCCTGGTCGGCGCTCCGGCGCATCAGGAACTGCCGGTCTCCGCGCCAGACGGGAGCTGTCACCACCCCGGCGCCCACGAGTTCGGAGACGCGACGTCGTACGTGCTCCTTGTCCGGCCAGGTGTCGCGAGCAGCAGCGAAGAGCGCGTCTTGCATCTTCGACCACGACTCCGTACGTGGGTCTGCGGCGTCCTCGAGCCAGCGATACGGGTCGGGGACGACGTGGCCGTGCAGGGTGTCGATGAGGGGCAGGCGCTCGGCATCGGGATACACGAGGCGGGTGGTGTTGCGCATATCGCCCAGCCTAGGGGGCGGTGGATCGGGCTCGACGGGGGTTATTGGTGGCACCGGGCCGTGACTCGCGTCACACTGGTCCTGCCATGTCTCGAGCGTTGGTGTTGAACGCCACATACGAGCCGCTCTGCGTCGTCGCTGACCGCCGAGCGCTTGTCCTTGTGCTGGCGCAGAAGGCTGATGCAGTGGAGCAGACCGATCGAGTGGCGCGAAGCGAGCACCGCACAGAGCCACTGCCGTCGGTGGTTCGACTCATCCGTTACGTGCGGGTGCCGCGTCGGGCCGCTCTTCCGCTTACCCGGAGGGCCGTCTTCGCCCGCGATGGCGGGCGATGTGTCTACTGCGATCTTCCGGCGACGAGCCTGGATCATGTAGTCCCGCGCAGCCGCGGAGGGCTGCACGTCTGGGAGAACGTCGTCTCGGCCTGTCGCCGGTGTAACCACGTCAAGGCCGACCGCAGCATCTCCGACCTCGGCTGGCGGATGCGACACGCACCGTTTCAGCCCATGGGGCCAGCCTGGCGGATCCTCGGCTCCGGTCGCGCCGACCCGGCGTGGGTTCCCTATCTGGTCGACCATGCGGGTGGTGGCAACGGCCATGCAGCGGGTCGGGCCGTGCTGGAGCACCTGGCTCTGCCTGCCTAGGCACTGATCAGGGGAGGGGTGGGCGCTCGGGCGGCGGGTTCGGTTACCGTGACGACATGTCCACTGTCGAGATCTTGGGCTGGTTCGTCCTCCTGCCCATCGCGCTCTATGTCCTGATCAGCCTGCTGGTGTACATCCCGTCGTGGGTTCGTGGCCCGAAGTACCGCCCGGGACTGTCGTGGTGGGCAGAGCCGGTGTGGATCGGCGGCTCCGATCTTGATGCGGCCGCGCTGGCCGAACCCGTTCGCGAAGGGGGTGGCTGCAGTGCCCGCTGGTGAAGCCTTCTCAGCAGGTCAGGTCGACGCCATCGAGCGTGCCATCACCCACGCCTACACCGAGAGCGACCTCCGTTACTCGGTGTTCGTCGGGGCGCCCGATGGCGACCTTCGGGAACAGGGGCGCCAGCTACTGGGCGCCCTTGGCGACGATGCCGATCGTTCGGTCGTCGTCGTCATTGACCCTGCGCACCGACGCCTCGAGATCCTCACCGGTGCGACGGCTGCGCGCTATCTCGACGATCGCGCCACCGCGCTCGGTGCGATGTCCATGACGTCGTCGTTCGCAGCAGGTGACCTCGCCGGTGGCATCGTGGCCGGGCTGCACACCTTGAGCGAGCATGCGCGGCACCCGCGCACCCTGCACTCCGACCTTGCCGACTAGGGAGTGGACTGCGCGCGCAGCGAACGGCGGATCCCGTCGGCTCCCTCGAGAAGCAGTCGGCGCAGGGCCGGCGGGGACTCATGGGTAGCCAGGTGGGCCTCGGTGCGGTCGATGATGTCCTGCTCGATCAGGAACGAGGGGTAGAGGCCGTTCACGAGTGTCTGCGCCGACTCGTTCGTCCTCGTCCGCCAGGCGTCCTCGATCATCGTGAAGTAGCGGTCGACGAACACCCTGTTGAGCTCGGCGTGGTCAGGGATGTTGAGGCCAGCAACAGTCGCGTTCAGCAGTGCGTTGGGTAGGTCATCGGACTCGACGACGGCCCGCCAGGCCCTGTCCTTGGCCTCAACAGTCGGAAGCGCCGCCCGCGCCGCGGCCGCATGGCGCTCCCCGCTAGCGGTGCGGTCTCGCTCAAACTCAGCCTCGATGCCGTCGACGCCAACGCGTCCGGTGGCCACGAGCCGGTGCACCAGACTCCACCGCAGGTCGGCGTCGAGGGTGAGGCCCTCGAGGACAGGGCCATCGGTAAGCGTGTTGGTGACGGCATCCAGCTGACTCTCGGTACGCGCAATGCTGACAAAGGCACGGAAGAGAGCGAGCTGCCGGTCGCTCTGCGGCTCTGCGGCGGCAGACTGCTCTTGCAGGTGCTCGGCGAAGGCCGCCAACGCCTCTTCGCGTTCAGCAGTCGGAGTGAAGAGATACAGCGCTGAGACCGCCTGACGCACCACGGCCTGCAGGACGCCGATGTCAGACTCATGGGGCAGGCCGCTGCGCACCAGGGCAACCCAGTCGCGCGCCGGCAGCTCGGCGTCTCGGGTCATGTCCCAGGCAGCCGTCCAGCAGAGCGCCCTGGCCAGACTGTCGGAGAGGTCGCCGATGTGGTCGACCAAAGTCCTCGCCGACCGCTGGTCGAGCCGGATCTTGGTGTAGGCCAGATCATCGTCGTTGATCAAGACGAGGTCGGGCTGGGCCATCCCGATCAGTTCGGGGACGGCTGTCCGCTCACCCACGACGTCCAGCTCGACGCGGTGGGCGCGCGTCAGCCCACTGCCGTCGAGTTCGTAGAGGCCGACCGCGAGGCGGTGCGACCGGAGAGTCGGGTGCCCGTCCGGAGCGGTCTGGACGACATCGAAAGCCGTAAACCGGCCCTCGGCATCGACCTCGAAGTCGACTCGCATGGTGTTGAGGCCGGCGGTCTCCAGCCACTCTTTCGCCCAGCTCGAGAGGTCGCGGGCGGACGTCTCCTCCAGCGCGGACAGCAGGTCACCCAGCACGGTGTTCCCCCAGGCGTGGCGCTCGAAGTATGAACGCACGCCGGCGTCGAACGAATCACGTCCGACCCAGGCGACGAGCTGCTTGAGGACCGACGCCCCTTTCGCATAGGTGATTCCGTCGAAGTTGACCTCGACGTCCTCGATGTCAGTGATGTCTGCCGAAATCGGGTGCGTGGAGGGCAGCTGGTCCTGGCGGTAGGCCCAGGTCTTCTCAAGGTTGGCGAACGTGGTCCATGCGTTGGTCCAGTGCGTAGCCTCGGACATGCAGATCACCGAGGCGTAGGTGGCGAACGACTCGTTCAGCCAGAGGTCGTCCCACCAGCGCATCGTTACGAGGTCGCCGAACCACATGTGAGCGAGCTCGTGCAGGATCGTCTCGGCCCGCCGCTCGTAGGCGGCGTCGGTCACCTTCGAGCGGAAGACATAGTCTTCCAGAATCGTGACGGCGCCCGCGTTCTCCATTGCGCCAGCGTTGAACTCGGGGACGAAGAGCTGGTCATACTTCTCGAAGGGGTAGGGGCGCGCGAAGAGCTCCTCGAAGTAGTCGAAGCCGCGCTTGGTCACGTCGAAGATCGGCGCGGCATCGAGGTGCTCGGCAAGCGAACGGCGGCAGAAGAGGCCCATTGGGATTCCGCGGTGTTCATCGCGGACCACGTGATACGGGCCCGCGACGAGTGCTGTGATGTACGTCGACATGCGCTGCGTGTCTGCGAAGGCCCAGCACGCCGTGCCGGCGGTGACGGCCTCCGGTGTTGGCGTCGGCGAGTTGGAGACGACCTCCCAGTCGTCTGGCGCAGTGATGGTGAAGGCGAATGCGGCCTTGAGGTCGGGTTGGTCGAAGCACGCGAACATGCGACGCGCATCGATCACCTCGAACTGGGTGTAGAGATAGACGGCCTTGTCAACGGGGTCGATGAAGCGGTGCAGTCCCTCGCCGGTGTTCATGTAGGCGCAGTCGGCGACGACTCGAAGCTCGTTCGATACGTCGAGGTTGGTCAACTCGACGCGAACGCCATCGAAGGCGCTGACGTCGACATCGACACCGTTGAGGGTGATGGACGTGACGCGGGGAGCGATGAGGTCGACGAACGTTGCTCGGCCTTCCTCAGCGGTGAAGCGGATGGTTGTGTCTGAGCGAAACGTTTGGTCGCCGGTAGTCAGATCGAGGGCGACGTCGTAGCGATCGACGGCCAGGAGGCTGGCACGCTCGCGGGCTTCGTCACGCGTGAGGTTCTCGCCGGGCACTCGGCACTCCTTCGCAGCAGGTGGGTCGGCGGCCAACGCTACGCCAGACCCCTGGTCGTCGAGGGCTCCCCGTCCGTTCGGGGTTGCCGCAGGGTGGGATGGGTCGCTCGTGCGCTAGCGTTCCTCGCGTTGTTCATCCCCACAGTCGCCCGTACCGTCGTGTGCTCCCCCTGGAGGCCCCGTGACCACCCTCAACCCCCCACTGGCGCGCCCCGGCACGCTGGCCGACCTGATCCCAGGGTCCGGAGCCGTCGCCATTGCCCGCGATGCTGGCCTGGTCATTGGTGGGGCGGCGCTCACCGGCCTCGCGGCCCAGATCTCTTTCACGATCCCGTCCATTTCGCCGGTTCCCTACACGTTGCAGACCTTCGCGGTTCTTCTCGTTGGGGCGTCATTCGGTGCCGCCCGCGGAGCCCTTTCGATGGCGCTGTATCTCGCGACCGGTTTGGCAGGCGTGCCGTGGTTCGCGGCCCAGGCATCTGGGTACGACGCAGCGAAGGCGACGATGGGATACCTCGCTGGCTTCATCGTCGCCGCCGCGGTTGTCGGATACCTGTCCAGTCGCGGTAACGATCGCCGCTTCCTGAGCTCCACGGCTGAGATGTTCCTGGGGAGTTTGATCATCTATGTCGTCGGTGTGCCGGTTCTGATGAATACGCTGAATGTCGATCTGGCGACCGGCCTCGAATACGGCCTCTACCCATTCGTCATCACCGACACGCTCAAGGTGCTTGCTGCAGCCGGCCTGCTTCCGCTGGCATGGAAGATCGTCACTCGCGTCCGCGGCGACCAGCAGACCTGATGCGAGTGCACATCGGCTGCGACCACGCGGGGCTCGACACCAAGAAGTTCCTCGTCGCCGCGCTGATCGAGCGGGGCCACCAGGTCGTCGACCACGGACCGTACGAGTACGACGCCCACGACGACTACCCACCCTTCTGTCTGGCGACCGGTGCGGGTGTCGTCGCTGACCCCGGCAGCTTCGGGATCGTGCTGGGTGGGTCTGGCAACGGTGAGCAGATAGCCGCAAACAAGGTTGACGGCGTTCGTGCCGCCCTGGTGTGGAGCCAGGAAATCGCCATCCTCGCTCGCGAGCACAACGACGCCAACGTGATCTCGATCGGCGCCCGCATGCACTCAGAGGCCGAGGTTCTCTCCTTCATCGAGGTCTTTCTCTCGACGCGCTTCAGCGGTGACGATCGCCATGTCCGCAGGATCGGGCAGCTTGCGGAGTACGAGCGCACCGGGGAGGTGACACCGACGGGCTGATCCGGTCGTCATGGGGCAGTCTGGTCCCATGCCAGAGGGTCACACCATCCACCGCGTTGCGGGTCAACACCGGACGCGGTTCGTCGGCGGGCCGGTGTCGGTCACCAGTCCGCAAGGGCGGTTCCTGGACGCTGACAGGCTCGACGGTCGCGAACTCAAGGCAGTCGAGGCGTACGGCAAGCATCTGCTTTACGAGTTCGACGGACGCCGCTACGTCCACGTCCACCTCGGCCTGTTCGGCAAGGTGCGGACCGCCGATCAACCCGCACCTCCGGCTCGCGCCACCGTGCGGATGCGCCTGGCCGTCGCAGACTGGTACGCAGATCTCGTTGGACCAACACGATGTCGGCTCATCGACGGCGACCAACGCGCCATGCTTCTGGCACGACTCGGGCCTGACCCGCTTCGACGTGGCGCTGACCCCGCATTGGCGTGGCGGCGGATCCAGGTCAGCCGGCAACCGATTGCGGCGCTGCTGATGGACCAGAGGGTGGTCGCCGGAATCGGCAACGTCTACCGCGCCGAGCTTCTCTTCCGTGCGGGGCTCGACCCGTACCGCATTGGCGTCGACGTTCCAGAGGCAACCTGGCGCGGCATCTGGGACGACGCTCGCGCTCTTATGCGGGCTGGCGTGCGGAGTGGCCGCATCATCACCACGGACCATGCCGACCGCGAGTCCCTGAGCCGAGTTGTGCGCAAGTCGGACGCGCACTACGTCTATCTGCGAACGGGGCGATGGTGTCGTCGTTGCCGCACGAATGTGAGAGCTGCAGACCTGGCTGGCCGCACGCTCTACTGGTGCCCGACCTGCCAGACCTAGCCCTCAGAAGATGAACGGGCAGTAGGGGGGGATCTCTGTTCGCAAGGCGGCGTCCAGTGACGAGATCGCGCCCGGACGAAGCTCTTCAACCCACCCGGCATCGGCGAACTCACGCAAAGTCGCGTCACCGAGGTAGGACGCTCCGAGCAGCCTGATGTCGAGCGCGACGTCGGCTGGATCCTTGGTCCGTGCACACGTTGCACCCATGGGGCTTCCCGCAATACGCCAGCGGCCCGCGTTCTCGGGGAATCGGTTGTCGGTGACATCTATGACCACGTCGCACTCGGTGCTGAGGGTGCGTGACGCGATCGCGGGCGGCAGGTCGAGCACGCGCACGTGCAGTGCATCCTCGAACTGTCGGGTGGCATGTCGCGGGTACTCCAGCCAGAGCTGGATCGGATCATCGATGGGGGCGTTGAACCATTTGACCGTCGCCATCAGGTCAAAGGTGAGTGCGTAACGCCACAGAGCTGCATGCGCTGCTGGATCGCTGCTCATCAAACGGTAGATGTTGAAGATGCCGTTGTCGTGCGAGTCGGTCCACTCGGGCTTGAAGGTGTACCGCATGAATCCGCGGACTCCGGAGTCGTCTTCGGCGACAACGGTGTAGAGAGAGCTGGCCCCGTGACGGCTCGAAGGCGGATCCCAGGTCTGACGCTGGTGCCAGCGTTCATCAATCGCCGGGACGCCTCCTCGTGAGGCACGAGCCGCATCGTAGATCGGCTGCGTGACTGAGAAGTCGTCGCCAGCGTTGATCATGCGGAGTCGAATCGAGTTGTCCGCTGGAGCATCCCTCAAAGAACCGTGCGTCCTCTTGATCTCGGTGAAAAGCCGCCGGGTGGCGCGGCCGTAGCCAAAGCGCGGATAAATCGCCGTCTCTGCGGCCCACAGCGCGGCGATCGGCTCGTTGCGGCTCAGCCCGTCCGCGTGCAGGTTGTCCAACATCGCCGTCATGACACCGCGTCGCCTGTGCGTGGGGCGAACACCAATGAACGTCACGCCGGCCGTCGGTACCGATCCCCCCGGTACACTGACTTCGAGGGCGAAGTTGGCCGATACCCCGACGACCTGCCCGGCCTCCCAGGCCAGAAAGGTTCGATCGTCGTCGAGCACGCCGAAGATCGGTGAGCCGATCTCCTCATCAGAAAACCCCTCGCCAAAAGCGGTTTCGTCCACTTCAGCGATCTTCCGAATGGCTGCCTCGCGGTCGGCAAAGCCTTCGAGGTAGTTCTTGATCTCCACAGACATGCCCCCTGCCTACCACCGCGAGCATCCGTTCGGCCATTGGTTTAGCGGCGTGCAGACCCCTAAGGTCAGGGCTCATGACGTGGACTGCACCGCCGATCGACCGCCGCGACCTTCCGGCCGAGGGCGACGAACGCTCCCTGCTGAACGCGTTCCTTGAGTTTCACCGCGAGACGCTCCTCTGGAAGTGCTCGGGACTGACCGGTGAGCAGCTGGCCCTGCGATCGGTACCCACGTCAACGATGTCGCTCCTCGGTCTGATTCGACACATGACCGATGTGGAGCGCTACTGGTTCAGGGAAGTGGTGGGCAGCGAGGATGTGAAGTCCCTTTACTGGGGACAGCCTGACCGCGACTCCGACTTCGACGACATCAGCACTGAAGACGCCGAACTCGACTTCGTCGCCTACCTAGAGGAGATGGAAGCCTGCCGGCTGATCCAGAGTGACGTCGACTTGGATTCGATGGTGGCTGACCGCAGGAACGGTGACCGAAACTCCTTCCGTTGGGTGATGGTTCACATGATCGAGGAGTACGCCCGCCACAACGGTCACGCTGACCTCTTCCGTGAGGCGATCGACGGCGAAGTGGGGGAGTAGCCCCGCTGAGGACCTTGGCCACTGGGCATCCGCTGGGGCCATGGCGATGCTGAGTGCATGAGCAGTGGGATCCCGCAAGGCACGATGACGCTCTCGTTCTATGGCGCGACTGGGACAGTGACCGGAAGCCGGTTCCTCGTTCGGACGCCGTCAGCACAGGTTCTCGTCGACGCCGGGCTCTACCAGGGTTTGCGGGCGCTGCGTCGGCGCAACTGGGACCCGGTGCCGTTCCAGTGCGAAGACCTTGATGCGGTAGTCATCAGTCACGCGCATCTGGACCACAGCGGTTACCTACCGGTGCTGGGGCGGTCGGGGCTCTCGGCACCCATCTTCGCTAGTCGGGATACAACGCGGTTGGCCGAACTGGTGCTTCGAGACAGCGCCAAGCTTCAGGAGGAGGACGCTGCGTATGCGTCGAAGAAGGGGTTCTCCAAGCATGCGACACCGAAGCCGCTCTATGACGGACGTGATGTGGACCGGGTGCTGTCAAACTTCGTCGAGCTCGACTTCGACGATGAGCAGATCGTCGGCGACGACCTGTCACTTCGGCTGCGACCAGCTGGCCACATCCTGGGGTCTGCGTCGGTGCTTTTGGAGTCTGCACACGGATCTATCGCTTTCAGCGGTGATCTCGGTCGCGACCATCACCCGCTGCTACGCCCGCCTGAACCGCCCCCTCGGGTCGACACGCTCGTCATCGAGTCCACCTACGGCAACCGGAGACACCCAACTTCTGGGACCGAGCAGCTGGCGGACGTAGTACGCCGAACGGTTGGGCGCGGAGGCGTCGTGGTCATTCCCGCGTTCGCCGTGGACCGAACCGAGGTGTTGCTGGTCGCCTTAGGTCGGCTGCTCAAGGATGGAGTGATCCCACCGGTGCCGATCTTCCTCGACAGCCCGATGGCGCTCAAGGCCCTGGACATCTACCGCGACGCACTTCGCATGGGTCGCCGCGATGTCAGGGACGAGGTCGCAGGGTTGCTCGATGTTGCCGGACTCCGTGAGGCACGCACGTCCACCGAATCCAAGGAGCTCAACGAACCCGGTGGCCCATGCATCATCATCTCTGCCTCCGGAATGGCAAGTGGTGGTCGTGTGGTGCACCACCTGAAGTACCTGTTGCCACACGATCGGAACAGCGTGGTCCTCGTCGGCTACCAGGCCGTCGGCACCAGGGGACGTGATCTTGCCGATGGTGCGTCGAGCCTGAAGATGCACGGTCGCTACATTCCGGTACGCGCCGAGGTGACCCAGATTGACGGCTTCTCGGTGCATGCCGACGGCGACGAGCTGCTTGCCTGGGCGTCGGCCATCGTGGAGCCACCATCGACTACCTACGTGGTGCACGGTGAGCCGGAGGCATCAGCGGTCTTGGCACAGAGGTTCCGTGATGAGCTGCACTGGAATGCTGTCGTGCCACGCGACGGTGAGACCGTCCGGATCGACCGATCACCGGGCCGAGCTGGGTGAACGACTGGGTGAACAAAGTGCTGCCCTAACGGCACTTAGTGCACCCGGTACGCCGACGAGGCACCCTGCGGCCCGATCAAGCCGAGCTCGCAAGGTGCCTCGCACCGTCGCTGACTGCTCCAAGATCAGGTCAGGTCGTACCGACCGAGGTTCATGACCTTGTTCCATGCAGCCACGAAGTCGTTCACGAACTTCTGTTGTGAGTCGGCCGAGCCGTAGACATCGGCGAGGGCCCGTAGCTGGGAGTTCGATCCGAACACGAGGTCGTTACGAGTGCCAGTCCACTTCAAGGCGCCGCTGGCCCGATCGCGTCCCTCAAAGAACTCCTCTGAGTCGTCGGTCGCCTTCCACTCGATGTTGAGGTCGAGCAGGTTCACGAAGAAGTCGTTGGTCAGCGTTTCCGGGCGATCGGTGAAGACCCCGTGACTCGATCCGCCGGCGTTCGCCTTCATGGCGCGCATGCCGCCGACGAGAACCGTCATCTCCGGGTGCACTCAGCGTCAGCAACTGCGCCCGATCCACCATCAGTTCCTCTGCCCGGAGATCGTGCCCCTTGCCCAGGTAGTTACGGAATCCGTCTGCGGTCGGCTCGAGCACCGCGAACGACTCGACGTCGGTCTGCTCCTGCGACGCATCGGTGCGCCCGGGAGTGAAGGGGACCGTGACGTCGAAGCCAGCGTTCTGGGCCGCTGCCTCGACGGCTGCGCAGCCGCCCAAGACGATCAGGTCTGCCATCGACACCGTCTTGCCCGACTTGTTGAACTCGGTTCGGACGCCTTCGAGAGTTCCCAGGATGCGTCGCAGTTCTGCTGGGTTGTTGACCGCCCAGTCGTTCTGCGGAGCAAGGCGAATGCGCGCGCCGTTGGCACCACCGCGCTTGTCGCTGTTGCGGAACGTCGACGCTGAAGCCCACGCAGTTGAAACCAGCTCGCTGATGCTGAGCCCGGATGCGAGCAGCTGCTCCTTGAGGACGGCGATGTCGCCGGCGTTGACCAGATCGTGGTCGACTGCCGGGACGGGGTCCTGCCAGATGAGCTCCTCTTGGGGGACCTCGGGACCGAGGTACCGCTCGATCGGCCCCATGTCGCGGTGGCAAAGCTTGAACCACGCGCGGGCAAACGCATCGGCGAACTCTTGCGGGTTCTCATGGAAGCGGCGCGAGATCGGTTCGTAGATCGGGTCCATCCGCAACGCCATGTCCGCTGTGGTCATCATGGGGGCATGCCTTCTTGACGGGTCGTGGGCATCGGGCACGATGCCCTGCGCCTCTGGGTTCACCGCCGTCCACTGTTGAGCGCCGGCCGGGCTGTGCGTCAGTTCCCACTCATTGCCGAACAGCGTGTCGAAGTAGGAGCTGTCCCAGGTGATCGGGGTGGGCGTCCATGCGCCTTCGATGCCACTGGTGGTGGTGTCGACGCCCTTGCCGGTCCCAAAGCTGTTCTTCCAGCCGAACCCCTGCTGTGCCATGGGGGCCGCCTTCGGGCTCCGGGCCGACGTAAACGTCAGGGTCACCTGCGCCGTGTGCCTTGCCGAAGGTGTGTCCACCGGCGACGAGGGCCACGGTCTCTTCGTCGTTCATTGCCATCCGGCCGAACGTCTCGCGGATATCGCGCGCCGATGCCAGCGGGTCCGGGTTTCCGTTTGGTCCCTCAGGGTTGACGTAGATGAGTCCCATCTGGACGGCGCCAAGGGGGTTGGCAAGCTCGCGGTCACCGGTGTAGCGCTGATCTCCAAGCCACTCGGCTTCCTGGCCCCAGTTGATGTCCTCCTCAGGCGCCCATACGTCTTCGCGTCCGCCGGCGAATCCGAAGGTCTCAAAGCCCATGGACTCCAGGGCAACATTGCCGGCCAGGATCATCAGGTCGGCCCAGGAGAGCTTGCGGCCGTACTTCTGCTTGATCGGCAACAGCAAGGCGCGAGCCTTGTCGAGGTTCCCGTTGTCGGGCCAGCTGTTGAGCGGCGCAAAGCGCTGGTTGCCAGAGCCGGCTCCTCCACGTCCATCACTGATCCGGTAGGTGCCTGCGCTGTGCCACGCCATACGAATGAAGAACGGGCCGTAGTGGCCGTAGTCGGCCGGCCACCATGGCTGCGAATCAGTCATCAGCGCGGTGAGATCCTGCTTCACCGCACTGAGGTCCAAGGACTTGAACTCCTCCGCGTAGTCGAAGTCAGCGCCCATCGGATCGGCCATGGGGGAGTTCTGGTGAAGGACGTTGAGGTTCAGCTGGTTCGGCCACCAGTCGCGGTTCGACCTTCCGCCGCTCGAGACGGGACAGCGGCTTCCGCTCTCCTCGGAGTTCATGTCTCCTACGACTGCATCATGGGTTTCAGACACGGGAATCCTTCCGGGACTTAGGTTGATCTGCGATGGTGGAGCTAGGAACTGCGTGGACTGGAGACACTGGGGACAGAGGCCCCAGTAATGACCTCGGCCTCGTCGATCGTGTAGCCGCTGTCGTTCGACGCGGTCAGGCAGGGTGTGTAACCGACTGCGCAATCGACGTCGGCGATTGCACCGCAGGTGCGGCACACCACGTGGTGGTGGTTGTCGGCCACCCGTGACTCGTACCGGGCTACCGAGCCCCTGGGTGCGATACGTCGCACGAGGCCGGCGTCGGTGAGTGCTCGAAGGACGTCGTAGACCGCTTGAGTGGAAACGTCCCCCAGATCCTCGCGCACCACACCGATGATCGAGTCGGTGTCAGCATGTGGGTTTGCGCCAACAGCGTTCAGGACCGAAACCCGTGGACGCGTCACCCGCAGAGCTGCGCCACGCAGCAAATCCTCTGGAGTCACGATCGTGGGCACGCTTCGACCCTACCCATTTTCTGGAATCAGTCAAGATTTGTCGGTGAGACTCGGGAAAGGGCGTGCTCCCCGCTCAGCGCCCATGGCATCGCCGCTAGGCTCTCGGCACCTCGCCCGGTGGCGTAACTCATGGAGGAGCTCCTGATGTCCGATCCAGCAACGACCGAGTTGACCGCGGCCCCCGGTGCGCAGACTCACGGCGGCAAGGGGCGTCGGGCCGTGGCGGTCATCTGTCGTGGTCTTGGCAATCTTGTTGACCACCCCCGCGGCCCTTGCCTACTGGGGGCAGCGCACGCTCAACGACACCCAGCGCTATCTGGACACGGTCGGGCCGCTTGTCGAGTCGCCAGAGGTGCAGGATGCCATTGCCACGACTGTCACCAATGCCATTCAGCAGCAGGTTGACGTCGAGGCGCTTCTCAACGATGCGTTCGCCGGCGTGATCCAGGACCGGCCCCGCCTGCAGTTGTTGGTCGGACCGTTGGCTGGCGCCGTCAACGGTCTGATCGAGCGAGAGGTCAACGACTTCATTGCCTCTGACACGTTCGCCGATCTTTGGGTCACCGCCAATGCCAGGGCCCAGCAGGCGCTGGTGCGACTCCTGAAGGGTGACGAGAGCGGCGCAGTCACGTTGCAGGGTGACCAGGTTGTCCTCGACGTCGGTGACGTCATCGATCAGGTGAAGGAGCGTCTCGTCGCACGCGGACTCACCTTCGTGGAGAACGCTCCGATCCCCGACGTGGACAAGCAGATCGTGCTGCTGGATGCTCCACAGCTGAGGCAGCTGCGCACGATCTACGCGTTTTCGAATCCCGTGGCCCAATGGCTCATCGTGGTCGTCGCTTTGCTCTACCTCGCCGCGTTCATCCTTTCGCGCCGTAGGCCTCGAATGACCGGAATCATCGGGGTAGGCCTGCTCGGGAACGCGTTGTTGGTGGGCTTTGCCCTTTCGGTCGGGCGCCAGCTGTTCATCAACGAGCTGTCGGGAACTGTGTTCGGTCCGGCCAGCTCGGTCTTCTACGACACGTTGCTCGCCTACCTCGAGCGTGGTTGGCACGTGCTGGCGTGGCTGGGCGTGATTCTGGTCGCCGCCGGCTGGTTCGCCGGTTCGAACGGGTCGGGTACCGGTACGCGCTCGGCGGTCTGTAGCGGCCTAGAAACTGCCGGTGCAAGCCTGCCCGCTGACAAGTTCAGCGCAGTCGGTCGATGGTCAAAGGCAAACGCACTTTGGGTGCGCTACGTCGTGCTGGCACTCGGTGTCGTGATCTTGATGTGGGGCAACAACGTCTCGCCGTCGCGGCTGCTTTGGTCAACAGTGAGCGTTCTCGCGGTGCTGGCAGTTCTGCAGGTCGCTCGTTGGAGCGGCCTCCGCCGAGAAGGCTGGGGTCGAGTCTGACCAGCAGCCAGAACCAGTTGGTGCCCCTCAGTAGGTGAGCCTGGTGCTTCGTCCTCGTACGTGTCGGCTCACTCCGTGGCTTCGGTGTGGGCGATCGCCGGCAGCTGGCGCCACACCAGGGCCAGCGTTACGGCTGACCCCACGAACGCGAACCAGAAAGGTGCCGTCAGACCCCAAGTCTCGGCTATCCAACCTCCGAGGCCCTGCCCGATAACAACGCCACCGATAACGCAGACCATGTAGACGCTGCCGACCCGGCCTTGAAGCTCCATGGGGGTTGCGCGCTGCCGCACCGTCTGGGAGACCGCACCCCACACGAACGCGTAGGCGCCAAAGACGAACATGAGCACCATCGCGACGTTCCCGCTGTTGGTGAGTGCAAAGCCGAGGTGCGAAAGGACCTCCAGCAGCAGACAGACCCGCATCACGTTTCCCAGATCAAACCGCCGCTCGATTCGGCCGTACAGGACCGTGCTGAGCAGGCCACCGACTGCTGCTGATGTTGTGAGGAGTCCGAACCCCACCTCTGTCATGTTCAGATGGTCGAGTGCATACAAGACCAGTACCGCCCAGGCGGCACCCCATGTGATGTTGAACGCGACAATGACCACTGCGAGAGTCCGTACCGCAGCGTGGTTGACCAACCACCGCACACCTTCGGCGATGTCTTGCAGGACATGGGTGTCACGGAGTTCCCGCACCGGACCCTTGGGCGTGGCGATCCGGGCAACGAGAAGGACCGAGAGTGCTACGAGCACGGCCTGAGTGACAAAGGGAGCGGCCATTCCGATGGCGAATAGGAAGGCGCCAATTGGTGGGCCAACCACTTGGTTGCCCACGAGGAATCCAGCCTGTAACCGGGCGTTCCCAAGGCCCAGATCGCGGTGATCGACCACCATCGGAAGCAGTGTCTGCGATGGAGTGTCAACAAACACCTCGGCGACGCCCAGCAGCAGCATCGCGGCGAGAACTGCGCCGACGTTGAACACGCCGGTGACGATGACGACGCTGAGACCCATGAGCACCACACCGCGCAAGCTGTCGGCGATCATGACCATCCGGCGCCGGTCGACTCGGTCGGCGAGCGCCCCCGCGTATAGACCGAGGAAGAGCCACGGAACCCGCAGCAACAACGCAGCCATTGCCACAAGAATTGCGTTGTCGGTTTGCGAGGCCACCAGCAAAGGGCCAGCAGCCAGGGCGATTCCGTCCCCAACGTTGCTGACGTACGTGGCGCTGAGCAGCCACCGAAAACTGCGACCCATCCGCGGAGGTGCGATTCGATCAAACATGTCGCGCACCTTCCATTCCCACCTCGTCGCCCGGTGGGTCAGCGGTTGGCGGCCGCGGCAGAGTCCCAGCGCAGATACACCAGGCTGGCGTCGTCCCGGAGTTCGCCACCGTTGTGTTCGATGACGGACCGGACCACCCGACGCAGTACCTCGGCCGGGTCGCGCCCAGACATTGACTCCCGCTCAACGAAGTCGGTCAGTCGCTCCTCGCCGAACTCCTGCCCCTCCAGGTTCCGGCCATCGACGACCCCGTCGGTGTAGAACAGCAGCGAGTCGCCAGGCTGCAGCTTCACCTCGACGACGAACTTCTCCGTAAGCGTCGACAGGGACTGCAGCCCCAATGGAGTCGCGTGCCGGGCGCTGAGCTGCGGCAGTGCCTTCGACTCGCGAAGGACGACCGGATCGGGATGTCCAGCCGATGCCCAACGTAGTTGTCCCGTCACCACATTCAACTGGGCCATCAGGGCCGTCACGAACGCTTCCCCATTGGAGACGTCGGCCACGATTCGGTCCACTTCCACCATCAGTTGCAGCACGCCAGCGCCGGCATGTTCGCGACGGGTGTTGCGGTAGGCCGACATCGCCATCACCCCCAGCGACGCGGAATGCAGCCCGTGCCCCATTGCGTCAAACATGGCGACGTCGAGAACGTCGCCGTTGAAGCTGTAGTCGAAGGAGTCCCCGCCTACCTCGTAGGCAGGTTCCATCAAGCCCGCGACGGTAGTGCCGTCGACGGTGAACGTCAGCGGAGGCAGCACGCCCCACTGGATCTCTGCAGCCAAGGACATCTGCTTGCGTCGACGTAGGTTCAGCAGCCCGTCGGTGTAGGCGTCGGCTGTACGCACCACGTGACCGGCTGCCATTCCTAGTTCGATGCAGAACTCCTCAACGGAGTCGTCCCACGTCGGCAGGGTCATGGACAGCACGCCGAGCTTCTGGGCGCGCTCGGCGACCAGGACCCAGACTTGCCAGCTGTCCTCACGCTCGGCAGCGAGTGGAGTTCCCGACTGAAACACCCGGCCCGCCATCGAGCCGTCGAGCGTGAGAGCCTCCAAGTTCTCTCCAGTCGAAAGCCCGTCCGGGAGCGGAGTCAGCCGGGAATGGTCGTAATCGATGAGATAGAGCACGACGTCGAAGCCACCCAACTCGGCCACTGTCATCGCGAGGGTCTGAACGATCTGCTGGGGGTCGGCCTGCTGAACCAGGCGCAGTAGCCGCCCCAGCGGGCGGCCGTGGAGGCCGAGCCGGTCCGCCATGCGTTTCCCTACTGGTCGCTGAGACCCCGCGCCACCGCGGGACACTGGCAGCCTACGCATGCCCTCGGCAACACTACTGTGGTACTTCGACGCGCAGGGTTCAGCGGGATGCTCGTTCATCGGAGGTGCTCGTGTCGCTTGTTGTCGACTTCCAGGACGTTTCCACCGAAGGACTGGAGACGTCCCCGGTGGCGGAGTCGCTGGCTGGACTGAGAGCCAATGAGGCTCGCTACTTCAAGAACAAGTATGACCACGTCTTCACGGTCGAGCCTGCGAGCGAGGCCAGCGGGACTGTTGGATGGGTGAGCAGCATCCTCAAGGATGAGCGCGACATCGTCATCGCATCTGTCCCTTTGGAGGCGACAGAGTTCGTCGCGGCAGGCACGCGCTTCGCCTACGTTTTCTATGAGTCGGGCCTATCTATCAACGTGATGTACGGGTTGGATGAGGGGAGCAAGCGCGCAGTCGGGTTCAAGTTGTCCGAAGGTATGGACGTTCCCGAGGAGCTCGCATCCCGGTTCAAGTTCGCGAAGCAGAAGTCGAAGTTGGCCGGATCAATCCGAGGCTCCTACTTCGTGATCAAGGGCGAGCACTGACTCGCGCCTCGGCTGCCTCGGAGTGGCGGCCAAAGGGGAAAGGTGTGCGCTGAGGGTCGCGCTTTGACCGCTCACCCTTGAGGAGAGGAAAGTGGCGAGCATGACGACAGACCCTTCCTCCCCGCGAGACGACGAGGGACCATCCCAGACGGGTCCAGCCGAGGCAGGTCCAGCCGAGGCAGGCGCACCGCCCCCGCGGCGCCCGCAAAGATTCACCCGGGCCAGCGCCACCTGGATGGCCACCAGCGCCGCCCTTCTGTTGCTGGTCTTGCTCATCGTCTTCATGCTCCAGAACACGACGAAGGTCGAGGTTCGTTTCCTTGGACTGTCTGGAACCATCCCCCTCGGAATGGCTTTGCTGATCGCCGCAGTGGGCGGCGGTGTGGTGGTCGCCATTGCCGGGATTGGTCGGGTCACGCAGTTGCGTTTCAACGCTCGGCGCACGCGAAAGAACGCGTCAACGAACTGAAGGGGTTTCGGCCCCTTCCCGCTCGGTGCCCTCGCCAACCTGCGCCTGAAGGTTCGCGTCAGTCTGAGACCGCGATGACCAGCTTGCCTCTCACGTGGCCTTCGCGACTACGCGCGAATGCGGCAGGGAGTTCCTCGAGCGGAAGGACGTCGGTGACGGGGACGCGCAGTTGCCCAGCGTCCGCGATCTGGCCGAGTTGGGCGAGGCCCTCGGCCGATGGCCGCACCCAGAACCACGAGCCTCCGGTCTCGAGCACTGACGCGTCGGCGATGGAGGCGTGTCGCCCACCTTCAGCAAGCACGGCCATCGTTACGTCACGGACCCCACCCACGAAATCGGTGATGACGTCCACGCCGTCGGGCGCGACAGCGCGGATGCGCTCCACGGCACCGTCCCCGTAAGCGACCGGTGTGGCTCCGAGGTCGGTGAGGAACTCGTGGTTGGCGTGCGACGCCGTGGCTATTACCCGGGCGCCACGCGCTTTGGCAATCTGGACGGCCAGAGCGCCGACACCGCCGGCGCCGCCCTGAACGAGAACGGTGTCGGAGGAAGTGACGACCAGCCGGTCGAGGGTCTGTAGCGCGGTGAGCCCGGTGAGCGGGAGACCGCCGGCCTCGTCCCAGCTGAGCGCCGCGGACTTGTGGGCCACGCCGCGAACGCTCATGGTCACGAGTTCGGCGAAGGTGCCCCCGTGAACGACGTCCTTGCGTGCGTAGGCCACGACCTCGTCACCGACCTCGAACTCCGGGGTGTCGATGCCGACTGACTCGACCGTGCCGGCAACGTCCCAGCCGGGGACAACGGGGAAGACTGCGTCCATCAGGCCGTCCAGCCCACCGGACATCACCTTCCAATCAACCGGGTTCACCCCTGCGCGCGTTACCCGAATGCGAACCTCGCCTGGACCCACTTTGGGGTCAGGGAGTTCTCGCAGCCTCAGTACCTCGTCGGATCCGTACGTGTCGTAAGCCATGCCTCTCATGCCTCGACGCTATCGCGGAGTGGGTGTGCGGCGATCAGCGTGAAAGGCCGGCCCTGGGCGTCGGGAGGCCCGACCGAAATCAGCGTCGAGGCGCGATTGCTCCTGCACCTATCGGAGGACGCGGTAAGTGGCGAGAAGGTGCCCGCTAGGCGAGTGCTCAGCGCTGATCAGCTCGAGTCGACTCGCCGGCACACCGTCGAGCAACCGTCGACCGGCGCCTGCGATGGTCGGTGCAATCACGAGTTTCAGCTCGTCGATCAGACCCGCGCCGACCATGGACTGAGCGACCGAAATGCTGGCATGCACGCCGATCTCGGCTCCGGGCTCAGTTCTTAGGTTCTCGATGAACTCGGCCAGGCCGCCGTCGATCCGGGTCGCATTAGCCCAGTCGGACTCCAAGGGTGAGGAGGTCGCGACATACTTCTGCACGCCGTTGATGAACGACGCAAACGGCTCGATGTCACTCGTTGGCCAGAACCGCGCCCATTCCTCGAAGCTGCCGCGACCGAGGATCACCGCGTCCTGCTTGGCGATAACGGCGGCCAGGTGGGCGTCCATTGCCGCGTCCCATTCGTGGATGAACGAGTCAGGATCCTCGGCGACCCCGTCGAGAGACAGCAACTCATAGACGACAACCTTGCGCACGTTCATCCTTTCGTCGTGACGGAATCTCGGGGTCGGGGCTGTCTACCCTCATTGTCGATCGTCAATCATCGCTAGGGCATGCGAGGGGCACGGCGGAGCCCTTGATGGCTGCCGGCTGGGGGTGCGGATCTCAGGACCAGTAAGGGTCTCGACGATGGTCGACGTCAAGGACGATCACGCGGTGGTTTGCCTCGTCAATGCGGTAGCGGACTCGGTACTCGCCGCGGCGGGCGCGCCACAGGCCTTCGAAGGGTGCCCGCAGCGGAACCCCTACGACCCGCGGTCGTCGACCGAGTGGCCCGCTAATGAACTCCCACGCTGCGAAGGCCGCGGCAGAAGGAAGCGTCTCGGTGAGTGCTCGACGCTCCAAAGGTGCGAGAACGACGGCGTACGGGGCATCGTCTGGACGCTCAGCTGTCACGGTGCTCGAGCAACCGCCGTTCGTCCATCAGCAGCGACAGTTCCACCGCGGTGGTCACGTCGGCGACCGCAACGGCAGCATCAGCGGCGCGAATCCGTTCCATCGCCGCGTGGTCTCTCAGGAGCTCGATGGTGGCCTCGAGGGACTCCAGGTCTTCAGCCGAGAGCAGCACCACGTACTGGCGGCCATTCCGGGTTACTTGGACGCGCTCGTGCGTTCGATCGACCTCGTCGGCGATCTCCGAGAGGCGCGCCTTGACCTCAGACAGGGGCAGGGTAGTCATAGACTAGAATAGTAGTCTGCGAGGAAGGCAAGGGCAACTGTCTAGGAGCAATGGTGGGCCGACTCATCGCGCGACCGGCTGCAGGTCTGGTCACACGCCCGCCGCAAAAAGGTGTGCGTGGATGGCGGCAACATCCCGGATCGCCGAAAGGTCGTCGTCAGGTTCTTCCCACCCAGGGCACGACTGGGGCACGCGCAGCTGCGTCCAGTGGCCGCCGAGATGGCACTCCAGGCGTGACCTGGGGTGGTACCTGGAGCGGGTGACCGGGATCGAACCGGCATGGCCAGCTTGGAAGGCTGGGGCTCTACCATTGAGCTACACCCGCGATGCCACCGATCGACCGACGTTCGGTGCTCAGAGGCCGGCGTCTAGACTAGCCGCTCGCGACGGGGCGTAGCGTAGTGGCTAGCGCGCCTGCTTTGGGAGCAGGAGATCGGGAGTTCGAGTCTCCCCGCCCCGACCCCCACAAGACCGACCGGTCTCTGTGACATCACCCGGCGCCGCCCGGGCGAACGAGGAGTATCCAGGCACGTGAAGAGTGACGTCGAGACCCTGAGCCCGACCCGAGTTCGGCTATCTGTCGAGGTCCCGTTCGACGAGCTGAAGCCCAGCGTCGACTCGGCCTACAAGAAGATCGCCGCACAGATCACCATCCCTGGGTTCCGTAAGGGCAAGGTGCCTGCCAGTCTCATTGACCAGCGCGTCGGACGCGGTGCTGTGCTCGACGAGGCCGTCAACGAGGCGCTGCCGCGCGCCTACGGCGATGCCGTGACCGAGAACGACCTCAAGGTGCTCGGGCAGCCCGACGTCGAGATTGGCGAGTTCTCCGATGGCGTCGCTCTGACGTTCACCGCTGAGGTCGACGTCCGACCCGAGATCGAGTTGCCCGACTTCGCGACGCTCGAAGTCGAGGTCGAGGTGGCCGAGGTCGCGGCCGACGACATCGACGCCCAGCTCGACGAGCTGCGCCAGCGCTTCGCGACGCTCAAGCCGGTCGATCGGGGGACCACCTCCGGTGACCTGCTTTCGCTCACGTTGGTGTCCACCAAAGACGGCGAGCCGGTCGAGGATCTCTCGGCAGCTGGACTGACGTACGAAGCCGGCAGTGAAGGGCTCCTTCCAGGCCTCGACGAAGCGATCGAGGGCTTGAAGGAAGGTGAGGACGCCACCTTCACCGTGACCCCCGAGACCGGTGAGCACGAGGGCCAGGAGGTCGAAGTCACCGTCACCGTCGTCTCGGTCCGCGAGCGTGAGCTCCCTGACGTCGATGACGACTTCGCCCAGACAGTCAGCGAGTTCGACACCCTCGAAGAGCTCCGCGACGCGGTTCGCAGCGAGCTGGAGCCTCGCAAGAAGGTGGAGCAGTTAATGGCTGCCCGCGATGCCGTGTTGGCGGCGCTGATCGAGGCGGTCGACGTGCCGCTTCCGGAGGGCGTCGTCGCGAGCACGTTGGCCGACCATTTCGGGGACGGTCACGGTGACGAAGACCACAAGGCTGAGTTCGAGACCCAGGTTCGCGAGTCGCTGACGCGTGACCTCGTGCTGGACACCCTGGCCGATCGGGACGACGTCGAGGTCACCCAGGCTGAGATCACCGAGTACCTCATTCGGCAGGCGCCGCAGTACGGAATGACTCCTGATCAGTTCGCCCAGGCCGTCGCCCAAGCTGGCCAGGTTGGTGCAATCGTCGGCGATGTACGCCGCTCGAAGGCGCTTTCGGTCGTGCTCGAGTCAGCGACCGTTCGTGACTCGGCAGGCGCGATCGTCGAGCTCTCCGCTACCTCGGAGGACATCGTCGAGGCCATCGAGGCTCAGGACGCCGAAGGAAGCGACGAGGCCGAGCCGACAGCGAACACCCCGGCTGATCAGCAGCAGTAGCTGCCGACCCCCTTTCATCCGACAGCGAACACCCCGGCTCTTCGGATGGCGCTGGCGTGTTCCGACGTTAGGGTCGATGTACGTCCTTGATGTGAAAGGTGGACTCGTGACCGACAGCGCGACGACCGGCCATCCTCTGCTGCTCCCGGGGTCGTCTGATCCTGTGGCGCGGGCTCCGCAGTCCCAGCCCACCGGGTTCGACGACTCCGTCTACCAGCGCCTGCTGCGCGAGCGGATCATCTTCCTCGGCTCGCAGGTCGAGGACACCATCGCCAACGCCCTCTCGGCGCAGATGCTTCTGCTCGCAGCTGAGGACCCCGAGAAAGACATCTACCTCTACATCAACTCCCCGGGTGGATCGGTCTCTGCGGGTATGGCCATCTACGACACGATGCAGTTCGTCCCGTGCGACGTTGCGACCGTCGCGATGGGCCTGGCGGCTTCGATGGGACAGTTCTTGCTCTGCGCCGGCGCCGAAGGCAAGCGCTACGCCCTTCCGCACGCGCGAATCATGATGCACCAGCCATCCGGTGGCATCGGAGGAACCGCGTCCGACATCAAGATCCAGGCCGAGCAGATGCTGTACACGAAGAAGAAGATGGCCGAGCTGATCGCGACGCACACTGGTCAGCCGCTGGACGCCATTGAGTCTGACTCAGACCGCGACCGCTGGTTCACCGCCGACGAGGCCAAAGAGTACGGCTTCGTCGACCATGTCGTCAGCCAGGCGCGCGACGTCGCCGGCAGCGGCGGAACGAACGCCTGACCTCCCGCCCATCCACGCGCCGGACCGACTCGACTTCGACGGAAGGACCCACCACCGTGAGCACCCCCAGCAGACTCTGGAGCGCCAGCCCCACAGTCGGCGACGCCATCGGAGCTACCCCTCAGGCGCGCTACATCCTTCCGGAGTTCCGCGAGCGCACCGCCCAGGGCGAGCGCTTGCACAACCCGTACACCAAGCTGTTTGAAGAGCGGATCATTTTCCTCGGTGTACAGATCGACGACGCGTCAGCTGACGACGTGATGGCGCAGCTGCTCTGCCTCGAGTCGATGGACCCCGACCGCGACATCTCCATCTACATCAACTCCCCAGGTGGCTCCTACACCGCAATGACGGCGATCTACGACACGATGCAGTTCATCAAGCCGCACGTGCATACCGTCTGTCTCGGGCAGGCAGCGTCTGCCGCGGCAGTGCTGCTGGCAGCCGGGAGCGCCGGCAAGCGTTCAGCCCTGCCGCACTCTCGCATCCTCATTCACCAGCCCTACACCGAGGGCGGCGGCCAGGGTTCTGACATCGAGATCCAGGCGAACGAGATCTTGCGCATGCGTTTGGAGATGGAAGGCATTCTGGCTCAGCACACGGGCAAGACCCCCGAGGATGTGCGCCAAGACATCGAGCGAGACAAGATCCTCACCGCGGAGGACGCCAAGGCCTATGGCATCGTCGACCAGGTCATCAGCAGCCGCAAGAGCGCCGTATCACTCTGATCAGAGGCTGATCGGGCGACTCGCCCGGCCGCACAGCAGGTAAACAGGCCTGCCAGGGGGTACCGTCGTCTGATGCGACGCCCCGCGGGACGCCAGCATAGTTGATGACGTCAGGTCCGAAGCCGGCCGGAGTAAGGGAGTCACGTGGCACGCATCGGTGAGAGCGGCGACCTGCTCAAGTGCTCGTTCTGCGGGAAGAGCCAGAAGCAGGTCAAGAAGCTCATTGCTGGTCCCGGCGTCTACATCTGCGACGAGTGCATCGACCTCTGCAACGAGATCATCGAAGAAGAGCTTTCCGAGTCGACTGAGGTCACGTTCGACGAGCTGCCCAAACCTCGGGAGATCTACGACTTCCTCGGCGAGTACGTGATTGGCCAGGACACCGCGAAGAAGGCGCTCGCCGTCGCGGTCTACAACCACTACAAGCGGCTACGCGCCGGCGAGACTGGCCGCAAGGGCGACGACTCTGTCGAGCTGGCCAAGTCGAACATCTTGTTGCTCGGGCCTACGGGCTGCGGCAAGACGTTGCTGGCGCAGACGCTCGCCAGGATGCTCAACGTGCCGTTCGCCATCGCCGACGCTACGGCACTCACTGAAGCGGGCTACGTCGGTGAGGACGTCGAGAACATCCTGCTGAAGCTGATCCAGGCCGCTGACTACGACGTCAAGAAGGCCGAGCAGGGGATCATCTACATCGACGAGATCGACAAGATCGCCCGCAAGAGCGAGAACCCGTCAATCACTCGCGACGTCTCAGGTGAAGGTGTGCAGCAAGCGCTACTGAAGATCCTTGAGGGCACGACGGCATCTGTTCCACCCCAAGGCGGCCGCAAGCACCCGCACCAGGAGTTCATCCAGATCGATACCACCAACGTGCTCTTCATCGTCGGTGGGGCGTTCGACGGCCTCGAGCACATCATCAACCAGCGCGTTGGCAAGAAGGGGATCGGCTTCGGCGGCGAGATCGAGGGCAAGGCCGAGCGCGATGCCAAGGACATCTTCGGTGAGGTCAAGCCCGAGGATCTCGGCAAGTTCGGGATGATCCCCGAGTTCGTTGGCCGCCTTCCGGTGCTGACCGCTGTGCAGCGGCTGCAGCCCGAAGACATCCAGCAGATCCTGACCGAGCCGAAGAACGCGCTCGTCAAGCAGTACGTCAAGCTCTTCGAGCTTGACGATGTCGAGCTGGAGTTCACCGAGGATGCCCTCGAGGCGATCGCCGAACAGGCGATCATGCGGGGCACCGGCGCGCGCGGGCTACGCGCCATCCTCGAAGAGGTGCTGCTCGCGGTGATGTACGAGGTGCCCAGTCGGCAAGATGTTGCGCGCGTCGTCATCACTCGCGATGTCGTCCTCGAGCACGTCTACCCGACGCTCGTCCAGCGTGAGAAAGAGTCCAAGCGCGAGCGGCGAGAGAAGTCGGCCTAGGTCGTTCACGATAGGCTGCTCAGCCGGCGAGAGTGCCGGCAAAGGCCTCCCAGGAGAGCACGACCGGCCTCACCGCATGGAATCCGCCACTGGCGGATTCAGTGCGCTTTATGGCCGTCCACGCGTCGCGAACCGCATGAAATCCGCCACTCGGACGTGGTGACTGGGCGCCCACTAGTTCTCGATGGT
The DNA here is from genome assembly GCA_963829525.1 of uncultured Actinomycetota bacterium. Taxonomy (GTDB): domain Bacteria; phylum Actinomycetota; class Actinomycetes; order JAHEKZ01; family JAHEKZ01; genus JAHEKZ01. The sequence continues at coordinate 1,246,132 of CAWHIJ010000003.1, forward strand.
GTCGCGGATCTGCTGAGCAATCGCCGCCGGGTCTGCATCCTTCGGGGACATGGCGAAGACGCCCAAGGTGTCGTCACTGATCCACGCACACGTGCCGCCAAGGGAAGCGTGATGCAGGGCAACGGTGCCGGCTTGATAGAGCCACCGAAGAAGTCGTCGTTGCCGTTCATGGCGTTCCCGATCTGGCGCACGGCCGCGCCTTCCCCATCAAGATCGACACGGCGGGCTCGGCCCTTGAGGTCGCACGACGCGGTGAAGCGCTACGCCTCGGCCAGCTCGACCGACACGGTGAGCTCAGAAGATCCACCGGTCAAATCCAGCACCTCTATCCGGCCGACTGCGGCGAGGTCGCCGCGGGCATCTTCGAGAAGTGCGACCTGCTCGGTCGTCGCGCGCACCTCGGCCCGGGACACCCCGGTGCGCATGGATGCCTTGGCATCGGACTTGGCCTTGCGGATCTCGCCGAGCACCACCGAAACGGTGTCGAGCAGCGCAGGGTTTCCGTCGCCCGCGGCCGTCCGAACGTCGTGGGCACTTGGCCAGGGAGCAAGGTGCACCGAGCCTTCCTGCCACCAGGACCACACCTCTTCGGTGACGAAGGGTAAGACGGGCGCGAAGAGCCGGTGCAGCACCGACAAAGCAGTGGCGAGTGTGGCGCGCGCAGAGCGCGCTCCGGTGTCGGATGCTTCGCGGTAGGCCCGCTCCTTGACGAGCTCGACGTAGTCGTCGGTGAAGGACCAGAAGAAGGACTCGGCTGACTCGAGTGCGCGGGAGTAGTTGTAGTCGTCAAACGCGCGCGTGGCGTCGTCCACGATGTCGGCAAGCCGTGCAAGGAGCGCCCGGTCGAGGGGCTCGCTGATGGCCGATGCATCGAAAGCCAGCGAGGAGTCTGCGCCCACCCCCAGCACGAACTTGCTGGCGTTGAGCACCTTGATCGCGAGACGGCGGCCCACCTTCATCTGGCCGATGTCGAACGCGGTGTCGGTGCCCGGTCGACCGCTGGCTGCCCAGTAGCGAACGCCGTCGGACCCATACTCCTCGAGCAGATCCATGGGGGTGACGACGTTGCCTTTGGACTTGCTCATCTTCTTGCGGTCGGGGTCGAGAATCCATCCGGAGATCGCGATGTCGCTCCAGGGGACGGCATCGTGCTCGGCATTGGCGCGAACGACTGACGAGAAGAGCCAGGTGCGGATGATCTCGTGCGCCTGGGGGCGCAGGTCCATGGGGAAGACGCGGGCGTAGAGGTCGTCGTCGAACGACCACCCGCCCGCGATCTGCGGAGTGAGGGAGGACGTGGCCCAGGTGTCCATGATGTCGGGGTCGCCGATGAAGCCACCCGCTTCACCCCGCTGGTCTTCGTTGAATCCGGGCGGAACCTCAGACTGAGGGTCGATCGGCAGGGTGTCATCGGCTGGAGTGATCGGATCGTCGTAGACGGGTTCGCCGTTTGCGTCGAGCCGATACCAGAGCGGTAGCGGTACACCGAAGAAACGCTGGCGAGAGATGAGCCAGTCGCCGTTGAGACCCGACACCCAATTGTCGTAGCGCACCTTCATGTGGGCGGGGTGCCAGTTCAGCTCGGCCCCGCGGGCAAGCAACCGTTCCCGAAGCAGCTCGTCGCGGCCACCGTTACGGATGTACCACTGACGGGTGCTGACGATCTCGAGTGGCTTGTCGCCCTTTTCGTAGAACTTCACCGGGTGTTTGATCGAGCGCGGCTCGCCGATGAGGTCGCCGCTCTCGCGGAGCATGTCGACGATCGTCTGCTTCGCCGTGAACACCGTCGACCCCGCCAAGCGGGCGTAGGCCGACCGACCATCGGGTGCGGTGATGGCGTCAGGGACATCGGCGATCACGCGACCGTCGCGTCCGATGATCGCCCTTGTCGGCAGGTTGAGCTCGCGCCACCAGGTGACGTCAGTGATGTCGCCGAAGGTGCAGATCATCGCGATGCCGGTGCCCTTCTCAGGGTCGGCCAGGGGGTGGGCGAGGATCGGCACTTCGACACCAAAGAGCGGGGTGCGGACGTGGGTACCGAAGAGAGGTTGGTAGCGCTCGTCGTCGGGGTGCGCAACGAGGGCGACGCAGGCGGGGATCAGTTCGGGGCGCGTGGTGTCGATCGTGATGACTCCGCCGTCAGGGCGGTGGAAGGTGATCGCGTGATAGGCGCTGTCGCGCTCGCGGTCTTCGAGCTCGGCCTGCGCGACTGCGGTACGGAACGAGACATCCCACAAGGTAGGAGCCTCAGCCTGGTAGGCCTCTCCGCGGGCAAGGTTGTTTAGGAATGCGCGCTGCGACACGGCACGCGCTCGTTCGTCAATCGTCTGGTACGTCATCGACCAGTCGACGCTGAGGCCTAGCTGGCGCCAAAGGGCCTCGAAGACTTTCTCGTCCTCTTCGGTGAGCCGCTCGCAGAGCTCGACGAAGTTGCGGCGGGAGATCGGAATCTGCTGCTTGCCGGGCTCAGCGGGCGCTTCGAAGCCGGCGTCGTAAGGAAGGGTTGGCTCGCAGCGGACGCCGTAGTAGTTCTGCACGCGGCGCTCGGTGGGTAGGCCGTTGTCGTCCCACCCCATCGGGTAGAACACTTCTTTTCCCCGCATGCGCTGGTAGCGGGCGATTGTGTCGGTGTGGGTGTAGCTGAAGACGTGTCCGACGTGCAGCGAGCCGCTGACCGTGGGTGGGGGAGTGTCGATCGAGTAGATCTCGTCGCGGTTCTTGGTCCGGTCGAAGCGGTAAGTGCCCTGCTCCTCCCACACCTGCTGCCACGTCGCCTCGATGCCGTCGATGGACGGCTTGTCGGGAAGGCGGGCACTGGTGGGGTTCGACGGCTCCATGGGAGGCAATCGTAGAGAGGGAGCTCTCCCTAGACTCACCCCCGTGACCCCAGACCCCCTGACACCCGATCCGAAGGATGACACCGAGGCCGGACCAGAGGCCGACGGGCTGCTCGCCCTCGAGGTCGAACTCATCCGCCGTGCTCCAGAGTCGCAGATCGAACCCAGCCTGGACCGCGTGCGAGCCGTCCTCGACCTGATGGGCAGCCCGGAGCGGAGCTTTCCGTCGATTCATGTCGCCGGCACCAACGGCAAGTCGTCGACGACAGCGATGATCGACTCGCTGTTGACCGCTCATGGTCTGCGCACCGGCCGATTCACCAGCCCGCACCTGGAGACAGTGCGTGAGCGGATCCGGCTCGACGGTGAGCTGATCGACTCGGGCAGCCTGCTCGCTGCTTGGGAAGACCTCGCCCCTTTCATTGCGATGATTGAAGCTGACGGCGGGCGTGCGCTGACCTTTTTTGAGGTGCTTACCCTGCTGGCGTTCGCCGCCTTCGCCGACGCCCCGGTCTCCGTCGGTGTCGTCGAGGTGGGGCTCGGAGGAGCCTGGGACTCGACCAATGTGCTCGAGCCGCCTGTGGGTGTGGTCATGCCGGTTGGGATGGATCACATGGACTGGCTCGGCGACGACCTGGCCACCATCGCCGGTCAGAAGGCCGGGATCATCAAGCCAGGCATGGTGGTGGTGATCGCCGAGCAAGACCCGATCGCGTCCGACGTGCTGCTGGAACGCGCAGCCGAGGTCGGAGCGACGGTGCTCCGTGAGGGCGTCGACTTCGGGATCCTCCAGCGTCAGGTCGCTGTCGGCGGGCAGATGCTCACGATCAAGGGCGTTGCCGGCACCTACGAAGACGTGTTCCTTCCAATGCACGGCGAGCACCAGGCTCGCAACGCTGCCTGTGCGTTGGTCGCCGTTGAGGCGTTCCTTGGCGGGGGCTCCGCCGCACTCGAAGGTGATCCGGTGGGAGAGGGGTTCGCCTCGGTGAGTGTGCCTGGCCGGCTCGAGGTGATTCGGCGCAGCCCCACCGTGCTGCTCGATGTGGCGCACAACCCGCACGGGATGGAGGCCCTGGCTGAGGCCGTGACGGACGCCTTCGCGTTCAACAGACTGGTGGGAGTGATCGGAGTCCTGAACGACAAGGATGCTGAAGGCATCCTGTCGGTGCTCGAACCGCTGCTGGCCGAGGTGGTCATCACCCGTTCGAACTCACCACGCGCAGTCGACCCGGACGATCTCGGAGCGCTGGCCATCGACATCTTCGGTGAGGACCGAGTGATCATCGAGCACTCACTCCCGAACGCCATCGAGCAGGCGGTGACCGCCGCTGAGGACTCTGGCGACCTCGGTGGTGTTGGGGTGTTGGTAACCGGCTCGGTCACCGTCGTCGGTGAAGCTCGCTCCCTGCTGCGCTCACGCCGCTGAGCGGGGAGACTGGGGGCATGCGCGTCATAGCTGCCAGCGTGTTGACCTTCGAGGGTCTGATCGTGCTGCTCGCGATCCCTGTGGCAATCACGCTCGGCGGCGTCGATCCGGGCGGGGCAATAGCTGGGGGAGTCGCGCTCGCGGTCGTCTGTCTGGTCGTGGCCGGTTCACTCTCGCGTCCGTGGGGCTACCAGGCGGGCTGGGTCGTCCAGGGCCTGGTGTTGGCCAGTGGGTTCGTTGTCCACGCCATGTTCTTGGTGGGCGGCCTGTTCGTGGTGCTCTGGGTGGTCGGCCTGAAAGTGGGCCGCAGAGGCGAGGAGCTGCACGACGAACGGTGGGCCGGGATCGAGCAGGGGATTGACGACCCGGGGGCCCCACCACCGGAGGCCGCTGGCTAGAGTTTCGCCCGTCCTGGTCGGCGTCGCCGGCCCGCCTGCAGGCAGCTTCTGAGGAGTTCTTCGTGTCCGAGCGCACCCTTGTCCTCGTCAAGCCGGACGGCGTCAGCCGTGGCCTCGTAGGAGAGGTGCTCTCCCGGATCGAGCGCAGGGGCTACTCTCTGGTCGCCGTCGAACTACGCACCCTGGACCGGGCCACAGCCGAGGCGCACTATGGCGAGCACGCCGACAAGCCCTTCTTCGGTGACCTCGTCGCCTTCATCACCGGCGGTCCGCTGCTGGCCGCTGTGATCGAGGGTCCAGACGCCATCGAGGCCTGGCGGACCATGATGGGCGTCACCAACCCCATCAAGTCGGCCCCTGGCACCATTCGCGGCGACTTCGCCAACGTCATGCAGGAGAACCTGGTGCACGGCTCGGACTCTCCGGAGTCGGCCGCCCGCGAGGTCGCCCTTTTCTTCCCCTCGCTCTAGTCAAGGTCGAGACTTTTTCGAAGTTTTTGGGGGAGGGGCCGCGCGCGGGTATCCTGAGGCGCTGACGCCCGCCCGTTGTCGCGTCCCAGCAAGACGCGATTCCCCAGTTCTCGGAAGGCTCTCATGAGCAACATGTCGTTCATCGGCCGTGACATGGCCGTCGACCTCGGCACCGCCAACACCTTGGTCTATGTCCGAGGCCGTGGTGTCGTCCTCAACGAGCCCTCGGTGGTCGCCATCAACCAGACCTCCGGCGGAATCCTGGCTGTCGGTGCCGACGCCAAGAGAATGATCGGTCGCACCCCCGGCAACATCGTGGCGATCCGCCCGCTGAAGGACGGCGTTATCGCAGACTTCGATACCACGGAGCGGATGCTCCGCTACTTCATCCAGAAGGTGCACAAGCGGCGTCATTTGGCCAAGCCACGCATTGTCGTATGCGTGCCCAGCGGCATCACCGGTGTCGAGCAGCGTGCCGTCAAGGACGCCGGCTACGCGGCGGGCGCGCGCAAGGTCTACATCATCGAAGAACCCATGGCCGCCGCGATCGGTGCCGGTCTTCCGGTCCACGAGCCCATGGGCAACATGGTCGTCGACATCGGTGGCGGCACCACTGAGGTTGCGGTCATCTCGCTCGGTGGCATCGTCACTGCGCAGAGCATCCGCGTTGGTGGCGACGAGCTGGACAACGCGATCATCCACTACGTGAAGAAGGAGTACTCGCTGCTTCTCGGCGAGCGCACCTCTGAAGAGATCAAGATGGCGATCGGGTCAGCGTTCCCCATTCCGGACGAGCCGCACGCCGAGATTCGTGGCCGCGACTTGGTCTCCGGTCTGCCGAAGACGATCGTCGTCTCAGCTGAGGAGATTCGTAAGGCCCTCGAAGAGCCGGTCAACCAGATCGTCGACGCGGTCAAGACCACGCTCGACAAGTGCCCTCCTGAGCTTTCCGGCGACATCATGGACCGCGGCATCGTGCTGACCGGCGGCGGGGCGCTGCTCAAGGGTCTCGATGAGCGCCTCAAGCACGAGACCGGCATGCCCATCCTGATCGCGGACAACCCACTCGACTCGGTGGCCCTGGGGTCCGGCAAGTGCGTCGAGGAGTTCGAGGCCCTACAGCAGGTCCTCATCTCCGAACCGCGCCGCTGAGCCGACGTCCAAAGGGACTGAACGCTTCGATAACCGTCCCCTAGGCTGCGCTGACGATGAGGGACACCCGCCGGACAAGGATTGTGCTCGCGGTGCTGCTGCTGACCGCGTTCACCTTCATCACCCTGGACGCCCGCGGTGGCGAAGGCTCCATCCTTGACAGGTTGCGTGAGACGGCGTCGTCGGTCCTCGGTCCGATCGAGCGTGCAGCGGCAGCTGTCGTGAACCCGGTTTCGGACTTCATCGACGGCGTCACGTCGATCAACGCCAACGCTGACCGGATCGACGCGCTCGAGGCCGAAAACGATGAGCTGCGGCGCCAGCTGCTGACCGCACCGCTCGACCAGTCCCGCGTTGACGAGCTCGACAGCCTGCTTCGGGTTGCTTCTCTCGGCGCCTACAAGATCGTGCCCGCTCAGGTGATCGCGGTAGCCGCCGAGAACGGCTATGCCCGCACGGTGACCGTTGACGCTGGGACACGCGACGGGATCCATCGCGATCAAACCGTGCTCAATGGCGACGGTCTCGTCGGTCGGGTGATCGCCGCCGGACCAGGAACGGCGACGATCTTGTTGCTGACCGACCCCGAGTTCGGTGTCGGCTCCCGGCTGGCCGGGACGGGCGAGACGGGCTTCCTGCAGGGAAACGGTCGTGAGCCGCTCGCCCTGGAGCTCTACAACCCCCAGGCTGTGGTCGAGGCCGGCAACGTGGTCGTCACGGTCGGCAGCCCCAACGGCAGGCCTTTCGTCCCTGGAGTCCCGATCGGCAAGGTAACCGACGTCCTCGCCACGCCCGGCGGCCTCTCCCGCCTCGCTGAGGTGGAACCGTTCGCCGGGCTCACCTCCCTGGATCTGGTCGGCATCGTCATCGAGCCCCCCCGCCGCAATCCCCGTGACGCTCTGGTGGCGCCGACCCCTGCGCCATCGGTCAGCCCGTCGCCGAGCACGACCTCATCGTCTCCGAGCCCCTCACCCTCGCCATGAGGTCGAGACAGTGACGTTCTCCCGAGTGCTTCTCAGCGCGATGCTCGTGATGAGCGCTGCCGTGCTACAGGTGACCGTGGTCAACCGACTCCCGCTCCCGGGCGCCGGTCCAGATCTCGTCCTGCTGGTCGTCATCGGCCTTGCAGTGGTGGTCGGCCCGACCGCGGGGGCCTCCATCGGATTCGGTGCTGGTCTGCTGGTCGACTTCATGCCTCCGACAGCCACCGAAGTGGGCCGATGGGCACTGGTCTTCTGCGTGATCGGCTACCTCGCAGGACAGATCCAGGTTGACGCGCGACGATCGGCTCTGATCTTGCTCGGGGCAGTCGCGGGCCTGAGTGCTCTGGCTGCCCTGCTCTTCGCGGGGCTGGGTCTGCTCTTCGGCGATCCGCGGATCTCCGGCGATCTCGTCGTTTCCACAATGGTGTCCAGTGTTCTGTACGATCTGTTGCTAGCTCCCTTTGTGATTCCTGGTGTTATGGCACTCGCCCGACGCACAGCGCTCAATCCTTCGCTGGCCTAGTTGCCATCAAGTATCGGACGTGTGATGCCCGTCACGGCTATCTCAGGGAACGCCACCGCCGCGGTGGTCGTCAGTACTTGGGGACGCCGCTCTGACCGTCGACGACCGATGCCGCAAGGAGACGAGAGTGACCGACCGCTCGCGGACGCGTCTCATCGTCCTGCAGGTTCTCGCTTTCTCCCTACTTGCGGCGCTCGGCGGACGGCTTTGGTACATGCAGGTCGTGGCCGGTCAGGATTACCAGGCGGCTGCGTCGGAGAACCGAATTCGCGAGGTCGTCACTCCCGCTGTCCGCGGTGCGATTCTCGATGCCCAGGGGCGCCCCTTGGTCCAGAACCGCACCTCACTGGTGGTCTCGGTCGACAGATCGACGATCCTGGACCTGCCCAACGACGGTGAACGCGTTGTGCGCAAACTCGCCGATGTCCTGGGCGTTCCGTACAGCAAGCTCGACCGGCAGCTGACACTCTGCGGGTCTCCTGGCGCTGCCGAGCCGCCCATCTGTTGGAACGGTTCGCCCTACCAACCCATCCCCGTTGCCGAAGACGTTCCCTCCGACGTTGCTCTTCAGGTGATGGAGCGCAGCGAGGAGTTCCCCGGCGTCACCGCAGAGATGACAGCCGTGCGCGACTACCCGAAACCGTTCGGCGTCAACGCGGCCCACCTGCTCGGCTACATCGGCCCGATCAACGCAGAGGAGCTCGCGGCGGCGGAGAAGCAAGATGGGCGTCGCAGCAGCACCTACACCAACTTCGACCTCGTCGGACGCGCCGGCCTCGAGCAGGTGTACGACGAGTACCTGCGCGGCAAGCCGGGCGTCAAGAAGCTCGCGGTGGATTCGGCAGGCAACGTCACGGGGACGGTTGCCGAGCGACCGGCAACACCAGGTGACTACCTGGTCACCAGCATCGACGCACATGTACAGAAGGTCGTCGAGGACCAGCTGAAGGCGGCGATCGACCGCGCCCATGTTGCTGGTGAGAACGGAACCGAGAGCGGGTACCCGGCCGACACCGGCGCCGCGATCGTCATGGAGGTCGACACCGGTCGCGTCGTAGCCATGGCCAGCTACCCGGACTACAACCCAGAGGTCTGGGTCGGCGGAGTGACCAACGACCAGTTCGACCGCCTGCAGAGTGAGAAGGCGAACTACCCGCTCGTCAACCGCGCGATCGCTGGCGAGTACGCCCCGGCGTCGACGTTCAAGGTCGTGGGGGCGGCCGCCGCGGCAGCGGCCGGCTACAGCCTGAATGGGCCCTACGAGTGTTCGGATCAATTCACTGTTCCGGGCTCAACCCAGTCGTTCACCAACTTTGAAGCTGGCATGAACGAGTACATGTCAGTTGCTCGCGCCCTTGAGGTCTCCTGCAACACGGTCTTCTTCAGACTCGCCTACAACATGTACGTCGACGAGGGCGGGCTGAACGCCGGCTCGGACGCTCCTGAGTACCTGATGAACACTGCTCGTGGGTTCGGGTACGGCGCGCCCACCGGTGTCGATCTTCCCGGTGAGCAGGACGGCCGTATCCCCGACCGCCAGTGGCGCCGTGACTACTGGGAGGCCAACAAGGACTTCTACTGCAACTTCAAGGAGCAGGCAGCGCCCCAGGAACGCGACGACCCTTACCTCCAGAAGCTCTACGCCGAGCTCTGCGTCGACGGTGCGTTGTTCCGTCCGGGTGATGCCGTGCTGTCGGCGATCGGCCAGGGTGACGTCCTGTCCACCCCGCTGCAGACCGCGCGCGCGTATGCCGCCATTGCCAATGGCGGGACCCTCTACCGTCCCCTGGTTGCGCGAGCGGTGATGTCACCAGATGGCAAGGTGGTGAAGGAGTTCGAGCCGAAGGCACAGGGACAGATTCCAGCAACTGACGCCACGATCAAGTACATCCAAGATGCACTGGCGAGCGTGCCGGTGTCTGGGTCGGCGGCCTACCGCTATGTTGACTTCCCCCTCGATGCGCTACCGATTGCGGCCAAGACCGGTACCGGTCAGGTTGAGGGAAAGGCGACCACGTCTTGGTATGCCTCATACGCGCCGGCAAATGACCCGAAGTACGTCGTCTTGATGATGGTTCCCGAAGGCGGAACGGGGTCGGGAACGTCGGCTCCGAGCGTCAATGAGATCTACAAGGCGATCTTCGGGATCGAGGGCTCACAGCTGCTTCCGAGCAAGGCGATCATCCCCGACGGCAAACCCATCACGAGCCTGCCGACGGTCAACCCGGACGGAACGATTGACCTTCCCAAGGATGACGGCCTACCCGGCTCGTCCGAGAGCGGGATCCCGGCCACCAACACCGAGGACAAGAAGTCCAAGCAGAACCGCCGACGTCGCAGGGCGAAGACGCCATGACACTCGGTTACCCGCAGACGATTGCACCATCGCGGCGTCGGCGTAAGTCGCTCAGGTCGCGCGCGACCGGCCGAGACTCAATCCTGCGTCGCTTCGACTGGGTGCTCTTTGTCGCTGCCCTCGGTCTGAGCGTGGCCGGTGCGGTGTTCGTCTACTCCGCAACCCGCGTCGTGTCCGCGGGGGAGGACCCACAGGCGTATCTCAAACGCCACTTGCTCAACCTGGCCATCGGACTGGGCCTTGGGTTCGCCACGATGCTTTTCGACTACCGGACGCTGCGGGCCTATGCGCCGTTCGTGTACATCGCTTCGGTCATTGGACTCGTTGCCGTCCTTGTCGTCGGAACCGAGGTGAACGGGGCCCAGGCGTGGATTCAGCTGCCGGGCGGGTTCTCGATTCAGCCGTCGGAGTTCATGAAAGTCGCGCTTGCGGTCGGTCTGGCCATGCTGCTCGCCGAACGCCGCGACGGCGAGACCGAGCCAGCAGCTGCCTGATGTCGCGTTCGCGCTCCTCATCGCTGCCATTCCGATCGGGCTGGTGATGCTGCAGCCAGATCTCGGCACGGCGGTCGTGATGGGCATGATCGTGCTGGGCATCCTGGCGGTTGCCGGCACGCGGCTTTGGTGGCTTGTCGCGCTGCTGGCGTTGGGTGTGCTCGGTGCTTTCATCGCAGTTCAAGGTCGGCGTGCTGGACCAGTACCAGATCGACCGGCTGCTGGCGTTCGCCAACCCCGATCTCGATCCTCAGGGCGTCGGCTACAACACGAACCAGGCTCGGATCGCTGTCGGGTCCGGTGGCTCTTTTGGCGCCGGTCTCTTCCAGGGCACGCAGACCGGAGGGGAGTTCGTCCCCGAGCAGCAGACCGACTTCATCTTCACCGTCGTCGGCGAGGAGCTCGGCTTCGTCGGCAGTCGCCGGTCTGCTCCTGCTCTTCGGCGTACTGATCTGGCGCGCGCATGCGCATCGCGATGCGGGCCGAGGATCTCTTCGGGACGCTGATGGCAACCGGCATCGTCTGCTGGTTCTCGTTCCAGATGTTCGAGAACATCGGAATGGTGATCGGGATCATGCCGGTGACCGGCGTCCCACTGCCCTTCGTCTCCTACGGCGGCACCAGCATGTTCGCCAACTGGATGGCCATCGGGCTGCTCGAGAACGTCCATCTGCGCCGCTCCGTGCGCTAGCCCCACGCTCAGACGGTGGTGGAAAGTCTTCAGGGGGCTCTCAAGGCACACTCGGCGGGAACGGGCGGTGCCGCGTACCCTAGGGCCGGGTCCGGGCTCGCTGCATCTTCCTGGGCTCACGCCCATTTACCCCGGACGCGTCCCCACTCTGCGGAGGTTCTCTATGTCGGCGGTTGAGGCTGAATCGGTCTTTCCCCGGCTCGAGGCGCTGCTACCGCTGGTGCAGAAGCCCATCCAGTACGTCGGCGGCGAGCTGAACGCAGTCAGCAAGCAGTGGGAGTCCACCACGGTTCGTTGGGCGCTGATGTACCCGGACGCCTACGAGATCGGGTTGCCCAACCAGGGCGTCCAAATCCTCTACGAGGTGCTCAACGAGCAGCCGAGACGTTCTGGCAGAGCGCACGTACTCGGTGTGGTCGGACCTCGAGACCCTCATGCGAGAGCACGGTGTCCCACAGTTCACTGTCGACGCGCACCGACCGGTTGGAGCTTTCGACGTCTTCGGCCTCTCGCTTCTCCACCGAGCTCGGCTACACCAACATGCTCACCGCGCTCGACCTCGCCGGTATCCCGTTGCATGCAGCAGACCGCACCGACGAGCACCCGATCGTGCTGGCCGGTGGTCACGCTGCGTTCAACCCTGAGCCGATCGCAACGTTCATCGACGCTGCTGTGCTCGGTGACGGTGAACAGGTGGCGCTGGAGATCACCGCTCTCATCCGCGACTTCAAGGCCGAAGGGTCGCCAGGTGGCCGTGAGCAGCTGCTGATGCGACTCGCGCAGACCGGCGGCGTATACGTCCCGGCCTTCTACGACGTCGAGTACCTCCCTGACGGCCGCATCAAGCGAGTCGTCCCCAACCGCCCCGGGGTGCCATGGCGGGTCAGCAAGCACACCGTCACCGACCTCGACGCCTGGCCGTACCCGAAGAAGCCGCTGGTGCCACTCGCCGAGAGCGTGCACGAACGCGCGAGCGTTGAGATCTTCCGCGGCTGCACGCGCGGATGCCGGTTCTGTCAGGCGGGCATGATCACCCGACCTGTGCGCGAGCGCAGCATCACCGGCATCGGCGAAATGGTCGAGCAGGCGCTGCAGTCAACCGGCTTCGAAGAAGTCGGTCTGCTCTCCTCTCAAGCGCGGACCACTCCGAGATCAAGGGTGTCGCCAAGGGCCTGGCAGATCGCTACGAGGGCACCAACACCTCCCTCTCGCTCCCCAGCACGCGCGTCGATGCGTTCAACATCGACCTCGCCAACGAGCTGAGCCGCAGCGGCCGTCGCTCAGGCCTGACGTTTGCACCGGAAGGTGGCAGTGAGCGAATCCGCCGGGTGATCAACAAGATGGTCACCGAGGAAGACCTCATCCGCACGGTCGCCACCGCCTACGGCAGTGGCTGGCGCCAGGTGAAGCTGTATTTCATGTGCGGGCTCCCGACCGAGACCGACGAGGACGTCCTGCAGATCGCCACTCTCGCCCGCGAGGTGATCAAGACCGGACGCGAGGTCGCCGGCCGAAAGGACATCCGCTGCACGGTGTCGATCGGAGGCTTCGTACCCAAGCCACACACTCCGTTCCAGTGGGCAGCACAGCTCGACCATGAGACGACGGACGCGCGGCTGGCCAAGCTGCGCAACAACATCCGTGACGACCGCCAGTTCGGCAAGGCGATCGGATTCCGCTACCACGATGGCAAGCCCGGCATCGTCGAAGGACTGCTCTCCCGCGGTGACCGGCGCGTTGGCGCGGTGATCGAGGCGGTCTGGCGCGATGGTGGACGTTTCGACGGTTGGAGCGAGCACTTCAGCTTCGAGCGCTGGATGCGTTGTGCTGAGCAGGCGCTTGCGACCGAACCCGTCGACGTCGACTGGTACACCACTCGCGAGCGCGAGTTCTCCGAGGTGCTGCCGTGGGACCACCTCGACTCCGGCTTGGACAAAGACTGGCTGTGGGAGGACTGGCAGGACGCGCTGAACGATGTCGAGGTCGAGGACTGTCGGTGGACGCCGTGCTTCGACTGCGGCGTCTGCCCGCAGATGGGCACTGACATCGAGATCGGACCGACGGGTAAACAGCTGTTGCCGCTCACCGCAATCGGCGCCAACGCCTCGACGCTGCGAGCCTGATGGCTCGCCAACCTCCGGTGCGGGACGTCGCACCAACCGTCCAGAAGCTGCGGGTCAGGTACGCCAAGCGGGGGCGGCTGCGGTTCACCAGCCACCGAGACATTCAGCGTGCCCTCGAGCGTGCCCTGCGGCGGGCAGGTGTCCCAATGGCTTACAGCGCCGGCTTCACCCCGCACCCCAAGATCTCGTACGCCGGGGCGGCGGCCATGGGGTCGGCCAGTGAGGCCGAGTACCTCGAGATCTCGGTCACCGAGCGGCTCGACCCAGATCGGGTAGGGGACGCCCTGGACGCCGCCCTGCCCCCAGGTCTGGACATCATCGAGGTGGTCGAGGCAGCGCCTGGCGCCCTCGCCGATCTGCTTCAGGCGTCCGAGTGGCAGATCGAGCTTCCGGACGTTTCCGCAGGTCAAGCTGGTGAAGCAGCGGCCGCCCTGATGGCCGAGACCGAGGTCGAGGTGGAGCGGATGATGAAGTCAGGGCCGCGACGTTTCGACGCCAGGGGACCGATCGTCCGACTCGCCACCGATGGCGGCACGACGGCCTCGGGGGCCCCCTGTGCGATACTGCGAACGGTGGTACGGCATGCAACACCCGCCGTGCGACCCGACGACATCCTCACCGCCCTGCGACAGGTGGCGGGCCTGACGCCGCCGGTCCCACCCATGGTGACCCGGCTGGCGCAAGGCCCCCTCGACCCGGAGAGCGGGACGGTGGCCGATCCCTTGGCCACTGACCGCGCCAGCGTTGGCGATGCCGTTGCGGCCGACCCGCACCCGCGGTAGGCCCAGACCTGACCGCCCCCAGAGGGGCCGAAGACTTCGCCCGCGGCGGTGCGCCGCCCGGGCCGGATGGAGTTACCCGGATGCTCGACAACGAGCCCACGACACCCAGCACCACAGAACCCCGCGCGGGAAGCGGTACGACCGCACCGCGGACCCGACGACGAGCGGCAGCACGACCGGCGGGACCACCAAGCACCGAGAGCACAACGTCGCCAAAGACGACAGGTGCCGATGCAGCGGAGAAGCCGGCCAAGAAGGCGACCAAGAAGGCCGCCGCCAAGAAGACCACGAAGAAGGCTGCTACCAAGAAGACCGCACCTGAGGTCGACCCGGCAGCTCCGAGCCACGGCGGACGCACCAGCGAAGAAGACGACCAAGAAGACGACCAAGAAGACCACCAAGAAGACGGCGGCCGAGACCGAGACTGCGGCGCCGTCACTGCTCTTCAAGGCCCCCGACCCCGTTGTCGTTGAGAAGCCGGCGAAGAAAGCCGCCACCAAGAAGTCGGCGGCGTCGAAGAAGAGCGACGCTGAAGCAAGCGCAGCAGCAGACGCTGCTGATGTCGCTGAGCCGGCCAGTGACGGAGATGACGACGAGTGAAGGTGGTACGCGCCGCCGTCGCCGCCGCGGAGGGCGCGGACGCAAGGGCAAGAGCTCTGGCGACGAAGGCGGTGCGGCGGAGGCGTCCGACAGCGAAGGTTCTGGGGCTGACGGTGAGGAGACCGAGGAAGGCGGCTCCGGAACGACGCAAGCGCCGCAGGCGTCGGAGGCGCAAGGGCGGCGGCGGGGGCGACGGTGACGGCGCCGAGGCTGACCCTGCTCGCACGGTCGTCCACGTCCGTGAGCCACGCAAGGCCTCCGACGAGATCTCCAGCGTCAAGGGCTCGACCCGGCTCGAGGCCAAGAAGCAGCGGCGGCGTGAGGGTCGTGAGCAGGGCAGGCGTCGCCCGCCGATCCTGACCGAGTCGGAGTTCCTCGCCAGACGCGAGGCCGTCGACCGCGTCATGGTCGTCCGCCAACAGGGCGATCGCACGCAGATTGCCGTCATGGAGGACGACGTCCTCGTCGAGCACTACGTCGCACAACGCTCGGCGTCCACCATGGTGGGCAACGTCTATCTAGCCAAGGTCCAGAACGTGCTCCCGAGCATGGAGGCCGCCTTCGTCGATGTCGGACGCGGCCGCAACGCGGTGCTGTACGCCGGAGAGGTGAACTGGGATGCTGCCGGGCTCGACGGGCAGCCGCGTCGCATCGAGCACGCCATGAAGTCAGGCGACTCCATCCTGGTCCAGGTGACAAAGGACCCCATCGGCCACAAGGGCGCTCGACTCACCGCCCACGTATCACTGCCTGGGCGCTACCTCGTGTACGTGCCGGACGGCTCGATGACCGGGATCAGCCGCAAGCTGCCCGACACCGAGCGGTCGCGGCTCAAGGCGATCTTGAAGAAGATCGTGCCCGATGATGCAGGAGTCATCGTGCGCACCGCTGCCGAGGGTGCCAGTGAAGAAGAGCTGCAGCGCGATGTGGCCCGGCTGACCGCTCAGTGGGAGGCAATCTCTGAGCAGACTGCCGGTGCCAACGCTCCCGCGCTGCTTCACGAGGAGCCAGACCTCACCCTCCGGGTCATCCGCGACGTCTTCAACGAAGACTTCAGCAAGCTCGTGGTCTCCGGCGACGAGGCCTGGGACACCGTCGAGGCGTACGTCACCCAAGTGGCGCCCGACCTGTCTGAGCGCCTCTCGAAGTGGACTGGCACCGATGACGTCTTCAGCGCGCACCGCATCGACGAGCAGATGCTCAAGGCGCTCGACCGCAAGGTCTGGCTGCCTAGTGGTGGCTACCTGATCATCGACAGCACCGAGGCGATGGTGGTGGTCGACGTCAACACAGGCAAGTTCACCGGCTCCGGTGGCAACCTTGAGCAAACCGTCACCAAGAACAACATCGAGGCTGCCGAAGAGATCGTCCGGCAGCTGCGGCTGCGTGATGTCGGCGGGATCATCGTCATCGACTTCATCGACATGGTGCTCGAGAGCAACCGCGAGCTCGTGCTGCGACGGCTCGTCGAGTGCCTGGGACGTGACCGCACCAAGCACCAGGTGGCTGAGGTCACCTCGCTCGGGCTCGTCCAGATGACCCGCAAGCGTGTCGGGCAGGGGCTGCTCGAGGCCTTCTCGACCACCTGTGAAGAGTGCGGTGGCCGCGGTCGGCACGTCACCCTGGAGCCGGTCGAGGCCAAGAAGCAGGCCGATGGCGGAGGCAAGCGGGGCGAGGAACGCGCGCCCCGTCGGCGCCGGGGCAAGGCGGCAGCTGCCGCAACCCCGGAGGTCGACCCTGAGGTCGCCGCCCGTGAGGCTGCAGCCAGGGCTGCCCTGGCGAAGGTGGCGGTGGCGACTGTTGGTGCGGCGGCTGACCCAGAGTCGGCCACCACCGTCGAGGCGGGCGAACTGACCGAACGACCGCAGGAGCCGACTTCAGTCAGTGAGCCGGAGCAAGACGCCACCCTGGTTTGACCGGCCTAGGGGGCACTCCGTACCCTGGGACATCGGCGCTGATGCGCCTGGTTCCGCGTGTGCGCCCCTGGTCAGCCCCTGGTAGCCCCAAGGTTAACCGGGTGGAGCCCGCAAGGATTCAAGTGAGACCGAAGACTGACAACCGCGTGGCCACCTGGCCTCGCCCAGAGTCTGTCGCTGCCAGCGGGTGGTGACGTGAGGAGTTCGCGGTGTACGCGATTGTCCGCGCTGGCGGCCGCCAGGAGAAGGTAGCGGTCGGCGACGTCGTCCAGATCGACAAGATCGACGGCGAGCCAGGCAGTTCGATCACTCTCCCGGCACTTCTCGTCGTCGACGGAGAAGCGGTCACCAGCGACCCCAAGGCGCTCGCCGGAATCACCGTGACCGCTGAGGTGGTCGGCGCCATCAAAGGCCCCAAGATCACGATCATGAAGTTCAAGAACAAGACCGGGTACCGCAAGCGGCAGGGACATCGGCAGAAGTACACCGAGGTCAAGGTCACTGGCATCAACACCGACATCGCAGCGGGGAAGTGAGCAGAAGCCATGGCACACAAAAAGGGCGCGTCCTCGACGCGTAACGGTCGTGACTCCAACTCCCAGCGCCTCGGCGTCAAGCGCTTCGGCGGCGAGGTCGTCAACGCCGGCGAGATCATCGTCCGGCAGCGCGGCACGCACTTTCACCCCGGACGTAACGTCGGTCGCGGCGGCGACGACACCCTCTTCGCCCTGACCGCTGGCGCCGTCGAGTTCGGCACCCGCCGTGGTCGTCGGGTCGTCAACATCGTCTCGGCCGAGTAGCCCCGACGGCACGCCACGAAGTCCGGCCTCGCCCGATTTCGGGTGAGGCCCTTCGTGTTTAGACGCGTGTAGAGGAGGCAGGACGCCAATGGCCACCTTTGTCGACCGTGTCCTGCTGCACGCGGCCGGCGGCAAGGGAGGTAACGGTTGCGCCTCGGTCCATCGAGAGAAGTTCAAACCGTTCGGTGGACCTGATGGGGGCAATGGCGGACGCGGCGGTGAGGTCGTTCTCGTCGTCGACCGCAATGTGACGACTCTGCTGGACTATCACCACAGCCCGCACCGCAAGGCCGGTCACGGCAAACCAGGGATGGGGGGGCACCGCAGTGGAGCCGATGGCGACGACCTGATCCTTCCCGTCCCTGAGGGCACGGTTGTGGTTGGCCTCGATGGCGAGGTCATCGCCGACCTCACCGGTGACGGCACCCGATGGGTGATTGCCCCAGGCGGCTCCGGCGGTCTCGGCAACGCCTCGCTCGCATCTCCGCGGCGACGAGCCCCAGGGTTTGCGTTGCTCGGCGAGCCGGGTATCGAGGCAGACGTCGTCCTCGAGCTCAAGACGGTCGCTGACGTGGGTCTGGTGGGCTTCCCGAGCGCGGGGAAGTCGAGCCTGGTGGCGTCGGTCTCGGCCGCGCGTCCGAAGATCGCCGACTACCCATTCACCACGTTGGTGCCGAACCTGGGTGTCGTCGAGGCCGGCTCGACGCGTTTCACCATCGCCGACGTTCCGGGGTTGATCCCCGGGGCGAGCGAGGGCAAGGGACTCGGTCACGAGTTCCTTCGCCATATCGAGCGCTGTGCCGTCCTCGTGCACGTCCTCGACTGCGCCACCCTCGAGCCCAACCGCGACCCACTCACCGATCTCCAGGTCCTCGAGGACGAGCTCGCCGCGTACGGCGGGCTCGCCGATCGCCCCCGGGTGATCGTGCTGAACAAGGTGGATGTTCCAGAGGCGCGCGAGCTCGCCGATCTCGTCACGCCCGAGCTGGCCGAACGAGGTTGGCCGGTCTTCGCCGTCTCGGCGGTCAGCCATGAGGGTCTCCGCCAACTCTGCTTCGCCCTCGCCGACGTCGTCCAGCAGTACCGACAGTCACTTCCTGAGCCCGAGGCCACCCGCATCGTGCTGCGCCCCACCCCAGTGGATGACGCGGGGTTCACCGTGACGGTCGAGGAGGCCCGCTTCCGGGTGCGCGGCCACAAACCGGAGCGATGGGTACGGCAGACCGACTTCAGCAACGACGAAGCGGTGGGCTACCTCTCAGACCGGTTGGCCCGCCTCGGCGTCGAGGAGGCATTGGTCGCCAGGGGTGCCGAACCGGGTGCCGAGGTCGTGGTCGGTGACGATGAGGACGGTGTCATCTTCGACTTCGCCCCGCAGCTGGAGAGCGGTGCCGAGCAGCTGCAGAGCCCTCGTGGCACCGATCGTCGAGTCGAGGCTTGGGAGCGAGAGCAGTGAGGCCGTCAGCCTCACCCGCCACGAACGTGACCCGCGCCGAGACGGTGGCTGCGGCGCGCCGCATCGTCGTCAAGGTGGGGTCCTCGTCGCTGACCACGGCCAAGGGCGCCATCGATGATTCGCGGGTCGTCGAGCTCGTTGGTGCGCTCGCCGATCGAAGAGCGTCCGGCATCGAGATCGTGCTGGTGACGTCGGGAGCAATTGCCGCAGGTCTTGAGCCCCTGGGCTTGAAGGTTCGCCCGCGCGACCTCGCGACGCAGCAGGCGGCCGCGAGCATCGGTCAAGGACTGCTGATGCACCGGTACACCGATGCCTTCGCCGACCACGAGGTCACCGTCGGCCAGGTGTTGATGACCGCTGAGGATGTCGTCCGCCGGTCGCACTACCGCAACGCGCAACGGACGTTGTACCGCTTGCTCGAGCTGGGCGCACTGCCCATCGTCAATGAGAACGACACGGTGGCCACCGACGAGATCCGCTTCGGGGACAACGACCGACTCGCCGCTCTCGTGGCGCACCTGGTGCACGCCGACCTCTTCGTGATGCTCTCCGACGTCGATGCGCTCTACAACTCTCCTCCGTCGCGACAGGGCTCCGCCCGCATCGCTGAGATCTCCCACCCCGACCAGCTTGATGCCGTCGAAGTGGGCAAGCGCGGGTCCTCGGTCGGGACCGGAGGCATGGCAACCAAAGTGGCCGCTGCTCGCATCGCAACCGGGGCCGGAATCCCGGTGGTACTGGCCCACGCACAGTCGGCGGCCGCTGCGCTGGCGGGGGAGGACGTCGGCACGTGGTTCACCGCCTCCGGTCGACGGGTGCCAACCCGGCTCCTGTGGCTGGCCCATGCGGCGACCCCGCACGGACTCCTGACGTTGGACGCCGGCGCGGTCCGGGCGATCGTGGAGCGCCGGGCCTCGCTGTTGCCTGCTGGCGTCACCGGCGTCGACGGGACGTTCGTCGCAGGAGATCCGATTGACCTGGTTGACGAAAACGGCAACACGGTGGCCCGTGGGCTGGTGAACTTTGACGCGACAGAGCTGCCGGCACTGCTGGGTCGGTCGACCCGTGAGCTCGCCAAGCAGCTCGGCACGGCTTATGAGCGTGAGGTCGTGCACCGAGATGACCTGGTGGTGCTGGGTCGTCAGACCGACGACGGAGGCAACACGACGTGAGTGACCAGGACGCCGGCCCGGGTGTGCGGCGCATGTGGCACGTGGTGATCACCGCGGCCGGCCCCGCTCTTCCCGCCGAGGGAGTTCGTGAGGCTTTGGTGCGGCTCGCAGACAGCCACCAGTTCATCTTGTCGGCGCGCTATGCCGCCGACCGTGCCGAGGTGCGCTATTGGGACGAGAGCGGGCACGTTCGGGACATTGCTGCCAGGGCGTTCTCGGTCTGGAGTGACTACAGCGAAATCGCTGGGCTTCCCCCCTGGGAGGTCGTCGGCCTTGAGGTCATTGAGCGTGACGCCTTTCACGCCCGCCTTGGGGGGCGTCCAGGGCGCCGTGCTGGCGACCCTGATTTTCCTGGCCTTGAGTCCGGCGGCGTCCAACCGTTCTAGGGCTTGGATACTGTTCGGTGATGGGTACCACCACTGACACCGTCGTTGACAGCGAGCGGGACGCGGTTCTGGACGCTGCGCGTCGCGCCCGCACCGCGTCCACCGTTCTCGCACCCGCTACCCGGGCCACCAAGGACGCCGCCATCCTTGCCATCGCAGACGCACTAGACGCCAGGGCCGATGAAGTGGTGGCGGCGAACACCGCCGATGTGGAACGCGCGGTTGCCGCGGGTACGGCGCCCGGGCTCGTGGACCGGCTTACCCTCACCCCCGAACGGCTGGCCGCGATCGCGGAGGCACTGCGTGACGTTGCAAAACTTCCCGATCCCGTTGGGGAGGTCATCCGCGGCTTCACGTTGCCGAACGGGCTCGACGTGCGACAGGTACGCGTGCCGATGGGTGTGGTCGGCATCATCTACGAGGCCCGTCCCAACGTCACGGTCGATGCTGCCGGTCTGGGGCTGAAGTCGGGCAACGCGGTCCTGCTTCGCGGTTCGTCGTCAGCGCACGACTCCAACACCGCCCTCGTTGCTGTCATGCAGGGTGCCCTCGAGGCCTCCGGGCTGCCTCGTGACTGCATTCAGCTCGTTCCGGGGACCACGCACGAGGCGGCCAAGCACCTGATGAACGCGCGGGGCCTCGTCGACGTGCTCATCCCACGCGGGGGAGCCGGTCTCATCCGCTCGGTCGTCGAGGGGTCGACGGTGCCGGTGATCGAGACGGGTGTCGGCAACTGTCACGTCTACATCGACGCCACTGCAGACATCGACAAGGCGGTCCCACTGCTGGTGAACGCCAAGACACAGCGCGCCAGCGTCTGCAACGCTGCCGAGACCTTTCTGGTTCACGCCGATATTGCCGACGAGTTCTTGCCCAGGGCTTTGGCAGCACTCAAGGAATCGGGTGTCACCATCCATGGCGACGCCAGGATGCGCCCGTACGCCGAGCGAAGCGGAATCGACTTTGTTGACGCCACCGACGAGGACTGGGCTGCTGAGTACTACTCGCTCGACATCGCTGCGGGCGTGGTCGATTCGCTCGACGACGCGGTGCGGCACATCCGGCGTTGGTCAACGGGTCATACCGAGGCGATCGTCACCGAGAACCAGTCGGCGGCGCGAGCTTTCGTCGCCCAGGTCGATGCCGCCGCAGTGATGGTGAACGCCTCGACCCGGTTCACCGATGGGGGGGAGTTCGGCTTCGGCGCCGAGATCGGCATCAGCACCCAGAAGCTGCATGCGCGTGGTCCGATGGGACTGACTGAGCTGACCAGCACCAAGTACGTGGTGACCGGGAACGGCCACATCCGCACCTGACCCAGGGTCTTCGCTAGGCTGACCCCGTCCGATCCGAGTCCCCCGAGGTGACGAATGTTTGCTCTGATGCTGTTGGCTGAGACCCCCGTCGAGGAAGAGGCCTCCGCCCTGCCGCTCGCGCTGACCCTGGGAATCGGCACCTTCGTGCTCTTCGCCGTGCTGCTGTTCGCGGTGTCCCGCCTCAACCCCGATCGCTGATCCCGACACTGCGGCGTTACACCAGTCCTCGGTGCTCGCGCCAGTAGGGTCGCTCACATGCAGCGGATCGGTGTCATGGGGGGCACGTTCGACCCTATTCACCACGGCCATTTGGTGGCCGCCAGCGAAGTTGCAGCTTCCTTCGAGCTCGACGAAGTGGTCTTCGTGCCAACGGGTGCTCCTTGGCAGAAGGTCGAGCGTGCTGTGTCACCTGCCGAGGACCGGTATCTCATGACCGTCATCGCCACCGCATCCGATCCCCGGTTCTCGGTGAGCCGCGTCGACATCGACCGGAACGGCCCCACCTACACCCTCGACACCCTGCGCGACCTCCAGGCTGCGTACCCCGCTGCGGGACAGCTGTACTTCATCACCGGTGCCGACGCTCTCTCCCAGCTGCTCACCTGGCGTGATGTCGAGGCGCTCTTCGCCCTCGCTCACTTCGTGGGGGTCACCAGGCCCGGCCACGTGCTGGCCGATCCTGGCCTCCCGTCCGGAGAGGTGAGCCTGGTGGAGGTCCCTGCCCTGGCCATCTCCTCCACCGAGATACGCGACCGGGTGACGTCCGGGCGCCCCATCGACTACCTGGTCCCGGAGGGTGTCGCACGCTACATCGGCAAGCGCGGACTGTACCGGCGGGACGCAACATGAATGAGCGTCACCGGCACCGCCCGGACAAAAGGGCGGAAGGGCGCGGTCAGCGTGGGCGCCCCCCCAAGGACAGCGTCTCGTTGGCCGAAAGGCTTGGCGGCTCGGCAACGCCTGAAGCGGGTCCCACCACGGTGCTTCCGGCTGGATCAAGACCGACGCCGGTCCAACCGCAGTCGCGCAAGCAGTTGCGCGAGCAACGTGAGCAACTGCAGCGTCGTGCTAGACAGCGATGGATCATTACCGGTGCAGCAGTGGCCGGCGTCGTTGTTATCGGAGTTCTGCTGGTCTTGTGGCTTGCGGGCCGAGACGATGACGCCGCCGCACCCGCCGAACAAGGTCGGACCGAGCGAACAGTGACCATGACGTTGGCCGCCGACGGCGACGCAGCAACTTCCGGTGCACTGATGGTTTTCGACGCCGACAACACGACGGCAGGCTCGGTGCTCATCCAGTCAAGGCTGTTCGTCGAGGGGCCGACCCCTGGTGGTCTCCCGTTTGGCGAGACCGTGCTGCTGGGTGACAATGCAGCACCAGGATCATCGCTCGCCAATACCCTCGACGTGGTCGTCGATGACACGTGGCAGGTGTCAGATCAGATGCTTGCTCAGCTGGTGGATGCTGCAGATGGCGTTCTTGTCGATGTCGACACCGACGTGCTCGCCGGGCCGGCTGGCGGCCAGCAGTCGATCGTTGTCCCGGCTGGTGACGGGCAGTTGCTGGGCGGCAAGGATGCCGTTGCCTTTGCCACTTACCTCGGCCCTGACGAGAACGAGGAGGCGCGGTTGGCTCGCTTCGGCCAGGTCCTGGACCAGGTGGTCCTCAGACTCCCGGGTGATCGTGCAGGGCTTCTGGCCGTACTTGACGGCGTGAACGCTACCGAGAGTTCGACCCTGAGCAGCGAGAGTCTGACGGATTTCCTGCTGGGCTACGGCGACATCGGGCGTGATGGTGACGCCAGCTACCAGTCGCTTCCTGTCGACACCCTCGAGACCGGGGGCCCGAACCCGGCGCTGATCGTCGAGCCGGCAGGTCTGGAGCGGCTCCGCGCCGGTCTGCTGGCCGATTCATTACCTCCAGACGCCGGAGGCGAACAGATCACGGTCCTGGTCCAGAACGGTGTCGGGACACCCGGCCTCGAGCAGGATGCTGCTGATCTTCTGCTGGCTAAGGGCTACAAGTTCTTCAACGGGGGCAATGCGCTCGAATTCGGCCGGGAGGAGACGCTCATCCTGATCCCAGACAGCACGTCAGCCTCCCGCGCCCTCGGCGATGACGTTGCAAAGACTCTCGGGGTCCCCGCTTCCGCTGTCCAGGTCAGCGACCAGGGCAGCTCGATTGCTGACGTGATCGCGATCTTGGGTGCCGACTTCAAGCCGTGAGAGGCTAGGGGCACCAAGTCAGCGTCGCCCGAGGAGTCGAGTGTCTGCAATCCCAGAGTCCATCCGCCTGGTGCACGAAGCCGCCGCCGCGGCCGCCGACAAGTTGGCCGTCGACATCATCGCGTTCGACGTCAGCGACCAGCTCGCGTTGGCTGACGCGTTTCTGCTCTGCTCGGCGCCCAATGACCGTCAGGTGCGAGCCATCGTCGAGGCCATCGAGGAACGTCTCACGGCCAATGGCCAGAAGCCAGCGCACCGCGAAGGTGAGCGGGAGAACCGCTGGGTGCTGCTGGACTATCTCGATGTCGTCGTTCATGTGCAGCACGAGGAGGAACGAGCCTTCTACTCCCTCGAACGTCTCTGGGCCGATTGCCCGACGATTCCACTTGGAGTAGCAGCCGAGGTGACCCGCTGAGCGTCGAGTTCACGCCGGGGGCTGTGCGGCGCAGAGTTGTGCTGTGGCGGCACGGGCGCACCGAGTGGAATGACTCCCGACGGTTCCAGGGCCAGACCGATGTTGCCCTCGACGACGTCGGGCGCGCGCAAGCGGCTCTGGCGGCCGAGCAGCTGGCGACCCTCAAGCCGCAATTGATCGTGGCGTCCGACCTGTCCAGGGCTGCCGACACGGCTCAAGCGCTTGCCGATCGGACGGGTGTACCGGTTCGCCGGACCCCAACGCTCCGTGAGACGCACGGTGGCAGCTGGGAGGGGCAGTTCGCTGACGACCTGAAGGCCGACCCACAGTACGTCGCGTGGCTCGCTGGTGAAGATGTCCCGGCTGGTGGGTCGGAGACTCGCAGCCAAGTAGCCGATCGCGCCGTCGTTACCGTCCGCGCGGCTGCCGCAGAGCTGGAGCTCGGTGGCCTGGTGGTCGTGGCATCGCATGGCGGAACGATCCGGGCCGTGATCTGTCGGATGCTCGGCCTGCCGGTAGAGCACTGGCGCGTTCTAGGTGGTCTGGCGAACTGCTGCTGGTCTGTGTTGGAAGAGGGCCGGGCGGGGTGGCGACTGGTCGAACACAACGCTGGCAGCTTGCCTGAAGTGGTGTTGGGCGACGATCGCTGAACCGAGGCGAAGCGCGTCCGGGCCGGTTTGGATCGGCGTTAGGCCCCCGGTAGTGTTGGCGTTTCGCGGGGCTATGGCGCAGTTGGTAGCGCGTCTGCATGGCATGCAGAAGGTCCGGGGTTCGAATCCCCGTAGCTCCACCCATCAGATGTGTCGCGAAATCCGTAACGGGTGAGTGAGCGTCCCTCTCCCGATCACGAGTCGGCTGCATTCGGGGTGGTCGATTGCGGGCCTGGAGGCGAACATCCCAGCAGCGGTCACGGTTGGCCCCTGCCTGCCCCGGTGAGTTTTTAGTATGCCATCCTAGAAACTCGCCGAGAGTCGATCGATCAGGAGGGCACGATGGTGCAAATCCTCGCCCAGACGCCAGCGGATGCTGGCTTCGCGATGCCTGCTGAGTGGGACGAGCACGCTGGGTGTCTAATGGCGTGGCCCACCCGCAGCGAGCTCTGGGGTACTCGTCTGGTGGAGGCCAAACGCGACTATGCAGCCGTTGCCCGCGCAGTCGCCGGATTCGAGCCCCTCACCATGGTTTGCCCGCCCGGATCCGAGAGGGAGGTGCGAGACCTCTGCGGCAGCGACGTCCGATCCCTTGCGGCTCCCCTCAACGACTCGTGGATCCGCGACAACGGACCCACCTTCGTCCGCAACGGAGCCGGCGAGGTAGCCATCGTCAGTTTCGAGTTCAACGCCTGGGGTGAGCGTTGGCATCCTTACGACAGCGATAACGCACTGCCCGAGAGAATCGCTGACCACTTCGGTGTACCGATGTTTCGCGCGCCGTTGGTGCTGGAGGGCGGTTCGTTCTTCGTCGACGGCGAGGGGACGGTGCTGACGACCGAACAGTGCCTGCTCAATCCCAACCGGAACCCGGCGCTGTCCCGTGAGCAGATCGAGCAGGGACTCAGGGACTATCTGGGAGTTAGCACGGTCATCTGGCTGCCAGTGGGGCAGAGTCTCGACATCGGACCGGAAGGGACCGACGGTCACGTCGATGGCATCGCGCAGTATGTGGCTCCTGGACGCATCGTGCTCGAGGCGCCCGGAAGTCCTGACGCGTCGGAGTACGAGACGGGCCGTCAGAACCTCGCCGTGCTGAAGGGCGTCACCGACGCTGTTGGTCGTGATCTCGATGTTGCCATCCTGGACGCGGGACCCGGCGACTCCAAGGCCTACTGCAACTACTACATCGCCAACGGCGGGGTGATCGTTCCTGTGAGCGGTGTGAGCAGCGACGCGGCGATGCTGGAACTCATTGCCGGTCTCCACCCCGGACGCGAAGTTGTCGGGGTGCCAGGTGAGGTCATCGCCTTCGGCGGCGGTGGTCCACACTGCATCACCCAGCAAATCCCCGTCGGGCCACCAGCACGCGTCTGATCTCGCAGCGATGACGCAACGACGGTCGAAGGGGATCGAGCGGGAACTCTCGGTCGTGACAGCTGCTGCCGAGCTGATTGCCGAGCAAGGGCTGGCGCAGCTACGCATGTCTGACGTTGCCGACCGCGCCGGGATGAGTGTTGGACACGTCACGTACTACTTCCCGTCGAAGAGCCAGCTGCTGGTACGAGCCGTCCAACAGAGCGAGGAACGGTTCCAGACGGAGGTACGAAACGCGCTTCAGCACCAGAACGATGCTTGGGACCGGCTAGGTGCACTCGTTGAACTGGCTGCCGCGTCCGGGCCCAACGACCCCGGCTGGCTGCTGTGGTTCGAGGTGTGGGGAAATGCCGCTGTCGATCCTGAGGTGGCAGAGGTGCAGCGCCAGCTGGACGGTTGGTGGCGCCAGCAGATGTCTGACGTCATTGCCTACGGCACGGCTCAGGGTTCCTTTCATGCCGCTGACAACGTTCGTGTCGTTTCGGTTCTTTCGGCGCTGACCGACGGTTTGTCGGTGCAGCTCACCCTCGGAAGCGACGCCGTGGACCGCGCAGAGCTGATCGACATCGTGATGGATGTCGCACGCGACCTGATGGCGTGAGTGGCCGACGATATGCAAGGCTCGACGACGGTGGGTGGCGAGTCGCATCAGAATTGGCGCGGCCATCCGGGTGGACTTCGGATTGATTGGCTGCGCAGTTTAGGGGGCGTGCGTCAAGGTTCTGGCAATGTCTGACGACAAACCCATGGTGACCTTTGCTTCTGGTCCTTCCGAACCCGACGACGCCCTCCATGAGGACGTCGTCCGTTCCGCTCTGCCCGTATTGGGTGTTTTGAGCACCCTGACCATGGCCGGCCTCGCAGGGGCGGCAGCGGTGTCCGGCCTAGGGACGGCGGCCGTCGCCGGGCTCGCTGCTGCTACCGGGCTGTTGACGGTGCTCTCGGTCGCCGCCTATGCGTGGCGAGAGTGGCTTCCGCTCCCTGAGGTCGCCGCGGTGAGCACCGTGCTTCTACCGGCGGGTGGGGGGGTGGTGGGGCTGGTCCTCTCCGATGACGTGACCTGGTCGTTGGGTGCTCTTGCGGCTTTGGGGCTGGTGGGGGCCAGCGTGGTCTCCACGCGCTGGGTCGTTGCCGCCGTCTACACCGTCTGGGTCGGCTGGCTGGCCGGTCTTGCGGCAGCAAACCTCCCCGAATGGCCCCTGGGCTGGCTCGGTGCTGGTGCCGTTGTAACGGCATCGTCGGTCATGGCCTCGGTAAGCAGACGTCAGATGTCAGAGCGGATCGCTGAGCTCGCAGCTGGCGCTGATCAAGCCTCGGTCCGTGACCCCCTGACCGGGCTTGTCAACCGCCAAGGGTTGTCCATGATGGGCCAACAGATTGTCGAGAACGCCCGAAGGTCGGGGGACGCAGTGCACTGCGTCTATATCGACATCGACCAGCTACGTCACGTCAATGAGGTGTCCGGTCACGAGGCCGGCGATGACGTCGTGGTCGCCATCGCCGACGCTCTCCGGACGATCACTCGAGGCACTGACATCGTCGCTCGATGGGGTGGCGATGAGTTCTGTATCGTCGGCCCAGGCCCGGGAATGAGCCCCATGGAGCTCGAGCGTCGCCTGCGCGAGAGGGTACTCCAGAGCCCTCCGGTACCTGTTGACGTCTGGGAGCCCAAAGTGTGCGCGGGCGGAGCCATGCTTGCCCCCTGGGACTCTGGAACGCTCGACACCCTCTTGGGCAAAGCTGACCAGGAGATGTATCTGAGGCGTGCGCTCCGCCGTGGCGGGCCGCGGTCGCGGACAGTGGCCCCTGCCGATGGGGAGCAGCAGCCCAACAGCTGACCGACTCCCTGACGTCCAGCGTCCGTGCGCCCCGAGGGTTGGAGCGCGTGACGTGGTCAACGTGCTTCGATCGGAGGGGGACTACCCTCGGTTGTCGTGACCGAACCGACCCCCTCTGGTGCGCCCATCGAGGCTCGCGAGCACCGCGAGACCTACGACGTCTTCGCTACCCAGGAGAAGTGGCTACCCGTCTGGGACGAGCTCGCACCCTTTCGCTCCGGCGACCCGGCTGACGAGCGGCCCAAGAAGTACGTGCTCGACATGTTTCCCTATCCGTCGGGTGACCTGCACATGGGCCACGCTGAGGCGTACGCGCTCGGTGACGTCGTCGCCCGCTACTGGGTGCAGCGTGGGTTCAACGTCATGCATCCGATCGGTTGGGACGCCTTCGGGTTGCCGGCTGAGAACGCCGCGATCAAGCGGGGGATCGATCCAGCCGCCTGGACGTACGAGAACATTGCTACCCAAAAGGCCTCCATGCGTCGCTACGCCTGCTCGTTCGACTGGGACCGCGTCCTGAACACGTGCGATCCGGAGTTCTACCGGTGGAACCAGTGGCTCTTCCTGCGACTGTTTGAGAAGGGACTGGCCTACCGCAAGCCGTCACAGGTCAACTGGTGCCCGAACGACCAGACGGTGCTGGCCAACGAACAAGTCGTCGGCGGTTTGTGTGAGCGGTGTGACACGCCCGTCACCAAGAAGAAGCTGACGCAGTGGTACTTCCGCATCACCGACTACGCCGACCGCCTGCTCGACGACATGTTGCAGCTGGAAGGTCAGTGGCCCGAGAAGGTGCTGCTCATGCAGCGCAACTGGATCGGTCGGTCTGCCGGAGCAGACGTCGTCTTCGAGATCGAGGACCGCGGCGAACCCGTGACGATCTACACCACGCGCCCGGACACCCTCTTTGGTGCAACGTTCTTTGTGGTGGCAGCTGATTCAGATCTCGCGGCCGAACTTGTCTCAGGCGCATCCGCTGATGTGCAGCAGGCGTTCGACCAATACCTGGCGAAGGTGCGACAGACCTCTGAGATCGACCGGCTGGCCACCGATCGGCCGAAGACCGGCGTCTTCCTGGAGCGGTACGCGGTCAACCCGGTCAATGGTGAACGGCTGCCGATCTACGCCGCCGACTACGTCCTCGCCGACTACGGTCACGGCGCGATCATGGCTGTGCCCGCGCACGACCAGCGCGACCTCGACTTCGCCCGAGCCTTCGACCTGCCGGTGCGCGTTGTTGTGGACACCGGAGAGGAAGACCCGATGGCCTCGGGTGTGGCCACCACCGGCGACGGCCAGCTGGTCAACTCCGGATCACTGGACGGGCTCGGCAAGACCGAAGCCATCGACACGATCGTCGCCGAGCTCAGCGCGAAGCAGCACGGCAACGCCGCCATCAACTACCGACTGCGCGACTGGCTCATCTCACGTCAGCGCTACTGGGGGACGCCGATCCCGATCGTGCACTGCCCTGATTGTGGTGAGGTGCCGGTTCCCGACGCCCAGCTACCGGTTGTTCTGCCCCCGTCTGCAGGTCTGGACATGAAGCCCAAAGGAACGTCACCGCTCGGTGGTGCCACCGACTGGGTCAACGTCCCGTGCCCCACCTGCGAAGGCCCGGCCACCCGGGACACCGACACGATGGACACCTTCGTCGACTCGTCGTGGTACTTCCTGCGCTATCTCGACCCACATCTGCAAGCGGCGCCGTTCGACGTGGAATCGGCCAAGGAGTGGATGCCGGTTGATCAGTATGTAGGCGGGGTGACGCATGCCATCTTGCACCTGCTCTACAGCAGGTTCTTCACCAAGGTGCTATTCGACCTCGGATATGTCGACTTCGTCGAGCCCTTCACCCGCCTGCTGAACCAGGGCATGGTCGTCATGAATGGTTCGGCGATGAGCAAGTCGCGCGGAAACATGGTACGGCTCTCGGACGAGCTCGCTGAGAATGGTGTCGACGCCATCCGTCTCAGCATGGTGTTCGCCGGGCCGCCCGAGGATGACGTCGACTGGGCTGACCTGTCGGCGACCGGCTCGCGCAAGTTCTTGGCGAGAGCGTGGCGGCTCGCCGGTGACGTCGGCTCGCCCCCTGGAGTCGACCCTGCCACAGGTGACCTCGCACTGCGGAAAGCAACGCATCGGGCGCTGCATGACGGTGCTCATGCGGTCGAGACCTTCCGCTTCAACTCGCTGGTGGCGCGCACGATGGAGCTGGTCAATAGCACCCGCAAAGCCATCGATTCTGGCCCCGGTCCGGCAGACCCTGCTGTGCGCGAGGCGGCCGAGGCGGTCGCCATCATGCTCTCACTGGTCGTGCCGTACACCGCCGAGGAGATGTGGAATCGACTTGGGCACCAGCCCACCGTTGCGCGTGTGGGCTGGCCAGCAGTTGACGAATCGTTGCTCGTTGCGGACGTGGTCACTTGCGTTGTGCAGGTCTCCGGCAAGGTGCGCGCGCGTCTGGAGGTGTCGCCGGCGGTCGCGGAGGATGAGCTACGCGCGCTGGCGATGGCAGACGCAAACGTGCAACGCTCCCTTGACGGTCGCGAGGTTCGCACTGTGATCGTGCGTGCCCCGAAACTGGTCAACATCGTGCCGGTATGAGCCACACAGTCGCTGTCGTCACTGACTCCACCGCCTACCTGCCTGCAGTGCAGGCGTTGGCGGCAATGGTGACCGTGGTGCCGGTGCAGGTGATTGTCGGCGGTGAAACCTTCGACGAGACGGATGTGTCGTCGAAGGACATAGCTGAGGCGCTCCGCGAGTGGCGACCCATCTCGACATCACGTCCATCTCCGTCTGTTTTCGCGGAGGTGTACGAGCGCTTGGCTGTCGAAGGCGCTGAAGAAATCGTGTCAGTCCACCTATCCGGTGCGATGTCGGCGACCGTCGAGTCGGCCGAGCTCGCGACGAAGGAGGTCTCGGTTCCGGTCCGAGTCATCGACAGCAGGTCGATCGGAATGGGGTTGGGGTTCCCCGTCCTAGCCGCAGCTCAGGCCGCTGCGTCCGGTGCAGACGCCGATCGCGTCGAGCAGATTGCCCGCAGCCGGTGTGCCTCGGCGTCGGTGCTCTTCTACGTCGACACCCTCGAGTACCTGCGTCGCGGTGGGCGGATCGGCAAGGCCGCGGCGCTGGTCGGGTCTGCGCTGTCGGTCAAGCCGTTGCTGCACCTGGTCGACGGCAATGTGACGCCCCTGGAGAAGGTGCGAACGACGTCCAAGGCGCTGACCCGACTTGAAGAGCTGACGCTGGAACGGGTAGGTGATGGTGCAGCTGACGTCGCTGTGCAGCACCTGGCCAACGCCGACCGAGCCCATGCATTGGCGGCGCGGATTCAAGAGAGTGCCGGGGGAGCGGTGGCGGTGACCGTTGGCGAAGTCGGCGCTGTTGTCGGTGCGCACGTCGGGCCGGGGATGATCGCGGTCGCGGTCTGTCCTCGGTAGTCCCCGGTTTACGGCCACGTGGGGTCGTTTGGTGCCACGTCCCATTTGCCCCGATCGACACACTCATTGTTCTGGTAGGCGGCGGGCATCCTGGGGTAAATCTCGGAGTAGTAGCGCTCCGCGACGGATCGGGCTTCGTCAGGTGTTGCGCCCAGCCACCCAGCCACATCGTCGAGTCGTTGCAGCGCCTGACATTCAGTCTCGGCCTCGCTGAGGATTCCGGAGAGGTGGTACGACTCGTGAGTCAGCACTTGGACCGCAACTATCTGGTTGAGCGTGGGATTGATCTTGTCGCCGTGCAGGTAGTCGCGCAGGTCGTTACACGCGTCTCGCTCGATGCGGCCGGTGTCGGTGGGGGAACCGTCCGCATTGAAAGGAACGTATCCAGCCTCGGCGGTGGGATCGAGCAGCGCGCCACCGAACCGCTGGCACTCCATGCTGACGTCGCGTTCGGCGATCCTCGTGGCGATCGCCGAGAACTCATTCTGGTCTGATCGGAAACCCCACTCTTGCCATCCCAGCAACAGCGCGGGTACCAGCAGGAGCGGGATCAAGATCTTGTGGTGGTGTCCCATGGCATGGCGAACCGAGGCCCCCGCGGATCCGGCGAGCAGGGCAAGCACAATCCAGAAGCGCACTCTCCAGGATCGGCAGACATCGGCACGGGCTGGAGTCGGTTTCGGTCATCCCCAGGGAAGAGTCGTGGGCTTCTCCCCAACCGCGCCCGGGTCGCCAGCGGCTCGATCCCGCACTGCATATCGTCGCGCCATGCTTGGATCCGGACGCCTTGACGGCGCTGAGGCGCGTGCTCGCCTGCGGTCAATCACCCCTCGGTGGGTGCCGACCGAAGCCGACATCGACGACGCGGCTCGGGGCCGTGACGCGTCGCCCAGTGCCTCCGCTGCCGGCCCTCTCCCGGGGCTGGGCCGGCACGCCCTTCCCGAGCGGCAACGGTGGACGTGGCGCCTTGATGCAGCAGCGGCACGTGGACTCATCTCTCTCGCATTGGCCGCTCTGGTTGGTGCGCTCATCGTGGTCATCGCGGGATGGCCGCGCGGCGATGCAGCCCCTCGCGTTGGAACGGTGCGAGAAGGTAACGAGACTCCAGTGCGGAACGTCCTCGCGCAGCCGTCCCCCTCATCGTCGACTTCTGGGGTGGTTGTCGTTGACGTTGACGGTGAGGTGCGGCATCCGGGCGTCGTCGAGCTTCCGGGTGGGTCGAGGGTCGTTGACGCGATCGACGCGGCCGGAGGTGTCAAACCAAAGGGAGATACCGGCGCGCTGAACTTGGCTCAGGTGTTGCTCGACGGAGAACAGGTGGTAGTTCCGAACGAGGCTGACGCTGCGGGTCCGGCCGAGCAGGGAGCGGTGGCAAGCCCAACGCCAGGAGTCGCTCCGACGACGGGGATGGTCAACCTCAACACCGCCACTGAGGTTGAGCTCGAGACGCTGCCCGGCATCGGACCGGTCCTGGCCGCCGCGATCGTCGAGTGGCGCACGCAAAACGGCGGCTTCACGTCCATCGAGCAGCTGCAGGACGTTTCTGGGATCGGACCGAGCACTTTTGCTGACCTTGCTCCGCTCGTAAGCCTGTAGTGCCAGATCGGCCGTTGGACCTTCGCCTCACACTTCCCGTCGTAGCGCTTTGGGCCGGGTCCTGGCTTGCGCCGCTGCTCGCACCGCCGATTGTGCTGGTCGTTGCACTGGTTCTTGGACTAGCACTGGTTCTGAGCACCCGCTGGCTTGCCGGCCTGGCGATTGCTGCTGTTGCCCTGTTCCTCGTTGGAGCAGCGTCGATGTCGCTGCGTGTGATGCACCTCGACTCCAATCCGCTATCGACGTGGGTCGCAGAGCAACGTCACGTGGACATCACCGGGGTTGTGACTTCTGACCCGGAGTTCGAACGCCGCCAGTCGTTCGGAAGCGGCAACCAGCTGCAGGTGCGGGTCGAGGTCCGTGCTGAGAGCGTGACGTCCGCCGGTGAGGCGCTTGACGTGCGCTCGCCCGTACTGGTCGTTGGTGACGGTGATGGTTGGCAGGACGTTCGCTTCGGAGACACCATCTCTTTGAGCGGTTCGCCAAGGCCGGCCCCCAAGACGCGCCCGCTGGCCGCCTTCGTCTTCGTCTCCGACGCCCCGACCGTCGTTGCGCGCGCACCCGGGCCACTGAGGGGGGCTGAGGCGATGCGTCGTGGACTGCGCACGGCGATCGCGGGCGCGGGCGCGGACGCCCAGGGTCTGTTGCCGGCTCTTGTTGTCGGCGACACCAGTGCGATGCCCCCACTGCTGACGGCCGACCTTCGCAACAGCGGCTTGGCCCACTTGACCGCGGTATCAGGCGCCAACGTAGCCATCGTTGTGGGTGTCGCGCTGTCGGCGGCGCGATGGGCAGGGGTGCGCGGCTACGCCCTCGTCTGGGTGGGTCTGATCGTCGTCGCGTGGTTCGTCATGCTCGCGCGTCCGCAGCCGAGCGTGCTGAGGGCCGCTGTCATGGGGTCACTTGCGCTGGTCGCCGTTGGGATGGTGGGTCGCACCCAGGCGGTCCGCTCGCTGTTGGCCAGCGCGGCGCTGCTACTGCTCGCTGACCCATGGCTCTCTCGATCTTGGGGCTTTGCTCTGTCGGTAGCCGCTACCGCTGGTCTGGTGCTGTTGGCCCGGCGGTGGAGCCGCCAGCTGCCCGAACGCTGGCCACTGCCGGTGCGCGAGGCCACCGCCGTTGCCCTGGCCGCCCAGGTGGCCACGCTTCCCCTGGTCGTTGCTCTGTCGGGTCAACTCGCCGTGTTGTCAGTAGTGGCCAACCTGTTGGCGGCACCTGCGGTGGCCCCGGCCACGGTGTTGGGGGCCTCCGCCGCGGCTGTCTCGCCAGTGCTGCCGGCGTTGGCCCACGGGTTGGCGTGGCTCGGGCAGTGGCCAACGGCCTGGATCGCGACTGTGGCACACCGAATAGCGGCCGCGCCGCTGGCCACGTTGCCTTGGCCGGATGGCTGGGTCGGTGGCGTGGTTGGTCTCGGGGTCTCGTTGTTGGGCTCGGCAGTCTGGTGGGTGGGGAGTGGACGCGGGTGGTGGCGCCCTCGGCATCTACTCCTCTTGGGATTGATCGCTGCGGTTGTCCTTGCGGCGCTCGTGGCGGGTCCTGGGCGATGGCCGCCGCAGGGGTGGGTGCTGGTTGCCTGCGACGTCGGTCAAGGGGACGCCCTGGTCGTCAACCTTGGCGCGGGGGAAGGTCTCGTCGTCGATGCTGGCCCTGAACCTGCCCTGGTCGACCGTTGCCTGGACCGACTCGGAATCGAAAGGGTGCCGTTGCTGGTGCTGACGCACTTCCACGCCGACCACGTCGACGGTCTTCCAGGGGTGATCGATGGTCGACGCGTCGAGTCGGTTCTGGTCAGCCCTCTTCGCGACCCACCCGAGCAAGTCGACATGGTGGCTGCCGCTACGGCCGAGATGACGGTCACCGACGCCGTCCCCGGCCAGACCGGGCAGTGGGGGGCGGCGACCTGGCGTGTGCTCTGGCCAGTCGAGCTCATCAGGGGAGACGGCTCCGACGCCAACAATGCCTCTGTCGTACTTCTTGTCGAGGTCTCTGGCATCCGCATGCTGCTAACCGGTGATGTCGAACCAGCCGCACAGCAAGCGATGCTGCACGAAGGCGGTGTGCCTCAGGCTGACGTGCTCAAGGTTCCGCATCACGGATCGCGGTTCCAGGATGAGAGCTTCCTCTCGGCCGTCGGTGCCCGAGTGGCGGTGATCAGTGTGGGGGAGAGCAATCCTTACGGGCATCCGTCGCCTGAGTTGATCGACTCGCTCACAGACGCGGGGGTGCTTGTTGCTCGGACCGATACCGACGGCAGCCTGGCGGTCGTGGTCGACGGCGAAGACCTCCGGGTGGTCGGGCTGGGTTGAGCAAGCGGCGCATCAGGCGTGCGCAGACTGCCCGTCAGCTCGGTGCTGCCCGCTACCCGGATGTGGGGACACCAACGTCGTGTTGCGCCAGTGCGTGCCGGTCGGCGTTGATCAGGACCGCCGACACGATGGCGGCCACGCCGAGGACTCCGGCGGATACGGCGAATGCGACCGCGAAGCCGTGGACCACCCCTGCCTGAGCGGATTCTGGACCGTTCGCCGTGATGTACGCAGCCGTAGCTGAGGCCGCGATGGTATTCATCACGGCGATACCGAGCGAACCACCGATCTGCTGAGTCGTGTTGAGCAATCCTGAAGCGACACCGGCATCGTGAGGGGAGACCCCGAACAACGCGGTGGCCGCCAACGAGACGAACACGAACCCGAGGCCCAGGCTCATCAAGGCCAGAGCCGGCAAGATGTGGGTGAGGTACTGCGGTGTCGTGTCGAGTTGGGTGAGCCATAGCATGCCGAGGGTCGCTCCCACCAGGCCACCCGTAACGAGTGGCCGCGGCCCGAACCTTGGGAGCAGTTGGCTGGCCAACCCGGCGCTGATGATGATGCCGATCGAGAAGGGCAGGAACGCAAAGCCCGACTTCAAGGCGGAGTATCCGAGTACGCCCTGGAAGTAGTAGCTCAGTAACAGGAACATGGCGAATAGCCCACCGGCGGTCAAAAACATCGTGACGAAGGAACCGCCCCGGTTGCGATCCTCTACGACGCGGCTCGGTAGGAGCGGATTGCGGGTTCGCACTTCGATGACTCTGAAGGCCACAAGCAGCGCGACGGCGAGCGCGAACAGCGTGAGCGTGACTGGGTCAGCCCAGCCATCGGTGCCTGCCTTGGTGATTCCGTAAACCAAGGTGACAAGACCAAGAGTTGCGGTGACCGCACCGGGAATGTCGTAACTGGTGTCGCCAGGCGCACGGCTCTCCTTGACGAATGGGATAGCCAACGCGACTGTGAGCAGCGCAAACGGAACGTTGACGAGAAGGCACCAGCGCCAGGATGCGTACTCGGTGAGGATGCCCCCCACAATCAGCCCGATGGCGGCGCCGCCGCCGGAGATGGCGCCATAGACACCGAAGGCCTTGGCTCGCTCCTTGCTCTCGGTGAACGTAACGGTAATCAAGGACAGTGCGGCTGGAGCCAGTAGAGCGGCGAATACCCCCTGTAGAGCACGCGCCCCGAACAGCAGCCCTGCGTTCGGCGCAAGGCCACCCAACGCTGATGCGAATGCGAAGCCGACAAGACCAAGCATGAAGGTGCGCTTGCGTCCCCAGTAGTCAGCGATTCGACCGCCGAGAAGCAACAGGCCACCAAACGCCAGCGTGTAGGCGGTAACAACCCATTGCCGGTCCGAGTCGGTGATCCCGAGGTCTTGCTGTGCTGAGGGCAGTGCGATGTTGACGATGGACGCGTCCAGGATGACCATTAGCTGCGCCATCGCGATCACGAACAGAGCACGCCAACGCTTGGGATCGGGCGCTTCGGGGGTTACCTCAGAACGGGCGTCAGGCGAGTTCGAGGACACAGTGCGCCTCTCCTCCCCAGGCGGCGAGAGGAGCAGTGCTCTTCAGCACTCCGTGGCTCTGGACGACGGGGTACGGGGACTTTGTCACGTTCGAACCGAACCTTAGCGAAGACCTCGCTATTCCTGATCTCTGGAGGGACTTGAGGCGGCGAGGCCGGATTCAGCTGTCGGCCATCTCCGAAGGGATGCTCGACGAGATCACCGAAGTTCAGAAGTTCCGACCATGCCGCCAACCTCCTAGAACGCGAGACATGTTCCGCATGAACGACGCGCACCGTCGCTGTGCAGGTAACCATCTCCCGGAAGCGATGTACCTGAAACTTGAGACAGTAGCCGCGCGGTCGGGCACAGGAGTGGGGCCGTGCTCCGTCGGTGGCATCTGAGATGCTGGCCGGGATGACCGTACAGCCGCTCACCGTGATCACCGGCAACGAAGAGTTGCTCGTCGAGCGCGCGCTCAAGGAGCTCATGGCCGAGGTGGTCGGTCCCGAGGCAGAGGTCATTGAGCTCTCGGCTCGGGCGCTGCAGCCGGGCCAGCTCGGTGTGGCCGCGTCGCCGTCGCTCTTCGGCGGCCCCCCCATCGTTGTCATCGATGGCATCGAGAACCTGGTGCAGTCCAACCCTGACGTCGCGGCAGCCCTGGACGAAGTCATGGCTTACATCGCCGCCCCAAGTCCGGACGCCATCGTGGTCCTGGTGCACGGCGGCGGAAACGGTGGCAAGGGTGTCCTGAACGCCGCCAAGAAGGCGGGCGCGGAAACGGTGACAACGCCGACGTCCCCTTCCGGGGCGAACCAGCTGCGCCAGAACCGGGCCGGGTTCGTCAAGACCGAGCTCGCCAACCTCAGCTGTCATGCCGACCAGGCGGCCATCGAGGTTCTGATCAATGCCGTCGGCACCAAGCTGCGTGATCTCTCCGGTGCGTGCGCCCAGCTGGTCAGCGACCTCGGGACCGGTGGCCGACTAGACGAAGAGGCGGTCCGCCGCTACTACGGTGGCCGGGTCGAGGTGCAGGGCTTCGACATCGCCGACCAGGTAATTGCCGGCCGCACGGCTGAGGCTCTCGGGTTGTTGCGCCACGCCCGCGAGTCCGGCGTCCCCGCCGTGCTGGTGACCGCGGCGCTCGGGCGGTCGCTTCGGCAGCTGGCCCTCGTTGCGACAGCGCCGCGAGGGGCGTCGGCCGACTCGGTCGCGGCAATGGCAGGAGCTCCCGCTTGGAGGGTGAAGGACATTCGAGTTTTGGCTCGAGACTGGTCTGAGCCGGGACTCGCGTCCGCGATCAAGGCTGTTGCGGTGGCAGACACCGACGTCAAGACCGGGGCGGTAGACCCCGAGTACGCGCTGGAGCGAATGCTGATCACGGTGGGACGCGCCCGGCGCCAGCACTGAGCCGTCGAAGATCTGGAGCCCGAAAGGGCAGAAAAAAGCCGCGCGGTGCGCGGCTCTCCTCTAGCTGCCGGCCACTGCCGGCGGGGGCGTCCTAGGCAACCTTGGCCAGGCGAGCGGCCATGCGGGACTTCTTGTTGGCGGCCTGGTTGGCATGGATGACACCCTTGCTGGCTGCCTTGTCGACCAGCTGGGAGGCGTCACGCATCAGCGCCTCGGCCTGAGCCTTGTCACCGGCGTCCGCGGCTTCGCGGAACTTGCGGATTGCCGTCTTGAACTCGGACTTGACGGCCTTGTTGCGGTCCGTTGCCTTAGCGTTCTGCCGGTTGCGCTTGATCTGGGACTTGATGTTCGCCACGGTGCGTTTTGCCTCAGTTCTCGGGGTGAGGTTCTTCAGGTAATCGGTTTTGTCGGGCTCGCGCCGGTGGGTCGGGCGAGCCGACGGCCACACAGGCCCTTCACGATACCGGCCAGCCTGCGCGGTCACCAAACTGGCTCAGAAGCCGGGCGCTTCGTGACCTGTGGGGCCACCACCGATCAGTGCCTTAGCTCTTTGACGTGGGACAATGGA
The DNA here is from genome assembly GCA_963829525.1 of uncultured Actinomycetota bacterium. Taxonomy (GTDB): domain Bacteria; phylum Actinomycetota; class Actinomycetes; order JAHEKZ01; family JAHEKZ01; genus JAHEKZ01. The sequence continues at coordinate 1,285,360 of CAWHIJ010000003.1, forward strand.
GCGTCCCCGCCGGCCCCCTGACCCATTCCCGAAGGAAGCTGCGTGCCCGCGACCCCTGACGGCCGAGTGCCGCAAGCGGCGTCCACCGATCCTTCGGTGATTCGCAACTTCTGCATCATCGCTCACATCGATCACGGCAAGTCCACCCTCGCCGACCGCATGTTGCAGGCGACCGGCGTCGTCGACCAGCGCCTCATGCGGGCCCAGTACCTCGACCGGATGGACATCGAACGTGAACGCGGAATCACCATCAAGTCACAGGCCGTCCGCCTGCCGTGGACGGGCCCAACGGGCACCGACCACATCCTGAACATGATCGACACCCCTGGACACGTCGACTTCACGTATGAGGTCTCGCGCTCCCTGGCTGCCTGCGAGGGCGCTGTGCTCCTTGTCGACGCCGCGCAGGGCATCGAGGCGCAGACGCTGGCCAACCTCTATCTGGCGCTCGAGAACGACTTGCAGGTCATCCCGGTGCTCAACAAGATCGACCTGCCGGCGGCGCAACCTGACAAGTACGCAGAAGAGCTGGCCCACTTGATCGGTTGCCAGCCCGAGGACTGTTTGCGTGTGTCCGGCAAGACGGGCGACGGCGTCGAACGGCTGCTCGACGAGATCGTCACGCTCGTCCCGGCACCGGTTGGCGATCCCAATGCCGCAGCGCGGGCGATGATCTTTGACTCCGTCTACGACACCTATCGTGGAGTCGTCACCTATGTGCGCGTGATCGATGGCCGGCTTACCCCGCGTGAGAAGATCAAGATGATGTCGACCGGCGTGACGCACGAGATGCTCGACATCGGCGTCATCTCACCTGAGCCCGTGCCGACGCAGGGGCTAGGGGTCGGCGAGGTGGGCTACCTCATCACCGGCGTCAAGGACGTGCGGCAGTCGAGGGTCGGCGACACCGTCACCGACGCCCCCAAGCCAGCTACCCAGGCGCTCCCTGGCTTTCGCGACCCTAAACCGATGGTGTTCTCGGGTCTCTTCCCGATCGACGGCTCCGACTACCCCGAGCTGCGCGACGCCCTCGAGCGGCTGCAGCTGAACGACGCCGCCCTGGTGTGGGAACCGGAGACATCGACGGCCCTTGGTTTTGGCTTCAGATGTGGCTACCTCGGGCTGCTGCACCTCGAGATCGTGCGGGAGCGCCTTGAGCGTGAGTCCAACTTGGAGCTGATCTCCACGGCGCCGAACGTGGTCTACCGCGTGGTCATGGAGGACGGCTCGGAGATCGTCGTCACGAACCCCAGCGAGTTTCCAGTCGGCAAGATCGCCGAGGTGTATGAACCGGTCGTGCGGGCAACGGTGCTGGCGCCGTCGGAGTTCATCGGCACGATCATGGAGCTTTGTCAGGGACGACGCGGCCAGCTGCTGGGCATGGACTACCTCTCGGAGGAACGCGTCGAGCTGCGTTACATGCTGCCGCTAGCCGAGATCGTCTTCGACTTCTTCGACTTGTTGAAGTCACGCACGCGCGGGTACGCGTCCCTCGACTACGAACAGAAGGGCGAGCAGGCGGCCGAGCTCGTCAAGGTGGACATTCTTCTGCACGGCGATGCCGTCGACGCGTTCAGTGCCGTCGTGCACAAGGACAAGGCTTACGCGTACGGCGTCGCCATGGCCCAGAAGCTCAAAGACCTCATTCCACGGCAACAGTTCGAGGTGCCGATCCAGGCGGCCATTGGTGCCAGGATCATTGCCCGCGAGAACATCCGGGCGATTCGGAAGGACGTCCTGGCCAAGTGCTACGGCGGTGACATCTCGCGTAAGCGCAAGCTGCTCGAGAAGCAGAAAGAGGGAAAGAAGCGGATGAAGATGGTGGGCCGCGTCGAGGTGCCGCAGGAAGCCTTTATCGCCGCGCTCTCCAACGAAGACACCACTGCCAAGAAGTAGCCCAGAGCAGGGTTTGCCGAAAAGGCGAACCTTGGTGCGTGAGTCCAGTGGTGCGGACGCCCCCCGCTGCCTACGCTGGCCACACCGCGACTATCGGAGGACCGAATGACGATGCCGATCACCGGCAGCGCCGAAGCTAGTTATCCCCGTCCGGCGCGCTCGGTCGCGCGGATGCTCGTGGACCGCGTCGATGCGACGCCGCGGCGTGAGGCTTTGCGGTTCCCCACAGATCACGGTTGGGAGTCACTCAGCTGGGACCAGGTCGGCCAACAGTCCTACGACCTGGCTGCAGGGCTGCTGGCGCTGGGGCTCACCAGCGAGCAGCGGGTCGCGCTGATCTGCTCCACCCGGTACGAGTGGATCCTCGCCGACCTCGCCGTCATGTGTGCCGGGGGAGCCACGACGGCGGTTTACCCCTCGACCGAGCAGAGTGATGTCGCCTACATCGTTGCCGACTCGGGCAGCCGGTTCGTCTTCGCCGAGAACGACACCCAGGTGTCCAAGCTGAGGGCCACGCGCCACGAGCTGCCTGCCGTCGAAAAGGTCATCGTCATCGATGGCGATGGGGATGGCGACTGGGTGATCTCGTGGCGCGACCTCGCCCGCCTCGGGGCCGACCACCTGCGCGCCCATCCGGCCGCGGTCGACGGCGTGATCGCAACGATCGAGCCCGACCACCTTGCCACGCTGATCTACACCTCAGGCACGACGGGCCGCCCCAAGGGGGTCGAGCTCGCCCAGTCGTGCTGGACGTATGAGGGCGCCTGCATCGACGCTGTGGAGATCTTGACCCTTGAAGATGTCCAGTTCCTCTGGCTGCCGCTCTCACACTCGTTCGGCAAGGTGCTACTGGCGGCGATGTTGCAGATCGGGTTCGCGACGGCTGTCGATGGTCGGGTGGACAAGATCGCCGACGGGCTTGCAGAGGTCCAGCCCACCTTCATGGCCGGTGCTCCGCGAATCTTCGAGAAGGTGCGGGCCAGGGTCATTCAGACCGCGATCGGGGAAGGTGGAGCCAAGGCGTCGATCGCCCAGTGGGCCTTTGCCGTTGGACTTCAGGTATCCCGTCGGCGCCAGAAGGGCTTGGAGCCGGTCGGGCTGCTGAAAGTGCAGTACGCCATCGCTGACGCCCTTGTCTTCAAGAAGATCCGTGGTCGCCTGGGCGGAAGGATCCGCTACCTCGTTTCTGGAAGTGCTGCTCTGAGTGGCGACGTGGCCGAGTGGTTCGAAGCTGCCGGCCTGCTCATCCTCGAAGGTTACGGACTCACCGAGACCAGCGCCGGAACGTGTCTGAACCGTCCGCACAACTGGGCCTTCGACACAGTGGGAGAGCCCTTTCCGGGCAGTGAGATCCGGATCGCCGCTGACGGCGAGATCCAGGTTCGCGGACCCGGGGTCATGCGCGGATACCACCACATGCCAGAGCAGACAGCCGCGGTGCTGGACGCTGACGGCTGGTTCTCAACCGGCGACGTCGGCGAGATTGATGCGGGTGGCCGGGTGCGGATCACCGACCGGAAGAAGGACCTCGTCAAGACGTCTGGTGGCAAGTACATTGCCCCCTCGGTGATCGAGGCCCGCCTCAAGGCATCCAGCCCGATCGTCGGCCACGCCGTTGTTCATGCCGACAAGCGCAACTTCGCTAGCGCGCTCATAACCCTCGATCCCGATACCGCTCCGCAGTGGGCCGAGAGCGAAGGCATCACCGGTGACTATGTCTCCCTCACCGACAACGCCCAGGTGCGTACCCACCTCCAAGAGCGGATCGACGAGCTCAACAAGTCACTCAACCGCTGGGAAACTATCAAGCAGTTTCGGGTACTCGACCATGACTTCACAGTCGAGACCGGCGAGCTGACGCCGAGCCAGAAGGTCAAGAGAAGAGTGGTGGAGAACATGTACTCAGACATTCTCGACGGCATGTACGTGGGGTCGAAGTGACAGCAGAGGTCAAGGTGCTGGTCGAAGGCTATGCCGACGACCGTGTCGCTGGCACCGTCACGCTGATCCGAGACGGCGACGCAGTGATCGTTGTCGATCCAGGCATGGTGGCCGACCGCAGGCTCATCCTTGACCCGCTCACCGCCCTTGGAATCCACGCTGACGCTGTGACAGATGTCGTGTTCAGCCACCATCACCTCGATCACACGTTGCACGCAGCCCTCTTTCCCAATGCCCGTTTCCACGACTTCCAGGCGATCTACCAGGGCGACGTCTGGGAGGATCGAGCGGCAGAGGGCTTCGCCGTTGGCCCGAACACCACCCTTCTTGAGACGCGTGGGCACACTGACCAGGACATCTCGACGGTCGTTCAGACTGATGCCGGCGTAGTGGTGCTCACGCACCTGTGGTGGTCTGCCGAAGGTCCGATGGAAGACCCGTTCGCGCCAGACGCCGAGATCTTGCGCGTCTCGCGACAGCGCATCCTCGCGTTGTCGCCCGCGCAGATCATCCCCGGTCACGGGCCGGCGTTCGTCCCTGACGAAACGACGCCGGTCTAGCCGCTCAGGACCGCGACGCTGACAGACTGACGTTTATGCCCAGCACGCCCCCTGACGGCGAACCGGCGCCATCAAATGGTCGCCTGCCCGACGCCGCTCTGCGTGAAGTTGGGAGCGTTCCGTTCGGGGCCTACATTCATGTGCCGTTCTGTGCGACTCGGTGCGGGTACTGCGACTTCAACACTTATACATCTGACGAGCTGCAGGAGACGACGCAGCGGCAGTACATCGGTGCGGTGCTGGCCGAGATCGATCTGGCGCGTCGCGTCGTGCCGCACGCGCCCCCGTTGACCTCTGTCTTCTTCGGAGGAGGAACACCGACCCTGCTCGCGGCTACCGACCAGGCCCTGCTGCTAAAGGCGTTGACGGAGGCTTTCGGTCTGGTCGAAGATGCTGAGGTCACCACCGAGGCCAACCCGGAGTCGGTGACTGCCGAGCAGTTGGACGCGCTGCGCGCGTGCGGGGTCAACCGCATCTCGTTTGGGATGCAGAGCGCGATACCGCATGTGTTGGCCACGTTGGACCGTGCACACACGCCAGGGCGGGTGGTCGAAGCTGTGGGGCAGGCTCGCGCGGCAGGCTTCGACAGTGTCAGCGTCGACCTCATCTATGGGACTCCCGGAGAGACCATCAGCCAGTGGCGCACGTCGATCGAGGCGGCGATCGCTCTGGAGCCAGAGCACATCAGCGCCTATGCGCTGATCGTGGAGGAGGGGACCGCTCTCGCGCGGCGGATCTACCGGGGTGAGATCGCCGGGGTGGACGACGACGACCAAGCCGTCAAGTACGAGTTGGCCGACGAGCTGCTGAGCGCAGCCGGCTACGGCTGGTACGAGGTGTCCAACTGGGCGAACTCGCCGGGGCATCGCAGTCGACACAATCTTGCCTACTGGAAGGGGCACCACTGGTGGGGATTCGGCCCTGGTGCCCACAGCCACGTCGGCGGAGTGCGGTGGTGGAACGTCAAGCATCCCCGTGCCTACGCTGAGCGGCTCGCTGGCGGCCACAGTCCGGCGCTTGCGAGAGAAGTCCTCGGGGCGTCGACCCGCCACGTGGAACGCGTACTACTTGAGGTGCGCCTGGCCGACGGCCTTGCTGCCGACGTTCTTCCTCCGGAAGCGCGTACCGAATGCAAGAAGCTGGTGACTGAGGGTTTGCTCGATGCCAACGCGTTGGAGTCTGGACGGGTGGTCCTCACGCTGCAGGGACGGCTGCTCGCCGACCTGGTGGTTCGTAGGCTCGTTACAAACGAGAGGAGCGGCAATGACGAGGTGTGACGTCCCAGGTGCGTCGATCCACTACGAGCAGTTCGGCGAGGGTCATGACATCGTCTGGGTGGCCGGCGGGGGCAGCCTTGGTAGCGATTGGCACAAGTACCAGATCCCGTTCTTCGAACCGCACTTCCGCAACACCACCTTCGACAACCGCGGGATCGGGCAGACAACCTGCGACGAACCGATGCCGTGGCCGCTCGAGAAGTTCAGCGCCGACACGATCTCGCTGATCGAGTCGGTGTGCGAGCCACCAGTGTCGTTGGTCGGTATTTCATTCGGCAGCGCGATTGCTCAGCAGGTCGCGATCGACCGACCCGACCTAGTTCGATCGGCCGTCGTGATGGGAACTGGCTCTCGCAGCATCGGTTGGGGTTGGGACTTCCAGGAGGCAGAGATCGAGCTGCGCAGGGCAGGTGGGCGACTCGATGGCATGTTCGCCGTCACCCACTACGCCGCGATGCTCTACCCGGCCAAGGTGCTCGGCGACCGCGAGCTCTGGCCCAAGCTTCGGGCTGATCTCGTGGATTGGCTCTCCGAGGAATCGAACGAAGAGTCGCTGATCCCGCAGTGGGAGTCGTGTCTGCTGTACGACCAGACCGAGCAACTGCCCGGATGCAGGGTTCCGATGCACGTAGTGGCCTTCGCTGAGGATGTTCAAGCCCCACCGCAGGACGGTCAAGAGCTCGCTGAGCAGGCCGGCAACGGCACCTACCACGAGTTCGCCGAGATGGGTCACGGCTCGATCTATGGACACACCCACGACGTTTTGAACCCCTGGATCAAGGCCACGATCGAGCAACACCTCTAGATGGGCCCAGGGAACTGGGCGAATCTGCAGAAGCGGCCCACTCTGCGACCCAGACCTAGTCACCTCTCTGCAGATTCGGCCATGGGCGGTGCGCTCGTGGCCACCGCGATCCGGCAGTACCATTGGCACTCGGGCCCAAGGAGTGCCAGCGCCCGTCCTCAATGTCGGAGGTGACCATGCTCGACGAGCGCAAGCTCTCGGTGCTGCGCGCCATCGTTGAGGACTACGTCTCCACACGTGAACCTGTCGGTTCGAAGGCGCTCGCCGAACGGCACGCCCTTGGCGTCTCCCCTGCCACGATCCGCAACGACATGGCGCTGCTCGAGGACGAGGGGTACATCACGCAGCCGCACACCAGCGCAGGCCGGGTCCCCACCGACACGGGTTACCGGCTCTTCGTCGACCGGCTCGCCACGATCAAGCCGCTGTCGGCGGCCGAACGTCGTGCGATCGGCACTTTCCTTGAGGGTGCCATCGACCTCGACGACATCGTGCTCCGTACAGTCCGACTGCTCGCCCAGGTCACCGGACAGGTTGCCGTCGTGCAGTATCCATCGCTGACCCGATCGCAGGTGCGCCACGTTGAGATCGTCTCGATGAGCCCTCGACGGCTGATGGTCGTGGTGATCTCGACGACCGGCCGCGTCGAGCAGCGAGTTCTCGACATCGCGGTCGATCTAGACGAAGAGACGGTCGCCGAGCTACGCAACCGCATCAACGAGGCCGTTGACGGCAAACTCCTGTCCGAGATGCCGGACGCCGCAGCCACCGTCGCCGAGTCGATGCCGATCGAGGTGCGTCCGGCCGTTGCTGCGATTCTGGCCACGATGGTCGAGTCTTTGGCAGGTGAGGGTGAGGAGCGTGTCGTGCTCGCCGGCACGGCGAACCTGGCCCTCTTCGGCACCGACTTCCCGGGCAGCATCCAACCGGTACTCGAGGCCCTCGAAGAGCACGTCGTGCTGCTCCGACTGCTCGGCGAGGCAACTGCTCCCAGCCAGGTCAGCGTGCGAATCGGTCACGAGCTGCCCGTTGAGGGCCTGTCGTCAACATCGTTGGTCAGCTCGACTTACGGCGCAGCGGGAGTTGGCCACCTCGGCGTGATCGGGCCGACGCGCATGGACTATCCCGGAACGATTGGCGCGGTGCGCGCGGTCGCCCAGTACGTCGGTCGCATCTTGGAGGAGTCGTCGTGAGCGACCACTACGCCACCCTCGGGGTCACGCGTGAGTCGTCCCAGGACGAGATCAAGCGGGCCTATCGCAAGCTGGCCCGTGAGCTGCACCCCGATGTCAACCCAGGCTCTGAGGAGCGGTTCAAAGAGGTTGCCAACGCCTACGAGGTTCTCTCAGATCCGCAGAAGCGGCAGCGGTATGACCTCGGCATGGATGGCGCCGCGTTCAGCGGGGCGCAGGGATACGGCTTTGGCGACATCATGGACGCGTTCTTTGGCCAGTCCAGCCCGCGCGGTCCTCGTCCGCGCCGAGCGCGTGGTCAGGATGCGCTGATCCAGATCGACCTCGAGCTTGCCGACGCCGCCTTTGGTGCCAGCCGAGAGCTCACCCTCGACACGGCGATCGCGTGCGCCACCTGTAACGGGGCGGGGACAGCAGCAGGCACCGAACCTGTCACCTGTGACATGTGTGGTGGGCGCGGCGACATCCAGCATGTCCAGCGGTCGTTCCTCGGCCAGGTCATGACGTCGCGACCCTGTCCGCAGTGCCACGGCTTCGGCATCACCATCCCTCACCCCTGCCCCGAGTGCTCGGGCGACGGTCGAGTCCAGACGCGCAGGACGCTGACCGTCAAGATCCCACCCGGTGTTGACACCGGAACCCGAATCCAGCTGAGGGGTGAGGGCGAGGTCGGGTTTGGTGGCGGTGAACCCGGCGACCTCTACCTCGAGGTGCTCGTCCTCGACCACCCGCTCTTCGCTCGCCGCGGCGACGACTTGCACTGCACGTTGAACATCCCGATGACTGCCGCTGCGCTCGGTGCCAGCATTCCGTTCGAGCTGCTTGACGGGGTCACCACGGAGGTCGACATCCGCCCCGGCACCCAGTCCGGCCAGCAGATCCCACTACTCGGTCAGGGCGTTCCGCAGCTGCGCGGCGGGGCGCGCGGCGACGTCATCGTGCATGTGTCGGTCGAGACGCCCTCGCAGCTCGATGACCGACAGCGCGAGCTGCTGACCGAGCTCGCCAGCCTCCGTGGCGAGGAGAAGCCGGCCGGGCAGTTCGCGGCAGGGCAGCAGGGCTTCTTCTCCCGGCTCAAGGATGCGTTCAACGGCAGGTGAGCCGCCCCGTCTTCTTCCTCAGCTCGGCCGGAGACCTGGCGGCCGGTGCTTCGTGCCTGCTCGACGGGGCTGAGGGTCACCACGCAACGGTCGTCCGACGCGTTCGCGTGGGTGAGCAGGTGGTACTCACCGACGGCCGCGGTACCGCTCTGGATGCTGACGTGACATCAGTGGGGCGCGGTGACGCCGTGTGTCTGGTGCGCGTGACCCGATCTGTACCTCAGTCGCCGCTGTGGGTCACCGTCGTCCAGGCCATCCCCAAGGGTGACCGAGGCGAGCTCGCCGTCGATCTGCTGACCGAAGTCGGCGTCGACGAGATCGTCCCCTGGCAGGCCGAACGCTGTGTCAGCCGGTGGAGGGGCGAGAAGGTTGACCGAGGCCGAGCGAAGTGGGACGCCGTCGCGCGTGAGGCGGCCAAGCAGTCCCGGCGCGTCTGGTGGCCCGTGGTGTCGCCGGTCGCGAACGGGACTGCGGTCGCTGAGCTGATCGGTGCTGCTGATGCGGCCTGGGTGCTGCACGAGGCGGCGACCGTGCCGTTGACCACGCTGCTGGCTACCGGAGCGCAGCCCGAGTCTGGACGGGTGGTCCTGGTAGTTGGACCAGAGGGTGGAGTGAGCGATACCGAGCTGGACGTCTTCGAGGGTGCTGGTGCCGCTGCCGTCCGGCTGGGACCGTCGGTGCTTCGTACCTCGACCGCAGGCGTGGTGGCCGCCACGCTGGTGCTGGCCGGCACTGGGGCGTGGGATCGTAGTCTCGATCATCGACTGGAGGGGAGCACTGATGACTGAGGTCGCTGACTGCCTGTTCTGCCGGATCGTGTCCGGCGAGATCCCCGCTGACGTCGTGCGGACCACCGACGACACCGTTGCCTTCCGCGATGTCGCCCCGCAAGCGCCCGCTCATGTTCTGGTTATCCCGCGGCGGCACTACCAAGACATCGCCGCACTCGCCTCCACCGACCCCGCTCTGGCCGGTCGTTTCATGGCTGACGCGGCGCAGGTGGCATCGCACCTGGGGTTGATGGAGTTCCGGCTGGTGCTCAACACCGGAGCCACAGCGGGCCAGTCGGTCTTCCACGTACACGCTCATGTCATGGCCGGGCGCGACTTCGGCTGGCCCCCCGGATAGCAGGACGCCCTAGCATGTATACCCAGACCGACGACCGCCCCGAGACCGAAAGGTGGCGCCCTCCTATCAGGGGGCACCCATGACAGACAACGCCCCGATCGAGCACCGAGTCGTGGTGCCGACCAGCCTCGACATGGTTTCGCTGCTCGGCTCGGGTGACGCGCTCCTGCGTGAGGTTGAGCGGCTCTTCCCTGATGTCGACATCCACGTTCGCGGCAACGAGATGCGTTTGACCGGGTCATCGGGTGAGGTCGGGCTCGTCGAGCGTCTCGTTGACGAGATGGTCGCGGTTCTGCGTACTGGTCAAAGCCTGACGGTCGAGGCAGTTGGCCGATCGGTCTCGATGCTCCGCGATCGTGAGGTGGAGAGTCCCGCGGACGTTCTGACGTACAACATATTGAGCAACCGCGGCAAGACCATCACCGCCAGAACGCTCAACCAGAAGCGCTATGTCGACGCCATCGACAAGAACACGATCGTTTTTGCGATCGGCCCGGCTGGAACCGGCAAGACCTACCTCGCAGTCGCCAAGGCAGTGCAAGCGCTGCAGGCGAAGCAGATCACCCGGATCATCTTGACCCGCCCAGCCGTAGAGGCAGGGGAGCGGCTCGGCTTCTTGCCGGGGACGCTCTCGGAGAAGATCGACCCATACCTTCGGCCGCTCTATGACGCGTTGCACGACATGATGGAGCCGGCCACGATTCCACGGTTGATGACTGAGGGGACGATCGAGGTAGCCCCGTTGGCGTACATGCGTGGCCGCACTCTCAACGATGCCTTCATCATCCTCGACGAAGCGCAGAACACCTCTCCGGAACAGATGAAGATGTTCCTGACGCGGCTGGGCTTCGGATCGAGGATGGTCGTTACCGGCGACGTCACCCAAATCGACTTGCCGGGCGGAACGGCCAGTGGATTGAAGGTCGTTAAGGGGATTCTGGAAGGGATCAACGACGTCCACTTCACCCAACTGACGTCCCGCGACGTGGTGCGGCACCGTTTGGTCAGCGACATCGTTGACGCCTACTCGCGTTTCGACGAAGGGCAAACTGAACCACATCATCGGCGCCCACGAGGTGCTCGATGAGCGTCGCGATCAACAACGAGTCCGGTGTCGAGGTCGATGAGCTCGGGTTGGTCAAGCTGGCGCAGTTCGTGTTGGCCGAAATGGGCGTTCACCCGTTGGCCGAGTTGTCGGTGATGCTTGTCGACGAGCCAGCCATGGCTGGACTGTACGAGCAGTTCATGGGTGAGCCCGGACCTACTGATGTCCTCGCTTTCCCTATGGACGACCTGCGACCTGTCGGCGATGACGAGTCTGACGAGACTGAGCTGCTGGGTGACGTGGTGCTCTGCCCAGCAATCGCCGAGATGCAAGCGCGCGACGCCGGTCATGACATTGCAGCAGAGCTCCGGCTGCTCTGTACGCACGGCATCTTGCACCTCCTCGGGTATGACCATCACGACCCGGACGAGGAGCGCGAGATGTTTGGGCTTCAGGCGAAGCTGCTCGGCTCCTGGGCGACACCGGATCTCCTGTGACTGGCTCCGACATCTGGTTGCTCGTTGCCGCTGCCGCGCTCACGGCGGCCGCGGGTGTGCTGTCAGCCGCAGATGCGGCCATCAACCGGGTTTCGAGGGTGAGCCTGGATGCCTACGAGCGTCAGGGCCGACGCGGAGTTGAGGCATTGCGCCAGGTCCTCGCCGACCCAGCACGCTACGTCAATGTCGCGCTCTTCCTGCGTGCGCTGGCTCGAATCTCGGCTGTGGTGCTGGTCGCCGTGGTGGCCCTGGACGTCTTCGCCAGCCGGTGGGAGGCGGTGTTGGTTTCGGTCAGCGTGATGGTCGTTGTCGACTACGTCGCCGTGGGGGTTGCCCCCCGCACGCTTGGCAGGCAGCATGCGGCGCGAATCGCTCTGGTGACCGCCCCTGTCGTGTACCGACTGGCCACCGTCCTAGCACCGCTCACCAAGTTGCTGATCCTGATCGGAAACGCACTGACACCTGGAAAGGGATTCCGGGACGGGCCGTTCGCCAGTGAGGCCGAGCTGCGCGACCTGGTCGACCTCGCCGAGGAGCGCTCGCTGATCGAGGATGACGAGCGCCAGATGATCCACTCGGTCTTCGAGCTCGGACAGACGCTCGCTCGTGAGGTGATGGTTCCGCGCACCGACATTGTGTTTGTAGAACGTCACAAAACACTGCGGCAGGCGCTGTCGCTAGGCCTGCGCAGTGGGTTCAGCCGCATCCCTGTCATTGGTGACAACGAGGACGATGTAGTGGGCATCGTCTATCTCAAGGATGTGACAAAGCGCGCGTTCGACCACCGCGATTCCGAGTCGACGGAGAAGGTCGAGTCAGTGATGCGTATCCCCTTCTTTGTTCCCGACAGTCGCGCCGCAGATGAGCTTCTCAAGGACATGCAGGCACGCCGCACCCATATCGCCGTGGTGATGGACGAGTACGGCGGTGTAGCCGGCCTGGTCACGATCGAGGATATTCTCGAGGAAATCGTCGGTGAGATTGCCGACGAGTATGACGTCGAGGAGCCGCCGGCAATCGAGCATCTGCCGGACGGTTCGCTGCGGGTGAGCGCTCGTCTGCACGTCGACGAGCTTGCCGAGGTTCTCGATCTCGATGTCGACGCCGAGGACTTCGAGGACGTCGATACGGTTGGCGGGATGCTGGCGAAGTTCCTTGGGAAGGTGCCGATACCCGGCGCCTCAGTCGAGGCCGCGGGCCTGAAGCTCAGTGCGGAGTCTGCGACGGGTCGTCGCAACCAGGTCGGAACCGTTCTGGTGTCGCGGCTTCCAGGGCGCACAGCCGCTGACGGCGAGGAGAGCAACGATGGGTGAAGAGCCAAAACCAACTGCGTTGAGCGCTGAGGACAACAAACTCGTCACTCTGGCCAGAGGTGCCAGAGGTCGGGTGTCAGCGCCAGAAGGTGCTGCTGTGCGAGATGAGACCGGTCGCACTTACGCGTCAGCATCGGTCAGTCTCTTCTCCTTGCATCTGTCGGCCTTGCAGGCGGCGGTGGCCCAGGCCGCAGCGTCCGGCGCGCATGGAGTTGAGGCAGCGGTTCTCGTCGTCGACCACGGCGTCGCGGACGCCGAAGGTATCTCGGCTGTGCGCGACCTGGGGGGAGTAGGGGTGCCCGTCCATGTTGTGGACGCAGCCGGGACCCTCACCAGCAGCACACGCACCTAGGCCCGCCGTGCACGTCAGGTTGACGCGCCAGCTCGTCGAGATTGGATGGTTAGAGTGCGCGGTACATCACACGCAGGTCAACGAGCCCCAGGTGTGGATGGTCGAACGCCTCAGGGACTGTCCCGATCACCTCGAACCCCAGTGACTTCCACAGCGCCAATGCTCCGGTGTTCGTCGCAACGACTGCATTGAACTGCATTCCGAGATAGCCGGAGTCTCTCGCCCATCCCACGATGTATTCGCCAAGAGCGCGGCCGAGTCCGCGACCCTGGTGGTCGGGGTCGACCATGAAGCTGGCTGTTGCCACGTGCGCACCGCGGCCCGGACGGTTAGGCCCGACCTTCGCTGTTCCAACAAGTTCGCCATCGAGCTCGGCCACGACAACGTGCCAAGGTGCCCGCTCAAGCCAGAGTTCCTGCATCTCGTCCGACGATGGTGTTGGCCTCCAGGCGTACGTCTCACCGGCGTCCACAACGGCTTTGACGAAGGGCCAGAGTGTCGGCCAGTCAGCTGCCGATGCCGGGCGGATTTGCACGACCTCAGCCTAAGACTTCGCAAGTGCCAACCAGGGGGACACTCGGCGGGATTGGGTGCTCTGACAGGATCACCGCGTGGCGTACAGGTCTGGGCTGGTCTCGGTGGTCGGCCGCCCAAACACGGGTAAGTCCACCCTCGTGAATGCCCTCACCGGCGAAAAGGTCGCCATCACCTCAAGCCGGCCGCAGACCACCCGCCACGTCATCCGCGGGGTGGTGCACCGGCCCACGGGGCAGCTGGTCCTCGTCGATACCCCTGGATTGCACAAGCCGCGCACCCTGTTGGGCCAACGACTCAATGACGAGGTACGCCACGCGTTGGCCGACGTGGACGTGGTTGCCGTGACCCTGCCTGCCAACGAGTCCATCGGACCTGGCGACCGAAGGGTCACCGCGGAAGCGGCAGCGGTGAAGCGCTCGCCCAAGGTTGCGGTCGTCACCAAGACCGATCTGGTGACACCCGACCAGTTGATGGTTCACCTCACAGCCGTCGCTGCGCTCGCTGAGCAGAATGGATTCATGTGGGACGAGATCATCCCGATCTCAGCGCAAACCGGAGAACAGGTGGAACTGCTCACCGAGCTGCTGATCGGACTCTTGCCCGAGGGTGAGGCGTTCTTCCCGTCCGACCAGGTGACGGACGAGCCGGTCGACGTGCGAGTCGCCGAGCTCATCAGGGAGGCAGCCCTGGAGGGGGTCCGCGACGAGCTACCGCACTCCATCGCGGTGGTCGTGGACGAGCTGCTGCCCAGGGAGAACCGGCCCGCCGGTCGACCGCTCACCGACATCCACGCCACGTTGTACGTGGAACGGACGAGTCAGAAGGCGATCATCATCGGTCACAAGGGCGCTCGGTTGCGGGATGTGGGCCAGACGTCACGACGTGACATCGAGGCACTTCTGGGGGTTCCCGTCTACCTCGACCTGCACGTCAAAGTGGCCAAGGACTGGCAGCGCGACCCCAAGCAGCTGCGCAGACTCGGGTTCGACTAGGGGTCACGTCCCCGCCGCGGTCGCCGGCTCCGACCCGGCTGGGCCGGCATCAGCTGGTGGCAGGTCGGCGTCGTGGTGGGCCATCTCGGGGATGATCTCGTAGCGGCGGCCGTAGGTCTCGACGATTGCCTGGATACTGGCCACGATGGGGATGGCTATCAGAGCCCCCATCGCTCCACCCAGTGCGGCACCGACAATGACGGCACCGAACGCGACGGCCGGGTGGATGTTCATCGTTCGGTTGCTGATTCGTGGAGAGAAGAGGTAGTTCTCCACCTGCTGGTAGACGATCACGAAGACGATCACCAAAACACCGTCCAGGGTGCTTCCGCTGAACGCGATGAGTGCAGGCAGCGCACCACCGAGGTAGGTGCCCAACGTCGGGATGAACTGCGACACCACCCCGGTCCAGATGCCGAGCGGCAGCCAGTAGTCGACGCCGAGGATGAAGAGGAACCCGGCAGTGAAGACGGTAGCGAGGACAGCCAGAACCAAGCGGGACACGACGTACCCGCCGGTCTTCTCGACCGCGATCTGCCAGACGTTGTTGACCACTCGCTGACTCTCCTGCGGTAGCCAGGATGCAACGGTGTGCCGCAGCCGCGGGCCGTCTGCTGAGAAGTAGAACGCGAAGAGCAAGACGGTGAAGAGGTCGAAGACCAGACCCACGAGCGACGTGAAGAAGCCGAACAGCCCGAGTCCGATCTGGGAGGCCCAGTCTGCGACCCGTTCCTGGGTGATCTCGAGGCTGTCGATCAGCTGACCGGCATCGACGTTGGTGTTGAAGGTGCCGTTGACCCAGTTGACCAGAACCTCGAAGTTGTTCGGAAGTGCCTGGACCAGGCTGACCACCTGGTCGATAAAGATGGCTCCGAAGACCGCGGAGAAGGCTGCAACGGCGAGGAAGAGTCCCAGCATGACGATGCCGGTGCCAGCTCCGCGTTTGATTCCACGGTGTGACATCCACGAGACCGCTGGCTCCATGGCGATGGCGAAGAGCCACGCGAGGAGAACGAGGAAGAGAAGGTGTCGCACCCCGAAGAAGAGCCACTCGAAGACCTGGATGAAGAGGACAACGGCAATCACCGCTACGGCCACTCGCCGGAGCAGGCGCGGGTCGGAGACAGCTGCAGCTACGACACGTGCAGTGCGGCGCGCGGCCGTGTCGCTGCGGTCGGGTGCGGCCGGCGGCACGTTGGATCCACTCATGGGGCGACGGTATCCGACGGCGCCAGCAGGATCAGCGATGCGCGCCGGTGACCCTGAGGTACACTGGCCCAGATGCTGAACGTGCGCCTGCTTCTTCGCAGCCGCGGCGAGGCCTAGCCCGACCGGTCTCCTCGCCGCGGAGTTGCGTGCGCCTCCGGTCATGGCCCGCCCAGCAGATCTGAGGAGCCCACTCCGATGTCCCAGAACCAGCATCAGCGTCCGACCAGTCGGACTTCTGGCGGTCAACCCCGCGTCCAGCAACCGACCACCATGCCGATCCACAAGTACCCCGCCTTCCCTGCGATCGACCTCGCTGACCGCACCTGGCCGAGCGCGGTGATCACCGAGGCCCCCCAGTGGTGCTCGGTCGACCTGCGCGACGGCAACCAGGCACTCATCGACCCGATGAGCCCGGCGCGTAAGCGGAAGATGTTCCAGCTGCTCGTCGACATGGGATTCAAAGAGATCGAGGTCGGCTTCCCATCGGCGTCCCAGACCGACTTCGACTTCGTTCGAGAACTGATCGAAGAAGATCTGATCCCCGACGACGTGGTCATCCAGGTGCTGACGCAGGCCAGGGAGCATCTCATCGAGCGGACCTATGAGTCGATCCGCGGGGCCAAGCGAGCGATCGTCCACCTCTACAACTCGACGTCGACGCTGCAACGACGTGTCGTATTCGGTCTCGACAAGGACGGCATCAAAGACATCGCGGTGCAGGGCGCGCGCATCTGCAAGAAGTTCGAGGAGACCGTTCCCGAGGTCGACGTTGCCTACGAGTACTCGCCCGAGTCGTTCACCGGAACCGAACTGCCCTATGCGGCGGAGGTATGCAACGCGGTGATCGAGGAGTGGGCGCCAACTCCTGACCGCAAGGTCGTCATCAACCTCCCTGCCACCGTCGAGATGGCCACTCCCAATGTGTACGCCGACCAGATCGAGTGGATGCATCGGCACCTGGCCCGACGTGACTCCGTCGTGCTCTCACTTCACCCCCACAACGACCGCGGTACTGCCGTCGCCGCTGCAGAGCTGGGCTATATGGCTGGCGCCGACCGCATCGAGGGCACCCTCTTCGGCAACGGCGAACGCACCGGCAACGTCTGCATCGTGACGCTCGGCCTGAACCTGTTCAGCCAGGGCATCGACCCCATGCTCGACTTCAGCGACATCGACGAGATCAGACGGATCACCGAGTACGCCAACCAGCTGCCGGTCCACCCTCGCCACCCATATGGCGGTGACCTCGTCTACACAGCGTTCTCCGGGTCGCACCAGGATGCGATCAAGAAGGGGTTCGACGCCCTCGCCGCAGATGCCAAGGCTGTTGGTAAGACCGTTGACGACATCGATTGGGCGGTGCCTTACCTGCCGATCGACCCGAAGGATGTCGGTCGTAGCTATGAGGCGGTCATTCGCGTCAACAGTCAGTCCGGCAAGGGCGGTGTCGCCTACATCATGAAGGCCGAGCACCAGTTCGACCTTCCGCGCCGGCTCCAGATCGAGTTCAGCCACGTCGTCCAGCAGCACACCGACGACGAGGGCGGCGAGGTGACGCCTGAAGAGATGTGGGCCATCTTCGAGCGCGAGTTCCTCGCCGATGGTGGCGCCCTTCAGCTCAACGCCGTCCACACCTCCAGCGCCCAGGGTGAGAAGGACGCTCTCCGAGTCGGTCTGTACGTCGACGGTGAGCGGAGTGAGCTCGAAGGCCACGGCAACGGGCCCATAGCCGCCTTCGTCAACGCGCTGTCGACGATCGGCCGGGACGTTCGCGTCCTCGACTACGCCGAGCACGCGATGAGCTCCGGCGGCGACGCCAAGGCCGCTGCGTACCTCGAGTGCGCCATCGATGGTCAGGTGTTCTGGGGGGTCGGGGTCGACCCGAACATCCTCACGGCATCGCTCAAGGCCGTCATCAGTGCCGTCAACCGAGCGGCTCGAACGCGCTGACTCGCGCGGCTACTCGGGTACGGCCACGCAGGCTGTGCCGATGCGACGAAACCCGACTCGTTCATAGACGCGGGCAACGGCGTCGTCGTCGGCACTGAGGAAAACCACCTCGATGCCACGCCGGATCGCGTCGGCTACCAGCGTATCTGTGACAGCTGCGCCCAAGCCCCGCCGACGGGCGCTCGGAACGGTGCCGACACCGACGATCTCGGTGACGTCGCCGACCGGGTTGTGACCGCCCGAGCACAACACCCCGTGCTCGTCCTCGGCCACGACGAAAACCGAGCGCCCGTCGCGGATCAACTGTCGAAGGTCTTCGGATGCCTCAGGTGGGCGCCCCTCGACCGCAGCGTCTCGCTCGGAAGGGCCGACGTCGCCCACTTCGGTGCCCCCCGTCGCGAACGCGAGGCGGGCGACAACTTGAGCAGCTGGGATGATCGGGTCATCGGGGTTGTCGATTCGGCGGATCCGAATGCCGTCGGGAACCGGGACTGCGAGTGGGTCGTGGTGTACCAGCAGGGGGTGCTCGTTGATCCGGAGACCGGCGTCACGGCAGGCGGTGCGGAGATCAGGCGCGATCTCGGCAAGCCACTCAATGGTTTCTGGCAGGCCAAGCTCGAGCTGGCGAGCACGAAGCGCCGCGACGTCAGTTGCCGTCACGTAGCCCGATGCCCAGCCCAAGCTTGGCCTGGCATAGAACGGATGGGTCAACCGGGACCGAAAGAGCGTGAAAGGTCCGACCGATTCCACGTCCGCGCGGGCTCGGGGCAGGGTGTCGAGGTATCGCTCGATCCGGCCGATCAACCCGTGTGCCTCGGTGCTCATGGCACGATCTTGGCCGACTCGCCGGGCCCACGGCTACCCATCCCCTCCAGCGAGGGGAGAATAGACGGGTGAGTCTGTATCGAGATGAGGGCGTCGTGCTGCGCACCCAGAAGCTGGGTGAGGCCGACCGCATCATCACGGTGCTGACCAAGAACTATGGACGCGTCCGGGCGGTGGGCAAAGGCGTCCGGCGCACCTCGTCGAAGTTCGGAGCGAGGCTCGAGCCGTTCAGCCACGTGGACGTGCAGTTCTACACAGGCAGGTCCCTAGACATCGTGACGCAGGTCGAGTCGCTGGACGCCTACGGTGCGTCTATCGCTGACGACTACGCCAGATACACGTCCGGCACCGCCATGTTGGAGACGGCTGAGCGGCTGACCGACGCGGAGAAGGAACCCGCCGTCCAGCAGTACCTGTTGTTGGTCGGCGGCCTGCGCGCATTGTCGGCTGCACAGCACAGCCCTGGAGCAGTGCTCGACGCGTACTTGCTCAGGTCGTTGGCCGTTGCGGGCTACGCAGCGAGTTTCGACGACTGCACCCGCTGTGGCGCACCGGGGCCGCACCGCTGGTTCTCGGTCGAGTCAGGTGGATCGGTCTGCGCCGACGACCGGCCAGCGGGATCGGCCACGATCAGCGCCGAGTCACTGACCGTCCTGTCGGCGCTGCTCACCGGTGACTGGGCGGTCGTGGACGCCGCAGATCCGCGGCACCTCAGGGAAAGCACGGGCATCGTTGCCGCTTACACCCAGTGGCACCTCGAACGCGGCCTCCGCTCGCTGCGCCTGGTGGAACGAACGTGAGTCGTCGTCGTGTCATCAGCCCGCCTAACCCTCATCCGAGCGGCGTGCAGGCGCCCCAGGTTCCGGCAGACCTGGTACCGCATCACGTTGCGGTCGTCATGGACGGCAACGGCCGATGGGCCAAGGCCAGAGGACTGCCCCGCACCGAGGGTCACAAGGCTGGTGAGGCCGCCCTGTTCGACCTCGTCGAAGGCGCGATCGAGGTAGGCGTGAAGTTCGTGTCGGCCTACGCGTTCAGCACCGAGAACTGGAAACGGTCACCTGATGAGGTTCGCTTTCTGATGGGATTCAACCGCGACGTCATCCGGCGACGTCGTGACGAGATGAACGCGATGGGCGTCCGGGTGCGATGGGCGGGTCGGCGGCGGCGGCTCTGGAAGAGCGTCATCGACGAGCTGGAGGAGGCCGAACAGCTCACGCGCAGCAACAAGGTGCTGACGCTGACCATGTGCGTCAACTACGGCGGGCGTGCGGAGATTGCTGACGCAGCAGCGTCCATCGCCTGGGCGGTGTCTGAGGGGCGCCTCGACCCGACCCGCGTCGATGAGCGAACCGTCGCACGTTTCCTCGACGAGCCTGACCTGCCGGACGTCGACCTGTTCATCCGAAGCTCGGGCGAGCAGCGCATCTCCAACTTCTTGCTCTGGCAGAGCGCCTACGCAGAGCTGATCTTCCTCGACGAGCTCTGGCCGGATGTCGACCGACGCCACCTCTGGAAGGCGATTGAGCAGTACGCCGCCAGGGACCGCCGCTACGGGGGAGCTGACCCAACCCCCTTGGGCTGACAGCTCGCTAGTGGTGTAGTCCCGATTCGTGCATCGCGTGACCGGTCGGCTCGAGCTGGAACGTGCAGTGCTCGACATCGAAGTGGTCGGCAAGGCACTCGCCCAGTGCGTCCAGGACGCGGGCAGCCCCGCCGTCGGCGAGAGCGGCGTCGGCCAGCACGACATGCGCAGAGAGCACGGGCATCCCCGAGGTGATCGTCCAGGCGTGAAGGTCATGCGCTCCGATCACCCCCGGCAGTCCGAGGATGTGTTCGCGGACCTCGCCGAGGTCGATGCCCTTGGGGGTGGCCTCCAGGAGCACGTCCATCGCTTCTCGCAGAAGTGACCAGGTGCGCGGCAGGATCATCACGGCCACCGCGACCGAGGCCAGAGCGTCGGCTTCAAGCCAGCCTGTGGCGAGGATCACGCCGGCCGCAACGAGCGCTGCCAGGGAACCGAGGGCGTCACCGAAGACCTCGAGGTAGGCGCCTCGGACGTTGAGGTTTGCTGAGGCACTCTCGCGCAGCAGCAGCGCTCCGACTACGTTGGCGGTCAAGCCGATGGCGGCGAAGACCATCATGAGACCACCGTCGATCGTCTGCGGGTTCCGCCAACGCTGCCAGGCCTCCATTGAGATGAAGACGGCAACTAAAGACAGCAGCACCGCGTTGACCACGGCCGCCAGGATCTCCAGGCGGTAATAGCCGAAGGTGCGCTGTGCGGTTGGTGCACGCGACGCAAACGAGATCGCCAGCAGTGCGAGAGCGATGCCGGAGACATCGGTGAGCATGTGGCCAGCATCAGCCAGTAAGGCGAGGCTTCCACTGATCGATGCTCCTGCAAGCTCGACCATCAGCACAGTGCCAGTCAGCGCCAAAACCATGAGCAAACGGCGACGGTGAGCTCGCCCGGTGGCGGTGGCTGTGGGTCGCCTGTCGGCAGCCGTCATGCGCAGTCGGGGCAGATGCCGTAGATCTCGAGCGTGTGATTGATGTCGCCGAAGCCGTGCCGCTTGGCGACCTCGTCGGCCCATGACTCGACCGTCGGGCTGTCGACCTCGATGGTTCGGCCGCACCTCCGGCAGACCAGGTGGTGATGATGCTCGGTGGTGCAGCGCCGGTACATCGCCTCACCGTCATCGGTGCGGATGACGTCGACCTGTGACGCGTCGGCCAACGACTGCAGCGTGCGGTAGACGGTGGTGAGCCCCACGGTGGAACCGCTGTCGCGAAGCCTGGCGTGGATGTCCTGGGCGCTGGTGAACTGGTTGAGGCTGTCGAGCATGTCGAGGACGGCCGCCCGCTGACGGGTGTTGCGCTGTGGTGCGCCCGCTCCCTCACCCGTGCTCATGGTGCTGCCCCTCCTGGGCGTGCCGGACGGCGTCGAGGACGATGTGGGCAACGTGCTCGTCGGTGAGCTGGTAGGCCACCTCGCGCCCGCGCCGGACCCCCTCGACAAGGTCGGCACCGCGCAGCACGCGCAGGTGCTGGCTGATCAGCGGTTGGGGCAGGCCGAGCTTCTCAACGAGCTCGTGGACGCAGCGTTCACCGTCGGCGAGCTCGGTGACCAGCGCGATGCGAACGGGGGACGCGAGCGCTCGAAAGAGCTCACCCGCTTCGTCGTAGGCATCCACGATCGAGGGCTCAGTCACATGCGAAGATTGCCATACATGCATAGCTGCGAGCAACTCACGGGGCCAGATGGCTTCGGCGTGCCTTGCGCAGGACGCCGGTGACCGCAGCCGTTGCCGCGAAGAGCGCGATCGCGGTGAGCACGATAGAGCCACCCGACGGCGTGTTGGTGTAGTACGACGACGCCACGCCGACCACCGCACAACCGAGGCCGATGGCCAGTGACAGTGCAAACGCCGACCGGAAGCTGCCGGCGACCAGCTGCGCGGTGGCGACCGGAACGACCATGAGCGCACTGATCAGGAGCAGGCCGACCACCCGCATCGACACTACGACGGTGGTTGCAGTCAGTACCGCGAGCACCAGGTTGAGCGGCAGCACCGGCATTCCGCTCGCCCGCGCATACTCCTCGTCGTTGGCCACCGCGAAGAGCTGTCGGCCCAGGCCAACAGTGATCAGCAGAATGAACGCCGCGAGGACGGCGAAGACGGCGAGGTCTTGGGCCGTCGTGGTGGTGATGGCCCCGAAGAGGTACTGGTTGAGGCTGGTCGCGCTGCCGCCGGGTGCCTTGGCGATCAGAACTACGCCACCCGCAATGCCTCCGTAGAACATGATGGCCAACGCCAGGTCGCTGGTCGTGCGTCCGCGGTCCCGGAGCACCTCGATCGTGATGGCGCCGGCGGCGGCCGTGAGCAGAGCCACCCAGATGGGCGCCCATCCCGTGAGCAGTCCAAGTGCGACACCGGTCAGCGCGACGTGGCCCATGCCGTCGCCCATCAGGGCCAGACGGCGTTGCACCAAGAAGATGCCGACGCTGGGAGCGGCCAGGCCTACGAGCACGGCGGCCATAAGCGCCCGTTGCATGAAGTCGTACTGCAAGAACTCCAAGTTCAGGCCCCCGTTCGCATGTCGGGACCGAGCGGCTCGTGCGGCGGGTCTTCGGGATGGTCGTGGTGCGCGAAGGGTTCGCTGGCAGCCAACAGAATCGCCTGCGTCGGATCGCCGTCGTACTCGATGCGGCCGTGACTCACCCACACGACTCGGGTCAGGTGTGGGCTGAACGGCTCCAGGTCGTGAGTGACGACCGCGATCGTCACTCCTTGACGGCTCAGGTGGCCGAGCACCTCCACCAGTGCGGCCTGCGCCTCGACGTCCACCCCAGCCGTCGGCTCGTCGAGGAGCAGCAGCTCGGTCTCTGCCGCCAAAGCCCTGGCGATCAGCACCCGACGCTGCTGGCCGCCCGAGAGCAGGTGGACCGGCTGGGAGGCAAGGCGTAGGACGCCGACGCGTTTCATCGCCTCGTTCACCGCAGTCCGGTCTGCGGTACTGGGGAGGTGCCACAACCCTGAGCGCGGCAGGCGTCCGCTGGCGACGACCTCGCGAACGGTGGCGGGGATCGGCCCACCCACTGTGTGCCGTTGCGGGACGTAGCCGATCCGCCAGCGCTGCCGGTACTGCTCGGCCGGAACGCCGAAGAGGTCGAGCTCACCGGCCGACCGGGTCGCCAGCCCAAGGAGCGCCTTGACCAGCGTCGACTTGCCCGACCCGTTCGGGCCGACGATCGCGGTGAACTCGCCCGCGCAGATGGCGAAGTCGATATCGCGCAGAACGGTGGCGCCCTCGTAGCCGAGTGTCGCTGCGCGCAGCTCGACGAGCGCAGGTGTCAGGGGCAGGGCAACCCCGCCTCGATGTTGGCCAGATTCGACTCCATGACCTGCAGGTAGTCGTCGCCCTGAGAGGCGTCAGACAGACCCTCCAGTGGGTCGAGGACGTCGGTGTTGGCTCCGGTGGCGTTCGCAACAGTCTCGGCCACGTCAGGACTGACCAGGGTTTCGTAGAAGATCGTCTGAACGTCGTTGTCGCGGACGAACTCGGTGACGGTGGCGAGCTGTTGCGGGTTGGGCTCGGTGTCGGGGGAGAGGCCGGTGAGCCCGACCTGCTCGAGGTTGTAGGCATCGGCGAGATACCCGAAGGCGGTGTGGCTGGTGACGAGCTGACGCCGCTCGCAGTCGGCCAGCCCTTTGCGGAAGGCGCTGTCGAGATCTGCCAGATCGGCACGCAGCTCGGCAGCGTTCGCCTCGAAGGTGGCTTGCGCTGGTGGGTCGAGCTGGCTCAGGGCGGCGGCGACGTCGTCAGCGACGTCGGCCATGCGCATCGGGTCGAGCCAGAAGTGTGGGTCGGTCAGGGCATCGCCTTCGGATGAGTAGGTGAGGGAGAGGTCGGCGGCATCGCTGACGTCGAGTACCTGACCCTCGGACTTCTGGGCCACGGCGTCATCGACGGCCGGCTGGAAGCCTGCGAGGTAGATCGCGAGGTCGGCGTCGGTGAGCGTGCCGAGGTCTTGCGGAGCCAGCTCGAGGTCGTGGGGCTCGACACCAGGCTTGGTCAGGTTGGTGACGGTGACGAGGTCGCCACCGACGCGCTCGGCGACGAACTGGAGTGGATAGAAGGAGGTGACGACGTCCCAACCGGCCGAGGAGGTTGGCTCGTTGGTGGCGCCTGAGCCACAGGCTGACAGGGTCATCAGCCCCGAGAGCGCGATCGCGACAGCAACGCGGCGGCGAAGGTGCATGGCGGCACTCTGACGTAAATGAAAACGGTTGTCAATACCGACAAGGTTCAGACGAATGTGCCGACCGCGAGCCTCAGACGAACTTGCCAACCGCGAGGTAGACCAGTACGCCAACGGTCAGCAGCCGCAGGATGCGTCCCAGTGGCGAGACGTGCGACCAGCCAAGGCTCGCCAGCCAGGCGAGGAAGAGCGCCAGGATCAGCAGCAGGACGCCGCCGAGCGTGTTCTCAAGGTAGAGGCCGGCGAAGAGAAGCGCCCCGAGCACGACCAGGAAGAGCCAGCGCGGAATGAGACTGAGGCGCACCAGCCAGGGGGCGCTGATCCGCTCGAGCGCGGAGGGTGTGCGGTCTTCGGGCATGGTTCCTCGCGGCTCGTGCGTGGGCGGTTCGGACGCTCCCATCGTGGCCCACCGCCTCAATCGCTGCCAGGCCGGGGCGATGCGTCAAGATGTGCACGTGGCCGACTGGGTGGTGGTGATGCGCTTTGGGGTGCCTACGGACCGCGCCGACGCCTTCGAGGACGAGGCTAGCGGCGTGGCTCGTCTGCTGGCCGGATTTGACGGCTGCACGGGGGTCGACGTGGCCCGCGCGTCAGACGATCGCGAGCTATGGGTCATCGTGGCGCGATGGGACTCGGTCGGGAGCTACCGCAAAGCGCTGTCGTCCTACGAGGTCAAGCTGAACGCGGTGCCCTTCCTGTCGCGCGCGATCGACGAGCCGACTGCGTTCGAGGTGCTGTTTGGGATGGACGCAGCTGGCGAGCGAGCGACGTCCAGCGACCTCGCAGGTGATGCCGGAACCATCGAACGGTCCCGATAGCCTGAAGGCTCACCGCCGACATCCAGCCGGATGGCATGCGCACCAGTCGCGCAGAAAGCAGGGAGCCTCGTGGCCGCCGACCTGATCGACAATGTTGTCTCGCTCTGCAAGCGTCGAGGCTTCGTCTACCCCAGCTCTGAGATCTACGGCGGCCAGCGTGCGGCGTGGGACTACGGCCCCCTCGGCGTTGAGCTCAAGGAGAACGTCAAGCGCCAGTGGTGGCAGTCGGTCGTGCGCGAGCGGGACGACATCGTCGGCGTCGACACCTCCGTCATCCTCGCGCGTGAGGTGTGGGAGGCGTCTGGGCACGTCTCGGCTTTCGTCGACCCGCTGACCGAGTGCACGTCGTGCCACAAGCGGTTCCGTGCCGACCACCTGGAAGAGGCGTTCGAGGCCAAGCACAAGCGTGCGCCTGAGTCGCTTGCGGAGGTCAACTGCCCCAACTGCGGCAACAAGGGTCAGTTTACTGAGCCGAAGCTCTTCAACGGCTTGTTGAAGACCCATCTTGGTCCCGTCGAGGACGGCTCGGGTACGGCGTATCTGCGCCCGGAGACCGCCCAGGGGCTGTTCATTTCGTTCGCCCAGGTGCAGCAGGTGTCGCGTCGCAAGGTGCCGTTCGGTATCGCGAACGTGGGGAAGTCGTTTCGCAACGAGATCACGCCGGGGAACTTCATCTTCCGCACCCGCGAGTTCGAGCAGATGGAACTGGAGTTCTTCGTCAAGCCGGGGACCGACGAAGAGTGGCACCAGCAGTGGATCGACGCCCGAATGGCCTGGTACGCCGATCTCGGCATCTCGCCCGAAAACCTGCGCCTCTACGAGCACCCCGGTGAGAAGCTCTCGCACTACTCCAAGCGCACCGTCGATCTCGAGTACCGCTTCAAGTTCGGCGGGCAAGAGTTCAGCGAACTCGAGGGTGTCGCCAACCGCACCGACTTCGACCTCAAGGCGCACGCCGAGGCGTCCGGCCAGGACCTGTCGTTCTTCGACCAGGAGTCCGGTGAACGTTGGTACCCCTACGTGATCGAGCCAGCCGCGGGCGTCAACCGGGCGATGCTGGCCTTCCTGCTCGATGCGTACGCCGAGGACGAAGCGCCCAATGCCAAGGGTGGCGTCGACAAGCGGACTTTGCTGCGTCTCGACGCGCGTCTGGCACCCGTGAAGGTGGCTGTTCTGCCGCTGTCGCGGAACGCCGATCTGTCACCGAAGGCGCGCGATGTGGCGTCCGCGCTGCGGAAACGGTGGAACGTCGACTTCGACGACGCCGGTGCCATCGGACGCCGCTACCGGCGTCAGGACGAAATCGGAACCCCGTACTGCGTGACGGTCGACTTCGACTCCATTGACGACCACGCAGTGACCGTGCGCGAGCGCGACACCATGAAGCAGGAGCGCATCGGGATCGACGGCCTCGTCGACTTCCTCACCCCCCACCTCCCCGCCTTCTGACGGCGCAGCGTCCCGCGAGCAATGGCGGATTTCGTGCACTTTCAGCCCCGATGAGCAGGCGAAACCGACGGGAATCCTGCAATGGGGGATCTTGTGCGGTGGTGTGAGACATGACAAGCCAAGGTCTCGAGGTATCAGTGTTGCGGATCGGCAACCTGGAGCTGCCGGTGCCGGTGGTGCTCGCGCCCATGGCCGGCATCACTAACGCGGCGTTCCGGCGGCTCGCCGCCGAACAGGGTGCTGGCCTTTATGTCTGCGAGATGATCACCAGCCGCGGGCTCGTCGAACGCCAGGCTAAGACGCTCTCCATGCTGGCGTTCGATCCGTTGGAGACCACACGCTCGGTACAGCTGTACGGCGTCGACCCCCGGTACGTCGGTGAGGCGGTGCGCATCCTCGTTGGCGAGTTCGGCGTCCACCATGTCGACTTCAACTTCGGCTGCCCGGTACCCAAGGTCACCCGCAAGGGAGGGGGAGCGGCGCTGCCGTGGAAGCGCGACCTGCTGCACGCCATTCTCGCCGAGGCAGTTCGCGCCGCGGCGCCGAACGACGTTCCCGTCACGATGAAGACGCGCATGGGCATCGACCGTGAGCACCTCACCTACCTCGATGCTGGGAAGATCGCCGAAGACGTCGGATGCGCTGCCATCGCGCTGCACGGCCGCACCGCAGACCAACACTACTCAGGTGACGCCGACTGGACGGCGATCGCTGCGCTCAAGCAACACGTCGGCATCCCGGTGCTCGGCAATGGCGACATCTGGGAAGCGCGCGATGCGCTGCGGATGCTGAAGGAGACCAGGTGCGACGGCGTCGTCGTCGGACGCGGGTGTCTGGGGCGCCCTTGGCTCTTTCGCGATCTTGCTGCCGCGTCTAACGGGCAGCCGATCCCCGACCCACCTCATCTCAACGAGGTGGTCGGCATGGTGCGCCGGCACGGCGAACTGCTGGCCGAGCTCATGGGCGAGGGGCGCGGCATGGCCGACCTCCGCAAGCACATGGCGTGGTACCTCAAGGGGTTCGTCGTAGGCGGTGAGACGCGTGCAGCGCTCGGCAGGGTCGCTACGCTCGCCGAGCTCGACGTACTACTCAGCCAGATCGACGTCGACCAGCCCTTCCCGACATCGGAGGTAGGGATGCCGCGCGGGCGCCAGGGCTCGCCGCGTCGCGTGGTGCTCCCCGAGGGTTGGCTCGACACCCAGCGCTGTGACTTCCTGGACGCCGATGCCGAGCTCGACGTGAGCGGAGGCTGACGCGGTCTCAGTCGGTCGGGTCTGGCGGGTTCTCCTCGAGGTAGGCCTGCAGCGACTCGGTGTCCGCTGCCGTCCACCCCTCCGGCGGCAGAACTTCCGCCCACGCGTCCACCGATATCAGGCCGAAACGATGCCCGTGACCGTTGGGGACGTTGTTGGCGACGGCCAAGTCTGCCGAGACTTGGAAGAAGGTCACGAACGGGATCCAGGTCATCGCCGTGGACCGGTCCGGCCCGGGGTCCTCGTTCAGCCAGTCGGGCCGGTGGAGCAGGAGCTGAGGAGACCACCAACTGATGGGATCTGATGCGTGCTGGAGGTACATCACCTTCGGGGGCTCCCAAGGTGCAGGAATGTTGTCGAAGTCACCTGACTCGGCAGCGAACCTGACGGCCTGACCTTGCTCGAAGACCGGCTGCCACTCTGGCGAGCCGGCCTCCCGCAGGCCACGGAACTCTTTGGCGAGCGTGTTGTCGGCTGGCGGGCCCATGAAGACGATCCCGTCGGTCCGGTTCTGCATGTCCGCAGATCCGCTGAACGCCGTCTCTCCGCCGAAGGAGCCGAGACTCTCGCCGAACACGACGAGCTTGGGCCTCGTCTTTCGAGGCATGCCCTCCCACTCTCCGTAGACGGCGTCGAAGAGGGCACGGCCGGAGTCTCTGGCCCGTGACTTGTCGACGAGGAACGAGAGCCAGCTTGGGAGGTAGGAGTACTGCATAGCGATCGTCGCGGTGTCGCCGCCGTACATGAACTCCAGTGGCCAGATCGCCTGGTCGTCGACCCACCCACTGCCCGTGGTGTTCCCGATGACCAGCACTTCGCGATCAAATCCGCCAAGACGTTCAAGCTCGTCCAAGGCGACTTGCGCCCGGACGCGTGAGTCGTCGCTTGCATCCAAGCCCGCATAGGCGCGCACCGGCGAAAGGGCGGCGGCGCCGGTGTATGCCTGGATCTGCTCGGGAGTCGGCGCACCCGCCACGTAGTCGCGACCGGTACGTCCGAGGGACTCCCAGGTGACACCGGACGCTGGACCACCCGAAACCGTGTCAGCTGTCGGTCGTCCGGTGTCAGGGAAGCTGTTCTGGTTGGTCGCCGCGAAGACTTCATCCATAGCATTCAGCGCACCGGCCACCACGACGTCACTGATGAATGACGTGACCAGCATCACCACGGCGACGACCGCGAGCCCCTTGGCGATCTTGGGTGGCAGAAAACGCTGCAGCTGCCGAAGCAGCCAACGGAAGAAGCGGCGGATTCCGCGTCCGATCGCCATGAAGAGAACGAACACGATCAACGCCACGAGGAGTGCGGCCCCCGACGAAGGGTAGCCGGCGTCCTTCATCCCCATCAGATCACGGAGGTCGGCCTGCCAGATCTGGCCGAAGGTCAGTGCGACGACGCTGCCGATCACGGCCACGACCCACAGCACGCGCCACGCCGTTCGCCAGCCGTCATCTGAAGGGCGACGGTCGGTGAACTGCACCACGGTCCACGTGATCGCGATCCCGAAGGCATAACCGATCACACCGGCCACACCCGCGACCAGTCCCTGGAACAAGCCACTGCGTGGGATCAGACTGGGGGTGAAGGAGAGCCATGCGAAGGCGAAAGCGACAGCGACGCCCCCGAAGTCGTAGGTCAGCCATGATGGCCAGTGGCGGTGCTTAAGTGGCGGGGATACTTCATCCCCGGGGTCACCCGATGCGTCGGGTGCATCAGTTTCGGCAACAGTCGACATGCATGCTCCTGGTGTGAGGTGTCCCACGCCCATGATGGGCCTTCTGGCCCGGGCCACGCATGCCGACGCGCAGATACGGTAAGGACACGAACCAGCAGCCGGGGAGGCCCCATGCGCTATGTCTACGCGTTCGCCGAAGGCAGCAAAGATGACAAAGACCTGCTCGGCGGGAAAGGGGCGAACCTTGCAGAGATGACGTCGCTGGGACTCCCAGTCCCTCCCGGTTTCACCATCACCACCGAGGCGTGCCGAGCCTTCCGCACACTGGGGCAGGCCCCGGAGGGGCTGGGGGCAGAGATACGAGAACATCTTGGCCGGCTTGAGGAAGCGATGGGACGCCGCTTGGGGGATGTCGCAGCCCCTCTGCTGATCTCGGTTCGGTCCGGTGCCAAGTTCTCGATGCCGGGAATGATGGAGACCGTCCTCAACATCGGGCTCAACGACGAGACGGTGCTGGCTGGTGCCGCTGGGTCCAGCGATGAGCGTTTTGCGTGGGACTCCTACCGCAGGCTGCTGCAGATGTTCGGTCGAACGGTCCTCGACGTGCCTGGCCAGCGATTCGACATCGTTCTCGACAAGGCCAAGGCCGATTCCGGGGCAGCCCGCGACATCGACCTGACGCCAGATCAGCTTCGCGAAGTCGTCGCGGAGTACAAGGCCGTCATCGTCGAGAGCACCGGGCATCCTTTCCCGCAGGACCCTCTCGATCAGCTCGATGCAGCCGTCCTGGCTGTTTTTCGTTCTTGGGACGGCGACCGTGCCAAGCTCTACCGGCGCCAAGAAGGAATCCCCGACGACCTCGGGACAGCCGTCAACGTCATGGCCATGGTCTTCGGCAACCGCGGAGACGACAGCGGCACCGGGGTTGCCTTCACCCGCGACCCGGCGAGCGGAGCCGCCGGAGCCTACGGCGACTACCTGCCGAATGCGCAGGGTGAAGACGTTGTCTCCGGAATCCGCAACACGATGTCGCTCGACGACCTCGCACAGCGTCACCCCGAACAGCACGATCAGCTACTCGCAAACATGAACCGACTCGAGACGCACTACCGCGATCTGTGTGACATCGAGTTCACCATCGAGCGTGGACGGCTCTGGATGCTGCAGACCCGGGTCGGAAAGCGGACGCCAGAAGCGGCCTTCCGCATCGCCATCCAGCTCGTCGACGAGGGCTTGATCGACATGGATGAGGCGCTGCGGCGCGTCAGCGGTGCGCAGCTGGCTCGGCTGATGTTCCCGCAGGTAGATCCGGCGGAGGCTGGCCGACCGTGGGTGACCGGAGTACCGGCGTCACCTGGTGCCGCGGTGGGCAGGGCGGTCTTCGACTCCAAGCGGGCGGCCGTCCGGGCCGCCGCGGGGGAGCAGGTCGTCCTCGTGCGGCGCGAGACCAACCCCGAAGATCTGGGCGGGATGATCGCGGCGCAAGGAATCCTCACCAGCCGAGGCGGTAAGACGTCACACGCAGCGGTGGTAGCGCGTGGCATGGGCAAGCCCTGCGTCGTGGGTGCTGAGTCTCTGGTGGTCGACGAAGATGCGCGCTTGGCGACGGGTCCAGATGGTCTCACTTTGAAGGAGGGGGACCCGATCTCGCTCGACGGCATCGCTGGTGCGGTCTTCCGCGGGGAAGTCGCCGTAGTGCCGTCGCCGGTCGTCAGCTCGCTGGATTCCACCGAAGATGCTCGGCACGATGACGACCCGGTTGTCGCAGCCGTGGCGCGTCTGATGAAACACGCTGACCACGTACGTCGCCTTGGCGTTCGAGCGAACGCAGACACGGGAGAAGACGCCGCCCGCGCGCGGCGCATGGGGGCGTCCGGGGTAGGGCTTGCCCGTACTGAGCACATGTTCTTGGGTGACCGAAAGCAGCTGGTGGTGCGGCTGGTGCTCGCAAAGTCTGATGCCGAGCGGGCGATCGTCTACGAAGAGCTGCTGCCGCTGCAGCGTCACGACTTCACCGACCTCTTGGCGGCCATGGATGGCCTACCTGTCATCGTCCGATTGCTGGATCCGCCGCTTCACGAGTTTCTCCCCGATCTGACCGAGCTGTCGGTCAAAGTGGCTCTGGAGGACATCCGAGGTAACCACGACTCCGACCATCATCAGCTGCTCGAGGCAGTACGTCTGATGCACGAAGCAAACCCGATGATGGGAATGCGCGGCGTCCGTCTGGGCTTGGTGCTTCCTGGGCTCTACGGACTTCAGGTACGGGCGATGGCAGAAGCCACCGCCGATCGTCTCGCAGCCGGGGGGTCGCCCCGCCCGGAGATCATGGTCCCTCTCGTGGCTGCGCGCACCGAGTTGGCTCTGGTTCGTGACGAGGCAGAGCGGGTGATCGCGGCCGTGGCAGAGGAGCGGGATGTCGAGCTCCAGATCCCGATCGGCACGATGATCGAGCTGCCACGAGCTGCTGTGCGTGCCGGAGACCTTGCGCATGTTGCTGAGTTCTTCTCGTTCGGCAGCAACGACCTGACGCAGACGACGTGGGGATTCAGTCGTGACGATGTGGAGGGCGCCTTCTTCACCACCTACCTGGACGCCAACATCTTCAGCGTTTCGCCCTTCGAGACGATCGACGCCGACGGAGTTGGGGCGCTCATCCGAATGGCTGTGGAGGCAGGACGTGCCGTCCGGCCATCGATGAGCCTCGGTGTCTGCGGCGAACACGGTGGTGATCCGGCGTCGGTGCACATGTTCCACGACTGGGGACTCGACTACGTCTCGTGCTCGCCGTTCCGGGTGCCGATCGCACGACTGGAGGCGGGAAGGGCGGCGATTGCGGCTGACACCAGCGATACCCGCTGAGGTTGCGCCCGCAGTCGCGTAGGGTCCGAGGAATGGGCGAGACTGTGCAGGGATACGACGACGCAGACGTCGCGCGGCGCGTCGTCGAGAGCGGCAAGAGCAGCAGACGGAACGCCTTCGCACGCGACCGCGCCCGTGTCTTGCACTCCTGGTCGTTGCGCCGGTTGGCCGCCAAGACGCAGGTCGTCGTCCCCTGGGAGAGCGACTTTCCGCGCACCCGGCTCACGCACTCACTCGAGGTAGCTCAGATCGGTCGCGAGCTGGGTCAAACGTTGGGGTGCAATCCGGACCTGGTCGAGACGGCGGGGCTGGCGCACGACCTCGGGCACCCGCCGTTCGGGCACAACGGTGAGCAGGCCTTGGATGAGGTTGCGCAAGCGTGCGGTGGTTTTGAAGGGAATGCCCAGAGCCTGCGGATCCTCGCGCGGCTGGAGACAAAGAAGTTGGACGACTTCGGCGCCAGTGTCGGGCTCAACCTGACCAGGGCGACCCTGGACGCCTCCACCAAGTACCCGT
Source organism: uncultured Actinomycetota bacterium (assembly GCA_963829525.1). Lineage (GTDB taxonomy): Bacteria > Actinomycetota > Actinomycetes > JAHEKZ01 > JAHEKZ01 > JAHEKZ01. Next base: position 1,318,320 of record CAWHIJ010000003.1, read on the forward strand.
GGCCCAGGTCACCTGAGCGCCGCAAGTACGGCGTCTATGCCGCAGACATGGCCGCATTCGAATGGTTACGGGACAACGCCCCGGGCGACAGGCGCTGCATGGAGGCCCAGGTGATGGATTGGGCCGATGACATCGCCTACTCGGTGCATGACTTCGAGGACGCGGTCCATGCAGGCCATCTGCCGCTGGCCGCACTGCACGACCCTGTCGAGCGCAAGGCGCTTGTTGATCTCACGCAACAGAGGTTTGCGGCTTTGCTCGAGTGGGGTGAGCTTGAAGCAGCGTTGGACCGATTGCTGACGTTGCCCTACTGGCCACGTGCCTACGACGAGAGCCATCGCGCGATGGCCGAGCTCAAGAGCACCACGAGCGAGCTGATCGGTCGATTCTGCTTGTCGGCTGAGGAGGCGACGCGTGCTGCGAGTGGCGACAGCCCACTGCGCCGCTACCAGGCAGACCTGGTCGTTCCCGATGGGGTCCGTGCAGAGTGTGCAGTATTGAAGGCCATCACGGCGCAGTACGTCATGCTTCGTAAGGGCGCCCCCGAGCGATACGCGCAGCAGCGCGAGATCGTCACCGAGCTAACCCACCTGTTGATGCTCGGTGCTCCTGTCACCCTTGAGCCTATGTTCGCCGAGTGGTTTGGCCAGGCTCCGGATGACGCCGGACGGTTGCGTGCCGTGATAGACCAAGTGGCGTCGTTGACCGACACGGCAGCGCTCGCCATGTTTGGCAAGCTGCGCTCGCGGTGACCGTCGACATCAGGCGAGTCAACGCCGCTGTCGTCCGTCCACTCCGGCACTCGGTGTTGCGACCGGCGCGGGACTTGTCGGAGTCGGTTTACCCCATCGACGACTTGGCGGAGACGATCCACCTCGCCGCCTTTGACGGCGCGGTCGTCATAGGTACAGCAACTGTCTTTTCGGAGCCCCATGAGGGGCATGCCGCCTGGCGGCTGCGTGGCATGGCGGTGGCGGAGTCACGTAGAGGAACGGGTGTTGGCTCAGCGCTCATGATCGAGGTGATGCGTCAGGTGCGCGAGCAAGGCAGTGACGTTCTCTGGTGCAACGCCCGCACAGTTGCATTGCCGTTCTACGCCCGCCACGGCTTTGCCGCCGTGGGCGATGAGTTCCTCGCCGCCCACGGCGTCCCGCACTACCTAGCCGTCCTCAAGATGGCTGCGGATCAGGGTTGAGCCCCGTTCGCCACTCGTCAGCATCGAAGAATCCAGCGATGTCACTGACGCTTAGGAATCCGACGATGGTCTCGCCCGATAGAACGGGTACCCGTCGCATGGAGTGCTTAGTCATCTGCTGGGCCGCCCACCGCACATCGTCGTCGGGAGCGACGGTGATGAACTCAGTGGGACAGATCTCGCCGACCAGAGTCCGCCCGGAAATGGACGAGGAAGCTAGACGGGCCGACAGCGCGCGGTCGGCAACGACACCGACGGGGCGGCCGCTTTCGGTAATCACCACTTCGCTCGTCCGGTGCTTGCGCATGATTCGGGAAGCAGCCTCGACCGTCTGTTCAACGTCAAGATAGATGACAGGACCAGTCATCACCTCGGACACCTGGGGAATTGGGGTGGTTATCTCGCCGGGTGCGGTCATGACGGATCCGCCGTCACGGCGTGGGTCAACTCGTTGCGGGTCATGGAGCGGATTCCGCTGATCCCCTCGTTGCGGCCCTGCTGTTCAAGCTGCCGACGCGTCAGGGGCTCTGAGATAGAGGTCAGCACGGCCGACCGGGCAAGAGCGAACGCGGCGCCCAGAGCGTGCTGTTGCTCGATGGGCAGCTTGTCCGCTTCGGTCAGAACCGATTCTTCTTCTTCCTCGATGTGATGGTCTACTGCTTCGACGAGAGATTTCAGCGTGCGATCGAAGGCATCGTCGTCGAGCTCATCTTGGACCAGCTTCTCGACCAGACGGTCCGCCTCAGCGTGTTCGTGCTGGCTATGGGCCACTTCGCCAGCTGCCCCCGTGTCACGGCGGAGTACTGGATAGACCTCCGACTCTTCGGCGCGGCTATGCGCGGCAAGAAGTGCGAGGAGTACGGGTGCGGTTAGCGGCCGGCTCTGACGACTCTCCAGCTCCGTGAAAAGGCGACGCATTTCGCGGTGGTCCTCCCTGATGAGGGCACCTACGGGGAACTGAGTCTTCATAGTCGCTCCTTGACGGGGTGGCTTGTATCGCGGGTACTGAATCGCAACCAGGAGGCACCTACCCATGGCCCCCGACGGCGAAACCTGGGAGCGGGAGGAAGCGCGAGTCGGCGGGTAGTGGCACGATGCGCACACGGTCCGACGCAGAGGAGTACTAGGTGTCAGAAGCAAGCATCCCGAACGTGCAGCTCAACGACGGAGCCAGTCTCCCAGCGCTGGGATTCGGGACGTGGGACCTGCGGGGAGCCGCGGCGTCGCAGTCAGTCGCAGGTGCCCTTGAGCATGGCTACCGACTGATCGACTCAGCAGTCAACTACGGGAACGAGCGAGAAGTCGGACGAGCTGTCGCCGAGAGGACGGATCTCGGTGACTCGGTAGTCGTCACCACCAAGCTTCCCGGCCGCGACCACGGGTACGACCAGACGCTGCGCTCGTTCGAAGGTTCACTCGAGCGGCTAGGTCGCGTCGACCTCTACCTCATCCACTGGCCAAACCCCCGGCGCGGCCGGTATGTCGATACCTGGCGCGCGATGGTCGAGCTCCAGCTTCAGGGGCGCGTCCGAACGATTGGGGTCTCGAACTTTACCGAGCAGCACCTGCATCAAGTCGCCGATGCGACCGGGGTGATGCCGGCGGTGAACCAGATCGAGTTGCACCCGCACTTCTCGCAGGCTGCACTTTGCAGAGTTCATCGCGAGCTGGGCATCCTTACCGAGAGCTGGAGCCCACTCGGAGAAGGAAAGTCGTTCGGTGAAGCCTCGATCGCAGGTCCGGCCACCAAGTACGGTCGAACGCCTGCGCAGATCGTGCTGCGGTGGCACATTCAGTTGGGCGTCATTCCACTGCCGAAGTCGGCCAATCCAGCGCGGCAGGCGGAGAACGCAGGCATCTTCGATTTCGCTCTAACTGAGTCCGAGGTCGCTGCCATCTCAGCGCTGAGTCAGCCTGACGGCCGTCTCTGGGGTGGCGACCCCATGACCAACGAAGAAATGTGAGATCGCTAGGGACCAACCAGTGATGCACGTGACCACGGGTCAGGCTGAATCAGCTCACGCCGGGAGAGCTCCACGAGAGTGACCAGGCCAGCCCGACCATAGCGATTACGGGTTTGCTCCACGAGAGCGCGAAGTTCGGGGTCCACCACCAGCATGCTGTTGGTTTGCATGAAGGAGCTCCTCTGAATCGTGATGTCGCTCTGCCAGCTGAGTGAGCCGACAGATGGCATTTCAGTGCCAGGAATACCCAGGTGTCCCGCCGCCAAACCATGAGTAGGGGTCGTCGAGGTACCGGCCTCCCGTCGAGTCGTTTGGAAGGTATTCGGAGGGGTAAGCCGCTGAAGTCAGGACTACTCACCAAGCAAATAGGGAGGCATTCCATGTGCGCATCTTGTGGCTGTGGCGAGCCGAATGAACAGCACCAGGATTCCGCCAACATCACCGGCACGCAGATTCAAGCAGCAGCGTCTTCAGCCGGGATCAGTGCAGAGCAGGCTGCCCAGAACATGCTGGACAGCGTCCGCAGCTGAGTAGTTGCGGGGGAGGGTCGACCGGGTGCAGAACCCGGTCGATTCTTCTGCGTTGCAGCAGCCGCGAGCCGGGCCTAGCTGAAGGGCACATCTACCCACTCTGAGCGGTCCGGCGGGCCAGCGGTCATCCGTACCGAAGGGGGAGCGTCGATCTCCATCACGATCGAGCTGAAGGTGAAGCCGTCATCTCGCCAGCGGCCGGGGAACATGCAGATGCCAGCATCGGCATCGGAGAGCAGCTCGACGAGGTTGTCGGATGTCTCCAGGCTCGCCATCGCGTCGTCCACGCGCGTCAGTCGAGGCTCGCTCGAGCCACTCGCCCAGTCCGCCGGGTCGAAGCTGACCTCATGGTTGCCCTCAGAGAGCGGGTGGTTGGTGTGCCACCGCGCACCCGGGCGGTCGGGATCGTTGCGGTAGGACGCCACGAAGTCGCCGCCCGCCTCGAAACCGAGTACGCCGTCAGCCGACGCCATCGTGTACGACTGGCCTGATGCGTGCCGGATGCTGCGAAGGAGGGGCTCGACGGCGTCCAGCGACGTCTGCTCACTCAGCAGCCGTAGCACCAAGGCCACTGGCAGCCCGTCCACCGCGACCGGCAGCTGGTCGAGCGCATTGACGACCAACCCGATGCCCGCGGAGTTTGCCCCGCAGAGCCCGACGACACCGGCACGGCTCATCAGCACCTGCTGGGGGCCATCGTTGGGCGACAAGCGCAGGGCAACCTGGGTGGTGTCCATCCAGGTGTCGAGATCCATGTTCTGACCGATCACGGGTTTGCTACCCCGGTCAGCTACCGCCACCGAGCTGCAGCTCGGTCCCTTCTCTCCCCACCACCAGGCCTCGTCGAGGCAGTTGGTGGCGAAGACGGCATCAGGGTCGGCGTTGGCTCCTTCGGCGATGCCCTCGATCTCTTCCAGCAGCCTCGGAGCCCAGTGGGCAGCGGCGTCCCGGAACCCGGACTCACGTGAAAGCCCTTTCCACAGCTGGTCGGCGTCTTTGTCCGCGCGAGCGAGTTCATCACGCCAACGCTCGAGGCCGACGGTGATGAGGTCACGGGCCTGCTCGCCGTGGGCGCGGCCCATCGCGCGCGGGCTTCCGGCGGCGTCGATGATCAAAAGGTCCACAGGACCATCATGGCCCCCGACGGCCTCGCGCGTCGCCACCTAGACTCACGCCATGGCCGGCCGCATCCGCAACGACGACGTCGCACGGGTGCGCGACATGGCCGGTATTGCCGAGGTAGTGGGCGACCACGTCACTCTCCGTCCCGCTGGCGGTGGCAGCCTCAAGGGTCTTTGCCCGTTCCACGAGGAGCGCAGCCCCAGCTTTCACGTCACCCCCGCCAAGGGCCTCTACCACTGCTTCGGCTGCCAGGTCGGTGGCGATGTCATCGACTTCCTCGAGCGCATCGAGCACCTCACCTTCCAGGAGGCTGTCGAGAAGCTCGCGGCACGCTTCGGCGTCGAGCTGCGCTACGAAGACTCCGGCGCCGGCCCACGTCGTCCGCAGGGCGAGCGCACCCGACTGCTCGAGGCGCACAAGGCAGCGGCCGCTTTCTACTCCGAGCAGCTGAGCAGCGCCGAGGCAGTGGTCGGACGGCAATTCCTCGACGAGCGGGGCTTCGACGCGGCAGCGGCCGCACACTTCGGCGTCGGCTTCGCACCCAACTCGTGGGACGCTCTCACCCGCCACCTGCGCGGCATGGGCTTCACTGACCGCGAGCTCACCGTCGGTGGTCTGTCCAAAGAGGGTCAACGCGGCATGATCGACCGCTTCCGCGGACGCCTGGTCTGGCCGATCCGCGATATCACCGGCGAGACGATCGGCTTCGGTGCGCGCAAGCTGCTCGAGGACGACCAAGGCCCTAAGTACCTCAACACTGCCGAGACGCCGATCTACCGCAAGAGCCAGGTCCTCTACGGCATTGACCTCGCTAAGCGGGCCATCGCACAACAACGCAAGGCTGTCATCGTCGAGGGCTACACCGACGTGATGGCCTGCCACCTGTCGGGCATCGAGACGGCGATCGCCACGTGCGGCACGGCCTTTGGCGCGGACCATGTGAAAATCCTGCGCCGCCTGCTGATGGACAACGACACGTTTGGCGGTCAGGTGGTCTTCACGTTCGACGGCGACGCCGCGGGCCAGAAGGCGGCGATGCGTGCGTTCGAAGACGACCAGCGCTTCGTGGCGCAGACTTTCGTCGCCGTCGAGCCGAACGGTCTCGACCCGTGCGAGCTGCGGCAGAAGCACGGGGACGCCGCGGTCGTCGCGCTCGTCGACAAGCCCGTGCCGCTCTTCGAGTTCGCCATTCGCAGCGTTCTCTCAGGTCACGACCTGGAGCAGCCGGCTGGACGCGTTGCCGCATTGCGGGCCGCGGCTCCCGTAGTCGCTCAAATCCGCGACCAGTCGCTGCGGCCGGAGTACGCACGATCGCTGGCCGGCTGGCTTGGCATGGAGATCAAACCGGTACAGGACGCTGTCAGCCAGGCGAACCGCGCGCTCAAGCAGCAGGCGCGGCAGCCGGTGCCGCAAGCGGCTTCGGGCGAGACGGTGCCGCCGACACCGCAGTCTGTCCCGCGTCCGGACCCGAGCGAGCGCCGTCTAGCCGGTCCGCGCGAGCTGCTGAAGCTGGCTGTGCAGCACCCCAGCAAGCTCGACGCGACGTTCGACGAACTTCCCGCCGACCTGTTTAGCCACCCCGCCTACGTCCAGGTCAAAACGATCATCGCGACGATCGGGGGAGTGGCCAGCGAAGACGGCAAGTGGATGCAGCGGTTGGCGGAGGCGGCACCTGACGATTCGGTGCGCTCGGTGATCAATGAGTTGGCGGTTGAGCCCATCCAGGTCGAGGAATCGGCTCTCGACCGTTACACCCGGGAGCAGCTTGGCCGTGCTCGCGCGCGGGTACTCACGTTGCAGATCGACGAACTGCGCTCGAAGATGCAGCGCTTGGAGTCCGAGGATCCGGCTGCTCACGCCGCGGTCTTTGCCGAGCTTGTGGGGTTGGAAGCCCAGCGTCGGCAGATTCGTGAGGAGTCAGTCGGTGGCGACTAGTCGGCCATCGGTGTCGCCATGAAGTGGAAGCCGGAGGCGTTGGATCCCGACGTTCGGGCGCGTCTGGACCTTCACCCGAAAGAGCGAATCCTGGCGTGGGCCGACGACGGTGCCGATCGCCCCGTGGTTGCTACAGAGACCGCGCTTCATCTTCAGCGCGTCCCACCTGAATACGCACGGTTCGGTTGGGAGCAGATTGAACGGGCTTCTTACGAGGCCGGAATGCTGACGGTGGTGTTGGGAGACTCGCTGGGCGGCGCGACGTTGCGGATACCTGTAGGCGAAGAACGGCAGCTCCCCGTCGTTGTACGTGACCGCGTCACGGCCAGCGTCGTGGTCGACCGGTTCGTCGCTCTATCCGGGGACGCAGGAGTGCGGATAGTCGGACGCCGAGCAGTCGACGGGGGAGTCACCTGGCGCTCTGTTCTTGACCCAGTACTGACGACCGACGATGCGTCTATCGCTGCGTCCGAGGAGGCACTGGCGGAGGTGCGGGCCGAGGTGGGCGACGGCTGAGTGCCTGCTGGGGGGCGTCGGGGTGGCTGGTATTCTCGCCAAGCCGTAAAGGCGTCAATCCCGCGTAGCTCAATTGGCAGAGCAGCCGGCTGTTAACCGGCAGGTTACTGGTTCGAGTCCAGTCGCGGGAGCTTGTTATGTCGAAGCCGCAGGTCAGGGCGCTCCGAGGATCTACGTCAACTGCCGGAATGTTGGTTTGACAGCTACAACTGATTAGAGCGAGCGAACTGTGCCTCTGCACTGGAGGACATCAATGCGGCGGAGCCTAATCCATTCGCGTCTGTTAGAACGAGGACAACAACCACGCTGAGGGGTCAAGAAAGCACGCTGTGTATTCAGGACAACGATTTCTTGGTGCTGCTGACCAAAGACCCCTTCCTTTGGGTGGGAACCGTTGCCTACGTTGGTTCTCGACGAAAGAGGGAATCATGAAGCGTGTACCAGTTCGAAGGTTCGGCGTGGCGCTCGGCATGGCACTGGTCGCTTTGCAACTGGGCACACTGAACCTCGCCCCAGCTGATGCAGCCACACCGACAATGATTCGAGTGATCGTCGCGGTCGACCCAGGACTGCCAGTGACCGCCTCCGCCACTGCTCAACTGCACGCAGCCGGCGGGCAGTTACGCTACGCCTTTCAACGTGTCTATCACGGTTACGTTGCCGACATTCCAGCAACGGCAGAACGAGTGCTAGTGCAGCAGCCTGGCGTGCGGACGGTGTCCCTCGACGCCATCGCATACCCCGCCGATGTTGAGAGCCCCGCCCCTTGGGGACTTGACCGGGTCGATCAACGCTCACTCCCTCTAGACCAGACGTACGCGTACGGAGACACCGGAAGCGGCGTCACAGCCTATGTCGTTGATACAGGTATCCGCACCACCCATGTCGACTTTGGTGCCCGTGCCTCCAGCGGCTGGGACTTCTATGACAATGACGCGGACGCGTCGGACTGCTACGGACACGGTACACACGTAGCCGGCACCATCGGAGGCAGCACCTACGGTGTGGCGAAGGGTGTGAAACTCGTCGCAGTGCGGGTCTTCGGCTGCAGCGGCGGCTCGCCCTACTCGACCGTCATGCAGGGGCTCGACTGGGCGGTGGCTAACCACACGGGACCGTCGGTCATCTCCATGAGTCTTGGTGGTGGCTACTACCAGCCGATGAATGACGCAGTCTCAAACGCTACGGCTGCTGGCGTTCCCGTAGTCGTCTCCGCGGGTAATGACAACGCCGATGCGTGTAATAACTCTCCAGCCAGTGCCCCCACCGCCATAACTGTCGCGGCCACGGACGAAACAGACACACGTGCCAGCTTCTCGAACTACGGTTCATGCATTGACATCTTCGCTCCTGGTGTGGGCATCGAGTCAGATTATTATCTCGCTGACGACAGCGTGGCTTCAATGAGTGGCACTTCGATGGCGACCCCACACGTAAGCGGTGCTGTTGCGGTATACCTTTCGTCGCACCCGAACGCAACTGTCAGCGAGATCACATCGGCGATCATGAGCTCTTCGACGCAAGGCGTCGTCACCGATGCGCAGTCGACGAACAGCGGCCTGTTGTACGTCGCGCCGCCGGCAGCGACTCCAACAGTTCCTACAAATGTGGCTGTGTCGAAGAATGTGGGTGCGGCGTCGGCGACGGTGAGTTGGCAGCCGCCGGTGTCTTCTGGTGGGTCGGCGATTACTGGGTATCGGGTGTCACGGGATGCCGGGAGCATCGCCGGGCAGAACCCGTGGTCCACGGTGGTGTCGGCCAGTGCTCGGTCGTTTACGTTCACCAGGTTGACGCTGAACTCTACCTACACCTTGTCCGTGCAGGCGATCAACGGGTCGGGTGAGGGTCCGGCTGCATCGCAGCAGGTGACGATGAGTGCGGATGTGCCGTCAGCGCCGACGAGTGTGTCGGTGTCGAAGAATGACACCGCGAAGACGGCCAGCATCAACTGGCAACCGCCCACCTCGACGGGTGGTTCGGTGATCACCGGCTACCTCGTGTCGCGTGATGCAGGCTCGCTGCCTGGGCAAAACCCGTGGTCGACGGTGGTGACCCCTTCCACAAGGTCGTTCACGTTCACCCAGTTGTTGTCCGGTTCGACCTACAAGCTGTCGGTGCAGGCAATCAACGGGACGGGGACCGGCCCCGCAGCCAGCGGCACCGTCACGCTGGGTCAGGTGGTCACCACGAACCTGTTGAAGAACCCTGGCTTCGAAGCTGATGGCAACGCTGACGGTCGCCCAGACAGCTGGACGTCCAATGCGAAGTTCACCCGCTCCAACACCTCCATTTACACGGGGAGTTACGCGGGACGTCACCGGGCCACCGACAACACCAACCACACCATCGGCCAGGTGGTGGCCTCGTTGACACCCGCAACGACCTATTTGTTCAACGGCAAGGTCAACATCCCCGCCACCAGTGACACCTTCACCTTCCTGATCCGGGTGCAGTGGTTGAACAGCACCGGGGGTGTCATCCGCACCGACGCCATCCGCAAGTTCACCGCAGCGACCGGTGGTTGGACCGACGCCATCGGTGGCATGACCAGCCCCACCGGCACCGCCAAAGCCAAGGTCCAAATGGTGTCCACCAACCTCAACGCCACCATCTACGTCGACGACTTCAAACTCACCCGAAACTGATGCGTTTCTCTTGATAGTCGTGACAGCACCGGACTCAACCGCGACTTCAGCCACTGCATCTCCGACCGCCGCAAGTCACGCAGATGGTGGATCCGCCCTGGCCAGACCCATCACGACTCCTTGCCCTTGTCACTCAGGGCAGAAGTGAGGCACCCCCACACCTGAGGACCTAACCTCAATTATCGTCCGCTGCTGAGAATGTCGAAAGGGATGACCTATCTTATCGCGGCCAGGACGAACACAATGCCGAGAATCTGCCTGACGCCGTTGGAGTCCGTCGAGATCGACGTCGCGAACGTGGTCATTGTGGCGCTGTTCGTTCTGGACTACCTGTTACGGCTGTGCCTTGCTCCGGCGCGTTGGCCGTTTGGCAGATAGCCCGGTGCAACCAGCAGCAGGAGCAGACCATCGGTCAGCCATGCCTCGTATCGCTCGGGGGACCACCCCTGCTCCACGACAAACCGGTGGTAAGGGCCGCTGTCGTTGAGCAGCCAGAGGACGTCCGCCGCTTCCTCGACTGTCAGTTCCGGTCGGAGCGCGCCGCGCTCGTCCAGCAAGGCTGCCAAAAAGGACATCCCTCGCTGACGCTGAGTGCGCAGGTCGTCGTTGAGCGCCTGCAGATCAGCGTCTAGGCCGGCCGCGGACTCCAACACCCGTGCGAGGGCCGCGGTGCGACCCATCACCTCACGAATGTTCGTCGCAAAGTCACGCAGAATGCGTCGGGCGTCTGGCTCTTGCAGCGCCGCCTGCACATGCGGACGATCGAGCACTGGGATGGGTTCGTCATCGCCGGAGATGGCCCAGTCGAGAGCCAGCTTGAGCGTCTCGAGTTTGCCCCCCACGGCCGTGAACACCGTTTTTCGGCTTACCCCGGCAGCCTCGGCGATCGCGTCGATCGACGTGCCGCCATAGCCCCGCTCAACGAACAACACCGCGGCCGCGTCGACGATCGAACGACGTGTGGCCTGTGCCTGGGCCGCACGCAAGGTCGACGAGTAGGGCCTCTTGACAGATTTTGAGGAAACCATCAGTGTATTGAATACCCCAGCAGTAACTTCACCATTAAACCGTAGCAGTTGGAGGCCCATATGCGCACTGTTGTCGTGGGAGCAGGACCGGTCGGGCTTTACTGCGCGATGGCCCTGGCGCGGCAGGGGGAAGAGGTCACGGTGATCGACCGTGATCCAGGTCCGGTTACAGGTGGGGCTTGGCGACGGCGCGGGGTCATGCAGTTCGCTCATCCGCACTACTTCCGCCACCTGGTGCGATTGGCGCTGCAGGACCAGCTGCCGGACGTGTGGGAGCAGTTGCTCGCCGTGGGTGGAATTGAGGCGACCTTCGAGGGTGGCCCTGAGTTCCTCAGCGGCCTGCAGTGCCGACGGTCGACGTTTGAGAGCGTCCTCTGGCGCGCGGCAGCGCGTGAGCCCGGGCTGACGGTGCGCTGCGGCCTGGTGCGCAGTCTCGTCACGACCGGCGGCCGCGTCTCGGGCGTCGTCGTTGATGGCTCGACGGTGGATGCCGACCGAGTCATCTGCGCAACCGGCCGTGGCAGCAGTCTGGGTGACGGCCTACGTGCACCGGGGAAGGAGTCGTCGTGCGGGTTCTCCTACGTTGCGCGGATGTACCGGGCTCGCCCCGGTGCGCCATGGCCAACTTGGGCGCTGTCCGGCCGGGTCTACGACGGCTACCAGGCGATCCTCTTTCCGCACGACGATCGCACCCTCTCGGCTCTCGTCGTGCTGCCCACGGAGGACACCGTGCTCGGGCAAGTGCGGGGGACCGATGCTTTCAACGTGGCTGCCTCGCTTATCCCGCAGCTGTCTCCATGGACCGATCCCGACGATTACGAGCCGATCACGAAGCCGATGACCGGGGGACGCCTGACCAACGGCTATCGCGGGCAGCTTGGCCAGAACGGTGAAGCGCCGGTCGCCGGCGTGTATTTCGTAGGTGATGCGGTATGCACCACTAACCCGGCCGCCGGCCGGGGAGTTTCTCTGGGCCTGCAACAGGCCCAAGCACTGCTTGCCATGCTCGCAGACACGGACGCCCGGAACACCAGTCACCGATTCGAAGCCTGGACCGACGAGAACGTGCGGCCCTGGTACGAGGACCACGTGCTGTGGGACGCCGAACTGTTGCAGCGCTACGCCGGCGCCGAAATGGATATCGAAGGCCCACTGAGTTCTGATGTCTTCTGCACCGCGGGCGAGACCGAGCCGTCGCTTGCGCCTGTAGTCGGCCCCGTTCTGGGAATGCTCACGACGCCGGCCTCTCTCACCACGATCGACAAACACGTGCGTGGAATGCTGCGTCAAGGCTGGCGACCCGCCTACGCGACAGGGCCAACGCGCGATGAACTTGTAGAGCAATTAGGCGCCCTCGGCGCCGCGAGACTGCAACCGACTGCGTAGGTCCGCTTACACACCTTACGAAGCCTCCGTCGGGGCTGTCGTAGCCTTCGCCAGCGGCTCCAGATGGTCAACATTCGAGTGCACGACGCCAGCCGGCCAGTCGATGTCACGAATGGCGTTCCAGGCTAAGAAGCCCGAGTCTCGGTGCAAGGTCCGGACAATGATGCGCACCAACCACGGTCCCTGGGTGGGTTGTCGGTCATACCCGAGAAGCGCTCCTGTGTGCCTCTTACCGACGACCAGGCCAGCGACCATCAGCTCAGTTCCAAGTCCGGCACCCTTACCGGTCGGTCCGAGGCGAATGTCCTTAACGACTCCCAGTGGAGATCCGTCACTGGTGACAATGGCGAAGCCCAGAAGACTACTGATCCGGTGGGTGCTACTTGGGGTCATGCCGAGCTCCTGGAATTCGGTCAATGATGTGGGTCGCGACCCAGACCTCGCCGTCTGACTCTGGCACCCTGCGCCCGACATGGACGGCACTGTCGATCTTGATGATGTCCGACATTGGTAGGCGCTGTGGTTCCGGATCTGCATCGCGGTGGAGGCGACTCCAGATCGCGGCAATCGACTCGCCAATCCTGCCGCCAAACCGTGGCCCCAAAGCCCCTGGCCCCATGAGAACGGCGGAAACGCGCAACCCCCCGCGCCCGTCAGACTCAAGCTCGAGGTCGTCCACCTTCCCGATGAGTCGCCCATCGACATCGACCAACTGCCGGTCCAAAAGGTGCAAGGCCGCGTCATAGGCTCGACCAGCAACTGGAGCGGACATCACTGCCCCGCCTTCGTGATGATCATCAGAGGGATCGCGGCGGTACTGGCGACCACGACGAGCACCAAGTATATCGACCCAAGGAAGTTCGCACCCCGTCTGTTGACTCGATCCCCCATGTAGTCGGGATCGTTGGCTACCACCAGGATGGGGAAGTAGGTCAGGGGCAAGGCAAGGGCCGAGAACACCACGGAGTACTCGGTCACTTTGATGGGGTCGACTGTAGTCAGCAGTACTGCCACCCCAAGGATCGTCGAGACTAGCAACACGGCGTGAAACTGGGCCGCCTGCATCGGACGCACAAACTTCCCCCATTGCCACCCGCAGTACTGCGCGATGCTGTATCCCACTGACAGTCCCGTTTCGCACGCGGCACCGAACGTTGCTGCGAAGAACCCGATGAGAGCAACTGCAAGGCCCAGCTTTCCAAGCGACACCACTACGGGGAGGGCCACTTGCCCCAGCGTGTCTACTTGCACTCCGAGAGGGAACAGCACGATGGCGGCACACGCCGCTATCGCCAGAGACAGCATGCCACCCAGTGGAAATCCAACGAACACGTTTGAGCGCATCATCCCGATGCTCTTTCGTGTCCACCCCTCCTCGACGCCCCCCGACGAGAAGAAGAAGACCTCGTACGGGGTCATCGCGGCACCGAACAGCGCGATCGCGTAGTACCAATAGGTCGGCCAATCTTCGCCGCCGGGCGGGCTCGGGGTGGTCGTCTGCTCCCAGAGGACATTCCAGTCAGGAGAGAGGTGCCAGACGGCAGCAGCGAAGACAATCAGAGCTAGACCCAATAGCCCGAAGACGTTCTCGATGGTGCCGAAAGTGACTCGCCACAAGACCAGCCAGACTGCGAAGCCCACGAGCGGTATCCAGAGCAAGTCGTTGACACTGGTTGCCAGTGCAAGCGCGAGCGCCACGCCACCGATTTCCGCCACGAACGTGAGGAACGTGACTGCTACCGACCCGATGAGATTCGCGAACCCCACCCTCGGCCCCAAGCGTTCACGAATAAGGTCAAACGTTGGGCGCTGACTGATCGCTGACACGCGGCCTGACATCTCGGCGAACACGCAGATCCCAACCACGCCCACGACCACGACCCAAGCGAGGGACATTCCAAAGCGAGATCCCACCGCGGCGTTGGTCACCAGGTCACCGATGTCGACGAAGCCACCAATGGCAGTGAGCACGCCGAGTGCAACCGCAAACAGCCTGTTCATCGCAGCGGCTCTCTCACCGCGTCTGAGCGGACCAACAGGCTCTGAATTCGGGCGAGCGCGGAACGCATTCCCTGTGCATCATCGCGACGGATGACGATCCTTGCTTGGGATATTGCATCCTCAACCTCGCTCAGAAAACGCATCGTTCGTCTTTGAGCGCCATCCGTGGAGACGGGCGGCTGTACCGCTCGAAAGGAGGCGGCCACTGAACCGGCCGCCGTCTCAGCCTCGCTGACTATCTCGTCGGCGGTAGTAGCGAGGACGCGATTCGCGATCGCCAATTCCAGGACCACTCGCGTTGTTTGCAGTTCACTCTCATCCGCGGTAACAGACTGCAATGCCTGTTGTCGGTAGTGATCGGCATTAAACGCGGGCGAAACGCAGGCCGTGAGGCTCAACAGCAGAACCGCAAAACCTGTGACTGCAGATGCCGCCTTACGCCGGGTCACAGCCACTCACGATCTTCGCTGCAGTACTGCGACAAGGCACAGCAGTAGAGTTCCGAAGATCAGCCAGGCGCCCGCAAGCGCCAGACCCTCACTCACGGCCCGTCCTGTTCCGCGATGGGGCGATCCTCAGTGCTCGTCCACTCGCGAATCGGCTGTCAGCGGGGCGGCAATCCCGATCCGCCAGACGAGGGCCCTGAAGGCATGGAACGGCCATGCCTGCCTCCTGACTCCAGAGGTAAGTTTCCGCCGTCTGGTCATACCCCGTCAGCGGCAGGACTATGCCCCGATCCGAGGAGGTTTGAGTCTTGGAGACCTCGCACAGCATGTGGGCACGCAGGACACCTGCAAGACATCAGCATGGGTGCTCCCAACTTGTGTAACTGCCTTCTGCTCCGAGCCCCTCGGTGGGAGCGATCGGCGTCGAACTCGCTCACGTCTACGCGGGTTCGGAGAGCGAGGTCACGTTCATCGTGAGGGGCTTCCTCCGACGACGGATACACGGTTCTCATGGACCAGTGGGCCGCGAGTAAACCGCAATTGAGTGGGTAGAGATTGTGAGAACTGCTCGGCATCAGCCCTGAAGGGAGTAGTCATGCCAGGTCGATCTGAGCCCGGACCTTCGGTTAAGGACAAGGAACTGTACGAAAAGCTGCGCGAGGAGGGGAACAGCACGCAGAAGTCCGCACGCATCGCGAACGCAGCTGCCTCGAGCTCGCGCACTGCCATAAGCCGAAAGGGAGGCCGGGCTACGCCTTACGACGATTGGGGCAAGAAGGCGCTCCTCAGAAGAGCTCGCGAAGTGGGGATCAAGGGGCGGTCCACGATGACGAAGGCCGAACTGATCAGTGCACTCCGAAACAGTTAGCGAGCCCCCGATCTGGCGACCGGACCTGCCGCGTCACGACGGCAGGAAGAGAGGGACAAGCGGCCCGCTCGGAGCCCAAGAGCAGCGTGAGGATCAGGGACGGCACGCAAAGGTTCGTCACAGCCACGTATGCCGGTAGCGCCACCAAGAGCAGTGCGTTGGGCCAGAAGAGCCAACCGGCGTCCACGGCGAGCGCGACGCCAGCGACGAAGAAACACACAGCACCGAGGAGGCAGCCGAACCGACGCCCTGCGCGGTTGGGTGGCGGTGACACTCGGCCCTGTCGGACCGTCCACCAGGAGTAGAGCCACTCGACGGGGTGGTACCGGGTGGCAGCGCCAACTGTGGAGGCGAACGCAAGGGCGAGGTAGAGGCCGGGATCGGCGACGAGGATTGCTAGCGCACCGAAGGCGGCGCACTGCGCCGGGCCAAGGCGGATGGCCCAACCGGCTGCAACCGCTTGCTCAAGTCGCGGGCCACGCTGCCCTTGGAGGCGCAGCAAGCGGCGGTTCCTGTCGAAGGTCGGATCGGTGAGGATCAGGCGCGCATCGTCGGTGTACACATCGTTGTCCTTTGCAGGTGGATACGGGTAGTGGCAGCGGTCGTCATCGCGCAGGGGCAAAGGCTTCCTGGCTCCACCATTGCGAGAAAGTCGACTCGCCCACCTGCGCGATGAGATGTGTCGTCTGTGAAGCGTGGGCTCGCAACGCGGCTAATTTGCGTGCTGCCAAGGTGTCGTCGCAGCGCTGAAGGTGGACCACCGCGGACGTCGGAACCGCGCGTGGTGCTTGAGGTGTCATCCAGACGCCGAGGTCGTCGCAGAGCTCGCCCCACTGGTCGAGAAACTGTTCGGTGAGTGCGGCGTGCCACAGCTCGCCGCGTCGTCCCCTGGCGGTCCACGCTTCGGTGACCCAACGTGAGACCGCTCGGTGGTCGGGATGACCGGTGAGGCCATCCGGACCGAAGGTGACGACCAGATCCGGGTCGACAGATTCCAGCAAGTCCGACACCAGTCGGCGACCGCGAACCACGGGAACGTCAGCCAAAGTTCCGTCACGCAGATCCTCGGCCAACCAGTGGTGCTCGGTGACCCCAAGTGTGTCGAGACTGGCTGCGAGCTCCGACTCGCGTAGCGGCCCCAGCACGTCCGGCGGAAGCAGATCAGGGTCGTCGGTGCCACCTTCACCACGGGTCGCCGTAGCAACGACAACTCGGTGGCCGGCGTGCACCGCAGCTGCCATGAATGCCGCAGACAGATACGCCTCGTCGTCCGGGTGAGCCCAGATACCCAGGATCACCCGCGACGCAGCGGCGGGATGGAACATGCGCGAGATCGATGTCGTCATGGCCAGGACGCTAGATCGGTGTCCTTCCTCGATCCTTCCGCGCGGAAGGCTCCCCCAAATGCACGAGGAAGGTGGCGGGAAGAGGCGCTTCTTAGCGTCGCTCCTGTCAGTCCACGAATCTAGATCGGAGTGCAAGATGGAGCACAACCTGAAGCGCGAGTTGGCGAGCGTCGGCCCTATGGTCACGGCGCACGACCTCGCGCACGCTATTGCCGACGACGGAATCGGTCCCCACGAGCAGACGCTGCTCTGGATGGCGAAGGGCGCCGCCCGTGAAGGGGTGTCGCCAACCTTGCTCGCGGCAATGCTGGATCAGACAGCGGCCGAGGTGCTTCGGCAACGTGCCTTCGGTGCCGTGATCAGGGCCATGCAGAATCCTGCCCGCCGATCCGAGGCCGTCGAGGCGCCACCAGCGGCGCCGCCTCACGGTGAGCAGGAACGCGAGGCTTCGTAAGAGGGGGAGGCGCCGGGACGGGACTGCCACGACAAAGTGATTGCAGCGCGGCTGCCTCCTTGCCATGATCGGGTGGGGACGCGGTGTCACTTTGTGGAACCTACGTCCCTGATCGGAGACCCGGGTGAGCAAGTCCGACGTGCGTATCACGCTCCTCGGTGATTTCTCTGTGGTCGTCGACGGAGTGACTGTTGACCCAGCCGAGTGGCGTCGGCGCCAAGCAGCGGCCCTGGTCAAGGTACTGGCGCTGGAGCCAAGACATTCGCTGCACCGCGAGCAGGTCATCGACGCGCTGTGGCCCGACACCGACCTTGAGGCTGCGGCAGCACGGCTCCACAAGGCAGCCCACTTCGCCCGCCGAGCACTGGGCAATCAGGAATCCGTCGTCCTCGGTGGTGACAGCGTCTCGCTGTTCCCTGGGGTTGAGATCGAGACTGACCTGGCGCAGTTCGAGATGCTTGCCAAAGACGCAATTGGGGAACGGGACAAGGAACTCGCCGCCGCGGCGGCTGACGCGTATGTGGGTGAGCTCCTCCCGAAGGACCCGTACGAACCGTGGACGGAGTATCCACGTCAACGGGCTCGGTTGCTGTACCTGGACGTCCTTCGCGTCGCCGAGCGTTGGCGCGAGCTCGCCCTTGCCGAACCGGCAGACGAAGAAGCGCACCTGCGGCTGGCTGACTCGCTCGCTGAGGCGGGGGACCCACGCGCTGCGCTGCGTGAGCTCGAGCGCCTCGAACAGGCTCTGAGCCACGAGCTCGGGGTCGCGCCCAGCGCCGCCGTGTTCGACCTTCGCGAGCAGCTCGTCGCCGCGGCAGAGATGGAGGTCGGCGGATCTCCGGCCGAGCCCGTTCTGGTTGGCCGCGAGTCGGAGGTTGCCGCAGTAGAGCGTGTGTTGGCTGGAGTCCACCGAGGCGAGGGCCAGACCCTCTTCGTCAGTGGCGACGAGGGCTTGGGGGCCTCGACGGTGCTTCGCTGCTTGACCGAACGGGCGTCCCGCGCCGGATTGCGCGTCGGCGTTGGAGTTGCGGCCCGGGTAGCGGGGGAGTGGCCCTACGCCCCCGTTCTCGAAGCACTGTCAGAGTTGTGCCGCCGAGACCCGTCGCTTCTCGAGGGGTTGACTCCTCAGATGCGGGCCGAGATCGGTGACGCGCTCGCGGGGCATCGGACGGCCTGGGATGGACAGGGCTCACACCAGCGGCTCTTCGTCGCCGCCGCAGAACTGTTGCGACTGGCGGCTAGCGATCGCGGTGCGGTCATTGTGGTCGATCAGGCGGAAGAGGCCGACGAGGCCACTCTCCGACTGCTGCACTACTTGTCTCGAAATACCTTGGGCGCTCGTGCCCTCATCGCGCTGGGTCATCGACCCGTCGAGGGCGGAGGCCTTGCCGAGTTACGGGCAAACTTGAGCAGTCGCGGCCGGGCTGTGATGCTCGACTTGGCGCCACTGGGGCGAGATGAGGCCGTTCGACTCGCCTCGACGTTGGCGCCAGACGCGAACGACTCCGTGCTCGAGGCCATCTTCCAGAAGTCAGGAGGTGTGCCCTTCAGCGTCGTCGAGCTCGCAGGCGCTTGGAATTTAGACCCGGACGTCGCAGACCCAACTGTTCACTTGACCTCAGGACTATCAGCGGCGGCGACACGAGCCTTCGGCAGGGCCGCCGTGCTCGGAGGGTCATTCGACACCGACGAGCTCTCGACGATGGTCGATGCGCGGGACCCCGAGGTGTTCGGGCTTCTCGATGAGGCCCTTGCGAACCGGGTAATCCGTCGCACCCGCACCGGCTATGCCTTTCGCCATCCGCTGATCCGCGAGGCGCTCGTTGCCACCATGGGCGAACGTGAACTGCGCACGGCTCACCGCGACGCGGCGCGAGCCCTGCAAACTCTGCAGAGATCGCCTGCTCAGATCGGATACCACCTGGTCGAGGCCGGGGACGAGGTCGACGCCGTTCCGTGGATGTTGGACGCCGCCGAGACAGAGGCGGCTCACGGTGCCTATCGGGACGCACTTGTTGCGCTCGAGAAGATCGAGGTGGCTGCCGAGGGTGCTCAGCGGGCTCGACTGCTGGAGCTACGGGCCGACCTCTTGCTGGCCTGCGGCGAACTCGCGGTCGTCGACGCGTACCGCGCAGCACTCGCGGCATGCGACGTCGAGAGCCGGGCGCGACTGCTGACGCGCTTGGCTCGAGCCGCGACGCTGACCGGTGACCTCGACACCGCCTCCCTCGCCTTGTCCGAGGTCGACCTCGATGGCAGCGAGAACGACGTCGAGCTGCTCTTGGTACGGGGGAACCTGGCCTTCCTTCAGGCGGACTGGTTGGTCGCTGACGAGGCAGCGGGAGAGGCCCGATCCCGCCTCACACTCGAGGGAGGAGAGAGATGGCAGCTCTTCGAGCTCGTTGCGCTCCAGGGGTTGCTTGCCCACCGTCGGGGAGAGTGGTTTCAGCGGCTGCGCACCGAGCTTCGCGCGGGAATGGCGCGCCCCGAGCTGGCGGTAGGCATCTTCGACTCCCACCTTTGCGTCGCTGAGTACCTGCTCTACGGCCCCACCCCATACGACGAGGTGCTGGAGCTTGCCGAGCAGCTTCGTACCTCGGCGCAGCAGGCCGGAGTCTTACGAGCTGTCGCCTTCGCGACGGCGTTACGAGGGGAAGCTGCGCTGCTGAAGGGCGATCTGGACCTGGCCGAGAACGAGCTGCTCGAATCCGGTGACCTCCACCACGACCTGGGCTCATCAGCAGGGGAGGCGCACTCGCTGCAACGCCTTGCCGAGCTGCAGCTGGTACGTGGAGACCGCGACACCGCCAATGCCCTCCTGTTACGAGCCCTCCCTCTGGCGCGGTGGTCCCCGATCGGGTTGCACCTGCTGCAGCGCATCTACGGATCGATGATCGCGGCCGCTCCGGACGCTGAGGCTGCCCGCGCCGTCGTCGACCGGGCTGAGGCGACGCTCGCGACTGAGGACGAGTGCCACTTCTGCACGATCATGCTCGACCTACCCGCGGCGCGGGCGTGCATCGACACCGGCGAGTT
Source organism: uncultured Actinomycetota bacterium (assembly GCA_963829525.1). Classification (GTDB taxonomy): domain Bacteria; phylum Actinomycetota; class Actinomycetes; order JAHEKZ01; family JAHEKZ01; genus JAHEKZ01. The sequence continues at coordinate 1,338,792 of CAWHIJ010000003.1, forward strand.
GGACCTGGCAGCGAAGTACCTGGCCAGCGCCGAGACCTCTGCACAGCTGTGGGAGGGCACGTCCTGGCAGGCGGCGCTGCTTGAGGTGCGCGCACACCTGGCGCGGGCCGAAGCCCGTACAGGTGAGGCGCGGCAGATGCTCACCGACGCGGCGAACCTCTTCGAGGCTGCAGGACAGCCGCTGGACGCCGCACGCTGCCGGTCGGAGGTCGACACCGCGGCCTGATTCGCCAAACGAGCGCGCACTTTCCCGCTACCGACTCAAGGACGCGAGCGGAGCGGCGGCGGTGCGGAGAGTCGATTGCAGCATTGCCGTGCGCATGCGACGACGGGCTCGGCGGCGCGACCGGTGTCGGGCGAAGGCCTCGCGCCGGTGGTGGGCGTAAGGATCGGTCAGAGCCTGGGTTCTGGTGTGGGTCGTGTGTGCGGTGGCCATTGTGAGGGTCATGGTCCTTCTCCAGTGCGGTGCCGACGGGGTGCCGACGAATGCGCTGAACGCTAAGAGAATGCGGTTCCCTCAGCCTTCCTCGAGCGTGTGGTCGGCCAGATCGCGCTGTTCCCTCAGGGAAGGCAGAGGGAAGACCACTGGGTCAGGGTGCTCGCATGACCACTTCGACTCGCGATGAAGGCCACCGCGTGGCGACGACCGACCCGCGCACCGAGTTCCTCGGTGGCCTGCGAGACATGGCTCCGCTCCTGGTCGGCGTCACCCCGTTCGGACTGCTGCTCGGCGTCACTGTTGCAGCCAGTCACGATGCCTTCGGGGCTTGGGCCGGTGCTCTGCCCATCTACGGCGGCAGCGCGCACCTCGCGGTGCTCGGGTCCCTCGACCACGGCGGCGGACTCTTCGTAGCGGCGGCGGCCGGTGTGCTCGTCAACCTGCGGGTAATCGTCTACAGCAGCGCCCTCGCTCCGCTGTGGTCGGGGAGCCGATGGTGGATCCGAGCCCTAGCGGCCGCCACCGTCATCGACCCGACCTGGGTCGTGGCCGAGCAGCGAGCCGCGCGCCCGGGGAATGTGGCGGCACGGCGCGCTCACTATGCCGGTGCAGCCACACTGCTTACGGTCGGATGGCTGGTCTTGGTCACCGCGGGTGCGGTAGGGGGTTCGATGGCCGGTGGGTCCGCCGTCCTCGGAGCTGCCCTTCCGCTTTGTCTCCTTCAACTCGTGGTTCCTCACCTGGCACGCCGTCCAGGAGCAATCGCCCTTGCGGTCGCCGTCGCCGTCGTCTTGGGCACCACGACCCTTCCTTCTGGTGTCGGTCTGCTGATCGCCATGGCTGCTGCCGGAGTTGCGGGCGTGGCCGCGGAGAGGAGGTTGGGGTCATGACGCTGTGGTTTGCCATCCTTATAGTCGGGGCCGTCAGCTACGCCTGCCGGCTGGTCCCCTGGCTCGTGCTGGACCGGGTCGCGGTCGGACCGTCAGCGGAGGCCGGCCTGCGCTACGCCGGGGCCGGCGCCATCACGGCTTTGCTGGTCGGTGCTCTCCTGCATCCCCAGACTGGAGAGGGTTCGATCCCGCCCCTGCTGTTGGCACTCGTGGTGTCCGGACTGTTGTTGTGGCGTGGCTGCCAGGAGTTTCTTGCCATCGGGGTCGGGATGAGTCTCTTCTTGGTGCTCCACCTTGCCTGGTAGCGCAGGCGCCTCTTGGATAAGATCCACAATCATTGGTCGGAATGGGGGTACTCATGCATGTGGGTCGAGCTATGGCCGTGCTGGCGAGCGGGATTGTCGTGGTCGGTATGAGCGCAAGTGCATCGCTGGGCGCGGACGGGGACCGTGCCTACTGGTCATTGGACGAACTCGGAACGCCGGCGGTGGCGGAGGATTCGATTGGTGACAACGATGGCACCAACTACGACATTATCGGGACTGGGTCTGGGTACGTTTTCAACGGCACGAGTTCCCGCGTCGTAGTCCCTAGTGATCCGTCCCTGAACCCTGGTGGGGCCGGCTTCTCGTATGGGGCCACGGTCATCATGGCTGCGAGCCCGCCGCTCGGCGGCAGTGACGACATCATTCGAAAAGGCATTACCACCTCTTCTGGGGGCGATTACAAACTTGAGATTGTGGGCACGAAGAACGGGGCGCGTGCCCGTTGTGTTGTCAAGGACGCCGCAAAGGTTAAAGCGGCGATCCAGGGCACCGTTGAGATCGCAAATGGTGTACCGCACACCATCACCTGCAGCAAGACGTCCACAGGAGTCACCATTCGGATCGACAGCACGAAACCGCGTGTCCGGTCTGTGAACAGGCTCGGATCTGTGGCGAACTCGAACAACCTCGGGCTGGGTGCAAAAGCAGAGGCCACCGCCCGAACCGGCTTTGACTGGTTCGACGGAACCATGACAGAGGCGTGGGTACGCATCGACTAAAGACTTCATTGCCGGACGGGAACCATGACGCACGTAAGTGCATATGGGTCGACCCGCTCCGGGAGTAGGGTCTGAGGATGGTCGATGCGCTCGCAGCGGCAGGCGGAACCGTCCCTTCTGGAGCACAAGCGTCGCCTGATGACGTGGCATTCTCAGAATTGCTGCGTCAGGCGGCTGACTTGGCGGCAGGATATCGGGCAACCCTGCACGATCGACCGGTGCAGGCCCAGCGGTCGGCCGACCAAGTGGCACGTGAACTCGGTGACGCGATGCCGAAACAGCCCGTGGAAGCCAGTGAGGTGCTCGCTGAGCTTGCAGCCGCAGTTGACGGCGGGCTCACATCGACCGCTGGACCGCGGTTCTTCGGCTTCGTCATCGGTGGTTCTCTTCCGGCCGCGACAGCGGCGGACATGCTTGCCACTGGATGGGATCAATGCGCGTTCAACGCGGTGCTATCGCCGGCAGCTGCCGCGGCGGAGGCAGTCGCGGGAAACTGGCTGAAGGAGTTGCTATGCCTTCCGAGCGCGGCCTCGGTTGGCTTCGTGACCGGCGCCCAAGCCGCAAACACGGCTGGACTGGCGGCCGGACGCCACAAGGTCTTGGCAGACCTCGGATGGGACGTGGAGGCCAACGGCCTTCAGGGCGCCCCCCGGGTGTGCGTGATCGCATCGCAGGAGCGTCACGCCACGATCGATCGGGCGCTGCGGATGCTAGGCCTGGGCAACAGTGCCGTGACCCCGGTGGCTGCTGATCCCAATGGCGCCATCGACGTCGCGAACCTGGCCGTTGTGCTCGCCCGCGTTTCCCGCGAAGGCGCCAGCGATCGACACGCCCAGGCACCGCCGATCGTCTGCTTGCAGGCCGGAAACGTCAACACCGGTGCCTGCGACGAGCTACGCGCCGCTATCACCATCGCTCGTGAGCATGGAGCCTGGGTCCACGTCGACGGAGCATTCGGGCTGTGGGCCGCAGCAAGCCCCAGAACAAGGCACCTCGTCGACGGTGTCGAGCTCGCCGATTCCTGGGGTTGCGACGGTCACAAGTGGCTCAACGTGCCATACGACTCAGGGTTCGCCTTCTGCGCGGACCCGAGTATCGCGACCACGGCCATGTCCCTCACCGCTCCGTATCTCACCGGATCGGGCATCGTCACCGGCATGAGTGACCTCACTGCCGAATCTTCTCGCCGAGCGCGCGGATTTGCCGCGTGGGCTGCGCTTCGCGAGCAGGGACGTGACGGCGTCGCGAGCATGATCGATCGAGGATGCGACCTCGCGCAACGCTTCGCAGCCGGCCTGGAAGCAGGCGGCGCCAGAATCGTCAATGACGTGGTCCTGAACCAAGTACTCGTCGACGTCGGTGACGAGCCCGCGGGAAGAACCGATCGAATCGTCGAGGCTATCCAGCTCGACGGCACCTGCTGGCTGGGCGCCACCACCTGGCGCGGCAGCAGGTACCTGCGTGTCAGCGTGTCCAACCACAGCACACGTGAGGCAGACGTCGATCGATCGGTCGCCGCAATCCTTCGGATCGCCAAGAACAACTGACAACCTCACTGACGTCAGACAGACGCACAAGCGATCACGGAGGGAGTCGACATGAGAGTTGGCGTACACCTGGTGAACTTCGGTCTTCCTGCAGGCGCCTCTGCGATTGGACCGACGATGGCCGAGGCCGGCCGTGCGGCGGAGGAAGCCGGTCTGGACAACCTGTCGGTGATGGACCACTACTTCCAGATGGAGGGCATGGGTCTGGGCGATGCGCAGGCGCCGATGATCGAGGCATACACCACCTTGGGTTTCCTCGCCGCCCACACCAAGACTGTCGAACTCCAGGCTCTGGTCAGCGGCGTGACCTACCGGTACCCCGGACTGCTCGCGAAGATCGTGACGACCCTCGACGTCCTGTCAGGTGGGCGCGCGATGCTCGGGATCGGCGCCGCATGGTACGAGCGCGAACACCTCGGCCTCGGGGTTCCGCTGCCTCCGCTGTCCGAGCGCTTCGAGCGGCTGGAGGAGACGCTCCAGATTGTGCTGCAGATGTGGAGCGACGACGACGGACCCTATGAGGGCGCGCACTACAGCCTCGCAGAGACCATCTGCTCGCCGCCTCCGCTGACTCGTCCGCACCCACCGATCATGATCGGCGGTTCGGGTGAGAAGAAGACGTTGCGGCTGGTGGCCAAGTACGCAGACGCATGCAACCTGTTCGCTGGGCCGGACACCGGTGACGCGGTAAAGGCAAAGCTCGACGTGCTCGACCGCCACTGTACGAACGAGGGCACTGATGTGGCACGCATTCGCAAAACGATCCTGTGGGCGGCGCAGATGGATCCGACCACGGCCGCCGGCGCTGCTGACTTCGTCGAGCAGATGAAAAGGTACGCCGACCTCGGCATCGTCGAGGTTCACGTCATGCCGTTCGACGACCCGATCGGCTTCATACGCGGCCTCGGCCAGCATGTCGTCCCGGCCGTCGGCCGCCTCTGATGCGTGATGGACGCTGTGTTACTGCCGGTTGCACTGCGTAACCCACTACTGCATAAGGGGCCTCGGCTACCGAGCCTGCTTGTTTGACCTCCAGAGCACCGTGCTTGGGACTACGGTGAAAAAAATTTGGTTTCGATTGGGGAGTCATCAATGGGTCGGCAAAGCGGACGCATGTGGGCGGCAGCACTGACGAGCATGGCATTGGTGGCGGGGGTGCTGGCGACCGGCGGCGTGGCAAGCGCTGAACCTGGCGGCATCGTGATTTCGGAGATCCACTATCACCCCCTGACCGACGTGGACACCGACGAGTTTCTCGAGTTGACGAACACGAGTGCCTCCGCCATCGACGTGTCGGGCTGGTCCTTCACCGCAGGCATCACGTCCACGTTCGCTAGTGGATCTGTCATTCCGGCCGGCGGCTACTTCGTGCTCTCACCGAGCCCGACTCAGTTTCAGAACATCTATGGGTTTGCGGCCGATGCGAGCTACGCGGGGACGGCCCTCTCCAACGGCGGTGAGCTCCTCACGCTGACAGACGGCGCAAGCGTTATCGACCAGCTCACCTACGACGACGTCGACCCGTGGCCGACGTCGCCGGACGGTTTTGGCCCTTCCCTGGAGCTGCGCGGGCTCGCGCTGGACAACACACAAGCCGCTAACTGGGGTCCCAGTAATGCGAACCTCGGAACCCCTGGGGCCCCGAATTCGATCGACGGCACCGGCCCGTTACCGAAAGCGACGTCGGTCGTGGCGACGCCGCAGCGCCCCGATCCCAACCAGGCTGTGGTCGTGAGTGCCCGGATGCCCGTCGGGTCCACGGCCACTTTGGGGTACAAGGTCATGTTCGCCCCGGACGTTTCCGTGCCGTTTCTCGACGACGCCGCGAGCCCGGGGGGTGCTGGAGACGGACAGTACTCCGGGACGATTCCCGGCCAGGCTGCCGGCAAGCTGGTCCGCTACCGAATCGAAGCGTCCTCTGGCGGAGTCGCCTTCAGCTATCCGGCTGCCGGCGACACCATCGACTACGAGGGAGTAGTGGTCAAGGATCCCTCCGTGGTCACCCAGTTGCCGGTTTTCGAGTGGTTCATGGAGGACGCTGTCTATGACGACATACTCGCCAACCACCGTTACGACAACGTGTACGGTGCGGCTGTCGTCGCGTACGGCGGACAGGTCGTTGACAACGTAGCGATGCGAGTGCGAGGACAAAGCTCTCGAAACAATGCCAAGGTCAATTGGAAGGTAGATCTGCCTTCTGGCCACTTCCTCGACATGCGACCCCTGATGCGCTACCCGCTTGACGAGTTTGCACTTCAAGCCGACGTAGTCCCGAAACCGATTCTGGCGTGGGACACCGTGGGACAAGCCGGCGCCCGACGGCTGGGCATCTTCACTGTACGCACGCAACGCAACGGTTCCTTCTTCAGCGTTGGTGAGGTAATGGAGACCGAGGATGGAAGTTGGCGCGGCGATCAAGGCGTCAGCGACTGGTCCATCTACAAGGGTAACTGGGGTGCGCTCACTACGACATCCACCGCGGCCGCGCTGGAAGCATCAGTGAATGCCGGCTGCTCGCTATGTGAACCCGAGCAGTGGCTGGAAAAGAAAACGCGAGAGAACGAGGACTACACAGACGTCTGGCAACTCACGCAGGCCGTCGATGCTCCCTACACTCAGCAGCAACGGGAGTGGCTCTTTGCGAACGTGGATGTTCCAGGGATGGTCAACTACATGGCCCTCAACACGGTCATGCGTCATCAGGACTCCAATCAGAAGAACTGGTGGATCAGTCGCGACAGCGCCGGAACTCTGCGTTGGAACATGTGGCATTGGGACCTGAACCGGACCTGGACCACTCTGACCGCCGACAAGGGCGAGTTTTTGTCGCCGGCGAAGGAAAACCGCCTGCTCAACGCCCTCATGACCGACCCGGACATCAGCGCAATGTTCTACCGCAGGGTCCGCACCCTTGCCGACCAGTTCCTGGCCCCAGGTGGCTACGAAAACAAATGGGACGCCGAGGTCAATCGCTACCTCTCGGATTGGACCCTGGAGCGGGCCAAATGGGGAGGACTGACCCCGGCCGTGGCGCGTGAAAAGTTCATCGCCGTGGTCAACGATCGTCGAACCGTCATCGCAAACAACACCGGTCCCGGCAAGCCGGTCCCGACCTCCCAAGCCGCGGCGCCGGATGTCGTGATCAATGAGATCCAATACCAGCCAACAACGGGGACGACCGCTGAGTTCATCGAGCTGACGAACCCGTCCAGCACCACGTCTGTGGACATCTCGGGTTGGACCATCGATGGGTTGGGGCTCACAATCTCGCCAGGTACCGTCATTCTGCCTAACGATCACGTGGTGTTCGTCAAGAGTGACGTGGTGTTTCGCCAGACGTACTCGCCTGACAGTCGATTCGTCGGCGGCGAGTACCCAGGTGATTTGAGCGACGCCGGTGAGACTATCCGCCTGCTCCAGGGGTCCAGAGTCGTTGACGAGGTCACCTACGCACCGACCGCCCCCTGGCCCACCGCGGCCGCCGGATCGGGCCCGTCACTAGAGCTCGGTGTGACGAGTGCGGACAACGCGTTGCCCTCCAGCTGGAGCGCGACATCGACGACCGGGGGGACTCCCTCAGCCAACAACACCGGCGCCGTGCAGCCCCCTGGCCCTTTGTTCACCGACGTCTTCAACGGGGCGGACGGCAGTGCCTGGGACGCAGCGTGGGGAATCACCGGAACCAACGGCACAGCAACCATCGCGGCGAATGCCGGTCGCCTAGGGATCACGAACACCAGCGGCGCCTATATTCGTTCGCAGTTGAATGGGGTACCCACAGTCGCTGACTCAGAGCTGTTGTTCTCCTACCGTTGGAATAGCACTAGTCCTGGCGCCAACTTCACCGTCTTCCTCCGTGGATCCGGCGGTTGGAGCGGAAAGTTCCGACCAAAGAATGGCTATGGTCTCCAGCTCACGCCAAAGTCCAGCACTGTGAGCATCAAGAAGATGGTGAACGGCACCGTTTCCACGCTGGCGAGTACGTCGGGTGCTCAGCAGGTCGGTACCGGTAAACAGTGGATTCGGCTCCAGGTGGTGGGATCGACCATCCGGTATCGGCTTTGGGCTGATGGCCAGGCAGAACCAGGGATCTGGCGCGCATCGGTGACTGACTCCGCGGTGACGGCCAAGGGTCAGGCGTTCCTCTCCCTGGTGCGCGCGAGTACCGCGACCGAAGCGAAGGACGTCACCATTGATGACCTCACGCTGAGCAGTCTGTGACGGGCGACCCTGGGCGGCGCGAAGCATGTGCTGGGGATTTGGATCAAAGCTAGCGAATGCGTTAGGTACCAGGCCCATTCTGCGCCGATCTGGCAAGCCGTGGATTCGTGACGTCGTGGCAAAACCTTTGTTCATTGCCACAAGACCGGTTGCGCTTTGCTCTTGGACCTTGATGCATTTTCCGTCGTCCCGCTCCAACGTGACGTCGCGAATGTCTTCTTGACCCAAGGCGAGCTCCCCCCAACTATCGGCGGGTCAGGCCCTGTGCTGCTTCGAGTAGTAGTCGCGCCACACCAACCGGTGGACGGGAACCCAACGCGGGATCGAGCGCACGCCTGGGATGAATGGGATGAAGATCAGACCCAGGGACAGCGCAGCCATGATGTAGAAGATGTACGCGTCCGCGTTGGCACCGAACGGCGCGGACTCCTCGTTGTTGAACGGAGGGATCTGATACCAGAACGAGTAGAGCCAAAGCCACTGCTGGCCCGGGTAGCTCCCCGTCTCGTTCATCATGCCCCAGGTGTCACCCTGAAGGTTGGCTGCGGTTGCCGCGTCATCAAGGTAGGAGCCGTCGCCCATGAACAGGATCTGCTTGGTGTAGTCGGTTTGGTAGAAGCCGCCCTGCGCCATCAGGATGCCGTCGTAAGCGCCAGACCGACCCATTGAGAGCAGACCGTTCGCCAGCGTCGGGACGGGACCGTAGTCGCCCGCAGTCAGCTTCGTCAGATCTCCGTCGACATCGGTAATTGCGGTATCGAAGGCCGTGGCCCACTGTGACTGTTGTTCTGGGGTTGCCGCTTTCCACGCAGCGAGAGCATCAGTGACCTGAGTTGGCTGCTGCTGTGACTCGAGTGGCGTGATGACGAAGTCGTTCGCGGGATCGACCGGGATCCGCACACCCATGGCTTTCTGCATATTGATCGGACCAACGGTGAGCCCATTGCCAGCGTTGTTGTAGGGAGGCCCGTAACTGGCCGACTCACTAGTGCCGGCGAGTACAGCAACGGTCGTGGCAAAGAAGTTGTCAGGAGCCGAGGTGGCCCATCCCTTGAAGGTGAGAGCAGGTTCGTCCGGTGAGCTGAAGAGTGCCGCCAGGGAAAGCGTCAAAACAGCGACCACAAGGATGGCCACTACGCCCTCCTTGACGATGTCGTAGCGTCGAGTTGGCCCGGTCCAGGGAACAGAGGCGATGTCGTTGTCCTGGTGGCGTTTCATGACTGAACCTCAGCCTCTGGGGCGTCGACGACGACCTGCTCCTGCGGGGGAGCCGCTGCATCGATGGGTGGAACGATTCCGTGCTTGCGGACGAGCAGGACGTGCATGACGATGAGTGCGCCAAGCACGAGAGGAAGCAGGCATACATGCAGAAGCAGTGTCTGCCCGAGGTTGGCGACGTTAAACCAGGCGCCTATGCCAACAGTGTTTAGCCCGTCCTTCGCCTCGAACGAGATCCACTGGGAGTCGAAGTTGGTCTGGACCAGGTATCCGGTGAAGGCGGTACCAATCGACGCGATGAAGGCGACGGCACCGGTGATCCACGTCATCGCCCGGCGGCCTCGCCAGGCAGCCATCCAGAACTTCCCCCATAGATGCACCACCATGAACACGAAGAAGAGTTGAACGCTCCAGAAGTGCAGGCTGTTGGTGAAGAGTCCGAGCGACGAGGTGTGGTACCAGGCTGGACCTTCGAAGGACAGGACGAGCCCAGAGGCGATGATCATGACGAGGGCGGCAATCGTCAGGACGCCGAACACGTAGATCCACGACGCCATGTAGGCGGGCTGTCGCGCAGGGAGGAGTTTCTCCGGTGGGAACGTGCCGAAGAACTTGCGCCGAACTGCGACCGTCCAGGATCCAGTTTCGGCCGGGTCTTGCAGGGACTCGCCGACGGGTCCGTCGACAGGAGGCTGCTCGACGGTGGTCATGACTCGTCCTTCCCCTTAGGGAACGGCAACACGAGGGCCAGGACAAAGAGCAGCAGCATGAGAAGGATGACCACCAGGTTGCCGATCGAGACCTGTATGAATCCCCAGACCAGATAGTGGGCCGGCTGGTTCAGGTCACCCAGCAGGGCGGCGGTGAATGCCATCATCATGGGCATGGCCAACTCCAAATGAGTTGAGCGGCCGGTCCTGAGTGGGCCTGCGTCGTTCCACGGTCTCAGAGTCACGAACGCAAATCCGCAGGCCTAGGGCACTTGTGTTGCGCCCCGACCTATGCGGTGCGACTGGGCAATTGAACAGGAACACCCGCTTCTTGGTCGTCTGATCGGTATCGTCACCGGAAGTGACCGCTGTGATTGCCAGCGGCCCCCTCAGATCCAAAGGACAGCAGCATGCGACTCGTCTCCGGCGCCGTCACGCGTGGTTTGATTGCTACTGCTGCGCTTTGCCTCGCGCTCACCGGCTTCGCGGCCGGGTCACCTGCAGGGGCGGCACCGATACCGACCCGCACCTTGGTGCCGATCGGTTCTGACTACCAGCCCGTTCCACTGCAGCGATTCGCTCAGGCGGCTGCCGAGCAAGACACCTCAGGGAACGTCGTCCTGCTTGTACTACCCATTACCTACTCCCTCAACGCAACTACGAGTAAACCGGGAGAGCGGCAGCGTAACCTCACGCTCGCCGCCGTCCGGACGCAGATGGTCGAGGACGCCTGCAACGCCGTGCGTTCGTCGCAACAGACTTGTGACGCACAGCTCGTGCCGGTGTTGACCCGATCTGATGCTTTCCTGGACAGCAACCTTGCATTCTTCACCGAGGATGTAGACGGCATGTTCATCCTGGGCGGTGACCAGACCGTGGCGATGGGTGTAGTTGCCGACACGCCTCTCGAAGGTGAGATGGCCTCGGCGTACGAAAGCGGTGTGGTCGTCTCCGGAACAAGCGCTGGGGATGCCGTTCAGTCGGTCAACATGATCAACGGCTTTGCAGGCGACAACGGCCCGGCCGAGAGTCTCCAGAAGGGAGCGGTGGATTTCTGGAGCTTCGACGGCCCCAACGACCCAAGCCGCGGCCTGATCTTCGGACTACCGAACACGGTCGCTGAACAGCACGTGTACGAGCTCGGACGCATGGGGCGGGCGATCAATGTCTCGGTCTCCAGCGGCCTGCCCGTTCTTGGCATGGACGCTGCGACGGGCGGCCCTGTGCTCGATGAGACGACCCTGACCGACGTCGTTGGGTTCACATCAGGTGTCGCCATCGACCCCATCACCTACTCCGCCACCGGAACCTTCGGCGGCCCGCGGTCAACGCTGTCGGCCGGGACCATCGCCACGCACCTGATCCCGCCTGGAGGTTACGGCTACGACCTCGACACACTCGAGCCAAGCGTCGATGGCGTCGCTCAGCCAGCGCCGTCCACCGCAGGCCGCACCTTCCCCGGCATCTCGACACCGGACGGATCCGGTGCACTCTTTCTGTCAGGTGGCCTTCTCGACGATCCCGCCGGAGGAGTCGCCGCCAAGTTCACGGCGGCCAGTGGAGGATCGGGTGCACGACTTGTCGTGCTCGCGCTGGGCTACCGCCGAGGGACTGATGCCAAGGCTGACGCAAAGGTTCTTGCGACCGCTCTTCAGCCGCGCACCTGGGCTCCTGTGACTACTCGGGTGGTCAGCGACAAGCAGGATGCCGGTCGCACCGCAGCGATCGTCGCGGATGCGACGGGCGTCATCGTGACCGCGCCGAACGCGGCGACGGTGAAATCCGCGTGGCTCTCGCACAGCCGTGAGATGGATGCTGTGCGGGCAAGGTGGCACTCAGGCAAGGCTGCGCTGATGGTTGACGATGCAGCAGCGTCGGTGCTCGGTGAGCACTTCGTCGCCGACCCGCCCCCAGGGTCAGACATCGACACCGAGTCGTCTGAAGACTTTCTGGTGACAGGAGCGACGGTCGACCAGGGTCTGGGATGGGTCAAGGGGCTGAATACCGACTCCCGCTTGCTGCCGGATCGGCAGTGGGGCCAGCTCTACCACCTGACTTGGGCAGACTCCGAGACTCTGGCAGTCGGAATCGACGTCGGTACCGCGCTCCGCATTCGCCATGGGGTGGCGACCGGAATCGGCGACAGCGCTGTTGTTGTCCTGGACGGCCGACAGGCTGCATTCGGGACGGGATCAAACGGCGCCATGGCCGCGCGATGGGTGCTGCTCGACACCTTCACCGACGGTCAGAAACTGGCCCCGTAGCAGGTTTCAGTACACCCTCACCTAGGCAACCTCGTACATCGTCGGCGGTGCCTGCGCGATGACAGTGTTGCCGATGTTCCAGACCTCGTCCATCGCATTAAGGAGCCTAGTCGCCGAGCGCTGAGAAGACTTCGTAGACCATGATTGCCGGCCACACGAGCCCTTGCAGGATGGCGAGAGCGAACTCCCAGAAGCCATCTGCCTGCTGCCAGAAGTAGACCCAGGCGCCGAAGATCCCGAGTCCGTAGAGGGCGCCACCTCCGGCCGCGCCTGCGTTGCTGTTGTTGCTCATCGCCATGCCGCCTTCCGCTCTACAGATCCCGAAGGGCCCCAACTACTCCGGGATCGTGACAACGATCTTGCCAATGGCAGTGCCCTGCTCCAAGTGGCTAAGGGCCTGGTGGATCTTGGCGAGCGGATATTTCGAGTCGATGACCAATGCTGCCGATCACCGGGTGGCCGCGGCGTCCGTAGTGGTCGTGGCCAACGAAGACGTACCTCCCTCCCGCCGTCAGGGCACGTCTCACCGCGGAAAGAGAGCGGTTACCGGGGATGTCGATGATGAGGTCGTACGTCTCTCCGGTGGTGGTGAAGTCTGCCAGTGAGTAGTCGATGACGTGGTCGGCTCCCAACGATCGCAGTGCCTCGAGCTTGCCCCGCGGCATCGACAGCCGTGACCTCGCCGCCGTAAGCCTTCGCCAGCTGCACGGCAAATGAGCCGACTGCACCGCCCGCTCCGTTGATGAGAACTCGCTGTCCACTTTGCAATTTCCCTTCGTCGCGAACGGTCTGCAACGCGATGAGTCCCGATGTGGGTACCGCGGCGGCCTCGACGTAGGTGAGTCGTTCAGGCATCGTGGCCAGATCTTTCGCGAGGACAGACGCGTGCTCGGCGAATGCCCCACCGTTCTTCCACTGGATGCCTCGGACGCACTCGCCATAGACGTCGTCGCCCGGCTCGAACTGAGTGACTCCGGGGCCTACCGCCTCGACCCTTCCAGCCAGATCGATACCGGGAATGGGGACCTTGGGTCGGCGAAGGCCGCCGCCCATGAGCCGCATCGGGTAGGGCCTGCCGGTCAGGACGTGCCAGATGTCAGCGTGCAGGGAAGCTGCATGCACCTGGACGAGCACCTCGCCCACGCCCACCTCTGGCATCGGGACGTCCTCAACGCTCAGAACGTTCTCAGACCCATACGCGCGCTGGACGATTGCTTTCATCAGTGCTCCCACTCTGGGCCAGACCACGGTTGGTTACTGCACGAGCGGCCTTCTGGCATCCTGACATGGCCTGAATCTCACGCGCCTTCACCTTGAGTTCCAGAGTTTGGTGGAGGGGCTCATCGTGAAGCTGCTCGTCACTATCTTCTCGCATCTACCTATGTATTGGATTTGATTATGAACTTGTATAAACTCTGATACATGGATCCAGTCCGCAACCCTTACCAGCCGGGAGCCGGCCGTCGCCCGCCAGAACTGGCGGGGCGCGACGCCGAGCTCGACGCCTTCGCCATCCTGCTCCAGCGCTATGAGCTGGGCGTCGGCGAGCGGGGTCGGGTCCTCTACGGACTCCGCGGGGTCGGCAAGACGGTCCTGCTCAATGAGTTCCAGGCGATGGCCGAGGAGCGCCGATGGGTGACGGCCAAGGTGGAGGCTGCGTCAGGACGTTCGATCTTGCCGACTCTGGCCCAGGCACTGCACCGTTCGCTCCGTTCGGCGACCGGCCGGTTCGAACGCGGGAAGCTGCTCGGTCTGCTGCAGGTGTTCCGCGCGTTCAGCCTCAGGATGGATCCCGACGGTAGCTACACCTTCGGCTTCGACGTGCAGGTGGCATCTGGTCAAGCCGACACCGGAGATCCCGCCGTTGACCTTCCCGAGCTCTTCGCCGCCATCGGTGCGACGATGCGTGATCTCGGCGTTGGTGCCCTCCTTCTCATCGACGAGATGCAGGATGTCCCAGAGGCCGAGCTCCGCGCTATCAACACGGCGGTGCACGAGATGGGCCAGGGTGCTGACCCGCTGCCGCTGGTGGTCGTTGGCGCGGGGCTGCCGTCGTTGCCTGAAGTGCTCGCGAAGGCAACGTCCTACGCCGAGCGCCTCTACGAGTACGTTCCAATTGGCGCTCTTGACCGGGCTTCGGCGCACGAGGCGCTCGTGGTCCCGGCCGAAGCGCTCGACGTCGTGTGGAAGCCGGAAGCACTCGCGCGCGTGGATGACTTCAGTCACGGCTACCCGTACCTGATCCAAACCGGGGGGAAGTATGCCTGGGACTACGCCGCGAGGTCACCCATTACCGCAGAGGATGCCGACGCCGGGCTCGTTCAGGCGCGCCGAGAGGTCGACGCGGGGCTCTACCGAGCGAGATGGCAGCGGGCGACACCTTTGCAGCGTCAGATCATGCGGGCGATGGCTGATCTGTCTGCAGACGAGCCCACGTCGATGGCGCAGGTGGCCGACGTTCTTGGCCGTGAGCGGAACGAGCTCTCAGTACCTCGTGATCAGCTCATCAAGAAAGGTCTGGTGTACGCGCCTGACCGTGGGCTGATCGCATTCACCGTTCCGGGCATGGCCGACTACGCACGTCGCCAGCCGGACTGACCCTCCCGGTAGCCTCGACTTCATGGCGTCGGGCAGCGGGATGAGCAGAAGCCCGACGCCGAACGGCAACACCAGGGTCACTGGCAAAGAGCAGTTCTACACACCGCGCGAGGTTGCCGATGTCGTGGTCGCTCAGGTGCTCAATACCGTGCCGGACGCCGTCGCCCGTACCTGGATCGAGCCCGCTGGAGGGACCGGCAGCTTCATCGACGCTGCACGCGACGTCGGTGTCGTGGACGTCGTCAGTTTCGACATCGAGCCAAGGCACCGAGACGTGGCGCGCGGGGACTTCTTGAAGCAGCGGCTCAACGTGGGGGGAGCCGTCAGTATCGGTAACCCTCCCTTCGGGAGGAACAATGCGCTCTCCGTGCCATTCTTCAACCACTGCGCGATGTACAGCGACTACATCGCCTTCATCGTGCCCCGATCCTGGCGCAAGTGGAGCGTCCTCAACCGGCTCGATCCACACTTCCATCTGGTGACCGATGAAGACCTGTCAATCAACTACGTCGATGCGGATGGTGTCGCGGCATACGCCCGTACCTACCTGCAGACGTGCGTTCAGATTTGGCAGCGTCGCGACGCGCGGCGTCCCAAGGTGAAAGTGCGAGACCGAGGAGTCGTTGCCAAGTGCCAGCCGCAGGACGCCGATGTGGCTCTGACGATCTTCGGGTTCGGCTGCGGCAGTGTGAAGACTGACTTTCCCAGGCGCAAGGTGACGACTGAGATCTATCTGCAGTTGCGGCACCCTCGCGCATTGGAAGCGCTGCAGACGGTGGACTACTCGCGCTTCTCTCGAAATGTTGCGTATACCGAGGCGCTTTCCATCCAAGAGGTCAACTACCTGTTGAACGAGTATCTCTTCGGAGACCCCGGTTTTGTGACGCCCTAACCGTGACGTGAGATCAGTCAGACGGCAGGGCTCGAACCGCGTCGCCAAGCCGGTTGACAATCTCGTCGACGTCACGCTCGTCGATGGTCAATGGTGGGGCCAGCATCACAGCCTCGATGACGCGGTTTCCCAGCGGCGTCGGACAGGGGTAGATCATCAAGTGACGATCGCGCGCGAGTGCCGCAAGCTGATAGGACGCGCCGGTCAGTGGCTCGAGCGAGTCCTTGTCGGTGACAAGTTCGACCCCCTGCAGGAGCCCACGCCCGCGCACCTGGCCGATACGCGGTGAGGTGTGGGCGATCTCAACGAGGCCTTCGTGCAGCCGCTTGCCCATCTCGGTGGCGTTCTCGAGAAGCCCGTCGTCCCTAATGGTGCGGATCACCTCGGCTGCCACCGCGCAGCCCACTGGATTACCTGAGTAGGTGTGCCCGAAGGGGAAACCCTCGGGGGCGGCCGCGAAGACGTCAGCGATCGTGCCGCTGATGGCCAGACCGGAGAAGGGCGTCACTCCGCTGGTCACACCTTTCGCGAAAGTGACCATGTCTGGCTGCACGCCCCAGTGGTCGACGCCCCACCATTGGCCGGTGCGACCGAAGCCGGTAACTGTCTCGTCGCAAATCATCAGAACGTCGTAACGGTCGCAGAGTGCCCGTACCCCCTCGAGGTATCCGTCGGGGGGAACGACTGCCGCGGTGCTGGCGCCTGAGATCGGCTCGAGAAAGATCGCGGCAACGTTGTCCGGATCGCGGGCGACCAGCGCGTCCTCGATCTGCTGCAAGCCGAACGCCAGCTCTTCCGACGGTGATCGGTGCGAGCGGATGTCGGCATTGGGTGCCTGTGCGACGGGGTTGTCGTCAAGGACGTGCTCGAAGCCCTGACGCCAGCGCGACCCGGACAGCCCAAGAGCCCCGAGCGTCGAGCCGTGAAAGCTTGGATAGCGAGAGATCAGCTCGGTCTTGCCCGGCTTGCCGACGTGTTGCCAGTAGAGCAACGCTAGGTGAATTGCGGACTCGATCGACTCCGAACCCGACGAGTTGAAGAAAGCCCAGCCGCGCTCCATTGGGGCGATTTCGCGGATCAGCGCCGCCAGTTCGATCATCGGCTCGTTCGAGAACGAGAAGCGGTAGGTGAAGGTCAGCTTCTCCAACTGCTTCTGCGCTGCGTCGACGAGCCTTGGGTGGCAGTGCCCGAGGCTCATCACCATTGCGCCGCCGCACGCATCGAGCCATTCGGTTCCGTCCCGGTCCCAGATCCGCATCCCGGATGCGTGGGTGGCCACCGGAAGGCGACGCCCGGGCGAGGCGGTGAGGGAGTAGTCCGTTTCGGTCACGCGACGATCGTAGGCGTCTGCCGTCAGGTGCGCATGAACCAGATGGTGGGTCCGCCATCTGGAGCCTGCTCCTTGCCGACCACGGCGAAGCCGAAGCGTTCGTAGTACGACACGTTGCCCAGCTGGGAGGTTTCCAGGAAGGCGGGTAGGCCGTCTGATCGCGCCAAGGCCAGGCCGTGTTCAACAAGCTGGCCGCCAAGTCCGCGTCCCCGAGCGGTGGGATGAACAGCAACCAGATCCATGAACCAGCAAGGCTCGGACGGCAGATGGCCGGCGAGCCAGTCCCAGAAGGCCCCGTACCTGGCTCCGCCGTCGTCGGTGTAAGGCGCGACCGCGGCACGCGTTGGCTGCTCCAGCTCGTCGAAGCGGGCGGCCGCGTCCGGTGCGATCCAGGACGCCACCGCCAGGCCACCCTCGAGCATCCAAGCGGAGCCCACCTCGACATACATCGAGACGATCGCCTTGCTCATCGCAATGACCGAATCCACTGAAACGTCCGATGGCAGCGGCCAACGGATCATTGGGTCGTGGTACATCGCGGTGCCGAAGGTCTCGGCGAACCGATCTACATCGCTGCTTGTTGCGCGCTGCGGGTCAGCCCTCACTCGCCTAACTCTAGGGCTCTCGGACTGTGGACGGCCGACCTACTTCGACGGCTTGACCCAGATCAGCGAGTTCGGCACGGGCCGCTGCCACAGTGAGTCTGGATCGTCGACCCGGTCCCAGTTGCCGTCGGCGCGACGCACCATCGCGGTGGTCGAGCCACCGCCGTCCAGCTCGCTGGCATCGACGAAACCGAGCGCGATCGCCACGTTTGCCTCCTGGGCAAGACCCAGCCCACCAATCCGGTAACCGTTGCGGTCGTAGCCGGTGCCTGGCAGCGACAAAGTCATCCAGTTGCCATTGGCGTCCCACCCGACCGTCGTCCTCGGTCGCTGCTCCATGTACTTCGCTGCGCACGTGAGGTTGACCCGCCGGCCCTCGACCAGCTCGACGCCGCGCCCGACGGCCTCCTTGAGCGGAACTCCCTTGGCCGTTTCCTGCCTCAAGTCGATCACGGCTGGCTTTCCCACCTGGGCCCGTCGGGCCGCGCTGGTGTAGTTGCTTCCGAAGGCGACCACCTTGGTATTCGGTTCGACGGTCTTACCCGTCTGGCTTCCGGTTCGGATCGAGGTGAGCTTGCCGTCTTTGACCACCCACTCCACGGCACCCGCAGGGCGTTTGGCCGACTTGATGTCGGTCCACCTCGACGTGTAGATCCCGACAGCCCCGCTACCGAGGTTCTGCCAGTTCAAGCTGTCGATCTTGAACTCCTTGGTTCGGTACGTCACGGACCCACCGATTCCGAGTCCTCCGCTGTAGGGCACACCGTTCTTGTCGACGCCTACGACCTGCGTCCAGTCGGGTCCTATGCGGACTGGTTGGCCTCTGGTCACCGATGCATGCTGCGGCAGGTAGACGGTGTCTCCGTTGATCCGGTAGTCGTAGAAGAAGTCGCCGTTGACTGCTGCGATTCCTCGCTTGCCCTTCTTGCTCTCCAGCTGCGCCCGAAGATCGCCGAGGGCGCCCATCTTCATGGTCACCAGGCGTGGCCGGGCCTTTGGGGGCATGACCATCCGGAGGACTTCGGCTGTCTGGGAGCGGCTTCCCCAGCTGACCTTGACGTTGTACTTGTTGCGCTCGACGCCGTTGCCGTAGGTGACGCTGGAGATTCGGTCCACGGTGACGCGCATGGTGCAAGGTGTCGAGACGGCAGCGTCCGAGGGTGCACCCAGGAGTGCCCCGGCTCCGACTACCAGGACCGTCGGCATGCAAACAACTCGTACCCATCTCATACTTCGCGCCACGACCCGCTCCCTGAACCACAAGATCAAGAAAAGTGGACCTGGAGTGGGCCCTAGAGAGGTATCGGCCCGTGGAGGTCCTCGCTGGTAGGCCGTACGGGTGTCAGCCCAAGCGCTGGGGCAGATGACCGCCCCGACCCTTCTTCCCTCCTGCTCTTGCCCCTCGGCTGCTGTCCAGTAAGGATGCCCTCCATGTCACCATCACCAGTCGCAGACCTTGTCCTCACAGATCTCGACGTCTACTGCAACGACGAGTCGCGGTCCTGGGCTCGTGAGATCGCTATCAAAGAGGGCAAGATTGTTGCCCTAGGGCGCGCTGACGGCGATCTGGCCGACCTGCGTGGCCCCTCAACGGAAGTGCTTTCGCTTCCGGGACGGCTCGCGGTTCCCGGTTTCCAAGATGCCCACATCCACAGCCCGTTCGCCGGTCGTAACCGGCTGCGGGTATGGCTCAACGACGTCATCGGACGCGAGGCCTACCTCGCGGTCATCGCCGAGTATGCCCGCGCGAACCCCGATGAGCCCTGGATAGTCGGCGGAGGATGGGCGATGGAGTGCTTCCCAGGCGGTGTGCCGCGCAAGGAGGACCTCGACGCGATCGTCCCCGATCGTCCGGTGTTCTTGTTCAACAAGGACGTGCACGGCGCCTGGGTGAACTCCCTGGCTCTGGAACTTGCTGGGATCACCAAGGACACTCCCGACCCGGCCGACGGTCGGATTGAACGCGACGATGAGACCGGGGAGCCAACCGGGATGCTCCACGAGGGCTCCGCCTACACCTTCAACGACACGATGGTGCCTCTTCCCTCGCGCCAGGAGTGGGAGGCGGCGATTCTCAACGCCCAGAAGCACCTTCACTCACTTGGCATAACGGCGTGGCAGGACGCGTGGGTGACTCCCGGCACCCACGACGCCTACCGGTCTCTGGCGGCGGATGGCCGTCTCACGGCGCGCGTCGTTGGTGCACTCTGGTGGGACCGGCATCAGGGCCTTGAGCAGATCCCGCAGTTCCTCACCCAGCGCGAGAACGGCGTCGTTGGCAACTACAACGCCACCAGCGTCAAGATCATGACCGACGGTGTCCTGGAGAACTACACCGGTGCGCTGCTCGAGCCCTACTGCGACGGATGTGGTGGACACACCGACAACCACGGACTTTCGTACGTTGAGCCCGACCTCCTGGGGGCAGCTGTCACAGAACTGGACCGGTTGGGGTTTCAGGTGCACATGCACGCCATCGGCGACAGGGCGGTGCGCAACGCCCTTGACGCCGTCTCCGCGGCCAGAGCAGCCAACGGGATGACCGATCACCGGCACCACATCGCGCACGTCCAGATCGTGCACCCGGACGATGTGCAGCGGTTTGCCGAGCTGGGTGCGATCGCGAACTGCCAGCCGCTCTGGGCGCAGAGCGACGCGCAGATGGACGAACTGACGGTTCCCTTTCTGGGCAAGGAGCGCGTCGAGATGCAGTATCCGTTCTGGTCGATGCTGGCCTCCGGCGCTCGCCTCGCCGGAGGAAGCGACTGGTCGGTCACCTCAGCCAACCCGCTCGAGGAGATCGATGTGATGGTCAACCGGCGCAGCCCCAGCCAGCCGGACGCACCGGCCTTCCTGCCCAATGAGCGGGTGCCGCTCACCGACGCCCTGGCCGCCTTCACCTCGGGCACCGCCTATGTCAATCATGACGAGCTAAGTGGGCACCTAGCGCCCGGGATGCGGGCTGACCTAGCGGTCCTCGACCGCAGCATCTTCGACTTGGGGGA
Source organism: uncultured Actinomycetota bacterium (assembly GCA_963829525.1). GTDB lineage: Bacteria > Actinomycetota > Actinomycetes > JAHEKZ01 > JAHEKZ01 > JAHEKZ01. The sequence goes on from CAWHIJ010000003.1 coordinate 1,359,556, forward strand.
GGGTACGGTTGCCGATGCCTCCGTCGACCTGACTGTCGCATCAGGAAACATCGTCTACCAGCGCTGATGGCGGAAAGTGACGGCCAGGTCACGAGTTGGACGCAATCTCACCGATTCGGGCCCAGAGTCTGTTTAGATGCGCCAATCACACGGTTGACTGTGAGCCGACCGAGAGGATCGAACGCGCGACTCGAGGAGAGGTAACGAGGAGTGACAGACGCAGCCCGCACCGGTGGGGAAACCGGAGCCGTCGAGCTCATCGACGTCGTCAAGATGTTCGGCGACTTCACCGCTGTGGACTCGATCAACCTGCAGGTGCAGCCTGGCGAGTTCATATCGCTACTGGGGCCCAGCGGCTGCGGCAAGACCACCACGTTACGTATGCTCGCGGGGTTCGAGGAGCCGACGTCGGGTGAGCTGCGCATCTCGGGTCAGCCCATCGCAGGTACCCCGCCACACAAGCGCGACGTCAACACGGTCTTCCAAGCGTATGCGCTCTTCCCTCACATGACGGTGGCGGAAAATGTCGCTTACGGACTGCGCCAGAAGGGCGTCGGCAAAGCGGACATGGGGCAGCGAGTGGCCGAGGCGCTCGACATGGTCAAGATGCGGCCCCTCGCGGAGCGCAAGCCCAAGCAGCTATCGGGTGGACAGCAGCAGCGCGTTGCCCTCGCCCGCGCTCTGGTCAACCGGCCGAGCCTGTTGCTGCTTGACGAGCCCCTTGGAGCACTCGACCGCAAACTTCGCGAAGAGATGCAGATCGAGTTGAAGCTGCTGCAGTCGCAGCTCGGGATCACCTTCATCTTCGTCACTCACGACCAAGAGGAAGCGCTGTCCATGAGTGACCGCATCGCGGTAATGCTGGATGGTCGCGTTGAGCAGCTCGGCGACCCGTACACCATCTACGAGCACCCGTCGTCTGCATTCGTGGCCGGCTTCATCGGCCAGCAGAACTTCTTTCACGGTAAGGCAGCTGAAGGCGGCAGGGCGGTGGTCACCGAAGGATGTACGTTGAGGTCTACTCGCGAGACCACGGGCCTTTCGGCTGGAAGTGATGCGCTCGCAGCAGTTCGACCGGAGGCCATCACGGTTGGCGAGGTCGACCCCGGCAGCCAGGAAAACGTCCTCCGCGGCGAGCTGGCGGGCATTTCGCACCTCGGTGACGTGATCCAGTACGTCGTCCGTGCTGGCCAGGGCCGCGAAGTTCTGTCTCGCGTCCCACGGACCAAGGCACCTCGCCTCGAGACTGGGCAAACGGTCTGGTGTTCATGGGACGCCGACCACACGTACCTCTTCACCGCCGAGCAGGCTGATCTCGTTATGGCCGATCCGGCGTCCGACAAGGCAGAAGTGCTAGCCGGCAACTGAGCCGGAGAAGTGAGAGAAGGAAGATCATGACCGAAACCAACGAACCGATCAGAATCCTTGCTCCCGAGGATGCGGTCGACCGAATCTCACGGCGGATGTTCATGGCCGGCGCAGCTGGTGCCGCCGCTGCTGGGTCGACCCTGCTCAGCGCCTGCGGTGCGGATGAGTCTGCCGACACGAGCGCCGCACCGGCGGGTGAGGTCGAGAGCGAGCTCAACATGTTCACTTGGGGCGACTACAACGCTCCGGAGGTGATCAAGGAGTTCGAGAAGAAGAACAGCCTGGACTTCAAGCTCGACTCGTACAACTCCAACGAGCAGCTGATCGCGAAGCTTGACTGCTGCCAGTGGCACCTCGGGCTATGACATCATCGTCCCCACCGGACCGTTCATACCGGCGCTTGCCGAGAACGAGCTGGTCCAAGAGCTCGACCTGAGCCGGATCACCAATTTCGGCAACTTGGAGCCTGAGTACATCGACCAGCCCTGGGACCCGGGCAACAAGTACTCGATCTGTAAGGACTGGGGCACCACTGGCTATGCCTACGACACCACGCTGATCGACGTCGAGATGTCGACCTGGCAAGACTTCATCGACGTCGCGAAGGACCAGGCGAGCGGCAACATGTCGGTGTTGGACAGCCCCGACAATGCTGTTGGCTTCTGGCTTTGGGCCAATGACATCAACTGGATGACGACGGACACTGAAGAACTCAACCAGTGCGAAGACTTCCTGCTCAACGAGATGGCACCCCACGTGAAGGCGTTCGTGTCCTACCCCGGCGGTGGAGACATGCAGAACGGCAACTTCGCTCTGGTCCACGCCTGGAACGGCGATGCTCGTCAGGGCATCATCCAGTCCGAGGACAAGGAGCGCTGGAAGTGGGTGTTTCCGGGCCCACGCACCGAGATCTGGATGGACACCTACGCCATCCCGGTGGGTGCCCCGCACCCCAACGCTGCGTACGAGTGGATCAACTACCTGCTCATCCCGGAGGTCTCGCTCAAGGAGCTCGAGTACATCGGGTACAACACCGGTGTTAAGGATATCGAGCCCATGGCAAAGAAAGCCGGTACCGAGCGCCTCGACATCGTGTTCTTCACCCCAGACCAGGTCGCGACCATGGAGTCCGGCGAGTTGAACGACGCGCAGGAACGCCGCGTCGAGATCTACAACAAGTTCAAGTCGGCCGCTGGCGGCTGAGCGCGCGCGATGGCAATGGATACAGCGGAGGCCGTCGACACCGGGTCGGCGGCTCCTAGCCCTCGGCCCGGTGGTTCGAAGCGACGGATCCAGGCGCCCAAGTACGCGTTGGCGATCCCGGCGTGGACCTGGTTCATTCTCTTCTTCGCGCTGCCCGTTGGGCTCGTCCTGCTCTACAGCTTGGGCGAACAGGTCAGCGCGTTCGTCCAGAAACCGAACATCAGCCCCAGCGTCTGGTCGTTCGACAACTTCGACAAGGCGATCGACCCCGCCTACATGCCGATCTTCTGGCGCACGCTGAAAATCGCGACGATCGGGACGTTCATCTGTCTCATCATCTCGCTGCCGTTCGCGTACTGGATGGCTACCAAGGCGAGTCCACGGTGGCGCGGCGTGCTGCTCGGCCTGGTGCTCGTGCCGTTCTGGACGAATTTCCTGGTGCGGACCATCGGGTGGCAGATCATCCTGGCGCCGAACGGACTGGTGTCCGGATGGCTCCAAGACCTAGGACTTCGTGACGCCCCATTGGCGCTGCTGTACACCCAAAGTGGTGTGCAGCTTGGCGTGGTCTACAACTATTTGCCGTTGATGATCCTCCCGCTCTATGTGGCCTTCGAGCGGATCGACCCCGCGCTCACCGAGGCGAGCAAGGATCTCGGCGCCAACCGACTCAAGACTTTCGTCCAGGTGACCATGCCACTGGCTGTTCCCGGCGCGATCGCGGGAATGCTTCTGGTGTTTATCCCGCTCATGGGCGACTACATCACGCCGTCGATTCTGGGCGGCAGTGCCGGAAGCATGGCCGGCACGCTTGTGGCTGAGCAGTTCCTCACGACCTTCAACTGGTCAAAGGGAGCGGCGATGGCAGTCATCATGATTGGGTTCATCCTGGGCGCTCTCCTCGTCTTCGCCATTCTGGGTCTTCTTCTCAGGACGATCCTGCGAGGCAGGCGACGCGTCAGATTGCCGGAGGCGTCGGCATGAGCACTGCGACGACTACTCCGGTCGTGCATCGGAAGAAGGTCGACTGGACCAAGCAGGCGCTCAGGGCCTGGGCGGTGCTGATGTACCTCTTTCTCTTCCTTCCAATTCTCTGGATCGTGGCGTTCTCGTTCAATACCGGCCGTCTCCTGACGGTGTGGAACGGTTTTGGTTTTGAGGGCTATCAAGCCCTGTTTAACAATCCGGCGCCGCGTGAAGCCGTGGTTGTCTCGCTGATCGTGGGTGTGCTGTCGGCGATCATCGCGACCGTCCTCGGGTCGTTGGCCGGTGTGGCACTTGCACGCCGTCCAGGCAAGTGGACAATCTTCTTTCTTGTGTTCGTGGCGCTGATCCTGGTCACTCCCGAGATCGTCGACGCCATCGCTTTGCTTCCCTGGTACGTCCAGCTGGGTCAGGGCTGGAACCTCACCATCTTCAACAACGGCTATGTCCGTCTGATCGTGAGCCACGCGATATTCAGCACTGCCGTGGTGACTCTGATCGTGCGTGCGCGCTTGTCGGGGATTGACGAAGCGTTGGAGGAAGCCGCCTCCGACCTCTACGCGACGCCGACCAAACGATTCACGCAGATCACCTTCCCGTTGATGCTGCCGGCGGTACTCGCCGGTGGGCTGCTGGCGTTCACATTGAGCCTTGACAACACGGTGATCTCGTCATTTGTCTCGATCCAGGGAACCACGCCGTGGCCGGTCTACGTCTTCGCCTCCGTGAAGACCTCACTGCGGCCAGACATCGCGTCCATCTCGACTCTGATGTTCATTTTGACAGTCCTGGCCATCAGCCTCGTGGCGGTGGTGCTGAAACGCGGTGGCGACTCGTCGGGGGACATTGCGGCCACCATGACCGGGACCGGCTGAGTCGCTCCAGATCGTTTCCACTGTCAACCGATGGGTATGACACTCACATGCCGGACGACGCAGGCTCGAAGGAATCCCTGAAGGAAAAGGCTGACCGACAGTACGAAGAGCTGCTTCAGGAGCTTCGTGTCGCCCAAGCCGGAGTGCAGATCCTCTTCGCTTTCTTGCTCGTACTGCCGTTCCAGAGCGGGTTCACCCGGCTTCCCGGCGACCTGAAATCGCTCTATGCGGTGTCACTGTTGGCGTCCCTCGTGGCCGCCGCCTTGCTGATCGGCCCTGTGGCGCTGCATCGCATCCTGTCCGGGGAGCAGATGAAGGACACCATTGTCGACAGGGCTCATCGGATGGCTCTCGGAGGCCTGGGCTTTCTGGCTGTGTCCATGAGCGGAGCGGTCGCCCTGGCTCTCTCCGTCAGTGCTGGGCGCCTTCCGGGCCTGGCCGTGGGGCTCATCGCGCTGGGGCTTTTCGCATCGCTGTGGTTCCTCTGGCCTTTGGCCACACGCCGCCGTCCAGACGTCGCTACAGGAAGTAGAGCCGGCTCAAGCTGACCGACTCGACTGGTTCAGTCTCCAGCGCCACTCCGTCAAAGGTCACCCGCTCGCCGCGGACATCGACCTGGGTCTGCCCGATGGTGTCGTTGCCGATCATCTCGGCCAGCCCGATACCTGCGACAATTGCGGACCGGAAGCGCCCTGCGCCGGAGGCCCAAGCCGTCCACATCGCACCCTTGGCTGACGAAGGCAAGCGACAGGTCGGCGGCGGTGGCGCCGTGACCACCGAACTGGGGGCCAAAGAGCAGAGGCTCTGCACGGTCAACGGTGGCGTTGGGGTCGCCGGTGAGCCCCCAGGCCGGAAAGCCCGCCTTCAGCACGAGGTTCGGCTTGGCCCCGAAGTACGCAGGCTCCCACAGGACGATGTCAGCCAGCTTGCCGATCTCAAGAGACCCGAGCTCGTGTGAGAAACCATGGGCGATCGCCGGGTTGATAGTGAGTTTCGCCAGGTAGCGCAGCACGCGGGCGTTGTCGGCATGTGTGCCGTCGGTGCCCTCCAAAGGCCCCCTGGCCCGCTTGTTCTGGGCGGCCATGGCGAAGGTGCGCTTAACGGTCTCGCCGGCGCGTCCCATGCCCTGGGCGTCCGATGAAGTGATCGGGATGACGCCGAGGTCGTGCAACACGTTCTCGGCGGCCATGGTTGCCCCGCGGATACGGTCCGATGCCATCTGCATGTCGCCGGGGAGGTCGGGCTTGAGTCCATGGCTGGCGATGATCATGTCGAGGTGCTCGTGGATGGCGTCCCGACCATAGGGGAGCGTGGGATTGGTCGAAGAGCCAATCACGTTCGCAACTCCGGCCAGCTGCAGAACGTTGGGGACGTGACCCCCGCCGCACCCTTCGACATGGAAGGCGTGGATCGTGCGACCGTCGAGAACGCTGAGAGTGTCGGCAACCGAAAGGCTCTCGTTGAGGCCGTCGGTGTGCAACGCCACTTGGACGTCGTACTCCTCGGCCACACGAAGCGCGGTGTCGAGCGCTCGAGCGTGGGCACCGGTGTCTTCATGCACCTTGAAGCCGCACACCCCGCCCCGCTCCAGTGCCTCGCGCAGCGGTGCATCGCCGGAGGATGAGCCCCGGCCGAGGAATCCGATGTTGACCGGCCACTCGTCAAACGCGGCGAATGCCTTGCGTAGCCCCCAGGGGGAGTTGACGCCTACACCCCAGACCGGGCCGAACTCTTGGCCGAGAATCGTGGTGACGCCGGACGAGAGTGCAGCCTCCATGATCCTCGGTGACATCAGGTGCACATGGGTATCGATCGCTCCCGGTGTGGCGATCATCCCCTCACCACTTATGACCGCGGTGCTGTTCCCCACGACGACTTCGACACCGTCGAGGGTGTGCGGGTTGCCGGCCCGGCCGATGCCGCTGATCCGCCCCTCGCGGATGCCGATCGACACCTTTCGGATCCCAAGCACCGGATCGAGCATCAGCACGTTGGAGACGACGACGTCGCAGGATTCAGCGGTCGTGACAGCCTGCAGGTGGATACCGTCGCGGGCGGTCTTGCCGAAACCCATCAAGAACTCGTCACCGTGCTGCTGGGAGTCGCTCTCCACCTCCACGATCAGTCCAGTGTCGCCAAGCTGAACCCTGTCACCGGCGGTCGCGCCGTAGACCGCGATGTAGTCGTCGGACTTCATGGCGTCGCCCCATCCTGTGATCCGTCGGCGGGGCCCGTATCGAGGTACCCAGTGGCACGTGCCTTCGCCAGGGCAGCGCGCTTGGCGCCAGGGGCGTCCAGAGGGCCGTCTACGAGTCCGGCGAAACCGATCACCACGCGCTCACCTCCGATCGGCGCTAGTCCAACGGTGACACTGGCTTGTGGGTCGAACCGGATGGCTTCACCCGCGTCGATGGCCAGCCGCATGCCGTAGGCGGCACTGCGATCGAACTCAAGGCGCGGATTGACCTCAAAGAAGTGAAAGTGCGAAGTGACGCTGATGGGGACGCCCGAGGTGTTGCGCACCGCTAGTTCGAGTGATGCCGGTGTTGCCGCGTCGACGTTCTCGTTGGCCGGATGCACCGAACCTGGAGTGGAGTCACCGTGAGCGGGACCGAGGGGGTCGGGAACGACCACCAGCCGGCTGCCGTCGTCGAAGACGGCCTCGACCCAGACCTCGGGCACCAGGGCAGCCACCCCGGGCAGGACGTCGTCTGGCTCGAGGACGTTGCAGGCGGCATCAACGGCGTCCCGCAGCCGGTTTCCGTCGCGAGCTGCCTCGATCACGGTGTCGGCGATGATTGCGGTGGCCTCGGGGGCGTTGAGTTGCAGGCCTCTGGCCTTTCGGGCACGGGCGAGCTCGGCGGTTGTGAAGATCAACAGGCGGTCTCGCTCGGTTGGGGTGAGGCGCATACCCTCGATCCAACACCTTTGGGGTAACTTTCACGGGCCAAAGGTGTGCCAGAGATCCGATTTTCCGGGGCGGTAGCTCAGCCGGTCAGAGCAGCGGACTCATAATCCGTCGGTCGTGGGTTCGAGCCCCACCCGCCCCACTACTTCTGTGTGTTACTCCGGTTGACCAGGCCTTGGATGTCCCATGCTCGTCCATGTACCACAGAGACGGGCTGGTGCGAGGGAATTGCCAGGTATCCGAAGAGGCGAGTGCGCAGCGTTGCACGCCACTGTGTGAGGCTCGTACCCGTCGCGGTGGGGGAGCGGCCGGTCGTGATCGTTGTGTCGGTAGCGCGAATCCCAGACGTCGGCAGAATCTCAAGAGGGGACTGAGCGCCGACTCCCACGCCGGGTGTCACCCCCGGGTCGACATCGCATAGCTCCAGACAACCACCAAGCCGACACCGAATCCGGGGAGAAAGCCTCTTGGTGGCTCCCCAACGCACATTCAGGATGAGGTGGGGAGGTTTGTCATGTATCGGCAAGTAGTGGCGAAACCCGACACTCATCCGTCCCGTCGCTCAAGGCGGCAACGTTGGGGAACCGTGGGCAGGAGTATGGCCTTCTTCGGTCTGTTCTGGCTGGCGTGCGTGCTTGGGTCTTGCCTAGCCATGGGCCAGCTGACGCAATCGATTGGCGGGCCGCCGTACCCCTCGACACTGTCCGTTATCTCAACCTGGACTGTGGCGTTCGGCTGCCTTCTTGCGGCTGTCGTCTTACCGTGGTTCGGGATCGCGACCGCTATCTGGGCGCGGAGGACCGGTGCCGGTGCCAGTTCGCTCATTGCACTCGCATTCAACGCGCTCGCAGCCCTTCTCGTCGTGTTGGTGCTGGGGCTCTCACTCGCCTGGTGGGCCAGCTCTTGAGGGTTGGCTTCTCGGAGGCCTTGAGCTTCCATCACCGAGTTGAGCGCAGTGCTGGCCTCGCGGTCCGGGGAGCGTCCGAACCGATAGCGGCGCGTGGTCAGGCCTTCGTTGACATCTCGACCGGCGAGGCGAAGGGAAAGCAGATCATCGCCACGCTCCAGCGGACGATCGAAAGCACGTACGCGATGCGAATCTGGTCTGCGCCTCACTTCTAGCTGACGCACCCGTCCTTGAATGCCAGTTCCTCCGTGTTTCACAGTGGCTCGCCTCCCAGCCGGTGCGATGGGTAGCTGATCCCGCAATGAGGGGTCCACCTGGTCGAGGGTTGCGCCGCGTTCTCACAGCCGACAACACTGGCTTCGTGCGGGTGTGCTCAAGTTGCAGCGAGTCGAACCTCGACCGTGCGCGATTCTGTCTCGCATGCGGTTCACCACTGAAGGATGGGGTCACAGATCGCCGTCCCGTGACCGCTCTGTTCTGTGATCTCGTCGCTTCCACTGAGCTGGGCGAACGCCTGGACGCCGAGGTGCTGCGTCGGGTTCTCGACCGCTACCACGAAGTGATGCGCGAAGGGATTGAGCGGCACGGCGGAGTGGTCGAGAAGTTCATCGGTGACGCCGTTGTCGGTGTATTCGGAGTCCCCGAGGTCCACGAGGACGATGCGCTCCGTGCGGTACGTGCCGCACTCGAGATGCGCGACTCCCTGCCCAGCCTCGGCGATGAACTCGATCTCGATCTCAGAATCCGCATTGGTATCCAAACCGGCGAAGCTGTCACCGATGTCGCATCCGCGATCCGGGGCGGAACCGGCGGGGACACATTCAACACCGCTGCTCGCCTACAGACACTGGCTCCGGCCGGGGGTGTGGTCGTGGGAGATGCGACCGGAGACCTGGTGGGTCGACTAGTGAAGCTAGAGCCGCTGGAACCCTTGTCATTGAAGGGGAAGAAGGCACCGATGGTGGCCTGGCTCGTCATGGGCTTGTCGATGAAACAGAGGGCGGCGGACACGCCGATCGTCGGTCGGCGACGGGAACTCGCACTGCTCGACGCCGCCTTCGAGGAGGCCAAGTCGGCACGCGCACCGGTGCTCGTCACGCTTCTCGCTCCGCCCGGCGTAGGTAAGTCGCGTCTGGGCGAAGAGGTCAAGGAATCGCTTGCCGAACGGGCTAGGGTCCTCGTCGCACAGACCCCGTCCTACGGCGACGGCATCACGTTCGCGCCGCTTGTGGACCTGCTTGCCGATGCGGCCGGTGCCTCTATTGACGAGCCGGCCGTGATCGCTGCACGGCTCCGGCAAAGATTGACGATGGAATCGGATGGTGCCGCTGTCGGAGACCGACTTGCACACGTACTCGGGGTCGAAGGTACTGCGTCAGGCGACACCAGTTGGGCGCTCGGACGGCTACTTGAGTCGCTTGCGCGTGAGGGTCCGATCGTCGCAATCCTCGACGACGTCCATTGGGCGGAGCCGCCCATGCTCGATCTGGTGGAGGCTGTCACTGAACGAACACACGCACCGCTTCTCTTACTGTGCCTTGCTCGCCCAGAGATTCTGGAAACTCGGCCAACCTGGGGTGGTGGCCGGCACCGCGTCATCACCATGACCTTGTCGCCGCTGTCGGAAGACGAGTCGCGCACGCTCGCCCGCCGCCTTCTCGGTGCTGACGCCCCCGACGAGCTTGTCGATGCCGTGATCGATCGCGGTGAGGGGAACCCACTCTTCCTCGAACAGGTGGTCGCAAAGCTGTCAGATGAGGGTCTCGTCTCGGCCGGTGGCTGGACCGGCGGATCCGGGGCCGACCTAGAGGTGCCTCCCACGATCCATGCGCTCCTTGCTTCCCGGCTCGATCGGCTCGACGACTCAACGCGCTCCATGCTGGCGATTGCGGCCGTTGACGGACGGCGGTTTTCTGTGCCGACCGTTGCGTTCCTCGCAGATCGAACCGAGGCCGACGTCCGGGCGAAGCTCGAGCTGCTGGAGCCGCGGGGGTTCGTCGAACAAGAGGACGGGTCGAGTCAGCGGTGGCGGTTCGCTCACGCGCTCATCCGCGACGCTGCATACCAGCGCATGCCCAAGGAGCGGCGGGCCGAGCTGCACGAGGAATTGGCCACTCGCCTGGCGTCCAGCGCCGCTGACGACGAAGCGATTGCTCGACATCTTCAGCAAGCGATTACCTTCCGGCGGGAGGTGCGTCTCGACGAGGAGCACACGGCCGAGTTGGCACGGGCTGCCGGTGAGCGATTTGCCGCCGCGGGTGAAAGCGCCTACAACCGATCGGATCTTGCCAGTGCCGCACCGCTGCTCGAGCGTGCAGTCACCTTCTTGCCGGAGGATGCCGCCGAGCGGTTCCGGATTCTTCCTCGCCTTGGTGCGGCGTTGATGGAGATCGGACGTGCTCACGATGCCGAGACCTTGCTTGCCGACGCAATCGGCGTTGCGCGACAACGAGGCTCAGAGCTAGACGCGCTACGAGCAGAAGTGCAGCTTGTGGTGGCGAGAGGTGTCTATCGGGCCACCACAGCCGTCGAGATAGAGACGCAGATGACCCGGCTTGAGTTACTGCGCACACCGTTGCACCAGCACGGTCACCGCGGGGCACTGGCAGAGTTCTGGATGGCGCTTGACTACCTCGAGTTCATGCGCGGAAACCCCGCGGCGATGTTCAAGGCAAACCTGCAAGCCATGGAGGACGCGGCCGCTGCCGGATGGCCGCGCGAGGAAATGCAGGCGGCCAGCGACATCATCGCAGCGGCTGTCCTGGGTCCGATGACTTTCGACGAGATTCGTGCCTTCGGCAATGAGCTGACGACAAGTAACGATCCGATCCGGGTATCGACGGGCCTGGCGGCCATCCTTGCGGCGGACGTGGCGCAGGGTGTCGACCCCGAGGCGACCGAACACGCCTGGCAGGAGTTCACGAGCGGCCATGGGCTGGTGTGGCTTGAGGGGGCGCACAGCGCGCACATAGCCGCGCTTGAGCTGGCGTCAGGTGCGTTGGATCGCGCTGAGCGGCGCATCTTGCGCGCCAGGCAGACGGCCGTGGCGATGGGGGACATATGGTACGTCAACATCATGGAGGCGATCCTTGCTTTTGCGCTCGACGGGCAAGGGCGCACGCACGAGTTCTTGCGGATCGCGGATCGCTACGAGTCACACATGTCAGTGTTCGATCTCGAGGCGCGCGTCCACAGACACCGGCTACGGTCGCTGGCCTTCTCGCGCCGCGGGGCTCTTGACGATGCGGAGGCTTCGGCTCGAGAGGCGTTGAAGCTTGTCGAGCCGTCCGGCCTGGTGTCCACGAAGGCGGGGACGATGGTCGAGCTTTCAACGGTACTTTCTGCGAGAGGGTTCACTACGGAGGCGGCGTCGTACCGAGACGCCGCTGTCGAGACATACCGAAGGAAAGGCAACATCACGGCCATCGCGGAACTTGCGCGCGGCACGTAGGTGGTTGGCGGAGAAGAGACAGCTGGAGATCCCCCAAACAAGGTCGCGGGTCCCAGTGGGAGCAAATCTTTCTCCGTCGGTCGTGGGTTTAGGCCCGGTCCGCTCACCAAGGGGCAATAGAGTCCGCTAGGTGAGCGATCAGGATGACGCGGCGGTTCCACGCCAAGGCGAGCGGCGAATCCCCATGGCGCTGGCGGTCATCGCCGTGGGGATTCTCTTCCTGCTGATCCCCGAGGACTTTCGGGCAGTGCCTGGTGCGCACATCGGCTTCCCGGTCTTTTTGCTGGTGCTGCTGGTGGTCTTGGTCGTTGGTGACCCAGGTCGGATAGACCGAGTGAACTCATGGTTGCGGAACGTCACTGGGGTGATGATTGCCGGCATCACCCTCGGAACAGTGGCGTCCGCTGCGCGCCTTGTGGTCGGACTGCTCCACGGGGCGGACTTCAGCTCTCCAACGGAGCTGCTCACGATCGGGGTGATCGTGTGGACGACGAACGTCATCGCGTTCGCCCTCTGGTACTGGCACCTCGACTCCGGTGGGCCGGCCGCCCGGCTCAGTCGTTGGGACGTGTCGCGGGCGGCATTTCGGTTTCCGGAGGAGGACATCCCAGCCTTGCTGGAGTCGGGTTGGTATCCGCAGTTTGTCGACTACCTGGCACTGTCCTTCAATACCTCCACCGCGTTCAGTTCGGCGGACGTCTCAGCAATACGCCATTGGTCGAAGCTGATGATGATGATCGAGGGGGCGATCTCCCTCACCCTCGTCGTCCTGGTGGTCGCCAGGGCCGTCAACGTCCTGTGAGCCGACCGGGCTGTCAGCCGTATCCCAAGCCGGTCGGCCGCTAGGGAGTTGCTCCCCGTGGCCAGAGATGAGATAGGTCTGTGGCCACGGGGAACTTCCGCCTAGTTCCGGACGACGGCGCAAACTTCGCCGAGTACGGACATGGCGTGCGCAGTTGCGGCGTTCGCGGTTTTCAGTCCGTTGTACGCGTGGTCGGGCGCAGTTACGAAGTCGACAACAGATCCATCAGAGACTGTGCACCGCCACACCACGTTCCGTGACACCGCCGCGTTTGCCGGAGTAGCCGTGACCGCAATTGCGCCGAGAACGACTGCCGCGATCATGATTCGCTTCAATGGGACCTCCTCTTTGGGGGCAGAGCCTTGGCCCCGACGCTCTGCGAGGCCAATCGTAGGCGCAGAGAGCCTCTGTGAAGTACCCGGTTGATGGGTAAAACTCCCAAGATCAGGGTCGAGTGGGCCTCCAGAACCGGCCGCACTTCACGTCTTCAGTCTGCACAACAATGATTGGCAATACGTGATCACCCTGCGCGGACGATTGGTCAGCATATATCCGACACCCAGATCGATTGATGGCTCAATACCGTTAGTCAATCTGGTTCCGGTAACAAATCCAGCGGCTTCAGCAGCGGAACAACATGATCGATGCCGGGGTCCATCGGCCCCCTGTCCGCGTCATCCAACCACAATGCCTCTATCGATCTTAGGATTCTCGATGGGGTTGATCGGGCAAGTCGTGGGTATTAAGCCTTCATGAACATCGAGAATCTCCGTAAGCGGGCCAGGCTGATCAGTGACTCCTACCAGCGCGGCGAGAACAGGCCGCTAGGCGGCTACCTACGGGCACTGGGTGTTTACGGCGTGCTGGTTGCTGCGGCTTCGACAGCGGTCAAGGCTTCCGGACGCCCACTGCCGGAACGTATCGAGCCCTACGATCTGCTCCTCTTGGGTGTCGCTACCCACAAGACGAGCCGAACCCTGACCAAGGACGCCGTTACCAGTCCCATTCGTGCCCCTTTCACCAGCTTCACAGGTGCTGGGGCGCCTGGAGAGGTCAGTGAAGAAGTCGACGCCGCAGGGCAGGGGCATGCCGTCGGGGAGCTATTGACCTGCCCGTTCTGCATGGCTCAATGGGTCGCCACGGGATTCACCATCGGTTTGGTGGTTGCGCCCAGGGTCACTCGGCTGGCCCTTACCGTGATGTCGGGTCGGGCTTTCGCTGACGCACTGCAGTTTGCCTACGCGGGACTCGAGAAGGGCTCAGAGCGCTGAGCTCGCGTCAACGAGCGCTTACGCGGTGAAAGAAGGTCTCCCGCTTCGGGGCCCAGTCGGTGCGCCCCTTGGGGTCGAACATCTTCGCACCTACCCTCACCGACCTGTGGATGTTGAGACAGGTTCGAGTTGCGCTCCACGTGGCACGGTGCTCGCGGTCGAACGAACTCATGCGCACTTGCCCGCAGGTGTCGATCCGACTGCCATGCTGTCCCCACTTGTTCACGCGGTAGAGGGTCCACTCACTGTCCGGAACAGCCACCATGCGTAGCTCTGGCCCGGCGTTCTTGAGGTTGCGGTCCACATAGACGACGAGGGTGCTGCCGAGACGGATCTTGTCGACCCTTACCTTCACCTTGAACTCATTGCGAGCTCTGCTGTTGGTCACTTCTGCCCACTTCACGTCGGTCGACGCTTTCGTCGGCGTGCCGTCGTCGAACCTCGCAGTCTCACCCCACGCGGCTGTTGCCGGCATAACCAAGGCGGACGCCGCGACTGCGGCTGCGAGCACTGTGCCTCGCATCCTCATCTGAACCTCCAGGTTGTCGGGAACTCTCCATGGGGCGGTACCCCTTTGCGAGCACTGCAAACCCGGGGAGCAAGAAGCGTGCGATCAGTCGTGGCCGTACACCTTCACCTTGGTGCCGAGCGGCGACTCCTTGAAGATCTTGCGGATCTGAGGACGCCAGACACGAACACAGGCGTGGCTTGCGGGATACGGCTCGACGAGGTCGTTGCTTACCGAGCCATGAAGGGCGATTCCGGGCCGGTCAGGCAGGAAGAACATGGGGTCGAGCATGAACGCGCCCGGGTACAGGCTGCTCTCGACCCACCCCTCAACCTTGCGGAAGATGTGGCCGGTTCCACTTGGGGTTCGGTGACCGACCATGCCGGTGGAAACCCACACCACCCGGCGGAAGTTGTGGTGCTTGACCTGGAACAGCGTCTGGCACGTCTTGTTAACGTAGATGCCATTCGCGCGCTTGGGTGCTGGAAGACTCGTATGACGCATCACCGACCGCTCCAGGCTCTTGGTCAGGCCGCGGCGGGTCGGTGTCTGTCCGGTCATGTCGCGCCAGGCGCAGAATGCCTGCCGGGTGCGAACATCCACCACGCCGTCGACGGCTCCCACTGGGACGCCCAGTGCGTCGAGTCGGCGTTCGACGAAGAACCGTCGGTTTCCGACCATCACCGACAAGCTTTGCGAATGGTCCTGGGCCACCCGGCAGTGACCATGCCGGCACATGGCGGCGGGCTTAAGGACCCGCATGATGTGCTTGCCGATGTCCCCGAACGAAGTCGACAGGCGGTACCGGGCTCGGTTGAGGGGCTCGCCGGAGCTGTTACGCACCTGTTGAACGGGCGAGACGTCCCGAGTGACCCATCCCCGGTCCGTGCGCTGCTGCAGCCGAACCCCGCCCAGCTGTGCCGCCGGGTATCCCGGTGTCAGCGTGCCCTTGACGACGAATCGCTCCCCTGTCGAAACGACCACTTTTGCGTCAGGCCGTGCGAGGTGAAATCGGGTGTCGGGGTTGCCGAGGATGGCGCGGTCAATGGCAGCCTCGGTGACCCGGGGCCAGACAACGACCACACGCGAAGCGTCTTCACCAGGCCGAGTCCACGGCCAAGGGGCCGCGAACTCGCCGCGACGATTCGTGCGGTCGACGGGTCGGCCGGTGTCCCCGACATGTCGCACAAGGCGCACAAGCATCCCGCGGACCGGGTCACGGCTCTCGGAGAAGACCACCCGACCCTGAGCGGTGGCACCTGATACATCCCCAGATGAAAGACGTCGAGGAGCTTGGGTGATTCGGGTCAGTGTCGGCCAGTCCGAACCCTTGACGACGACTGTTGTCGCAAGGGCGCGACTGACGCATGTTCCCGTCCCAGGGCATACCCGAACTCGCGGTTGGTGGCTGCCGTTCATGAAGGAAGCAAGCGTGATCGTGGCTTCCCACGTGCCATTGGTGCGGGTGCCGCTGACGGGGGTGGCCTTGACATCTGTGAACGAAGCCCGGCCAGTGCTGTCGAACACTACGGGGCGGCGCGCTTGACCATCGGAGCTGTTGACGTCGAAGGTCAGGATGATGGTCTCGACGTGACTCCGTGACAACGACACTGGAGCAAGGGGTGGGGTGAGGTCGGTGACGGTGACCGAGCCGGTGCCTGCCGTCGCACCAGAGGCCGTCACCACCAAGCCTGCGAGAAGGGCGGGAACGATCAGCAGTGTCAACGGTCGCCGAATCAGAGCATGAGAGCGCATGTGACCAGTTTATGACGGCAGAGCGTGTGACAAAGGGACCTAGGCCCCCGAGTCTCCCGTCGGCGGGGTTTCAGGGTCTCTGGCGGATGAGCGGTGTAGGCGTGACGATGCGCGCACCCGATAATCCTTGCCTGGGTAGCGGGCTTGCGGGAAGGTATCGGGAACCGCTGAGGAGGTGCCATGGCCGAGTCCAAACTGGATGCTGTCTACGGAGCGACGAGCCCGACCGAGCTGGCTTCGGCCTATGACGAGTGGGCAGCTTCCTACGACTCGGACATGGCAGAGGTCGGCTACCGACACCCGGCTGTCGGCCTCGCGCTGTTGACCCGGCACCTGCCGGTTGGATCCAGACCCATCCTTGACGCAGGCGCAGGCACCGGCCTGATCGGTGAGCTGCTGGGAACCGTCGGCTACCCGGAGGTCGACGCCCTCGACGCGTCCCTCGGCATGCTCGAGGTGGCTCGTAGCAAGAACGCCTATCGGGAGTTCCACCATGCGTTTCTTGGTGAGCGGCTGGCGTTTGACGACGGCAAGTACGCAGCGGTCATCAGCACTGGAGTGTTCACCACGGGGCACGTTGGCGTCGAGGGGCTCTCTGAGCTGTTCCGGGTGGTCCGACCCGGAGGGGTCATCGTCCTGTCGGTCAAGATGACCCTGTGGGATTCGGGGTTCGCCGATTACTTGACACGGGCCGAGGCCGACGGTGATGTTCGGGCGCTGGAAGTGACGCCCAGTTATGCGTCCATGCCGGCCGGAGAGGTGACATCACCGTGCGTCGGGGTCGTACTCGGTCGCCCAAGCGTCTAGCTGACTCAGTAGCCGGCGACTCGGAGTGCGAGCAAGGCCCCGAGTTCTTCGCAGGACTCGATTCCCTCTTTCACGGGGGGCCCGGTAACGGACACGTCGGGGGCGACCTGCTTCCAGTCCATGCCTCCGACGATCTTGTGGATCGCGCGCAGTGCGCCTGAGGTGTCGTCGTTCCCGTGGACGTATACGCCGTAAGGAAGTCCGCGGGTGACCTCCAGGCACGGGTAGTAGACCTGGTCGAGGAAGTGCTTGAGGGCACCTGACATGTACCCGATGTTTGCAGGCGTCCCGAGGATCACGCCGTCAGCTGCCAAGACATCGGCCGGACCGGCCGAGAGGGCTGCCCTGACCTCAACGGTGACGCCCTGGACCTCTGGGTGCTCGGTTCCGCGCAGGACCGCCTCAAGCATCTCTTGAACGGCAGGAGATGGCGTGTGCTGAACCACCAACAGGGTCGGCATTCGCCCATGATGCCTCACTGGGCGTGGCTGGGGCGGCGCACCGATTGATGATCTCGACGCCTCCTCTCACGATGGGAAGTGCTATCGGCTAACGTCGAGGCATCCTCGGCCTCTCGGCCGGGCATCGTGTGTGAGGAGCCTCCATGACTGTCGAGTACAAGGTCGTCAACCCTGCCACAGGAGCAATCGAAAAGAAGTTCCCGACCGCCTCTGACGCCGAGATCAGCTCGGCGATCGCGCGAGCTGACGGGATCTTCCGCACGCTGGAGCGCTACTCCGCTCGCCGAGCGTGCCGCTGCCATCCATCGAGTGGCCGACATTCATGTCGAGCGGGCCAGTGAACTGGCCGCCCTGATCACCCGGGAGATGGGCAAGACAACTGCAGAGGCGATCGACGAAGTCGAGTACTCGGCGGACATCTACCGCTACTACGCTGACCAGGCCTCCACCCTCCTCGCCGACGAGCCGCTGGAAGCGACATCGGGTGGTAACGCGTTCATTCGCAAGGCACCGATCGGCCCGCTGCTCGGGATCATGCCGTGGAACTACCCCTACTACCAGGTGGCTCGCTTCGCCGGTCCGAACTTGCTCGTGGGCAACACCATCCTCCTCAAGCACGCACCACAGTGCCCCGAGTCCGCCCTTGCGATGGAAGCACATCTTCCACGAGGCGGGTGTTCCAGCCGACGCGTACATCAACCTCTTCGCCACCAACGAGCAGGCCGCTGACGTGATCGCCGACCCCCGGGTGCGTGGCGTGTCGGTGACCGGCAGTGAGCGCGCCGGCACGGCGGTCGCCTCGCTTGCCGGCCAACACCTCAAGAAGGTCGTCCTCGAGCTCGGCGGTTCGGACGCTTTCATCGTGCTCGACACCGACGATCTGCCCCAGGTGGCCAAGGACGCCGTCGCGGCTCGCATGGAGAACACTGGACAGGCATGCAACGCCGCCAAGCGCTTCATCGTGGCCGAGCCGCTCTACACCGAGTTCGTCGACCTCTTCGCGGCAGAGATGGCCAAGCTGACCATCGGTGATCCCGCTGACCCAACGGTCTCCTACGGCCCGCTCTCGTCAGAGGCGGCAGCGACCGGGCTGATGGCGCAGGTGCAGGACGCCATCGACAAGGGCGCGACGGTCCACACCGGCGGAAGCCGGATCGACGGACCCGGGGCCTTCATCCAGCCAACCGTGCTGACCGACGTCACGCCGGAGATGCGTGCGTACCGCGAGGAGCTCTTCGGGCCCGTGGCCGTGATCTACAAGGTGAGCGACGCCGAGGAGGCCCTGTCGCTTGCCAATGACTCGCCGTTCGGTCTCGGTGGCGCTGTGTACCACTCCGACCCGGACATCGCCCTCGACATCGCCAACCGACTCGACACCGGAATGGTGTGGATCAACGAGCCCGAGGGTGGCGGACCTGAGCTGCCCATTCGGTGGCACGAAGCGGTCCGGCGTCGGTCGCGAGCTCGGCCCCTACGGCATCGACGAGTTCGTCAACCGCAAACTGATCCACATTCCTGCCGAGAAGTGACCCGAGAGCCTTCATCGTGATGGCCGTCGCGCGGTAGTTTCTTGCCCCATGGAAGAAGTGCGGTTGGCGCCGCGGTCACCTGAAGCACTGGCCGGAATCATCGGCCCCGAGCGCGTCGAGCGCTTGCTCGCGCGCGATGCGGCAGCCATGCGTTCAGTTCTGCGAAACCACAGCGTCATCAACATCAACTCCACGCCAGCTGGCGGGGGAGTGGCCGAGATGTTGCAGGTGTTGCTGCCGCTCACGCGTGGCGCTGACATCGACGCCCGGTGGCTGGTCATCGATGGGGACCCCGAGTTCTTCATCGATCACCAAGCGCATCCATCACCATCTGCATGGCCAGCCCGGAGACGGGCGGCCGCTGAGTGACGGCGATACCGAGCACTACCAGAACGTGATGAAGCGGAACATCGAGGAGCTCTCGGCGATCGTGGTCGAGGGTGATGTGGTGATCCTGCATGACCCGCAGACGGCCGGCATCGCCGAGTATCTCTCGACCCGAGGCATCCCCGTTGTCTGGCGGTGCCACGTGGGTGTCGACGGACGGAACGAGTGGTCCGAGGATGCGTGGGCGTTCCTCCGTCCCTACCTCGAGCCGTATGTCGACGCGTACGTGTTCACCCGCGCTGAGTACGCCCCTTCTTGGGTGCCCCAGGACCGAGTGCGTGTCATTCGACCCAGCATCGACCCACTGGCGCCGAAGAACGCCGTCATGTGTCGCGGGACGCAGACGCAGTCCATCCTCGCGCACGTTGGCATCATCGACGGACCGCGAATCGGCCCCGTGTCGTTCACGCGCTCGGACGGGACGCCTGGGCGTGTGGAGCGGTTCGCGGACATCATCAGGACAGGACCGCCACCGCCCCCTGAAGCCCCGCTGGTGGTGCAGGTGAGCCGATGGGACCCGCTCAAGGACATGATCGGCGTCATGCACGGCTTCGTCGAGCACGTTCTCGACGGCTCCGACGCCCACCTCGTGCTGGCCGGACCGGTGGTGACCGCCGTCGCCGACGACCCTGAAGCTGCAGTCGAGCTGAACAAGACGTGGGAGCAGTGGCGGGCGATGCACCACCACCAACGCAGCCGCGTCCAGTTGGTCTGTCTTCCGATGTCCGACATCGAGGAGAACGCCGTCATCGTCAATGCCCTTCAACGCCACTCGTCTGTGGTGGCCCAGAAGAGCCTCGCTGAAGGGTTCGGACTCACAGTTACCGAGGCGATGTTCAAGGGGGTCCCCGTCGTGGCCTCGAACGTTGGTGGGATCCGCGATCAGATCATCGATGGTGAAAGCGGCCTGCTTGTGGAGTCGCCACACGACCTGGCCGAGTTCGGTGCGTCACTTAATCGGGTGCTGGATGATCCGACGTTGGCAGCACGGCTCGCAGAAGGGGGACGGCGCCGGGCGATCGACTACTTCCTTCCCGATACCTCGCTCGGGCAGTGGGAGGAGCTGCTCGTCAGCGTTATGGCTCCGAGAGCCTAGGTAGATGCAGATCGTCGACGCTGTAGTCGTGGGTGCCGGGTTTTCTGGGCTGGCCGCAGCTCGCGACCTGGCTACCGGGGGTGCCAGGGTCGTCGTGCTGGAGGCAGCTGATCGCGTCGGGGGACGCGTTAACACCTTGCGTGACGGCGACCGATGGATCGAACTGGGTGGCCAGTGGTCCGGACCGGGCCAAGACCGGTTGCTCGCGCTTGCCGCTCACTACGGAGTGGCGACCTTCAAGACGCCGCACCACGGGATTGACCTCCATGTCAGCGATGGCCGGGTGGTCCCGGACTCTGAAGTCCCCGCCTCGGATGCGGCTCATGCTGTCGTCGAGCAGCTAGATGCCTTGGCTGCGACAGTTCCACCGACCGAGCCCTGGCGAGCATCGAAGGCGCTGCAGTGGGATTCCTTGACGTTTGCCTCGTGGCTCGACGAAGAGGTTGCTGACGCCTCTGCAAGGCTCCGCATCCGTCAGCATCTGGAAGGCCTCATGACGGTGACCGCGGACCGCATGTCGCTGCTGACTGTTCTGCACGGCGCCATGACCAGTGGAACGCTGTCGGCGGCCATGGGGATCGAGGGAGGAGCACAAGAGCTGCGCTTCGCCGGAGGGCTGCACCAGCTTGCCGAGTGCTTAGCCCTGGACCTCGGTGTGGTGGTGCGGCTGCGGCACGAGGTGACGGCCATCGATCTTCAGGGCGCGTCGGCGGTCGTACACACCACCCAAGGTGACTACCGGGCCGGACACGTCGTCGTTGCCGTCCCGCCCTCGGGCGTTGGCCCTATCGAGTTCTTGCCAGGACTTCCCTCCACTCACACCGACCTCGAGACGATGATGCCGATGGGGTCGGTCATCAAGCTCAACGCGGTTTTTGAACGGCCGTTCTGGCGCGATGCGGGATGGTCAGGGCTCGTCACCGATGACGATGGCCCGCTCTCCTTCATGGTCGACAACAGCTCACCAGATATCGATGAAGGGGTATTGACCACCTTCCTGTCGGCAAGTCTGGCGCGTGAGTGGGGCGACGCCCGGCTTGGAGTCACGGCCTCCAGTCAGCGACGGCAGCTCATGACCGACCATGTTCGGCTCGTTTTCGGTGCCGACAGTCCCGACCCGATCGACTTTGTCGACTGCGACTGGGTTGCCGAGCCTTGGATCGGTGGGGGCTACTCCGGGGTCATGCGACCGAAAGGCTGGCTCTCGCTGGGACCGTCACTACGCAAACCCGTCGGTCCTGTGCACTGGGCGTCGTCGGAACGCGCCACGATGTGGACCGGTTACGTCGAGGGTGCCTTGGAGTCTGGAGAACGTGCCGCACGCGAAGTGCTGGCGTCACACGACTAGGCGGGACCTTGGCCCCAAAGTTCGGGGCTGTCCCGTCCTACCCTGGAGGTGTGAAGCGCTGGTCCGACCGCCTCGAGCAGGCCACGTTTGCGCTATCGGCTGCCCTCCTTGCCGTCGGGGTGGTGGCATGGCTGGTCGGGGCACACTCGGCTGCTCAGGCAGTCTGGTTCGGTGCCACGGCATTTGGCCTCGCGCTGTCGACGATCTGGTTGGTGCAGGAACTTCTGGCGCGGCATCTTGGCGTTGACGTCGTCGCCTGGTTGGCGCTGCTGGGAACGCTCCTTGTCGACGAGCCCCTCGCCGGCGCCATCATCACGCTGATGCTCACGACGGGTCGGGTGCTCGAGGCCCGGGCCCAGGCCCGGGCCCAGCACGAGTTGACGCTCCTGGTCGCCCGCGCTCCCCGGACTGCGCGTCGCTTGGCCTCCGATGACATCACCGTCGTCCCCATTGACGAGGTGGTCCGTGGTGACCGGCTGCTTGTGGCGTCCGGTGAGGTTGTTCCCGTGGACGGGAGGCTGCTCACCGGTGGAACGTTCGACGAGTCGTCGTTGACCGGCGAGTCGAACCCGGTCGAACGCGAGGTCGGCGAAGAGGTTCGCTCCGGTGTCATCAACGCGGGTTCCTCAGCCGAGATGATCGCCACGACGCTCGCCGCGGAGTCGACATACAGCCAGATTGTTCGACTGGTTGAAGAGGCCCAAGCATCATCAGCACCGTTCGTTCGAACGGCAGACCGGTTTGCCGCGATCTTCGTGCCCTTCACCTTGCTGCTGGCCGGGGTCGCCTGGTGGGTGTCGGGCGACCCGGTTCGTGCAGTTGCCGTGTTGGTCGTGGCGACTCCGTGTCCGCTTCTGCTTGCCGCCCCGATCGCGATCATGTCGGGTCTCTCCCAGGCCGCCAAGGCAGGCGCCGTGGTCAAGGGCGGTGGCGCGCTGGAGCGTCTGGCCGAAGGGCGGGTGCTGCTCTTCGACAAGACCGGCACCTTGACGCTGGGGCATCCGGTGGTCACCACGGTGGTCACCGAAAACTCTGAGGTGCGTCGAAGCCTGCAGTTGGCTGCCAGCCTGGACCAGGTTTCGCCGCACGTCCTGGCCGGAGCCATCGTCTCGCACGCTGGCCATCTCGGGCTCGAGCTTCTTCCACCAACTGACGTGCAGGTGAGGCACGGGTACGGACTCGAAGGCACCGTTGACGGGCATGCGGTGCGAGTTGGCCGCCTCGACTGGGTCTGTCCGGATACGGTGCCCGTGTGGTTGAGGCGTGCCTCCCGGCGCGCGAGCCTCGAAGGGGCGCTCACTGTCTTCGTCGGTGTCGACGGAACCCCCAGCAGCGCCGTGCTGCTCACCGATCCGCTGCGTCCGGACGCCCACCGTATGCTGCGAGCACTGCGTGCGGCCGGGCTCGAGCGGGTTGTTCTGGTAACCGGAGACCGAGCCGATGCCGCCGAGTCGATCGGGCGATTGGTTGGGGTGGATGCGGTGCACGCAGAAACCGATCCCGGCGAGAAGGTCGGCGTGGTGCTGGACGAGGCCCAGCGCGGGCCGACCGTCATGGTTGGAGACGGCATCAACGATGCGCCGGCTCTCGCGGCAGCTTCGGTGGGTGTTGCCATGGCTGCTCACGGAACCACGGCGTCCTCGGAGACCGCAGACGTGGTCTTGACTGTCGATCGGATCGATCGTCTCGCCGATGTCATCGCCATCGCCAGGCGATCGCGACGCATCGCCATCCAGAGTGTCGTAGTCGGGATGGGATTTTCTGGATTTCTGATGCTGGTGGCTGCCGTCGGCTATCTACCACCTGCCTGGGGAGCCTTGTCGCAGGAGCTCGTCGACGTCCTGGCGATCGCGATTGCCCTCACGGCACTGCGTCCCCCGCCTCGGGTGATCCCGCAGGTGAGCGATGCCGATGCCGAGATCGTCAGACGGCACCTGGCCGACCACCAGTTGGTCGCACAGACCGTCGAGCGGGTTGGCTCGCTTGCTGATCGCCTTGGCGGCGACTCTGGCGACGCCGCTGACATCAATACTCTGGTGGCCGAGCTCGAGAACGAGCTCGTTCCCCACGAGCTGGCGGAGGAGGACGAGCTCTACCCCCTGATGTCGAGGGCCATGGGAGGCGACCAGCTCCTAGCCGGACTGAGCCGTACGCACTCCGAAATCGAGCACCAGGTGCGCAAGCTCAGGCACATGGCGGACGCGATCGGCCCCGGCCCTCTGGAAAGCGATGACCTGCTCGAGCTGCGCCGCATGCTGTATGGCCTCTATGGCGTGATGCGTCTGCACAACGCCCAGGAGGAAGAGGAGCTCTACAGCCTGCTCGGGACGGCCGCCCCCAGACCGCAGAAGGCCATCTGATGCGCGCGGGCCGTTGGTCCTTGGGTTCGGCGCAACGGCTCGGGAGAATGCTGTGGTGACCCGACGAGCGAGCGTTCGGCAGTTCAACAGCCGACGCGGTGGATTCGACGTGGCGCGCCAGGTGCGATGGCTCGTGTTGGCGCTCATCTCTGTTCTGCTGATTGGGACCGGTGGATACCTGCTGCTCGGGCTGCCGCTGCTGGAGGCTGCTTACTCAACCGTTTTCGTCGTCACCACCGTTGGCTTCCGCGAGCCTTACGAACTGACCACGGCTGGAAAGATCTTCACGATGCTGCTGATGCTCGGCGGCATCGGCACCGTGCTGTACTCGCTGACCCTGCTGGTCGCGATCTTCGTCGACGGACACGTCAGCACCTTGTTGGAAGGGCGCCGCATGCAACGACACATCGATGGACTTCAACACCATGTGATCATCTGTGGATTTGGCCGAGTGGGGCGGGCCAGCGCCCATGAGCTGAGCCGTTCCGGACGCCAGATCGTCATCGTCGAGGTGGACGAGGACCGGTTGAGCAACTGCCCGTATCCGTCCGTTGAGGGTGACAGCACCGACGACGATGTTCTGCGTCGGGCCGGAGTCGAAAGCGCCTACGCTCTGGTGGCGTCTCTGGAGAACGACGCAGACTCGCTCTTCGTCACGTTGAGTGCTCGGGCGCTCAACGAGAAACTGCTGATCATCGCGAGGGCGCGCACCGAGGAAGCTGTTCCGAAGTTCGAGCGGGCCGGTGCCGACCGAGTGGTGAATCCGCAGCGGTTGGGTGGCGATCGAATCGCTGCATTCGCTGAGCAGCCGCACGTTGTCGACTTTCTCGACGTGGCCATGCATGACGCTGACATCGAGTTCCGGCTCGAGGACTTCGAGGTGGCGAGAGGCTCAGTGCTGGCAGGTATGACGGTCCGCGACGCTCGTCAGCACGAGGGCGGCGGAGCAATGTTGCTCGCGCTGAGGGAGACAGGTGGCCAGTTCGTGACGAACCCGCCTCCGGATCGAGTGATCGGGCCGGGGGACGCGGTCATCGCGATCGGCACCGATATCCAGCTGAAGACGCTGCGCAATGCCTCTCAGCAGAAGTAGCCGCAGTCGGTGCCGTTCTCGGTGTCGATGAGCCCATAGGCGGGCACTGCGACCCGGTTGTTCGTCTAACCCGCTAGCGTCCCGGCAAAGACCTGCCAGGCGAGGGCCGACTTGGCAACCAGGCTGAGAGTGACGTAGGTGCGCTCGCCCACCAAGTAGTTCGACCAGCGTCCTACCTGCTTGTACTGCAGCCACTGGTTCAAGGCGAAGATGTTGAAGAAGAAGAAGAGGGACACGAAGATGCCGTACACGAAAACCGGCGGCTCAGCTCCTGATGTCGAACCGGGAGCAATCAGGTACCAGGTGATGGCGAGCCACGGCACGGTTCCGGCGATGCATCCGAAGATGAAGGGCAGCCAACCCCCACTCCCTGGGCTTTCATATGTCTCCTGCAGCCAGCCGAACAGGATCATGGCGGCATTGGCACCGAAGATGGCGATGATTGCCGCGATGTCGCTGATCCCGGTGAGCTGAGCGATGAGCACGATCATGATCGACGACGAGATGGCGTACTCGACCCAGCGTGCCTCGTTCCGCTGAAGTGCAAGGTTTCTTTCGTACCAGGGGTAAACCCATGGGCTGATGATGATGAGGTGCGCGACTGCCGACAGTGCCAGGAAGCCAGCTACGGCGAGGCCGACGGGGGTGTCGAAGAGGGTGACGGTGTCACTGGGAGTAGTCCCCGGCGGCCCGGCGAGGTAGGTAGCGGTGACCGGCAAGGTGAACCCGTTTGCGAGCGCCACGATCAAGGCGGCCTGCACAGCGTGGAAGAGGGCGGCGACCAGGTTGTAACGACGCAGACTCATCAGACTCCTTGGTGATGGACGAACCGTATTACTGGTGTTTCCGGTGAAATGATCACGTTAGATGCAGTGGGGCTCAAGCAATCCCCTCGGATGTGCCGATAGAGGCGGTGTGACACCGAACTGCCCCGACCCGATCATCCGGGCAACACTGACCGCCGTTCACCGGCGCGACCACGCCCACGGCGCGGACCCCTGCCATCCGCACGAGGTTGAGGTCGTTCGTCTTGGCCACATGGCCATGACGGTATGCCATGACTGCAGCTATGAGTTTGGTTTCGACGACACCCACTCGTGCGAGCGGGTCGCCAGTGAGCACCGGGTGGCGACTGCCTAGATCCACCGTGCGGAACGACGGCGGGTTCTCCGCCCTGACGGCGCAACTCCAGCTCCAGAATGAAGCCATGAGCGAAGCACTGCGGGTCATGGTCACTGCCGGTGGAGGCGGGATTGGTGCTGTCATCGCCAGTTCATTCGCGCGCGATGGTGCTCGCGTCCACATCTGCGACCTCGCGGCGGAGGCGATTGACGGACTCACGTCTCGCGAACCGTCCGTGGTTGGAAGCATCGTCGACCTGTCAGATGCGGAAGCCATCGACACCTGGTGCCGGTCGACCATCGATGTTCTCGGCGGCGTCGACGTCCTCGTCAACAACGCAGGTATTGCGGGGCCGACAGCCGATGTGGAGGACATCTCGCTCGAGGACTGGCGGCAATGCATTGCCATCGACCTCGACAGCCACTTCCTCACGTGCCGTGCTGTCGTCCCGGTGATGAAGGAGCAGCGGTCTGGCTCGATCATCAACATGTCGTCCACGGCTGGACAGCTCGGCTACGGCCGTCGGACGCCCTATGCCGCCGCCAAATGGGCCGTGATCGGTCTGACCAAGTCACTGGCGATCGAGGTGGGGCGGTACGGCGTCCGGGTGAATGCCATCTGCCCTGGGTCGGTGCGTGGTGACCGCATGGACCGCGTGATTGCTGCCGAGGCCGCAACGCGCGGCGTCGAGCCTTCGGTGGTGGAGGCGTGAGTACACCGCATCGCAGTCGATCGCCCGCTTCGTCGACCCGCAGGAGATCGCCGACATGGCGGTCTTCCTGGGCTCGCCGCAGTCGCAGATGGTCAGTGGACAGGCCATCGCCGTCGATGGCCATACCGAGACCTACCACCTCTGACAGCGCGCCGTCACACTCGACACTGAAACGGGGCCTCAAGAAGTTGTCCTGCTCGATCAGCGACCGGTCCATTGGGGGGAGCGCTTCTCGGCGAAGGCGCGCGGACCCTCGAGCGCGTCCTCGGAGGCAATCATCGCCCGGTAGGCGGGTAGGTCGCCGCTCCGCAGCAGGCGGAAGCCCTCGTCGACGCGCATTCCTTCTGTCTCACGTGTCACTTCCAGCACCGCAGCAACAGCGAGCGGGGCTGACTCCTCGATTGCGGCGGCAAGCTCGAGGGCGGTGTCCAGTACATCTGCTGCCGGGACGACGCGGTTGACCAACCCCCAGCGCAGGGCCTCTTCTGCCGTGACGCGGCGTCCGGTGAGCAGCCACTCCATGGCGATCGCCTCGGGGACGCGGGCTGGGATTCGCAGCAAACCACCTGAGTCGGCGACGATGCCCGAGCTTGACCTCGGGCAGCGCGAACTCGGCGTGGTCGGCTGCGACGATGAGGTCGGCCGAGAGCGCGAGCTCGAAGCCGCCACCCATCGCCAGGCCGTTGACGGCGGCGATGACGGGCTTGCCGATGTCGAAGAACTCGGTGAGGCCCGCGAAGCCGCCGGGGCTGTGCTCGGCGTCAACGGCCTCGCCATCGGCCGCGGCCTTGAGGTCCCATCCGGCGCTGAAGAAGCGCTCGCCTGCCCCGGTGAGAACCGCAGTGCGCAGCGCCGGGTTGTCGCGCAGCTCGGCGAAAGGCCGCGTAGAGGTCCATGCTCGTGGCGACGTTGATCGCATTCGCCTTCGGGACGTCGAGGGTGACGAGCAGCGTGGCGCCGCGTACCTCGCTGTGGACTGTCATCGACGTCTGTCCTTCCAGCGGACGCAGCAGCGCTCTTGAGATGATGTGCCGCTGGATCTCGCTCGTGCCGTCCCAGATGCGCTCGACGCGAGCGTCGCGCCACCATCGCTCGATCTTGTACTCGCGGACCAGCCCCATGCCGCCGAAGACCTGGACGGCGCGGTCGGTCACGCGTCCAAGGGTCTCGGTGGCCATCAGCTTGGCCATGGCGACGTCGGTGTCGGACACGGTGCCGTCGTCGACGCGCGATGCTGCCTGAAGGGTGAGCAGCTGGGCCGCCTCGATCTCGAGAGCGGAGTCCGCGAGCTGGAAGCTGAGGCCCTGGAAACGGCCGATCGGCTGGCCGAACTGCTCGCGGCTGACCGCCCACGAGAGGGCCTCTTGCAGGACGCGCTGAGCCCGACCGACCGAGTTCGCTGCGACGGCCAGGCGCGTCGCCCCGAGCCACTGGCCCATCAAGTCGAAGCCCCGTCCTTCCTCTCCGAGAAGCGCTGACTGCTGGCATGCGGACGTTGTCGAAGTGGAGCTCGCAGTGGTGGTAGCCGCGGTGCGAGACGCTGGGAGAGCCCTTGGTGATCGTGAGTCCCGGTAGATCTGAGTCGACCACGAAGGACGAGATCAGCTTTCGTGGTCCTCGGGAGGACTGCTCTTCGCCGGTGGCCGCGAACAAGATGATGAAGTCGGAGATGTCGGCGTGGCTGATGAAGTGCTTCGTGCCGTTGACCACCCAGTCATCGCCGTCGCGTCGCGCTGTCGTGGTCATGCCCCGTACATCGGAGCCGGCGCCGGGCTCGGTGATCGCCAGGCACTCCTGCTTCTCGCCGCGGACGGTAGGTAGCAGGTACTTGTCGATCTGGTCACCGGTGCACCCCATCAAGATGCGGCTGGGCCGTGCCACGAAGTGGTGCAGCGCGAAGGACGTGCGCCCCAGCTCTCGCTCGACGAGCGCCAGCGAGACGGCGTCCAGCCCGGCGCCCCCGACGTCCTCGGGCATGTTGGCGGCGTAGAGGCCAGCGGCTAGTGCCTTCGAGCGGATCGACTGCGCCAGCTCGGGGGTGACCTCGTCGAGCTGCTCGACCTCGTCCTCATGGGGCATCAGCTCGCGCTCGACGAACTGGCGGACGGTGTCGACGATGGCACGCTGCTCGTCGGTCAGGGCGAAGTCCATCGCGTACTACTCCTTCAGTCGGTGGGCTTGCGGGGTGGAAGCCCCATGACGTGGCCAACGTAGTCGGGGACGGGGAGCGCGGCATGTGCTGACTCGATCGCCTTCAGCCGTTCGTAGAGATGGTCCGGCAGCGGTGCGACCTTGCCGGCCGCCATGTCGACGTGCAGCAGCATCTGCTCGGCCGTCGCTACCGGCAGTTCGGTCGTCGGCGTCCAGCACCTCGTGCACGATGTGGACGCGTTTGCGATCGACGCCCAGCACCTGCAGCGTGAAGGTGAGGTGGTCACCCTCGTCGCACTCGCGTAGGTGGTGCAGGTGGGTCTCGGCCGTGTAGAGCGAGCCGCCGTTGGCGCGGTACTCCTCGTCGATGCCGAAGTAGCGGAAGAATGCGTCGGCGTTGTCGCCGACGACGAGCAGGTAGCTCGACTCACTCATGTGGCCGTTGTAGTCGCACCAGGCGTGCGCGACCGTCGCCTCGTGCAGGCGCAACGGGGCCTCGATGGGTGCCTCGGCGTCCCAACCGGCGTGCAGCTTGCCTTCGTTGGGGGTGGTGACCCGTCGCGGGGGGTTGGTGTCGCTCAGTCATGCCGTCCTTCCGCTGGATCCTTTGCTCGTGGCACGATCTGCCGGTGAGCAATGACACCGTAGTGAGTGCCCCGTACACAGCCTTCTCATGTAGCGTCCCGTCGTCGTCGATCGACTACAACGGGCACATGAACGACGCGGCGTACGCCCAGGTGCTGACCGACGCCAACGAGATGTTCCTTGATGCTCTTGGGCTGAGCGCTGACTACCGGGAACGCACCGGCGGCGCCATGTACACCGTCGAGATCACCCTGAAGTTCCTGCACGAGGTGAATGCTGCTGACACGATTCGGGCGGAGTCGTGGGTGACGTCGTGCGACTCCAAGCGGTTGCGGCTGGCGACCACCTTGCTGGTCGGCGACACCCCAGTGGCGGCCGGTGACTCGCTCTACCTGCACGTCGACACCCGTAAGCGGCAAGGTCAGCCCGTTCCCCGATGGACCGGGCGCAGCTGCTGGCGCGCATGGAGAAGGCTCACGACGAGGCGTCTGCTCCCCGCTGAACCAGGCTGGTCTCGTACTGCTTGAGCACGGCGCCGGCCGCGTAGTCGCGGCCGCGCAGGCCTTGCAGGACGCCGACCAGGCAGTCGTCGCTGCAGCCGCTCGAGCTCGCGGACGTCGGCACCGGCGGCCTGAGCGTCGGACTGCTGCTCGATGCGGTCGAGCAGCTCGTCGGTGAGCTCGGGGACGTCGGTGAGCTTGCTCCACGGCCACTGCAGCGCGGGGCCGAACTGGGCCATGAAGTGGCGCATGCCGCCCTCGCCGCCGGCGATCCGGTAGGTGAGCATCGTGCCCATGGATGCCCATCGGAGGCCGGCGCCGTAGCGAATGGCGTCGTCGACCTGCTCGACCGTGGCGACGCCGTCGTTGACAAGCCACAGCGCCTCGCGCCACAGCGCCTCGAGCAGCCGGTCGGCGACGAAGCCGTCGATCTCGTGCTGCAGGACAAGCGGTTTCATGCCGAGCGACCGGTAGACGTCGGCGGCGCGGGTGATCGACATCTGCAGAGGTGCTCCTTGCCCGGGCAGACCTCGACGAGCGGCAGCAGGTAGACCGGGTTGAACGGGTGCCCGACGACGAGGCGCTCGGGGTGCTTCATGTCGCTCTGCAGCAGTGTCGGCAAGATGCCAGACGTCGAGCTGCCGAAGACAACGTCAGGTCCGGCGGCTTCACTGGCGGCGGCAAGGAGTGAGCGCTTGATCTGCTCGTTCTCTGGCGCGCTCTCCTGCACGAACTGCACGCCGCTGGCGGCCTCCTGCGGGGTGGTAGCCCTGGTGAGCGACCCCTGTGCAGGAAGCGGGGCGTCGGTCAGCGAGCTCCAGGCGCGGCGTGCGTTGGCCAGCATCTCGTCGACCTTGCGCTCGGCCTCGGGGTCGGGGTCGAACAGCTGGACGTCGACTCCGTTGATCAGGAACCGAGCTGCCCAGCCGCCACCGATGACCCCGCCGCCGAGCAGACCGGCCCTGGCCAGGCCGAGCTGCTCTGGCGACTGGACCGCCTCAGGCGCGGCGTCAGCCATGCTTGACCAGGCCCAGCTTGTCGCGCACCTCAGCTGGCGACATGACGCGTACGTTCATGGCCTCGAGCAGGGTCTTGGCGCGCCCGACGAGGTCGCCGTTGCTGGCGAGAACACCCTTGGAGAGGTAGAGGTTGTCCTCGAGTCCGACGCGGACGTTGGCACCGACCAGTGGCGCGAGAGCGGCGTACGGAAGCTGGAATCGGCCGATGGAGAACATCGAGAAGACCGAGCCGGTCGGCAGGTTGTTGATCATCGACTGCAGGGTGAGGACGTCGTTCGGCGCGCCGTAAGGGATGCCCATGCACAGCTGGATCATCGCCGGGTCGTCGATCAGCCCCTCCTTGACGAGCTCATTCAGCAGCACGAGGTCTCCGGTGTCGAAGATCTCGACCTCCGGCTTGACGCCGAGGTCCTTGATGCCCTTGGCCATGGCGCGCACCATGCCCGGGGTGTTCACCATGATGTAGTCGCCACCGGCGGCGAAGTTCATCGTGCCCGCGTCCAGCGTGCAGATCTCCGGCTTGAGCTCGGCGACGTGCTGGAGCCGCTCGGTGACCGACGCCATGTCGGTGCCGGCGTCGTTGGGGGGAGAGGTGCGTCGACGCCGCCGAGGACGAGGTCGCCGCCCATGCCGGTGGTGAGGTTGAGGACGACGTCGACCTTGGAGTCGCGGATCCGCTCGACGGCCTCGCGGAAGAGCTCGGGGCGCCTGCGATCCCTTGCCGGTCTCGGGGTCGCGCACGTGCACGTGCACGACGGCGGCGCCGGCCTCCGCTGCCTCGATCGCCGACGCAGCGATCTGCTCGGGGGTCACCGGGACCTTGTCGCTGATCCCGGCTGAGTCACCTGAGCCGGTGAGGGCGCAGGTGATGAAGGCGGATGACTGCAGGGGGAGCGACACGGTGACCTCCGGGCGGAGTGGTGGAGTAGCCGGGGCCGCCTCACGATGCATTAATTGCATTATGTGAACATCCGTCTACTATCGTGCGACGACGCTAGAAGCCTCGATGAGAGGCTGTCAAGGAGTTCGCGATGAATCCGTCCGAGCATTCCACAAGGCGACCTGGGCCAGCCCAGTCGGTGCAGTCGGTCGACCGGGCTCTCGATCTGCTTGGCCGCTGTCGCTGCCAGCGAGCAAGCACCGTCGGTGGCCGAGCTGGCGCAGCCCACTGCGGCATCAACCGCAGCACTGCATGGCGACTGCTTGCCACGCTGGAGGCGCACGGGATGGTCGAGCGGGCGTCGGCGTCCAGTGGATTTCGAGTGGGCTACGGGGCCGTCCGGCTGGGTGCGGCAGCAGACGAGGCGTCTGTGGTGCGGCGGGTCCGGCCGGCACTGGAGGACCTGTCGGCGGCGACGGGCGAGACGGTGAGCCTCGCGCTGGTCAAGACAGCGAGCCTTCGGTACGTCGACCACCTCTCGGTGATCGGTGCCACCTTTGCCCCGTGGACCGAGGAGCGCGTCTCGTTGCACTCGACGTCGAGCGGCAAGATCTTCCTCGCGTGGCTCTCCGAGGCTGAGCGTGAGGGCGCACTGCCGTCGACGCTCGAGCGGTTCACCGAGAACACCACGGTAGACCGCCAGGCGCTGGAGACCGAGCTCGCCGAAGCACGACGGCTTGGCTATGCGTGCTGTCGCGGGGAGGACGCCGCACTCACCAACGGGGTTTCGGCGGCGGTGCTGGACGCCCGCCGGCGTCCGATCGCGGTGGTCAACATCTGGGGGCCGGAGCGACGCATCCCGACAGACCGCTTCGCCGAGCTTGGGCCTGCCGTTGTGCAGACAGCTGACCGCGTGGCAGCTTTGCTGGCATGAAGAACCCCGAATGGCAGTCCGGTCCCTTCAACCGCTGGTCGTTTCAGCACGTCGACGAGGTCGTTGATGGCGTTGTGCTGACGCGCGGTGACGGGCCGGTGCTCGAGCTGGTCGACGCCCCCCTGTCGCTCGGACCGGACCTTGACACCTTTCTGGACCGGTCGTACACCGACGGCTTCATCGTTCTCCGCGGTCGTGAAGTGTTGTGTGAGCGGTACCTGAACGGCATGACCCCGACGACCAAGCACCTACTCCAGTCTGTGTCGAAGTCGATGTGTTCGGCCATCTTCGGGCAGTTTGTCGCCAGCGGCGCTGTGTCTGTTGATGACGCCGTTTCGCTCTATGTGCCCGAGCTCGCCGAGTCTGCCTACGGGGATGCCACCGTTCAGCAAGTTCTCGACATGACCGTGGCAGTGCAGTACAACGAGGACTACGCCAACCCCGACTCCGAGGTGCAGACCCACGAGAGAGCCGGTGGCTGGCGCCCCTCACTGCCCGGCGATCCGGTTGATACCTACGAGTTCCTTTCGACGCTCAAGAAGTCGGGAGACCACGGGAAGACATTCTCTTACTGCTCGGCCAATACCGACGTGCTGGCCTGGATTCTCGAGCGGGTCAGCGGTCGTACCTTTGCCGACATGCTGGCGACTGACCTGTGGTCGAAGATCGGAGCCGAGGACGAGGCGTTTGTAACGGTCGACGCGACGGGCTTTCCGATGGCCAACGGCGGGATCAACGTGACCTTGCGCGATCTGGCACGATTCGGTCGGGTCGTCCTCGATCGGGGCTTGGGGCCGGACGGCCACCCGGTGATCCCGCCGGAGTGGATCGATGACACGTGCCGAGGTGGCGATCCCGCTCTAGCAGCGGAGAGCATGGGCGAGGTCCACCCCAGAGGGAGCTACCGAAACCAATTCTGGATCTCCGGTGACTCCCATGGGTGCTTCTACGGCATCGGGATCTATGGCCAGTACGTCTGGATGGACCCAGCGTCAGACGTCGTGGTGGCCAAGGTGTCGTCCTTGCCCGCGGCCGACGACGATGCACAGTGGGCTGAGCATGTCGGTTTCCTCGACAATCTGACGCACAGGGTGTTGGCGCCCGAGTAGCGCGCTGACCACCGGTCGACTGTGGGCTGGTCAGGTCCACGGGTCTCTCGTCTGACACGCTGGCTCCCGTGGCGCCCAGGAACCTGCTCAACATCGAGGACGCCGAAAAGACCTTTGGTCGCGAGCCGGTCTTAAATGGTGTCTCGCTTGGTGTCGCTGTAGGTGAGCGGATCGGCGTCGTAGGACGCAACGGTGGCGGAAAGTCCACGCTGCTCAAGGTGATGGCTGGGCTGGAGACGGCCGACTCCGGCCGGGTGACGCGTGCAAGCACGCTGCAGCTTGGCGTCCTGGCACAGGTGACGACCTTCACCCCTGACCAGACAATCGCCGAGTTCACCCTTGGCGACCGCGACGAGCACGACTGGGCGTCGGAGGCTCGATCGCGTGAGATTCTCGCCGCGTTGCTGGGCGGGTTCGACGCAGCGCGGCTAGGGCGCGTGATGGGCGAGCTCTCCGGCGGTGAGCAGCGCCGCGTCCAGCTCGCCCACCTCTTGCTCCAGAACCTCGATCTCTTGCTGTTGGACGAGCCGACGAACCACCTCGACGTGGAAGCTGTTGACTGGTTGGCGCGACATCTGCGGTCGCGGCCAACAATGTCGGTCGTGGTGGTGACGCACGATCGTTGGTTCCTTGATGAGGTCAGCGACCGCATGTGGGAGGTCGTCGATGGCGGCGTCGAGGAGTATGAGGGTGGCTACTCGGCCTTCGTACTTGCCAAGGCCGAGCGGGAGCGACAGTCGAACGTCGAGCAGCAGCGGCGCAACAATTTGATCCGTAAAGAGCTGGCATGGCTGCGCAGAGGACCACCGGCGCGTACGTCGAAACCGAAGTTCCGCATCGATGCCGCCAACGAACTGATCTCCGGAGAGCCACCGCCGCGCAACCAGGTTGAGTTGCTTGCGTTCGCCGGAGCCCGGCTGGGGAGGACGGTCTTCGAAACCCACGACGTCTCCCTGTCATTCGGCGATCGTCAGCTGCTCGACCACCTCACCTGGGATGTTGGGCCTGGCGACCGCATCGGAGTGATCGGTGTCAATGGTGCGGGCAAGACTTCACTGGTGCGGCTGCTTCTCGGTCTGCAGCAGCCGACGGCGGGGCGGGCCGTTGTCGGCGTCACGGTGAAGGCTGCCTATCTGTCGCAGCACCTGGAAGAGCTCGACCCCACCTGGCGGGTGCTTGAAGCCGTCGAGAAGGTTGCTCAACGCGTTGAGCTGAGCAAAGGTCGAGAGCTGTCGGCAACTCAACTGTGTGAGCGCCTCGGCTTCGGCGGCGACGCGCAGTGGACGCCGGTCGGGGATCTCTCGGGGGGAGAGCGGCGCAGACTCCAGCTGACCCGGCTGTTGATGGGCGGGCCGAACGTTCTGGTGCTCGACGAGCCGACGAACGACTTCGACGTCGAGACGCTGACGGCGCTGGAAGATCTGCTCGACTCGTTCGGCGGAACCCTCCTGGTGATCTCGCACGACCGGTACTTCCTGGAGCGGGTGTGCGACCGCCTCGTGGCCCTGATGGGAGATGGGGCGGTTCGTGACCTTCCCGGCGGCCTGGAGCAGTACCTCGAGCTGATCCACAGCAACCAGGAGCGACAGCCACCTGCCGGTGCGCGCGCGGCGCGGGCTAAGTCACCGACCAAGACTGCTCGCCTGGACGAGCGCGCCCAGCGCAAGGAGCTCGCACGGTTGGAGCGGCTCATGTCCCAGCTCAGTGACAAGGAGGCAGAGCTGCATCGGGCGATGTCCGAGAGCGCGACGGACCACGTCCGGGTCAGCGAGCTGAACGATCAGCTTCGTGAGGTGACATCGGAGAAGTTCGCGGCCGAGGACGCCTGGCTCGCACTGTCCGTCGACTCCGAGTAGGCCTAACCTTCATCTCGACGGCGCAGCCATCGGGTCGGGTCGGTCGAGCCTGGGTGTGGTCGTTGGAGGATCTCCAGTCCAGACGGCGGCGTCCACGGCTCGCGATGGCGTCTCGTTTCTCTCCGCCGCCACCGAGCCGCCACTGCCTCCGGTGACGAGCGGATCTCCCGATCGACGTACCGAACCACGAGGATCCCCAGCTCCTCCTCGAGCCACTCCTGGCGTAGCTTCTCGGTCCACATCGGGTCGAC
Source organism: uncultured Actinomycetota bacterium (assembly GCA_963829525.1). Classification (GTDB taxonomy): domain Bacteria; phylum Actinomycetota; class Actinomycetes; order JAHEKZ01; family JAHEKZ01; genus JAHEKZ01. Next base: position 1,395,788 of record CAWHIJ010000003.1, read on the forward strand.
TGGCGCCGTGGGTCCGTCGTACTTTCCCCGGCCGTCGGCCTCTCCGGCGATTCCGAGCTCGTCCCACCAGTGGTCGGGCCTGACCTCCTTGCCGTCGAAGCGGAAGGTCACGTTGCACCACGGGCGCGGGACCCCCTGCACCATGAGCTCGCCGCGCCCCCGTGACTCCAGCGGCGACTCGGAGTGCCCGTCGGCCCAGTGCAGGGTCCGCCGAGCTCGGTGGCACCCCCTGACCTGGCCCAGGTCCTCGAGAATCGCTGACATCAGGTGGGGATCTGCTCCACGACGTAATGCGGCGTCCACAGTGATAAGCGCTTCGGGGGTGGGGAGGTCGATCGCGATGTCTACAGCCGTGCGCTCAAGACTGGTAACTGGCACCTGGTTCACAAGGACAACTACCTGTGGGCTCGGCCACCGCCGAATGACCTTGGCGCCCTTGAGCGGCGCTGCGTGGGGTGGACGTAGGACCTCTGGGATCGGCGGGACCCTTGACACGGGCAAGCCCAAGGCAAGAGCCGCCGACCTCAGTCCGGCCACACTGGCGTTGCCCGTAACGGCAGACACTGCCCGGAGGTGCTCCGAGCGCTGTCGCTGCCACCGATCATCGCCATCGCCACTCCACGGCAGCACGTAGTAGCCGCGCGCTGGGCGGCACAGCATCCCCCGACGCAGCATGCGGTTGAGCGCGGCGCGATCCACCCCCCAATGCTCGAGCTGTGCTCGCCGCGCGCCACCGCCAACGATCATGAGTTGCTGGACGGCGAAGGAGCAGACGTCGTCCGGGTCGAGGTTCACAGGTGAACAATCGACTGCCTGATGCGGTCGCGCAGCAATTTGAAGCGGCTGTGGACGGCGCCCATCTGCGATGACAGAGGGGCCGGCTCTCACGTGAGGGATAGGTACATCTGAGTACTTCTGAAGGGCACCGCGGTGTACCGAACGCTCACGTGGGTGCCTCGGGATGGCGCTAGCGTGGTGGGATGATCCCAGGAGAGTTGACCCGGCTGGCCGACGCCGTGCGTGACGGAAGTGTGAGTGCTGCTGAGTTGGCAGCAGAAGCGCAGAGCAGGATCGACCAGCACGACGGGGCCATCAATGCGGTGGTCGCCAGGTGCGATGAGGCCGCGGAGGAGGCCGCACGTGCGGTGGACGCCGCAGTGGCCGCCGGGCGTGACCCGGGTCCGCTCGCAGGGATTCCGGTGCTCGTCAAGGACCTCGAAGACGTCGAGGGGATGGTCACCACCCAGGGTTCGCTGCTCTTTGTCGACGCGCCTAGAGCCTCCGCGCACGGAACGGTGCCGCAGCGGTTGGTCGACGCGGGGGCGGTGATCGTCGGCAAGACGAACCTTCCCGAGTTCGCTACCGAGGGATACACCGAGAACCTGGCATTCGGCACCACGGGCAACCCGTGGCGGCTGGAGTACTCGCCGGGTGGGTCGAGCGGCGGAAGCGCGGCAGCGGTGGCGTCTGGCATGGTGCCGATTGCGACGGCGACCGACGGTGGCGGCTCGATCCGGATTCCGGCCTCATTCTGTGGACTGGTCGGCATCAAGCCGACGCACGGTGTCATCGGCCGGTGGCCGGCTCCCGACTGGATCGACATGTCCACCGAGGGCCCATTCGCCACGACCGCCGATGACCTCGCGCTGCTCTGGCGGGTAATGGCGGGACGCGTCGACGGCGATCCCGGAGCGCTGCCCAAAGCGATGCTCGATGTGGCGCCAGAGGCGTCGCCTGCTCGGCGGGTCTTTGTCGTTGACCGGTTCGCGGCTGACGCGGCGCTTCCTGATGACGTGCGTCGACCATTCGAGGCTGCTGTGCAGCAGATGGGTGAACTGCTCGCCGTCGAGACCGTCCCCATCAGTGCACGAGACCTCTGTGGCGAGGTCGACGTCGATGATGACTGGTTCACCATCGCGACCGCTGAGCACGTTGCGCGCTTTGGGCGAGAGTGGGTCGAGAACGGCCTGGAGCAGATGCACCCCGCTGCGCGCGGCTTCATGGAGTGGGGGCTGGGGATCGATGTGGATCGGTATTTGGCCGCACGGCGTCGGCGCTTCCTGCTGGTGCGTTCACTCGACGCGCTGCTGGGCGATGACGCCGTGCTGCTCAGCCCGGTGAACGCGGCCGCCGGTTGGCTGGCAGACGGCCGAATGAGTTCTGACGACGAACCCGGGATGCTGCCACCCGACGTGTTCAACACTCCGTACACCAACATCAGCGGGCATCCGACGCTCTCGCTGCCCGCGGGCATGACTGACCTCGGGATCCCATTCGGACTGCAGGTGGTGGGTCCCCGGTATAGCGACGGAATGCTGCTCGAGCTGGCCCGTCGCTGGGAGGTGGCTTACCCGTGGCCGCGGGTGGCGCCGGGTTACCGCACCTGGGCAGACGAGGTGCTGTGAGGCTCGTCTGCGACTGGGGGCGAGGCCGCATCTGCATCCTCAGCCGCATGGACGATGTTGCGGACCATCGATCCGAAGACGATGCCGTGGAACGGCGCGACCATCCACCAGTACGCGTGACCCCAGAGGCCGCGCGGGTGGAAGATGGCACGCTGTCGGTAGGTGGTCGGGTCCTCGTCGACGGTCATCTCCAGCCACGCCAGGCCAGGTACCCGCATCTCAGCGCGGAGTCGCAGCAGTTTCTCGGGGATGCGCTCCTCCACCCGCCAGAAGTCGAGGGACTCTCCGACCATCAGACGGTTGGGGTCACGGCGTCCACGCCGCAGCCCCACACCGCCGACTGCACGGTCCATCAGACCGCGTAGCTCCCACGCCAGCGGGAACGAGTACCAGCCGCGATCGCCTCCGATGCCCTCGATGACTTGCCACAGCGCGGCCGGAGAAGCGCTCGTCTCGCGCTCGCGCTCGTCGGAGTAGAGGGAGCCTCCGGCCCAGTCGGGATCGGTCGGAAGCGGGTCGCTCGGCGCACCGAAGACCGAGGCGTTCGACCACCGCGTGGCGACATCGGCTTCCTTGATGCGCCGCAGTGCGAGTTCGACAGCGCGATCGAATCCCACGAGTCCATCGATGGGGTCAGGGATGTACTGCGCGATGTCGTGTTCGCGGCAGAAGACCTCGTGCTTGAGTGATGCCACCAGGGGGCGAGCGATCGCGCGTGGCACTGGCGTCACAATCCCGACCCAGTGGCTCGACAGCGTCGGCGAAAGTACGGGTACCGGAACGATGACGCGGCGCCGTAGCTCGGCGACGGCTGCGTACCGCTGCATCATGTCCTCGTAGGTGAGGATGTCGGGGCCGCCGATGTCGAACGCCCTGTTGACCTCCGATGGCAGGTCGGCTGACGCAACGAGGTAACGGAGGACGTCGCGGATTGCGATCGGCTGGATGCGGTTGCGCACCCACTTGGGGGTGACCATCGCCGGCAGCCGCTCGGTGAGGTAACGGAGCATCTCGAACGAGGCAGACCCTGAGCCGATGATCACGGCTGCGCGCAGCTCTGCCGTCGGCACGCCAGAGCTGCGCAGGATCTCGCCGACCCGAAGCCGCGACGACAGGTGCACCGACAGCGATGCTGCCTGGCGGTCCCCCGCGTCCGAGCTCGGGGGAGTGAGCCCCCCGAGGTAGACGATGCGAGTGACGCCGGACGAGAGCGCCGCCTCGGCGAAGGTTGTCGCCATCGAAGCCTCTAACTGGTCGAATCCCTCGCCCTCGACGAGTGAGTGCAGCAGGTAGTAGGCAACATCGACGTCGCGCATCGCCGCCGCCACGGCCTGGGGGTCGGTGGCGTCACCGGCCACGATCTCGATCTGTTCGAGCCCAGGGGCGGTCACGCAGACGATCGGGAGACCTGGCGAGGACGCGCACGGTGAATCCGGCAGCCAGCAGCTCGGGCACAAGTCGGCCACCGATGTATCCGGTCGCACCCGTGACGAGAACACGCCGTGAAGGGAGGGGCACGGTCATCAGTCTGCTGCCAAATGGCCTCCGGCACATCTGGACGGCCGCATGACACGATCGGCCCCATGAGTCCGTGGCTTGAGATCGCCGTTTCGGTCGCGCTGGCGGTCGGTCTCGTCGGGGTGGTCGTCCCGGTCCTTCCTGGACTAATTCTGATGTGGGGTGCCGTCGGTGTCTGGGCGCTGCTCGACGGGGGTGGTGCCTGGCGGTGGGCCACCTTCGCCGTTGTCTCGGTGCTTGCGCTCGTCGGCACCGTGGCTGCACTGACGCTGTCCGGGCGAAAGGCGACCGATGCCGGAGCGCCATGGTGGGCCTTGCTCCTGGCCCTGGTGGGGGCCGTTGCGGGGTTCATCATGATCCCGGTCGTCGGGGTCGTTGTAGGTGGCATCGGTGGGCTCTGGCTGGCCGAGCTCCTCCGGCTCCGGGACCCCAGAACGGCGTGGGACACGACTTGGGCGGCGCTACAGGGGTACGGGGTGGGGACTGTGGTCCAGATGGCCGTTGGCGTCGCAATCGTGCTGGTCTGGTCGGCAGGCGTCGTGCTCTCCTGAGCCGGTGATCTTGGCCGACTCGCCGGGCCGATGGTGGCTTGGCTCAGCCCGGTCGGGCACAATGCGACGAGCGTGATGCACGCAACCGGCGTCCGGCCGGCGAGGTAGCTGGGGAAGGCGACCCTCGCAAAGGAGGCCGGAGATGTCGTTTGCGCCCGCTACTCGTGGGGTGGTGTTCATCCACTCCGCGCCCGCTGCGCTGTGCCCACATGTCGAGTGGGCCATAGCCGGCGTGCTTGGTGGCCATGTCAGCCTCGAGTGGACGCCGCAACCGGCGCAGTCGGCCAGCTATCGTGCCGAGCTCTCGTGGCAGGGCGCCCCCGGCACTGCTGCGACCCTGACCTCCGCCATGCGCGGGTGGGAGCACGTCCGCTACGAGATCACCGAAGAAGCGTCCCCTGGATTTGAAGGGGAGCGCTACATGTACACGCCTTCGCTAGGGATCTTCCACGCGGTGATGGGGCTGCACGGCGACATCCTCGTGCCAGAAGACCGGATCCGGCTGGCCATGCTCGACTCCGAGTCCGGCAAGGGCGCGCTGCCCGAAGCGCTCGATCAGCTGCTGGGACGCCCTTGGGACGACGAACTTGAGACCTTCCGCTACGCCGGCGAGGGCGCGCCGGTCCGTTGGCTGCACCAGGTGATCTAGCCGATCGATGCCTGGGGCATGTGGCCGGACGAGTCCCCTTCCCTGTCCGGTTGCGACGAGGCCCCTCCCGCGGTGACGTGGGAGGGGCTTGTCGCGTCCCACCCCACGGTGCGAGCTGGTGATCCGCAGGGAGCGGGGGAGCGTTAGAGGGGGATGTTGCCGTGCCGACCGCGCAGTGGGGCGGCGGCGACGATAGCCGCCGCGAGGGCTGAGCGCGTGACAGCGGGTTCGATGACCTCATCGACGACACCGAGCGACTTGGCCTTCTCAAGGCCACCGGCAATCAGTTCGTGCTCCTCTGCCAGCTCGAGCTCGACCTCGGCGCGGATGTCCTCGGGGAGATCTGCGAGGCGCCGCCGATGCAAGATGCGTACTGCAGCAATCGATCCCATGACCGCAACGGTGGCCCCGGGCCAAGCAAACACTCGAGTGGCACCGAGCGCGCGGGAGTTCATCGCAATGTAGGCACCGCCGTACGCCTTGCGCGTGACGACCGTGACGCGGGGCACGACGGCCTCGGCGAAGGCGTGCAGCAACTTCGCGCCGCGCCGTACGACGCCGTCCCACTCCTGGCCGACACCGGGCAGGTAGCCAGGAACATCGACGACCACGATCAAGGGAACACCGAACGCATCACACATGCGGACGAAGCGAGCGGCTTTCTCGGCGGAGGGTGAGTCGAGGCAACCACCGAGCCGCAGTGGGTTGTTGGCAATCACACCGACCGTGCGTCCGCCCAGGCGGCCGAGGGTCGTGACGATATTCGGCGCCCAGCGTTCGTGCAACTCCACCGATGAGCCTTCGTCGAGCAGGTGTTCGACCAGTGGATGGACGTCGTAGGCGCGCTTGGCCGATTCGGGCAGGTGCTCTTCGAGATCGACGTCGACAATCGGGGTGGACGACTGGAGCTCGCCTTGAGCGCCAAACAGGTACGTGAGCGACCGCGCCCTCTCGAGCGCTTCCTCGTCGGTCTCGGTGGCGATGTGCACGACGCCGCTGCGGCGCGCGTGTGGTTCGGCGCCGCCGAGCCGCTCCATGTTGACGTCCTCGCCGGTAACAGAGCGGACGACGTCCGGGCCGGTGACGAACACCCGGCCGTTCGGGCCGAGGATGACGATGTCGGTGAGTGCCGGGCCGTATGCGGCACCACCGGCGGCCGCGCCGAGCACGACCGAGATCTGCGGAATGCGTCCAGACGCCCTGGTCATGATGTTGAAGACCTCGCCGACGGCGTGCAACGAGACAACACCTTCGGCCAGGCGAGCACCGCCGGAGTGCCACAGCCCGATGACGGGGATCTCGTCGGCAAGCGCCCGCGCATAGGCGGCGAGGATGACCTTGCAGCCCTCGGCCCCCATCGCGCCGCCCATGATGGTGGCGTCAGAGCAGAACGCAACGGCGTGCGTCCCGTTGACGAGACCGTGGCCGGCGAGCATGCCGGAGTCACCGTCGGCGGTGAGTGCGACGTAGGTGCCGTCGTCAAACAATGCACGGAGCCGCTTGTTCGGGTTCCTCGGGTCGTCCTCGCGCGCGACCTTGGGCTTCTTGGCCGCCGGAGCCGGTTGCTCGGTGGTGGTCACGGGTAGCTCCGGAAGGCAAGGGCGACGTTGTGGCCGCCAAAACCGAACGAGTTGTTGAGCGCAACGGCGCCGGGAAAACGGTCGTCGGCCAGCTTGCGGGCCTGGCCGGAGACGATGTCTAGCTGCACCTCGGGATCGAGATTCTCGAGGTTGATGGTCGGAGGCACCAGCTGATCGTGCAGCGCCATGACGGAGGCCAGAGACTCGACGGCACCGGCAGCACCGAGCAGGTGCCCCGTCATCGACTTGGTGGACGTAACGGCCACCTGTGCTGCGGCTTCTCCAAGCGCGGTACGAATCGCCAGCGCTTCGGCAACGTCACCCTGCGGCGTGCTCGTGCCGTGGGCATTGATGTGAACGACATCTGAAGACTCCGCGTCGGCATCGGCGAGGGCCATCCGCATCGCGCGAGTTGCTCCCTTACCTTCCGGGTCGGGCTGGGCGATGTGGTGACCGTCGGCGGTGATACCGGCTCCGGCCACCTCGCCGTAGATCTTCGCGCCGCGTGCCTTGGCGTGTTCGGCGGTCTCAATGACGAGCACTGCGGCACCCTCGCCGAAGACGAAGCCATCTCGCTCGGTGTCCCAGGGCCGGGACGCAGCCGGTGGGTCGTCATTGCGTTTGGAGAGCGCTCGCATCGCGGCGAAGGCGGCGAGCGGAAGCGGGTGAATGCAGGCCTCAGTGCCACCGACGACGACCACGTCGGCGCGGCCGCCGCGAATCATGGCCAGACCTTGAGCAACCGCCTCGGCGCCGGATGCGCACGCCGAGACCGGCGTGTGAACTCCAGCGCGAGCTGAGATCTCCAGGCCGACGACCGCAGCCGGGCCATTGGGCATGAGCATGGGAATGGTGTGCGGGCTGACCCGACGCGGGCCCGACTCGCGGTAGATGTCCCACTGGCCGAGCAGGGTGAGGGCACCACCGATGCCGGTGGCGATGCTGACGCCGAGTCGTTCGGGGTCGACGTCGGGCGTTCCGGCGTCCGCCCATGCTTCGCGCGCCGCGATGAGCGCGAGCTGCTGGGTCCGGTCGAGTTTGCGTGCTTCGACGCGGTCGAGAACCTCGCCTGGTTCCACCGCTACACGAGCGGCGAACTGCACCGGAAGCTCCGACGCCCACTCCTCAGTGAGGGAGCGGACGCCGGAGCGTCCAGCGAGCAGTCCGTCCCAGGTTGACGCGACGTCGCCACCGACTGGCGTTGTGGCGCCGAGGCCGGTGATCACGACAGTCTGCGCATCAGACCTGGGTGAGGCTGACATGGGTCAGGCACCCGCCTGCGCGATGTAGGTCACGGCATCACCAACGGTGCGGAGGTCCTTGACGTCGTCGTCAGGGATCTTGACGCCGAACTTCTCCTCGGCGGCGACAACCACCTCCACCATCGACAGTGAGTCGATGTCTAGGTCGTCGGTGAAGGCCTTGTCGAGCTGAACGCTGTCGACGGGCACGCCGGCAACCTCGTTCACGATCTCAGCGAGGCCGCTGAGGATCTCTTGCTGGTCCGCCATGGGAACTCCTTGTTCTGGCTATGTGTTGCTCTCGGACTGTTCGGTTTACTGCGTTCCCGCTAGGGCGGGAGGTCAAGATGACTATGGCACGACGACCACCTGGGCGGAGTAGACCAAGCCGGCCCCGAAACCGATGAGGAGCGCGAGGTCACCGCTCTTGATCTGCCCCTCTTCGAGCATCCGGCCCATCGCCAGTGGGATCGACGCCGCCGAAGTGTTGCCCGTCTCGGCGATGTCGCGGGCGACGACCACGGACTCTGGCAGCCCCAGCTTCTTGATCATTGCGTCGGTGATCCGCATGTTGGCTTGGTGCGGAATGAACACATCGAGGTCGTCCACCCCGATGCCGGCACTGTCCAGGGCCTCTTTGGCGACCTTGGCCATGTCGAACACCGCCCAGCGGAAGACCTGCTGACCGTTCATCCGCAGCGATGGGAACTTGTGGCTGGCTCCGTTGCGGAATACCTGCCAAGGGACGTCTTGGATTATCGCCTCGGTCTGGGCGCCGTCCGAGCCCCACACCACCGGACCGATGGCCGGCGTCTCCGATGGTCCGATGACAACCGCGCCAGCCCCGTCGCCAAAGATGAAAGCGATGCCGCGGTCGGTGGGATCGGTGATGTCGGAGAGCTTCTCCACGCCGACCAGCAGGACACGGGTGGAGCTGCCGCCGCGAATCAGGTCTTGGGCGATTGCCAGGCCGTAGCTGAAACCGGCGCAGGCCGCACTGATGTCGAAAGCTGCCGGGGCGCCGGCTCCGAGCCGGTAGGCGAGCTCTGCGGCGGCCGAGGGCGTCTGCAAGAGGTGCGTGACCGTGCACACAACGACAGCGTCCAGCTGGTCGGCGCCGATACCAGCTCCAGCGAGCGCCTTCTCGGCCGCTGCCGCAGCCATGTCGACGACACTCTCGTCGTCGGCTGCGAAGTGTCGGGTGATGATGCCCGTGCGCTCGCGGATCCACTCGTCAGAGGAGTCGATCTGTTCGCAGATCTCGTCATTGGTCACCACTCGCGAAGGGCGGTAGGCGCCAACGCCAAGAATTCGGGCGTAGCGAGCGCCGGTGCGGGGTGCCAGCGAAACGCCGGTCACGCTGCTCCCTCGTGCGGGTGCAGCCGGACGATCGGCTGACCGGGCGCGATGGGATCGCCGTCCTCGACGAGCCACTCCACGATCGTGCCACCGTGAGGCGCCAGGACGATCTGCTCATCGCGGTTGGTCTGCACATGCCCGACGGAGGTGCCCGGCTCGAGGCCGTCGCCGACGCTGGCGTCACTGCGATGGAAGATCCCCTTGGCCGGGGCGACGAGCATGCGCCACGAGGGTGAGGTGTCGAGGGGGCTCGGAGTGCCGTGCCGGTCGACCAGGTCGCGGGCTGCGTCGAGGTCGTCCGGGGTCTTGAGGGCGACCACCTCGACGCCTGGCATGGCGCGCTTGGCAAGCCCTGCCAGGGTTCCAGCGGGTGGAACCTCGATCATCGCCGTCACGCCGAGGTCGACCATTGCCTGCATGCAGAGGTCCCAACGCACAGGATTGCTCAGCTGCATGACCAGCCTGGTCAGGTACTCGCGGCCGCTTTGGACGACCGCGCCGTCCGAGTTGGACAGGAGACGTGTACGCGCGTCGTGGGTGTAGATGGCGCGGGCAAACCCGCCCAAGGTGCTGACGGCTGACGCCATGTGCCTGGTGTGAAAGGCCCCGGCCACCGCGAGGGGGCGCAACCGGGCGCCTTCTGGCGGGTCCTCCTGGAAGGTGGCGAGCTGGTCCATCGTCCCAGCCGCCACGATCTGGCCGGCGCCGTTGATGTTGGCTGCGGTGAGGCCGTGCTTGTCGATAGCGGCCAGGACGGTATCGGTGTCGCCACCGAGAACAGCGGTCATCCCGGTCTCGGTAAGCGCAGCAGCTGCCGCCATGGCTTTGCCACGCTCGCGGACGAAGACCATGGCTTGCTCAGCTGACATGACGCCGGCTCCCGCCGCCGCAGTAATCTCGCCGACCGAGTGTCCCGCGCCGACGCCCACTTTGCCGAAAGCGTCGGCGGGGTGTGGGAAGAGGCTCAGCAGCGACACCAGGCCCGAAGCCACGATGAGGGGCTGAGCCACAGCGGTGTCGCGGATGGTGTCAGCGTCGGCTTCGGTGCCGTAGTGCACGAGGTCGAGGTCGGAGACGGCCGAGAGCCATCGGAGCCGATCTTCGAAGCCGGGCAGTTCAAGCCAGGGAGAGAGAAAGCCGGGAGCCTGTGCGCCTTGTCCTGGCGCGACGATAACGAGCACGTGACCACCTTGGCGTACTGGACGACGTTTCCCGGTACCGGTGCCGACCAAGCGGACCCGGTGAGGTTGTAGGAACCCTACAACGAACGGTCGACCCGCTGGTCGAGTCGTCCCACCGTCAACGCCACCCGCAGCGTGAAGGCGTCGCGCGGCTCGGTCGGTACAAGACCGCTGACCTCGGCGATCCGCCGCAGGCGGTAGCGAACGGTGTTGGCGTGCACGAACAGAACCCGGGATGCTGCCTCGAGCGAGGCCGACTGCTCGAGGACGGCAGCTGCGGTCTCGAGGAGTGCGCCACCGGCCTCGACGAGAGGTCGGTAGACCTGGTCGACAAGGGCTCTGCGGGCATAGACGTCGCCGTCGAGGGCGCGCTCCGGCAACAGGGCGTCGGCGGCAACGGGGCGCGGGGCGTCCGGCCAGCCCGGTGCGGCCCGCAGCCCGGCGCGGGCGGCCGCCACCGAGCGGGCAGCCGCAGTGAGGTCGTCGACGACTGGTCCGACGACGACGGGTCCGTCACCGAACTGCGCAACAAGGGGGCCGGCGGCGCCCACTGGGTCGTCCGGGTTCGCAAGAGTGCCGCCGAGAATGCAGACGAGCTCGTGTCCGTGGACACCGGACACGACGTCGAGACTGGAGTGTCGAGCAGCGCGGCGGAGGGCGTCGACGACCTTTGCTGCCGTCGCATCTGGTGGGATACCGGCCACCGCGAAGACGTGCGGGGAGCGAGACCAGCCGAGGGCCGCAGCTCGGGAGAGATCGTCATCGCCGACGTCGCCCCGCATGAGGGCGTCGGCCAGCAAAGCTTCGAGCCGGGCGTCCCAGGCACCACGAACCTCGGCAGCTTGCGCGTAGACCTCTGCTGCGGCGAACGCCACCTCGCGGGCGAAGACGAGGACCGCTTCGCGCAGCTGCGCTTCGTCACCTGGTTCAGCGAGCTCGGCGGAGTGCTCCTCGACGACCTCGATCGTGGTGCGGACGAGCTCGACGGTCTGCTGCAGGGTCACCACGCGCGCCAGCTCTTGTGGCGCGGATCCGAAGACCTCGGCGGTGATGGCCCGAGCGGCCTCCGGCCGTCGGCTCCAGGCGACGAAGGCGCCAATGCCGGCCTGGGCGACGAGGGTGATCCACGATCGGTCGTCGGCTGACATCGTCCGGAACCACGGGAGGGTGGCCTCGACTCGGCTCATCGCCTCGCTGGCCAGGTCACCAGATGCTCGTTCGATCCTGGTGATCGTGGCGGCGCTGGCCCTCGCTGTTGGCACGACGGCAGGGTAGGCGTCGGCCCGGGAGCGGAGGAGTCTGGGGTTGTTGCACCTCCACAATCGCGCCGCGGGCACTTCGGGTCGACCCGGGGGCCCACAGGATGCATTTCAGTGCCCCAGGCATGAGGATGGTGCGGTGACCATGATCGATCTCAGGCCAGCCCGCGACCGCTTCGCCACCGACTGGGGATGGCTCGACTCCAAGCACTCCTTCTCGTTCGGCCAGCACTACGACCCAGGCAACACCCACTTCGGGCTCTTGCTGGTGAGCAACGACGATGTGGTGGACGCCGGAACTGGTTTCGAGACCCACCCGCACCGCGACATGGAGATCGTCACATGGGTCCTCGAGGGGTCACTGGTCCATCAGGACTCGACGGGGCACTCGGGCGTGATCTACCCGGGGCTGGCGCAGCGGATGAGCGCTGGCACCGGAATACTCCACTCTGAGAAGAATGATTCGTGGACCCTGACGGGGGAGTCCGAGCACAATGCGCCGGTCCACTTCGTGCAGATGTGGGTGCTTCCGGATGAGCGCAATCTCGCGGCGGGTTACGAGCAGCTGGATATCAATGAAGAGCTCGCCTCCGGTGGTCTGGTCACCGTCGCCTCCGGCATGCCCAAACATGACCTGGATCGGGCCATCCACATCAAGCAACGGGACGCGGCTCTACACGCAGCGCGTTTGGGTGCGGGACAACACGTGGAGCTGCCTGCAGCTCTCTTCATCCACCTCTTCGTCGCGCGGGGCCAGGTCGTCCTTGAAGGGGCCGGTCGGCTCGAGGAAGGTGACGCAGTCCGGATCAGCGCCAGTGAAGGGCAACGGGTCACTGCGTCTGGTGACGCCGAGCTATTGGTGTGGGAGATGGACGCGGCTGCGATGTGACCGGCATGCGGGCACTCGGCGGGCTCGTGGTCAGTCGTCGAGTGTCGCTGCGTGGTCGGGCACGTAAGTGAAGTGCTCCTTGCCCGGGCGCTGGTAGCCGGTGGACGGGGGCCTCTTGGGGAGTTTGACCGGTGCGGGCTTGACTTCACCATAGGGAAGCGTTGTCAGCAGGTGAGCAATCATGTTGATTCGCGCGCGTCGTTTGTCGTCGGCCTCGACGACATACCAGGGTGCCTCGGGGATGTCGGTGTGTACGTACATCTCGTCCTTGGCACGTGAGTAGCTCTCCCACCGCTTGATCGACTCCACGTCCATCGGTGAGAGCTTCCACCGACGGAGCGGGTCGTGCAGTCGCGACCGAAACCTGCGCTCTTGCTCATCGAGACTGACGCTGAACCAGTACTTACTCAGCGCGATGCCCTCCTCCACGAGCATCCGCTCGAAGATCGGAGCCTGGTGTAGGAAGCGCCGGTACTCGTCATCGGTGCAGAACTCCATGACGCGCTCGACGCCGGCGCGGTTGTACCAGCTGCGGTCGAAGAGGACGATCTCACCGGCCGCGGGCAGATGCTCGATGTAGCGCTGGAAGTACCACTGGCTGCGCTGGCGTTCCGTAGGTGAAGGTAGCGCGATGATCCGAGCAACGCGGGGGTTGAGGTACTGGGTGATGCGCTTGATCGTGCCACCTTTGCCCGCGGCGTCGCGGCCTTCGAACAAGATGACCACGCGCTGACCGGTGGATCGAACCCACTCCTGTAGCTGGCCGAGCTCGGTCTGGAGTCGGTAGATCTCGCGCTCGTAGACCTTCTTGTCGAGCTTCGAGGAGCGTTCTTCCGGATTTGACGGTCGACCGTTGGCGTCGTTGGCGTCGGTGTCGTCGGTGTCGCTGGTTTCGTGTTTGGTCATGATCCCCTCAGGCGTCGCCCATACCTGCGCCCGGGTCGGCGGCTCGAGGGTCGTCGAGACGATACCGGTCGAAGGCTTCCTTGACAGTCTCTCGCTTGATCTCGCCTCGGCGGGCGAGTTCTTGCAGGGTTCGCACCGTAATGGCCTCGGCGTCAATGCGGAAGTGTCGCCGAAGTGCTCCGCGGGTGTCCGACAAACCGAAGCCGTCGGTACCGAGGGTGACGTAGTCGCCCGGGACCCATGGGCGAATCAGCTCTTGTACGGCTCGCTGGTAGTCCGAGACGGCAACGACGGGGCCCTGGACGTCACCAAGTCGTCTTGTCACGTAGGCGATCTGCGGCTCAGACGCAGGGGAGAGAAGATTGGAATCGTCGGCTCTCAGCCCGTCACGGTGCAGCTCAACCCACGACGTGACAGACCAGACATCGGCGGCGACACCCCAGTCATCAGCGAGCAGTTCTTGGGCGCGCAAGGCCGCTGGCATCGCGGACCCGCTGGCCAACAGGTGCGCCCGCGTCTCGGACTCGTTAACGGCTGGGCGGTACAAGTGAAGTCCGCGAAGCAGACCGTCGACGTCGAGATCATCTGGTTCTGCTGGCTGGTCAATCGGCTCGTTGTACATCGTCAGGTAGTAGAAAATGTTCTCTGAGTTCTCGCCGTACATGCGGCGAAGGCCGTCGCGGACGATGTGCCCGATCTCGAATGCAAATGCGGGGTCGTAGGAGAGCACCGCAGGGTTGGTGGCAGCGATCAGGTGCGAGTGGCCGTCCTCGTGCTGTAGGCCCTCGCCATTCAGCGTGGTGCGCCCTGCTGTAGCCCCGATGAGGAACCCCCGGGTCATCTGGTCGGCGGCAGCCCAGAGCGAGTCGGCTGTGCGCTGGAACCCGAACATCGAGTAGAAGATGTAGATCGGGATCATCGGTTCGTCATGTGTGGAGTAAGAGCTGCCGGCTGCGATGAAGGATGACACCGAACCCGCTTCGTTGATGCCCTGGTGCAGCAGCTGACCGTCGGTGGCCTCCTTGTACGACAACATCAGCTCGCGGTCGACGGACACGTACGTCTGTCCGTTCGGGTTGTAGATCTTCTGCACAGGGAACATTGCATCCATACCGAAGGTTCGTGCCTCGTCCGGGATGATCGGCACGATTCGGTGACCGATTTCGGGGTCCTTGAGGAGGTCTTTCAGTAGCCGGACAAAGGCCATCGTGGTGGCCACCTGCTGCTTGCCCGAACCACGTTTGGCTGCGCTGTAGGCGGACTCGCCAGGTAGCACGAGCGGTCGGCTGGCATTGCGCCGCTTGGGCAGATGACCGCCCAGTGCCTGTCGGCGTTCCTGCAGATAGCCGGTGACATCGCTGTCTTTGTCAGGCCGGTAGTAGGGCGGCAGCTTGGCGTCGATCTGGTCATCCTCGATCGGAATCTTCAACCGGTCTCGGAAGCCCTTGAGATCTTCGAGGGTGAGCTTCTTCATCTGGTGCGTCGAGTTACGTCCTTCGAAGTGCGACCCGAGGGTCCAACCCTTGATGGTCTTGGCCAGGACCACCGTGGGCTGACCCTTGTGCTCGATGGCGGACTGGTAGGCGGCGTGCAGTTTGCGATGGTCGTGCCCACCACGCTGGAGCGCCCAGATCTCGTCGTCGGTCCACTCCTCGACCATCTTCCGGGTTCGTGGGTCGCGACCGAAGAAATGCTCCCGGACGAAGGCGCCGTTCTCGGACTTGTACGTCTGGAAGTCGCCATCGGGAGTCGCGTTCATGACGTTCACGAGAGCGCCGGCGGAGTCCTGGGCCAGCAGGGGATCCCAACTGCGGCCCCAGATGACCTTGATGACGTTCCACCCCGCACCGCGGAAGAATGCCTCGAGCTCTTGGATGATCTTGCCGTTGCCGCGGACGGGACCGTCCAAGCGCTGCAGGTTGCAGTTGATGACGAAGGTCAGGTTGTCGAGCTCTTCGCGCGCGGCGAGCCCGATCGACCCGAGTGACTCGACTTCGTCCATCTCGCCATCGCCGAGAAATGCCCACACGTGCTGGTCGGAGGTGTCTTTGATCCCACGGTTGTGGAGGTAACGGTTGAACTGGGCCTGGTAGATGGCGTTGATCGGCCCCAGCCCCATCGACACCGTCGGGAACTGCCAGAAGTCTGGCATCAGGCGGGGGTGCGGGTAAGAGGGTAGACCTCCGCCAGGGTGTGACAACTCTTGCCTGAAGCCGTCCATCCGGTCTTCGTCGAGGCGTCCCTCGAGGAAGGCCCGGGCGTAGATCCCAGGGGAGGCGTGGCCTTGGATGTAGATCTGGTCACCGCCCCCGGGGTGGTCGCCACCCCGGAAGAAGTGGTTGAAGCCGACCTCGTAGAGCGAGGCGCTTGAGGCGTATGTCGAAATGTGTCCGCCCACGCCAACCCCCGGGCGTTGGGCGCGGTGCACCATGATCGCGGCGTTCCAACGCATGTAGGCGCGAAGCCGCCGTTCGACCCACTCGTCACCGGGGAACCACGGCTCCTGCTCGGGTGTGATCGTGTTGATGTAATCGGTGGTGGTCAGTGACGGGACGCCGACATTCCGCTGACGCGCCCGCTGCAACAGGCTGAGCATGAGGTACCTGGCGCGGTAAGCCCCCTGACCATCAATGACGTCATCGAGGGAGTCGCGCCACTCCTGGGTCTCCTCGGGGTCGACGTCGACGAGCTGGGTAGGTAGGCCGCCGCTGATCAGGGGTTCGCGCTCGCGTCCTGTGTTCACGCTCGTATCGCCTCACTTCGTGCGTGCTGTTCGCTTGGTTGCTCTTGTAGCCTACGCGTGACCGAAGGTCCCTTCCGCCGGCCTCTCACGTGGGGCACGCTGAGAGTTGTCCGGTTCGCCGGCGTCGTCGCTGGCGCCTCGTCAAGGAGGTCACCATGCAGGCCAAGGTCGGAGAGACCCTGATCATGAAGTCGCACCATGTAGGAGAGCCGGACCGCACCGCTGAAATACTTGAGGTGCATGGCGAGGGCGGAACGCCGCCGTTCCTGGTGCGTTTCGACGATGGCCATGAGGGACTGGTCTTCCCGGGCGCGGACGCCGTCATCGGCCACGCGGACGCTGCCGGCGCCTGATCCAGGACACCGGAGGCACGAATCCCCACCCGAAGATGGTCCAATGTGCTTGCGTGTCGGTCCTCGGCTGTAATGGACTACTCAGGTGGGCCCTGCCAGGGGTCCCCGAAAATTGGGAGGGGCGTGCGTGAGCGGGAGCGACGGGCCGGAGGGCGCGCCGAACGGCCCGGCCGCGCGTATGGGTTTTGCGACTGGTCAGGTTGTGCTTGAGATCGGTTTTGACGACGACGCCGACTCGGCATTGCGGGAGGCCATCGAGGCGGCCGTTGGCTCCGCGATGGTCGGTGATGACTTCGACGACGTGGCTGACGTGGTCATCCTCTGGTGGCGTGAGGAGGACGGTGATCTTGCTGATGCCCTCGTAGACGGGCTGTCGGCGATCACCTCCGGGGGAGTGGTGTGGCTCTTTACCCCGAAGGCGGGCCGCGATGGCCATGTCGAACCGAGCGAGATCGGTGAGGCCGCCCGTACCGCCGGGCTTTCGTCTACCAAGAGCATGAGCGCCGCCAGTGAGTGGGCCGGTACCCGACTCGTAGCCCCCAAGCTCGGGCGCTAACTCGGTTCTCTAACGCAGCCGCCCCGCTCAGATGAGCGAGGCGGCTGCGGTGTTGCTGTGGGGATCTGTGCTCAGGCGAGCCAGGGGAAGCGTTGCACGATGGAGGTGGACTCCCACCACTTGCCCAGACCCAGAGTGCGTTCTGCTGTGAAGAGCATCAGCATGATCATGACGACGCCGTAGATGATGTGGTCGTCCATCACCGGGTTGTTGGCAGTGTTCAGTCCGGTTTCCGGGTCGACCGCGTTCAGGGGCCACTCTGCCAGGTACATGAAGACCAGCAGGACCGCTCCGCCGATGGAGCCGATGCGGACGAAGACCCCGAGGATGAGTGCTACACCAATGCCAAGCAGTGACAGCATGAACATCCAGTTGACCCAAGATCCGGCGTACAGGACAGGTGGGCCGTCCGTGGCTGCGACTCCTGCGCTTTCGCCGAGCTTGTTGAAGAAGCTCGCGAAAGGACCGTCGGGGTTGGTGCCGAAGGTAAGGAAGCCGAAGGTCGGGCTACCGTCGCCGGTCGCAAAGTTCCAAGCGCCCTCGCTCGGAGTCGTGTACCCGAGCCCAAAGTTCTTGTCGAGGAACGCCCAGAGGAATACGAATCCGATGGAGATTCGAGCGATGGCGGCCCAGTACTTGGTGGTGGCTGCCTGTGTAAAGCCGTGGTACCACGAGCCCTGACTGGCCTGGGTGACACTGAGGTCGCCCTTGGCTGTGGTGGTCATCTCCGCCTCCTTGGGTCTAAAGAGAATCACTTCTTGTCCCTGAGGGTCCTCGCGAGTGGTTGCCTGGGCAAGGACCTAGGTCCCGACGACGTGCGCCATAGGTCCCGACCTGGTTTACTCGCCGGTAACTTCACGGAGAGGCGAAGGCATGTCAGTCGAGGTTGGTCAGCAAGCACCAGACTTCACGCTCTCGAGTCAGCACGGTGAACCGATCAGTTTGTCGTCGTTCCGTGGCGAGAAGAACGTTGTGCTTGTCTTCTTCCCGTGGGCCTTCAGCGGCATCTGTACCGGCGAGCTCTGTGAGATCAGCGACCGCCTCGACTCGCTCGCCAACGACGACACCGTGACCCTCGCGGTGTCGTGCGACACGAAGTTCGCGCTCCGCATCTTCGCCGAGCGCGAGGCCTACACCTTCCCTCTGTTGAGCGACCACTGGCCGCACGGGGCCGTGACGCAGGCCTACGGTGTTTTCAACGATGAACTGGGCGTCGCGTACCGCGGTACCTTCGTCATCGACAAGGCAGGCATCGTTCAGTACACCATCGTGAACGGGATTGGCGACGCCCGTGACCCTGGCGAGTACGAGAAGGTCCTCGCGTCGATCGGTTGAGGCGACGGTAGGCTCTGCCGGCGTTCGGGCGTATAGCTCAGTTGGTAGAGCTCCGGTCTTACAAACCGGCGGTCGGGGGTTCAAGTCCCTCTGCGCCCACCGAAAACCGCAGGTCACAGCCCCCGCGTCAGGCGTCGATCAGGATGGTGGTTGTGCTGTCGTCGTCGGTGTCGAGGATCAAGAACACGCGGCCTTCGAAGGTCTCAAACGACTGTGAGGCCGTTGATGCGATGTCGTCCATAAAGAGATCTCCCGTGCTCGGTGCGCTCCCTGGTGCAATCGGTGACCACCACTTTGACTTGGCGTGGTGGCGTGGCGATGGCAACAAGGTGGATAGCGAATGAACAAAATGCCGTCTTTGTACCGACCGGTTCCCCGGGGGCGGGGCGTGCGAGGCTGGTCCTTAACTCTATGAAACGCTTGTACCGCGCGGTTTGCGTGTGATCATTGGGGGGTAGGCGTTCAGAAACACAGGGGACTCAAGACGAGTCTTCTTAGGCAGTGCCGGTGGCTTGGAGGACGCGGATCCTCCTCCCCCTGGCGCAAAGATGTGAGGAGACGGCACGCTATGCAGAGACGGTCGAGGAAGCTGCGCTGGAGCGCAGCGGTGGGCGGAATCGCCCTGGCCACTGCGGTCATGGCCCTTCCAGCTCAGGCGGGGGACGACAATCGGCTGCAGGCTGGTGGGAAGGGTACCGTGCTGCGGTACAACTTCGACAATGGCGAGTCGCTGAATGCCGGAACGAGGGTTCGCGACGTCAGCGGTAACCGCCACCACGGGACCGTGATCGTCTCCGGGAGGGGGAACCTGAGGTCCGTGCCAGGGGTGACAGGTCGCGCCGCAAAGTTCCCCCGCAAGTGCAAGGGTTGTGGCCGGGGGATCATCGAGGCCAGTGATGCCCGTGGCCTCGAGCCACGCAAACGCGCCTTCAGTTTCGGCGCCGCTGTAAGGGTCACCGACAGACAAGCCGCTCGCGGCAAGGACCCGAACATCATCCAAAAGGGGCTTCTCAAGCAACGAGGCGGCCAGTGGAAACTGGAGCTCGTGGGATCTCGCCCCCGTTGCATCATTCAAGGTCGCGCCGGCAAGGTAGAGGTCAGCTCGACCGTCTCAGTAGACGATGGAACGTGGCACTCGCTGCAGTGCGCCCGCAAGGGACCGACTGTCACATTGCGCATCGACGGCGTGGTGGTGAACCAGGGCACCGGCCGGACCGGTCGCATCGTCAATGACGCGCCGGTGCGCCTTGGCGGCAAAGGAGTTGCCGGCAGCGGCGGAAACGACCAGTATCACGGTGCACTTGACAATGTGTTTGTGAAGATACGGCGGCGCTGAGAGACAAGTAGTTCGACAGCGCCATCAAGCGGCGGTCGGGGGTTTGGTTCCTCTGCGCCGCCCCCACGTGAGCGCACCAGTTGAGGCGGGGCCCAACACGGCCCCGCCTCAACTGGTGCAGGGTTCACTTCTTCTTCTTTTTCTTGTCTTTTTTCTTGTCCTTCTTCTTGCTGGACTTCTTTCCCATGGATACGCCCCTTTCGTGGCTGACACGTGCGTCCGAAACGTAGCAAATGAATTGACCCTGAGCCATCGTTGGTTGAGCGCTCGTTGGTCCCCTGTGCCAGGCGCCGGCATGGGTCCGGCATGGATACTGTGGCCATGCCATCTAAGTCAGCGATGAACGGATGCAGATCATGCACACTTGGTTGTTGCTTGCCGCGGCTATTGCGTGTGAGGTAACTGCGACGGCCTACCTTCGCGTCACCGATGGATTCACGAAGCTGTGGCCATCGTTGATTGTCGTCGCAGGTTACGGCGTTTCGTTCTATCTGCTCTC
The DNA here is from genome assembly GCA_963829525.1 of uncultured Actinomycetota bacterium. Lineage (GTDB taxonomy): Bacteria > Actinomycetota > Actinomycetes > JAHEKZ01 > JAHEKZ01 > JAHEKZ01. The sequence goes on from CAWHIJ010000003.1 coordinate 1,416,148, forward strand.
CTTGATCATGCGAACAGGAATACCGGCCGGCATCGTCTACGCGATCTGGTCAGCGTTCGGGATCGCGTTGGTGACGATTGTTGGGATGGCAACCTACGGCGACCAGATCACCCCGGTGACGGGTGTGGGTTTAGCCGTGATCGTGATCGGAGTCATTCTGGTTCAAGTCGGCAACGTCGGTGAAGTCGCAAGCTAGAAGCGGCTCGATGCAGCGGCCGAAGGGCCCTAGACGTCTTGCCACTCGCCGTCTATCCATTCGGGCTCGCCGTTCAGCAGCGGGACCATCTCAGCCTGCCACCACTTGTCTTGCTTCGGGTCGTCCGCAAGGGCTTCGTACTGTGCCTTGGACTCGAACCGGATGGCGACGACAATCCGTCCGTCCCCGGCGATGAGCACCCTTTGGTCGACATATCCGGCCGCTTCACCACGTTCCTTGGCCCATCGTTTTGCCCGTTCCTCCATTTCTTCCACTGTGCCGTTGATGTTGGCGATCATCACGGTTCCGTACATGGGGAGCCTCCAGTGAGAAATGGCAGCGTCCGGCTGTCACGGGCGTCGCCTGTGACAGTGGTACCCCTGATTCAGCGGAACCGGAACCGCCCGTCGTGATCATCTACCGACGAATCCGTCGCCCGGCTACAGTGCCCGCGTGAGCAGCCCCACCGTAGGCGACGTTGTCGCCGCACTCGATGCCCTCTACCCGCCGCAGGCTGCTGAGGATTGGGACTCAGTCGGCCTGACGTGTGGGGACCGATCCGTGCCGGTTCGCAAAGTCATGTTCGCCGTCGACCCGTTGCCGGTGGTCGTCGATGAGGCGCTCATGTGGGGCGCAGACCTGTTGGTCACGCATCACCCTCTCCTCCTTCGACCCGACCCACAGCGTGGCCACCGACGACTGGAAAGGGTCGGTGCTGCATCGGCTGATCCGCGGCGGCTGTGCGCTGTACACCGCTCACACCAACGCTGACGTCGCCCATGACGGGGTGAACGACGCACTGGCCGAAGCCCTGGGGCTGGCCAACCCGCGGCCGCTGCGTGCTCGGCCTCAGGAGCCGGCCGACAAGCTCGTCACGTTCGTCCCGCCCGACCATGCGGACGCTGTGATCGCCGCTTTGCAGCGAGTGGGCGCCGGAACGATAGGCAACTACACGGGTTGCGCGTGGAAAGTGTCGGGCACGGGAACGTTCACGCCGGGAGAGGGCGCCAACCCGATCATCGGAAGAGTGGGGCGTACCGAGGTGACCGCAGAGGCGCGCGTCGAGATGCTCGTACCGCGGATGCTGCGATCGGCAGCCCTCGACGCCGTGCGGTCTGCGCATCCCTACGAGGAGGTGGCGGTAGACGTCATTGAGCTTTCCGCTGCCCCTAGCGGAACCGGTCTTGGGCGAGTCGGCGACCTCAATGGTTCGGTACCGCTTGCAGCATTCGCTCGACTGGTGGCGGATGCACTGCCATCGACGCCGGCCGGAGTGCGCTTCCATGGTGACCCTGACACCGTCGTTGAACGCGTGGCCGTGTGTGGTGGTTCTGGTGACGGCTTGCTGGCTGAAGCCCTCCGTGCCGGTGTCGACGCCTTCGTTACAGCAGATCTACGTCACCATCGGGCCTCCGAAGCGCTGGCGGCTGGCGGCCCCGCGCTCGTCGATCCGGGACACTGGGCGAGCGAATGGCCTTGGCTTCCGGTGGCTGCCGACCGTCTCCTTCATGCGCTGGCGCGCACCCGACCCGAGCGCCGCTACGGTGGAGACACACATCTCAACCGTGGTGACCGACCCCGTGACCGGCCACGTCCGGTCCAGTCCCGAGGAGGACCGCTGAAGGCATCACCGGCAGAACAAGCCCGACTGCTCGACCTGCAGGCGATCGACCAGACGCTGGCGCACCTCGAGCACCGACGCCGCAACCTGCCTGAGGTTGCCGAGCTGAGAGATCTCGCAACGCAGCAGCAGTCGGTGCATTCTCAGCTGGTGGCTGCCCAGACCGAAGCCAGCGACATCGCGCGTGAGCAGGACAAGCTCGAGTCTGACATCGATCAGGTACGTCAGCGGATGACACGCGACCAGCAGCGTCTGGAATCGGGCGCGATCACCTCGGCCAAGGACCTGGAGAGCCTTCAGCACGAAGTGGGTTCACTACATAAGCGCCAGCGGGACCTCGAGGACGTTGAGTTGGAAGTGATGGAGCGACTCGAGGAAGCTGAGAAGAAGGCCACAGCGCTCGGCGAAGAGCAGACGCGCCTGGCCGCCGCCGTCGAAGACACCGAGCGACGACGCGTGGCAGCACACGCCGCCATCGACAAGGACGTGGAGTTTCGCTCAGCGACAGCGGGCAACCGTGGTGCCCGATATTGGCGCAGAGCTACTCGCCTACTACGAGAAGCTCCGGGGACAGCTCGACGGCATCGCTGCGGTCTCGATCAAGCAGCGACGGTGTGACGGGTGCCGCCTGGACCTGTCAGCCACAGACGTCGACCGAATCCGCGCTGCGGCTGAAGACGAGATCATTCGCTGCGAGGAGTGCCGGCGGATCCAGGTGCGCACCGCAGAATCTGGGCTCTGAGTCATGGGGCGTCGCCTGATCGTCGAGGCGGATGGCGGATCCCGGGGCAACCCAGGGCCCGCTGCCTACGGGACCGTCGTCAAGGATGCCGACTCCGGTGCCGTGCTCTTCGAAGAAGGCAGGACAATCGGTATCGCGACCAACAATGTGGCCGAGTACGACGGTCTCGTCGCCGGTTTGCGTGCTGCCGCTGATATCGACGCTACCGCCACCGTCGAGGCCCGTTTGGACTCAAAACTCGTCGTCGAGCAGATGAGCGGACGCTGGAAGATCAAGCATGAGGACATGCGAGCCCGCGCCATGGAGGCCCGGGAGGCCTTCCCCTACGCATCAGTCAAGTACACCTGGGTACCCCGTGCACAGAACGGCCACGCAGACCGGTTGGTGAACGAGGCCCTCGACGGGCGAGTCAGCCAGGCACCGACGGCTGAGCCGGAGCCCGCGCGCCCCAACGTGTTGGTGGGGTGGTCGTCGGCGCACCCCGTCGTCACCACGATGGCACTGCTGCGACACGGCGAGACGCCGCATACCGCCGAGAAGCGCTTCAGCGGTTGGGGTGGTGACGACCCCGCCTTGAACGCCGCGGGCATCGAGCAGGCGCACCGTGCAGGACGTCACCTGGCGGCGTCGGAGGGTGCTGATCTGATCGTCACCTCGCCGATGACCCGTACTCGACAGACAGCCGATGTGGTCGCCGAGCACCTCGGCGTCGACATTGTCGTCGAAGACGACATCCGGGAGTGCGCCTTTGGCGATTGGGACGGCATGACCTTTGCGGAGGTTCAACAGCAGTCACCAGAGGAGCTGAGGCGCTGGCTGGCGTCGACCGCGGTGGCGCCGCCAGGGGGAGAGTCGTTCGAACAGGTGGAGGAGCGCGTCCGGTCAGCGCGTGACCGCATCATCGAGCGCTACGAGGGTTCAACGCTGGTGCTCGTGACGCACGTGACGCCACTCAAGACGCTGCTGCGGCTGGCATTGGATGCCCCGTCACACGCCTACTACCGGCTGGAGATTCGTCCGGCCTCGCTGTCAACAATCAGCTGGTATGGCGACGGGAACGTCTCGGTACGCAGTATCAACGAAACTCCTCACCTCGGCTGAGGCGTCAGAGCTCGTCGACGACGATGTCGAGTGCCCACGGCTTCCCAGGTCGACCGGCGCGCAGCTCGGCGATGACGCCCCGGGACTCGATGAGCGCCGCGAGATCTTCGACAGTCTGGGGTGTCTTCTCTTGCGACGCCAAGGCGCGCACGAGTCGCCCCTTGGTGGCCTTGTTGTGATGACTGACGACAGCTCGGGATCCGTCTGGGCGCTCCTGAAGGACTCGGGCGACTACCGTCCGCTCGGCAAGTTCGGCGTTCGGGGACCACATCTTGGCGTAGGTGCCAGACCTCAGGTCGAGCACCACGCCATCGCCGGCAGCCTCGGGGATGACGGTGGCAAGCGGCTTGCGCCAAGCAGCTGCGACCGAGCCGAGCCGAGGCAGCGTCACATCACCGGATAGCCGGTAGGTCGAAATCGCGTCGTTGAGATGAACGGCCCCCCAAAGTCCGGAGAAGACCAGCACCCACTGATCGACCCGACGACGGGCTGCGACGGTCAGCGTGGGGTAGTCGAGGGCTGCGTAGAGGACCCCGGTGTAGACCTGCGATGCCGGGACGGCCATCGCGGCGAGCAGCTCGCGGTTCCGGTCGATTTCGTCGGTCTGTCGAGGCGTGAGCCCCAACACCTCGCGGGCTCGGGATTGGCGTCCGGCCGACAGTCTGACGACCGCTGCGCGGATCCGCTCACGTGTCGGCGTCAGCTCTGGGAAGGAAAGCGCGCCGATGTCGAAGGGCTGGCCCCCGGTTGTCGGAGCCTTGCCCTCGGAGGGTGGTAGCAGGATGAGCACGAGCGATCACTCTAGGGAGTGTGCGGTCAGTCCGCGCCTCGGCGTACTCTGTGCGAGCGAGCGAGTTGGCCGGGCGGCCGCGGTCGGCGGGAAACCGTCGATCGAGGAAAGTCCGGGCTCCACAGGGCAAGGTGGTGGGTAACGCCCACCCGGGGCGACCCGCGGGACAGTGCCACAGAAAACAGACCGCCGTCCGGTCCGCCGGACGGTAAGGGTGAAACGGTGGTGTAAGAGACCACCAGCGCGGCAGGTGACTGCAGCGGCTCGGTAAACCCCACCTGGAGCAAGGTCAAGAGGCGCCGGTTTTGGCCGGTGCTGCGCAGGCGTTCGAGGACGGCCCGTCCGAGCCTGCGGGTAGACCGCATGAGGTCGTCGGCAACGGCGGCCCCAGATGGATGGTCGCCCCGTGTGCCGAAAGGTGCACGGACAGAACCCGGCTTACAGGCCAACTCGCTCGCCTTAGGGCGGCCCTGGGACCAGAGCGTTCAGGCGCACAAGAACCTCCCAGGTGGAGACTCTCCGCGTACCCTCAGCGTTCAGCGGAGACCGGCTCAGGAGACGGCACCGGGTTGGGACGCTCGAGCTCGTCAGCGCTGACCGCGACGTCGTTCTCGACACCGGAATCGGCACTCGGCGCTGCTTCGTCCTGGGCTGCTGCGTCTTGCTGGTCGAGCTGCCAGGCGCTGATCGAGCCCATGGTCGAAGCCAGGCTGAGCGCGGCGACCAGGAGACCGAGAGCGCTGATCCCACTCCAGAGAGCGGAGTCACCAAGCGCAAGAGGCATTGCATACCCGAAGAGAGCTGCGGTGACGATCCCGAGAAGCCAGAGGTCGATTGTCCGTACCTTGGCAGGTGGGGCGTCGGCGTCCTGACGGGTAGCTGGATCGCTGCCGGTCCAAAGATCCTGCAGGACGCGGTAGCCAATCACGAAGCCGGCGATCGGAATGAACCAACCGATGAGAGACATGGAAGCGCCGTGTCGCTGGCGTGATGCCGCCGTTGCGGCGACGTGCGAGTGCGCGCGGGACACCCAGTGCAAGAAGGTCACCGTGGCGCCTGTCCACACCGCGAGGGTGATAAGGGCCGCACCGAGCGTGACGACGCTTACTGAGCCGGATGAGGTTCCGAGAACGGCGTTGAGGCCCACGAGGATCAGATTCAAGGCCGCCGTTGCCACGACCAGCAGTTGGGCCGGCCGAAGGATTGCTGATGCCTGCCCCGCTGTTTCGGTGGCGTGGGAGTCGTTGGGAGCAGACGATTCGAGCTCGTCGCCCGTCTCGTCGGTGATTGGCTCGAGGACGTCATCCGGGGCCGTCGCGGGCTCTACCTGATCTGTGGTGGCAGGGGAAGCACCCTGAGAAGCCGTCGCCGTCGCGACTGCAGCTCCGGTGAGCGCGGCGAGCGGGGCGGTGAGTGGGTCGACCTCCTGCGCGGCCCCGCGGATGTCGTCATCGTCAGGAGCCTCATCGCGTGGGTCAGCGCCCTGGGTGAGGGCGATCGCGGGTACGTCCAAGTCAGGGGTGGTGTCCTCAGGGACGTCCTCGGCTACTGGCTCCTCAGGGTCCAGGTCGACCGTGGCGTCGGTGGTGTCTTCGTTGGGGGAGAGCGACTGACCTTGCCTGGCGACCATCCCCGCGAGGGCGTCCAGCTGGACGCCCACGTGATCGGGTTCTTCGTCGACTGCTTCTGGGGTGATCGTCTCCGAAGTGGTGACTTGGTCCAGTTCATCCTCTGCAGGCGGGTATCCCACCCCTGCCGGCCACCCACACATGCCGCAGCGCGGCACACCGGTGAAGAGGACAGCGGTGCAACGGTGACAGGCAGGGCTCGAAGAGGCCGCAGGCTTACGTGTGCGCATGATGCGGGTATCGGTCGATCTTGGCCCGGGCCTTACCCCTCGAGGCGACCGGATCTTGGCCACCACGCGCACTTGCGCGGGTAGGCACCCGCTCCAGCCTGTGGATAACGTGATCGGAGCGACTGAGGCGTCAACGATCACTGTGCTGTCTAAGTACCCTCAGTCTGAAGCCTGTACGAAGACCGCCAGCGAGTTTGTCTCGTGCTCAGTGGTCAGATCGGCAAGATGCAGATGTTCGAACTTGCTGGGGCTGCCGTCTCGGTGGTCGGAGGTCCAAAGCATCGAGTAGCCGAGGTCGAAGAGCGGCCGGACAATGTCAGCGTTAGTCACACCGAATCGCTCTAGGACCTGAGGCGTGTCGAACTCCATAAGTATGGTCGGCCTGGCCGCCGCGATCATGTCCATTGCACCGGGAAGGATGCGCGCCTGATAGCCCTCGACGTCGACCTTCATGAGGTCCGGCAGGAAGCTGGTAACCCGACTGAAGTCGTCCAATCGCATCAGATCTATGACCGTCTCGCCGCCGGCGGTGTCCTCGTCCAGAGTTAGGCCCCGAACAGATGAAGGGTGCGAGAGACGAGTGTGGTCGGAGAGTCCGACGTTGCAGCAGTGCACGGCCGGGCTTCCCAGGTGCGTGTTAGCAGCGACAACCTTACGAAGCGCCTCATAGGAATTCGGGTTGATCTCGAAGGCGAACGCTGTCGATCGGGGGAAGAGAGACTTCACTACCAACGAGAAATACCCGTAAAGCGCTCCTACGTCGAAGAACACAATTGGCTCGTCGCGCAGGCGCCGTGACAGGGCGACAAACGAAGCGACTAGAGCTGGTTCGTGAATCTTGCCTTTGCGGTGCTTCGCCCGCACCCACTTCTTGGCCCCCTCTCGGCCCCGTCCGCCGGCGTCATTGGGGAAGATAATGCGCTTTCCGTCTTTCAGCTGCAACCGGGCACGGTGCCGATTGGTGTTGAACGTGTAGTTAAGGTCTTCCAATTCGCGGCTGAATTCATCGGCCAGTTGGCTGATTGTGCAGTCGAGTCTCACTGGTCGCTCCAAACCGAGTAGAGGAATGCATCGACAGTCTCCCACCTACGCCGCTACCTGTCTCTGACCTCCCTTCTGCTAATCAGTCATCTGGGAGTCAGCTAAGGGTGTGTAGCCGACTGCATGGTTTCGCTCACGTCAGGGAAGGGTGAGAATCTCTGCGCCAGAGTCGGTGACCAAGAGGGTGTGCTCGAACTGGGCGGTCCGCTTGCGATCGGCGGTCACGACGGTCCAGCCATCGTCCCAGATGTCGTACGCGATGCTGCCGAGCGTCAGCATCGGTTCGATCGTGAAGGTCATGCCCGACTCCATCATGGTGTCGTAACCAGGGTGGTCATAGTGGGGGATGACCAAGCCAGAGTGAAAGGACGTGCCAATGCCGTGTCCCGTGAAATCGCGAACAACGCCGTAGCCGAAGCGCTTTGCATACGCCTCGATAACGCGTCCGATCACATTCACCGGCCGTCCCGGTGCCACAGACTTGATACCGCGCATCATGGCTGATTCGGTGCGCTCGACCAACAGACGGGACTCCTCGTCGACGTCCCCCACCAGATACGTCGCGTCGGTGTCGCCGTGGACCCCACCGATGTAGGCAGTGATGTCGATATTGACGATGTCACCGTCATTGAGCTCGGTGCTGTCGGGGATTCCGTGGCAGATGACCTCGTTGACGGAGGTGCAGAGAGACTTCGGGAAGTTCTTGTAGCCGAGAGTCGACGGGTAGGCGCCGTGGTCACAGAGGTACTCGTGTCCGATCCGGTCCAGCTCGTCGGTGGTCACCCCCGGGGCGACCGCGCGTCCCACTTCTTGCAGTGCTCGGGCGGCCAGACCTCCCTGCCACCCGCATGAGCTCGATCGTCTCAGCGTCCTTCACCTCGGGACCGGTGAAGGGTCGCGGCTGTGGGCGGTCCACGTACTCTGGCCGAGAGATGTGGCCGGGGACCATCCGTCGAGGTGAGACTCGACCGGGCGACAGAAGCGACATGATGAGATCAGTCTAGGTGGCTCAACGAGGAGGTGCGTGATGACGGCCGGTGAAGCCCAGCGGTACTGGTGGTGCCTGGATCACCACACGGTGGAGACGAATGAGGGTTGTGCCAACTCTGTGCGACTCGGGCCGTTCGACGACTTCGCGACCGCTGCGGATGCGCTGGAGATCGCTCGTCGGCGTACCGAGGCTTGGGACAGCGATCCGAAGTGGAACGACGAGGCCAAGGGCTGAGGAGACCTCGAGAGCGTTGAAGGCCCCGACACCTTCGAGTGTCGGGGCCTTCAACGGTTGTGCGTGGGTCAGCGCTTGCGCGCCGTCCGCTTGGTTGCCTTCTTGGCAGTCCGCTTGGCGGGTGCCCGCTTGGCAGGTGCCCTCTTGGCGGTCTTCCTGGTTGCCTTCTTGGCAGTCCGCTTGGCGGGTGCCTTCTTGGCGGTCTTCCTGGTTGCCTTCTTGGCAGTCCGCTTGGCGGGTGCCTTCTTGGCGGTCTTCCTGGTTGCCTTCTTGGCAGTCCGCTTGGCGGGTGCCTTCTTGGCGGTCTTCCTGGTTGCCTTCTTGGCAGTCCGCTTGGCGGGTGCCTTCTTGGCGGTCTTCCTGGTTGCCTTCTTGGCAGTCCGCTTGGCGGGTGCCTTCTTGGCGGTCTTCCTGGTTGCCTTCTTGGCAGTCCGCTTCGCTGGTGCCTTCTTGGCGGTGCGCTTGGCGGTTGCCTTCTTCGTCGTGCGCTTTGCAGCGGCCCTCTTCGCGGTCGACTTCTTGGTCGTCCGCTTGGCAGCAGTTGAACGCTTTGCTGCCCGCTTGGCCGTGGTGGACTTGGCAGCCACCTGTGCCTCCTGACGCGTCAGTGTCCGGCCCCTTCGCCGAACGCTTTGGTTGCACAATCCCACCGTCACAGTCGTGACGCCAGCACCGTGCATGCAATTGTCCGTTCGTGTCGCGAACGTTGCGACGCACATTCTGTCGGCAACTGCACGATTGCGCGACCCCTACACGCACTTATCTCTGACATCTATGCATGAGAGCAACCATTCGTTCAATGCGAATGTCACGAGATACGTGGGCCTGCGATGTGCTCGAGAAGCTTCGCCATTCGCTCACGCACCGATGTTGACGAGGGTGAATGTGCGGCTTCGCCTGCAGCGACACTGACCAAGTGCTGCACACTGTCGAACGAGACGACGTCCAGTTCAGGAACCGCGAGCGCTGTCTCTGCCGCGGCTGGGACGATGAGGGACTCATGAGCGACACCGTGCAGCTCGTCGTCTCCTGCGTCGAGCGAAAGAACCGTTGCACCCATCTTGCGAGCGTCCCACGCGCGCTCGAGAAGCATTTCTGGAGCTGACTCCTCGCTGACGACGAAGACTGTCTCGCCTTTACGAGCGGCTTCGAGACGCTCCAATGTCACAGACAGATGAGAGGGTGCGCCTGGTGGCACCTGGTAACGAACCAGTGTGGGGCTGAGTTGTGGAGTACCTGACAGACGAGACTCGTCATCGAGGTGCGCGGCGAGGTGCCATGGCTCAGCCTCCGGGGTCCCGACGAGGAGCAGGCCCCCTGGTTCGGTTGTACGCCGCCGGATGGTTCGCGCGAATCCTTGTGTGCGCTCAACCCATCCGGAGGACGCGAGCATTTCGCGCAGCACCATCACTCGACTGACATCCACGCCCCCCATCGTGCCTCAGGATGCCGGGTGCAACCATGCAGGTCATGGATGAGCGTGTCGGTATCAAGAGTCAAGCGCCGATGTCTGGCAGGCCGAGCATGATCGGGGTGATCGGCGGAACCGGTGCTTTGGGGCGCGGCCTGGCGTCCCGTCTTGCCGCGGCTGGGCATCAGGTGAGGATCGGTTCCCGCGACCCGAATCGTGCTGAAGAAGCTGCAGCTCTTCTCGACGAACGGATCACGGGAGCCTCCAACGCCGAGGTCTGTGCCAGTGACCTGGTCGTCATTGCCGTTCCGTGGCCGGCGCATGAGCAGACGATTATGCAGCTAAGGGATGAGCTCGACGGGCGCATCGTGATCGACTGCGTGAACCCTCTCGGGTTTGACGAGCGCGGTCCATACGCGCTCACCGTCGACGCTGGGAGCGTCGCCCAGCAGGCGCAACGGCTGCTCCCGAATAGCACGGTTGTCGGCGCGTTTCACCACGTCTCGGCAGAGCTCCTGCTGGATGGTGGAGATTTGGACACCGATGTGCTCGTGCTCGGAGATGATCGCGGTGCTGTCGATCAGGTCATAGCACTGGCGGACAGCATCACAGGGCTGCGTGGAGTCTTCGCAGGGCGACTTCGCAACGTCGGGCAGGTGGAGGCCCTCACCGCGAACTTGATCGCCGTCAACCGTCGCTATCGGGTGCAGTCTGGGATCAGAGTGGCTGGACTTCCGCCCCTCTCAGGTCCCGCTCACTGATAAGACTGCTCAGCTGAGGGGTAGTTGCCGCTCACAACGTCATCAGACCAGGTACGTACCGCATCGGAGATGACCGAGCGGACGTCCCCATAGGAGCGGACGAACTTCGGGCGCGGGGTAGGCGTAAGTCCGACGAGGTCCTGCCACACGTTCACCTGCGCATCGCAGCCGTTGCCCGCCCCGATCCCAATCGTCGGAATGGAAAGTGCATCGGTAACGCGCTGTGCCAGCTCAGCGGGCACGACCTCGAGAACGACGGCGAACGCGCCTGCTGCCTCGAGCGACTTGGCGTCTCGCAGTAGTCGCTCACCCGAGCCGCCGCGTCCCTGGACGCGGTAACCGCCCAGAGCGTTGATCGACTGTGGGGTCAAACCCAGATGACCCATGACGGGGATGCCGGCGCCAACCAGTGCCTCAACCTGAGGCACGATTCGCTGGCCGCCCTCGAGTTTGACAGCGTGCGCACCCCCCTCTTTGAGGAATCGGGCAGCCTGAGCAAGTGCTTGGTCGGGCGAGGCCTGGTAGCTGCCGAACGGCATGTCGGCCACCACCAGAGCACGCTGTGTTGATCTCGCGACGGCGGCGACCAACGGGACCAACTCGTCCATGGTGATGGGGATCGTCGTCTCATAGCCGTAGACCACATTGGCTGCGGAGTCTCCGACCAGCAGCACTGGAATGCCGACTTCGTCAAAAAGCCGGGCGGTCATCGCGTCGTACGCGGTGAGCATCGGCCAACGCTCGCCGCGCTGCTTGGCACTCGCCAAGTCGTGCAGCGTCACACGCCCTGATCTGGTCGCACCGTAGAGTCGTGGGCTGTCGGCGCCGGTCGATGGACGGTCTGAGCCTGGAGATTGGACGGTGGGGGTCATCTCGTATCCCTTCGCCTCGAGGCCATGTGTGGTCCCCGGACTGCTCTCATGGTGACACCACGAGGGGCAGAACCCAAACATCCGGGCAGGGGCGACTTTTGGGACCCGGCTGACCACGGTGGAGAGGGGCACCCCCGGCGGTGGGCGATCCTTGGGGTGCTCCTGGTGAGCCTGTTGATCGTCGTTCTGGACAACACGGTGCTCAACATTGCTCTCCCCACCATCCAGCGCGACCTGTCGGCAACGCCGGGAGAGCTCGTCTGGGCCGTAGACGCCTACATCTTGGCCTTTGCGGCGCTGCTCTTCACCTGGGGAGTACTTGGCGACAAGTACGGGCGCCGGCGCATTCTGCTGATCGGCCTGACTCTCTTTGCCGTCGCTTCAGCCATCTGTGCCTTCTCGGTAAACGCCCACATGCTGATCGCGTTCCGCGCGGTCATGGGCGTGGGTGGTGCCGCCGTCCTGCCGGTGACGCTCGCGATCATCACCGTGATCTTCCCCCGAGAGGAGCGCGGAAAGGCGATCGGCACTTGGGCGGGGGCAGTCGGTGGCGCGGTAGCGCTGGGGCCGGTTCTCGGGGGACTTCTGCTCGAGCACCCGGAGTGGTCAGAGTGGCTGACCGGGAACGCCTGGGGGTCGGTCTTCTTGATCAATGTGCCGATCATCGCGATCGGGATCTTCGGGATCATCCGCGTCGTTCCAGAGACGCGCAACCCCAACCCGCGCCGTCTTGATGTCACTGGTCTCGTTGTCTCGGCAGTTGGGTTGTTCTCGCTGGTCTTCGGCATCATCCACGCAAGTGAAGCCGGCACCTGGCTCGATCCGATGGTGTTGGGCCCCATTGCGGCGGGAGTTGCGATCCTCACGGTCTTTGTCGTGATGGAAGCCCGCAGCGACCATGCGTCATTCGATGTCTCGTTGTTCGGCAGTCGCGGATTCTCGGTCAGCCTCGCCGCCATGAGCCTGGCGTTCTTCGCTCTCTCCGGCATCACATTCACGCTGCCATTCTTCCTTCAGGTACTGCGGGGCTACGACACTCTGCAGGCTGGTTTGTGCTTCATCCCGTTCGCCGTTGGACAGCTGCTCGCGGCCCCGCGCAGCGCCACAGTTGTCGCACGCTTCGGCTACCGGCCGGTCATGACGATCGGGCTGATCGTGGTGGGGGGTGCATGTCTGGGTATCGCTGCCATGGACGTGAAGACACCGCTCTGGGTGATCTTGACGGTGTTCTTCGCCTTCGGCTTCGGTATGGGTAACGTCATGGCTCCGGCGTCGACGCTGATCCAGAACTCGTTGCCACTGGCGCAGGCAGGAGCGGGCTCCGCTGTCTCCAACACCGTCCGCCAGATTGGCGGCGCCCTCGGAGTGGCCGTTATCGGGACCCTGCTGGCGACGACCTACGCGGCCGCCGCCCGCGAGACTCTCGCGGAACTTCCCGACCAGGCCCGTGCCACGGCGTCGACGTCGATCGTGGCGACAGACGTGGTTCTCGACGCCGCCATCGACGCCGGCCTTCCGGCAGGACAGGCCGAAGTACTCAGGGCCGCTGCCTACCAGGACTTCCTCGATGCAACACAGCTCACTTCGCTGATCTCGGCGGGGATCGTCGCGCTGGCAGCACTGGTCGTGATCCTCTTCCTTCCCACCATCACGCCGCCTGAGCACGTGAAGCAGAAGGCGGCCGCCGATCCCGGGCCTTAGTCGGTACTCGGTGCTCGAGTACCGGCAAGCTGAGTGAGATACGACTCACGCCAGTCCGCGATCGTCCACCCCCTGAGAACCTCATCGAGTTCTCGCCAACGGCGTCTGCGCTCGGGCAGAGTCATGGTGATCGATCGGTGGATTGCCTCGGCCACGCCGTCGACGTCGTGCGGGTTCACGATCACCGCGCTCTCCAGCTCGCGGGCGGCACCGGCGAATGACGACAGAATCAGCACACCCGGGTCCTCGGGGTCCTGAGCGGCGACGTACTCCTTGGCGACCAGGTTCATACCGTCTCGCAACGGCGTCACAAGCCCGACTCGGGCAGTGCGGTAGAAGCCGGCCAGCGTGCTTTGGGTGTAGGTGCGGTTGACATAGCGCAGCGGTACCCAGTCTGCCTCGCTGAACCGGCCGTTGACGGCCCCGGACTGGCGCTCGAGGTCGGCGCGGATCTGGCGGTACTCCGGAACCTCGCCGCGTGAGGTTGGTGCCACCTGGAGGAAGACGGCCTGGCGACGGTGCTCAGCGTGGCGGTCGAGAAACCGACCGAAAGCAGCGAACCGATCGTGCAGGCCCTTGGAGTAGTCCAGGCGGTCGACGCCGACGATGAGCCAGCGACCCAACAGCGAGTCACGGAGTCGCCGCACGGTCACCTGCTGGGACGCGCGCATGGCTTGCTGGGAGACGAGGTCGCGGTCGATCGAGATCGGGATGCACTTCACCAAGGTGCGCGTCCCCGACGGCATTGTCACGTGGTCGTCGTAGGTGAGGCTGCCTCCGGCCAGGTTGATGAGGTAGTCAACACACGCCTGTCGGTCTCCCTCGGTCTGGAACCCAACCAGGTCGTAGTCAGTGAGCGCCTCCATCAATGCGCGGTGTCCTGGCAGGGCGACAACGAGGTCAGGAGGGGGGAGCGGCGTGTGCAGGAAGAAGCCGATGCGAGCGCGGACTCCCTCTTCACGCAGCAGCGCTGCGAGAGGCATGAGGTGGTAGTCCTGCACCCACACGAGGTCGTCGTCCTCGATCATCGGGGCAAGCAGCCTGGCGAAAGACCGGTTGACCCGCTGGTAACCCCGGTATGTGTCGCGTCGGTAATCGACCAGGTCCAGGCGGTAGTGCAGCAGGGGCCACAGCGTCCGGTTGGCAAACCCGTTGTAGTAGGCGTCGTACTCGGGCCTTGCAAGATCGACAGTGACGTACTTGATGCCGCCTTCGGTCATCTCGGTGGGTGGCCCGGGGGAGTCGGCAACTTTGCCGGACCAGCCGAACCAGATCCCTCCGTTCTCGGCGAGCGCAGCGTGCATTGCGGCCGCCAGCCCACCCGCCCGTGTCTCGCGAGGTAGTGCCACCCGATTGGACACGACGATGAGCCTGCTCATGAGGCATGCTCCCAGGGGCGGGACAGCCGCATCGCGATCTGGATGATCCCCAACATCGAGTATGTCTGCGGGAAGTTGCCCCACAGCTCGCCGGTCTCGGGGTGGAGGTCCTCGGACATCAGGCCGAGGTTGTTGCGCCTGCTCAGAATCTGCTCGAACAGACTTCGAGCTTCATCGGTACGCCCCACCCGGGCCAGGGCATCGAGGTACCAGAAGGTGCAGAGGTTGAACGACGTACGTGGCTCTCCGAAGTCGTCGGCATCGACGTATCGGAACAGGTAGTCACCGCGCTTGAGGTGCTTTTCGACAGCTGCCAGCGTTCCGAGGAACCGCTCGTCGTCGGCTGAGACAAAGCCCAGGTCAGGCAGCACCAGGGTTGAGGCATCGAGCCGGGAACCACCCCATGTCTCCATGAAGGCTCCACGCTCGTTGTCATAGGCCTCATGGATGATTCGGTCACGCATGAGATCGGCCCGTGAGCGCCAGTGCGCTGCGCGATCTCGAGCACCGAGCTGGATGGCGATCTTGGCCAACCGGTCGGCGGCCACCCAGCACATCACGCTGCTGTAGGTGTGCACCCCCTGGCGGCCCCGGAACTCCCAGAGACCGGCGTCTGGTTGGTCAAAGAGCTCGTAGGCGAGGTCACCCGCTCGCTCGAGCTGCTCGAATGCTCCCTCGTCGCCAGGAGTTGTCAGTCGCTGGTCGAAGAACAGGTGCGTTGACGCCATGACGACGCTTCCGTAGACATCGTGCTGTTTCTGCAGGTACGCCTCGTTGCCGCTGCGCACAGGTCCCTGGCCGCGATATCCGGCGAGGTGTGCCTCGATCTGCTCGGTAAGTGCGCGCTCGAAGTGGATGCCGTAGACCGGCTGCATCTGCTCAGTCCCCGAGGCCAGCGTGTAGATGTACCCAAGGAAGTCCTCCATACTCTTGGTCGCCCCGAGCTGGTTGAGAGTTCGCACCACGAAGGCTGCGTCGCGTAGCCAGCAGTAGCGATAGTCCCAGTTGCGGCCGGTGTCTGGCGCTTCCGGTATCGACGTGGTCAGCGCCGCGACGATGGCTCCCGTCCCCTCGTACTGACAGAGCTTTAGGGTGATCGCCGCGCGGATCACCGCGTCCTGCCACTCGAAGGGGATCGACAGCGAACGTGACCACGACTGCCAGTAGTCGAGCGTTCGATCGTAAGCCTCGCGAGCAAACGCCTCGGCCGACGTCGTCAGACTCTCGTCCGGGCCGAGGATCATGTTGATGGGGCGGTCGAGGACGAATGGCAACTCGCGTTCGATGTAGGGCACTCGGGTATCAGTCGTCAGTCGAAGAGTCGTCTCCTTCAAGACCCACCGGATGTGGTGGCTGCCACTCGTTCGTTCGGGGATTCGCCCGCCCCAGTCGGTGAGGGGCCGCACTCGTATCGTGACGCGCGGCCCACCGGAGAGGGGCCGGATGCGGCGCACGTACATGACCGGGTGGTAGAGGCGGTCCCATCGGTGGAAGCGCGGGGCGAAGTCAGTGATCTCAACGGCGCTGCCGTCCTCGGCGCTGAGCACTGTGACCAAGACTGCTGTGTTGGGGAGGTAGCGCTGCTCGGTGGAGACCAGACCTTCGAGCTCGACGGCGCACACTCCGTGGCCCTCGGACTCTGGCTGGAGCAGCTCGCAGAACGTGGGATCAGCCGCCAGATGGGGCAGACAGCCCCAGACGTAGCGACCCTGCGCGTCGACCAGCATGCCGACCGTACCGTTGCCGATCACCGCCAGGTCGAGGGACTGCTCGGGAGGGGTCATGGGAACACCTCCTCGGGAATCTCGGTCAGCCATCCGCGCACCGACTCCGGATCGGAGATCCGATACTGCGCGACGGTATCGTCACGCGGACCGACGAGCACCGACATCCCCCCGTGGCGGTGCGCTGCGGCGAAGGCGAACTCATCGGTGTGGTCGTCCCCGACCACCACTGGGTGGCGACCGAAGAAGGGAGAGCACGTCATCAACTCGTCCAGGGCCAGACCCTTGTCGAACGAGGCTGGTCGAAGTTCTTGCACGTAGGCGCCACGCTGCACCTCGAGCGCACCGTGGGATGCGGCGGCGACCCGCTCGACCAGTGCCCGTGCGGCCGCTTCGTGCTGGGGAGCCTCGCGGTAGTGCAGCGCCAGGCCGTATCCCTTGTCCTCGATCCAGCTGCCCGGCAGCTCTGCCGCTCCCTCTGTCAGCGCAGCGCGCGTCAGATGCAGCTGGCTGACGTCTGGTCGGTGCAACCGTGTCCCGGCGCCGCCCCTGACCTCGGCGCCGTGTCCTCCGGCAGCGAACGGCTGCCACGGGTCGAAGACTCGATCGATGTCGTGCAAGGGCCTTCCAGAGATCAGTGCGAGGGCTCCGTCGAGTGCAGTGCTGATCGACTTCAGCAACAAGATCAGGCCCTCGGTTGCCCTGACCAGATCGGGATGCGATTCGAACTCCAAGAGAGTTCCGTCGATGTCAAGAAAGAGAGCGGTTGGCTGTCGCGAGAGCTCAGCCCACGCGGGTGGGGGAGGCAGGGGCATTGCCGGGTTCACGAGTGCCGCTGATGGTCGATGTCTTCTTGCCACCGGTTGGTGATGGGCAGTCGCCGGTCGCGGCCGAACGCCTTGAGCGAGATCTTCGGTCCTGGCGGGTACTGGCGGCGCTTGTACTCGGCGCGGTCGGTGAGCGTTATCACGCGCTCGACCAGGGCGGGGTCGAAGCCTGCCGCAATGAGATCGAACGCCCCCTGGTCCTGCTCGATGTAGTCATCGAGCACGTCGTCCAGCAGCGCGTAGTCCGGTAGTGAGTCGGTGTCGAGCTGGCCAGGACGCAGCTCTGCCGACGGTGGTTTGTCGATGCTGCTCGGCGGGATCGGGGGCACCTCGCCGGAGGCTTCCGCGGCCTTGTTGCGCCACCGCGACAGCTGCCACACGAGCGTCTTCGGAACGTCCTTGAGGGGAGCAAATGCCCCAACGGCGTCACCGTAGAGCGTCGAGTACCCGACCGCGAGCTCACTCTTGTTGCCAGTAGCCAGCACCAGGTGACCCTCCTGGTTTGAGATGCCCATCAGTGTGGTCCCGCGAACGCGGGCCTGCAGGTTCTCTTCAGCAACGCCGGACAGGTGCAGCTGGGCGAGATACGCATCGACCATCGAGGCGATGGGTACCTCACGGAAGTGAAGCCCGGATCGGGCGGCCAGGTCGGCGGCGTCGTCTCGAGAGTGTTGGGACGAGTAGGTGCTCGGCATTCCCACACCGAACACGTGCTCGGCACCCAAGGCGTCTACGGCGATCGCAGCGGTGAGCGCAGAGTCGATGCCACCTGAGAGTCCGATCACAGCGGTACTGAAGCCGTTCTTGTGCACGTAGTCGCGCAGGCCGCACACCAGGGCCTCGTACACCTCCTCTACCTCGTCCAGCCTCGCGGTGATCGGGTGCTGGGCGGTCGGATCTGGGGGGAGGTCAGCGTAGATGATGGCAGTGAGGAACTGCGGTCCCCGAACGAGCACGTCGCCCTCATGGTCGACCACTAGCGAGTCGCCGTCGAAAACCAGTTCGTCCTGGCCGCCGACCATGTTGACGTAGGCGAGCGGCATTCCCGCCTCCCGAGCTCGCCGGCGACAGAGCGCGAGGCGGGTGTCGTCCTTGTTCCGTTCGTAGGGTGAGCCATTGATGACCACCAGCAGCTCGGCCTCGGACTCAGTGGCCCAGACCACGGGACCTCCGTCCTGCCAGAGGTCCTCGCAGATCGACAGCGCCACTCGATGTCCGTCCACCTCGAACGTGCACCCTTTCGTTCCTGGCACGAAGTACCGGTACTCGTCGAACACTCCGTAGTTCGGCAGGTGGTGCTTGGCATAGCGGGTCATCACTGCGCCAGACCGGAGGACTGCTGCGGCATTCTGGGGCGAGTGGCGGGGGCTACCCAGGCGGTCGGCCCCGTCGACGTCGGTGTCGAGGTAGCCGACGACCACCGTGATCTCAGCCAGTCCTGCGGCCGCCAGGCGTGTGGCGAGGACGCTCATCGTCTGCTGTGAGGCCTCGATGAACGACTTGCGGAGGGCAAGGTCCTCGATCGGATAGCCAGTGAGGAACATCTCTGGGAAGACCACCAGGCGAGCCCCCGCGTCCGCAGCCTCTTGGGTGCGACTGAGCACCAGCTCAGCGTTGCCGGTCAGGTCGCCAACAGTGGCGTTCTCCTGGACCAGAGCGACTCGCCAAGGACGCGAGGTGTTCTGGTCGGGAGCCACGAGACCACCCTAGCCACGGGCCGAATGTGAGCCGGGATACCGTCGCAGTGTGCTTCGCATGCTGCTCACCCCGCGCTGGGTCGCGCGGTTGGCGTTGCTGGTGGTGATCGTGGTGGCCTGTGCCTGGCTTGGTTCCTGGCAGTGGGGTCGGGCGAGAGTCGAAGTCGTCAGGACGCCTGCAGCGGGTGTGGCGGTGCTGACCGACATTCATCAGCCGGGACAACCGGTGAACCAGGCGCAGGTCGGTCGTCGCGTCTTGATTGACGGCGTATTCGACGCGGACCGCGAGCTGCTGGTGGTCGACCGGCAGGAGTCTGGTCGCCTTGGGGTCTGGGTGCTGGCTGCCTTCATTGTCGACGATGCTGATGGCGCTGTCGTACCCGTGGTGCGCGGATGGCTGCCGGCCGGCGCTGCTGTACCTCCGGTCCCCGGCGGACCACAGAAGATCGTTGGCTGGCTTGAGCCGACGGAGTCGGACGCGCTTCGCGAGCGTGGTCGAGATCCGCTGCCTGAGGGGCAGGTTGAGATCGTCTCCAGTGCTGAGCTGCTCTCTTTGTGGCAGCCCCCGCTGTTTCAGGGTTTCGTGATCCAGCAACAGCCTGAACCTCGCACACCGTTGGTCGGGGTCGACCCACCATCTCTGACTCTTGGCGGATCGCTCGATTGGCAAAACGCGGCCTACGGAGTTCAGTGGTGGTTGTTCGGGGTCTTTGCCATCTTCTGGTTCGTTCGGATGTTGCGGGTGGAGCGGGAGGACCTTGCGGCAGAGCCCGATGTGCTGGCCGCCGATCTGCTTGACACCATGGAGGTCAAAGACGAGCACCGATCCCCGAAGGGTTAGCGAATGGTTGAGAGCCCGGCTGCCGAGCAGATCAAGGCCACGAGTTCGGCGCTCACCAGATACCGCGTCATGGCGTGGGCCGCGGGGATCGGCCTTCTGCTGCTCTGCTTGAACATGTTTCTCCGCTACGTTCTGGACGTAGAGACGGTGCTTGACCTCGTTCCGCGGGTTCACGGATTCGTCTACATGGCGTACCTCGTGACGGTCTTCGACCTGTCGTTCCGTCTGAAGTGGCCACTGAGCAAGGGCGTCCTCATCTGCTTGGCCGGAACCGTCCCATTCCTGTCTTTCGTCGCCGAACACCGGATCACCCGCCAGACTCGCGAGGTTCTTTCTGCGTCGTAACGTCGGCGAAACACGGTGGCGACACCATGGCTAGATGGACAAGCAGCAGGAGTTCGTGCTCCGAACCACCGAGGAGCGCGACATCCGCTTCATCCGGCTCTGGTTCACCGATGTTCTGGGATACCTGAAGTCGGTCGCAGTAGCGCCGGCTGAGCTGGAGGCGGCCTTCGCTGAAGGCATTGGGTTCGATGGTTCGGCGATCGAGGGGTTCGCCCGCGTCTCGGAGTCGGACATGCTCGTCAAGCCCGACCCCACCTCCTTCACCGTGCTTCCGTGGCGCGGTGAGCCGGGGGTGGCGCGAATGTTCTGCGACATCCTCATGCCAGACGGTTCCCCTTCCTATGCCGACCCCCGCTACGTGCTCAAGCGCGCCCTGGGACGCGCAGCCGACATGGGCTTCACGTTCTATACCCACCCTGAGATCGAGTTCTTCCTCTTCGACGAGCTGCCCGAACCGGGTCGGCAACCCGTACCGATCGACAACGGCGGGTACTTCGACCACACGCCAACCTCGGTGGGACAGAATTTTCGCCGTGACGCGATCACCATGCTGGAGGCCATGGGCATATCGGTGGAGTTCAGTCACCACGAGGGCGCACCTGGGCAGCAGGAGATCGATCTGCGCTACGCGGATGCTTTGAGCACCGCTGACAATCTGATGACGTTCCGGACCGTTATCAAGGAGGTGGCCTTGTCGCAGGGGCTCTACGCATCGTTCATGCCCAAACCGTTGGCTGAACACCCCGGTTCAGGTATGCACACTCACCTGTCGCTCTTCGAGGGTGACCGCAACGCTTTCTTTGAACCCGGCGCCGACTACCAGCTCTCCAAGGTCGGGCGCTCCTTCATCGCCGGACTGCTTCGTCACGCTCCGGAGATCACAGCTGTCACCAACCAGTGGGTGAACTCGTACAAACGGCTCTACGGCGGGGGAGAGGCGCCGGCCTACGTCTGTTGGGGCCACAACAACCGATCAGCCATGGTGCGAGTTCCCATGTACAAGCCCCAGAAGGGGCAGAGCACACGCATCGAGGTGCGCACGCTTGACTCTGCCTGTAACCCGTACCTGGCGTTCGCCGTGTTGCTGGCCGCCGGGCTCAAGGGGATTGAGGCGGGCTATGAGCTTCCAGCGGGCGCCGAGGATGACGTCTGGCTGTTGACCGAGGCGGAGCGCAGGGCCATGGGCATCGACCCCTTGCCTCAGAACCTCGCCGAAGCGATCGCGGTGATGGAGCACAGTGAACTGGTGGCTGAGACCCTCGGCGAGCAGGTCTTCGACTTCTTTCTGCGAAACAAGCGCGCCGAGTGGCAGGAGTACCGCAACCAGGTGACCGCCTTCGAGCTTGAGCGCTACCTCCCGGCGCTCTGAGGCGACCAACCGTCGCTACGGTGACCTTGTGGGGAGCGGACGGATCCAGACAACTCCCGGGCAACTCTCCCGGTGGGGGTTTGTCGATGCTGCCGCGGCCGCACTGACGCTGGGGCGGCTGGCTGAACGAGGGCTTGAACCATCCGAGGTCTTGCTGACCCAGCTGTCGAGGGTTGCCGACCCTGATGGAGCCCTGAACGGTTTGGCGCGTGTGCTTGAGGTGGCCGATGACGCACCCGGGTTACTCGATGCTTTGGCTGCCGGCCCCGACTACGCCGAGCGAGTACTTGCAGTGTTGGGTGCCAGCACTGCTTTGGCCGACCACCTGGCGCGCCGTCCTTCGGACTGCGAACTCCTCAACGATCCTCAGCTGGCGGTGACTCGCCTCACGGCTGAGGGGATGCGCGTGGCAATGCTGACCGCCGTAGGGGCCGACCCGAGCAGCACTTCGCCGATCGCCACGCAGGATGCAACGGTGGCGCTGGACGCAATGCGTGTCCAGTACCGCAGGCTGTTGCTTCGCGTCGCTTCCCGAGATCTCACGACCTCGCCCGATGTCTCCGACATCGCTGCCGAGCTTGCTGACCTGGCTAGCGCCGCACTCGAGGCGGCCACTGCCGTAGCCCGCGCCGAGGTGGGTCGAGATGCCACAGGAGTTCGGTTCGCAGTCATCGCGATGGGTAAGTGCGGTGGCCGCGAGCTCAACTACGTGAGCGACGTCGACGTGATCTACGTCGTCGAGCCTGAGCCTGGGGTGGATGAAGAGAGTGCAACTCGAACGGGGAATCGCCTCGCCGCATCCGTGGCACGCGCATGCTCGTCGGTGACGTCCGAGGGTTCGTTGTGGGAGGTGGACGCGGGGCTGCGACCAGAGGGAAAGTCCGGCTCGCTCACCAGGACGCTGGCCAGCCACGTCGCGTACTACCGACGCTGGGCCAAGACGTGGGAGTTCCAGGCGCTGCTCAAAGCCCGACCGGTCGCGGGAGATCTTGAGCTCGGACAGCAGTATCTGGACGCCATCGGGCCACTGGTCTGGGAGGCGTCTGGCCGTGAGGGATTCGTCGCTGATGTGCAGCAGATGCGACGCCGAGTCGAGGCGCACCTTCCCCCCGGCGAGGTCGACCGACAGATCAAGCTCGGACCTGGAGGTCTTCGGGACATCGAGTTCTCCGTGCAGCTGCTACAGCTGGTCCACGGTCGCAGCGACGACACACTGCGGAGCGGTAACACCCTACGAGCGCTCGACGCGCTGGCTGCAGGGGGCTACGTCGGCCGCGATGACGCGGCCTCACTCAGTGATGCCTACCGGTTCCTGCGATCGCTTGAGCATCGACTGCAGCTGCGCCGCCTTCGCCGCACGCATCTGATGCCGACCGATACTCCGTCGCTGCGCGTTCTCGGGCGGTCGATCGGGTACACCCGTGAGCCAGTCGATGAGCTGACCGACCAGTGGCGTCGCCATGCGCGAGAGGTGCGACGACTTCACGAGAAGCTCTTCTACCGTCCGCTGCTGCAAGCAGTAGCGAGGCTTGACGCCGGCGAGTCTCGACTGACGCCTGAGGCCGCGCAAGCGCGGATGGAAGCGTTGGGATATGCGGACCCGAAGGGTGCGCTGCGTCACTTGGAGGCGTTGACATCCGGCGTCAGCCGGCGGGCCGCGATCCAGCAGACGCTGCTGCCGGTCATGCTCGGATGGTTCGCCGACGCCCCGGACCCCGATGCGGGGCTGCTTGGCTTTCGCCGGGTCAGTGAAGCCTTGGGCAGTACGCATTGGTATCTCGCGCTGCTGCGAGACGCGGGAGCCACCGCCGAGCGTCTTGCACGGATCCTTGCTACCAGCAGATTCGCGACAGACCTGCTGCTGCGCGCCCCTGATGCCGTGGCGCTGCTTGCGGACCAAGATGCGCTCCGGCCGCGCACCACCGACGAGCTCCTGGGCGAGATGCGTGCGACAGCAGGGCGGGCTGAGTCACCAGAGTCAGCTGCAGAGGGTGTTCGTGCCATTCGACGTCGTGAACTCTTTCGACTGACTGCGGCTGAGGTGTTGGGCGCAGTTGGCCCTGCCGAATCCGGGCCAGTGTTAACTGCGGTTGCTCAGGCGGCTCTCTCGGCTGTTCTGGAGGTAGTGACCAAGGGCGCGTCCATCCAGGGTGCAGCACCCACTCGGTTCGCAGTGATTGGAATGGGCAGGTTCGGCGGTGGTGAGCTCGGGCTCGGCAGTGATCTCGATGTTCTGTTCGTGCACGACCCCATTCCTGGCGCTGACGAGGAGGAGGCGTCTCGCCATGCACTGCTGCTGGCCACTGAGCTGCGGCGGCTGCTCACCTTGCCGGCGCCAGACCCGCCAATGTTGCTCGATGCCGACCTGCGACCAGAGGGACGCAACGGTGCGCTCGTGCGCACCGTCGCGTCTTACCGGGCCTACTACGAGCGCTGGTCGTTGACGTGGGAGAGCCAGGCACTTCTTCGAGCTCAGCCAATGGCTGGCGATGAGTCCGTGGGCAGGGCCTTCACCGATCTGATCGACTCGCTCCGATGGCCCCAGGGCGGACTGCCGCCTTCGGCGGTGACCGAGATCCGGCGAGTCAAAGCACGAGTTGAGTCAGAGCGGCTTCCCCGTGGTGCCGATCCAGCCCTACACACCAAACTAGGCCCAGGGGGTCTGGCCGATGTCGAGTGGACTGTGCAACTGCTCCAGATGGAGCACGCAGCGGCAGTCAACTCGTTGCGGACGACCAGCACGCTGGCGGCGCTGTCAGCGTCGCGAGAGGCAGGCCTGCTTTCCGACGACGACACCGAGGTGCTGTGCGCGGCGTGGCTGCTGGCGACTCACATCCGGGACGCCATCATGGTGGCCAAGGGACGACCGTCCGACAGTGTTCCCCGCGACACCGGAGATCTTGCCCTTGTGGCAGGTGTCATGGGGTACGAACCTGGTCGGTCCGGTGAACTCGTCGAGGACTACCGCAGGGTCTCCCGACGGGCCCGGACCGTCGTGGAGAAGGTGTTCTACACGTGACAGACCAGCTCACCTCCGGCGCAGCGCGGTATCGAGCTGTGCTGGGGAACACCGAGCTGGTGGCACTTCTTGTCGCCCGGCTGCTGTCCGGGATCGGGGACCAGCTCGCACGCGTGGTCCTCGCTCTTTTCGTGCTCGATCGCAGCGACGGGAACGCGTTGTTGGCCGCGACGGTCTTGGCTGTCTCATACGTCCCCAGCACATTCGGTTTTGCCTTCCTCGGTTCGCTGGCTGACCGATTCCCTCGACGCTCGGTCATGCTGTGGGCCGATCTCGCGCGCGCCCTCATCGTCACGGTGCTGGCAATCACGGTCGCGAGGGATGCCATCTTCGCCGCGGTTCTGTTGCTCCTCATAGCCGAGATATTCAGCGCCCCGGCCCTGTCAGCGCGCTCGTCGCTGCTCCCTGACGCGGCACGATCACCGATCGAGTACCAAGCTGTCGTCGGGCTCGGTACCACCTTCGAGCAGGTTGTTCAGGTCCTCGGCTTTCTTCTTGCCGGTCTGGCGCTGGGCGTCACCAGCGCTGGCTGGGTGCTGCTCTTCAACGCGCTGACTTTCTTGATCTCCTACTTGATCGTGTTGGCCTTTGTCACGCCCCGGCCCACCGCGGACGCGGCCGGCACGAGTGCAAGGCGTCTATGGCAGGACACCAGGTCGGGTCTGCGCACCATCGTCGTAACCCCATCGATCCGGGGAGTTGTCTTCCTGCTCTGGGGGTCGGCTGCTCTGTTGGTTGCCACCGACGCGGTGGCGCTTCCCTACGCCACCGAAGACGGTGCACCGCCCTGGGCGGCAACGGCACTCTTGGCGGCTACGCCTGCTGGGGCGGCCGTCGGGGCCCTATTCGTGGCCCGGATACCGATGCAGAGGCAGGTGCGACTGATCTTTCCGCTGGCGATCGCGTCAATGGTGCCGCTGCTGGCAACGGCGGCTGAGCCCCCGGTCCCCGCAGCGATCGTGCTCTGGGGGATCAACGGGCTCTTCCAGGGATACGTGGTGACCCTGATGGCGCTGTCGATGCAGCTGACCCCCGAGCACCGCCGCGGGCGGGTCTTCGGCATGGCCGGAGCGGGGTTCAACGGGATGGCGATCGTCGGACTTGTGGGTCTCGGCGCAGTGGCGGAAAGATCGTCACCTGCTGCGGCAGTTGTCCTCGCCGGTGCAGTGGGGATGACGATTGTGGTCATCGCGGCGTGGCTCTGGCCACACGGGGAGGTACGCTCTGCGGTTCGCGCCACGTTCGGTGCGGCACCTTCTCAATCCTGACTGGGGCAGAAACGTGCGGACGCCATCTCGGAGGGACTCATGAAGGCCTTGGTCAAGCGTGCAGCAGAGCCGGGTCTCGACCTCGTAGAGGTGCCCGATCCTGAGGTCGAGAGCGGTCAGGTGCTTATCAGGGTCGCTCGCACTGGCATTTGCGGTACCGACCTGCACATCCGCGCCTGGGACCCATCGGTTCAGTCGATGGTCACTCCGCCCGTGGTCCTCGGCCACGAGATTGCCGGACACGTCGCCGCAGTTGGCCCAGGGGTGGACACCCTCCTCGAGGGAGATCTGGTGAGTGTCGAGGGGCACATTGTCTGCGGCCGTTGCCGCAACTGCCGGGCCGGACGCCGGCAGCTCTGCCCGAACACCAAGGGGGTCGGCGTACATCGCGACGGCGGGTTTGCCGAGTACATCTCGGTGCCGGCCGGAAACGTGTGGCGCCACCCGGCTGCGCTGGATGTCGAGGTCGCAGCGATCTTCGACCCCTTCGGCAACGCGGTCCACTCCGCGCTGGCATTCCCTGTGCTGGGTGAAGACGTCCTTGTCACCGGAGCGGGCCCAATTGGGATCATGGCTGCCGCTGTTGCCCGGCATGCGGGCGCTCGTCACGTAGTGGTCACCGATGTCAGTCCCTATCGACTCGAACTGGCCCGCAGCACCGGTGTCACCCTGGCAGTCGACCCGACGCAACGCGACCTCAGCGACGTGATGAGCGAGCTGGGAATGAAGGAGGGTTGGGACGTCGGTCTGGAGATGTCCGGTGCCCCGACGGCGCTCGCGAGCATGTTGGAGACGATGGCCAACGGAGGGCGGATCGCCCTGCTCGGGCTGCCGAGCAGTGATGAGGCTCCATTCGACTGGATGAAGACGATCACGTCGATGCTGACGATCAAGGGGATTTACGGTCGCGAGATGTACGAGACCTGGTACGCGATGTCAGTCCTGGTTGCTGCTGGACTGGACATCTCTCCGGTAATCACGCACCGTTTCCCGTACCACCAGTTCGAGGAAGCATTCGACACTGCCTCAAGTGGACGGTGCGGCAAGGTCCTGCTCGACTGGTCGGAGGTGTGACGTGTTGGAAGCTCTGAGATCAGAGCTCTCGTCCCGCATTGCAGAGATGCAAGAGACGGGGGTCTTCAAGCCCGAGCGCGTCCTGGTGAGCCCGCAGGGGACGCACGTCCGAGACGAGGCCGGCCGCGAGATCCTCAACCTCTGCGCCAACAACTACCTCGGGCTCGCCGACGATCCGCGGGTCGTGGCGGCTGCGTCCAAGACTCTGGAGGAGCGCGGCTTCGGCATGGCCTCGGTCCGCTTCATTTGTGGCACACAGGACATCCACCGCGAGCTGGAGGATCGGCTCGCCTCGTGGCTTGGCCAGGAGGACACGATCTTGTTCCCGTCCTGCTTCGACGCCAATGGGGGAGTGTTTGAGGCGCTGTTCGATCAGCGAGACGCGGTGATCTCCGATGTGCTTAACCACGCCAGCATCATCGACGGTGTAAGGCTCTGCAAGGCGCAGCGTTACCGCTATGCCAACCGAGACATGACCGAGCTAGAAGCACGCCTGCAAGAAGCTGCCGACGCGCGCTACCGGTTGATCGTCTCCGACGGCGTCTTCTCGATGGACGGCTACTACGCGCCGCTCGATGAAATCTGCGTGCTGGCCGACCGCTACGACGCGTTGGTGATGGTCGATGACTCGCACGCGGTCGGGTTTGTCGGGGAGGGCGGTCGCGGCACGCCGGCGCGCTACGGCGTCGAAGATCGGATTGACATCCTTACTGGAACTCTCGGAAAAGCTCTCGGGGGAGCGAGCGGTGGCTACGTAGCTGCTCGCCGTGAGATTGTTGCAGTGTTAAAGCAGCGTGCACGGCCCTATTTGTTCTCGAACTCCGTTGCACCCGCAGTGGCCGGAGCCACGTTGGCTGTGCTCGACATCCTTGCTGAGTCTGATGAACTCCGAACTCAGCTCGAACGCAACGCTGCACGGTTCCGGATAGGAATGTCCGCGGCGGGGTTTGAGCTGCTCCCCGGTGAGCACGCCATCGTCCCGGTGATGTTCGGTGATGCCGTTGAAGCGAGTGCTGTTGCGCAGAGACTTTGGGACGCGGGTGTCTACGCTGTGGCGTTCTCATTCCCGGTTGTGCCCCATGGGCAGGCTCGGATTCGCGTGCAGCTGTCGGCCGCGCACACCGACGAAGACGTCGATCGTGCCGTAGCCGCTTTCGTCGCGGCCCGTTAAAGACGCTACGGGAATACCTCCGCTCTAAGAGCGTTTAAGACTACATCGCGATACATCGTGATACGCTCAAGGAGGCAATTCGGTCTCCCTGACCGAAGGCGAAAAGAGACAAGACTGTGAACGAACCACCGACGAAGCACCCCACGAGACGGACGCCACCGTGGCGGACGTCCAACGAACCCGATCAAGATCCCAGCGACCGGCCAGCTCGTGGCCGGTTGCGTCGCCGAGGCCGGCGCCACCGCCGTCAGAGCGGCTCCATCACAGGAGGACGCCGAATGTCCCACGACGAGGATGACACTCTGGGCCGCGGAAAGCGCGGAACCCGCGGACCGCACGGATTTGCCGGTCATCGAGGACGCAACCGGCGAGGCCCCGGCGGTGGCCCGCGAGCCAGTCGTGGCGATGCACGTGCAGCGATCCTGGCTTTGCTGGCCGAAGAGCCGATGCACGGCTATCAAGTGATGCATGAACTGGCTGAGCGGACCAGCGGGGCTTGGCGACCGAGCCCTGGTTCGATCTACCCGGCCCTTCGCCGACTCTCTGACGAAGGCTTGGTGTCGAGCACGGAACAGGACGGCCGACGCGTCTTCCAACTCACTGAGGCCGGACGCAAGGCCGTTACAGAGGCTGGCGACGGCATACCGCCATGGGAGCGTTTGGCTCCCTCCGCTGGTGACATCGACCTGCGCAAGACCATCTTCAGTGTTGCGGCTGCCGCCAAACAGGTCGCCGCTACCGGAACATCAGAGCAGTTAGCGCAAGCCGACGAGATCCTCACCCAGGCTCGCAAGCACCTCTACCAGCTGCTTGCCGAGTAAGTACCGATGGAAGCTGGGACAGCGCCGCGCCGTCCCAGCTTGCTCGCTGACACACCCGAGGCCCTCGATCAGGTGGCGACGGCTGCCACTGCCAACACCCCGAACGCGTTGGCTGCCCAATGCAGCCCGATCGGTGCGAGAAGGCTGTCACTGCGCCGACGCATTTCGCACAAGAGCACTCCTGCGGCCCCGGTGACAACCATGGTCACGACCACTGTGCCGATCACGACAACTGAGCCCGACGCCACCGAGTCGGCTCCATCGTTTGTCTCGGCGAACCGCAGGGCGGGGAGCGTGTGCCAGACCCCGAAGAGCAGCGAGCTGCCCGCTGTAGCCCACGTGGCGGACCAGCGGCTGCGCAGTTGGGACCACAGCACGCCCCGGAATGCGATCTCCTCCCAGAGCACCGTTCCGAGGGGAACGGTGACAGCAGCGCGCCATAGGGCGTCCGGCCACCCATCGTCGAAGCGACTGTCCTCGAGGAGCACCTGGAATGGGGTCACGGCAACGATGAGATAGCCCAGGGCCACGACAGTTGCGGCGACCAGGGCCCAGCGGGCGCCACGTCCTGCGGTAGTCCGCGCCATGCCCAGGTCGTCCCAGGACAAACCCGAGCTTCGTCCGACGGCGAGAAGGAGCGCTGCTGAGGCCCCCGCGACGACGAGATCTAGCGACGTCACGCGCAACAGGGTGAATGCCGCCAGCATCAGCGCGAGGGTGAGAGTGATCCAGCGTGCTCTCATCGGGTTTGCGCGTTGGTGAGGGATTCCCTGATGAGGGTGCCGATTCCGCGCATGGCGGCGAGCACGACGTCACGCGTGGTGTCCTTCGAATCTTGGGGTGTCCAGTTAGCCAGAACCGCGTAGGTCACCGCTTCGTCCCCCACATCCACGACGCCCATGTCACAGCGGACACCGTCGTTGGTTCCGGTCTTGTTCCAGAGTCGGACACCCCGGTCGACGTCAACATGAGCAAGGGGATCGAGGCCGAAGGCCGATGCCACCATCGACAGGTCGGTGTTGGTCGACATCCAGCCGGTGACCTTGCTGCAGACGCCGGGGGAGATCTCGCTTGAATCATGCAGAGCTCGGCAGAGCCGAACGAGGTCTCTGGCCGAGCCGGATGAGAGCGACTGGGGATGTTCACGGAGCCTACGGTCGCGGACGATGTCGTGCAGGGCAGTCCTTCTGAGGCCGAGACGTTGCCCGGTGTCGGCAACCTGCATGAGTCCAACTGCCGAAATGAGGACATTGGTCGCAAGGTTGTCACTTGTCGCCCCAACAATCGTGCAGAGGTCATTGACGGACAGGCTGTCGACGTCCAGGTGCTGCCAAAGCCCGGAGTCAGCAACCGGGGCCACAGCTGATCGGGACAGAAGCGCATCTGCGCCAAGGGCACCGGACTCGATGAGTTCGGCCGTGGCAATCAGCAGCAGAACCTTCCCGATGCTGGCGGTGGCGCAGACTCGGTCGGCATCGACCTCGAGCAGTGGCGTCGTGCGCTCCGCGTGTGTGACCAGAACTGACCAAAGCACCTCACCCGGCAGGTGGGCAGGACCTGAGTCGGTGTTCACGGCAGCGAGATGCGGGGGATCGGGCCCGAG
Source organism: uncultured Actinomycetota bacterium (assembly GCA_963829525.1). GTDB lineage: Bacteria > Actinomycetota > Actinomycetes > JAHEKZ01 > JAHEKZ01 > JAHEKZ01. The sequence goes on from CAWHIJ010000003.1 coordinate 1,446,605, forward strand.
AAGTACTCGGTGTGGTCGAGGAACATGGTGCCGAGGGTACGTGCCGGCGGGGGACTTCTGCCCCTACCGTTCCCGTTACGTGGGCGTGACGCTGAGGTCATGGCTGAGGTGCTCATCATCTACGGGTCCAGCGAGGGCCACACTGCCGTGGTCGTCGATCATCTTCGTCATCCTCTGGAGGCAGCCGGGCACCTGGTTAGGGCCTGCTCGGTCGACGATGCCCCGACCTGCCCTGTCGGCTATGACCTCGTACTGGTTGGCTCTTCCATTCACCAGGGTCACCACCACAGGGCAGTGACCCGATGGGTCAAGGGAAATGCCGAACTCCTGGGACGAATGCCATCTGCATTCTTCCAAGTCAGTCTGTCGTCGGCCGGCGACGCGGCGGGGGCGGTCGAGGCGGAGCGCTACGTCGACGACCTCATGCGCGCTACCGGTTGGCGTCCCGACGTGGTGGGACTCTTCGGCGGGGCCTTGATGTACACGCACTATGGACGTGTCAAGCGCACGATGATGAAGTCGATCGCTGGTGCGACGGGGCTCGACACCGATGTGCGCCGCGACTACGACTACACCGACTACGAGGACGTCGACAGGTTCGCGCGAGAGGTCACAGCGCTGCTGGATCCTGCCCCTCATGCGGCGTCAGCGTGAAGCGGCCCGGAACGTCGCGTTCAGAGATCTTCAAAGCAGTGACCTGACCCCAGGGCCGCGAGTCCGGTGAGATCGCCACGACCGAACGACGCCACGAGCGGACGGGCACTGGGATACATGAGTTGTCGTTGATCATCAACATGAGCGAGGCCCACCAGATGGCCGAGTTCGTGGGTGATCGTGGCGATGACCACGGCGCGACCGCTGTTGAGGGTCAGCAACTCGCCGAGTTGGTTGGCATCGAAGACCACCTGACCAGAAACCAGAGCCAGTTGATCGTCGTCAGTGCTGACGGGTTCGCTTCCAGCCAGTCCGACGACTGGTCCGGAGAGCTCGCTGAACTCACTGGGAGTGCTCCAGGCGACAAGTACCGGTGCCCAGCGGTCGCCATATCGTTCGGGAAGGTAGTTGGATCGGGTTGCTGATGGCGCCTCGTTGGTGAGGCCGTCGTCGATGAACTGCAGGCCGGTCGCTGCTGAGACGTTCGCCAGTGCCTGGGGGAGCAGGTCTTGGGCACCGGCCGGAGCCCCATCGGGACGGACGACGTAGTGAATCGGACGGCACGGGTCGAAGGCGACTGGCTCGGTCGAGCTGGGCTGGGTCTGCAGGAACGCGTAGTTCGGGTCAGCCGGCACTCTCATGGTCGGCAGCACCAGTCGCTCGCCGCTGGAAGTGATGGTGGTCGGTCGCCCTAACCCGGCGTCGTCGATCTGGCGTTGCCAGACCCCGAAGGCCAGTGGAATTGCGAAGGCCAGCGCCAGGACGAGAGCTCGGATCGCGATCGTCGGTGTGGTCGAGCTGGGGGCGAGAGGCACTTGTAGTACGTCGACCCGTGGTCCGAGCGTCTTGATGCCCCCGTGGGTGTGCTCAGCCGCCGGACTTGCGACGGAACTCGCGCTTGGCCCCATGGGCGTGGGTGTCTTCGGCTCCGTGCGGCGAGTCGGGGCCACCTGTTCCGAGGGTGTCATGTGTCTGCTTGTTCTTGCGCTCGAGCGCCTCGCGGAACTTTGCCTTGACGTCCTCGGTGGACCCTGACTGATCGCTCTTGTCGCTCATGGGAACGAGCATGCTCTGCGGCAAGTGGTCGGTCAAGCCAGTCCCCTCCCGTAGGACGGCGTGGCCTGGCACTCTTGACCCATGGACCGGTGCGCTGTCTTCGTCGATGCTGGGTACCTCGGTGAGAGCGTCAAGGTCCTGCTGACCGAGGGGTCGCCTGGTCGACGGGTGCGAGCGGACCGGCCCGCGCTCGTCGAAGCCCTTGCCGACCGTGCCATCAAGGACACCGGCCTGCCACTTCTCCGCCTGTACTGGTATGACGCCGCTCCGAACCGGGTGCCCTTTCCCGACCAACGCGAACTCGGACGGCTCAGCGACGTCAAGCTGCGGCTCGGAAACCTCCGCGAGCGCGACGGTGGACGTCGAGCGCAGAAGGGCGTCGATGCCGACCTGCACGCCGACATGACAGAGCTCGCTCGAAACAAGGCCGCTGCCGATTTTGTCCTTCTCACCGGCGATGAGGATCTACTCCGCGCCGTTGAGGAGGTTCAGAAGTACGGGGTCCGGCTACACCTGTGGGGGGTCGACTGTCCGCCGGAGAGCTCGAATCAGTCACTCGAGCTGATCATGGCTGCTGATCGGCGCCGGGTGCTGGATGCAGAGTTCCTCCGAGCGCTCTACACCGTCTTCCCCGATCCATCAGAGGTCGCGGCGGGAGTAGCTGAGGTTGCTGCCGCCAGTGAGCGAACGGTCGGTGACGCAGCTACTGAGGAATCTGCCGCCGATCCGCACGTCGAGACCCCACATGTTCCGACGCCCGCCGAGGTCGCTGCTCTGCGCAAGCCAGCGGCACCAAGCAAACCAGTGCCGTCCCGCCTGCTCTTCACATCCACTGGACGAGGTTCTGGTTACGTCCTTGGGCCGGCCGAAGACCAGCTCCTGCGCCTTTCGGACGTCTCGACGCGTGAGGAACGGGCCCGCGACGACGCCGAGGACGGCGCTGTGACCAAGGCGGTCGGGGCGCGCGATGCCGGTCGCACCTACGGAGACCGCTGGCGACTTCGTGCCACAGAGGAGATGCGAGCCGGCCTGCAGGCATCGAGGCCGCTGATCCCGCGACGAATCGATGCCGAGCTGCTCGGGTATGCCGACGCCCGGGGAATCGATACCTGGCACGACGAGCATGCCAAGCACGAGGTGCGTGAGGGCTTCTGGTCGGCGCTCGGCCAGGCCGACTCGGCCGGCTAGCTGCTGACGACCCGGAAGAGGCTCATGTCCTTGACGAGGGCGCCACGAACGTGACCGAACGGGGCGGCGGCCGTCTGCTGCAGGAAGCCGACGACCTCTTGGGTGACGACCTCACCTGGCAGCAGGTTGGGGATTCCGGGCGGGTAGGCGGCAACGGTGTCGGCTGACACGCGACCGATGGCGTCCTCGGCCGAGACGACCTCTGTGGCGCTGAAGTAGGCGTCTCGCACGCTGCTGGCACGAGGGCCGGGAGCCGGGAGCTGGATCGCGTGAGCCTGGCTGACCCCGACCCGGGGCAGCCGGTGCAGCGCGTCCAGCAGGCGGTCGACATCGGGGATGGCGCCAGCACCCACAACGGCAACGATCACCGAGTCGGTGGACATCTCGAAGTGGATGCGGTGCTGCTCGAAGAGCAGGTGGCGAGCTTCGTGCCCGCTGATGCCGCCAGCGCGCGTGTCGATCACGATGCGCAGAGGGTCGATCGCGACGACGTCATCGAACTCGAGCATGTGGCCGTCGAGGATGCTGAACCGACCTTCAGCCTCGATGCGGCCGCGGATCTTCTCGACGGCGTCCAAGCTTGCACCGATCGTGGTGTGTCCGTTGACGGCGAGCTGGTGACGCGCGTGGTCGAGGGAAGCCATCAGCAGGGCCGAAGCCGACGTTGACTGCATGGAGCGAAAGGCACGGTCGAGGAGCGGTTCGAGACGGTCGGCGAAGTCGCCGTTTCCCAGATGCAGCATCGCAGACTGTGTGAGGGAGCCAGCGAGCTTGTGGGTGGACGAGATCACCAGATCGGCGCCGAGCCGCAGCGCGTTCACCGGCAGTCGCGGGTGGAAGCCGAAGTGCGAGCCCCATGCCTCGTCGACCACGAGCGGGACACCATGGCGGTGCGCAACCTCGGCCAACGCTGCCACGTCAGCGACGGCGCCGAAGTAGGAGGGGGTCACGACGTAGGCCGCGACGGCGTCGGGGTTGACGGTCAGCGACTCGTCCAGTGAGGCGGGGGTGATGCCGTGAGCGATACCGAGCTCGGCGTCGATGCTGGGGTAGACGAATGCGGCGTCCATACCGGCGAGCGCAAGGCCGTCGATGACCGATGAATGCACTGAGCGCTGCAGGACTACCTGCGTGCCGAGGCCGCGGAGTGCCAAGCACGCCACCAGGTTGCCTTTGCTGGCCCCGTTCGTGAGGAACCAGGTGCGCTTGCCGCCCCAGGCCTGGGCGGCGAGGTAGGCGGCCTGCCCTAGGGGGGTGGGGGCGTCGCCGAAGTCGATGCCCTGCGTGAGTGGTGGGATGTCGAGGTCGAGGACACGTTGCCCCAGGAAGTCGGCCAGTCCAGGCTGTGCGTGGGCGGACGCCTGATGCCCCGGTACGTCCAGGCGCAAGACGTCGGAGTCGGCGTACTCCGTCAGCGCGTCGGCGTACGGGGTGCAGGTCTGGTCGAGACCGGGCAGGTGGGCGGCGAGGGCGTCATGGGGAGTCACCCCTTCAGGATCGGCCAGGGAAGCATGAAAGAGAAGGTGGCAACTATCTGGTGCGGCTCCATACTGATTATGTAGGCTGAGCGGGTGCTCGAACTTCGACAGCTCACGGTGCTCCAGGCAATCGCCCGGGCCGGGTCACTGGCCGGCGCGGCTCGTTCGCTCCACCACAGCCAGCCAACGGTGGCCCACCACCTGGCGGCGTTGGAGTCACATCTCGGGGTCGATCTGGTCATCCGAAGCACGCGTGGCGCGACCCTGACCGACCTCGGTCAGCTCTTCCTCGGTCACTCAGAAGCAGTGTTGGACCGCCTGGGGTCGGCGGAAGCCGAGGTGAAGGCGCTGGCGCGGCACGGGGTGGCGACGCTGCGCATCGGAACGTTTCCGACAGCCGGCGCCCACGTGCTGCCACGTGCGGTTGCGGCACTGGAAGTGCGCACCGGGGTGCGCGTTGAGCTGCACGAGGCCGAGCCTCCTGAGTTGATCGAACGGCTCCTCGCCCGGGAGCTGCACTGTGCACTGATCTACGACGACCCGGAAGCACCGGTGCATCTGCTCGACGAGCTGAAGACTGTTCCGCTGTTCGACGACCCGTTCCGGGTCGTGCTGCCTGCCTCGCATCCGTTGGCGCGACGTAGGTCCGTCGCGATCGCTGACCTCGCCGACGACGGCTGGATGATGTCGCGCGACCCCGACGAGCCTGGGGACGCTGCTCTGCGCGCTGCCTGTGCAGCTGAAGGATTCTCCCCCCGGCCGGTGCTGCGCACCGAGGACTACGACGTCATGTTCGGCTTCGTCGCGGCAGGTGTTGGCGTCGCCCTGGTTCCGCAAATGGCATTGGTTGAGCGTGAAGGTGTGGTCGTGCGCCCGCTCGCAGGAGTGCAACTGCATCGCTCGATTCGCTTCGTCTCGTTCGCAGAGGACGCGCCACCGGCTGCGGCTGCGTTGTTCGCTGCGCTGCGTGCTGGGGTCAACGCCGCCGGCTAGGGACCAGTGGCCGGGAGGGGTGCTATTGAACGACCTGTCCACCATCAGCGGTCCACGCCTCGATGCCACCTTGCAGGTCGGACATGTTGCTGAAACCGAGATCGGCCATCTCGTCGGTGGCCACTCCTGAACGGTTGCCAGTTCGGCAGTAGACAAGCGTCTCGGTCGACTCGTCGAGGTCGGCGACCCGGTCAGTGAAGTCGCTGGACTCCACATCGATGTTGATCGCCCCGGGTAGGTGTCCGGCCGCGAACTCTTGCGGTGTCCGGACGTCGAGGACGACAGCGTCGCCCTGTTCGACGATCTGTTGGGCCTCTGCCACGTCCACGTCGGTGATCGCGTCCGAACTGGTGCTGCATCCAGCGAGCAGGAGAGCGGCCACGGCTACGGGTGCGAGCCAGGTGGGCAACCTCATTCTGAGTCCCTTCGTCGACCCAGGAAGTATACCCCAGGGGGTATATGAGTTGCCAGTCACTCAAGCGTCGGTGGCGGGTGCGTCCTGACTGGTGAGGGTGGCTCCGGTTCCACCTGCTCGGTCAACGAGTCGCAGCCCGTACCCGACCGATGGGCCGATCAGCACGGCAAATGCGACCGTGCCGATACCCACGGTGCCCCCGAGCGCCCAGCCGGCCGCGAGGACCGTGACCTCGATCAATGCCCGGACTGCTGCGATAGGGACGCCGGTTCTCTGATGCACGCCCGTCATCCAGCCGTCCCTGGGGCCTGGGCCGAGCCCACAGGTGAGGTACAGGCCGCTACCCACCCCGATCAGGGCGATCCCGCCGAGCACCTCGGCCACCTGCCATCCGACTGCATCGGGGTGAGGAAGCAGCGGGGCGGTGACGCCCAGTGCCAGCGCGATGATGACGGCGTTGGCCAGGGTGCCCAGACCAGGGCGTTCCCGGAGGGGGATCCAGAGCAGGAGGACGGCCAGACTGATCAAGAACGTCGCCCAGCCGATGCCGATGCCGGTCTGCTCGTAGACGCCTTCGGCAAGAACCGTCCAGGGGCTGACTCCAAGCTGCGAGTCGACGAGGAGCGCCTCTCCGGTGCCGAAGATCCACAGTCCGATGACGAGGATCGTGAAGGTCGATGGCGATGCCTTCCACCTGGACGCGGCCCGCCACCGGGTGACCGGCACTGTTCGGGCGGGCGCAAGCCAGCGTCGAAGGGTGGGGATCACGTGGCAACCCTATGAGCGGTATCTGCCCGCGGCCGCCCGGCCAGCGCCAAGATGGGTCCATGCAGCAGGCACGCGTGCGCATCTTCGGTAACGGGGCGGTCTTCACGGGAGCTCGTCAAAGACCGTGGACGGAGGCCGTGGCGGTCCGAGGGGCAGATGTGCTGGGCGTCGGCGACCTGGCAGACCTGCGTGAGGCATGGCCGGTCGCCGAGGATGTGGACCTCGGCGGCGGGACGCTGCTCCCAGGACTGATAGACGCGCACAATCACTTCCTGTCGACGGGGGAGTCATTGGCCTCGTTGGACCTTCGCTACCCAGGAGTCGACTCACCCGATGCTTTGTTGCGAGTCGTGCGCGATGCCGCTGCTGCCGCTGACCAAGGCGAGGCGATTGTTGGCTTCGGCTTCGACAACGGCAAGTACTCGCTTCCCACGCTCGCGGAGCTGGACAACGCAGCCGGCGACCATCCGCTGAGGTTCTTCCACACGTCCGGTCACAACGTCTTGGTCAACTCAGTTGTGCTGGCCCGGTGCGGTGTTGAGGAAGAGACACCCGACCCGTCCGGGGGGCGCTTCGTGCGTGACGCCGACGGCAGGCTGACCGGACTTTGTCTGGATGCCGCTTGCGGAGCGGTCGTGCCGACCGAGGTCGACATCGGTTCGCACGGTCCGAACTTCCACACCAGGGCGTCCCTGGACGATCTCGTCGGTGCCGTCGACAGGGCTAGTAGGGCCTTCCTCGCGGCCGGGCTGACCTGCGTTGCGGACGCTCAGGTCACCTCGCGCGAGCTGCGTGCCTACCGCGAGGCACGAAGTCGGGGTTTGCTCGGCGTTCGCACCGTTTGCATGCCGCTGTCACACCAGCTCGATGAGTTCGCAGCGGTGGGGCTGGTCGGCCCGTTCGGGGACGACCACCTCTCGATCGGGCACCTAAAGATCTATGCCGACGGAAGTTTGACTGGAGGGACGGCCGCATTCAGTTCTGATGCCGGCGTCAAGGGTCAGGAGGCATCGTACTTCCACGAGCCGGCGCGTTTGGTCGCCTTGATCGAGCACGCATGGGGGCAAGGATGGCGGATCGGCGTCCATGCGCAGGGGGACGAGGCGATCGACCATGTTCTGATCGGGTTCGAAAGGGCGATGGTTACCTCGCCACGTACCGATGCTCGGCCGCGTATCGAGCATGCTGGTCTTCCGCGTTCTGAGGGCATTGAGCGGATGTCCCGGCTTGGAGTGATCACTGTCAACCAGCCGTCATACCTGTACGACTTCGGCGACGAGTACGCGGTGTCGCTCGGCGGCTTGGCTGATGAGATGCAGCCGTGGCGCGATGAGTTGGACGCCGGAGTGCGGGTCGTCATCAGCAGCGACTCCGACGTGTCGAGCTACCGCCCACTGTCCACGATCGGTCATGCCATGCAACGTCGAACGATGAGTGGTCGAGTCATGGGGGAGCGGCACAGGCTCACACTCGATGAGGCACTGTATGCGCACACCATCGATGCCGCCTATGCCATTGGGCTGGAGCACCGCATCGGGTCGCTGGAGCCGGGCAAGGCCGCTGACCTCACCTGGCTGTCATCGGATCTCCGTGAGGTCACGGCCGATGACGTCGCCAAAGTGGACGTCGTTGCGACGTTTGTCAACGGTGTTGCTGGTCCGACGTCGTCTGATGGCCGGGGTTAAGCTCCACTCCCACCGACGAGGAGGGTGGCCGCGATGATGAGACCAAACATGACTTCGACTGCGACAACGGCGAAGATCGTGGTCAGCACGAAGGACCAGTCGTGACGTCGGGCGATTGCCAAGTAACCCAGCCCGAATGACATGACCAGCAATGCGAGGGCGATCAGAGGCAGCAGGAAGGGGCCGAGGACGGACTCATCGGTCACCAGGCCGTCCAGGGCCGACCAGTAGAACGGATAGAGCCCGGTGATCAGCAGCAGGATCAGAGACCACCATCCAACCCCGGTTGTTGGAAGGATCGGAGCCTTGACGGTGGGTGGCGGGGAACGGTGCCAGTGCGGAGCGTAGATCGCGGCGGGCATAGCCATCACCTCCCGAGGCGGCGTTTGGCAGGACACCAGCAGACGCCTCCACGCTCATTGCACCGCAACGGAGTCGGTGGGCACAGTGCCGAAGGTCCATGGGTCTGTCGCACGGTCCGTAACGGTGCCGTAACGGGTATGCAGGAGCATGATCCCTATCGAGAGGTGGAAGGAGAGCCGGTGCCTCAGGCCTCGCCGCACCTTCGTGACGGGTGGTCCAAGCTGGCGACCCGTCGGGCCGTATGGATGTTGCTCGCGCTGAACCTGGTGGCGGCCGTTGCTATCGCGGTGGTCTCTGTGGCTTCTGACAGTGCATCCAACGTCATCGCTCTGTTGCTGCCGCTGACCTTTGTCGCGATCGGCGGTCTCGTAACGCTCCGGCAGACGGGCAACGGGGAGGCGTGGATCCTCCTGGCGATTGCGACGTCATGGTCGTTCGCTCTCCTGAACCCTCTCGATGGATCGTGGGTTCCGGCCGTCATGCTGATGACCACCCAGTTGCTCCTGAGGTTCCCCGATGGTCAACTGCCGTCGTTGCGCTGGCGGTGGTTCTCCGCATTGACGATCATCTTGATCCCGGTTCTGACTTTCGTCGTGAGCTGCGGGGGCACGCTTCGCGAGGATGGGACGTCGAACCCCTACTACCTGCCGTGGGTAAGCCATCTGTTGGTACTGATGGTTCTGCTGCCGGTGGTGATGGTTGCCAGTGCTGCGAGTCTGGTGGTGCGGTACCGGACTGCCGCACGTCTGCAACGTGAGCAGATCCGATGGCTGGCCTGGTCCGGCTCGGTTGTCGTTGTCTTGTACATCGTCACCCTCGCAACGTCGCTCTGGTTCGACTCTGATCACCAAGTCGACAGTTCGTCATCATCTTGGTTCGCTGGTAACTACCCGCTGTGGCTGAACCTGCTCCAACTGTGTGCGCTCTTGTCCTTCCTGCTGATTCCTGCCGCCATCGGGGTAGCTATCTTGAGGTACCGCCTGTACGAGATCGACCGCCTGATCAGTCGCACCGTGTCTTATGGCCTCGTAACAGGGCTCGTTGTTGCCACCTACGTGGTGGTCGTCACCTTGATCTCAAGGCTCGCCCCGGCGTCATCCAGTCTGGCTACGGCGGCAGCTACATTGACGGCTGCAGCGATCTTTCGTCCATTGCTGCGCGGGGTTCAGAAGGTGGTGGACCGACGGTTCAATCGCGCCAGCTACGACTCCGCCCAAACGGTGGAGGACTTTGGGGAGAGTCTGCGCCACGAGGTGGACACTGACCGGATCTCGGTGGGGCTGGCTGCCGCAGTGCAGCAGTCCCTGGAGCCGCAATCGCTGACGATCTGGCTACGGAACTCTCCATGATCGTGCTGATGATGCGATCGCTGCTACGGCGTCCGGCCCACACCTTCGTGGAAGTCGGGGTCGTCGGCGACCGGCGGCCACTGGTACTGGTGGCCCAACTCCTCGCCCCACTTGGTGGCACGGTCGCTCTCGCCCTCAAGCAGGCTTGAGTGCCGATCGACGAGGAAGCTCTCGGGGTGGGAAACCATCGTGAAGCCGCGCTTGCTGAGCCTGTGGCTGATTCCACGAGAGGCGCGCCCAGTCAGGATCGCCGTCGTGTCTATGCGGGTGTCGAAGGCTGCGGCGCGTTTGTCTACGACCGGGCCAAGTTCGTCGAACCAGTCGCGCAGACCTGGGCCTGCGGCGGCAGCGTCGAGATGCAGTGTGCCGTCCGACTTGGCCGCCGCGTCGACGGCGCTCTTGCGGGAGGTGGCCGAGGTCATGCCGTGGGCATGCGTCGGGCCGCCAACCACTACCAGATCAGCCGAGGCCACATCCTCGTCGGTCGCGTCAGCGACCGAAACCACACTGACCTCACCGTGCACGCGCAGCCCCTCAGCAATTTGGTCGGCGAGTAGGTGCGTGTTGCCGTACATGGACTCGTAGACAATTAAACTGCGCATCATGGGCCTCCCGTCCTCCTACCTCCAGCATGTGGTGTAGTCGGATCGCGATCCAGGGTCGGACGTCCTGATCGGGCCGGCTCGAAACCTCTTGAAGGTAACGAGTGCCTGCTCGACGCCGTGTGCTCTTGTCGCTCGTGCTGATTGCTGCCGCTATCGGGGTAGCTGGCGGACCGACGGTTCAATCGCGCCAGCTACGACTCTGCCCAAATGGTGGACGACTTCGGGGAGAGTCTGCGCCACAACGCCTCTCACTTTGGAGTGCCCCGTCAGCGGCACGTTGCGCCTGAGCACCACTTCTTCTGGCTGAGGAGAGCGGCGAGCCGGGCCTGCTTGGTGGCGTAGTCGGGCTTACCCGCCACGTTGACCAGCTCGTACGGGTCGGCGGTGAGGTCGTACAGTTCCTTCCTGCCGGTTTCACGTTCGATGTACTTCATGTGGTCGGTGACGATTCCGTGATAGAGCCATGGCAGTGGATCGGACGTGGCCTTCGTGTCAGTGGCCTCGATCAGCACTCCTTTGCGGGCCACCGACGGGGTGAGGCCCCGCATCTGTGCAAGGAGCGAAAGACCATCGACACTTTCCGGGATGGGTAGCGCGGCCATCTCCATCACCGTGGGAGCGAAGTCGATTTGGGATGTGGCGTCCGGCACGCGGGCACCGGCAGGGATGCCGGGACCACGCACTATGAAAGGCACATGATTGGCGATCTCGTAGGGGGCTACCTTGCCTCCCCGAATTCGATGCTCGCCGAGAATGTAGCCGTTGTCAGACGTGAACATCAGGTAGGTGTTGTCCAGCTCTCCAGATGCGCGCAGGGCATGGATGATCCGTATCACCTGGTCCCGAGCGCTTAACTCAGCTTCGCGGCGCTGAGCATTCTGCTCCACCAGACTCTGAATCTCAGTGGTGCTAAGCGGTGGAGGGCGCAGCGGTTTGTCGGAAACGTTGGCCTCGTTGAAGGACGGGTCTCCGGTGCCCTGGCCGGCGAAGCGATCCACATACCTCGCGTCCACGTACGGCGATGGGTTTGTGAACCAGGAGGGGTCATCGGTACGGGGGGTACCGTCATGGGGGGCCACAAGGGACGCGTAGAGAAAGAACGGCTCAGCAGCAGGTGCGTTGCGGGTGACGAAGTCGCTGGCCAGCGCTCCTATGGTGTCGGTCTGGTAGCCGGGGAGTGATTTGTATGCCCCCGCTGGTCCCTTATCAATCCACCACGACGAGCCGGTGTACGCGTACATCCCCTTCGGCACCATCCACTCGTCCCAGCCCGGCGGAGTGTAAGGAGGGGCGTACTGATTGAAGTACTTGCCGATCAGCCCAGTGCGATAGGTCGGATCCAGCCAGGTCGCCAACGTGGAGGCGTCGTTGAACTCTCTGAAACCACCCTGAGGAGCCGTATTGCTCAACACACCGTGATTGTGGGAGTACTGCCCAGTGAGCAGAGTGGCTCGTGCCGGACAGCAAAGCGGAAACGGAGAGTAGAAGTGAGTGAAGGTGGCTCCGGCGTCGCCAATCCTTCGCTGTACCTCCGGCATAGCCATCATGTCGTCGTACCGCGCGTCATCGAGAAGGATCAACACCACGTTGGGCGCAGGAGATTCACCCTCCAGCAGTGGCGTGACCGCCTCTGCTGGCCCAGCCAGTGAGGCAGCAAGTGTGCAAACTACAAGGCCTTGCAGAACGATACGGCGGATCACAGAAGCTCCTCGAGTCGAGCAGTTGCCGGTCGACTTCAAGTCTTTGAAGCGCGTGCGCCAGCCGCGACAGGCGTGATTCTGCTCTTGTCTCCTGTGCCAAAGCAGAAGGCGCGCCGGTCTTGATGGTCGAGTTGGCGACGCAGATTGGACGCTTTGGGTTGGCTACTTACTGGATCGCCGTAGGCTCCGACCAGCCGAGATTCCAGGCTCGCGAGATCTCGGTGCACAGCGGGCGCGCACGCTGGCGTTTAAGAACTCGGCGACTGGCCCGGCCTGCCCTACGGGCCGTGTGGCGAGTAGCTGTGCACCCTGGGGTCGCCGGTGGCGCGCCAGGACGGAGACGGGCGGCTGATGACTTGGAGTCGCGATCTCTCCCATACTCATTGGTGATGCTTCGATGCCGCAGCGTTCCTTCCAGGTCGCGTCTTCGCGTTGTCGGATGGATACGAAGATAGGCATAGTGCCAGTGAATGGCTTGTCGTAGCCTGTTGCCCATTTCGTTTAGGGCCGATACGTTTCGACACCTCGGGCGACCTGAAGGAGTAGGCATGCTACGGATCGCGCGGCGGCGTTTTGTGGGTACAGCTGAGGTTGCGGCACTCATCTTGATCGGATCCGTACTCATTCTGGCAGCGCCACCTGCGTTCGCGGCGGCTTCAGGGACGCTGGCACTGTCACTGGACCCCAACTCGAACGTGTTGGAGCCAGGCGGCAGCGTCACAGTGACGGTGCAAAACACCGATGCCAAGAAGTCGACCACCGCGTTGAATGCCACACTGACGAATCCGACGGCATTTCAGAAGGTCGATGGTTGCTCGGGGACAGCGCTTGGTCCCGGCAAGACCTGCCAGATCATTGTCACCAGCGTGCTGGCTTCTGTGCCGTCAGTTGACCAGACCACGACTCTCACGGTGAAGGGGAAGAAGGCCGGTACCACCAGTCCAAAGAGCGTTACGTTGGTGGTCTTTGGGAGCGGATGTCGCGTGGCCAATACTGTAACGTCGACTTCGTACACTGACCTGCAGGCAGCAATAGAAGACGCCAGCAGTGACGATGCGCTCAACATCAGAGGGACCTGCGACGGTAACTTCACCATCGACAAGAACCTGACCCTCAACGGGGTCGCAAGTGCTGGAACCCCCACTCTTGACGCAAACCTGGTCGGCGTCACCCTGGGGATCAGCGAAACGGCCGCGGTCATCATCGACAGCCTGACGATCACAGGCGGGACCGGCGTTGGCGGGCAGGCATTGGGTGGCGGGATTGAAAACCACGGCATCCTCACGTTGAACGGTTCAGCATCGGTGTCAGGCAACATGACGTCAGTGGGTGGCGGGATCAGGAATTTCGGCACGCTCACGATGAACGACTCGTCATCCGTGACGGAAAACCGGTTTCAGGCTGGGGCTGGCATCTCAAACGAGGGCGGTAGCGTCACGATGAACGACGACTCATCCGTATCGGACAACACAGCAGAGCTGCGCGGTGCGGGCATCGGCAATGGCGGCACACTCACCATGAATGACAACGCGTCGGTATCGGGAAACAACGGAGCCGAGTTGGGCGGCGGCATCGTCAATGGGGGGACACTCACCATGAACGCCAACTCGTCGGTCTGGGGGAACAGCGCAGCGGTCGGCGGCGGCATTGTCAACTACGAAGGCATAGGCGTCTACTTCGGAGCGGTCGCCGGAGTCAACGTTTACCGCAACACCCCCGAGGATATTGTCCAGTACTCACCGTGACGACCACGGTGTTCGAACCTCCGGAATCACCCGCCTCTGACCTCAAGGGAAGTATCGATTCACTCTGATGGCGCTGGTTCGCTCCTCTTCGGAGCGAAGGGCTCCTCGTGTGGGGTGCGCGATCGGGGGCTATGCCCCCGGAGCTCGGGTAACGCGGATCGCCTGCTGGTCTACCGTCGGCGAGCCACGCCGCTGGCGTTTACCTCCATAGTGCGCGTCATCCTCGTCGTAGTAGCCCTCGCAGTTGTACCAGGCGTGCATCGGCACATGTCCAGGGTCCTTCTGGAACTCGACCTCACCCCAGACTGCCAGCGTCCTCTCGATCGAGATGCCCGCGCCACGTCGCTCGAACGTAATGGTGGAAGGATCGTCGAGCTCGTTCTCCACCCATGCTTCACATGTCTCCCACGCCCACCGAGCAGGTGTGGGCGCTACACGACGCGATGCCCGAACACCTGCGTGCTGCCGTGCTTCTGGGGGCCTTCGCGGGACTGCGCGTGTCGGAGGTGTGTTGGCTTCGAGTGCGCGACGTGGACTACATGCACGGCGTGATCCACCCAACGGTGCAATACCCGTCCGAGACTCTGAAATCAGACACCGCGTCGATGCCCGTGCCCATCCCGCAAGACTTAGCGATGGCCCTGGCGGCGCACGTCACATCGTCGTCTTGGGGCGAGACGCTTCTATGCAACGAGTGGGGGAAGCAGCTGCACCCGCGGACGCTAGAGCCCACTATCGGGCTGCTCGGGATCGGGTCGCAGGACTCCCGCCCGGCTTCCGGTTCCACGACCTGCGCCACTACTACGCAAGCCTTCTCATCAAGGACGGCGGTGACGTGAGAGTGGTCCAGGCACGGATGCGACACGGACCGGCCAAGACCACCCTCGACACCTACGCGCACATGCGGCCCGACAGTGACGACTGCACAGGGGCCACCGTGGCGTCCGTTTCGCCCAACGTGCGGACTCATTGCGGACTTCAGGGGAGGGCCGCGCGTGAAACTGCAGGTCAGCGCCTCACTGGTGCTAAATGTCGTAGTAGAGCTCGAACTCATGCGGGGTCGGGCGCAGCTGGATCGGGGCGACCTCGTTCTGGCGCTTCCAGTCGATCCATGTCTCGATCAGGTCCGGTGTGAAAACGCCGCCTTCGAGCAGGTACTCGTGGTCCTTCTCCAGCGCAGTGAGCACCTCGGGCAGCGAGCCCGGCACCTGCGGGATGTCAGCGCGCTCTTCGGGCGGCAGTTCGTAGAGGTCCTTGTCGACTGGTTCCGGCGGCTCGATCTTGTTCTTAACCCCATCAATGCCGGCGAGCAGCATGGCCGCGAATGCGAGATACGGGTTCGCCGACGGATCGGGGACGCGGAACTCGATCCGCTTGGCCTTCGGGTTGCTTCCGGTGATCGGGATGCGAATGCAGGCCGAACGGTTGCGCTGTGAGTAGACCAGGTTGACCGGTGCCTCGTAGCCAGGGACCAGGCGGCGGAAGCTGTTGACCGTCGGGTTGGTGAAAGCGAGCAGGCTCGGTGCGTGTGCCAGGAGCCCGCCGATGTACCAGCGCGCGGTGTCCGAAAGGCCGCCGTACCCCATCTCGTCGTAGAAGAGGGGGACGCCATCCTTCCAGAGGCTTTGGTGGCAGTGCATACCAGAGCCGTTGTCGCCGAAGAGTGGCTTGGGCATGAAGGTCGCGGTGCGACCGTTCTTCCATGCCACGTTCTTGATGATGTACTTGAAGAGCATGATCTGGTCGGCTGAGTGCGTCAGCGTGGAGAACTTGTAGTTGATCTCGGCCTGCCCGCCGGTACCAACCTCGTGGTGGGCGCGCTCAACCTCGAGGCCAGCGTCCCCCAGGGCAAGGCTCATCTCGTCGCGTAGGTCGGCGAAGTGGTCGACGGGGGGAACGGGGAAGTAGCCACCCTTGAAGCGCGTCTTGTAGCCCAGGTTGCCGCCCTCTTCCTTGCGACCGCTGTTCCACGCGCCTTCGATGGAGTCGACGAAATAGCTGGCGGTGTTCTGCTTGGTCTCGAAGCGCACGTCGTCGAAGACGTAGAACTCGGCCTCGGCGCCGAAGTAGACCGTGTCGGCGATCCCGGTGCTCTTGAGGTACTCCTCGGCCTTGGCCGCGATGTTGCGTGGGTCGCGGCTGTACGGCTCATCGGTGAAGGGGTCGCGGATCGAGAAGTTGATGACAAGCGTCTTCTCGGCGCGGAACGGGTCGATGTAGGCGGTCTTGGGGTCGGGCACGAGCTTCATGTCTGACTCGTGAATGGCTTGAAAGCCACGGATCGAGGAGCCGTCGAACATCAAGCCCTCGTCGAAGGCTGCCTGATCAAAGCTGGTGGCCGGCACGTTGAAGTGCTGCATCACCCCCGGCAGGTCACAGAAACGGACGTCAACGAACTTCACGTCGTTGTTCTTGATGTAGCCAAGGACTTCGTCAGCGCTAGTGAACATGCATCCTCCAGAAGGGCCGGCTCGCTTCCCCACGAGCCGGGGCGGGCGGAACGTGCGTGACGCTACGGGGGTGCGGTTTCCCGTCGGTGTCCCCAGTGTTTCAGCCGCGTTACTTGACGCAGTTGGGGGCATCTAGTCGATGACCGACAGCGCCACCCGCAGGCGGCCCAGGACCTCGCCGGACGTCGCTCCGCCTCTCATCGCATCCTCGACGCGGGAGCCGCTGCCGCGCCGCAGCGGCTGTCAGGCGGGGCTCTGAAGAGTGGCGTCCCGGCGCATCGCCCACGCCGCCGGCCCGTTCTTGCCGAGGGTTGCCTCCTCGAGCACGCTGAACCCGAGCCGTTCGTAGAAAGGCACGTTGGCGGGGGTGTTGGTGTTGAGGTAGCACGGCAGCCCCGCCTGGTCCGCCCGGTTCAACCCGTCGCGCACGAGTGCGCTGCCGCGTCCCCGACCCTGCAGCGCAGGGTCCACTCCGACGATCAGCAGCTCCCAGTGAAGTCCGCTCATGTGGCGCTTGTGGATTTTGTCCATGACCCCGTTCGCACCCCCGAACCGGGCCAAGGGCCGCAGCCCGGTCCGCAAGGGCACGGCGAGCATTCCGCAGCGGACCAACCGCCCGGGGGACATCGGTACCCCGGGCGGGATCCAGATCGCGACGCACCGGCCCTCGTCGGACTGCCGGACGTACCCATAGCGCAGCCCGTACTCGAGAGGCACCCGGTTGAGTCGGCGCAGGCCGCGTGACCGGGCAGCAGGGTCGGGGAACACCCACCCGAACATCGAATCGTCCATGAAGGCCGCCACGAGCGTGTCGTTGGCCGCGTCCAACATTGACCGGTCGAACGGTGCGACTGCAGAGCTGTCATCCATACCGAAACTCCGCTTCGTGGGTTAAGGGACCCGAACGTACCCGCTGGCCAAATCGGCGGAGGCCTGGGGGGCTGAGGTGGCGGTAACGGCACCAAGGTGACGTTCGACGTCACCTGATCATCGTGCCCAGGGGACGGAAGCGCGGGTCGCCGCGGGTGCGCCACGCGTGGCTGGCCCGTACCGTGGAGAGGTGGATCGCAAAGACATCGGATCGTGGCTCTCGGGGCCGCAGATCGATAACGGGCTCGACGGGACGATCGGGTATCCAGGCGAACGCCTCGGAATGCCCCCGTCCGGCCGCGGATCGGTGACCACCTGGGGTCGCCGCATCCTGGCGCTGGTCATCGATTGGTTCGTGGTCTTGGGCGTCTCTCTCGCACTGGTTGGACCGCCGAAGCCGGGCGATGACACCTTTGGGTTCGTCAACCTGGCCGTCTTGGTGTTGATGTACGTCACGCTGCTGATGACTGCTAGCGCAACGCTCGGGATGTGGCTGGTAGGTCTTGCCGTGTGGCCCGTCGGTTCGCAGCGGTTGTCGTTCCTGAGGGTCGTTGGCCGGTCGGTTCTGCTGGCGCTAGTCATCCCCGCTGTCGTCTACGACCGCGACCGACGCGGTCTGCACGACAAGGTCGGCGGCACTGTTGTGGTGCGCGTCCGCTAAGTCACGACTGCTCGGGGCGGATCTTCATCAGGTACGTGACCGTTGGCTTCATTCCGCGCTGCAGATAGAAGTCCAGCGCCCGGTCGTTCCCCTCCAGGACGGCCGTGAGGGTGGTTGCCGCGCCCCGGCGCCCCAGCTCTGCCTCGGCTGCGTCCATCAGTGCAGTGCCAACACCCTCACCGCGGACGTCTGCGGCCAAGATCAGAGTCTCGATCTCACCGATCCGGTCGCCGGTGTCCCACGTGTCGTCGGCGCCGAGTCGGATGTGGCAGAGCGCATAGCCGACGGGCTCGCCGCCGCGTTCGGCCAGGACTACGAATGTGTCGGGCTCGGTGAAGAGCTCCTCGTAGAGCCGCCGTCTGCGGGGCCAGGACCGCTCCCGTCCGATCACCGGAATACCGGCATCGCCGACGGACCGATGATGGTCGAAGAGGTGCAGCCAGAGGGGCTCAAGCAGGTCGATCACGTCGATCCCGCGGAGTGTGAAGGCAACGTTGCCATGCTCCCCGAGCGAACCGCCGTCAGGCGTTGCTGCCCTCATTGGACCCGGACTAGCCGCGCATACTGCGCGCCTGCTTGGCGCTGCGCGGCATCGGGCCTTTCGGGATCGGCAGAGCGCCTTGCTGGGCACCAAGGGCCTTCAGCCTGTGGTTGAGTTCGTTGACTTGGCCCGCGGTGATCGACTTCGGCAGCTTGGTGACCGCACGTGGCAGCTTGCGCAACGGGACCTCGCCCTCGCCGCTCCCGGCGAAGAGCTCGTGGACGGTGATGTCGGGGGCGACGCGCGCCACCTTCCGCTTCTCCTGGGTCAGCAGGCCGCGTACGCGGTTGTGGTTGCCTTCCCCCACCAGGACGACTCCGGACCGGCCGACCACACGGTGGACGAGGTCTTGCTGCTTGGTGAAGGCCACCGCAGGGGTAACGGTCCATCCGCGACGCAGCATGTTGAGGGAGGCGGCTGCGGCACCTGGCTGTCCTTCGATCTGACCGTAGACGGCGCGCTCGGCACGTCGACCGAAGACCCAAGCGGTGAGGGTCAGCCCAGTCATGAGCCCCAGGAACCCGAGGACGACCGGGTAGCCGACAAAGACACCGATGCCCAGCAGTACGAGGAACGGCAAGAAGAAGCAGGCCATCAAGATCCACGGGATTTTGGGGTCGGCCTTCTTGGTGATGTCATACGTCTGCTTGATCTGCGCGAGGCGTCCGGGCTTGTCGGGCTCAGCCGGATCCTGATGCTTTTTCTTCCGGTTCCACAGTGCCATGGGGGAAGCCTACGGCCCGGCGACTGTCAGGAGGCTGCGCGGGTCAGCGAACACCAACCGCGTGATGAGGGGGAGTGTGGGGATCACTGCCGCGAGTCTCTGGCGTCGATGGCCTGTTGGTAGAGGCGTCCGGCACGGTAGGACGACCGCACCAACGGGCCGCTCATCACCGCGACGATGCCGCGGTCGATGGCCTCCCGACCCAGCGCGTCGAACTCTTCGGGCGTGACCCATCGCGATATGGGGTGATGCCGCTCGCTCGGCCGCAGGTACTGGGTGATCGTGAGCAGCTCGCATCCGGCGACGACAAGCTGGTCAATCGCCTCGAGGATCTCGCTCGGCTCCTCGCCGAGGCCCAGGATGAGGTTCGACTTGGTGACCATTCCCGCTTCGCGAGCGGCGGTGATGACGTCCAACGACCTCTGGTAGCGAAAGCCCGGACGGATGCTGCGAAAGATACGAGGGACGGTCTCGACGTTGTGAGCCAACACCTGCGGGGCAGACGCAAACACCTGCGCAAGTAGTTCGGGGTCACCGGAGAAGTCGGGGATCAGCAGCTCGACGCCGGTGTCGGGGTTGAGCGCGTGGATCTGGCGCACGGTCTCGGCGTAGAGCCAGGCGCCCTCGTCAGCGAGGTCGTCGCGTGCGACGCCGGTGACGGTGGCGTACCGGAGGTTCATGGTGCGGACGCTCTCGGCCACGCGCAGGGGCTCGCCGGCGTCCAGCGGCTCAGGCCTGCCGGTGTCGATCTGGCAGAAGTCGCAACGGCGCGTGCACTGGTCACCGCCGATCAGGAAGGTGGCCTCGCGGTCTTCCCAGCACTCGAAGATGTTGGGGCACCCCGCTGCTTCGCAGACGGTGTGCAGGCCTTCGTCCTTGACGAGTTTCTTGATCTGCTGGTACTCCGGGCCGGTCCTGAGCTTGGTCTTGATCCACGGGGGCTTACGCTCGATTGGCGTCTCGGCATTGCGCGCCTCGATGCGGAGTAGCTTTCGACCCTCGGGAAGGACGGTCATCGGGCAGCCACCGCCGCAGTCGTCAACGTCGGCAAGTGCTGCTCTAACACCGGGAGAACATCAGCGACGCTCAGCGACGAGAGCCCGCGGCGCTCGCGCTCGATCGAAAGGGTCGTCACACCGGCGTCGACAATCCCGCATGGAACGATCACGTGGTAGGCGTCCAGGGAATTGCAGACGTTGAGTGCGAACCCGTGCATGGTGACACCGCGCGCGACGCGGACGCCGATCGCCCCGAGTTTGCGCTCAGGTCCGTGATCGTCGGCCGGGATCCAGACACCACTGCGTCCGCCGATACGCACGGTGTCGACGCCCACGTCATCGCAGACATCGATCAGCACCTGCTCGACCCGCCGGACATATTCGACGACGTCGATGGGGTCCCGCAGCCGCGTGATGGGGTAGCCGACGATCTGGCCGGGCCCGTGCCAGGTGATGCGTCCACCCCGGTCAACGTCCACCACCGGTGTGCCGTCGGTCGGACGCTCCCATGAGTTGGTCCGTTTGCCGGCGGTGTACACGGGCGAGTGCTCGAGCAGCAGGACTGTTTCAGGCTGCGCCCCGGCGACCACGTCAGCATGCAACTGCTGCTGCCGCGTCCAGGCCTCGTGGTAGTCCACATAGCCTTCACCGAGTGGTGGGCCGAAGCCGGCACGCACAACCGATAGCGACATGAGTCCAGACTACGTCGCCGGGCGGCGAGCAGGCTGCTGCCCTAGATTGCTCATGATCACTTTCGCGTCCAAGGGAGCTCTTGCGTGTCCGATTCAGCGCCACAGGGGCCAGACGCGTCTTCAGCCCACGAGATGCACGCCAGGACGCGGCATGCCCGCGCCTGGGTGTGGGGAGCCATCGTCCTCATCATTGGCTGGTTCATGCTGGGCAGCGTTATCGGGCCGGCGGCTGGACAGCTCTCCAGCGCACAGGAGAACGACAACGCCACCTTCCTGCCCGCTGACGCCGAGGCGACCAAGGTCATCGAGAAGCAGAAGCTGTTCGCCCAGGAATCCACCTTGCCTGTGGTGGTGCTCTTCGTCAGCGACGCCCCGACCTCCCCAGAGCAGCAGCAGGCGGTAGCTGGCTTCGTCGACGAAGTCCCTTCGCTGCCTGTCACGACCGACACGGACGTCACAGCGCCTCTCTCGGACTTCCTCTCCTCGGCGCCAGTCACCGCCGTGCCGTCAGAAGACGGTCAGGCGATCCTGGTGACCGTCTTGCTGTCGGAGGACAAGACCACCGAGGCGCTGCCGAACGGTGAGTCGCCGGTGCTGGCCGTCGTTGACTCGCTCTCTGAGGCGGCAACGGATGCTGCCGATCCGGTCGGGCTGGAGAGTTACGTCACAGGTCCCGCCGGGCTGCTCGCCGACTTGATCTCGGTCTTCGGTGCCATTGACGGAACCCTGCTGTTGGCTACCGCGCTGGTCGTCACCTTGATCCTGGTTCTCGTCTACCGGAGCCCGTTCCTTTGGGTGATCCCGCTCGTCAGCGCAGGTTTTGCCCTGTCGCTGGCCAGCGCGGTGGTCTATCTCCTGGCCAAGAACGACGTCCTCAGCCTCAACGGTCAGAGTCAGGGGATTCTGACCGTCTTGGTCTTCGGCGCGGGTACGGACTACGCGCTGTTGACGGTGAGCCGATATCGCGAAGAGCTGCACTACTACGAGCGCCCCGTGGACGCACTTAAGGCGGCATGGCGCGGCACCGTCGAGCCGATTCTCGCCTCAGGCGGCACGGCGTCACTCGGACTGCTGATGCTGCTCTTTTCCGAGCTGAACTCAAACAAGTCGACGGGCCCTGTTGCGGCGGTCGGAATTGCCGCCGCCCTCGTGGTCATGCTGACGCTGCTGCCGGCTCTCTTGCTGGTGCCGTCCGCGGCGCTTCCACTTGCTGCCTTCTTGATCGTGGTGATCCCTGGAATCTTGCTGGAACTGATCTTCGGTACTCCGCTCCTGCCGTTCGCCGCGGTGGGCGGCGTGCTCGCAGCCCTGGCGCTGATTGCGGTCATCGTCGGGGGGCTCTACCGACAGTTCAGCACCCCTGGCAGTCGTCGGCGGCTGTTCGACGTGGAGCCAGTCCGGTGGGCCTTCTGGCCACGCGTGCCCAAGCTGGACACCAGTGACGACAAGCTCTCGGGCGGATGGGCCAAGGTCAGCCGCCAGATCGGGCACCGTCCGCGGGTGGTGTGGATTGGTGCGGCTGCCGCCCTGCTGATCCTGGCCTTCTTCAGCACTACCCTGAACGCGTCCGGAATCGCCACGACTGACCTGTTCGTCAATGAGGTCGACTCGGTCACCGGTCAGGAGAAGCTGGCCGAGCACTTCCCGGCAGGGGAGGGAAGCCCCGCGACTGTCATCGGTCCGGCCGACTCGGTGGAGGAGATGACCGCTGCCTTGTCCGAGCTCGACGGCGTCGCGGCCGTTGTGCCCTACACCGGCGCGCCAACAGGGCCGCCGCCTGAGGACGGTGCGCCGGTCGCGGCCCCGCTCCCGCCGTTGGTCGTCGACGGCCTCGTGCAGCTCGACGTCACCCTCACCGATGCTGCCGATTCCGACGCGGCGGAACAGACGGTGGTCGAGATGCGTAGCGTCCTCGATGACGTCGCTGGACAGGACGCTTTGGTCGGCGGAACCACGGCGGTGAACTACGACACGCAGCAGGCCAGCATTCGCGACAACAAGGTCGTCATCCCCCTCGTGCTGCTGGTGATCTTCGTCATCCTGATGATTCTGCTTCGTGCGATCTTGGCCCCTGTGCTGCTCATCGGCACCGTTGTGCTGTCGTACTTCGCAACCTTGGGGCTGTCGGCGATCGCGTTCGACCTGCGTGGCTTCCCTGGAGCCGATGCTTCCTTCCCGCTGTTCACGTTCGTCTTCTTGGTGGCGCTAGGAATCGACTACAACATCTTCTTGATGACGCGCGTCCGCGAGGAGTCGCTGCGGCTGGGAACGAGACCGGGTCTGCTGCGGGGTCTGGCCGTGACCGGCGGCGTCATCACCAGCGCAGGTGTGGTGTTGGCCGCGACCTTCCTTGTGCTCGGTGTGCTGCCGTTGGTGGTCTTGCAGCAGATCGGTTTCGCCGTTGCCATCGGTGTCCTCATCGACACACTGATCGTGCGCTCACTGCTGGTGCCGGCGCTCTCGTATGAGATCGGCGGCAAGATCTGGTGGCCGTCCCGGTTGATGCGTCAGCCGGACGCGAGCATTGCGGAGCAGGAGGCGGCTGGCGTCCCGTACATCCGCGAGCCGGAGCACACGTCGTCCACCTGACGACCCGGGGTTTGTTGCGCGGACGCGGGTGAATGCGTCGTTCCTAGCTAGAGGGGGCCGGGTGGGAGTGGTGTCTCGGTGATGCCGCTGGGATTCTCGGGGGTTCGCTCGACTCGGTAGGCCATCGGGCCGCTCTCAGCTGTAGCGGAGCGGTCGATGATTACCTCGATCGGCTCGGTGCCCTCGTACAGGATGCCCGAGTAGTCGTCGGTGCAGTAGGTGGTGCCGAGCGTGCCGTCGGCCACCAGCGACTGAACCAGGGGACGGCGCTGCTCCTCGGAGTCGTAGTGAACGCCGTTGGAGTACGGCAGGAGGCCGAGACCGTTGGTGACGGCCCGTAGCTCGGGCCCGAATGAGTCGGTGGTCCCTCCGGTGTGCCAGCAGATCGACCCTGCGCTGACCCCGCCCAACACGACGCCGCGCTCCCACGCGTCACGCATGACGATGTCAACGCCATGCAGTTTCCAGCAGGCGAGCAGGTTGGCGACCGAGCCGCCGCCGACCCAAACTGCGTCGCTGGTCCCGAGCAGCTCGGCTGGATCGGCGTTCGGCATGGGAAAGAGCTCGAGGTGCTGCAGGTCGACGCTCCACCCGCGGAAGGCGGCGTACGACCTGGTGAGATAGCTGCGGTCATCGCCGCTGGCGGTCATGACGAAGGTCAGGCGCGGCCGGTCTTTGCCGGTGAGTGCGAGCATGCGACGGATCGACTCGCCTGGCTGGGGCGCCGTGTAGCGGTCGCCGGCGACGAAACCGCCCGAGGTGGCCATGATGCGGCGGGTCGTCATGTGAGCGCTCCTCGGTAGCTGAGTACAGCCTGTGCGGTGCGTCTGCCCGACACCATGGCACCTTGAATCGACGAGCTGTCCCGGTGATCGCCGGCTACGAAGAGCCCATCGCCCAGAGAGACGGGCTGGCGAAAGTCGTGCGGCGGTGCCATGGCGGGTAGTGCACCGGCGATCCGCGAGACCCCAACCGTCTCCCAACGCGCGGTGTTTGTGCTGTAAAGGTCAGCGAGGTGCTGCAGAACGGAGAGTTCATCATCGGCGCGACCGCCCACCCCCAGGACGGACGACGCGATGAGTGCGCGTCCGGATGGGGCGTAGGAGGGCGCTGCGTGGCTCATGACGACGGTGTTGACTACCGGGCGCGCGTTGTCGCTGTCGACGCGCAGCACCGGACGTCCGCCAGAGATACCAAGGTCGTCCGTCGAGTGGTACCACGTGGTGACACCGTTCATGGCAGGCACCGCGACCTGGGGAATGAGCTGGGACGCGGTTCGCGGGTCAGTGGCAACGATGATGGCATCGGCCCGGAGATCACCGTCGTCGGTCGTCACGCACCCGGTACGTACTTCGCGCACAGGGCGCTGGAGTTGAAGGACGCCATCGGGCAGGTGGGCCGCCAGCTGCACAGGGATCTGCTGCATGCCTTGGGCTGGCACTGACGGCGTCCCGCGTACGAAGGTGCGCAGAACGACGTCGAGAAATCGCCGCGATGTCGCGAGATCGGACTCGAGGAACACTCCGGCGAGGAAGGGCCGGAGAAACTCATCGACTGCCTCAGGGGCGACGCCGGCGGTGGTGAGCGCTACGTGCGCTGAGGTGTCGATCTGGTGGGTCAGCTCAGTGGTGCGCGTCGTTGCGCATCGGTGCAGGTAGCGGGCGAGCGCGGCTCGCTGCCGCAGCGAGCCCAGCGGCGCACGGAGCGCGTTCACCGTCCAGCGCGGGATCTCGCGTGGGTCGGCCAGCTTGACGTCACGGCCGCCGTGGCGCAGGACAACCCCTCGGGTGAAGGGGCGCAGCCGCAGAGCCTCGTGATCGAGCTGCCGGCGTCCCTCGGGGTAGGCCGGGTTGTAGAGCTGGAATCCGCGGTCGAGAAGGTAGCCGCCGACTCGATCGGTGCGAACGCGCCCGCCCACGTCGTCGGACGACTCCAACAGGAGCACCTGGCGGCCAGCTTCGGTGAGTGTTCGCGCTGCTACCAGACCTGCAAGCCCTGCACCAACGACGATGGCGTCGGCGTCATGAGATCGCGTGGTTGGCACGTCCGTGAGCGTAGGGGGTGGCAGGTGTTCGTGCAGCGGCGCTCGTTGGGCCGGCTGTGGACAACCGGCAAGTTGCTGCGGGGAAGCGACCCAGAGCGTGAGGGTGTGCCCATGGACGCCACGAGCAGACTGCGGGATGGGCAGCTTGTCACGCTGTTGGTCAGTCTCGGTCTTGAACTGTTTCCGCTCCATCGCGCCGGTCACTCCTACGGACCCATCCATCCCGCGCATGTCACGGTCGACGCCGCCGGGCGCCCACATCTTGCCGACGTTGCACCTCCTCCGGCATGGACACCGCACGATGACTGGGTTGGCCTCGTCCGTCTGGGGCGGTTCGTGGGGGCGTCCCCTCGAGCGGCGTCGCTGTCCTGGGAGACGGTCGGCTGCCTCGAGGGCGTCGACCTGCTGCAGTGGTTGATGCGCTGGAGCACTCCTCAGCCGCTACCGCTCGGGGACGGGCGAGCGGGCGCCGAGCCGATGTTGTTGCACTAGCCGTTGCCACAGCGACAGCAGGTCGGTGGCGCTACCTCGACGTCGACTTCGACGACTACCAGTTGGTAGCTGAGATCGACGGTCAGCAGCACATGGAGGTGCTCGCCTGGTGGGAGGACATGGAGGCAACAATGACGTGGTCGTCGAAGACGGCAAGACCCTGCTCCGTTCGCGTGCTTCGCGCTTCGACGTCAACCGAATCGTGTTGCCGGAGTACTCCGCAAGTTCATCGACCGGCATCCACCGACCCCGAGACAACTCTGACGTCGGCGATGTTGTTGTCCTTACTGTCGCTATGGCAACGGCTGCTGAAACAACATCGGAAGGGGTGTGAGAGCGACGAGCCGGTAGCAGGGCGAGCGCTCAGTCGCTGACGAGTTCGGGGCGGGCGGCACGGAGGGCGTCGGTGATCGTCGGGTCCTCGAAGACGAAGCCGGCATCGAGCAACCGGGTGGGCAGGACCCTGGCGCTGCCGAGCACCTCCTGTGACATCTCACCCAGCACTGTCTTGAGCACGAAGCTCGGCACGTGGGCGAATGTCGGTCGGTGCAAGAGCTCGCCCATGGCCTGGGTGATCTCGGCGTTGGTGGCCGGGTTCGGGGCGGTGACGTTGTAGGGACCGACCATCGACGGGTCGTCGATCATGCGCCGGATCGCGCGCACCTCGTCGCGCAGCGACACGAAGCTCCAGTACTGGCCGCCGCCCCCGAGCTTGCCGCCGACGCCGAATCGGAAAAGCGGCCAGAGCCGGCCCCAGGCGCCACCACGGCCCGCGACCACCAGGCCGGTGCGCGGGTGAACGACTCGGATGCCTGCGTCTGGCGGCCGGTGCTGCCGACGCCTCCCAGGCGGCAACCACCTGTGCGAGGAAGCCCGTCCCAACTGGTGATTCCTCGTCGACCGGTTCGTCTCCGGTGTCACCGTAGTAGCCGATGGCGCTACCTGAGACCAGCACGGCTGGCTGCGGATCCATGCCCGGAAATCGCCCGTGCCAACGTGCGAGTGCCGAGCACACGACTGTCGCGGATCTCCCGCTTGTAGGACGCTGTCCAGCGGTGGTCCCCGACGCCGGCTCCTGCTAGGTGGATGACTGCGTCGGTGCCAGCGAGCGCGTCGGCGTCCACAGAGCCGCCTTGGGGGTCCCACTCGACCTCGGCGGGGTCGACAGGTGCTCGGCGAACCAGGCGCAGCACCTCGTGGCCGTCGTCCTCGAGGGAGCTGACGGAGCGCGGAACCGATGAGCCCACTGGCTCCGGTGATGGCGACCTTCACAAGATCATCCTGCCCTGGTTTGCCGCTGCCCGCGCGGCGGGCCTACCGCAACCCAACACCGCAAATGTTCATCGACCCGATAGGGCCGAGCCGGTCACACGTCGTGGCAGTGGAGGGTCAGATGCCAAGGTCGGCCTCAAAGGCACCCTGTTCGAGGCGCTCCTTGAGCGTCAGCAGGAAGCGCGCTGCGTCGGCGCCGTCGACGAGTCGGTGGTCGTAGGTGAGGGCGAGGAAGACCATCGAGCGGATCGCGATGGAGTCTGCTCCGGTGTCGTCGGTGATCACCACCGGGCGCTTGACTACAGCGCCGGTACCGAGGATGGCCACCTGAGGTTGATTGA
Source organism: uncultured Actinomycetota bacterium (assembly GCA_963829525.1). Taxonomy (GTDB): domain Bacteria; phylum Actinomycetota; class Actinomycetes; order JAHEKZ01; family JAHEKZ01; genus JAHEKZ01. The sequence goes on from CAWHIJ010000003.1 coordinate 1,474,278, forward strand.
TGATTGGGGTGTCGAAGAGGGCACCTCGACTGCCGGTGTTGGTGAGTGTGAAAGTTCCGCCGGAGAGTTCGTCAGGGGAGATCGTGCTCGATCTGGTGCGCGCGGCGATGTCGGCGATCCGTTTGGCCAGGCCAGCGATGTTGAGGTCGCCGGCGGCGTGGATCACTGGAACGAGCAGTCCACGCTCGGTATCGACGGCGACCCCGAGGTTCTCGACATCGTGGTAGGTGACCGTTCCCGCGTCACTATCGATGCTGGCATTGAGCGAAGGGTGAACCTTCAGTGCCTCCACGGACGCCTTCGCGAAGAAGGGAAGGTAGCTGAGCTTGACGCCTTCGCGCTCGGCGAAGTCGCGCTTCGCGCGATCGCGGAGCAGAGCGATGCGCGTCACATCGACCTCGATGACGGTTGTCAGCTGGGCTGAGCTCTGCAGCGAGTCGACGAGCCGTTCGGCGATGACCTTGCGAAGGCGCGTCATCTTCTCGACGCGGCCTCGGAGCGGCGACGCATCAGAAGTGGAACGAGTCGGTGCAGCGGATGCTGCCGCCTGTGGTTGCGTTGACCGTTGGGCGACAAGCTTGGCTGCGTCGAGGACGTCCTGTTTGCGGATGCGTCCGCCAACGCCGGTCCCGGCGACCGTTGACAGGTCCACGGCGTACTCGGCGGCGAGCTTGCGAACGAGTGGCGTCACGTAACCCACGTCCACTCCGGCCGCCGTTGCTGGTGTTGGAGCGGGTGATGGCGGTTCAGGTGCAGGCGGCGCAACGGACGGTGGCTCGGGCGCTGTGGTTGTCGGTGGTTCCGCTGCTGCTGGTGGTGCTGCCGCGGGGGCGGGCGCGGTGACGGTGGCGGTTGGGGTGGCGCCGCCAACGGCTCCAATCCTTGCGAGCTGGGCGCCAACCTCGACCGTCTGGTCCTCGCCGACGTCGATCGACAGCAGCACACCAGCGACCGGAGATGGGATCTCGGTGTCGACCTTGTCGGTGGAGACCTCCACGAGCGGCTCATCGACGGCGACGGAGTCGCCAACCTGCTTGAGCCACCTGGTGACCGTGCCCTCGGTGACGCTCTCGCCGAGGGCAGGCAACACGATCGATGTGCTGGCACCTGTGGGCGTGACGGCTGCTGTTGAAGTGGGCGCAGTTTCTGCAGGTGCGGTGTCCGGGGTCGGATCAACCGAGACTGGCGCGCTGTCCGGCCCAGAATCGGCCGACGGTGGCGTCTCGACTTTGGCTGGGCCGGCGGTAGCAACCTCTGCTGGCTGGGCCGTTGGCGACTCCTCTTCGACCGACTCTTGATCAGGTCCTGAGCGCAGTGGGGCCTCGTTCACCCCTCCGATCACAGCGAGCTCGGCGCCGACGGCCACTGTCTCGTCCTCTTGGGCGAGGATCCGCAGCAGCACACCGGTGACCGGTGCGGGGATCTCGGTATCGACTTTGTCGGTCGAGACCTCGAGCAGCGGCTCGTCGGTGGAGACCTCGTCGCCCTCCTTCTTCAGCCATCGCGTGACAGTGCCCTCGGTGACGCTCTCACCGAGCAGCGGCATCTTCACGGAGACCGACATGACGTTCCCTTCGGCAGTACTGGGGGTGCTCAGGAGTGGGAGTGCAGGGGTTTTCCAGCGAGCGCGAGATGAGCCTCGCCCATCGCTTCGGTCTGGGTCGGATGGGCGTGGATCAAGCTGGCAACGTCGTCGGCGTAAGCCTCCCAGTTGTAGATGAGCTGTCCCTCGGCGAGCAACTCACCGACCCGGCTACCGACCATGTGGACGCCGACAACGGGACCGTCCTTGACGGCGACCAACTTCACGAAGCCGGCTGTCTTGAGGATCTGGCTCTTGCCGTTGCCGGCAAGGTCGTACTTGACCGTTGTGACTGCATCACCGTACTTTTCCCGGGCTGTGGCCTCGGTGATGCCAACCGATGCGACCTCTGGCTCGCTGTAGGTGATCCGGGGGACGCCGTCGTAGTCGATGGGCCGAGGATCGAGCCCGGCGACGTGCTCGGCTACCAAGATGCCCTCACCGAAGCCCACGTGGGCCAGCTGCAACGTCGGAATCAGGTCACCGACGGCGTAGACGTTCGGCACCGACGTGCGGCAGTACTCGTCGACCGTGACGTAACCGCGCTCCATGGCGACTCCGACATCCTCGTACCCGAGGCCCGATGAGACCGGCCCGCGGCCGACGGCGACAAGCAGCAGGTCGGCCTCGATCGTCTTGCCGTTCTCGAGGTGGGCAACGACGCCGGTCGCGGACTCCTCCACCTTGCTGAAGCGTGCCCCGAGCTCGAAGCTGATTCCACGCTTACGGAACTGGCGTTCGATCTGCTTGGAGAGGTCCTCTTCCTCGAGCGGCAGTAGGTGGGGCAGCGCCTCGACGATCGTGACGTCCGCTCCGAACGACCGCCAGACACTGGCGAACTCCACGCCGATGACGCCGCCACCGAGAACGACGACTGACCCCGGGACGAAGTCGAGGGAAAGGGCGTGGTCGCTGGTGATCACACGTGAGCCATCGATCGATAGACCTGGCAGCGATTTTGGTACTGATCCGGTGGCGAGGACCACGTGTCGTCCGGTGAAGGTGCTGTCTCCGACGGCGACGGTGTCTGGTCCCACGAGGTGGCCAGAACCCTCGACAAAAGTCACGCCTCGGCTCTTCACGAGCCCGGTCAGCCCCTTGTAGAGGCGGCTGACGACTCCGTCCTTGTAGGTGTTGACAGCCGACATGTCGATGCCGTCGAACGTGGACTTCACGCCGAACTGCTCACCCTCACGAGCAGCGTCAGCGACCTCGGCAGAGTGCAGCAGTGCCTTGGTGGGGATGCAGCCTTGGTGCAGGCAGGTGCCGCCGAGCTTGCCCTTCTCGACGAGAACGACGTCGAGGCCGAGCTGCGCGGCGCGCAGGGCGCAGGCATAGCCACCGCTGCCACCGCCGAGGATCACGATGTCGTGAACGGTGCTCCCGGCGTTCTCTGACACGGGCGACTCCTCTGCATTAGGTACAACTCCTGTCATCTTGTCACCCTTCATGCAGATGTTGACAACCGCGTCCTGCGGCCGCTGGGTCTCCGGCGGCGCTACCGTGGAGGCCTGTCTTTGCCGAGATGTCCGTTGGTCGCACTGCTGGAGGTGCCCGTCATGAAGTGGCTGCGGCGTCGCCGCTCGGGTGATACCGGATCCTCCGGTAAGGCCAGCAAATCGGCGGATCGTAAGTATCTCGAGGAGTTCCTCACCACCCGTCGTGGCGTCGAGGCATATGTGGAGCCGCAGACCTCGGTCAGTTCGGCGAGTGTGGTGCTGGTGGCTGCCGACGGTGAATGGACACGGCGCCCTGTGCCCGACGCGGCGACGGCCTTCTCCTGGGCCCACAAGCAGGGAATCCCGTGTTACGACGTCAATCTGATGGGCTACCCCAAACGTATGCGCGAGTGGAACGGCGGGGTTTAGCCGGCGTTGGGTCTGCGACTGCGTGCACCACATCAAAGGTCCCGTCCTCGGCGAGGACGGGACCTTTGATGCAGTGGCGAGGGAAGTACCACTGCTGGTGGTGCGAGGTGCACCGGCCCGGCGCTTTCAGGGGGGCGGGGAATGGCTACGCCGGGAGTGGGAAGGGGCGCCTCTCTTCTTAGGTTGTCGGGAGTGAGCTGGCTACTTGTTATGCCCTGGTGCGTTACCGCTGTTGCCGGGCGCTGAGCCGGCGGTGTCGGGTGCTCCAGAGGACTGGTCCTTCTTGGCCTGACCGGGTGGGACGTGCCCGGCCCCGGCGGTCGCAGCGTCCTTCTTGGCCTGACCGGGGGAAACATGTGTGGCGTTGTCGCTTTCGCTGGCGGTGTCGCCGTTCTCCACCGGGTCAGCAGCGTCGGCGCCAGCCTTCTTGCCGCAGTCGCTGTGGGCCGCCTCAGCTACTGCGGCACCGTGGCCAGGGCCAGGTGGGGTGCTGTGGGCCACGCCAGAGACGTACTCACCGTGGTTCTTGGCGTCGGCACAGGCATCCGGGGCCGGCTGGTCGGTCGGCTCGGCGCCTGGGTCAGCGACTGGATCATCGCCTGGATCGTCCGTCGTCTCCTCGGTGCCGTCGTCGGTGGGGTCATCGCCTGGGTCAGCGGTTGGGTCGTCCGTTGGGTCGTCGGTCACCTCCGGGCACTCGACCGGCTCCGGGTCCTCCGTGACCTCTGGGTCGACGGTGATTTCTGGGTCAACCGGCGTCACCTCTCCAGGGTCAACTGTGGGATCGGTCGTCGGATCGTCGGCTGTCCCGTCCGTGGGGTCGATCGAGGGGTCGGAGACCGGCTCCTCGGTCGGGCAGTCGACTGGATCGGCGACCGGCTCTGTCGAAGCGACTGCAGCCGGGTCGTCGGTGAAGAGGTCGGCCCCCGTGGCCGCCTCGGCCGTTCCGGCGAGCAAGACGGTTGCGACGAGGACGAACCCGCCGACCTTGGCCTTGCCGAGTACGGTCGAGAGCATGGGGTGGGTGCTGGGGCTCACGGATCCTCCGGGGGTGATCGGGTGTGGTACCCGTTCGTCTCCGAAGGTAGCGGCGCCGTTACCGGGTGTCTCCGATGACCACCCAAATGGACTAGTTCGGACGGGCCATATCCACCCGCCCGGCCTAGGCCTCCTACGTTTCGGCGGGGAGCGGAGGCTCCGCTAGCCCTGTGCCGCCCGTTCGGCGAGCGCCACCAGCGTTCGCATCGCCGTCCCCGTCCCGCCCTTTGGTGTGTAGCCGAAGGCTTCGCCCTCGTTGAAGGCGGGACCGGCGATGTCCAGGTGTGCCCAGGTGACGCCGTCCGGAACGAACTCCTTCAAGAAGAGACCGGCCACCTGCATGCCGCCCCACCTGTCGCCGATGTTGGCGATGTCGGCGACCTTGGAGTCCATCGAGGGGCGCAGTTCGGGGGGCAGCATCATGGGCCACATCTGCTCGCCGACGTACGTGGCCACCGCGTGGACGTGGGACCTGAAGTCGTCGTCGTTGGCCATGATCCCGGACGTCTTGTTGCCGAGAGCAACCACCGCGGCGCCGGTGAGCGTTGCGATGTCAACGATCGTGTCCGGCTTGTCTTCGCCGGCCCGGACGATCGCGTCGGCCAGCACCAGTCGGCCTTCGGCGTCGGTATTGAGCACCTCAACCGTGCGCCCGCCGCGAATGGTGATGACGTCGCTCGGGCGTTGGGCAGATCCGGACGGCATGTTCTCGGCCATCGCCATGTATCCGGTCACGTTGACCTCTGGTTTCAGGCGCCCGATCGCGGTCATCGCCCCGAGCACGGCAGCGGCGCCGCTCATGTCGCTCTTCATCGCGTCCATGTTGGCGGCCGGCTTGATCGAGATGCCGCCGGAGTCGAAGGTGATTCCCTTGCCGACGAAGGCGATGTGTCGCTTGGCCTTCGGGTGGCGATAGACGATCCGCACCAGGCGTGGTGGGTTCACCGACCCCATTCCGACGCCGAGCAGCCCGCCGTACTTGCCCTTGGCAAGGGCGACTTCGTCAAGCACCTCGATCTCCAGCTTGAGGCTGCGGCACGCCGAGACCGCAGTCTGGGCGAAGTCTGCTGGTGCCAGGTCGGACGGTGCGGTGTTGATCAGGTCGCGGACGAGGTGCAGGCTTTTGGCGACCGTCTTGACCTCGGTTACCACGGCAGCCGCGTCCTTGTCCTGGGCCAACGGAGTGGCGACGGTGACCGCCTTGACCGGCGGTTTGTGCGCTTTCGCCGACTTCTTGCGGTAGGTGGTGAAGGCGTAGGCGCCGAACAGGGCACCTTCGGTGACGGCTCTGAACTCACCCTCAGATGTCGCGGGCAGCGCCAGCGCGACGCTGTCCATGCCGGCTGCTGCTCGTACGGCGTTGCCGGCGGCGCGGCGCAGCCCCTCGGCCTCGGGGACGCCGTCGCCGAGGCCGACGGCAATGACGACAGGGGATGCCACCGAGCCAGCCTTGGGGATCCGGGTGATCTGTCCAACCTCTCCGGTGGCACCCATTGCCGTGAGCGCACGGGTCAGGGCGCGGCCGTAGGAAGTTCCGACGGGGGCCGCCCCCGGGGCGAGTTTGATCCCGTCCCCTTTCTTCAGGATGCCAATGACGATGGCGTTGGCGCGGATCCGGGCGGGGTTGCTGCTGCTCAGCTCGATCGACGTCACGAGTGCTGCCTTCCGGTTCTTGATGCGGTCGCCACACCCTAGTGCGGAAGGCCGACCGGTAGCCTCCCCTGCATGACATCCCCCCTGCTGCACACGCCGCTGCACGACCGACACGTGGCCCTTGGTGCCAAGCTGGCTGACTTCGGTGGCTGGGAGATGCCGATCGACTACCCAGACGGAGGCGTCCTCAAAGAGCACGTTGCGGTTCGCGAGGCCGTTGGCCTCTTCGACGTCTCGCACCTGGGGAAGATGCGCGTCAGAGGTGACGGTGCCCGCGACTTCGTCAATGCACAGTTCACCAACGACCTCGACCGGATTGGCATCGGCCAGGCTCAGTACTCGATGCTGTGCAACGACACTGGCGGAGTGGTCGACGACCTCATCGTGTACCTGCGTGCCGACGATGAGGTGTTCGTCGTCCCGAATGCGGCGAATACTGCGGCAGTGATTGCCTACCTGGCGTCGCAGGCGCCGGCGGGGATCACGGTTGAGAACGAGCACTCCGACTACGGGGTGCTGGCGGTGCAGGGTCCGCGATCAGATGCGGTGATGGCGGCGCTGGGTTTGCCGCACGACCTCGACTACATGGCATTCATTGATGCGCAGTTCGCTGGAGCTGAGCTGACGGTCTGTCGCACTGGCTACACGGGCGAGCGTGGGTATGAGTTGCTGCCCACATGGGGAGCGACACCGGCACTCTGGGACGCGCTCGTCGCGGTCGTCGGCGCAGAAGGGGGGCGTCCGGTGGGGCTCGGTGCCCGCGACACCCTGCGCACCGAGATGGGCTATCCGCTGCATGGTCAGGACCTGTCGCAGGCGATCAGCCCCGTTCAGGCGCGCGCTGGTTGGGCTGTTGGGTGGAGCAAGCCGCACTTCGCCGGTCGTCGTGCACTGCTTGCAGAGAAGGAGGCCGGTCCTGCGCGGCGTCTTTGGGGGCTGCTGGCCGGTGACCGCGGCATTCCTCGTCCGCACATGGAGGTCAGGGATGCAAACGGGGCTGTGATCGGCGAGGTCACCAGCGGCACGTTTTCACCGACGCTGCGTACCGGCATCGGACTCGCGCTTTTGGAGCCCGCTGTGGTCGAGGGTGCCGCGCTCACCGTCGACGTTCGCGGCCGTCCGTCCACGATGAAAGTGGTCCGTCCGCCGTTCGTGGACGCCTCGCCCCGCTGACAAGCGGGGCGACGGCGGCCAGGGCCACCTACCTGCCCATACCCTGCTCCTGTGCTCGAAGCATTCTTGTGGGGCGGTTTTGCCTCGGCGTTCCTGCTGGTGGGAGCGGCCGTGGCCTACACGCTCGCTCCAGGCAAGCAGCCGGTGGCGGTAGTTATGGCGCTCGGCACTGGCCTGCTCATCGGCTCCGTCTCCTTCGAGCTGGTGGACGAAGCCCTCAAGACGAGCACCGTCGGCTGGGTCGGGCTGCTCGTTCTCGTGGGTGCTGGCGCCTACACGGCCGGCGACTGGTGGCTGACACGTTCCCGCCCCGGTCAGTCGAGTGATAACGATGAGGAACCCCAGGCCATCGTCTTCGGGTCGGTGCTCGACGGCATTCCCGAGTCGTTCGTGCTTGGGCTCACCGTCTTGCAGGGCGCGGTGAGCGTGGCGCTGCTCGCTGGAATCGCGCTGTCGAACTTTCCGGAGGGAATGGCATCGTCCAGCGGCCTGCGCAAGCAAGGCTGGTCAGCCCCACGAGTCACGCGGATGTGGCTCATCGTGCTCGTCGCCTCTGCTGTGGCATCAGCCGCCGGGTACGTGCTGCTCGACAACGCCAGCCCAACGGCCGGCGCACTCGCGCAGGCCTTCGCTGCGGGTGCTCTGCTCGCCATGGTCGCCGACTCCCTGTTGCCTCAGGCGTACGAGGTCGAGGGCGTGTGGACCGGCCCGCTGGTGGTCAGCGGCTTCGCTGTCTCGCTCGTCCTGTCCTCGCTGTAGGGCCTTTGAGATTGGCGCCGCCTCCACCGCAACAACTTGGTCCCGTGCCCGACCCGGCCACGCTCCGCACGTCAGAGCAGCAGGACGACGAGCGAGACCAGGTAAGTCGTGAATGTCAGTTGCTCGACCGAGCCCAGGATGTCGCCGGTGATGCCGCCGAAACGGCGCGAGCAGTGGCGCCGCCAGATCTCGCCTACGGCGAGGGCAACGAGTCCGCTGAAGACGTAAGCGGGTGCATGCTCGGCGTCAACTGCGAGTGTGGCCACTGACACTGCCGCAATCGACGCGAGCGCGACGGAGGCGGCGGCTGCAGGGGAGACCGCCTCGCCTGCCTGCGCGCCGAGACCGCGGGGTGCGGCTGCCGCCACGCCTCGCCGACAGCTCAAGACAATCGCCGTGCGACTGATGACGGTCGCGCTGATGAGCGCAACGGCCCCGTTGCCGATGGGAGACGCATCCAGCAATGACTCGAGCGCTGCGACCTGAGCAACAAGGACCAGGACCAGAGTCACGACACCGAACGGGCCGATATCTGAACGCTTCATCACCTCCCGTGCCTGCTCGGGCGGACGTCTGCTGCCGAGCCCGTCCGCGACGTCGGAGAGGCCGTCAAGGTGCAGGCCCCGAGTGAGACAGGCGAGGGCCGCGACGGCCGTCACCCCGCCGAGGAGCGGTGAACCGCCGATCTCGATGACGCCGAACGCGCACGCCCAAGCAATGCCGCCCAGTACCAGCCCAACAACTGGTGCCAGCGCCATCGCTTGACCCCAGGTGTGGCGGTCGACTGAGGTCGGGTGACCCACCGGCAGCACGCTCAAGGTGCCCACCGACAGTCGGACACTGTCGAGCACCGCTATTCCTCGCTGATGGCGGGTGCGGTTTCGGATGCGTCGTCGGAAGCGTCCTCGACTTCGTCGTTGTGTTGGCGGTCGGAGACACCGGCCTCATCGAACGTCGCCATATCGGTGAGTGTTGCTTGCGCTGCCCGCACGATCGGCAGCGCAAGCAGTGCTCCGGTTCCCTCGCCGAGCCGAAGCTGGTAGTCAAGGAGGGGTTCGAGCTGAAGACGGGCGAGCACGTACTCGTGGGCCGGCTCCACTGATCGGTGACCGGCCTGCCACCACTTCGCGCAGCGGTAGGCGACTCGGTGCGCCACCATCGCGCAAGCGCCTGAGACCAGGCCATCCAAGATCACTGGCGTCTTGCGCACAGCAGCCTGCAATAGGAAGCCGGTCATTGCGGCGAAGTCGGCACCACCGACGGTCGCTAGCAATGCGATCTGGTCGGCCCGGATCGGACGGCCTCGCCGCATCGCGTCACGAACGGCTGCGGCCTTGCGCATCCATACCTCGTCGTCAATACCGGTTCCGCGACCGGTGACTGCACCGGCATCCCGGGAGGAGAGCAAACCTATGAGCGCGGCGGCGGGTGTGGTGTTGCCGATCCCCATGTCGCCGGGGATGAGCAGGTCGGCGCCGGCATCCACCTCCTCGTCGGCGATCGCGACGCCGGCTGCGAACGCTCGCTCAGCCTCCTCGCGCGTGAGGGCGTCCTCGACGGCGATGTTGCCCGACCCGCGACGCACTTTGTAGCGCGTTATCTCGTCCGGGACGCCGGGGATGTCGGTGGCGACCGCCATGTCGACAACGCGCACCGTCGCACCTGCCATGCGAGCCAGCGCGTTGACTGCTGCACCGCCCGCCAGGAAGTTCAGCACCATCTGCGCGGTGACCTCTGGTGGGTAGGCCGAGACACCAGAGGTGGCAACCCCGTGGTCACCGGCGAAGATGACAACGCGGGCACGGTCGAGCCCGCGGGGTGGGCACTGTCCTTGCGTGGCTGCGACCCAGGTGGACAGCTTTTCCAGGCGTCCAAGGGCTCCCGTTGGCTTTGTCAGCACCAGCTGACGGGCCTCGGCTGCTTTGGCGAACTCGTCGTCGGGACGGGTGATCTCATCGCGGAAGCGCTGCAGGTCGACGCTCACTACGGGTACCTCTCCTCGAACACCGGTTGTCTGTCTTTCATATCTGCACCGGCCGACCCGCGACCATGAACACGGCGTCGTCGCTGAGCTCGGCGACAGCCGCGTTGAGTCGACCTTGAGTGTCGCGGAAGAGGCGGCCTGACTGCGTCGCCGGCACGACGCCCTGCCCCACCTCATTGCTGACGGCGACGACTTGTGCCTTCGTCATCTTCCACGCCTGCAGCAAGTGGTCGATCTGCTTGTCGACGACAGTGAGATCGCCGTCCCAGGCGCCAGCGTCGTCCATCACCTGCATTAGCCAGAGTGTCAGGCAATCGACGAGTAGGCGCTCGCCACGGTCCGCGTCCAGCAGCGCGGCCGCGACGTCTCCGGTTTCGATGGTCGTCCAGTGATCTGGTCGACGGGTGCGATGTTCGGCAACCCGGACGTCCCACTCGGGGTCGTCTGGACGGGGCGGTGCGGTGGCGACGTAGGTGACGTGTTCGGCCGCTGCGAACAAGGACTCGGCGAATCGCGACTTTCCAGACCTCGCGCCGCCGATCACCAACGTTCGATGAGGTACCGCGAGCCGCGTCGCTGTGGTGGTGCTGCCGGTGCGCAGGATGGCGCCGTCCGGAAGGACGCGTGCTCCCCAGGGCTCTAGGCGCTCACCTAGCCGAATCGGATTGTGGTGCGACAGATGCACCGCGACGACGTCACTGGAGTCGTTGACGGCTCCAACGGCTCTGAGTCGACGAAGCTGGTGCGGGAACGTGGCGAGGTCGAGGTGCTGGGTACCGTGCTCGACAAAGTCTCCGAAGGTCTCTTCGAGGAGTAGCACGTCGAAGGCAGCATTGGTGACGGCCGCAACTGTCTCGTCGGAGAGGGGACCGGTGTCGGTGGCGTAAAGCAGCCGAGCGCCGTCTGCTGCTGTGACGTCGAAGAGGACCGATTCCCCGATGGTGGCATCGCCGTGCGTGGTGGCCAGCACGCGAACGGTGTAGCCGTCGCACTGCAGCGAGTCGCCCGCAGCCACCGGGTGCAGAGCAACGGGGTCGCTCGGCCCGATCCAGTCGCGCAGCTGATCGAGGACGCCCTCCGGTGCGTAGACGTCGAGCTGCTCACGCCTGCCAGCCCAGTGGCGGAAGAGCAGCGCCGCCGGGCCTAGGTGATCTGGGTGGGCGTGGGTGATGAGCAGTGTTCGAACGCCCGAGAGCTCCGCGCCATGTCGGGTCGCGGCCGCAGGTGCCTCAGGACCGCAGTCGATCAGCAGTCGGTCGTCGATCAGTGCGCTGGTCTGGCCCCGAAGCACCCCGGAGGTTCGTGCCCAGCCGCAGGAGGCACAGGTGCAGAAGGCGTTCGGCCACCCGTCGGCTGCACCCGTTCCCAGCAGCTGGATCTTCACGCCGACACCGGAGTCGCTGGCGGCGGTGACGGAGGAGCGGTGAAGGTGGGGATCGCGCCGAAAGCCGCCACGCGATGGGCGCGGCGCAGCGTTCTGAGCGCCGGTGCCCCAAGGGCAGCAATCAGCAACGCGTTGCCGATGGCGCGTGGGATGTCGAAGCCCCATGAGGTGGCGAGCGTGAACGCAAGCAGGCGACCCAAGTTCTGGGTGATGGGGTCACCTGCGACAAAGGCGATGCTGCCCTCGGTGGTGATGAACGGCCAGAACCACAGGTTCATGAGCAGGCCGAAGGCGAGTGCGCTGGCCGCGCCGTAGCCGGCGAGCAGCACAACCTCACGGCGTCCGCGACAGCGGGGGAGTAGCCCAGCGCCCAGGCCAACCCATGCGGCGGCGATCATCTGAAAGGGCAGCCACGGACCGACGCCACCGGTGATCAACGCCGAAGCGAGCATGGACGTGGCACCGAGCAGGAATCCGAATCCGGGGCCGAAGACCCGACCACCGATGATGAGAACGACGAACATCGGTTGGAAGCCGGTGACGCCGCCGGAGAGTGGGCGGAGGGCTGCTGCAACGGCCGTGAGCACGCCGAGCAGTGCGACGGTCTTGGCGTCGATGCCGCCCTCACTCATCTCAGCCACCACGACGGCGAGCAGAAGCGGTACGAGGAGCGCGAAGAACCACGGGCCGTCAGGGCTGTCGGCTAGCCAAGTGCCGGAGTCAACGAACAGCGGCCAGGCGAACGCGAGCAAGCCAACGAGCGACGAGAGTCCGATAGCCACGGCTGACCTCGGAGTGATCTGGTGTGCGGGGATCACAACGCCTCCGGAAGTGCGGCGAGGACGTCGGCCACGGTCAGCATCGGGACGGGCGAAAGCACCTTGGCCACCTGAGGTGCGAACTGCGGGGACGCCGTCACGACATCACGGGTGGGTCCGTCGGTGACGATGTCGCCCTCGGCGATCACGACCGTTCGCGTAGCAAGGTCGGCCGCGAGCTCGACGTCGTGGGTGGCGACGACGATCGTTCCGCCCGACGCTGCCCGCTTTCGCAACAACCTGACCAGGCGGTGTTTGGTGGGGTAGTCGAGCCCACGCGTTGGTTCATCGAGGAGCAGCAGCGGTGCGCGTGCGGACAGAACGACCGCCAGCGCCAGGGCCAGGCGCTGGCCTTCGGAGAGGTCGCGCGGATGCATCGATGGTTCGACCCCGGGTGCGAGGTCATCAAAGAGTCGCCTGGCTTCGTCGGGATCGACCGATTCTTCGCACTCCTGACGGACCGATTCGTTCCACAGCAGGTCGCCCGGGTCTTGCGGCACCATGCCCACGGCGCTGGTGAGGGCTCGGCCGGCGAGCTGAACCGGGTCTTGGCCACCGACCCGCACCTGTCCAGCCGTCGTTTCGGTAAGCCCGACGAGTGAGCGCAACAGCGTGGACTTCCCCGCTCCATTGCGGCCCATGACAGCCACGATCTCGCCGGTGCGTAGCTGGAGGTCGACCTCATTCAGTGCCACGCGTGACCCGTACTGAACGCACGCTTTCCGTAGCTCGGCGACGGTTTCGGCATCATGCGGCCCGGCAATGGCGGCTTCGGCTGGCGACGTTGGTAGCGCACTCAGCGTCGCACGCAGAGGTCCCGCAAACCGTCGGGCGTCGCGCACGGTCAGCGGCAGCGGCTCCCACCTGGCCCAGCGACCGAGCTCGACAACAGGAGGCGCCACCGGGGCGTCGGCCATAACCTGAACGGGGAGGCCATCGGTGACGCGGCCGTCGCCGTGCACGTGCACGATGTGGTCGGCGAACTGCACCACGCGTTCGAGCCGGTGCTCGGCCATCAGGACGGTGAGGCCGAGGTCGTGGACCAGTCGCTGAAGTGCGGCGAGAACCTCCTCGGCCGCAGCTGGGTCGAGGGCCGATGTCGGCTCGTCAAGTACGAGCACTCGCGGGTGCTGGGCCAGCACAGCTGCGATAGCGGCGCGCTGCTGCTGACCGCCGGAGAGCGTGCGTAGTGGTCGTTGGCGGACGTCATTGAGGCCCAAGAGGTCAAGCGACTCTTCGACGCGACGCCGCATCACCTCGGGAGCCAGCCCCAGCGACTCCATCCCGTACGCGATCTCGTCCTCGACGAGCTCAGTGACAAATCCGTTGCGTGGGTCCTGCATGACGACGCCCACCACGTCAGCGAGCTCGCGGGGTGGGTGGTCGCGGGTGTCACGTCCGTCGACGGTGACGCGGCCATCGAGCGTGCCACCGGTGAAAGTGGGTGCCAGACCGTTCACCGCCCGCAGCAACGACGACTTGCCTGACCCCGTTCGACCGACGACAAGAGCGAGCTCACCCTCAGGAATGTGCAGCCAGACGTCACGCAGTGCGGGGACGGATGTGTCTGGGTAGGTGAGGGTGACTGACTCGAACCGAATCATGCCGCCACCGCCTTGGTTGGCTCCGGCAAGCGCTCGTTGGCACTTGCCGCCTTGACGGGGTGACTGCTGTTAGTCCCGGACGTTGCAGGCACCGGGGGAGCAACCATCGCCGGTACGGCGGCCAGAAGGGTGGCAAGCAGCGGCACCAGGGGCAGCGCCGGCCAGGTCAGGGGGTTGGTTGCGGGAGACATCGTTGCCGGCGACGCGACGGCGACCACTGTGTAGATGGCGACAGTGGCGACGGCGGCCGCGACGGTCACCGTCTCAGGCCAGCGCCAGGGGTCGGGCCGGTAGACGGTGCGTACCGCCCGCCGGTTGGCCCGGTGGAGACCGGTGAGAGCGAGCCCGGCGCCGACCGCGAGCAGAGTCGCCGCAGCCAGTGGTGAGGTGCTGGCGTCCAGCAGGGCGTACCCGCCGACGAGTAGCACCGTGAGACCAGACAACGTGAGCGCCGCAGTGAAGCGTCGCTCGCTAGCGGGAAGTGGACGGAGCCGGCCAAACCCACGAGAGTCCATGGCCGCTGCCAGCGCCAAGGAGCGTTCCAGGGCGCCGGCGAGGACCGCGGTGGCGGTACGAGCGACAGAGGCCATACCGCGTGACGGCTGACCGCGCAGCCGGCGGGCTTCGCGGATCAGCTGAAGGTGGGTGAGCGCCGACGGGATCAAGGTGAGAGCAACGACGACGGCGACCCCCACCTCGTAGAGAGCCCCGGCACGCTCTTGAGCAGCCGGGTGGGGTTGGCCAGCGCATTGGCTGCGCCCACGCAGGCCAAGATCGCCACCAGCTGAAGCCCGGAGTAGAGGGCGGCCACGAGCGCCTCGACTGTGACATCGCCACCCAGGCGGACGCCGGCCATCCACTCGGGCAAGATCACCTCGGGCAACGTGAAGAGGGTGGTTCCAGGGATCGGCGCGCCGAACAGCGCCTCGAACATGAGACGGACGCCAAGGACGACGGTGCCCAAGACGAGGAAGGCCCGAAAGCTCGCAGCCCACGGGGCCTCGGTTCGCTTGGCAGCTACGACGACCGCGGCGACCCCGACGATGGCGCCGAGGAGAAGAGGGTTCAGTGTGCGGGACGCCGCAGCGGCGAGGGCCAGCGCCCAGAGCCACCACGCCACAGGGTGCAGCGCCCTGGCCGAGCGCTGCGTGGTCATGCGTGTCTCCTGCGCAGGACGAAGGCGGCGGCGAGCAGCGCAGCAACGACACCTAGCCCGATGGCCAGGCCTACCGGCGACCCTGAGCCAGATGTGCCTCACGGCAGCAGCCGCTGGGCTGATCGCAACGGCGGTCTGCCCGGGTGTCGAATGGTTCGCCTCTTGCCGACCCTTGGTTCCCATCTGACCGGTCTTTGGATCGTCGCTGTTTCGCTTCTTGTTCACGCCTTGCTGGATGTTTCCGGCCTGGTCATCGGAGGCGCCAGAGCCCGAGGACGCGCTGGTGCCGCCCTCCCCGCTATTCGCCCGCCCCCCGCCAGAGTCGTTCGCGACAGGCTTAGGGCCTGTCCCACCGCTACCGCCGTTACCGCTGTTACTGCCCGATGCGTCATCAGTGGGCGATGGTGCTGGGTCGGCCACGACAACACCGCACTCGGTTGCCGGATAGCCATTGAACCCGCAGATGAGCCCTGAGTCGGTCCGCAGCTGGATGCCTGCGAGGTCGAGAACGTCGTAGCCATTGGCATCGACAGGTGCGACCACGCAGGTGCTGATGACGGCACCAGGCGTCTCACCGTCGGGAGCATCAGACCTTGTACCGAAGTCGACGACCAGCCCGATGCGCTTGCTTCCATCGACGGCGTCGGTTGATCCGCAGATCCGACCGAACGACGACGAATGACGGGGTGGGATCGTCGATGACGACGCTTCACTGACCGCGAAGCGCCAGCCATCGACGGTTCCGTCCGTCGGTCGGCGGCTCGCTCCCTGGCTGGAGAAGGACCAGTCGCCATCTCCACCCAGCCAGTAGGACCAGAAGCGGTACGACGTCGCTTGGGCCGGCGCCGCCCCCCAGGTGCCGAGCACTGCGAGCGTCGCGAAGAACGCCGCGAGGACGGCAAATCCGCGCAGCGTGAGTGATCGGGACCTAAGGACGCCCATGTCAGCCGGCGAGCGTCCGTGAATCGAGAATGTCGCGCACGGGGTTGGTGGTGCCGACCGACCGCGGGTCGCCCTTGGTGGCGTGTGCGGCTAGGACCAGGGCCGCTGCTGCTGCCGGACGGACGCCCTCGACATCGCGAGTGAACACGGGGGCGCTGGTCTCCAGCGTCACCATCGCGCTGCTGATCTGGACGCTGCCGTAGCCTGCGGCCACCAGCGAGAGAACTGCGTTGGCGGTGCTCCCCAGGTCGGTTCCAGGACCGAAGTCTCCAGGGATCCCGCCCCCGCCCCCCTTGATCGTCCTACCCAAGTATCCGGCGGCGACGGCGGCGGCGCCCGGCTGCACGCCCGCCTTCGGGCAGGTAAGCACCGGCAGCTTTGCGCCGACCACTCTTGGCTCGACGGGCAAGGAGGCACCAGCCAGAGCCTGGGTGGCCTGACTGGTGGCGAAGTTGTTCGCCACCAGTGGCGTCTCGCGCACGTAGTCCAGCGCGCCACGATCGGTGGCATCTGACGAGCAGCGCAGCTGCACGGAGCGGATGTAGTCGAGCCCGGTGTGGCGTCGCGCGACCGTTGTTGGATCGATGTTCATGGCGAGCATGGCCTGCACCACAAGACCGGTGGTGTTGGCGTTGGGGCCGAACCCGGCGTTGTACTCCCAACCTCCCGACCTGGTCTGCTTGCTGATCAGCCAGTTCATTGCGTTGCGGGCCGCCGCTCGCTCACCGACCGCCCTCAGGGCAATCGTTGCCATGGAGGTGGCATCGCCGTCTCCGACGCCGCACTTACCGGAGAGGTCGGTGTATGCCGGAAACCGGCCGTTGTCGCACTGCTGGCGCAGCAGCCATTTGACCGAGGAAGCGGGGACTCTGGCGCCAGCGGTGTCGAGCGCGATGAGCGACAGGCTCTGCCGGTAGACGCCGTCGTTGGTGGGGTCCTGCGCACCGAAGAGGCCAATGGTGGACTTGTCGTTGGGAGCTGGTGCGAGCCGAGCTGAGTCGGCGGCAGTGGCGCTGGGCACGCTGAGAAGGAGACTGCTCGCGACCGCGGCCGCGATGGTCAAGCCGACCATCTGGCGGGTGGTGCTGTGCATGGAGATGCCTCTCGGGTGAGCGATCCCCGGAGCATTCCCGAACGCCACCGATGTAGACGCCCCTGTGCCACCTCACGGTGACGAACAGGGGCGCGGACGGGCGGTGAGCCCGGGCTCCGCCCCGTAGGCCTCGACGGTAAAAGGGAGCCGCTCGCCTCTCGTCGGGTATTCCGGCTTGCCGCGAACCGCTGAAGGAGCCAAAGCCCCTGGAGCGGACGGCCTACGGTTGCGGGTCAGCGCCGGAATTCGACCGGACTTCCCCCGCCGACAGGCGGTTTAAGTTGTGGGCGTGATCTGATCACACCTAGGGAGGCGGCGTCAAAGAACTCGCCGCTGTGCGGCCGAATGGAACGGAGTGTTCGAGATGGCATGGGTGTGGCAGTACCTGAGAACCGATGGCGCCGTCGACCCGGCGCCCGATGCCGGCGAGCCCCCTTCGTTCACCAGTCAGGCTGACGCCGAGAGCTGGATCGGGGAGGAGTGGCACAGGCTGCTCAAGAGCGGTGTCGAGGCGGTGACCCTCATGGAGGACGACCGCGAGGTGTACGGCCCCATGTCGCTGCACCCGCCCGCTGAGTAGCAGGCGGTGTGGCTCTCAGGCGCGGGGGTCGGGGCTCTCGGTCTTGGCGGGGTCGCGTTCGACGACGTCGCCAAGCACCGTGTCGATCTTGGCGAGCAGCTCAGGCTCTAGGCGGACGCCAGATGCCCCGGCGTTGTCCTTCACCTGCTCGGGGCGGGACGCCCCGACGATCGCGGCGGCGACGTTGTCGTTCTGCAGCACCCAGGCGATCGCGAGCTGAGCCATCGTGAGTTCGGCCTCTTCTGCGATGGGCTTCAACTGCTGGACCCGGGACAAGATGTCGTCGCGGAGGTAGTCCTCCATCATGTCGGCGCCATCTGAGGTGGTAGCCCTGCTGCCGGCCGGAAGCTGTGCGCCCGGTAGGTACTTGCCGGTGAGTACACCCTGGGCCATGGGTGACCAGACGATCTGTGAAAGCCCGAGCTCCCTGCTCGTCGGGACGACCTGGTCCTCGATCACTCGCCAGAGCATCGAGTACTCCGGCTGGCTCGACACGAACCGGTCGTAGCCGAGTTCCCGCTGCATGGTGACGGCGTCCTGGATCTGGCTCGCCTTCCACTCCGACACTCCGGCGTAGAGGACTTTGCCCTGACGGATCAGGTCGTCGAACGCGTGGAGCACCTCGTCGAGCGGAGTCTCATAGTCGAATCGATGTGCCTGGTAGAGGTCGACGTGGTCGGTGCCGAGTCGCTTCAGCGATGCGTGGCACGACTCCATGATGTGCTTGCGCGAGAGTCCACGGTCGTTCATGCCGTGGCCCGTCGGCCAGTACACCTTGGTGAAGATCTCGAGGCCCTCACGACGCTGTCCGGCGAGAGCCACACCCAGTGCGCTCTCGGCCTTGCCCCAGGCGTACACGTCCGCGGTGTCGAAGGTTGTGATGCCGACGTCGAGAGCGGCGTGCACACATGCGGTGGCCGCCTCCTGGTCGATCTGGGCGCCGTGAGTGAGCCAGTTGCCGTAGGTGATCTCGGTGATCTTGAGGCCGCTGCGGCCGAGGCGTCGATATTCCATGGCGCGACCCTAGCCCGCAGCCGATCGCTCGCACCCTGACAGGTGAGTCGCTGCCCTTGACCGACGTTGTCGTTCAGGCCTTTGATGGGGTCCTTCCATTGTGAGGAGCCACCATGGGCAAGTACCTCTTGAAAGTTTCGTACAGCGCTGAAGGCATTAAGGGGGTCATGAAGGAAGGCGGCACTTCCCGGGTCACCGCGATCGAGAAGATCCTGGAGAGTGTTGGTGGATCGCTGGAGTCGTTCTACTTCGCATTCGGCGCCGATGACGTCTATGTGATCGCCAAAGTCCCCGACCAAGCAACGGCGATGGCTGTCGCCGCTGCGGTGGGCTCATCCGGCGCGATCAGCAGCTACGAGACCGTGGTGCTCGTCGAGCCGAGCGAGGTCGACGCTGCGACGAAGATCACCGTGGGCTACCGGGCACCTGGGGCCTAGTCCCACACACTGAACGGGTGACAGGATCGCCCCATGACGTCCTCATCGAGTTCTGACCTGCCCACCATCGCGTTCGGCACCACCGGCATGGACATCACCCGCGTCGGGTTCGGTGCCTGGGCGGTCGGCGGCACCGGATGGTCTGGCGGGTGGGGCCCACAAGACGACTCCGAGTCTGTCGCGGCGATCCGACGAGCCGTTGAACGCGGCGTCAACTGGGTCGACACCGCCTGGGTCTACGGGTACGGCCACAGCGAGGAAGTCGTGCGCGAGGCGCTCTCGGTCTTCTCTGACAGCGACCGGCCCTACGTGTTTACCAAGTGCGGTCCGATCGAGCCGAAGATGCGCACCGAGGAGCCGCTGGCGACCGGTGACCCCAAGGTGCTGCGCGAGCAGGTGGTCGCGTCGCTACGACGGCTGGGCACCGACTCGGTGGACCTCATGCAGATGCACTGGGAAGCTGAGGACGGCGTCGAGCTGGAGGTCTACTGGCAGGCGCTGCTGGACATGAAGACCGAGGGGCTCTACCGCGCCATCGGACTCAGCAACTTCGACACGGCGCAGCTCGAGCGTGCTGAGGCACTCGGGCACGTCGACACCTTGCAGCCGCCGTTCTCGGCGATCGACAGGCGGGCTGGCGCCGACCTGCTCCCGTGGTGCCGTAAGCACGACACCGGGGTCATCGTGTACTCACCCATGCACGCAGGTCTGCTCACTGGTGCGTTCTCGGCCGAGCGGGTGGCGTCGCTGCCTGATGACGACTGGCGCAAGAGCGACGACGACTTCACCAAGAACCTTGCGGCTAACCTCGCAGTGGCGGAGGCGATGGCGAAGGTCGCCGAGCGGCACGGCGTCCCGACGGCGGCGGCGGCAGCAGCTTGGACGATCGCTTGGCCAGGGGTGTCAGGGGCCATCGTCGGAGCCAGAAGTGCGGCGCAGGTTGACGGCTGGGTAGATGCGGCGACGATGGAGTACGACGCCGACGACCTGCAGATCGTGGCCGACGCGATCGCGGCATCAGGTGCCGGTGAGGGTCCGGTCAGGCCCTGAGACTTTCCCCAGGATGACTGCGGAACTTGTTGCGCCACCGCGGGTGAATGCGTCGTTCTTGAGGTCAGGGGGTGAAGGCCTTGACCTCGCCCTTGGTGTACTGACGCGTCCAGCCTCGCTCCACCTTGGGGACCGGAAGCCGTCGTTTGCGCGACTGGATCGACCTGCCGAAACCGTAGGCGAGGGCACCCCGCCGTTCGGACGCATCGGGTAGCTCGCGGGCGAGAGCGCGCCGGAGCCCCAAGAGCGACAGCCCGGTGTCAACGGTGATCAGCACGTAGAAACCGAGCAGCACGACCGTCGAACTTTGCTGCAGCGCGGGGACTGGCAGGAAGAGCAGCACGAGTGCGGAGATCACAACGGGCCAAAAGAGCTCACCGATGTTCCGACGTCCATCGACCCAGTTGCGAGCCAGGTGTCGCCCCTTGCCCTGGTCGCGCGCGGGGTATAGGCGCTCGTCGCCGCCCCGGAGGGCATCCATGGTCTGTTGGCGCTCTTTCGCCTTTTCCGCCTTCATCCGGGCCTTGGCCTCGCGGCGGTCCTTCGGTGGGGCCATCTTCTGACGCCTGGCAGCCTCGGACTCCTTCCGCTTCGGTGTCGGTCGCCCCTTGCCTCCGTCGCCTGCGGCATCCGGGGTGGGCTGCACCTCGGGAGCGGTTGGGTCCTTCTTCCGGCTGAACACAGGGCCAGGCTAGACGCGGCCAGATCTTGGCTGGAGAGGAGGGGACCATCGCCCTGGAGGTGGCTCGCTCTGGGTGCATAGGCTGAACGCGCCGTTCCAGTCATCGATAAGGGGAGTTCATGCGCGTCACGTCCATCGGTCACGCCGGTTTGCACATCCAGACCGCGCACGGGGCGATCCTCTGTGACCCATGGTTCTCGCCGGCCTACTTCGCGTCGTGGTACCCCTTCCCGGCCAACGATGGTCTCGACATGGAGCGGCTCGGACGTTCGGAGTACCTCTACGTCTCGCACCTGCACCTTGACCACTACGACCCGGAGTGGCTGGCCAGGTACATGGACAAGGACACGACGGTCCTGCTGCCCGACTACGGCGTCAGCGACCTGCGCGATGCCCTGTCTGCGCTCGGTTTCCACCGGTTCATCGCGACGAAGAACGCTGAACCGTTCGAGCACGATGGCTTGACCCTGATGATCGTGGCGATGACGGCGCCGAACGACGGACCGCTCGGTGACTCCTGTCTTGCCGTTGACGACGGAACGGCTGCGTTCCTCAACCAGAACGACTGCCGCCCGACCGACCTCGAACCGATCGTGCAGTTCGGTCAGTATGACGGACACTCGCTGCAGTACTCCGGTGCGATTTGGTTTCCGATGGTCTACGACCTCCCGTCGCACGTGAAGGAAGGGCTCGGCGAGCGTAAGCGAGCCAACGGCCTCGACCGAGCTCGTCGGTATGCGGAGGCAGTCGGTGCGCGCTGGGTGCTACCGAACTCCGGACCCCCCGCCTTCCTCGACGACGACCTCTTCGAGATCAACGACTTCGGGCAGAAGGGAAACGTCTTCCCCGACCAACGAGTCTTCTTGGACTACATGGCCTCGATGGGCGATGAGAACGGTCTGTTCGTATCGACCGGCACTACCGTCACTTTGGACCGCGAGTCAGGCACTGCTGAGGTCGTTCACCCGGCTTCGGACGCCGAGACGCTGTATCCCTTCACCCACAAGCGCGAGTACCTCACCGAGTACGCGGCGCGCACGGAAGCTGACCGCGAGGCGCGCAAGCTGACGTGGACGTCCACCAGCGAGCCGTTGCTGCCGCAGCTGAAGGAGTGGTGGGAGCCGCTGATGCAGCAGATGCCGACGCTGTGCGGACGTCTGGGGGACCGCGTGCTCATCACGACCGAGCACGAAGAGATCCTCGCTGACTTTGTCGACCAGGTCGTGGTGCCGTATGACGGCCAAGAGAGCCGGTACCAGCTGAAGATCGAGGACCGGTTGATCCGCCACTGTGTCGAGAATCGCCTGGCCGACTGGGTGAACGAGCTCTTCCTCTCCTGCCGGTTCCAAGCCAAGCGCAAAGGCCCCTACAACGAGCAGGTCTACACCTGGTTCAAGTCGCTCTCGACCGAGCACGCTGTCTACGTCGAGGACTGGCTTGAGACTGACCGTGAGTCGCACGAGATGTGGCGCTTTGGTGACCACCTGGTGCAGCGCCACTGCCCGCACCTCGGCGCCGACCTCGCGCGCTTTGGTGATGTCGAGGACGGCGTCCTCACCTGCCAGCTGCACGGATGGCAGTTCGACATCGACTCCGGCCGCTGCCTGACTTCGGACGACGCCACCCTCACGAGCAAGCGGATTGCCCACCGCGAGCCTGAGGACATCGGCGCCTGACGGCGCTTCACCTCGTGCGCATCCTCTTCGCGCCGGACAAGTTCGCCGGGACGCTGACAGCGGTCGAAGCCGCTGCTGCGCTCGTCGAAGGTTGGCGCGATGTGGCACCCGCTGACGAGCTGGTCGAGCGGCCGATGTCTGACGGTGGGCCGGGATTCGTCGATGCCATCGCAACCGCCACCGGTACCGACGCCTTCCTGGTGTCCACGTCAGGCCCTCATGGCATCGCTGTGCAGGCCCCCGTCCTGGTTGTCGCCGGTGACGTGCGCACGGCCTACCTGGAAGCTGCTACCTGTTGTGGCCTCCCGCTGGCTGCCGAGCCACGGCGCCCTTTGGACGCCTCCAGCAACGGGCTCACCGCCCTGATCGAGGCAGCGATTGCCTCTGGTGCCGAGCGCATCGTGGTTGGGGTTGGCGGCACGGCGTCAACCGACGGTGGGCGGCCGGTGGTCGAAGCGCTCGAGGGCCTGATGCCTGTCGACGTCGAGTTCCTCGTGGCTACCGACGTCGAGAGCCCGCTGCTCGGTGTGGCAGGGGCGGCTCGGTCGTTCGCGCCACAAAAGGGGGCGAACGACGCCGAGGTGGCCGAGCTGGAGCGGAGGCTCACCGATTGGGCTGCCGGCAGCGCCCTCGACCCGGCTCGGCCAGGTGCTGGTGCCGGTGGCGGTCTCGGGTACGGCCTGATGCGGCTGGGTGCCCGAAGAGTCAGTGGCGCCGGTGTCGTTGCCGACGCCGTTGGGTTGGACGCGGAGGTGATGGCATCTGACCTCGTGGTCACGGGGGAAGGGTCCCTCGACTTCTCCTCCTTGCGCGGCAAGGTCGTGTCCTTCGTGGCCGGACGCGCTCAGGCAGTGGCTCGCCCGTGTGTGGCGGTGGTTGGAACCAGCTCGGTCGGACGCCGCGAGGCAGCGTCAGCTGGAATCGACGAGATCTACTCGATGGTCGAGGCGGTGGGGCAGTCGATTTCCATGCGCCAGGCGGCTGAGGCCCTT
The DNA here is from genome assembly GCA_963829525.1 of uncultured Actinomycetota bacterium. Taxonomy (GTDB): domain Bacteria; phylum Actinomycetota; class Actinomycetes; order JAHEKZ01; family JAHEKZ01; genus JAHEKZ01. Next base: position 1,497,763 of record CAWHIJ010000003.1, read on the forward strand.
CGCCTGGTAGCTGCTGCCGCAGCTGGGGACTGGTCGCGCCGTTGAGTGGCAGCGGTAGTTGTATGTCACCATGGGAATGGCCCCCCACCGTCGAGGTGTTGGCCTGATCACCGACTGCTCCGGAGGAGACCTCCCGCCATGACCGTTCAGAATGATTCCGCGACCGTCACCGAGCCCGCGACCGAGCCGACCGCAGAGACGGCGACGGGAGTGACTCTTACCGATGGCGCCGCCACCAAGGTCAAGGCCCTGCTCGAGCAAGAGGGACGCACAGACCTGGCCCTGCGAATCGCGGTGCAGCCTGGTGGTTGTTCTGGTCTGCGTTACCAGCTCTTCTTCGACGACCGCCAGCTCGAAGGTGACGACGTCCTCATCTATGAAGGATTCAGCCTCGTCGTCGACCGGATGAGCGTGCCCTACCTCGGTGGGGCAACGATCGACTTCGTGGACACGATCGAGAAGCAGGGGTTCACGATCGACAACCCCAACGCGACAGGCTCGTGCGCCTGTGGCGACTCGTTCAACTGACCGGACGCTGACGCTGGACGTCCGCCAGGACACTGGGCGCCCCGAGAGCGGCGTGGTCACTACGGTTCTCCCGTAGCCCACATCGACCGAGGAGCCCGCATGACCGAGCAGACGGCAGACTGGCGCCCTGACCACGGCCTGAGTGTCGGCCGGATCGCGGTCACCGGCTCGGTGGCGACCGACCATCTGATGACCTTCTCCGGCCGCTTTTCCGAGGCGCTGATCCCCGAGAAGCTCAGCTCTCTGTCCGTGTCGTTCCTCGTCGACGACCTCGAGGTTCGTCGCGGTGGGGTTGGTGCGAACATCGCCTTCGGACTTGGCGTTCTCGGTCTGCGGCCCGTCCTGGTGGCGGCCGTCGGGGAGGACTTCGACGACTACCGGTCGTGGCTCGGTCGTCACGGTGTCGACACCGACGCGGTTCACGTCAGCGACACCCACCACACGGCGCGGTTCGTCTGCACCACCGACGCCGACCAGAACCAGATCGCCTCGTTCTATGCCGGTGCAATGGTTGCAGCTCGCGACATCGAGCTCGGGCCCGTCCTGGAGCGGTCCGGTGGAGTGGGCCTGGTGATCATCGGCGCCGACGACCCAAGGGCCATGCTCAACCACACCCAGGAGTGCCGTCAGCGGGGACTGCCTTTCGCCGCCGACCCCTCGCAGCAGCTGAGCAGTCTGTCCAGCGACGACACCAAGAGCCTCATCACCGGCGCGACAGTGCTGTTCAGCAACGAGTACGAGTCGGCACTGATCGAGCAGCGGACCGGTTGGTCCATCGACGACATCCTCGACCGGGTCGCCATCAGGGTCACCACTTTGGGGAAGCACGGGGCGCGGGTGGAGCGACAGGGGCGCCCCTCCATCGAGGTCACCGTTCCCCGCGAGACGAGGGCGGCCGACCCCACGGGCGTCGGCGATGCCTTTCGGGCCGGGTTCCTGGCTGGCCTGGCGTGGGAGGTCAGCCTGGAGCGGGCGGCCCAGGTTGGCTGCCTGCTGGCGACTTACGTGGTCGAGACCGTCGGCACCCAGGAGTACCGGTTTGACCGCGGCGGGTTCCTGGCCCGCTTCGAGGAGGCCTACGGGAGCGCGGCGAGCGCCGAGCTCGACGCCGCCTGGCCGCGCGTCTGAGGCCACCCGGTGCCAACAGAGCCGCCGCCCAGCAACTGGGCCCTGCCCGACCTCGATCGACTGGACCCAGAACTTGCCGACGAGGACCTCGTCGGACTCGGCGCCGACCTGGAACCGGGCACCCTCCTGGCGGCCTACCGCACGGGGCTCTTTCCCATGCATGTCGCATTCGACAGCGGAGAGGAGAGGTCGGAGGTCATCGGCTGGTGGTCACCGCAGCCACGCGGCGTCCTGCCCCTGGACCGGCTGGTCGTCAGTCGCTCGCTCCGTCAGTCTTGCCGCCGACTGCGTACGACCGTCGACCACGCCTTTGACGCTGTGGTGGAGGGCTGCGCCGACCGTGGCGCGGAGGGGCAGTGGATCAATGGCGAGATCCGCACCGCCTACCGTCGGTTGCACGATCTGGGATGGGCGCACAGCATCGAGACCTGGCAGGGCGACGACCTGGTTGGCGGGCTCTACGGGGTGTCGGTGGGGGGTCTGTTCGCGGGGGAGTCGATGTTCTACCGGGTCACCGACGCCTCGAAGGTGGCGCTCGTCAGGCTTGCCGAGCTTCTCCTGGCGGACGGGCGCCAGCGGCTCTTGGATGTGCAATGGGTCACCCCGCACCTAGCCTCCCTGGGGGCGGTCGAGATCGCGCGTGAGGAGTACCGCAGACGGCTCAGTTCGGCCCTGTCCGAACCGCCTCCACCGGCATGGGGAGAAGCGCTCGGCCCGCCCTGAACGCTCCGTGGCCAACCGTCTCGACGGTCGTTGCCGGAGGTTGGCCCGACACGTCTGAGATCAACTTCGCCCCGACCTGCCTTACCCCCCTGACCTGCGCTAGCGTGGGCGCGTCAACCATGTTTCGTCCGCCTCGGCGGTGTCCCTCATGGGCGCGCCGCCACCTGCCTGTTCGAGGAGATTGACCGCTCGTGATGTCCGATCGCGTCGCCCCCGTACGCCGCCACCGTTTGGTGGCCGTCGTCGTCGGCAGTGTGCTCCTTCTGGCTCTCTCGGGCTGCTCGGTGGATGACCTGCAGAACCAGATCTCGATTCCTGACCCCAAGTCAGACACCGGCGACGTGATCTTCCATCTCTGGCAGGCCACCTGGATAGCCCTCTGGGTGATCGGCGCCTTCACCTTGGCGCTCATTCTTGGCGCCCCGTGGTTCTATCGCCGTCGGAACCAGGACGATGTCCCGAAGCAGACCCGGTACAACGTGCCGATCGAGGTGCTTTACACCGTCACTCCGATGATCGTGATCATGGTTTTCGCGTGGTACACCATCCGTGACAGCAACGAGATCACTGCCGTCGAGAACAACCAGTCCCAGACCGTTAACGTCGTCGGCTACCAGTGGAACTGGGGATTCAACTACACCGACGAGGATGTCTACGAGGTCGGAACGCCCAGCGATCTGCCGACGCTCTACTTACCGGTCGGCGAGAAGGTGCAGTTCGTCTTGACCTCACCAGACGTCATCCACTCGTTCTGGATCCCAGACTTCCTGATGAAGATGGACGTCATCCCGGGGCGGGCCAACACGTTTGAGATCACTCCGACCGTCGAGGGACGGTTCACGGGCAAGTGCGCCGAGCTGTGCGGCACCTATCACTCGCAGATGCTTTTCTGGGTCGAGGTCGTCAGCCCAGATGAATTCGACCAGAAGATGGAAGAGTTGCGACTGGCCGGCCAGACCGGAGAGCTCGACACCGGACGATCCAACACTGACGCCCGAGACCTGGGCAACACTCGAATTGGGGAGGACTCGTGACTCTCATCGACGAACCCGTCGCTGGGGCGCCGATCGAGGCCCCGTCGGCACCACCGATGAGTCGTGGCCGGCTCGTGGTCAGCTGGCTCACCAGCACCGACCACAAAGTGATCGGCAACCTCTACTTCATCACGTCGTTCTTCTACTTCATGATCGGCGGAGTGTTCGCACTGGTGATCCGTGCTGAGCTGACCGAGCCGGGCATGCAGTTCGTCAGCCTCGAGCAGTACAACCAGCTCTTCACCATGCACGGCACGATCATGCTTCTCTTCTTCGCGACACCGCTCTTCTCGGCCTTTGCGAATGCCATCATGCCGCTGCAGATCGGCTCGCCAGATGTCGCATTCCCCCGCCTGAACATGCTCGCCTACTGGCTCTACCTGTTCAGCACGATCATCGTCATGGCCAGCGTGTTCACTCCGAGTGGCACAGCGGCCTTCGGCTGGACGGCCTATGCCCCCCTCTCGGACACCGTGTACTCGCCAGGTGTTGGCGCGGACCTGTGGCTGGTCGGACTCACGCTCGGTGGGTTGGGAACAATCTTGGGCGCCGTCAACTTCATCACCACCATCATCTGCCTTAGGGCTCCTGGCATGACGATGTTCCGGATGCCGATCTTCACCTGGAACGTGCTGCTTACCAGCATTCTGGTTCTGATGGCCTTCCCCGTCCTTGCCGCAGCGCTCCTCGTCCTTGAGATCGACCGTCAGTTCGGCAGTCTGGTGTTCGCCCCCGAAGTCGGCGGAGCTGTCTTGTGGCAGCACCTCTTCTGGTTCTTCGGACACCCAGAGGTGTACATCCTGGCGCTGCCGTTCTTCGGCATCATCAGTGAGGTCTTGCCGGTCTTCAGCCGTAAGCCGATCTTCGGCTACAAGGGCCTGGTCTTTGCAACGATCGCCATCGCTGCCCTTTCCGTGGCAGTGTGGGCGCATCACATGTTCGTGACTGGCGCTGTGCTCCTGCCGTTCTTCGCATTCATGACCATGCTCATCGCCGTGCCCACTGGTGTGAAGTTCTTCAACTGGATCGGCACGATGTGGGGCGGCTCGGTCTCCTTCGAGACCCCGATGCTCTTCTCGCTCGGCTTCCTGGTGACCTTCCTCTTCGGAGGCCTCACCGGAATCATCCTGGCCTCGCCACCGCTGGACTTCGCCGTCTCTGACTCATACTTCGTCGTCGCGCACTTCCACTACACAGTGTTCGGAACCGTCGTGTTCTTGATGTTCGCCGGCTTCTACTTCTGGTGGCCGAAGTTGACCGGCAAGATGCTCGACGAGCGTGTTGGGAAGATCCACTTCTGGATGCTCTTCATCGGCTTTCAGGTGACGTTCTTGATCCAGCACTGGCTCGGCGCGGCCGGCCAGCCACGGCGCTACGGCGACTACATCCCTGAGGATGGGTACATCTTCATGAACCAGGTGTCGACGGTGGGATCGGTCTTGCTAGGCCTCTCCACGCTGACATTCCTCTACAACGTGTGGCGGACGCACAAGCGTGGCGTACAAGTCACTGAGGACGACCCCTGGGGCTGGGGAAGGTCGCTGGAGTGGGCCACTTCATGCCCCCCACCTCGGCACAACTTTGACTCCATCCCTCGGATCAGGTCGGAGTCGCCTGCATTCGATCTGCACCACCCTGAGATTGCCTTCGCCGAGGGCAACGTCTCCAACGAGCCGCTCCTGGCCAGCGTCTATGGTGCTCCGGAGGTCAGCCACCGCGAGGACATCGCCGAGGACATCGCCGAGGGCAAGGGTCAGGAGAACTGACATGCGCACCACGGGTCGTCTCTTCGCGCTGCTTGCATTCTTCTTCGCGCTGCTGTCAGTCGTCTACTGGTTCCTGTCTGAGGAACCGGCGGGTACGGCCGCCCTGGTCTTCACCGGTGGACTTGGCTTCTTGGTGGCCTTCTACCTGCTCTTTACGGCCAAACGCATCGAGCCGCTGCCCGAGGACGACGATGAGGGCGAAATCGCTGAAGGCGCTGGCGTCCAAGGTTTCTACAGCCCGCACAGCTGGTGGCCGTTGCCGGTCGCAGGGGGTGCGGCCGTCATAGGCCTCGGCCTCGTTTTTGTTATGTGGTGGCTGATCGTTTTGGGCATCGTCTTCGCCGTGGTGGCCACGGCTGGCCTGCTCTTTGAGTACTACCAGGGCGACTTCGTCCGAGAATGAGCTTTTTGGCCTTGAGGCGCTAGCCTGAGGTGTCGACACTGATGGAAGGAGACGGGAGCCTCCCGTCCTCCTTCCATCGATCTATGGGGTAGAAGAGTGATTACGCGAAACGGCATCGTGCGGTGGCGCACTCTGGCTGCTGTGTCAACGGCATGCCTGGGCCTTGCCGGTTGCACCATCGCCGGAGCCGACGGCGGCGCCGATGGTGCCTCAGGCCCTCCGGAGTCGCGTGCGGTGATCGCCATCTCCTCCGCCAAGGAACGCGCATGGGCGCCAACGCGGCCCCTCATCGTGAAGGCGAAGCAAGGCAAGCTGACTGACGTTGTCGTCTCCGACGATCGTGGCCGCAAGATCTCCGGCAAGTTCAGCTCCCGTCATTCGGTATGGCGCTCTGACGAGTCGCCGCTGCAGTTCAACAGCCGCTACGAGATCACCGCGCGGGCTGCTGACTCCGACGGAGTGGCGACCCGGACCAAGACCTGGGTGCGCACCGTCAAGCCCAAGCGAATGGCGTACACCGGCCTCAGCCCCTTCGGCGGGGCGGTTGTGGGTGTCGGTATGCCCGTGATCATGACATTCGACCAGCCCGTGCAGCGGAAAGCGGCCGCGGAGAAGAACCTCTCGGTGACCACGAAGCCGGCGGCGGTGGGCGGGTGGTACTGGGTCAATGACCAGATGGTGCGCTGGCGTCCAAAGGAGTACTGGAAGCCCGGCACCGACGTGACGGTGAGTAGCCAGCTCGAGGGGATCAACCTCGGCGATGGCGTTTGGGGCGATGACAATGATCTCGTTCGTTTCAGCGTAGGGGATGCCACGATCAGCACAGTCGACATCGGTGAGCACACCATGGTTGTCGAGCAGAACGGCCAAGTCGTGCGCAAGATCCCAGTCACCACCGGAAAGCCGGGCTGGGACACGCGGATCGGCACGAAGGTGATCATCTCCAAGGAGCGTGAGGTCGTCATGGACGCAGCCACGCTCGACGTGTCCGAATCCGACCCCGAGTACTACCGGCTCGATGTCGAATACGCCATGCGTCTGACCTGGAGCGGAGAGTACGTTCACGCTGCGCCATGGTCGGTCGACTCGCAAGGCGAGGAGAACGTCAGCCACGGTTGCACGGGGATGTCATTGGCAGACGCCAGTTGGTTCTACAACATCTCCAAGCCAGGCGATGTGGTCGACTTCGTCAATGGCTCGCGAACCATGGAAGCGTGGAACGGCTACACCGACTGGAACCTCAGTTGGGATGAGTGGAAGAAGGGCAGCGCCCTCTCCTAGAGGGTACCTCCACGCCTGCCGATTACACCCCACCCACGGCGGATGTCGAGGCCGTTCGGGAATGGATGAGGGGCGGAAGCTGATGCCTCCGCCCCTCACCCATCTATCCGGTCGCTAGTCGTGCGGGGTCAGCGCCTTGGTGCGGGCATCGTTGATCTCAAGGTCACGTTCGCTGGTGATCTCAGCCTCGTGGTGATTGCCTTCTTCGATCTCGGCTGGAGTCGGCATGGGGAGTCGCTCGTCGTAGAAGAAGTGCGAGAGCCGCGCCCGCAACTTCTTGACGCCGTAGCCCTTCTGCTTGATGCCGTTTGCGTCGTACTTCTCCGGCATCGGTAGCGGCTTCGGCGCATCGGCACGAGCAAGCAGGAGCGCACGCTCTTCGTCGGAGATCGGCCTGTGCTGCTCGTAGTACTTACCGTTGGGCAACCGTTTGATGATCCCCGACTCGTAGCCGTGCAGCAGCTTGTCCCGGTCACGCCGCTGCAACCCGAAACAGATCCGTTTGGTGATCACAAAGACCAGCGGTGGTACGACGAAGATAGCGATCCGTATGGCCCAGGTGATCAAAAAGACATTGATCTCAAAGGTGTTGGCGATCAAGTCATTGCCGCCCTCGGCCCAGAGCAGCATGTAGAACGACAGGCTCATGGTGCCGATGGCTGTTCGGGTGGGGGCGTTTCGGGGACGGTCGAGCAGGTGATGTTGGGACTTGTCTCCGGTCGCCCACTGCTCAAGGAAGGGATAGAGGGCCATCACGGTGAAGATGATTCCGGGCAAGACGATGGCCGGAATGAAGATGTTGAGCATGAGGTTCCACTGCCCGAAGAGCACGATCTCGAGGTTCGGCATCAGGCGAAGTGAGCCGTCGAGCCAACCGATGTACCAGTCGGGTTGGGAACCTGCGGTGATCTGGTCAGGAATGTACGGACCGTAGAGCCAGATCGGGTTGATCTGGAAGAGGCCGCCCATGAGTGCTGTGACACCGAAGACTATGAAGAAGAAGCCGCCGGCCTTGGCCGCGTACACGGGGAACAGCGGGTACCCGACGACATTGCGCTGGGTGCGGCCCTTGCCAGGGAACTGGGTGTGCTTCTGGAACCAGACAAGCATCAGGTGCACGGTGATCAATGCCAGGATGATTCCGGGGACCAACAGCACGTGGACGGTGTAGAGACGCGGAATGAAGTCGGTACCGGGGAACTCGCCGCCGAAGATGAAGAACGATACATACGTGCCAACCACTGGTATCGAAAGCATGATGGCTTGGGCGATACGAAGCCCGGTGCCGGAGAGCAGGTCGTCGGGGAGGGAGTAGCCGGCGAAGCCCTCGACAAGCGCAAGGGTGAGCAACGTGACGCCGATGATCCAGTTCGCCTCGCGGGGCTTGCGGAAGGCACCGGTGAAGAAGACACGCAGCAGGTGGACGGAGATCGCGGCCACGAAGAAGAGGGCTCCCCAGTGGTGGATCTGGCGCATGAGCAGCCCACCGCGAATGTCGAAGCTGATGTCCAGCGTTGAGGCGTAGGCCTCCGACATCTTGACACCGTTGAGAGGCAGGTAGGAGCCGTCGTACACGACCTCGATCATCGATGGCTTGAACCACAGGCTCAGAAAGGTTCCCGACAGCAGCAGGATGATGAAGCTGTACAACGCGATCTCGCCAAGCATGAATGACCAGTGGTCAGGGAAGACCTTGCCGAGCTGCTTCTTGAGGTACTTCGACGCCGGGACGCGGTCGTCTACCCAGAGGTAACCGGCGCCGCCAGCTTGCTCAACCTTGCTCGTACTCATCCGCGCTCCCAGAAGCTCGGTCCAACCGGCTCAGCGAAAGGTTCGCGAGCGATCAAGTATCCGTCCTCATCTACGGTGATCGCCAGTTGAGGAAGAGCCCGGGAGGACGGTCCGAAGAGAACGTTGCCGCCGTCAGCAAGATCAAATGTCGACTGGTGGCATGGGCAGAGCATGTGGTGCGTCAGCTGCTCGTACAGCCCGAGGGGGCAGCCAGCGTGAGTGCAGATCTTCGAGTAGCACATGATCCCCTGGTAGGTCCATGGCTCCGCGCCCTCCGGCGTCTGGTCGGCGACGATCTCGTCCGGATCCATCCGGATGAGCATCACCGCAGACTTGGCGAGTTCGTTGAGGTTGCCTGCCTCCTCCATGACGAGGTCGATGCCCTCGGGGACCGCGCTGATCAACGTGCCGACCTGCATGTCCTCTGGCCGAATCATTTGTTTCGTCTCGGCGATCAAGATCTTCATGCCGGGTTCCCACATCGTGGTCCTCAACGCGTCCTCGGGGAGCGGTCCCAGGTCGCGTAGCAAGACGATTGCGGGCAGGCCAGCCAAGCCCAGCGCGGCGACCATGCTGCCGAGGATGAACGGGCGGCGCTTCACGCCGCTCTCATCGATACCCCGCCGGTACTCGTCAAGCAACGCGTCGCGGTGCTCTGCCTCCGAGGACTCAGGAGAACGCTCTTGCACCACCTCGACATCGGGCATGAGTTTCTTGGCCCAGTGGATGGCTGCGGCGCCGATCAGGAAGAGTGCAAGGCCCATCGTGATGCCGAGGAGCAGGTTAGATGCGTTCGTGCTGCCGAACCCCCGGGAAGCGGATCTCTTTGTCGACTGGTGTGACGGCGTAGGCGACGATGAAGGCCGCGCTAGCCAGGCCGGAAGCGATGAACAAGAAACCGACCTGACGCTCAGCCCGCTTGGCGGCCCTTGGGTCGACGTCGGCGCGCCGTGACTTGTGCTCGGGAAGGTCGCTTGAGCCGTGAGTTTCGATGGTCACTTCGCCTTGACTCCGATCCAGATAGCAACCGCGATGAGGGCGCCCAGCCCGAGGGTCCAGACTGCAATACCTTCGGTGACCGGGCCGAGCCGGCCGGTGTCGATGCCGCCAGAGTTTGGCGCCTCTCGTAGCGTCTCGATGTAGCCGATGATGGCTCGCTTGTCCTCTGGTCGCAGCGTCGTGTCGGGGAAGTTCGGCATGTTCTGCGGGCCGATCAGCATCGCCTCGTAGATGTGACGCGGCTCGGTCTCGGTCAGCGACGGCGCGTACTTGCCGTCGTCAGAGCGCCGCCTTCACCGGCGAAGTTGTGGCATGACGCGCAGTTGGCGCGGAACAGCTGCCCGCCGAGCGCGAGCTCTTCTGGCGTGATCCCTGTCGTGTCGTACAAGTCGGGGGTGGGAATCTCCGGACCAGGGGCCAATGACCCGATGTATGCAGCCAGGGCTGCGACCTCTTCGTCGTTGTAGACCGGGGGCTTGCGCTCAGCCTGGGCTCCGGGGGCAGCCAGCGGCATGCGCCCTGTCGAGACCTGGAAGTCAACGGCCGCAGCTGCCCACGCCGATCAGCGATGGGCCGGCGACTGTGCCATCGGGCTGGAATGCGCCATCGGCATTGAGTCCGTGGCAGGTGGAGCAGCCTTCCAGGAAGAGCGCGCGGCCTTCTTCGATCTGGGTCGTCGAGGCCGTCGGCGCGGACGCCTCAGCCTGGGTGGAACTGGAGGCAGCTGCGTAGATCCCACCGATCCCGACAAGGGCGACGAGCAAGAGGAGTGCGGTTGCCCAGGGGCTGCGGCGCCTGGCGAGCAGATAAGTCACGAGAGGTTCCCCTGGAGTGTGGCTACTGGATGAAGTAGATCGTCGCGAACAGAGCGATCCACACGACGTCGACGAAGTGCCAGTAGTAGGACACCACGATCGCGCGCGTGGCCTGGTCGTGGTCGAACCGCCGAGCGACGTATGTGGTTGTCAGGACGAAGAGGAAGGCGATCAGGCCGCCCGTGACGTGCGCTGCGTGGAAGCCGGTCGTGAGGAAGAAGACCGAGCCGTAGGGCTCAGAGCTCGAGGCTGAGGCCTTCATGGGCGAGTTCGGTGTACTCGAAGACCTGGCCTGCGACGAAGAAGGCGCCCATCAGGTAGGTGATGCCGAACCACTTGCGCAGGCCCTTGACGTCGCCGCGCTCAGCAGCGAAGACGCCGAGCTGACACGTCAGTGAGGACGAGACCAGCACTGCGGTGTTGAGCGACGCGAAGACGATGTTGAGGTGGACGTTCTCCGGCGGCCAGGATCGGGCAGGGTGACCTGTCGCACCGTGAAGTACATCGCAAAAAGGGCGGCGAAGAACATCAGCTCTGACGAGAGCCAAACGATGGTTCCTACGCTGACGAGGTTGGGCCGGTTTGGCGCCTGGATCTGTGCGGGCTCGGCCACGGATGCTGTCGACACGGCCCTGATTATGCCGACTCCGACGTCGAAGCGCTCAGAGGGGGCGAACTTTCTTTGCGGGGTGTTGCTTTTGGCCGAAGATCATCGAGCCGGAGCGTCGATTTCTTGGGGCGGTGACCCTCGGACTCGTTGCCATTCTGTGACCAACGGACCAGGCGGTCCTCTGACGTAGGTGTGCTGGACGAGGCTGAACGGGCCGGCGTTCAGCTGCTCCAGCTGCTCCGCTGATCGCACCGTGTCGGCCAACGGCTTGCTGGTGGCACAGGAGCGGACCAGGGTCGCTGGGTTGGTGGCACGCCTAGGCGGGGACGTGCACGGGTGGCAACTGCTGGCGCCCCGGGCTGGAGATCGTGGCCGCGCTGGCTACGATCGGGGCGATCGATGAGTCGTCGACGCCAGGTCGGCGACCAGTCCCGATGCGGGGGAGCGGCATGGCCGACGACGCGCTGACTGTTTTGGTGTACAGCGACGATCGCAACACCCGCGATCAGGTGCGAATGGCCCTCGGGCGTCGCCCGGCATCAGACCTGCCACGTGTGGAGTTCGTCGACGTCGCCACCGATTGGGCCGTCATGGACCACCTCCATCGGGGCGGCATCGACCTTGCCATCTTGGACGGCGAGGCGGCTCCAGCCGGTGGACTGGGCGTGTGCCGGACCATCAAGCAAGAAGTCTTTCAATCCCCACCTATCCTGCTGCTCATCGGACGCCCGCAAGACCGATGGCTCGCCACCTGGTCGAGGGCCGACGGAGTGGTGACGCACCCTCTCGACCCCATCACGACCGCGGCGGCCGCCGCGGAGTTGCTGCGCGCGAGGGTGGCGGCCAGCGGCGTTGCCACCCCCTCCTGATTCGGTGACCGTGGGGACGCCCGGTTGGCCGACCGTGATCGGAGCGCTGCTTCGGCATGAGGACCTTGACGCGGCGTCAGCCCAATGGGCCATGGGCCAGGTGATGTCGGGCGACGCGAGCTCAGCGCAGATCGCGGCATTCGCGGTCGCGCTCCGGAGCAAAGGAGAGACCGCAGCAGAGATGTCCGGCCTGGCCGAGGCGATGTTGGCGGCGGCCCACCGCATCGAGGTGCCTGGTCCAGCTGTCGATGTCGTCGGCACGGGAGGGGATCGATCGCAGTCGGTCAACATCTCGACGATGGCTGCACTGGTGGTCGCGGGAACCGGAGCCCAGGTCGTCAAGCACGGAAACCGGGCGGCCTCATCTGCCTGCGGCACGGCAGACGTTCTTGAAGAGCTGGGAGTGGTTCTCACGCTGAAGCCTGAGCAGGTGGCGGCTGTGGGGGCCCAGGTCGGGATCACCTTCTGCTTCGCCCAGGTGTTTCATCCGGCGATGCGTCACGCGGCCGCGCCGCGCCGCGAGATCGGCGTACCGACGTCCTTCAACTTCTTGGGGCCTCTGACGAACCCGGCCCAGCCGGTTGCCCAAGCGATCGGCTGTGCCGATCTCGCGGATGGCTCCGGTGATGGCGCAGGTCTTTGCCGAACGGGGGGCATCCGCACTGGTGTTTCGAGGTGACGACGGGCTCGACGAGCTGACCGTTTCGACCACGTCGTCGGTGTGGCGCGTCTCCATGGGACAGGTCGAGTCGAAGACGCTTGACCCGGCACGGCTCGGGATCGCTGCCGCCCCGCTGGAGACACTGCGAGGCGGTGATCGCAGCCACAACGCCGGGGTGGTGCGGGCGCTCCTGGCCGGCGAGGAGCGTGGCCCGATCAGGGACGCCGTGCTGCTGAACGCAGCCGCGGCGCTCTCGGCGTTAGCGGCGGCAGCGGGCGAGAGTGGCGGCGATCTCGAGGACGCCATGGCCGCCGGGCTGAAGCGTGCCGCGTCCGCCATCGACTCAGGCGCTGCCTCTGACGTGCTGGACCGGTGGATCGCGGCAACGCAGTCAGTCGCCGGCTGAGTCTGCCGATCTCGGTGGGGGGAGGGAACGCAGCCCGCGTTACTCGAGCCCTAGGGAGAACGCTGCCTCGAGGTCGTGCCGGCTGTAGGCGCGGAACGCGATATGGGTCTCGGTGTGCACGATCCCCGGGATCTTCGCCAAACGACCGGTGATGACATCGGCGAGCTCGTCGTGCACATGCACCCTGATCATGGCGATCAGATCGACGCCCCCGGTCACCGAGTAGACCTCGCTGACCTCAGGGATCAAGGCAATGCTCTCGGCAACGGATGGGATCTGGTCGACGTCGCACTGGACGAAGACGATTGCGGTGATCATGGTGGCCTCCCTAGTCCGACGTCGTGGTCAGGCTCAGTGCCGACTCTAGCCCGCGCGAGCCGTACCTGGGGCTGGCCCAGACGCCTTCGAGGTGGACCAGTCGGACGCCAGGGGAGTCGAGCCAACGAAGGAGGCATTCCGCCTCTTCGGCTGACGCGGTGGGAAACCCACCGGGGCTGGCGGCGACCGGGTCAGCGCCTGCGCGAAGGGCGGCAATGAACGGCTTCGGGGCGATCCCTCGGGCAGCGAGCCCGGCTGCCGCTAGGCGGCCGTGCCGGATTACAGCGATCTCCCACCCGCCTTCGGGGGTGAGGCGTGCGGCAACGAGTTCAGGTGAGCCACCGAGCGCTCGCAGCCGCTGCGATCGCGCTGACGCGGCGAGCAGTGCCCGCAGCCGGTCGCGGTGACTGACCGCCTCCTCGAAGCGTTCATCAGCCACGAGTGGCGCCATGCGTCTGGCGAGGGCGTCCACAACGGGACGTGCGTCCGAGCACATGGCGGCGGACGCGGCCTGAGCGACCCGCGCGTAGTCGTCCACGCTCTGTCGGCCCTCGCAGGGGGCGCCGCAGCGGCCCATCTCCGCCAGGATGCAGGCCGCGTTCATGACACGGAGCGAGATCGTCTGCGTGCACTGGCGTAGGGGGTACGTCTCGTGCAACGCATCACGGGCCTGCTCGGCCTGTCGGCGAGAACTGAACGGGCCGAGATAGGTGCACGCGTCGTCCTTGACCTCGCGGACGATGGACAGCCGCGGGAAGGGGCCGACGGTCAGCTTGAGGAACGAGACCTTCTCAGGGAATCGGGACCGCCGGTTGTAGGGCGGCTTGTACTCGGCGATCATCCGGAGCTCGCGCACCTCGGCTTCGAGCAATGTGGTGCAAGGCAGCGACACCACCTCTTCAGCCGCGGCGACCATCTCTGCCATCCGGCGCCTGCCCTCGGCTGCTGTGAAGTACTGACGCACCCGGGGGCGGAGGTCGACCGATTTGCCGATGTACAGGACGCGCTGCTTGGCGTCGCGGAAGAGGTAGACCCCGGGGCCACGGGGGACGTTGTCGGCCAAGTGGCGTTTGCGTTGCTGCGCGGGATGGACGCGGGTGGAGAACGTGCTGAGCTCATCGATCGTGGTGACACCGAAGCAGCCGACTCGCTCGAAGAGACCGTGCAGGACGTCGACGGTTGCGCGCGCGTCATCGAGCGCGCGGTGTGACGGGGTCGTCGTCGCACGAAAGAGTTGTGCGAGCGTGCTGAGCTTGCAGTTGGGGGCCTCGTCGCGGTCAAGGGTGCGACGAGCCAGCCGGGCGGTGTCGAGGACGCCGAACGCCGGCCAGTCGATGCCCTGCTGCTCGGCGGCTGCCTTGAGGAACCCCATGTCGAACGGCGCGTTGTGCGCCACCAGGGTGCAGCCGGCCGCGAACTCCAGGAAGGCCGGGAGGACGGCGTCGATTCTCGGGGCCTGCGCCACGGCGGCATCGGTGATGCCGGTGAGCACCGAGATGAAGGCGGGGATGGAGACGCCGGGATTGACCAAGGTGTGGAACTCGCCGAGCACCTCACCGCCGCACACCTTTACGGCGCCGATCTCGGTGATCGCGCAGCTGGCTGGAGAGCCGCCGGTGGTCTCGAGGTCGACGACGACGAAAGTGACGGACGATAGTGGGGTTCCGAGGTCGTCGAATGTTGGCTGGAACGCCAGTTGCGCCGTGTGCTGTGCACCTCCCTGCGCAGCAGGCGGCGTGACTGCGCGCTCGACGCTTGACCTCATGGCCCGACGGTAGGGCGGACCACCGACAACAGGGTCAGCCACGCCGACTCGTATTGTTAAATGCTCACCGCCTGCTAATCCTGGAGGACCCGTGGGCATCTCGGCCCCCAGCAGCGACACTCGCTGGCGTTGCAGCCAGTGCGGCAACTTGACCCGCTTCGACGTGGTCCGGGTGAGCC
Source organism: uncultured Actinomycetota bacterium (assembly GCA_963829525.1). Lineage (GTDB taxonomy): Bacteria > Actinomycetota > Actinomycetes > JAHEKZ01 > JAHEKZ01 > JAHEKZ01. The sequence continues at coordinate 1,513,039 of CAWHIJ010000003.1, forward strand.
GGACCCGCGAGTTCTGGCACCAGGAGCTCTCCGGCGCCCCGGTGGTCGAGGACACGCGGGAACTCGACGGCGAGATCGAGTCGGTGGCTTGCCGCTGGTGCGCCGGCGGTGGGTCGATTGAGCTGGTGGGCCGACCGGCACGGAGAGTGATCTGACGGTCTTGTCGGTGGGTCCCTCTAACGTCTCCGGTACCAACAGATCAGAGGAGACGACCATGATCATCGACTGCGATGGATGCGGCGTGCGAGGGGACGCCTGCGGCGACTGCGTGGTCGCTGTGCTTCTCGGCGCTCCTCCTGACCTCCAGGCGGACGAGCAGCGTGCGCTGGGCGTCCTGGCTGAGGCCGGGCTGGTGCCTCCGCTGCGTCTCGTGGAGAGCCGCGCAGAGTCCAATTCGGATCTCTCGACCGGTTTATCCGATTTGTCCGAACTCTGGTGTGAGAGACGACACACCGGGCTCCAGCACGCGAGCAGTTTGATCCGTTGCCGTTCCGTTACTAGGGTAGGGGCCGAGCCAGCGGCCACCGCCGTCAACTGACGTCGACGCTGGCTCCCGTCGAGTTCAGACGGTTCGAGAACGGCTTCGAATCCATCGGAGCCACTCTTGGCCTTCTGGAGCCGGGGAACCAAGTTCCCTGGGGCGAATCGGCATCGAACGCTCAGCGACGCTGAGCGGTAGGTGCGGTAGGGCGCCTTCCCCGCCCGAGCCCGTCAGCTCACCCGGTAGACGGATGAGGAAGAAGGAGAGCCGCCTTAATGGCGACCCGCCCCATTTCGCGAGCCCTGTCCTTGGCCGTCGCAGCCGCATTCAGCATCACCACCATCGCTTTGGTTCCCGGCACCGGTGTTGCCGACCCCAACGTAAGCATCGATCAGGTGCAGCAGCGGGTGGACGCCCTCTATCACGAGGCCGAGGCAGCCACCGAGCGCGCACACAACATCAACCTCGATGTCCACGATGCCCAGCGTCGACTTGCTCGCGCTGCGTGCCGACATCGACAAGCAGGAGCGCGAGTTCGAGGCGCTGCGTGAGGTGCTGGCCCACGCAGCATCAGACATGTACGCCACCGGGGGCATCGACCCGTCGATGCAGATGATGCTCGCCAGCAACCCCGACGACTTCCTGCTGCAGGCGCAGTCGCTCGACCAGGTGCTCCGTAGTCAAGATGCAGACCTGCGTCGCGCAGAGGTTGCTCAGCTCGCGCTCGCGCAGGCGAAGACTCGGGCCGACCAAGAACTCGCTCGGCTCAATGACCTGCAGGCACAGGCGCAGAAAGAACGCGACGCCGCAAACGCCAAGCTTGCTGAGGCCCAACAGCTTCTGTCCCGACTGAAGGCCGAAGAGCGTCAGCGGCTCGCGGCGCTTGCTGCCCAGCGTGCCGCAGACGCTGCTGCAGCAGCACGTTCGGCTCCGGCGCCAGCCCCGGCGTCGGCTCCGGCACCAGCGGCGTCATCGACCTCCTCCTCGGGAAGTGGTCGAGGTGGATCTGCGGTTGCCTTCGCCCAAGCTCAGGTCGGAAAGTCCTACGTTTTCGGCGCCGCTGGCCCGGACGCCTTCGACTGCTCCGGCCTCACCATGGCGGCCTGGGCCAGCGCCGGCGTCTCACTACCGCACTCTGCAGCCGCGCAGTACGGCGTCACCTCGCGGGTCGACTCAGGCAGCCTTATCCCCGGTGACCTCGTCTTCTTCTACAGCCCCATCTCGCACGTCGGCATGTACGTCGGTGGCGGCATGATCGTGCACGCTTCCAACCCCGGCACCGGTGTGGTGATGGAGCCGCTCGCCGGCTACTGGATGTCGGTGTTCGTCAGCGGCGGCCGGGTCTAACCCCACTACCGGGTAGGACCTTGCGGGGGTGTGCGCCGCGTGAGGCTTGACTTGCCTACCATCGACGGGTGAGCCGTTCTCCGTCGCAGCGCCCGATCGCGCTGATCGTCGCCCCCTTCGTGGCTGTGGCTGTGGTCGCCAGCGCAGGGGCCGGCTTCGCGGTAGGGATCGTGCAGCCACCACCTGAGCGGCCGGCAGGTACCGGGTGGTTCGACCGTTGGGCGAACGATGTCGGTGACACCACGCTCACCGAGTTCACCGCGATCGCAGCCGGTCATCAGCTCAGCAGCCGCGGCAAGCAGGCTCTCAGCGGTGCCGGCAACGCGCTGGCTGGGGTCCCGTTCGAGTCGTTTCAGGTGCGTCTGTCGCAATCGGACAGGCCGGACGTCGGCGATGTACTGAGTGGGTCGTTCGACGCCACCGCGATCGTCGAGTACCGCCTGCCACTGGACCGTGTGCTGGTCGGGCGCACGGCCGATGCCACGTTCCGCCTCAGCCCACACGGCTGGCGGCTGGTGCGGCTGGACGCGTCCGGCCGCGACCTGTGGGACCACGAGCCCGTCGACGTCACCGAGGATGGACAAACGCTCGTGATCGGTCGTCGTGGTGACGCCCGGTTGTCAGGCCTCGGAGCTCTTGCCGAGCGGGCCAGGCAGGACGTTGCCGCGTTCTGGACGGCGCGGTGGCCGCGGACCGCCGTCGTGGTGCTGCCATCGGCACCACGTCTGCTCGATCCATTGGCCGGCACTGCGTCTGGGCAGCGACCAGGTGGCGGTTACCTTGTGGGCGAGTGGCTCTGACGGCCCGGTGATCCGGGTGCTGATGAACCCCGGCGTCTACGACCGGATGCCGACGCTGGCGCGCCAGATCGTCTTGCGCCACGAGATCACGCACGTGGCGCAGGACGCCCTTCCGCGCGACAACGTCCCGACGTGGCTGTCCGAGGGGTTGGCCGACTACGTGGGCTATCGCGGGTCCGGCGTCCCGGAGTCGGTCGTGGGCGCTCAGATCTTCGCGCAGACGCGGACCGCTGGCGCCCCGGAAGACCTTCCCACGGAGTCGGAGTTCAACCTCGACCGTCCTGGTGAGGAGCGCCGAGCGGCGTACCAGTCGGGATGGGCGTTCTGCCAGATGGTGGCCGATGAGTACGGCGATGACGCCCTGGTGCCGTTCTACGTGGCCGTGTCGCGGGGCGACGGGCCGGCCAAGGAGCGGCTCGACGCCGCAGCCGATGAGGTTCTCGGGACGTCGTACGACGATCTCCGGGCGAAGTGGCGCTCGTGGCTGACGGCCAACGCATGACGCCTCGCGTTGCGGCTGTCTGGGTCCTGGTCGCGGTTTTGGTCGTGCTCGTAGGCGCCGCCGCACTGCTCGTGCCGTGGGGGAGTGCCAGAGCGGCTACCGGCTCCATCACTCCCGACGCGACGATCGACTTCAGCGCAGCCGAGATCGCCATCGGCGACCGGCTGGCCAAGCTCCTTGTGGTGCCGGGACTCATCTCGATGGGGGTCAGCCTGGCGCTGACCCTTGCGCTGGGCCTAACCCCGCTAGGTGTGCGCATCGCGGGCGCCGTTGCGCGCCCACTCGGCGGTGGCTGGTTCTGGCAGGCGGCGCTCGGCGGGCTCGTGCTGCTGCTCATCGTTCGGCTCGCGACGCTTCCCTTCGGGGCGTGGGCGGAGTCGGTGCGGCAAGCAAACGGACTCTCCACGCGCAGCTGGTCGACGTGGGTGGTGGACGTCGCAAAAGGCTTTGGCCTGAGCGCCGCGATCACGCTGGTCGCCCTCACCGTGCTGATCGGTCTGGCCCGCCGCTGGCCGGACTGGTGGTGGGTCGCAGGGGGCCTCGGGGCGGCGCTGCTGGTGGTCGCGGTCTCCTTCGCCTACCCGCTGGTCATCGAACCGGTGTTCAACAAGTTCACACCGATGGCTGACGGCGACCTGCGCACGAGTCTGCTGGCCCTTGCCGACGAGGACGGCGTCGCCGTCGATGACGTGCTGGTGGCCGACGCGAGCCGGCGGACGTCCACCTTGAACGCGTACGTGTCTGGGTTCGGCAGCAGCAGACGAATCGTTGTGTACGACACCCTCCTGGAGCAGGCACCAGATGCGGAGGTCGAAGCGGTTGTCGCACACGAGCTGGGCCATGTCTCCGACCACGACGTCATCACCGGCACCGTTCTCGGGGCCTTGGGAGCGACCGCCGTTGTGGTGCTGCTCTTCCTAGTCGGCGGATGGTTGCCGCTCGATCGGTGGTTGGGGATCTCAGGGGTTGGCGACGGGCGGTCGATCGCCTTCCTGCTGGCCTTTGTCGCCGTGGTCTCGTTCCTGTCGACTCCAGTGCAGAGCTTGGTCAGTCGCCAACTCGAGGCCCGAGCTGATGTGCATGCGCTCAATCTCACCGAGGACCCGCAAGCATTCGCGGAGATGCAGCGGCGGCTCGCGACAGCGTCGAAGTCCGACGTCACTCCGAACCGAGTGCTGTACCAATGGTTCGGCACTCATCCGACCGCAGCGGAGCGCATGGCGACGGCTCGTGCCTGGGCCCTGACGCACACGGGCATCACCGTTCCGCCACCGTTGTCGCCTGATCGTGTTCCTGGGGTGGGCTGAGGTGGCGCGCTTGCTGGTGGTGACGAACGACTTCCCGCCACGGCCCGGTGGCATCCAGACGTTCGTACACGAGCTCGTTCGCCGGCTCGACCCCGCCGACGTCGTCGTCTACACGTCGCAATGGAAGGGGTGGGAGGCGTTCGACCGCGATCAGCCGTTCGAGGTGGTGCGCGAAGACACGTCGATGCTGCTGCCGACACCTGCCGTGCGTCGGTGTGCGAAAGGTCTGGTGCGTTCACGCGGATGTGATGCGGTGCTCTTCGGGGCGGCAGCTCCGCTGGCGCTGCTCGGGCCATCGTTGCGAGAGGCTGGGGCATCCCGGTTGGTCGCGCTGACCCATGGCCATGAGGCCGGATGGGCGCAGCTGCCGGGACCGCGGCAGGTGCTGCGTCGGATCGGTGACGGAGTTGACGTCGTCACCTACCTGGGGGAGTACACGCGGAGCCGGATCGCGGAGGCGCTGTCGCCCGCTGCCGCCGAGCGGATGGTGCGGTTGACCCCCGGCGTCGACGCTGACGTCTTCACTCCGGAGGCGGACGGCACGGCGATCCGGCAGCGGTATGGCTTGGGGGGCCGTCCCGTGGTCGTCTGTGTCTCACGGCTGATGCGGCGCAAGGGCCAGGACACCTTGATCGAGGCATTCCCCGCGCTCAAGCGGCGCGTGCCGGACGCCGCGCTGTTAGTCGTGGGGGGCGGGCCCTATCGCGCTCGGTTGGCGGAGCTGGCTCAGGACTCGACGTGGGGTGAGGACATCATCTTCACCGGGTCGGTGCCGTGGCCGGAGCTTCCCGCCCATTACGCCGCGGGGGACGTCTTCGCGATGCCGTGCCGCACCCGACGTCGTGGGTTGGACGTGGAGGGTCTGGGCATCGTGTACCTGGAGGCGTCGGCGACCGGCTTACCGGTGCTGGCCGGTGACTCCGGCGGAGCGCCAGACGCTGTGCTCTCCGGTGAGACCGGCTGGGTGGTCTCAGCCGGAGTCGGCGCGCCTGCTGAGATGGTTGGGCGCCTGGAGGAGCTGTTGGGCGACGCCGACCTGCGGGCCACCGTTGGGCAGCGGGGAAGAGCCTGGGTGCAGGACGAGTGGTCGTGGGATCGTCAGGTGGAGCGGCTGCAGGGTTTGGTCGCGGCGCGCTAGCCGGCGGTCAGCAGTTTCCTGCTCCGTTGGTGACCTGCTGGCATGAGTCCGTGTAGGAGGCGAAGACTGTCTGGCCGAGCACGAAGACGATGGATGCCACGACTGCGGCAATCCCCACGACGATGAGGGCGTACTCAACGGCCGAGGCGCCATCGTCGGCGACAGAGTTCCTGTGAATGTCGGTCATTGCTGTTCCCCCTCGGTTGGCCGGACTGCCCTTGCGGGTGTTGGAAGCAGAAGGGCGAGACCATCGGGTCTCGCCCTTCTGCTACTCACATGGTGCTCACTGCTTTGGAACTAGCAGCCCGAGTTCTGAATGCAGTCGTTGGTGGTGGTGAATGCGTCGAGGATGTTGTCCGCCGAGAGTGAACACGATGGCGGCAATGACGGCGGCGATGGCCGCGACAAGCAGGCCGTACTCAACGGCTGACGCACCGTCATCGTTGCGAGAAGTCGAGCAGTGCGCGGACGTACTGGATCTGAGCGGTCATGAGAGAAAGTCCCTTTCGGTAGCCCTGTGTTCCGTTGTCCCCAGGTGGGGTGTCCGGGCCCCCCTCGGGCTCCGGCTCCATAAGGATGCGGGATTCCGAGGATGATCAACATCGGCTGGCGGTCCGGCAATCGCTGTCCGATCGGTTGACCCCCAATCGGGTGACGCGCGGTAGCTCTTCCTTGACACCGCGCGCTGCTCGTGGTCGAGCTGACCGCGTCTACGAGGTAGCTTCGGGTGGTTCGATGAGGCCCGCGCGCAACGCCGCCATGATGGCCTGGGCGCGGTTGCCCGCCCCCAGCTTCTCGTAGAGCTTGGAGATGTGGGTCTTCGTGGTGGAGTCGCTGATGAAGAGGCGTCGCGATATCTGCGCGACCCCCAGGCCCTCCGCCAGCAGGTCGAGTACCTCCTTCTCGCGGGGTGAGAGCTGCGGGCCGGTTGGAGACATCCGGCGGCGCATCGCGTCGGCCAGGTCGGGTGCGGTGAAGGACCGGGGCGAGCTCGCCGCGTGACGGGCAGCGATGACGACATCGTCAGCCGGCGCGTCCTTGGGGACGAAAGCCGAGGCTCCGGCATCGAGGGCGCCGAACAGCTGGTCGTCACCGGCGTACATGGTCAGGACCACGATCCCGAGCTGGGGGTAGGTGCTGCGCGCCTCGCGGGCGGCATCGAGGCCGCTGCCGTCGGGCAGTCGAACGTCGAAGATGACCACGTCAGGGCGGTGTTCGGCCAACTGGGTACGCGCCTCAGCCACTGACGCGGCCTCGGCGGCGACCTCGAAGTCAGCCGAGCGCTCGAAAGCGCGGCGCAGGCCCTCGCGGATCAGCTGATGGTCGTCAACGAGCAGCACGCGAATCGTCATGCTCGTCGTCCCTCCCCCTTGTGCCGATGCCGGTGTCGAGTGCATCCGGCTCTCGTGGTCGGACCTCCACGCTAGTGCCTCCGCCCGATCGGGTGGTGACGTTCAACGTGCATCCGGCCCGTAAGGCGCGCTCTTGCATGATTGCCATACCGAAACTGTCTTCACGTGGAGGGAGCAGACCTCGGCCGTCATCCTCGACTCGCAGGTACACGTCGGGGGCATCGATCAGGCACGTCACCCAGAGATTCTGCGCCCGGCTGTGTCGGCGGGCATTGGCGATGGCCTCCTGGGCAATGCGCAGCAGCTCTGACTCGACGGCCGGTCGAAGTCGGGTAGGCGACTCAGCGAGCTCGAGATGGATCGCGATTCCGGCGGACTCACCGATGTGGCGGGTGTGGTCGGCGAGCACGGAGGTGAGGCTGGCACCCGGGCCGACCTCGCGACGCAGGTCGAAGATCGAGTAGCGCAGCTCACCGATGACCCGCGTCAGCTCCTCGCGAAGGCGAAGCAGGTCTGGCCGAAGGGGCTCTGTGGCCCGCGCTGCCATGTCGTCGATGAGATACCCCAGGGACGCGACTTCCTGGGCAACTCCGTCGTGGATCTCGCGCGCGAGGCGCTGCCGCTCCTCGGCAGTCGCAAGGGTGCGAACTTCGTCGAACAGCAGCGCAGCATCGAGGCGTACGGCGTCGGCGTCGGCTACTGATTGCATGTCAGCGAGCTCCCCCTTGGTCCAGGGCTGATCGCGGCGCTCGACGGCAACCAGACCGACCAAGGTGTCCCTGATGCGGATGGGGACTATGGCCCCGTTCATCGAAGGATCAGTGCCCAACGGACCACCGACCGCCCGAACCTCTCGCTTCTCCATCACCTGGTGCCAGACGGTTCCCGCGGCGAGATCGGTGAAAAGCTCTGCATCAACACCTGGACCGAAGGCCAGCAAGACGGGTTGGCCACCGGTGCGGTAGCCGTAGACCCAACCGCGGGTCATCCCGAATCGCTCGCGGAGGTCGTCCAGGAGAGTGGAGCCGAGCGACACCGCATCCAGACCCCCAGAGAGCTCGCGAGAGAGGTCGCGAAGCTGGACGAGCAGGCGCGCCGCGGCAGCGTAGGACTGGTCGTCGTCAGGAAGTTCGGTCTGAACACGACGGACCCACGCTGCGAGGAGTCCAACCGCAAGGGCGATCAGCGACCACTGAACTACATCGACGATGTACTCCGACCCAGCCAGGCCACCAATCCCGGCCGCGCCGGGCGTCAGGAGGCCGAGGATGGTGGCGCCTGATGTGATCACCGCCAAGGTCCAGCCACCGATGAGCCCAGCGGAAAGTGCCGGGGTGACCAGGTAGGGCAACAGTGAAGGGTCGTACGGGTCCGCGGTCGCGATGATCAGGCCAGCGATCAGGGCCTCGACCACCGGGCGCCAGCGCCGCAGGCTCCGGGTCTGCACGGGTAGCACCGCAGCGACGGCCAGAACGCTGAGCAGGAGGAGCTGGACGATGAGCTCATCGGCCGTTCCGGTGATGGCCGCCACCGCATACATCAGACCCAGGGCAGCCGCCCTGACCCCGATTTCGATGCGCTCATCGTCCAGTTGTCCCAGCACCCGGTCACGTACCACGCCTCCACGGTGTCACAGCCGGGGGCGAATCGAGTCGATCCACGCGCGCTCATGCCGCCAAACGTGGGCTATCTGGCAAAGTCCCGGCGGTGGAGGCTGCCTTGTGATTCCATTTCAGACATGTCTGACCAGTTGTTCTCCCTCAGTGACGTGCTCGATGCCACAGATCGACGCCTGGATGCCGGCCTGACCGCCGCCGCACGCGTGACACCCACCGGGTTCCATCCCCTCGACACCTATCTCGGTGGAGGCCTGCGTGCGGGCGAGCTCACCCTTCTGGGAGGGCCGCAGGGTCTGGGCAAGACGACGATGGCCCTGCAGCTTCTTCGCAATGTCGTGGTGAGTGGCGGCACCGGGCTCTACTTCTCGTTCGAGCACGACCCAGCCACGGTGCTCGAACGGTTTGTCGCCATCGAGGCGGCGGCTCGCTATGGCATCGATGCCGTCCAGCTTCGGCGCATCCGTGAGGCGATGGAGAGCTTGGACGGCCACAGCGGAGGGTTGGCCGAACGGCTGGCCAACACCCCTGGGGGAGCCGAGGCCGTTGACGCCGTGGGGAAGTACGCACCCCGTCTGCACATTCACCGCGCCAGCGGTGGGGCCACCGACCTCGCCTCGATCCGGTCGATGGTGGACGCGGTCATCGCCGAGAGTGGCGCTCCACCGGTGGTCGTCGTCGACTACCTGCAGAAGGTTCCTGTGCTTGATCGACCCCTCTCCGAAGAAGACCGCATCACCACCGTTGCGCAGGGGCTGAAAGACCTCGCCCTGGAACGCGATGTCCCGGTCCTGGCAGTGGTTGCTTCTGACAAGGAAGGGATCACCAGCGGTCGCAGGATGCGGGTGCACCACCTGCGCGGAGCTGCGGTGTTGGCCTACGAGGCCGACGTTGTACTCGTGATCAACGACAAGTACGACGTGGTCGCGCGACACCACCTGGTGTTCGACGTCGGCAATGCCGAGCGCTTCCGCGACTACGTCGTGGTCACGATCGAGAAGAACCGCACGGGAATCGACCGGGTCGACCTGGAGTTCCGGAAGCGATTCGAGCAAGGTCGATTCGAGACCGAAGGTCGGCCGGTGGCAGAGCAGCTGGTGGACGAGCGGGTGTTCGTCGAGTGACGCTCAGGTCCTTGGGAAGTCTTGGATGTCGATGTGCCTGGCTAACAGCCTGGCCAGCGACCTGACATCGATCGCTCGCTGCAGGAGTGGGCCGGCCTCCTCGGCCAGGCCAGCCAGCGCGGCCAGGGATGCCTCGCTGAACGGCTCTTTGCGGTCGCGGGACAGCACCAGCACCGCGTGCACCTGAGTGACCGGAACCGCCATGAGGTGAGTGCGGCTCGCGAGCGGCGCACCGCGAAGATCCTGGCGGGCGACGTCACTCTCTTCGATCAGGATTCCCTTGCCTGCGTTCGCGATTCTCTCGACGAGCCACGAATCTGGAGCGAGCTGGAGGCGGTACTCCAGCGGCCGCAGTGCGACTCCGGCCGCGACGCGCCATATTGATCCCGTCCGGGACGATAAGTGCTCCGGCATCGGCCATGGTGCGACTGACCGCGTCCTCGACAACGACCGTCGCGGCTTCCTCGAGCGTGTAGAAAAGATGCGCTTCCTCAAGCAGAGCATGGACGGGATCGGCTGCAGAGAGGCTGTCCCCGGCGACTGTCCGCTTCGCCAGATCAGCAGTGGGTGGCTCGGAAGGGTCGAGGCGCAACGGGGGCGATTCGTAGCCTTCGCGTTCAGCATTCACAGCGTCGCGACGACGTCGACGCCCCGTGCGTTGAGGGACCGGGAGTGGCGCTGGTTCAGGGAGGGGCGCGGGTTCGGGGAGTGGTTCTGGTTCGGGGAGTGGTTCTGGTTCGGGGAGTGGTTCTGGTTCGGGGAGTGGAGCTGGTTGGGGGACCGGCGAGGATGGCGGAGGGGCCGGCAGCGGCGGCAAGACTTCCTGATCGAGCAGGTCGGGGTCCGGAAGTATTGCGAACTCTGGTACCTCGTCGAGCAGACGCTGGTCTGCCGGTTCGGAGCTTGTCTCGTGCCCGACGGGGCTTGGTGCCATGCGAGGGTGACGGAGGACCTCCGTCACGGCCTTCTGGAGCCGTTGGGGGTCGAGGGGAAGCGAGAGCAGGTCGACACCGGGAAGGTCCGCGACGTCCGCATCGATCCAGGCCCGATCGTACGCTGCCACCACAACGACGGGAACCCACCGGCCCTGGGCTCTCAGGTCACCGACGACGCGGCTGGCGACGGAAGGAGATCCGAGATCGAGCACCAGTGCGTCAACACCGACGTCTTCGCCGCTCGCAAGCCACTCGTCCAGCTCGTTCGCTCGGATCTCGATCAGACTGTGCTTGGTCGCCGACAACGCCATCGACATGGCCGGGTTTCGCGAGACGAGCGCTAGCCGCGCCATGGATCACGACCCAACGATGATGGACTGGTAGATGCTGATGGCCGCCGGACCGAGTACGACGACGAACAGAGCTGGAAGGATACAGAAGATGAGCGGGAAGAGAATCTTTACCGGAACCTTCTGCGCTTGTTCCTCGGCGCGCTGGGAGCGTTTGACTCGCATCTCTTTGGCCTGAACTCGCAGAACATTGGCGATCGGGATGCCGAACGCGTCCGCCTGAACCATTGACGTGACGAAGCCTTGAAGCTCTTCAACGTCGGTGCGATCCCCGAGCGCGCGCATCGCGTCCGTGCGACCCATCCCGATCTGCATCTCTTGCAGCACGCGGAAGAACTCATCAGCGAGCGGTCCATCGGTGTTACGCGCAACCTGCGAGACGGCGGCGTCGAACGCGAGCCCTGCCTCAACGCTGATGGTCAGCAGGTCGAGCGCGTCCGGCAGGTCCTTGCGGATCTGGTCGCTGCGGTTGTAGGCGCTTTGGTAGAGCACGATGTTGGGCACGTAGAAGCCCAGAAGCGTGATGCCAGCGGCGATCGCGACGGTGGGCAAGAGCCCCCCGACAAGTGCCCCGAGAGCGATTCCGAGCAGCAGCCCGGCAAACAGGCCGAGGACCTTGAAAGCGATGACTCGATCCACGTCCCACCCGGGGGGATTACCCGCAAGGTCGAGCTTGCGTGCCATCCGTTCGGACTGGTCGCCGGCCGTGAATCGGCGGCCGATAGTCGTCAGTCGACCCATTGCAGGCGACATCACTCGGTCGCCGAACGGCTTGTCGAGCTCGGTCTTCATGTGGTCAGGTGCTGTGTCTATGGCGCGGACGGCGGCCAAGGACCGATTGACCGCCTGGCGCTCAGACGTGATGGTGCCGATGGTGGTCAGCAGCAGGACGATGGCGAGGAAGACTGCGGCCAGGCCGAGAAGTAGAACGAGTTGCGACGGCATGTCAGACCTCCACCTTGACGACCTTGCGAAGCCACAATCCGCCGACGGCAAGGAGGAGAAGGCCCACGATGACCAGCACCCACCCGGCAGGAGTCGTGACCAGCGGTTGGAGGTACTCCGGGCGAACGAGCACCATGTAGAGCGCGAAAGTCACCGGAAGCATGGCCAGGATCCAGGCCGAAAGGCGCCCCTCGGCAGACAGCACCTGCACCTGTCGACGGAGTCGCTCACGTTCGCGCAGGGTGGCCGAAACGGTGGAAAGCACCTCAGCGAGGTTACCTCCCACTTCACGTTGGATTCTGATTGCCATGACCACCCAGGTGAAGTCGACGCTCTGCATGCGTTGCGCGATCCCATCCAGCGCGTCCTCGAGCTCAACACCGAGTCGGGTCTCGACAAGAGCGCGGTTGAACTCGGTGGAGATCGGAGGTTTCCCCTCGCGCACCACAGTGTCGATCGCTTGAGGCATCGAATAACCGGCCGACAGGCTTCCGGCCATCAGCTGGAGGGTGTCAGGTAGCGCGGCAAGGAATGCTTTGCGACGCTGGCCCGCCTTGCGCGAGAGGTAGAGCCACGGAATGAGGCCACCGAAGAACATGCCGATGATCGTCACGAGGATTCTGCCGCTGGACAGCAAGAAGAGCACGAGGCCGGCGCCGAGGACTATCCCCACGTGGATGAGCAGCCACTCTGCTGGTTTGAGTGGCACCGCTGCAGACTCCAGACGACCCCCAAGTCGCGACTCGAAGTCCCGTTGGGCCACTACGCGCCCGGCAAGCTCAACCGCGCTTCTGGCGACCTGAGTGTCGCCCAGCACCGTCGTCTCCTGTTCCTTCACCGGCTGTCGCCCGCCCAGGGTGTAGATCGACAGGCGACGACGCACGCCGCTGCTCTGCCCTCGCTCCGGGTCGGTGGCTGAGGAAATCGCGACGTAGACGAGGATCAGCAAGGCGATGCCGACGGCGATCACGGCGATCCAGATCAGGTTGTCCGAGACCGCCTGGATCGGGCCGGGGTCGGGAGCGGGTGCCGGCTTGATGTCCTCGGGGGCCGGGATGTCGGCGGGGGCTATTGAGACGAATGCTTGGTCGGTGACGGCGGCCCCATCGACGAGGACGGTGACCGAAATCGTGGCAGAGTTCTTGGTGAAATCCTCGGGCAGGGGAGCGGTGAGAACTAGGCGGTTGCTGATGCTTGAGGCCGCATCGTTGAATGCGGTAACCAGTTCGGCCGTGTCGGCCGCCTGGTAGACGGTCCCACCGGTGGCATCGGCGATATCGGTCAGCGCCGCAGTCTGGCCCGAGCTCTCGCCGAACGAAACCACGTCGAAGCGAGCCTCTGCATTCTCGGCCGACTTGGTTGCCTCTGCCAGCGTGGCCGTACTGCCGCGGTCGGCCCCATCTGAGAGCAGAAGTGCCGAACCTACGTCGGCGCTCTTCAACTCGTCCGCCGCGAGGACGACTGCGTCGTAGAGCACCGTTTGCTGTGCCGTGGCTAGACCATCGATGGCCTCAACAAGAGCGTTGCGGTCGGTGGTCGGGGCTACCCGCACCTCAGTGGAGCTGTCGAAAGTGATGAGTCCGATCTCGACTTCCGCAGGTACCGCCTCCACGAACTGCTTGGCTGCGTCCTGTGCACTGGCAAGCTTGCCGTTCTCGTTCATCGAGTCGCTGGTGTCCATCACCAGATACGTTGTCTGCGTGATGTCGCTGTTGTCACTCGCAGCCTCAACCGAAGGGTCGAGCGGCTGGCCGTCCAAAGACGCTGACACATTGTTGGTGTCGACGTCGGCCCCGGGAGCTAGGCCGCTGAGGCCGAGGACGACGCTGAGCTCGCCATCGTTTACCTCAACCTGCTCGATCGTGGAGCTGGTCTCGGCAATCGCCGTTCCGGCGCCCGCAAGGAGGATGAGCGCTGCGATGGCGGCGCCGGTCAGGGTCCGACGCACGCTCATCGCCCCGTGAACTTCTCGAAGGCGAAGAGGGACGGGTCGACGCTGACGCCAGAGGCTGTGAGCTTGTCGAGGAACTTAGGACGAAGCCCGGTTGACTTCAAGGTTCCGATCGAGCGGCCGTTCTCGTCGAACCCCGCTCCGTGGTCGAAGAGGAAGAGGTCCTGGAGGGTGATCACATCACCTTCCATACCGACCACTTCGGAGACCGCGGTGATGTGTCGCGTCCCGTCCTTGAACCGGGTCTGCTGGACCACCAGATCGATGGCGCTGGCAACCTGCTCTCGAATCGCGCGCACCGGCAGGTCGACCCCGGCCATCAGGACCATGGTCTCGATGCGGGCAAGCACGTCACGAGGCGTGTTGGCGTGAACGGTACAGATCGACCCGTCGTGACCGGTGTTCATCGCCTGAAGCATGTCCAGTGCCGCCGCGTCACGAACTTCACCGACGACGATGCGGTCCGGGCGCATACGCAGGGCGTTTCGCACGAGGTCGCGAACCTTGACCTCACCGCGACCTTCGATGTTCGGTGGACGTGCCTCGAGCCGAAGCACGTGGTCTTGGTGCAGCTGCAGCTCTGCGGCGTCCTCGATCGTGACGATCCGCTCGTTCTCGGGGATGAAAGAAGACAGCACGTTGAGCGTGGTCGTCTTTCCGGCGCCCGTGCCGCCGGAGACCAAGATGTTGAGCTTGCCCCGCACACATGCGTCGAGGAAGTCCGCAACCGACCGCGTCAGGGTGCCGAAGCCGATCAGGTCCTCGATCCGGTACGGGTCCGCGGCGAACTTTCGGATGGTGAGCATCGAGCCATCGAGAGCAAGCGGCGGGACGACTGCGTTGACACGGCTGCCGTCGGGAAGCCGGGCGTCGACCATGGGGCTGGACTCGTCGACGCGACGTCCCACACGCGCCACGATCTTCTCGATCGTGCGGCGCAGATGGTTCTCGTCGGTGAACTCGCCATCGGTCTTGTAGAGCCGGCCGGCACGCTCAATCCAAATGTCGCTGCTGCCGTTGACCATGACCTCGGTGATGTCGGGGTCACGCAGGTAGGGCTCGAGAGGGCCATAGCCGAGGATGTCGTCGGCGATCTCTTGGGCGATTCGGGCCCGGTCGGCTGTGGTGAGAGGTGTGTCATCTTGGCTCAGAACCTCTTGCAGCGCCTGGCGGACCTTCTGCTCCAGCTCGCTCTGCGTCTGCCGTGAGTCGTAGAGCTTGGGGCCAAGGTTGTCGAGCAGAGCTTGGTGCACTGTGCGCTTGAGGTCGGCAAAGGGGTCGCTGGACTTGCGCTTGGCTAAGGGCTTGCCGATCAGGGTGTCGTCGGCCTCCACGCGCTCGGTCGGAGCCTTCTGTCGCCGGGCTTCGGCGAGGCGGTCTGCCAGGCTCATGAGGTCTTGGCCTTCCTGCGAAGGAGACCGCGGCGGTCGCTGCGGAGCTCAGGAGGGATGGAGGAGTCGGTGTGACGCCCAGTGAGTACATGCTTCTCGGCGAACTGACGGATCGCCACGCTGACCGGATGCTTGGGGTCGTCGTAGATGATCGGCACGCCCCGGTTGATGGCAGCGGGCACGTCTCGCGAGCTGGGGATCTGGATCGAGATCGGAACGCGCAGGGTCTTCTCTACCTCGTTGAGGGCCAGTCCGACCTTGGAGTCGGAGCGGTTGAGGACAACGGCCCACTTCTCTCGGGGGAAGTTGATCTCCTCGAGGGTCTCGAGTGTCAGCTTGAGGTTCTTCAGGGCCGGGATGTCAAGAGTCGCGATCAGTGCGATGAGGTCGCTCTGGTCGAGCGCCTCGAGCACCTGCTCGTCGAATGCCGGGGGGGTGTCGACGACGACGTAGTCGAACTCTTGGCGGAGGATTGACAGGATCTCTCGTACCAGGTCTGCAGTGATCCCCCTGTTCGACCCGGGGTCCAGGGGAGCTACCAGTGTTGACAGTCCCGGGATGTTGTTGTGCGGGGTGAGCAGTGACTCGACTGCCGGGGCGTCGAGACCGTCGCCGAGCGAGACGGCGTCGGCGATGGTGTGAGCCGGGAAGAGCTGCAGAGCGATCGCGACGTCGCCGAAGGAGAGGTCGAGGTCGACGAGACAGACGCGATTGCGTCCTCCCTCTGTGAGGGCTACCGCAAGGTTCGTCGACAGCGTGGTCTTGCCGCAGCCACCCTTGGCCGAGAACACCGTGACCAAGATGGCGTGGTCGACCTCGTCCTCGGGGTGCGCGGCCCCCGGAACTGTCTCACGCATTGACTGGGCGAGCTGCTTCACCCGGGCTACCGCCGAGTTGATTCCGGCGAGGTCGCGCTCTTCGCACACTTCTCGAACCCCAGAACGCAGGGCATCGGCCAGCACGGAGGTATCGACCCTGCGACGAACAAGGACTACTCCGAGACTCTGCCGAGAGACCCTCATCCCAGCGGCAAGCTCAAGCGCGCTCTCGAGGTCGACAGAGGACCCGATCACAACGGCGTCCTCGCCCAAGTGGGTGTCGAGATGGCGCCGGAGTGCGTCGAGCGTCGGAAGCACCGTGGCATCGGCACCGAGTGCCGAGCGAAGTGACTCCGCGGTGTTGGCGTCGTAATCGAGGATGACAGTCATCAGCGGAACAGGTTCTGAGTGGTGGTGGCCCCGCCGGTACGCACCTTGGTTCCGTCTCCGAGAAGTGCGAAGTAGAGGGCGCCTCCGGTCTGCGCGTTGATGATCTTCTCGGCCTCTTGCTGGTCGACCGACAGCGGTGAGGATCGCCAAGGGGATCTCCTCAGTTGTCGAGTCGCCTTGGTCGGTCGTGGTTGTCTGTGTGGTCAGCGTGGTAGCGCCGACACCGATTACCTCGACCTCGGGCAGCAACGCAGAGGTCACGTCGATGTCGGTGGTCGCTGCTGTCCGGCCAGTGAGAGTTGCGAAGACAGCAACTCGTGATCCGGGAACCACGAATCCAGCGACGCGCTCTGGGTCTCCGAGCTGGACCGAGATGGCCAGCTGACCCTTGGGAACCTCGAGTCCAGAGGCCGCCTGCGCGTTGCCGAACATCTGCGCCAAGATCTGCTGCCCCGGAAAGATTGGTGCGAGCGCAACCTGGTCGGAGATGATCGTGATGTCAGTCAACGCTCCTTCGGCTGCAGCCGAAGCCGGAACCTCTTGAATCTCGAAGGCTCCGTCCTCAGAAGCAGTGGAGGCTGTTGTCCCTGCGGCCACCTCCTGGGTGGCCACGAGCACCTGGACCGGAGTGGCGTCGGCCTGCGCACGTTCGTCTGCACCTCGCACGTACACGAAGATGAGAACGGTGCCGAGCGCGGCAACGACCAGAGCGGCAATGAGCAAAAGAGTTCTACGTCCCATAAGACCTCTATCGGAGTGTGACGTGCTCGGTTGAGGGAACAAGGCGGACAAATTTCTTGAGCGGGTGCTCCAGCGGCCATGGTCGGCACTGCCTGCGACACACCATGAGCCCCCGAGATCCCCTGGCGACCGCTGTCGCCAATGGTGCATCGTCCCATGGCACCTTGTCCGTTACGCGCAGGGACTCCCGGTCTGTCCCTGGTAGCAAACACCTAGTTATATCGAACTACCCACCAGCAACCGTGAGCACGACCTGGGCGCGCACGTGCGGATGACTCCACGCCAAGTTGGTCCGGTACCAGTGCAGAAAGGTGAGGAGCGCGACGGGCAGCGCACCGAGCAGCGGGAACCACCACGGCTGGGCGAGGGCCAGCCCGGCGAAGTAGAGGCTGGTAAAGGTGGTGACGGTGGCGAACCGCACTGACTGCGCTGCCATGACCCCCGGTGTGGCCGGAGTGTCCCGAGGGCCCTGCAGGTCTGCCCGATGTGGGTGTCGCAGCGAGGACCGCATGCCGATGGCCACGACGATCAGGACACAGCAGACCGCGGAGGCTATCGCGGCAGAGACTTGCGCCCCTGTCGACGGAACGGGGGCTCGAAGCGAGCCACCGATCAGTGCTGAGAGAACCGCGGCCATGGCCACCTCGAGGAAGACCAATGACTTTGCGAGGAATGCCGATTGCGACCACTCCGGCAGAGTGGCAAGCCACACCGAGCCGGTGGAGTCGAGCGTGAAGGCGTTGATCCCGAAGAGCAATCCAGCGCCAGCTGCGATGAGTCCTGGAACCAGGATCAGCGACTGCCAGGTCATCCCGGCCAGGGCTGCAATCATCCCGGGCACGACGACGAGGACGAGTACCCCGCGGCGCAGGGGGGTGGAGCGCCAGACGCTGGCGTGGTCGACCACAACCAGAGCGAGCAGGCGATTGGACCGCTGGCGTCGCCGAGTCAGTGATCGTGCACTGGCCCGATCGGAGTGGTCACCAGGCCGTCGTAGGGCCCACGCGGTCACCGCGTCCCCGGCCTTGAGAAGGACGAGTGCAGGGATGGCCAGAGCTGCGAGGACGATCAACCAGTCCCGGTAGTTGCCTGCGTATCCGTCGAAGGCACCAACCAACACCCTTGTCGTCGGTGAGCGGTCGAGCAACGTGATGACGTTGTCCGTCCAGAAGATGAGTAGTCCACCAACAATGACGGCCAGCCCCAAGAGGTTCGTGACCCACCGACCTGGCCGGTTCTGTCGAATCCCCATCACCAGCCAACCGGCAACGTGTCCGAAGACGGTGGCCAATCCGATGAAGGCAGCCGCCACAACCAGCGCTCTTGCGGTTGGCAACCAGACGAGGTCACCGGCGGCAAATCCGGTGACTACGAACAGCGCCACCACGTTGATCATCCAGGCCAAGTTGATCGGCGCGAGGACCAAGGTGCTGCGAAAGACGGTGGCGGGTCTGATGGGGTAGGCCATTAGATGGTCGGCGGGATAGAGCTCGTACCCGCCGCCAGACACTAGAGGTGCGAGGACCGCCAGCACGATGAACCCGACGTAGAAGGACGGTGTTGCCACCCCAAGGTTGAGTCTTTGGTCGTCCGGCGCCGTCTGGAGACTGAAGAGTCCTACCAGGACAAGTGCCGGGGGCACGAGGGTGACAAAGGTGATACCCCACCGCAAAGGTGTGGAGCGGATCATCTTCCAACGGAGCCTGAGGAGCGCCATCAGCTGCGCGTTGGGGGTGAGGGGGCGCGGTGGCGTGCTCATGAGGTCAGCAGGGAGCGGTAGCGCTCTGCACCGGCTCGACCGGCCAACTCGGTCGCCGGGGCCGCGGCGATCACCCGTCCGCGCCTGAGCACGACCGCCTGCTCGCAGGCCTGAACGGCGAGCTCGAGGAGGTGGGTCGAGACCATGACCGCCGACCCGGTTGCGCGAAGTTCGGCGATCACTTCCATCGTTGCCTCGACGCCGAGCGGGTCCACCCCGTCAAATGGCTCGTCGAGCAGCAGCACCTCGGGTTCATGAAAGGCGGCCAGGATCACCGACATCCTCCGGCCCATGCCATGCGAGAAACCAGCGGTGACCCGGTCGGCGACGCCAAGCAGGTCGAAGCGGTCCAGAAGGTCCTCGGCTCTCTTCTCCCAACCAGCGTCCATCGCCCGCATCGTGGCCGAGAGCTGCAGGTGCTCCCATGGGGTGGCTCGCGGGATGAGTCCTCCGACGTCCGGGCAGTAGCCGACTCGCGCCCGAGCCTGATCAGGGTGGCGCAATGCATCCACGCCGCCGATCGACACCGAGCCCGTGGTCGGGGGAAGCACGCCGGCCAGCACCTTCAATGTGGTCGACTTTCCCGCGCCGTTGCGTCCGACGAGCGCAAGGGTGGCACGGGCCGGCACGGTCAGGTCGAAGCCGTCAACGGCAACGACCGGCCCAAAGGCGACCGTGAGTCCCCGGGCTTCCACTACTGCGCTCATCGTCCCCCCTTCGGCGCTTCCAGCCTCCAGGTTGATGGTCCACTCGGTGACTGCGCAACTCGAGAGTGACCGGCTCGTCAAGACTTAATGCCGCCATGCCGAGGATCCTTGCGTGAGTACCACTTTGTCTTGCGGCCAGTGCCGGGCTCCGCTGCGTGTGGAGCAGGGCTGGTGCTCGCTCTGTTACGCGACAGTAGAAGCTGAGTTCGATCCGTTGACCGCGCCCTTGGACGAGGTCGTAGGACGCTTGGAGCCTGTTACGCCAGCTGAGGCTGACCCGATGGCTGAGGCTGACCCGATGGAGGCCGTCGCCGGCGTGAGCGCTGACTGGGTCAGCACCCCATTGATCGACAGGGCATCGATCGACAGGGGACCAGCGACGTCAGGCGAGACCGCCGATCAGGAACAGAGTGCCGAGGTCAGTGATCTTGACGTGATGTTCTCGATGCTGGCGGCGGAGCATCGACGGAGTGATCCTGCAGCAGGCATTGCCGAGCGGCTGCAGGACAAGTCGACCCGGATTGCGGTGATGGTTGGCGGCATGGCCTTCGTCGGCATCGTGGTGTTCCTCGCGCTCACCGTCTTCGGTGCCTTGGCCTGAGGCCGATACGCTCGCCGTATTCACCGTAAACGCACGGCCGGGAGCATTCATGAGCGAGCAGACGTCCTCGACCATCGTCATCGGGGCGACGCCGACTGCAGTGATGAGCGAGATCGCCGACCTCGACTCATACCCGGAGTGGACCGGCTCGGTGCGATCGGTCGAGGTTCTCGATCGCAACGCAGACGGTCGTCCCTCTCGGGCGACGTTTGTGCTCGACGCCGGCGTCGTCAAGGACACCTACACCCTCCAGTACACCTGGCACGGCGACGACTCGGTGAGCTGGACCCTGGTGGAGGCCCAGATGTTGACCGCCATGGACGGCAGCTACCACCTGACTGACCGGGGGGAAGCGGGCACCGACGTCGAGTACGTGCTGACGCTCGACCTCAAGATGCCCATGATCGGGTTGTTGCGCCGCAAGGCCGAGAAGGTGGTGACCGACACCGCGCTGAAGGAGCTCAAGCGTCGGGTCGAAGGGGCCTGACGGTCGGGCGACAGCGCTCGGATTACGGCAGCACCGCTAGGCTCTTTGCTCATGGAGGTCCAGCGGTGCGCGTAGTGCTCTTCACCGGTAAGGGTGGAGTCGGAAAGACAACCCTTGCCGCGGCGACGGCAGCTCAGGTTGCCGCTGCCGGCCGCAAGACGCTCGTGCTCTCAACAGACCCAGCGCACTCACTGTCCGACGCGATGGCCTGCAGCGCTGAGACAGAACCGACCGAGGTGGCGGCTGGGCTCTTCGTCGGGCACGTCGATACCCAGCGGCGACTTCAGGAATCCTGGGGCGAGCTACAGGGCTACCTCGCGTCCCTCTTGGGTTCGGCCGGCTTCGACACCCTTCGCGCCGAAGAGCTGACCGTCCTGCCTGGCGCCGAAGAGTTGCTGGCACTGATCGAGGTACGCGACCACGTCCGAAGTGGTCGGTGGGACGCGGTCATCGTCGACTGCGCCCCTACCGCCGAGACACTGCGCCTGCTGGCTCTCCCCGAGGCGCTCGAGTGGTATCTGAGCCGAGCACTTCCAGCCGAGCGGCGCGTGGTGCGCGCGCTGCGTCCTTTACTCGGACCCGCCGTGGGTCTGCCCGCCCCCAACACCGAAGTGTGGGAGGCAGCTGAGCAGCTGCAGGGGCAACTGCTCGACGTGCAGCAGGTGTTGCGTGCCCCCGAGACCACCGTTCGGTTGGTGCTGACGCCAGAGTCCGTCGTGGTCGCGGAGGCGCGTCGGGCCTACACGCAGCTGGCGCTCTACGGCTACCGAGTCGACGCGGTGATAGCGAATCGGGTCTTCGACGCCGGTGACGATCCCTGGCGATCCAGCTGGGCACAGACGCAGCGCCGCCAGCTCAGCGAGGTCAGCGACTCTTTTGAGCCACTCCCGATCTTCACCGCTGGCTATCTGCCCGCCGAGCCTGTTGGCCCAGACGCGCTCGCGAGACTCGGCGCAACGGTGTACGGACCAGCAGATCCACTTGCAGCGGTCGAGTCAGCGGACTTCCTTACGGTTCGACAAGCAGGCGATGGTTTCGTGATGACCTTGGTACTGCCCTTGGTCGACAAGGACTCCCTCGACCTCACCCGCGTCGGCGACGACCTCGTCGTCACGGTTTCAGGGCGCCGACGCGTCATGGCGCTGCCCAGTGCGCTGCGGCGCTGTCAGGTTCGCGGTGCGCACGTCGAGGATGGACGTCTGCACATCAGATTTGTGCCGGACCGAGAACAGTTTCCTCGAGTGACGGCGGCGCACCCATGAGTGAGCGAGAGCCGTTGGGTAGCGCCGCGCACGAAGCAGGGCGGCTGATGGATGCGCTGCGTGACTGGCTGGACGCCCGCGGTGTTCCCGAGACGCCGATCGCAACGGGGAGCGCCGAGTGCCGGGCGTGCCCGGTTTGCCTGACGTTGAGCGCGGTTCGCGAGCACCACCCCGAGGTCGTCGAGCAGCTCGGAAAGGCCGCCGAGTCGATCCTGGCAGCCCTTCGCGCCGTCATCGCCGAACAAGAGGAACGCTGGAGCGATCCAGGGCGTCCTGACGTCGAGCGAATCGACATCGACTGATGTCCGGCTACACCGTCGGGGTCGACGTTGGCGGTACCAAGGTTGCTGCAGCGCTGGTAGATGACGCCGGGGTCATCATGCGACGGGGCCGCGCCGAAACCGAGTCGTCCGACTACGCGGGGATGGTTGCCGGCATCGTCTCGGCAGTCACCGAGGTGCGCGAAGGCGTTGATGTGAGTGGCGTCGGGCTTGCCATCGCCGGCAATGTTGCCGCTGACGGGTCACACGTCCTCTTCTCGCCGCACTTGCCGCTGGCCAGTGAGCCGCTCGCCGCTGACCTGCGGGCGGCGCTTGGTGTTCGGATCCTCATCGACAACGACGCAAATGCTGCTGCCTGGGCCGAACACGAGTCTGGAGCCGGACGCGGCACCAGCGAGATGCTGTTCGTCGCTCTGGGTACCGGACTTGGCGCGGGTTTGGTGCTGAGCAACCGGCTGTACCGGGGGTACCAGGGTTTCGCCGGGGAGGCGGGTCACCTGACGGTCGTGATCGACGGAAGAGCTTGTCCTTGTGGCGCCCGTGGCTGCTGGGAGCGATACGCCAGCGGTACGGCGCTCGTCGCGCATTACGTCGAGCGAGGCGGTGACCCGGAAGTTGGCGGACCTGGCATCACGAAGGCTGCCGCGAAGGGTGATGCCCTCGCGCTCGCCGCACTGGCTGACGTGGGTGAGTGGCTCGGCCGGGGTTTGGCGAGCCTGGTGGCGATCTTGGACCCTGAGATCGTCGTTGTCGGTGGGGGAGTCAGCGAGTCCGGCGACCTACTGCTCGATCCCGCTCGCCGTCAGCTGTCGGAGTCGGTGACCGGGGCCGGACGGCGTCCGCTGCCCGCTGTCGTGGCGGCCACGCTTGGCAACGAGGCCGGCGTGGTCGGGGCCGCGATGCTGGCCCGCACTCACAGTTTGTAGTGATCTATCACTCTCCGTAGTTCCGATCATCTGATCGGTTCGACCATGGGGGATCTGGCTCAGCAAATCTTAAGCGGCTGGACGATCCTGCCGATGGCGCCTGTGGGACGGGTGCCGTAGGGCTCCCGCGCGGAGGGAGTCATGAAGCGACTGCGACCGACGATTCGAGGAAGATCCGACGGCGGGGCGACCGCTGTCGAGTTCGCCCTCGTCGTTCCCATTCTTCTGGTGCTGGTCTTCGGGATCATCGACTACGGACTCTGGTTCTCCGACTCACTGTCCTCGCGTCAAGGGGTGCGTGAGGCCGCGCGGCAAGGAGTGGTTGCGAACTTCGGTGATACGACCAGCTGTGGGCTCAGTGGGGCATCAGGCGACTCGAACTCCCGCGCCCTCATGTGCACGGCGCAGAACCGAATCGGTGGCATCGCAGGCGAACCGGCCATCAAGGTGTCGGCTCCGGAAGGCTGGGTTCGCGGCAAGCCGCTTATTGTGTGTGCGCAGATGAAAGGAGGAGCCGGCACCGGGCTTGTCCCGCTGCCCAATGACCGCATCATCCGCACTGAAGTGCAGATGGCCATCGAGCAGGCTCCGCCCGGTACCGCCTTCATCGGCGGCTCCGAGTCACCTCCCGCCGGTGCGAACTGGGACTGGTGCGGATGATGGGCAGACTGCGCGACGAAGGTGGGGCAGTAGCGGTCCTCACGGCGCTTCTGGCTGTCGTGCTTCTCAGCATGGCGGCATTGGTGGTTGACCTCGGTATAGCCAGGGACAGTCGCCGCCAAGCGCAGAACACCGCCGACTCCGCGGCCCTGGCTGCCGCTAACGCGCTGTATGCCACGCGTGCTCCGAATCTGAACCAGCCCGGCGACTTCGTCGCTGCCGTGAATGCAGCCAAGCGATACGCGGCTGAGAACTACGGGACGACCGAAGCTGAGTGGCGCGGCTGCTCAACAGACCAGGCGCTCGACTATCAGAATCCCGGGACTTGGACGAACTGCATCACCTTCGACTCCTTTCTCTATCCCAGGCAGGTCCTGATCGTCGTTCCGGTGCGTGAGCAGCCGGTCTTCTTCGGTGGCGTTGTCGGGTACGAGGGTGCTCGATCGGCGCACTGGCGCAGGCGCGGCTCGACCCGGGAGGTCGCCGCGTGTGCACCTTCTGCGTTTTGGGTGACGACGTGAACGTGATCCAGAACGGCAACGTCAACGTCACCGGCGGCAACATGTGGTTCAACGGCGACGTCGCCATGGGGCCTAACGGAGTTCGGCGAACTCCAGCTCCGGGAACTGTTGTTGGTGATGACGGTTCGACTTTCGTAGATGGTGGCAACATCTACGTGTCCGGCGCGATCACTAGCAACTGCACCAAGGTCCAGGGCGGTGGTGCACAGGTCGGTCAGCCGCGGGTTGTTGACCCACTCGCAGCGCAGGTGTTGCCGTTCGTCACGCAGAGCGCGTTGGTGGGAAAGACGGTCAGTCCCTGCTCGGGTGGCCCCGGGATCTATGGCGACGTCAATCTTCGGCCAGGTACTTGCACGCTCATTCCGGGTCTCTACGTGTTCACCGGAAAGTTGGATCTGGCTGGTGGGGCGACGCTAATCGGCAACGGGGTCACCTTCTACTTCACCTGCGGTGAGGGGACGGTGCCGCGGGCGTGCAACTCACCCGGTGAGGACGGCGGCCGGATCGACTCCACGGGTACGCCCGAGTACCAGTTGACAGCCCCGCCTCTGCGCTCCACGCACCCCACGGTCGCGTCCGAGCTCTACGGCTACTCGCTCGTGTTCGATCGCTACAACACGTCAGTGCAGCGACTCCGAGGAAATACGAACTCGTTCGTCTCGGGAACGATCTACGGCGTGAATGCGACCTTGGACATCGGCGGAACGGCGGGCAGCACGACGCCGTTCAGTTCCTGGGTGGTCATCGGAACCTTGAAGATGAACGGTTCGCCAGCGAGCCTGACCGTCAACTTCGACGCGTCGAAGAACGCCAAGGCAAGTGAAGGCGCACGCGGGTTGGTGCGGTAGGGCTCGTTCTGTCGGTCTTGGCGCTACTTCCAGAGCTGGGCGCTCAGGATCGCATTCTTGCAGTTCGATGCGGTGAAGTTGCAGGTTAACCCGCTGCCGGAGTAGCCGGTGGTGTAGTCGACGTAGCGGTACTGGATGAATCGGACCGCGTTCGGTCGAGCGTTGATGTAGGGAGCAGCCTTCACCGGGTCGTAGCAGCTGCCGAACTTGTACTTGGTGCGATCAAGGTAGTACCCGCACACCTTCGCGCTGACGAAAGCCCACGACGGTGAACCGGCCGTTGCTACCCGGTCCCGATCCTGGCGTATAGCCGCTGACGACCGGGAAGAGCACGACCTGGTCCACAATCGAGTCAAGCTGCGTTTGGACAGGTGCCAGGTTGTTGCCGGGGTCACCAGGAACCACGGGTGGCGACACGGATACGGGCTTGGGATACCCGTTCTGCGTCCAGTCCTGAATGTCTCCGGTGGGGTTTGAGCCACCATCGAAATCCACGATCCCCCAGTTGCCGGCGGCCGTTGAGTTGCAGAGTCCAATCTTGTTGTCCAGGTCCATGACGAACGTCTCGCCAGGTGTTGCCTTTGCCTGGTCGACGACGCTGTTGCAGGCGGCGTAGGGACGCAGCCCGCTAACGGAGAGCAGCGGGACGACGGCGGCAGTTGCCGATCGCTTCGGTGCGATGCTCGAGATGTTGGCGACACCACCGAAGAAGACCGGGAGGTCACGGCTGTTGTCGACGCGGACTTCGACCCGACTGTCGCCAATGCATGTGATGACCACGGAATCGACGTTGGAGTTACCGCTCAAGTCGTTGGCGGCATTGGTGGAGTTGGCTGCGCCTTCGGCCGCTGCTTGCGCGGCTGCTCGCTGGCTGGCTGTCCACCCCGCACATCCTTGACCCCCTCCAAGAATCGGCAGGCCGCCGGACTTCGCGACCGCAACGGCTCGGGCCGCGTCGAGGGCGGCCGAGTCGGCGGCAACAGAGAGCTGTCGCTTGACGGCGTAGGCATTGCCCAAGTCGACGGCGAAGGCGGCCATCAAGACGAGGAGCACGGACAAGAGCGCGACGATCACCGCGACGGCACCATCGTCTCTCGGTTGGCGGATGGCTCTTAGTTGAACTCGCACTTGTACACCGCCTTGGATGTCAAGGTGAACTGATTCGGGAGCCCTGGGACCGGCAAGGGAAGAATTAGCTTTGCCGGGTAGGTGGCGGTGACCACGATGCTCTGCTGGGCATTGGTCGTTGCGTTGATCGAGCCGGTGCACACCGCTGGCGAGGTACTGGCCGGGTTGTTCCCCGTCCCGCATGGTGTGGTTGAGGCCGACCGCACGACCTTGACGTTGATGTCAGTGGTGGCCATGGCGATGGCAGGCCCCGTCGAGTTGCGGACGCCGGAAACGACACCCGCGCATGACTTCTCGAATGACGTTGAACCTTCCACAACCGCGAGTCGGGCGCCTTGGCGGACTCCGTTGTTCAGGGCGAGCTGCTGCGCGAAGAGGGTGCCGTAGGAGATGATGCCGAACGCAAGAATGAGCAGAATCGGGAGTACCAGAGCGAACTCGACGGCGGACGCGCCGTCGTCACGTCGCCTCCGCGGCCTGAGGCGAGCGATCATGGGTCCCCCTTGCGGGCGGCGTTCGCCCATCCGGACTATCAAGGTCTTACCGAAAGTGTCCACTGGACCGGGGACCTGCGACAGGATACTCCCCATGTTCACCCGGTTGGAGGACAGTTGCGACGGCCGCTTCGCCTGATGACCTGGAACGTTCGCTCGCTGCGCGACGATCGGGCAGCCGTCATCCGGGTCTTGAGAACCTGCGCCCCAGATGTCCTGTTTGTGCAGGAGGCGCCTCGCTTCCTGAGGGCCCAGTCCAAGCTGGCGGCCCTCGCCCGTGAGGCGGGACTTGTCGTCGCTGCAGGCGGGCGACCCGCGGCAGGCGTCGCCCTGCTCACCACCCTCCGGGTGGACGTCGACGCCCCCGCCAGCCACCTCCTCACCAAGACCTGGCGCCTGCACCAGAGGGGCCTCGCCATGGCTCGACTGAGCCTCGGAGACCTCTCGTTCGTCGCCGGGTCACTGCATCTTGGCCTCGACGGCGCCGAGCGCCGGCGGCATGCGTCCGAGATCGCCCACCTCCTCGGAACGGGCGATTCGGTGATCGCTGGCGACTTCAACGAGGGCTCGACCGGCCCGGCCCGGCGGGCCCTCGCATCCGGCCGACACGACGTCGGGGCGGCACAGGACTTGCCGACCTTCTCGACGTCGGCGCCTCGACGGCGGATCGACACGATCCTGGTTCCAACCGATTGGCAGGTGACACCCGTCTCACCCCTCGAAATACTGCATGAATCGGACCTTGTCGTCGCCACGGATCACCGACCGGTGATCGCCGATGTGGTGGGCTGGGCCCGGTAGCCCGACACTGGGGTCATCGCGTGGGGTCACATCGCTACGGGGGCGAAGGGACGAGACTGGTGCCGGACAGTTTTGCCGAGCGGGTTGCGCGAGTGCCACCGCGCCTGTTGCTGCCCCACGGCAGCACGACCCCAGAGCGCCTCACCCTTGTGGACGCGCTCGCGCTTCCGGACGCCGTTCCCGCCTGCTGGCTCGTCCTCGCCACCGACGACGAAGACGGCAGCCACATCCTGCCGCTTGTCGATGATGGGCAGCAGCCTCGTCGGGCAAGGGCCGGTGATGGGTGGGCGACCGCCTTGGTGGCCCTGGGTCTGCACCCGAACGGCGAGCGCGGGTGGCAGGTCAGGGTGGTCGAACCGTTGGACGCCGCAACGTTGCAAGGGTCGCTCATCGAGGAACCGATGTCGTCATCGTCGTGGCACGAGTCGCTCGAGGTCGCAGGCGCCTTCCGCATCCGGATCGTGCTGCGCCCTGACCGTCTGAGCGCACCGTCGCCACAACCATGGCGTCACATTGGTCACACCGCCCCTGACCTGGTCGACGGCGGCCGCTTCGACGTGGCGTGGAGCTCGCCGGACGAAGCGCGCTCACTGTCCTCTGCCGTGCTCGTGGCCGACGTTGCCTCCGAGACGTCGGTGGCCGAGGTGCTCAACCGCGAGGCGACCCGGCACTTGCGCGGCTCCGACACCGCCAACAGCACCCTTGCCCTGGCCACCATGCTCGGTGAGACGTTGGCCAGGGCACACCACGCACTCGCAACCCCATCACCGGAGCTGCCAGAACCTTTGACGGTCATGGACGCGGACGGGGCAGCGCTCTTGGACCGACGAGTGAAGGACGTGCTGTCTGAAGCGGTCGTGCTGACCGAACCAGATGTTCGCGAGACCCTGCACGCGCACATGGTCGATTTGCGAGGCTCGTTCGCCGAGCTGGCGTTCGCGACGGGTGCCTGGGTGTTACCGGCTGTGCCACTGGGCAGCCTGGAGCAGTTCCTGGTCCGCAGCGACCGGCTGGTCCTCGACCCGTTGGCGGTTCGTGCTGCTGAGGGACCGCACCTGGCGGTGATGGACGTCGCCCGGCTGCTCCGCGAAGTCACCCATGTTGCGCACGGCGCGTTGCGTCGCATGGTCGGCGGCGGCGAACACGTGCCGGCTGAGCGCGTCCCGACGTGGGTGGGTGCTGTGCGCGAGACCATCCTGGAACGCTACGAGGCAACTCTGATCGCCTATGGGCAGGCGCCCCTGCTCGACGCCCGGCTGCTGCGTGCCTTCGAGATCGAGGCGGAGTGCCGAGCCCTCATCTACGCATCGCGCGAGCTGCCGACGTGGAGCTCGGTACCCGATGCCGGGCTGGTCGAGCTGCTGAGCCACTGGTGAAAGCGGCCAACGACCCTGGGTCGGTCACGTGAGGGGAGTCAGGGCTCCGGGTGCCTGGGCCTTCCTGGCAGGGTTTCTCACCGTTGCCGGGCTCATGCACTTTGTCGCACCGCAGTTCTACCGCCCGCTCATCCCCGAACCCCTGGGGGACCCCGATCCATGGGTTTACGGCTCCGGCGTCGCCGAGATAGCTGTCGGACTCGCACTGATCCCGAGGAAGACCCGGCGTCCGGCTGCGCTCTGCGCCGCGGCGCTCTTCGTTCTGGTGTTTCCCGGCAACCTGCAGATGGCATGGGACGCGCGCGATGACACCACGGTGCGTCAGGTGGCGACGCTGGCACGGCTTCCGCTGCAGGCCGTGCTGATCTGGTGGGCACTGCGTGTGGCGAAGAACGCTAAGGCCAGCCTGGGGCTTGCAGAGAGCGGGAGCGGCTAGACCACGGCGCCGTCGTCGGGGCCATCGTCGATGCGCGGGCCCGGCCGCAGTCGAGACACCAGCGTTCCGAACCCGGCCAGGAAGGCGACGACCAGTGCGATCCCCGTCAGCCCGTCGACGCCCCAGCCGATGATGGGCAGCACGATTGCCAGGATCGGCGCGCCCAACGCACCCGCCCACGCCCAGCGCCCCACCTTGTCGCCCTTGGGCAGGGGAGGTGGCGGCGGGGGCACGTAGTGGCCCTCGTCCTCCTGAGGCGGCTCGGACGGAGGCTCGGCCTGCGGGATCCGGATGTCGTCCCACTCCGACCATTCGGTCCGGGGAGTGCGCTGTGGGGTCGGCGCCGCTGGTGGCGGCGTGGGGTCCGCAGACGTGTTCTCGGCCTCTGGCCAGGGTGCGGTGGATGCGGCAGTGCCGGGACGGTCGATGTTGGCGACGATCTCGTCGAAGGCTGCATCGATCGCATGCGTCTCGTCGGGCTCTTCGTCGTCGGGCGAGGTGGTCACGGCTGCAGCCCCGTGGCGTCCCACGCAGTTGCCTCGTGCGTCGTGATCCGCTGCACGAAGGCCAGGCTCTGCTCGAAGATGAGCGGAGCGTCGTTGTCGAGGGTTGCAACGTGATAGCTGTCGTGCAGCGGGATGAATGTCACATCGCGTGAGCTGACGCCTTGCACGATCTCGACAGAGTTGCTTGGCTCGACGACGTGGTCGTCGTCGCTGCCGAAAGCGATCATCGGACAGCTGATCTCGGCCAGCCGGGGAGCGACTTCCTGCCACAGCTCGGTCAGCGAGTACAGCGGCTGCAGCGGCACACGCGCGTATGCCAGTTCGTCCTGCCCCGGCTTCTTGATGTCGTTGCGGATACCGGCAATCGTTGGCAGCACGTGACGCAGGATCGGCAGCGCCCTCAGCGCAGGGTTTCGCGAGTGCACCGAGGCATTGACGACCGCGATCCCGGAGACCAGCCGTGGGTGCTCGAGCGCGAGCTTCAAGGTGAGGGTGCCGCCCATCGAAAGCCCCATGACGAACACGCGGTCGCAGGCGTCAGCGAGCTCGAGCAGCTCACGCTCGAGACACGCGTACCAGTCCGGCCAACGAGTGATTTGCATCTGCTGCCACTCGGTTCCGTGGCCGGGCAGCAGTGGCAGGCGAACTGACAGGCCGGCGGACGCTAGATGCTCGGCCCACGGACGCAGGGAGGCCGGCGATCCGGTGAATCCGTGGCACAGCAGGACGCCGACCGATCCGCCGGCGTGACGGAACGGCTCGGTGCCGGGGTGTGGGACCACGGGTGCTCCTGGGGTTAGCGACTCCCTCATCGTGGCACGTCGAGACTCGTCTCGGCACGGCACGGTGAGCCGGCAGGTGGTAGGGACCCCGGTTAGACATTGCCGGGCAGGGGTAAGGATCAATAGGCTGGCCTGTCTAGCAACCCTCCGCACCCGCCTGGGTGCGCCTGACTGCAGCAGCTCACGAACGGGAAGGAACAGCGTTGCTCTACTGGCTGATCAAGTACGTGTTCGTCGGCTGGTGGCTGCGCCTTCTCTTCCGTCCTTGGGTTCAGGGCATCGAGAACATCCCTGCGGATGGCCCCGCGATCCTTGCGAGCAACCACCTGTCGTTCTCCGACTCGGTGTTCTTGCCGTTGATGGTCGACCGGCACATCACTTTCTTGGCCAAGAGCGACTACTTCACCGGCAAGGGCATCAAGGGGCGGCTGATCGCCTGGTTCATGTCCGGCGTCGAGCAGGTTCCGGTCGACCGAACCGGTGGACGCGCCAGCGAGGCGGCGATCTACACGGGCCTGCGGATCCTCGGTGAGGACAAGCTGCTCGGCATCTATCCGGAGGGCACCCGGTCTCCGGACGGCCGGCTCTACCGAGGAAAGACGGGCGTCGCGCGCATGGCGCTCGAGGCCAAGGCGCCGATCATCCCGGTCGCGATGATCAATACGCGCGAGGTTCAGCCGCCTGGGAAGCTCATACCCCGGTTGGGGCGGATCGGCATCCGGATAGGAACGCCGCTCGACTTCTCGCGCTACGAGGGCATGGAGGACGACCGCTTCGTCCTGAGGTCGGTCACCGACGAGCTCATGTACGAGCTGATGGAGCTCTCGGGCCAGGAGTACGTCGACGTCTATGCGTCGCGGGCAAAGTCACCGCCTCCTGCAGCCGTCCCGCCCGAGGAGGCCGGCGACCGCGCGGCCGTCCCAGCCGCCTGACCCGGTAGATGCTGGACCCTGGCGACGCGTGACCCTCGCGCCGAGCGACTTTGACTCGGGGAGACGAATATCGTGATCAAGTGACGTGCTAGGTACGAAATTCGTAGCGATGACTCTTTCCTCGCCTCCGAGATCGGCCTAACGTGGCGATGTCCGTCCACCGTGAGGAGCCCCGCATGACCGCCGAGCTGGCCACCGCCTTTGAACTGCCCAACATCGTCACCGAGCTGCCTGGCCCGCGCAGCCGGGAGTGGTTCGCTCGCGCAGACAGGCACTTGACCGGCGCCATGGTTGACCACTCGATCGTGCCGTTCGTCGAGGCCGCCAAACGGGGGTCGCTGATCGTCGATGTCGACGGCAACACGTTCGCCGACCACATGTCTGCCTGGGGTGCGTCCCCATTCGGTCCGACGCCAGAGCGCATCAAGCGCGTGATGGAAGAGACGTGGGACCGCCACGGGATGCAGATCAGCGGCTGGATTCAGAGCACACCGGTGCTTGAGCTCAACGAACTTATGGTCGAGGTGGCACCTGGCCGGCTCAACCGTGTCGAGTACTCAGTGACAGGGACATTGGCGGTCGAAGGCGCCGTGAAACTCATGCGCGAAGCGACCGGACGTCCACTGATCCTCACGTTTGGCGGCCAGTATCACGGTGAGTCCACCTACCTGACCGCTGGACTCTCCAGCGACCTGTCGAACGTCACCGCCGGCAGCGCGCAGTACGTCTCCGGCGTCGTCACCATCCCGTTCCCCAATCGGTTCCGCTCGCCGTTCGCCAAGGGTCCGGGTCCGTTCGACGACACCGCGGTGCTCGACTACTTGGAGGACTACCTGCTGGTGCAGCAGGTGCATCCAGGGCAGGTGGCCGGCGTCATGATCGAGCCCGTGCTCGGCGAAGGAGGCATCCACGCGCCGAGCCAGGCGTTCTGGGACCGGCTCGGCGCCATGTGCAAGAAGTGGGGCTGGCTGCTGTGCCTCGACGAGGTGCAGACGTGCATGGGGCGCTGCGGTGAGATGTTCGCGTTCGAGATCTGGGACGGCATCGACCCCGACCTCGTCTTGCTGGGCAAGTCTTTTTGCGCTGGTGGGCAGCCGATCGCCGGGCTGCTGGGCACCGACGCAGTGATGAAGGACACCGAGCTGCACCTCGGAAGCACGTACGGCTTCGTCCCGGCAGCCGCTGCCGCGGCTGCTGAGGGCATCCGGATCATCCAGGAGGAAGGCGTCCTGGATAACGTCCGTGAGCTCGAGCGCGTCTTCCTGGAGGAGATGACACCTCTGGTGGCGCGCGTCGAGCAGGTCGGTGACGCCAGGGCGTCAGGTGCGCTCGCTGCTCTGGAGTTCGTCAAGGACAAGGCGTCCAACGCGCCCGCTCCGTCGTTCCAGTACGCGGTGTACGAGGCCGCTCTAAGACGCGGCGTCCTCGGGATCACGCAACGCGGCAAGTGGCATTACCGGCTGCAGCCGGCGCTGACGATGCCACCAGAGTTCTTCCGCGACAGCTGCCGCCGCATCATCGACGCGGTGGACGAGGTTGCGGCGAACCCGCCTGTGGAGGGCCACGTGCTCGACACTGTCGCGGAGTCCTACCGCTAGTGGTCGATGGCGGGTCGGCGTCCGACAGTGGCTCGTCGGGAGTCTCCCAGGTCGACGACACCGACGTCGCGATCATGACCGCGCTGCAGGAGGACGGCCGGCGACCTTTCACCGAAATCGCGCGCTCCCTAGGTTTGTCCGAGGGCACGGTGCGACAACGCGTCGCGCGGCTCCAACGACTCGGCATCGTGCAGATCGTGGGAGTCATCAACCCTTCGCGACTTGGCATGCGTCGTCTGGTGATCGGCGTTCAGGTGCGCGGGAAGCCGGTCTCTGGTGTTGAGAAGGCGATCCGTGAGTTCCCAGAGGTCGACTACGTCGCGGTGAGTACCGGCGGGTACGACATGGTGCTGATGGCAGCGTGCCGCGATGACGACCACGTGCTCGATCTCGTCAGCGAGCGGCTGCGCAAGATTGTGGGCGTCGACGGTCTCGACGTGATCACCGTCTTGAAGGAGACCAAGGACGCCTACCGGTACTTCGGCGCCATCAACTGACCGCCACCGCTCAGGTTTCCAGCGCCCAGCCCTTGGCACGTTCGACGGCAGCCCGCCAGAGCCGGTGCGCGTTCTCGTCGCGCCGCCCAGGGGCGAACGTTCGCTCGATGCGGCGCTTTCCGACCAGTTCATCCTGGGACGCCCAGATGCCCGAACCCAGCCCAGCGAGGAACGCAGCCCCTAGCCCGGTGGTCTCGATCATCTCTGGACGTAGCACCGGGACGCCCAGCTGGTCGGCTTGCAGCTGGCAGAGCAGGTCGCTGGCGCTGGCACCGCCGTCGACGGCCAGAGTGGGTAGCGATACCGAGGCCTCGGCAACCATGAGGTCGACGACGTCGCGCACCTGGAAGGCGATGGCGTCCAATGTGGCTCTTGCCAGGTGGGCGGCCGTCGTTCCCCTGGTGATGCCAACGATGACTCCGCGGGCGGACGGATCCCAGTCTGGTGCGCCCAGCCCAGCCAGGGCCGGAACGAACACCACACCGCCGGCATCGGGGACGGAGCCGGCCAGGTCGTTCACCTGGTGGGCGGCCTCGATGACCCCCAGGCCGTCCCGCAGCCACTGGATCGCCGCCCCGGTGACGAAGACGGAGCCCTCCAGGGCATACGTCAACGTGCCGTCCGGTGCGCCGACAGCCACGGTGGTGAGCAGCCCAGCGTGGGAGTCGACGGCTTGGCTGCCGGTGTTGACCAGCACGAAGGAACCGGTGCCGTAGGTGCACTTGGCGTCGCCCGGCGCGAAGGCGCACTGGCCGAAGAGCGCAGCCTGCTGGTCGCCCGCGATCCCGGAGATGGGAACGTCCAGACCGAGGAAGCAGCTCGGATCTGTGCGTCCAAGCTCCCCATAGGACGCGACAACGGTGGGCAACGCATCCATGGGGACTCCGAAGAGTGCGCAGAGGTCCGCAGACCAAGCGCCACCGTGTATGTCGAAGAGCAGCGTCCGTGACGCGTTGGACACGTCGGTGATGTGGTGCAAGCCGCGGCCCATGCGCGCGACGAGGTAGGAGTCGATCGTTCCGATGGCCGTACGGCCAGCGGTGACACCCGCCCAGATGTCAGGTTCGTTGTTCTGGATCCATGCGAGCTTGGTCGCCGAGAAGTACGGGTCCAGGCGCAGTCCGGTGGTGCTGCGGACTATGCGCTCGTGACCGTCCTGCCGAAGCTGCTCGCACATGCCGGACGTCCGGCGGTCCTGCCAGACGATCGCCGGACGCGGTGAGCTCGAGCGTCTCGCGATCCCACAGGACCACGGTCTCGCGTTGGTTGGTGATCCCGACACAGGTCGGTGTCGATGGGGCGTCCGCCAGAGCATCCCGGGCCGCGTCAAGGGACGCCGTCCAGATCTCGTCGGGGAAGTGCTCGACCCAGCCGGACTGCGGGAAGTGCTGAGGGAACTCTCGATAGCCACGGGACTGCACAGCGGTGTCAGTTCCCACTACCAGGGCGGTAACTCCGGTGGTACCCGCGTCGATGACCAGGACTGACATGCCCAAAACCCTAGGGTAGGGAGGTGGCGGTGGCACGGTCGTGCGGCCGATGTGAGGCAGGCTGCCGCCTGCGTGACGAGTGAAGGAGAAGACCATGCGTGTCGGCGTCCTGACCGGTGGGGGAGACGCCCCCGGGCTCAACTGCGTGATCAGGGCTGTGGTGCGGCGCGGCGTCACCGACTACGGCATGGACTTCGTCGGTTTCGCCGATGGATGGCTCGGGCCGCTGACCGGCAAGACGAAGCCGCTGGACATCAACGCCGTCCGGGGCATCCTTCCTCGAGGCGGAACGATTCTCGGCTCGTCACGCACCAACCCGCTCAAGCAGGAAGGCGGCCTGGACGCCGTGCGCGCCACGATCGCCGACTTGGGCGTCGACGCCCTGGTCGTCATCGGCGGCGAAGACACGCTCGGTGTCGCGGCCAAGCTCTACGAGGCCGGTGTGAAGGTCGTCGGCGTCCCGAAGACGATCGACAACGACCTCGCCTGCACCGACGTCACGTTCGGTTTCGACACTGCCGTTCAGATCGCCACCGATGCCATCGACCGGCTGCACACCACGGCGGAGTCTCACAAACGCGCGCTCGTCCTGGAAGTCATGGGGCGACATGCGGGGTGGATCGCGCTTCACTCCGGAATGGCAGGGGGGGCGAACGTCATTCTCATCCCCGAGCAGAACTTCGACATGGATGAGGTAGTCGGGTGGGTCGAGGCACGTTTCGAGCGTGGCTTCGCGCCGATCATCGTCGTTGCCGAGGGGGCGGTGCCCAAAGGCGGAGACATGGTGCTCAAGGACGGCGCGACGGACGCTTTCGGTCATGTGCGGCTGTCGGGCATCGCCGACTGGCTGGCCCGCGAGCTCGAGAAGCGCACGGGGCATGAGGCGCGCACGACGGTGCTCGGCTACGTGCAGCGCGGCGGCACACCGACGGCGCGCGACCGGGTGCTGGCCACGCGTTTCGGGATCCGGGCGATCGACGCCGTCCGAGACGGCGATTTCGGGCAGATGGCGGCTCTGCGGGGCAACGACATCGTGCTGGTGCCCCTCGCCGACGCCGTGGCCCAGCTGAAGACCGTCCCGCCTGAGCTCTACGACGAGGCGAAGGACTTCTTCGGCTGAGCTCGCCGCCGATCGCCACGTCTGGCCCTCAGGGCCACGTTTGGTCGCGCCAAGGGGCTCAACGCAGCGAGCCCTGGCGCTTCCGTACCCTTGAGACGTGCCTGACACCCTGACGTGGCCAGACCTGCCCGCTGCCCAGCAGCCGGAGTGGCCGGATGCCGCTGTGCTCGACGACGCCCGTGCGCGCCTGGCGTCGTTGCCGCCGCTGGTCTTCGCCGGTGAGTGTGACGACCTCCGTGCCCGCCTGGCGGTGGTCTCCCGTGGCGAGGCATTCGTCCTCATGGGCGGCGACTGCGCCGAGCGGTTCTCTGGCGCCAATGCGGACGAGATCAGGGCCAAGCTCAAGACCGTCCTGCAGATGGCGGTCGTGCTCACGTACGGCGCGAGCATGCCGGTGGTCAAAATCGGGCGGATGGCGGGGCAGTACGCCAAGCCGCGATCCAGCGAGAACGAGATGATCGACGGCACTGAATACCCGTCCTACCGCGGTGACGCCGTCAACGACCTGCTCGCTGACGCCGAGGCGCGCGTTCCCGACCCGATGCGTCTCGTCGAGGCGTACCACCGCGCCTCAGCCACCCTCAACCTCGTCCGCGCGTTCACCCAGGGTGGGTACGCCGACCTCCGCCAGGTGCACGCCTGGAACACCGACTTTGTCCGCGAGAGCTCAGCGGGTGAGCGCTATGACCGGCTAGCCGGTGACATCGACCGGGCCCTGGCATTCATGCGCGCAATCGGCTCCGATCCCGAAGAGCTGCACCGTGTCGAGTTCTACGCAGCCCACGAAGCCTTGCTGCTGGACTACGAACGCGCGCTGACCCGCACCGACTCGCGAACCGGGCTGCCGTACGACGTCTCCGGCCACTTCGTGTGGGTGGGGGAGCGAACGCGTCAGCTCGACGGCGCGCACATCGACTTCGCAGCCACGGTCCAGAACCCGATCGGCGTCAAGCTCGGGCCGACCACGACGCCGGACGACGCCGTCGCGCTGATCGAGAAGCTCGACCCGGACGCCGAGCCTGGACGTCTCACACTGATCACGCGTATGGGTGCCGGCAAGGTTCGTGATGTGCTGCCGGCTCTGGTCGACAAGGTGACCGCAACGGGACGTCCGGTGGTGTGGGTCTGTGACCCGATGCACGGCAACACGTTCACGGCGAACTCCGGCCACAAGACGCGACGGTTCGACGACGTCGTCGACGAGGTCAAGGGCTTCTTCGAGGTGCACGCCGAGCTCGGGACGCACCCGGGAGGCATCCACATCGAGCTGACCGGCGACGAGGTGACCGAGTGCGTCGGGGGTGCCGAGGGACTGGTCGAGGGTGACCTGCCGATGCGCTACGAGACGGCGTGCGACCCACGTCTGAACCGGGCGCAGAGCCTGGAGCTTGCCTTCCTTGTGGCGGAGATGCTCGGCAAGCGCTGACGTGTCGAGTGCGATTGCCGCACTTAACATGGCGGGCCCATTGTCACTTCTCTTGCGGTGCTCACGAAGGCCAGACTGGGTCTGTGAGAGTGGAGTTTCCATGACACAGCCGCAGAACGCCGACGCCCTCCGAGCAGCACACGAACGTCTGAGGCGCGACAAGGCAGCAGAGATCGAACTCAGGTCGGTCGATCAGTTGCTCGACGCCAGCGGCACCCAGCCGTCAGGCGTCGCCGTGCTGGCAGGAGTCCTCGATTCGGCACTGCGGCTTCCAGACGTCCTCACCATCCGCATCGTGCTACCTGAGCTGACTGACGTCCACGAAACTGAGATTGCCGCCTTCCGGGACCACTGCCGAGCGCAGGCGGACGCGGATTGGCGTGCTGCGATGGCCCTTCGGCAGGGAGGACTCCGTGAGATCCCACGGGCGCTCGTGTACTCGGTCATGGCGGCGACGGTGGGTGTCGCGAGCGGCTACCTGGCAGAAGGTGTCGACGGCACGCTCGTGACGGTGCTCCTCTACGCCATGGCGTTCGTTGCTGTGATCGCGGCGTGGACGATCGGCTGGGCACCGATCGAGCAGGCACTCTTCGACTGGCGTGCCCCTGGCCACTCGGCGTCGGTGTACGCGCTGATGGCCCACGCGCACATCGAGGTCATTGAGGGGCCACGGGAGGTCGACGGTGCGGTAGCGCTCGGCGGCTGAGGCTCACATCAACCACTGCCGTGTCCGAATCCCGCTAGTGGCGGCGCCCGCTGCGGGGTTGGATGGTCTCCATGAGCCCTACCACCGCCGCGGTCACGCTGCCCGGCCATGACGCCGAGTCGCTCTACCGTGCGGTTGCCTCGAGGGACCGGCGGTTCGACGGACGGTTCGTGCTCGGCGTGACCTCGACGGGGATCTACTGCCGACCGTCGTGCCCAGCGCGCACGCCCAAGCGCGAGAACGTCCGCTACTTTGCGCTGCCCGCCGCGGCGGTGGCCGCTGGTTTCCGCGCCTGTCGACGGTGTCGTCCTGATCGGGTGTCACCCCGCCCCCACATCGCCGACGAGACTGGTCTCGTGGAGCGTGCCCTCACACTGATCGGACAAGGGGTCGTCGACGACGCGGGCGTCGCGGGTCTGGCGGAGCGGCTGTCGGTGAGTGAGCGTCACCTACACCGACTGCTGATGTCGTCGGTGGGTGCCGGTGCGCTGGGGCTGGCGCAGGCACGCCGCGCGCAGGCAGCCCGAACGCTGCTGGAGCAGACGCCCCTGCGCGTGACCGACGTGGCCTTCGCAGCCGGTTTCGGTAGCCTCCGCCAGTTCAACGACGTCATCCGCGCCGAGTACGGCGCGAGCCCGACTGAGCTGCGCCAGCGACCGGCTAAGCCCGACCGGCCAGCGGACGCGGGCTCGCTCGCGCTGCGGCTACCCGTGACGGTGCCGTGGGACGGCGCGCGCCTGTTGGCGTTCCTTGGGTCACGAGCGGTGGACGGCGTGGAGGCCCACGACGGCCGCCGCTACGTGCGCACGCTGGCCACCCCTGCTGGAGCAGCGATGCTCGCGCTCGAGCCCGGCGACGACGCGGTACACGTGCAAGTCACGGCGTACGACCTCGGCGCCATCGGTCCGGCGATGGTGGCCGTGCGCCGACTCTGCGACCTGGCCGCTGACATCGAAGCCATTGAGTCTGGGCTGGACGCGGTGCCGGCGCTCGCTGCCTTGGTGCGCGCCCGGCCGGGTCTGCGGGTGCCCGGAGCCGTCGACGGCTGGGAGATCCTGGTGCGCGCGATCGTCGGACAGCAGGTCTCGGTCGCGGCGGCAAGGACTCTGCTCGGCCGGATCGTGGAGCGGTGCGGACCACCGGTTGGTGATGCTGCTCAGGGAGCGGTTACGCGGCTCTTCCCATCGGCCACTGAGGTCGCAGCTGGAGATCTGAGCGGTCTTGGGTTGACCGGCCGCCGGGCGGCATCGCTTGAGGCAGCGGCCGAGGCGGCTGCGTCGGATGAGCTGCTACTGGAACCGGGGGATGACCTGCACGAGGCACGGCGCCGACTGATGACACTACCGGGCGTAGGTCCCTGGACGGCCGAGTACGTGGCGCTGCGAGCACTGGCCGACCCCGATGCCTGGCCGGAAACCGACTTGGTGCTGGCGCGAGCGGCGTCCGGAATCGATATCGAACGGCTGCGCCCCTGGCGGGCGTACGCCGCAGTGCACCTCTGGACCCGATACAGCGAGGAGACGGCATGAGCCTGCGTGGGTGGACGATCGAGACGTCTTTGGCGCCCTGGAGCGTCGTGGTGGACGGTGATGTGGTGGTGGCGTCCGGCTTCTGCTCGCTCGAGCAGCTTGGCGAACGGTTACCGGGCGGCGCGGAGACGTTGTCGCGAGCAGATGCCACCGGGGTGGTCGCGGCAGCGGCCCGGGCCTACTTGGCCGGGGACGCAGGTGCGCTGGACGCTGTGGCGGTTCGCCAGCCGGGCGGAGAATTCCAGCAGCAGGCGTGGGCGGTGATGCGGGAAATTCCGGCTGGGCAGACTTGGTCGTACGCCGACATAGCGACGAAGGCGGGGCGACCTTCGGCGACTCGGGCGGCCGGGACTGCGTGCGCGCGGAACCTGGTGGCGCCGTTCGTTCCATGTCACCGGGTTGTGCGGTCGGATGGGTCTTTGGGCGGCTATGCCTATGGGCTCCCAGTGAAGCGGTGGCTGTTGGCGCTGGAGGGCGACTCGGCGGGAAACTAGCGGAGGGACTTCAGCAGCGCTACGTCGGCAGCGTGTTCTGCCTCGTTGCCGGGGGTCTCGATGACGAGCGGGACCTGTTGCATCGTCGGATGGGCCAACAGGGTGCGGAACGGCTCAGCGCCGACATGACCGGAGCCGATTGCGGTGTGGCGGTCCTTCTTGGCACCGGCGACATCCATCGAGTCGTTGGCGTGGATCAGCCCAATCGGCACGGTGCCGCGCACCTTGTCGAGGTGGTCGAGGAAGTCGTTCATCCCGCCGTCTGCCGAGAGGTCGTGACCGGCGGCGAAGAAGTGGCAGGTGTCGACGCAGACCCCGAGGCGTGGGTGGTGCTCGAGCCAGTGCAGGTATTCGTCGAGCTCATCCAGCGTCGAGCAGAGCGACTGGCCCTGCCCCGCGGTCGGTTCGAGCAGAACCGGGGGAGCGTCGTCGGGCAAGGCATCGAGGATTGGCAGCAGGAGGTCGCGGGTCTGCACCATCGCCTCGTCGTACCGGTCCTTCGCAACCGCCGACCCGGTGTGCACGACGACGCCGCGCGCACCTATTACTCGGGCACGCTCGACGGTGTGCGCCAGTGATGTCGCCGACTTCTCGGCAATGGCCACGTCAGGGCTGCCGAGGTTTATCAGGAACGACGCGTGGACGTACGCGGGGAGCCGACCGGTGACGACGTCGCGGAAGGCGGCATCCTGCAGCGGGTCACCCTTCGCCGCCGCCCACCCGCGCGGATTGGTGACGAAGACCTGAACGCACTCGGCGCCGATCTCGTCGGCGTAGGCGAGTCCACGTTTGGCCAAGCCACCGCTGGTCGGAACATGGGCGCCGACCGGGGGACCGGATGCACACGTCGTCTTCGAACGCCGCCTCATCAGACCAAGCCGAGCTCGACGACGCTGCCCTTGGGAGCCTGGCTGCCGCCCTCGGGGTCCTGCGTTGCGACGCGGTTCAGCGGGCTGACGCCGAACAGGTCGTAGGTCTTGTACGCGAAGCCAGCGGCTTCGAGTTTGGCGATAGCTTCCTCCAGAGGCATGTCTACGACATCGGGGACCTCGACGAGCGGTGGTCCGAGCGACACGACGACCGAGACCGTGCTGCCCTGCTGGACACTCGCTCCGGCAGCCGGGTCCTGGCTGATGACTGCGCCGACCGGCACCTTGTTGCTGTACTCCTCGCCGCTCTGGTCATACTCGAGATTCTGCTTGCCGAGCTGGTCCTGAGCGCTGCCGGTGGAGTCTCCCACCAGGTTGGGCACCGTCACCGGAGGGAGTCCCTTACTCACCACGAGATCGACGCGCGTGTCTGGTCGTACCGAGGTGCCGGCCTCTGGCTTGGCATTCATGACAATGCCCGTCTCGACCGTGTCGGAGAACTTACGCGTGATGTCTCCCACCGCAAGATTGCGTTGTTTGATCTGCTGCTTGGCGTCCTCGAGCGCTTGGCCGACCACATTCGGGACGTCGTAACGCTCAGGACCCTTCGACACGACCAGGGTCACCGTGCTGCCGGACGGCACCTCCGCGCCCTGCTCCGGGTCGCTGCTGATGACCTGACCAGCCTTGACGATCTCGCTGTACTTCTCGTCACCGAACTTGACGTCGAGTCCCTCGGACTCCAGCTGCGATTGGGCCGCCTGTGCGGTGAGCCCTGTGACGCGTGGCACCGTCGTGTTGCGTCCGTCCCCGATCCACCAGGCGAAGGCACCGGCAGCAATGGTGAGCGCGAGCACGACGGCAAGTGCCACGAGGCCCCGTCGACGACTGCGCTTGCGGTACGCCTCGGGGTCGAGTGCCTGGTCGCTTGCTTTCGAAGTGGCTTCGCTGGGTGCTGGCGGCGTCGGCGCGCCGACCGGTATGGCGGCATCGGCCGTAGGTGTCACCGCCGTGTCGTGCGTCGCAGCCGCCACGCCTACCGGGATGGGCACCACCATCGTCTGTTGCAGGTCAACGGGCGTGGCCGACTTCGGGACGGTGCGCACCAGCAGCAGGAGCGCAGCGGCATCTGCCGGACGCTGGTTCGGGTCGCGCTGAGTGGCCGCCAGGACGACGTCGTCGAGCAGGTTGCTGACTCCGGGGCTGAACTCCGATGGGGTAGGCACGTCCTCATTCACGTGCCGGTAGGCGACAGAGATCGCCTCGTCTCCGGTGAACGGTGGGGCGCCGGTGAGCATCTCGAAGAGGACGATGCCTGCGGAGTAGACGTCGGAGCGTTCATCGGAGACGCCCGGCTTGACCTGCTCTGGCGACAGGTACGCGACGGTTCCGAGCAAGAGCCCAGAAGTGATGTGTTGGGTGGATGAAGTGTTCGTCGCGCGAGCTAGACCGAAGTCAGTGACGTAGACGTGGCCGTCGTCGCCGATCAGGACATTCTCTGGTTTGACGTCGCGGTGCACGACGCTTTCGGCGTGCGCTGCCGCGAGGGCCTGCAGAACGGGGTCGATGACGGCAAGCGCCTCGTCGACGGGGAGGCGCTTACGCTCGTTCAGGACGTCGCGCAGCGTCCGGCTCGGAACGTACTCCATCGCGAGGAAGATGACTCCGCCATCTTGGCCCTGGTCGAACACCTTGACGATGTGACGGTTGGACAGCCTGGCGGCGGCACGGGCCTCGCGGGTGAAGCGGGCGACGAAGTCGGGGTCCTCGGCGAACGACGGGTGCATGACCTTCAGCGCGATGGTGCGGTCAAGCCGGGTGTCGGTCGCCCGATAGACGGTGGCCATACCACCGCGCGCAACCTGCTCGTCGACGCGGTACCGCTCGTCGACAAGTCGCCCGATCAGCGGGTCGCCACCGTCAGAGTTCACAACACGCGAGTTTACGTTCGGGAGTGCGGCAGGCCCGGCATCTGGAGCGTGTGCCGCCGCTGTTCTGCGGTGACCTGGCTCACCCCGCGACCCGCTCGCTGACTCATCAGTCAGTGAACCCACTAGCATGCCGGGATGAAGAGGATCGTGATCGTCGGAGGCGGGCTTGCCGGTTTCGAGTCGGCAAGGGCGTTACGGAGCCAGGGGTTCGGCGGCGAGGTGGTGATGCTCGCGGCTGAGCAGGAACCCCCCTATGACCGGCCGCCACTGTCGAAGGACTTCTTGGCCTGGCGCGACGTCTCCCTTCACTTCGATATGGCCCCGGTGCCCGACATCGACATCCGCCTGGGCACACCGGCGACGGGCCTGGAGGCTGGATCGGTGCTGACCGCCGACGGTCGCCTCGACTGCGACGGGGTGGTGGTTGCGGTCGGATCCACTCCCGTTGCACTCCCTGGGACGACGACGTTACGGACGCTTGGCGACGCGCACATGCTGCGCGACTCATTGGAGATGGGCGCCGAGGTGGCCATCATCGGCGCCGGATGGATCGGTGCCGAAGTCGCGTCTGCCGCCGCTGAGAACGGCTGCTCGGTCACCGTCTACGAAGCGGCTGACTCTCCGCTGTCGGCCGCTCTGCCGAAGGACCTAGGGATGCGCACGGTCCAGTGGTACGAGCAGCTGGGGATTTCGCTGCGCTTGGGCGAGAGGGTTGATGACGTGACCGCTCTCGGTGCCGACGTCGTGCTGGCCGGGCTCGGAGCGCGTCCAGCGACCGAGGTCCTTACTGACAGCGATCTCGAGCTGCGGACCGAGGACGGCGC
This sequence comes from uncultured Actinomycetota bacterium, assembly GCA_963829525.1. GTDB lineage: Bacteria > Actinomycetota > Actinomycetes > JAHEKZ01 > JAHEKZ01 > JAHEKZ01. Next base: position 1,557,218 of record CAWHIJ010000003.1, read on the forward strand.
GGTCGTGGTCGACGACCGGATGCGGTCGTCGATGCCCGGAGTCGTGGCGGTGGGTGACTGCGCGGCCTGGTGGTCGGCGCGGTACGACACCCGGTTGCGGGTGGAGCACTGGGACGCCGCACTCCACGCGCCGGCGGTGGCTGCCGCGGTGCTGCTGGCCGGCGACAAGGCCGATGCCGACGTGGAGCCGTACAACCCGGTGCCGTACTTCTGGTCAGACCAGTTCGGTCACACGATCCAGTACGCGGGCCATCGCTCGGCGTCTGATCGACGGGTCGACCGCTGCGTGGAGGGCGACTGGGCGGTCGGGTGGTTCCGCGACGCCGAAGGTGGCCCACAGTTGACGGCTCTGGCCGTCGTGGACCGACCGCGCGACCTCACGCAGGCCCGGCGGCTCATGACGGCGGGGACGGCGATCGACCCGGAGAAGTTTGCCGACGCGTCCGTCCCGGTCAAGGCCTGCACCCTGGGGTGAGATCGAGTCATCGACGTGGCAGGGTGAGCGGGTGAGCACCCGAGCAAGCATCGACACCCCAGTCACCTCCGACGTGGATGAGCTGGTCGGTGAGTGGCTGACAGTGCCCGATCTCGCTGAGGCCCTGGGCATCGACGTGGTCAACGTTCGCCAGTACCTCAAGGATGGGCACCTGATCAGTGTTCGCCGCGGTGATCGTGCGGTCATCAGTGTTCCAGCCGCATTCGTGCAAGACGGCATCGTCGTCAAGAAGATCCCCGGACTGCTTACCTTGCTGCGGGACGCCGGCTACGACGAGAACGAGTCGATGCGGTGGATCTTCACCTCCGACGACTCCTTGCCGGGAACCCCCATGCAGGCGCTGCTCGACAACCGGCACACCGAGGTACGCAGACGCGCTCAGTCGCTGGCCTTCTGACCGTGCAGCAGTTCGCGTACTTCGGCGTCCTCCTTTTCATCGTGGTGGGGAGCGGCTGGCTCGAGCTCGGGCTGAGAACCAATGTGCTGCGTCGGTGGCGCAGGTTCGTTCTGTCGGTTGCGCCGGTGCTCATGCTGTTCCTGTTGTGGGATGCCTACGCCATTGCCTCAGAGCACTGGAACTTCGATCAGGAGCGGACCACCGGTGTGACGATCGGAGCCGGGATCCCCATCGAAGAGCTGGTGTTCTTCATCGTCGTCCCGTTCGCTGCCGTCCTTACCCTCGAGGCGGTGCGCTCGGTGCGCGGTTGGTCCGTCGGCGATGAGCCACCGGGGGATTCGGCGTCGGGGGCTTCGCAATGACGTACACGCAGCTGGCACTGTTGGGGGTCGGGCTCACCGTGGTTCTCGACCTCATGGTGTTGCGCACGCGGTTGCTGCTGCGGCGTACCTTCTGGGTGGCGTACGGGATCGTCGTCTTCTTCCAGCTTGCGACGAACGGCGTCCTCACCGGTTTCGAGATCGTTCGGTACTCCGGCGATGCCATCATCGGGACGGATTCGCCGACCTTCCTTGGCGACGGCCGCATCGCCTACGCTCCGATCGAGGATCTGCTCTTCGGCTTCGCTCTCGTGGTGCAGACGCTCATCTGGTGGGTGTGGTGGGGCCGCCGAGGTGTTCAGTACCGACCGCTTGCTGGCCCGCCGGTCTGGCGGCGCCGTCGAGGCGCGTCAGGCGCGGACAACTGACACCCTCTGAGGTGGCGTCATGACCACGTCACCCGATCATCGGGCACGGACGGCGCGGAACCACGCGGGGAGCGCCACCTGGACGCGGCGTGGCACTGACACGGTGGCCCTTTCGGTGAACACCTGGTAGTCGATGCTCTCGACGGCGTCGGCGATTCCGCAGTAGAGGATGCGGGCGGCGTCGATGCAGGGCTGGCTGTCCGGCGAGAGCAGTGCGATGCCGGGGCGGGACGCCTGCTCGAGCCGCCGCACCCTGGCGATCTCGAACTTCAGCAGCTCGCGTACCGGCTCGGTGACGACCCGGCGCTCGAGATCTCGGCGGGTCAGCCCGAACTGTGAGAGGTCCGCAATCGGCATATAGAGGCGACCGCGGTCGAGGTCCTCACCGATGTCGCGGATGAAGTTGGCCAGCTGGAAGGCGACCCCCAGGTCCATGGCGTAGTCGTAGGCGGCGTCCGAACTCGGTTCGAGGATCGGCACCATCTGCAGGCCGATGACGGCTGCTGATCCGTAGACGTACTCGTAGAGGGCGTCGTAGTCGGCGTACTCGGTGACCGTGAGGTCCATGGCCATCGAGTGAAGGAACGCCTCGAAGTGCGCGCGCGGGATGTTCCAGCGCTGCACCGTGTCGACCACCGCGCGGCAGATGGGGTCGTCACTGTGGCCGGCATCAAGATCAACCAGGAACTTCGCCCCCCACTCGTGCAACAGCGTTGTCTTCTGCTCATCGGTGAGGGTGCTTGCCAGATCATCGACGATCTCGTCGGCGTACCGTGCGAAACCGTAGAGTGCATGCACGTAGGGACGCTTAGCCGGAGGCAAGAGCAGGGTGGCCAGGTAGTACGTCTTGCCGTGGGCGGCATTGAGCCGTCGGCACGCCTCGTACGACTCACGGAGGTGCGGATCGAACACTCCCGCAGCGTCCAACTCACGTTCGCTCACGGCGACATCCTGCCTCACCGGGTTCGCACCTGGCGGGCGACGGTGCGAGTAGGTTGGGGGGTGAAGGAGTCTCAGGGGAGCGGCGGGGAATGTCCGTCGCAATGCGGGAAGGGTGAGGGCGATGAGCACGGAGTCGACGGAAGAGCCGGTCGACATCAACGACCCTGAGCTTTTCGGATCGCTCGAGGACGACGAGGTGCCGGCTGCGGTGCAGGAAGCCTTCGACGGCCGAAGGGGAGTCCATCTCCTTGAAACTGAGCCCGGACCGGTGCGGCGTGAGGCCACTGAGCACGACTGGCATACGGTCACTTTGGACACTTTGGGCGTGGACGACCGCGAGGGGTTTGTCGCTGCTCTGTCCGAATGTTTTGACCTGTCCGGCCTCGGCGCTGGTTCGTGGGACGTGCTCGATCAGCACCTGCGCGCACTCGACCTCGACGAGCCGAACGGGCTCCTCATCTGCTGGGACGGTTGGGGCTCCTTCGCAGAAGCCGACCCGGACAGTTTCGAGATGGCGATCGAGATCTTCCAGGACGCCTGCATCGCTTGGCAGTACGACAAGTTCCAAGCGGCGGTGCTGCTCGTCGGCGACGGCCCTGAGACCGACGTCCCGTCCTGGTGATGTTTCAGCGTAAGGCGCGCGAGCGGTAGTTCGGATCGGGTCCGGTGATCCGTTCGGCGGCCAGGCGCCCAGAGATCAGCACCATGGGGACGCCGACACCTGGCGTTGTGCCAGACCCGGCGAACACGACGTTCTCTCCCCACAGGTTCTTCGGTCGGAATGGACCGGTCTGAAGGAACGAGTGCGCCGACGCGAACGGCGAACCATCAGCCATGCCCTGACGTTCCCAGTCGACCGGGTCGATGATGTGCTCGACTTCCACGGCGTCGCTGAAGCCGACGTAGCCGCGCTCCTCGAGGACGGCGAGGACATGGTCGCGGTACCCCTCACGCTCCACCGCCCAATCGATGTCGGCAGAGGTGTTCGGCGTCGGGAAGAAGACGTAGTAGATCTGGCGTCCGTCGGGCGCCAGTGACGGGTCGGAGTGTGTCGGGTTGGACACCAGAAAGCTTGGGTCGCTCATCAGTTCGCCGCGGTCGATGAGTTCATCGAAGACACCGCGCCACGAGCGGCCAAAGTGGATGTTGTGGTGCGCGACCTTGGCGTACGACGCTGACGAACCGGCGAGCATCAGGAAGCAGGAGGGGGAGTAGCGCAGACGGCGCACCGTCCATGGCTCCTCACCGAGCAGCTCACGCATAGCCACGGGGAGGTCAGGGTTGACGACGACGGCGTCGCAAGGAATGCGATCTCCGTCCGCGGTGTGAACAGCCACCGCTCGCGCACCGCGGCGTTCGATGTGGATCGCTTCTGTGCTGTAACGGAAGTCGACCCCGTGCTTGCTCGCCGCCGCAGCCATCGCCTCGGGGACGGCGTGCATGCCGCCGTCCGGCGCGTAGACGCCGGCGACGGAGTCCATGTACGCGATCACGCAGTACAGAGCCATTGCGTCGAATGGTGACATTCCTGCGTACATGGCCTGGAACGACAGGACGCGTTGCGTCCGAGGGTCCTTGAGGTACTGCTCGACCTTCGGCGCCATCCTGCGAAAACCCCCGAGTGCGGCGAGTCGGGCCAGGTTTGGCGTCAGCAGGTCGAACGGTGAGTCGATGTTGCGGTCGATGAAGTCGGTCATTTCATACCGGTAGAGCTGGGTGACGAACTCAACGTAGCGGCGGTAACCGCCCGCTTCTTCGGGTCCGCAGACCTGCCGGATCTCCTCGATCATCGCGGCTGGGTCCAGCTTCACGTCCAGAGATGAACCGTCGGCGTACCAGGCGCGGTAGAGAGGGTCGATGGGACGCAGCGTGAGCCAGTCGTCCATGTCCTCGCCGACGCAGTCGAATGCATCGGCGATGAGGTCGGGCATCGTCAGCACCGTTGGGCCATTGTCGAAGTGATAGCCCGCGTCGGCGATGACGCCGGCACGTCCTCCTGGAACTGCCGCTCGCTCGATGACGGTCACCTGGCGGCCGGCTCCGGCAAGGCGAAGTGCCGCCGAAAGCCCGGCCAGCCCGGCTCCGATGACGACGACATGGTCGGTTCGACCGCGAACGGTGCGCATGGGCCTACCCCTCCCGCCGAGTAGCGGCGAAGGTGAGGTCGTCCAGGACCCCATGGGCAGGTTGGGGCAGCAGGGTCAGAGCTCGGTGTGACTCGTCCACGAGCGAGATGATGAGCTCTTCGACGAATGTCAGCGCGCCGGTCTCCTCGATCAGGCCGCGCAGTTCGTCGACGCCGGCGGCCGTCAGGTGCGGGTCGCCCAGGTGACGGTGCAGAAGTGCCAGTTGCGAGGGGCTGCTTCGCTCGTCCGCGACGGCGATGAGCACGGTGCGCTTTCCCTCACGCAGATCGTCGCCGGCTGGTTTTCCCGTAACGGCTGGGTCACCGAAGACGCCGAGGACGTCGTCGCGCAGCTGAAAGGCCTCGCCCAGCGGGATGCCATAGGCGCTGTACTGCGTGAGGAGCTCGGGTGGGGCTCCGGCCAATGTGGCGCCGAGATGAAGGGGGCCCTCTACGGTGTACTTGGCAGCCTTGTAACCGAGCAACCCGAAGAGCCCGCTCGACCGATCCGCCACCCCTCGCCTGCTCGAGCAGGTCGAGATACTGGCCGGCCATCAGCTCGGTACGCATCCGGTCATAGACGGGTTTGGCTCGCACCAGGGCGTCCTGCGGAAGAGCTGCAGAGAAGAGCATCTCGTCGGCCCAGGTGAGGGTGAGGTCACCCAGCAGGATCGCAGCGCCCGTCCCGAACGACTCCGGTGAACCGACCCACTGAGCGCTGCGGTGCAGACCCGCAAACTTCCGATGCGCGCTCGGATGGCCGCGTCGGGTATCGGAGTCGTCCATGACGTCGTCGTGGATCAGCGCGCAGGCCTGGAGGAACTCAAGTGCTGCGACCGCTCGGATGATCTCGGTGCAGTCATCACCGCCGGCTCCGCGCCACCCCCAGTACGCGAAGGCGGGGCGCAGCCGCTTGCCGCCCGCGAGAAGGGTGCGGGCGGCGTCCAGGATGGGGAGCAGCTCTTCCCCAACGGCGTCGAGCACCGGCTGTTGGCTTTCGAGGAAAGCCTCGAGCTCTTTGTGCACGCGGACGCGGAGGTCTTCAGCATCGAGCGGAGAGCGCTGCGAGGACATACCGGCGAGGCTATCTGCCCACTCGCGCGCTTGCAGCCCGAGGCCAGTTCCACCCGCTCGCTCAGTCGCACACCCAGTCGCACACCCGGCTGCCCGCTCGGGTCCTCAGGCGGGGCCGATCAGATCGGCCACGATCGCTGCCGACATTCCCACGAGGGGTAGCCCACCGCCCGGGTGCGCCGAACCCCCGACCAGGAAGAGGCCAGGAACCGGCGAGCGGTTGGCAGCCCTGAGGAACGCAGCCCTCGCCCCGTTGCTGGATGTGCCGTAGATGGACCCTCCCGGTGAGCGGGTGGTGCGCTCGAGGTCTGCCGGCGTCCGGACCTCCGACCACAGCAGGCGTGGCCGGACGTCGTAGCCGCGCGCTGCGAGGACATCGAGGATGCGTTCGCGGTACTCGCTCACGAGGTCGAGGTCACTCCAGTCCACGCCTCCGGCTGGATCGTGGCGTGGTGCGTTGACGAGCACGAACCACGCCTCGTGTTCGTCGTCGGGGCGCATCAGCGTGTCGTCGGGAGCGCAGAGGTAGATCGTCGGATCGTCGACCGGACGGGGCGTACGGCCGAAGATCGAGTCGAACTCGGCGTCGTAGTCGGAGGGGAAGAGCACATTGTGGTGCAGCAGTCCTGGGGTGCGGCCCCGGACCGCCAACAGCATCACGAAACCGGCGAGGGATGGTGTTGCCCTCTTCAAGCGACGAAGTGGAGCACTTGCAGCCTTGTCGTCGAGCAGCTCTGCGTACAGGTGCCGGGCATCGGCGTCGGACACCACAACATCGGCGTTGATCGGTTCGCCGGAAGCAAGCGTTACCCCACTCACCCGGTTCGCATCGGTGTGGATGCGCGCAACGTCGGCACCGAAGCGGAAGGTGATGCCGCGGTCGCGACACCGCTGATACAACGCATCGGCGAGCCCACCGATGCCCCCTCCGATGTGCCAGGCGCCAAAGGTCTGTTCGACGAAGGGGATGACGGCGAGGGCGGCCGGAGCCTTTCGAGGGTCCGAGCCGGTGTAAGTGGCGTACCGGTCGAGAAGCGTGACCAGGCGGGGGTCGTCGAAGTACTCGTTTCCAAGGCCACGAAGCGTCTTCCAGGGTGCCACGGTCCGCAGGTCCGACCACTTCCGAAGGTGTGGCAGCAGGTCTCGCGGTCCGTTGAGCGGTGACTCGAGGAAGGGCACCCGCGTTGCTGACCATAAGTCCGCCGATCGCCTGCTGAAACGCTTCCAATCGTCCTCGGCAGAACTACCTAGCGCCGCACCGAGTGCAGCAGCAACTCGATTGCTGTTGCTACCAGGAAGAACGGCGTTGACGCCGTCAGCCCAGCGGTAGCAGAAGGCTGGGTCCAAGCCTTGCAGATCGACGTTCTCCTCCAGCGCTGCGCCCTTTCGGCGGATGGGCGTCTTGAGGAAGAGGTCGCGGTAGACGGCGGGCAGCGTGAGCAGTGATGGCCCGGTGTCGAACGCGAATCCGTCCCGCCGGTACGTCTCGACCTTGCCTCCTGCACGTTCAGATTGCTCGAGGACCGTGACGTCATGCCCCTGGGCAGAGAGGCGCGCGGCGGCGGCCATGCCGCCCATGCCTGCACCTATCACCACCACCGAAGCCACGTCGGGAGCGTACGGGTGGCTAGTGTCGGCGGCATGACCAACCCTGAAGACCCACTCGGTCTGCGCGACGACGCACCGCTGCTCGATGGCTGGCTCGCCTACCGAGCCAGTAGTCCTGTGCCATTCGGGACACCGGGCCACAAGCAGCGTCTTGACCTTGTCGGGGCAGTGGTGCGCGACGACATCCCGCTCTACGGCGGCGTCGACACCATCCGCCAACAGGCGGGAGCCATCGCGGAGGCCGACCGTCGCCTCGCCCGCGCCTGGGGCGCGGACTGGGGCCGGATCTCTGTCGGTGGATCGACGCATGGCAACCAGACGTTGATGCTGGCTCTATGTCGTCCCGGCGACACCGTTGTCGTGACGCGGACACTGCATCGCTCGCTCTTGCTCGGCATGGTGCTGGCCGGCGTCACACCCGTGTGGGTACGACCAGACGTCGATCCCACGACGGGCCTGCCAACGCACGTGCCAGTGGACCGGGTGCAGGCCGCGCTCGCTGCGCACCCGGAGGCTAAGGCCGTCTTCCTCGTCGAGCCGACCTACGTCGGGACCGTTTCCGACGTCGCCGCGCACGCTGCGGTCGCCCACGCCCAGGGTGTGCCACTCGTCGTCGACCAGGCGTGGGGCGCGTACTTCGGATTCCACCCTGACCTGCCACGCCATGCACTCCAGGCTGGTGCGGACGCGCTGGTCACGAGCGCCCACAAGACCCTTCCCGCCTACACGCAGGCTGCGCTCGTGCTGGCCCGCAACGAGCGGATCGATCCCCACCGCCTCGACCGAGCATTCGACGCGACGGCCACCACAAGTCCCTCCGGCACGATCGCGGCGAGCGCAGACGCCGCCCGTGCACTCTTGGAGCGCGACGGGGAGCGGCTGCTCGGCCATCTGATCCGGATCGTCGATCATGCACGCGACCGGCTACGCGAGGTTCCTGGACTGGTCCTGCTCGACGATGTCGTCGACCGCTCGGTCATCCTCGACCGCGTCAAGTTGGCGATCAATGTGTCGGCGACGGGCGCAACCGGGCTCGCTGTTGAGGAAGACCTCATCAAGGCCGGCATGCCGGTGGAGCTGGCTGATCGCGACACCGTTGTACCCATCATCTCGATCAACGATGACCAGAGCTCGGTCGATGCCTTCATTGACGGAGTCATCGCGTCGATCGAGCGCCAACGAAGCCAATCCCGTCCGGTGCTGCCGTCGATCTCGTGGACTGTCGAACCCGACGTCGTACTGTCACCGCGCGACGCCTACTTCGCCGCGCACGAGACCGTGCCGGCGACCGACGCGGTTGGGCTGGTGTCGGCTGAGCTTGTGGCTCCGTACCCGCCAGGTATCCCTGTGCTCGCACCAGGAGAACGCATCACTTCGGCCGCCGTTGAAGGGCTGCGCGACGCGATGGGCGACGGGACGCAGATCCGCTACGCCGCCGATCCGACGCTGGCCACCTTCCAGGTCGTCGCAACCCCCGACAACGTGTGAGCGCGCTGGGGCTATACCCCCCGTGATCTAACACAATGCGCAGGGGGACGAGTGGGGCGCGGGTCAGGGGAGGGGGCGTGACTTCCAGGTGAGTGTGCCGCGCCGCCGTCCGACCCATGAACGGGCCGTCAGATAGCTGAAGCCAAGCACTGAAACGGGGTGCAGCAACGAGTCGGGCCACACCCGTCCGCCGACGCGGTGCGCTACCAGCGCACGTCCGCTGACCGCACCTGCGTACCCAATCGCACCGAGCCGAGAACCGAGGAGTGCAGCGACCGGTGGAACCACATAGGCAAGCACCACGAGAGAGATGAAGGCCATCGCGCCAACAGGTGATCCCGTCGCCGACCAGAGCGACTTGCTGTACCCGTCGCGCAGGTCCCCCCAGCCGTCATACATGCGGCAGGTGGCGACGTCTGTTCCGTCGGCGAGCGAACCGCGGCGCCCGACGCGCTTGAGCTGCTGGAACAGGGCCACATCGTCCAGGACCTCACCACGGATGCCTGCATGTCCGCCGATGGTGTCGTAGGCATCGCGCGTGATGGCGAGCAGCTGACCGTTGGCCGCAACCAACGATGGTCGTGGACTCCGTTCGGCAAGGCCGAGGGGCAGCAGGGTTGACCATGACCACTGCAGCAGCGGCTGGACGATGCGCTCGGCCCAGGTGACCGAGATCTGTCGTGGGTACGGGCTTACGGCGTCGACCGCCCCCGACTCCAGTAGCTTCAGCATCCGTGCCACGGCATTTGGCGCAAGCGTGACATCGGCATCGACGAAGACAAGCACCCGGCCGGTCGCCTTCTCCGCCAACTGGTTGCAGGCCCAGGTTTTGCCCAGCCAGCCAGCTGGCGGTTCGGCCTCGCTACGCGTCAGATGGACGCGGGGATCCTCGAGGTGGTGGCGGACGACGGCTTCGGTGCTGTCGCTGGAGCGATCGTCGAGCACGAGGATCTCAAGATCGGGAACGTCCACCTGCGTACGTAACGAAGCAAGACAGTGGCCGATTGTCGCCGCTTCGTTGCGGGCAGGCACCAACAGCGATACCCGAGGTCCGCTCCTGCCCGAAGCCTCCGGAAGCACCCGAAGCTGCCGCAGGTTCCACCAGCTGTGCGCCGCGCCGGCGACTGCCAGCGCCGACCCACCTGCGACCAGGGCTCTGGCGATCTGGCGTGCTCGGCTCATCCGCGGTCGACCCAGAGTCGCCAGACGAGCGGCAACGCGACAAGGCCCATCGCGAGACCTCCGACGATCGCGGGGCCAGGTCTTTCGAAGAAGGCGGCACTCGCCAGCACAGACGACGCATAGACCCACAGATACATCGTGGCGGGCTGTGCAGGTGAGGCTCGGCGGGCCGGGATGGCGAGCAGGACGAGCCCGATGACCAGGCCGACGCCGAACCATCCTGCGTAGTTCACCAACGGGATATCGGGGATGCCCGGAAGGTCAGGTGACGTGGTCATCCATCGCCAGGCACCGAGCTCGACCATCATCGGGTCGAGGAAGAAGTCCCACGCCATGAGCGACCAGGCCGTCACCACCGGAACCAGCCAACGTGCACGTGTCACCACGGTGGACGCCGCGACGTACGCGGGATACGCCATCATCGCCCAGGCAAGCGGGACCACCGCGGGGACGCCACCGAGCAACGGTCCAAGAGCATCGGTGTACTCGTACTCGCCGAACGGAACGCCTGTCGTCGACCCAATCCGTTCGGCCCCCCATCCGATCGCCGGAACGACGACGCCGACGAGGATGAACCCGCGCAAGCGGTGGTACGCGGACGCGTGGGTCACCGAGGCCAGGTAGAAGACGACGACCGTGGACGCAGCGAGGCTCGCCCGCTGGTCGTCTCCGGCGAGAGGGAACGCGATCTGCAGGGCGATGGTCGCCACAGCGAGGAACCAGCCGACAGCAACCGCGACCGGTGCTGCCTGCTCGGCAGGGGCCGGTCCGGTGTATGTACGAAGACTCATGGTTCCTCAGCTGCCCGACCTTGTTGTCGGGAGCGACGGTATCGGGCGATCGCTTTCCAAAAGAGGACGACCACCACGATACCCAGGGCCAGGAGAACGAAAGCGATCGCTGCCGCAACCCAGGGGGCAATGAAGGCAAGCACAGTGACGATGAATACAGCGACGTCCTCGAGCAAGCTGACAATGATGTTGCTCACCGGTTCGGGGGAGGTGTTCACCGCCACGCGGGTGCCGGTCTTGGTCAGATGTGCAGCCAGAGCCGTGGTGCCGCCGAGGCCGGCGAGAACCGCCTGCTGCAACGTCGTGGCATCACCGGATATCAGCAATGAGAGTGCAACGCCGGCGACCGGACGAATCGCGGTGTTGACGGCGTCCCACGTCGAGTCAAGGTAGGCGGTCTTGTCGACGACGAAGTCGATGGCCGTAAGGACGGCTGCAGCTATCAGGACGTCGGTGCGCATCAGCGCGTCTGGCACAGGAGCATCACCGATGCGCCCGGCGATGCCGGTCAGCAGAACGACGAGATACGGGTTGATACCACTGGCCCAGCCGCTGGTGAAGACGAGCGGAATCAGCTCGGCCATCACATCACCGGCAACGGAGCGCCGTCGATCGTGCCGTCGATGGCCAGAATGCTGAAGCGGGCGAAGAGCTCTTCGGCGAACCACCCGGTGTCGCGGGTGCGTGCAATTGCTTCTCGGTGGCCGGGGCTCTCGTAGGCGAACTGCCGGATCGCGTCGGCATCACGCCAGATGCTGAAGGTTCCCTGGAGCCCTATCGGAGCTTCGCCGATGCCCTTGGACCAGATCAGGCCGTTGGAGTGCGACACGGCGGATGCGGCCTCTGGCACCGACCGCCAGAAGTCCCTCAGCTGTTGGGGTCGGATCCGAGCTCTGGTGATCGAGGCGACCGGTCCGTCGTTGGTCGGTGGTGCCGCAGGTGTCGAGCCGAACGGCTGCTGCTTCGACCAGCGACCCATGCTCGAGAGCGGTCTCATGGTGATGTGCAGGCGTTCGGTGGCCGCGGCGTCCCAGCGTCGGAGGACGCGGGAGCGCTCGAACGTGACGGCGGCGTGCGGGGTGTCCCAGCAGGTGAGGAGAGCCCAGTGGTGCGGGTCGGCGTCCTGAGGGGCGAAGGTCCTGCCACTCCCGGTGCCAAGGAGCTTGGCGAAGGTGAGCCCGGGATACCCACGCAGGCGGAACCGGTCGACGGCAAGCCGTCCTACGGCCGAGGCGATACCGGCCCTCGGCACGGTCCAAATGTGCAGGCCGACCACTGCGGGGGTTGGCTCAGCGGTGAGGCCGGATGTGGACATGGGTCGACCTTAGGGCGCCGAATCGAGGGGGTTGACGTCGGACGTGGTGAGGGGTTTACTAGAGCTTATTCGAACACATGTTCGAACCTGAGCCGGTCGGGTGGGGTGCTGACCTCGACCCTCACCGCCCGCCCGACCGGCTCCCCGGCTTCCTGGTCCAACTGATGGACCAACTGATGGCTCGACCTGACAGGAGACAGCCCGATGCGACGGATCGACGAGTCGATTGAGTCGTTGACTCCCGTTGCTAGCGGTGAGACGGCGCCGCTGGCCTTCCGGTGGCGCGGCCGACGCTATGTCGTCGGAGCGGTATTGGCGCACTGGGTCGAGACGGGTGCGTGGTGGCGTCGGGTCGCATCGCGCCCCAGCTCCGGCTTCGATGAGCTGCCCGACCCCGAGCGGTGGCTCTGGCGGGTCGAGGCGTGCCGCGGGGCACAGACCGGAGTTTTCGACCTTTGCCTGGAAGTCGACAACCGTCCCGACGAGAGCTCCTGTGATCGCGGTCCAGCGCGCTGGTCCTTGTATGCGATCTACGACTGACCACCCGACTGACCACCCGACTGACCTACCGACTGACCTACCGACTGACCTACCTGAAGGGATGGCCCCCATGTCCATCGACTTGTCCGTCGACCACGCCATCGCTCGACGAACCCCTCGGGGGTCGTCGGCTGGGGTCCTCGACCTGCTTGCTGCTGCGCACCGCGGCCTCACCGAGGCGGTGCTCGAGCCACGGGCCAGTCGCCGCTACGCCGTCGCCCACCTGGCGGCGCTCCGGGCGGCTGCCGCCGTGCTGGCCACCCGTGCTCGTCCGACCGGCCGCCGTGGCCCGCGCAGCGCCTGGGATCTTCTCGGCCAGGCTGCCCCCGAGCTTGCTGAGTGGGCGGCTTTCTTCGCCGCTGGCGCCGGCAAGCGGGCGGCGGCCGAGGCTGGCCTGGACGCGGTCACGCCCCGGGAGGCCGACGACCTGCTCCGGGACGTTGAAACCTTCCTAGCGCTGGCCGAGACCACCGTCGGTGTCCCACACCAGACCTCGCTGCCCCGTGTCAGCTGACGAACCGGTGTCAGCTGACGACCCGCGCCCTGTTCGGGTCTGCTCTCGGTGACCGGCTCTTCTTCTTTTCCACACCTGCATGTCGCCTCCGGCTGGTCGCTGCGTCACGGCGCATCCAGCCCAGAGGCGCTCGTCTCCGTCGCGGCTGACCGCGGCCTCGCCGTTCTCGGTCTGACCGACCGCGATGGTGTCCGTGGCGCTGTGCGTTTTGCCCGCGCCACCCTCGCCGCCGGGATCGCTCCGGTCTTCGGCGCCGACCTCGCCCTCGCGCCACCCCCGAACCCGGGACGTGCCCCCGAGCGAGCTCGTCGTACGCCGGTTCGAGGAGGCCGCACTCGTGACCTCCGACTGCCCAGGGTCACGGTGCTGGCGCGTGGCCCGCATGGCTGGGCGGCGCTCTGTCGCCTGGTCTCCGCTGCCCATGCCCAAGCCGAGGCAGCCGGACGTCGGGGGTACCCGACGGTCGACGCCGACCTGGTCGCTCACTACGCGGCCGAAGGTGCCTTGGTGGTGCTGCTCGGTCCCGACTCCGACGTCGGTCGGATGCTGGCAAGGCGTCGCCCCGACCTCGCGACGCTGGCGTGGCAGAGATGGCGAGACCGCATCCCTGCGCTGTGGTGCGAAGTGGTCAACCATCGTGGCGCTGACCCGGTTGGTCGGTCGGCGCCGTTCGCCGGTCGGATGCTCGGATGGGCGCACGAGCAGCAGGCAGACACCTTGCTGTCCAACGCGGTTCGCTACGCCCGTCGCGAGGACGCCCCGGTCGCCGACGTGCTCGACGCCGCACGTCAGCTGGTTCCGCTTGACCTGCGCCACATCGATCGTCGCACCGGCGAGGGCTACCTGAAGTCGTCATCACAGATGGCCGAGATCGCCGCCGAGGTCGCTCGTCTGTCCGGCGTCGGCACCGAGCGCTCCACCAGCCGCGCGTTGCTCGCCGCCACTGAACGGCTCGCGCAGCAGTGTGTCCTGTCCCCAGTGGCCGACCTCGGTCTCGGCTCGGTGCACTTTCCCGAGCTCGAGGTGGTCGACCCGACCGCTGCCGTGGCCGGACGTGCGCCCGATGCCGTGCTGCGTGAGCGGTGCGCAGCCCGTTGGTCGGCCCGCGAGCTGCCGACCGGCGGGCAGGCCGGACGCGAGGCGCGCGACCGTCTGGAGCACGAGCTCGGCATCATCGCCAGCCTTGGCTACGCCACCTACTTCCTCACCGTCGCCGACGTCGTCGACCTGATCCGCTCGATGCAGATTCGGGTTGCCGCACGTGGTTCGGGTGCTGGGTCACTGGTTACCTACCTACTCGGAATCTCAGGGGTCGATCCGGTTCGGCACGACCTTCTCTTCGAAAGGTTCCTCTCTCCGCTTCGCCAGGCGCTGCCCGACATCGACATCGACGTCGAGTCAGCGCGGCGCCTTGAGATCTACACTCAGATCTTCGAGCGCTTCGGCACTGCTCGCGTCGCTTGTGTCTCCATGGCCGATACCTACCGCGTCCGGCACGCGATTCGTGATGTCGGTGCGGCGCTTGGTCTGCCGCCCTCTGAGATCGACATGATCGCGAAGGCGTTCCCACACATTCGCGCCAAGGACGCGCAGAACGCTTTGCGTGAGCTGCCAGAGCTGCGGGCCAGCCGGATCGCCGACGACCCGCGGATGACGTTGCTCTTCTCGCTCGTCGAGCGTCTCGACGGTTTGCCGCGTCACCTCGCACTGCACCCGTGTGGCGTTCTGCTCTCCGACGCCACGCTGCTCGATCGCACACCGGTCGAGCAGAGCGCGATGGGTTTTGCCATGAGCCAGTTCGACAAGGACGACGTCGAGCACCTTGGCCTACTCAAGCTCGATGTCCTCGGCATCCGCATGCAGTCGGCGATGGCCTATGCCCTTGACGAGATCGAACGGGTCGACGGCCCGCAGCAGCGCCCTGACCTCGACAGCGTGCCGTTCGACGACCTGGCGACCTTCGACCTCATCCGTTCCACGCACACCCTTGGGTGCTTTCAGATCGAGTCACCTGGTCAGCGTGAGCTGGTCGGCAAGTTCGCCCCCGAAACCTTCGACGATCTCATCATCGACATCTCGCTCTTCCGTCCCGGTCCGGTGAAGTCCGACATGGTCCGGCCCTTTCTCCATGCACGACATGGCTGGGCTGAGCCGCAGTACCTGCACCCCGACCTTGAGCCGGTACTGCGCTCCACCTACGGCGTTGTCGTCTTCCACGAGCAGGTGATCGACATGTTGCATGTCATCGCCGGGTGCTCCCGGGCCGAAGGTGACGAGAAGCGGAGGGCCCTCGGTGATCCCGATGGCCAGGCTGAGACGCGCGAGTGGTTCTATCGCTGTGCCCGAATGCGTGGGTACGACCTGCCGACAATCGAACGCATCTGGGATGTCCTGCGTGCGTTCGCCTCCTTCGGGTTCTGTAAGGCACACGCTGCAGCTTTTGCGCTGCCGACCTACCAGTCGGCGTGGCTCAAGACGCACCACACGGCTGGCTTCCTCGCTGGCGTCCTCACCCACGATCCCGGCATGTACCCGAAGCGGTTGATCCTCGACGACGCCCGACAGTTCGGCGTCACCGTTTTGCCGCTCGACGTCAACGCATCCCGGACCGGCTATCGGGTCGAGCGGGTCGAGGTGGTCGACCCCGCTGACGCCCCTGCGCCGCCGCCCCGCACTCTCCCCGTCGCCGACTCCACGACCAGCCGGGCGCGCGGCGTCCTTGACCATCCGGCGCTTCCGGATGCCAGCGGTTACGGCATCCGCATCGCGCTCGCCGAGGTCAAAGGAATCAGTGACGCCGAGGTCGAGCGGATCATTGCCGGGCAGCCTTTTCGTTCACTCACCGATTTCTGGCACCGCGCTGCCGTCTCGCGTCCGGTCGTCGAGCGGTTGGTGCTCGCCGGAGCCTTCGACAGGCTGCACGGCATCGACCTCACTCTTCCCGCTGCATCGGCGCGACGCCGGATCACCCGCCGAGACCTGCTGCTGGCAGTCGCTGAGCTCGACCGTTGGACCGCGATGCCCACGTTCCGTCGGGCCAAGTCTGGAGCTCGGCCTTCAGCAGTGGCCGGACCGGGCACCCAGCTCTCCTTCCCGCTCGGCCCCAGCGACGAGCAGGTGGCCCCCTCCGGTCTGCCGGAGATGACTGGCGCTGAGCAGGTCAGGGCAGAGCTCGACGTCCTCGGTCTGGACGCCAGCCGCCATGTCGTTGACTTCTACACCCCGTTGCTGCGTTCGCTCGACGTCGTGCGCTCCCGCGACCTGCTCACCTGTCGCTCGCGCAGCGAGATCTTGGTCGCGGGTGTGAAGGTGGCCACTCAGACACCGCCGATCCGTTCCGGCCGACGGGTCGTCTTCGTCACCCTCGACGACGCCACCGGCCCGGTCGATGCGACCTTCTTCGAAGATGCTCAAGGCCCCTATGCCGCGACGCTCTTCCACTCGTGGCTCCTGCTGATCCGGGGTGAGATACGCCGGACCGGTCCTCGGGGCGTCTCACTGCGTGCCACAGGGTGCTGGGAGCTTTCTGGTCTGTACGACCTGTGGCAGCGCAGTGGCACCGCCGCCATCCACGAGGTGCTCGACACGCCACCTCTGCTCAGCCCCTTGGGCACTAGCGCCGAGGAGGTGCAAGCTCCGGCTGGTCCGGCCCTGGTGGAGCCAGCCGGAATCACGGCTGGGGGAATGGGACGACGGCGTGTCCTGGTCCACCCCAGCGGCTTCCGCCAGTCGCCGTACGCAGACGTCCGCCCGGCAGGTGATGACGTGAACCGCGGCACACCACCGCGCAAGCTCTGGCACTCCAGTCCAGGGAGCTCAGGTGGCTGAGAGGATGCCCTGGTGAGCAGGCAACAGCTCGGGCGTGGCATGGACGGCGGTGACCAGCCCGCCAGTGTCACCTCGCGCCGCGAGGTGGCCGATGACACCGGCTGCGACGTCCTGCATGTCGACATGGACGCGTTCTACGCATCGGTCGAACTGCTTCGCCACCCTGAGCTTGTCGGCACTCCCGTTGTCGTCGCAGGGGGAGGCACCCGCGGAGTCGTCCTGTCGGCCACATACGAGGCCCGTGCGCTCGGCGTCCACTCAGCGATGCCGACGTCACGTGCCCGCCGCCTGTGTCCCAACGCCACTTTCCTTGCGCCACACCATGAGGACTACGCGCGCATTTCATCGGGTGTCATGGCGATCTTCGGATCGGTCACTCCTGTCGTAGAGCCGCTCAGCCTCGATGAGGCCTTCCTCGACGTGCGTGGTGCGCAACGAAGGCTCGGGTCACCGGCTGAGATCGGTGAGCTGATCCGTACCAAGGTCCAGGACGAACAGGGCATCACCTGTTCGGTCGGCGTCGCATCCACCAAGTTCGTCGCCAAGCTCGCCTCGGGGCGGTGCAAGCCCGATGGTCTGCTCGTCGTCCCAGCCGACAAGGTCATCGACTTCCTCCACCCACTCCAAATAGGCGCCCTGTGGGGAGTCGGTGACAAGACCGAAGAGGCATTGCACCGTCTTGGGCTGCGCACAGTCGCAGATCTGGCGAATACACCGATAGGAACGCTCGAACGCGCTATCGGCCCAGCTGCTGGACGGCACCTGTGGGAGCTGGCGTGGGGGCGCGATGAGCGCAGTGTCGTCGCCGATACCCAGGAGAAGAGCATCGGCAGGGACCGTACCTTCGAGACCGACGTTGACGACGTCGAGGTGGTCTACCGCGAACTGCTGGCCCTCTCGCAGACGGTGGCGCGAGCACTCCGGGGCCGCGAGCTCGCCGGGAGGACGATCGCGATCCGGGTGCGGTTTGCCGACTTCACCACGATCACCCGCTCGCGCACCTTGGCGCATCCGACCGATGTCGCCCGTGACATCTACGCAACGGTTGTTGCCCTCTTCGACGCCCTCGGGCTTGATCGAGCTCGACTGCGCCTCGTGGGCGTTCGGGTGGAGGGCTTGGTCGACGGGTCGACCGTCGCCCACCAACTCACCTTCGACGAGCGCCCCGAAGCTTGGCGCGAAGCTGAGCGGGCCTCTGACCGGGCCGCCGACCGGTTCGGCCGAGGGGTGGTCCGCCCGGCAAGCCTGGTCGAGTCGCCCGACCCCTGATGGAGCCAGCTGGGCTCCAGACGATCATGGGCTGTGCCGATGAACAAACGGTCACAGTCATTGCCGGTGATTTGCCGGTGGAGTTTCGCACTGGCGTCCGGGGACCTATCCTGGACGGGAGGGACGACCAGTTTCCCTCGTCCTCGGGTGAGCCCGGGGACGAACTGTGGTAGTCCAGCGAGGAGGAGGCCATGCCGCTCTCTGAGCACGAGCAGCGCCTGCTCGAGCAGATGGAGCGTCAGCTCTACGCCGACGACCCCAAGTTGGCATCGACGCTTCGCGGAAGTGGTCGGTCGCTGCGTTCTCGACACCGGCTTGTCCTTGGTGCCCTGGGCGTAGTCCTTGGTCTGGCCGTGTTGGTTGCCGGAGTTGCGTCTCAGTTCTGGCCCGTCGGCGTGGCTGGCTTCCTCGTCATGCTGGGCGGCGGCTGGTGGGCGAGTACCGGTTGGCAAGGTGCGACGCGCAACGCCTCTGCGGCGCCGCAGCAGTCACCAGAAGAGCTCACAACGCTCGGGATTCATGAACCGCATAGAAGAGCGCTGGGATCGCCGTCGCGACGGCGACCAGTAGCCGAGCTGCAGCACGCACCGCACGGCCTTCTGCTTGGCGGCCCCGTCCACTTGGTATGGCCTGGTCCACTTGGTCTTATCCGGTTGGCGCTTGCTGACGTGACTTCGGCGTTCGCCAGTGCTGCCAGCGATCGGCCAGCCACTCGGCTGCGTGGTTCCGCCGTCGGCAAGGGCCAAGCGTCCAGAGGTGGGCCACCAGATGGCCCGACGTCGGTCGCGGGGGGAGATAGCCGCGTACAGGTCGCCACGGATGTCGCCGGCCAGCTGCTCTGATCTGTCCGGGACGGTCAGCGCGGTCGGCGGAACCGCGGTAGCGCAAGAACTCGACCCAGCGAGCCAACTGGCGCAGCTGTGCCGCTCGGGTGGGGCTGAGCCCACCTCGGGTCGGAATACGCTCGGCCAGATCGCGTGGCGTCTCGGTCGGCAGTGGACGCAGGTCGACATCGGTCGCCGCGTCGAGGACTTCCGCCCAGGCCGCGAGTATCGCGCTGTCGATTGACCCAGCATGGCGCCACCGTGACCGACGAACCATGACCGACGCCGCCTTGGGCGCGGCGATGGCGGCACCGCCCACCGCGATGACGAAGCAGCCACAGCAGGACCGTCGAGCCGTTGCCTTGCTCGGTGTCGGTGGCGGCCGAGCTCGACCCGATCGACTGGCCGCCTCGGTTGGCTCTGAGTCACCTCACGAGGTCGGGCGTCGTCCACCGCCGTTGCTGAGAGATCCGCCGCCGCGGCGGCAGAACCACACCACCGCCATCGTCGCGCCTCCACCCGGGTTGGCGGTGCTTGTCTTCTTGGGGTACGGGTGCCCAGCTCGGCGTAGCTCCACCATCGCCACCCCCTGGTGTGGGCTCGAAGCGGACCCAGCCCACGCCTTCGAACCACAGCTCGGGCCAGGCGTGCGCGTCGTGCGTCGTGACGACCCAGGTGCCGTCGTCGTCCTGTTCGCCGGGGGTGAATCCGACCTGCACCCGGGACGGGATGTCAAGGCTTCGGGCCATCAGCGCCATCGTCGCTGCGAACTGCTCGCAATATCCGCTGCGGTCTCGCAGGAAGTCTTCTAGTGCATCTGTGGCGTTTCCTTCCACCGTGTCGAGGCTGTAGGTGAAGTTGGTGCGGAACCAGTTCTGCAGCGCAAGCGCGCGGCCGTAGTCAGTCGTTGCGTCGGCGGTGACGTCCTCGGCCAGTGGAGTCAGTCGCTCCTCGATGCCGTCGGGGAGGTCGAGCCATTGGTAGAGGCGAGTTGTTGACCGATGGGTCCGCCGGGGGTGCTGCCTGCAACTGCTCGATGGTGGGCGTGATCTCCAGAGCGGTCGCGGTGTACTCCTGACCAAAAGCCGAGCCCTCCTCCTCGGCGCTGAAGACGTCGAAGGTCTGCTCGTCCCACCTCCAGTCGCCTGCGATATCGACCTTGGTGACCGGATAGGGGAGTGGCAGTCGGGGGGTGTCGAGAGCCCCGACGGTGATGTCGTAGCTCACCGGCGTCCGCGCGATTGCGTCGGAGAGCCCAGGGGGGCTCGGTAGACCCGCCGGAGGCCTGTTGGTCGCTGCCCGCTGCCATTTCCTCGAGCGTCCAGGTCGTGCCATTGAACTTGTCGAGGGTGGCGATGCGCAGGTACTGAGGCGTCTGGGCCGCAGTTGTGTAGAAGAGGACCGCGCTGTCGTCCTGTTGAGTCAGATTGCGCTGCAGGTCGGTGATCGGGTTGATCGTGACGACGGTGCGGGCACTTGGTGACGACGCACCGCTGCCGTCACCCCCACTGCCGTCACCAGAGCCGCCACCGAACCTGCCGTCGCCGAGGCTGGGAAGAATCACCGGGACGATGACGGCAACGGTGAGCGCTGCGGCACCCAGCCTGCGGCCCGTGCCGCCCACGGAATGCACCTTCCCGTCGGCTCCGCCATCGATAGGCCGACCCCAGCGGGACAGTTCGACACGCCCGTCCTCAAGCAGGAGCAGCAACCAGCCAATGCCTGCCGCCAGGAACAACGGCCACGGGACGCCGTCAGGCAGCACCGTTGCCGGCACGAGGTAGAGCGTTAGCAGGGGGATGCCGGCGAGTGCCGCACGTCGACCACTGACCGCAATGGCATCGACCGCCCAGGCGATGAGCGCCACGCCACTGACCACGAGGAACTGAATCCCTGCCGTGGCGGTCACCGGCGCGGTCTCCTGCGTGATCACGGTGTTTCCGTCACGTGCGAGATCGGCGAACACTCGCCAACGTCGCCATCTGGGAGGATCGCCGAACGCCGCGGTGTCTCTGGCGAAGAGCAGCGTCAGCAGCAGCAGCAGGCCACACGCCCTGCGCAGCCACGACCACCCATGTGGGGAGACCGAGGGCCCGGCCGGCAGCTCCGATCACCGCGACTGTTGCGATGGCGATCACCGACATGGCGAACCACGGACCGGTGAGCGTGGGGGAGAGCGCGAATGTCGTCAGCAGCGACGGCGACAGCGGCGGCCAGGGTGGGACGTAGCTGGTGCGACAAGTTTGCTCGCCTGCTCATGCCGGCACCTCAGAGCCGATGGTGGCCGAGCCGGAGAACCCTCCGGAGAAACCGAGGTGGGCCCAGACGTCGACCGAGGAGCTGGCCGCGGCCGCAGCGGTACGACCGCCCACCCGGCTGCCGCCAGCAGTGCCCAGGCGTCGGCGGTGTCGGCGGAGCGTGCTCTCGCGCCATGACGCGGTGTCGAGGGTGACTGCGACCGTTGTGCCCATGCCGTGTCTGGCTCGCGCGAGCTGGTCGGCTTCCTTGACGGTGATCGCGCCGAGGACGATCACTACCAGCCCGTCACTGCCGTGGCGGACCGAGGCGGTGAGTGAGTGGATGCTCGCCGAACGTGAGGGCTGCGCTACTGCAAGGGCGTCAAGCAACATGCCGGTCGGGTCGCTGCTCGCACCGTCGTCGACGGCGCTCTTGGTCGTGAGCTCGTGCCCGTCGGCGACCAAGCGCACCGCGTAGCCGCGATGTGAAAGGTGCATTCCGATCGAGGCGGCGGCACCGACGGCACGTTCGAACGATCCCGACAGCGACTCGCCGACGTGGGCGGTCTGGCGATCATCGAGAATCACCGTTGCGCGGCTCTCCCATGGCTGCTCCTCCCTGCGGACCATGAGCGCGCCAGACCGAGCCGTTGCGCGCCAATGCACTCGACGTAGCTCGTCGCCGTGTCGGTACTCGCGAACCGCGACATCGTCCTCTCCGGCGGCGGCGATCGAGCGGGCTCGGCTCTCACCGGTGCCCGACCAGTCGCCGGAGAGAGGAACGGAGGGGAGTGGTTCGACACGCGGCGTGACCAGCAGGTGGCGCTGTCCACTGAACGACCGGTCGAGCTGGCAGAAGCCGAACGGGTCGGTCAGCCGCACCGACAGTGGGCCGATGGGGTATCGCCCCCGTCGGTCGGCGTGCACCGTGTAGCTGACTGATCTCACGCTGAGCGGAGCCAGACGATCGACGACGAAGCGAGGCCGAGGGCCGAGGGCGGGGGGCACCGTGTCCTCGACCATGAGCAGCCCGGTGGGGAGGTGGGCGACGTTCTCCAGTCGCACGGTCACTGTGGCGGACTCGCCGGCCGGTGTCCGCGAGGGCTCAACGGTGCGGTCGGACGCGAGCCGGAAGCGAGTACGCGCGACGCTGGCAGCGGCCAGCAGGGGCAGTGCACTCGCCAGCAGGCCGACACGCATGATGTCTTGCTGGTCGAGCATCGCGGCGAGGACAAAGGCGGTCAGACCCGCCGCCAGCAGTGCCCGACCACGGGGGGTAAGCCCTGCTAGTGCGGCGCGCACGTCAGCCGGCCGGTATCGCCGTGCTGTCGACCAACGACTCCACGACCGAGACGCTGGTGCGTCGCGCGATCTGGGCCTCAGCAGTCAGCAGGAGACGATGGGCCAGAACCGGAACAGCCAGCGAGCGGACGTCGTCGGGAAGGACGAAGTCGCGGTCGTCGAGTGCTGCAGACGCCTTGGCCGCTCGGATCAGCTGGAGCGTGGCTCGCGGTGACGCACCCAATCTGAGGTCAGGGTGGCGTCGTGATGCGATGACTAGGTCGACTGCGTACCGGTGTACCTCGGTGCTGACGTGCAGGTCGCGGACCTGGTCGATCAGCGCCTGCGACGTCGGATGCCGTGGCCACGGGAACGATGTCATCAAGTGGGCGACCTGCACCGTGCACGGCGAGCATTTCCATCTCGGCCGTCCGGTCGGGATAGCCCATCGACAGTCGCGCCATGAAACGGTCCCGTTGCGCCTCTGGCAGCGGGTAGGTGCCCTCCATCTCGATGGGGTTCTGGGTCGCCACCACCATGAAGGGCGTCGCCAGTGGGTACGTCGCACCGTCGACGGTGACCTGGTGCTCCTCCATCGCCTCGAGCAGTGCCGACTGCGTCTTGGGTGACGCGCGGTTGATCTCGTCGCCGATCACGATGTTGGCGAAGACCGCTCCCGGACGGAACTCGAAGTCGCGCGTCTCCTGATTGAAGACGCTGACCCCGGTGATGTCGCTGGGCAGCAGGTCGGGAGTGAACTGGATGCGGCGAACGGTGCAGTCGAGTGCTCGGGCCAGTGACTTGGCCAGCATCGTCTTGCCGACGCCAGGCACGTCTTCGATCAGCAGGTGCCCTTCGGCCAGCAGCGTGACCAGGGCAAGGCGGATGGCGTCTGGTTTGCCTTCGATGACGCCCGCAACAGCGTCGCCGATCTTGGCGCCGCGAGCAGACACCCCTGGCGCTTCGGGTGGAATCGCCCGCCTCTGCCGGTGAGTGCGCTGAGCCGTCGACCGCGGTCATGGCACATCCATGGAAACGGGGTGACGGCACCGGGCCTCCTGTGGGTCGGCGGCGAACTTGCGGGACACCTCGGGATCAAGGTCTCCAGCGTAAGCCGCGCGAGGGGTAGCGGCTCGCCTCAAATCCGCCGCTCCACTTCACCCCACCGCGATGATCTGCGATTTTTCCTCTTAAGCAATCAACATACAGGTCGATGTGGTTGACGGTGGGGGAAAGTGGAGTATGGTGGCGCATCGTGGGTCACAGCGGAGAGGGGAGGCGGAGCCGGTGTTCTTGGGAACGCACTACCCCAAGCTCGACGACAAGGGACGCCTCTTCCTGCCGGCCAAGTTCCGCGAGCCCCTCCAGGGGGGGCTGGTGATCACCAAAGGGCAGGAGCACTCGCTCTTCGTCTTCCCCCGCGAGGACTTCTTCGACCTCGCCCGCCGCTTCGAGAGCGCTCCTTTGTCGAGCAAGGGTGCCCGCGACTACGTCCGAGTTCTGCTGTCCGGCGCTTCCGACGAGCTCCCCGACCGCCAGGGCCGCATCACGATTCCCCCGACCCTGCGCGAGTACGCCGGGCTGAGCAAGGAGTGCGTCGTCATCGGTGCGGGCGCTCGGGTAGAGATCTGGGACTCAGCCCGATGGACGGACTACCTCGGTGCGAGTGAGGGTGCGTACGCCGACCTCGCCGAGGAGGTGCTGCCCGGCATCTGATCCCACCGTCCCTGCGGCGTGGTCTTCCGCCGCTCTGCTTCCTGTCGGGTTGTTCCTGGCGCACTTCCCCGGTGCCAGGCCCCGAAGCCGGAGCGGAGGAAGACCAGGCCAACAGGGCCGAACGATCTCTCGCCAGTCCCACAACAGCTCTTTCAGTCCGATCGAGTCCAGTCCAGCCCTATTCAGTCCAGTCCAGCCGCACGTGAAGGGTCGAGCATGAGTGGCACGTTTGGCGTCAACCCGGTCCGCGAGGTCGGTGTCGGTGGCGTGTCGCGGCTCGTGCGGTCGGTGCCTGGATGCGTCGGGACGCTACGACGCCGCGGAGGTCTCACGGTGCCGGTCGCGGTTCCGGTTGCGATCGCCGTCACCGTGACCGTCGTATGGATGACGGTCACAGTCGCGGGTATATGGATCGCCGCATGAGCGAGCCGACCCACGCCCCGGTGATGTGTGACCGGGTCGTAGCGTTGCTCGCCCCGGCGTTGCAACAGCCTGGCTCGGTCCTGGTGGACGCCACGGTCGGCCTCGGTGGACATAGCGGTGCGCTGTTGCGCACCTGCCCTCAGGCGCGGCTGGTCGGGATCGACCGTGACCCAGGGGCCCTGGCCATCGCCGGCGCCCGCCTGGCCGATGTTGCCGAGCGCACCACCTTGGTCCACGCGGTCTATGACCAGATCCCACAGGTCCTCTCCGATCTGGGTTTGGCGGGCCTTCCGAGCGTTCACGGTGTGCTCCTCGACCTCGGTGTCTCTTCCATGCAGCTCGACCAGAGGGCGCGCGGGTTCGCCTACTCCTACAACGCCCCCCTGGACATGCGAATGGACCCGACGGCTGGGCTGACCGCCGCTGATGTCGTGAACGAGTACAGCGTCGCTGAGCTCGCACGCGTCCTACGTGAGTACGGCGAAGAGCGTTTCGCAACGCGCATCGCACGCGTGATTGCTGAGCGCCGTCCCTTGGCAACGAGCTCCGAGCTGGTGGATGCGATTCGCGAGGCCATTCCAGCGCCGGCACAACGCACCGGTGGGCACCCGGCCAAACGCACGTTTCAGGCGCTGCGGATCGAGGTGAACGACGAGCTGGGTGCGCTCCGTCGCGCACTCCCGGCAGCGATCGACGCGCTGGTCGTTCACGGCCGCGTCGTTGTCATGTCGTACCAATCGCTTGAGGACCGCATCGCCAAACGAGCCATTGCCGAGTACCTCGTTGACGATGTGCCGGCCGATCTACCGGTTCCAGGACGGGGCCCCGAGCTCACCCTGCTGACCCGGGGTGCCGAGCGTCCGACCAGCGCCGAGGTCGCGGCGAATCCCAGGGCCGCATCGGCACGGGTACGGGCAGCTGAGCGACTCAGGGAGGCGGCATGAGTACCGCCACAGCCACACCTCGATCGGGAAGCCCATCGAAACGAGGTGCGACACCGAGGCGGCGCCCCGTCAGTCGCCCTCCCGTCCGCGTCGTCGATGCGCCGGCTGTTCGACCGGCGCGAGCCCCGTTCGTTGTTCTGGTACTGGTTCTGCTCTCACTGGGACTCGGCGCGCTCCTTCTCCTGAACACTCTGCTGGCCCAGGGCTCGTTCACCCTGCACGAACTCGACGCAAAGGTGGCCAATCTGGCCGACCAGGAGCAGGCGCTGCAGCAGAAGGCGGCTGCGCTTGCCTCGCCCAAGCGGCTCACGCGGAGTGCGACCGAGCTTGGAATGGTGGCGTCGGTGAACCCCGCATTCCTGCGCGCCGAAGACGGCAAGGTTCTCGGCGCGCCGGTTCCGGCCGCGAGCCCACCCCCCGTGGTTGGATCAGAAACCAGCACAGCAACGGCGCAGGTCAACGAGAACTCGCAGGCTTCCCAGGACAAGCAGTCTCAGAAGTCGGAGAAGCCTCAGCAGTCTCAGCAGGATGACCAGACACAGCAGAACGACGCAGGCAACGGAGGGGCAGATCGGTGACGCAGGCACGACGGCCCGCGCCAGCGACTCGGGGCTCGGCTCGCCCGGTTCGGACTCAGCGGCAAAAGCGCGCCGACCCCCGCCGCCGTCTGGTGACCGTTGGAGTCCTCGTGGCGATGGTGATGTCCCTCTTCGCAGGACGGCTCTTGCAACTGCAGGGAGTCGAGGCCGCTGCCTACGCTGCCACTGCCGAGGCCGAGCGGCTGCGAACCGTCTCGATCCCCGCGACCCGTGGGGCGATCACCGACGCCAACGGCATCGCCTTGGCCACCACGGTCGACGCGGTCAACGTCACAGCCGACCAGACACAGATCGCCGATCCCCTGGCTGTTGCGGCTGCGCTCGCGCCAGTCCTCAATGAGCCGATCAAGACCATCGCGAACAGGGTCGACGGCGACCTGCGCTTTGCCTACGTCGCCAAGGAGATCACGCCGAAGAAGTGGGACGAGATTGCTGCGCTGCGACTTCCGGGCATCTACAGCGAGCCGACGGCCAAGCGGGTGTACCCGCAAGGCTCTCTCGGCGCTGCCCTGCTGGGATTCGTCGGAAGCGACGGCCACGGGTTGGAGGGTTTGGAGTACAGCTGGGACAAAGCTCTGGCCGGCAAAGATGGGCAAGTGACCTATGAGTCCGCCGCCGGTGGCCGTCAGATTCCGAGTGCCGACTCCGAGACTGAGGAGTCGGTGGCCGGCGTCGATGTTCAACTGACCATCGACCGAGACATCCAGTTCATCGCTGAGCGAGCCATTCGCGCCAAGGTCAACCAGGCGGCGGCCGACAGTGGAACCGTGGTGGCGATGGACCCACGCACCGGCGAAGTCCTCGCGATGGCCACCTACCCTTCGCTCAACCCCAGCAACCCCACCGCGGCTGCGGACGCTGATCGAGGGAACAGAGCAGTTACCGAGATCTACGAGCCTGGAAGTACGAGCAAGGTCATGACGATGGCGGCGGCCCTCGATGCCGGAGCGGTGACGCCGAATTCGAAGATCGAGGTACCGCCAATCCTCTATCGCGGTGGCGACGACTTCCACGACCACACGCCACACGGAACGCTGCACCTGACCGCAACCGGAGTCCTCGCCGAGTCGAGCAACATCGGGATGATCCTGATCGCCGAGAAGCTCGGCAACCAGGCGCTCTACACCTACCTGCGGAAGTTCGGCATAGGGTCGACCAGCGGATTGGACTTCCCCGGCGAGAGTGCCGGGATACTGCCGAATGTCGACGACTGGGGACCGACCAATGCGGCCACGATCGCCTTCGGCCAAGGACTTTCACTGAACGCGGTGCAATCGACGTCGGTGTTTGCCACGATTGCCAACAACGGAGTGCGCGTGGAACCGACTGTCGTCGCAGGGACTACGGCTCCAGATGGTTCGTTCACCCCTGCTCCACCTCCCGAGCGCCATCGGGTGATAAGCGCTCAGAGCGCGACCACCCTTCGAGAGATGATGGAGACCGTCGTCTCTGATGAGGGCACGGCACCGATGGCGCAGATCCCTGGATATCGGGTGGCAGGCAAGACCGGCACCGCCGAGAGAGTCGACGAGAGCTGCGGCTGCTACCGGGGATTCACGGCCTCTTTCATCGGGTTTGCCCCTGCTGACAAGCCTGCCATCGTTGTCTCAGTCACCCTGCAGGACCCGAAGAACGACCACTACGGCGGAGTGCTCGGGGGACCTGTCTTCAAACGGGTCACATCGTTTGCGTTGCAGACCGGGCATGTTCCGCCAACGCCGAGTTCGGCGCCCTCCATGCGGCTGACTTACCGCCCCTGAAAACGGTCTTCGGCCATGTCCACCAACGCGACTCGTGCCCCTCGGCCGACTCCCCGGCCGATCCCACTCAGCGACGTTTGTGCTGCCTTGTCAGTCGACCCAGGGTTGGTCGGGGACATAGTGGTCACCGGGGTAACGGTCGACTCTCGCGATGTACGCCCAGGAGACCTTTTCGTGGCGCTCTCCGGGGAGCACGCACATGGCGCCACCTTTGCGTCACAGGCTGCCGCGTCGGGGGCGGTGGCCGCGGCCACGGACGAGGCCGGTGCCTCGCTGATCGGGTCGTTGCTGCCTTGCCTTGTGGTCGATGACCTCCGCAACCGGACCGGCCAGCTCGCTGCCGAGATCTACCACCGACCCGCCGACGAGTTGCTGCTGCTCGGTGTGACCGGGACCAACGGCAAGACCACAACGACCTACCTCCTCGAGTCAGGGCTGAGAGCGGCCGGGCATCGGACCGGCATGATTGGAACGGTCGCCACGCTGATCGATGGTGAAGCGTTCGAAACGGTGCGGACGACGCCCGAGGCCCCAGAGCTGCACGCCTTGCTTGCGGTGATGCGCGAACGTGGAGTCACTGCGGTGGCGATGGAGGTCTCCAGCCATGCGTTGGCGATGCGGCGGGTAGACGGTTGCCGCTTCGACGTCGCGGGCTTCACCCAGCTGGCGGTCGACCACCTGGATTTCCATGGAAGTGAAGAGGCATACTTCGCCGCCAAGCAGATGCTGTTCGAGCCTTCGCGGAGCAAGGCCGCCGTGATCGCTATCGAAGACGCCGGAGGGCGGCGCATGGCGAAGGCGGCGCGAACTCCCTCGGTCACGGTCGGGACGAGCCCTTCGGCCGACTGGAGGATCGCAGACGTCCGCGAACGTCGTGGCGGAGGGTATGAGTACACGTTGTCCCCTCCGCAGGGCCCCGTTCACGTTGGTCAGGTGCGGCTCATGGGTCGTTTCAACGTGGCGAACGCTGCGCTGGCACAGGTGATGCTCATGGTGGCCGGCATCGATCCTGTCGCAGCCGCAAGTGGAGTGGAGAAGTGCCGAGGAGTTCCGGGTCGAATGGAGCGGATCGGGCCAGATGAGGTTGCTTTGGTTGTGGACTATGCGCATACCGCCGATGCGCTGGGCCGGGCGATCGATGCAGTGACCCCCGATGGCGGTGGTCAGGTCATTGTCGTGTTCGGGTGTGGCGGAGACCGCGACCCAGGTAAGCGCGAACCAATGGGAGCGGTGGCCGCTGCCCGTGCTGCCATCGTTGTGGTGACCGATGACAACCCACGCTCGGAGCGTCCTGAGCTCATCCGGCAGGCTGTCCTTGCTGGCACCGAACAGGTGCCGGCCTCAGAACGTGCCGAGGTGATCGAGGTTGACGGCCGTAGGGCTGCCCTGGATCTGGCGGTCAGCCGGGCGCGACCGGGGGACGTCGTCCTCGTTGCTGGCAAGGGTCATGAAACGGGGCAGGAGGTCGGATCGGTGGTCATGCCCTTCGACGACCGAGTTGAGGTACTCGCCGCGTGGGTCGGCATTCACGGAGCGACGGCTGGGGGTCAGGAGTGATTCCGACGAGCCTCATCGATATTGCAGAGGCCGTCGGTGGACAGCTGGTGAGCGTCGCTGACCCCACAGCTGTGGTCGTGCACGTGTGTTCAGACACCCGCGACGTCATTCCCGGCAGCCTCTTTGTGGCGCTTGAGGGGACGCGCGTTGATGGCCACGACTTCGCCGAAGCCGCGGTGGCCTCTGGTGCGGTAGCGGTCCTTGGCTCCCGACCATCCGGATCACCCATGATCGTGGTCCCCGACGTGCTTGTCGCACTTGGCCAGCTGGCAAGATTTCACATCGACCGACTCACCGACACGACGGTGATCGGGGTCACCGGGTCGGTAGGCAAGACCACGGCGAAGGATCTGATCGCGTCGGTGTTGGAGACCGATGGGCCCACGATCTCACCGCCTGGATCGTTCAACAACGAGCTTGGGCTGCCACTGACCGTGCTGTCGGCCGATCAAGACACGCGGTACCTCGTGTTGGAGATGGGTGCTCGGGGGCTGGGCCACATCGAGTACCTCTGTTCGATCGCGCCACCCGACGTGGGGGTTGAGCTCGTGGTGGGCACCGCCCACCTCAGCGAGTTCGGCAGCCGGGCGGCCATCGCCAACGCGAAGGCCGAGCTCGTCCGGGCACTGCCTCCTGGCGGAACGGCGGTGCTGAATGCCGATGACGCCCTGGTTCAGAAGATGGCCGGTGAAACGGCGGCTGCTGTGACGTGGTTCGGCCAGCGCCATGGCGCGCAGGTCAGCGCCGAGGGCCTCTCCTTCGACACGTTGGACCGGGCCAGGTTCACCTTGCGCACACCGGTCGGTTCGGCGCTGGTCGAAATGCAGTTCGTGGGTGGTCACGCCCTACCGAACGCGCTTGCCGCGGCCGCCGTCGGCTGGTCGTTGGGTATGGACACCGACGCGATCGCCAGGGCACTCTCTTCGGCCACACCTCGTAGCAAGTGGCGCATGGAGGTAACCGAGCGTTCCGATGGGCTGATCGTCATCAACGATGCGTACAACGCCAGTCCTGAGGCGGTGCGGGCAGCACTCAAGTCGCTCAAGCAGATTGCTGGCAATCGACGCAGCTGGGCGGTTCTCGGCGAGATGCTCGAGCTCGGTGACCAATCTGGAGCCGAACACGATGCCATCGGACGCCTCGTCGTGCGCTTGGATGTGCAACGGTTAGTCGTCGTCGGAGAAGGCGCCAAGCCTATGCACCTGGCTGCTGGGCTCGAAGGGTCGTGGGGACGGGAGTCCATGTTCGTTCCAGATGTCGCGGGCGCGATGGCGATCTTGCACGAAGAGGTGCGTCCGGACGACGTGGTCCTCGTGAAGGCGTCCAGGGCTGCGGGCCTCGAGGTTGTCGCTGCTGAGCTCTTGGGCGGAGACGTCGAATGAGGCTAGTGCTGGTCGCGGTCATCGTCAGCCTCGTCATCGGGTTCGTGGTGACCCCCTTGTGGGCCAAGTGGCTGAGCACCCGGGGCTACGCCCAATCCATCCGCGACGCCGAGGAGCTGGGCTACGCCGTCCCCGACCACGCAGGCAAACGGGGCACACCGTCCATGGGTGGCGTTGTCATCGTCGCCGGAACAGTCGTGAGCTACGCGGCCGCTCACCTCATCGCCGGTAGTGGTCCGAGCGCGGCGGCGATGCTCGTGTTGTTCCTCATGGTGGGTCTGGCATCCGTCGGATTCGCCGACGACTACATCAAGATTTTTCGGAGACGGTCGACCGGACTGCGGGTCAAGACCAAGCTCATCGGACAGGCCGCCGTAGCGATTGTCTTTGCGCTTCTCGCCCTGCAATTCCCCAGTGTTGAAGGGCTGACACCTGCTACGCAGTACATCTCGTTTGTTCGTGACACTGCCGTCTTCTTGCCGATTGGCATCTATGTCCTGTGGGTCTGGTTCATGGTGGCGGCCACTTCCAACGCGGTTAACCTCTCCGACGGGCTCGACGGGCTCGCCACCGGAGCGGCTTCGATGGTGTTCGGCGCGTACGTGACTGTGGGCCTGTGGCAGTACAACCAGAGATGCGCTGATAGTCGTGCTTCCGAACTGCTACGAGGTGCGGAATCCCCTCGATCTGGCTGTCGTCGCAGCTGGAGTCATGGGTTCGTGCTTCGGGTTCCTCTGGTGGAACACGTCACCAGCTCGCATCTTCATGGGGGACACGGGATCACTTGGCTCTCGGCGGCGCCATGGCCGGCATCGCGATCTGCACCCAGACCGAGCTGCTGCTTCCGGTGATGGCTGGCCTGTTCGTGGCCATCACTGCGTCGGTCATCATCCAGATCGCCTCGTTCAAGACGACGGGGAAGACGAGTCTTCCTGATGTCCCCGATCCAGCACCACTTCGAGATCAAGGGCTGGCCCGAGGTCCAGATCGTCACCAGATTCTGGATCATCTCCGGTCTCTTCACCGGAGCCGGTTTCATGCTCTTCTACACCGAGTGGCTCGGTGGGGGCGGCATCGGGTGACCGCCTCGTCTGCTGTCTCCGAGTGGCTACGGGCGGCCGACCGAGCAGCCGACTGGTCAGGCGTCCGCGCGTGTGTCGTTGGCCTCGGAAAGAGCGGGTTCGCAGCAGCTGACGCCTTGCTGCGAGTGGGCGCGCGAGTCGAGGTCGTCGAGGCCGGTGAGGCGTCGAGATCAGGCTCACTGACAGGAGCGGGCCCAGATCCTCCAGACTCTGGGAGCAGCAGGTCCGGCTGGGTGTCCGCGGCGACGCCGGGATCGAGTGCGACCTCCTGGTCCCCTCTCCGGGCATCCCCCCGCACCATCGTTGGATCACAGGTGCCAGGGCCGGGACCATCTGGAGCGGCGAGCAGCTTGCCTGGAACCTGCGCGTCTCCACCGTTCCGTGGCTCACCCTCACCGGAACCAACGGCAAGACGACCACGACCCAGCTGCTTGATGCAATGCTCAGAACAGCAGGTCTGCGGAGCCTTGCCGCCGGCAACATCGGGGTGCCCCTCGTAGAAGCTGTCTTCGCCGAGCCGCAGCCGGAGGTGCTGGTCGTCGAGCTGTCCAGCTTCCAGCTGCACTTCACCGAGACGGTCTCAGCGCACTCGTCGGCACTGCTCAACATTGCCGAGGACCACCTTGACTGGCATGGCTCATTCGACGCCTACATCGCCGACAAGTCCAAGATCTTCACCAGGGTCGAGCACACCGTCGTCTACAACCATGACGATTCGCGCACAGAGGCGCTGGCCGAGGCTGCCGACGTGATGGAGGGCTGCCGTGCGGTCGGTTTCACCCTCGGTGTTCCTGGACGGGCGATGTTGGGTGTTGTCGACGGAGTCCTGGTCGACCGCGCCTATGGCGCCAACCGCGCCACGCATGCTGAGCCGATCGTCGATGTTGACGCGCTTGCGATGGCCGGAGCGCATAACGTCCGCAACGTGTTGGCAGCAGCGGCACTGGCGCGATCGTTTGGAGTAGCTATCGCTGACGTACGTTCTGGGGCGCATTGGATTTGAGGTCGACGCTCATCGGGGCGAGCTTGTGGGGACCTTCGGCGATGTGCGATTCGTAGATGACTCAAAGGCGACCAACGTGCTGGCCGCAGACGTGGCTCTTGCCGCGGCCAGCGGGCAGGTGGTGTGGATCGCGGGGGGACTGGCCAAAGGGGGCTCCTTCGATGCCCTTGTGCAGCGGCACCGGTCCAAGCTTCGCGCCGTGGTGCTCTTAGGCACTGACCGCTCGCTGATCGCCCAGGCACTCGCGCGACACGCGCCCGAGGTCCCGGTGATCGAGGTGCCGGACGGGGAGACTGAGCCTATGACTGACGCTGTTCGGATTTCGGCCTCGGTGGCCCAGCCGCACGACACCGTGCTGCTCGCTCCGGCGTGCGCGTCCATGGACCAGTTCTCCGACTACCAGGCCAGGGGTCAAGCTTTCAGTTCAGCCGCGGCCCGGCTCCGCCGCTGACGGATTAGGCATGACCGTCACTTCCCCTCCCGCTTCCTCGACCCACCGGTCGGGGTTTGGTGCGTCACGTCCGCTCCGCGATCGGCAAGCCGTTGGCGCCGTATTACCTGATTCTCGGCAGCACGGTGATGCTCACCGCACTTGGTTTGGTCATGGTGCTGTCCGCTTCCAGCGTCGAGTCGTACGCGGCCAGCGGGAACTCGTGGGCGATTGCTCAGCGCCAGGCGATGTGGGTGGTCATCGGGGTCCCCGCACTCGTTCGTGGCCAGCAGGCTCCCCACGTCGTGGTTCCGGCGGCTGGCGTTGCCCATCTTGGTTCTGTCGATCGTGCTGCTGGTCCTGGTTCTCGTCCCAGGCATCGGTGTCAGCGTAAACGGGAACCAGAACTGGATCGAGATCGGCGGCTCCTTCCGCATTCAGCCAGCGGAGGCGGCGAAGTTCGCACTGGTGCTGTGGGCTGCCGATCTGCTCACCCGAAAGCGCAAGCTGCTGCATCAGAACAAGCATCTGCTGATTCCACTCATGCCGGTGGCCGCTGTCATCATCGGCTTGGTGTTGCTCGGGGGAGACCTTGGCACGTCGCTGATCCTCATGGCCATCGTCGCCGGAATGCTCTTCATCGCTGGTGCGCCTCTTCGGGTCTTCCTGGGGCTCGGTGCCCCAGCACTCGCCCTGATCTTGTTCATGACGTTTCAACGCAGCGCCCGACTGTCTCGACTGCAGTCGTTCCTCGACCCGATGGCCGACTACCAGGGGACCGGTTGGCAGGCCGCTCACAGCATGTTCGCCCTCGCCTCCGGCGGTTGGTGGGGCGTGGGACTTGGTGCCAGCCGCGAGAAGTGGGGAAGCCTTCCTGAGGCCCATACCGACTTCATCTTCGCGATCATCGGCGAAGAGCTCGGCCTCGTCGGAACTCTGACCGTCCTCCTGCTCTTCGGAGCCATGATCCTCGGGGCACTGCGCATCGCCCTTGCCACAGACGACCTTTTCGTACGCTTTGCTGCGGGGGGAATCGTGGTCTGGATCGGGGTACAGATGGTGATCAACATCGGCGGTGTGCTGAGCGTGCTGCCGATCACCGGGGTGCCGCTGCCCTTGGTCTCCTACGGTGGGTCGGCCCTGCTGGCCACCATGTTCGCGCTCGGGATGTTGCTTGCATTCGCCCGGAACCTGCCAGGTGCCCGAGAGGCGTTGAGCGAGCGTCGTGCAGCCAGGTGGCGTCCGCGGCTTCCTGGGGCGCGGACTCGGTGAGCACGCCAGACGGCGCCCCGTCGGGACCGCTGCGGGTCCTTCTCGCAGGGGGCGGCACGGCGGGACACGTCGAACCATCGTTAGCGCTGGCCGACGCCTTGCTTCGCCGCCATCCGGACGCCGTCGTGACGGCACTGGGAACTGATTCTGGGTTGGAGACGACCCTCGTTCCTGCTCGCGGGATCGAGGTGCGTCTGATTCCGAAGGTCACGATGCCCCGCGCGGACCTGCGACGCTGGTTCGCAGTTCCGACTGGAGTCTGGTCGGCTGTGCGGGCCACCACGTCGGTTATCGCCGAGGTCAGCCCCGATGTCGTTGTCGGCTTCGGTGGCTACGTGGCCCTCCCTGCCTACCTCGCGTCGCGTCGTGCTGGGATCCCGTACGTCGTGCACGAGGCCAATGCGCGCCCAGGGGTCGCCAATCGGATCGGGGCGCGCTTCACGCCGCATGTGGCGGTGAGCGCGCCATCTACCGTCGCATCCTTGCCCCATGCGGTTCTCGTCGGAATTCCGTTGCGGCGCAGTATCGCCGCACTCGACCGGGTCGCGCTTCGCCCTAAGGCCAGACTCACGTTCGGGCTCGACGCCGACCGGCCGACCGTCCTTGTCTTCGGCGGTTCGCAGGGTGCCAGGACCATCAACGCTGCCATGCAGGGTGCGGCCCGCTACCTGTTGAACGCCGGTATCCAGGTCCTGCACGCGGCGGGTCCGTCCAACACAGTGGAGGTGGACCGCCACGAAGGTGACCCCCCGTACGTTGTCGTCCCATATCTCGACCGGATGGACTTGGCCTACGCGGCTGCCGACCTGGTACTGGGACGGTCTGGTGCGATGACGTGCGCCGAGCTGGCTGCTGTCGGCCTCCCAGCCGTCTTCGTGCCCTACCCACACAGCAACGGTGAGCAGGCAGTAAACGCCCAGCCGCTGGTGGATGTCGGCGCGGGACTCTTGATCCGGGACGAAGACCTCTCTGCGACGGTCGTTGAGCACGTCGTCGGCGAGCTCGTCCTTGACCACGATCGCCTGGAACAGATGGGCAAGGCGGCCGAGTCCTTGGGCGCTCGTGACGCCGATGAACGACTGACCGACATGGTTCTGCAGGCGGCAGGTCGATCATGATCGACTATCCACCTGCCACCGCTGGACCACAGCTGGCCGAGCTGGGGCGAGTGCATCTGATCGGGGTGGCCGGTGCCGGGATGTCAGCACTCACACGGATGCTGTGCTCACGTGGCGTCCCGGTCACCGGGAGCGAACTACGCGACTCGCGCATCGTTGCCTCACTTCGAGCAGTGGGGGCTGTCGTCCACTTCGGCCAGACGCCCGACTCGCTTCCACAGACAGACACGGTCATCGTGTCGACGGCGATCAGAGACTCCAACCCCGAACTCGTGGCAGCGCGGGAACGTGGCATCCGGGTTCTGCACAGAGCCGAAGCCCTTGCTTATTGCATGCGGGGGTACCAGTCGGTCGTCGTGTCCGGCACCCACGGAAAGACGACGACCACGTCGATGGCAGCCGTTGCCCTTCAGCATTGCGGAGCCGACCCCTCGTACTACATCGGTGCCCAGCTCAACGAAACCGGCACGAACGCCCACGCGGGAACTGGATCGGTATTCGTCGCTGAGTCTGATGAGAGCGATGGGTCCTTCCTCGTCCTTGAGCCGCTCGTCGCTGTTGTCACCAACGTCGAGGCCGATCACCTCGACTACTGGGGTGACGCGCCGGCGGTGGAGGCCGGGTTCTGTCAGTTCGTCTCCAGGGTTCCGCAGCAGGGCGCGGTGATCGCCTGCGCCGATGACCCCGGCGCGGCGCGGGTGGCGGACTTCGCTCGCAAGAGTGGCCGACGCGTTGTCACCTATGGCACCAGTGCTGGAGCAGATATCCGCATCACCGACGTCGAGCTCGACGCCACCGGGTCATGGTTTCGACCGGTGGTCAAGGGCCGACGTCTCCCCGATGTCTCATTGAAGATCGTCGGGATGCACAACGTGCTGAATGCGACCGCGGCTCTGGCCGTGACCCTAGAAGTTGGAGTCGGCGTTCCGGACGCCGTCGAGGGTTTGGCGCAGTACAGCGGTGCCCGTCGCCGGTTCGAGTTCAAGGGCGAGGCGAACGGGGTCAGGGTGTACGACGACTACGCCCACCACCACACCGAGCTTCGAGCTACTCTCACCGCGGCCCGGCAGATCGCCGATGGTGGCCGGATCATCGTCGCATTCCAACCGCTGCGGTTTACCCGCACCGCGGAGTTTCACCGCGAGCTCGGAGACGCGCTAGGGCTCGCTGACGACGTTCTGGTGATGGAGGTCTACGGCTCCAACGAAGAGCCCATCCCCGGTGCCACAGGAGCGCTGGTGGCCGCTGGCGTCCCCTTGCCCGCAGACCATGTGTGCTTCGAGCCGTCCTTCTCGGCCGTTCCGGATTGGCTGGTATCCCGGGCCGAGCCGGGAGATCTCGTCCTGACACTCGGCGACGGAATCGTCACCACGCTCGGCCCGGAAATTGTCGAGTTGCTTCGACACCGCGCGGAACAGCGATCGGCTCCAATGCCATGAGTCCAGCAGCGATGAGATGGGTCAGAAGACCGTGGGTCTGGTTGGCCGTTGCACTTTGCATTGCTCTCAGTTCAGCCGCGACCCTGCGGTTCGCTCCCGCTTTCCAGGTCGACCAGGTCGAGGTGCTGGGCAATGGCCAGGTGTCAGCGGACGACGTGATTGCAGCGGCGAACGTGTCAGACAGCACCCCGATGGTGGCCCTTCCTATCGATGAGATCGAGTCGCGGGTTGAGTCACTTGACGCCGTGGCCGCTGCGCGCGTGGTGCGCGACTGGCCGGACCGCGTCGAGATCGTCATTCGTGAGAGGCGGGCCGTCGGCTATGTCGAGAGCGCCAACGGCTTCGGGCTCGTCGGCTCAGACGGCTCGATCTACCGTGAGCAGGACGAGGCACCCAAAGGCCTCCCTCAGTTGCCCGCGATTACCGAGCGATCCGCGCAAGTTGGTGACTCCTACTCCGACGCTGCCGGCGAAGCAGAGAACGCAGCGTTCGCTGTCGCAGCTGGCATCCCGAACTCGTTGCGGCGTGCTCTTGTCACCATCAGCGCCACTGGTACCAGGACCGTTCAGCTGACCTTCGCCGACGGAGTTGTCGTGAAGTGGGGGTCCTCGGGGTCACCGGAGGAGAAGGCAACCGTCGTCAATGCCCTTCGCGAACGGCAAGGGTGGGGGAGCACGTTCACCGTCGTGGACGTCACCGCACCTGAGGCTCCCGCGCTGAGCTGACCTGTGCTGAGCGTGACCTGTGCCGTGCCGAAAGCAGAGGCCAGCTGAAGCAGGTGATCGGCAGAGCGACACGCCGCGAGGTTGACGATCGCGAGCCCCTCCCGTACGTTGCTCCGCGTCCCTGAAGTTGACATAACGTTATACGTCTACTAAAGGGTGAGAGTTGGAGTCGTCCGCCCCGCGGACGCGACGAGAGAGGCGTCACAAAGACCATGGCTGCTCCGCAGAACTACCTGGCCGTCATCAAGGTGGTGGGCATCGGTGGTGGCGGTGTCAATGCCATCAACCGGATGATCGAGGTCGGCCTCAAAGGGGTCGAGTTCATCGCGATCAACACCGATGCCCAGGCACTCTTGATGAGTGATGCCGACGTCAAGCTCGACATCGGTCGTGAGCTCACCCGCGGTCTCGGTGCTGGCGCTGACCCAGAGGTCGGGCGCCGAGCTGCTGAAGATCACCGCACCGAGATTGAAGAGGTGCTCAAAGGTGCCGACATGGTCTTTGTCACCGCTGGCGAGGGCGGTGGAACCGGAACCGGTGGTGCACCGATCGTGGCGGAGGTCGCCCGTGCAATCGGCGCGCTGACGATTGGCGTGGTCACCCGACCTTTCGGCTTCGAGGGGCGTCGTCGTGCGCAACAGGCCGATACCGGCATCGACGAACTGCGCGCCGAGGTCGACACGCTCATCGTGATTCCCAACGACCGGTTGCTGTCGATCAGCGATCGCGCCGTCAGCGTTCTGGATGCCTTCAAGTCAGCTGACCATGTGTTGATGTCCGGAGTGCAAGGGATCACCGACCTCATCACCACCCCAGGGTTGATCAACCTCGACTTCGCTGACGTCAAGTCCGTGATGCAAGGCGCAGGAACCGCGTTGATGGGTATTGGTAACGCACGTGGTGACGACCGCGCCATCGCCGCAGCTGAGACCGCGATCTCCAGCCCATTGCTCGAGGCATCCATCGACGGAGCACGAGGCGTCCTTCTTTCGGTCTCCGGTGGCTCCGATCTGGGGTTGTTCGAGATCAATGAGGCAGCTCGCATGGTGGCCGAGTCGGCCCACCCCGAGGCGAACATCATCTTTGGTGCCGTCATCGACGACGCTCTCGGTGACGAGGTGCGAGTCACCGTCATTGCCGCCGGCTTCGACGGAGGTCAGCCCGGAAAGCCTAAAGTCACCGCCCGCAAGACCGACGATCTCGTCGCCCCCGAGCTGTCGGCGTCGGCCGGCGAGGTCAACGCCGAGGCGTCTGCCGCGCCAGATGAGCCGGCCGCAGCAACAGACGACCAGTACATCGAGCTGCCGGAGCGCAAAGCTCCACGAACCATCGTCTTTGATGACTCGTCAGCTGACGACCTGGACGTCCCAGACTTCTTGAAGTAGCGATGGTCACCGAGCACCGCCGGCAAGAGATTGCTGCCGGCCTCGCGGCGGCGCGCGAGCGCATTGCCGCTGCTGAGGTCGCGGCTGGCCGCGCTGCTGGATCGGTTTCGCTGGTAGTGGTCACCAAGACTTTCCCAGCCGACGACGTCGCTGTGCTCGCAGATCTTGGCATCCGGCACGTTGGCGAGAACCGCGACCAGGAGGCCAAGCCGAAGGCCGAGGCGCTCCAGGGCTCCGGCTTGGTTTGGCACTTCATCGGCCAGCTGCAGACGAACAAGGCCCGCTCGGTAGCCGGGTATGCCGATGTCGTTGAGTCAGTGGACCGGGTCAAACTGGTCGGGGCGCTGAGCCGAGCGGCTTCCGAGCTCGGTAACCCAGACCGTCGGCTTCGTTGCCTGGTGCAGGTCTGTCTCGATGACCAACCCGGCCGTGGCGGCGCCCAGCCCGGGCAGGTGGCTGAGATCGCCGCCTTGATTGCCGGTTCGCCTGGGCTGACGTTGGGCGGAGTGATGGCCGTTGCGCCACTCGAGGCGGACCCCGATGTCGCGTTTGCCCGGCTTGCGGATGTGGCCGGCGAGGTGCGCTCGGATCATCCACAGGCCGAAGTGGTCTCGGCCGGCATGAGCGGCGATCTCGAAGCGGCCGTCCGACACGGCGCGACACAAGTGCGGCTCGGGAGCGCGGTCCTCGGGCACCGCCCTCCTGTCCGGTAGCGTGCACCTGACGGCTGATGGTCCCGGAGAGGACCGAGCCACTAGAGACGAAGGGGTCGGGCGTATGGCCGGCGCAATGCGCAAGATGGCTGTGTATCTCGGATTGGTCGAGAACGAGGACCAGTACGACGAGTACGACAGCTACGACCGCCAGCATGACCAGCGGGACTACGACGAGCGCACTCGCCAGCTCCATGCGGTCCGAGATGACGAACCGGCGTCGAGCCGGTCGGGCAACTCCGCGGGCGTGTCGCGCGCCCCTGTCCCTCCTGCGGCCTCTGCCTCACGAATCACCACCCTTCACCCGCGCACGTACAACGACGCAAGGGCGATCGGCGAGCAGTTCCGCGACGGCACACCGGTCATCATGAATCTCAGCGAGATGGACGATGGGGACGCCAAGCGGATCGTCGACTTTGCTGCGGGGCTCTCCTTTGGGCTGCACGGGACTCTTGAGCGCGTGACGCAGAAGGTCTTCCTGCTATCACCGGCCAACGTGGTGGTGACCGCCGAGGAGAAAGCGCAACTGGCACAAGGCGGTTTCTTCAACCAGAGCTGACTCGCTGCGTTATGGCTATCGTTTTTGAAGTCCTTCTGCTTGTGCTGTGGCTGTTCTTGCTGACCCTGATTGCCAGGGTGGTGATTGACCTGCTGCAGATCTTTGCCCGCGATTTCCGGCCCAGCGGTCTAGTTCTTGTTCTCTTCGAGGCAGTCTTCACCGTGACCGACCCGCCTTTGCGGGCGTTGCGCAGGTTCATCCCGCCGGTACGGCTCGGAGCAGTCTCCTTCGACTTGGCGATTCTCGTGCTCTTCATCGGCACGCAGGTGCTGATCATGGTGGTCGGCAAGGTTGCGGCTGGGGTGTGAGGGCGTCTCGTGGTGCCAGTAGTGCCTGTGACGGATGTGACGCTAGTGTTCTGTGTGATCTGCAAGCCTGAGGAGAACTGATGCCGCTGACTGCCGACGATGTCAACAACGTCGTCTTCCAGACGTCGACGAAGCGCAAGGCTGGATATGACGAGGACGAAGTTGACGCCTTCTTGGACCAGGTCGCCGCTGAGCTGACACGGCTCACCGCAGAAAACGATTCGCTGCGTGCCCAGCTTGCGACCCGCCCAGCCGCAGGTGCTGCTCCCGTGGCCCCCGTAGTGGCTGCGCCGGTGGCTGCTGTGCCGCCCTCATCTGGAGCTGAGCAGGCAGCCCGGGTGCTGGCCGCAGCCGAACGAACTGCTGACGACGTCGTGGCGTCAGCGCGCTCCGAAGCCGACACCATGTTGGCAACTGCGCGGAGCAGGGCCGACAACGCCGAACGTGAGGCCGTGACCAAGCACCAGGCGACCATGGCCAGCCTGGCTGGCGAGCGCTCAGCGCTGGAGAAGCAGGTCGACGAACTGCGCTCGTTCGAGCGTGAGTACCGGACCAGGCTGAAGTCATACCTGGAGCAGCAGCTGCGTGACCTGACCTCCCGCTCCGAGACCGGCGGTGCGCAAGCGGCCGCAACAGCTGCGACTGCGACTGCGACCCCACCGCAGCGTCCCGCCTCCGGCGCGGTTGCGCCGCAGGCCCAGCCGCAACAACCGCCGGTGCAGCGGCCCCCGGCGGCCCAGCCGCAGGCACAGCCGCCGGCCCAGCCGCAGGCACAGCCGCAGGCCCAGCCGCCAGTGCCGCCGCAGCAACCGCCTGTACAAGCGCCGGCCCAGCCGCAGGCACAACCGCCAGTGCCGCCGCAGCAACCGCCTGTACAAGCGCCGGCGCAACCGCCAGCCCCGCCACGTCCAGCCCAGAGTGTGCCACCTGCTGGACCACCGAGCTCTCCGCCTGCTCAACCACGTCCGTAGGAAGCCAGGACCGCTTTGCAGGTGGATGCTCACTGAGCACAAACGAGGACCCCGGCCAGGTGGCCGGGGTCCTCTGTCGTCGGGGTCCTGCTCAGATACGGCGACGGAACGGGTCGCGTGGCGGTGGCGCGGGCATCGAGATACGCGCACCGTCGATGGGGATGCCGGTCAGGCCAAGCACCTTCGTCAAGACCGAGAGGGTGGTCTCGCCAGCACCAATTCCATTCTCGGTGACCATGGCGCGGTAGATCGTGACGTAGTGCTTCACCGGGGTGTCATAGGTCCAGTCGACGGAGCCGAGGTGCACCGACTCGCCGGGGCCTTGCTCTGGGCTCAGCCAGGGGCGGTCCCAGACCTGGATGCCAGTCGGGCTCACACAGAAGATGCCACCCATGGTGATGTCATGCTGTTTGGCGGTCTCGATCAGCTGACGACTCTCCCGCTCAGCAAGAACGAGTGCAGGACGGACGTTGCTGGCGAGCGCAGGAACGGCGACGGCATTGGCCTTGAGCCGTACCTGGGGGAGCGAAGCTGAGTTTGTGGCGGCGATGGGTTGCACCATGGCTGTCCTCCGTGTGCTGCCGTCCGGCGGTGTCGCGGTTGCGACAGCCGTTGATTGGGTATCGGCTCGTCGACCCACGCACTTGGTTACTCCATTTGGGTGATTCTGGTAACGCTGCCCTGTCGGGGGATCAAGGGCTGAGGTGCCCCAACCGAGGTGCCCCAGCCGAGATGAGACAACCGCCGACTCAGGCTCGACTGAGCGTGAAGCGTAGCCCTGAGTCCTCGTCAACGAAGGCTGAGACGTCCGCTACGGAGTTTTCGCTGCCCTCACTCCCCTCACTCATAGAGGTCGCAAGCACCTCACCCCCGATGGTGTCGGAGTGCTCAACGATGGCCTCTCGCAGTTCACCGCTTGCCGACCACCGCAGTGAGATCCGGTCTGAGACCTCCAGCCCAGATGTCTTACGGGCCTCCTGGACCTGTCGCACCACATCGCGGGCCAGGCCCAGCCGCCTGAGCTCAGGGGTGAGAGTCAGGTCGAGCGCGATGCTCTCGCCCGCATCGTGGTGGACCGCCCATCCCTCGCGTGGCGTCTCGGTCAGCACGACCTCGTCGGGCTCGATCGTGACCGGTTCGCCACCGAGGTCGACCTGGGCGCGACCGGCGAGGGCCAGCGACTGCTGCAGCATCTGGGGGTCGGCAGCCGCGATGGCTGCGGCCACCTCGGGCGTCTGCTTGCCGAACCGCTTGCCGAGTGCCCGGAAGTTGGCCTTTGCGGTGACCGACACCAGCTCGTCCACAGCACTTCCGAGGGCCTCGATACGTTGAACGTTCAGCTCGGCGGACAGCTCAGCCTGCAGCTCGGCCGGCATGAGTTCCCATCCGGGCGCCGAGACGAGTGCGCGACCCAGCGGCTGGCGGGTCTTGACCCCGGACGCTGCCCGAGCGGCGCGACCGAGCTCGACGAGTCGTCTGACCTGCGCCATCTGCGTCGTGAGAGATTCATCGACCGCCGTCTCGTCGACCGCCGGCCAGTCGGCCAGATGCACCGAGTCGACGGCGTT
The DNA here is from genome assembly GCA_963829525.1 of uncultured Actinomycetota bacterium. Classification (GTDB taxonomy): domain Bacteria; phylum Actinomycetota; class Actinomycetes; order JAHEKZ01; family JAHEKZ01; genus JAHEKZ01. The sequence continues at coordinate 1,600,831 of CAWHIJ010000003.1, forward strand.
CGGTGTGGTGGACCGGACGAGGTCCTGCCAGACCTGCTCGGTGATGAAGGGGGTCAGGGGAGCCGTCACCAAGGTGACGGCGGTCAGTGCCTCATGCAGCGTGGTGAACGCGGCGTCGTCGCCATCCCAGAACCGACGTCGGGATCGGCGGACGTACCAGTTGGAGAGCTCGTCGACGAAGGTGGCGATCTGCCCACCTGCGCCTGCCGCGTCAAAACCATCGAGCGCGGCGTCGACAGCCTTGACCAGCTGTTGAGTACGCGAAGCGAGCCACCTGTCCATCGCTGGGCGGTCAGCGACTGGGATCACGACCTCAGGGGGGCTCCATCCCGCGAGGCGGGCATAGAGGGCCTGGAACGAGACGGTGTTCCAATAGGTGAGCAGAGTCTTGCGGACCACCTCCTGAATCGTCTCGTGACTGACCCGCCTGGCCGACCACGGTGACCCGCTGGCCACCATGAACCATCGAACGGCATCGGCCCCGTGTCGCTCCATCAGCGGCATTGGCTCAAGGACGTTGCCGAGGTGCTTGCTCATCTTGCGGCCATCCTTGTCGAGGATGTGGCCGAGACAGAGCACCGTTCGGTAGGACGACTCTTCGAAGACAAGTGTCCCGACGGTCATCAGCGTGTAGAACCACCCGCGGGTCTGGTCGATCGCTTCGCAGATGTAGTCGGCCGGGTACTGGGCGCGAAACGCCTCCTCGGTCTGCAGGTGCGGGTAGCCCCACTGCGCGAAAGGCATACAGCCGGAGTCGAACCAACCATCGACGACCTCAGGCACCCGTCGGGCGGGTTCGCCGCACTCCCGGCACGGCAGGACGACGTCGTCGACGAACGGACGGTGAGGGTCCATGTCATGCAGAGGCTGGCCCGCCACTTTGGCCAGCTCTGCGCGTGACCCGATCACGGTCAGGTGGTCCGACGGACAGCGCCAGATGGGCAGTGGGGTACCCCAGTAGCGGTTGCGCGACAGCGCCCAGTCGATGTTGTTCTCCAGCCAGTTGCCGTAACGACCGTGCTTGATGGAATCGGGGAACCAGGTGGTCGCCTCGTTCTGTGCGAGCAGCTGGTCCTTGATGGCGGTCGTCCGGATGTACCAGGAGGGCTGCGCGTAGTACATCAACGGCGTGTGGCAGCGCCAGCAGTGTGGGTAGCTGTGCTCGTACGGCAAGTGGGCGAAGAGGAGACCGCGCTGGCCGAGGTCGGCCACCAACGCCCCGTCGGCCTTCTTGAAGAAGACGCCGCCGACGAGCCCGACATCTGCGCCGAACTCCCCGTTGGCCAGCAGCGGGTTCACGACAGGCAGACCATGGGCTCTACCGATGGCGAGGTCCTCAGGGCCAAAGGCTGGTGCAAGGTGCACCAACCCGGTCCCGTCGGTGACGGTGACGTAGTCCGCCGACAGCACGGTGTGGATCGGACCTTCATCGGGTATCGGCACGAGGTCGAAGGGGGGGAGATAGCTCGTGCCGACAAGTTCGGCGCCCAGGAGGTGACTCACCACCGTGGCGTCATCACCGAGTGTGGTCGCGAGCAGGGGCTCGGCGACGACGAGCAGCTCACCGGCTGCCGTGCGGGCGAGCACGTAATCGACGTCGGGGTGGACAGCGACGGCGGTGTTGGACACCAAGGTCCACGGAGTCGTGGTCCACACCAGCAGGGCCGCGTCTTGGCCGGCGAAAGGACCGCCCGTCACCGGGAAGCGGACATAGACCGATGGGTCGACGACCGTCTCGTAACCCTGGGCCAGCTCGTGGTCGGAGAGCCCAGTTCCACAGCGCGGGCAATAGGGCGCGACCCGGTGGTCCTGGACGAGCAGGCCCTTGTCATGGATCTGCTTCAAAGCCCACCAGAGGCTGTCGACGTAGGCCGGATCCATCGTCCAGTACGCCTGGTCGGTGTCGACCCAGTAGCCCATCCGCTCAGTCATCTGCTCGAACTCGTCGACGTGACGCAGCACCGACTCACGGCACTTGGCGTTGAACTCGGCGACGCCGAAGGCCTCGATGTCCTGCTTTCCGGAGAACCCCAGCTCCTTCTCGACGGCGATCTCGACCGGAAGGCCATGGCAGTCCCAGCCAGCCTTTCGGGGAACCCGGTACCCCTTCATCGTCCGGTACCGGGGGAAGACGTCCTTGAAGACGCGAGCCTCGATGTGGTGGGTGCCTGGGGTGCCGTTGGCGGTGGGTGGCCCTTCGTAGAAGACCCAAGCCGGGGCGTCGGCGCGCTGCTCCAGGCTTCGGTGGAAGGTGTTCTGGTCCCGCCACAGCGCGAGGACGTCGTGTTCGAGCGCTGGCAGGTCGACCTGCGGCGGAACTTCGCGGTACATCGGTCCTCCGTCGGGTGTGGCGTCCGATCAGAGGGACGAGGCCCTCTTGCGTGGCCCCGCGGTACCACCCTCATTGGCGGAGGTCGGTGTGGACGTCCACCCACTCGAGGTCGCTGCAGCCGGTTCTACCTGGCCCCGCCGCTCCCGACTGGGCCGCTCTTCCGGCAGCTCGGGGTGATGTTCTCCGCGCCAGACCCCCCGGGCTCACACCATCCCCGGGTCGCTCGTTGGCCTGATGCGCGCGGGTACTCGTCCCGTCGACGCCGTGCAGTCACCGGTGAGTCTAGCGATGCAGCAAACTGCAGTGGTGGTGGACACCAGCGAGTACGAGTCGACGCTTCAGATCTGGGTGCGGCCGGGCTCGTCACACACTCGGGTCGGTGGTGAGCACGCCGGAGCCCTGGCCGTGGCGGTGCCGGCCAAAGCGGTTGACGGGGCCGCGACCGACGCCGGGTTGACCGCCCTGGCGCAGGCGCTGGAGGTCCCCAGGCGAGGAGTGTGGCTGGTCCGAGGGGCCGCGGCGCGGCAGAAGATCGTTGGGGTGAACCTCCCCAGCCAGGAACTGGCCAGACGCGTGAATGTCCTGAAGGGCTAGCCAGGCGCGCTAGGCCGAGCGTTGCTGCCGAGCGCGCGGCGGCCTCGGCGGCGTGGCGGTTTGGCTCCGACCCCCTCAAGCGCCTATTCTCGCGCGGACTCCGCGCAGTCGGTCTCTGGGAGGTCCGCATGGCGCAGCACACGTCCAGTGGTGGAACGACCCGGTCTCGGGGTGCTTCCACGCGCTCCCGATCGCGGACATCCTCGGCTACGACCAACGCAGCGAAGAAGGCCTCAGCGAAGAAGCGAAGAAGACGGTGACAAAGAAGACCGTGACGACGAAGACACCAGCGACAAATAAGACGCCCGCGACAAAGAAGGCCTCAGCGAAGAAGGCCGTCGCGAAGAAGACGGTGACAAAAAAGACCGTGACGAAGAAGGCACCGGCGAAGAAGGCCGTCGCGAAGAAGGCACCGGCGAAGAAGGCCGTCGCGAAGAAGGCACCGGCGAAGAAGGCCGTCGCGAAGAAGGCACCGGCGAAGAAGGCCGTCGCGAAGAAGGCACCGGCGAAGAAGGCACCGGCCAAGAAGGCCGTCGCGAAGAAGGCACCGGCCAAGAAGGCACCGGCCAAGAAAGCCGTCGTTGCACCCGCACCGGCATCCGCCACACCCGAGCCCGTTGCACCTGCACCCGCCAAACCGGTGGTGCCCTTGAAGAAGGCCGCCGTCGCCCCGAAGCGGTCGGCGCGCGGTCGCAAACCGCTGACCCCCGCGGAGCGCGATGAGATGCGCGGCGTCCTGCGGGCCGAGCGGGTACGCCTTAAGGCTGAGATCGCCACAGCAGTGGAAGATCTCAATGAGCTGCTGCGCGACTCCGGCGATGGCTCCGGTGACGACCAAGCAGATGCGGGAAGCAAGACTTTCGAGCGCGAGCACGAGATGTCGGTTGCCAACAACTCCCGTGACCTGCTCGAACAAGTTGAGCACGCCCTGAAGCGGATTACCGACGGCTCCTACGGGACGTGTGAAAGCTGTGGTCTTCCGATCGGCAAGATGCGTCTTGAAGCTTTTCCCCGCGCGACGCTCTGTGTCGACTGCAAGCAGCGTGAGGAACGGCGCTGAGCTCCGATCCGCTTGTTCCTGCGTCTCGCCGTCCGCTCTGGATCACCTTGGGGGTCGCTGCTGGGGTCCTGGCTGTCGACCAGGGAACGAAATGGTGGGTCCAGCAGCAGATGCCCGGTCGCGAGCCGATTGACATCGTGGGGGATTGGCTCCAGATCACCTACACCCTCAACCCAGGTGCCGCGTTCAGCATGGGGGGCAGTTTCACCTTTGTGCTGACAGCCATCGCGATCACGGTGGCCGTCGTCATCATCCGGATGGCGTCGCGGCTGGGGTCCAACGCCTGGGCTGTCGCGCTCGGCGGACTCCTCGGGGGCGCCTTGGGTAACTTGACGGACCGGCTGTTCCGCGGCCCGGCTCCGTTTCGCGGCTCGGTCGTCGACTGGATCTCAGTGCCCAACTGGCCGGTCTTCAACATCGCAGACAGCGCGATCTTCTGCTCGGCGATCCTGATGGTGTGGCTGTCGTTTCGCGGGATCGGTCTCGACGGATCTCGACCGAGCGCGACGGGCTAACCTCACCAAGTGCCAGAACATCGCAGTGTCGCAGTCCCGGAAGGGCTTGAGGGCGAGCGTGTCGACGCGGCGATGGCCAGGCTGTTCGGGCTCTCGCGCACCAAGGCGGCTGACCTCATCAGCGCTGGGGCCGTGTTGGTGGACGGCGCGGCTCCCCTCAAGAGCGACCGCGTCCGGGCTGGCCTGATGCTCGAGGTCGAGCTTCCGGACGTAGCGTCACCGGTCGCGATCGACACCGAACCGGTGCCTGGCTTGCTCGTCCTGCACGACGACGACGACATCGTGGTCGTCGACAAGCCGGTCGGAGTTGCTGCACATCCAAGCCCTGGGTGGAGCGGGCCTACCGTGGTGGGGGGTCTTGCTGCAGCTGGCTACCGGGTTGCGACGAGCGGAGCGGCCGAACGCCAGGGGGTCGTGCACCGACTCGACGTCGGTACGAGCGGGGTGATGGTTGTGGCCAAGTCCGAGCGCGCCTACAGCCTGCTGAAAGCTGCTTTCAAAGAGCGGGCGGTCGAGAAGATCTACCACGCCGTGGTCCAAGGACACCCTGATCCAAGTCGGGGAACCGTTGACGCACCGATCGGGCGTCATCCCAAAGATGACTGGCGCTGGGCCGTGACCGCCGGTGGCAAGGACAGCGTGACTCATTACGAGACGCTTGAGGCGTTCCGTGCGGCGAGTCTGCTCATCATCCACCTGGAGACTGGACGGACGCATCAGATTCGGGTGCACATGAGCGCGATCCGACATCCCTGTGTGGGGGACCTGACATACGGGGCCGACCCGACGCTCTCGGCGCGCCTCGGCCTGTCGCGACAGTGGCTTCATGCGCGTGAACTTGCCTTTGCACACCCGTCCTCCGGTGAGCAGGTGCGGTTCACCTCGCCCTACCCGGACGACCTTGAGCGCGCGCTCGAGGTGCTGCGCGAGGAGTAGAAGACGGGGCGAGTCCCTTAGGTCGGGGCAGGTTCTAGGTATGCCCATGGCTCGGTGGTGAAGCGTCGTCCGACAGGGGTCGTCCACTCAAGCAGGCCGTCCGGTTGGTTCACCACGCTCCAACCGGGGGAGTGTTTGACCCGATGATGGTGGCGGCAGAGCACCGCCAGGTTCGCGGCTTCGGTGGGGCCTTCCGGCCAGGCCACGGAGTGGTCAAGGTCGGTACCGGTGCGCTCACCGACGGCTGAGCGGCGGCATCCGGGGAACCGGCACGTGACGTCGCGCGACCGGACTGCCCGTTCGAGCCGAGGTGTTGGCCGGTACTGCCGCTCGGCGACATCCAGGAGCACCCCAGAGCTCTCATCGACAAGCAACCGTCGCCAGGTGGCGGGGGATCCACAGCCACCTGACGCGAGGTCGCGGGCCACGGACGCAGTGATCGGTCCGATGCCAGGGATGTGGCCGGGCTCGGCTCCTTCGCCGAGGAGCGAGTCGACGGGGACCAGCACCTGCACGTGAACCTGCGGAGGCTCGGCGCGACCCAAGAGCAGGTCGAACAGCGCGTCAGCGCGTCGTTGGTCCGTAGTGCGTACCTCTTCGGCTCCCGCCTCGTTCGCCACCGCGTTAACCGTGTCGTAGATCTGTCGCGCTTGGATGCTGGGCAGGATCGCTGTCAGTTCAGATACGCCATCACCAAGTGGGGTCAACATGACTCGGCGGTCAGCGATCGCTCGGTGCCGACGAATCTCCGCTGCTCCAGGATCGGCCGCGATCACGCGACGCGCCAGCCATGCGCGAACCTGAGTGGTTGTTCGGGTCGATGCGTACTCGACAGCCGCCTGTGCGAGTGAGTCGGCGAAGACTGGGTCGACATCGCAAACGCCGTCGGCGATCACCGAGACCTTGCGCTCGTCGAGCCGACCGAGCGACCAAGCAGCCATCACAGATGGCAGTGTCGAGGCTGCGCATGCGATTCCGAATCGGCGCGCGGCGACCGGCTTGGTGCACGTCAGTGTCACCGCGATCTCGTCGGCGATGAACTCTGATCGACACTCACTCGACCAGAGCGGTCGGCCCAAACGCTGCTCGTCCAGGCGGTCAGCGTGCGCGGCCCTGCGTGCCATCTCGGCCATCGCCGTTGCCTGGCGCGCCATCAGCATCTGCGCCGCCTGCTCGCAGTCCACGAGTTCATCACGCAAGGCTGCGTCGGTGACGTCCGCAATGTCAGTCACGTTCGCAAGCAGGTTGGACACCTGCTGCGCGACGGATGGGTGGGTCGAGTTCATGAAGTGCACTCTTCCACCTGGGTCTGACAAGCCGTCCGTTGCGTTGTGGTGTTGTCCACACCACCCAGTCACACCGTCACCGAGCGGTCAACTCTCGTTGGTGGGTGAGGATCGGTGGGCCAGTCGGACGGCGAGGAAGACGCCGGCGAAGACTCCGCTTAACAGCATCAGCATGAGAACCACTTCGATGGACCCGAGGTCGAACATGTCGTGAAACCTCCTAGAAGATTGAGCCGAAGAGGAGCCCGATCACCAGCAAGATCGATCCGGATCCCAATAACGTGGCCACCCACTTCTCGCCCCTGGTCCACGCCGGCGAGAGCCAGGCGCAGACCAGGCCAGCCAAGGGACCGATCACCCATGTAGCTGTCGATCGCGCCTGCTCCGGGTAGGCCGGTCTGGGTCATGTCCGTCAGTTCCCCTCGGTGATCAGTGTGTCGACAGCGTCGCGAAAACTGGTCCACTCCTCGGCAAATGCGCGCAGCGAGACTCGCCCCGACTCGGTGATGCGGTAGTAGCGACGCGGTGGGCCGGTTTCCGACTCTCGCCACGTCGTTGCGACCAAGCCCTCGCGCCGCAGCCGGGAGAGCAGCGGATAGAGGGTGCCCTCGCTGGTGACGAGCGCCTCGACCCGTCCGAGGTCGCCCACGAGGTCAACGGCGTATCGCTCCTCGTGGGAGACCAGGGCGAGGACGCAGTACTCCAGCGCCCCGCGACGCAGCTGGGTCAGGCTCGTTCGCTGCTCTGCCGCTTCCATGCGAGACAAGGTACCAGGTGAGGCACGTTGCCGGGGCGGTTTCGCAAAGCATCCACCTCGGTCGCAGGATGGACCCATGACAACTGCGACGCCCGCCACCTTCGCTATTCGCGGCAGCTTGCCCATCCACCGACTCGGCTACGGCGCCATGCAGATCACGGGGGAGGGGATCTGGGGCCCTCCTGCCGACCATGACGGTGCGCTGGCCGTACTGCGCAGGGCCGTCGAGCTCGGGGTCGACTTCATCGACACGGCAGACTCGTACGGTCCGACCGTCAGTGAAGAGCTGATCGCCGAGGCGCTGCACCCCTACCCGGAGAGCCTGGTCATCGCGACCAAGGCCGGACTGACCAGGACCGGGCCGGGCCATTGGCACGTGCTGGGCTTCCCTGAGTACCTGAAGCAGCAGTGTGAGCTGAGTCTTCGGCGGCTCAAGGTGGAAACGATCGATCTCTTTCAACTGCACCGGGTGGACACCAGGGTTCCGCTGGCTGACCAAATCGGCGCATTAGTCGAGCTGCAGAAGGAAGGCAAGATCCGGCACATCGGGCTCTCCGAGATCACCGTCTCCCAGCTCCAGGCGGCGCTGCAGATCACGCCCATCGCCACGGTCCAGAATCTGTACAACGTCGGCAACCGAGCGAGTGAGCCGCTGCTGGACGTGTGCGCCTCCGCCGGCATCGGCTTCATCCCCTGGTTCCCGGTGCAGACCGGTGAGCTCGCGGCACGAGGCAGTCGGCTGGACGCCCTTGCGACGTCCACCGGCCACACCCCGGCACAGCTCGCTCTTGCCTGGCTCCTTCAGCGGTCGCCAGTGATGCTGCCGATCCCGGGCACCAAGTCGGTTGGGCACCTCGAGGAGAACTGCCAAGCGGCGCACATCACCTTGGACGACGCAGCCGTCGCCACCCTGGACGCCCTCGTGGCGCCGGGAACTGACCCAGAGACAAAGGGCACCTCGAGCTGACTACCCGGAGCGTCGGTTCGGGGTTCGGGGGTGGGGCCGACTACAGTCGGCAGGGCCGCCTTCCCCCGGCACTTCACAGCCACTCAAGAACCCTCCACGGTTCTTCCGAACGACCCTCTCAGGGAGGCCGGCGCCGGTATGGCCGACTCGTTCGTGCACCTGCACGTGCACACCGAGTACTCCATGCTCGACGGTGCCGCCCGCGTCGGTGAGCTGCTCGACGCCGCAGTCGATCAGCAGATGCCCGCCATTGCGATCACCGATCACGGAAATCTCTTCGGCGCCCACGACTTCTACCGTCAGGCGCGCGACCGCGGAATCAGACCGATCGTCGGGATCGAGGCCTACCTGACCCCTGGCACCGATCGCCGCGACCGCACCAGGGTCCGGTGGGGCGGCGGTGGCCAAGACGACGTCTCCGGCGCCGGTGCCTACACGCACATGACCATGCTGGCCCAATCGACAGCCGGTATGCACAACCTGTTCCGACTCTCCAGTCTGGCGAGCATCGAGGGCTTCTACTTCAAGCCGCGGATGGACCGAGAGCTGCTACAGACCTACTCCGACGGCATCATTGCCACGACCGGATGTCCATCCGGTGAGGTGCAGACGTTGCTTCGTCTCGGCAAGTACGACGCCGCAGTCCAGGCCGCGTCGGACTACCGGGACATCTTCGGGGCGGACAACTACTTCTGCGAGCTGATGGACCACGGCCTCGACATCGAACGGCGTCCACGGGACGACTTGCTTCGCCTGGCCAAGCAGCTGAACCTGCCGCTCGTCGCCACCAACGACCTGCACTACACCCATGCTGCTGACGCAGAGTCGCACGCGGCGTTGCTGTGCGTGCAGTCCGGCTCGACCCTGGCCGACCCCACCCGCTTCAAGTTCGACGCCGACGAGTTCTACCTCAAGACGGCAGAGGAGATGCGCGAGGTCTGGCGTGACTATCCCGAGGCATGTGACAACACCTTGCTCATCGCCGAGCGCTGCCAGGTTGCCTTCAACGAGGACGCCAACCTCATGCCGCGCTACGACGTCCCCGACGGCGAGACTGAGGCGTCCTGGTTCGTCAAAGAGGTAGAGCGCGGTCTGCATCTTCGCTACCCGACGGGGATCTCCGACGAGGTGCGCAAGCAGGCCGAGTACGAGGTCGGCGTCATCTGCCAGATGGGCTTTCCCGGCTACTTCCTGGTCGTCGCCGACTTCATCGGATGGGCCAAGCGACAAGGCATCCGGGTCGGCCCCGGCCGCGGGTCGGCTGCTGGCGCGATCGTGGCCTACGCGCTGGGGATCACCGACCTCGATCCTCTGCAGCATGGACTGCTGTTCGAGCGCTTCCTCAACCCCGAACGGGTCTCGATGCCCGACATCGACATCGACTTCGACGAGCGCCGTCGCGGTGACGTCATTCGCTACGTCACCGAACGGTACGGCGACGACCGCGTCGCGCAGATCGTGACCTACGGCACCATCAAGGCCAAACAAGCGATCAAGGACTCCTCGCGAGTTCTTGGCTATCCCTATGCACTGGGGGACCGCATCACCAAGGTGTTACCGCCATCGGTTATGGGGAAGGACATCTCCCTCAAGGGAGTCTTCGACGCGAAGGACAAGCGTTACAACGAAGCCGGCGAGTTCCGCTCCCTCTACGAGTCCGACGCTGACGTCAAGCGGGTGGTCGACACCGCTCGTGGCCTCGAGAACCTCAAGCGTCAGTGGGGCGTGCACGCCGCCGGTGTGATCATGTCCAGCGAGCGGCTGATCGACCACATTCCCATCATGAAGCGCGAGCAGGACGGCGCGATCATCACGCAGTTCGACTACCCGACCTGCGAACGGCTCGGGCTGCTGAAGATGGACTTCCTGGGTCTTCGCAACCTCACGGTTCTGGAGGACGCGCTCGCCAACATCGAGGCGAACCGAGGCGAGACCGTGGTACTCGAGACGCTCACCCTGGACGACAAGCCCACCTATGAGCTCTTGGCCACCGGTGACACGCTGGGTGTCTTCCAGCTCGACGGCGGGCCGATGCGGGCACTCCTGCGCTCAATGGTGCCGGACAGCTTCGAGGACATCTCGGCAGTCCTGGCGCTCTACCGCCCGGGGCCGATGGGGGCCAACGCGCACAACGACTACGCCGACCGCAAGAACGACCGCAAGCCGGTGACGCCGATCCATCCAGAGCTTGAAGAGCCACTCGCCGATATCTTGGGTGACACCTACGGTGTCATCGTCTACCAGGAACAGGTCATGGCGATCGCTCAGCAGCTCGCTGGTTACACCCTGGGCCAGGCAGACCTGCTGCGACGGGCAATGGGCAAGAAGAAGAAGGAAGTTCTCGACAAGGAGTTTGTGCCGTTCTCTGACGGCATGCGCGCACGCGGGTATTCCGACAAGGCGATCTCCACGCTGTGGGAGATCCTCGTTCCTTTCGCCGACTACGCCTTCAACAAGGCGCACACCGCCGGGTACGGGCTCGTCTCCTACTGGACGGCCTATCTCAAGGCGAACTTCCCAGCCGAGTACATGGCCGCGCTGCTCACGTCGGTCCGCGACGACAAGGACAAGTCAGCCCTCTACCTGCACGAGTGCAGGCGCATGGGCATCAAGGTGCTTCCCCCAGATGTCAATGACTCGGATGCGAACTACACCCCCCGTGGAACCGATATCCGCTTCGGACTCGCTGCGATTCGCAATGTCGGGCTCAACGTCGTTGGCTCAATCGTCGAAGCCCGACGCGCCAAGGGCAGGTTCGCCGACTTCGCTGACTTCCTCGCCAAGGTCGACCAGGTGGTCTGCAATAAACGGGTTATCGAGTCACTGGTCAAGGCTGGCGCCTTCGACTCACTTGGGCACACCAGACGTGGGCTCATCGCGGTACATGTCGAAGCAGTCGACATGGTGCTGGAGACCAAGCGTGCCGAGGCGATCGGCCAGTTCGACCTTTTCGGGTCGTCCGAGGACAGCGACACAGCTGGCTTCACCTCCGAGCTGACGATTCCGGTCGGTGAGTGGGAGAAGTCAACGTTGCTGACGCACGAGCGCGACATGCTGGGCCTGTATGTGTCAGACCATCCGCTCTTCGGAGTCGAGCACGTGCTGGCAGCCAACTCCGACTGCTCGGTGGCTGAGCTGATGGCAGATGGTGAGCGGCCGGACGGATCGACGATAACTGTCGGCGGTCTGATCACCGGTCTTCAGCGCAAGGTCACCAAACAGGGAAATGCGTGGGCCATCGCAACACTGGAGGATCTTGAGGGCGCCATCGAGGCGATGTTCTTCCCAGCCACCTACAACCTGGTCGCTCCGCACCTGCACGAAGACCGCATCGTCTTGGTGCGGGGGCGAATCGACCGCCGCGAAGATGTTCCGAAGCTCATCGCGATGGAACTGACGGTTCCCGATCTCGACGTGGAGGAGGCGCGGGGCCCGGTCGTCATTACCCTTCCGGTCGCGCGATGTGTGCCGCCTGTTGTCGACCGCCTCAAGGAGGTGCTGAGCGCGCACCCGGGAACGGTCGAGGTACACCTTCAGCTGCAATCGGGTGGGCGAACCACAGTCATGCGACTTGACGATCGGCTGCGGGTACGACCATCGCCGGCGCTCTTTGGCGATGTGAAGGCGCTCCTCGGGCAGGCCAGCGTCGCGTGACCGCAGGACACACTGCCCAACCACTGCCCGGTCGGCGGTCTTGACCGCGGCAAACGGGCGCTAGCCTGGTGCGATGAGTGCCACCGGGGGGGTCGAGCAGACCGAGCACACGGGGGTGCGAAATCCGCATAGTCGCCGGCGGGTGTTGGTTGCGGCAGCGGTGGCTCTAGCTCTGGTTCTGTCAGCTGGAGCCGGTTTTGCCGTCGGAACCGTCGTCGGTGGCGGCGGGACCCAGCCCGAGGACGTCCTGCCGGACACAGTGTTGGCCTACGTCGACGTCGATCTCGACCCCGCTGCGCAGCAGAAGATCAACCTGGTGCGTCTGCTCGGTCAGTTTCCGGATGTCGAGCAGGAGTACGGCCGTGAGCCAGACATCCGTACCGTCGTCGTCGACTGGCTCGTCGATGGCACCGAGCTTCAGGACGCCAACGCATCGGAATGGATCGGTGACCGGGTCGGTGCCGGCCTCAGCTGGGATGCCGATGCCAAGACGCTGACGCCCGTTGCTGCGATCCAGGTGACCGACGAGGAAGAGGCGGTGGCCGATCTCGGACGGGTGCTCGCGCCGGATCAGATCGCCCTGAGCGATGGCTATGTGGTGGTGACGGGGGATCTGCTGAACGAGTTCTCCGCCCTTGATGAGCTTGATGGTCTTGTCGGCACTGGCGGGCCACCAACGCAGAGTGCCGCTGAGGTTGTCGCTTCCGGCCGGTCAGCGCCGCTGTCGCAGTCGGTGGCTTTCACAGATGTCTTCGGGCATCTCGATGACGGGCTGTTGTCGATGTATGTCGACGGCAAGGGAGTCGCCGCAGCTGGACAGCAGATCGCTGGGGGTCTGGGGCTCGGAGCTCCTGCCGTCAGCGACTCCTTGGCCAGCGCAGCAGAGTCGGGACAGGTTGGGGCCGTCCTGCGGGCAGAGCCAAACGCCCTTGAGCTGCTGGCCTGGAGCAGTGCCGCTCCGCCAAGCGGTTCGGCGCCGGCCGAACTGACGCCCACCTTGCCAGAGAGCACGCTGTTCGCCCTGGAGTTCACCGGTGGCGCCGAGCAGGTCGCTGACCGCTGGGCCCAGACGCTGGGGGGCGGGCTCACAGCCCAAGGAAGTCGAGCGGCAGCTGGCCAGCTTGGAGGCGCAGTACGGAGTTCGGCTTCCCGATGATCTGCAGACACTGGTTGGCGAGGACGCGGTGCTCGCCGTCGATGGTGAGGGTCTGTTGACGTCTGTGCCGGGAATCGGTTTGAGATCGGTCACTGATCCTGCCGCCGGCACCGCCCTGGCCTCCCAGATCGAGAGCGCCCTGGCCTCGCTGACCGGTGGGTTCGGGATCACCGCCCGAGGAACCGCTGACGGCATGGTGGTGGCCACCACGGACGAGTACGCGGCCCGGCTTGAGGCCGGGGACGGAACTCTGGGCACGGACTCGACCTACCAGGAGGCGCTGCCCGACGCCGCCGACGCCTCCTACCTTGTCTGGATCGACTTCTCTGCGGTAAGGGGGTTCGTCGCGCTGGCGGCGCCTGATGCCGGCGGCATCCTGGGGCCCCTCGACGCATTCGGTGCGACGGTGAGCCCCGACGGCGGCGGGTCACTGGTCCGTGCGCGCCTGGTCTTCAGCGAGGAAAGCGACTCGTGACGAGTCCCAGCCGCGGGGGTGTCCTTGTGGTTGCCGAGACCGCCTTCGCCGGCGTGGCCCTTGGCGCCCTGATGGGGGTGATCTGGTGGTGGGTCGCCCCGACCGAGGAGTGGCGAGTCGTCGACGGTGGCCGGCTGGTGCCGTCCGAAATCGGATTCAACGCCTGGTTCGCAGCAGATGGTTGGTTCGCGGTGCTTGGCGCAGTCGCCGGAGTTCTTCTGACGCTGATCTCCTGGCGCAGGGGTCGCCGGAACCCTGTTGCCCTGGCCATTGGCGTGATCGTCGGCGGAGCGCTCCTGGCTCTCACTGCCTGGTCGCTGGGTGGCATTTTGGGTCCCCCTGACCCGAAGACCGTCGCGGACGCCGCGGAACAGGGAACGACGGTCGAAGGGGCACTCGGTCTACGGGCCCTTGGGGTGTTGTGCGCACCGCTCCTCGCCGCCCTGACCACCCTGGCGCTGTCTGGTGGCCAGCGCCCATGTGGACAAGCCTCCGACCGAGCCCACGTCACCGTCGGATCGAGACCGGGGTACCTCAGCCGTCCTGGTAGCCCGTCTCTTCCTAGACTGAGGCCATGATCTCCCGTATCGACCTCAGCGGGCCGGCACGCGCGTCGGTCGATCCACGAGATGTACTACCGCGTGCGGTCCTGAGCGTCGAGGTTGCCGTCGAGCAGGTGCGGCCGATCTGCGAGGACGTCCGACAGCGAGGCGCGGTCGCCGTGCGCGAGCTCACGGAGCGCTTCGACGGTGTTGACCTCGAATCGGCCAGGGTCCCGGCACAGGCAGTCCGGAGGGCCGTCGACGAGCTCGATCCTGCCTTACGTGCTGCGCTCGAGGAAGCCATCCGCCGCGCGAGAGCGGTGCACGAGGCTCAGGTTCGTCGAGACGTCACCGTTGAGGTGGTGCCGGGTGGCCGGGTCACCGAGAAATGGCTGCCCGTGTCGCGCGTTGGCCTTTACGTGCCGGGTGGGCTGGTCGCGTATCCGAGCAGCGTGGTGATGAACGTCGTCCCGGCACAGGTGGCTGGCGTCCCGTCGATCGCTGTCGCCTCGCCACCCCGGCGTGAGCACGGCGGCTTACCGCACTCGGCTGTCCTGGCGGCCTGCGGCCTGCTCGGCATCGAGGAGGTCTATGCCGCTCGGTGGGGCGCAGGCCGTGGCGATGTTCGCGTACGGCACGCGAGACTGCGCGCGGGTGGACCTCGTGACCGGTCCAGGCAACGTCTACGTTGCTGCCGCCAAGCGCCTCCTCAAGGGCGTCATCGGGATCGACTCCGAAGCGGGCCCGACCGAGATCGGCATCCTTGCCGACGCTGGTGCCGACCCGAGTTACCTGGCGGCCGACCTGATTGCGCAGGCTGAGCACGACGAGAACGCATCCTGCCTGCTGGTGACCGACGCATCCGCACTGCTCGACGCCGTCGACATCGAGGTCGAGGTCCAGCTCACGACGACGCCGCACCGCGAGCGGGTCGAGAAGGCGCTCTCCAATCAGAGCGCCTTCGTCCTCGTCGACGACCTCGACCAGGGTTTGCAGGTCGTCGACGAGTGGGCTGCTGAACACCTCGAGGTCATCACAGCTGATGCGGGCGTACGCGCCGGCCGCGTCCGAAACGCCGGTGCGATCTTCGTCGGCCCGTACTCGCCGGTGTCGCTCGGCGACTACCTCGCGGGCTCCAACCACGTGCTTGCCGACAGGTGGCACTGCTCGGCACAGCAGCGGCCTCTCTGTCCAGTCCTTCCTGCGCGGCATCCACATCGTCGACTACGACCGCGAGGCGTTAGCTGCTTCGGCTCCGCACATCGACGCCCTGGGTGGCGCCGAAGACCTCGGGGCACACGTTGCTGCCGTCCGAGTGCGCGTGCCCCGGGGCTCGTGATGGCACTCGACGACCTGCCGTTGCGCGACGACCTGCGCGGGCAGAGTCCCTACGGCGCACCCCAGCTCGATGTCTCGGTACGGCTGAACACGAACGAGAACCCGTACGCGCCCAGCAGCACGGTCACGTCATCGATCGTCGCCCGCGTGAGTGCGGCAGCAGCCGGTCTCAACCGATATCCGGACCGCGACTCGCGTCGAGCTTCGCCAGGCGCTCGCGCGCTACGTCAAGGACCGCACCGGCGGCAGGTGACAGCCGGTCAGGTGTGGCCGGCCAATGGCAGCAACGAGGTGCTGCAACAGATCCTTCAGGCTTTTGGCGGCCCGGGTCGGAGAGCCATAGGTTTCGAACCGTCGTACTCGATGCATCGACTGATCTGCCGTGGCACCGGCACCGAGTACCTGCCACTGGATCGAGGCGACCGCTTCGCCATGACGGGCCGAAGACGTGCGCGCCGCGGTCGACGAACACGATCCCGACATCGTCTTCCTCTGCACCCCCAACAACCCGACGGGTACGGCCCTGCCGCTCGACGTGGTTGAGGCGGCCTATGACGCAACGCCCGGCGTCGTCGTTGTCGACGAGGCTTACGCGGAGTTCAGCCAGAGCCCAAGCGCGGTGAGCTGCTACCTGGGCGGGAGCGACTGATCGTTGTTCGGACGCTGAGCAAGGCGCTCGAGCTCGCTGGGGCGCGAATCGGCTACGCCGTGGCGAACGAGGCCGTTGTCGATGCGCTTGCAGCTTGTCCGGTTGCCGTACCACCTCTCATCGATCACCCAGGCCGTCGGGATGGCGGCCCTCGAGCACGCCGACGAGCTGCTCGCGGTGGGTTGAAGTTCTCAAGGTCCAGCGCGATCGCATCGCGGCGATGCTCTCAGGAGCTCGGGTACGAGGTCTATCCCTCCGAAGCCAACTTCGTGTTCTTCGGTGGGCCTCGCCGACCAGACCGTCCTCTGGCACTCACTCCTCGACGCCTCCGTCTTGATCCGAGACGTCGGTATCCCCGGTCATCTGCGCGTCACGGCAGGAACACCGCACGAGACCGATGCGTTCATCGAAGCGATCCGGGCCATCACTAAGGAGACCGCCGCATGACAGCCGCAGAAGGCAGCGCAGCCTCAGGGGGACAGGACCTCCAGGCGTGCTCGCGTCGAACGGAATACGAAGGAGTCGTCGGTCCTCGTCGTGCTCGACGTCGATGGCTCTGGGGTGGTGGAGGTCGACACCGGAGTCCCCTTCTTCGACCACATGCTGGCGCAGCTCGGAAAGCACGGGCTCTTGGACCTCGACCGTCCGCACCAAGGGCGACGTCGAGGTCGACGCACACCACACCGTCGAGGACACCTCGCTGGCTGTCGGCCAGGCGCTCCGCGAGGCGCTGGGGGACAAGGCTGGTGTCCGCCGGTTCGGCCACGCGGTGGTGCCGCTCGACGAGACGCGGGTGCTGGCGTCGGTCGACCTCTCGGGGCGTCCGTACCTGGTGCACTCCGAGCCAGAGCTGGTCGAGCTGATCGGCAGCTACGACACCACGCTTGACCCGACACATCTGGGAGTCGATCGTCGCCGAGGCACGGATCACTCTGCACGTCGAGGTGCAGACCGGCCGCAATGCCCACCACGTTGTCGAGGCCCAGTTCAAGGCCGTGGCCAGAGCGCTGCAGAGATGCGGTGGCACTCGACCCGCGCGTCACCGGGGTGCCGTCCACCAAGGGAACGTTGGGTCGATGAGCTCGGTGCTGCCAGTCCTGCTTCTGGCGCTGGCCGGGTTCTGCTTCGGTGGCGCGTACGCGCTCTACTCGCAGCGGAAGCCGCTGTGGGCGGTGGGCCTGGTGGCCGCACTGGGTGCGCTGTCCTTGGTCGGCGGGTGGCTCTACCTGTGAGTGCACCGTGAGACGATCATGAGTCAGGTAAAGCCCTCGGTCGTCGTACTGGACTATGGATCGGGGAACGTCCGTTCAGCGGTTCGAGCCCTGGAGCGTGCCGGCGCAGACGTGACGCTCAGCTCCGAGCGGTCGGCGAGCAACCGCGGCCGATGGCCTAGTCGTCCCGGGGGTCGGGGCGTTTTCGGCGTGCATGCAGGCGCTGAATGCTTTGCGAGCCGGCGAGATCATCGGTCGACGGTTGGCCGGAGGGAGGCCCGTCCTTGGCATCTGCGTGGGAATGCAGGTGATGTTCGAGCGTGGGGTCGAGCACGGCGTTGCGACCGATGGCTTCGGAGAGTGGCCGGGCCAGGTGGTCGAACTCCAGGCTCCGGTGTTGCCTCACATGGGCTGGAACACGGTGGACGTGCCGCGATGATTCGTCGCTCTTCCACGGCGTCGCGGACCAGCGCTTCTACTTCGTCCACTCCTACGGTGTGCGCTACCTGGGAGCTCGTCGCCCGACCCCAGAATGCCTGCTCCTCTGGTCACCTGGGCCACGCATGGGGAGCCCTTCGTCGCTGCCGTCGAGAACGGGCCGCTCACCGCCACACAGTTCCACCCGGAGAAGTCCGGCGACGCTGGGCACCTCCTGCTCCAGAACTGGTTGGGCACCCTCTAGCCTGCACGACATGAGCAAGGAGAAGGCGCGTCGTCGAGCTGAGGAACGTGCCAAGAAGAGTGCGCCCAAGGCGAAGCCGACCGAAAAGCTGGCAGCGACCCAGGCCAGACCGAAAAAGAAGGTGGCCACCAGGTCCGCCCGTCAGCAGCGCCAACGTCGTCGCTTGTGGGTCATGGCGGCAATGTGGCTCGTTGCCAACGCGGTCATCTGGATCGTCAGCGGCGCCGGCAACTGGGAGGCCAAGTGGATCGGCCTGACCATCACCACCATCTTGGTCCCGTTGATCGTCTGGCTGGTGTGGGACCCCGAGGGTCGCGTCGACCTCTGACTCGGGAGCTGGGCCGGCTCACCGTAGAGTTTCGGTCATGTCTGAACCACGTCTGGAGCTGTTGCCAGCTGTCGATGTCGCTGACGGTCAGGCGGTCCGGCTCGTGCAGGGAGCAGCCGGGACCGAGACCTCTTACGGCGACCCCTGGTCGGCGGCGCTGGCATGGCAAGAGGCAGGGGCGGAGTGGATCCACCTCGTCGATCTCGACGCCGCCTTCGGCAGGGGAAGCAACCGTGAGCTGCTCGTCGAGGTCGTGGGCAAGCTCGATGTCGATGTCGAGCTGAGTGGTGGCATCCGTGACGATGCTTCGCTGTCGGCGGCGCTGGGCACTGGTTGTCGGCGGGTCAACCTCGGAACAGCTGCCCTGGAGAACCCTGAGTGGTGTGCAAGGGCGATCGCCCGAGCACGGCGACCGGATCGCGGTAGGACTTGACGTCCGGGGCACCACCCTCGCGGCTCGCGGCTGGACCGAGGAGGGCGGCGACCTCTGGGAGACGCTCGAGCGTCTCGAGCGGGACGGCTGCGTCCGCTACGTGGTCACAGACGTCACCAAGGACGGCACCCTGCGGGGACCCAACCTCGAACTGCTTCGCGAGGTGGCCTCTCGGACCGACAAGCCCATCGTTGCGAGCGGGGGAGTGTCCTCGCTCGCCGATCTCGAGGCGATCGCTGCACTCGTTCCGATGGGTGTCGAGGGAGCAATCGTCGGCAAGGCGCTCTACGCCGGAGCCTTCACCTTGCAGGATGCCTTGGCGACGGTGTCCCGGCGGTGACAACCGTCGGGGACTCAGATGAGTACCAGTGCCTCGGGGCAGTGACGATCCGAATGCGAGGGGCACAGCATTCGTGAGGCATCAGGTTGAGGTACGAATCAGCATGGAGCGCCCACTTCACGAAGTCTGGGGCTTGGCCTGCGACGTCAGCTCATGGCCAGCGATGCCAGGTGCCGATCTAGCCATCACGCTAACGCCGGTCGCGACCGAAGACCGGATTGAGTACGGCATCTCGGCAGGTTTGCCCGTTCGCGACCACCACGGGCAGCTGGCCATGACCTCGACGCCGGACGGTGGAACCGAGCTCGTCTTTGCCGAGTCGTTCCGACCGCGAATCTGGGGCACCGGAGGGTATCTGCGCGGTCGCCGTGAGCGGGCCCTGATCGACACAGCGCAATCGTGGGGTCGGGCGAGCCCTGACAGCGCCCAGCGCTCCATCTAGGCTGCCGGCGTGACAGTGGCTGTGCGGGTGATCCCGTGCCTTGACGTCGATGCCGGTCGAGTCGTCAAGGGCGTCAACTTCGAGAACCTGCGAGATGCCGGGGATCCGGTGGAGCTGGCCCGTCGGTACGACCCGAAGGAGCCGACGAGCTGACCTTCCTCGACATCACTGCGTCAAGCGGTGACCGTGCCACCACCTATGACGTCGTCAACCGCACCGCTGATGAGGTGTTCATCCCGCTCACCGTCGGCGGTGGCGTTCGGTCGGTCGGCGACGTTGACCGCCTCTTGCGGGAAGGAGCCGACAAGGTGGGGGTGAACACCGCAGCGATCGCTCGGCCCGAGCTGATTGCTGAGATCGCAGCGCGGTTCGGTCGCCAGGTATCTGGTTCTGAGTGTCGATGCCCGTCGCGCCAAGGGACGTGAGGACCGCGTCTGGGTTCGAGGTGACGACGCACGGCGGCCGTCAGGGGACGGGCATCGACGCCATCGAGTGGGTCGAGCGCGCGCAGCAGCTAGGTGCTGGTGAGATCTTGCTGAACTCGATGGACGCCGACGGGACGCGGGAGGGTTTCGACGTTCGGATGATCTGCTGCGGTCAGGAGTCGGACTCACCTGCCGCTGGTGGCGAGCGGTGGTGCTGGAACACCCGACCACTTCTGCGATGCGGTCGAGGCCGGAGCTGACGCGGTGCTTGCGGCAAGCGTCTTTCACTTCGGCAGCTTCACGATCGCGGACGTCAAGGACACGCTTCCGCGCGGCAGGACATTGCGTCCGTTAAGGCCGCTGGTCCTGCGGGGCATTGGACGGTGAGCCTCTAGACGCTGAGCCTCTAGACGCTGAGATGGTGCTTCCGCCACCGCCCGACCGATTCGTCGGTGCCGTCCACGTCTACCTCGGCCTGCTCGCGTCGGCCGTGGAGGTAGAGAACCAACTCGGCGGGAGGCCCGGTCAAGCGTGATCGCCGTGTCCTCGTCGGTGTTTCCCACCGAGATGGCGCCGAAGTCTGGGGCTACGAGCCGGACAGGGACCGGTGACCTTCGGACGTACATGCGTACGCGGCGCGTGAGGTGCTGCCAAAGGTTGCGTTGGTCCGTCTCGGCCAGCTCGCGGACCGTCCAGCTGGCGCCGGCCCTGCGGACGTCCTCGTGATGGACGAAGTGTTCGAAGGCGTTGGCCGCAGCGTCGGCGCCGGGCAGCCGCATCGGCGAGATCAGGGGAGGCCCATGCCGGAACCGCTCGACAAGTGCCGCGTATGGCGCTAACGCGGTTCGTTGTTGCTGCCGTGCTGTCCAGCCGGCCAGTGGCCGAAGAACGATCCCGGCGGCTGCAGGGTGTCCCTCGCGTACGACGAGGTGCGCCACGAGGTCCCGGGTGTCCCAGCCGGCGCACAGCGTAGGGGCGTCAGGTCCCATCTCGTCGAGGAGGTCGGCCAGGGCGGCCCGTTCCCGGGTTGCGAGGGAGCGGCTGTCAGGTTGCGAAGGCGGTGTCTGGGACATACCTGCAGCCTGACTGCTGCGGGGCGCCAACGCCAGTTGAGTGGGTCGACGGCAGAATGGGATGTCATGTCCAGCATCTCCGCCCTTGACCCGGCCATCGCCGCGCGCCTGAAGCGCGACCAGCACGGGCTCTTCCCCGCTGTCGCCCAGCAGTACGACACCGGTGAGGTCTTGATGGTCGGCTGGATGGACGACGAGGCATTGCAGCGAACCCTGACCTCAGGACGCGCGACCTACTTCAGCCGCAGCAGGCAGGACTACTGGCGAAAGGGCGACACCTCGGGGAATGTCCAGTGGGTCAAGGAAGTCCGGCTTGACTGTGACGGCGACACAGTCCTGGTGCGGGTCGACCAGGTCGGCCCGGCCTGCCACACCGGTGCGCGCACCTGTTTCGACGACGGGTGAGCTCTCCGTTGCGCCACCGCCGGCTGGCGCGCCGTGAGCACGGGCGCCGTCGCCCCAACGCTTGAGGAGTTCGGCGTTCTGGCCCGTGACCGACGGGTGATCCCCGTCGTGCGCCGACTGATGGCAGACGCCGAGACTCCCGTGGGTCTGTATCGCAAACTGCGCAGGTGATCGTCCAGGGACGTTTCTGCTGGAGTCGGCCGAGCACGGTGGGGTGTGGTCTCGCTACTCGATCGTCGGCGTGAGGTCGCACTCGGTCCTGACCGAGGTGGATGGACATGCGGTGTGGACGGGGGGCGAGCCGCCGGTCGGCATCCCGCGCGTTGGCGAGCCGCTTGCCGTCCTGCGAGGAGGTGCTTCGTGGGTTGCACACGCCACGCCAACCGGGTTTGCCGCCGCTGACGGGGGGTCTGGTCGGCTACATCGGCTACGACGCGGTCCGTCGCTGGGAGCGGCTACCGTCGATCGCAGCCGACGAGCTGCGCCTGCCCGAGATCGGTCTCATGCTCGCTACCGATCTGGCCGTGCTGGACCACTCTGACGGCACCGTGCTGCTCATCGCCAACGCGATCAACTACGACGCCACCGATGACCGGGTGGACGAGGCCTGGCTCGACGCGGTTGCCCGGCTCGACGCGATGACGGCGGACCTGGCCGTTTCGACCTCGGCGACCGTTGCGGTGGTCGATGAAGTCGTCGATCGGGCGTACGTTTCCCGCACTGAGCGGAGCGACTTCTTGGCGGCTGTCGAGCAGTGCGAAGGAGGCGATCTGGGCGGGGGATGCCTTCCAGATCGTGGTCAGCCAGCGTTTTGAAATGGATTGCCCAGCCGACAGCCTCGATGTATATCGCGTTCTGCGGGCCGTTAATCCCAGCCCGTACATGTACCTGCTGCGTTTCGATGATTTCGACATTGTGGGATCGAGCCCCGAGGCACTGGTGAAAGTTGCCGAAGGCAGAGCGCTCGAGCACCCGATTGCTGGAACCCGGTGGCGCGGTCAGACTCCGGAGGAGGACGCTGCGCTTGCGACCGAGCTGTTGGCAGATGAGAAGGAGCGAGCGGAGCACCTGATGCTCGTTGACCTGGCACGCAACGACCTAGGGCGGGTCTGTCGACCGGGAAGCGTCGAGGTTGTCGATTTCATGACGGTGGAGCGCTACTCACACGTCATGCACATCGTGTCGACCGTGGTCGGTGAAGTGGCTCCGGCCGCACGGCGTTCGACGTCCTCGCGGCCACGTTTCCCGCTGGAACGCTTTCGGGAGCGCCGAAGGTCCGTGCGATGGAGCTGATCGACGAGCTCGAGCCGAGTCGTCGTGGTCTCTACGGCGGTACGGTGGGCTACTTCGACTTCGCCGGAGACATGGACATGGCCATCGCCATTCGTACTGCGCTGGTCCGAGATGGTCGGGCCTACGTCCAGGCCGGGGGAGGTATCGTCGCCGACTCCGACCCCGCGGCTGAGTTCGACGAGTCGGTGAACAAGGCGGCCGCAGTTCTGCGTGCGGTCGCCACCGCATCCACTCTCCGCGCGCCGTGACCCGTCTCGGCTCCCGTGGCTGGGTGCTAGCTCTTCTTGCGCTGTCGGCGACGGCCGGGTTTGCGTCGTCTGTTGAAGCAGCGACGGGGTTGGCGCTGTTGGCTGCCGCGACGATTCCTGCCCTGTTTGCGGTACCTCCGCGCGGACGTCCGGTTCTCGGTGTCGTTGTTGCGGGCTGTGGCCTTGTTGGCGCGCTCTATGGAGACCTCGGCGATGGCGCCGCTGCCTGGATCTCGGCTGCCTCACTCACGGTAGCTGCCGTGATCATCACCGTGCGGGGGGCAACGTGGCCCCGTCTGGGGCGACGGTACGACGACGGGGTCTTGGGCGAACACGCCGGCGAGCCGGTCGACCTGTGGCGCGCACTGGACAGGGGCGAGGACCCCACCGTCGGCGACTCGCCGGGCGCCTCCGGTGGAGGCCCGGCTCCGAAAGCTGATCCGGTCGACTAGCCTGCGCCCCGTGAGCACCCCAGAGCCTCCTGGCACTCCCGATCCCTGGCAGCCGCCCGCCGATGGCGTAACGCCCCCTCCGCCGCCGCCACCACCACCGCCGCCACCACCACCACCGCCGCCACCACCACCGCCGCCACCACCACCCTCGGAGGGGTATGCCCCGAGTTACCCACCCAACTTCCCCCCGGCCGGACAACCGGGGGCATTCCCTGCCGCACCGCGCTCCAGCGGCAAGGCAACGGCCATCCTGGTGCTGGGCATCGTCGGCCTGGTGATGAGCTGCGGATGGGGGCTCGGGATTGTGCCGGCTGTCGTCGCGCTCGCACTGGCGCCTGGTGCCAAGCGCGAGATCGCCGCATCTGGGGGCACCTTGACCGGTGATGGCTTCGTCAAGGCGGGAGTCATCTGCTCCTGGATCACTGTCGGTCTGGTCGTCGCGTTCATTCTCTACATCGTTGTTGCAATCGCCTTCGCCCGCTTGTCCTAGGCTCTGACACTATGGGGCACTATGGGGCACTTATGGGGCACTTATGGGGCACGATCGCCCGCCTTCGTACCGCCTGCGACTTGCGTGTCTTGAACGAGGAGAACTGATGTCAGCCGAGCACAACGACCACGGCTCAACTCCGGCGGCTTGGACCGCTGTCACCATCATCATGATCGCCTTCGTCGTCGGCGGGGTAGGCGTGCTGATTGCCCAGGCCGCGGTCTTTTGGGCCGGAGTCGTTCTGGTAATCATCGGGATTGTGGTTGGCAAGGTCATGCAGATGATGGGGATGGGCGCTCCCGAGTCGTCCTGATGGCGCAGACCATGGCTACCCTCACGTCGACCCGACATCGCGCGATTGAACGATGGGCGTGGGCGGCCGGTGGCGCGGCGACGCTTGGTCTGCTTTGGGCGCGCGACCCGAACTCAGCGGGCAACTACGGGTTCTGCCCACTGCGCGCGATGACCGGTCTCGACTGCCCCTTCTGCGGCGGGCTTCGCGGCACCTACGCCCTGATGCACGGTGACGTCGCGACCGCACTGGACCACAATCTCCTGCTGCCACTCTTTCTGGGGGTGGCCATGGCTCTTGCCATTCGTGCTTGGGCACAGGCGGGCGGCTCATCGGGAGGAGGCGAGCGCAGCAACGCCCCCACTCGGTCGGTGGCCGGCGCCCCCGTCGCCCTGTGGTGGGCACTCGTGGCGGTCACCGCTGTCTTCTTTGTGGTCCGGAACTTGCCCTGGTTCCCGTACCTGGACTCAGCGGCCTGATGTCTGACTACCCGCCCCCACCGCCGCCGGGGGAGTATCCACAGCCCGCGTCTGGGAATCCGTCGGGGCCACCGATACAACCGGACTATCCCGCTCCGCCAGAACATCCTCCGGCCTACCCGACGGCTGCTGCCCAGTCGCCGAGCTCGGGTAAGGCAGTGGCGGCGCTCGTGCTGGGAATTCTCGGCATCGTGTCGTGCCAGCCACTCGGCATCGCAGCGATCATCGTTGGCAACCAAGCCGCCGAGGAGATCGCCGCCTCCGGTGGTCGGCTCGGCGGCGATGGGATGGCCAAGGTCGGGGTGATCTTGGGATGGATCGCTGTTGCGCTGCTCGCCCTGGTGATCGTCGGCTTTGCCTTCTTCTTCATCGCCCTCGCCGTGGCGTCCGGCTGACAGGCTGTGCCAAGCGGGAACCGACCCGCAGATACCCTGGAGCAGTGAGCGTCCTGGCCGAGATCGTCGCAGGGGTCCGAGAGGACCTCGCCATCCGTGAGGCTGCTCGCCCCCTCGAGGACGTAAAAGCTGGCGCCAGGAACCGGCCGCAGCCGCTGGACGCATTTGGTCTCCTTCGAGACCACCCGGGGGTAGCCGTCATCGCCGAGGTGAAGCGCTCCTCCCCGTCCAAAGGCGAGCTGGCACCGATTGCCGACCCAGCAGCCCTCGCCACCCGGTACGCCAGAGGTGGAGCGATGGTCATTTCGGTACTCACAGAAGGGCGGCGCTTCGGCGGAAGCATTCAGGACCTGCGTGCGGTTCGCGCCGCAGTTGAAGTACCCGTTCTCTGCAAGGACTTCATTGTCACCAGCTACCAGCTGTGGGAGGCACGCGAAGCCGGTGCAGACTTGGCACTGCTCATCGTCGCCGCCCTCGAGCAGGAGGCGTTGGTCTCGCTGATCGAGCGCGCCGAGTCGCTTGGCCTGACGCCCCTCGTTGAGGTCCATGACACCGATGAGGTTGAGCGCGCGGTTGCAGCCGGCGCGCGAGTCATCGGCGTGAACGCTCGCAACCTCAAGACCCTCGAGGTTGATCCGACGACGTTCTCTCGGGTGTCGCCTGCGGTTCCAGCTGGTGTTCTCCAGATCGCCGAGTCCGGAGTGCGCGGGCCGGCCGACGTGGTGTCGTACGCACATCAAGGGGCACACGCCGTTCTCGTGGGTGAGGCTCTGGTCACCGGTGCCGACCCCGAGGCTGTAGTCGCTGAACTGGTCGCTGCCGGATCCCATCCCACCTCTACCCGGGGAGCCTCATGAGCATCGACACCCCGCCGCACACGGCCGGCACAACCGGCTTCGACCCAGACGAGACCGGGCACTGGGGGCGGTTCGGTGGACGCTTCGTCCCGGAAGCGCTGGTGGCGGCTCTTGATGAGTTGACCGCCGCCTTCTGTCAGGCGCGAACCGACCCAGACTTCATCACTACGCTTGCGCACCTTCAGCGCACCTACAACGGCCGCCCGAGCCCGCTCACCGAGGCGAACCGGCTGACTGAGCACGCCGGTGGAGCGAAGATCCTGCTCAAGCGTGAGGATCTCAACCACACGGGTTCGCACAAGATCAACAATGTGTTGGGGCAGGCTCTGCTCACCAAGCGGATGGGCAAGTCCAGGGTCATTGCCGAGACCGGCGCGGGCCAACACGGTGTTGCGACCGCGACAGCCTGCGCCCTCCTCGGGCTGGAGTGCGTTGTCTACATGGGTGCCGAAGACACGCGTCGACAAGCGCTCAACGTCGCGCGTATGGAACTTCTCGGTGCCGAGGTGGTCTCCGTCCAGTCGGGAAGCCAGACACTCAAGGACGCGATCAACGACGCGATGCGTGACTGGGTGACCAACGTCGACCGCACGCACTACATCCTCGGAACCGTTACCGGCCCACACCCCTTCCCCATGATGGTGCGCGACTTCCAACGGGTGATAGGTGACGAGGCCAGGCAGCAGGTGATCGACCTCACCGGCAGCCTTCCTGATGCAGTCATCGCTTGCGTCGGTGGCGGTTCCAACGCCATGGGGATCTTCACAGCGTTCCTTGAGGACGCCGATGTTCGGCTCTACGGGTTTGAAGCCGGGGGCGATGGTGTCGGAACCGGCCGTCATGCCGCGCGCATGGCCGGTGGTTCGCCAGGCGTTCTTCACGGAACCCGCACGTATGTGATGCAAGACGAGATGGGGCAGACGGTCCCATCGCACTCGATCTCAGCCGGTCTGGACTACCCCGGTGTCGGGCCACAGCATGCCTGGCTGCATGAGACGGGGCGGGTGACCTATGCGCCGATCTCTGATGTCGAGGCTATGGCGGCCTTCGAACTGGTGTGTCGCACGGAGGGAATCATTCCGGCCATCGAGTCGGCGCACGCGGTGGCTGGCGCCCTCCAGGTCGGTCGCGAGCTCGGTCCAGACTCGGTGCTGTTGGTGAACATGTCCGGACGCGGCGACAAGGACGTTGCCACTGCCGCCGCCTGGTTTGGGATCGATGCCGGCGAGGGTGGCGCGTGAGCTCTCTGGCTGATCTCTTCGGGCGCACCCGGGCCGAGAACCGAGCAGCGTTGATTGGGTACTTGCCGGCGGGATTTCCCTCGGTGGCTGGCGCGATCGATGCCATGCACGCCATGGTTGACGGCGGAGTGGACGCCATAGAGGTTGGCCTGCCGTACTCCGATCCGCTCCTGGACGGTCCGACGATTCAAGAGGCCGTTGACCGCGCCCTGACCGCCGGTGTCACCACCACCGAAGTGATGGATACCGTTCGTGCCGTTGCCGCCAAGGGCGTTCCGACGATGGTGATGAGCTACTGGAACCCTATCGAGAGGTTCGGAGTTCAACGCTTTGCCCACGAGCTTGCGTCAGCGGGTGGAGTCGGTGTGATCACCGCAGACATCACCCCAGAAGAGGCAGGGGAGTGGATCTCCGCCAGTGAGCTGGAGGGCTTGGCTCGGATATTCTTGGTAGCGCCGTCCTCGACGACAGCGCGGATCGCCCTCACCGCTGATGCAGCTTCGGGGTTTGTATACGCCGCTGCCGTGATGGGCGTTACCGGTGCCCGTGACCAGGTCGGATCCGCGGCCCGCGAGCTCGTCGAGCGGACGCGGGCGGCAACGAGCCTCCCGATCTGCGTGGGTCTTGGAGTCTCCAGCGGTCGTCAGGCGGCTGAGATAGCAGAGTTCGCCGACGGGGTTATTGTTGGATCGGCGTTTGTCCGAGCGTTGTTGGACGCTCCAACACCGGCAGACGGTATTGATCGAGTCCGAGCCCTGGCGGTGGACCTGCGCTCCGGCGTCGCCCGCGGCAACTCGGCGACATGAAGGGCTTCCGCGGCTCTACCGCACAGATGTGGATCTCCACGGTACTTCGACTGGGTCTTGCCGTTGTTCTGCTGTGGAGTGGCGGAGCGAAGGTCTCCGAGCCAACTCAGGCGGTGATGGCCGTTCAGGCATATCAGATCCTGCCGGCCGGCGTTGGAGAGTTCGTGGGCTACGCCCTTCCGCTCTTCGAGCTAGCGATGGGCGTGGCGTTGTTGGTGGGAGTGGCAACCCGGATCACCGCGGTGGTTGCCGGCGCATTGATGACCGCATTCGTGGTTGGGGTCGCCTCGGTCTGGGCGCGCGGCCTCTCGATCGACTGCGGATGTTTCGGTGGTGGTGGAGCCGTTCCGGAGGGAGAGGCGAATTACCTGCCCGTGTTGCTGCGCGACTTCAGCTTCGTGGCGATGGCTGCCTGGCTGGTGATTTTTCCTGCGACCCGCTGGGCCATCGATCGCAGCGGCAAGGCGGGCACGGGGGACCTTGGGCTCTACGACGAGTGGGACGACCAAGCAGAATCGCAGCAGGGGCGCCACCGGCGTGCCGACGACGATGACCGGGGCGGCTACGCCTCAGTCGAGTACTCAGACGATCAGGTAAACGATCAGGCAGAGGAGCCGAAGCTGTGACGAACGGCGCACGCAACGGGGACACCCACGACGGAGCAGGCAAGGGAGCAGGTCGCCAGGGCGGGAAGGGCCAGGGGGGAAAGCGGGGCGCACGAGACCGTCTGGCGTCCGAGCGGGCGCGACAGGCCAAGGCCGATGATCGCAAGCGCAAGCTCTCCAACATTGCGATCGCCACCGTCGTGGCTGTAGTAGCGGTAATGATCATCGGGTACGCCTGGTGGGCGTCGAATGACAACGGCCCCACCGACGCGGCCCTGCCGGCTCTGGTCGCAGAGCCTGGAGGGGGCGTCGTCGTCGGCGACGGCCCCGTTGACCTCACCCTCTGGGAGGACTTCCAGTGTCCGGGCTGCAAGCAATTTGAGGAGACGAACTCCGACCTTGTCCGGGAGCGGGTCGACGCGGGGGACGTCACGGTGACGATCCATCCGCTTTCGTTCCTGGATGCAAAGCTCGGCAACAGCTCCTCGGTGGCTGCAGCCAGCGCCTTCGGGTGTGCTGCTGACGTGGGCGAGGCTGAGGCGCTGGACTTCCACCAGACTGTCTACGCAAACCAGCCGGCGGAGTCTCCCGGGCAAGAGGCCTGGACAACGGACGATCTCATCGGCTGGGGCAACGATGTCGGTATCGAGGGGAGCGAATGGGAGTCGTGCGTCACCGACCAGACTTACGCTGGCTGGGTTGAGCAAGTGGCCAAGAGTCAAGGAGCTGCGAACATCTCTTCAACTCCGACCGTCTTCATCGACGGAAAGACCTTCGACGTCACCGGCGATCTGGCTGCAGCCATCGACGATGCTCTGAAGAACACTCAGTAGGGCGCGTGGCCAACCCGGTGTATTCGATCCCCAGCCCCGCTGACGGCGTCTGGCACATCGGGTTCTTCCCGCTGCGGGGCTATGCGGTGGCCATCATCATCGGCATCGCGTTGGCGATTTGGATCGGTGACCGTCGGTGGCGTGCCCGAGGCGGCGCCCCTGGCGTCGTCGCAGATGTGGCGGTGTGGGCGGTTCCTTTCGGCATCATCGGTGGGCGCATCTATCACGTGATCACCTCGCCGGCGGCGTACTTCGGCGATGGCGGCAACCCGGTCGATGCCCTGAGGATCTGGGAGGGCGGACTCGGTATCTGGGGTGCGGTCTTCTTCGGAGGAGTCGGCGCGTGGATCGGAGTGCGCCGGCGCGGGATCCCCCTGCCACCTTTCGGCGACGCGATAGCTCCTGGAATTGCCGTTGCCCAAGCGATGGGCCGCTGGGGAAATTGGTTTAACCAGGAACTCTTTGGGGGCCCCACCACTCTTCCCTGGGGGGTGGAGATCGATATCGAACATCGCCCCCTTGACTACCTCGACGTCACAACCTTCCATCCCACGTTCCTCTACGAATCGCTCTGGATGCTGGCGGTCGCCGGCATCTTGGTGCTGGTCGACCGGCGGTGGCGTTTCGGGCACGGGCGACTGTTCGCCCTCTACGTCGCCCTCTATGCATTCGGTCGTCTTCCCATCGAGCTTCTGCGGATCGACGCTGCCAATGAGATCCTGGGGCTGCGTGTCAACGTCTGGGTCTCGATCGCGACGTTCATCGGCGCCGTGACCTACCTCGTAATCTCCTGGCGGCGTGTTCCGGGCCGCGAGTCTTCTGAGGAGCTGCGGGGGACGGTCCATCAGGTCTCTTCGGGATCGGCGGATCCAGATGACCCTGAACCAGCAGTGCAACCGAAGGGATCCTCGTGACCGAGCGAGCTTTTGAAATACACCACTCGCACCGCGATGTGACTGGCGGCTGGTTGCGACCGGCCGTCTTCGGGGCCAGCGACGGCCTGGTCTCGAACTTCGCGTTGATCGCCGGTGTTGCCGGAGGCACCGCGGCGACGGGCTCGGACAGCACGGCCGTCGTGATCGCCGGTCTTGCGGGCCTGGTGGCGGGCGCCAGCTCGATGGCTGCCGGGGAGTACGTAAGTGTCGCCTCGCAAAGTGAGCTGGCTCAGGCCGAGATCGAGCTGGAGCGGACCGAGCTGGAGAACCGGCCCGAGGCCGAGGAACGCGAACTCGCTGACACCTTCCAACGACGGGGGCTCTCACCGGAGCTGGCCGGCGAGGTGGCGCGTGAGCTGTCTCGCGATCCCGACCACGCACTCGAGGTGCACGTGCGCGAAGAACTGGGCGTTGACATTCACGAGCTTCCCTCGCCGGTGACGGCGGGGGTCTCGAGCTTCTTGGCATTCAGCGTCGGTGCGTTTATTCCGTTGTTGCCCTATTTGCTAGGGGCCACAAGCCTCTGGCCGGCATTGATCGTCTCGTTCGTGGCCCTCTTCAGCGTGGGTGTGCTCGTTTCGCGCATCACTGTGCGCTCGTGGTTGTTCTCAGGAACTCGACAGCTACTGCTCGGCGGTGCCGCCGCTGGAATCACCTATCTCGTCGGTACGTGGGTCGGCGCCGGAATCGGGTAGCGAGGGTTTTGACCCCGGATAGCTCAGGCGGTCCCGCTCGGGGGGAACGAGGCACCATCGTCGTCCGATGAGACTGAACTCCCATCCGCCATCGTGAACTTTGCGATGGTGGGTGCGACAGAGCAGCACCAGGTTGTCGAGAGCCGTGCGGCCGCCTTCTGCCCAGTGCACCACATGGTGGGCTTCGGTCCAGGCCGATGGTCGGTCGCAGCCCTCAGCGACACATCCGCGATCGCGCACGATCAAAGCTTGCCGGAGGTGTCCGGGCACCGTCCGGGTCGATCGCCCTACGTCGAGTGGCTGCGAGGAAGGGTCGAGGACCACCCGGGTTACCTCGGCGTCGCAGGCGAGTCGGCGCACCGCCTCGTCGGTGACCGGTCCGGTCCAGGCCATCTCCGCGACCTCAACAGGCCCCGAGCTCTCGCCGCCGCGGCCGGTAATGGCCACGAGCGGCGTCGTAACGAGCAGATGAGGCCGCACTCCACCTGAGGCCCTCGGTTGACCTGTGTCGAGGGCATAGCCGCACAGGTCGACCAAGGCATCGGCGCGGCGCTGCCCTGCGCTACGAAGGTCATCTGGTCCGTGGGGGGAAGCCGAAGACGCGAGAGCCGTCAGCAGCACTGCCCCGGCTTCTGCGTCGAGCAGACCATCGATGCTCACCATTCCGTCCAGCGTTGTCGAAGTGGAGAGCCACCGTCGCTCATGAGCCCGATTGGCATCGGTCAGCGCCCCGTCAGGGTCGACCACCTGCCGAACTCTGGTGGCAAATCCGGTGAGAGACCCGGCATCGACGGCACGACCGACCTCAAGCATGACCTTCTCGACCTCCGCAACAGCGGCGCCTTCCTCAGCGGGTCCTACGCGGTCGCGCACCAGACGGACGGTCCGAGCGATGGTGCGGGCGTGCTGCACGGTGATCTCGCCGTTTCCGAGCGCCGTCTCGGTAGCGGCTAGAGATGAGTGCAGCTCGCGAGACGTTCGCACCAGGTCGGAAGCATGGCCAGAGGGCAGTCCCGTGTGATGGCGCAGCCAAGACGCAGTACTACTGCCTGACTCCAGCGCTGCCACCCCGTTCGCGTCGACGCGAGCCAGCCGGGTCAAGGCCATTGCCTGCAGTCGGTTGACGGCGGCGAAGAGAGTGATCACCTCGTCGGCCAGCATTCGGACCGGAGCGGTTTCGGTCTCGAGGGCGAAGGTGGCATCGACTGCTTCGGTGAGAGCGGTCAACCGCGGTGTGCTCGGCGTCGAACGGGGACGGAGGCCCTGGGGGCCGACTGGTAGGCGCTGGTGCATCAGGTGCTCCCGAGAGAAGTGGTGTCCGCGAGCCAGGCGCTCGGGGAGTGCGCTCACCGTGTCTCGACATCTCTCGCGGGGTGGCGCCAATGCAGTGTCTCTCCGGGAGATTTTTGGTCGGGGAGATCGTCAGCAAGTGCGCACCTCTTCATCGAGGGTATCGAACAAATGTTCGAATGACAAGAATGGCGCTGGTGAGCGTCTGTCGCGTCAAACGTGCCCCAGGTGCTCGGTAGGGTCGTGCCCATGCGCCGTGCCAAGATCATCGCCACTCTCGGACCGGCCTCCAGCACGCTGGGCACGGTGACGGCCTTGGTCGAGGCCGGCCTCGATGTGGCCAGGATCAATCTCAGCCACGGCACCCACGCAGACCATGCTCGTTCGTTAGCGCTGGTTCGGCAGGCGTCTTCGGCCTGTGGACGCGCGGTCGGCGTCTTGGCTGACTTGCAGGGCCCCAAGATCCGGCTGGGCCGGTTCGCGAGCGGCTCGGTGCTTCTGCGTCCTGGCGCCCGCTTCGTGATCACCGCTGAGGAAGTTCCCGGGGACCAGGAGGTCGTCTCGACGACGCACCTTGGTCTGGCCAACGACGTGACGGTCGGTGACCCGATCCTCGTCGATGACGGTCGCGTTCTCTTGCGTGTCGAGGAGGTCAGCGGGGTGGCCGTCGCCACTCGGGTGGTTGAGGGCGGGACGCTGTCGGACTCGAAGGGCATCAATCTCCCTGGGGCCATGGTGAGTGTTCCGGCTGTGTCGGACAAGGACATCGATGACCTCCGCTGGGCCTTGACCAACGGAGTCGATCTCGTGGCGCTCTCCTTCGTGCGGACCGCGGGCGATGTTGATCCCGTGCACGCCGTCATGGACGACGAGGGCATCCATCGTCCCGTCATCGCCAAGATCGAGAAGCCACAGGCGGTGACGCATCTTCCGGAGATCCTCGACACCTTCGACGGCATCATGGTCGCCCGCGGAGATCTCGGGGTCGAGCTGCCGTTGGAGCAGGTGCCGCTGGTGCAGAAGCGGGCGGTCAGCCTGGCACGGGAAAAGGGAAAGCCGGTGATCGTGGCCACGCAGATGCTGGAGTCGATGATCAGCGCGTCCCGGCCCACTCGCGCGGAAGCCTCAGACGTCGCAAACGCGATTCTCGATGGGGCTGACGCCGTCATGCTCTCTGGTGAGACGAGCATCGGAAGGTTTCCGGTCGAGTCGGTCCTCACGATGGGGCGAATCATCGAGTCGATCGAAGACACCGCGCTCGACCGGATCCCGAGGATTGAGGGCCTACCCACGAACAAGGGTGACGCGATCTGTCGTGCGGCCGTCCACGTCGCCAACCAGCTGAGTGCGAAGTTCCTCGTTGCCTTCACCGAGACCGGCCGCACGCCGACGGTCCTCGCTCGGTACCGGTCGTCGGTGCCCTTGCTCGCGTTTACCCCCGATCCTCAGGTGCGCAGCCAGCTCTCGCTGACCTGGGGGGTGGAGAGCTTCCTCGTCGATCCGGTGACGCATACCGACCACATGGTCCGTCAGGTCGAGGCCAAGCTGCTCGAACTCAATCGATGCATCGTCGGCGACCTCATTACGATCGTCGCCGGGAGTCCCCCCGGAATCCCAGGTTCGACCAATGCCATGCGAGTGCACCGCATCGGTGACGCCGCTGGCGGAGCAGCACCTGCCTACGCCGAGGCGCTCGACGATGACGACGCGATCGGTTACCCCCGCTGAGCTAGCGGCGGCTAGTCCAACGGCAGGGCTCGACGGGCTTCCGGGTTCAACACGCCCCAGGTGATCAGCTGCTCAGTGAGCGCGCCGGGGGACTGGTCGTAGATGACGGCAAGGGTGCGAAGGTCTTCTTGTCGAATCGACAGGATGCGCCCGTTGTAGTCGCCGCGCTGGCTCTGGATGGTCTGTGCATATCGAGCGAGGGGCCCAGCTTTCTCAGCCGGAACCTGGTTGAGCTGCTCGAGGTCGATCACCAGACGCGGAGGCGGCTCCGTCGCTGCTGCCGGACTGCTGTCTGGCAGCAGCTCGCTGACGGGCACTCCGTAGAAATCGGCGAGCTCAGCCAGCTTCTGCACGGTGACGGCTCGGTCGCCCCGCTCGTAAGAGCCAACGACAACCGCTTTCCACCGCTCGTTCGACTTCTCCTCCACCCCATGGAGCGAGAGTCCTTGTTGGGTACGGATCGCTCGGAGTCGTGCTCCGAGCGCCTTTGCGTAGTCGGTCACTGCGCACCTTTCGTCTAGGCCCGACCGAGGTCGGGCGTCCCCCCGGGTACCTGGATCGAGGTAAGGCGGTAAGGCCTTAGGTCTCGAACTCCGGTCACCCCTGCTGTGCGTATGGCCTCCTGCGCCCCGAACGCGTGGTGGTCACGCTGAGTAGCGTTACTCAGCGTGACCACCACGTCAAGGGAAACGCGGCAATCTGTCCCGAATCGGCCTCAGATTCGCCCGAATGGCCATTCAGGATGTGTTGCTCAGCGTGGCCCTGTCGACCGTACTGCGACGGTGCCAAAGGAGTGACGGCCACCGCAACCAGGAGGCCGACCACGCTCGGTAGTCGGGGTACGGGCCTACGGCCTGCCGGCTCGCTTCGCTAGGGTGAAGGAGTTCGACATCCTTTAAGTCCGTCCAGTGAGGCGGGAAAGGAGGTTCGCCATGGCTCGGTCAGACTCAGCGGCCGAGGACCGCGAGGTCCTCGACGCAGAAGATGTCCAGCGTGCGCTGACCCGTATCGCCCACGAAGTGCTCGAGCGCAACAAAGGCGCCCAGTCGGTGGTTCTTCTCGGCATCCCCACTCGTGGTGTGCCGTTGGCCGAACGGTTGGCTGAGCGGATCAGTGAGGTCGAGGGCAGCCAGGTCCCCTTCGGGTCGCTCGACATCACAATGTTTCGAGACGACCTGCGTCTGCGCCCCGCGCGCGGTCTCGGGCGCACTGAACTCCCTGCCGGTGGAATCGACGACGCCGTCGTCGTCCTAGTCGACGATGTGTTGTTCTCGGGCCGCTCGATCCGTGCGGCGCTCGACGCCCTGGGCGAGCTGGGCCGTCCCCGATGCGTGCAGTTGGCTGTGCTCGTCGATCGCGGCCACCGGCAGTTCCCGATCCGCGCGGACTACGTCGGGAAGAACCTGCCGACATCCACTCGCGAGACGGTGCGCGTCCTTGTTGCAGAGGTCGATGGCCAAGACGCGGTCCTCATCGGAGGCTCTGAACCTCGCTCCATCGAAACTGATGGCGAGACCTCGTCATGACCAGGCACCTACTCTCCGCTGCTGACCTCTCTTTCGGTGATGCAACGCTGATCCTGGACACCGCAGACGAGCTCGCGCGGCTGTCCGACCGACCCGTCAAGAAGCTCCCGACCCTGCGGGGTCGAACAGTCGTCAACCTCTTCTTCGAGGACTCCACCCGAACCAGGATTTCCTTCGAGGCGGCTGCCAAGCGGCTTTCGGCAGACGTCATCAACTTCAGCGCCAAAGGCTCGAGCGTCTCCAAAGGTGAGAGCCTGAAGGACACCGCGCTGACGCTGGAGGCAATGGGTGCCGACGCCGTGGTCATTCGACACGGAGCCAGTGGTGCCCCTCATACCCTGGCCCACTCAGGCTGGATCGGTGGGTCGATCGTCAACGCCGGTGACGGTACCCACGAGCACCCGACCCAAGCTCTTCTGGACGCCTTCACGATGCGCAAGCACCTCACGACGCTCGAGGGGCGGAAGGTGGTGGTGGTCGGCGACGTCCTGCACAGTCGAGTGGCTCGCTCCAACGTCCTCCTCCTGGCCACCCTCGGAGCCGACGTCACCCTCGTAGCGCCGCCGACCCTGCTGCCCGGTAGGGATCGACTCCTGGCCTTGCGCTTACTCGTACGACCTCGATAGCCAGCCTCGCCGGCGCCGACGCGGTGATGATGTTGCGCGTCCAGCAGGAGCGAATGAACGCCGCGTTCTTCCCGAGTGTGCGCGAGTACTCCCGGCGCTACGGGCTCGATGGTGACCGGATGGCGCGGCTTCCCGATCACTCGATCGTCATGCACCCGGGCCCGATGAACCGTGGTCTGGAGATCACCGCGGAGGTCGCCGACTCCGAGCGGGCCGTCATCGTCGAACAGGTAACGAACGGAGTCAGTGTGCGCATGGCGGTGCTCTATCTGTTGCTCGGTGGCAGCGACTCAGCGCTGGGCGGTGCCGAATGAGCGCGAGCGCGCCAGCACGGCGCTACCTGATCAAGGGTGCCAGCATTCTTGGTGGTGAGAGCCAGGACCTGCTGCTCGCCGACGGTCGTCATCGCTGCCGTCGGCGCTGACGCCGGCGATGGGCGCTGACGGCGGCACCGAGATCATGGACGCCTTCGGGCTGGTGGCGCTGCCTGGCTTGGTCGACCTCCACACGCATTGCGCGAACCCGGGCGAGAGGACGCTGAGACCGTAGCGTCCGGCTCTGCCGCTGCTGCCGTCGGCGGGTTCACCGCCGTGCATGCGATGGCCAATACCGACCCCGTGGCGGACACCGCTGGGGTTGTCGAGCAGGTCTGGCACCTCGGTCGACGTGCTGGGCTCTGCGATGTCCACCCGGTGGGGGCGGTCACTGTCGGCCTGGGTGGAAGCGAGCTCGCCGAACTCGGTGCAATGGCTGAGTCCGCTGCCCGAGTGCGGATCTTCTCCGACGACGGCAAGTGCGTCTCAGATGCAGTGCTCATGAGACGAGCACTGGAGTACGTCAAAGCTTTCGACGGTGTGGTAGCCCAGCATGCGCAGGAGCCTCGGTTGACCGAAGGCGCGCAGATGAACGAAGGCACGGTATCGGGAGTTCTCGGGTTGCGCGGCTGGCCGGCTGTAGCCGAGGAGTCGATCATTGCGCGAGATGTGTTGTTGACCGGCCACGTCGGCTCACGGCTGCATGTCTGTCACGTCTCGACCGCCGGGTCTGTCGAGATTCTCCGGTGGGCTAAGGGCAAAGGAATCGACGTAACTGCGGAGGTCACCCCTCACCACCTTTTCTTGACCGACGAGATGGTCCGCAGCTACGACCCGCGTTACAAGGTCAACCCGCCATTGCGGACGCAGGACGACGTGGACGCAGTTCGTCAAGGGTTGGCCGATGGAACGATCGACGCGGTTGCCACCGACCACGCACCTCACAGCCTGGAGGACAAGGACTGCGAGTGGGCAGCGGCGGCAATGGGCATGGTCGGCCTGGAGACGGCTGTTGGCGTAGTGGCGAGCGCCATGGTCGAGACCGGCCTGCTCGACTGGGCGGGGGTGGCCGACCGAATGTCGTTTCGGCCCGCGCAGATCGGAAGGCTCAAGGGGCAGGGGCGCCCGATCGCAGCAGGCGAGCCGGCCAACCTTGTCCTCATCGACTCGGCGACGAGATACACGGTGGATCCGACCACGATGCTCTCGCGCAGCCGCAACACGCCATACGCCGGCGCCGAACTGGCTGCGCGTCCAGTCGCGACCTTCCTGCGCGGCCGGCTCACTGCTCGCGAAGGTGAGGTGGAGGCGTGACACGGGTCTGCCTCGTTCTCGCATCGGCGCAGGTCACCGACTGGCCCGAGCGCATCGGCCTCACCTTGGGTGTCGTTGCATTGATTGGCGCGGTGCTGGGCCTCATGCGGTGGGGTTGGGTGCGGCGGGGGAGACGCCAGATCGACATCGGTCCATTGCCTGAAGCTCCACAGGTCCCGGGCGCCTCAGCGGGGGAAACAGCCGGTTCAGCCGTCGAGGTGACGGCGTTACGGCCCGCTACCTGGGGGCGACCCGCTCGGGCGACTGGCTCGACCGGATCGTCGTGCACGGGCTGGGGGTCCCTAGCGCCGCTGAGGTCACGGTGAGGAATCAGGGGGTGTGGATCATCCGTGCGGGCGCTCCCGACATCTTTGCGGCTGCCCCGAGATATCGTCGGCGTCCGTCACGATCGCGGGATCGCCGGGCGTGTGTTGGAGACTGATGGTGTCTTGGTCATCAGCTGGCGCCATGGGGAGCAAGTCATTGATCTTGGCCTCCGCGTGCGCGATGCCCGTACGGCAGAGGCAGTGCGCGCCGCGGTCGACGGCATCGCCACCGACCAGTCACCGCCCATCGATCCAGCCCTTTCGACCACCACGTCCGGAGACCCTGCGTGACTGCAACCCTGCCAGCACTGCTCGTCCTCGAAGATGGCCGCGTGTTTCGCGGCGAGTCCTTCGGCGCAACGGGTGAAACCTTCGGCGAAGCTGTCTTCTGCACGGCGATGACTGGCTACCAAGAGACGCTCACCGACCCGTCCTACCACCACCAGGTGGTGATCCAGACCGCTCCACAGATCGGCAACACCGGCGTCAACGGTGAGGACGACGAGTCGACGGCGATGTGGGTCAGTGGCTACGTCGTGCGTGACCCCACTCGTGTCCGGTCGAGCTGGCGCTCGACCGGTTCGTTGAATGAACGTCTGGCGGCACAAGACATCGTTGGGATTTCGGGCATCGACACTCGTGCCCTCACCCGCCACCTCCGCGAACAGGGAGCCATGCGGGTGGGGATCTCCACCGAGACCGATGATCCAGAGCTGCTGCTTGCGCGGGTGCGGCAGAGCCCGAACATGGCAGGAGCGGACCTGACGGCAGCGGTCAGCACGTCGGAGGCTTACCTCGTCCCCGCTGTCGGTGAACGGCGTCGCACCGTGGCAGCAATCGACCTCGGAATAAAGGCCATGACCCCGAAGCTGATGGCAGAGCGCGGGATCGAGGTCCACGTGCTCCCCGCGTCCAGCTCCATCGATGACGTGCTAGCCGTCGGGGTCGATGGTGTCTTCTTCAGCAACGGTCCTGGTGACCCTTCCACCGCAGACGGACCGGTTGCCTTGATGCAGCAGCTGCTGGAGCGAGCGATCCCAGTGTTCGGAATCTGTTTCGGTCACCAGATCCTTGGCAGGGCCGTTGGTTTCGGCACCTACAAGCTGAAGTACGGGCACCGCGGCGTCAACCAACCGGTGCAGGACCGAAAAACAGGTCGTGTCGAGATCAGTGCTCACAACCACGGCTTCGCGGTAGCTGCTCCTCTGGACGGGCCAACAGCAACTCCTTTCGGTCGCGCTGAGGTGAGCCACGTGTGTCTCAACGACAACGTCGTGGAGGGACTGCGCCTGTTGGACGTTCCGGCATTCAGCGTCCAGTACCACCCGGAGGCCGCGGCCGGACCTCATGACTCGGCATACCTGTTCGATCGGTTCGTCACGATGATGCAGGGAGATCGCTGATGCCCAGGCGTACCGACATCAGCTCGGTGCTGGTGATCGGTTCTGGCCCGATCGTCATCGGCCAGGCCGCCGAGTTCGACTACTCCGGAACCCAGGCATGCCGAGTACTGCGCGCCGACGGGCTGCGGGTGATCCTTGTCAACAGCAACCCGGCCACGATCATGACTGACCCGGAGTTCGCCGACGCCACGTACGTCGAACCAATCACTCCAGAGATCATCGAGAAGATCATCGCCAAAGAGCGCCCGGACGCGCTTCTTCCGACGTTGGGTGGCCAAACTGCACTGAACGCAGCGATCGCACTTCACCAGAGCGGTGTGTTGGAGAAGTATGACGTTGAGCTGATCGGCGCTGATGTTGATGCCATCCAACGTGGCGAGAACCGCGAGCTCTTCAAGGGCATCGTCGAGGAGATCGGTGGCGAAGTGGCCCGGTCGGCGATCTGCCACACGATGAATGAGTGTCTGACGGCCGCAAACGACCTTGGCTATCCCGTTGTCGTGCGGCCATCGTTCACCATGGGTGGGGCGGGTTCGGGAATGGCGTACAACGCTGACGATCTTCATCGGATCGCCGGCATGGGCCTCTCGGCCAGCCCCACCACGGAGGTGCTGCTCGAAGAGTCAATCATCGGGTGGAAGGAGTACGAACTCGAGCTGATGCGCGACAAGAACGACAACGTCGTGGTGATCTGCTCGATCGAGAACCTCGACCCGATGGGCGTTCACACCGGAGACTCGATCACGGTGGCACCGGCCATGACCCTCACCGACCGCGAGTACCAGCACATGCGCGATGTCGGGATCGCCATCATTCGAGCCGTCGGCGTCGACACCGGTGGCTGCAACATCCAGTTCGCCGTGGACCCGTCCGACGGGCGGCTCATCGTCATCGAGATGAACCCCCGGGTCTCGCGCTCGAGTGCTCTTGCCAGCAAGGCGACTGGCTTTCCCATCGCCAAGATCGCGGCCCGACTGGCGATCGGCTACACGCTCGATGAGGTGCCCAACGACATCACGGCGGAGACGCCCGCCTCGTTCGA
The DNA here is from genome assembly GCA_963829525.1 of uncultured Actinomycetota bacterium. GTDB lineage: Bacteria > Actinomycetota > Actinomycetes > JAHEKZ01 > JAHEKZ01 > JAHEKZ01. The sequence goes on from CAWHIJ010000003.1 coordinate 1,641,621, forward strand.
GCCCGCCCTCGACTACGTTGTCGTCAAGGTTCCGCGCTTCGCCTTTGAAAAGTTCCCGGCGGCCGACCCCACCCTCACGACGCACATGAAGAGCGTCGGTGAGGCCATGGCGATCGGCCGCAACATCCCCGAGGCGCTGCAAAAGGCTCTGCGCTCAATCGAGAAGTCAGATGCATCCTTCTGCTGGACAGACATCGAAGACGACGTAGAGACACTCGTCGAGCAGACCAGAACGCCGCATGACGGTCGCATCAAAAAGGTGCAGCAGGCGATGTGGCTGGGCGCAACCGCTGAGAGGTTGAACGAAGCCACGGGGATTGACCCCTGGTTCCTTGACCAGATCGCGATCATCAATGAGATCGCTGCACAGGTGCGTGACGCCGCGGACCTCGACCCCAGACTCATCCGTCAGGCAAAGCGGAACGGCTTCTCCGACCGACAGATTGCCGAGTTGCGAGGGATTTCTGAGGACGTCGCACGGCACCTGCGTCAGGCCCTGGGCATCAGACCCGTATACAAGACCGTCGATACCTGCGCCGGTGAGTTCGCTGCGTACACGCCGTACCACTACTCCTCATACGACGAGGAGACAGAGGTACGCCCGCGTACCAAGCCGGCCGTCATTATCTTGGGCAGTGGGCCAAACCGAATCGGGCAGGGCATCGAGTTCGACTACTCGTGTGTTCATGCGGCGCTCGCACTTCGTGCCGTTGGCTACGAGACGGTCATGGTCAACTGCAACCCCGAGACGGTGTCGACCGATTACGACACCAGCGACCGCCTCTACTTCGAGCCCCTGACCCTCGAGGACGTTCTGGAGATCGTGGCCGCCGAGCAGCAGGTTGGTCCGGTCTCCGGGGTGATTGTCCAGCTCGGGGGCCAGACGCCGCTTGGTCTTGCCCAACCACTCAAGGACGCGGGAGTCCCGGTGGTGGGGACATCTCCCGAGGCGATCCATCTGGCCGAGGAGCGCGGTGCATTCGGCGCCGTGCTCGCGGAGGCAGGCCTCCTGGCACCCCGGCACGGGATGGCCACCTCGTTTGCCGAGGCCAAGGAGATCGCCGACGAGATCGGGTTCCCCGTGCTCGTACGGCCCTCCTACGTCCTCGGCGGACGCGGAATGGAGATCGTCTACGACGACGACATGCTGCGCGACTACATCGGCCGGGCCACGCAGGTCAGCCCCGAGCACCCGGTCCTCGTCGACCGATTCCTCGACGACGCTGTGGAGATCGACGTCGATGCCCTGTACGACGGCACCGACCTGTTTCTCGCTGGCGTCATGGAGCACATTGAGGAAGCCGGAATTCACTCCGGCGACTCCGCCTGTGCGCTGCCGCCCATGACTCTGGGTCGGGCCGACATCGAGCGCATCAGGGTTGCGACTGAAGCCATCGCCAGAGGTGTCGGCGTCCGTGGGCTCTTGAATGTTCAGTTTGCGCAGGCTTCGGACGTTCTCTACGTGCTCGAGGCGAACCCACGGGCATCGCGCACCGTGCCGTTCGTCTCCAAGGCAACGGCAACGCAGGTCGCCAAGGCTGCGGCTCGGGTGATGATGGGCAGCACCATCGCCGCGCTCCGCGAAGAGGGGCTGCTCCCGGAGACTGGTGATGGTGGCACCATGCCCATGGACTCGGCGATCGCGGTCAAGGAGGCTGTGCTGCCGTTTGGCCGGTTCCACGGTGTCGACACTGTTCTCGGTCCTGAGATGAAGTCCACCGGCGAGGTGATGGGTATCGACACTCTCTTCGGGACCGCATACGCCAAGTCCCAGGTCGCCGCCTACGCCGGAGGACTACCTACCAGCGGGACCGCCTTCGTCTCGGTCGCCAACCGCGACAAGCGCTCGATGATCTTTCCGATCAAGCGGCTGCACGACTTGGGATTCGACATCGTCGCTACGGCCGGAACGGCTGAAGTGCTCCGCCGCAACGGCGTGCCCGCAACAGTGCTACGTAAGCACTTCGAAGCCGAAGGCGCAGAGTCCGAACCGGACACCATTGCGCGCATTCTCGACGGGACGATCGACATCATCATCAACACCCCGTATGGAGTCGGGGCCAGGCTCGACGGCTACGAGATCCGATCAGCGGCCGTCACCAAAGGGGTTCCGTGCATCACCACGGTGCAGGGCCTCGGCGCAGCGGTGCAGGGCATCGAGGCGCTCATCCGCGGCGAGGTGGGGGTCCGATCATTGCAAGAGCATGCTGCTGATCTGGAAAAGGCCAGAGGTAGCGCGGTATGACGCCGGTCCAGGTTCGCGGAGAGGTGCTCAGTACCCGTCGAGTAGGGGAGTACTACCAGCTCACCGTTGTAGCACCCGGCGTTGCCGAGCAGGTGCGTCCCGGCCACTTCATCGCGCTGACGGTCGGTGGGCAGACCTCGGCGCACCTTTTGCGCAGGGCCTTCTCGGTCTACCGCACGCAGGACCGGGGGGTGTACGGCGGAACGATCGACATTGTCTTCGCCGAGCACGGAGCAGGGACTCGCTGGTTGTCTCAGGTGCGGCAGCACGACTCACTCGATGTGGTCGGCCCCCTCGGTAAGCCGTTCTCCCTTCCGAAAGAGCCGGTCACCTGCACGATGGTTGGCGGTGGCTACGGAAGCGCTCCACTGTTCCGGCTCGCCGAGCAGCTGCGGGAACGAGGGTGTCGCGTCGACTTCGTCCTGGGCGCGGCAACCGAAGGCCGGTTGTTCGGCGTTCTTGAGGCCAAGCGGATGTCCCAATCGGTCGCGGTGACAACCGAGGACGGCTCCCTTGGAGATCGCGGACGAGTGACCGACGTTCTTCCTGCTCTTCTGAGCCGTACTGAATCCGACGTCGTCTATGCGTGCGGCCCGATGGGCATGCTCGCTGCGGTTGCCGACCTGGCTGCTCGCTTCGGTGCACACTCACAGTGTGCTGTTGAGGAGGCCATGGCATGCGGTATCGGTGTGTGCATGACCTGTGTGCTGCCCGTCGTCGGTGATGACGGTGTCACCCGCATGGTGAGGTCGTGCGTCGATGGCCCGGTGTTCCGTGGTGACCGGGTGCGTTGGGACGACGTGGGGACAGTCCCTCCCGACACGTGGGGCGCGCCGGTCAGCGAAGGGGGGCATCGATGACACGCCTGACCAGGGTCATCACCCCTGACAGCGCCGAAGCCCCACTTCCGGAGGTCGACATGTCGACCCGGCTGGCCGGAGCGGTGCTGCCGAACCCAGTGATGACGGCGTCTGGCTGCGCAGGATATGGCCGAGAACTCGATCAGTTCTTCGACATCACAAAGCTCGGCGCGGTAGTCACCAAGTCGATCATGCTGCAACCTCGCGCTGGGCGCCCGACGCCGCGCATGGCAGAGACGCCCAGTGGGATGCTCAACTCCATCGGACTCCAAGGGCCCGGTATCGAGCAGTTCGTCGAGCGTGACCTGCCTTGGCTCGAGCAGCGTGGTGCGCGCGTCGTCGTGTCGATCGCCGGTGGTGCAGCCGATGAGTACATCCGGCTTGCGCAACGGCTGCGACACTCGACGGCCGTCACGGCGGTCGAGGTGAACATCTCTTGTCCCAACGTCGAAGATCGCGGACTCGTTTTCGCATGCGACCCGCGTGGCCAGCGCGACCGTCGTCGAAGGAGTCCGACGCAACAGTGCGCCTGGGGTCCCGGTGCTGGCGAAGCTGTCGCCAGATGTCACCGACATCGTGTCGATTGCGCGTGCCTGCGTTGACGCCGGAGCTGACGGCCTGGCGATGATCAACACCTTGCTCGGAGTTGTGGTGGACACCGAGACGATGCGTCCCCACCTTGGGGGAGTGACCGGGGGTCTGTCCGGGCCGGCCATCAGACCAGTCGCTGTGCGCGCGGTGTGGCAGGTACACCAGGCCATGCCTGAGATCCCGATCGTGGGAATGGGCGGCATCCGCACCGGTACTGACGCATTTGAGTTCATCTTGGCGGGGGCCTCGGCCGTCGAGGTGGGCACCTCAGTATTCAACGACCCGTCGGCTCCCATACGGGTCTCTCACCAGCTGCAGCGAGTACTGGGGGATCGGGGCTTTGAGTCAGTCACAGATGCAGTCGGATTTGCTCATCGCCCACCTGAGGGGCAGGGAGAGTGAGCGACTCCTTTCGATCGTCGATCGTTGGCTCTCCGATCGCTGTGGCGCTCGACGCGCCAGACGTGGCAACCGCGGCGAGGTGGGCAACAGAGGTCGCCCCACACGTCAGTACGCTGAAACTCGGTTTGGAGTTCTACCTGGCGGTCGGTGCTGACGGCGTAAGCCAGGTGCGGGCCGCTGCTCCTGGATGTCGACTCTTCCTCGATCTCAAGCTCCATGACATCCCGAACACCGTCACCGGAGCTTGTCGAGCAGTTGCCGGGCTTCGGCCGGACCTTCTCACCGTGCACGCACTCGGGGGGCCGGCGATGGTAGGCGCTGCCGCCGAGGCGCTCCCAGATTGCCGCATCGCGGCTGTGACGCTCCTGACCTCTATGAGCCCGTCCGACCTCCGCGCCGTCGGGCTGGAAGGTACTCCACTGGACGGAGTGCTGCGGCTCGCCGAGATGGCAGTTGCCGCTGGGGCCAGGGCGTTGGTCTGTTCGCCTCAGGAGGTGGCTGCGGTGCGAGCCGCGGTTGGGGTCGACGTCGTCTTGATCACACCTGGCGTGCGGCCGGCCGGCACCGCGGTCGGAGATCAGCAACGGGTGGCAACCCCCGAGCGGGCGCTTGCCGACGGGGCCGACCTGCTCGTCGTGGGTCGACCAATCACCGGTGCTCCTGACCGCGCTGCCGCAGCTGCCCATCTGCTCACTGACCGGGTTGGCTGATCCGGGTTGGCTGACCGGGTTGGCTCACCGGTTTCTCGAGCGGATTGTTGGTGCCTTCAGCAGTGCATGTGGGGGAGCGACGTTGCCGGGGCGGGCCTGGACTCGCTAGGTTCAGGGCGTCCCGTTGACCGACCTCGACCAATGGCTCCACCGGCTGGCCCGGTCGAGCAGCTCCCGACCGAAGGTGCGCCGTGGCTCTTCCTCCGTTGACTCCCGAACAGCGCGCCGCGGCATTGCAGAAAGCTGCAGAGGCCCGTCGAGTGCGAGCCGAGGTCAAGAACCGCCTCAAGCACTCCGGCGCCTCTCTCTTCGATGTTGTCGAACAAGGCCGCACCGACGACATCATCGGCAAGATGAAGGTGTCGGCCCTGCTCGAGTCGCTCCCCGGCGTCGGCAAGGTCAGGGCGCGTCAGCTGATGGAGAAGATCGGAATTTCTGAAAGTCGGCGGGTCAGGGGCCTTGGCGCCAACCAGATTGCCGCCCTGCACCGCGAGTTCGCTCCAGCCACGGTGCGTGCACAAGAGCTCGGAGCGAGCCCCCAGAAGTGACAACCGCGCAACACCCCACCGCGGATCAGCGGTGTCGACTGACCGTGCTGTCCGGCCCGTCCGGAGTCGGGAAGAGCACCGTCGTGGCGCGACTGCGAGCGTTGCACCCTGAGATCTGGCAGTCGGTCTCGCTGACGACCCGTGGCCCCAGACCCGGAGAGGTGGGCGGGCTGCACTACCTGTTCTGTGACGACCAGGCCTTTGACGCTGCTGTTGCCGCTGGCGAGTTGCTGGAATGGGCCGAGTTCGCCGGCCACCGGTACGGTACGCCCCGGGTCCCGGTGCTGGAGCGCCTGGAGCGTGGTCAGCCGGTTCTCCTGGAAATCGAGCTCGAGGGCGCCCGGCAGGTGCGGGCGGCCATGCCCGAGGCGCTCCTGGTGTTCCTGGCGCCGCCCTCGTGGGAGATCTTGGCCAAGCGACTCGCAGGACGGGGCACCGAGGACGAGGTGGTTATTGCAAGAAGGTTGGCCAGAGCCAGGGTCGAGCTGGCAGCGGCCCACGAGTTCGACGTGACCGTCGTCAACGACGATGTTCACCGAGTTTGCGAACGCTTGGTAGCATTGATGGAGTCCGATGAGGACTTAGTACCCCCATCCTCTGATCTGTAGGAGTTCGTGTGTCCGGAGTCATCGGTGTTCCTGAGGGAATCACCAACCCCCCGATCGACGAACTGCTCAGCAAGGTTGACTCCAAGTACGCCTTGGTCCTGTACTCGGCCAAGCGGGCTCGACAGATCAACGCGTATTACTCCCAGCTCGGCGAAGGGCTGCTCGAGTACGTTGGCCCGCTCGTGGACACGCACGTCCAGGAGAAGCCGCTGTCGATCGCCATGCGTGAGATCAACGCTGACCTGCTGACGTACGAGCGCATCGAGGGGGATGTCGAGCCGGCCCTCGGCGTCAGCGACACAGCTCCCGTGGTGGCCGAACCCACCGACAACTGACCTCGAGTCGTCCGCGCCCGGCCATGTCCCGCATCGTGCTTGGCGTGGCTGGAGGAATTGCCGCCTACAAAAGCTGCGACCTCCTGCGCCGACTGACCGAGACCGGATACAGCGTTCGTGTCGTGCCGACGGCAGCCGCCCTGCAGTTCGTCGGTGCACCCACGTGGGCCGCGCTCTCAGGCGAACCGGTCACCGCAGATCCGATGGCTGACGTCCACGTGGTCCCGCACGTGCAGATCGGGCAGCAGGCGGACCTGATCGTTGTGGCTCCGGCCACGGCAAACATCCTCGCGAAGGCCGCGGTGGGTCTGGCTGACGATCTGCTGACGAACGTCTTGCTGACTGCTCGCTGCCCGGTCGTCATGGTTCCGGCGATGCACACCGAGATGTGGGAGCACCCAGCGACGGTCGCGAACGTTGCCACACTCCGTGACCGAGGTGTGCTGGTTGTCGAACCTGCCGTTGGCCGGCTCACCGGGGCTGACTCCGGCAGGGGGCGAATGCCCGAGGCGGCGCAGATCCTCGAAGTCATCGAGCAGGTGGCTTTTGGACGGTCCGCCGATGCGTTCGACCTGCGAGGGCGCCACGTCGTTGTCTCGGCAGGAGGTACACGTGAACCCCTCGATCCGGTGCGATTTCTAGGAAATCGGAGCAGCGGACGGCAGGGCTACGCACTGGCGTCAGCCGCGGCCGCGCGCGGGGCGGCGGTCGACTTGGTGGCGGCCAACGTCGAACTGCCCGATCCGGCCGGTGTGACGGTCACCCCGGTCTCGACAGCGGCTGAGCTGAAGGATGCCGTGCTCTCTCGCGCGGCGACGGCAGACGCCGTGGTGATGGCTGCAGCCGTCGCGGATTTCCGCCCGAGCACTACCGCTGACCACAAGCTGAAGAAGGGCGATGGTGCCCCGACAGTTGTCCTGGAGCCGACCGATGATGTGCTCGCAGCCCTGGTAGCCGGCAAACCTGACCATCAGCTGGTCGTGGGGTTCGCCGCCGAGACCGGTGACGGCCAGACCAGCTGGCGAGAGCACGGTCGAAACAAATTGGCGGATAAGGGGTGTGACCTACTGGTCGTCAACGAAGTGGGGGAGGGACTGGCCTTCGGCACCGATGACAACGCCGCAGTCGTACTCACTGCTGACGGCTCTGAGACAGAAGTCCCGCTCGGGCCCAAGCAAGCGCTGGCGCACGTGGTGTGGGACCTGGTTCGCGCCAGATGGGCGTCTCCGGCACACCCTGACCTCGGCGCCGCTTCGCATCACTAGACTTTCCGCGACCGCGCCGCCGACCCCTTCAAGGAGCGCACCCCCGTGACAGGTCGACTCTTTACCTCCGAGTCCGTGACCGAGGGTCACCCCGACAAGATTGCCGACCAGATCAGCGACACGATCCTGGATGCGCTGCTCAAGGACGACCCGCACAGCCGGGTGGCGGTCGAGACACTCGTGACCACCGGCCTGGTGCACGTGGCCGGTGAGGTCACCACGTCGGCGTACGCCGACATCCCGGGCCTTGTTCGAGAGAAGGTTCTGTCGATCGGGTACGACTCGAGCAAGAAGGGCTTCGATGGCGGCTCTTGCGGCGTCTCGGTCTCGATCGGTGCCCAGTCGCCGGACATCGCGCAGGGGGTCGACGATGCTTACGAGGAGCGGCACGACCACTCAGCCGATCCGCTCGACCGGCAGGGCGCCGGCGACCAGGGGCTGATGTTCGGCTATGCGTGTGAAGACACCCCTGAGCTCATGCCCCTGCCGATCACGATCGCACACCGGCTGGCTGAACGCCTCGCCGAGGTGCGTCGCGACGGGCAGATCCCGTATCTGCGACCAGATGGCAAGACACAGGTCACCATCGAGTACGACGGTGACCGACCGGTGCGCGTCGACACCGTTGTCGTCTCCTCGCAGCACGCCAGCGACATAGACCTCGCCACCCTGCTGCAGCCAGACATCGAGGAGCTGGTGATCGCCCCGGTTCTCGACTCGTTCGCAATCGACACCAGTGACTACCGCGTGCTGGTGAACCCGACAGGTCGCTTCGAGGTGGGTGGCCCCATGGGGGACGCCGGTCTTACTGGACGCAAGATCATCATCGACACGTACGGCGGCATGGCTCGGCACGGAGGTGGTGCATTCTCCGGCAAGGACCCAAGCAAGGTCGATCGGTCTGCTGCCTACGCCATGCGCTGGGTTGCCAAGAACGTCGTCGCTGCCGGCCTGGCGAGTCGATGTGAGGTCCAGGTGGCGTACGCCATCGGTAAGGCACACCCTGTTGGTCTGTTCGTGGAGACGTTCGGCACCGGAACTGTCTCCGACGAGGTCATCCAGAAGGCGGTCATGGACGTCTTCGACCTGCGGCCGGCCGCGATCATCGACGACCTCGATCTCCTGCGTCCCATCTACGCTCAGACGGCTGCCTACGGGCACTTCGGCCGCGACCTGCCTGACTTCACCTGGGAGCGCACCGGCCGCGCCGATGCGCTGGCTGCCGCCGCCGGCAGCTGACAGCGATGTCCCCTTCTTGGGGATTTCGGTCTTTGGTCGGTTGGGTCGGGTAGAACTGCCCACGTGCCTTCCGACGAGCGCCAGCTGAGCCTGGCCGACCTGCCGCCAGCCAAGGCTCGCCGGCGTGCGGCCAAGGCGAAGAAGGCCGGCCCACGAAGCTCAGGCGAGCTGGCTTCGGAGCTACCCGTGGCTCGTATCGCAGTCGACATCTCCCTGCCACACCTCGACCGGCCCTTCGACTATGCCGTCACCGAAAAACAGAGCGACGTGGCTCTTCCCGGTGTGCGCGTCCGGGTTCGCTTCGCCGGGCAGCTGGTCGACGGCTACATACTCGACAGGGTGGCCAGCAGTGAACATCCTGGCCGGCTTGCGCGACTCGGCTCTGTGGTCTCGGCCGAGCAGGTCCTGACGCCCGAGCTCGCATTGCTGGTCCGAACAGTGGCTGACCGCTACGCGGGCACGATGGCTGACGTCCTTCGCCTGGCCATCCCACCCCGGCACGCCGCCGCCGAGCGAGAGGGGAGCGAGCGCTCAAAACTTGCGTCGGACCTGGCGGACCCGGCAGTCCCGGAGGACCGGGAGGACCGGGCCGCGGGCTCAAGTCGCTGGTCGGACTATCGCAACGGACCGGGGATGCTCGCGGCCCTCAGGGACGGACGGTCACCACGTGCTGCCTGGTGTGCGTTGCCTGGCGTTGTGGAAAGTCGCCCAGCATGGACCACAACGGTTGCCGAGGCCATGCGTGCCGTTCGTCACTCGGGCCGAGGCGGAATCGTCGTCGTGCCAGACCATCGCGATGTCGACAACGTCGCCGAAGCCCTTGCCGAGTCAGGGGTCGACGCGCTTGCGCTGACGGCTGACCTTGGACCACGAGAGCGGTACCGAAGATGGCTGGCCGTGCTGCGCGGGGAAGCTCACGTCGTCGTCGGTACCCGGGCAGCGATCTATGCACCCGTTCGCGACCTCGGCCTGATCGTCATCTGGGACGATGGGGACGACCTCCACGCTGAGCCTCGTGCGCCCTATCCGCATGTGCGCGACGTGGCAACGCTGCGGGCACACCAGGGTGGCGCGGCCCTGATCCTGGGTGGGTACGCGCGGACCGCAGAGTCCGCTGCTCTCATCTCGCGCGGATTCCTCCAGACGGTCACCGCTGACCGGGGGGTTGTCCGCAGCGCTGCGCCACGCATTCGGGCGAGCAGCGATGCCGTGTCGTACGGTGACCCGTTGGCCACCGCGGCTCGGCTGCCCACGACTGCTTGGCGGACGGCCAGGGATGCGCTGGCTCATGGGCCGGTGCTGGTCCAGGTTCCTCGCCGCGGGTATGTTCCGCGCCTTGGGTGTGAACGCTGCCGCGAGCCGGCGCGGTGCCCGTCGTGCCAGGGTCCGCTGGGCCTTCGCGACGGGCAGGTCGCACCGATCTGTGGGTGGTGCGCAAGCGTCGTCCCGGCTTGGCGGTGCTCGGCTTGTGGCCATGAGCGGGTTCGCGCGATGGTCGTGGGGGCCGGACGCACCGCAGAGGAGCTCGGCCGGGCCTTTCCGGGTGTCCCGGTGCTCACCTCGGGTGGGCGCACCGTGCGTCGTGCGGTGTCCGGTACCCCAGCGGTTGTCGTCGCGACGCCTGGCGCAGAGCCCATCGCGAGCGGAGGTTACGCCGCGGCGCTGCTCCTCGACGCCTGGGCTCTGCTGGGCCGTGCCGACTTGCGGGCAGCCGAAGAAGCGTTACGCCGGTGGATGGCTGCGGCAGCCCTCGTGCGGGGTTCAACTGACGGTGGCCGGGTTGTCCTCGTGGGCGACGCGGCAATCCGGTCGGTGCAGGCGCTCGTTCGCTGGGACCCCGTTGGGTTCGCTGAGGCTGAGCTCGCTGACCGAGAAGCGGTCGGGCTTCCACCGGCACGGCGCATCGCGGTGCTGCGTGGACCGGCCGCAGACCTCCGGGACCTGCTGGCCCGATGCGACCTTCCGGCGACGACCGAGCAGCTCGGTCCGGCGGCGGTCTCCGGCGGCGACGACCAGCAAGTGGTTCTGCGGTCCGATGTCGCGACCGGCGCCGAGCTGGCGGCGGCGCTGTCGGCCGCGCAAGGTGAGCGGAGCGTTCGAAAAGACATCGGACGAGTCAGCGTTCAGATCGATCCGGTGGGATTCGGCTAGTCCAAACCGGCGCGTGGGTCTGTGGGTGAGGCGGCGCGGCCCGGGCGCCTAGACTAGATGCTTGCCACCTCACGTCCGGGAGCTCTCCACATGTCAGTCCAAGAGATCCGCCTCTTCGGCGATCCGGTGCTCCGCATGCCGGCGCAACCGGTCGTCGATTTCGACAAAGAGCTCAGGAACCTCGTCAAAGATCTCACCGAGACGATGTTGGACGCGCCGGGGGCCGGCCTTGCCGCTCCCCAGCTCGGCGTCCTGTTGCGGGTCTTCACCTACGACATCGACGAGGAGGTGGGCCACTTGATCAACCCGGTGCTTGACCTGTCCGAGGACGAGCAGCTCGGCGAGGAAGGGTGTCTATCTCTCCCGGGGCTGACCTTCGACTGTCGCCGGGCTTTTGGCGTTGTGGCCAAGGGTTTCAACATGCACGGCGACCCGGTGGTCATCGAGGGCACTGAGCTGCTCGCCCGCTGTATCCAGCATGAGACCGACCACCTCGACGGTGTGCTCTTCATCGACCGGCTCGACCCGGAGCAGCGGAAGGCAGCCATGAAGGCGATCCGGGAGGCCGAATGGACGGGCGAACACGCCCCGACCATCAAGGCCAGTCCGCACGCCACGCGCGGCCTGGCCTTCTAAGGAGTTCGGCCCCCATGCGCCTGGTCTTCGCCGGGACGCCGAACGTTGCGTGCACGGCACTCGATGCCTTGGTCGGTTCTCGACACCGGGTCGTCGGGGTGATCACCCGCCCCGACGCCGCGCGCGGTCGCGGGCGCACCCTGACCATGTCGCCGGTCGCCCAGCGAGCGACCGAGCTAGACATTCCCGTGCTGCGGCCGACGAGCCTCTCCGATCCGTCCGTCGAAGATGACCTCGGAGCGCTCGCACCCGACTGTTGCCCGATCGTCGCCTACGGCGGTCTGGTTCCGCAACGGCTACTCGAGCTCCCGCCGCATGGGTGGGTCAACCTGCATTTCTCACTGCTTCCGCTGTGGCGCGGCGCCGCCCCCGTGCAGCACGCCGTCCTGCACGGCGATGCCGTCACCGGCGCCTCGACCTTTCGACTCACTGCCGGGCTCGACACGGGGCCGGTCTACGGAACGGTCACCGAGTCAGTCGCACCGTCGGACACATCGGGGGAGCTGCTCAGCCGGCTTGCCACAGCGGGCGCCGAGCTCTTGCTTCGGACGCTCGACGGGATTGAGGACGGTCAATTGCTTCCGATTGAGCAGCCAGGCGAGGGAGTCAGCTTCGCGCCGAAGCTCAGCGCCCGTGACGCGAGGGTGCGTTGGTCTGAGCCGGCCCTGGCCGTCGACCGGCGGATCCGTGCGTGCACGCCCGACCCTGGGGCATGGACCGAGTACGCAGGAGACCGCCTCGGGTTGCTGCCGATAGTGGCGCCCTCGGGGGCAGGTCAGCTGCCTGACCTGGGTGACCTCGCACCCGGAGTCGTGCAGGTGACCAAGCGAGCGGTCTTTGTCGGGACGGGCTCCTTTCCGGTCCAGCTGGGGCAGGTCAGGCCGGCCGGAAAGAAGACCATGGACTCCGCCGACTGGGCGCGCGGTGTGCGGCTGGCCGACGGGGCGAGGCTTCAGTGAACAAGCGCACCGCTGCCCCGAGCCAGGTGGATCGACCGCGTCGGGTGGCATTTGAAGTTCTTCGAGCGGTCAGTGAGAGCGGGGCCTACGCCAACCTGCTGCTTCCCGAACGGCTGCGCGCAGTGGGACTGACCGGACGAGATGCGGCGTTTGCGACCGAGCTCACCTACGGAACACTTCGGCGCCGCGGCAGCTACGACGCCATTGCGGCTGCGGTCATCGACCGACCTTGGGCAGACGTCGACCGCCCCATTCAGGACCTGTTGCGCCTCGGCGCTCACCAGTTGTTGGGGATGAACGTGGCGACCCATGCGGCGGTCACCACAACGGTTGATCTCGCGAAGGCCGAGATCGGACGCGCCAGGGCTGGCTTCGTCAACGCCGTGTTGCGACGCATCGGGGCGCGCACCTACGACGGGTGGGTGGTCCATTTGGTGGGTGGCCAGGACCCCATGACTCGTGAAGTTCTCGGGCTCCGCTATTCACACCCGGAATGGCTCGTCGAGGCGTTCGGCCGGGCGCTGGCCGCTCGCGGACGTCCGCCAGAGGAACTCCCCGATCTGCTCGCCGCCGACAACGTCGCGCCGGAGGTGACACTCGTCGCCCGCCCCGGTCGCTGCACCCAGGCCGAACTCGTCGATGCGGGCGCACGTCCTGGCCGATGGTCTCCGATGGCTGCGATCTGGCCCTCAGGAGATCCCGGCGCGCTGACTGCTGTGAAGACTCATCGCGCAGGGGTTCAGGACGAGGGAAGCCAGATGGTCGCGGCCGCGCTGGTCGCTGCACCGCTCCTCGTGCCCGATGGCGCTCTGCCGATGGGTGCCGAGCGGTGGCTCGACATGTGTGCCGGACCAGGTGGGAAGGCGGCGCTCTTGGCTGCCCTGGCGCGGCAGCAAAAAGCTTCTCTTCAGGCGTGGGAGCTGCTGCCGCATCGAGCGCGGTTGGTGACGCAGACGGTGGGGGAGGGCGTTGAGGTTCGGGTTGTCGACGCAGGAGACCCGCGGCGCGTGAGGGAAGCAGCTGGCGGCTTCGACCGGGTGCTTCTTGACGCACCATGTTCAGGGGCCGGAGCCCTGCGTCGGCGTCCTGAGGCGCGGTGGCGCAAGCAACCCGAAGACCTACCAGCCCTGGTAGCGGGTCAGCGCCGACTTCTGGAGAATGCCTTCCGACTCGTCCGCCCCGGCGGTGTCGTGGGATACGTCACCTGCTCCCCACTGCTGGCTGAGACCAGCGGGGTTGTTCAGGCAGTTCTGGCCGAACACGAAGGCATCGAGCAGATCGACGCGAGGCCGCTCCTGCCCGGTCTACCGTCGGGCGTGGGGCCGGGGCCCGATGTTCAGCTCTGGCCACACCTGCACGGAACCGATGCGATGTACCTGTCGTTGCTCCGCGTGAATACCGCGGTTTGACGTTCAGGCCACCTCGGCGGTCGAGCAGAGCACGCGGTTCTTGCCGGCACGTTTTGCCTTCAGCAGCTGTTCGTCAGCACTGCGGACGAGCTGGGAGACCTCACGTGCAGTACCTGTCGTCGAGATGCCGAAGCTGGCGGTCACGGCGATTCCCTCGACGACGGCGTTCCAGTCGTGTTGTGCGAGGGTGCAGCGCATGCGGTCGCAGACCGTGACAGCTTCCTCCGACGAGGTACCCGGCATGAGGAGGGCGAACTCTTCGCCACCCATCCGGACGAGCTCGTCAGATCCACGGATCGCGCTGGCGAGCACAATGGCGGCCTGTTGGAGCACCTGGTCACCGACCAAGTGCGTGTACCGATCGTTGATGCGTTTGAAATCATCGAGGTCGATGATGGCCACACTCAAGGGATGTCCACTGCGATTTGCGTAGCGGAACATGCGATCGATCGTCTCGTCCATGTGACGCCGGTTGTGGAGGCCGGTGAGGGAGTCTCGAACGGACAACTCGGCCAGCTGCGCGCTCAGGCGCTGCTCGCGTTGGAGGGCACCGGCCAGTTCGGTGGTGCGCGAACGAACTCGAGCCTCGAGCTCGCTGTTGACGACCTGGAGCTCATCGGCCAGACGCTGGGACTCCATCCTGGTCTGGTTGACATCGTGGAAGGCGCTGTCGATGACAACGGTCAGAACGACCGCTGCAGCACCGAGAATCGCCAGCAAGATGGTCGCGTAGATGGTGAGGTCGTCGATCCCGAGCTGGAGATCGGAGGCCGTTCGGCTGACCACCATCAGATCCAGCATGGCGATACCCGTCGCGGCCAGCACGTGACGGGCGGGAAGTACCACGGCCGCCATGACTGGAATCACTGTGACGAAGAGCACGTCAGCCGGGAAAGGTTTATCACCTGGGAGAAAGCCGTTGAGCGGAACCAGGATGAAGTACGACAGGAAGACCCACGCTGCCAGCGTGAAGTGGGCCCGGCTCACCAGCGTGCGAATGGTGGCGTAGTAGACGAGGCCGATGAGCACGATGGGGACGTTGCGTCCAGGGTTGGGCAGGGCAACGGCGACAAAGATGCTCAAGGGGATGGCGGCGATTGCGAGTGCGGTCGCAACACCGAGGAGGGTCCTCGCTCGGCGGCGTTCGGCTCCGATCGCACCTGGCGGAAGAGCAAGTAAGCGCTCGGACCACTGTCGTCCGGCGCGCATCGCCTCACCCTGCCGGGCCCCGCCCCCCATGCCATCCCTCTCTCTGTAGTCACATGGTGACGGAAAGTGATCAAAGATGCCAGCATTCCGGGTGGTGAGTGTCCTGAGCTAGTCGGCAGACGGAGTCGCTGCGCACCGCTACGCTCCGGCGGTGTGGAGCCCACCTCGCCGCCCGTAGACGCCGGCCGGTCATCGGGTCACCCGGTCGGCGTAGCCGCCGAAGGGACCGAGGACGACCTGGCGCTCGCCCGCGAGCTGGCTGACGCTGCGGCCGAGGTGACGATGGCAGCGTTCGGCGGACGGCAGCAGGTCCAGCTCAAACCCGATGCAACGCCCGTGACCGAGGTCGACGCGGCTGCTGAGCTGGCGATTCGAGAGGTGCTCGCGCGGCGGCGTCCTGCCGACGGTGTCCGAGGGGAGGAAGGCGGCTATGCCCCAGGAACGAGCGGGCGGGTGTGGGTCGTCGACCCGATCGACGGCACCCGGATGTTCGCCGAGGGTGTCCCCTTGTGGACCACTCTCATCGCGCTGCGGGTCGGGGAGGATGTAGGCGGGACAATCTTGGTCGGAGTCGCCGATGCACCTGCTCTTGGCGAGCGCTACCACGCGGCTCGGGGGGCGGGTGCTTGGTGCAACGATCGGGCGATCGGGGTGTCGGCGGTCAGCCGTCTCGACGAGTCTTTCGTGCTGCACGCCGCGCTCGAGGAATTCGGCCGACCCGCGGGAACGGGCGTCGAGGCGCTGCACCGCGTCGTTGGTGGCGCCCGCGCCAGCCGCGGAATCGGTGACGGTTGGGCGCACCTGCTTGTTGCACGGGGCGCCGCCGAAGCCCTGGTCGAGCAAGGGCCGTGCTTTGAGTGGGACTGGGCGGCGACCAGCGTCATCGTCGAGGAGGCCGGTGGCCAGGTCACCCGGCTGGAGGGAGGGCCACCAGTCGACGGTGGGCACTTGCTGGTGACGAACGGACGCATCGATGCTGAGGTGCGTGCGGCATTGGGTATCGACCCCGACTCGCACAGCGCCCGTAACCCCCGCCCCGGGGTGTGAGCTGACCGATGCGAGCAACCGGGGCTGTCGAACGGGTGGCCGATGTCTTGGAACTGCTGGGTGCAGCGCGTGCCCCGTTGGGCGTCACCGAAGTGGCGCGCCAGCTCGACGTGCACAAGGCAACTGCCTCCCGGCTCCTTGGCACGCTGGCCGAACGCGGGCTGGTGCGACGCGACCGAGCCGGTTATCGGCTCGGACCCCGCTTGGCCCGGTTGGCAGTTGACGCCGTCACCGACCTTGGCGTCGTTGAGGTCTCACGCCCGGTCCTTCGCGACCTGGCGTCAGCCACCGGCGAGGTTGCGTACCTCTCACTGCCCATGGGGCGTGCGGTGCTCTACGTCGAGCATGTCGCGGCCACGCGCGGGGCCACCGAGGAGCCCTGGATCTGGCTGCGCGGGAGCCCGCTGCACTGCTCGTCCAGCGGGAAGATCTTCGCCGCCTATGGTGCCATCGCCGATCTCGACGCGGCCTTGCAGCCGCCGTTGTCACAGCGCGCCAGCCGCACCATCAGTGACCCGCAGCAGTTTCGTCGGCTGTTGCCAGCAGTGCGCAAGCAGGGGTACGCCACATCCGTCGATGAGCTCGAGGACGGCATGTCGTCCGTGGCCGTTCCGGTCATGGCACCGGAGGGCTCGGTGCTTGCGGCGATCGGTGTGGCCGGGCCAAGCGCCCGACTCACGGAGGCGCGGCTGAAGACAGTCAGTGTTTCTGCGCGGTCGGCAGCAGGAGTGCTGACCCGGAGGGCCACACCCCTGCTCGCCCAGAGCAACGAACCGATTGCACCTGCCAATGGCCGGCCGATCACCTGACCAGCGAACAATCACCTGACCAGCGACCAATCACGAGGACGAGATGAGTGCATATGTGGCGATTGGTGAACCAGCGCTCGGTGACCAGCATCCCGATCCGATCAACGGCGTGAACCCCTTCAACGCGCCGGGAGAGTGGCTGCGCTGTGCCCTTCACACGCACAGCACGGTCAGCGACGGGACCCTGTCACCGGAGCACCTCGTGATGGCTTACGAGGAGCAAGGGTTCGATGTCGTCGCCATCACTGATCACTGGCGACTGGCCCATGTTCCCTCCACCGCAAGGGTTCTCACCATCCCTGCGGCTGAGCTGGGCTGGGACATCGACCACCCGCACTACCCGCGACAGAGCGCTGAGTTCCTCGTCTACGGGATTGACCACATCCCAGACGACCCCGAAGGTGATCGCGCCAACTGGTACACCAACGCGGAGGAGAACTACGAGGTACGCACCTTCCCCGACTTGACGTCAGGCGTGAGTTGGGCCGAGACCATGGGCGCCGTCGTCTACGTGGCGCACCCTTACTGGACCCAGCTGCCGCTCGATGACCTTCTGGCTCAAGAGGGGTTCGCCGGGATTGAGGTCTTCAACGGCTCCTGCCATGAGGAGACCGGGCGTGGTGACTCCTCAGTGTGGTGGGACGCCCTGCTGGCGCGTGGGCGAAGGGCATTCGGAATCGGCACGGACGACCAGCACTATCCGCTCTTCGAGCTTGGGACCGGGTGGACGATGGTGCGTGCCGCCGAACGCAGTCAGGAAGCGGTGTTGGCCGCGTTGCGCGACGGCATGGCGTACTTCTCACATGGCCCAACGATTCGCCATATCGAGGTGATCGACGGTGCTGTGGAGGTGGAGTGCTCATCGGCGCGGTCGGTGCTGCTGCAGGGCGAGGAGGAGCTAGGCCTGGCCGTCACCGTCGGTCGCGGCGGACGCCGCCAAGGTCAGGTGCTGTCCACCGATGACCGCGGACTGATTACGTCGGTACGCTTCGACACGTCGTCTTATGCTCCGTCGCGGTACCGCCGAGTTTCGGTGGTCGATGCCGAAGGGCGCCGCGCTTGGAGCAACCCCCTCTAGCGGCTCCCGAGCGCACAGCTGGTTGACGCCTCGGAGCAGCGAGTGCGCCTAGACTGCGTACGTGGGTATCCAGATCTCGCCAAGCATCCTGTCGGCCGACTTCGCTCGGTTGGAAGCTGAGGTCGCCTCGATCGCCGACGTTGCCGACTGGGTCCACGTCGACGTCATGGACAACCACTTCGTGCCCAACCTGACGCTTGGCCTCCCGATCGTCGAGTCGCTGCACAAGGTGTCGTCGCTGCCCCTCGACTGTCATCTGATGATCGAGGACCCCGACAGATGGGCCACTGCCTACGCCGAGGCTGGAGCTGGTTCGGTGACTTTCCACGTGGAAGCCGTGCATGCACCGGTGCGCTTGGCGCGCGAGCTCCGGGCGCTTGGCTGCAGGGCCGGTATGGGTCTGAAGCCGGCGACCGCCATCGAGCCCTATGCCGACCTTCTTCCTGAGCTCGACATGATCCTGCTGATGACCGTCGAACCCGGTTTTGGTGGCCAGGCCTTCCTTGACGTGGTCCTCCCCAAGATCGCTCGCACCCGTCAGCTGCTTCGGGACCGCGACTCGTCGGTGTGGCTTCAGGTCGACGGTGGCATTTCAGCGTCGACGATCGAACGGGCCGCCGAGGCCGGCGCAGATGTCTTCGTGGCCGGGTCGGCCGTCTTCAATGCTGACGACCCAGGTGCTGTCGTCTCTCACCTCCGAGCCTCGGCCGAGGCTGTTGCTGTGAGAGACTAGAGGTCAGTAACAACGCACGCTCCGGGGTCGGTGCAACTCCGAACCGGCGGTGAAAGCCCGCGACCCGGCCGCATCCAGCGGTCGGTTGACTTGGTGAAACTCCGAGGCCGACGGTGAAAGTCCGGATGAGAGGCGCGTGCAGCCGGCCACCTGGCCGGTGGTGGTCCCCGCGATGTCGGGGTCGCTGGTGTGAATACACCTCGACAACGCGATGGCCACCTCGCCTGCTGCCAGATGCTGTGCCCCCCGGAGCCCGATTGCCTCAAGGAGACGGGCGTGGTCGGTACGGCAAGCACCACAGAGCACGCGGCGATGGCGCGTGCGATCTCCCTTGCCCGGACGCCGGGCGTCCGCACTCACCCGAACCCTCGAGTCGGCGCTGTGCTCCTTGATGCTTCTGGTGTCGAGATCGGCTCGGGTCTCCACCGCGGCGCCGGCATGCCACATGCCGAGGTCGAGGCATTGGCGCAGGCGGGCGACTTGGCGCGAGGCGCGACTGTGATCGTCACCCTTGAGCCCTGTAACCACACCGGTCGGACCGGACCCTGCAGCGAGGCCCTCATCAAAGCCGGCGTCGCTCGAGTGGTCTACGGGCAGCCCGACCCCAATTTGCTGGCCCGTGGTGGCGCGGGCGTCCTGGCTGCAGCTGGCATCGAGGTGGAGGGTGGTGTGCTGGTCGCGGAAGCACGTTCACTTAACCCTGTCTGGTCGTTCGCCATGGAGCATCGGCGGCCACTCGTCACATGGAAGTTCGCCGCGACGCTGGACGGCCGAGTCGCTGCGACCGACCGAACCAGCCGATGGATCAGCAGCGCTGAGTCGCGCGCCGAAGTGCATCGGCTGCGCGCCGAGGTCGATGCGGTCGTCGTCGGTACCGGCACGGTCCTTGCCGATGACCCGCGGCTGAACGCCAGAGACAAGGGTGACGTTCCCTCGCGGCTGCAACCCCTGCGTGTCGTCGTTGGTGAGCGTGATCTACCGGCAAACGCACGTGTTCTTGACGAGTCGGCTGACACACTCCTGTTTGCGACCCACGACGTCAGCAGCGTGCTTGACGATCTCTTCGCCCGCGACGTTCACCATGTTCTCCTCGAAGGGGGACCCACCCTTGCGGCCGCGTTCTTGCGGGCCGATCTGGTCGATCAGGTGGTTGGGTATGTAGGCCCACGGCTCCTCGGCGCCGGACCAGCAGTCATGGGGGAACTTGATATCGACACAATCTCCGATGCGCTCGAGCTCACCATCGATGACGTCTGTCTGGTCGGGGGAGACATCCGATGGACCGCTCGGCTCCATGGCTCCGCACCCCGCTTCGACTCCGCACCCCGCTTCGACTCCGCACCCCGCTTCGACTCCGCACCATCGGCTCGATCCCGCATCGAAGGGAACTTCTAATGTTCACCGGAATCGTCGAGGAACTCGGTCACATCGTGGCCATCGAGCGGGGCCAAGCGTCGGCGACTTTGCGTGTCCGTGGAGCAGTGGTGACGTCTGATGCCGGACTCGGTGACTCGATCGCCGTCAACGGGGTCTGCTTGACGGTCACAGCACTAAGCGATGATGAATTCGCTGCTGACGTGATGCAGGAGACGTTGCTTCGCTCCAGCCTGGGGGCGCTGCAGCCAGGGTCGCCGGTCAACCTCGAGCGCCCGCTGACCCTGGCCAGCCGACTCGGTGGGCACCTCGTCCAGGGACACGTTGACGCCACCGCTCGCCTGCTTCGGCGGACTCCCGGTGAGAACTGGGAAGTGGTGCGCTTCGAGCTGCCCGCGAACGTGTCTCGTTATGTGGTTGAGAAGGGGTCGATCACCGTCGACGGGGTGTCTCTGACTGTGTCTGAAATCGATGGCGACTGGTTCGCTGTGAGCCTGATTCCGACAACGCTTGAGCTCACGACGCTGGGAAGCAAGAAGCCAGGGGATCTGGTCAACCTCGAAGTTGACGTCATTGCCAAGTACGTCGAGCGGATGCTGCCGGGAGGCCAGTCATGACAACGAACGATTCGCATGGGGGAGCCGCTGAGGTGGTCGTTCGGCTTGATTCCATCGAACAGGCGGTCGCCGACATCGCAGCCGGTCGTGCCGTCGTCGTGGTCGATGACGAAGACCGCGAGAACGAGGGTGACTTGATCTTCGCCGCGCAACGCGCCACCCCCGAGCTGGCCGGTTTCATGATCCGGCACACCTCCGGGGTGATCTGCGTCGCGATGGCCGGGTCTGACCTCGACCGGCTGTCGCTGCCCCCCATGACGATGGTCAACGAAGACCGAAAGGGGACCGCCTACGCCGTCAGCGTTGACGCCCGCGACGGAGTGACCACGGGCATCTCCGCTTCGGACCGAGCCCACACCATCAGGGTGCTGGCCGACACTGCGACTGAGCCGAACGAGATCACCCGTCCTGGCCACGTCTTTCCCCTGCGAGCGGCGATCGGTGGGGTGCTGCGTCGACCAGGACATACCGAGGCTGCCGTCGACCTCGCCCGAATCGCCGGGCTCACTCCGGCCGGCGCGATCTGCGAGATCGTTCATGACGACGGGTCCCTGATGCGCGCACCCCAGCTGCGCGAGTTCGCCGATGATCACGGCCTGACGATGATTTCGATCGCCGACCTGATCGCCTATGTTCGGCGGACCGAGCTGCAGGTGGAGCGGGTGGCAACCACCGCCCTACCCACCCGCTACGGCGACTTCACCGCTCATGGTTACCGCGACATCATCACCGGGACTGACCACGTTGCTCTCGTCAACGGAGATCTCGGCGACGGCCACGATGTACTCGTACGCGTGCACTCCGAGTGCCTCACTGGGGATGTCCTTGGGTCAACTCGATGCGACTGTGGCGCCCAGCTGGCCACAGCCATGCAGCGCGTTGCGGACGAGGGGCGCGGTGTCGTCCTCTACCTGCGTGGGCACGAGGGGCGTGGGATCGGGCTGCTGCACAAGTTGCGGGCCTACCAGTTGCAGGACGCGGGGGCCGACACGGTTCAGGCCAACCTCGAACTCGGTCTTCCGGCCGATGCCCGCGACTACGGGACCGGCGCCCAGATCCTGGCCGACCTGGGTGTCCGCAGCATGCGCCTGCTCACCAACAACCCGACCAAACGCGCAGGCTTGGAGGGGTACGGCCTGACGATCGTCGGCCGTGAGCCGCTCCCGCCATCTGTAACGGAGGAGAACGTGCGCTATCTGACGACCAAGCGCGACCTGATGGGTCACGAGCTGCCTGACCTCGACCCAGGCCCTGGTGGTGTTGCTGCGGCCGGCAGCGCGACTCCGGAGAGCCAGCGATGAGCGGGGCGGGAGCGCCGGCGTTCGAGGTTGACGGCAGTGGGCTACGCGTGGCCATCGTGGCTGCGTCATGGCATACCCAGGTGATGGACGGGTTGATTGCCGGGGCTCAGCGGGCGCTGGCCGAGGCCGGCGTCCGCGACGTCGAAGTGGTGAGGGTCCCGGGTGCCTTCGAGCTTCCCCTCGGCGCCGCCCGCCTCTTGGAGCGTTGTGATGCCGTCGTTGCGCTCGGAGTGGTCATCCGAGGCGGCACGCCGCACTTTGAGTACGTCTGCTCTGCGGCCGCCGACGGCCTGCTGCGGGCCAGTCTCGACGCCAAACGCCCGGTGGGATTCGGGCTCCTCACCTGCGACGACGAGCAACAGGCCATCGACCGTGCTGGACTTCCCGGTTCGCACGAGGACAAGGGGGCCGAAGCCGCCCAGGCTGCGCTGGCCATGGCGGTCTCACTACCCTTTCCCAGATGAAGAGCTTCGACGACCTGTTCAACGAGCTCCAGGGGCGCAGACTCACCCGTCCGGAAGGGTCAGGTACCGTCCGACTCCTGGACTCAGGTGTCCACGAGATCGGCAAGAAGCTCGTGGAGGAGGCCGCCGAGTCCTGGATGGCCGCAGAGCACGAGGGAAGTGAACGGGCCGCCGAAGAGCTCGCCCAGCTGATCTACCACGTGCAGGTCATGATGGTGGCCTGCGGACTCTCCCTCGAGGACCTCTACCGAAAGCTGTAGGTGGATCCGCCCAGGGCTTTGATCACTCGGAAGGAACCTGATGCTCCGCGTTGCTGTCCCCAACAAGGGATCGCTGGCCGAACCGGCTTCGCACATGCTGCGCGAAGCCGGTTACCGGCAGCGCACACAGGCCCGCGAACTGGTGCTGCACGACCCTGAGAACGACACCGAGTTCTTCTTTCTGCGCCCCCGTGACATCGCGACATACGTCGGATCAGGGCAGCTGGACGTCGGGATCACCGGGCGCGACCTGCTGCTCGACAGCGGGACAGCCGCCCACGAGCTGATGCCACTGGGTTTCGGAGCCTCGACCTTCCGTTTTGCCGCGTTGCCAGGCACCGCCTCAGCCACAGCCGAGATCGATGGGCTCCGAGTGGCAACGTCGTATCCGGGGTTGGTGGGGCAGTACCTCACCGACCGCGGGGTGACTGCTGCTGTGATTCGCCTCGACGGCGCCGTCGAGACCTCGGTACGGCTCGGAGTCGCAGATGTGATCGCCGACGTCGTGGAGACTGGATCGACGCTTCGACAGGCTGGGCTGGAGGTATTCGGCGAACCCATCTTGCGGAGCGAGGCCGTCCTGATCCGCGGTGATGGTGTGACGGGAGCCGACCCAGATGTGGAGACGGCAGTCGATCAGCTTCAGCGTCGGCTCAACGGCGTCATGGTGGCAGCGACGTACGTGATCATGGACTACGACGTCCCGTCGACTTTGGTCGAACGGGCCTGCGCCATCACTCCCGGCATCGAGTCGCCGACAATATCGCCGCTCCACGACGTGTCTTGGGTCGCGGTGCGCGCCTTGGTTCCGCGACCTGAGACGAATAAGGTGATGGACGATCTTTACGACCTCGGGGCGCGGGGGATTTTGGTCACCGACATCCACGCCTGTCGACTCTGACGAGCCGGCTGACGAGGATCAAGTCTGCATCCCGGAGTGCTCGCTTGCTCTGCCACGTGGCGTAGATGTCCGGCTGCTCGTGGTAGAGCACGATGTGGGGTCGTAAGGGTGCGCCACACGCAAGGCATGAGGGTGGGAGCCTCGTCGCCCCCGCGAAGCTCAAAATCTCCGGCTGGCTCCCCGCTTCACACAAGGTGCATCCCACGCGAAGCACACTGCCGTGCAGCTCAAGTGCATCGGTGTCACCAGCCCGCTGGTGCAGTCCGTCGACGTTCATTGTCGCCAGAGCCGATGGCCTGCCGCGCTCAGCCAACTCGCGCCGCGCCGCGACGATCGCATGATGGGCTTGGTTTGGCACGGAGCCGGCAGCGGCCGACGCCATATCCAGGGCCCCGCCCCACAGCTGAGGCAAGCTGTCGGGAAGATTCTCAGCGTCGAGGACCTCGGCCAGATCTGCGGCCAAGGTCCGGCCGTCGGTGCGGTACTGCGGTAGCCCGGAACCGACCGAAACGCCTGCACCCGTCAGGAAGTACACCTGCCGATAGCGACCGAGACGCAGACCTTTTGACTGACGTCTCCCCATGCTTGTGATGTCGGAGGCCCACAGTGAACGATGTTGCGCCGGGAGAGTTAGCCCGGGGACTAACCTCTTATGGTGAACGAGCCACCATCGAAACCGCGATTTTCCGGAGCGCCCGTCCCGACGCCGCCCATTCCCGACGACGATGGTGCCGTCTCTGGAGTTCTCGCTGGGCGACTGGACGCCTTCGCCGTCGGGTCAGTGGGCGCCGATCAAGTCCTCGAAGCTCTTTGCAGATCGCGGCTCTTCGTCCCAGTCATCGCCGTCCTCGACGAGTCTGAGGTCGACGCGGACGGCCTGCGCCATGAGAAGAGCTCGTCGATGGCAACAGTCCTGGTGCAGAACCCAGCTGGTGGGCGCGCGTTGTTGGCGTTCAGCAGCATCGACTCGCTGACCCGTTGGCGCGCAGAGGCCCGGCCGGTGCCACTGGCCGCACCTTTGGCGGCGCGGGCTGCGGTCGACGAAGGTGCAGAGACGTTGCTGATCGACGTCGCTGGGCCGGTACCGTTTGGGCTTGTCGGCCCTGAGTTGCTACTCGTCGCCGCTGTTTCACGTTCGCCAGGTGAGCCGTGTGACGACCCGGTACTGATCGCGGCGCTGCGTCGCCTGGTCAGCGGCGAGGATCGCATCGTGTCGGCGACCCTGCTTCCAGCGAGCGCGCGTCAGGCGAGCGGGCGTCCGGCTGCCGAAGACGGGGTCGGCGACGACGCATCCCCCGCCATCCTCACTCTCGGGATCGAGGGTGCAGATCGGTCGTGGCTCGGCCCATTCGTTCAGCAGCTCGCCTCCGACCGGGTAGTAGCTCGGTTGCTGCCGACGGGGCTGCGAGTCAACGACGTCCCTGCATCCGCCATGGCAGACACGCCGGGCTCAGTGCTCGTGTAACGGCAGCCGTTCTGCCACTGTTCGCCCATGACAGACGACCTCACCCGCAAGCTTCTGGCCGAGTTCCTTGGAACTTTCGCTCTTGTCTTCCTCGCGGTCGGTACCGCCGTCGTGGCTGGAGCCGTCGACTCCGGTCTTGTCGCCGTTGCGCTCGCATTTGGCCTGGTGCTGACCTTCGGGGCGTACGCGTTTGGCCCAATCAGCGGCTGCCACGTCAACCCGGCCGTGACGATCGCGATGATCGTCAACAACCGCATCGACGCCATCGTCGGCGGGCTCTACATCGTCGTGCAGTTCCTTGGCGCCATCACTGGTGCGTTCTTTCTGTGGCTGAGCGTCGAGTACTTCGACGTCGTTGACCAGACAGGTGCACTCGGCTCGAATGGGTACGGGCCGGGCACCGGCGTGAACCTGGCTGGTGCGCTGGTCATCGAGGCGCTGCTCACCATGTTCTTCGTACTGGCCGTCCTGCTGCTCACCGACAAGGCGAGCAGTCCGGTGATGGCTGGCGTCGGGATCGGAGCGGCCCTTGCCGCGTGCCACATGATTGGCATCGGTCTCACCGGAACCTCGGTCAATCCGGCGCGTTCGTTCGGGCCGGCGCTCTTTGCCGGCGGCACCGCGCTCTCGCAGGTTTGGGTCTTCCTGTTGGCACCTGCGATCGGTGGGCTGCTGGCTGCTGTCA
The DNA here is from genome assembly GCA_963829525.1 of uncultured Actinomycetota bacterium. Taxonomy (GTDB): domain Bacteria; phylum Actinomycetota; class Actinomycetes; order JAHEKZ01; family JAHEKZ01; genus JAHEKZ01. The sequence goes on from CAWHIJ010000003.1 coordinate 1,667,522, forward strand.
TCTACCGACTGACCAGGGCGGCGGAGTCCGCTGCGGAGCCGGCGCCGGACTCCGCCGCGAGCTAGCGCGAAAGCGCGCTCGAGGCTGGGCTATCTCCAGGCTGGGCCATCTCCAGGCTGGGCCATCAGGAGTACACCGGGCCGGTCAGGTCCTCTCCTGGGCCAGTTCCTGGGGCGTCGGGGATCGGTGACGCTTCACGGAAGGCCAGCTGGAGGGTCTTCAGCGCGTCTCGCAAGGGTGCGGCGTGGAACGTACCGAGCCTGGGAGCGGCTGCAGTAATCAGGCCCGCCAGCGCGGTGATCAGCGTCCTGGCCTCGTCGAGATCGGTCTCGTCGGCCGGGCCAACGACAGGGCCTCCGGTGAGGTCGCTGCCCGCGGCCGGCGCCGAGCCGAGGCCGACCTTTACCGCAGCAGCACTCATCAGGTGCAGCGCCACCGTGGTGACCACCTCGACAGCGGGGACGTCAGCGATGTCCCGCAGCGCCTCGGCCGGGTGTGTGCTGGCCGGGTCGGGGGCGTCCGATTTGGGGGAGTGGGCGGTCACCCTGGTAGCCTCTCATCTTGACCGATCCGGTCCACCGCCGGATCTGCAAGCGGAGGCTCGCCTCCCACCCGCATCGACCGCCGCGCTCCTGATCGGAGCGGCTCCCTAGGTCGTCGGGTTCGGTCAGTGCCTCTGGTGCCCTCTGGGGCGCCAAGGGCGCAGGTGGCGCGGGTGCTGTACCGGCTGTCCTTCAGCCGCCGTGCCATGACCGTTCGGGCCCCCGTCTGCACTGGCACGGGGGCCTTCCTTGTGTCCGGGTCAGGCTGTGTCACCGAACAAGCTGTTACCCGAACAACCTGTGTCACCCGAACAACCTGTGTCACCCGAACAAGCATCTGTCACCCGAACAAGGAGTGCTCATCAGCGCTGAAACTCGCATCAACGACCGGATCCGCGTCCCTGAGGTGCGACTGGTCGGTCCGAACGGCGAACAGGTCGGAATCGTCCGGATCGAGGATGCCCTGCGGCTTGCGCAGGAGTCTGACCTCGACCTCGTCGAGGTGGCTCCGATGGCTCGCCCGCCGGTCGCCAAGCTCATGGACTACGGCAAGTTCAAGTACGAGTCCGCGATGAAGGACCGTGAGGCCCGTAAGAACCAGGCCCACACCATCATCAAGGAGATGAAGCTTCGCCCGAAGATCGACCAGCACGACTACGAGACCAAGAAGGGTCACGTCGTGCGCTTCCTCAAGGCCGGCGACAAGGTCAAGATCACGATCATGTTCCGCGGACGCGAGCAGAGTCGCCCCGAGCTCGGCTTTCGCCTGCTGCAGAAGCTGGCCGAGGACGTCTCGGAGCTCGGTTTCGTCGAGTCGTCGCCCAAACAGGACGGCCGCAACATGGTGATGGTGCTCGGTCCGACCCGCCGCAAGGCCGACGTCATGGCTGAGCAGCGTGCCGAGCGTGAGACACGCAAGCACGACGCCGACGCCGAGCACGATGCGGCAATCGCTGCCGCCGGCGATGTCGAAGGCGTCGAAGCCACCCCAGAGAGCAGCCAGACCTAGACCCCGGCCACGGCCGACACACGCCGCTGGTGCTCCCCATGGACACCGACGATCACACCCAGGAGAGATGAAGACATGCCGAAGATGAAGACACACAGCGGCACCAAGAAGCGCATCCGGGTTACCGGAAGCGGCAAGTTGATGCGGCAGCGGGCCAACCGGCGCCACCTCCTTGAGTACAAGTCGAGCCGCCGCACCCGCCGTCTCGCTGGCGATGTCGAACTGTCCAAGGCCGACACCAAGAAGGTCAAGAAGCTGCTCGGTCGCTGAGTTTCGCACTGAGCCCTTCGCCCCGAACCCCCAACGCCCGCAGCCCAACCCGCAGGAGACATCTCATGGCCCGCGTCAAGCGCGCAGTCAACGCTCAGAAGAAGCGTCGCACCACCCTCGCCCGTGCAGAGGGCTACCGCGGTCAGCGGTCGCGTCTCTACCGCAAGGCGAAGGAGCAGGTAACCCACTCGCTGGGCTACTCCTACCGTGACCGCAAAGCGCGCAAGGGTGACTTCCGTCGGCTCTGGATCCAGCGCATCAACGCTGCCTCCCGCCAGCACGGCCTCACCTACAACCGCTTCGTGCAGGGATTGAAGGCTGCCGGCCTCGAGGTCGACCGCCGGATGCTGGCCGACCTGGCCGTCAACGACCCGAAGGCGTTTGAGTCGCTGGTCGAGACCGCCAAGGCGGCTCTTCCAGCCGATCGCAACGCGCCGGCGGCCTGATCGCTGCTGGTCGCACCCAGGCCAGGAAACTCATCGACGTGGCGGGCCCCGAGCTCACCGACCCGAGCAGTGCGCGGGTTCGGCGGCTCCGGCGGCTCGCCCGTCGTGCTTCTCGGGCCGATGAGCAACAGTTCCTCGCCGAAGGCGCGCAGGCGGTGCGCGAGGCCCTTGGCGCCTCGCGGGACGGCAACGCTCACGTGTGTGAGCTGCTCGTCACGCCAGCTGCGGCGCAGCGTCACCCCGATCTGGTCGCGCTGGCGGATGCCGCCGCGGTGCCGGTAACTGTCGCGTCCGACACCGTTCTTGACGCCCTCTCCGAGACGGTGACGCCGCAGGGGCTGGTTGCAGTCGTCGACTTCCTCTACAGCAGTCTTGAGACGCTCACCGCCCGAGAGCTGCGATTGGTTGCGGTCCTTGCCGATGTCCGTGACCCCGGTAACGCCGGCTCCGTCATCCGCGCAGCGGACGCAGCCGGTGCCGATGCCGTCGTCTTCGCAGGCGACTCGGTCGACCCGTACAACGGCAAAGCAGTGCGCGCCTCGGTCGGGGGACTGTTCCACCTGCCGATCGTCACGGGTGTCACGACATCAGCTGCGGTCGAGGCCCTGCGCGGCGCAGGGCTCTCGATCCTGGTCGCCGATGGTTCGGGGGAGCGCGACCTCGACACTGCAGAGATGCTGGATCGTCCGACAGCCTGGGTGTTCGGCAACGAGGCATGGGGTGTCCCGGCCGACATCGTGCGAGCGGCGGACGCTGCGGTGCGAATCCCGATCTATGGCAGGGCGGAGAGCCTCAACCTCGCCACGGCAGCCGCACTCTGTCTCTACGCGAGCGCCAGAGCGCAGCGCCAGTAACCGCAGCGCCAGTAACCGCAGCGCCAGTAACCGCAGCGCCCGACGCAACGGACGAGCGCCTCATCGGCGCACGACAGACGATCCGGTCGGTTGTCGGGGGTGACGGCTAGCCTGGTTTCAACGGTCGAAGGATCCCGATCCTCCGGCAGGCGAGCACCATCTGGCTCACGGCGACTCCATCCCAACGCCCCGTGTCTGGAAGGCCGCCATGTTCTGTCCGCCGATTCCCGAGCCGCTGGACGCGGTGCTGCGCGAGGTCCGCGCGTGGGGCGACGGCACTGGTGCCTCGGGTGCCACGGACCGGGTCGCGTGGGTGGCTGGGCTTCGTCAGCTCGTGGACGCAGCGGAGTCGGTGTACCTCCAGGTCCTCTCCGACGTGGACGCCAACGGCGACGCCGAACTGCTGCACGGCGCTTGCAGTACGGCGTCGTGGCTGCAGGGTGCCTTGCACCTGGCGCCAGGTGAGGCAGGCACTCACGTCAGGGTGGCAAGAGCGGGGCGGGACCTGCTTGCCCCCGCAGTTGCCGAGCTCCGCGAAGGGCGGGTCAGCATCGATCACCTCGCCGCTGTCGAGCGGTCGGTGCGCCGGCTCCCGGCCGATGTCGTCACCGAGGCGGCCGCAACGCTCATCGAGCTGGCGCCTCTCGTCGACGTCGGACGCCTCCGCACCGCCGGTCGCGCGCTGCAGCATGCCGTCGACCCCGACGGAGCGTTCCGTGAGTGCGAGCGGCAGTTCGACCGTCGCTACCTGCAGCTCGCACCGCTGCTCGACGGGATGGTGGCCGTCGACGGGCTCCTTGACCCAGAAGGTGCCGCAGCAGTCGACGCAGCGCTCGCACCCTTCCTCGTCCCGGTTGGAGACCACGACCTTCGTACGGCCGCTCAACGCCGTGCTGATGGTTTCGTCGAGGTTGCGCGCTCGGCGATGGACTCCGATGCCGCCACGACGCTCTCAGGTCAGCCGGTGCAGCTGCAGGTGTTGGTGTCGTGGCGCACCCTGATGTCGACCGCCGATCCGGCACCGACCCCTGCCACTCCGCTCCTGGGCCAATCTCTGCGTGAAGGACTTCCCCTGACACCCCACGCGGCCGAGCGACTCGGCTGCGATGCTGCAGTTGCCCGCCTCGTGTTCGGCCCCGACGGCGTCCCGCTCGATCTTGGGCGCAGTCAGCGGCTCTTCTCGCCGGCCCAGCGCCGCGCACTTGCCATCCGGGACGGCGGCTGCAGGTTCCCCGGCTGCACACGCCCGTCGCGATTCACCGACGCGCACCACATTTTGCCGTGGTCACACGGTGGTGCTTCTGATCTCGACAACGCCCTGCTCCTCTGCCGCCACCACCATCGCCTCGTTCACGAGGGTGGCTGGCGAATCGTCGGCCCGAAGAGATCACACCCAGTCTCCGCGACCGATCCCGTCGTGTTCTGTGGCCCGGCCGGTCAGTTGTTGACGGAGGCGCGAGCTCCCTGACCGCACAGGTGTGATGAACCACGCCGGGGCGGATCGGCGAGAGGCAGCCTTCTCCGACAGCGCGCCTCCGACTGCGTTGCGCCGCATGTCTCGACCTGAGTCCGGGACACCGCGATGACGTCGCCCGTGCGGCTCTGCGAATCCGCGGCCCACTCCTGACACAATCCGATCATGTCGAGTGTGCTGAGTCCCGGGGGTGACGATCGCGATGTCACGCTCTATGACGACGTGCCCGATGCCATCGTCGTGGTTGGCGCCGATGGCATCGTTGTGGCCAGCAACATGGCGGCGCAACGGATCCTCGGGGTCGCCAGGGAAGAGCTGGTTGGGCTGCCGCTCGCCGATGCACTGCCGCTCGCCGATTCCGCTGGACGCGACTGGTGGCAGGTAACCAACCCCTTCGGCGGGCTCTCCACACGCAGCCGTCAGGTCGAGCGGGTTCTCCAACTTCCTGACGGACGCTACGTGTTGGCCACGGCGTCCTACGTGCGATCTGAGCGCGGAGCACCCGTGGAGCGCCTGGTCGTCTGCCTCCGGGGAACCGAGGCTCGCGATCGCGCAGAACGTGAGCACGCCGACCTCATCGCCACCGTTGCCCACGAGCTGCGCTCACCGCTGACAGGGATCAAGGGGTTCACGGCAACCCTGCTGTCGAAGTGGGACCGCTTCACCGAAGACCAGCGGCGACTGATGCTCGAGGCGGTCGACAGCGACGCCGACCGGCTGACCCGCCTGATCGCCGAGCTGCTCGACGTCGCGCGCATTGACGCCGGGCGGCTTGAGCTTCGACGGGTTCCTACCGACCTCGCGGCCTTGGTTCGTAAGCGAGTCGAAGCGAGAGTGGTCGCAGGCGTCGACGCCGAACGATTCCTTGTGGAGAGCGCTGATGACCTGCCTGAGGTGTGGGTCGACCCCGACAAGATGGGCCAGGTGCTCGACAACCTCATCGAGAATGCACTCCGTCATGGCGAGGGCACGATCACCGTGACGGTTCGCCACGATCCGGACGGTCTCGTGATGGCGGTAGCTGACCAGGGCCCAGGTATCCCACCAGGCAAGGCGCACCGGATCTTCGGTCGGTTCTGGAAGGGATCGGACCGCGGTGGAACCGGTCTTGGGCTCTACGTCGTGAACGGGATCGTCGAGGGCCACGGCGGACGCATTGCGCTGGTCCCACCGCCCGAAGGTGGTGCGCGGTTCGTGGTCGTCCTGCCCGTCGTCGACCCGGCAGCTGATATCTCCGTGAGCGCTGACGAAGCCCACGACTAGACTCGCCGCCACCCCAGCAGGAGGAGCCTGACGCGCGTATGTCCGCCCCCAACTCGTCGTTCGACCCGGTCGAGGTGACCCCACTGCACCCTGAGCAGGTGCAGAGCGCTGTCGACGACGCGCTTGCGGCTATCGCCGCAGCCGACAACCTCGAGGTGCTCAAAGAGGTTCGCCTGGCCCACGCCGGAGACCGGTCGCCCTTGGCGCTCGCTAACCGTGAGATCGGGGCGCTACCCCCACAGGCGCGGGCTGAGGCCGGTCAGCGGATCGGGGCCGCTCGTGGGCAAGTGCGAGCCGCCCTGGAAGCCCGGCAGGAGGCGCTGCACCGCGAACGCGACGCTCGCGTCCTGGTGGAGGAGCGCGTCGACGTCACCGCACCGTGGGATGTCCGCCCGCGGGGCGCGCGTCACCCGCTGACCACACTCCAGGAGCGCATCGCCGACCTCTTCATCGGTATGGGCTACGAAGTGGCTGAAGGCCCTGAGGTCGAGGCGGAGTGGTTCAACTTCGACGCCCTCAACATGCCGCCGGCCCATCCTGCGCGCGAGATGACCGACACGTTCTTCATCGACTCGGCCGACTCCGGCGTCGTCATGCGCACGCACACCTCGCCAGTGCAGGTGCGCACGATGCTCACCGAGACCCCGCCGATCTATGTCATATGTCCGGGGCGCACCTTCCGCACTGACGAGCTCGACGCCACGCATACGCCGGTCTTCAACCAGGTTGAAGGTCTTGTGGTCGATCGGGGTATCACGATGGCCCACCTCAAGGGAACGCTCGACCACTTTGCCTCGGCGATGTTCGGTGAGGGGATCGGTACGCGGCTCCGCCCGTCGTACTTCCCGTTCACCGAGCCCAGCGCAGAGCTCGATCTTCGTTGCTTTGTCTGTCGTGGTGACTCGGTGGGCAACCCCGACCGACCCTGCCGAACGTGCTCGTCTGAGGGTTGGATCGAGTGGGGCGGTTGCGGGATGGTCAACCCGAAGGTCCTGATCGCCTGTGGTATCGACCCCGACGAGTACTCCGGTTTTGCCTTTGGCATGGGGATCGAACGCACGCTGATGTTCCGGCATGGTGTCGAGGACATGCACGACATGGTCGAAGGTGACGTGCGCTTCACCCTTCCGTTCGGTCTGGAGGTCTGATGCGCGTCCCCATGTCGTGGTTGCGCGACATCGTCAGCCTCCCTGACGACGTCACCGCACGTGAAGTTGCCGAGCGACTCATCTCGGTCGGCCTCGAGGTCGAGACCGTCGACCACGTCGGTGCCGACCTCGTGGGGCCGCTCGTCCTCGGCCGGGTGCTCACCTTCGCCGAGGAAGAGCACTCCAACGGCAAGACCGTCCGCTGGTGTCGGGTCGACGTCGGCGAACACAACGAGGTGGGCGCAGATGGCGAGCCCGATGGACGCGGAATCGTCTGCGGCGCGCGGAACTTCGCCATCGGTGACCTCGTCGTCGTGGCTCTGCCCGGCGCCGTGCTGCCTGGGGGTTTCGCCATCGCCGCCCGCAAGACCTACGGACACGTGTCCGATGGCATGATCTGCTCGCCAAGCGAGCTTGGCGTTGGCGACGACCACGATGGCATCTGGATCCTTGCTCAAGACGCCGGCGCACCAGGCACAGATGCCTTAGGTGCGCTGGGACTACGTGACGACGTGCTCGACATCGCCGTCACGCCCGACCGTGGCTACGCGCTCTCCATGCGCGGTGTCGCCCGCGAGACTGCTGCTGCCTTCGACATCCCGTTCGTCGATCTCGTCCAGGCTCCAGAACCGGAAGCCTCGGACTCCTGGCCCGTCGAGGTCCACGACGGTCTCGGGTGCAGTCGCTTCGTCATGCGTTCGGTGTCAGGTCTGGACCCAAAGGCCGGCTCGCCGCACTGGATGCAGCAGCGGTTGCGCTTGGCTGGCATGCGTCCCATCTCGCTGGCAGTCGACATCACAAACTACGTGATGCTCGAGATCGGACAACCGCTGCACGCCTACGACCGCAGGAGATTGACCGGTCCCATTGTCGTGCGCCGCGCTAGCGCAGGTGAGAAGCTCCGGACGCTGGACGACGCGGTCCGCGATGTCGACGCCGACGACCTGCTGATCACCGATGACTCAGGGCCGATCGGCATCGCAGGCGTCATGGGTGGTGCTTCCACTGAGATCGACGCGAGCAGCACCGAGATCGTGATCGAGGCCGCGCACTTCGACCCCCCGACGATCGCGCGGAGCGCCCGTCGTCACAAGCTGCCCAGCGAGGCCTCGCGACGGTTCGCCCGCGGCGTCGACAGCGCACTGCAGGAGGCAGCTGCAGAGCGGGCAGTGACGCTACTCGCTGATCTTGGTGGGGCCGTCATTGAAGCCGGTCGCACGGTCGTCGAACAGCCTCGCAACCTGACGGCGATAGAGTTCGACCCGCAGGCCGCATCCCGGTTGGTCGGCGTTGACTTCTCCGACGCGGAAGTAATCGGCTACGTCCAGCAGATCGGCTGCACGGTCATCGCGGGGAAGGCCGGGCGGTTTGAGGTGAGCGTTCCCTCTTGGCGGCCCGACATCGCGGTTGCTGCCGACCTGGTCGAAGAGGTGGCCCGGCTCCACGGCTACCAGCACATCCCTTCTGAGCTGCCGCCGGCTCCGGTCTCTTCTGGTCTCACGCTCGGTCAGCGAGTTCGGCGACGCGTCGGTGTCGTTCTCGCTGGGTCCGGTTACGTCGAGGTGCAGAGCTACCCGTTCCTCTCGCCGCAGGTGCATGACGCGATGGGACTGCCAACTGATGACCCACGACGAAATGCACTGGTTCTGGCCAATCCCCTCTCTGACCAAGAGCCAGAGTTGCGCACGACCTTGCTGCCGGGTCTCTTCGCGACCATGCGCCGCAACGTCGGTCGTGGTGCTGATCACCTGGCCCTCTTCGAGATCGGCCTGGTCTACCGGCCAGAGCTCGGCAATCGGCATCCGCATCCACCACGTCCGGTGGTCGACCGTCGACCGACTGAGGACGAGCTGGCCGCCATCGACACACTGCTGCCACAGCAGCCACAGCGGGTGGCGGTCGTCCTGTCCGGCGAGCGTGAGCGGTCGGGCTGGTGGGGTCAGGGGCGTGCCGCCACCTGGGGCGATGCTATTGAAGCCGCTCATGCCGTCGCCCACGCGTGCGGAGTCGTGCTCAAAGTGGTGGCAGACGACCACGCTCCCTGGCACCCCGGCCGCTGTGCCGCACTCATGGTCGACGGCACGCTCGTCGGTCACGCCGGTGAGCTGCATCCCGAGGTCGTCGCCGGCTTCGGGCTGCCTGAGCGAACGGTTGCCATGGAGATCGACCTCGACCTGCTGGCACCGACGACCGAGGTTCGGACCCCTGCGCCGAGGTTCTCCACGTATCCGGTGGCAAAGGAAGACCTGGCTCTTGTGGTCGACGAGTCCATCGCATCAGCAGAGGTCGCGGCAGCGCTGCTGCGTGGCGGAGGCGAGCTGGTGGAGTCCGTGCGGCTCTTCGACGTCTACAGCGGCGGGCAAGTCGGCGCCGGAAAGCGCTCGCTCGCCTTCGCACTTCGCATGCGGGCGGCCGACCACACGCTGACCCCCGACGAGGTGGCGGTCGCCCGGAACGGGGCCGTTGCTGAGGCGGGACGGGCAACGGGGGCGACCCTGCGCGCCTAGATTTTCGCCGAGCGGGGCCCCGATTGATGGTCTATTCAGAACTCTGTATAGTTCTGCAGCATGACCCAGGTTGCCGCGGTGGTGGGCGCCTCCGGCTACGCCGGGGGAGAACTGCTGCGTCTGCTGACCGGGCACCCGACCATGAGCGCTGGCCCGGTGTTTGGGGCTTCGTCTGCCGGACGGCGCATCGGCGAGATCCACAGACACCTGCCAAGTCTGGCCAGCCGCACGATCGAGCCCATTGAGTCTGGCCTCTGGTCAGGTGCGCTCGCCGAGGCGGACGTGGTCTTCCTGGCGTTGCCGCACGGGCACTCGGGTGCCGTGGCTGCGCAGATCTCCGAAGAACGGGGCCCAGTAGTCATCGACCTCGGGGCCGACCATCGACTCGCCGACGCGGGCGCGTGGACGACCTACTACGGATCGGACACGCCCTACGCGGGCGAGTGGACCTACGGGCTGCCCGAGCTTCCGGATGCCAGGGCCTTGATCGCCAAATCTCGCCAGGTAGCCAACCCTGGGTGCTACCCGACCGGGGTGGGGCTCGGGATGGCACCGCTGCTGGTCGACGGACTCGCCGTTCCTGACGACGTCGTTGTCGTTGCGGCGTCGGGGACGTCGGGTGCCGGCCGCAGCGCGTCAACCAACATGTTGGGCTCGGAGGTGATGGGATCCCTGTCTGCCTACAAGGCTGGCGGAGCCCACCAGCACACACCTGAGATGGCCCAAACGCTGAGCCGCGCAGCTGGCACAGCGATTCCGGTTTCGTTCACCCCCATGCTCGCCCCGATGCCGCGGGGAATCCTGGCCACGACGACCGCTCCGTGCGCGCCGGGCGTTACGACCGACGACGTACGCCAGTGCCTGCTCGACAACTACCGGCATGAGTTGTTCATCCGCGTTCTGGACGACGACCTGTGGCCACGCACCGCCGACGTGCTCGGCAGCAACTCGGTGCATCTGCAGGTTGCCGTTGATACAGCCGCCCAGCGGGTTGTGGTGGTCAGCGCCATCGACAACCTCGTCAAAGGTGCCGCTGGTCAGGCGATCCAGAACGCCAACATCGTGCTCGGCCTCGACGAAGGGGCCGGGCTCGCCGCCGAGGGGGTGGCACCGTGACGGGGGACGCCACGTCTGGGGGAGTCACCACCTCGCGCGGGTTCCGCGCGTCCGGGGTAGCCGCCGGTCTGAAGACCAGTGGCGCCCCGGACGTCGCGCTCGTCGTCAACGACGGCCCTGAGCTGAGTGCTGCGGCAGTGTTGACCCGGAACCGAGTCCGGGCTGCTCCGGTGACGTGGACCGAGCGAGTGGTGGCCGACGGTTCTCTCCGCGCCGTTGTACTCAACTCCGGTGGCGCGAATGCATGCACTGGTCCGGGTGGCTCTGCCGACACAGCCGCGACGGCAGCGCTGGTCGCCAAGGGGCTCGGTTGTGAAAGTGACGAGATCGCCGTCTGCTCGACGGGGTTGATCGGTGTGCGGCTTCCCATGGACCGTCTCACCGATGGCGTGCGGACGGCGATTGACCAGCTTGGCTCCGACGGTGGCCGCGACGCGGCAGCGGCGATCATGACTACTGACACCTGCCCCAAGACGGCATCGGCAACGAGGTCGGGAGTCACTGTGGCCGGCATGGCCAAAGGCGCGGGCATGCTCGCACCAGGGCTGGCAACGATGCTCTCGGTCATCACCACTGATGCTGCGGTGGCTCCAGCCACCTTGGACGCTGCACTTCGCACTGCAACGTCACTCACCTTCGACAGGCTCGACTCCGACGGATGTATGTCGACCAACGACTCCGTGGTTGCGATGGCCAGCGGGGCGTCAGGCGTGATGGTCGGACGTGACCTGGATGAACAACAGTTTGTCGCGCTGATGATCGACGTCTGCCGCGACCTCGCCCGCCAGCTTCTCGCAGACGCGGAAGGAGCCAGTAAACAGATCGAGATCACCGTGATGGGCGCCGCTTCAGAGACTGACGCCGTGGCTGTCGCTCGATCAGTTGCGCGCAGCAGCTTGTTCAAGTGCGCGATTCACGGCGAGGACCCGAACTGGGGTCGGGTGTTGGCTGCGGTAGGGACGACTGATGCGACGTTCGACCCTGAATCACTCGCGATTGTCATCAATGGCGTTCCTTTGGCGGCAGCCGGAGCAGCGGTGACCGAGAACCCGGTCGTCGACCTCGCCGGCACCAGGGTCAGTGTCGAGATCAACCTCGGAGCCGGTGAGGACCAGGGGTGGGTCTGGACCAACGACCTCACTGCGGCTTACGTGTACGAGAACTCGGCGTACTCGTCATGACCACCACCTTGACCCTGCAAGTCGTCACGCATGCAGCCGACTCCACTAACGCGGGAGCTGCGGCCAAGGCGGCGACCCTCGCGGAGGCGCTGCCCTGGCTCGAGGAGTTCGGTGGTGCGACCGTCGTGGTCAAGTACGGCGGCAACGCCATGGTGGACGAAGACCTGCAGGAGTCCTTCGCCTCCGACATCGTCTTCTTGAGGCGTGTGGGTCTGCGTCCCGTTGTCGTTCACGGCGGGGGTCCGCAGATTTCGCACATGCTCGATCGGCTCGGCGTGGAGTCGGAGTTCGTCGGCGGCCTGCGGGTGACCACACCGGAGGCGATGGATGTGGTTCGCATGGTTCTCACTGGACAGGTTCAGCGTCAGCTGGTCAGTCGCATCAACCAGCACGGTGCGCTAGCCGTTGGTCTCTCGGGGGAGGACGCCCACCTGTTTACGGCCCTGCGACGCACCACGCTTGACGATGGTTCGCAGGCTGATCTCGGGCAGGTTGGTGATCTCGTGTCCGTTGACGCAGCCTTCGTCCGAACCGTTCTGGCAGACGGGTTGGTACCCGTGGTCTCCAGCGTGGCACGCGGAGACGACGGCTCGACGTACAACATCAACGCCGACACCGCGGCGGCGGCTCTCGCTGTCGAGCTAAGTGCCCGCAAGCTGGTGATGCTGACCGACGTGCCGGGTGTCTATGCCAACTGGCCGGATACCGCCGAGATCATCAGCGAGGTTTCCGCAGAACAGCTCAGAGCCCTGGTTCCGACCCTGAGCGAGGGGATGATCCCCAAGCTCACGGCATGTCTCGCCGCCGTCGATGGGGGGGTGCGACAGGCGCACGTCCTCGACGGACGGGTGCCCCACGCGCTTCTTCTTGAGGTCTTCACCGACGCGGGTGTCGGCACGCTGGTCGTGCCCGACGACGTCGCTGCGTCGACTGCCACGGGCGAGGAGGTCAGCTGATGGCCGTCGCAAAGACCAAGGCGGCACGCCAACAACGGATCATCGATCTCCTGGCGACCTACGAGGTCAGATCGCAAGCTGACCTGGCACGGCTGCTGGCCGGGGACGACGTTGACGTGACGCAGGCGACGTTGTCCCGTGATCTCGACGAGCTCGGGGCTGTTCGAGTGCGCACCTCCGACGGTCACCTGGTCTACGCCGTTGCTCCCGAGGGAGGCTCACGCGTGCTGGTCGCCGCTGGCGAGGATCACGCCGCCATGGAGCGCTTGACCCGACGGCTGGGCGAGCTGTTGGTCTCGGCCGACCACTCAGCGAATCTCGTTGTGTTGCGTACGCCGCCCGGTGGAGCGCACTTTCTGGCGTCGGCCATCGACCACAGCCTGCTGACCAGCGTGATCGGAACCATCGCCGGGGACGACACCGTCATGTTGGTCACCAAGAGCCCCGAAGGCGGCGCTGCCGTCGTTGCAGAGCTCCTCGCTGCTGCCGAGCACGCGCGCCCTGAGCCGCTCTGGGGTTCATCGACACCGGGTTCATCGACACCGGGTTCATCAACACCGAGTTCATCGACACCGGGTTCATCACCAGCGAGTTCATCACCACGCAAGAGGAGATCGTCATGAAGGAACGCATCGTTCTGGCCTACAGCGGCGGGCTCGACACATCAGTGGCGATCGGCTGGATCGCCGAGGAGCGCAATGCCGACATCATCGCTGTTGCTGGCGACGTGGGCCAGGGTGGCGAGGACATGGAGGTCATCCGGGAGCGAGCGCTTGCCTGTGGCGCTGCCGAGTCGGTCGTACTTGACCTCAAGGAGGAGTTCGCCAACGACTTCTGCCTGCCCGCCCTACAGGCGAACGCCCTGTACATGGATCGCTACCCGGTGGTGTCAGCGCTCTCACGTCCGGTGATCGCCAAGCACTTGGTGTGGGCGGCGCAGGAGTATGGAGCAGCTACGGTGGCGCACGGCTGCACCGGCAAGGGCAACGACCAAGTGCGTTTTGAGGTGGGGATCGGAGCACTGGCACCGGACCTGGACGTGATCGCTCCGGTCCGTGACTCGGGCATGACCCGCGACAAGGCGATCGAGTTCGCTGAGCGCCGCGGGCTCCCGATTGACGTCAATAAGAAGTCGCCATACTCGATCGACCAGAACGTCTGGGGTCGTGCTTGCGAGACTGGATTCCTTGAGGACATCTGGAACGGACCGATCGAGGATGTGTACGGGTACACATCCGACCCGGGTGTTGACCGCGCGTCCGACGAGGTTGTCATCTCGTTCGAGCACGGAGTCCCCACGGCGCTCGACGGCAAGCCCGTCACGATGCTCGAGGCGATCGAACAGCTCAACGCTCGCGCCGGGGCGCAGGGGATTGGCCGAATCGACATGGTGGAGGACCGCCTCGTCGGCATCAAGAGCCGCGAGGTGTACGAGGCGCCTGGCGCAATGGCGCTGATCACCGCTCACATGGAGCTCGAGAACGTCACCATGGAGCGCGACCTCGCCAGGTTCAAGCGCCAAACCGACCAGCGGTGGGCAGAACTGGTGTACGACGGCCTTTGGTTCTCGCCTTTGAAGCGCTCCTTGGACGCATTCGTCATGGAGTCGCAGAAGCATGTGACCGGCGAGATCCGCATGACCCTGCACGGCGGCCGTGCTGTCGTGACCGGGCGCCGCAGCAACGAGAGCCTGTACGACTTCGAGCTGGCGACATACGACACCGGCGACACCTACGATCAATCACTGGCCAAGGGCTTCGTTCAGATATGGGGGATGTCCAGTCGGATCGCCGCTCGTCGCGACCAGCACTCGGAGGAGATCATCGATGACTGATGCCGCGGCGAGTGGAGGCGTTGGCGGTATAGGAGGGACCGAGGCAGCGCCGCTGCGGCTTTGGGGCGGTGCGTTCGGTGCAGGTCCTTCTGATTCACTTCAAGCGCTGAGTGTCAGCATCCACTTTGACTGGCGGCTCGCTCCGTACGACCTGCTGAGCTCGCGGGCGCACGCCCGCGTCCTCCATCGCGCCGGACTGCTCGACCAGCATGAGCTCGAGCAGATGCTGGCCGCGCTCGACGCTCTGGAGAAGGACGTGCTCGCCGGTGAGTTCGTGGCCACCGTGGCCGATGAGGACGTCCACACCGCTCTGGAGCGTGGGCTCGTCGAGCGGCTTGGTGTCCTCGGCGGCAAACTTCGGGCCGGACGCAGCCGCAATGACCAGATCGCCACTGACCTTCGCCTGTATCTCCGCCGACAGGCCCGGCTGCTGACAGAGCTGATCGCAGACCTTCAGTCCGCGCTGCTCGAGCAGGCCGAGCGCCATGTCGACAGTGCAGCCCCGGGGTTCACCCACCTGCAGCGGGCTCAGCCGGTCTCCTTCGCCCATGAGCTGCTCAAACACGTGCATGCGTTTACGCGCGACGTAGGACGGCTCCGAGACTGGGACAGGAGAACGTCTTTTTCGCCGCTCGGTGCTGGAGCGTTGGCTGGCTCCACGCTCGGGCTTGATCCGAAGGCCACCGCGCGGGAGCTGGGGTTCGACGATGCGTGCGCCAACTCCATCGATGCGGTGAGTGATCGAGACTTCGTCGCCGAGTTCGGTTTCGTAACGGCGCTGATGGGTGTGCATCTGTCCCGGCTCGGCGAGGAGGTGGTGCTCTGGACCTCGAAGGAGTTCGGCTGGGCAACACTCAACGACGCCTACGCGACAGGATCATCGATCATGCCGCAGAAACGAAACCCCGACATTGCCGAGCTCGCGCGGGGCAAGTCCGGAAGGCTGATCGGCAACCTCGTGACCGTCCTGACGGTCCTCAAGGGACTGCCCTTCGCATACAACCGCGACCTCCAAGAGGACAAGGAACCGGTCTTCGACAGCATCGACACACTGACTGTGCTGGTGCCAGCTGTGAGCGGCATGATGGCAACACTCACCTTTGATGTAGAGCGCATGGCCGAAGCAGCGCCAGCTGGGCACGCTCTCGCCACGGATGTGGCCGAGTGGCTCGTGCGCCAAGGCGTCCCATTCCGCGAGGCCCATGAGCTCTCTGGGTCGTGCGTCCGTCTCTGTGACGAGCGAGGGGTCGAGCTGTGGGAGCTCACAGATGCTGACCTGGTTGGCATCTCCCCATCCCTGGCGCCAGACGTTCGCGAGGTTCTCACCGTTCCTGGGGCTCTCGCCGCGCGTTCGTCGTTCGGGGGAACAGCTCCCGAACGCGTGCAGGAACAGCTCGAGGCAGCCCGCGACGAGGTTGCCGACAGCACGGCGTGGGCGATCCTGCACGGGCGCTGACCCGAGGGCGGAGTTCTTGTGAAGCTGAAGCGCTCCGATCTCGACGGGCCGGCGGAGGATGTCGCTCCGACCTTGCTCGGAGCATCACTGACGCACCGAATGGCGACAGGTGACGTCAGTGTCCGGATCACCGAGGTGGAGGCCTACGGCGGCCCAGGCACTGACCCGGCCTCGCATGCGCACCGTGGTCGAACGCCGCGGAACGAAGTGATGTTCGCGCGACCAGGAACCCTCTATGTCTATTTCGTCTACGGCATGCACTGGTGCGCAAACATCGTCTGCGGGGCGGTAGGAGAAGCATCGGCGGTCCTGCTCCGAGCCGGCGAGGTGGTGCAGGGAGACCACATTGCGCGCGAGCGTCGTCCCACGTCACGACGCCACAGCGAGTTGGCCAGAGGACCGGGCAACCTGGCGATGAGCCTCGGCATCACCGGTTCAGCGAACGGTTGCGACCTCTTCGGGGAAGGATCTGTGCTCTGGCTTTCCGGGTCGACGGCCGGGCTGTTGGCCCCCTCTGACGTAGGCGCCGGGCCTCGGGTGGGCGTTCGCCAGGCCGGGGATCGACCTTGGCGATGGTGGATCAAGGATGAATCGACGGTCAGTCGCTATCGGCGCCATGCCGGTGATGCGCCAAGATGATCGGGTGCCCAACGACATCATCGACGACCTGGCCTGGCGCGAACTGATCGCGCAAAGCACCGACCAAGGTGCACTTGCCGAGCACTTCCGCACTGGGTCCCGCACCCTTTACAGCGGATTTGACCCGACAGCGCCCAGCCTCCACGTTGGCCACCTGCTACAGGTCTTGACTCTGCGCCGGTTCCAGGAGGCTGGTCACCGTCCGCTTGCTCTGGTTGGGGGGGCAACCGGGTTGATCGGGGATCCGCGCACCAGCGGCGAGCGCCAGTTGCACGACCCGCAGCTAGTCGCCAGCTGGGTCGATCGCATTCGCAGCCAGCTCTCGCAGTTCCTCGAGTTCTCAGACCAGCACGATGCGCCGGCTGAGCTGGTGAACAACCTCGAGTGGACGCAGTCGATGTCAGCTATCGAGCTGTTGCGCGACATCGGCAAGCACTTCTCGGTGAACCGCATGCTGGACCGAGAGGCGGTCGCCGCACGTCTGGCGTCGACTGGGATCAGCTACACCGAGTTCAGCTACCAGCTGCTCCAGTCAAACGACTACCTCGAGCTCTTTCGACGCAACGACTGCACGCTGCAGATCGGTGGATCGGACCAGTGGGGGAACATCACCGCCGGTGTTGACCTGATCAGGCGGGTAACCGGCGAGCATGCCCACGCGCTGACCACACCGTTGCTGACGAAGTCAGATGGGCAGAAGTTTGGCAAGAGTGAAGGTGGGGCCGTCTGGCTCGACCCGGCGCTGACATCGCCATACGCCTTCTACCAGTTCTGGATCAACACC
>CAWHIJ010000003.1:1690000-2941646 GCA_963829525.1 uncultured Actinomycetota bacterium
AACACAGGTCCGTGCGAAGTTGCAAAACGATGTATACGGACTGACGCCTGCCCGGTGCTGGAACGTTAAGGGGACGGGTTAGTGGCCTTGTGCTGCGAAGCTCAGAACTTAAGCGCCAGTAAACGGCGGTGGTAACTATAACCATCCTAAGGTAGCGAAATTCCTTGTCGGGTAAGTTCCGACCTGCACGAATGGCGTAACGACTTCTCCGCTGTCTCCACCGCGGACCCGGTGAAATTGCACTACGAGTGAAGATGCTCGTTACACGCGGCAGGACGGAAAGACCCCGGGACCTTTACTATAGCTTGGTATTGGTGTTCGGTACGGCTTGTGTAGGATAGGTGGGAGACTGTGAACCTCGGACGCCAGTTCGAGGGGAGTCAACGTTGAAATACCACTCTGGTCGTTCTGGATATCTAACCTAGGTCCGTAATCCGGATCAGGGACAGTGCCTGGTGGGTAGTTTAACTGGGGCGGTTGCCTCCTAAAATGTAACGGAGGCGCTCAAAGGTTCCCTCAGCCTGGTTGGCAATCAGGTGGCGAGTGCAAGTGCACAAGGGAGCTTGACTGTGAGACAGACATGTCGAGCAGGGACGAAAGTCGGAACTAGTGATCCGGCGGTGGCATGTGGAAGCGCCGTCGCTCAACGGATAAAAGGTACCCCGGGGATAACAGGCTGATCTTCCCCAAGAGTCCATATCGACGGGATGGTTTGGCACCTCGATGTCGGCTCGTCGCATCCTGGGGCTGGAGTAGGTCCCAAGGGTTGGGCTGTTCGCCCATTAAAGCGGTACGCGAGCTGGGTTTAGAACGTCGTGAGACAGTTCGGTCCCTATCCGCCGTGTGCGCAGGAGATTTGAGAAGGGCTGTCCCTAGTACGAGAGGACCGGGACGGACGAACCTCTGGTGTGTCAGTTGTTCTGCCAAGAGCACTGCTGATTAGCTACGTTCGGAAGGGATAACCGCTGAAAGCATCTAAGCGGGAAGCCTGCTTCAAGATGAGATCTCCCACAGGGTTAACCTGGTAAGGCCCCCAGTAGACCACTGGGTTGATAGGCCGGAGGTGGAAGTGCGGCAACGCATGCAGCCGACCGGTACTAATAGGCCGAGGACTTAACCAATACAAAGATTTGCGTGTGTAAGCGTCCACTGTGCGGTTCTTGAGTTGCGGTCGGTTGTTCCGATTCACTCGGAGCCCCGAACAACTCCATAGAGTTTCGGTGGCCATAGCGAAGGGGAAACGCCCGGTCCCATTCCGAACCCGGAAGCTAAGCCCTTCAGCGCCAATGGTACTGCGTGGGAGACTGCGTGGGAGAGTAGGACGCCGCCGGACATTCTTTCGACGAGGGGTCACCAACAGGTGGCCCCTCGTCGCATGTCCAGATGTTGTTGCGCATTTGATCGTCATCAGGGAGCACTATGTCCGACTCCTCGGAGTCTTCGCGGTCTCGTGATCGCAGGCCCCCGCGACGCCCGTCCTCGTCCAATCCCCCCTCTCGAGGCGACGATCGGCGTCCGGCGGCGAAGCGACCGCCCTCGGACCGACCGGCCTCCGGCAGACCTGCTGAGCCCGAGATTCCTGACGACGTCACGTGGCACGATCTCGACCGCGATGCGCGCGCTGAGCTGCGTTCGCTGCCCAAAGAGTTGGCCGAGCGCGTCGGTGGTCACCTGGCGATGGCGGGGATCTTGATCGACACCGATCCGGTGGCAGCCCGCAGCCATGCTGCCGTGGCGCGTCGGCTTGCGTCTCGAGTGGCCGGGGTGCGCGAAGCCAGTGCCCTCACCGCCTATGCCTGCGGTGACTTCGAGACGGCGCTGACCGAGCTGAGGGCCTATCGGCGCATGAGCGGTGATCAATCGCATCTGCCGCTGATGGCTGACTGTGAACGAGGCATGGGTCGCCCCGAACGTGCCCTGGAGCTGGGCGCAAGTCCAGAGGGGAAGCGGCTATCCCCAGAAGTGGCCAGGGAGCTACGCATCGTCGTGGCCGGCGCCAGGTCTGATCTCGGGCAGCATGATGCGGCGCTGCAGCACTTGGAGGCCGATCCGGGACTCCGAGCCGGCGTCGGGGACGTCTCGGTTCTCCGCCTCCGATATGCCTATGCAGACGCCCTTGAGCGCGCCGGGCGCGTCAGCGATGCGGCGCAATGGTTCTCGATGATCGCTCGCGCAGACATCGGCGAAGTCACCGATGCGGCCGAGCGGGTCTCAGGGGAATCCTGCTAGCAGTTCGCCTCTGGCGCGAGAAACCCCTACAGGGGATCGGCGGCAGACTTCTCTTTTCCCCACTCCGGCTTCGGATCGTCGGTGATCGAATCGCCCTGGTAGCGCGGCGGAGTTCCGCTGGCCGAGGCCCACACCAACCGCCAGAACGGGACGTTTGGGTCGTGCTGCGGCTTGTGCTGGAAGCCGTTGGTGCTGCGAACCACCGTCCAAATGACTGGACCGATGAGTACGAGCGCAAGGGCTCCCAGACCGACCCACATCGGTGGGACGCCGACCAGCTTGAGCCCGCTGGCAAAGAGCACGAGAACGAGTGCGCGCCTGATGATCCCGGCCTGCCCCCGCGAGGAGACCCTGGCGCCGAGGTAGACCCCGGGCAGCGCTCCCAGCAGCAGGGCAACTGCGACCTCGGGGTGGAACTCACCGAGGACCACATAGGTCAGCGCTGCAGCTCCGACCAGCGGGACGGCCTGCACGAGGTCGGTGCCGACCAGGCCACCGGCCCGCAGACGCGGGTACAGGAGCAGGAGGCCGACAATGATGAGCGAACCCGATCCGACCGAGGTCATGCCGACCACGACACCACCAACGATGCCGATCATGAGGGTGGGGATGGGTTTGACGGTGATGCCGAAGACCGAGTCATCACTTTGCCCCAGGACTCCCTCCGACTGGTCTCGGTAGTACTGGCGCAGGGAGAAGACCGCCTTGCCGACCATCGTGAGCACAGACAGCAGCAGGGCGGTTCCGAGCGCTGTCTTGATCAGCGTCGCGACCGCCTCGCTGTCACCGATGGAGGTGACGATGACGACCCCCAAGATGGCGGCGGGAACCGATCCGATCACCAGCCACTTCACCAGCTGCAGGTTGACCGTTCCTCGTCGCAGGTGCACGCCAGCCCCCACGGGCTTCATGCACAGCGAGACGATGAGGTCGCTGCTCACGGCAGTCACCGGGTCGATGCCGAAGAAGAGAATCAGGATGGGCGTCATGAGGGCCCCGCCGCCCATTCCGGTGAGCCCGACCACGAACCCGACGAGGACTCCGGCGATCACCAGTCCAACGTCGAGGGAGAACCAGCCGAAGAAGTCGACGGTCGTATCCATAACGAGTGTCTTCTTTCGTGAAAATGCCAAGCCGAGGCGGGATGAGACCTTTCCGACAAAGTAAGTAGGAAAAGCCTACCGCAGGAAGGGAGTGCCGTTGGGAGTTTTCCGCGTCTGTCACCCGGCTCCATTCCTTGGGTCGCTGCCCGGCCCTGCAGTCCGTGCGGCCAACCCACAGCAAGAGGACTGGTCGTTTATCCACATGGTGTACCGGCAGGGCGGCCGATGGTCTAGACGATGGGGCAGGGTTCCTTCGCCGGGGTCACCGGTGCACGGGACGGACCAGTGGGAGGGCAAACCGTGACATCAGCAGGCAAGCAGGGGCAAGGACAGGCGACTAACCTCGCCGCCGATCCGGTGAACGAGGTCCGGCTGTGTGGGCGGCTCGCCGCCGCACCCGAGGAGAGAGTTCTGCCGAGCGGGGATGCCCTCGTCACCTTTCGGCTCGTCGTCTCACGGCCAGCGAGCCGCCGGAGGGGACCGGCTGGCGGACGGGTTCCCTCGGTTGACACGATCGACTGCTCAGCCTGGGGTGCTGCTCTTCGGCGCCGCGTGGGGAACTGGGCAGCCGGCGACATCGTCACGGTGGAGGGCGCTCTTCGGCGACGGTTCTGGCATTCAGCAGCGGGGGCCCGCAGCCGCTATGACGTTGAGGTGGTGAAGGCGAGTCGCCGGCGCCGTGCTGCTTGAGCGCGGGCAACCTACGATGAGCAGGTGACGGTCGAGGAGGGGCGCGGCGCCGACCTTCCGAGGCGGCCGGCGGGGATATCTATGACTGGTACCGGCGCGGCGTCACACTCCTGGAGCAAGGACACCCGGCAGCCGCTGTTGAGCTCTTGACCAGGGTGGTGGTGTTCGAGCCGGAGGCCCGGCATGTCCGGGAGACCCTGGGCCGGGCCTACCTGGCGGTGGCTCGGTATCACGATGCCGAGCTCGAGTTCGCGCATCTTGTCGCTTCGCAGCCCGATGACGACTACGCACATGTCGGTCTCGGGCTGGCGTGTGCCCGGCAAGGTCGATTTCGAGAGGCGTCCGAGCATCTGGCGCTTGCGGTGGCCATGCGCCCGGACCGCGCGGACTACGTGCGCCCCCTCGAACAGGTGCGGGCGACCATCCGCGCGCAGACCGAGCGGCGCCAGCCACTAGCGTGACCGTTGCCCCGCACCGTCCACCTAGAGGAGTTGGCGTCATGACCTCAGAGCCCGTCGATCAGGCCGCCCGCCCGCACGAGCCCGACCAGAGTGCCGAAGAAGTTGCGCAATCTGAGCTTGATCTCGGGGTGGTGTCGACGGGGTCGGTGGCGGTGGACCGAGCGCTCAGCCCGCTGGACGGGCTCGCTGAGCGCCCCGTGGCAGACCATGCCGAGATCTTCGACCAGGTGCTCGGAGAACTTGCCGAAACGATGACCGGCCCTGAGGGAGCACCGGGTGGATCACCCATCGAGCCACCCGCAACGGACTGAGGACGGCCCACACCTGATGGTGCGCCGACGTCTTGACAGCGAGTTGGTGCGTCGGGGTCTCGCGCGCTCTCGGCAGCACGCCGCTGACCTTGTGGCCAACGGCCAGGTACGGGTCGGTGGCGCGGTTGCCCACAAGGTGGCCACGCAAGTGGATGCTGCTGCGGCACTGGTCGTCGCCCAACCAGCGGGTGAGGAGTCTTACGCCTCACGGGGAGCGACCAAACTCCTAGGGGCGCTACGCGTCTTCGTTCCCGATGGTTTGGTGGTCGCCGGTCGACGATGCCTCGACGCTGGTGCAAGCACCGGAGGATTCACTGACGTGCTCTTGCGGAACGGCGCCGCATCGGTGGTTGCGGTCGACGTCGGGTACGGCCAGTTGGATTGGCGGCTCCAGCAAGATCCGCGAGTTGTCGTACGTGATCGCACCAATGTCCGAGATCTCACCCCGGAGATGACCGGCGGACTGGTGGACCTGCTGGTTGCCGATCTGTCGTTCATCTCACTCCGGCTGGTGCTGGCAGCGTTCGGGCGGGTAACGACGCCCAGCGCCGACCTAGTGATGATGGTCAAGCCCCAGTTCGAGGTGGGGAGGGCGGCCCTGCCGTCGGGGGGCGTGGTTCGCGATCCGCTCCTTCGTCGCGATGCTGTCCTGCGCATTGGACGCGAGGCTGAGAACGCTGGCTGGGGGGCAAGGGGGGTAACCGCGAGCCCGTTGCCGGGGCCGGCGGGCAACGTCGAGTACTTTTTGTGGCTGAGCCGGGGTGCGAAGCCACTTGACCCGACGGCGGTGGACCGAGCAATCGAGGAGGGCCCGACGTGACGGAGGAGAGGCGGCAGATTCTGCTGGTCACGCACACTGGGCGGACGTCGGCCACCGAAACTGCGCGCCGACTGGTCGGGCGCCTGCAGGAGGAAGACGTCGCAGTCCTGGCCCCTGCCGCCGAGGTCAGCGAGCTGGCCATCTCGGGCATGGGCGTATGGGGCGGTGACGAGACCGTTGAGCTGGTCGTGGTGGTGGGAGGTGACGGCACGATCTTGCGGGGGGCTGAACTGGCCCGAGCCGGACGCACCCCGTTGCTCGGGATCAATGTCGGTCGAGTTGGCTTCCTCGCCGAGGCCGAACAGCACGACATCGATCGGGTAGCTGAGCAGATCGTGGCCCGTGACTACTCCGTCGAGCCACGAGTGGCCGTCGAGGTCGACATCGAGATAGATGGCCAGATCCGCCATCGACACTGGGCACTGAACGAGATCGCTGTTGAGAAGGCTTCGCGTTCGCGGATGATCGAGGTGGGCATCGAAGTAGACGGTCGACGCCTCTCGCGGTGGGGCTGCGACGGCGTCGTATGCGCGACGCCGACCGGCTCGACCGCATATGCCTTCTCGGCAGGAGGGCCAGTCGTTTGGCCTGACGTCGATGCACTGCTGGTGGTTCCTCTGTCTGCGCACGCCCTGTTTGCTCGCCCGCTGGTGATCGCGCCGACGTCGGTGATTCGGCTCGATCTGCTGCCGATGAGCGCCCCAGCGGTGCTGTCGGCCGATGGACGCCGAGGTCTTGACCTGCCCCCAGGCTCCCGAGTCTCGGTGCGTCGAAGCGACGAGCCAGTCCTCCTGGCCCGACTGCAGAAGACGCCGTTCACCGAGCGTCTGGTCGCCAAGTTCGCGCTTCCCGTGCAGGGCTGGACCGTCGACAGGGGTGGGTCAGAAGCGAAGGGGGCGTCGGGGGCTGGGAAAGCGAAGTGATCACCGCACTGAGTCTCGCCGGTCTTGGAGTGATCGAATCCGCGGACCTCGATCTGCAACCTGGTCTCACGGTACTCACGGGCGAAACCGGCGCCGGCAAGACCATGGTTGTCACCGGTCTGCAGCTCCTCCTCGGTCAGCGGGCGTCTGCCGAGCTGGTAAGGGCAGGTGCCGCGCGTGCCCAGGTGACTGCCCACATCTCGGTTGACCCGCGAGGTGGGGTGGCCGACCGAGTCCGTGATGCAGGGGGAGAGCTCGATGATGAGCAGCTCACTGTGGTCCGAACCATCGCGTCTGGTGGTCGTTCGCGCGCCGCGCTGGGTGGCGCCGCTGTCCCGGTGGGACTGCTCGGCGAGATTGGCGCTGAACTGATCGCCATCCACGGACAGCACGACCAAGGGCACCTGACGGCGCCTGCCATGCAACGTGAGCTCCTCGACCGCTTCGGAGGTCTGGTCCCACTTGCGGTGGAGGTCGGTCGAGACTTCCTCGAGCTTCGGGCACTGGAGGCAGAACGCATTGAGCTTGCCGTCCATCGCCAGGCACGACTACAAGAGGCCGACACCTTGCGCTTCGGCCTTGCTGAGATCGGAGCAGTCGCACCGGTAGCGGGTGAGGACGCGGCACTTCGGGCCGAAGAGGACCGTCTGGCGCACGCGGTCGAGCTGAAGCAGGCAGCCCTCAGCGCTGCTGCTGCGCTCTCCGATGACGATCGTGCCGTGGTTAACCAGCTCGCGGACCTTCAGCGGACGCTGGACCTGGTGCGGCAGCACGACACCCACCTCGACCAAGTTGCTGGGCGTCTAGCCGATGCCACGTATCTGATGGCAGATCTGGCTAGCGACCTGAACGGCTACGGCGAGGGGGTCGAGGCGGACCCCGCTCGCCTCGCGGACCTGCAGGATCGTCGATCAGCGTTGACGGCGCTGACGCGAAAGTATGGACCTGGCCTGTCGGACGTGCTCAGCTGGGCTGCCGAAGCCGAGCAGCGCCTGACAGCTGTGGTGGGGACCGACGACCGGTTGGCAGAGCTCGACGCCGCGATTGAGTCAGCGGCCGGTGCTTGGCACCAGCGTGCTCTGGAGCTGAGTGCGCGGCGCTCAGCAGCGGCCGCGCAGCTGTCTTCGGCGGTGACCCATGAGCTGACGGCGTTGGCGATGCCGGACGCCGAGGTGCTGGTGGAAGTGCGGCAAGGCACCGAAGCCGCTGTGGCTGGGCTCGATGAGATCGCGTACCTGCTACGGCCACATCGAGGCGGCAGTTTCACGCCCGTTCAGCGGGGAACAAGCGGCGGCGAGCTATCGCGGGTCATGCTGGCGCTGGAAGTGGTCCTCGCCGACGCTGACCCGGTCGCCACGCTCGTGTTCGACGAGGTTGATGCAGGGGTCGGTGGAGCAGCTGCCGTGGAGGTGGGGCGCAGGCTCGGAGCTCTCGGACGCAGCCGTCAGGTACTCGTGGTGACCCACCTGCCCCAGGTGGCTGCCTTTGCCGACCAGCACTGGGTGGTGCACAAATCCACTTCTGGTGAGATCACCTCAAGTGGACTTCATCAACTTGATGACGAGGCCCGGGTGAAGGAACTGACCAGGATGCTCGCTGGGCTTGCCGACTCCGCCAGCGGTCAAGCGCACGCTGAGGAACTGCTGGCGGTGGCGCGAGCGGCCCAGTAGGTCCCGTCCCCTCCGGGGCCGTGCCGGCTCAGAAGGGCGGGGTCAGTAGGGCGGGGTCATAACCGACAACCGGCCGGTCACACCCTCGAACAAGGCTCGGCCGACGGTGGGGGTCGACGCGCTTCTGCTGCAGCGATGAGTCGCCTCGCGCCCCAGCGCGTTGGCGGGTCCGATCCGCCCGCTCTGGCAGGATGGCCAGATGCGACTGTCCCTGCTCCGCCGCTCGAGTCAGGTCACCGGACCTGAGCCACAAGGTGTGGCTCGCATGGACAAACGCACCAAAGACCTGACGAAGCGACTCAAGCCTGGCGAGATCGCAGTCATCGACCACCTGGACATCGATCGGGTGGCGGCAGAGGGTCTAGTCGCCTGCGAGCCGTCCGCAGTTGTCAATGTCGCCGCCAGCATCAGTGGCCGTTACCCAAATCTTGGTCCCGAGATCCTCGTGGACGCCGGAATCCCACTTCTCGACGCCGTTGGCCCCGATGTCTTTGGCCGCATCAGCGACGGTGATCCGGTCGTACTCGATGGCAACCGGCTCCTGCACGACGGAGTGGTCGTTGCTGAGGGACAGCTGCTCGACGTGGAGACCGTTGAGAAGTCGATGGATGAGGCTCGAGCTGGTCTCGCCGTCCAGCTTGAGGCCTTCGCGAGCAACACGATGGAGTACCTGCGTCAGGAGCGCGACCTTCTTATCGACGGGGTCGGGGTTCCGGACATTGCGACCGAGATCGACGGGCGCCATGTGCTGATCGTGGTCCGGGGCTATCACTACAAGGAGGACCTGCAGACGCTGCGCCCCTACATCCGAGAGCATCGGCCTGTGCTGATCGGTGTCGACGGAGGCGCCGACGCCCTGCTTGAGATGGGTTATCGACCAGACCTGATCGTTGGCGATATGGACTCGGTGTCTGACGAGGCGCTGACTGCCGGGGCGGAGGTCGTGGTCCACGCCTATCGCGACGGACGCGCCCCTGGCCTTGACCGCGTGGAGTCGCTCGGTGTCGACCCGATCGTCTTCCCCGCCACCGGCACCAGTGAGGACGTGGCGATGCTTCTCGCAGACGACAAAGGTGCCAGCCTGATCGTCGCTGTGGGCAGTCACGTGACGTTGGTTGAATTCCTCGACAAAGGCCGTGCAGGGATGGCCAGCACTTTCCTCACCCGACTGCGCGTCGGCGGCAAGCTGATCGATGCAAAAGGTGTCAGCCGCCTCTACCGCAGCCGCATCTCCACCGGACAGCTCCTCCTTCTGATCGCCGCAGGAATGGCTGCGCTCGTTGCCGCCATGGCGTCAACGACAGCTGGACGCAGCTTCTTTGACCTCGTTGGTTCCTGGTGGCATGACCTGGTGTTCTGGGTGACCGGGTGACCAGAATCCTCGTGCTTCGACTTAATGAACGGACCGCCTCGTGATCGACTTTCGGTACCACATCGTCTCCATCGTGGCGATCTTCATGGCCCTCGCTGTTGGGATTGTCCTGGGGTCCGGACCCCTCAAGGACGACATCAGTGGATTCCTCGAGGACCGAACCCAGCAGCTCGCCCAGGAGAAGGTCGATCTTCAGAGCCAAGTGTCGGCGCTGCGCCAGGAGATCGATTCGTCGGAGCAGTTCGCCGAGCTCTCCCAGCCCGTGCTCGTCGAGAATCTGCTGACCTCGCGCGTGACAACGGTTGTCGTCCTTCCCGATGCTGACGGCGACCAGGTCGACGCAGTCGAAGAAGTCGTGTCTGCCGCTGGCGGAACGGTCGGCGAACGCGTCACGATCGAGTCAGCTTGGAGTGATCCAGAGCAGAGCGAGATCTTGGGTCGAGTTGCCGAAGGCGTCGCGCGTGGCGGACGAGATGAAGACCCGTACCAACTGGCCAGCAAGGTATTGGCAGATGCGCTCCTGACCCCTGGCGGCCGTGCAGTCGGGGAACCTTCGCTCGACTCAGTCGCCGTTCTCGCGGCTTTCGAAAGCGAGGGGTTCATCTCAGCAGATGAAGAGGAGGTGATCCGGGGAGACACCGCCATCGTGATCGGACCAGCGGGTGTCGTTCCGAGTGCCGACCTGGCGCTCGTACCATTGTTCACAGCCCTCGATGACGTTGGTGTCGGAACTGTCGTGACTGCCCCGCTCGGAAGCGACCAGGCCGAAGGCGTCGTTGGTGTGCTACGTGGGTCAGACGCCGACGGCGTCGTGTCCTCAGAGGATCGGCTCGACACTGTCAATGGTGTGACGGTCACAGTCCTTGCGCTGGCCGAGCAGACCGCTGGAGGGGTCGGTCACTACGGCACTGGTGAGGGGTCAGACGGTCCTGCGCCTGATCCGCTCCCCAGAGGCTGACCCATGATCGGTCGAGTGCTGAGCGTGACGTCGGCTGTTCTGGTGAGCAAACGGGTCTACGATCAAATGTCCGACGCAGATGCGTCCGAGCGTTGGCAGCGCACCAACCATCGTGGCGAGACCGTCACCCTGGCGCAAGGCCCGGCTGTTTCGCTCGGATCCCTGGCTGGAATCGTCTTAGCACCCGGACTGCCCCCGTCGGTTCGGGCCGCGTCGACGCTGGCCGTTGGTGCGGCATCGGTGCTGGGGATGATCGACGACCTCACCGGCGCCACTGACGTCAAGGGCCTTCGGGGACACCTTGGCGCCCTGCGCAATGGCGAGGTCACAACGGGCACCGTCAAGCTGGTCGGCCTGGGGGTCACCGGGCTCGTGACCGGGGCACTGGCCCGAAGCGGACGTGGTGGGCCAATCGATGCTGTACTCGCGGGAGCGGTGGTTGCTGGAGGTGCCAACCTGGCGAACCTGTTCGACCTACGACCAGGGCGGGCCACCAAGATATTCCTCGTCGCGTCGGCCGGCCCGATCCTGGGCGGAGGGTCGACCAGGGCCATCCTGAGCGGTCCGGTGAGCGCGGCCGCAGCACTTCTGCCCGATGACCTCGCTGAGCGGTCGATGTTGGGCGACACCGGCGCGAATGCGCTCGGCGCTGCCTGGGGTATTGCGGTGGCAGCTTCATCGAGCCGTCGGGAGCTGCTGGTGACGGTGGCCGCCATGGTTGGGTTGACAGTGGTCAGCGAACGCGTCAGCTTTTCGCAGGTGATCGAACGCACGCCGGTTCTGCGTGGGCTCGATGGCATCGGTCGCCGTCCGGGCCTCCCGGCCGATGACTGAACCCGTACCACCTCCCCAGGGCGCGCCAGCACCTGGCTCACAAGGTGCCAGCCTGGTCAGCGCTGCATTGCTGATCGCCGCTGTAACCGTCGTTGCACGGATCATCGGTTTGCTGAGATTCATCGTGCTGGCTCAGGTCTTCGGAACTGAGTGTCTCGGCAAGGTGTATGCAACCGCAAACGCTGTGCCGAACATCGTGTACGAGCTCGTGGTGGGGGGAGCTCTCGTTGCGGTCGTGGTACCACTGGTGGCCGGTGCCATGGAGTCCGATCCGAAACGTGTCAGGGCGACGGTTGCGGCGTTGCACGGGTGGGCGCTGGTTCTTCTTGTCCCGATGACCGCCGTTATGTACCTTGCCTCGACCTGGGTGGTTCAGATCTTGCTTGGCCCCGCTAACGGGTGTGGCGCCGAAGCGCCAACAGTTGCGCGAGACATGCTCTGGGTCTTCCTGCTCCAGATCCCGATCTACGGGGCCACGGTGGTTGCTCAAGGAGCGCTGCAAGCCCATCATCGGTTTTTCGCGCCAGCCGTTGCACCCGCCATTTCGAGTTTGGTCGTGATCACCAGCTACCTCATCTATGCCCAGATGGCAGGTGAGGAAAGCGGTTCTCTCGTGGCCCTGAGCGATGCGGAGTTTCTCGTTCTTGCAGGCGGGACCACCCTCGGGGTCGTCGCACTTCTCGCGGTTCAGATCCCTGCTTTGGCCCGTGCTGGTCTGATCGTCAAGCCGTCCTTGAGTTTCCCCACCGGACGGTCAGCGCAGGCGCGCACCCTGGCATGGAGCGGCGCTGTGGTCGTGGGCATGCAGTGGATCGGGTACGCGGCTGCGATCCGCTGGAGCAACGTCTATGCGTCCAGCGCCATCGTCTTCGTGCTCGGTTGGACGGTCTTTCTGCTGCCGTGGTCGATCCTCGTCCTCCCGATTGCAACGAGTACCTTCCCGAGACTGTCAGCCTTGCACGCGCGAGGCGACCAAATCGGTTCAGCGCAGACAGTTGCACACAGCCTGCGCGCGGTGTTTGTGGCGTCGGCGATCGGGGCGGCAGGTTTGGCTGCAGCCGCAGAGCCGCTGGCCGCCATCATGTTCGAAAGTGCTCCCGGACGTGGGGGAGTCGCTGAGCTTTCGGCTTTCTTGATGGCTGTTTCGGTCGGTGCCCTCGGGTACGGCGTACACGGACATCTCGTGCGGGCCATGGCGGCGCGGCACCGTGCCCAGACTGCGGCCTGGACCACCGCTGCAGGGTGGGGGCTGGGCATCTTGGCTGCTTGGGTGTTGGTCATACAGGCCGATGGGGCGCTTGAAGTTGCCCGTGGCATCGGTCTTGGGTTCAGCGGAGGACTTTTGGTAGCGGCCGGGCTGTTGCTCGTCGCGATTCGGCGAGATGCGGGACCGAGTGCGCTCACCGGAGTTCTGCGCGTCGCTTTGGTCTCCAGTGCTGCCGCACTCTGCGTTGGTTGGGTGGGACATGTCCTGCTGTCGGGTGGGTCTGGGGGCTCATCAGTGGGGGTGGCTGTCGTGCAGATCTTTGTGGCGGGAGTCGCGGCGGTCGTCGTCGTCGGTGGTGCCGCCGCTCTGGCTGACCCGACCTCAGTCCGTACTCTTCTGCGTGTGCGTTCACGAGCCAACGGCAGTCGGTCATGACCGACTCCACGCTGCGAGTGCTCATGGTTTTGGGGACGAGTACCGGGGGTATTGGCCAACACGTTCGCTCGCTGGCCGCCGGGCTCGTCGCGCGTGGGCAAAGGGTAGTCGTGGCTGGGCCGAAGGAAACCGAAGCGACCTTCTCGTTCACCGACGTCGGAGCCCGCTTCGTCGAGGCTCCGATCGGCGTCGTACCTTCCCCACGTGACCTAGCTGTCGCGCGATCGGTGGCTCGATGGGTGAAAGGTGCTGACGTCGTTCATGCGCACGGTTTTCGGGCGGGAGCCGTGGCGCTCAGCGCGGGTGCCGGCCAGGGTTGGCCGGTCGCGGGCGTCCGACGGAGTGGTGTACCCCTGCTAGTCACCTGGCACAACCAAGTGCTTGCCGGTGGTTTGAGGGGTGCCCTGATGCACCGCGTAGAGGGCGCGGTGGCGCGCGGCGCATCCCTCTCACTCGGGGCCTCGGTCGATCTTGTCGAAGCAGCAACCGCTGCGGGCGGAAGCGCGGTCCTGGGACCGGTCGCCGCCCCGGTACCCCGCCAGTCGACCCGCGCCCGCGACGAAGTGCGCCAAGAGATAGGCATCGGAGATGCTCCCTTGGTCCTTGCCGTCGGCCGGCTTCACGCGCAGAAGGACTACCCTACGTTGGTTGCAGCCATGGGCAGTCTGCAGAGCCGAGATCCACGACCAGTTCTCGTGGTGGCCGGTGACGGCCCTGAAGAGTCCGCTGTGCGAGCGGCCATTGCTGAGCACGGGGTCTCTGCTCAGTTGCTGGGCCGGCGTACTGACGTCGCAGATCTGTTGAGATCTGCCGACCTGCTCGCGCTGGCCAGTGTCTGGGAGGCTCGGGCGCTGGTGGTTCAGGAGGCGATGCAAGTTGGTCTACCCGTCGTGGCGACAGCGGTCGGCGGTGTTCCCGAGCTGGTTGGCGACGACGCTCTTCTGGTGCCTCCGGGTGATCCTCGGGCGTTAGCCAGGGCGTTGGCAGAGGTACTCGACCACCCGACAGAGGCATCAAGGCGCGCTGAGCGAGCCCTTCATCGTGCCGCCGAATGGCCCGACGAGGACGAAGTCGTCGAACTGGTCCTCGGGCACTACCTCAGTCTGGAGCGTTCGGCGCATCGTGACGGAACGGGAACGCGCTCATGAGGCGCTCGACGCTCGCGCTTGTCGGCGCCGCCATCGCGGCCATAGTGATCCCAGCCGCCGCGTATGCGCAGGTGGTGCCCGAGTCGCCGCAGACGGGCCAAAGCCCTAACACTCCGCCGTTGTCAGTCGTCATCGTGGGCATGCCCGGTCTGCGTTGGAGCGACGTGAGTCCGGAGGCCACCCCCCATCTCTGGGCCATGCTGGACGACTCCGCCATCGGCCAGATGAGCACGCGTTCCGGGCGGTCACGCACGTGCCCCGCCGATGGTTGGGTGCAGCTCGGCACCGGGAACCGGGCCCGCTACCCCATCCTGGACGAGCCGGCCGACAACGAGTGCCAGTCGCTTCCGGAGATGACACCGGATGAGAACGGTGGTGCCCAGGTGGACCAATGGGATGCCGTTGTGACTGACAACGACGAGCTTGCCTTTGACGCAATTCCTGGACTCCTTGGTCAGACCCTCGGTGACACTCTCGGCATCGACAGTGGGTGCACCGCTGCGTCGGGGCCAGGAAGTGGATTGGGTGCTGCCGACCGCGAAGGCTGGGTCGACCGCTGGACACCGGAGCCGATCTCGCTGACCCGACAGGGGCTGAGGGAGTGTCCGCTGCTGGTCGTCGGAGCCGACGAACCAACGCCAGAACGTCGTCTGGGTGATCTTTCCAGCTTCGACGAGATCGTGGCGGCCGTGGATCGGATGCGGCCTGCAGAGTCGCTGATGATGGTTCTTGGGGTGTCCGACCTGGCCGACGAGCGTGCCCAACTCCACGTCGTAGTGGCTCAAGGGCCGGGCTACGAAGGTGGGGTGTTGCAGAGTGGGTCAACGAGGCGGGCTCCGTTCGTGCAGCTATCTGATGTTGCGCCAACGGTCTTGGACTACCTCGATCTCCAGATCCCGAGCCAAATGCCGTACCAACCCATGCGAGCAGTGCCAGCCGCAGGGGTCGATGATCGGGTGGGCTGGTTGCGCGAGCTCGCTCAGCAGGCTGACGTCCAGGGCCAGCTGACACCGCCCTTCTTCGGGGTGCTGGTGCTTTCACAGGCGGTCCTCTATCTAGGTGCCTTCTTGATCTTGCGTCGCCACCCCCGAGACCGCACCCGCTCGCGCGTTCTGGGCTTTACCCACGTTGTCGCGGTAGCTGCGGCAGCTGGGCCGGCTGCGACCTACCTCGCCAACGTGCTTCCGTGGTGGCAGGCGGCGCAGCCGGTACTAGCGCTGTTGGCCTCCATCAGCCTTGCCGGAGCGACACTGACCGCTATCGCCTTCGCCGGACCGTGGCGGCGTCACCCCTTCGGCCCGGCTGGTGCGGTCGCAGGCGCGACTGCGGTTGTCTTGGTGATCGATATCTTGGCCGGCGCCCCCCTTCAGCTGGCAAGCATTGCCGGCTACTCGCCGATCGTCGCTGGTCGGTTCGTGGGCTTTGGGAACCTGGCCTTTGCCATCTTCGGGACAGCGGCACTGCTGTGCACCGCCGCCATCGTGTCCGGCCGCTCGCCACGCATTTCCGGAGTGGTGGTGGCCGTCGTCGGGGTGCTGGCCGTCGCCGTCGACGGTGCACCGTCCCTCGGCAGCGACTTTGGCGGCGTGCTGGCACTGGTTCCTGCCTTTGGCACGTTGGGCATCATGGTGACCGGCCGTCGGATGTCCTGGATGCGGCTGGCCGGTCTCTTCGGCGCCGGTGTCCTCGTTGTGGGTCTCATCGCGTTCTTGGACTACCTCCGTCCAGAAGCCGACAGGACTCACCTCGGGCGATTCGTTGACTCGCTGGTCTCTGGCGACGCCGCCTCCATCATCCAGCGGAAGATGGAGGCCAACGTCTCGCTGCTCACGACCAGCGTCCTTACCTTGATGGTGCCGCTGGTGCTGATCTTTCTCGCGTTTCTGGTGCGCAGGCCGAGCGGTCTGTTGCCTTGGACCTTCGTGCGGGTGCCGACATTGCGGGCCGGACTCTTTGCCGTGCTGGTGCTCGGCGTCGTTGGGGCGCTCGTCAATGACTCGGGCGTGGCCATCCCCGCAATGGCGGCGACCGTAGCGATTCCGGTTGCGGTGGCCGTCGTGGTCCGCTGCATGCAGCTCGACGATGGTGGGGCGGCGTCTGGGCGGGCAAAGGATGTCCCCGCGCTCGACACCGCCGTCGACTCGGGGTTCGACCTAGGGTTCGACTCGGGGTTTGACCCAGGGCGCGACCCAGGGCGCGGCGCCACCAGAGAGCAGGGTCAGCACTGATAGCCTGATGTCCCGTAGATCGGTGCTCGACGGCCGCCTGCACCTCATCTGGGAACGATCACGGGAGCCCGCCTTGGCCGGTGCGCAAATCACCAAGCACATATTCGTCACCGGTGGTGTGGCGTCCAGTCTCGGGAAAGGTCTCACCGCGTCGAGCCTTGGGAACCTCCTCAAGGCCCGAGGACTCCGCGTGACGATGCAAAAGCTCGACCCCTACCTGAATGTCGACCCTGGAACCATGAACCCGTTCCAGCATGGAGAGGTCTTCGTCACCGACGACGGTGCTGAGACCGACCTTGACATCGGGCACTACGAGCGCTTTCTCGATCGGGAGCTCGCGGGCTCAGCAAACGTCACCACCGGCCAGGTGTACTCGGCCGTGATCGCCAAGGAGCGACGCGGGGAGTACCTCGGCGACACAGTCCAGGTCATCCCGCACATCACCAACGAGATCAAGGCTCGTATCCGCCGCATGGCCGGGAGTGACGTCGACGTCGTCATCACCGAGGTCGGCGGAACGGTTGGCGATATCGAGTCGTTGCCGTTTCTGGAGGCTGTTCGCCAAGTTCGGCACGAGGTTGGACGCGACAGCACCTTCGTTGTCCACGTCTCGTTGTTGCCCTACATCGGTCCTTCTGGCGAGCTGAAGACAAAACCGACCCAGCACTCGGTTGCGGCCCTCCGCAACATCGGTATCCAGCCAGACGCAATCGTGTTGCGTGCCGACCGGCCAGTGCCCACCTCGATCAAGCGCAAGGTCGGCTTGATGTGTGACGTCGACGACGAAGCCGTTGTCGCCGCTGTGGATGCCCCGAGCATCTACGACATTCCCAAGGTGCTGCACCGGGAGGGTCTCGACGCCTACGTCGTGCGCCGGCTCGGTCTGCCCTTTCGCGATGTCGACTGGACCGAGTGGGACGAGCTGTTACGACGGGTCCACAAGCCGGCCCACGAGGTCACCGTTGCACTCGTCGGCAAGTACATCGACCTACCGGACGCCTATCTGTCCGTTACCGAAGCGCTGCGCGCGGGAGGCTTCGCCAACGACGCGCGGGTGAACATTCGCTGGGTGACTTCCGACGAGTGCACCACCACCGATGACGCCTCACGCCAGCTCAGCGGCGTCGACGCTGTCTGCGTTCCTGGGGGATTCGGTGTACGAGGCATCGAGGGCAAGCTTGGTGCACTTCGCTATGCCCGAGAGCACGCGATTCCGACACTCGGGCTCTGCCTCGGCCTTCAGTGCATGGTGATCGAGTACGCCCGCAACGTGGCCGGCTTGGTCGACGCCAACTCCATGGAGTTCGACGACTCGACTCCGCACCCGGTGATCGCCACGATGGCTGAACAACGTGATGTCGTGGCCGGCGAACGTGACATGGGGGGCACGATGCGGTTGGGCCTCTACCCGGCAAAGCTCGGCGACAAAACGATTGTCCGAGAGATCTACGGAGAGCCATACGTCGAAGAGCGTCACCGACACCGGTTCGAAGTCAACAACGACTACCGGGAACGACTGGAGGCCGCTGGACTCCGGATCAGCGGCACTTCGCCAGATGGCCGGCTCGTGGAGTTCGTTGAGCTGCCCCGCGACGTGCATCCATACTACGTGGCCACCCAGGCGCACCCTGAGTTTCGCTCGAGACCGACCCGAGCCCATCCCCTCTTCGCTGGACTCATCGCCGCAGCCATCGCACGTAAGCCTGAGCAGGTCGAACTGCCAGAGGTTGCAGCTGCAGGCGTGGTCGAGAGCGTGACGGCGGCCGGCTCAGAGTCTCGGTGAGCGACCCTTCGGAGGTCCCTGAGGTCACCGAGCCCCGTGAGGTCACCGATCGCGCTGGCTCGCTTCCGGTGGTCAGTCGGCATGAGCGCGTCGTCGGAGCCAAGTGGACCGTGGTCACCGATCACGTTCTGCTCGACGCAGACACCGCGGTCGACCGTGACGTTGTGGTGCATCCGGGTGCTGTCGGGGTCGTGGCGCTGGACACCGACGACCGCGTGGTGGTTCTTCGCCAGTATCGACATCCAGTCGCTGCGCACCTGTGGGAGATTCCGGCTGGGCTTCTCGATGAGCCGGGTGAGTCGCCCTGGTCGACCGCACAGCGAGAGCTTGTGGAGGAGGCCGGTCTGTTGGCTCTCAAGTGGCACACCTTGGTCGACCTGTACTCGTCGCCGGGCATGAGCAGTGAGACCGTCAGGGTCTACCTTGCCCGTGGGCTCAGTGACGTCGATCCAGCAGACCGCCCGCCGCGCACTGACGAGGAGCGTGACCTCGTGGTCGCTCGGGTGGATCTGGACGCACTGGTCCAGCGGGTCTTGGCCGGCCACATCCACAACTCGCTCGCAGTGGCGGGGTTGCTTGCGGCCGCCGAGTCCCGGCGCGGTGGGTGGGGCTCGCTGCTGCCCCCCGAGCATCCCTGGCCTGGCCCTTCCTGGGCGCTCGGATAGACTCCCTGCGCCCTCTCACCCCGAGGGGCGCGGCGGGCGGTCCACCCGGCTCAGCACGGCCACCGCATTCAGCCGCTCACGCTGTCACAGCTGTCACAAAGGACGTTGATTTCAGTGAAGGTCGGCATCCCCCGCGAGGTCAAGAACCACGAGTACCGGGTAGCCATCACCCCCGCGGGTGTGCACGAGCTCACCCGCAACGACCACGAGGTCTTCATCGAGACTGATGCTGGTGTTGGCTCGTCCATCTCCAACGACGAGTTCGTTGCCGCAGGCGCATCTATCCTGCCCACCGCAGACGACGTCTGGCAGACCGGTGACCTCATCTTGAAGGTGAAGGAGCCGATCGCCGAGGAGTACCACAGGATGCGCAAGGAGCAGGTGCTCTTCACCTACCTGCACCTGGCAGCCGGTCGTGAGTGCACCGACGCGTTGCTCTCCTCAGGCACCACCGCGATTGCTTACGAGACTGTTGAGCTCCCCGACCGGTCGCTTCCACTGCTGGCACCGATGTCCGAGGTGGCCGGCCGAATGGGCCCCCAGGTCGGTGCTGCCACCTTGCAGCGAGCCAACGGCGGCCGCGGCACACTGCTCGGCGGGGTACCAGGCGTCAAGGCTGGCAAGGTCGTTGTCCTTGGTGGCGGTGTCTCCGGTCTCAATGCGGCACAGATCGCAGTTGGTATGGGCGCCAATGTGACGATCCTCGATATCAACGCCAAGCGCCTTGCCGAGATCGATCGCGTATACCAGGGCCGGCTCCAGACCCTCATGTCCAGCTCCTACGCCATTGAGCAAGAGGTCGTCGAAGCCGACCTGGTGA
The DNA here is from genome assembly GCA_963829525.1 of uncultured Actinomycetota bacterium. Lineage (GTDB taxonomy): Bacteria > Actinomycetota > Actinomycetes > JAHEKZ01 > JAHEKZ01 > JAHEKZ01. The sequence goes on from CAWHIJ010000003.1 coordinate 1,709,658, forward strand.
TTGGGGCGGTGCTCATCCCGGGAGCGAAGGCTCCGAAACTCGTCACCAACGACCTCGTCGCTCGGATGAAGCCTGGTGCGGTTCTGGTCGACATCGCGATCGACCAGGGTGGTTGCTTTGAGGGGTCACGCCCGACAACGCACGCCGACCCGACGTTCAAGGTGCATGACACGGTCTTCTACTGCGTCGCCAACATGCCCGGAGCTGTTCCTCACACGTCCACCTACGCACTTACGAACGTAACGCTGCCCTACGCGGTGCAGCTGGCCAATCTGGGGTGGCGCGAGGCTCTCAAGGGCAACGCGGCGCTTCGCCCTGGTCTGAACACCCACGAGGGCCAGATCACCTATGCAGCGGTCGGCGAAGCATTCGGCCTGCCCACTGTCGATGTGGACGACCTGCTCGCCTGACGCAGTCTTCGTAGGAGGGCCCCCGCCGTTGCGGGGGCCCTCCTACATACCAAGAGGTTCTGGCTAGGGTCGGCCTATGGCAGGCAGCACCAGGGCGAGCTCGTCGGCTGCTGACGTCGCCGTCCGGCAGTATGTGGACCACTTGGCGATTGAGCGCGGTCTGGCCCGAAACTCCCTCCTTTCCTATCGACGTGACCTCGGCCGCTATCTCGACTTCTTGGCTGAGGTCGGTGTCGTCGACGTTGACCAAATCACCGAGGGGCACGTCCTGGCGTTTCTGGGCCGGCTGCGTGAGGGCGATGTCGAGCATCAGCCGTTGGCGGCCTCGTCGGCTGCTCGCACCGTGGTGGCGGTCCGCGGGTTTCACCGATTCGCGGTGCTCGAGGACCTCGCGACCCACGACCCCGCTGCCGACGTACGGCCCCCCGCGCCGCCTCGTCGCCTGCCCAAGGCACTGACGGTGACACAGATCGAGGCGCTCTTGGCCGCAACGGGGGAGGGCCGAACCCCCAAGGAGCTCCGCGACCGAGCATTGCTGGAACTGCTGTATGGGACGGGAGCCCGCATCTCCGAGGCGGTCGGTCTTGACATCGATGATCTGGACCGCGAATCCGGATCGCTCCGGCTGGTCGGCAAGGGGAGCAAGGAGCGGGTCGTTCCAGTCGGTAGCTACGCGTCAGGAGCGGTGGACGACTACCTGATCAGGGGGCGCCCGGTGCTATCTGAGAGGGGGACAGGGGTGCCAGCACTCTTCGTCAACAGCCGTGGTGGGCGTCTCAGCAGGCAGAGCGCCTGGACCGTCCTGCGCTCAGCGGCTGCCAGGGCAAAGATTGCCGGTGAAGTCTCGCCACACACCCTTCGACACAGTTTCGCCACGCACCTGCTCGACGGAGGGGCAGATGTACGGGTCGTCCAAGAGCTGCTCGGTCATGCTTCCGTGACAACGACGCAGATCTACACCCTGGTCACGGTGGACACCCTGCGCGAGGTCTACGCGGCTTCGCATCCGCGGGCACGGGCCTGAGCGCTCCCGAGCAGATCGCACCCTCAACCACGGCTCGACCTTGCCCTGGCCGACACGGTCGGCCTAGAGTGCGCAGCGACTTGTCGTGAAGTCTGTGGAGAGGTTTAGAGATCAGTGGTTATGTCGACTTTTGGTTCTGATTCCCCCGAACTCGCCCCTGACCAGGACGTTCCTACCGTGGTGGAGGCGATCCTTGGTCCGACCAACCGCCCGCTGCCGCACTTCCCTGAACCGCCGGTGCTCCTCGAGCACGGTCCGGGGCGCATCATCGCCATGTGCAATCAGAAGGGCGGCGTCGGTAAGACGACGACCACGATCAACCTTGGAGCGGCGTTGGCAGAGTACGGCCGCCGGGTGCTTTTGGTCGACTTCGATCCGCAGGGCGCGCTCTCGGTCGGGCTGGGAGTCAACCCGCACGAGCTGGACCGCACTGTCTACAACCTGCTGATGGATCGAGGGGTCGAAGCGGAGGACATCCTGCTGAAGACCAATACCGCGGGGATGGATCTGTTGCCGAGCAACATCGACCTCAGCGCCGCGGAGGTCCAGCTGGTGGGGGAGGTCGCCCGCGAGCAGACGCTCGGTCGTGAGCTGGCCACGATTTCGGCCGACTACGACTACGTCCTGATCGACTGCCAGCCTTCCCTTGGGCTTCTTGCGGTAAACGCTCTGACTGCGGCACACGGTGTGATCATTCCGCTCGAATGCGAGTTCTTCGCACTCCGCGGAGTGGCGCTGCTCATGGACACTATCTCCAAAGTCACTGAACGGCTTAACCCTGAACTAGAGCTTGATGGCATCCTGGCGACGATGTACGACAGCCGGACCACCCACGGCCGAGAGGTGCTAGCTCGCGTGGTTGAGGCCTTCGACGACCGGGTCTTCCATACGGTGATCGCCCGAACGGTGCGCTTCCCAGAGACCACCGTCGCAGGGGAGCCCATCACCGCCTATGCCTCGAAATCCACAGGGGCTACCGCCTATCGACAGCTTGCGCGGGAGGTGCTGGCCCGATGAGTCGCCGCGCCGCTCTCCCAGGAGCCAGCGAGCTCTTCCGCACGACCTCGTCGGCCGCCGCTCTGGCCGACGTCGTTGAGGTAAAGCCTGAGACTCCACAGGAACAATCCCCAGCGGGGGATAAAGGCTCATCCTCTAGTGTAGATCGAGAGTTGACCAATGGCCGTCCATCGGCTGCCTCCCGGCTGAGCTCGCGCGCATCGCGCTCGGCACCGTCTGGCAGACAGCGGCACGACGAGAAGATCACCGTCTACCTGTCGTTCGACGAACTGGTCGCCCTCGATGAGGCAAAGGCCACCCTGTACCGCGATCAGGGGATCAAGGTGGACCGGGGCCGGATCGTTCGGGAAGCCGTTGCCGTGGTGGTGGCCGACCTCCAGGCCAAGGGGGAGGCCAGCATCGTGGCCCGCCGGCTGCGTGAGGGACTCGACGGCTAGCGGCTCAACCTCGGCAAGCTGACCATGCCGTGCACCGCGACCCCAGGGTGCTCGGCTAGCGTTCGGCCGTGACCTCGACGACGACGGACCTGCCGGAACCGGCCAGCGCCGGTGGCTTCCACGTCCGACTCGCGGTCTTTGAGGGACCGTTCGACCTGCTGCTGGGCCTCATCGCCAAGCACAAGCTCGATGTCACGGAGGTGGCACTGGGGGTCGTCACCGATGAGTTCATCGCCTACATCAAGGGCGCCGGCGAGACATGGGACCTCGAGCAGACCACCCACTTCCTAGTGGTGGCTGCCACGCTCCTGGATCTGAAGACAGCCAGACTCCTGCCGTCGGCGGAGGTGGAGGACGAGGATGACCTTGCGCTCCTTGAGGCCAGAGACCTGTTGTTTGCCCGCCTTCTGCAGTACCGCGCCTACAAGACCGCGGCAGCTGAGCTAGCCAAGATCATGGCCGAGGCCGGTCGTAGCTATCCGCGCGCTGTTGGCCTCGAGCCGCAGTTCGCCTCGCTGCTGCCCGAGGTGCTTCTCGGTGTAGGAGCCGATGGTCTCGCAGCGTTGGCGGCCAAGGCCCTTGCTCCCAAGCTCGTCCCGGAAGTGGCGATCGGCCACATCCACGCGCCGCCGGTCAGCGTGAAGGAACAAGCAGCGCTACTCATCGAACGGCTCCGGCGCGTCCGGACGGCCAGTTTTCGAGGGCTGGTGGGCGATGCTGCAGACACGATGACGGTCATCGCTCGGTTCCTGGCACTCCTGGAGCTCTTTCGCGAAGGCGCCGTCGCCTTCGATCAGGTTCAGCCGCTCGCCGAGCTCACGGTGCGCTGGACGGGGACCGACGAGGGGGATCTTGACGTCCATGACGAGTTCGACGACGAAGACGCAACACCTGGCGATCCATCCGCCGAGCAACCCAACGACCCGCAACCCAACGAACCGCAACCGAGCGAGGAAGCGTGACTGACGAAACAGCAGGCGCCGACAGCGTTCTCGAGGACATCCCGCGTGAAGAGAGCGGCAAAGATCTGGCTGATGCCAGTACCGAGCCAGATGAGGTGATGATCAGCGATCTCGATCTGGGACCGGCCATCGAGGCGGTCCTGATGGTCGTCGATGAACCTGTGGAGACGGTCACCTTGGCTCAGGTGCTGCGACGCCCGGAGGCCGATGTCGCGGCTGCGTGTGCACAACTGGCGGGGGAGTACCTCGAGCAGGGCAGAGGATTCGAGCTCCGGGAGATTGCCGGAGGATGGCGTTACTACAGCAGCCCGGTCTATGCCGAAGCCGTCCAGAACTTTGTCCTCGATGGCCAGCAGGCCCGTCTGACGCAAGCGGCACTGGAGACGTTGGCCGTTGTGGCCTACCGCCAACCGGTCTCCCGAGCTCGGATCTCGGCAGTGCGTGGGGTCAACGTCGACGGCGTCATCCGCACTCTCCTCTCCCGTGGCCTGGTCGAGGAGAGCGGCACGGACGGCGAGTCAGGTGCGCACCTGTACCGGACCACTGGCTACTTCCTGGAACGGCTGGGGGCGGCTTCGCTCGAGGATCTACCCGACTTGGCTCCGTATCTGCCGGACCTCGAGACGCTCGAGGCGGAATTGTGACTAAACCTCTACTAGAAGGTGATTCCAATGCAGGCATCCGTCTGCAGAAAGTGCTGGCAACCGCTGGTATCGCCAGCCGTCGTGCGGCTGAGGAGCTGATCACCGCAGGCAGGGTGAGCGTCGACGGCAAGGTGGTACGAGTTCAGGGTGTGAGGATCGACCCAACCACCGCCGTTGTCCGTGTCGATGGCGAGCGGATTCCGGTGGCTCCTGGTCAGGTCTATCTCGCACTCAACAAGCCTGAGGGGACCGTCAGCACGATGAGTGACCCAGAGGGCCGCCCCTGTATCGGTGACATGGTCGCCGACCGCGACGAGCGCCTGTTCCACATCGGCCGACTCGACATCGCCACCGAGGGGCTCATCTTGATGACAAATGACGGTGAGGCGGCCCATCGCCTCGCCCACCCGTCGTTCGAAGTTCCCAAGCTTTATCGGGCCGTTGTTACTGGACCGGTTCCCAGGGACACCGGTCACCGGCTCAAGGCCGGTGTCGAGCTCGAGGACGGCATGGTCTCCGTTGACGACTTCCGGGTCGTCGAACAGGTCGGCAAAGAGGCCCAGATCGAGCTCACGATCCATGTCGGCCGCAACCGGGTGGTTCGGCGCCTCATGGCTGAGGTCGGCCTCCCCGTACGGCGTCTCGTACGCCTGCAGTTCGGCCCGATTCGGCTCGGACGGCTGCACCCTGGGGGAGTACGGCTGCTCTCGCAGCCTGAGCAAGGCGCGCTGCTCGATCTTATCGACATGTCACCAAGTCGCTAAATCTTCCGACATGTCTCGCCACCCTACTGTCGTCCGACTTGTCGACAAAACGTTCGGTCAGGCTGACGGACAAATGTCGATCTAATCCGTACACATCTCAGCCGGCTCGGCTTCGAGGCCCACCGCCGCAGATCTTGTCGACAAATCGCCTGCGGCTGTCGGAGCATGGGCCGGTCTCGTCCGGGCCGGTTACCGTAACTCGACATGTCGATAAGAGGTTGTGTCGGATCCTCTCTTCGTCGAGAGGCCGCTAAGGTGAACGAGTGATTCGAGCACTCCGCGGAGCGACCCAGCTGACAGCCGATGACCCGGTTGAGATGACCGAGGCCGTCGTCGAACTGGTGTCGGCAATCCTTGAGCGAAACCAGCTGTCTACTAACGCGCTCATCAGCGTCGTGTTCACCAGCACGCCTGACCTCAAGAGCGCGTTCCCGGCGGCCGCGGCTCGAACACTGGGTATCGGCGATGTCCCGCTGCTCTGCGCGCAGGAGCTCGACATCCATGGAGCGCTTCCGCGCGTGGTGCGTGTTTTGGCCCACGTCGAGCTCGACCGGCCGCGAAAGGACGTTGTGCACGTCTACCTCAGGGGCGCCGAGACACTTCGCCAGGACCTTGCCCAATGAGTCGATCGCTACAGATCGTCGGGGCTGGTCTGCTCGGTACGTCCGTTGGGCTGGCCTTGGCGCGGTCGGAGTGGAGAGTGTGGATTGCCGACGCCGACCAGCGGGCCCAACGACTGGCCGGCGAGCTCGGGGCAGGGACAGCAGGGTGGTCTCCTGTCGATCCTGACGTCGTTCTGCTTTGCGTGCCACCCTCGGCGGTCTTTGAGATCATCCAGAGAGTAGAACGACTATATCCCACGTCGACAATTAGCGATGTTTCAAGTGTTAAGACTCAACCTCAAGTGAATGCCGAGAATTTGGGCTGTTCTCAGCGATTCGTGGGAGGCCACCCCATGGCGGGGCGGGAACGTTCGGGTGCGGTCGCCGCCCGAGGCGACCTCTTCGAGGCGAGGCCGTGGGTGATCTGTCCGAACGGGGTGGCAGACCCCGCACGCGTGACGGTCGTCGAGCAGCTGGCCCGCGACTGTGGCGCCGATCCCGTTATCGTGGATGCTGAGTCGCACGACACGGCCGTCGCGCTCGTGTCACACCTGCCACAGATTGCTGCGAGTGCGGTGGCCGGACAATTGGGCAATGCTTCGTCAACAGCGATGGCATTAGCTGGCCAGGGCCTGCGCGACACCGTGCGTATCGCCGGAAGTGACCCACGGCTATGGGTGGATATCTTGACCGCCAATGCTGCTGCACTAGCCCCGATGGTCAGTCGACTGGCTGCCGACCTTGGCCAAGTCGCTGAGGCTCTGGCGGCTGTGGCCGGACGTGTGACCAGCGACGATGCCGGCATTGATCGAGATGTCGATAAAACGATTGAGCGATTTCTCGATCAAGGACTGCACGGATTCGAGCAGATCCCCGGCAAGCACGGGGCACCCGCTACGTCCTACACCGTGATTCCTGTGGTGATCCCGGATCAGCCTGGTGCGCTGGCTCATCTCTTCGCCACGGTGGCCAAAGCAGGAGCCAGCGTCGAGGACATCGCACTCGAGCACTCACCGGGCCACCCCATAGGAATTGTCGAGCTCTCGGTCCGCCCCGAGGATGCGCCGGGCCTCGTAGGGGCCCTTGCTGCGGACGGCTGGTCGTCCCACTAGAGCGCCGCTCGGCTTCGGACACGACCTCGCGGGCGTCGAACCGATACCCTCGGCCGACCACATTTGGTGCCGCCCCAGGCCGGGGCCAGCTTCAGGCAGAGCGAGCAGCGACGGGAAGGAGCGATCATGGTGCACGACGCCACAGGTGCGCTTGTTGCTGTCGCCGTCGACGGACCTTCAGGTTCGGGGAAGTCGAGCACTGCACGTGGAGTGGCCTCCAGGCTGGGCTGGAACTATGTCGACACCGGCGCGATGTACCGGGCCTTGACCTGGTGGCTCATCAATGAAGGTGTCGAGGTGTCGGACGCCGCTGCTGTGGCTGCACGCGTGGGAGAACCCGCCGTCGACATCTCGGTGGATCCGGCCTCCCCTGGGGTCTTTGTAAACGGCCATGAAGTGAGCGCCGAGATTCGCGACCCACACGTCACTGCATCGGTGAGCGCGGTCAGCGCGGTTCCCGCTGTGCGAGAGAGACTCGTCGCGATCCAACGCGAAATCATGGAACGCGGCGCCGTCGTGGTTGAAGGCCGCGACATCGGCACGGTGGTGGCACCAGATGCCGCGGTCAAGATCTTTCTCATCGCCGCTACCGAAGCTCGTGCTCAACGTCGTGCGGCGGAGTGGGCACACGATCACGGCATCACGGTGGAGACGACCGCGGCCATGCTCGATCAGCGCGACCATCTGGACTCGACTCGCGAGTTGTCACCGCTCACCCAGGCCGATGACGCCGTGATGATCGACTCAACGTTCCTGACGCTCGCCGAGGTTGTCGACCAAGTTGTTGCGTTGGTACGAGACCGCGTCCCCAGTTTCGCAACGTCGTGACCGAGAACAACGAACGCCCGGTCATCGACGTCGCCCTTCCGGTCGTCGCGGTCGTCGGACGCCCGAATGTCGGCAAGTCAACGTTGGTGAACCGAATCATCGGCCGACGTGAGGCAGTCGTCGAGGACCGACCGGGCGTCACTCGCGATCGGGTCGCCTATGACGCCACATGGTCGGGACGTGACTTCATCGTTGTCGACACCGGGGGATGGGAACGGGATGCGCGGGGTCTCGCCGCTCGCGTTGCTGCACAGGCCGAGATGGCCGTCGACGCTGCAGATGTTGTGCTGCTGGTGGTGGATGCCGAGGTAGGCATCACCGATACCGACGAAGCTGTTGTGCGGGTGCTGCGGCGAGCCAAGAAACCGGTCATCCTGGCGGCCAACAAGGTCGACGACACTCGCCAAGAACTGGAGGCGGCATCGTTGTGGAGCCTTGGTCTCGGCGAGCCGTTCCCCGTCTCGGCACTCCATGGCCGAGGGTCGGGCGATCTCCTTGACGCGATGCTCGCGGCGATGCCCGAGGAACTGGATGGAACTGCAGCAGCAGGGGGGCCGCACCGGGTGGCTCTGCTCGGGCGCCCGAACGTCGGCAAGTCGAGCTTGCTGAATCGTCTCGCTGGGGAGAACCGGGTCGTTGTCGACTCCGTGGCGGGCACGACTGTCGACCCAGTGGACGAACTCATCGAACTGGGCGGCGAAGAGTGGCGGTTCGTCGACACCGCGGGAATTCGCAAGAGGGTCCACGAGGCAAGTGGCAGCGAGTATTTCGCGAGCCTGCGTACCAAGTCGGCATTGGCGAAGGCAGAGGTTGCTGTCGTGCTCATCGACGCGAGCGAACCGGTTAGCGAGCAGGACACCCGCATTCTGTCGCTGGTGGTTGAGGCCGGGCGCGCACTCGTGTTGGCGTACAACAAGTGGGACCTGGTCGATGACGAACGGCGCTACTACTTGGACAAAGAGATCGAGCGAGATCTTCTGCGCGTTCAGTGGGCCCCCCGAGTGAACGTGTCGGCCGAAACCGGGCGTCACATGGACAAGCTCGTCCCGGCCATCCACGCGGCACTCGAGGGGTGGTCGACTCGAATACCTACGGCCCAGCTCAATGCGTTTCTGGGTCGGATGGTGGCTGAGCACCCGCACCCGGTGCGCGGGGGCAAGCAGCCTCGGATCCTGTTCGCCACCCAGGCGGGTAGTAGGCCGCCGACGTTCGCGCTCTTCACATCCGGATTCCTCGAGTCTGGTTACCGACGCTTCATCGAGCGTCGCCTCCGCGAGGAGTACGGCTTCGTCGGTACGCCCATCCACGTGACGATGAAGGTGCGCGAGAAGCGCTTCAAGAAGTAGGCCAAAAGCGCCTCGCGACGAGGGGAGAACTTGTGAAGGCGACGCGGTTCGGACGGCCGTTGCCCGCAGGGGGGACCATCGGGGTCTTCGCCCCCTCAGGTCCCTTCGAGAACCGTAGCGACGTGCTTCGTCCAATCGAGTGGTGGAAGTCGCGGGGCTACGACGTACGGTTGACCGACAGCGTCTGGGCACGTCAGGAGTACGTCGCTGGCCCGGCGCAAGGCAGAGTCGACGACCTGCATGCGCTGCTGGTCGATGATGAAGTGGCTGCGATCTTCTGTCTCTGGGGCGGCGTCGGGGCGATCGAGATGCTTCCGCTCATCGACTACAGCCTGGTTGCGGAGAATCCCAAGGCAATCATGGGGTTCAGCGACGTCACCAATCTGCACGCGGCGCTGTTGAAGCTGTCGGGACTCTGTACCTTTCACGGCCCGGGATTCGGTTCGTTTGGCGCGAGCGATCGAGAAGCGTTCACTCTCGACTCCGCGGTGGACGCCTTCACCAGGGGAGGCCTTGGCGAAGTGCCTCGGCGTCCTGACGACCAGTACATCCGCGCCATTGCTGGGGGACGGGTGTCGGCACCAATCATCGGCGGAAACCTATACACGTTGAACCACTTAATCGGTACCCCGTATGAGGTCGACCTGTCGGGCGCCATCGTGATGCTCGAGGAGGTCGACCTCCGCGCCATCGACTTTGACGTGATGTTCTGGCAGATGCGTTTGGCTGGCATGTTCGAGAACGTGGCCGGCTTCGTGGTGAGCGACCTGCACGGCTGTGGCCAGCCAGACCCTGAGGTTGTCGCTGATCGATCCCTTGAGGACGTACTGGAGCAGCACTTGGGATCACTGGGCGTGCCGGTGATCTACGGCCTGCCCCTGGGGCACGGACCGCATCTGGCATCGATTCCGTTCGGGGTGATGGCCACCCTGGACGCCGACTCGCGCACCCTGACCATCGACGAGCCGGGCGTCCGCTGAGTGCCGATTCAAGTGAGCAGCGATGTTGCGTTAGTGTTGGCAGGCCCTCTTGAGGGCACCGGGACGTAGCGCAGCTTGGTAGCGCACTTGACTGGGGGTCAAGGGGTCGCAGGTTCAAATCCTGTCGTCCCGACGGTGTTTGTGCACGTCAGAGCGGGTGCAGCCCTGCGGGGTCGCACCCGCTCTGTCGCGTCTCGAGCAGCGCACTAGCAACGCGGGGAGAGGCAGCCGTCTCACGCTGCCACTACGGTCACGCAATGGGTCAAATCAACCGGGGCAGACCAGCCCCGAAGATGTGGCAGCGTGAGCCTAGGCGCAAGCGCGAGAACACTCGAACAGACGGAGTCCTCTTGAACACCAACTTGACGACCAACGCCCGACACGCCCTTCCCTCCGACTACTACTACTCGGAGGAGCAGTACCAGGCGGAGAAGGAGATCATCTGGTTCGAGCAGTGGGTCTACGTCGGACGCGCCGAGACAGTGGCACTGCCGGGGCAGTTCCGCACGGTGGACATCGCCGGCGAGAGCATCCTGGTCACCCGAAATGACGCCGGTGATCTTCGAGCGTTCTACAACGTGTGCAGTCACCGCGGCTCGCGGCTGTGCGAGGAGACAGCTGGCACGACCAAGGAGGTGTTCCAGTGCCCCTACCACGCCTGGTGCTACAACCTGAATGGTGACCTGGTCGTCACGCCGCGCGTCGCCGACGACGAGGTTGATCGGTCGGTCCTTGGGCTGAAACCGGTGCACGTTGACGAGTGGCAGGGGTTCATGTTCGTCAACCTCACCAGTGGATCACCAGTGCCATTGCGTGAGTCGATCGATCGTTCCAGCGTGGAGGCGTTGACGTTCGAACGACACAAGATGGACAAACTGGTTACGGTTCAGAGCACCGAGACCTTAGTGGCGGCCAACTGGAAGATTCTCGTCGAGAACTACGCCGAGTGCCTGCACTGTCCCATCGTCCATCCAGAACTCGTTGAAATAGTTCCAACATTTCGTACCGGTAGTACCAGTGACAGCAACAGGGTCGATGGCGGCGTCCTGACTACGACTGGCGGTACCAGTTACTCCCCGGAGTCCAAGGGCCGCAACGCGATCCTTCCCGGCATGACCGAGGAACAGGCACACTCGATCTTCGGAAGTCGTGTGTTCCCCAACATGTGGATCGACCTGGCTGGCAGCAACGTGGTGGTTGGTCGCCTCGTTCCCGAAGGCCCAACCCAGACGCGCGTTCTGATGGACTACCTGTTCTTGGTCGAGGACATCGCATCCGAGGACTTTGATCCTGAGCCAGTCGTCGAGTTTGTCGAACTGGTGAATCGCCAGGACTACGCCGTATGCGAACGCGTACAACGCGGGGTCACCTCGCGTGGCTTCAAGCACGGCGTCTACCCAGCTCTCGACGAGTCGGTCCACGGCTTCAACGAGCACTACCGCAAGGTGATGGCGTCGGGCGCCTAGCCGTCCTCGATGAATCCGGTTCTGAGTTCAAGAAGCACTCGGGGCATGCGGCTGCGACGTCCAAACCCCAGTTGGTGCTGGCTCAGCGACTCGAGCTGCCGCCGCGAGTCGCTGAGCCCTCGGAGTCTCACAGGATTCTCACGAACCGGTCCAGGCGGCGAGCTTGGAAACCGTCCCGACCGCGTTAGCCGTTCCAGGCCGAGCCGAGAGTCCGGTCAGTAAATGGCAATGTTGAAGTTGCCGTTGGCCTCGGTCGTCGTCCCAGGCTGGTAGACGCGGATCTGGATCTGCGACTCGGACGGGCACGGAGCAGCGTCACCCCAGTTGCCCCCGAGGCCGTACACCTCGATGTCGTGGTGGGAGCCATCCGGCTCGTAGGTGCTGCGCTTCAGCGGCAAACTCTGCTCGGGAGATATCATCAGGTTGATTCTGGAGGGATAACGATCGAAGGCCAGTAACGGTGCCAATGAGTGCGCAGTTGCATCCGGACACGACCAGATGAGGCGTGTCGTTTGTGGACGATCTCCGTACGGGGCATAACATCTCCATCAGGCTGGATGCAGCTGCACTTCGTACCCCCTCCCGGGGTCAAGGGGTCGCAGGTTCAAATCCTGTCGTCCAGACGATGTTTGTGGAGGTCAGGCTTGGCGCGGGAGGCTCGGGAACGTGGCGACAGGTTCTTCGAGATTCAACTGGAGATTCCAGAGTCAGCGGGGGACGTACGTTTCGGCGAAGCAGACCCCGCTATCGACCGTGTCGTTGAATGGTTAATTGACAGGGCAAGAAATAGCAAACCGATGAAGAGCGCTGCAGTCCTAGCTGTCGTTGTTCTTGCTCTTGCCGCGACCCCAAACGTTCAAGCAGCCACTGCTTGTCTTGAGCCACTTGCTCATCGGGGAGTTCATACCGGCGATGTGGACGAGAACAGCATCACGTCAATCACTCGTATGAAGAATAAGGGTGCAGCCGAGGTAGATGTTCACATCACCAAGGATGGTTACCCGATCCTGATGCATGATGCCGCAGTCAACCGAACAACTACCGGCAGCGGATTAGTGCATGACCTTACTTTGGATCAAATCAAACAACTAGAACTTGAGAAGTCAGGTGAGCAGGTACCCACCTTCCGCGAAGCAGTGAATGCTGCCGAACTAGCCAACGTTCGTCTAGTTGTGGACTTGAAGCAGTACCCACAGTGGACACCTGAATTGTTCAGCCGCGTGGGCCAGACTGCAGCCAATGCGGATGTAAGAGTCTACTTAGGAGGTGTGGGAAAGTTCGCTACCACTGTTCCGACTTACACAACATGGGTGTACTGGCGACCACAAGGAATCCCACCGACACCAATCAATGCAGCCGAGTATGGAGCTGACCTGATCCTGGCACGTACTGCGGAATGGACAAGAGATTCTGTCACTGCTGCTGAAGCCGCTGGGTACGTTACTGGAACCAGATTGACTAACGGTATAGGACCATCGGTCGATCTGGGTGTCGGATACATGCTGACCAATCGTCCACGCAAGGTGATTACGTATTGTCGGTCATTGACATGAACACTGAATCATGAATGCCAGGAACACTGACGTCCACACACGGGCGTTCGACTGCTCCTCAGACCTTGAGCTCGACGAGCGCGAAACGATCGTTCTGCGTCGCGAGCCCGACGGTCGCTGGCTGGGAATCCACGAGCACCTCAGCCCGAGACCGAGCACATCATGAGCGCGGCGGAGCCTGTGCCAGCTGCAGCATCGGGGGAGGCATCGGGAGAGGGGCCGGTCGGGCCGCCGGATGCCAGGGTCGTACCGCGGTTCGCCGGTCCCGACACGTTCGCCCGGCTGCCTCGCCTGTCCGACGTTGAGCGGGCCTCTGTTGCGGTTCTGGGCGTACCGTTCGACTCCGGTGTCTCCTACAGACCTGGCGCCCGGTTCGGGCCCGCCGGCATCCGCGCCGGGTCGAAGTTGCTGCGTCCGTACCACCCCTTCCTGAACGTTGAGCCGTGGACGGTGCACCAGGTCGCCGACGCTGGCGACGTCGCGGCGAACCCGTTCGACATCCGCGAGGCGGTGGGCCAGGTTGAACGAGCAGCCGGTGAGCTGCTGACCATGGCCGACCACCTGGTTGTCATCGGCGGTGACCACACGATCGCACTGCCGCTGCTTCGGGCGACAGCCGCGCGTCACGGCCCAGTCTCACTGGTGCATTTCGACGCGCACCTGGACACCTGGGACACCTACTTCGCGATGCCCTACACCCACGGAACGCCGTTTCGTCGTGCCGTCGAGGAGGGGCTGCTCGAGCTCGGCACCTCAGCCCATGTCGGTACCCGTGGACCGCTCTACTCCACCGGCGACCTCGAGCAGGACCGCGACCTTGGGTTCGCCACCGTCAGCACAATCGATATCGCGCGGCAAGGCGTCGATGCGGCGATCGACCGGGTGCTCGACCGCGTTGGGAATCGACCGGTATATGTGTCGATCGACATCGATGTCCTCGACCCGGCACATGCGCCCGGCACTGGGACGCCAGAGCCCGGTGGCATGACAACTCGCGAGCTGCAGATGATTCTTCGCGGTCTGGTTGGGGTCAACCTCGTGGGGGCAGACGTCGTCGAGGTCGCACCTGCGTACGACCATGCAGAACTCACCACTGTCGCGGCAGCCAACGTGGCCTACGAGCTGCTCGGCCTTTTCGCCCGCCAGTCCCAGCGAACTGAACTTAGGCGGTAACGGTGATCTCGTGTACCTCGTCCGCCGGGTGCCCGGCGCGCTCGTGGATCTTGCGCACCGCGTCGGCATTGGGGGCTTCACTTAGGCAAAACACGTGTCCACTTTTTGGGTCCGCCCATGCATGGGTGAAGTTGACGCCCTCTTCGTCCTGGATGTCGAGGTCGGCCTGATGAGCTGCCATCAGTTGGTCGTGAGTCACGCCTGCCATGCTGGTGTGAACGTCCATGAACTGGGCCACGAGAGCTCCCGGAGGTAGGTGCCCGACGATGTCAGGCGGTAGGTGCTCACTTTCCTCAGGAATCAGCCCCACGTCTAGGCGATGCCGACCAGAACATCAGTGCGTAGCCTGCGGCCAATATCAATGCTGATGTCAACGCTGCCATAGGCACGACTACGAGCGTGGCCGTTCGAAGGGACAGAACTCCGGCAAAGCCGGCTACGGAGAAGCCCAGGATGCCCAAGAGGGCGAGCGCTGCGCCGAGGGCAACGGCGGCATCACGATGCTTACGGCGCAACGCGACCTCCGGTATGTGCCACGGGCGTGGGCGCTCGAATCGGCGCAACAGCATGACGACACCGAGCAGAACGGTCGCCATGAGGACGAGCAGAGGTAGCCGAAGCAGCCACCACGCTGTCGAACCAATTGGCGGGAAGAGCGGGGCACCTACCAGAACAAGGGCTCCGGTGACCGAGACGATCACGGTGAAGTGCCAGAGGAAGCTGGTCATGGGTACCCCGTTGGCCGCGATCGTTGCTCGCCAGATCGACGAGTGACCGAGGAGGGCCTGTGTGGGGGAGCGGAGGAGGAGCGCAAGTCCCATCAACCAAAACGACAGGGAGAGCAGCGCGACAGATGGCGGTGTCATGTTGGAGACGGACTCTCCCGGAAGTGTCACCATCGAAACGGGGTAGGGGCCCCACACGACAAGAAGCATCGTCAGCAACAGACTGCCGAGAGCCGCGCCCGCAACAACTCGACGGTTGCCGAGAGCTGGAATCCGGTCCGCGTAGAAGAATCCGCACTGGTGCACGGCCAGCCAGACAAATGCAAAGTTGAGGTAACCAATGATGGCCGGAGCATCCATACCGAACCTGAGCACATCAACAGTGACGGTCCCGATTACGAGGAGTGCCAGTACACGCCACCCCCATCGGCGGTGCAGCATGTACATCGGCGGTGCGAGGGCGACAACGGCCAGGTATATGCCGATGAACCACAAAGGCTGAGCAATTACGCGCAGCACCATGACGGCGGTCTGGTTCAGATGACCGCTTGCCTCGACGACGACGCCAATTGCCAGACCAGTCACGATGAAGACCAGGGTCGGCCGGAGCAAACGCTCAGCCCGAGAGAACATGAAATCCGCGTAGGTGCCACCCCGACGCTGGTAGGACGTCCATGCGACAGCGTTCGAGAAACCGCCAACAGCGAAGAAGACGGGCATGACCTGAAGAACCCACGTGAGCCACTGGGCCCAGGTGATGACAGTGAGAGTGTTGGTGACCTCAACCGCACCGTCGGCCGTGACCTCCACACCGACCATGAAGAAGTGCGCGATCATCACGACGCCGAGCGCAACAACCCGGAGCAGATCGACGTACCGGTCTCGATCGACCGGCGTTGCGGCCGCTAGGTGGCGGCTCGAATAGGTCATACACACCCCCGACCGAGTCTGCAGCATGGTGAGCGCGAGCGCTCCTAAACGGGTGGGAAGAACGACAGGGGGACAGAGAACGTTGAACCGGGCTTCTGGGCCCGCCAGGCGGGGCCGACTGGATCAGGGGTGATGAGCAAACCCGGTCTCGGTGTGGCTCCCGTCGCAGAGCGGTTTGTTCTTGGACGCCCCGCAGCGACACAGCGTCACACGGTTCCGGGACTCCAGCGACACTCGGTCGGAGCGCTCTACTGCGACAGATCCCGTCACCCATAGGGGGCCGTCCGGCACCAGTACCACTTCGGCGGGCAACGCTGGCTCTATGTCTGCGCCGTCTGCACTGACCGAGATCGCCCCAGACGGACAGTGTTGGGCCATCGCGACGAGCTGCGTTGTTCCTGGGGTGTCGAGATCGTCGCGGGCGGCCAGCTTCCACGCGTTGGTGACCTTGTTCGCACAGAATCCCGTGTGAACGCACAAACCACGGTCATCCTGAAGGGTGACTTCGCCTTCGCCGTAGGACGTCGCACGCGCGGAGCGTAGGCCCGGCTCGGCTGCGTCCTCCGCGACGAACCCCACTCTCCGGTGGCTTCCGTCGCAAAAAGGCTTGTTGGCCGAGTGGCCGCAACGACACAGCCAGTACTCACTGTCAGACTCGGCGATGACGCCACGCTCACGCCATGCGATCGGCTCGCCTTCGGGCGTCTCCACCACCTCGCGCCAGACAATTCGCCGAATGCCGGTGACATGGTAAGGCCCATTTGGCGTGGCGGTGACCTTCGGTGGGGGAGGAGTTACATCACCGGCTTCTTCCATGAGGTGAACGTACCGGCGCCCGGGCACGTCGGCACGCGCAAGGACGTGCTCAGCCCAGGTTAGGCTCGGCGATGAATGTGGGGCGACTCAGAAGGTGGGGAGGTGCGGCATGACGGAGAGCGCTCCGGAAGAGGTCTCCGGCGAGGTCTTCACGATCCCGAACATCCTGTCCTTTCTCCGCTTGCTGCTGATTCCCGTATTCATGTGGATAGCGCTCGGCCCAGAAGACGACACGCTGGCCTTCGGGATACTGGCGCTCAGCGCTCTGACCGACTGGCTTGACGGGGTCATTGCCCGTCGATTCAAGATGGTGTCGCGAGTCGGCCAATTGCTCGACCCCATTGCAGACCGACTCTTCGTCGCCAGCACCATCATCGTGCTGGCGCTGCGTGAGATCGTCCCGTGGTGGTTGGTCCTGGTGCTCCTGACGCGCGATGTGGTCATGTTCTTCGTTCAGCTCTACGTACACCGCCGGGGCATCGAACCGCTACCGGTTCACTATGTCGGCAAGGCTGCTACTGCGTGCCTGTTGTACGGGATGCCCACGCTGTTCCTCACGACGGGCGACGGTCTCGTCGCCAATATATCGACTCCGATCGCCTGGGCTTTTGTCATTTGGGGAACGTGCATCTACTGGTGGTCGGTGGTCCTCTATGTGGAACAGGCATCGGCGGTCATCCAGGGTCGCCGTCTGGAGCTAAGCGCGTGACCTCAGGCACGACCACCCCTGCCGACGCGTCGCTGTCTCTGCTGCGACGGCTCGTCGACGACGCGATGGACCCCGGCTACCAGGAAGCAACTGACCGGGGCGATCGGCGCGGCACTGACTGGCGTCACTCGGTTTCCTTCGGCATCGCGATCGCGGTGACGGCGGCGCTTGCCGTTGCCGCCGTTCTGCAGGTCCGGGCTGGGGCACCCGATGAGGGGCGCACCCGGGCCGAACTCACCGAACGCGTGCTGGACACGGCTTCTTCGGTCGAGGAAATCGACACCACGCTGGGTGGTCTCAACAACGAAGTGAGCATGCTGCGTCGGGAGGCACTAGACGGCTCGGGCCCTGACCGTGCGCTTGCCGACGAGGTCGCCGCCCTAGAGGCCGAAGTCGGCGTCACCGCTGTAGAAGGGTCGGGACTGGAGGTCGTCTTAGCCGATGGTCCACCGGCACCGGTCGATGAGGGCGGCCCTGACCTCGCCCGAGTCCTCGATACCGACATCCAGCTTGTCGTAAACGGGCTCTTTGCCGCTGGCGCCGACGCAGTTGCGGTTAATGGACAACGGATGACAGCCCTGTCACCAATCCGATCAGCTGGCCAGGCCGTTCTCGTTGGTTTCCGTCCGCTGACTCCTCCCTACAGGGTCACCGCGGTCGGACCAGGTGACCTGGCTGGAGAGTTCGAATCTGGGCAAGCTGGGTCTGAGCTCGACCAGCTCGAGGTGGCCTACGGAATCCGGGTCGACGTGCTCCCGGAGGAGAACTTGAGCATTCCCGGCAGTGGTGATCTTCTGCTGAGGTACGTGACTGAGGGGAAAGGCCCATGATCGCTCTGCTGGCACTGGTGATTGGGGTTGTCTTAGGCCTCGTTCTGCAACCGACCATCCCGGCCGGGCTGCAGCCTTATCTGCCAATCGCAGTAGTAGCTGCACTCGATGCTGTATTTGGAGCGAGCCGTGCCCTGCTGGATGGCATCTTCAATGACAGGGTCTTTGTCATCTCGTTCATCGGCAACGTGTTCGTTGCAGCCCTCGTAGTCTTTCTGGGTGACCAGCTTGGCGTCGGTGCTCAGCTGTCGACGGGTGTCGTCGTGGTCTTCTCGATTCGCATTTTCGCGAATGCCGCCGCCATCCGTCGCCACCTCTTCCACGCGTGATCGGGTAAGAAGTTGACTGTTCCCCCAAGCATCGGGACTGAAGGAGCCGAGTCCCACGGTGCAGCACCAAAGGTTGCTGGGTGGGCTGTCGTGCGTGAGGCAGTCACCCGGCGTCCGAACAAGGGCCAGTGGATCGTGGCACTGCTGCTGTTCGGGCTGGGGTTCGGCCTCGCCATCCAGGTGCGGACGACGCAGCAGGACGCGTTGAGCGCCGCCCGGACGTCGGATCTGGTCCGGATTCTCGACGACTTGTCAGCACAGCGTGATCGACTCGCTGCTGAAGAGACGCAGCTACGAGCAACGATTGCCGAGCTGGAGACCGGGGCTGACCAGGCGCAGGTAGCTCGACAAGCGTCCAAAGAGCGTCTGCAGAGCCTGCGCATTCTGGCGGGGACCGTACCCGTGACCGGACCGGGTGTCACCCTGACGATTGCCGACCCCGAAGGCGTTCTCGACGCCGGTGACATTCTCGATGCGGTTCAAGAGCTGCGCGATGCCGGAGCCGAGGCCATTTCGGTCGATAGTGAACGTGTGGTCGCCACGACGGCGATCGTTGACACCCCCGAGGGGATCGCGGTGGCGGATACGGCGCTGACATCGCCGATCGAGATTCGGGCGATTGGTGACCCGGACACCTTGACAACCGGCCTCTCGTTTCCAGGCGGAGTCGTGGAGAGCGTTCGTGAGGCGGGCGCCGAGGGCATCGTGGTTGAGCGGGAAGCGGTCGACATTGCCGCAGTCGAGTGAGGGTGCCAGATTCACCCTGGACTAGGCTCGGCAGTGCCCAGACGACTCGACACGAGAACTCGCCCACGACCTGAACGGAGGATGCGGTGTACCCCGAGGACCTGAAGTACACGACAGACCACGAGTGGGTGAGGACCGTCGCAGAGACGACCGTCCGGTTCGGAATCACCGACTACGCACAGGACGCCCTCGGCGACATCGTCTACGTCTCCCTGCCCGACGTCGGCACCTCGTTGGCTGCCGGTGACGCCTGCGGCGAGGTTGAGTCGACGAAGAGCGTCAGTGACCTCTACGCACCGGTCACCGGCACGGTCACCGCGCGCAACGACGCGCTCAGCGCCACCCCTGAGGTGGTCAACGCCGACGCCTATGGAGAAGGCTGGATGGTCGAGGTTGAGCTCGCGGACCCAGCCCAGCTCGCCAGTCTCCTGGACTCCGCCGGGTATGCAGCGCACGTCGCGTCAGCCTGACCCAGTTGACCGGCTGAGGGCTCACCGCGTAAGTTCAGAGCACCCTCAACCTTCACCTGAACTTCGTACTGAGAGTTCATGGGTTTCCCCGCTTTGGAGGCGTCATGCCGATCTGTCCCCACTGTGGACACGACACCACGGACAGCGAGGCGCGCTTCTGTGCAGCCTGCGGTCTTCAGCTCGAGGATTCCAGGGCGGGGGAGAGCGCATCGGAGTCGACATCGGTGCTGCACCTCGGTGGGCCCGAGCACGAGGGCTCCGAGCCGGTCGGTAGCGGTGACGGAGTAGGGAGCGACGACGTCGCCGAACGGCTGCAGACGGGCACCGCTCTTCTCGTGGTGCGCCGCGGACCCGCCTCCGGGGCGCGCTTCCTGCTCGACGCCGACGTCACGACCGCTGGCCGTCATCCGGACAGCGACATCTTCCTCGACGACATCACCGTGTCGCGCCATCATGTGGAGTTCCGCCGGTCGGCCGATGGGTTCAGCATCCGAGACATGGGCAGCCTCAACGGCACCTATGTGAACCGCACGCGAATTGACGACGTCGCCCTGGTCAGTGGTGACGAGGTACAAATCGGGAAGTACCGTCTCCAGTTCTTGACCGGTGCCCGACAGGCAGAAGGACAGTCATGAGCCCGACGGCCGGCCAGCGGTCAGCGGTCATCCCGGCCCACGCATACCTCAGCATCGGTGAGGTACTCGCCAAGCTGCGCCCGGAGTTCTCCGACGTGACGATCTCGAAGATCCGGTTCCTGGAGTCCGAAGGGCTTATCGAGCCGCAGCGGACGCCGTCCGGCTATCGGAAGTTCACCCCCGACGACATCCAACGGTTGCGCTACGTCCTCAGTGCCCAACGTGACCAATATCTGCCGCTAAAGGTGATACGCGAGCACCTCGAGGCGATGGACCGCGGTCTCGAGCCGCCGGAGACACCAGGATCGAGCCCGCGCGTTCCGGTGTCTGTTGTGCGCGGCGGCGGCTACCCAGAAGCAGAGGACTTCGCTCGAGATGGCGCAGATCTTCGGCTGTCACGAGATGAGCTTCTCGCCACCGCAGAGATCAACTCAGACCTGCTGTCCGCGCTTGAGAGCTATGGGCTCATCGCCACGAGGCGCAGCGGAGAGCACTACGACGGTGACGCGGTCGTCGTCGCCAAGGCCGCCGGTGAGCTCGCTGCCTACGGCATCGAGCCACGGCACCTCCGGGCTTTCAAGTCAGCGGCTGAACGCGAGGCCGGGCTCATCGAACAGGTGGTGACACCCCTCCTGCGAGGGCGAGGTGCTGACGCGAAGGGCCGCGCAGAAGAGACAACTCGCGCCCTCGCCGCTCTGAGTGTTCGGTTGCATGCCGCTCTGGTGAAGGCGCAGCTCGGCCCCGATTTTCGCACCTGACGCCACCAGTTCTCGCCTTGGTTCCGGACGGTCAGCCGGCCGGAACCGGGGTAGGGTGAAGCTATGGAGCCCGTTGACATGAAAGCCGTTGACGTGGTCGGCGTCCGGGTAGAGATGCCGACGAACCAGCCCATCGTCTTGCTCCGTGAGCGTGATGGTGAGCGATACCTTCCGATCTGGATCGGCGCCGTCGAAGCCACCGCGATTGCGTATGCCCAGCAGGGAGTTGAGCCGGCGCGGCCACTGACACATGATCTGCTGGCCGATGTCGTCGGAGGCTTGGGGCATCTCCTCGTCGAGGTACGCATCACCGACCTGTCCGACGGCGTCTTCTTCGCTGAGCTCGTCTTTGACAGTGGCCAGATCATCAGTGCTCGGCCCTCCGACGCCATCGCGCTTGCTTTACGGGTCGATGCTCCCGTTGTTGCATCTCCGGACGTACTGGACGAGGCAGGGATCGCGCTGCCGGACGACGATGATTCCGAGCTCGGGGCTGAGATCGAGGATGCGCTCGGCGAGGTGGGTGAGCGACGAGCACCCAGCGAGGGAGAGCTCGAACGCTTCCGTGAGTTTCTTGAGGGAATCTCGCCAGAGGACTTCGGGACTCCTGGGGCGTCAGGCCCGGAGACTGCTGGACCCGAAACACCCTCTTAACTCTCGATCTCTACCTGAGGGTTTGGAAATCTCGATCATTCGTGGAGACTTTGCCTCGGCGTGTCGAGAGCCGGTGCGTTGACCCGACATCGGCAGGGGCTTAGCGTGCTCTCGACACCACGGTAATGCCAGGCGTGTACTTTCCTCCGAGCCACCGGCTCCACGCGACTGGTAACCCGGGGCAGACGGAGGTCAAGAGTGACTGGTGGCGGACCCCAAGCGGGCGATGACGTCGGCCTCGCAGCGGCGCAGCAGGAGGCCAAAGAATCGGCTCGTAAGAGCGCTGGCCAGCAAGGGCTGCTCTTTACCGATGAGGTGCGTGCGCTGCCAGAAGACATCGGCTACCGCGGACCCACGGTCTGTGCCGCGGCTGGAATCACCTACCGTCAGCTGGACTACTGGGCGCGTACCGGGCTCGTCGAGCCGAGCATTCGGGGCGCCAGCGGGTCGGGCACCCAACGGCTCTACGGTTTCCGCGACGTCCTGGTCCTGAAGATCGTCAAACGACTGCTCGACACGGGAGTGTCCCTTCAGCAGATCCGAACCGCTGTCCAGCATCTGCGCGAGCGGGGGACCGACGACCTGGCCAACATCACCCTGATGAGTGATGGTGCTTCGGTCTATGAGTGCACCAGCGCCGACGAGGTGATCGACCTCGTCCAAGGTGGACAGGGCGTCTTCGGTATCGCGGTCGGACGCGTGTGGCGTGAGGTTGAGGGCAGTCTCGCCGAGATGCCGTGGGAACGTCCCGACTCCGATGACCTCGAGGATCCATTCGCTGTCACGGTTGGCGAGTCATCCGACGAGCTCGCGGTACGTCGTCGCGCTCGCACTGCCGGCTGAGGATAGACTGGAAGGAAGCCGATGACCCCGGCGGAAGAGTTCCTCGCAGCCAGCGAGGACGCCGAAGGAGCAATTCTCCCCAGAAACTCTCAGGCCCCCGGACCGCTTGGGTGAGGCATCTCTGGAAAGCGGGCTTCGTGCCCCACCGACGGTGCAAGCGCCACAGCTGCTTCGGCAGTCTCTGGCGCGAACCTCTCAGGTGCCGATGACAGAGGGGGAGCCCGATCCACCTTTTTGGAGGCGCTCCCGATGACCGACACCCTGCCTGACACCACCGCACCTGACACGAACGCACCCGCTGCCGGTCTGCTGACGCGACAGGATCCGGCAACTGCGCCTCTGGCGTCCCTGGAAACGCACATGCCGTTCGTGCGCAGGCATGTCGGGCCCGGCGCCTCTCAGACCGAGCACATGGTTGCGGCGCTCGGTCGTGCCAGCCTGGATGCGGTCATCGACGAGGCCGTCCCGGAAGTGATCCGCATGGGGGAGGGTCTCGCACTGCCACCGGCGCTCTCCGAAGTTGAGGTGGTTGACGAGCTCAGGGCAATCGCGGCAAAGAACCGACCGATGGTGCAGATGATCGGCCTCGGGTACTACGACACGTTCACTCCAGCTGTCATCTTGCGCCGGGTTCTTGAAAACCCGGGCTGGTACACGGCCTACACCCCTTATCAGCCGGAGATCAGCCAGGGCAGGCTTGAGGCTCTGCTCAACTTTCAGACCATGATCGAAGACCTCACCGGGCTTCCTACCGCGAATGCGTCGCTCCTCGATGAAGCAACCGCAGCGGCCGAGGCGATGACCATGGCAGTCAGGGCGTCGCGCACGTCCCACAGGCTGGTCGTTGACGCAGATCTCTTCCCGCAGACGATCGCGGTCCTGCATACGCGGGCCCGTCCACTCGGCATCGAGCTCGACGTCCGCGACCTACGCTCGGAGGGACTTCCGGCGGGCGACATCGCCGGCCTCATCCTTCAGTATCCGGCCGGCAGTGGGCTGGTGCGTGACCCTGAGCCGCTGATCGCCGCTGCCCACGAACGCGGGGCACAGGCGATTGTGATCGCCGACCTGTTGGCGTTGACCATTCTCAAGCCACCTGGCGAAATGGGTGCTGACATCGTGGTCGGCACCTCGCAGCGGTTCGGTGTCCAGCCCGGTTTCGGCGGACCCCATGCGGGATACATGGCAGTGCGTTCTGGGCTTGAACGTCAGCTGCCCGGTCGACTTGTTGGCGTCTCCATCGACGCCGATGGCGCTCCGGCCTACCGGTTGGCCCTGCAGACCCGCGAGCAACACATCCGTCGGGAGAAGGCGACGAGCAACATCTGCACGGCGCAGGTGCTCCTGGCTGTCATGGCCAGCATGTACGCGGTGTACCACGGCCCCGAAGGACTGCAGGGCATCGCACACCGCACCCACCGGTTCGCGCGACTTGTCGCAGCCGGGCTCGAGCGGCGGGGTCTCTATGTCGTCCACGAGCACTTCTTCGACACTGTCCTGGTGCGTGTGCCAGGCCGGGCTGAGAAGGTCCTGCGTGCCGCGCGTGGACGTGGCATCAACCTCCGTCATGTGGACGCTGACACGATCGGTATCAGCACCGACGAGGTGACACTGCGGTCGAACGTCGAAGACGTCTGGGCTTCATTTGGCATCGAGGATGTCGACATCGACGCCCTCGACGCGCTCATTGTCGCCGAGGGTGACATCGGGGTGCCGCCAGCGCTCGTTCGCACGTCGGAGTTCCTGACGCACCCGGTCTTCTCCAGCCATCGTAGCGAGACCGAGATGCTCCGCTACCTGCGCCGCTTGCAAGACAAGGACGTCGCGCTCGACCGGTCGATGATCCCACTGGGGTCATGCACCATGAAGCTCAACGCCACAACTGAGATGGAGGCAGTGACCTGGCCCGAGTTCGCCAACATCCATCCGTTCGCGCCGCTCGAGCAGGCTCAGGGCTACCTCGAGCTGATCGATCAGCTGGAGGAGTGGCTGATTGCGATCACCGGCTACGACGCCGTATCACTGCAGCCCAATGCCGGAAGCCAAGGAGAGTTCTCCGGCCTGTTGGCGATTCGCGCCTATCACGACTCGCGCGGCGACCATGACCGAACGATCTGTCTGGTTCCGGCGTCAGCCCATGGCACCAACGCTGCGAGTGCAGTCATGGCCGGCATGAAGGTTGTCGTCGTCAGTACTGGCGACGACGGCAGTCTCGACATGGTCGACCTCACGGCCAAGATCGAGCAACACCGAGACGAGCTTGCGGCCCTGATGATCACCTACCCCTCGACCCACGGTGTCTTCGAAGCCGAGGTTCGCGATGTCTGCGCCCTCATTCATGACGCCGGCGGTCAGGTCTACGTCGACGGTGCGAACCTCAATGCCCTCGTCGGGCTTGCGCAGCCAGGACGATTCGGCGCTGATGTCTCGCACCTGAACCTGCACAAGACGTTCTGCATCCCGCATGGTGGCGGTGGCCCTGGTGTTGGTCCGGTTGCGGTGCGTTCCCACCTGGCACCCTTCCTGCCGAACCACCCGATGGTGGATGAGGCGGGGCCGACAAGTGGCGTCGGACCGGTTTCCGCTGCCCCCTGGGGGTCGGCCGGGATCTTGCCGATCTCCTGGGCCTACGTTCGCCTCATGGGTCCAGAGGGGCTCACCCAGGCGACGAAGTCGGCGGTGCTGTCAGCCAACTACATCGCCCACCGGCTCGCCCCGTACTACCCAGTGCTCTACACCGGTGACACCGGTCTGGTGGCGCACGAGTGCATCCTCGACCTTCGGGAGATCACCAAGCAGACGGGCGTCACCGTCGACGACGTGGCCAAGCGGCTCATTGATTACGGCTTCCACGCCCCGACGATGTCATTCCCGGTAGCCGGGACGCTCATGGTCGAGCCCACCGAAAGCGAGGGACTGCGCGAGATCGACCGGTTCATCGACGCAATGATGGCGATCCGGTCTGAGATCGACCGGGTCGCGGCAGGGGAGTGGAGCGTCGAGGCCAGCCCTCTGCGTGGCGCCCCCCACACCGCGGCTGCCGTCGCCGGCGAGTGGATGGCCGATTACTCGCGCGAGCTGGCCGTCTATCCAGCTCAAGCGGTTCGCCAGGACAAGTACTGGCCCCCCGTGCGTCGGATCGACGGTGCGTACGGAGATCGGCACCTCGTTTGTTCCTGCCCGCCCGTGGAGTCGTTCGCCTGACCCCACCCTCCAGCGTGGTCGACGTCGCGTCAGCGTGACGCCGCGATGACACCGGCTCTCCACCCCGGCGCTCGGCCGCTGGCCGGTGGCGTGATCGACAAGGCATCGATGTCGGCGCGTGAGATGGCCCACGCCACCAATGAGTTGGAGTTCCACATGTCCCCGGCCGTCAGTTCATCGCGGCCCCATGTCGATCTTGGAAAGGACGCAACCCCCTCAAAGACAGCGAGCGCACGATCAGGTTCATTGGTGACGGTGGTGATGCCACCGACAGCCTCGCTCAGGTCAGGTATCACGCCGTCCCGCCAGCGGCGAACCTCATACCGGAAGAAGCGCGAACGGCCTAGGAGCCTGAACCCGACTGGGCCGTCCCCGACAATGCCGTCCTGACCGTGACCGCTGCCCCATGCAGGCGCCATCTCGACGGCGTGCCGCACGTCGCCGAGCCAGATCTCAAGTGCGGCGTGGTACAGATCCTGTGGCTGGCGCCCGGCGCGCCGAGCCGCGACCCGTTCGTAGAGGCGGCCGCTCCAGCGGACGACAGGCAGCGTCGCGCCAGCCCCTAGTGGTATCCAGTACAGGTCCACCCGACCCCTGTCCGGAGTGCATTTTGCGCCCATCCCGGCCAATGGTGTCAGGATGCAAGGGTGCCCGTCCTCCTTGCAGCTGCCACGGCGCTGCCTCTTCACCGCTACCCCCAGGGGCAGATCACCGAAGCATTCACCGAACTCATGGTCGGCGGTGGGCCAGCAAATCACGCTGGCGCCGATACCGAAGATCGATCGATGGCTGGCCTCCGCAGTGCGATCGCTCGAACTCATGCGGCGACAACGGTCGAGTGGCGGCACCTTGCCTTGCCCTTGGCTGACTACGAGAAGCTCGAAGACTTCGGCGCTGCAAACGACGCATTTCTACGCGAGGCACCACCCCTGGCCGCACGGGCCGTCTCGCTGGCACTCGAACGGGCTGGCCTGAGGGCAAGGGATGTCGACCTGGTTGTCTCCACGACCGTCACCGGTGTTGCGGCCCCGAGCCTGGACGCGCGCCTCATGCCGCTGCTTGACCTTCGCCAGGACGTCAAGCGCATGCCGCTCGTCGGACTTGGCTGCGTGGCTGGTGCCGTGGGGATCGCTCGTGTGGCTGACTACTTGCAGGGGCACCCCGATGAGGTCGCCGTCCTGGTCAGTGCCGAGCTCTGCTCGCTGACTCTTCAGCAGGACGATACGTCGATGGCTAACGTCGTCGCATCCGGACTGTTTGGTGACGGCGCAGCCGCTGTCGTTTTGGTTGGCGACGGCCGCGCCGACCTGCTTGGACGTGGCGGTGTTCGGGTCTGTGACTCGTTGTCGCACTTCTTCCCCGATACCGAGCGAGTGATGGGATGGGACGTCGGATCCTTTGGGATGCGGGTCGTGCTGTCACCTAACGTCCCCGACCTGGTGGCAAACGAGTTGCGCCCAGTGATCGACGCGCTGCTTGAGCGCAATGGGCTCAGCGCAGGTGACATCGAGCACTGGGTGGCGCACCCCGGCGGCCCAAAGGTGCTGACGGCTCTGGAAGACGCGCTGGGGGTGGATGCCAGCGCGACAGCGCTGACCTGGGACTCGCTGCGAGAGGTGGGAAACCTCTCCTCTGCATCGGTGCTCCATGTGCTTGAGAAGACTCTCGACCGGTCGCCGGCTGGATCTGGTAGTCCGGGCGTCCTGCTGGCAATGGGGCCCGGGTTCTGTGCCGAGCTAGTCCTGCTCGAGTGGTGATCGAGTGACATCGACAGCATGGTTTGTCCTCTTGGTAGCTGCCGTTGGTGTCGAACGCGTCGTGGAGCTCGTCATCTCGCAGCGTCACATCGCCTGGGCGAAGGCTCGCGGCGGAGTCGAGCTCGGCCGTGAGCACTACCTGCCGATGGTGCTCATCCATGTCGGACTCTTGGTCGGTTCAGTGCTCGAAGTCGTTCTGCTGGGGCGGGTCTTCCTGCCCTGGCTGGGCTGGCCCGCGCTCGTCGGGGTTGGCCTCGCTCAGGGGCTTCGCTGGTGGTGCATCGCCTCGCTGGGAAAGCAGTGGAACACCCGCATTGTTGTCGTCCCCGGCGCCGCGCGTGTCAGCGGCGGGCCGTATCGGCGGATGCGTCACCCGAACTACCTTGCCGTGGTAGCCGAAGGAGTCTGCCTCCCCTTGGTCCATACCGCGTGGATCACGGCGACGCTCTTCACGATCGCCAATGCGTGGGTACTGCGCCAACGGATCCCGGCCGAGAACAAGGCGCTGCTACTGCTCGATGGTGCAGCTGCGGGTGACCGATGAAGCTGGTCGTCGTCGGCGGGGGACCGGTGGGGCTCTACTCCGCGATCGCGGCACAGTTGGCCGGAATGGACGCGACAGTCGTCGAGCAGCGAGAAGGCGTCATCGACAAAGCATGCGGCGAAGGGCTGATGCCAGCAGCCATTGGTGCCCTGCACGAGATCGGTGTCGATCCCGTCGGGGTCGAGTTCGGCGGCATCCGCTACCTCGATGCGCGTGGGCGCAGGCAGGTACGCGCCCCGTTAGCCAGTGCCCCTGGGCGCGGAGTTCGCCGAACGGTTCTGATGGCCGCCCTGCAAGCGAGGGCTGACACTGTCGGTGTCAACGTGATCCACGACCGCTGCATCGGCATCGACCAGGACGCCATCAGGGTTTGCCTGTCACTGGCAGACGGTGGCGAGATCTATGCGGACGTCGTTCTGGGGTGCGATGGGCTCACGTCGGGCGTTCGTCACGCCTTGGGGTTGGACCGCGCGACGACCGGTCCGGTGCGTTACGGGCTTCGACAACACTTCGCGGTGCAGCCATGGAGCGACGACGTCGAGGTGTACTGGGCCGAGCGGGCAGAGGCGTACGTGACACCGGTGGCGGATGAGCTCGTTGGCGTGGCACTACTGGGCGAGCGTGGAGGCACGTTCAGCGATCGACTGGACGACTTTCCGGCACTCGTTGCCCGTGTTGGCGGAGCCCAGCCCGCTGGGGCGACGCTTGGGGCAGGCCCCCTGCGACGCCGTGCGGCCCATCCGAGTCGTGGACGAGTTCTGCTTGTCGGCGATGCTGCCGGATACGTCGACGCCCTGACAGGTGAGGGGCTCGCCATCGGGTTTCTAGGCGCCCGGGCCGCCGTAGCAGCGGCGGCGTCGGGTCGCCTCGATCGCTACCCGGCCGATTGGAGCCGCATCACCCGGCGCTTTCGTTGGTCGACCGAGGCGCTGCTGCGGGCCACCCAACGGCCACGTTCGCGGTCGGCGCTGCTACCGCTGGCGCAGGGGCTGCCGACGGTGTTCGCCCGCGCCGTGCGCACGATGACCTGACGTTCCTCACTCAGGTGCGACCTTCACGCTCCTGCGCTTCGAAAAGTGACGCTTGCTGAGGCTCGGTCTCGGGCATCCACTTCGCATGCTCGACGGTGAAGCCGGCTGCCGTGAGCGTGTCGATCACAAGTGCGTCGTCGTCGACGACAACGTCGATGGTGCCGGACGCAGCGAGGCGCCGGACTTCGTCGAGCTTGAACATCCGGGCCGGGCGGCGATCGGTGTCCGGACGCATCAACACGGTGGAGCGTGGAAACCCGTGTGCCGCCAGCCAGGTCTCGGTGTCCAGGCGGCAACGTTCGGGGCGTCCGGTCAGGTAGATGATGTCGCCGCGCGTTGCCAGCTCGGTGGCACGGTCGAGACCCTCGGGCAGGGGAGTGTCGTCTGGCGCCGCAGCGAAGAAGGCGTCCCAGTCCTTGGGGCGACGTTGAACATGGGCGAGCCGGTGCCGCACGTCAGCCAGAACGCCGTCGATGTCGAGAACAGCCAGGCCCATGGGGGCAACTGTAGGGACCGGGGCCAGGCCCTGGTCGCGTCCGGCCCTTGACAGGGCCTCTTGCTGAGTGAACACTGTAAGCAGTGAACAGCGTTTACTCCAAGGAGGCAGCAATGACCGGCACCCACGTAGTCCTCGGTGGCACTGGCGGAATCGGCGGCGCGTTGGCCGTAGCCCTGCAGTCCCAAGGACGGGCGGTACTCGTCGTCAGCCGGAGTGGGAACCGGCCGGCCACGATGACAGGGGAGACCGACGGGGTGGAGACGCTGGCCGCCGACCTGACCGACCCTGCGGGGCTGGCCAGCGCGGTGAAGGGTGCTGCGGTGGTCTACCACTGCGCCCAGCCCGAGTACACCCGGTGGTCGGAGGAGTTCCCCCAGCTGACCACCGGGATCGCCGACGCGTGTGAGCGCGCCGGTGCCCGGCTGGTGTTCGCGGACAACCTGTACATGTACGGGCCGGTGGACGGTCCCATCGTGGAGGGGAGTCCGACCCGTCCGACATCGAAGAAGGGCCGGCTTCGACTCGCGATGGCCCAAGACCTGTTGGCACGGCACGAGGCTGGACGACTCGAAGTGGTGCTGGGTCGAGCCTCTGACTACTACGGTCCCGGCGGTGCTGGATCGACGCCCGGCGCGCTGCTCTTCACGCCGCTGGCCAATGGCAAGACGCCGCGCTGGATGGGCCGCCTGGATCAGCCACACACCCTGCACTACCTCCCCGATGTCGGGCGTGCGCTCGCCGCTCTGGGCAGTTCAGAATCGGTCACCGGACGGGCGTGGATCCTGCCAGCTGCGCCGGCTCGCACCGGGGCGGAGTGGATCTCCGCAGCGCGTGCCGCAGCCGGCCGGAGCGGGCGCCCGAAGGTGCTGGCCCCCTGGCAGAACCGCATGGCTGGAGTGTTTGTCCCCATGGTGCGCGAGCTGAACGAGATCATGGACCAGTTCACGTCACCCTTCGTCAGCTGTGACACCGAGTTCCGTGACCGGTTTGGCGACTCGGGCTGGGTGACCTCCGTCGATGAGGCCATGGCGGAGACGGTTCGCTGGTTCGCCGGTAACTGAGGGGTAGCGAAGCGGCCTGCTGGATCGCCTGGGGTAGCCGCTCGTGACCCCTCGCTAACGGCCAAGAGCGGGGGTCTATCTTCTCGTATTGACATAATGTCGATTATCGGCGGTTTGCTCTGACCAGCTCCTCCAAAGGGCTTGGATCACTCGATGCACCTGGGTACCTTCCTTCTGTGACTTCAAGGTGTCGCTGGCGACCCCGTGTTCTCCTCCTCACGGGCATCGGTCTGGCACTTGTAGGGACCTTGGCTCTTCCCGCTGACGGAGCCACTGTTGTCGGGCTCTGGCACATGGACGACACCGGCTCAGTGATGAACGACTCATCGCCGAACAATCTGGACGGCACAATCTCATCGAATGTCGTCACCGGAGTCGACGGCTCAATCGATGACGCTTTTTCATTCCCGAGGAAGCCGTCGACGGTGACAGTGCCCAACTCGACGAAGCTCAACCCCGGCACCAGCACGTTTACCGTCAGCGTTCGGGTGATGTTCTCCGATAACCCGTCCTCGTCCGTCGGTGATTTTGACCTGGTTCGGAAGGGCCTTAGCTCGACTAACGGAGGCGATTGGAAGTTGGAGATTCTGCAGAACGGCTACGCCTTCTGTCAGTTCCAGGGGTCAAGTGGCAAAGTTACTGTTCGTCGCGGGCCTGATCTGTCCGATGGACGCTGGCACACCATCAGCTGCACGCGTTACGGCTCTAGTGTCCGCCTCTCCGTCGATGGTTCTGTGACGAGCAACAGTGGCTCGACGGGCACCATCGCGAACACGAGTGCCATGTACGTCGGTGCCAAGAGCCCGGCAGGTGCGGACCAGTACATCGGCCGCTTGGATGAGTTGCAGATTACGCGGGGCTAGGTTGATTCTCCCTGCTTCGACTGGACTACTGGGTGGAGGAACTCGCGAATCGCGTCGATGAGTAGTGCCGGCGCCTCTAGTTGCGGAAGGTGTGCGACTCCGCCGAGTTCTGTGAACGTGGCGCCCGGAACCATGGCCACGAGTTGCTGCCCGATCGCTCTCAGGTCGGTCACGTCGAGATCACCACACAGAACCTCGGTCGGGACGGCAATCTCCCCCAGTCGTGGCCAGGCGTCAGGCAAAATGGCCGGGTCACCGGGATCCGGTGACCGTAGTGCCTGCCCATTCATCTGCAGGAAGAGCTCGCGCGCTGCTCCCGACACTCGGCCCTCGGGCGACGTTGGTCCGTCCAACCAGAGATGGGCCTCCAGACGGTTGGCGTCGTCGATACGACCTTCCGCGGCTGCCTGTTCGGCTGCCTCGTCAAGTGCGGTTTCGGTCCCAGTTGGGTCCGGGTAGGGCGCACCGCGAACAGCCGGCGCGATCAGCAACAGGGCTGCAACTCGGCCCGGATGGGCAAGCGCCAAGTCGATCGCTGTCCGACCACCAAGTGATGATGCGACCAAGACGGCACGCTCTGAGCCCACAGCATCGAGCACCTGAAGCGCGTCGGCGACCGCGGACCACCCGGGTTCGAGCTGATAAGTCGTTTCGCCAAATCCCCTGGCGTCAAACGTGATGCATCGATGGCGATCGGACAACGCCGCCACTACCGACCGCCAGCTGCGTTTGTCCGTCACCCCGGCATGCAGAAAGAGCAGGTCGAGATTCTGGCGATTTGCGCCATCGCCTATCGCGACCGAGAGCGTGGCTTGACCTGAGGTTACGTTCACGGCTGGCCGCGACCGGCTCTGACGCGACCGGCTCTGATAAGCGCAGTGACATGCTGCGCGACCCTTTGTTTCTGTGCCCGCAACGCTGGGAGGCGACCTCCGAATGGACTCATGCCTGCGCTGGGCGGTTGCACCGGCTCGGCCAGGTCGTCGGCCAGGGCCCATCCGCTGCCGAGCTTGACCAGAGATTCGTGTTTCGTCCGGTAGTAGTCCTTCGACACCGGGACCGCCACTCCCCAGGCACCAACTGCAGCGGCGAGCAAGTGGGGATGGAATCGGGTACTGATCCAACGCTGGCCGGGGTTGACAGGTAGACCCGACCGCCACAGATCCGCGAACGGAAGTAGCCGAAGCGCCGGGAGATGGACTGCCAGGAGCGGCATCACCACGCTGTCGTCGGGTGGCAGACACTCGACAAGCGTGACTGGTTGGGTATCCGCCTCCCACGCCTGAAGCGTGCGAACCACGTAGTCAGCGATCTCTGTCAACGGACGCTCGATGTGGTCTGACTGGATGCACAGCATCGTGCCGGCCGAACCATGGGCGGCACGAGATGGGGTGCCGCTGAGGGAGAGCAGCGCATCATCGCCCGTGAGGGTGGCGCGAGGGACCTTTGTCCGGATAGCCGTGTACGAGGCCTCGTCTCTGACGTCGACAACATCGAACTGGGATAGGGCGCTCCCGAGGGCGTCCCCACTACCTTCAGCGAGTGGAATCAGTCCCGCCCCGGTCATCGCTACGCGGCTTCCGTAGCGATGCGCAATAGCGCGCGCAGCACCCACCAGGGCCAGGTGATGGGGCCAGATGCCATTGAGGTAGCCACCACCGAGGATGTGCACCAGGTCGACGCGCTCCAGGCCCAGTACCCCCGAGACCTCTCGAGGTATGAGCCGAGGATTGGTCAGGACGCGGCCACCGAAGGCGATGGCCTCCGCCGGGTCGTCGGTCGGCGCGTTCCAGCAGGCGTGAAAGAGCGTGTCGACACACCGCAGCCCAGGGTGAATGCCGTCAAACAAGACCGCAGCCTGACCGGGACGCGGGGTGTCCAGCCATACCTCTGCATCTGGAAAAGTGTGCGCGAGCTCGCGCAGCCATCCCGCGGTGATCAGCTCATCACCGTAGTTCGGGTGGCCAGCTGTTGCGATCAGGTAGATGACCGGTGGCTTCGGCTTCTTCAGGAACACGTGTACAGCTCCTCATTGTCCGGAGTGCAGTTTACGGCCGGAGGCCAGACTCGATTGGGCGCCTCCGGCGCCGGCCTGCCCACAGTCCAACGACTCTGGTGAGGCCGCCACAGGTGAGATATCCCTGAGTTGAGCTAAGGAGGACATCATGGCGTTCATCGAGTTTCCGGAGGTCGACGCGTTCGGGCCAGAACAGGTCATCGTGGTCAACGACGCGGCGCTTGGCCTGACCGGGTACGTCGTTGTCGACAATCTCGCTGCCGGCCCGGCCATCGGGGGCGTGCGCATGGCTGCCGACGTTTCTGTCATGGAAGTGGCGCGTCTGGCCAGAGCCATGACGCTGAAAAACGCCATGGCCGGGCTTCCGCACGGTGGCGCCAAGGGTGGCATCGTCGGCGACCCCACCATGCCTCGCGAGGTCAAGGTGGCGCTGGTCCGTGCATTCGGCTCCCGCATCCGCGATGTCGCCGGGTACATCCCTGGACCCGACATGGGGCTGGACGAGGGCTTGATGGCTCACCTTCGTGAAACGTGCGGTCGCGCCGTTGGACTCCCCCCGGTTCTCGGCGGAATCCCGTTGGACGTGCTGGGCGCCACGGGCTTTGGGCTCGCGGTGTCGGTTGAGGTAGCTGCCGAACGCGGACTCATCGAGCTCGAGGGGGCGCGGGTTGTGGTTCAGGGCTTCGGGTCGGTCGGCCAGCACACTGCGCGCTTCCTCAGCGAACGCGGCGCGGTTTTGGTGGCCGCCTCCGACAGCCGTGGCGCGGTCAGTTCCGCGGACGGCTTCAATGTCGCCGATCTGATTGCCCACAAATGGGCCGCAGGTACCGTGACAGGGTTTCCCGGGTCGACCCAGGTGCCACCTGAGTCGTTGATATCGCTCCCGTGCGACATCTGGGTTCCAGCAGCACGTCCTGACGTCTTCAACGCTGGTAACGCATCGGAACTTCAGGCGAAGATCCTTCTCGAGGGCGCGAACATTCCAGCGAGCCCAGAGGCTGAGGAAGCACTGCACACGAGGGGGGTGCTGGTTCTTCCCGACTTCGTGGCTAACGCTGGAGGAGTGATCTGCGCTGCGGTCGAGTATGCAGGCGGAACGTCCTCGCAGGCCTTCGCCGTCATCGAGGAACGGATTCGCACCAACACCGTTCAGATGCTCGACATGGCGACCGAGACGGGGCAGCCTCCCCGAGTGGTGGCACAGCACCTCGCCCAGTCGAGGGTCACGGAGGCGATGAGTTACCACCGGCCCCGTGGCTGAACCGACAACTGGCGCGCTAATGCGGAACACGCGTTCCGCATTACGGAACATTGCGATCCAGCGGGACCAATGGCCTGGATCGGCAGGCATCTCTACGTCAAGGTATCTCCGTGAGCATCCCCAGTGACCTTGACATCGCCCGTGCGTCCACCGTTCGCCCCATAGGCGACATCACAGCCTCGATGGGCCTCCCCGAGCATCTGTGGGAACCGTATGGACGCGAGATCGGAAAAGTCAGCCTCGATGCGATTGAGGAGCTCGCCGACCGTCCTCCGGCGAAGTACATCCTCGTCACAGCGATCACCCCCACGCCCCTCGGCGAGGGGAAGACCACAACCTCGATCGGACTGGCCCAGGGATTCGGACACATCGGTAAGCGGGCCACCCTGGCTTTGCGTCAACCCTCCATGGGGCCGACGTTCGGGATCAAGGGTGGGGCCGCTGGTGGTGGGTACAGCCAGGTCATCCCGATGGAGAAGCTCAACCTGCACCTCACCGGTGACTTCCATGCCATCACCGCTGCACACAACCTTCTGGCTGCGATAGTCGACAACCACCTGTACCAGGGAAACGAGCTCGGCCTCGACCCACACGCCATCGAGTGGCGCCGGGTCATGGACGTCAATGACCGTGCCCTGCGCAACGTCGTTGTCGGCCTCGGGACGCGCCTCGATGGTGTCCCCCGCCAAACGGGTTTCGACATCACCGCGGCCAGCGAGCTCATGGTTCTTCTCGCGCTCGCGACGTCAGAGAAGGACCTGCGCGAGCGCGTCGGGAAGATCGTGGTCGGCTACACCAAGTCTGGCGAGCCGGTGACTGCCGAAGACCTCAAGGTGGCTGGCTCCATGGCGGTCATCTTGCGAGACGCGCTGAAGCCCAACGTGCTGCAGACGATCGAGGGTCAGCCCGCACTTGTGCACACAGGCCCCTTTGGCAACATCGCGACAGGGCAGTCATCGATCGTCGCCGACATGATCGGTATCCGCACCGGTGACTACCTGATCACCGAGGCCGGGTTCGGCGCCGACATCGGAGCTGAGAAGTTTTTCGACATGAAGTGCCGGTTGTCTGGCCTGACGCCCTCGGCAGCGGTCGTTGTGGCCACTGTTCGAGCGCTCAAGGCCCACTCGGGACGCCATTCGATCAAGCCGGGTAAGCCGCTACCGCCAGAATTGCTGGCTGAGAACCCTGACGAGGTGGCAACCGGTGGCGCCAACCTGCGTAAGCACCTCGAGAACCTCAAGAAGTTCGGGATCACGCCGGTCGTGGCGATCAATGCGTTCCCCACCGACCACCCGAGTGAGCACGCGATCATCGCCGAAATCGCTGCCGAGGCTGGAGCACGTTCTGCCGTAGCCACCCACGTCGTAGACGGCGGCGCAGGTGCGGTCGACCTGGCACGCGTCGTCGAGGAAGTGGCGAACGAGCCCAACGACTTCAAGTTCCTGTACCCGCTGGAGGACACGATCGAGAAGAAGATCGAGACGATCGCTACCGAGCTCTACGGAGCGACCGGCGTCGACTTCACTCCCGCTGCGGCGGCTCAGGCCAAGAAGTACGCGGCCCTCGGCTACGGCAACTTGCCGATCGTCATCGCCAAGACCCACCTGTCGATCACCAGCGACGCGAGTCTGCTCGGCGCTCCGCAGAACTGGGGGCCGTTGCCCGTTCGTGAGTTGCGCCTTGCCGCTGGTGCTGGCTACGTCTACGCCGTCTGCGGAGAGATCCGGACGATGCCAGGGCTCTCCAGTCACCCTGCGGCGGAGCGGATCGATATCGACGCTGACGGGAACATCGTCGGCCTCTCCTAGGCTCGCCGCTCGCCAGAGTGGCGATGGGTCTGTGAGGATGCTGCAGTGATGACAGCATCAGATTCACCAACGTCCTTGGACGACCTGCGAGCTCGGGTCAGCGCCGTCATGCCAGGTGTCGTTGACGACCTCGCGCGGCTCGTGACGATTCCCTCGTGCGCCTTTCCCGGTTTTCCGGCAGAGCCGGTGCTCGAGATGGCCCGACAGACCGTCGCGCTGCTTCAGCGCAGCGGCTCGCTGAACGCACGGTTGCTGGAGGTAGCCGGCGGCTACCCAGTGGTTTACGCCGACCGCCCCGCTCCCCCGGGTGCACCGACGGTGCTGCTCTATGCGCACTACGACGTCCAACCCGCACCACCGGAGCAAGGCTGGACGATCGACCCCTGGAGCCCGATGGTTCGAGACGGCCGGCTCTATGGGCGGGGTGCCGCCGACGACAAGTCAGGCATCGCCATGCATGCGGCGACTCTTCAGGCCCTCGGTGATGATCTGTCAGTCGGCTTGCGCATCGTCATCGAGGGCGAGGAAGAGACCGACTCGCACCTTGAGACCTTCGCCTTGGCAAACCCCGAGTTATTCACCGCCGACGTCTACGTCATCGCAGACGGTGGCAACGAGCAGGTTGGCCAACCGGTCATCGAAGTCACGACGCGGGGCGGAGTGGTACTCGACGTCGAGGTGACAACGCTCGACCGCCCGGTCCACTCCGGACTTTTCGGAGGAGGTGCGCCGGACGCCCTTATGGCACTGATGCGGCTGCTCGCCACCTTGCACGATGAGGCCGGAGACGTCACGGTGGCTGGACTTGCTGGCTCGGATTGGGAAGGCTGGGACACCGACGAGCGGCTCTTCCGGCGAGCATCGGGGATGCTCCCCGGTCAACCTCTCATCGGAACTGGGCGGCTCTCCAGCCGGCTGTGGTCCCGCCCATCGATCTCGGTGATCGGCCTGGACGCGGCGCCAACGCATGGTGCTGTCAACGCACTCGCCCCACGTGCCAAGGCGACGGTCTCGATGCGGATCCCTCCGGTGGCCGACGCCGATCGAGAGTGCCAACTGTTGATCGACCACCTGACGGCCGCCGCTCCCTGGGGTGTGGGTGTCGACGTCAAGGCCACCGCGGTTTGGCCAGGGTGGACTACTTCACCTGACGGACCAGCCATGACGATCGCACGCGGCGCCATGGCAGATGTCTACGGCAAGGCCACCGAAGTCATCGGTAGCGGTGGCTCGATCCCCCTGCTCACAACGCTGGCGGAGATCAATCCTGCCGCCGAGTTCGTGTTGTGGGGCGCTGAGGACGGCGCGCAGGCCAACATCCACTCCGCCGACGAAAGCGTTGACCTGGAGGAGCTTGAGCGGGCAGCACTGGCGCAGACGGTCTTCCTGCATCGACTGGGTGCTGGCGTTTTCCCCGGGTAGTGGTGCCGACTTCAGGGGTTGCTCCCCCGCACCCATTTCTTGAGCACGATGGACCAATCCCGATGGTCCATCGCGGCGCTCCGTTGAACGGTGGCTCAGAGGTCGTCGAGAACACCGGGGCCGCGTTTCGTCGCGCCTATAGACGCGGATTCCGCTACTTCGAGACCGATGTCCGCGTCACGAGGGACGGCGTGCTGGTTGCGTGTCATGATCACTCACTTCGTCGCGTGGCGGGTGAGCGAGTCCAGATCGCCAAGGTGACGTGGGGTGAGCTTTCGGAGATTCCAGTCGGTGACGAACCTCTCCCCCGGCTGGTCGACCTGATCGACGAGTACCCCGATGTGGCGTTCAACATCGATCCGAAGGTGGACGGGGCCGTACGACCACTTGTGTCGACGCTCCTCGAGCGCGACGTGCTTGCCCGAGTCTGTGTGGCGTCCTTCAGCGATGACCGCCTCAGGTGGGTACGGGCCGCCCTCGGATCGCGGGTCTGTACTGCCGCCGGCCCCGGCGAGCTGAGGAGAGCGATGCTGCAGATTGCCCGTGGTCAGTCGCTGGACCTCCCTGGCGTCAATGTGCTGCAAGTGCCGAGGTGGCTCAGTCGGGAGGCGCCCTGGCCGGGCCCGAGAAAGGCCGATCTCCTTGATGTCGCCAAGCGTGTCGACCTTCCGGTGCATGTCTGGACGGTCAACGATGGCGCAGAGATGGAACAACTGCTGGCAAGGGGTGCGGGCGGCGTCATGAGCGATGACACCGACGTTCTCATGGAGGTCTTCACGGCCAACGGTTGGCGACCGCACTCGTGACTGACACGAACACCGCCCTCACGGACGACGAGCGCCGCCGGCAGCAGCGTGCCTGGTACTTCTACGACTGGGCGAACTCTGCGTTTTCGACCACGGTTGTCACGGTCTTCCTCGGTCCTTACCTGACAACCCTCGCCGAGGATGCTGCCGGCCCGGACGGCCGTGTGGGCTTCCTCTTCTGGGATGTTCGGCCCGGCACCTACTTCTCGCTGCTCGTCTCGATCTCGGTGATTCTCCAGGTTCTCGTACTTCCCGTGACGGGTGCGATTGCTGACCGGTTAGGGCACCAGCGTCAGCTACTTGCGACCTTCGCGGCGATTGGCTCCGTCGCGACGATGACCATGGTCGTGCTCACCGATGGGCGGTTTGTTCTCGGTGGCTTCTTGCTTGTACTGGCCAACCTTGCGTTCGGTATGAGTGTTGTTGTCTACAACGCCTTTCTCCCCCAGATCTCAACGGCTGACGAACGGGACCGTGTCTCTTCGCAGGGTTGGGCGTTGGGCTATCTCGGCGGAGCGGTGCTGCTGGTCCTGAACCTTGCCCTGTACTTGGGGCATGACGCCTTTGGGCTCTCTGAGCGAGAAGCTGTGCGGATCAGTCTGCTCTCTGCTGGGATCTGGTGGGCGGCATTTTCGATCATCCCGGTGATGGGGTTGCGAAACCTGCATCGCCCGCCGGTCGGTGAGACCGAGCCCGGTACATCGGTCAGGGGCGGTCTCCTCACCAGTGGCTTCCGCCAGCTTGGTGAAACGCTCCGCGATATCCGCCGATATCCGCAGACCGTTCTCTTCCTGTTTGCGTATCTGCTCTACAACGACGGTATCCAGACCGTGATTGCACTTGCGGCTGTCTATATCGAGAAGGAACTGCTCCTCGACACGTCCGTCTCCATCTCGGTCATCCTGTTGGTGCAGATCGTTGCCTTCGCCGGGGCGCTAGCCCTGGGGCGGCTCGCTGCCCAATGGGGTGCCAAGAGGGTGATTCTGGGCGCACTGGTCGTGTGGGGCGCCATCTTGGTCGTGGCGTACTTCCTGCCCGAAAAGGAGGCGATCTGGGTCTATGGAATCGCAGCCGCGATTGGATTCGTGCTGGGCGGTTCCCAAGCACTTTCCCGATCGCTCTACTCACAGCTGATTCCCCGAAGCCGTGAGGCAGAGTATTTCGCCTTCTACGAGATCTCTGAACGCGGGACGAGCTGGCTCGGGACGCTGACCTTTGCCCTCACCTATGAGGTGTCCGGCTCCTACCGGGTCGCCATCGTTGTCCTGGTGACCTTCTTCGTTCTCGGTGGCCTGCTCCTGCACCGGGTGCGCGTCGGCGAAGCAATCGACGCCGTGGGGAACCAGCGGCCGGCCGTCATCTGAACCTCGGGCCGGCGTTGGCCAGTCCGGGGATGGCGAATCACTTGAGGTTTACGTCTCGAAATCGTGGGTAGAACCGCACGATTAGCGTTTCGTCGACGGTGATCGAGAGCGACCAGGACCAGCCCACCGGAACCAGAGGAGCTGTCCCCCGCTCGGCGGCTTGCGAAAGGTGGCATGTCGGCGTCACCCTGGAGGTCCAGTAATGCGACAAAACAGACAGATCGGGCGGGAACCAATCGCACCGGGAATCCGTCGGACCAGAAAGACGTTGCGGTAGGCATAGACATTGGAGGCTGACCATGGCTGAGCGCTCGCTTCGGGGAACCCGTCTGGGTGCGACGAGCTACGAGAACGATGAGGGTGTTGAGCCCGCGGCTCGCCTCGACGTCACGTATGACTGCCCTGAAGGTCACTCCTTCACGATGCCGTTCTCGGTGGAAGCCGATGTACCGGCTCGCTGGGAGTGCCGCGTGTGCGGTGCTGTTGCCATCGGTCGGGATGTGCCTCTCTCGGAAGAGAAAGCGATCAAGCCTTCCCGCACCCACTGGGACATGCTGCTGGAGCGACGCTCTATCCCTGAACTCGAAGAGCTGCTCGAAGAGCGCCTAGAGCTGTTGCGGGCCTCCGGTGCTGCCGTCCGTCGCTCAGCCTAGGAGCGGTCGTCGAGATCTTCGCCCGGATTCTGCACGATCTCCCCGCGCACGACGCGTCCCCCGGTCGAGTCGTCCTGGACGACCTCACCCGGCACGATGTCAGTACGGGTGAGCCGCCCACTGTCATCATCCCAGCGCAAGATGCTCAGGTTCCAAGACGCAAGACGGCGGGCGACTCGTTGTCCGATCCAGACCCGCAGCAGGGCGCGGACTGGTGGCAGCAACAGAAGCAGCCCTACTACGTCCGACACGTAACCCGGCAGCAGCAACAGGACGCCGGCCGTCAT
The DNA here is from genome assembly GCA_963829525.1 of uncultured Actinomycetota bacterium. GTDB lineage: Bacteria > Actinomycetota > Actinomycetes > JAHEKZ01 > JAHEKZ01 > JAHEKZ01. The sequence continues at coordinate 1,751,002 of CAWHIJ010000003.1, forward strand.
CAGGATCGCGCTGTCGGTGTTGCGCGGCCGCCGGCGCCACGCTGATCGCATCACGACGATGCCGAGAATGACTCCTGCGAGCAACAGCAGCGTCGCTGGGCCGAACCCAACCGCCTCGACCACCAGGGAGCCGACGTACAGCTCAAGGACAGGAATTGCGACGAAGAACAGCAGGAAGACGATAAGCATTAACCGCGACCTCGTTGACTCACGTGGCCGGCGCGGCTCAGCACACCCCACTGCGTGACGCGCCAGAGTGCTTCGGCAACGATCGCCCCGCTCATCTTGCTGTCCCCCTGCTCGCGTTCGACGAATGTGATCGGTACCTCGACGATCCGCAGCCCAGCTGCTGCGGCACGTCGGGTCAGGTCGACCTGGAAGCAGTAGCCCTGCGAGGAGACCGTGGACAGGTCCATCCGCTCGAGGGAACTGCGGCGATACGCGCGGTACCCGGCAGTGGCGTCGCGGACCCCGAGCCCGAGCATGATCTGGGTGTAGCGGTTTCCGCCTTGGGAAAGCCATTGCCGGTGGCGTGGCCAGTTCGCCACGCCTCCTCCGGGAACCCAGCGAGATCCGATGACCGCGTCGGCGTCCTGGAGGGCAACCAGCATCGCCGGCAGGTACTCGGGACGATGGGAGCCATCGGCATCCATCTCCACGAGCACGTCAAAGCCACGGCTCATTCCCCACCGAAAACCCGCCAGATATGCCGCACCGAGCCCATTCTTGGCGGTGCGGTGCAGAACTTGGATGTGGTCGTCACCTGACGCAAGCGAGTCGGCGAGATCGCCGGTGCCATCGGGACTGTTGTCGTCGACGATGAGGATGTGCGCGTCGGGCGTGGCCGTTCGAACCCGCTGCACGATGGGCGGCAGTGAGTCCCGTTCGTTGTAGGTCGGGATGATGACCAGGACGTCGTCGTCGCTCATGTTGCGATTCTGCCTCGTCGGCGCACGGCGGCCAGCACGACCGCACCGAGTCCCAAAAGGGAGAGGATCAACTCGGGCCAAGCCCCCAAACGGGTAGCGAGCGTCTCGTCGGTACGAGCCACCACAGGCTCGACAACGACCTGCTGCACGAACTCGGGGGTCTTGGCCCGGACTGAGCCGTCGGGGGCGACGACGCCGCTGATGCCGCTGGTGGAGGCAACCAGGACGCTGCGGCCATGCTCCACCGCTCGGAGTCGGCTCATGGCCCACTGCTGCTCAACCTGACCAGTGCGTCCATACGTGGCGTTGTTGGTCTGCACCGTGATCAACTCGCCCCCGCCGGCCACGGCATCACGGACGGCCGCGTCATACGAGACGTCGAAGCAAATGACATCGGCAACAGTCACCGGACCAAGGTCGAGCACCCCTGGTGCGTCACCAGCGACGAAGTCGCGCGGAATTCGGTCGAGTCGCGAGATGAACTTCTGGGCGATGGATCGGTACGGGACGTACTCGCCGAACGGCACCAAGTTCTGCTTGACGTACGACGCACCCGGTCCGGTGACTGGGTCCCAGACCGTGCCCTGGTTAGCCACCCGCTCCCCGCCGTCGACCTCTATGACCATTCCGACAAGCACCGGGACGCCCACATCCTTGACCGCAGCATCGATAGCGGCAAACGCCTCGGCGTCCAGGGCCGGGTCGATGTCTGAGGCGTTCTCCGGCCAAATGACCACGTCAGGCGCAGCGACCCTGCCAGCTCTGACGTCATTGGCAAGTTGGTGGGTAGCCTGCAGGTGAGCCGACAGCACCGCCTCGCGCTGTCCAAAGGCATCCATCCCGGTTCGCGGAACATTTCCCTGCACGATCGCGACGGTGACTTGACGCCCATTGGTTGTAAGCGGGATCGCGAGGCCGCTGAGCACGATGACAGCAGCGGCGCCAGCCGCGAGAGAAGCCCGAAGCACGCGTCTCCGAACGGCAGCCCTGACCGCCACAAGCACCAGAGCGCCCGTGAGCACGAGAAGGAAACCCAACAAGGGCACGCCACCCACCGAGACCCAGGCTGCGGTGGGGGCATCGGCCTGGGAATGGCCCAATCGGCCCCAGGGGAAGCCGCCGAACGGCACCCGGCCCCGAAGCGCCTCGACGCCGACCCACCAACACGCAACCCAGAACGGCCATCCCGGTAGGCGCAGGAGCAGTGCGGCTCCGACTCCGAACAGCGCGGTGAAGGCCGCGGACATGCCCACCACCAGTAACCAGGCATCGGGGCCGATGACCCGCAGCCACGGCGTCAGCAGGCCGAAGAAGACCAGTCCGAAGACGGACCCGAGGAGGGCGCCGCGGGGCACCGGGCGGCGGGCCCGCGTGCCGATTTCCACGGCGCCGAGCACGCCTGCCACGGCAAGGGGGGCTAACCACCACAGGTCGTAGGGGGGGAAGGCAAGCACCAAGACCCCGCCGGCCGCTGCCGATGCCAGAACGGCCGTCCAGAGGGGAACGGGTCGGACTGGATCCGGCTCAATGTCTTGAGCCGTGGGCAGTCCCTCGGCGACAGCACTCACCCGATGACGGTAACCCGTGAGAAGCCTCGATCACGAGTCGGACGTGTCGGGGGCTGCCGTGGCTGGCGGGACGACGATGGTGCCGATGGCAGAGACAGCCAGTTCTGGCTGGGCGAGCACCTCGGCTGCAGCCTCGCCGAGGTCTGGGCGACCTCGACTGACGACGTGGGCAGTGAACGTGAGCTCGCGGCTGCGCCGCCCCACCCTGCTGACCGCCGCGGTCACCTCCAGGACGTCGCCTGCGCGCACGGGGGCGGTGAACTGGATGTCGGAGTAAGAGGCGAAGAGCCCCTCGTCGCCATCGGTAACGATCATTAGGTCCGTGGCGACATCGCCAAAGAGCCCTAGTGTGTAGGCGCCGTCGACGAGGTTGCCTGCGTAGTGGGCGTGTGAGTACGGAACATACCGCCGATGGGTGACGCTCTTCCCCAACCTGATGTCGTCCGTGCTTGACATCAGCGTGCTCCCGCCTTGTTGGTCGACTTCTTCTTGGCCCTGGTCTTCTTCTTGGCCTTTGCCCGACGAGTTCCTGCCGGTGTCGCACAGAGTCGGTGCGCCAGGTAGCTGGCGACCTCGCCGGGTGTCGTGCCCTTCACAAAAATGCGGTCGACGCCCAGCTCGGAGGCCGCACCTTCATCGAAGCGCGGGCCCCCAACGATCAGGACCGGGGTGGTGCCCGTCGGATACGCCTCGCGAAACGCAGCCGACATTTGTGTGACGTTGTGCAGGTGCGCCTCTCGCTGCGTGACGACCTGGCTGACGAGGACGGCATCGGCCTTGAGGTTCTGTGCATGCTCCACCAGGTCTGGGACCGATACCTGCGCACCTAGGTTGTGGACCTCGAGACCGCTGTAGGCCTCCAGGCCCTTCTCCCCCGCCCAGCCCTTGATGTTCAAGATGGCGTCGATGCCGACGGTATGTGCATCGGTACCGATGCAGGCACCCATCACGACGAGCGGGCGCCGCAACGCGCGCTTGACCGCAGCGCTCACCTCTTTGGGAGTGAGCAGTGGAAACTCGCGTTCGATGACGACGACTTTGTTGAGATCGACCAAGTGACTGCATCGTCCGTAGACGACGAAGAAGGTGAAGTGCGGTCCCATCTGCTTGGCATGCACCACCATCGCCGGTTCCAGCCCCATCTTGGCCGCCAGCTGGAGTGCTGCTCCCTCAGCCCGCTTGTCGTGGGCGATAGGCAGTGTGAACGAGACCTGAACCTGGCCGTCACCGGTGGCATCACCGTACGGTCGGATGATGTGCGACTCCTCTCGCTTGCTCATCAAGCTTGCCCCTTCGCGTCGGCGAAGTACTCATCGAGTAGCTCGCTGGCCGGGTTGTAGTACGCACTGGAGTGCCTGGCGACGCCATCGAGTCCGCGACCAGCGTCAGCTGGCCGCTTCATCAGCCCAAACGTTCCGTCGGCGATCGCGTTCAGCAGCTGGTCGTCCACGATGCGTTCGAGCAGCTCGATGGCCTCACCGAGCACCTGGTGGGAGCGCTGCACGATGAAGCCGTCATGGGCTGGAACGAAGTCCTCGGCGAGCCCACGGGTCGACTCCATCACATAGCGAACGTTCTGCAAGGCAAGGTCACGATCCGACAGCCACGGAGTGTGGACGGCCTCGGTCAACATGCCGACCAGCAGGATGTCCTGGGCCGTCATAGAGCCAACCAGGTTGAAGAACCCGTTAAGCAGGTAGCCACCGAACACGTCGCCGGTCATGTGCTTGGTGGGTGGCATCCACTTCAAAGGTGCGTTCGGAAAGAGCTCTCGGGCCAGCAACGCGTGCGCCAGTTCGAGTCGAAAGGACTCCGGGACCGTGGGATTGATCTCGAAGGCGTGACCAAGGCCGAGCTGTGCATCGGCCAGCCCAGCCTCTTTTCCGAAGAACTCGTTGAGCAGCTGACTGACTGTGACGGTGTGCGCCGCCTCGACTCCATCTGCCGTTGTGAGGTAGTTGTCTTCGCCGGTGTTGATGATGATCCCGGCCCGTGCATGGACCTGCCGACTGAAGCGCTGGTCGACGAAGGTGCGAATCGGGTTGATGTCGCGAAAAAGGATCCCGTACATCGAGTCATTGAGCATCATGTCAAGTCGTTCAAGGCCAGCCAGCGTCGCGATCTCAGGCATACAGAGGCCCGACGCGTAGTTGGTCAGTCGCACGTAGCGTCCGAGTTCGGCTGAGACATCGTCCAGGGCTGCACGCATCAGACGGAAGTTCTCTTGGGTCGCGTACGTGCCTGCGTAGCCTTCTCGGGTCGGCCCTTCCGGAACGAAGTCGAGCAGCGACTGTCCCGTTGATCGAATCACAGCGACGATGTCAGCGCCTTCACGCGCGGCTGCCTGAGCCTGCGGCATGTCCTCGTAGATGTCACCGGTGGCAACGATCAGGTAGATCCAAGGTTTTGGCGGATCGCCATACTTCTTGGTGAATCGGTCGCGCGTCTTTCGATTGTTATCGATCTTGCGTAGGCCAGCCGCCGCCGCTTTACGCGATGCGGTTCGGGCGCGGCTGGCCTCTCGACCTTCCGGCGCATGGAAGATGACTCCTCCCGCGGCGGCCTTCTGCGCAAGCTCGGTGAGGTCGGCGTACTCGCCGGACGCCAGTGCATGCCAGACCGGGAGGGAGACGCCGTGCTCGAGACCCACGTCTTGTCTGACCGCGTCGACAACGTGGTTTACCCAGGGCTCGCCCTCGGCGTCAGCGCCGGAAAGACCAGCCAGACGCAGTACCGCCCGCTCGACAGAAACCGTGGTGTGTGTCTTGGCAAGAGTCACGATCGGCCTGCCGGCCTTTCGCGCGAGGCTGCGTGCCTTGCGGACCACCGTCGGATCGAGTTCGAGCTTTCCCTTGCCCCGTCGCGTCACGGACCACTCCCAGGTTTGATCGACTGAACAACGTCCCTGGCGTAGACCGTACGACCAGCGACGACCGTCTGCAGGCAGACGGGGTCGGTTGTGCCAGGTTCGAGTGACGGCAGACCTGGAACCCCTGCCCGCGGATCGGTCGACCAAGCGGAAACCCGATCGTCAGGCGTCTCGACGACGAGGTCGTCGCACTGCCAGACAGCCAGGTTCGCCGGCTCGCCCGGCGCAACCACGCCACCACCGCGACCGGCTGCCCGCCAGCCACCCCTGGTGTGTGCAGTGAATGCGGCTCTGGCCGTCAGTCGTTCAGCCGGCTGGTGATGGTGAACCGCGGCTCGAATTGCCTGCCACGGGGCGAGCGGTGTCACCGGGGCGTCGGAGCCGAAGGCCATCGGGATGCCGGCGTCCTGCAGGGAGGCGAAAGGATTGAGTGTCGCGGCTCGACCGGAACCAAGCCGCTCGGAGTACATGCCGGAATCTCCACCCCACAAGAAGTCGAAGACTGGCTGCACGCTGGCGATCACGCCGAGCCGGGCAAGAAGCATCCGGGCCTGCTCGTCGACCATCTCGACATGCTCCAGACGGTGTTGGGCGGCCCGGATGACGTCGACGCCGACAGCGTCGGCGGCTTCGGCGAAGCCGCTGACGACCAGATCCATCGCACCGTCCCCGATCACGTGGTAACCCGCTTGAACACCGGCTGTCGAACAGGCAATGACGTGATCGCGGATCGTGGCCACCGAGGTGTAGGCGGCCCCAAAGGTGTCAGAGTCGGCGTACCGCTCACGCAGCAACGCGGTGCGGGAGCCGATGGCCCCGTCGACAAAATGATCTCCGGCAGCGCCGCGGGCGCCAAGCGACAGAGCGACGTCTGGCCCTCCACCCTCGCCCCAGTAGCCGACAACCTCGACACCCGATTCAGGGCCAACGGTTCCGAGCAAGTCGGTGAAGTCGTCGGCGCTGGAGATCTCCGGACCGCCGAGCTCGTGCACCATGCCGATCCCCAGCGACGCTGCGTGCTGCAGGCAAGCACGCTGTGCAGCACGACGCTGGGAAGGGGTGACCGAGTCGAGTGCAATTCGACGGACCACATGGTGTGCCTCCTGCGACAGCCAGCCGTCAGCTGAGAACCCGGCAGCAGAGGACACTTCGGGCGCCAGGGCCAGCAGCGCCGATGAGGCAACGCACGAGTGCACGTCAACGCGCGACAGGTAGACCACTCCGCCGTATGAGGCCCTGTCAACCTCATCTCGTCTCGGCGGTCGTGCTTCTGGCCACCGGGTCTCGTCCCAGCCGTGGCCGAGGACCACCGCGCCACGCACGCTTCTCGCGTGTATCTCCAGACGGTGCAGCGCATCTTCGAGAGTCTTGGTGCCCGAGAGGTCGAGCCCGGACAGGTTCAAGCCCGTAGAAGTCGTGTGGACGTGGGCGTCGACGAATGCCGGGGCGAGGAGTGCCCCATCGAGCTCGACGACCGCATCAACGCTGTCGGCGTGGACGCGGGCAGCCTCTTCTGACCCAACCCAGACAATGAGGTCGTCCTGGGTCACCAGGGCGCTCGCGAAGGGGTCGACTGAGCTGTACACCGGTCCCCCGCGGTACAGCGTGGTGGTCACCCCACACTCTCTTCGTGGGCCAGACGCCGTTCGAAGAGATCCCGAACGCCAGTCGATCGACGCAGAAGGTCGAAGGCGTACTCGGCATGGCCCGGCGTGTACCCGTTCCCGATCAGCATGGTCGTGTCGGAGGCGAGCCCTTCGGCTCCGAGAGCGGCTGCGGTGAAGGACGTTGCCATCGAGAAGAAGATCACCGTGCCGCCGTCGGGCGACGTTGCCAAAATCGCGCCGTGCTCGCATCCGGGGACGTCGACGCAGACGACGGTGATATCTGCAGGAGCTCCGAGGGATTGTTCGACAGCCGCGGACAAAGCCACTGGATCGCGTGCGTCTGCGATCGCAACGACGTCGGCTAGTGAAACCTCTCGCAGCAGGAGCGCCTCTGAGTCGATCGGGACGATGCCCACCGACTTGGTTGCACCACTGTCGCGGGCCGCCGCCAGCGAAAGTGAGCCACTCTTTCCGGCCCCACCGATCACCGCAACGGTCGGCGCCCGACCACGCTCCACGTACTGGCGCACCACGCGCGCAGTCAGGGCCGGCGCACCCGCGACATCCATGACCGCCATGGCAAGTGTCGGCGGGAGGTCTTCCGGTACCGAGGCTGCGATCGTACGGCCGAACAAGATTGCGTACCCCTCGCACGGCACCTGCTCACTGAGGCCGGTCCACCGTACGAGGCCGTCGGTGATGACGAGCGGCGTCAGGCTGAGTGAGACCAATGTGGTGACTTGCTGCCCCACCTCCACGTCCAAGGTGGCCTCCGGGCCGACCTCGTCGACCAATCCGATGAGCATGCCACCCGACCCTGTGACGGGGTTCTGCATCTTGCCTCGGTCGGCGATGATCTGGAGTACCTCAGCCCTGACTGCGTCACCGTCGCCGTCGTGCTTGGTGATGAGCTGCCGGAAGGATGCGGCATCGAGGTTGAGCACTGAGACCGCGATCCGAATCTCGTCCGGCCAGATCTCGGGGCTGGCATTGACTTGTCGGGCCGCCTGCGGCAGGACCCCGCGTGGCTCAATGACACGGTGTAGTCCGACGGGGGACGATTGAGTCGTTCGGGTCACCGGGAGATCTTGTCAGCAGCCCAGGGGCAATCGCCAGCACCCGTGAGGGGGAACTCCGCAACAACATGGCAACAAACCGCTATCTGATGGACAAGTTGCTGTTTGTCATTGATTCCGCAGGAAGATCTCCGTACGCTCGCGATACTGCGATAACGGCGTTATAGGAGAGCCCGTGAGCCATCCACTGCCCCAGCCGTACGACTACCGACAGCGCGAAGTGCACGAGCCTGACTGGACTCGCTTGCCTGGCTGGAGTCAGGTCACGACGGCCGATTGGGAGAACGCGCAGTGGCAACGCTCTCACTGCGTCAAGAACATCAAGCAGCTCCGTGGTGTGATGGGCGATCTGCTCACCGATGACTTCTACGACGACCTCGAGCTCGACCAGGCCGAGCGCGCCACGATGTCAATGCTGATCCCGCCGCAAATGGTCAACACGATGGTTCCTGACTCACATGACACCGGAACTCCCACGGCACTGACCTTCACTGAAGCGTTTCTCGCCGATCCCATCCGTCGGTACATGCTTCCAGTGTTCAGTGACAGGCGAACCGATTGGCCATCCCACCCCTACTCCAGTCGCGACTCCCTGCACGAGCACGACATGTGGCGTGCCGAGGGCCTGACACACCGCTACCCCACGAAGGTGCTCGCAGAGGTGCTATCTACGTGTCCTCAGTACTGCGGTCACTGCACCCGAATGGACCTCGTCGGCAACTCGACCCCTACTGTGAAGAAGCTCAAGCTCGAGCTGAAGCCAGTCGACCGTATGCAGCAGCATCTCGACTATTTGCGCGCCACGCCTTCGGTTCGTGATGTCGTTGTCTCTGGTGGCGACGTCGGCAACATGCCATGGAAGAACCTCGAGGCCTACGTCGACCAGATCCTCGACGTCGAGAACATCCGGGACATCCGGTTGGCGACCAAGGCCTTGATGGGTCTTCCTCAGCACTGGTACTCAGACGAAGTGCTCGCCGGTGCCGAGCGGCTGGCAACCAAGGCGTCAAGCCGCGGTGTTGGTCTCGCCGTGCATACCCACGTCAACCACGCGAACTCTGTGACGCCGTTGGTCGCACGAGCATCCCGCGGCCTGCTCGACGTCGGTATTCGCGACGTTCGCAATCAGGGCGTCCTGATGGCCGGCATCAACAACAGCGTCGAGCAGATGCTCGACTTGTGTTTTGCCCTGCTCGACGATGCCAGCATCTTGCCTTACTACTTCTACATGCCCGACATGATTCCGTTCGCGGAACACTGGCGCGTGTCCTTGGCTGATGCACAGCGTTTGCAGCATGGCGTCATGGGATACCTACCTGGTTTCGCTACACCCCGCGTGACTTGCGACGTCCCATTCGTCGGCAAGCGTTGGGTACACCAGGTCGACGAGTATGACCATGTCCTGGGGATCTCGTACTGGTCGAAGAACTACCGAACCGGCATTGAGCTCGACGACCCGGATGCGGTGCGCAAGAAGCATGTGTACTACGACCCGGTGCACACCCTTCCGGAAGAGGGCCAGGAGTGGTGGATCAACGAGGGCTACCAGAAAGGCCACATCGCGGCTGAGTCGCACGCCGCTGCCGCTGCATCGAGAGCGGCAGCAGCCTCAGACTTGGCGCCGACCCACTAGGCAGCTGTGCCGCTAGCCGGAGACCCGTTCGAGCGTGACGGAGTAGCGAACCGCTGCCAGGACCGGGTCGAAGGGGCCGACTTTGCGACGGTCGGCGCGAAGGTCTACACGTGCGCCGCGCAGGCTCTGCTTCAGCTGTCGCTGCAAGAGCTCGGCCCGGGTCATAGTCGGAGGCTCGTGGGTGGTCGAGGTTGAGGTCGAGTAGGTGGTCGTGGACGGACTCGTGCTGGATTCGGTTGGGGCGCTGCGGTCTCCACCGCGTGAGCTGCTACTGGCAGCTCCGGCTCGGTCGGCATCGGACCTGGCACGGAACACCTGGGCTGCCCACAGCGACCCGCCACCCTTGACGACCGCGACGCCAATGTCGTCAGCGTCGGCGTTGAGGATGTTGGCCCGGTGCGGCGCGGAGTTCATCAGGACCTCGTGAAGGGACTGCACCGAACCCGCGAAGGCGACGTTTTCACCGATCCACGCCCAGCAGCAAACCTGACCACCGAGGTCGGGCGTGTGCGTCAAAGACCCCGAGTCAGCCATGATCGAGGCGCGCTCCGCGGCGACCGCACTCAGGTCGGAGGCGAAATCCAAGGGCGCCAACCCATTGCTCGTTCGTGCTTGGTTGACCAGAGTGAGGAGACTGCTTGCCTCAGGCGACGCAGCGACATCGGTTCCGACCGACCGCCACGCCGCCGGCACCACCACCGCTGCGATGAGTGCCGCCACCCCGATCACCGCAGCGAGCCCGAGGAAGCCGACTCGGGTACCGATCGAGCCGGATCTGGCTACCGAGGCGGTCCTCGGCTGCGCTACTCGTCGCCCTGGCACAAGTTTTCGCCTTTGCTCGTGAGCCATGAGGTCCGGACGACGAGTCTTTGTGGTGCCGCCGTGACCATTTCGTGATCAACGGTGACCCTAACCCGGATCGGCCAACGAGCCATCATCTGTGCGAGCCTCGGCGGGTCTGGAGATCTCGGACATAACGGGCGAATGCCTGCGACGTACCTTGCAGCTATTCGCCCAGATCCGGAGGTCTGTTCTCGTAGGGGATGCTCAGCACCACCGTGGTCCTGGTCGTCACGTGAGCGCTGGCCCGAAGATCGGCAAGCAGCTGCTCCAGGGCAACCGGGCTAGCGACCCTGACCTTGAGCACGTAGTTGTGGTCGCCGGCGACGCTGTAGCAGGACTCCACAGCCCGCAGGTGGGCAACCCGGTCAGGGATGTCGTCGGGGTCAGCCGGGTCGATGGGTGAGATGGACACGAAGGCCGTCATGGGGAGGCCGATTGCATCCAGGTCGACCATGGCGCGATAGGCGGAGATGACTCCGCGCTGCTCCAGTCGCCGTACCCTTTGGTGAGCAGCCGACGTTGAGAGTCCGGTGTGCTTGGCCAGCTCGGTGTAGCTCATCCTGCCCTCAGCGCTCAGCAGCTGCACGATCTGTCGGTCATTTCCGTCGAGCTCATCCACGACGACACCCTACTGGCGCTGTCGGTATTCGCAGGTGAACGCTCCCGTACTAGCGATGCGGGCGCAGCGCACGCCCAATCACGACGCGCTGGATCTGATTAGTGCCTTCGACGATCTGTAAGGCCTTGGCCTCGCGGAAGTAGCGTTCGGCCGGGAAGTCCTTCACGTACCCCGCTCCCCCGAGCACCTGAACCGCGTCGGTGGTCACTTGCATTGCCATGTCGGTGGCGAAGAGCTTTGCCATCGCCGCGTCTACCCCGAAAGCCTCGCCTCGGTCGCGTTTGCGGGCCGCTGCGAGATAAAGCGCGCGAGCTGCTGCCACCTGGGTGGCCATGTCCGCGAGCAGGAACGACAGCCCCTGGAACTCCGCGATGAGGCGGCCGAACTGTTGGCGCTGATGCGCGTAGGAGATGGCGAGGTCCAGAGCTGCCTGTGCGATTCCAACGGCGCACGCAGCCATCCCGAGTCGGCCGCCGTCGAGGGCGGCGAGTGCAATGGCGAATCCCTGCCCTTCAGCCCCAATGCGCCGCTCGGCGTCGACTGCAACGTCGTCGAACACCATCTGAGCGGTTGGGGACGCTGAGAAGCCCAACTTGCGCTCAGGAGGCCTGGCCGAAAGCCCAGCGGTGCCAGCATCGAGCAGCAGGCAGGTGATGCCCTTCGCTCCGTCATCGGAGGTGCGCACCATCGCCACGTAGAAGTCAGCGACGCCGCCGTGGCTGATCCACGACTTCACCCCATTGACGCGATATCCGAAATCGGAGCGCGATGCGCTGGTGGCCAACGCGGCCGCGTCCGACCCCGCATCGGTCTCGGAGAGACAGTAGGCGCCAAGAAGCTGGCCACCGAGCATTTCGGGCAGCCATCGCTGCCGCTGCTCGTCGCTACCGAACGAGGCAAGTGGGAAGCACGAGAGCGTGTGCACACTGACGCCCAAACCGACGCTCGCCCAGGATGAGGCAAGTTCTTCAATGATCTGCAGGTAGTCGTGCAGTGGCAGTCCGCCGCCCCCGTACTCCGCCGGGAACGGCAGGCTGAGAAGCCCCATGCCACCCAGGGTTCGGAAGACTTCGCGCGGGAACTCCGCGGCATCCTCGGCGTCGCTAGCCATTGGTGTCAGCAGATCGTCACAGATCTGCCGCACGGTGGGCAGCAGTTCAGCAGTGCTCGGATCTGTGAACTCTCGAGCGACGGTCAGTGCCACAGGTGCTGGTGCTCCTTGCAGACGTTGGTCAGGAACTGAAAGCCGGGTCGATGACCACAAGGTCATGCGTGGTGTTGTTCAACGCCTCGACGCCGTCGGGTGTCACTACAACGATGTCCTCGATACGCGCTCCGTGCTTACCGGGCAGATAGATCCCCGGCTCCACGCTGAATGCCATTCCGGCCCGTAGCGTTTCGTCGTTTCCTGCCACGATGTAGGGCTCCTCGTGCGTCTCGAGCCCGATACCGTGCCCTGTTCGGTGAATGAAGCGCTCACCGTACCCGGACGCGGTGATGAGCCTGCGCGCCACGGCGTCCACCGCCTCAGCCGTCACCCCGGGTCGTACTGACTCGACAGCCGCTCGCTGTGCGTTCCGAAGCACCGCGTAGTAGTCGAGGAAGTCATCTGACGCGTGCCCGAGCGCGTAGGTGCGTGTTGAGTCGGAGCAGTAGCCGCTGGCCATGGTGCCGCCGATGTCTACAACGACGGGGTCGCCAACGACGATGCGTCGGTCAGAGACTTCATGATGCGGGCTGGCACCGTTGGGACCACTGGCTACGATCACGAAGTCAACGACGGTGTGTCCAGCGGCGAGGATCGCTTCGGCAATGTCCTCGCCGATCTCGCGCTCGGTGCGTCCGGGACGTAGAAGATCGGGCACTTGTTCATGCACGCTGTCGATGGCACGACCTGCCCGCCGCAAATGCTCGATCTCGCGCTCACTCTTGATCATGCGCAGCTCGCGGAGCACCGGTCCTGCCAACTGCTGATGCGCTTTCGGCATCGCGTCTCGCAGATGAATGACGGCTGCGGCCGCCATCGAGTCCGCGAGGGCCACGACCCCGGCGCCAGGGATGAGCGAGGCAACGAGCGCATAGGGGTCGTCGGTCTCGGCCCAGCCTCGAATGCTGACGCCCGTAGCGCCTAAGGGCGACGCCTGTGCGGCAGGTACCTCAAGTCCGGGTGCTACGAGGACGGGATCGCCCTCGGCGGGGACGACGAGACAGGTCAGCCGCTCCAAGGCGATTGCGCGGTACCCCGTCAGGTAGAGGAGATCGGGCCCTGGGGTGACGAGCACGGCGTCGACCTCGGCACGACGAGCAGCCTCTTGGGCGGCGACAACACGGCCAGCATCGGCAAACGAATCCACATTCGTCACCGTACCCCGCCGCGGTGATCGAAGCGTTTCAGGCGTTCTCACGTCGCCCAAGAGCCCCCGAGATGACTGCAACACTTCGAGCACTGGGGACGGCTAGGTCGGTGGTCGTTGCCTCTTCACCAGACACCAGAGCGGTGACGACGGAGTGGATCATGCGCGGGGCCTCCTCGACGGCCAGCCGGAAGGTGCCTAGGCAGGTGTCATCACGCCACAGACTGAGGATGAAGACACCCAGGTCCTCGTGGAACGAAAGCCGCAGCGAACGGCCTTCGTCGCGCGGGTCGAAGAACACAGCACCCTTCGTCGGCAGCGGGCTGACCGGTTCCATGCCTTACGGTCAGCCAACCGAAGTGATACGTCAAGAGCGTGCTCGAGCTATCAGCTAGCTCGAGCAGCGATACTGTCTGGCGATGGCCACTCCCCCGCGGCTCATGCTGCTCGACTCTGCGTCCATGTACTTCCGTGCATTCCATGGCGTGCCAGAGTCGATCACGGCACCGGACGGGACTCCCATTGGAGCAGTTCGGGGGTTCTTGGACGCGATCACCCGAATGCTGACCGATCATCCGGCCACTGACCTGGTGGCCTGTTTCGATACTGACTGGCGTCCACAGTGGCGGGTCGACCTTATTGCGGAGTACAAGGCGCACCGAGTGGCCGCGGACGAGGCGCCAGACGTCGAGGAGGTTCCCGATGCTCTGGCACCGCAGGTCCCGGTGATCGAGGCTGTGCTGGACGCCATGGGAATCGCCCGCGCTGGTGTCGCGGACTTCGAAGCTGACGACGTCATGGCAACTCTGGCGCGCGCAGCCCAGATGCCCGTGGACATCGTCACCGGTGACCGCGATCTCTTTCAGCTCGCCGAGGACGAACGCCCGACCACGATCGTGTATATCGGGAAGGGCTTCGCCAAGGCCGAACGCATCACTGACGAGGCAGTACGCGAGCGGTACGCCGTTCCCGCAGCCTCGTACGCCGACTTCGCCACGCTGCGCGGTGACCCGTCAGACGGGCTCCCAGGGGTCAAGGGGGTAGGCGACAAGTCTGCCGCCGAGATAGTCGCGAGCCACCCGACCGTCGAGTCGCTGCTCGCTGCTTTGGATGACCCGTCCTCCAACGTGCCGCACCGAGGCAAGATCGAACTGGCCAGGGACTACCTGACGCGGGCGATCGAGGTGGTCCGGGTACGTACCGACGTCCCCATGCCAACGCTGAGCACAACAATCCCTCAGGCTGCGGCTGACGCCGACGAACTGGATGCCCTGGCCGCTCGGTGGGGACTGGACCGGTCAGTGCAGCGATTGCTCAGCGCCATGCGGAACCTCAGCACCTAGTAGCAGGGCGAAAGTCGGACCCAGAGGCACGATGACCGGGGCAACACCATCATCAATGTCGGACCCTCCGTCTAGTGTTCGGGATGTGTTCGAAGCCGGGATTTCCAGACCCGAACACAGACTGGTTCACGGAGATCGCGCCACTGACGAGCACCCCGGCATTCCATCGTCGATCTGTTGCGGAGGTCTCCTGCGGTGCTTCCCGTCCCGGTGCTGCCACCAGCTGTTTCGGATGTCCTGGCTGACACCCGCGTGCTGGCTGAGCGCGCGGCGGGTGCATCGCAGGGTGGGCCGGCTACGGCGGAGGAACGGGCCGGGTGGCTGGCCGGGCTGCGGCTTATCGTCGACGCGGCCGAGGCGGCGTTCACCACCGTGCTGGCCGACTTCGACGCCCACGGCGACGGCGAAGTGCTGCACGCCGCCGCCTCCACCCCGTCATGGCTGCGCGGAGCGCTGGGGATGGCCGCTGGTGAGGCGTCCGAACGGGTCCAGATCGCCCGCACCGCCGGGGACCTGCTCGCAGCACCGGTTGCGGCCTTGACGACAGAACCATTCGGCGTCGACTTAGGCGAAGACGCTGCTGGCCCGGCCGACGGTGACGCAGAGTCGACCGGTCACTTGTCGTATGAGCATCTACGGGCGATTGCCCGCACCGCTCGCGCCCTGCCACCATCCGCCCGCCCGGACGGCATCGACGTGCTGACCGGGCTGGGCAAACAGCTCGGCGTCGACGACCTGCGCAGCGCCGGGCGTCACCTGCGCCACGTCGTCGACCCCGACGGCTCAGCCCGGCACGCCGAGGCAGACTTCGGACGCCGCTGGCTCACCCTCGCCCCGCTGCTCGACGGCATGGCCTCCATCGACGGCATCCTCGACGCCGAAACCGCCGCCGGACTGTCCACAGCGCTGGCCCCGTTCCTGGTCCCCACCGGCCCCGACGACCTGCGCACCACCGACCAACGCCGCGCCGACGGACTCGCCGAAGTCGTCGCCACCGCCGTCCGGTCCGAGCAGCTGCCGACGCTGTCCGGAGCCACCACCGCCATACAGGTCGAAGTCGACCTCGCCACCCTCACCGGCACCCAACCCCACCCCGCACGCATCGCAAACACCACCGGCTCTGCTGTGTGGCTCACCCCCGAAGCCGCCAGCCGCCTCGCCTGCGACGCCACCGTGCACCGGCTGCTCATCGACCCCGGCGGCATCCCGCTGGACCTCGGCCGCCAGGTGCGTGTCTTCACCCCAGCTCAGCGACGAGCCCTCGCCACCCGCGACAGCGGATGCCGCTTCCCCGGCTGCAGCCGCCCCGCACTACACACCGACGCCCACCACCTCATCCCCTGGGCCCAAGGCGGCCAAACAAACCTGACCAACGCACTGCTGCTCTGCCGCCACCACCACCGAGCCGTCCACGAAGGC
The DNA here is from genome assembly GCA_963829525.1 of uncultured Actinomycetota bacterium. Taxonomy (GTDB): domain Bacteria; phylum Actinomycetota; class Actinomycetes; order JAHEKZ01; family JAHEKZ01; genus JAHEKZ01. Next base: position 1,767,262 of record CAWHIJ010000003.1, read on the forward strand.
GGCTGGCACATCACGCCAGAACACGTGAACAAGGGCGCCAACGGCACGCTGACCTTCCAAGGCCCCAACGGACAACGCCTAACCTCAGCCCCACCCGGGGCACGCCAAGCACCCGACCCGTAACACACTCCAGCCGTGAAGAACGCCGACTCGTGACGTTGGTGAACAACACCCGCTACGTGCGTCCCCACCTCGAACTCGCGGCTACTCGTACCAGCGACTCACTCCTCCGCGGTGACCGCAACGACGCCCCGGCGCAGCGCTCCGATCGCGGTCCGCGCTGATGCAGTCACGGCGTCGTCGCCCGGGACCGCGCTCGTCGCCGCAGCGTTGGCGACCTGTCCCAGAAGGTCGATCAGTTGCTTGCACCAGCGCACGAAGTCGCCAGCTGCCAACTCGCTCTCGGTGAGGACTGCTTCCAGCCGATGCCCGCTGGCCCACCGGTAGGCCGCCCATGCGAAGCCGGCATCGGGATCACGAAGCGCCGAGAGCCGGTGGTCTCGCTCCAGGGCAGAGAGGTCCCAGGCGAGTCGGAGCGTCTCCTCGATAGCAGTGCGGCCGGCGCCACCAGGGGTCTTCGGTGGTGTGCCGAGATCGCGGCGCGCTTCGTACACCAGCACTGACACTGCCGCGGCCAGTTCAGCCGGCGTGAGTCCACGCCACAGTCCTTGACGCAGCGCTTCGGCGGCCACAAGGTCCATCTCGGTATAGAGACGAGTCAGACGTTCTCCGTCGGCGGTAACCGTGTCGCCGTCGAGGTAGCCGATTTCGTCGAGCAGCGCCACGACGCGGTCAAATGTTCGCGCGATGCTGCCTGTTCGGTCGTTGACCCGGCGCTGCAAGGCCTGGGTCTCTCGGTGCAGCCGGTGCCAACGCTCTGCCCACCGCGCGTGGTCCTCACGCTCGTTGCAGCTGTGGCAAGGGTGCGCACGTAGCTGGGAACGTAGGGCCACCAGGGTTTCATCCTCCGCTGCTGCACCCTGGCGTTGACGTTGGCGCGGCGGCGCCTGGATCTCTCGCAGACGCAACGCGAGGGCCTTCCTGGCCTGCGTGTCTCGTGACCGAAATCCCTTGGGAAGCCGAAGCCTCTCGATGGCCTCCGGCGGGTCGACGAAGTCGCTTGGCGCGAACTTCCGCACCTGGCGGTCCTCGGTGAGCACGACTGGACGGGCCCCCTCAAATCCGCTTTGACGTCCCCGCTCGATCACGACTCCGATCCGGCCCGAGCGACGTCCTCCACCGGGTAACCTCACGACGTCGCCGAGCTCGAGCTGTTCAAGGGCTCGGGACACCAGGGCGCGCCGGCTCGATGTGTCGTCTCGGGCCAACTGCTTCTCCCGATCTGAGAGCCCGCGCCGGATCGAGGCGTACTCGGTGAAATCGCCGAGGTGGCAGCTCATCGCCTCGGCATAACCGGCGAGTGCCTCCTCGTTCTTGCGCAGCTGTCGGGCCAGCCCGACGACGGCTCGGTCGGCTTGGAACTGGGCGAATGAGGTCTCCAGCACTTCTCGAGCCGTATGTCGACCCATCTGGCGCACCAAGTTGACGGCCATGTTGTAGGTCGGGCTGAACGATGAGCGGAGTGGGTACGTCCGGGTCGACGCCAAGCCTGCAAGAGCCTGCGGGTCAAAACCTGGCTGCCACAGCACGACGGCGTCACCCTCAACATCGATCCCACGGCGTCCGGCTCGACCGGTGAGCTGGGTGTACTCCGACGGCGTGATCTCAGCGTGCGTCTCGCCGTTCCACTTGGTCATCTTCTCGATGACCACAGTCCGGGCCGGCATGTTGACGCCCAACGCCAGGGTCTCGGTGGCGAAGACGCACATCACGAGACCGGCGGCGAACAGATCCTCCACGATCTCTTTGAACACGGGCAGCAACCCAGCGTGGTGGGCAGCAAAGCCACGCTCCAAGCCGTCGAGGAAGTCGCCGAACTCCAAGACACGCAGGTCCTCGTCAGTCAGGTGTGCTGTGCGCTGCTCGACGAGTGTGCGTATCTCATCGGCGCGCTGGGGCTCTGTCAGTCGGACGCCAGACTGCAATAGCTGACGCACTGCGCCATCACAGCCGGCACGAGAGAATACGAAGTAGATCGCGGGCAGCATCTCGCGGTGGCGGAGGGCCTCAACGACGTCGCGACGGCTGGGAACACCCGGAGGGCGGCCGCGTCGTTCGCCCCTCTTCGGTCGATGTCCCCGCATCCTGCGCTGGCTCTCCTCGTCGCGGGCCATACGTTGTAGCTCAGGGTTGACGCGACGGTGCTCGTCATCGGCAAACAGGTCGTGGATCTGCCGCCCCGACATCACTTGCTGCCACAGCGGTACCGGACGATGTTCGGAGACGATCACCTCGGTCTTTCCGCGCACGGTGGCAATCCACGCTCCGAACTCTTCGGCGTTGCTTACCGTGGCCGATAGTGCAACCAGGGTCACCGAGTCGGGGAGATGAATGATCACCTCCTCCCACACAGCACCGCGGAAGCGGTCGGCAAGGTAGTGCACCTCGTCCATGACGACGAACGCCAACTCTTTGAGGGTGCCCGACCCGGCGTACAACATGTTGCGCAGGACCTCGGTGGTCATGACGACGATCGACGCATCACCGTTGATCGTGTTGTCGCCGGTTAGCAGTCCGACCGACTCTTCCCCGTGCCGCTCAACCAGGTCGCGGTACTTCTGGTTCGAGAGCGCCTTGATCGGCGTCGTGTAGAAGCACTTGCGCCCACGCTGAAGTGCCAGGTCCACGGCAAACTCGCCGACAACGGTCTTGCCGGACCCAGTAGGGGCGGCAACCAACACCGACTCCCCGCGGGCGAGAGCGTCGCAGGCCTGCACCTGGAACGGATCAAGCCCGAAGGGGTAACCCTCACGGAACCGCTCGACGAGCAGCCCCGGGGCGGAATCTCCTTCGCTCTGCCGTTTACGCCAGTCGGCGTACCGCTCAGCGGGGCTGGTCATAGCCGAAGGCTACGGGAGTCAGGGAGCGAGCACCTGCAGGGCATGGGGCACCACCTGTGCCGAGAACAACCCGGAGGTGACCGCTTCACCATCGGCGAAGACCGGTGCGTGAAGTGGGCCATCTGATCCGGTGACGGAGACTCGCTCTCCGACGTACGTCGTGGCTTTGGGGTGGGTGACATGGGTGCCTCGGTAGACCCGTGGGAAGAGCCAGAGCAGCTCCGGAACAGACATCTCATCGACCACGGTGATGTTGAACCGACCATCGTCAAGGGACGCAGCCGGACAGATCCGCATGCCGCCGCCGTATGAGGGCCCATTCCCGACCGCTACCAGCATGGCCCGGTGCCGGTGAGTGACCCCGTCGATGGAGAGCGTCAGGTCAATCGCCTTGAAGGCACCGAGCTCAGCGAGCATTGCAGCGGGGTATCGAGCCCGGCCCCCCGGACCGCGCATGCGGTTGGCTCTGGCGTTGACGGCGGCGTCAAATCCGGTGGACAGAACGCAGCCGAAGTAGCGACCGTTAGCGAGCTGACCGAGGTCGATCCTTCGAGCGCCGGTGTTCTCCGCTGTCGTGATCGCCGAAACTGCGGGCCCGACAGCCAGCCCACCCATATCGAGAGCGCGGGCAAAGTCGTTTCCTGATCCAGCGGGGATAACTCCGAAGGGCACCCTCTCGCGGGCTGCCACATTCAGGCCCAGGCTCGCAGCCCCGTCTCCCCCCACGACCACCAAACCACGTGCACCCGAGGTGACGGCCTCGCCGGCGCGACGCTCAGACTCCGCCGCGTCCTCGCCGATGACGACCCGGACAGGGTCGCCCTGGTCGCGAAGCAGCTGAACGGCTTGACGTCCCCAGCGCGCGCCGCGCCCTCCTCCCGCGGTCGGATTGACCAATACAACCCACGGGAGTCGGGGCACCACTCAGGAGATGGGGTCGTCGTCGATACGACCTGGGTGTTCGACTTCGTCCGGGTCGTCTAGTGGCCGAGGCGCATCGATCGGGGACGCGGCGCCGAGGCCGGCCGGGCCAGAGATCGGGCTGGCCTCATCGTCGTCGAGTTCACCGTAGTCTGGCTCACTGGACCGACGAGCTCGACGCTTCTCATTGAGCAGACAGATGCTGAATGCGATCAGGATCAAGATCAGCATTGGGCCCGCGAGGAGCATCATGCTCAGCGGGTCACCCGTCGGAGTTGCGACTGCGCCGAAGATAAAGACCGAGAGAACAGTCCAACGCCAAGATCGCCTGATGGCGTTGGCACTCAAGATGCCGACCAGATTCAAGCCGACGATGAAGACCGGCACCAGGAATCCGATCCCGAAGACGATCATCGTACGGACGAGGAACGACAAGTAAGCATCCACTGCCAGAAAGTTGCTGACTCCCGCCGGTGTAAAGCCGATGAGCAAGGCAAGGCCCTTGGGCAGAATCCATAGGGCGACGGCCACCCCTGCAAGAAAGAGCGGCACAGCGGAGAACATGAAGGCGTAGGCGTAGCGCCGCTCGTGCTTGTGCAGTCCAGGTGTGACAAAGGCCCATAGTTGGTAGATCCACACGGGCGAAGCCAGGACGATCCCGGTGATCGCAGCGATCTTCAGCTGCAGGGTGAACGGTGACGTCACGCTGGCCAGCGTGATCCGAATGTCGAACCCATCAGCGCGCAGGTCCTCTGCCACCGTTTCGATGGGTGCGATGATGAAGTTGAAGATGGGCTCGTAGAAGATCCACCCGATGACACCGCCCAAGATGATGGCGAGCAGTGCCTTAACAATCCGCGACCGCAGCTCGCGGAGGTGTTCCATGAGCGGCATCGCGCCCCCGGCCGTCGCGGGGGGCGGCGTAGCGGTGCTCACCACCTGCGTTCTCCGGCGCCGTCTAGTGCGAGATGTCAGCGGTCGGTGGAGCCGCTGTCCGGTGTGGTCGGCTGATTGACGGGCGGAACAACATTCGGCGCCGGGCTGATGACCTCGTCGGGTGTTGCTTGAATCTGCTGTGGTGGGCTGTTGCCGTCATCGTCTTGCGCGGCCTTCACCTCGGACTTGAAGATTCGGAGCGAACGTCCCAGCCCGCGGGCCGCATCAGGCAGGCGCTTGGCACCGAAGAGCAGCAGGATGACTGCCAGGATCAAGATGATCTCGATGGGCTTGAGATTCGCCATAAGACTTCCCTCTACTGTCCGGATAGGGCAACGCTTGCAGATCTCCCCCGATGGTACGCGGTGATCCCCGCCGGGGCGTCCCTGGCCTAGGAAGTGTCGACCGTCGGGATGCGCCCCGTCCGGCTAGCGAATGGTCGTAAATGAGGCAGGCACTAGGTCGTGGCTCTCCAGCCACAGGGCGAAGTCAAGAATCTCGTCGTAGCTGATTGCCGGGCCGGTGTGCTCCTCCAGCGCTTCAGCAGGGATGTGCCAGGGGGTCACGGTGACTCCCCCGGACTTCAAGAGCGAGATGATCTCGGCGTCTGCTGGCTTGCGCACCTCATCAGTGCACGTGGTGCACTGGAAGGCGTAGTAGGACCACTCCTGACGGTTGCAGACCACCAAGCGCATCTGCTCGGGTGTCAGCTCGACATCCCCACACACCGGGCACGAGGCCTTGATGGTCGTCATGTCTCGTACCTCCCCTCTTGTGAGAGGGGCTTCGGCATCTAACGCAGGGACCTTGACCATCGGGTCGGGTTGGCGTCACCCGACCGGGCTAACCAACGGCGTAGGCGGCCAGCGCCGTCTCGGCATCCTCGCGGACTGCGTCGACGAGCTCAGGCGGTGAGACCGGTCGGACCGTGCCACCCAGCCTCAGCACCAACTGCCGCGCCCAGCCGAGATCTGCCACGGACAGCTCGATGACAAGCTCAGGATCCGTGCTGACCACCGCGCTGGGATATGCGTCGAGCACCCACTCGGCGCGTTTGGTGAGTGCCAGCCGGACGCGCCAGCTCGCGGTGTCTCCATCGAAGGCCCCAGTGCGAGCGGGTGGGGCGGGGTGTGGAGCAGCCGGGATCTTGAGGACTTGAGCGGATTGGATCCTGTCAAGGCGGAAGATGCGGAGATCTCCTGCCAGCAGACACCAGGCCTCAAGGTAGCTCTGACCATCGACCACGAGCAGGCGCAGCGGATCGACGTCGCGCCTGGTGACCTCGTCGCGGGCCGGGACGTAGTACTCAAGGCTCAGCCGTCGGCCCTCCCGCAGGGCAGTGGCGACGGCCTCCTGGGACTCGCCGGCCCCCTCGATCGACACGGTGACGTGCCGGTGAGCATCTGCGGCGTCACCTGCGGCGCGTTCGAGCTTGGCGACCACCCGGTCGACGACGTCTGGGCCAGTAGGAGCTGGAAGATCGGCCAAGGCGCGCAGACCAGCCAGCAAGGCAACAGCTTCGTCTGGGGCCAGGCGCAGGGGCCGCGCGATGGTGTCAGCGTTGGTGATGACGATCCGGTCGTTCTCCAGCGAGACGTCGATCAGGTCATCGGGCATGTGGCCGGGCAACCCGCAGAAGAACGCTAGCCCCAAGTCGGCCCGTAGCTGTTGCTCAGAGATTGCAAACTCCGCCGCCGCATCGGCCACCGAGACACCAGGCCGTTGCAGCAGCCATGGAATCAATGCGAGCAGGCGTGTCAGCTGACCAACTGCTCCCCCGGTCGTCATAGTGCCTCGCCAGTTCCAGCAGAAGAGGCCGCGCTCAGTGTGTCCTGCAAGCGCCGGATGACCGCGCCCTTGAGGTCGTCAGGGCCCATCACCTTGACGGCAGCCCCGAACCCACTGATGAGCGAGGCCATCTGTTCGACATCTTCGAAGGGCACATCGTGCAGTGAGCCGTCGTGATCTTCACTCACAGCGATTCCTTGGCGTCGAAGCGGGATCGCTCGCCCACTGCGAATGTAGAGCCGAGCCGTTCTGGCCGGTGCCGGTTGCGCGAGCATCCGAACCGAGGAGTTGATGTCGGCGTCCTCGGGTACGACGACTGAACCGGCAGGGCCGTGCGCGGAGACGTCACCTTGTATGCGCGACAGCCGGAAGACTCGGGTTGCGCCGCGGTCTTCGTCGTTCCCGACGACGTACCACCGCCCGTGCCACGAGACCAGGCCCCAGGGTTCTAGCCGCCTCTGATCGGCTGCTGCTCCGCCACGTGAGTAGTCGAAACGGACCCGACGGCGTTGCTGGACCGCATCCCAGAGCGCGGCGAACGCCGGCTCCGCGGCATCGACGCGGGGCTCGATCACCGCCAGCGCCTCGGGGTCGACATCAACACCGACCGACTCGAGCTTGCGGATGGCTCGTCCCGTGGCGCCAGCCAGCGTGGCGTGCTGCCACATCCGGGCGGCGACCCCTAGTACGGCTAGCTCTTCGGAGTCGAACGACACCGCTGGGAGCGCATAGGAGTCCTTGGGAATCCGGTAGCCAACCTCGTCGTCGAAGAAGATCTCGTTCGACCCGGTCTCGAGCGGGATGCCCATCTCACGAAGGTCTTCCTTGTCGCGCTCGAACATCCGTTCAAACGCCTCGTCGTTGGCGCAGTCGGCGTACTGGGGGACTGCCTGGCGGATCTGGTCCTTGGTCACGAACCGCGTGGCTGCCAGAAGGCAGATCACCAGGTTGAGCAGGCGCTCGGTGCGCGATACCGCCATGAGTCCTCTCCGATGGATGCGTGGTCGACTGGATGCGTGGTCGCAGGTGCTTCTACAGGACGTCTGGCCTCCGGGACAGATGGCTTCTCGTCCGTGTCGGCCGCTGTACCGGGACGACGCTACCTGCTGCGTACAGTGATCGTCGTGATCCGGTGGCGCAGTGGACGAGTCATTGAGGTGGGTCGGCGGTGGTCGTCCGCCCTCGAGGTGCGGGTTGAGGTTCATCGGCCGGGCGGCGCGCCTCACACTGCTGAGCAGGACGATGGCTCAAGCGTCACAACCATTCCAGCTTTGGCCTATACCGATGTGGTCGGCTCGCCCCAGGTCGGTGACCTCGTGCTGCTGAACGTGACCGCACTGGACCTCGAGCTCGGAACGGGCGGCTACGCCCTGGTCGCTGGCATCCCCGATCGGCTCCCAGGTGACCCAGATGGCCCCGGTCACCTGGTCAAGGCGCGCTACACCCCCCTGCAGATGACCGTTCTGGGCGTTGACGAACAGGAGTCACCGCATCACGAGCTCCTACGGGACGCGGACGATCTCGCCGGCATGCCCGTCGTGGTTGCCGATCTGCACTCAGCTCTGCCGGCGATCATCGCCGGCCTCCGCCAACGGCGGCCCGATGCTTCAGTCGCCTACGTCTCCACCGACGGCGGCGCGCTCCCACTGGCCTTCTCCCGCTCGGTGCAGGGGCTGCGTGATGCCGGATGGCTCACCGGAACGATCACCGTCGGCCAGACCTTCGGTGGCGACCTCGAGGCAGTGACGGTTCACAACGGCCTGCTCGCAGCGCACCTGGTGCTTGAAGCCGACGTGACAATCGTCGCCCAGGGACCCGGCAACCTGGGGACTGGAACCCGGTGGGGATTTTCTGGGGTGGCAGCCGGTGAAGCCATTAACGCAGCGGCGACGTTGGGTGGACGGCCGGTCGCTGCGCTTCGGGTCTCGGAGGCGGACAAGCGGTTGCGTCACTATGGCGTCTCGCACCACTCGTTGACCGCCTACGGACGGGTCGCGGTTCATCCGGCAGAAATCCCTGTTCCACTCTTGCCGGGCGCTCTTGGCAAGCAGGTGGCGTCACAGGCGGCATCCATGAGCCCCCCGCACCACCTCGTCGCGATCGAGGTGGATCACCTCGAAGAGGCCCTCCGAACCAGCCCGGTCGAGCTGTCGACGATGGGCCGAAGCCTGGAATCCGACGGAGCCGCATTCCTCGCGTCAGCTGTCGCCGGACGGCACGCCGCCGCGCTACTGGGCTCCTGAGGGGGCACGTCCGGGTGGTCGGTTCACTTCACCCCGAGCAGATCGATCACGAAGATCAAGGTCTTGCCGGAGAGCCGGTGACCCCCACCCGCCGGCCCGTATGCCAGCGCCGGCGGACAGATCAGCTGGCGACGTCCACCGACCTTCATTCCGGGGATCCCCTCCTGCCAGCCCTTGATCAGGTTGCCCAATGGAAAGGCGATCGGCTCTCCTCGACTCCACGACGAGTCGAACTCCTCGCCGGAGTCGAACTCGACCCCGAGATAATGCACCTCAACGGTGGCACCGGGGGTGGCCTCGTCGCCGTCGCCGATGGTGACATCGGTGAAGACCAGGGTCTCCGGCGCGTCTCCACCCGGGAAGTCGACCTCGGGCTTTTCGGTCATGTGCTTCCTTCCCTGAACCTGGGAGCCAGGTGACTGGTGCCAGATAGCTGGTGACTGGTGGATGAGCGGGTGCTCGGGTACTCGGGTACTCGGTCAGTACGCGCCGAGGATGTCGACGGCGAACACCATGGTGTCAGTGCCCTTGATCTCGCCGTTCCCGGCGTCTCCGTAGCCGTCCTTGGGTGGAACGACCAACATGACCCTGCTCCCGACGGTCTGCCCGACCAATCCCTTGTCCCAGCCAGAGATCACCGCTCCTTGACCGATGGCGGTGACATACGGCTGCCCACGACTCCAGGACGAGTCGAACTCCTTGCCGCTGCGCCACACGACGCCCTTGTACTGCACAACGATGGTGTCGCCCTTCTTGACCTCTGCACCATCACCGACGACGACCGGGATGGCGATCAGCCGGTTGGACGGGGCACCGGCCGGAATGACGATCTCGGGAGCCTTCGGGGTGATCGAGACGTAAGGCAGGCTGTCATCTTCAGTGGGGGCTGGCTCACCACGTGCGCTCTCGTTGCCTGCGTGCGACCCCAGTACGTCGACGACAAACACAAGTGTGTCGCCAGCCTGGATCGGGTCTCCTGGCGGTGTGTCGCCGTACGCCTCATCCGGCGGCAGCACCATCAAGACGCGAGTGCCCGCTTTGACTCCGACCAGACCGGAGTCCCAACCGGGTATCACCGCGCCAATACCGATCCCGAACCCGGCAGGGGACCCTCGGTCAAACGATGAGTCAAACGTCTGCCCGTCCTCCCACCTGACTCCGGCGTAGTTCACAACGATCGTTTCCCCAGAGTTCACGGCGGGTCCGTCGCCCTGACTAAGGGTCTTGACGACCAAGTCGCTTGGTGGCTCGCTGCCGGGAACCGTGATCGTGGGTTTCTGGCCAAAGCCGCCCTTGACCGTTGGCAGCGCGCCGCTGGCTGCAGGCTCCTCGGAGTCAGACGCCGACACCGACGGTGAGGGCGTCGTGCTCTGATCGGCGCTGGGGTCCGAGCTTGAGAACGCATTCGGATTGTCGGACGGGTCATCGCTGCCACCACAGGCCGCGAGGGTGCCCGCCAGGACCAGAGTGGCCCCAAGGGCGATCACGGACGTACGACGAACACGGGACGCGGTGGACACAGGACTCCTTGACGGGGAAGGGTGCTCTCGGCAGCTTGCGCAAGTCGTCGGACCGTGGGCAAGCCGTTCCAGGGTAGACGCCTGCGGGCCGAAGATGGTTCCGCCTCGCCGCGGTGGGTTACATGCTCTCGATCAGCCGGTCCACTCGCTCGTCGTAAGCCTTGAACGGGTCCTTGCAGAGCACTGTCCGCTGGGCCTGGTCATTGAGCTTGAGGTGCACCCAGTCGACGGTGAAGTCCCGACGTTTCTCCTGAGCTCGGCGGATGAACTCTCCTCGCAGCCTCGCACGCGTCGTCTGGGGCGGACGCCCCTTGGCCTCGAAGGTGGCCAGGTCCGGAACCACCTGTTCTACCAAGCCGCGCTTTTCCATCAGGTAGAAGAGGCCACGGTCTCGACGAATGTCGTGGTAGGCGAGATCGAGCTGGGCGACCCGCGCCGATCCGAGCGAGAGATCGTGCTTGGCTCGATAGCGCTCGATCATTTGGTACTTGATCACCCAGTCGATCTCGCGCCCCACCGACGACAGGTCACCGGTCTCGACCGCACTCAAGGTCCGCTGCCAGAGGTCGAGCACCCGCCTGGTGACCGGGTCGTCGATGCCGCGCCGGTCGGCGAAGGCAAGCGCTTTGTCGAAGTACTCGGTCTGGATCTGCAGGGCCGACAGCTCTCGTCCGTTCACCAGGCGCACCAAGCGGCGCCCCGATGGGTCGTGGCTGATCTCGCGGATGGCCCTGATCGGGTTCTCCAGTGAAAGATCGCGGAGGACGACGCCGCTCTCGACCATCCGAAGGACCAGATCGGTGGCGCCCACCTTGAGAAGGGTGCTCGGCTGCGCAAGATTCGAGTCACCGACGATGACGTGCAGCCGGCGGTACTTCTCAGCGTCAGCGTGCGGCTCATCTCGTGTGTTGATGATCGGCCGGGACCGAGTCGTCGCTGACGATACGCCTTCCCAGATGTGCTCAGCGCGTTGGCTGAGACAGAAGACTGAGCCTCGTGGCGTCTGCAACACCTTCCCGGCACCACAGATCAGCTGACGCGTGACCAGAAACGGGATGAGTACATCGGCGAGCTTTCCGAACTCGCCTTGCCGGCCCACAAGGAAGTTCTCATGGCACCCGTAGGAGTTGCCGGCTGAGTCCGTGTTGTTCTTGAAAAGGTAGACATCGCCGGCGATACCCTCTTCGTGCAGGCGTCGCTCAGCGTCGATCAACAGTCCTTCCAGGACCCGCTCCCCTGCCCGGTCGTGGGTGATCAGCTCGGTGAGGGAATCGCACTCTGGTGTCGCGTACTCAGGATGCGATCCGACATCGAGGTAAAGTCGCGCGCCGTTCCGAAGGAAGACGTTACTGCTGCGACCCCACGACACGACCCGGCGAAAGAGGTAGCGAGCAACCTCGTCAGGTGAGAGCCGACGCTGCCCTCGGAACGTACAGGTGACCCCGTACTCGGTCTCGATCCCGAAGATGCGCCGGTCCACGACTACCCACCGCTCGGAACGAGTTCGCCTAACCGATCTGCGGTGAGCCTCTTGAACTTGCGCGACTGCGGACGGGTGCGGTCGAGGATCGCAACTTCCAGCTGAGCAGGCGTGATCTGACGTGGTTCGCCGTTGTCGCTGTTGGTGCTGTCGCTGGCGAGAGCCTCGATGGCCAATGCAATCGCCGGGGCAAGCTCGAGGTCTTCTTCGTAGGTGGACTCAAGTGCGGTGCTGATCGCTTCCGCTGACCCACCCATCACCACGTAACCCTGCTCGTCTGCTACCGAACCGTCGAAGGTGAGCCGGTACATCTGGTCGCCTGTGGCGGCGTCCCCCACCTCAGCGACCACGATCTCCACCTCGTAGGGTTTTGAGGTCTCGGTAAAGATCGTGCCCAGCGTCTGGGCATACGCGTTGGCGAGGTTTCTCACCGTGACATCGCGGCGATCGAACGAGTAGCCGCGGAGGTCAGCCAACCGGATACCCGCAACGCGAAGATTCTCGAACTCGTTGTACTTCCCCACGGCTGCGAAGGCAATCCGGTCGTAGATCTCGCTGACCTTGTGCAGTGCCCTTGACGGGTTCTCCGCCACGAAGACGATCCCATCGCGATACTGCAGGACAGCCACCGATCGTCCTCGGGCGATGCCCTTACGCGCGTAGTCCGCCTTGTCCTTGATGATTTGCTCAGGCGAGACGTAGAACGGAACGGACACTGGCCTTCCTTTCCTGCTGTTGGTTGGAGGGGCTTAGGTCAGCGGAGCTGCAGGGCCATCCGGTCGCTCGTTACGGGCAGAGACCAGAAGTTCGACCACCTCGCCCACTTCGGCGTCAGGCAGGCGTCGGTATCCGTCGGCAGACACGACCGAAACCACCGGGAAAATCCGGCGCATGAGGTCAGGTCCTCCGGTGGCGGAGTCGTCATCGGCGGCGTCGTACAGCGCCTGAGCTGCGGCCAAAACTGCGTCGCCTTCTGGCATCTGTCCGCGGTAGAGCTTCTTGAGTGAGCCGCGCGCGAAGAAACCACCGGAACCGACGGCGTGGAACGAGTGCTCCTCGTACCGTCCGCCGGTCACGTCATAGCTGAAGATGCGGCCGCTCGAGGTCTCATGGTCGTAGCCGGCAAAGAGCGGGACCACCGCCAGTCCCTGCATCGCCATTCCGAGGTTGCCCCTGATCATCGTTGCCAGCCGATTGGCCTTACCGGTGAGCGAGAGAGTGGTTCCTTCAATCTTTTCGTAGTGCTCCAGCTCCACCTGCAGCAGCCGTACCAGTTCGATGGCTAGTCCAGCCGTACCGGCGATACCCACTGCGCTGTACTCGTCGGCGGGATAGACCTTCTCGATGTCACGCTGGGCGATGATGTTGCCCATCGTTGCTCGGCGGTCACCGGCCATGACGACACCATTGTCATAGGTCAACGCGACGATCGTGGTGCCGTGCGGGGCGTCAATGTCGGCAGCGGTTCCGGTGCCCGACCCAGCACCACCAGGCAGAAGCGTGGGGGCGTGATCGGCCAGAAAATCGCTGAACGACGAGCCACCGGCACGCAGGAAGGCGGCGGGTAGCGATGCGGAACGGTCATGATGAGTCACGGAGGTCACTCACCGCCTTTCTGGACGAAGGCACGGACGAACTCCTCGGCATTCTCCTCCAGAACCTCATCGATCTCATCAAGAATCGCGTCGACGTCGTCACTGAGAGCCTCATGACGTTCAGAAACGTCGGTCGTCTCGACAGGCGCCTCATCGACCTCTTCGGGACGGCGCTCAGCGTGCTTCTGCCCACCAGTCTCCTGTGCGCTCATGATCAGAACCTCCACGTCCGCGTCAATACTCAGAACTCGACCCTAGTCGGATCGACCGGTCGCGGCTCGCTCTGAACCTCCGACGCGCCCCAAGCTCATCAGCGCAGGTCAGTGGCTCTTCGGTGGCGGATCCTGCGCGGTCAGTCGGAGGTCAAGGCATCGACCAGCTCCGCCGCGGTTTGGCATCGCTGCAGAAGGCCACCCACGTGGGCACGGGTCCCCCTGAGTGGTTCGAGCATCGGGACACGTTGGAGTGAGGCCCGCCCCGGAACATCGAAGATGACCGAGTCCCACGACGCAGCTGCTACGTGCGGCCCGTATCGGCGAACACATTCGCCGCGGAACCAGGCGCGGGTGTCCTCAGGAGGGTGATGGACGGCGTGCTCAATCTCGGCGTCGGTCAGTATGCGCTCCATCCGCCCCCGGGATGCTAGGCGCTGGTACAAGCCTTTGTCGGGACGCACGTCCGAGTACTGCAGGTCCACCAACTGCAGGCGGGCGTCAGACCACGAGAGTCCATCTCGGGACCGGTAGCCCTCCAAGATCTGGCGCTTGGCAATCCAGTCGAGCTGGTTGGACAATCGTGAGGGATCCTCTTCCAGATCATCGAGCACCTGTGACCAACGCCGCAGGACCTCGCTCGTTCCGTCATCGATGTCGCTGCCCATGCGATCCTCGACGAACTTGTGTGCCTGGTCGCAATACTCTCGCTGCAAGTGAACCGCGGTCATGGTGCGCCCATCGCGCAGCTCGACCCGGTGCCGTAGTTCGGGGTCATGAGATACCGAGTGAAGTTCGTGCACTGGTCGGGACAGAGCCAGGTCATCGGCGAGGAAACCCTCTTCGATCATCGAGAGCACCAGGGACGTGGTCCCCACCTTCAGCAGTCCCGCAACCTCAGCGAGGTTGGCATCTCCGATGATGACGTGCAGGCGACGATACTTGTCGGCGTCAGCGTGGGGCTCGTCGCGGGTGTTGATGATCGGCCTCTTGAGCGTCGTCTCCAAGCCCACCTCCACCTCGAAGAAGTCTGCGCGTTGGCTGATCTGGAATCCGGCTTCGGTGCCCTGCTGACCCAACCCGACTCGGCCCTGGCCGCAGATCACCTGTCGAGAGACGAAGAACGGGGTGAGGTGCTTGATGATCTCTGGGAATGGTGTGCTGCGGCGCATCAGGTAGTTCTCGTGCGTGCCGTAAGAGGAGCCCTTGTTGTCGGTGTTGTTCTTGTAGAGATTTATCGCCGGCGCTCCGGGCACACGGCTGGCGCGGCGGGCCGCTTCGGCCATCACCAGCTCACCGGCTTTGTCCCAGGCCAGTACGTCTCGCGGGTTCGTGACCTCGGGGCTGGAGTACTCCGGATGTGCATGGTCGACGTAGAGGCGGGCGCCGTTCGTGAGGATCACGTTCGCCATCCCGGCATCATCGTCGGTGAGCTGGCTGACGTCTGCCGCCTCCCGTGCCAGGGTGAAGCCGCGTGCATCCCGAAGTGGGTTCTCTTCCTCGTAGTCCCACCTGGCATGAGAGAGGCCAGGTTCACCGGTGGCGTAGCCGGTCACGATCTGCGACGAGATGAGAACTGGGTTGGCATGAGCGTCACCCGGCACGGCAATGCCGAACTCGGTCTCGATCCCCATGACCCTTGTCGTCCCCACATGCACAGCCTAGGTGCCACGGGCGCGAGCCTCTATGCCGCAGCGCCGCATTCTTCCTAGGATCCCCATGTGGTCGAGCGCTTCGTCTCCTGGCTTCAGGAGACAGCAGACGCGGGCAACGGGTACGCCCGAATGCTGCTTGCATCAGCGGCATGCGCAACTGGTCGACCGACAATGCCAAAGGCGTCCAGCTGACAGTGCTGGCAGCGACATACGTCGCGCTGTTCTTCTTCATGTGGTGGACGCCTCGCTTCCTGCTGGCGCGCCGTCTCAGCTGGCGTCTCGCACTTCCGGCTGCCGCGGTCACTTCGGCCGGACTGATCATCACGGGACTGTGGAGCACCATTTGGCTGCCGAAGCTCATCGTCGACAACGCCGAGCGGTACGGGGCTATCGGGATCACCTTCGGAATTTTCACCTGGCTCTACGCGCTGTCGTTGGCACTCGTCGCAGGAGCTGTAGTCGGTGGGGCCATCGCGGACGCACGACAGGACCGCAAGCCCGCACTTCGTACATTTCCCGCTTAGCGTCGGAAATGGCTACAGATACTGACCAGTGTTGGCAACCGACTCGATCGAGCGACCCGCCTCAGTGCCTTGCTTACCCTGGATGAGCGTTCGGATGAAGACGATCCGCTCACCCTTCTTACCGCTGATGCGTGCCCAGTCGTCCGGATTGGTGGTGTTCGGCAGGTCTTCGTTCTCCTTGAACTCCTCCAAGCAGGCGGTGAGGAGGTGCTGGACACGGATGCCTTTGGTGCCGAATGCCAGGAAGTCCTTGATCGCGTACTTCTTGGCACGGGCAACGATGTTCTCGATCATTGCCCCTGAGTTGAAGTCCTTGAAGTAGAGGACCTCTTTGTCGCCGTTGGCGTACGTGACTTCAAGGAATCTGTTCTCCTCGGTCTCGGTGTACATCCGCTCGACGGCCCGCTGAATCATCGCTGCGGCCGTTGCCTTGCGATCGCCGCCGTGCTCGGAGATGTCTTCCGGATGCAGCGGAAGGTCAGCGTGCAGGTACTTGCTGAAGATGTCGCGGGCCGCCTCGGCGTCCGGCCGCTCGATCTTGATCTTCACGTCGAGTCGCCCTGGGCGAAGAATCGCAGGGTCGATCATGTCCTCGCGGTTCGACGCGCCGATCACGATGACGTTCTCCAAGCCTTCGACGCCATCAATTTCGCTGAGCAGCTGGGGAACGATCGTGTTCTCGACGTCGGAGCTGACCCCAGAGCCCCTGGTTCGGAAGAGCGAGTCCATCTCGTCGAAGAAGACGATGACGGGGACTCCCTCGCCGGCTTTCTCCCTGGCACGCTGGAAGACCAGTCTGATGTGCCGCTCGGTCTCTCCCACGTACTTGTTCAGCAGCTCAGGACCCTTGATGTTCAGGAAGAAAGACTTGCCTTCCGGACGGCCAGTGACCTCGGCGACCTTTTTGGCCAGCGAGTTGGCCACGGCTTTGGCGATGAGTGTCTTGCCGCACCCGGGGGGGCCGTAGAGCAAAATGCCCTTGGGCGGGCGCAAGTCGTGTTCGCGGAAGAGATCTTGATGGACGTACGGAAGCTCGACGGCGTCCCGGATGAGTTCGATCTGCCCGGCCAAACCGCCGATGCTGGCGTAGTCGATATCAGGCACTTCCTCGAGCACGAGCTCCTCGACCTCGGCTTTGGGGATCTTCTCGAAGACGTAGCCCGATCGGGGTTCCAGCATCAGGGAGTCGCCAGCACGGATCTGCACATCGCTCAGCGTCTCGGCGAGGCGGACAATCCGCTCATCGTCGGTGTGCCCAATGACCAATGCGCGCTCGCCATCGGCCAAGAGCTCTTTGAACATGACCACTTCGCCGACCCGCTCAAAACCCATGACGCGCACGATGTTCATCGCCTCGTTCAGCATGACTTCGCGGCCTCGCTGAAGCTCGTCTCGATCGACTTCCGGGCTGACAGCGACCCTGAGTTTGCGCCCTCCAGTGAAGACGTCGGCCGAGCCATCGTCGAACTGCTCCAGAAAGACCCCGTACCCCGATGGGGGCTGAGCCAGGCGGTCGATCTCTTCCTTCATCGCGATCAACTGCGCTCGGGCCTCGTGCAAGGTAACGGTGAGGCGGGTGTTGCGCTCCTGCAACGACGCGATCTCGCGCCTCAGTTCACCAGGGTCGGGCGCGCTGAGTTCGCGCGGTCCGTCCGCTCCGTCGTGCGTCATGGCGCACCTCCGCCTCGGTCCAACAGGTCGTGCCAGGCCGTCGGCACAACTTCTTCTGACCCTAACCCTCGGCAGGTCGTCGCGAGACCTGGACAGAATCCGGCGTGTCGAGTCGCTTACTTTCTGTAACCGCGAGGGCGCGAGGCCGAGGTCATCCCTTTGCTGGACGCCGCCTGCGTGGTGGCGCAGTCACTCCCGGCGCCAGCCGACGGCTGGAAACCAAGAACCCGGTGTGTCCGATCATTCGATGATCGGGGCGGACAGCCAATCCTTCGACGTGCCAGGTCCTTACCAGCGTCTCGCTTGAGGCAGGCTCGGTGAATCCACCATGCTCACGTAGGGCCTCCACAACGTTGGAAAGCTGGGTGGTTGTGGCGACGTAGCAGCAGATCACACCCCCCGGCCGCAGCACCCGCGAGACAGAATCGACGCACTCCCAGGGGGCGAGCATGTCGAGCACCACACGGTCGAGGGGTTCGGCATGAATCACCTCAACAAGATCTCCGACGGTGAGCGTCCAGGTCTTCGGCTCGGCGCCGAAGAACGTGCTCACGTTCTTGCGCGCCACATCGGCGAAGTCCTCACGTCGTTCGTAGGAATGCACCACTCCGGTGGTTCCTACCGCGCGGAGCAGCGAGCAGGTGAGCGCCCCAGACCCAACTCCAGCTTCGAGGACTCGAGCACCCGGGAAGATGTCGGCCACTCCGACAATCTGTGCGGCATCTTTGGGGTAGACCACGGTGGCGCCGCGCGGCATCGAGAGCACAAAGTCGGAGAGCAGCGGGCGCAGAGCCAGATAAGCCACGCTCCCCGTCGACGAGACGACCACTCCCTCCGGCTGCCCGAGGAGGTCGTCATGAGCGATCGCGCCCTTGTGAGTGTGGAAGAGCTTCCCCGGCTCGAGGGTGACGGTGTGAAGCTTGCCCTTGGTGTCGCTCAGTTGGACGCGGTCGCCAGGGACGAACGGGTCGCCGACGGCATTGGAGGGTCCGATCATGGGTACGGCCGAACCCCCTTTGGGAAACGATTGGTCGAGGCAGTACGCCTGTCAGGCAAGGGGCACATCACGTTTTGACTGGCCGGTGGTCAGCGCCCTCTTGACGTCGGAGGTGACCAGAACACCGTAGACGGTCCCTTGCCCGTCCCTCACCAGGTGCACGGCGGCAGGGACGGCGTTAAGGGCGTCAATGAGGTCTTGGCCGGATGCGTCCGGCCTCACCTGGCCCACGCCAGATACCGTCACCGCCACCGAAGAGACCGGAACCCAAGCGCGCCGATCCTCCGGTATGGCAAGCGCTGCCTCCGGGTGAACCACCCCAGCCACGTCTCCATTTGCGTCCGTGACCACGAGTGTTGCGCCTCCCGGGGCTGAGAGCTGAAGGGCGGTCGCCAGCGGGGTGTCATGTGGGACGAAGACCGCTGAACGAACAAGGTCAGAGACCTTCAACTCGGGGATGGCGCGAGAGACCAAAGCGGCTTTGAGCGACCGACTCGCCTCGATCCAGACGAAGCCGGCAAGCAGGAGACCCCAGGAGAGCCAGACGATGTCGGGACGCCCGAGCACGCTTGGCAGCACCGCCAGAATTGCCACGATGACGGCGAATGCTCGGCCGGTCCATCCTGCGACCATCGTGCCGATGTGCTCGCGACCAGACGCGGCCCAGACGACGTCACGTAGAAGGCGACCGCCGTCGAGCGGAAGGGCTGGGACCAGGTTGAGCAGCCCGACAACGAGGTTGGCTGCCATCAACTGCCACGTTACAAATGCGAAGACGGTTCCCTGTGGAGCAACCAGGTAGCCCAGCCAGGCCAGCCCCCCGACCAAGAGTGACGTCAGCGGCCCGACAACAGCGATCGTGAAGTCAACCCAGGGACGCCGAGTCTCGGCGTCCATCTTGGTGACTCCACCGAGAAGGTGGATCGTCATGGAGCGGACTCGCAGCCCGAAGTGCTGAGCCATGACCGCATGGGCCATCTCGTGGGCTAAGACTGACAGTCCGAGAAGTACCGCAAATGAGGCGCCAACCACGAGCGTCCACGGCGACTCGAGCGGCAGCCATCGTTCGACGACGGGCGCAAAGACCCAGGCAATGATTGCTGCCCCGAGAAACCAAGAAGCCGAGAGACGCAAGGGAACGCCGAACGGGGTGCCAAGGGAGATTCCCGAAAGCCGCTCTGTGACCTGCGGGCGGGCGGGCGGCTGCGGTGCGTCGGTCACCATCTGACTCTACGGGGAGCCATTATCGACCGCACCGGTCAGTGGCGGCCTCTACTCTTCGGAGCATGACGTCATCGGTGGGCACACCCGGCCCCGTCGGCCCAAGCAGCCCTGGCAGCTGCGTGTCGGTTCGCTGAGCCCGTCAAGAGCCGGCGACTTCATGACGTGCCCACTGCTCTACCGGTTTCGGGTGGTCGACCGACTGCCCGAGCCCCCCAGCAAGGCAGCGACACGGGGCACCGTCGTCCACGCCGTGCTCGAGCAGCTCTTTGACCTGCCGAGAGGAGCCCGCTCGCTTGAGGCAGCGACAGCCTTGGTGCCATCGGTGTGGCAAGAGGTTCTGGGCGCAGATGAACAGCTCGCAGAGCACTTCACCGGTGACGACGGAACCCTTGCCACCGAGTGGCTCGACGGCACCGAGGCGCTGCTCGCCACCTACTTCGACCTGGAGGACCCCACTCGCCTCGAGCCAGCCGACCGCGAGCTGGCACTGTCGGTCGAGCTGGAGGGCGGACTGGTGCTCCGTGGGTACGTCGACCGCCTCGACGTCGCTCCCGACGGTGCCATGCGGGTCGTTGACTACAAGACCGGTCGCGCCCCTGGTGTCGCCTTCCAGCAGAAGGCGTTGTTCCAGATGCGTTTCTACGCACTCGCTCTCTGGCGGCAACGGGGCGAGGTCCCGCGACTCCTCCAACTGATCTACCTGGGAGACGGTCAGGTCGTCCGGTACCAGCCTGATGAAGACGACCTGACCGCGATGGAGCGCAAGGTACTGGCGCTGGCCGCTGCCATCCGCCGGGCGACCGAGACCGGTGAGTGGCGGCCAAACCCAAGCCGTCTGTGCGACTGGTGCGCTCACCGATCGCTCTGCCCAGCGTGGGGCGGCACTCCTCCCCCGCTGCCTCAACCTTCGATAACTCCCCCTGAGCCAGCTTCAGGGGCGGTCCTCAGGGCCAGATCGGGGTGAGCACCGAGGAAGCGATGGCCAGTCAGCCTCTAGGGTGAGTCAGACCCCACAGGAGGAATCCCCCACATGTCAGTCGAGAGCACCACAACGGCAGCAGCACGCGCGGATACGCTCAGCAAGATCTACGGCACCGGCGAAGCCGAGGTTCGCGCCTTGGACGGCGTCTCGGTCACCTTCGCCAAGGGGCGGTTCACAGCCATCATGGGCCCCAGTGGCTCGGGCAAGTCAACCCTCATGCACGTCTGCGCCGGGCTCGATGACGCCACCTCGGGAACAGTCTCCATCGGCGACACCAACCTGACGAGCCTCGGCGACTCCGACCTGACCCGGCTCCGCCGCGACCGGGTGGGCTTTATCTTTCAGTCTTTCAATCTGGTCCCCACGCTCACAGCGCTGGAGAACATCACTCTGCCGCTCGACATCGCTGGCCGTAAGCCCGACCAGGAGTGGCTCGACAAGATCATCGACATGGTGGGCATGCGCGATCGGCTGAACAACAAACCGAGCCAGCTGTCCGGGGGGCAGCAGCAACGCGTTGCTGCTGCCCGGGCCCTCGTAACCCGGCCTGAGATCATCTTCGCGGACGAGCCGACCGGCAACCTCGACTCGCGTGCCGGAGTCGAGGTTCTCTCGTTCCTCCGCGACAGCGCTGACACCTACGGTCAGACCGTGGTGATGGTCACTCACGACCCCACTGCCGCCTCCTTCGCTCATCGGGTGATCTTCTTGGCCGACGGGCGGATCGTCGACGACATGGACGACCCCTCAGCAGATCGCGTCCTCGAACGCATGAAGGGCTTTGACGCGAAAGGCCGGAGGTCGTAGTCGATGTTCCGCGCCTCATGGCGCAGCCTTGTCCAGCACAAGCTGCGTCTGCTCATGTCGATGCTCGCGATTGTCTTGAGTGTCGGGTTCGTCGTCGGCACCTTTATCTTCACCGACACGCTCAACAAGACCTTCACCGACCTATTCGGCCAGACCACCACAGACGTGGTGGTCAGCCCGAAGTCGGACTTCCAGGGTTCTGGCTTCGCCGGTGAGGTTCCGACACTGGCACCAGAGCTCCTCGACGAGATCGCCCAGGTACCAGGAGCCGAAAAGGCCGGCGGGGCAGTCTTCGCCGACGGTGTCTCAATCATCGGCTCCGACGATGAACCTCTCGGCCAGCAGGGAGCGCCGCAGTTCGGCAGCAACTGGAGCGATGACGAGGACCTGACCCCGTACCGACTTGTCGAGGGCGCCGGGCCCACCACCTCGGACGAGGTGGCTATCGACTCGGTTTCAGCGGAGGACGGCCAGCTCGAAGTTGGTGACACGATTCGGTTGATTGCACCAACGGGCGACATCGAGGCCGAGCTGGTCGGGATCTTCCGATTTGGCACAAGTGGGAACCTGGCAGGGGCAACGATCGCTGCATTTGACACCAAGACCTCGCAACAGGTGCTTCTCGACGGTGAGGTCGGGTACACCGAGATCGACGTCGTCGCCGCTGCGGGAGTGACCCAACAGCAACTCGCCGACGAGGTGTCTGCTGTCACCGGGCCGGGCGCCACGGTGAAGACGGGCGCAGAGGCGGCTGACGAGGCGGCCTCGGATATCACCGATGCGCTCTCGTTCTTCAACATCATCCTGCTGGTGTTCGCCCTGATCGCGCTCTTTGTAGGCTCCTTCCTGATCCTCAACACCTTCTCGATGCTGATCTCCCAGCGAACCCGCGAGCTGGCACTGCTCAGAGCCGTCGGCGCGACCCGAGGACAAGTGACTCGGTCGATCCTTACTGAGTCGTTGCTCGTAGGGGCCATGAGCTCGGTACTTGGATGCATCATGGGCATCGGGGTGGTCTACCTGCTGCGTTGGTTCTTCGGGAAGTTCGGCCTTGAGCTAGGCAGTACGCCACTTCAACTCGAGCCACGAACCTTCGCGATCGGGATCGCTCTTGGTGTCGCATTCACCGGCGTTGCCGCCTGGTTCCCCGCTCGCCGGGCGTCGAAGATTCCGCCAGTTGCGGCACTCCGTGACGACGCAACCCTCCCGACCAAGGCGTTGACGGTCCGTGCATTGCTCGGTGGCATCCAGATCCTGATCGGTGCTGGAGCCCTGATAGCAGGGGTGGTCAATGGCGGTTCGTCGGGTGCTTCTCTGGTAGGCGTCGGCGTGCTCCTCATTCTGACCGGCACCATCACTTTCAGTCCGGTTCTGGCCGCCCCGGTGGCGAGGGGCCTCGGCTATCCGCTGCCACGCCTGGTTGGCACCGTGGGCAGACTCGCGGTGGACAACGCCTCCCGGCAACCGCGTCGGTCGGCCGCGACGGCTTCAGCGCTGATGATCGGGCTAGCCCTCGTCACCGCCCTCACCATTTTCGCGTCCTCCATCACCGCTTCGCTCAATGCTGCCATCGATCGAGTCATCGGCGCGGAGTTCATCGTGGCCACCGACACGCAGCGCCCCTTCCCACGGGCCATTGCCGATGAGATCGAACAGCTACCAGATGTGTCCGTGGTATCGCGTACTACGTTCACCCAGGCCCAGATAGCTTCCGATTCCATCGCCAAACCCACAGGGAACGAAGGTCCGCCAACGACATTCGTGGGGACCTCCGACCCGGCCACGATCGCCGACGTCCTCAATCTCACCTTTACCGAAGGCGGACTGGACGACCTGTCGGACACCGGTGTGATTGTGGATACGACAACGGCAACGAACTCCGACCTCGCGGTTGGCGACGAGGTCACGTTCACCTTCGCCAGCGGACCGGCCTCGTTCGAAGTGGTTGGGCTCTACGAACCAGCCGGGTTCTTCACCGGATACTCGATCACGAACCAGGCGCTGGAAGACGCAGGCGTCAGGATCGGTGACACCTTTGTCTACGTCAAGGCAGACGAAGGCGCAGATCTCGACGCCCTGAAGAGCGACATCCAGGAGATCCTCACCTCCTACCCGGGCGTCACCGTGCAAAGTCAGGCCGAGCTTAAGGAACAGGTGCAGTCCAACGTCCAAACCCTGCTCAGTGTGATGATCGCGTTGCTGGGACTGGCCATCATCATTGCCATCCTCGGGATCGTGAACACCCTCTTCCTGTCGGTTCTCGAACGCACCAGAGAGATAGGAATGCTGCGAGCCGTGGGTGCCAGCCGA
Source organism: uncultured Actinomycetota bacterium (assembly GCA_963829525.1). Lineage (GTDB taxonomy): Bacteria > Actinomycetota > Actinomycetes > JAHEKZ01 > JAHEKZ01 > JAHEKZ01. The sequence continues at coordinate 1,791,087 of CAWHIJ010000003.1, forward strand.
TGGCAGGTGAGGTGGATGGTGGTTCTTGAGTCAGTCGTCATTGCGCTCTTCGGCGCCATCCTCGGTGTAGTCCTCGGAGTGGTTTTTGCCACCGCCCTCCAGCGCACGTTGGCTGACCAGGGGATCGATGTGCTGAAGGTCCCCTGGCCCGCGCTCGTCCTGTATCTCGTCATCGCGATGGTCGTCGGTGCGCTTGCTGCCGCTTGGCCAGCGAGGCGTGCCGCCCGGCTCGACGTCCTGAAGGCCATTACGACCGAGTGACGAGTCCCTGAAGCATTTCGACATCGACCTCGGTGAGTGAGGCGACGACCGACCTGTTCGGCGCGGAGTCAATCGGGACAACGCTGGGCACCGCCACGACATGGCACCCGGCGGCCTCCGCGGCGGCAACCCCCGCCGGGCTGTCCTCCAGCACCACCGAACGCGCAGCGCTAACCCCTAGCAGCTCGAGTGCGCTGAGATACGGCTCGGGATGAGGCTTGAGGTTGTTAACGTCGTCGGCAGTAACTTGGTGACGGAACGGCTGGTTCGGCAGGTGAGCAAGGATGACGTCCACATGCACGCGCACCGACGAGGTGACCAGGGCGAGTTCGACATCGGCGGCGACAAGGGCACCGAGCAGATCGAGCACACCTGGCTGGAAGGTGACGCGACCGCTCAGTTGCTTCGTCATGTTCTCAAGCAGCATCGCCATCACCGTTGGCGTGTCCAAGGAACTCTCTGTGTGCTCGATCATGTAGCGCGCCGCCACTGACAAGTTGCTGCCGAGCAGGTCGACCTGCTGCTGCTTGCCCCACGTTCCACCGAGCTGCTCGACGGTAGCGCTCTCGGCAGCGAACCATTGTGGCTCGGTGTCGACAAGGAGGCCGTCCATGTCGAACAGAACGGCTTCCAGTGGACGTGGGAGCGGGAGTGCGGATCCGGTGGTCATCGTTGCCGCACGATACCCAAGTGAGCCGCGCCGCCTCCCTGCCGCCCTCGGTGCGGCGCCCTCCATGGCGGGTGCTGGTCGGCGTACGCTGGCGTGGTCTGCAAGGAGGGTCGATGATCGAGCTTGAGGGGCTACCGCCGCTCAACCAGCCGGTGCTCATCGCTGCGTTTGAGGGCTGGAACGACGCAGCCGAGGCAGCAACCGGTCTGATCGACCACGTCCTGGGTGAGTTCCCCGGACAGCGGTTTGCTGACGTCGATCCCGAGGACTACTACGACTTCCAGGTCAACCGTCCCGTCATCTCGGTAGGTGAGCGGGGTGTCCGGGAGATCACCTGGCCAGCCACCTCAGCGTATGCGGTAGCTGTTCCCGGAGGCCCCGACCTGGTCATCGTCCGCGGGATCGAACCGAGCATGCGCTGGCGTACGTTCATCAACGAGATCATCGGCCTGGCCTTCGAGCTCGATGTTGACCGCGTTGTGACAATAGGAAGCCTGCTGGCCGACACGCCGCATACTCGGCCAGTGCCCGTCACCTCGGTCGCCTCCGATCCAGCGCTCGCTGAGCGCCTCGGTGTCGAGCTGACCCGCTACGAGGGTCCAACAGGAATCGTTGGTGCCCTTACAGAGGGATTCACCCGAGCCGGTATCGAGACGCTGTCCTTCTGGGCGGCGGTCCCGCACTACGTGGCCCAGTCACCGTGCCCCAAGGCGACCCTCGCTCTGCTACGCGCGCTCGAGGACGCACTGGACCTCACCATCCCTCCCGGCGACCTTGAGGAGGAGGCTCTTGCCTGGGAGCGTGGCGTCGACGAACTGGCCCATGACGACGAGGAGGTCGCTGACTACGTGCGGTCGCTCGAAGAGGCCCGAGACACTGCAGATCTACCCGAGGCAAGCGGTGATGCCATCGCCCGCGAGTTCGAGAGATACCTCCGTCGACGCGACGACCCCTAGTCACCGTCGGTCGTCGTCACCGTCGGTCGTCGGGGTCTGGCGTCCTTGACCGATGGTCCCTGGTCCAGGCCTCGACCCCACGACGTCAGTCCTCGCGCAGCCTGACGCCCAGCAACGCATTGGTCGCCTCTGCCATCTGCCGAGGTGCCTCGGCGTCGTCGCCAGCGCCAGACGCCACCTTCTCGGCCCACATGTCTACGCCCGCCAGAGCCGTGGGTGCGTCAAGATCGTTGGCCAAAGCGGCGCGAACTGCCTCCACCACCGGGCCAGCCGACGGCCCGCGGTCGGCCGTGGCGGCAAAGGTCCAGCGATGCAGCCTGTCCTCGCCCTGCGCCAAGTCGCGGTCGTTCCAATCCCAGTCGCTTCGGTAGTGATGGGCCAGCAGGGCCAGCCTGACCGCCATGGGATCGTGCCCATCGTCACGGAGGCGCGAGACAAAGACCAGGTTGCCCTTCGACTTCGACATCTTCTGGCCACCCAGGCCCACCATTCCAGCGTGGACAAAGTGCCGGGCAAACGGTCGGTCGTCGGTCAGCAGGTGCGCCTGGGAGGTCCCCATTTCGTGGTGCGGGAAGATCAGGTCACTGCCGCCTCCCTGGACGTCGAACCCGTTTCCCAGATGGTGGAGCGCGATAGCGGTGCACTCGATGTGCCAACCGGGGCGCCCATGGCCGAAGTGGGTGTCCCAGGCAGGTTCACCTGGGCGTTCGGCCTGCCACAGCAATGGATCGAGCGCGTCGCGCTTGCCCTCCCGCTCCGGGTCTCCGCCTCGCTCACCGAAGAGCTTGAGCATCGTCTCGCGGTCATACGAGCTGACGAAGCCGAAGTCAGCATCGTTGCCGGTGGAGAAGTAGACGTCCTTGTCGACGCGATAGGCGGCTCCGGAGGCCAGCAGCTCATCAATGCGCTCGACGACCAAGGGAATCGACTCAACTGCGCCGATGTACTCCCGCGGCGGCAGAACGCCGAGCGCGGTCATGTCATCGCGAAAGAGCGCGGTCTCGGCTCTGGCTAGCTCGCTCCAGTCCTGCCCGGTTGCCACAGCACGCTCGAGCAGCGGGTCGTCCACGTCGGTCACGTTCTGCACATAGTGAATGTCGTGACCGTTATCCATCCAGACTCGTTGGACGAGGTCGAAGGCGATGTAAGTGGCGGCATGACCCAGGTGCGTCGCATCGTAAGGCGTGATGCCACAGACATAGAGCCGCGCGGTCGCCTCTGGCGACGTTGCCCGGACAGACTTCGAGGCTGTGTCGTAGAGCGACAGGACGCGGCCATCGCCTGGGATGGACGGCACGGGCGGCTGCGACCAGGTTTCCACGACGCGTGAGCCTAGCGGGGCGCGTTCAGAAGGGTGGCCAAGGGATCGCTGGCCAGTCGGGGGAAGGCTGCGGGTGCCGGCCGTTACCGACCAGTTGACGGCCGCGTTTCAGCAGGATCTCGATCTCGTCGTCATCCAGAAGCTCACGCAGGACGCCGATGGCACCGCCATCTGATGTCATTCTCTGGAGCCAGTTCTCGATGTCTTTGACCAGGGACTCGGGGATAGGAAGGCCTCGCCACTGCCATAACACCGTGCGCAGCTTGTCGTCGACGGCGAACGAGACGCCGTGGTCGATCCCCCAGATCGTTCCGTCAGCGGCGGGCAGCAGGTGCCCGCCCTTGCGGTCACCATTGTTGATCAAGGCGTCGAAAACCGCGATCCGTCTGAGCGCTGCATGATCACTTTGAACGAGAGCCACCAGGTCCACGCTCTCGTCGACATCCACCCACACCTGCACCATGCCGGGACCAACCGGTCCCTCGCGCCAGACAGTCGGTGGGACGATCGCCCACCCCAACGACTCTGCAACGGCGTAGGCGGCGACCTCCCGCCGGCTCAAAGTGCCGTCCGGAAAGTCCCAGAGCGGACGTTCCCCGGCTCTCGGCTTGTATATGACCAGGGGAGCTTCGGCATCCGACGGTTTGCCAGCCTCATCGGATGCGAGCACCAAACGACATAGCAGGCTGCCGTTGGAGGCGTCGATGAGTTGGCCCACCACATCGAGCTCGCCCCTCTTCAGCTCCTTTAGCGTGACCTTCATCGCCTGCGATAGCCGTTGGCCCGCGGGCAGATGTGCCCTTCTGGGTCCAGGGGAAGGGTGCAGAACGGGCACGGCGGGCGACCAGCGGCTACGACAGACTCTGCGCGTACGACGAACGCCCGCGCCATGGCGCCGGTGATGCGTACGGTCAGCACGTCGCCGCTGAGTTCGTCGTCATCCTCCGCAGGCTCAGAGGACGCCTCGATGAGCACGCGCTCGGCGTCGGCGTCCCAGGCGATACGCAGCACAGCGACCCTGAAGTCCTCTTCGACCGGTGTCTGGAGAGGCGCGTCATCACGGTCCTCCGGCTGAGCCACCACGGGGATGGGGAGCGCGCTGCTCGCGCGCCTCGTGAGGAGATCGAGCATGGCATCCATACGCTCTGCGAGGACTCGCACCTGTTCCTTTTCGAGAGCGGCGCTCGTGGTGCGCGATCCGTCTTGCGCCTGGATGAAGAACGTGCGTTGTCCGGGAGGTCCCACTGTTCCGGTCACGAAGCGTTCGGGGTCCACATAGCTGTGCATGGTCATGGCTTCCTCCTGCCCCGCGGGCTCGGGCCGGCGCCACCGCCCACTGCCGCATCCTCGCTCTTGCGTGTCCTGCGTCGTCGTTTGGGCGGATGCAGTGCTGAGACATCTCCGCCCGAGTCGTTCATGCGCTCGACGAATGGTCGAGTGTCGCCGTAGCGCACGACACTCAACGATGCCGGGTCTACAACAATGCGCTGGAAGAGGTCCAGGTGTAGCCCGAGGGCATCGGCAAGCACCGCCTTGATCACGTCACCGTGCGATACCACCGCGTAGACCGCTTCAGGTCCAAGCTCGGCATTCCATCGCCGTACTGCCGCCACAGCCCTGCACTGCATCGCCGCGAGCCCCTCGCCCTCACTGCCGGGGAATCGCGCGTTGCTTGGATGCTGCTGCACGACCTTCCAGAGCGGGTCCTTGGCGAGGACCTTCAGTGACTTTCCTGTCCAGTCGCCGTAGCGCACTTCGGCGATGTCTTCGTCGAGGTGCACGGGAACCTCGCGGTCACCGAGCAGGACGGTGGTGGTCTGCCGACAGCGCTCAAGAGGGCTCGTGACCACTGCCGTCAGCGGGACGTCCGCGACTCGAGCTCCAAGAGCAGCCACCTGCTCTTGACCAACGTCGTCAAGCACGACGCCAGGCGTCCAACCGGCCAGGGTGCCTGAAGAGTTCGCCGTCGTTCGACCATGACGGATGAGGAGGGCTGTTGGCACAGCCCCACCCTAAGTGGGCGCTGACGGTGACACGAATCAGGCTGAGTTAGACAGAGACAGTGGCGTCCAGAACACCGACCGACAGAAGAATCAGTACCAGTATGCCGAGCGCCACCCGGTAGATGACGAAGGGCAGGAAGGACCTCGTCCGCAGGTACCGGAGCAACCAGGCGATGACTGCATAGCCGACGAAGAACGCGACGACTGTTGCCACGATCGTCTTGGCCATCCCTGGCTCGGCGCTGGCACTGACGTCGGGCAGCTGGAAGATCGCGGACGCAACGACGGCCGGGATGGCGAGCAGGAACGCGTAGCGCGTGGCCGCCTCGCGGCGGTACCCGAGCCCGAGGCCCATGCTGATCGTGGCACCGGACCGGGAGACGCCTGGAACCAGAGCAAGCATCTGCGCGGCTCCATAGAGGAGCGCATCCCGGAGGTTGAGCCGGTCGAGAGGGCGCGCATTAGCCCCCAGACGGTCCGCGATGCCCAGGATCAGGCCAAAGACGATCAGGTTGGCCCCGATGACCCAGAGGTTGCGAAAAGTTGTCTGGATCGTGTTCTCGAGCACGACTCCGGCGATGGCGATCGGCAACGTACCGATGATGATGTACCAGCCCATCCGGGCGTCGATGTGGCCCCGAAGCGACGGGCGCCACAAGGAACGGGTCCAGGTGCTGGCAATCCGCCAGATGTCCTTGGCGAAGTAAAGGATGACAGCCAGTTCGGTGCCGATCTGGGTCACCGCGGTGAAAGAGGCACCGGGATCAGGTCGTCCGAAGAGTTGCGGAAAGATCGCCAGGTGGGCGCTGCTGGAGATCGGCAAGAACTCCGTGAGTCCCTGAAGAGCTCCCAGCAGGATCGCCTCAAGCCAGCTCACCTGGGCCCACACAGGGCTTTGTTGGGGATCCGCATGGCGTCGGACTCTACCCACCCGTGATCGCTAGGCTCACGCGGCATGGAGCAACGACATCTGGGCACCGCGGGACTGAGTGTCTCCCGGCTCGGCTTGGGGACGATGACCTGGGGTCGTGACACCGACGAGCACGAGGCTCGGGACCAGCTGAGCCACTTCTGTGAGGCGGGTGGAACACTCGTCGACACCGCAGACGTCTACGTCGATGGAGCGGCCGAGCGCATTCTCGGGACGCTCATCAACGATGTGGTGCCTCGGCGGGACGTCATCATTGCCACCAAGGCGGCAAGCCGGCCCGGCACCGACCGCAGATTCGACGCCTCCCGCGGCTATCTCCTCTCGTCGCTCGACGCCTCTTTGCGGCGGCTGGGCACTGACTACGTCGACCTCTGGCAGTTCCACGCATGGGACCCCAACACGCCGATCGACGAGACGTTGTCGGCGGCAGACGAGGCCGTGCGCTGCGGCAAGGCTCGCTACGTCGGCATCTCGAACTACTGCGGCTGGCAGACCGCCTGGGCCTGTTCGTGGCAGCAGGCCTTCCCTGGCCGGGCCCCTCTGGTAGCCAGCCAGATGGAGTACTCACTGCTGCAGCGGGGCATCGAGCGGGAGGTTCTGCCGGCGTTGACGCACGCCGGGGCTGGGGTCCTGGCTTGGTCGCCGTTGGGCAGAGGCGTCCTCACCGGCAAGTATCGAGCCGGAACGCCGTCCGACTCACGAGCAGCATCGGAGCATTTCAGCGACTTCGTGCGTCCCTTCATGGACGACCGCAGCAGACACATCGTCGATGCGGTGTCGACGGCGGCGAGCGGTCTGGGGGTTGCTCCGCTTGAGGTTGCCTTGGCATGGGTCCGGGACCGACCTGGGGTGGCGGCGGCGATCGTCGGGGCGCGAACGGCTGCACAGCTTCTTGGTTCACTCGGAGCTGAGGGTCTGGAGCTTCCCGATGAGATCGTGGCTGCGCTCGACGAAGTGTCAACGCCAGCTCGCAGCTACCCCGAGCACGGCTGGAACCAAAAGGTGGTTACCTCGTCGGAGGACTTATGAGCTCTCGTGGCGTGGAGTTTGAGACATGGCGGCTCGACTTCCCGCGGACAACCAGCCGTGCCGAGATTCGTCAGGTGCTCACCGAGCACGCTGAATACGGTCGCTGGGAGCTGTGGCGGGTTCGCCGCTATGTCGACGGTCGGTGCATGGTGTGGTTGCGCAGACGTCGGCATCGGATCGCAAAGGCGACTGTTGAGAGGTGGCCTCAGGGGCGCTGAGCGGCTTCAGGCCAGGTCAAGAAAGCGATCGAGCACTCGGGCACCGAACTCCAGCGCATCGACCGGTACCCGTTCATCGACTCCGTGGAATAGGTCAGCGAAGGCGAGCGAGGGAGGAAGCCGCAACGGAGCGAAGCCGTAGCCAGGGATCCCCAGCATCGCGAACGCTTTGGCGTCAGTTCCGCCGCTCAGGGTGTAAGGAACAGCCCGAGCCTGGGGATCGTGTTCGAGGAGGGACTTGACCATGGCGTCGACGACTGGCCCCTCGAAGGGTGCCTCAAGAGCGATGTCATCGACCAGTGTGCTGCGGGTGATGTCAGGGCCAAGGAGGCCATCGATCGTTGCGAGGAACTCTTCGCGCCGACCTGGCAGAAATCGCCCATCGACGACCGCGGTGGCCGACCCAGGGATCACGTTCGTCTTGTAGCCGGCCTCCAGCATCGTCGGTGCCGCGCTGTGCCGCAAGGTGGCCCCGATCATTGGCGCGATGGGTCCGAGCTGATCCACGACTGCTTCGGGAGGGGTGCCGTCGGGAAGACCGAGTGCGGATCGAACCTCGACAAGGAAGTTCTCAACGGTTGCAGTCATCGTCACGGGGAACTCGTGCGAGCCGATCCTCGCCACGGTCTCGGCGAGCCTCGTGACGGCGTTCTCACGGTTGACCATCGAGCCATGACCAGCTCGACCCTCAGCGGTGAGCTGCATCCACGAAATGCCCTTCTCCGCCGCCTCGATCAGATAGAGGCGCAGGTTGTCATCGACGGTGAAGCTGAAGCCGCCCACTTCTCCGATGGCCACACCGACTCCCTCGAAGAGATCAGGGCGGTGTTCAACGAGCCAGTGCGAGCCGAACAGCCCACCGGCCTCCTCATCTGCGAGAAAGGAGAGCACCAGCGGACGGCGTGGTCGGCGACCGGAGCGCAGCCGGTCTCGTACGACCGACAGGATCATTGCGTCCATGTCCTTCATGTCGACGGCACCGCGTCCCCACACCATCGGAACGCCGTTGTCCTCGTGGATCTCGGCGGCGAACGGTGGGTGCGTCCAGTCGTCAGCGTTGGCGGGGACGACGTCTAAGTGTCCATGCAGGAGGAGAGCCGACTCGTTCGAGTCGGCTCCGTCAACGCGAGCGAACACGCTCGTGCGACCGGGGGCTGACTCCACAAGCTCGGGATCGAGGCCGACCTCCGCGAGAAGGCCAGCGACGTACTCGGCCGCCTCATGTTCCTGCGAGCGCGGGTCGTCGCCGTAGTTGCTGGTGTCGAACTGGATGAGCCGCTGGCACAACTCGACGACTTCGCGGGCCGGGTCACTCTCGGTCGATGTCTCTACGTCGGTCACTCCCCTATCGTGCACCTTCCTCATGGCGTGCGGCCCGATTTCAGCGCTCCAGGTGCCGTTGATAGTGTTGCGGCTCACCTCGTCCGAGTGGCGGAATCTGGTAGACGCGCTAGCTTGAGGTGCTAGTGCCCGAAAGGGCTTGGGGGTTCAAGTCCCCCCTCGGACACGACCGCTGACCCAAAGCAGGGCCTCCTGAGTCCTGACGTCCGATGAGTGGGCATCGTGCCCCCGCGCGCCAACTGCGGAGGTAGATCCGCGAACTAGCGACTCCAGGTCCGTCCCGAGCCGACGATCACGTTCGCTCAACCGAAAGCGTCGAACAGTCCGCTGACGAGCGTCACCAAGGTCACGAAGGCGAACACCAGGGCGTTGACGATGATGGCCGCGAGTGCCGTGGCCTCAGCGTGACGGCGGGCGCTCCAGCCCAGAAGCATCCCGGTGACTGGCAGGGCGGCTACGACCATCCAGAGAATGACGACGCGCCAGGCGGCATCCCATCCGGTCAACGGGTCCGCGATGGACGGGTCCAGTCCGAGCGCGTACCCAAGGACGAAGCCGACGGTGAGCGCCACCGGCGTCGCCGCCACTGCTACCCACGCCAGCACGATCCGCCACGGTGTGTGGCTGTCGGAGGTGGTCGGGCCTCGCGGCATCGTGTAGGTGCTCATGACTCCTCCTTCCCAACTTCCCCCTGTACCTCAATCATGGGCCAGACATGTCGTGCCGCCCAGGGCCACATGACCCGGAAGCTCGACTGCTCAGGGACCACCGTGGCTACTCGCTCCACACGGTGCGGACCAAGCCCGGGAACGACAGACATCCGCCCTCACGAGGTGTGAGAGCGGATGTCGCCTGTTGCTTGAGAGCGTGAAACCGTCTCGCTAGTTCGCCCACTTCTTGCCGGCGCCGACAACCGAGGCCAGTGCGAGCACCGTTGTGGCGCTCCCGAGCACGGAAACAATCACGCGGGACTTCAGTTCATTCATAGCGAAGCCCCTTTCAGTTCATCCACTTGGTTCCGGCACCGACGATCGACACCAGGACCGAGACCACGGTGACCGCAGATGCCGATTGCAGCACGGTCTTGAGTTTCCCTGAGTTCATGTCCACCCCTTCTTTGGCGTTCCATGGCTGCGACGTCAAGTCGCGACTTCGTTTGCCGTTTCAGGATGGAGCAAGATTCGGCCAACGCAGCGAGCCGAATGGGTGACAGAGCGTTGTTGGGCGTGGCATTCAGGGCCCCCCAAGATGACTAGTCCTCACCACCCACCGTCGTATCCACCACTCCCGTGCGCACGTCGGGCCGGGTCGACCGGTGACGGTGCAGCATTAACGCCCCACCAGCAAGGACCAAGAAGACCAAACCGGCCGCCAACAGCGCCATCGCGGCACCAACTGCCTCACCAACCCAGGTGACGGTCAGCACTACAGCGGCGACGGTGGCTGCTGCGATGTACGGCCAGAGCGACCTCAGCAGGTACACAGCCAACGAAACTGCGATCAGGGTGATGAGAGCCAGGCGCTGTGACCATGCGTCCTCGGGGATGTTCGCGGATGCGAAGAGCGCAAGCAACAGACCAAGCGACGTGACCAGGATCTGGTTTCGCATAAGAGAACTGAACGTGCCGACAAGCGCCCAGGCGAGACCCACGGCAAGAAGGGTCCACTGGATGACGATGGCCTCGTCGGGCATCGTGAGCTGGACCATACCCATGACCGCTGCCACAGATGCGACGACCAACCCGATCTCACCCAGAGGCGTGTCAGCCCGGAGTCGGGCCACCAGTAGCACGGCAGAAGCCGCGAGAGCACCCAGCACCACCGCCGTCCAGGCTTCGTTGCCCGTGACGTTCTCGTTGTTGGCGAGCATCGCGACCATCACGGTTCCGAAGGCTCCAAGGGCGCCGAAACTGAACAGCGTACCGCTGAGCCTCCGAAGGGTGTCACCGTTCGGAACGTCGGCCCACGGTCGGCCATGTGTGAAGAATGAAAGGCTGCCAGCGACCGCCAAGAGGGCGAGCGTCGTGCCAGCCATCACCGCGACCCGAGCCATGAAGGACATGTCGCCCCACTGCTGCGCCACGACGACGATGCCTGCCGCCACGACCAGCGCGGCCCCGAGGTAGGCCCCGATTTCAGCGAGTCTGGCAGCGATCCCCGCACGAGGTGCCGCCAGCATCGATGGCTTTTCGTCCGGACGGTTCTCACTGGTCAGGGCAGCCAACACAGCCCGCGCCTGCGCCTCCGTGATCGTTCGGTCAGCCACCAACTTCTCGAACGGCGGTGGAAACAAACCACTTGGGTCTCGGTTGAGTTCTGGATTCATGGACACATCGGTGAGCATTGTCCTCACCTCCAACTAAAGGCTAGATCAACACCCTGGTGGGGGTCAGCGGCGAAGGTCCCGCCATGAGGTCAAGACAGCTGCCAGCAGAAACTCGACGGCGTCGTCGACGGTTCGCTCTGTGGCTTCCCTGCTCTTGACCATCTGCCAGCTCAACGTCTCCAGCGCCGACGGTACAAAGGGCACCGCGTGCGATGCGAAGTCCCCCGATCTGACCCCCTGCTCGAGCATGAGGTTGATAGCGGCATGCCATCGGGCACGTGCAACTTGCGCCCTGGTGAGTCCTTCAGCCTTCACCAGGGCATCGTTCAACCCGCGCAGGTCGAAGGGCATCGTGCGGTACCACTCCAGGTCCCAAGCCACGTAACCAGCAAATCTGTCGATCACTGATCCAGTCGCGTTTGCTGATGCCACAGCGTGGCCAGCGGGGACGTCCATGTCGTAGACAGCGAGCTCAGCGAGCATCGCCCGCTTAGAGGCGAAGTGCTTGAAGAGCGATGGCTGACGAATGCCCACTTGCTCAGCGATCTGCCGTGTCGACGCCCCGCGGAATCCGTGTGTGGCGAACAAGCGAGAAGCCTCGAGCAGAATCCGGTCCCTGGTCGCCCAGCGAGAGGGCCGCTTTGTGCGCAGATCAAGCACGTGTCGCTCGGCGTTCTCAACAACTGCGGACACGCCGCTTTTCCCCCGTAGAACGACCCTGCCGTCAAGGCTATCGATTGATACCCTAGCGCTACCTACCTCCACCCTGATCACTTACCATCCGGCAGGTTCGCCTAATCCAATATCCGCGGTCGGCGAACACCCGCCTTCTCGGTACAACAGCAACATCTGCTGCCTTTGCGTCGGCATCGGCGCAATGCCGAAGGGCGAGCCTCCCGCGCTTCCAGTGCACAGAGCCGCGTCGTCGCCTAGGGTCGTGGGAGGCCACCACCGGTCGTTCGAGCGGCGTCAAGCGGAGGAAGTATGTCTCGTCACCTCACCTGGGCCGTCGGTCAACTGACTCAGGGTGAGCGAGCGGCACTGGAAGCAACAAGCCAGTTGCTCCGCGAGGCAGGATGGCTGACGTCCCTGGACGGTGCCCCCGATGCCTCACCAGCAGCGGTACTGGTCTGGACGAACTCGGCTCTCTCGGCTGAGGCTGCTGACGTCATCTCCGCGGCGCGCGGCAGCCGAACTCCCGTCTTCCTGCTGGGATCGACTTCAGGCGCCGACCTGCCGGATTTGAACGAGGCGTCCGGCGTTGCAGCCGATCTCTGGTCGCGCCCGCATCGCGCCCGTGTTCGGCCCGCTGGCTCCGAGGCCTGGCTCGGGCGAGTCGCCCCAATGGGTGAGCCGTTGGAGATCTTCACGCCCGTCCTGGCGGTGGAAAAGGTCAGGGAGAATGTTCAGATTTGGGCGACCGCCCAGCTGGGATTGACCGCGCACCCGGTCGCGACCTGGAACCCTGAGAACCACATCGGCATGGTGTCGCTCCGGCCGTGTGCCGACCAGCCGGACGATGTTGCCGCCTTCGCACGCTTGCTGCACCTCGTCCTCCGTCGTTCCCTCGGGGTCGATCCCGAAGAAGTCTCACCCTTGGTTGTCGGCCTACTCGGATTTGGAGCGATCGGTGCAGAGCATGCTCGCGCCGCCCAAGCCCTTCCCGGGATGAAGCTTGGGTCGCTCTGTGATCGTTCAGCTGAACGCCTTGCGGACGCCCACCAGCTGTTCCCCGGCGTCACGACCACCGACGATCCGGCTGCCTTGCTGGCAGATCCCTCTCTCGACGTCATCGTCGTGTCGACTCCCCCGGACTCACACGCCGACTGGGCAGATCGCGTGATGGCGGCCGGGAAAGACGTCATTGTCGAGAAGCCGTTCGCCCTCACCATTGAGGATTCCGACCGGGTCCTGGCCACGGCACAGCGCACGGGGCGGCGAGCTGTGGTCTACCAGAATCGGCGCTTTGATCCGGACTTCCTCACCATCGCGCACATGGTTCATGGGGGCGAGCTCGGCGAGGTATTTCATCTTGAGGCATTCATCGGTGGCTTCGGACACCCCTGCAACTACTGGCACTCCGATGAGTCCGTGTCCGGAGGCGCGTTGTACGACTGGGGCTCGCACCTGATCGATCAGATCCTCAGTCTGCATCCCGGTCCGCTCGCGCACGTCACCTGCATTGAGCACAAACGGAAGTGGCACGACGTCACCAACGCCGACCACACCACTGTTGCGCTTCGCTTCCAGGACGGCACTGAGGCGGTCTTCGTCCACTCCGATCTCGCAGCTGCGCTCAAACCACGTTGGTACCTCCTCGGCACCGAGGGTGCGATCACCAGCACGTGGAGAAACGAAAGCGTCGTTCGGCGGAACGCTGTCGGTACGTTGGACGAAGACGTGTTGGCCGTGACTGACTCGCCCCCTGAGCTCACCTACATCGACCCCCTCGGCTCGCAAACAGCACTCAAGCAGATCACTCCCGAGCCCCACGCCTTTCATCGAGAGTTCGTCGATGCCGTTCGCTACGAGTGGCCGATGAGTGTCACCGCCGTGCAGTCGCGGCGGGTGGTTGCTGTCATGGAGGCCGCACGGGCCTCCGCGCGCGCACAAGGAATTCCCATGTCGGTCGACGGGGACGCGTGACGTCCACTGACACCGGCGCCGTTCGCTGGGGCTTTCTTGGTGCCGGCTTTGTTGCCTCTCGGGCGGTGGGACCCGCGGTCCATGCCAGTCCCTATGCACAGCTCGAAGCCGTGGCTGCACGAGATGCTGATCGAGCGAAGGCCTTAGAACCCCAAGGAATGGCTACCGATGGCTACGAAGCGATCTTAGATGATGACTCGGTTGAGGCCGTTTACGTATCCCTCACCAACGAAGCGCACCTACGCTGGATCACCGCAGCCCTAGGTGCTGGTAAGCACGTGCTATGCGAGAAGCCGATCACGCTCGATGCCGAAGAGTGCCGCCAAGCATTCAGCGCCGCGCGCTCTGCTGGCCTGCTGCTCGTTGAGGCTGTCTGGACCCAGTGGCACCCGCGAACACGACGCGTTGATGCCATCGTTGCCGCAGGCGATCTCGGCGAAGTTCGCAGCATCGATTCATCGTTCACCTTCGATGGGGTCCCAGCTGATAACTACCGACTCAATCCGAGCCGTGGTGGCGGTTCGCTCCTGGACGTGGGCCCATACCTCCTGCGGCCCGCCGTCACGTGGATAGATGGGGAGTGGGAGGTCGAAGTTGCCGGCCGCACGACCAGCCAGACGGGTGCTGACCTACGCACCAGCGCGACTCTGACCACCTCGACTGGTGCCAGGACCGAAGTCCTCTCCTCGTTCCTCGACGCAGAGCACCAGAGCTTGCAGGTCCATGGCACTTCCGCCGCAGTCACATTCGGGTCGCCTGCCATCACCAGCTGGCGCGAGGCCGCAAGCATCGAGATCACCGACGGCGCTCGCTGCTGGACCGAGCGCTTTCCGGCTTGTGATGCTTATGAACTGATGGTGAGCTCGGTCTCACAACGAATCCGTGGCGACAGCGATGCCTACGTGACCAGCGAAGAGGAGTCCGTCAGCTGTATGACCCTCATCGACCTGATCGACGATGCATGCGAGAACGCCGCATGAACGCCTTCGAGTGGCCAGCTGACTCTTGGGTGGAGCCGGTCGATCAACCTGTCAGCGACGGCACCTCGCTCGCTGTTCGTCTACTCCCCGGCGACGGTCATCCGTTTGTCCTGGTGCACGGGCTGGCGTCAAACGCTCTGCTCTGGCGAGGTGTCGCCGAGCAGCTCAACAGCCGTGGGCACCCGGTGGCGTGCGTCGACCTGAGGGGTCATGGACGTTCGGAGCGACCCCATGAGGGCTACACCACCGCGGCGGCTGCTCACGACCTCGGAACTCTGCTCACCACCCTCGAATGGGACGATCGGCGTCCCATCGCGGCCGGACAGTCGTGGGGTGGGAATGTTGTGCTTCGCGCAGCGCACGACGACCCCCACTGGGGCGGTGTTGTCGCGGTCGATGGTGGGTGGATCCACCTTCGACGCCGGTTCGACTCGTTCGACGTGTGTTGGAAGAACCTGGCGCCGCCTGATCTGGGCCAACGCGCCCCGGAGGAGGTCCTGGGCTTCATCAGCGCGATGGTAGCGACGTGGCCCAGTGGAGCCGTGGAAGCTGTCGTCGGCAATTTGGAACTCGTCGCGGGACGGGTGCGCAACCGGCTCGCCCGCGATCACCACCGCTCGATCCTGCACTCGCTCTGGGCCGACGACCCGACGGAGCTGTACCGGGCCATCGCCGCGCCGGTACATCTCATGGTCGCGGGAAGCACGAGCTCGGCAGATGTTGACGAAGCTTCGGCCGCGCTGCCGGACGCTACCGTCAGCTGGCACCCGGACGCGCACCATGACATCCACCTGCAACATCCCGAGGTAGTCACCGATCACCTGCTCGGCCTCCTCACACGCGTGGAAGGATCTTGAGCCGTGAGTCGCATCGTGCTGATGGGTTCAGGTGAGACGGCACCAGCGATGGTCAAGACCCACCGTGCCGTCCTTGCCGCATCCGGTGACGGTCCGGCCGTCATGTTGGACACCCCCTATGGCTTTCAGGTCAACGCCGACGACCTCACGAATCGCACCCTTCGCTACTTCGAAGAATCCGTCGGTCAGAAGGTCACGCCCGCCAGTTGGCGTCGGTCCGACATCCCGGCTGCCGAGAGGGAGCGGGTTCTTGCTCAGGTGAGCCGAGCAGCTTGGCTTTTCGCCGGCCCCGGTAGCCCCACGTACGCGTTGGACCAATGGCATGGCACACCCTTGGTTGGCGCCATCGGAGACGTCGTCGACCGTGGCGGCACGGTCGTTCTGGGCAGTGCCGCCGCGGTAACGGCCGGACGCTGGGCCCTACCCGTCTACGAGATCTACAAGGTGGGAGTGGCGCCCTTCTGGGCTGAGGGTCTTGATCTACTCACCCGGTTCCTCGACCTTCCGGTTGCAGTGGTCCCGCACTACGACAACGCCGAGGGCGGGACCTACGACACCCGCTTTTGCTACCTCGGCGAGGAACGGCTCGAGCTGCTGGAACAAGACCTACCGGAGAATGCGGCAGTGCTTGGCATCGACGAGCACACAGCAGTCATCGTCGATCGTGGTGCGAGTACCGTCGAGGTCTCCGGGGTCGGCCACCTCACGGTGCGCCGCCATGGGCAAAGTGAACTGGTGCCCTCCGGTTCGGTCCTCAATGTCGACGAGCTTGCCGCAATCGTGGCCGGGATCCGCCACGTGCCGGGTGGGTTCTCAGGACCGGGTGCCAGTGCCGATGAGGCTGAGCAACTGCCCGTCCCGCCGTCGCTGGATACCGATGTCTCAGTGCAACGCAAGCTCTTTGATGCGGCCATGACAGACCGTGATGTTGATGCAGCCGTGGCTGCGCTGCTGGGTCTCGACGACATCTTGGTCGCATGGTCGGCCGACACGCTGCAAAGTGACTCGCTCGACCGCGGACGCCGTGAGCTTCGGGCCATGGTGGTCCGACTCGGCGAGTTGGCTCGATCTGGGGCAGCAGACCCGTCGGCGGCTCTCGCACCTGTTGTCGACGCTGTGCTTGCCGCCCGCAGGTCAGCGCGTGAGGAGAAGGACTTTGCAACCAGCGACAGGCTACGCGATGCCCTTGTTGCTGGCGGCATCGTGGTGAT
The DNA here is from genome assembly GCA_963829525.1 of uncultured Actinomycetota bacterium. Classification (GTDB taxonomy): domain Bacteria; phylum Actinomycetota; class Actinomycetes; order JAHEKZ01; family JAHEKZ01; genus JAHEKZ01. Next base: position 1,807,837 of record CAWHIJ010000003.1, read on the forward strand.
GGACACCCCGAGCGGCTCGACCTGGTCGATGCAAGGACCCGACGACGAAGGGCCCGGTTCCGCACCGTGAGGTGAGGAACCGGGCCCTTCGCGAAGCCTGGTATCAGGCCCCGAGATCAGGCGAGACGGACGTTCTCCGCCTGCGGACCCTTCGGGCCCTGCGTGATTTCGAACTCGACGCGCTGGTTCTCTTCAAGGGTGCGGTACCCGTCCATCGTGATGGCCGAGAAGTGAACAAAGACGTCGGCTCCGCCGCCGTCTTGCTCAATGAATCCGTAACCCTTTTCAGCGTTGAACCACTTAACGCTGCCTACTGCCATGAAACTCTCCAACTCTTGATGCTGCCACTCCCGCAGGCTGCGGGGGCGGGGTTGCGGCACCGAGAGTGCCCGCGAGTCTTTCCGCGAGCGTTTCGGAGAAACGAGACGACGGAAAACTTCTACAACCAACCATGACGTTACCACGGGCGCCACCTGAGGGGACGAAGCCACTCACGTCAGGTCGGTCGAAGCTGGTGCCACAGGAGCAGTCGGGTCGATCGCCTGGATCTGGATGGACTGGACCAGACGCGGATCGTGCGGCGCCATCGATACCGCTATCCGGACCCGACCCGCCCTCTCCTGCCCGCTCATCAGCCAGCTGGCCGTCCCAGGCGATGGACAGGTCACGGTGTCTGGGACAACATCCAGACTCCCGTGCGAACGATGGAGAGCGCGCCAGATCGCCACCCGCTCGGTCCATGGCATGTCCATCTCGACGTTTTCGGCGCACATCGCCCGTAAGGTCGAGGCGGCCTCCCCGTCGGGGTCTGATCCCCGTAGCCAGTCAGTGACCGACCTCTGGGCGGAATCGAGCATCGACAGACTCACTGGTGGTGGGTGCAGTGGCGCCCCAAGCTGGGTCACGAGATCAGCAAGCGCAGCGGTCGCGACCGTCGACATGGGGGCGTAGGTGCTGTTGGCGAGGGCCACAATCCCGAGGCCAGAGACGGGGTGCCACCGCATGTGGGAGCCAAATCCGGGGTAACCGCCGGAGTGGTAGACACTACGGCCCCACGACCGGAAGGTTTCGAAGAGGCCGAACCCGTACCCGGTCACTTCTGGGGCGGCCTCTGATGAGCCGGCAGAAGTTGCGGCCACCATTCGCTGGGTGACCTGCATCTCGGCCAGCGATGACGCCTGCAGCGGGAGCGCGCCCTCCGCTGAGAGCCCCCGTCGGTCTTGTCGGTGCACAGATTGCAACAAGCCAACCCAAACAGCCAGGTCGCTCACGGTGCTCAAGATTCCGCCCATCGGCGAGAAGGCGCCGGGGCCGGCGATCGGTTCTTCGACCCATCCAGTGCTGCGCCGTACGTAGCCGTTGGCGACAGTCTTGCCCCGAAGGCCGTCGGGGTCGAAACCACTTGAAACCATTCCGAGGGGCTGTAACAGCTGGGACTCGACGACCTCGATGTACGTGCGTCCGGTGACGTTTTCGATCACAAGTCCAAGCAGGGCGTATCCCAGATTCGAGTACTCAAACCGCAGCCCAGGCGGCCAGAGCGGAGTCAGCCCCCGTGCAACCAGGGCACGAAACGCGGAGACCGGGAGGTCCTGCTGCCGGTCTCCCCACGGGTCGTCACTGAGAAAGCCGCCGCCCATGGTCAGCAGTTGGCGCACGGTGATCTCACGCGCAGCGGCTCCACCGGCCGCCAGCTCCGGAACGAAGTCGACCACCGGTGCATCGAGGCTGAGCACACCGTCGTCGCGCAGCCGCAACAACACGGCGGCGGTGAAGCTCTTGGTCATCGACGCGATCCGAAAGACCGTCGCACGATCTGGAGCCGGCCCAGCGGGCAGCGCGAGTGAACCGAGGCCCCGGGAACAGACGATCGCTCCCTCAGACACGACTGCGTAAGCCATGCCCGGCGCCGATCCAGCGTCCATACTCCGCAGAAAGTGCGGGTCCACGACGGCCGCGACGCGAGCGTCATCGAGGTCTGCGATGGTCCAGGTCACCGGCCCAGCGTGCCACGCCGCTCCATGTCCTGCCCGCAATTGCCGATGGTGGGGACATGAGCCAATCTGCCCGCTTCTCCCGGCCCCTGCTCGCCTGCGTCGCCGCCCTCAGCCTGGTGGTGCCGCTTGCGGTGTCAGCCTCGCTGCCGGTGAGCGCCGCCGACAGCGCCCCCTACGTGGCCAACGATGTACCGGTGGCCAAAGGGTGCATTGTGCTCGGGCGCGCCTGGGCTGGCGTCAAGGTGTGGATGGTGCAACGCCGCCTCGGCACCACCGAGGAGCTGGACAGATATGGGCGAGAGACGCTCAGCGCAGTCACCGCCTTCCAGGAGCGGCGCGGGCTTCGTCCCACTGGGAAGGTCAACCGCCGAACCTGGAATGCCATGGGATTTGACCGTCCGTTCTGTATGGACAGGTTTACTACGCAGCCAACTGTCCGAGCGCGCGCTACCACCGACGAGCACATCGAGGCGATGATTGCTTGGGCTGGAAGACAGGTGGGACGGCGCTACATCTGGGGTGGTGCTGGACCGTTGGGCTATGACTGCTCGGGGCTGGCCCTTCAGGCCATGCATGCGGGCGGACGCGTCCTGCCGACCATCACCACCTACCTCCATCAGCGTCGCGACTTTGCCACTGCCTCGGCGATCTTCAACTCAGGGCTTCGTCAGGTGCCGCTCGCGGATCGCAAGAGGGGCGATCTCGTCTTCTATGGGCCCCAGGGATCAATCTCGCATATGGCGATCTACCTCGGCCACGGACGCGTGATCGAGGCGGTTCGACCGGAGGTAAGGCTGCACTCTCTGTGGCAGCACGATGTGCCGCTCAAGTCCCGCGTTGTGCGTCCGTTCGGTCGATGAAGCCGAATGGTCTCGCCGGACCGCTAGAGCTCTTCATCCTGCCACAGCCCATCGGACAGGTGCATCCGCAGCGGCACGAAGCGCATCACCCCGGGCGCCGAACTGAGCACGGTGTTGAGCTCGGCCATGAGGTCGGCAAATCCTGGCGCTGAACGGTGGGCTGTCATCCCGTCCTCGCCGTTGAACCACTCGTGCAGCCAGACAACCTCAGGTTCATCGGGGTCGAGCGAGATGCAGAAGAACTCGGTGGCAGGCTCTTCAGGCAGCCGGTCGATGTAACGGTGCAGCGCGTCGAGCAAGGCCGCTCGCCCCCCTGATTCGGCCTGAAGCCGCACGACAAGACCCTGCCGGTCGGGAAGCAACCGCGTTCGCGGGGCACCATTCGCGTCACGTTCCAATGCACCACTCATAGGACATCTCTACCACTTGTTCGCCGGCGACACCCAGGGCTTAGCGGCTCAATCAGAGCCGCGTCACCAACCGAAGTCCTCGCCCAGAAGCTCAGTAAGCTCGCGGTTGAATGGCTCGTAGTAGGCGGCCAGTCGCTCACGGGTTTCAGGGAGAATCTTGGGGTTGCCCTCTCGGGCGTTCCTGGCGCCCAAGTCCACGGCATGGTGATCTAGGCCGAGGTGGTCCTCGATGCGCCGAAACGCACCGGCCGCATCGTTCTTGAGCGCCTCAAGCGGAAGTACGAGTAACTGTTCCCTCGGGAAGTACTCAAAGTAGATGCGCAGCTGTTCGGCATATCGGCCGCGTGCGAGATATGTATGGTGATCATGATCGAAGCTGTAGTGATCGGGAACCGCCAGCCACTCATTCGTCACACCCGACAGCCGTCCCTCCTCCGCGTCTATCGCCTGCTCAAAGGTCGGGAGGTCCTCCGTTCCTGCCACGACCCGGTCAAAGTAGTTGGAGTGGGCTCTGGACACCGGCTCGCGAAGGATGGCGATTAGACGCGCCTGGGGAGCGGTCTCCCTAATCCGCGCCGCTGCGGCCGGGTGAAACAGGTAGTAGGGCGACGTCTCCCCAACCTGTGCTGCCCCAGCACGCCTGCGTCGGGCGTTGCGTGCCAGCCTCGTGGGGAAGTGTGAGAGATACCAGTCGGCTCCTCTTCCGTAGTTGATGTCGAAGAAGTGGGGACTCTTTCGACGCTGAACACGCGGGAACATCGGCATCACTTGAGGATGTTCAACGAGCCAGTTGGCTACAGATGTCGTGCCACCCTTCTTCGCCCCGATCACCAAGAAGTCCGGCATCTGACGATGCCTGGCAGTCGCCGATCCGTAGGTGCGGGCTGAGTCTCGTAGGAAGTTGGCTAGCTCTGTGGGTGCGCCACGTCTGACACGATTCCATCGAGTTGACTTGCGCATACCTCCGATCGGCTCGGCCCCTGGGCTCGGAGCGACTCCCATGCTGACCTTCCTACCTTCCTGAAGCAATATCACTTGGGGCACCACAATCTCGCACACCATACGGTCGAGACACCCTCGCGACACCTCGTCACCCATTTGGTCGCATCGTGGGGGTCATCCATTTGTTTGCTCGGTAAACGGTAAACTCGGTCGCCAGGAGCGAGGGGGGTGAATGGGCGTGTCTGGTGCGTATGGGCCCGATATCGTCATTGCCGGGTCCGCCCGCTCGGGGACTTCGTCACTTGCCTCCTGGCTGAGCAGCCACCCCTGTGTCGACCCGGGGGCCATCAAGGAGCCCAACTTCTTCAGCCGCGAGACCGATCGCGGGTTGGACTGGTACGACAGGCTCTACGAGCCGCGGCGTCCAGACCTGCTCAGGCTAGATGCGAGCATGTCTTACACCTTCAAGCAATTCCCGAACGCTCTTCGCGACCTCGTCGCAGAATCGCCCAGGGCGGTCGTCATTTACGCCGTTCGGCATCCAATCAGACGACTGTTATCGCACTACCAGCTCCACAGGGACTACTTTGGCAGTGATCCAGCCCAATCCCTTGGGCAGGCTCTTGCCCCTTCGGGGCGGTACGTCAGTGTCTACACCGGTGCGAGCGACTACGCGTTCTGGCTGCCTCAACTAGCCGAGCACGTGGACCCTTCGAACCTCATCATCGTTCCTTTCCCGGTCATCACCGGGGCTCGTAAGAAGTTGGCTGAAATGCTTTGTGCGGCGACGGGCTTAGCCGAAGAACCGCTGCTGCAACAGACCGCTGCCACAGACGAACACCGAAACCATGTGGTCCAGTTTCGCGGTGGCGGGGTCCGCAAACTCCGCAGAGTGGTCCGTCGCGCCGGCCTCTACCCGACCGTCCGTCGCACGCTGGGTGCCGACCGGTTACGCCGTCTCCGGTCGCTGGCGACACGCCAAGCGGAGACAGAAAGCCTCACCGATGCTCTTGCTACCTGCTCCGCGGATCAACTCGACCAGCTTCGCAAGCTGTACGAAAGCGCACGAACGTCGACCGCCGAGGCATTGGCGCTGCAGGACTCCAGGCTCGGTCTTCAGTGGGCACGGGATTGGCACATCGAGTGCCCCGAGATTGCCGCGGGCTCGGAGGCTCGCTGGTGAATACCGCCTCGCAATCGGTGGCCGCGACGTCGCTCATCACGCGAGTTAGACCGATCTGGCCGGCTCCGACCAACCTCCGTGTGAATCGGCGTGCTGGCAATTTCGAAGTTGGCTCGCAGAACTACCTCGTCCTGCCGAGCCTCCGACGGCCCGTCCTCCTTCTGCCCTCTCGGAGCCCGGCCGCTTCCGGTGCCATCGTCAGATTCGATGACGGGCAACGGGGAAAAGCCTTGGTACGAATCCTCGCCTGGGCTCAGGCGAAGGGTCTGTTGTACCGGCTGCCCTTGGCTCGGTTATCCGTCAGTGATCGGGCCGGGTGCCCGCTGGACGTCGTGGCGCGCACCCTCCCCGATGCCGACACGATCGTGGTACGCCTCGGCCGCCCGCGCCATGGCAGGGCAGTAGTTCTCAATGCCCTTGACGCCGGTGGGCGATCGCTGGCGTTCGCAAAGTGTGCCTGGGGTGACCGGGTATCCGACCTTCGGAGGGAGCAGACCAGCCTTACCACCATTGCTGACCATCCCGTTCCCGGCATCCGAACCCCGAAAGTGCTCGGATTGATCGAGCAAGGAGACTTCGCGGCGCTCGTGCTAGAGGCGCTCAGCCCGCAATCTGCTGCTGCTGAACCATCGGGTGTCCCAATCGTGGAGATGAGAGCCTTTGCCGAGCGTCACGGGTGGCAGTCGAGCAGCCTGCGACTGACCCCAGCAATCGGTCGCCTGAGTGAGGGGATCAGCGCCATCCGAGACCCCGAGGAGCGAAAGTGGCTGGAGAGAGAACTGGATCGCCTAGTCACCGAACGAGGCGACATCGACACCAGGACAGGGTCATGGCACGGAGATTGGGTTCCATGGAACATGGCTCGAGACGCCGACGCCGTTCTTCTCTGGGATTGGGAGCATTGCGAGGATGGAGTGCTACCCGGGTTCGATCACCTGCACTACCTGGCCCAAGATCTTCGACTGCGCGAAGGACCAACCGAGAGCGCAGAGGACGCCTGGGTCTACAGCGCTCGTAAGGTCCTGGCGACCAACTGGGATGTACACCATGAAGAGGCGGACGCAGCTATCCGCACCTACCTCCTGGTGGTGAACCTCCGGTACGTCGCCGATCGCCAGGGGGCTCCTGACAGTAACGCTCGGCGCGCGGGTTGGTCGCGACAGCTGCTTGAGCGGCTCGGGGAGGTCTGATGGGCTCCCCGAACAGTCTGCGAATCCTCCACGTAAGCGAGGTTCACTGGGGTGGCGTTGTCGTTCTCTTAAGGCACTTCGCAGCTGAGCAAATCGCACAAGGTCACGAAGTGCACGTCCTGGCCCACCCGGACATGCCCGATCTCGGGCCTGGTGTCACGATTCACAGATGGCACCTTGATCGCCGCCGACCAACTACCTACTTGAAAGCCATTCGTCAGTATCACGCGGCGGTCAGAGTCGTTGTGCCAGATGTCGTCCATGTCCATTCCTTCGTCGCCGGCTTCCTCTGTCGCTTTCCTCTCACCAAGCCACCACGCTCTGCCGCAGTCGTCTATCAACCCCATGCATGGGCCGACACCGTCTTCTCAAATCCCCTGATCTCAGCCACGGTGAGGCAGTCCGAGCGTCTTTCAGCTCGTCGTACCGATCTCGTGGTTGCGAATTGTGAGGATGAACTGCGACGCGGTGAAGCACTCGGTGTTCGAGTGCCCGGGCGAGCGCTTGGTGTCGCCGTGGATTTGGCAACGTTCAGGCCACCGACCCCGGCCGAACGAGAGTCGGCTCGAAAGGCGCTCGGTCTTACCGAGGAACGGATAGCCCTCATCCTGGGTCGCCTGGTCCGGCAGAAAGGGCAGGACCTCTTGTTGCCGGTATGGGCCGCTCATCGTCCCGCTGACACCACACTCGCGCTGGTCGGTCCGGGAGATCCTGGCTGGGTTGAACACTTCGCGGGCAGCCAATGGGGAAGGACCGTATTCGCCCCGGGACCGACCGACAACGTTCTCCCTTGGCTCTGGGCAGCCGACGTGCTGGTTCTTTGCTCACGATACGAGACAGTCGGACTCGTCGTCGCCGAAGCGATGTCCGTCGGACTGCCCGTGGTAGCTACCCGAGTAGACGGTGCTCAAGAGGTTTTGCTTGATGGCGTGGAGCAGCCGGCTGGGGCGGTCGTCGAGTCCGCTGACATGGATGGTGTCATCCGCGAACTGACCCGACGCCTTGAGGACCCTGACCTGCACCGAAGTGAGGCAGCCGCCGGGCCACTCCGAGCCAAGGTTCGGTTTGCGCCGAACGCGGTCGCTGAGCGTCTCGTGGCCGCCTATCGAGAAGCGATCAAGTACGCAGACGAAAGGAAGGGTCTGTGACCCAAACTCGACCGAACTTCCTAGTGGTGGGGGCCGCTCGGAGTGGGACAACCGGCCTCGTTGAGGGTCTGAGGTCCCACCCCCGCGTGTTCGTGACCGATCCCAAGGAACCGCACTTCTTCGCGCTGCACGAGACTGGTGCACACTTCACAGCACCTGGTGACCAACACACGATCAACCGCGTGGCAGTGACAGAGCGACAGGCATACCTTGATCTCTACCCACAGGTCCACGACTACCTAGCTCTTGGCGACGCTTCGGTCTCCACGCTCTACTACGCCGAGACAGCCGTACCCGCCGTGCTCGAAATGAATCCGGAAATGAAGCTCGTCGTCATGCTGCGTGAACCGGTTGCACGCGCGTTCTCCAGCCATCAGTACATGCGGGCACGGGGTCTGGAGCCCGTCGAGGACTTTCTCGACGCGGTTGCACTGGAGGAAGAGCGCAAACGGGCGGGCTGGCATCACATTTGGCACTACACGGCTATGAGCCATTACAGCGACTCCCTCAGAGTCCTGTACTCCGCCTTCCCACGAGAACAGGTTGGAGTGTGGTTCTACGACGATTTGAGTTCAGACTACGAGGCAACGGTCAGCCAGATTCTGCGATTCCTTGAGGTACCGCACATAGAAGGAGAGGCCTCCGGTATCCCCCGAGTCAACGTCTCAGGCCAGCCGAAGTACGCCGCACTGCACAAGGCCATCTCGGTGGCAACCGCCAACGACAGGCTCCGCTCGTTCGTCAAGAGCAGGACGTCCTACCGGCTCCGCGAGCGGGTACGGCGCGCAGCCCTTAGGTCAGACCCACTGCCGGCCGAGGCTCAGCACAAGCTTGGACCGCAGTTCCAGACCGATCTGGTGAAGCTCCGCGAACTTATCGATGGACCGGTTCCACGATGGCTTGAGTCGGCGGCGACCCGATGAGGGTGCTTCAACTGCACAACCATCATTCGTCGCTTGGCGGGGCGATGGAGGTCTTGGCACATGAAGCTCAGCTGCTTACCGACGCTGGCCACAACGTGGAGCAATTCACACTCCCATCTGCAGAGCAACTGGGTCTCTCGCCGCTTCGTGCGGGGGGTAAAGCCATCTGGAATATCGAAGCTCAGAAAGAGACCACACGCCGAATCCGCTCCTTTCGGCCAGATGTAGTCCATGTGCATACGCCATTTCCGCTGATGTCGCCCTCGGTATTCCGGTCAGCGCACGCGGCCGGGGTGCCGGCCGTCACCACACTGCACAGCTACCGTTGGTCGTGTGTAGTCGGAACCTGCGTGCGCGACGGTTCCATATGCGAGGACTGCGTGGGATCGAAGCTCAAACTGTCGGGAATTCGCCACTCCTGCTACCACGAAAGCCGACTTGCCACGACGGCCCTGACTTTGGGGCTGGGCGTGCACCGCGCGGTTGGAACAACACAGCGCGCCATCACTCGGTATCTCACGCTCACCAGCTTCATGCGAAGACTGATGATTCGTGACGGCTACCCGGCAAGCAGGATCCTGGTTAAGCCCAATTCTGTGCCTGACCCCGGAGTCGCCGGACGACGCTTGACAGGCACCCGGTTTGTCTTCATTGCGGCCCGCCTCATCGAGATCAAGGGGATCCGGACCCTGCTCGACGCCTGGGCCAGGGCCGACACCAGAGAGCTTCGCCTCGTCATTGCCGGCGACGGTGAGTTGCGGTCCTTGGTAACAGAACGCGCCGCGTCCGATTCCTCGATCGAGTATCTCGGATGGCTCGCAGAGGATGCCGTCACCCAGCGCATGCGTGACGCAGAAGCGGTTCTGGTCCCATCACAGTGGTACGAGGGCTTACCGCTGGTCATCCTGAGAAGCTTGTCGGTGGGTACTCCACTCCTCGTGTCGGATCTGGAGAACATCGCCGAAGATGTGGTCGGCGATGGTGTTGGTTGGAGCTTTCAGACCGGCAACGTCGCCGATCTCGAGCGTCACTTGTCCGATCTTGCCAATCACCCGGAGCGAAGCCTTTCCCTGCGGGAGCGAGCCCGCAACAACTACGAGTCTCGATACTCACCAGCGGTTGATCTCGTGCGCCTCGAAGACATCTATCGCGAGGTGTCGCGCAGTTGAGGCAGCTTGCCGGTCGTGGCCGTGTCGACGCCATGAATCCTGTCGGCAGCACCTCCGAGTGCCTAGCGCTCACTCCGCCCGGTCGCATATAGGGCCACTGCTGCGGCTGCACCAATGTTCAGGGAGTCCACGCCATCAGCCATCGGGATGCGCACATGCCGAGTGACCGCGGCGAGGGCGTCAGGGCTAAGGCCATGGCCCTCGCTGCCCAGGAGCAGGGCTAGTCGCTGGGGTGGGTCAGCGGCCACCCTGTCCAGCGGTTCGGCGTGCGGGTGCGGCGTCAAAGCAAGAAGCTCCCATCCTGCGGCCGAAAGGTCGGTCAGCAGTTGTGGCCAGGAGCTTGCCCGAGTCCAGGGAAGAGCGAAGACCGCACCCATCGATACCCGCACCGACCGTCGATACAGCGGGTCAGCGCAGGTCGGGTCGACCAGGACGGCATCAAAACCGAGTCCTGCCGCAGAGCGAAAGACTGCGCCGACATTGGTGTGATCGACGAGTCCCTCGAGCACCACAATGCGCCGTGCCTGGCGCACCACTTGTTCGACGGTGGGCAACGGAGTCCGCGACATCGCGGCAAGCGCGCCGCGGTGTACCCGATATCCGGTGATCTCGTTCACCGTTGCCTCCTCTCCGACAAGGACAACGGTGCCAGCCGGGAGATTCAGATCCCCGATTGCCTCGAGCCACCGCGGCGTGGTCAGCACCGAGCGAATGGGGTAGCCGGCGAGCAGCGCACGCGCGATGACCTGGTGACTCTCGGCCATGAAGAGCCCCTCTGCGGGCTCCTTGCGGCGCCTGAGCTTCACATCGGTGAGCTCGCGATAGTCCGCGACGCGTGGATCTGCGACGTCGGTGACCTGAGAGACCTCCATCACCGCACCAACATGAACAGTGCGATGAGACCGACCACGATGACGAACGACCGGAGGGCGGCCGGTGGCAGCCTCCTGCCGTAGTGGGCTCCGAGGAAGCCACCAGCGGTCGCCCCCACGACCAGGACAAGCGCGATTGCCCAGTCGATGTCGGCCAGCAGGATGAAGACGACAGCGGCGACCGCGTTGACGACGGCTGCGAGCACGTTCTTCAACGCGTTGACGCGCTGCAAATGCGCGTCGACCAGAGCTCCAAGAATGGCGATCAGCAGGACACCCTGTGCGGCACCGAAGTAGCCCCCGTAGATCCCGACGAGGTAGACCGCTCCCCACGCCACCGGTCCACCGAGTGCGTAGGTGTCGTGCTCGACCGCAAGCCGTCGTGATAGCCACGGTTGAAGGGCCACAAGCGCCACGCCCAGCCCGACCAGCGCGGGAACGATGGAGTCAAAGGCGGACTCAGGGAGAACGAGAAGCAGTATGGCTCCAGTGAGCCCCCCGAGCACGGACGCTGGCACGAACCGCCTGATGCGGGCTCGCTGAGTCGAGAGCTCTTGTCGGTAACCGACGCTACTTGCTACCGATCCGGCAACCAGGCCAACGGTGTTGGTCACATTCGCCGTCAGCGGTGGGACGCCGAGGGCCACGAGCGTCGAGAACGTCACCAACGTCCCCGACCCCACGAGGGCATTGATGCCCCCTGCCGCTACGCCCGCAGCCAGGATCGCCAGCCACTCCCACCAGACCATGAAGGCACATGCTAGGCGTCGAGCAGTCACAGCCACGCTGCAGCGTGCTGCCGTCTCCGGTGCGTCAAGCCTGACTCGGCCGATGCCGATGCATATGATCATGAGCCCGACGCGCCCCATGCGCCACCGGGTGGCCGCCGCTGCCCGTTCACGCCTGACGGTGCTCCTCTGTGCGTCGGTGTTGGCACTCGTGGTGATCCCGGGGTCAGCCGGTGCCGAGACGTCGGACGAGGTTCGGGCCAGGGCTGCCGTGGTTGCCGAACGGGTCACCGCCCTGCAGGACGAAGTGGATGCCGCCAGTTCGGAGTACCGGAAGGCCTTGCGGAGCCTGTCCGGGGCGGTCACCAAGGAGGTCAGCGCTGATGCTGCGGCCGACGCGGCCTCGCGCGCTGCTCTGCTGGCTGACCAGGATCGTGTCGCTGCCGTTCGAGCACTCGAACAGTCTGGCGGTTCCCTCGCCATGTTGGACGGCCTGCTCACCTCGGGGAGCCCCAGTGACTTGGCAGCGCAGATGAAGATCTCGACCGAGGTACTCCATGTGCTCGCTTCCGGATCTGAGTTCCTCGACTCAGCGGCGTGGCAGAGTTCACATCTTGCCGAACGGCAAGAGCACGGCACCAAGGCCAGCATGGTGACGGTGGCAGATGTCGAGGCTGCGTACCGGCGGCTCGACGGGCTGCTCACCGAGCAGGAAGAGGTCCTTGCGACGCTGGATGATCAAGCCAGTGACCTAGCCCGAGCCGAGCAGGCGCAGGCCAGAGTTGATGCCGAACGCGCAGCGGCGGCCGCTGCTGCTTCCGCTGCATCGGGGGAGGCCACCGCAGGTGGAATCCCCAAGTCCTTCTTGACCCTCTATCAGACTGCCGCTTCCACGTGCTCGGGATTGCCATGGCCTGTCCTAGCCGCAATTGGTCAGGTGGAGAGCGGTCACGGGACCAACACCGGGCCGTCGCCGGCAGGAGCAATGGGCCCGATGCAGTTCCTGCCCAGCACCTTCGCTGCCTACGCCGTAGATGGTGACGAAGATGGCGTGGCCGACATCTGGAGTCCGGCTGACTCGATCTACAGTGCTGCCAACTACCTCTGCGCCAACGGAGCAGGAAACGGACCACGTGGCCTGTACAGCGCCATATACCACTACAACCATGCCGACTGGTACGTGCTCATGGTCATGCGGGTAGCGGGAGAACTGGCCACCCGATTCGGTGAGCCGGTGCCGATAGCCCAGGCTCCGTAGTCGCCGCCGACACGACCGATTGCACACCCTCAGGCACCAACGAGGACTATGGGTCAACGCGCATGAACCACACGTGGGGGCCTTCGCCCGGCATGTCCTGTTCTTCGACCACTTCGAACCCGAAGCGCTCGTAGTACGGGACATTGCCGGCCACTGAAGTCTCCAAGAATGCGCCAGCCCCAGCTGCGGCTGCGAGGTCGAGGCCGTGCCGGATCAGTGCACCGCCGAGCCCGTCTCCCTGCGCATCCGGATCGACACCGAGCACTTCGAGGTACCACGCGTCACCGGGAACAAAGGACTCGATCCACGCCCACGTCTGTTCCGCGTTCGGTACCCCAAGGTCCTCGCTTGCCAGCCCGCTACCGGGAAACGGAGAGGAGTCCACGACACGGACGCCTGGCGGTACCCACACCGCGACTGCTCGACAGCCGCCGGCCTCCCAGACCATGCCTCGCTCGGTCGGTGCCGCATAGATCCGCTGGGCAAACTTGGCGATATCGCCCGAGAGCCCCGCACCGCCAAACGACCACTGGAAGATCGGGTCGGCCCTGAGCGACCGACCGAGCACACTCGCCAGGCTAGGAAGCTCGGCAAGGGTGGCCCGCCTGATGACGGTGCCCAAATCAGGCAGGGTCGGCGCTTGTGCGGAAGGCCTGACCGAGCTGGGCCATGGCGCCGGAGAGCTCAGCCGGCAGAATCCAGAGTTTGTTCGACGGGCTGTTCGCGATCTGTGGAAGCGCTTGCAGGTACTGGTAGGCGAGCAGCTTGGGGTCAGGATCAGCGCGGTGGATGGCATCGAACACTGTTTGGATGGCCGACGCCTCGCCCTCAGCCCGCACGATGGCCGCTCGAGCCGCCCCTTCGGCCTCCAAGATGGCCGACTGCTTGGCACCCTCCGCTGTCAAGATCGCCGACTGCCGAATACCCTCCGCGGTCAAGATGGTGGCCCGCTTCTCGCGCTCGGCCCGCATCTGGATCTCCATCGCCTGCTGAACCGATGCAGGTGGGTCGATCGCCTTGATCTCAACTCGGTTGACTCGAATCCCCCACTTCCCGGTGGCTTCGTCGAGAACACCTCGAAGCCCCAAGTTGATGTCCTCACGCGAGGTGAGCGTGCGCTCGAGGTCCATGCCACCAGCGACGTTGCGCAACGTCGTGACGGTGAGCTGCTCGATGGCCTGGATGTAGTTGGCGATCTCGTAGGTGGCCGACTTGGGGTCGGTGACCTGGAAGTAGATGACCGAGTCGATGCTGACGACGAGGTTGTCAGCAGTGATTACTGGCTGCGGCGGGAATGAGACCACCTGTTCGCGGAGGTCGATCAGTGGCCGTACTCGGTCGACGAAAGGGATGACGAGCGTCAGCCCTGGGGAGAGAGTCCGGTGGTACTTGCCCAGGCGCTCGACAATCCCGGCGCTCGCCTGCGGGATGATCCGGATCGCCTTGGCAAGGACGATCAGCACAAAGAGCGCGACGATCGCGACGACGATCCAGACGGCGTAGTTCTCCATGCTCACTCCCCTGTCGAACCGGAGACCGGTTCAGTGTTGGGGGCGTCGACGACCGCCGTCGCCCCTTCAATGGAAATCACCACAAGGTCCGCACCCGCCTGGAACTCCGTACCAGGGTGGCGGACCCGCGCTGACCAGATCTCCCCGCCGATCTTGACCCTCCCCCCTCGGGCGTCGACACGCTCCACGACCAGCGCACCGGCCCCGATGAGCGCGTCGACGTTGGTATCGGTTCCCTCAGTCTTGAGCATCCGCAGTCCCATGGGACGGAGGACGAACAGCGTCAGCATCGCCGCGAAGACCGCGGCCAGACCCTGCGCCAGCACTGGAGCACCGAAGGCCGCGACGATGGCGCCTGCCACCGCTCCCACCGCAAGGCTCGCAAAAACGAGGTCAAGCGTGAGCGCCTCGATGCCAAGGAGCACCAACGCTCCGAGAACCCACCATCCCCATTCAGGCATGTCGCGAGCGTAGCGCTCCACTCGGCACGAGGTGGCCGAAGGTCCGATAGCGTCGGCGCGTGGCCGAGGACATGGCGTGGACAGCTGCTCGCATCCGGGCCAGCGACCTCGGCTCGGAGTCTGTGCGGCGCTCGGTTGCTGACCTCGACCATGCGATGGGCAGGGTGCTCGTCAGCGACCTGCACTCGTTGGTCGACCTCCCTCCCTTCGATACATCTGCGATGGACGGGTGGGCAGTCCTCGGTCAGGGCCCCTGGACGGTGGTGGGTGAATGTCGCGCCGGCGACCCACCACGCGCGTTGGACCAGCGGGAGTGCGTGCGCATCAGCACCGGCGCTATCGCTCCTGCCGGTTCAACTGTTCTGCGCAGCGAAGAGGGCCAGGAGCTGAACGGAGTGGTGACGTCGACCCACTTCACGCCTTCGAAGGGGAAAGACATCCGGCAGCGCGGTGAAGAAGTGCGCACCGGTGAGCGAATTCTGCAGAAAGGTCAGCTGCTCACTCCTCCCGCACTGGGGCTCGTGGCCGCTGCGGGCCTCGACACCGTCGAGGTCGTTCCACTGCCCCGGGTGGCCGTACTGGTCCTTGGCGATGAACTCGCCCACCAGGGGCTGCCGGTCGATGGACACGTGCGCGACGCTCTGTCGCCGCAGCTGCCTGCCTGGGTCTCGGCGATGGGAGCCGAGCTGGTGGCGCTCACGCGAGTCGCCGACTCGCAGACCGCCACTCAAAGTGCGTTGGACAGCGCCGACGCGGACGTCGTGATCACCACCGGAGGCACGGCTCGCGGGCCAGCTGACCATATTCGGAACGCCGTCGAGGCTACCTCCGGGAGGTGGCTCGTCGACGGTGTAGCCGTACGCCCTGGGCATCCCATGAAGCTCGCCGTGCTCAATGGGGAGCGTGCCCTTGTTGCGCTGCCCGGCAATCCGTTAGCAGCCCTCTCCGGCCTGGTCACCTTGGCCTGGCCACTGCTGGACGCGTTGGCCGGCCGAACCCCACGTCCCTCACTTCATCGACCCCTCGTTGCAGGTGTCGATGCTTCGCCAGGCGCCCACCGCCTTGTCCCTGGCGAGATGGAGGCTGGCGCGGTACGCCTGACCACCCGACGTGGACCGGCAATGTTGTCGGGCATGGCGACCGCCGACGTTCTGGCGGTCGTCCCTCCGGGGGCACGCGCCGAGGCTGGGAGCAACGTGGAGGTGCTCGCGATGCCGTGGGGGTCTGGACTGCTCGTGTGAGACTCAGGGCAGTGATGCGCTCGGGGGCAACAGGGCCCTGGCAAAGTATCGGCCCGAATGCTCGGACAGGAGCAACGGAAGCCCGAAGGTGGCAGTGAGCCACGGGGTGGTGACCACCTGGTCGAGGGGACCGGCAGCGACGATGCGACCCCCACGCATCAGCAGAGCGTGGGTGGTGTGCTGCGGGATCTCCTCGACATGGTGGGTCACCAAAACCATCACCGGGCCATCTGGGGTCGATGCGACCATGGAGAGCCGACCGAGCAGATCCTCCCGTGAGCCGAGGTCGAGCCCAGCGGCTGGCTCATCGAGAATCAACAGCTCGGGATCGGTCATGAGTGCTCTGGCGATCTGGACACGTTTACGCTCGCCCTCGCTCAGGGTCCCATAGGTACGTTGGGTGAGAGGGCCAGCTCCCAGCCGGGCCAAGAGGTTTTCTCCCCGTTGGATGTCCATCGACAAGTAGCTCTCACGCCATCGACCCGTCACGGCGTAACCAGCGGACATCACGACGTCGAGAACCCGCTCGTCGAGTGGAATCAGCTCCGCAAGCGCGGCGCTGGTAAGCCCGATGCGAGGTCGGAGCTCGAAGACGTCCACGGCCCCCAGTCGTTCTCCCAACACGCTGGCGCTGCCGGCCGTCGGGTGCATGCGCGCCGAAGCGATCTGCAACAAAGTCGTCTTACCGGCACCGTTGGGGCCAAGGATCACCCACCGCTCACCCTCCTCGACCCTCCAGCTGACCTGGTCGAGGATTCGGGTGCCGCCGCGAACCACCGTCACATCGCGGAGTTCGAGAACGGACACACAACCAACCTAAGCCCGACACCCTGTGCGGGCCTCGACGGACGCGCGGCCTACCGTTGCCGGGTGTCTGTCGCACTGCTCCAGCAAGCCGCCTCTCACGCGGCCTGGTTGAGCGCAGTGCTCCGGGGATCCGTCGGCGTCGAACAGACGCTGGATGTTCTCAGTGCTGGCGCTGAACCACCGATGTTTGTGTTCTTGGACACCGCCGACCCATTGACCCTGCCCTTCGCCGTTGCTGAGTGGCGTCGACGTGGCGTCGCCGGATGGCTCTACCTGCCACTCGCACCTGGCGATGCCGCAGCGATCCCCGGTCCCGGGTCCTTCTCAGCGGCCGCGCTCGACAAGGGCGTGGCACTGGTTACGGCCGGGGCACCTCTTGTTGGCCTTATCCCGCATCAATCCGGGCGCGGCTTGCTTTGGGAAGAGCACGAGACCTCCGGACCCGGTCGACCACCCCTCGAGTCACCCGCTGAGGCTGACCGCCTGCTGCTCGAGGCACTCAACCGCGCGGTAACGGCGCTGGAGACCCACGACCTGGGCAGCTGGCGCGATGAGGCTGACGCCCTGCGCGACCAATGGGCGGGGTCGGAGCCCATGCCACCAGGAACTGACCCGAGAAGTGAGCGGATTGCGCAACGGAGCCGGCGAATCCTGGAATTGCTTGAGCGCGCGACCTCTGATGACGGTGGAAGCCGAACGGCTGCAGATGTGGCCATCCGCCGGTCTGCCTTTGCCGACTTGTCCCGGGCCGCGCGACAGGCCCACGCCGTCGCATGGAACACCGGTCTCCGTCGAGCGGCCGAGCCTGGGTAGCGTTGATTCGCCATGAATGATCTCCACCTTTCACCGCTGACACCAGAGCCGCATCCCACAGAGGTCACCGTCACCGGGACTGCTGTCCTGTTGACGATTTCAGGTCCAGACCGTCCAGGGGTCAGCCGAACCTTCTTCTCGGCGATGGACGCGCTGCCCATCTTGGTTCTTGACGTCGAGCAGGTCGTGACCAGCGGACAGCTCATCCTTGCCTCGCTGATGGTCCCTGACCCCGCAGCACACCAGAGCCGGACGGACATCACCACCACCCTGGATGCAATCGAGACCACTGCCATGGCCGTCGTGGCAGGTTTGGGTCTTTCACTCCAACGTGAGCGCCGACCAGCGGCAGAAGGCGCAGCGGTGCCTGCACAGACGCATGTGACGGTGCTCGGCTCGCCGCTTCGACCAGGGGCGCTGGCGACGATCGCGCGCACTGTGGCCGAGTGCGACGGGAATATCGAGAACATCGAACGGCTCGCCGCCTATCCGGTGACCGCGATCGAGCTTCACGTATCCGGAGCCGACCAGCAGGTCCTGCGTCGACGTCTGGCCGCCGAGGCTGCAAACTCCTCGATCGATGTGGCCGTCCAAGCGGCCGGACTGCACCGACGTGCCAAAGGTTTGGTCGTCATGGACGTCGACTCCACCCTGATCCAGGGTGAGGTCATTGAGATGCTCGCTGCGCATGCCGGATGCGAGTCACAGGTAGCTGCAATCACCGAGTCAGCAATGCGAGGTGAGATCGACTTCACCGAGTCGTTGCGGCGCCGGGTCCGCCTGCTGGCTGGTCTGGACGCCGGCGCCCTTGACTCAGTTGCCTCATCTGTTGTGCTGACGCCGGGTGCGCGGACTCTCATCCGTACCCTCCGGAGGCTGGGCTACCGGTGCGGCATCGTCAGCGGCGGATTCGACGTCGTCACCGATCACCTGGCCGCTGAGCTCGAGTTGGATTTCTCACTGGCCAATCGTCTTGAAGTGCGCGATGGGGTCCTGACCGGAGAAGTGCTGGAACCCATTGTCGACCGCGCGGCAAAAGCAGAGGCGCTCCGCGCCTTCGCCAGGGCCGCAAACGTGCCGTTGGCTCAGACCGTCTCCATCGGAGACGGTGCCAACGACCTGGACATGCTGCAGACGGCCGGGCTGGGTATCGCGTTCAACGCCAAGCCGCTGGTGCAAGCGGCCGCTGACACCTCGGTCAATGTGCCGTACCTCGACACGATTCTCTTTCTGCTCGGGATCAGCAGGGCTGAGGTCGAGGTGGCCGACGGCGATTGGTGACTGGCTAACGGGCGACGACGACCTCGTCCAGAGATGCCGTTCCTGGTCCCCAATCGCGCCACGCACCGGCTGAACGCAGAATCGCGAAGGTCGACGTCTTCATCGTCACCGGAACGCCAGACAGCAGGCCTGCGAGCTCCTCGATCCCCTCATTGTGACCGACCAGCAGCACGTCCCCCGCGCTCTCAGGCAGCTGGCACACGACCGCCAGCAGCTCATCGCTGCCCGCAAGGTAGAGCTCAGGCGAGATGCGTTGCTGACCGACGCTCAGCGACCGGCACGCCGACTGCCATGTCTGTTGCGCACGCAGTCCTGAGGACACCAGGGCCAGGTCAAAGGTCGGTATGCGCTCTGCGAGCTCCCTGCCGGCTACTGGAGCCTCGCGCAGACCACGCTCACTCAGCGGCCGGTCATGATCACTTACGCCCTCGGGGTAGGCAGACTTTGCGTGCCGAAGAAGAACGAGGGTGGGCATGGCTCAACCTCCGATCGCGTGCACTCCGCCATCGACGTGGATGATCTCCCCCGTCGTTGCCGGGAACCAGTCAGAGAGCAGCGCCACCGCCCCCTTGGCGGCCGGCACCGGATCGTTGACATCCCACCCGATGGGTGCGCGAGCCGTCCACATCGCCTCGAACTGCTTGAATCCTGGAATGCTCTTGGCCGCCATCGTACGGATCGGCCCTGCCGCAACAAGGTTCACCCGGACCCCCTCACCACCGAGATCGCGGGCCAAGTAGCGCGACGTGGACTCGAAGGCGGCTTTGGCTACGCCCATCCAGTCGTACGTCGGCCACGCAACGGTGGCGTCAAAGGTGAGTCCAACCACCGAGGAACCTGGCGTCAGGAGGGGACGGCAGGCAACTGTCAACGATTTCAGCGAGAACGCTGAGATCTGCATCGCCACGGCAACGTCGGCCCACTCGGTGTGGAGGAAGTTCCCGCCGAGCGCACCTGCCGGAGCGAACCCGATGGAGTGCAGCACCCCGTCCAGAGCGTCAACGTGGGCTCCGACGCGTTCGGGGAGCGCGGCCAGATCTTCGTCGGAGGTGACGTCGAGCTCGATGACCGGCGCCTCTGCGGGGAGCCGCTTGGCGATCCGCTCGACGAGGCGCAGGGTGCGCGCCTGCGAGCTGAGCACGATCGTCGCCCCTTGCTCTTGAGCAAGACGGGCCACGTGGAAGGCGATCGAAGCCTCGGTGAGCACTCCGGTGACAAGTACTCGCTTGTTGGCCAGCAACGACATGCCTGCTCCTGCACTCGGGGGTTGAACCGCTCGGGTGGGACCGCTCGGGGATGAACGAGGTGTTTCGGGGTGATCGTAGGGGTTCGCAGCTATCAATGGCCCATGCCCAAGCCTCCGTCGACGGGAATGACTGCTCCGGTGACATAAGCAGCGCCATCGCTGGCCAGAAAGGTGACGACGGAGGCGATCTCGCTCGGCGACGCATATCGGCCGAGCGGGATCTGACCCATGATCTGGGCTTTCCGCTCTTCGGAGATCTCCGCGGTCATGTCGGTCTCAACAAAGCCAGGAGCCACGACATTGGCGGTGATTCCGCGCGACCCGAGCTCGCGCGCCGTCGAGCGGGCAAACCCGATGAGACCCGCCTTTGCTGCGGCGTAGTTCGTCTGGCCCGCTGAACCCAGCGTGGCGACGACGGACGAGATGAAGATCAGCCGCCCACGCTTCATGCGCAGCATCCCCTTGCTGGCTCGTTTGGCGACCCGGAACGAACCCACCAGGTTGGTCTGCAGCACGATGTCGAAGTCTTCGTCTGTCATGCGGAGCAACAGCGTGTCCCTGGTGATGCCGGCATTGGCGACCAGCACCTCCACGGGCCCCTGGTGTTCCTCGACGGCAGCAAATGCGGTGTCGAGGGAGCCAGGATCGGTGACGTCAGCGCGTACGGCAAAGACGCCTTCCGGCGGCTTCCCCGACCGGTAGGTGATCGCGACGTCGTCACCGAGGGCGACAAAGGCCTGCGCCACCTCCCAGCCGATTCCGCGGTTACCGCCAGTCACCAGTACCGAACGCGCCACGACTACTCCTTCCACGCCTGGGCACGGCAGACGCCGTACCGGGCCGAAACGCTACCGGCCTGCGGCGAGATCGGGATCATGCAGGTAGGTTCAGAGCATCGCCAACAAGGCCCCCAACGGGCCAGTGACTGGAGGTCAGGTGAGCGTGCACACCCCGGACGCCATCGATGAGGAGTTCAGGTCGTTGCCGTTGCAGGCTCTGGCTGATGCCGCGCTGCAAGTCGCTCGTGATGGGGGCGCGACGTACGCCGCATTCCGGTTGGAGCGCATCCTGGGAACGTCACTACGACTGCGGGATGCCGACGTCGAGGGCGCCAACGACACCGAGGACGTCGGGTACTCCATCCGAGTCATCGTCGACGGAACGTGGGGCTTCGCCGCTGACGTCGACCGCTCGCCTGAGGCTGTTGTGCGTACCACCCGCCGCGCCCTCGAGCTGGCCAAGATCAGCGCACCGGTCAACACCGAACCGGTCGACCTGGCTCCAGAGCCCGCCCACCAGGGCACGTGGCGGTCGTCCTACGAGATCGATCCGTGGTCGGTTCCTCAGGAAGACAAGCTCGCCTTGCTCCAGGACTGGAGTCGACGTCTGTTGGCTGCACCCGGTATTGACCACGTCGACACGTCCCTTTTTGCGGTCAAGGAGAACAAGTTCTACGCAGACTCATCCGGAACCGTGACCACCCAGCAGCGGGTGCGCATGTTCCCTGAGTTCGACGCGGTGGCGATCAACGCCGATACCGGAGCATTCGAAACCATGGGAACGATCGCCCCCCCTGTCGGCCGGGGCTGGGAGTACCTCACGGGCCCTGGCTACGACTGGGCCGCCGAACTCGCCAGCCTGCCAGGTTGGCTCGTCGAGAAGCTCAACGCCCCCAGCGTCGAGCCGGGACGCTATGACCTCGTGATCGACCCGAGCAACTTGTGGCTGACCATCCACGAGTCCATCGGCCATGCTACAGAGCTCGACCGAGCACTTGGATACGAGGCTAACTACGCCGGAATGTCCTTCGCCACTCCCGACAAGCTCGGCACCCTGCAGTACGGCTCCCCAATCATGCACATCACCGGCGATCGAACTGTCGAGCACGGCCTGTCCAGCATCGGATGGGATGACGAGGGCGTCCAGACCCAGTCCTTCGACATCATCAAGGACGGCGTGCTCGTCGGCTATCAGCTCGACCGCAGAATCGCCTCGCGCGTCGGGTACCAGCGATCGAACGGCTGCGCGT
Source organism: uncultured Actinomycetota bacterium (assembly GCA_963829525.1). GTDB lineage: Bacteria > Actinomycetota > Actinomycetes > JAHEKZ01 > JAHEKZ01 > JAHEKZ01. The sequence continues at coordinate 1,829,906 of CAWHIJ010000003.1, forward strand.
TCGCCGACTCTCCAGGCCACGTTCCCATTCAGCGCATGGCCAACGTCAGCCTCCAGCCAGCCGCCGACGGGCCGTCGACGGAGCAGATGATCGCCGATGTCGAGGACGGTCTCTACATCGTCGGCGACAAGAGCTGGTCCATCGACATGCAGCGCTACAACTTCCAGTTCACCGGCCAACGCTTCTTCCGGATCAAGTCCGGCCAGCTCGCCGGACAGGTCAAGGACGTCGCCTATCAGGCGACCACCACCGACTTCTGGGGTTCGATGGCCGTCGTTGGCAGTCCGGAAACCTACGTTCTCGGTGGAGCATTCAACTGCGGTAAGGCCCAACCCGGCCAAGTCGCACCCGTCAGCCACGGTGCGCCATCGGCCACCTTCACCGCCGTCAACGTCCTCAACACTGCAGCCGAGGGTGCCCGATGAGACCACACGAGATCGTCGAAGCCGCTTTGGCACAGTGCACCGTTGATGCTATGACGGTGATCTGCGAGGAGCACTCGCAGACCAACCTCCGGTGGGCGGCCAACACACTGACCACCAACGGGGTCATGCGCAGTGTCGATATCACTGTTGTCGCAGTGGCCGGAAGCGGGGCGGGGCGGGCGGCTGGTGTCGCCAACGCAAGCGTGGCTGACGCGTCTGACATCGCGGCGATCGTCGCTCGCGCTGAGGCAGTCGCAAAGGCCAGCGACCCCTCGCCTGATGCTGGCGACCTAGTCGCCGGGGCGACGTCGGACACCTTCGACACTCCTCCTGAAGAGACCTCCCCTGACGTCTTTTCCCAGTTTGCACCGGCACTCGGTGACTGGTTCGGGCGAGCGAGGGGCGCGGAATACGAGCTCTTCGGCTTTGCCGAGCACGAGGTGACGACCACCTATCTGGGCAACACGGCGGGTCTTCGCCACCGCCACGTCCAGCCGACCGGACGGTTGGAGATCACCGGGAAGTCCGACGGGCGCAAGCGGTCGACGTGGGTTGGCCGGTCGACGCGGGACTTCCTTGACATCGACGTCCAGGATCTCGACGCCGAGGTACGCAAACAGCTGGGCTGGGCTGAACGTTCCATCGCCCTCGATCCCGGACGGTACGAGGTGCTGCTGCCACCGTCAGCAGTCGCCGATCTTATGGTCTATCTGTATTGGACGGCCACAGCTCGCGATGCCGCTGAAGGACGCACCGTGTTCTCTCGTCCCGGCGGTGGGACGCGGATCGGCGAACGGCTCACCGAGAGTCCCCTCTCGCTGTTCAGCGATCCCGCCTACCCCGGCATGCAGTGCGCTCCCTTTGTCGTGGCTCACGCGTCTGGCTCGACGGAGTCGGTCTTCGACAACGGCCTTCCGCTGCAGCGGACCGCCTGGATCGACAGCGGTGAGCTCACAGCGCTTGGCCAGACCAGACACTCCGCGACGCTCACCTCTGGCGCACTCACCCCGATGATCGACAACCTCGCACTCGAAGTGGCGGATGCCCGGTCGTCGACTGCCGACCTCATTGCAGGCACTGAGCGGGGCCTGCTGCTCACGACTCTCTGGTACATCAGAGAGGTCGACCCGCAGACCCTTCTCCTCACTGGGCTGACGCGAGACGGTGTCTACCTGGTCGAGGGAGGCGAGGTCGTCGGCGCCGTCAACAACTTCCGTTTCAACGAAAGTCCCGTCGATCTACTCTCGCGCGTAGTGGGGGCCTCCTCGACCGAGGTCACCCTTCCGCGCGAGTGGAGCGACTTCTTCACGCGCGTCGCCATGCCGACGTTGCGAGTTGCTGACTTCAACATGTCCACCGTGAGTCAGGCCTCATAGGGTCCAAACTCACGCTTCGGGCTTGAATGCGCTACGCGTCCTCGAGGCGAAAGCCGATTTTGATGCCCACCTGCCAGTGGCGCACCTCTCCCCCATCGATCTGTCCTCGTACCTCGGTCACCTCAAACCAGTCGAGGTGTCGCAGGGTCTCGGAGGCTCGGGAGACGCCGTTGCGGACCGCGGCCTCCATGCTCTCGGTTGACGTTCCGACGATCTCGGTCAGTCGGTAGGTGCGATCGGCCACGGGGTTCTCCTCGATGTGGGTGGGGCAAGCGTGACCGATCTTGCCACCTGCTGAATGGGCGAAGGTGACCAGTTAAGAAGCGCGCCGCTCGGATCCGCTCGGCAGCTCACGGTCGGCTCCGGGTCGAAGGGAATCGGGCGCGTCCTCGATCGGCTCTCGCCCGCCGTTGGCGAAGACCACTGCGATGTACGGAATGATCAAAGCTCCCGCAACGAAGACCCAGCGCAGCCACCCCGTCGTTACGACCGCCAGAAGGAAGCAAATGATTCGGATCGTCATCGAGATGACGTAGCCGCGAACTCGCGTCGCCTGGTCGTCGGCCACGCTCTTGCGGGCGGTGGTGATCCGGATAGCCGGCGCCTCCGCAGGTCGCCTCGCAATACTCCAACGCATGTCAGCCTCCGCATTGACGGTACGCCCCCGAGCGTGGCCCGGCCATTCGATCTTTGATGACGGCTGAGCGGCCCGCGTCAGCCTCCGATGGCCGACATCGGACGGGGTGGCTGCAGAAATGTTGGGTCGTCAATCCCGTGCCCAGCGCGCTTGGTAGCCAAGCACTCCTTCATGAAGGCCACTACCTCATCGTCGGAAGCTCCTGAGCGCAGCGGGCCTCGAAGGTCTGTCTCACCTTGGGAGAAAAGGCAGTTGCGCAGCTGGCCGTCGCTGGTGAGCCTGACTCGGTCGCAGGAGGAGCAGAACGGCCGGGTGACAGATCCGATGACGCCGACTGTGCCGCGCGGTGAGCCGTCAGCTGCCAGAACAGTCCAGGTCTCAGCCGGCTCACTGCCCCTGGGGGACTTGGTCGGTTCCAGCGAGTAGGCGGCGTCAAGCTGGGTGAGAATTTCCTTCGCTTCCACCATCTCGGTGCGTGACCAGGCCTTGTGCGCGTCCAGAGGCATCTGCTCGATGAAGCGGAGGGCGAGTCCGTTCTGCAGGGCCCACTCGACCAACGAAAGAACCTCATCGTCATTGACCCCTCGCATGAGGACGGTGTTGATCTTCACCGGAGCAAGACCCGCTTCCTGGGCGGCGGCGATTCCAGAGAACACGTCAGCGATTCGATTCCGACGGGTGAGGGTGAGGAACCGTTCGGCCAAGAGCGTGTCCAGTGAGACGTTGATCCGGGTAAGACCAGCGTCTTTGAGTGGCTTGGCGCGCGTCGTGAGCCCGATCCCATTCGTCGTGAGCGAGAGCGAAGGCGGATCGGGAAGAGCGGCGACGCCGGCAATGATCTCTTCGAGGTCCGGCCGGACAAGTGGCTCCCCACCGGTGAACCGCACTTCTTGAACACCCTGGTCGACTGCCAGCCGAACGACTCTCACCAGTTCGGCTGCCGAAAGAAGCTCGTCACCAGGAATCCAGTTGAGGCCCTCCGGTGGCATGCAATAGGTGCAACGGAGGTTGCATCTGTCGGTGACCGATACCCGCAGGTCAGTGGCCACGCGGCCGAACGCATCTACCAACATGCCAACAGGCTACCTTCGATACGTGCTCGCGCTCCTCCGGCAACCGCGTTGGGTTGGCCTCGCCGCTGTGACACTGGCGTTGTGTGTTCTCTTTTGGTGGCTCGGTACCTGGCAGTGGGGTCGCCACGTCGATCGGTCAGCGCGCAACGACGCCATCGAGGCAGCCGTCAACGACGAACCGGCACCTCTCACGAGCGTTGTCCCAGAGCCAAACATCCTGAACGACGAGGCTGTTTATCGCCCAGTGACGGCCACCGGCACCTATTTGGCTGATGCCCAGCTTCTGCAGCGAAACCCCCTGGGCCGCTCTGGCTTCGATGTGGTCACGCCACTCTCCCTGTCGAGCGGAGGGACCCTTCTGGTCGACCGCGGCTGGATCTCCTCATCTGCGACCGACACCAACACTGCGGCGGCCGATGTGACGCCTCCGACGGGCCAAGTGGACGTCACAGTCCGACTGCGAGGTCCGCAGGAGTCGTCGGGCCGCGAACCGCCACCTGGCCAGGTGTACGACATCATCCCCGCGCAACTTGCCGACGGGCTTCCAGCGCCCGTCTACACGGCCTACGGCGAGCTCCTCAAGCAAGATCCAGCACCTGACCCCGACCTCGAGCTCGCGGGCCCTATCGACACCGGGATCGGAATCCATCTGTTCTATGCGATCCAGTGGTGGCTCTTCATCGGAATCGCGATTGTCGGGTACTTCACCCTGGTGCGTCGAGAGAGCAAAGAGCTTCAGGAGGGCCGAACCCACGTCGGCACCGACACGCAGCCAGGAATTGCCGACCAGGACGGTGGTCAGACCGGTCCGCTCAACTAGGCTCGGGTTTCTACGACAGCACCGGAGGCAACACCGATGGATCTCGGACTCACAGACCGGGTCTTCGTGGTCACAGGTGGCAGCCGTGGCCTAGGCCGTGCCACGGCGGAGGTGCTTGTTGGCGAGGGGGCCAAAGTCGTCCTGGCCGCCCGTGACGCGGACACACTGAACGAGACCGTTGCATCCCTCGGGCCAGACCGTGCCTTCGGGGTCCCCACCGACCTCACCGTTGCCGGTGCCGAGCAACGGCTCATTGCCGCTGCGGTCGCAAGGTATGGCCGGATCGATGGCGGGCTGCTTTCCTGCGGCGGTCCCCCGGCCGGGACCGTTCTGGAGACCACAGACGACGTCTGGCGGTCAGCATTTGAGTCGGTCTTTCTAGGGCCGCTGCGCGCCGCTCGGGCACTCGCCTCCACGATGGATGATGGCGGCGCGCTCGCCTTCGTTCTCAGCAGCTCAGCGCGTGAACCGATTCCGGGGCTTTCGGTGTCCAACGGTCTCCGGCCAGGACTTTCCGGCATCGTGAAGGACTTGGCGGACGAGCTTGCACCCCAGGCCATTCGGGTCAACGGACTGATGCCCGGACGGATAAACACCGACCGAACGAGGGAATTGGACGCCAAAGCTGGCCGGGGCGACTCCGCTCGTCGACGGCAGGAGAGCCTGATCCCGCTCGCACGATACGGAGACCCGATCGAGTTCGGGACGGTGGCTGCGTTCGTCCTCTCGGCCGCCGCGTCCTATCTGACCGGCGCGCTGATTCCCATCGACGGCGGCGCCCGCCGCTCGCTGTAAGGCCCGTTGCTCTGTCAACGTTGTTCGCGGGGTGGTGGGTCGGGGTTGGTGGGGATTGGTCGGGGTTGGTGTATTGCCAGGGTTGGGTGAGGTATTTGCGTCCGGTGGGGGTGGTCCAGGTCATGATCCCGGTGGGGTGGAGTTCGGCGTTCCATCCGGGGGTGTGTTTGAGGCGGTGGTGCCGCCGGCACAAGACGGCAAGGTTGGTCGCTGCGGTGGGGCCTTGCGGCCAGGGCACGGTGTGGTCGAGGTCGGTGCCGGCGCTGTCGGCGGAGCGGCGGCAGCCGGGGAACCGGCAGGTCACATCCCGGGCGCGGACGGCCCGGTCCAGCCCTGCTGACGGCCGGTAGCGGTTCTCGGCGAGGTCGGTCAGGATCCCGGTGGTCGGGTCGGTCAGCAACCGCCGAGATGCTGACAGGGGTTCCCATCTCAGAGCCGGTGCCGGCCCCAGTGCCAGACCCGGTGCCAGACCCAGTGCTGGTGTCAGTCCCGATCTGGGCCCCAAGCCCTGATCGCAGCAACTCTGCTACTTCGGTGGCGGTGACCGGTCCCAGTCCGGGAACCCAGCCGGGTTGGTCGCTGTCTCCGGTGATCGTGTCGGCGGGCACGATCACCTGCAGGTTCACCGCAGGTGGCTGGGTGCGTCCGAGGAGCAGGTCGACCATCGTGTCGGCGCGGCGTTGGTCCATGGTCCGGGCATCACCGGCGTCGCTGCCGCCCAGCTGCTGGGCGCAGCTGGTCAGCGCTATCTGGATCTGTCTGGCCTGCACCGAGGGGAGCAGCGCCCACAGCTCGCTCATGCCGTCCTCACCGGGGGTGATGACCACCCGCCGGTCCCCCATGGCTTGTTGCCGGCGAACCTCAGCCGCCCCGGGGTCCGCGGCGATCACCTTCCGGCGCAGCCACTCCCGCAGCTGCGGCGCGGTCCGGGACCGACCGGGGACGGTGGCGTAGCCGACGGCATCGGCGGCTAGCGCCTCGACCTGTCCGGTGGTCACGGTGGCGGGATCGGAGCCGGGGTGCAGGTGGCTGAGCTGCTCGACGATCACCGCGACCTTGCGGGCATCGACCCGGCCGGCCCGCCACGCCGCAGCGACCACCGGCAGGCCGGCGACCCGGCACGCAGTGTCATACCGGGCCACCGCGGCCATCTTCGTCCACCCCAGCAGCACCCCGATCTCATCGGGAACATACGTTTCGCGGCACTGCTGCGACCACATCGGGTCACCTCCGGCGACCACTTCGGCCCGGTCAGCGGCCCGCGCCCGGACCCCCATCTGCACCATGATCTGCGCTTGGTGAGCGGCCAACATCTGCGCTGCCTGCTCACACGCCACCAGCTCGTCGCGAAGCGCATCATCACCGAGCCGCGCGACCGACATCGCAGCACCGAGCAGCCGATCAACCTGCTCGACGATGCTGACCGTGGAGGAGTTCATGCACCACACTCTGCCAGCCACCACCGACAAGACGGCGCGAGTTTCCCCAGGCACAGCCTGCCGAAACTCGACCCACCTCACCTCACACTAAACGCCCAAATCCGGCACCCAAAGATGCACTCGACGAGCAGCGACGTCAACCTGATGTGCACTCGACGAGCAGTGGCGTCAACCTGATGTGCACTCGAGAAGCAGCGACGTCAACCTGATGTGCACTCGACAAGCAGCGGGGCCTAGAGCTGAGGCGCCAGCTGGGTGCGGTACAGATCTGCGTAGAGCCCAGCATGGTCCAGGAGAGTGTCGTGGTCACCACGTTCGACCACACGGCCACCGTCGACCACAAGGATCTGATCTGCGGCACGCACTGTCGACAGCCGGTGGGCGATCACCAGAGACGTGCGCCCCTCCAGCGCAGTGTCCAGTGCCTCCTGAACGTAACGCTCGGACTCACTGTCCAGGTGAGCGGTCGCCTCATCCAAGATCACGACGGCCGGCGACTTCAGCAGCAAGCGGGCAATCGCGAGACGTTGCTTCTCTCCCCCGGAGAGTCGGTGCCCACGATCGCCTACGACGGTGGCAAGGCCCTCCGGGAACGAGCGAACGAGGTCTTCGATGCGCGCCGAACGCAGCGCCTCCCATATGTCGGCCTCGGTGGCCGCGGGAGCGGCATAGCGGAGGTTCGCCTCAATCGTGTCGTGGAAGAGATGCGCATCCTGCGTGACGACGCCGACCGAACGCTGCAGCGAGCTCAACGTCATGTCTCGGACGTCAACTCCACCGACCATTACCTGTCCGTCAGTGACGTCGTACAACCTGCTCACCAAAGAAGTGAGCGTGGTCTTGCCCGCACCCGAGGGACCGACCAGCGCCACCATTTGGCCCGGGGCGACCTCAAAGCTGATGTCGTTCAGCACCGGTCCTGAAGGTGCGCCGCCGGTACGTGCCACTACCTCCAACGACGCAAGCGACACGTCCTCGGCGCGAGGATAAGAGAACGAGACGTGGTTGAAACGCACCGAAGCTGGACCGATGGGAATTTCGACGGCATCCGGCTTGTCGGCGATCATTGGCTTGAGGTCGAGCACCTCGAAGACTCTCTCGAAGCTGACAAGCGCCGTCATGATGTCGACGCGGACGTTCGACAGGGCCGTGAGCGGGCCGTAGAGGCGACCGAGGAGCGCCGCAAGAGCAACAAGAGTTCCCACCGTAAGGGCCCCATCAATGGCTAGGAGTCCCCCGACTCCGTACACAAGAGCTGTTGCCAAAGATGCGATCAGAGTGAGCGCTGTGAAGAAGGCTCGGTTGGCCATCGCGATCTGGATGCCGACGTCGGCCACCCTCCGAGCTCTACCGCTGAACTCGGTCGCCTCTTCGTCGGGGCGGCCAAAGAGCTTGACCAACAGTGCCCCTGAGACGTTGAACCGCTCAGTCATCGTCGAGCTCATCTCAGCATTGAGCTGCATCGCCTCACGGGACATCTCGGCGAGGCGCCGTCCCACGTAGCGCGCCGGTACCAAGAAGATCGGGAGCAGCACCAGCGCCGCCAGGGTGATCTGCCAGGAGAGGGCCAGCATGGCGATCGTGACGACCACCAGGCTGATTGCGTTGGAGACCACACTCGAGAGCGTTGTCGTGAACGCCTGCTGGGCCCCGATGACGTCACTGTTGAGACGGGAGATCAGGGCACCGGTCTGCGTTCGGACGAAGAACGCCAGGGGCATGCGCTGTACATGGTCAAAGACCTGGCTGCGAAGGTCGTATATCAGCCCCTCACCGATCCGGGCTGAGTACCACCTGAGGATGAGCGACAGCAGAGCATCAAAGACCGCGAGGCCAGCGACGATCAGGGCAAGCGTGACCACCACCTGCTTGTTGCCAGGGGTTACCCCGTCGTCGATCAAGCGCAGAAGGAGGAGCGGGCTGGCCACCACCAGGAGGGCGTCAACGACGGTGAGGATGAGGAAGTAGGTGATCGGACCTCGGTAGGGTCGGGCGTATCCAGCGACTCGCCGCACCGTTCCTGGTGTCAGCTTCTGCTCAGCGACACTGCCGTCGCGCGCAAAGGAGCGCAGCGTCGACCAGCTGTGCATGCTCAAAGGTCCTCCGGCTGGCATGAGGCGAATAGGGAGAGGTCCTCACCCTAGGAGGCGCAACACCGCACCCGCCGAGACCCTTCCCTGCTACGCGTTCTGCGAACGCCGCATAGGGGACTAGGACCTTCCGCGGGTAGGCCCACCGCGACCGCGGAGGGTCGCACCCGACTCAAGGAGGACGCGGTGTACGAACCCGTAGGACCTGCCGGTCTCGGCAGCGATGGACCGAATGCTGCGTCCGCTCTCATACTGCTGGCGAAGTTCGTCTGACAGGGTTCCCCGCTCATCACCGGTGATGCGCCGGCCCTTCATCAGCTGTGCCACGTCCGCCTCCTCGTCTGGTGCCTGGTCACCTCCGATGATGCGGGATGTGCGGAGGTCCGGCCACTTGAAAGCGCACCGGCGAGGTGGCCAGGTCAGGCCAGCGAGACCAGATCGGCGTAGTCAGCTGACCACAGGTCTTCGACCCCATCGGGAAGCAGGATGAGCCGTTCTGGCGCCAGGGCCGCTACGGCCCCTTCATCGTGGGTGACGAGAACGATCGCGCCTGGGTACCGCCGCAGCGCTGCCAGGATCTCCTCTCGACTGGCCGGGTCCAAGTTGTTCGTCGGCTCATCGAGTAACAGAACGTTGGCACTTGAGACCACGAGGCACGCAAGAGCCAACCGAGTCTTCTCGCCCCCGGAGAGCGTGCCGGCAGGCTGGTAGACCGTGTCGCCGATGAAGAGGAATCCGCCCAGCAGGCTGCGCGCCTCGGACTCGCTCAGACTCGGCGAGGCGGACAGCAGATTCTCCAGCACACTGCGCTCGGGGTCGAGCGTCTCGTGCTCCTGGGCGTAGTAGCCGAGCAACAGGCCGTGTCCAGGCTCCACCGCCCCCGTGTCGGGCTTCTCGACCCCGGCCAGCATTCGGAGCAGCGTGGTCTTGCCGGCACCGTTCAGGCCGAGAACGACAACGCGCGAACCCCGGTCGACCGCTAGGTCGACGTCGGTGAAGACCTCAAGGGACCCATAGGACTTGGACAGCGACTGGGCGGTGAGAGGCGTCCGCCCGCAGGCGGCGGGCTCAGGGAATCTGATCTTCGCGACCCGGTCCCCCTTTCGCTCGCCCTCCAGCGCATCAGTCAACCGGTCAGCGCGCCGCAGCATCCCCTGCGCGGCCTTGGCCTTTGTCGCCTTGGCACGCATGCGCTCAGCCTGGTCGCGAAGCGCCGCCGCCTGCTTCTCGGCGTTTGAGCGCTCCCGGCGTCGACGACGCTCATCGGTCTCGCGTTGCTGTAGATAGGTCTGCCATCCCACGTTGTATACATCGAGAACGGCTCGGTTGGCATCGAGATGGAAGACCCGGTTGACGGTGTGGTCGAGCAGCTCGACGTCGTGCGAGATCACCACGACCCCACCGGAGAATGACCGAAGGAAGTCGCGTAGCCAAACGATCGAATCTGCGTCGAGGTGGTTGGTCGGCTCGTCGAGCAGCAATGTCTCTGCGTCGCTGAACAGGATCCGAGCCAGCTCGATGCGGCGGCGCTGCCCACCGGAGAGCGTTCCCAGTGACTGAGCAAGAACGCGCTCTGACAGGCCGAGGCTCGCGGCAATTCTGGCCGCTTCCGACTCTGCCGCGTAACCGCCAGCGGCGTTGAACTCCGCATCCAGGCGGGAGTACCGCCGCATGGCCTTGTCGCGACTGTCATCGTCAGCGCTGGCCATGCCGCGCTCGGCGGACCGAAGCTGGTCTGTGATGTCGTCCAGGCCGCGGACGCTGAGAATCCTGGCAACAGCATGTTGGTCGAGATCGCCGGTCCTGGGGTCTTGCGGTAGGTATCCGATACTGCCGGCTCGCTGCACCGCCCCAGAGGCTGGCTCGCCCTCGCCAGCCAGAACTCGAGTCAGCGTGGTCTTCCCGGCGCCGTTACGACCTACGAGCCCGACCTTCTCCCCTGCTGCTATCCGGAAACTTGCGTGCTCGAGCAGCAACCGAGAACCGGCACGAAGCTCGATATCGACGGCGTTGATCACCGGTTCAGTATGACGAGGGCCAAGTCACCCCGACGAATCGGTTTCGCCGGTCGGACGAGCCTCAGACGTTGAAGCCGAGGGCCCGCAGCTGTTCACGACCGTCATCGGTGATCTTGTCGGGGCCCCAAGGCGGCATCCAGACCCAGTTGATTCTGACCGCGTCCACGAAAGGGCTCAGCGCGACTTGAGTCTGGTCCTCGATGACGTCGGTCAGCGGACATGCAGCCGAGGTCAGGGTCATGTCGATGATGGCAGTGTTTGCTTCATCGACAGTGATCCCATACACGAGGCCGAGGTCGACGACGTTGATCCCGAGCTCTGGGTCAACCACATCACGCATCGCCTCTGTCAGGTCGTCGCCAGTGGCGGTGACGGTTGCTTCACTCATAACCTTCTCCTGTTGATTTTGCGGCGCTCGACGTTGTTGTGGCTGTGACTGAAGATGGCTCGACGCCAGACGTGCGATGGATCGCTCCCCCGGCCCGTGCAACGGCGTCCTTCCAGGCCATCCAGCCCAAGAGCGCGCACTTGACCCTGGCGGGGTACCGAGAGACACCAGCGAAAGCAACGGCGTCCTCGAGGACGTCCTCGTCGGGCTCGACAGTGCCCCGAGACTGCACCATCTGCAGGAATGACCCGGCAACCTCAAGGTCATGGTCGATCGACTGGCCGATCAGCAGCTCTGTCATCACCGAGACTGAAGCCTGGCTGATCGAGCACCCTGAGGCCTCGTAGGAGATATCCTGAACCGAGGTGCTGTCCTCGCTGAGATGGACCCGCAAGGTGACCTCGTCGCCGCAGGTCGGGTTGACGTGATGAACCTCTGCTTCGAATGGTTCCCGCAGTCCCTTGTTCTTGGGGGCACGGTAGTGGTCGAGAATGATCTCTTGGTACATCTGCTCGAGCTTCACGGTGTCACCCCGAAGAACTGCTGGGCGGCCACGATTCCCTCAATGAGTGCGTCAAGATCGTCGGTGTCGTTGTAGATGTAGAAACTTGCCCGCGTGGTCGCGGAGACGCCGTACCGTCGGCAAACAGGCCAGGCGCAGTGGTGGCCGACCCGGACGGCAACCCCCCGGTCATCGAGCACCTGTCCCACGTCGTGCGGATGAATCCCGTCGACCACGAAGCTGATGGCCCCGCCCCTGGCTTCGGAGGTCGTGGGACCGATCACCTTGACTCCATCGAGTTCATCGATCCGACGAAGCAGATGCTCAGTGAGCCGCTGTTCATGTGCCTCAACTTGAGGCATCCCTAGCGAATTCAGGTACTGCACAGCAGCGTGCAGCCCAACCGCTTGTGAGATCGGCGGAGTACCGGCCTCAAAGCGCTGCGGGGGCGGCGCAAAGGTGCTGCGTTCCATGAAGACCTGTTCGATCATCGACCCACCGGTCAAGAAGGGCGGCAGCACCATCAGCAGCTCGCGTCGACCCCACAGGACCCCGATGCCGGAAGGCCCGAGCATCTTGTGCGCAGAGAAGACCGCGAAGTCGACGTCGATGTCCTCGACGGAGAAGGGCATGTGCGGCACGGACTGGCAGGCGTCGAGCAGTACGAGTGCACCAACTTCGCGTGCTCGCGCTGTGATGGTCGCAACCGGATTGATCGTCCCCAAGATGTTGCTTTGGTGCACGAAGGAGACGACCTTGGTGCGGACATCGATGATGTCGTCGATCAGCTCGAGATCGAGCCTGCCGTCATCGGTGAGCGGCAGCCAGGCCAACTCTGCCCCGGTGCGGTGAGCCAGCTGCTGCCACGGGAGCAGGTTGGCATGGTGCTCCATCTCGGTGACCACAATGCGGTCGCCCGGCCCCAGCCGGAAGCGTTCAGCCTCTGGTCCAGCCGTCGCCGAGTTGCCCATCGCGTAGGCCACCAGGTTGATTGCCTCGGTGGCGTTCTTGGTGAAGACGACTTCGTCGAAGGCACCACCGATGAATCCGGCCACAGCGCTTCTCGCGGCCTCGTACGCGTCGGTGGCCTCTTCGCCCAACGCGTAAGCGCCTCGATGCACAGGGGCATTGCTGCGCAGCAAGAACTCTCGCTCGGCGTCCAGGACCGCCTCGGGCTTCTGCGACGTCGCTCCGCTGTCGAGGTAGATCAGCGGGGCACCGTCACGCACCGTCCTGGCGAGCAACGGAAAGTCACGTCGAATCGCCTGGACATCCAGGGTCGGCGCAGCGAGATGGAGAGTCACTGACGTCAGTTCGATCCTGCTGACGCCAGGTCGAGTCCGGCGTAACGCTCGTACCCCTCCGACTCGAGGGTCTCGGCAAGCTCGGCACCACCACGCTCGACGATCCGCCCACCCGAGAAGACGTGGACTTGGTCGGGCTTCACGTAGCGCAGGATTCGGGTGTAGTGCGTGATCAGCATGACGCCGGTCTCGCCCGACTCACGAACTCGATTGATGCCTTCGGAGACAACCTTCAGTGCATCGACGTCGAGCCCGGAGTCGATCTCGTCGAGGACGGCGATCTTCGGCTTGAGCAGCTCGAGCTGCAGCAGTTCTGAACGCTTCTTCTCGCCGCCGGAGAAGCCCTCGTTGACGTTGCGTTCGGCAAATGCTGGATCCATGGCGAGTCGGTCCATGGTCGCGCGAACCTCCTTGACCCACAGCCGAACCTTGGGGGCTTCACCACGGACGGCCGTCGCAGCGGTCCGCAAGAAGTTGGTCACCGAGACGCCGGGTACCTCGACGGGGTACTGCATGGCGAGGAAAAGCCCTGCGCGAGCCCGCTCATCGATGCTCATCTCCAGGACGTCGGCGCCATCGAGGGTGATGGAGCCTGAGGTGACCAAGTAGCGGGGGTGCCCGGCGATGGCATAGGCCAGAGTCGACTTGCCTGAGCCGTTCGGTCCCATCAGCGCGTGGGTCTGTCCGCTGGCCATGGTCAGGTCGACCCCGCGCAGAATCGGCCGAGCCCCGTCGTCGGTCTGTACCGAGACGTGGAGGTCTTTGATGGTCAGAACACTCATGTCAGATCACTGCTCCTGGTGGCGACGAAGACGGTGCCGTCCTCGATCTTGACGGGGTAGACGGGGACGGGCTCGGTGGCCGGCAGCGACAGTGGGCGTCCGGTTCGTAGGTCGAACTGCGAGCCGTGCAGCCAACACTCGAGGGCACAGCCGTCGACCTCACCTTCAGCGAGTGAAACCTGTCCGTGAGAGCAGATGTCGTTGATGGCGAATACCTCGCCCTCGGTAAGGACCACCGCAATGGTGATGCCGTCGACAACGGCCTTGCGTGGTTCGCCATCGGTGAGGTCTGCGAGTGGGCAGACGGCTGCAAAGTGATCGGTGCTCATGAAGCAATAGCCCTCTCCAGCTCGGTCTCCAGGGCGGCAGCCAGGCGCTCGGTCACGAAGGGGACACCGATGCGGTCTCGCAGCTCGGCAAAAAAGCCAGTGACGACCAGTCGGCGCGCCTCCAGCTCAGGAATGCCCCGAGCCATCAGGTAGAAGAGCTGGTCGTCGTCGAGCCGCCCGGTGACACTTGCATGGCCAGCGCTCGCGACATCCCCGGTTTCGATCTCCAAGTTGGGGACGGAGTCCGCGCGCGGACCATCGGAGAGCAGCAAGTTGCGGTTGATCTCGTAGGTCTCGGTACCGACCGCCCCGGCTCTGATCAGAACATCGCCGATCCAGACCGAGTGCGCACCTTCGCCGATCAAGGCACCTTTGTAGTTCACGTTGCTACGGCAGTGCGGCTCGCTGTGGTCGACGAATATCCGGTGCTCGTGGTGCTGGTGGGGGTCGGTGAAGAAGAGCCCGAGCAGCTCGATGTCTCCCCCGGGGCCAGCGAACGTCACTTCAGGCGTGATCCTTAGGACCTCGCCGCCGAGTGACACCACGACGTGGACGACCCGTGAGTCGCGGCCGACCTCTATGTGGTGAGCGGACAGGTGAACGGTGTCAAGGTCCCAGTCGAGCAACGACACAACCGTGAGGTGGCCCTGGTCACCAACCTTGATTTCGAGATTGTCGGCATACGTCGCTGATCCCACATGGTCCAGTACCACGACGGCGGACGAGAACGCCTCGACCTCAAGCAGTATGTGACCGAAGTCAGCACCGGCCGCACTGCTGCCATGCGCGCGCACCACGATCGGCTCGGTGAGCTGCGTGTCCTGCGGCACAGTGAGCACGGTTGCCGTCGCGGCCGCGGAGAAGGCAAGTGCCGCGACACGTTCTGCTGGTACACCAACAGTCCCCAGCCTTGGGTCGCGTTGTGCGCCCCGATGAGCGACCCGCTCGACCTTGACATCGCTCGGCGCCTTCACCTCAACGGTGACGCTCCCGGACCCGACAACAGCCCCGACATCCTCGGTGAGCAGATCGCGAAGTTGAGCCATCGGGGTGAACCGCCACTCCTCTTCACGCCCCACGGGGACCGGGAAGTCTGCGGGGTTCGTCGACCGCAGACGTTCACTGCGGTCAACAGCGGGAACATCCGGGCGCGTGCCGGACTTCTGGGACAACGGAGCCACGGTCAGCCCACCGCCCCTTCCATCTGCAGCTCGATCAACCGGTTGAGCTCTAGGGCGTACTCCATGGGCAACTCGCGGGCAATCGGCTCCACGAAGCCGCGAACGATCATTGCCATCGCCTCGTCCTCGGTCATTCCGCGACTCATCAAGTAGAAGAGCTGGTCTTCGGAAAGCTTGGTAACCGTCGCCTCATGACCCATCGACACATCGTCTTCACGGATGTCGGCGTACGGATAGGTGTCGGAGCGGCTGATGTCGTCGACCAGCAGCGCATCGCACTTCACCGTCGACTTCGACCCGTGACACCCTTCCTTGATCTGGACCAGGCCACGGTACGAAGTGCGTCCACCACCACGAGCCACCGATTTGGAGATCACGTTCGAGGAGGTGTTCGGGGCCGCGTGCACCATCTTTGACCCGGCATCTTGGTGCTGTCCCTCACCTGCGAAGGCGACCGAGAGGGTCTCACCCTTCGCGTGCTCACCGACGAGCCACACGGCCGGGTACTTCATGGTGACCTTGGAGCCGATGTTGCCATCGACCCATTCCATCGTGGCGCCCTCGTGAGCAACGGCTCGCTTCGTGACGAGGTTGTACACGTTGTTCGACCAGTTCTGGATGGTGGTGTACCTGCATCGGGCATTCTTCTTCACGATGATCTCGACAACAGCTGAGTGAAGTGAGTCGCTGGAGTAGATCGGAGCCGTACAACCCTCGACGTAGTGCACGTAGGCACCTTCATCGACGACGATCAGCGTGCGTTCGAACTGACCCATGTTCTCGGTGTTGATCCGGAAGTAGGCCTGCAGGGGGATCTCCACGTTGACGCCCTTGGGCACGTAGATGAAGGATCCGCCAGACCATACGGCGCTGTTCAAGGCTGCAAACTTGTTGTCGCCAGAGGGAATCACGGTGCCGAAGTACTCGCGAAAGAGCTCAGGCTGCTCGCGAAGCGCCGTGTCGGTGTCGAGGAAGAGCACGCCCTGCTGCTCGAGGTCCTCGCGGATGGTGTGGTAAACCACCTCGGACTCGTACTGCGCCGCAACGCCCGCAACCAGACGCTGCTTCTCAGCCTCGGGGATGCCCAGCTTGTCGTAGGTGTTCTTGATGTCCTCGGGAAGCTCTTCCCATGACGTTGCCTGTCTCTCCGTGGAGCGGACGAAGTACTTGATGTTGTCGAAGTCGATCCCGGTGAGGTCCGACCCCCACGTGGGCATGGGTTTCTTGCCGAACAGGCGCAATGCCTTCAGTCGGTAGTCGAGCATCCACTCTGGCTCGTTCTTCTTCGACGAGATGTCGCGGACGACCGCTTCAGACAGCCCGCGTTGGGCGGCGCTGCCAGCAGCGTCTTGGTCGTGCCATCCGAACTCGTAGGTGCCGAGTCCGTCGAGCTCTGGATGGGCCGTGGTGCTCATGCGGAGGTCCTCTCCGTCGTGGGTGAATCCATGGGTGACCTTCTGACCGAAATCGGGATGACTGTGGTGCACACGCCGTCACCGTTGGCAATCGTGGCGAGGCGTTGGACATGGCGCCCCAACAGCCTGCCGAATGCCTCGGTCTCGGCTTCGCAGAGCTGGGGGTACTGCCCTGCGACGTGAGCCACGGGGCAGTGGTGCTGGCACACCTGAACCCCTGCCGGCGCAGGATCGACACTGGTGGCGAATCCGAGGTCGCCCAAGGCGGCCGCGAACGCGTGCACCTGGTCGCTCTCTGAGGCCAGTCGCCAGTCGTTACCGAGGATGCCCCTGAGCCGTGCCTCGAGCGCAGCGCCTCGTGACTCGGCAAAGGCCATGACCGCATCGTGTCCGCCAAGTGCTTCGACGAAGGCGAGCGCTTCTACCGCGAGCTCGTCGTACTCGGCGGGGAACTGTGCGCGTCCCTCTGCTGTCAGGGCGAAGGTGCGAGCGGGACGACCTCGGCCGCGGGCGGGCCGGGGACCGTATGGCGGCCGATCGGTGGCCTCGACCATGCCGTCTGCGCTCAGGCTGTCGAGATGACGGCGCACTGCGGTGGAGCTGATTCCCAGACGACCCGCCAGGAGTGACGCGGTTGCCGGGCCCTCGTTCAAAAGTGACGCCGCCACCCGGTCACGTCCGGCACCATCAGCAACGGCATCGTGCGAGCGGTGGCGGCTCCCAGCTATGGGAGTCGGGCTGCTGGAAGCCGGGCTGGCGATTTTCACAACTCCATTGTTGCGTAAAAGGCCGCCTCCCGCACCTCCGGGGGTGCTTCCCTAGGCTCTGGGCGTGTCCGAACCCCATCCGGTCCCTGCCGACCGGCCAGCGCTCGTGGTCTCTGGCCTCGTCAAACGCTACGGCGATCGTGCTGTGGTCGACTCGCTCGACTTGGTGGCCGATCGCGGTGCTGTGACAGCAGTTCTTGGCCCCAACGGTGCCGGCAAGACCACGACCCTGGAGATCTGTGAGGGTCTTCGTCGCCCGGATGCCGGAACCGTTGAGGTGCTCGGCAGAGCACCGCAAGACGAAGCGCTGCGCTCAAGAGTCGGCGTGATGCTGCAGGAGGGGGGCGTCTATGGCTCGGTGACCCCACGCGAAGCCTTGCGGCACGCGGCTGCGCTCTATCGGCGGCCACAGCCTGTCGCTGACCTGATCCAGGCCCTCGGCCTTGGCGAGGTGTCTGCTCTCCCCACGCGCCGGCTCTCCGGAGGCCAACGGCAGCGTTTGGGCGTGGCGCTCGCGATCGTCGGTCGGCCCGAACTGCTCTTCCTCGACGAGCCCTCCGCGGGGCTCGACCCGCAGTCGCGGCACGCGGTGTGGGATCTGATCGGCTCGCTCCGGACCGCCGGTGTCGCCGTTGTCCTGACCACGCACTACCTCGAGGAGGCCGAGCAGCTGGCAGACCACGTGGTGATCGTTGACCACGGACGCACAATCGCTGCCGGGAGCCCCCAGGACCTTGTCGCGACAGCGGCATTGGCCACGCTCCGCTTCACCACCGATCCGGACTTGGACGTTGCTGAGCTCCAGGCTCGGCTGCCTCAGGGCAGCACCGCTGCTGAGACCGCGCCTGGCAAGTACCTGGTCGCTACTGCACATCTCACCGACGCCATCGCGCAGGTCACCTCCTGGTGTGCGCAAAACGGCGTCTCCCCGACCAGCATCAACTCTGAGCAACGCACCCTCGAGGACGTCTTCCTGGAGCTCACCGGAGAGGAGTTGCGCCCGTGATCGATGTCACTCCTCAACCAGCGGCAGCCCCCAGGCTCAGCAGAGTGTTGGCCCACGCCCGACTCGAGCTCACGATGCTCATGCGCAATGGCGAGCAGCTGCTCCTCACAGTGGTGCTGCCCGTCGGGTTGCTTCTGGTTCTCACGCTTACCGAGATCATCGACATCGGTGGCGACACCCGACTGCAACGCCTGGGCCTCGTCGTCCCCAGCATGTTCGCCCTCGCGGTGTTATCCACGTCCTTCACTGCCCTGGCGATCCAGACCGGCTTCGAGCGGCGATACGGCGTTTTACGCCGTATCGGCACGACCCCGCTCTCGAAGGGCGACATTCTGGCCGGCAAAGCGGTCGCCGTGCTGGCAATAGAGGCCGCCCAGGTCGTGGCGCTGGGCGCGTTGGGTGCTGCGCTCGGATGGCGACCAGACCCGGTTGGCCTGCTCTTGGCAGTGCCGCTGATCCTCCTCGGCAGCGCCACCCTCGCCTCGTTGGCACTTCTTCTGGCCGGCGTCGTACGGGCCGAGGCCACGCTGGCCGTCGCCAACCTCGCCTATTTGGTGCTGGCCAGCGCTGGAGTCGTCGTCCCGGTCGCCAAGGCTCCTTCGAGTATTCAGCCGCTGCTCGATTTGCTCCCGTCGGCAGCCCTTGCCGAGAGCCTGCGAATGGCAACGATCGCCGGCACCGTCGACTGGTCCTTGGTCCTCGTACTCGTGGTGTGGTGCGCCGCCGGCACTTTGGCCGTCGGTCGCTGGTTCCAGTGGGACTGAGCCCGTTCTCGACGCCAGGCCAGGCGAAAACTTGTTCAGATGTTGTGCATCCATGCCCAGCCCGTCGGGAGAAGAGAGGCGTATCAGACGGTCAGCCGGACGGGCGCCGTCACCGACGAGGGAGTCTGCTCCATGTCAGCATCACGTACCCGCCGCGCAGGGGCCGTCTTGGCTCTTGCGCTCCCCCTAGCCTTGTTCCCCTTGGCATCTGCCAACGCAGCCGAAGACGCCCAGGTCTCAGTGCTCCACGGCATCCCAGACCTGACCGTTGATGTCTACGTCAATGGCGACCTGACGCTCGACGACTTCAAGCCGGGCGACCTTGCCGGGCCGCTAGCCCTTCCGGCTGACACGTACTCCGTCGAGATCACCGACGCCAAGGACAAGAAGACCGTGCTTCTCGGCCCGGCAGACGTCACCGTTGCCGCGGGCGGCAACTACACGATTGTCGCCAACCTGGATGCAAAGGGAAACCCGACGGTCACCCCGTTTGAGAACGACATCTCCGAGGTTGCAGCAGGCGAGGCGCGGGTGACCGTTCGCCACGTGGCTGCAGCGCCGAAGGTCAACATCGAGGCGAACGGTGACGTCCTGGCTCCCGGACTCGTCAACGGTGACGAGGCTGTGGCAGATGTGCCAGCCGACTCCTATGACGTCGCGATCGTTCCGGCCAGCGGCGGAGCCGCTGTCTGGCAAGAGAATGTCGACCTTGCGGAGGGCGTGAACACGATCGCCTATGCGTGGGGATCGCTTGCCGATGGTTCCTTCGCCGTCGCGGTGCAGACCATCGATGGCCTGCACTCGGCCCCGGGTGCGGTGCACGCCGGCGAGGTCGGGCTCGCTGACGGTGGTGCCGGCACCAGCCCATGGTTGATCGGTGCACTCGTTGGGTCACTCCTGGTCGGATCGGCCGCGGCTGTTCGCCTCGTCCAGGTCCGCAGCTAGTCGGTCTCGTACCGGACAGCTGACGACCATGCGTCGGACACGCTCCACTGTCACCGCGGCGGCCGCACTTGCGGTCGCCGCGGTGACAGCCGTGTCCGCATCGGTGGCGTTAGCCACGGCCGGTAGCAACGATCGCCCTGAGTTCGAGCGATCACCGGCCGCCAGCGAGACCTCAGAGCCGACGCAATCTCCTGAGAGACGGGGCGGCTCTGAGCGGCACGGCTCAGCACCGACAACGTCCGCCCAGATTCTGGATACCGCAGCGGAAAGCCCGGCGCCCACACGTCTGACCATCAACGCACTCGACGTAGACGCCCCCGTTGTTCCCTCTGGCGTCACCAGAGCTGGAAACGCCGAGATACCGGGCGACGGTGACGTGGTGGGCTGGTACGAGTTCGGTAGTTCCCCCGGTGACACCGAGGGAAGCGCGGTGCTGATCGGGCACCGCGACACCGAGGCCGAGGGGCCAGGCGCGCTCTTCGACCTCGACATGATCGAGCGCGGCGACACCATCACCGTTCGTTCGGGCAAGACCCAGTTCCGGTATGTCGTCGTTGCGCTCCGAAGCATCGACAAGGACGGGCTCCCTAGCACCCTCTTCCGGCGAGGTGGGCCGCACCAACTCGTTGTGATTACCTGCGGAGGCGCCTACATTCCCGAAGCTGGCGGCTACCAGGAGAACCTGATTGCAGTCGCAGTCCCGGAGGACCGATGAGCTCATCGGTCCTTCTACGGTTCCCGAATCGCGCTACCGTGGTTGACGTGGATCCGCCCTCAGTGGCGGACGGCCCCCTGGGAGGGTCGTCCGGCCCCCCTCGAGACTCGGTGACCGACAGCGCGGTCGGCGTCGCGTTTGCCGATGGTCAGGAGTGGGCGCTGGAGGAGGCATACCGCCGCTGGGGAGCATTGATCCACTCGGTCGCGCAGCGAGCCACCGGCAGCACACATGATGCCGACGATGTCGTGCAGGCCGTGTTCGTGTCCGCGTGGCGCGGCAGACACCGCTACTCGCCCGACCATGCCGCCCTTCCCGCCTGGCTCTTGGGAATCACCAAGCGACGGGTCGCCGACCACTGGGAATCACGCACCCGAGAACAACGTCGCATTGATGCTGCTGGACGTGCATCCGAATTGGTCCCTGCGGCTGAAGACTCTTTGGAGAAGGTCGCTGACCGGGTGCTCATCGCCGATGAGCTCTCGCGTCTTGACCAGCCACAGAAAGAGATCATGGAACTTGCGTTCTTCGACGACCTGACGCACCACCAGATCGCCGAACGCCTCGCAATGCCCCTGGGAACGGTCAAGAGCCACATTCGGCGCAGCCTGATGCGCCTGAGGAGCAGATTGGAGGTCGACGGTGTCGCAGTCTGAGATCCATGCCCCGGTCGACCTCCTGGCCTTGCACGCCATGGGCGATCCGCTCCCTGACGCCATCGGCCGTCACGTGGCCGGCTGTCGCCAGTGCCAGGCCGAGCTCAATCAGTGGTCGGAGGTCATCGACACAGCACGCTCGACGACGGCTGACGATGTGCCACGCAGTCCGTCTCCTGAGGTCTGGCAGGCGATTACCGATGAACTTGGCCTCCTCTCGACCGCCCAAGAGCCGTCCAGCTCGTCAGCCCCGGTCGCGCAGGTTGTTTCGATCGACAATCGGCACCGCCGCTGGCCAACGAGCTGGCTCGTTGCTGCCTCAGTTGCCGGAATCCTCGGTGGCGCGCTTCTCACCGCTGGTGGCGTTGCGCTCAACGACTCCGAGCCCGAACCGCAGCCGGTCGCCGGTCCTGTTGTCGCCAGCACGTCACTCGCGGCTCTGCCGAAGCACGAGGGGGGTGGGGAAGCAGAGATCGTTTCCACCCCGAACGGTAAAGAGCTCGTCGTCGACGTATCAAACTTAAGTACCGGAGACGGCTTCTACGAAGTGTGGCTGATCGATCCCGAGACCTTTCAGATGATCGGCCTCGGGGCCCTGGCCAACGATGCGGGTCGGTTCCCGATCCCCGATGGTCTCGACCTCAGCCAATACACCGTCGTCGACGTGTCGTTGGAGCCCTTCGACGGAGATCCGGTGCACTCACGCGACTCGGTGGTCCGAGGAGAGCTTTCTACCTGACGCAGTTACCCTGACCTGGTGACCGCACCATCGTTTGAAGCCCTGCCAGCGGCTCAGTCAGTTGCTGAGCCAGGTGTCGCGGGTCAATCGCGAAGCCGGGCTGTCGGCACCGTTGGTCGGCGCATCCTGTTTGCGAACGTGGTTGCCGAAGTTGGGATCGTCGTCACCGGTGGCCTGGTCCGACTCACTGGCTCAGGTCTGGGGTGTCCAACCTGGCCCGAGTGCACTGACGACAGCCTCGTCCCCGTTACGTCACAGTCGGAGGGCTTCCACAAGTTCATCGAGTTCGGCAACCGCCTCCTGACCTTCGCGGTGCTGATCGCGGCCGTGGCTGCACTGGTCGTGGTTCTCCGGCCATGGCTCGCCAAGCGGCTCCCCGGCATTTCTTTGCTCGGCGAGCCTGGACCGGTACGCCGTCCACTCGTGGGGATGGCTGTTGCTGTCAACCTCGGGATCGTCGCTCAAGCTGCACTCGGTGGCATTACCGTGCTGCTCAATTTGAACCCTGCAGTCGTCGCTGCCCACTTCTTGCTCTCGATGGCGATGATTGCAGCCGCCTATCTGCTGTACCGTCGCGGCTCCGACCCAGGTGATCGGCCCATGACCATCGTCGTACGACAAGAACTGCGTTGGGTCGCTTATGCCCTGGTTGTCTTCTGCGTCGCAGTCCTGGTGCTCGGCACCGTCGTGACCGGTTCGGGACCGCACTCGGGCGACGCAGATGCGATCGCCAGGTTCGGTCTCGACGTCCGCATGGTCAGCTGGCTGCACGCCGACATGGTGATGCTCTTCCTGGGTCTGGCCCTCGCCTACACTCTCGGCGCGCGCCTGTCCGCCGCTCCCAGCCATGCCATGCGTGCTGGACTTGCTCTGTTGTTGGCTTGTCTGGCGCAGGGTGCGATCGGGTACACCCAATACTTCACTGGCGTACCTGTCCCCTTGGTTTCGCTGCACATGCTCGGAGCATGCCTGGTGTGGGTGGCAACGCTGGAAGTTCTGGTCAGCACCCGCACCCGGGGAGCCACCACCGAACGCGCGGCCGAGCGCTCAGTCGTCGTCTCCTGAGCTGTTGTCCACCTGGCTGATGCCCGACGGCACCCCCGAGATGCAACGCACCTGGAGCGTTACCTCATTGGAGCTACTCGCGAACTTGATCTCGGCCTCGGCCGCCGGCCCGCGCTGTACCTCGTCGACGCGGTAGCCAACCGCGGGACTCCAAGACCTCAGGGTCACCGAGCCCGAAGTGCAGGCTGCCACGACACTGCCACCACGGGAGGCGATGGTGCGCGCGACCGTCTTGGGCGCTGAACTGGACGACTTCGTCGGCGCTGGTTTCGGAGAGGATGAGCTCGTTGGGGCCTGCGACGGCTTGGTGGTCGACTGAGATGTCGGCTGCTGTGTCTCCTTGCCTGTTGGCTTGCTGCTGGGCTTGTTTAGTGGCTTCGGCTTGGTGGGGGACGACTTATCGGGGGTCGGCGTGGCCGCGGGACCGGCCGTCGAAAGGCGTGACGCCACCTCACCTGAACTGAGGACGGGCATGGACGCCGGTGTCACGGCGTTTCCGACCATCTGAACGGCGACCCAGCCACTCACAATGGCGACGACAACGAACGCCACCCATAGGGCCGTCGTTCCTGCTCGCGACCTCGGCATACCTCCAGTGTGCGCCCTGCTGCCCACCGAACAGAGCACCGGGGCAGATACGCTCAGAACGTGGCTCACGTATTGGTCATCGAGGACGACCCTTCCATCCGCACTGCCGTCCTCCGCGCCCTGGACGACCTCGGCCACGCCGTCACCAGCGCCCCCGACGCCCTGACGGGCCTCCGCTCTGCCGTCGAAGAGGCCCCGGACATCATCGTGCTCGATCTGGGCCTGCCCGACCTCGACGGTTCTGAAGTTCTCCGGATGTTACGGGCCGTCAGCGAGATACCCGTCATTGTGGCAACGGCGCGAGACGATGACCCCACGGCTGTTCGGGCGCTAAATGCCGGAGCCGACGACTTCCTCGCCAAACCCTTTACCGCCGCCCAGCTCGACGCCCGCATTCGCGCCGTTCTGCGCCGGTCGCAGGCACCCGGGACACCGAGTGATCTGGTCGTCGACGGCCTTCGGCTCTCCCCTACCGGACGCACAGCCCTGCTGGATGGAGAGTCGCTGGATCTGACGCCACGGGAGTTCGACCTCCTGCACTACCTGATGGAGCGCCCTAACGTCGTGGTCGGCAAGCGGGAGCTCATGACAGAGGTCTGGCAATTGCCGCCCTCCGGCGCCGACAAGACTGTTGACGTTCACCTGTCCTGGCTGCGACGCAAGCTGGGCGAGACGGCAGCCGAGCCGCGGTTGCTGCACACGGTGCGGGGTGTGGGCATCAAGCTCGCACCGCCGGCCGAGGGCTGACCGTTGCGTCGGCGCCTCCTCCTGACGGTCACCGCCACCTCGGTTCTGATCCTGCTGGCCTTCCTCGTCCCGTTGGCCATTTTGGTTCAGTCGGTCGCGGAGACTCGCGCCACTTCGGCTGCCATTCTCCGGGTGCAGTCGTTGGTCCCCTTCGTGGGGGAAGCGTCGCGGAACGACCTCGAGCGCACCGTCGATCTCATCAACGCCGACGCCGGACCCCCGGTGACCGTCATCCTGCCTAGGACCGGTCAGGTCGGGGCACCGGCGCCCAGCTCCGATGCGGTCAAACTGGCCCTCACGGGCCGGACGGTCGTGGTCGACACCGAGGCGGGCCGCGAGGTTGCCGTGCCGATCGGCGGCCTCAAGGACGGAACAGCCGTCATCCGCGTCCTCGTCGGCCAGGACCAGCTCAACGAAGGGGTGCTCCGGGCCCGCCTGGCGCTCTTGGGACTGGCCATCATTCTTCTCTTGCTTGCCATCGCCGTCGGGGACACCCTCGCCCGATCGTTCGTTCGACCCCTCGAGGCAGCCGCCGACACCGCAGGACGTCTCGCCGGTGGTGACCTCGACGCCCGGGTCACCCCAGCAGGCCCTCCGGAGACTCGGTCGGTCGCCATCGCGCTCAACCGTCTCGCGGCGCGGATTATCGATCTCCTCCACGCTGAGCGTGAGGCCGTCGCTGATCTGAGCCACCGGCTGCGCACACCGGTCACAGCGCTGCGGCTGGACGTTGAGTCTTTGCCGCCTGGTCCCGATCGAGAGCGCTTGGCCGATGATGTCGGCTCACTGACACGCTCGATCGATGCGGTGATCAACGAGGCCCGCCGACCCATCCGCGAGGGGATCGACGGTCGCTGCGATGCGACCGAGGTGGTGGGATCACGAATCGCGTTCTGGTCGGCACTCGCCGAGGACGAGGCGCGTCCGGTCCAAACCTCCCTGCCGACCGAGCCCGCCGTGGTGGCCAGCACGGGGACAGACCTCGCCGCAACCGTCGATGCCTTGCTCGGGAACATCTTTGCCCACACCCCGGCCGGAACGCCGTTCAGCGTCACCCTGGTCAAGGTTGGCGACGGCGCAGTGCTCACGGTTGCGGACTCGGGCCCGGGGTGGCGCCTGGCTCACCCTGAGGGCCGCGGCCGGTCCAGCGCCGGATCTACCGGGCTCGGACTGGACATCGCAGCTCGTACGGCAGCTGCGTCAGGCGGAGGATTGGAGCGGCACGAGGGCGGCGATGGCGGCGCGATCGTGACCGTTCGCCTCGGCGGAGCTGGTGACTAGGTCGCTCAGAACGTGGGAAGCAGCGGGTCGACCCCGACCATCACGAAGAGCAGCGTCAAATAGGTGATCGACCAGTGGAAGAGCCGCATGGGGCGCCATTGGGCCTCCGGCAGCCCGGAGAGCACGCGGCGTCGTAACCCGATAACCGAGCCGAGGAAGACCGCGCCCAGAACCACAGCGACTGCCAGGTAGGCGATGGTCATTCCCGCAACCGGCCACAACACCAAAGACGCCGCGATCATTGCCAGCGAGTGCCCGACCATGCGTCGGACGACGACGCGGGGCTCGGCCACCACTGGCAGCATGGGGACCCCGGCCGCCGCGTAGTCATCGCGGAATTTCAAGGCCAGTGCCCAGAAGTGCGGAGGTGTCCACCAGAACACCACACCGAACAGGATCCATGCCGGCCAAGCCAGGCTGCCGGTGACCGCTGCCCAACCGATGAGAACCGGCATGCAGCCGGCGATCCCGCCCCACACGATGTTGGACGCAGTACGTCGCTTGAGACCAAGCGTGTAGACGACTACGTAAAACACGATGGCGAAAAGGGTGAGGCCAGTTGCCAACGGGTTGACCAGTGACATCACCCAGAGCGCGGCAACACCGAGAAGCAGCCCGAAGATCAAGGCCGCGCGTGGGCTGACCTTGTGCGTAGCCAGTGGTCGATTGCCTGTGCGCGTCATCACCTCATCGATGTCACGATCGACAAAGCAGTTGAGGCTGTTGGCCGACCCGGCCGCCAGACTGCCGCCCAGGAAAGTTGCCAGGACGAGGGTGAGCGACGGCACGCCCCCCGCGGCCAGGAACATCGTCGGAACCGTCGTCACCAAGAGCAACTCGATGATGCGGGGTTTGGTGAGTGCAACGTAGGCACCGATGGTGGCCCAGACCTGCCGACCACGGCCAGGGGTCGCCGCTCCAGCGGCAGGGCCCTGGCCGACCGAGCCCGCCGAGCCGACCGAGCCGACCGAGCCGACGGGGGAACCGGTATCGGCGACGGTCACGTCCACCTCGGCTCGCTGATCGGATCGGCTCTAGGGGATCTGCACCTCAGGGCCGCTTTCGACTCGTCAGCGCGGAACTAATCCGAGGGTTTGGGCCCCGGATCGACCATCAGTCTATCCCGGTAGGCTGAGATGTCAGGTGGCGCATCCCGCGTTGCCAACCACTCTCCCCCTCGCGAGCGGCCCCATGACAGATGGCATGACAGATGCTGCCACTGACGCTATGAAGGACGGCAGGACACCCGACCTCTCCGCCGGTTGGGCCGAACTTGACCGTCGAGCAGTCGATACCTGTCGGGTCTTGGCCATGGACGCCGTTGAGCGTGTCGGAAATGGTCACCCAGGCACCGCGATGAGCCTGGCCCCTGCCGCCTACCTCCTCTTCCAGCGCCATCTCCGCCATGACCCCGCTGACCCGCACTGGGGCGGCCGCGACCGGTTCGTCCTTTCGATGGGGCACTCCAGTCTGACGCTCTACCTGCAGCTCTACCTCTCCGGCTACGGCCTCGAGCTCGACGACCTCAAGGCGCTCCGCACCTGGGGCAGCCGCACGCCGGCCCACCCCGAGTGGGGTCACACCGCCGGAGTTGAGACCACCACCGGCCCCCTTGGACAGGGCCTGGCCAATGGCGTTGGCATGGCTCTGGCGCAGCGCCGCGTGCGCGGGTTGCTCGATCCCGATGCAGCTTCGGGTTCTAGCCCCTTCGACTGGACAGTCTGGGTGTTCGCCAGCGACGGTGACATGCAGGAGGGGATCAGCGCCGAAGCCTCGTCATTGGCTGGCACCCAGAGACTTGGAAATCTCGCGGTGGTCTGGGACGACAACCGGATATCGATCGAGGACGACACCAAATCGCCTTCACCGAGGACGTCTGCGCCCGGTACCGCGCCTACGGCTGGGGCGTCATCGAGGTCGATCTGGCCCCGGATGGAGATATCGACGTCGTCGCCCTCGACGCGGCCTTCACCGAAGCCAGAGTCGATACCGAACGGCCGACGTTCATTCGACTCCGTTCGCAGATCGCCTGGCCGGCGCCACACGCGGCCAACACCGGCGCCGCCCACGGTGCAGCATTGGGCGCTGACGAAGTCGCCGCCACCAAGCGCGTTCTCGGGTTCGCCGACGACGCCACCTTCTCGGTAGCACCCGAGGTGCTGCAGCACGCCCGTCGCGTTGGCGACCGCGGTCGAGCGCTTCACCAGCGTTGGCGCGAGCAGTACAACGCCTGGGCGGCGTCGAACCCTCAGCGTGCTGCTCTGCGCGAGCGGCTGGAGAAGGGGCAGCTCCCCGACGATTGGCGGCTGCACCTCCCAAGCTTCGAACCCGGAACTGCCGTAGCCACCAGGTCGGCCTCCGGCAAGACGCTGGCCGCTCTCTCAGCGGTCCTCCCCGAACTCTGGGGCGGGTCAGCCGATCTCGGCAGCTCCAACAACACGACGATGCCCGGTGAGCCATCCGCCCTGCCGGTTGACCGACAGACCGCCGCCTGGCCGGGCGACCCCTACGGCCGGACGCTCCACTTCGGAGTTCGCGAGCACGCCATGGGAGCGATTGCAAACGGCATCGCCCTCGAGGGCCATACCCGTCCCTACGTGGGAACCTTTCTCGTCTTCAGCGACTACATGCGCCCATCGGTCCGGATGGCAGCTCTGATGGGCATCTCCCCCATCTATGTCTGGTCTCACGACTCCATCGGAGTCGGCGAGGACGGCCCAACGCACCAACCCGTTGAACACGTCGCGGCGCTCCGCGCGATTCCGCAACTGTCCGTGGTCCGCCCGGGCGATGCCAACGAGACGGTGGCAGCGTGGGCCACGGCGCTCGAGAACAGGAATGGTCCAGTGGCACTGGTTCTGACCCGCCAGAACGTACCCGTGCTGGACGGCACCGCCGAGCTTGCGATCGATGGGACGGCGCGCGGCGGATACGTCCTGGTGGACCCGACGCCGGACGGACAGACACAGAACCTGCCGGACGTAATCCTCATCGGCACTGGCTCCGAGGTGCAGCTTGCCGTCGCGGCAGCCGCGACGTTGTCCGAGGCCGGAGTCGCCGCCAGGGTCGTCTCGATGCCATGCCTGGAGTGGTTTGACCAACAGCCCATCGAGTACCGCGAATCCGTCCTTCCCCCGCAAGTTCGGGCCCGCGTTGCCGTAGAGGCCGGTCTGCCCCTCTCCTGGTGGCGCCTGGTCGGCGACCACGGCCGGGTGGTGGGGATCGATCACTACGGTGCCTCAGCCGACCAGGTCACCCTCTTTCGCGAGTTCGGGATCACCGCTGACGCCGTCGTCCAGGCTGCCCGCGAGTCCCTCACCGCGGTCTCAGAAGGATGAGCCTCTCGTGAGCGGGATCAATCGGCTTTCTGAGCAGGGAGTCTCGGTGTGGCTCGATGACCTGGGTCGTGACCGACTCACCTCAGGTGAGCTGGCACGGCTCGTGGGCGAAGGGGTGTGCGGGGTCACCACCAACCCGTCGATCTTCGCGGCGGCGGTGGCGAAGGGCAACGCGTATGCGCCGCAGCTTGCCTCGCTGAAAGGACTTGCCCCGGAGCTGGCCCTGCACGCGCTCATGACTGAAGACGTTCGTAACGCATGCGACGTGCTGGCTGAGACCTTCGAGCAGTCCCGCTCGGTTGACGGACGTGTCTCACTGGAGGTTGACCCTCGTCTGGCGTTGGACACAACAGCGACCATTGCTGCCGCGCGGCGCATCTGGGCCGACATCGACCGTGCCAACGTGATGGTGAAGATTCCGGCAACTCGTGCGGGGCTCCCCGCCATCACCGAGACGCTGGCCTCGGGCATCAGTGTGAACGTGACCTTGATCTTCGGGATCGACCGTTACATCGAAGTGCAGGATGCCTGGATCGCCGGCCTTGAGTCCGCCCGGACCAACGGTCATGACCTCGCAGCCATTGGCTCAGTGGCTTCCTTCTTCGTCAGCAGACTCGACACCGCTGTCGACACTCGACTCGACGCCATGGCGGCCTCTGGCTCGCTGGACACCGTTGACCACCAACGACTTCGGGGCCGCGCCGCCGTCGCCAACGCGAGGAACGCCTACCGCGCATTTGTTCACCGGCTGACCGACGCGCGGTGGCTGGCCCTGGAGTCCGCCGGCGCGCAGCCACAACGTCCGCTGTGGGCATCGACGAGCACCAAAGACCCCACCTTCGCACCGACTCGCTACGTCGACGAGCTCGTCGCCCCCCAGACCGTCAACACGATGCCGTCGGCAACCCTGACCGCCGTTGCGGCTGCGACCGCGGAGTATTCGACGGCGATCGGCCTCACCGATGATGACGCGCAGATCGATGCGTCACTGTTCGCTGACCTCGCTCAGGTGGGAGTCGAGTACGCGCAGGTTGTCGCTGACCTCGAGGAGGCGGGAATAGCGTCATTCAGCGATGCGTGGAAGAGGCTGCTCGATCTGGTGGCTTCCGCTCAGATGGCTTGAGGCCGGCTAGACCTGACCACGCAGTTTGGCGAGCGCCTCGGCCAGGATCGCCTCACCATCGGCGTCCGAGCGCCGCTCCTTGACGTAGGCAAGGTGAGTCTTGTACGGCTCGTTCTTCGGGGCAGATGGCGGAGTTTCGCGGTCCTGGCCAGCCGGCATCCCGCAACGCGGGCAGTCCCAGGTGTCAGGAATGTCGGCCTCATCAGCAAAACTCGGGCGTGACTCGTGTGCGTTGGCACACCAGTAGCTGATGCGACGCCGAGGCGCGGGCTCACCGCGCTCAGCTTCCCCCATGGGGCCAGCACCGACCCGACTCCCGCGAATGGCGCTACCACCAGCCATTGCTCACCGCCTCCAGTTACGTGTCATGTCCGATGGACCCTACAAACGTGCTAGTTCGATCCGAGCAGCAGGCCAAGGCCAACGATGCAAGCGAACCAGATGATCCCAGCAGCGATGGTCATGCGGTCGAGGTTTCGTTCCACGACGTTCGATCCTCCGAGTGAGGTCGACATGCCGCCTCCGAACATGTCAGAGAGGCCGCCACCCTTGCCCTTGTGGAGCAAGATGAGAGCGAGCAGGGCCAGGCTCATCAGGTTGACGATGACCGTGAGGCCAATCTCTATCGCTGACACCGAGAATCTCCTCGAGAGGGTGACGGGGCGCTACAAGGATAGGCATGCCGAGCCCGAAGTGGTGGCCGGACCCCCCGAGTCACCCCGCAGAAGCCTGTGTGGACCCATAGCGAACGATGCCGACGAACTCCTCGGCAGACAAACTCGCACCGCCGATGAGCGCCCCATCGACGTCGGGCTGGGCCATGATTCCGGCTGCATTGTCCGCCTTCACCGAGCCGCCGTACAGGATCCGTACGCCGGCGGCCACGTCCTGCCCATACGTCTTCGCCACCCACGCGCGAAGAGCGCCGCAAACCTCTTGGGCATCCTCCGGTGTGGCGACCTCGCCGGTTCCGATCGCCCAGACAGGTTCGTAGGCGATCACCGCCGTTGCGACGTCGTCGACGCCGTCGAGTGACCCCCGTAGCTGTTCGACAACATGCGCAACCTGCTCATCGGCCTGCCGGACCTCGAGCGCCTCGCCCACGCAGATGATGGGGGTGATTTCATGCCGCCGCGCTGCCTGCGCCTTGGCGGCGACGGTCGCGTCGTCCTCGTGGTGGTACTGGCGACGCTCGGAGTGGCCAACGACTACGTAGTCGCATCCCAGTTTCGCGAGCATCGCCCCGGACACCTCGCCGGTGAAGGCGCCACTGTCGTGGACGGAGATGTCCTGGGCCCCGTAACCGATGCTGACATGGTCGGCATCGATCAGTGTCTGCACCGACCTGATGTCGGTGAACGGCGGTAGGACTGCCACCTCGACCGCCTCGAGATCAGCGTCGCTGAGGCGGAACGAGAGATCTTGGACCAGGTGCATGGCCTCGAAGTGATTCAAGTTCATCTTCCAGTTGCCGGCCATCAACGGCCTACGGCCCGCGGGCTTACCCGACTTCGTCATCAGGGCGCTCCACTCTCTCCGGTGGTCTGGTCGAGGACCGCGATGCCAGGAAGAACACGTCCCTCGAGAAACTCCAAGCTCGCGCCGCCACCGGTGGAGATGTGGCCGAAGGCTCGCTCGTCGAATCCAAGGGTCCGGACTGCGGCGGCAGAGTCACCTCCGCCGACCACCGTGAAACCCGAGGAGTCGGTCAGTGCCTGGGCGACTGCACGCGTTCCCGCAGCAAACGTCGGGAACTCAAAGACCCCCATCGGTCCGTTCCAGAACACCGTCTGCGCATCGGCTAAGGCATCGGCGAACTCCCGCTGTGCCGCAGGGCCGATATCGAGGCCCATTGCATTGTCCGGGATCGCCGACGCGGCCACGACGCTCGGCGTCGCGTCAGCAGCAAATCGGTCAGCCACCACGATATCGCTCGGCAGCACGATCTCGACACCCCGCCGCACCGCATCGGCGAGCAATCCGCGGACAGTATCGATCTGGTCCTGCTCCAGCAGCGAAGTTCCTGTTGGGTACCCCTTCGCCGCGAGGAAGGTGTAGACCATGCCGCCACCTACGAGCATTCGATCAACGCGCTCAAGGAGATGGGCTATCACCGCAAGCTTGTCGCTGACTTTCGACCCGCCAAGCACGA
The DNA here is from genome assembly GCA_963829525.1 of uncultured Actinomycetota bacterium. Classification (GTDB taxonomy): domain Bacteria; phylum Actinomycetota; class Actinomycetes; order JAHEKZ01; family JAHEKZ01; genus JAHEKZ01. The sequence goes on from CAWHIJ010000003.1 coordinate 1,862,366, forward strand.
CGGCGTATGGCCGGCTCGGATCGTCAGTGAGCCGCGTGAGTACTTCCATCTCAGCTGCAACCAAGCGCCCCGCGTAGGAAGGGCGTCGAGTCGCGATATCGAAGACACTCGCTTGCTTTCGGTGCACAACACCGAACCCATCACTGACAAAGACGTCGCACAGAGCTGCGTACTTCTCAGCTAACGCGGCTCGTTCGTCTTCGTCCTTGCTTGTCTCCCGAGCGTCGAACCGCACGTTCTCCAGAACGAGGACGTTTCCCGTGGGCAGGGAGGCGACCGCACTTGCGGCTTCCGATCCAGATGACGCCGCAACAAAGCTCACGGGGAAATCGAGGAGCTGACCGAGGCGGTCAGCCACGGGCCTCAGCGACAGCTCGGCACGGACTTCGCCTTTGGGACGCCCGAGGTGGGCGGCCACAATCACCCGGGCTCCGGCCGAAGCAAGAAGATCAATCGTTGGCACGCTCGCCCGTATTCGTCCGTCGTCAGTGATACGGCCATCGTCCATCGGAACGTTTAGGTCAGAGCGCACAAGCACGCGTACATCCGACAAATCGCCTTGCTTCGCGAGCAGGGCGTCCAAAGAACGCATGACCGGCTAAAGGCTCTGGCCGACGTAGCCAACGAGGTCGATGAGACGGTTGGAGTAGCCCCACTCGTTGTCGTACCAGCCGACCACCTTGACCAGGGAGCCTGACGCGTTCGTCAACTGTGAGTCGATGATGCATGAGGATGGGTCCGTGACGATGTCGGTCGAGACGATCGGATCTTCGGTGTACGACAGGTAGCCCGCGAGGGGGCCTTCGGAGGCCGCCTTAAGCGCTGCGTTCACCTCGTCCCTGGTGACCTCTCGGCTGAGCTGCGCGGTCAGGTCGGTTGCCGAGCCGGTAGGAATGGGGACCCGCATCGAGTATCCGTCCAGCTTCCCCTTCATGTCAGGAAGCACGAGCCCGATTGCCTTTGCAGCGCCGGTCGACGTGGGAATCATGTTGATTGCGGCTGCCCGAGTTCGACGCAGGTCGCTGTGCGGGAAGTCGAGGATCTTCTGGTCGTTGGTGTACGCGTGAATGGTGGTCATCAGGCCACGCTCGATGCCGAAGGTGTCCCGGAGGACCATCGCCATCGGGGCCAGACAGTTCGTCGTACAGGAGGCGTTGGATATGACGTTGTGGTTGGCCGGGTCGTAGTCGGTGTGGTTGACACCCATCACCACCGTGACGTCCTCGTTCTTGGCCGGTGCGGAGATGATCACCTTCTTGGCGCCGGCTGAGAGGTGGCCGGCTGCCTTGGTGGCATCGGTGAAGTGGCCCGTCGACTCGATGATGATCTCGGCACCAAGGGCCCCCCACGGTAAGGCGGCCGGGTCGGTCTGCTTGGAGATCGGGATGTGCCGACCGTCAATGACAATGCCGTCGTCGTCAGCTGTCACGGTGCCGGGGAATCGCCCCAGCGTCGAGTCGTACTTGGTGAGGTGCGCCAATGTCTTGGTGTCGGTGAGGTCGTTGATGCCGACAACCTCGATATCGGCCCCGGCAGCCACAAGGGCCCGATAGAAGTTTCGGCCGATCCGACCAAATCCATTGATTCCGACCCGAACGCTCACGTGCTCTCCCTCGAAAGACTCCGGTACAACTTCGCGGTTCTGACCCTACAACCGGAGCATATCGGCGGTGACGTTCGCCTCCGTGCCTTCGATCCCAAGATCAGAAGCTCGCTTGTCCGCCATCGCCAGCAGCCGCCGGATTCGCCCGGCAATCGCGTCCTTGGTCAGCGGTGGATCGGCGAGGGCGCCGAGCTCTTCGAGGCTGGCCTGCTTGTGCTGCAGTCGCAGGTGCCCCGCGACTGACAGATGCTCGGGAACCTCATCCCCCAATATCTCCAATGCCCTTTCGACCCGCGCCCCCGCTGCGACGGCGGCTCTGGCCGACCGACGCAGATTGGCGTCGTCGAAGTTGGCGAGTCGATTCGCGGTAGCTCGCACCTCGCGTCGCATCCGCCGGTCTTCCCACGCCAGCACGCTGTCGTGGGCACCCAGTCGGGTCAGCATTGCCCCGATCGCATCACCGTCGCGAATCACCACGCGGTCGACCCCGCGCACCTCGCGCGCCTTCGAGGCAATCCCGAGCCGGCGGGCGGCGCCCACCAACGCCAATGCTGCTTCGGGGCCAGGGCAGGTGATTTCCATGGCTGAGGACCGGCCCGGCTCCGTGAGCGACCCATGCGCGAGGAAGGCGCCCCGCCAGGCCGATTCGGCGTCGCAGATCGCCCCGGACACCACCGGCGGGGGAAGTCCTCGCACCGGCCGTCCGCGACCGTCGACGAGACCGGTCTGGCGGGCCAACGCGTCACCGTCCTTGACGATGCGGACGACGTAGCGGGTGCCTTTGCGGAGACCGCCTGCCGCCAGCACCGCGAGGTCGCTGGAGTGGCCGTAGACCTCGGAGATGTCTTTGCGAAGCCGACGAGCCGCCGCCCCGGTGTCGAGCTCTGCTTCGAGGATGATGTGCCCACTCACCAGGTGGAGTCCACCGGCAAAACGCAGCAGGGCCGAAACCTCGGCCTTACGGCAGCAGGGCTTGGTGACGGTCAGTCGAGCAAGCTCGTCCTTCACCTGGGCGGTCATGGCCATGGGCGGCATCCTCTCACCCTGCCCCATTTTGTGGGGGCCGTGGGGCTGTTAACCACGGGCGGAGGGCTGCTGCCAGGGCATCTGGATCGTGCCTGGGCAACGTGGACAGTTCTCTGACATTGCCCAGTGCGACCTCGGCCCCGAGCTGCGCGGCTGCCTTCTCAAGGGCATCGATGTCGGTGACCGATGAGGGGTCGGCGAGCACGACATCGATTCCCAGCCCGGGAGCATGCCGCTCCAGCACCTGAAGGTACGACTCGGGAGCGAAGCCCGTGGTCTCACCTGCTTGGGGTTCGAGATTGAGTACGACCATGCGTCGAGCAGCCGTCCGCCTCAGCGCCGCAGCCAGCCCAGGGACCAGAAGGTGCGGGATCACGCTGGTGAACCACGACCCGGGGCCGAGCACCACCCAGTCGGCGTCCTCGATGGCTTCGACGGCCTGTGGGCAGGCCGGTGGTTCCTGTGGAAGCAACATGACGTCGACTATTCGACCCGTTGCCGTCGCGACAGCCACCTGACCCCGCACCACCACAAGCGAGCCATCGTGGTGTTCGACACGGGCCTCGATCTCGAGCGGGACGGTGGTCATCGGAAGCACCCGGCCAGATGACTTGAGCAGGCGGCCGACCCAGTCAAGTCCGTTCACCGGGTCGTCCGCGGCAAGCTCCCACAGCGCCACAATGAGCAAGTTGCCAACGCTATGACCGGCCAAGTCCCCGGGGCCAGCGAACCGGTGCTGGACAACTCGGCTCCATGTGCGTCCCCATTCGTCGTCCTCGCAGAGCGCAGCCAACGCCATACGCAAGTCACCTGGCGGTAGCACTCCGAGGTCTCGCCGGAGGCGTCCACTGGAGCCCCCGTCATCGGCGACGGTGACGACCGCAGTCACGTTGGGGGTGACTCGCCGCAGGGCAGACAGGGAGGCCGCCAAGCCGTGCCCTCCACCGAAGGCCACGACACAAGGCGCCCCGGTTCTCGCGGCCTTGAAGTCACTCACGGCCGAGATCCCGGTGGACAACCCGGATGGAGACACTCTCAGAGGCGATCCGGCGACCGAGCTCGGCTGACAGGGCCACGCTGCGATGCTTGCCTCCCGTACATCCCAGCGCGACGGTGGCATAGCGCTTGTTCTCGGTGCGATAGCCCTCAAGCGCGATTCGGAGTGCCGCTTCGTAGGCGTTGAGGAACGGCACGGCGTCCGGCTGCCCGAGCACGTACTCGGCGACCATCGAATCCTCACCTGTGAGAGCTCGGAGGTCAGGTACCCAGTACGGGTTCGGCAAGAACCGGCAGTCGGCTACGAAGTCGGCATCCACTGGCAGCCCGTACTTGAAACCGAAAGACATGACGGTGATCTGGACGGGTCGAGCACCGCCGTGCCCCAGGGCGGTCTCGATCCTGGTACGCAGCTGGTGGACGTTCAATGGCGAGGTGTCGATCAGCAGATCGGCTGATTCCCTGAGCGTGCCCAGCAGAGCTCGCTCGGCGGCAATTCCCTCGACCACCCGACCGTCCCCCTGCAGCGGGTGTGGACGCCGCGAGGACTCAAATCGCCGAACGAGCGTGTCGTCGTCAGCTTCGAGGAAGACAAGGCGGGGCTCGATCCCGAACGCTTCCACGGCGCCAAGAGCCGCCTGGAGGTCGCCAAAGAACTCGCCGCCGCGGACGTCTGCCACCGCCGCGATGCGCAGCCCCCCGGAGTCTGCGGCGGAGTCGAAGTCAGCCCTTCCGGCGCGCCCCTGCCGGGCCAGCTCGACCATGCGCGGCAGCAGCGAGGGCGGCATATTGTCGACAACGAACCAGCCAAGGTCCTCAAGGGCGTTGGCCGCTGTGCTCCTTCCGGCCCCGGACATCCCGGTGAGTACCAGCACCTCTGGCTGGTCCACCGAGCTGCCGTTCGCCATCGTCGGGCTCTCCGGAGGAGTGAGTGGCGGCTTGCTGCTGTCAGGCACGGGGACATTGTGTCGCACCTGTGGCTGAGCTGGGGCTAGTCGCTGACGATCTCGCCTGTCGAGGTGTCCACACGCTCGGCGGTGGGCTGCTCCGCAAGCGTCGCCACGATGATCTCGGCTAGTCGAGGCCCAATCCCGGAGACCTGCTGGAGGGTCTCGGCGTCGGCTGCCTTGATCTTGCGCAGCGACCCGAATCGGCGCAGTAGTGCGCGTTTGCGCTCCGGACCAAGTCCGGCGATGGCATCGAGGGCGCTGGTCGTGGTGGCCCGGCTGCGCTTCTGCCGTTGGTAGGCGATGGCGAATCGATGCGCCTCATCGCGGACTCGCTGCAGCAGGAAGAGCCCTTGAGAGCCGCGAGACAAGATCATCGGGGTCTCATCCCCGGCGACCCAGACTTCCTCCAACCTCTTGGCCAACCCCACCACAGTCACATCGGTGATTCCGAGCTCAGTGACGGCGTCGGCCGCGGCAGCTGCCTGCGCCGGCCCACCATCGACCACGACCAGCTGAGGACGGTAGGCGAACCTCTTGGGGCGTCCGATCTCGTCGTCGGCTCCCCCCTCGTCCGTGCCCTCCACCAACCTCCGAAATCGCCGCCCGACAACCTCGGCCATAGCAGCCGGATCGTCACCGCCTGGGCTCTTTACCGAAAAGCGCCGATAGTCGCCCGTTCTCGGCATGCCGTCCTCGAAGACGACCATCGACGCGACCGGATCGGTACCGGCCAGGTGGGAGATGTCGAAGCACTCGATCCGCAGCGGCGCCTCAGGCAGTGCGAGCGCCTCTTGGAGCTCTTCGAGCGCGACCGCTCGGGCAGTGAGGTCGCCTGAGCGCTTCACCTTGTGTATGGCCAGCGCATGCGAGGCGTTCTGGGCCACTGTCTCCATGAGGGCACGCTTGTCTCCACGCATCGGTATCCGGACATCGACGTGCGAGCCCCGACGCTCAGAGAGCCAGGCGCTGACCAGCTGCGGATCCGTCGGTGCAACGCCTGTCAGAACTTCGCGAGGAATCGACTCGGGGACCAACTCGCCGTACAGATACGTGAGGAATTGCTCCATCAGCGCGGGGCCGTCGACGTCATCCAGCTTCTCGGTGACCGTTCCGCGCTGGCCTCGTATCCGTCCTCCGCGCACATGAAACACATGGAATGCGACCTCAAGCTCGTCTTCCACCATGGCGATGACGTCCGCATCGGTGTCGTCGGGGAGCACCACCGTGTTGCGCTCAAGAGCGCGCTCGAGGGCACGGATGTCATCACGTAGCCGGGCCGCGCGCTCGTACTCCTGAGCCTCCGACGCCTCCTTCATCAGGCGCTGCCGCTCTTTCATGAAGCGGCCGGTGTCACCGGCGAGAAAGGCGCAGAGATCGTCGACCAGGACGCGGTGGTCCTCTGCCGAGATTTGATCGACGCAAGGCGCCGTGCACTTGTCGATGTACCCGAGAAGGCAGGGGCGCCCCATCTGGCCGGCTCTCTTGAAGACACCAGCGCTGCATGACCTGATCGGGAAAACCCGAAGTAGTTGGTCGAGCGTCTCGCGAATCGCCCATGCGTGCGAATAAGGACCGAAGTAGCGCACACCCTTGCGCTTGGAGCCTCGCATCACCTGGGCCCGCGGGAAGGTCTCACCCACGCTGACGGCTAGGAATGGATAGCTCTTGTCATCTCGGTACTTGACGTTGAACCGCGGGTCGAACTCCTTGATCCAGGAGTACTCGAGCTGAAGCGCCTCGACCTCGGTGGCAACCACCGTCCAGGTGACCGACGCCGCTCCCCACACCATTGATCGGGTGCGTGGGTGCAGAGCCTCGGGGTCCTGGAAGTACTGCCCGAGTCGGCTTCGCAGGCTCTTGGCCTTGCCGACATAGACAACGCGCCCCTCAGCGTCGAGGAACCGGTACACCCCTGGTCGGTCGGGGATGCTGCCCGGTGTCGGGCGGTAGAGCGTGGGATCCATAAGACGCGCTAGGCGCGCACCACCGAGTTGCCGTCGACGGTCACGTCAATCGGAGGGAGAGGAGACGAGGCCGGCCCGGCAACTACCGAACCGTCCTCGACGGAGAACCTTGAGCCGTGACAGTTGCAGTTGATCGTGCCGTCTGCGACATCGGCGACCGGGCAGCCCTGGTGGGTGCAGATCGATGAGAAGGCAACGAACTCTCCAGCCGTCGGTTGTGTGACCACCACCTGCGACTGGTCCAGGATGACTCCTCCACCCTCGGGTACGTCACTGGTTGCCACAAGCACCTCGGGCTGTCCGCCCCCACTCCCACCTGAGTCCGTCGTGGGGGCTGCAGGCGTTGGCGTGGGATCTGCCGCCGTAGTCGCGTCTGAGCCGCAAGCAGCGAGAGCGGGCCCGACAGAAACCACCGCTCCGACGATCGCGGCACCCCGCAGGACCGTCCGGCGATCGAAGGAGGGACTCGTCTCGTCCATTGCATGCTCCCGCTTCTTCAGGCCGTTGACCCACGCGGTTGTGCGCGTGGAGATTGCTCATGGTCACCCTACGTCCTTCGGGCGAAAAGCCCTGGCCCAAACTCTCTGAGACCGAAGACCCTGGGCTTCTGCCTGGCAAAAGGACACCATGGTTGTAGGAATAGCAATCGCGGAGGTGACGCCATGACCACCACCCAACAGACCCAGGATCATCAGACTTCAGGCCCATGGGTTGTCCGCTCGTGGATCTCGGTGGCCCTGATCCCGGCCTTCTTCTTGGTCGCCGTCATGGCGGGCTACCTGATCTATGGGCTCTTCGGCTACACGGCCGAGCAGGCGGATGCCCCCGCCTGGGTCGAGTTGATCGTCGGAATCGTCGCGCTGGCGCTGTTCATCATCCCGTGCGTCGGAGCCGTCTTCTATGGCTGGCTCGCCAACAAGGCACACGACCGGAGGGGCCTGGTCCCCCTGGTGATCGGCGGAATCATAGGCCTCTGGATGACCGTGCTCAGCGTTGTCACGGTGATCTCGGCAATGCTCGACTGACCTCATCAGGCCTCACCGACACCGCTGGGCTCAGCCCCGCTTGGACCGGGAGGCTCTGCGCGGCTTGGCTGCGGGTGTCACGAGGTTCGCGAGGAACGTGCCTGTATGGCTGTCAGGGATCGCCGCAACCTGCTCAGGTGTTCCCTCGGCCACAATGAATCCACCACCGGACCCGCCCTCTGGGCCGAGGTCGATCAGCCAGTCGGCGGTCTTGATGACATCGAGGTTGTGCTCGATGATGATCACTGAGTTTCCTGCGTCCACCAGCCTGCCAAGAACGCCGAGGAGTTTTCGGATGTCCTCGAAGTGCAGGCCTGTCGTTGGCTCATCGAGAACGTAGACCGTGCGCCCCGTCGACCGCTTCTGCAGTTCGGCTGCGAGCTTCACTCGTTGAGCCTCTCCCCCGGAAAGCGTTGGCGCGGACTGCCCGAGACGCACGTACCCGAGGCCGACGTCGGTCAGCGTCTGAAGATGCCGAGCGATGGCAGGGATGGCTGCGAAGAACTCCAACCCTTCTTCAATTGGCATGTCGAGGACCTCGGCAATGGTCTTGCCCTTGAAGTGCACCTCCAGCGTCTCGCGGTTGTACCGGGCGCCATGGCAGACCTCGCACGGCACGTAGACATCCGGAAGGAAGTTCATCTCGATCTTGATCGTTCCGTCGCCGGTGCAGGCCTCGCACCGCCCACCCTTGACGTTGAACGAGAAGCGTCCCGGCTGGTAGCCACGGACCTTCGACTCGGGGCTGTTCGCGAAGAGTTTGCGGACGTGGTCGAAGACACCCGTGTACGTGGCGGGGTTCGACCGCGGCGTGCGGCCGATCGGGCTCTGGTCGACGTGCACGACCTTGTCGATGTGCTCGAGACCGGTGACCTTGGTGTGCCGGCCCGGAACGGCGCGCGCCGAGTAGACGTGCCGCGCGAGCGAGGCGTAAAGGATGTCATTGACAAGCGTCGACTTACCGGAGCCGCTGACGCCTGTGACAGCGGTGAGCACACCGAGCGGGAAGGCCACCGTGACGTCTTGCAGGTTGTTCTCACGAGCACCGTGCACGACGATCTCACGCTTGGGAGTAAGGGGACGTCGCACCACCGGTGTCTCGATCTCGAGCCGCTTGGCCAAGTAAGCGCCGGTCATCGAGTCACCGCTCGCCAGCAGGTCGTCGACCGTGCCTGAGACGACCACCTGTCCCCCGTGCTCCCCAGCACCAGGACCGATGTCGACGACCCAGTCGGCAGCACGAATGGTGTCCTCGTCATGCTCAACGACGATGAGCGTGTTGCCCAGATCGCGGAGCCGGACCAGCGTCTCGATCAGGCGGTGGTTGTCGCGCTGGTGCAGGCCGATGCTCGGCTCATCCAGCACATACAGAACGCCGACCAGACCAGACCCGATCTGAGTCGCGAGACGGATTCGTTGCGCCTCGCCGCCCGCGAGAGTTCCGGCAGCACGGTCGAGGGTGAGGTAGTGCAGGCCGACGTCAATCAAGAAGCGAAGGCGCTCGTTGACCTCCTTGAGCACCCGGACAGCGATCTGCTCCTCACGCGCCGATAGCTCGAGAGAACGGAGGAAGTCGGCGGCGTCGCCGATCGGCAGTGCTGCAACGCTGGCGATCGACCGACCGCCCAGCGTGACAGCCAGGGCGATCGGCTTGAGCCTGGAGCCTTCACAGGAGCCGCAGGGGATCTGCCGCATGTATCCCTCGAAGCGTTCCCGCGAGGTGTCGGTCTCGGCCTCGGAGTGACGGCGCTTCACGTAGGGAACGACGCCCTCGAAGGTGGCGTAGTAGGAGCGCTGCCGCCCGTACCGGTTCTTGTAGCGGACGTGCACCTGCTCGTCGACCCCGTGGAGCACCGCACGACGCACCTTTAGAGACAGCTTGCCGAAGGGCTTATCGACGTCGAATCCCATCTCGTCTGCGAGCGACTCGAGGAGGCGGGTGAAGTACTGGCTGGTGTGTGCGCCGGTCCAGGGTGAGATCGCACCCTGCGCGAGCGACTTTCCGGGGTCAGGAACGAGCAGTTCTTCGTCGACCTCCATCTGAGTGCCGAGCCCGTGGCATTCGGGGCAGGCCCCATACGGGCTGTTGAACGAAAAAGAACGGGGCTCAAGCTCGTCGAACGAGAGCCCGTCACGGGTGCAGGCCAGATGCTCAGAGAAGGTCCGCTCGCGTTCGGGGTCGTCCTCCGGGAGGTCGACGAACTCAAGCACGACCAGACCACCGGCCAAGCCGAGCGCGGTCTCGACCGAGTCGGTCAGCCGCTGCTTGGACGACGCCTTGACCGCGAGGCGGTCGACGACCACCTCGATCGTGTGCTTCTTCTGCTTGTTGAGCTTCGGCACCTCCCCGAGCGGGTAGACCGTTCCGTTGACGCGGGCCCGCGAGTACCCCTGTGCCTGAAGCTGGCGGAAGAGATCGAGGTACTCCCCCTTGCGACCGCGCGCAACGGGGGCAAGAACCTGGAACCGGGAACCTTGTTCCAGCGCCAGAACCTGGTCGACGATCTGCTGCGGTGTCTGGCGGGCGATCGGGTCTCCACAGACCGGGCAATGCGGACGACCGATCCGCGCGTAGAGGAGCCGCAGATAGTCGTAGACCTCGGTGATGGTGCCTACGGTTGACCGCGGGTTGCGGGATGTGGACTTCTGGTCGATCGACACCGCGGGCGAGAGCCCCTCGATGAAGTCGACATCGGGCTTGTCCATCTGACCGAGGAACTGCCTGGCGTACGCCGACAGACTCTCGACGTAGCGGCGCTGTCCCTCGGCGAAGATGGTGTCGAAAGCGAGGCTCGACTTACCGGAGCCGGAGAGCCCGGTGAAGACGATCAAGGCGTCCCGCGGCAGGTCGAGGGAGACGTCCTTGAGGTTGTGCTCGCGCGCTCCGCGCACGATCAGCCGGTCAGCCACGCGCCATCCTCGGTGTTCGATCAAATAGGGCTCGGGTCGTGCAGGCTCGGTCCTGATGCCATCACGGGGTGCCGCCAGCCTAACCAGACCCACTGACAGGTTCTTCCCGAAGCCGGGGCGCGGGCCGGTAGCGTCAGGGCATGAGCCTCGCCGTCCCCCTCACGCAGCTGACCGAGCTCGCCACCGTCGAGGCTTGCCTGACCGCCGACCTCGCCGGACGCGACACCGACTGGGCGTCCCGGCCGTCCGGCCTGCCCGGCTGGACTCGAGCCCATCTGGTGGCCCACCTGGCAGGGAACGCCTACGGCTTGATCAACCTCTGCGACTGGGCGGCTACCGGCGTCGAGACCCCGATGTACCCGTCACCAGAGGAACGAGCCAACGAAATTGAGCGGCGCGCCACCCTGCCGTGGCCCGACCTGGTCCAGGACGTCCACACCGGGGCCGAGGCGCTCACCGCTCGCCTGGCCACCTTGAGCGAGCCGATCAACGCCCGCACGGTCCGTCTCGGGTCAGGGGCAGCGGTCAGTTCTGCTGACCTGGCAGCCATTCGTATTCGCGAGGTCGAGATCCACCGTGTCGACCTCGCCGCCGAGTACCAGCCCGTCGACTGGGCAGAGCCGTTCACAATCCGAACCTTCGGTCAGCTCGCGCCCTTCTTCCTCAGCAAGCGTGAGGTACCCGCCCAGATGCTCCGGTCGGTCGACTCCGGTCGCTGCTGGGAGGTCGGCGCCTCCGGTCCGGACCTGCTCGGCACCGAGGCTGATCTGCTCGCATGGCTACTCGGACGACCACACGGGCCGCTCCGCACCTCTGACGACTCCCCATTCCCCGTCGCCCCCGCGTGGGTGTGACCCCGACCCACCTGGAGGAAGCGATGTCGTACACCGGAGATGTGGTCGTCGGCGGCCCGGCACAGGTGCGCGAGCTGCCAGCCCTCATCATCAGCAAGGTGGCCGTTGGCCCATACAACAACAACTGCTACGTACTGCGTTGTCGGCGTTCTGGGGCACAGATGCTGATTGACGCTGCTGACGAGCCTGAGGTCCTGACCGCCTTGGTGGGCGACGACGGCCTCGAGAGCATCGTGACCACTCACCGACACGCCGACCACTGGCAGGCGCTCACCGCCGTGGTGGACGCCACTCGAGCCACGACTATCGCGCATCCACTGGACGCACCGGAGTTGCCTGTTGACACAGATGTCCTCGTCAAAGATGGCGGCACCGTTCGGGTCGGCGACGTCACACTTGGAGTGATCCACCTCCGCGGGCACACTCCGGGCAGCATCGCGCTGCTCTACGACGACCCAGAAGGGCCGCCGCACCTCTTCACCGGCGACAGTCTCTTCCCTGGGGGCGTTGGGAAGACGACATCGGAGACGTTCCCCCAGCTCATCGACGACGTCGAGAAGCGGATATTCGACCGGCTCCCTGACGAAACTTGGTTCTACCCAGGACACGGCAACGACTCCACCCTCGGAGCCGAACGACCCCAGCTCGCAGAGTGGAAGCAACGCGGGTGGTAGACGGGCACTCGGTGTGCGTCAACCTGCCGCCGAGGGTTTGGGGGCGGCGTGGACCTGGTCGAAGGGTGTGCGGGCCTTCCGGAGGACGCGGGTGGCTTCGGTGGATTCTCCCCCGAGGTATGGGTCAGCCGACGCGCTCCCAAACCACGATCGTGTTGCGGTCCTGGCTGTACACATGCGCCATTCGGTAGCCGTTGGCGGCCCGTTCATTGGCGGCCTTGGTGAAGTGCCGCATGTTGACCGAGCCCTCATTGACCTCGATCTCGTAGGCCGGACCTCCGGCTTTGCCCCCGCTGAAACCACCGATTCCCAGAACCACAGTGCCTCCTTCGTGAAGGGCCGACAACGTTGCCGACCTCGCTCACCATCACCTAACTGACCGTTTCAAACATACAGCCGTCCGGCACTGTCCGAGGACGTCATGCAGACCCCAGATCGCAACCATCGCTTCCTCGCCACGACGACTCGCCTAGCGAGTCGGGTCGCTCTCAGAAGAAGGTGACTTGTGACCGTGGAGAGCTCCGCTGTGCGCGTGCGCCGAGGGGTCACGACTTGACTTGATGAGGCTGGCCACTGTCGTGATGGTGAGCGTGACGAGGATGAAGGCCAGCGATGCGACAGTTGGGATTTTCGGAACCTCAGGGATCACCTCGTGGAAGAAGGTGAGGATCAGCTTGATCCCGATGAACCCAAGAATGATCGACAGCCCAACGGCAAGGTAGATCAACTTGTCGAGCAGGTTGTGAAGGACGAAGAACAACGCCCTTAACCCAAGCAGGGCAAAGGCGTTTGCTGCGAAGACCAGGAATGGCACCTGGGTAACTCCGAAGGTCGCCGGAATCGAGTCGAGGGCGAAGAGCAGATCAGTGGACCCGATCGCTACCAGAACGAGTGCCATGGGTGTCCAGTACCGGATTCCGTCTTTCGTGACCCGAAGTTTGTTGCCGTGGTACTCGTCGGTGATGCTCAACCGCTTTCGCGCGTAGCGCAGTGCGGCGTTGTCGTCGAGCTCGGCATCCTCGTTGCGATGGCGGTAGAGCTGCACTGCTGTCCAGATCAGGAAGAGCCCAAAGATCACGAACGTGAACGCGAAGTACTTCAGAGCAGCTGCACCGACGGCGATGAAGATCGTCCGGAGGACGAGAGCCAGCGCGACGCCGATCAGAAGTGCCCGCTGCTGCAGGACGCTGGGAACCGCGAACTTGGCGAAGATGATCACGAAGATGAAGAGGTTGTCGACCGACAGGCTCTTCTCGACCAGCCAGGCCGCGTAGTACTGGGTGCCATAGGCCGCACCGGCCTGGGTCCACACGACCACACCGAAGGCAATCGCGACGCCCACGTAGAACAGTGACCAGAGCGTTGCCTCTCGCATTGAGACATCGTGGGGATTGCGTCCCACGACGAAGTCGACGACGAGCAGCAACAGAACGAGCGAGACCGTAACGGCCCACGCCCAGAGGGGTACGTCCATGCCTCACACCCTAGCAGGGACATACGAACTATGCTTCGTGGGTTAAGAGTTGCCGTCCCTGCGGCGAGTGTGCCTCAGGCTGGCGACAGCGGTGACCACCAAGACCGTCACGATGACAGCCAGGCTGACCGTCACCGGGATCTCCGGCGCCCATTCAACTGGCTCGCCACCGTTGATGAAGGGGAGAGAGTTGGTGTGCAGCGCCTCGAGGATCAGCTTGATCCCGATGAACCCGAGCACGACAGCCAGCCCGATGCTGAGGAATACCAGCCGGTCGAGCAGGCCGCCCAGAAGGAAATAGAGCTGGCGGAGCCCCATCAACGCGAAAGCGTTGGCGGTGAAGACCAGGTATGGCTCCTGGGTGAGTCCGAAGATGGCTGGTATCGAGTCGAGGGCGAACAGCAGATCGGTGGTGCCGATTGCCACCATGACGATCAGCATGGGGGTGAAGAGCTTGCGTCCGTCGACCATCGTTCGAAAGCGATTGCCTTCGTAGATCTCGGTGGTGGGCAACGAGCCCTTGACCCACCCAATCACCCGGTTCTCTCGAAACTCTTCGCTCTCCTCCTCGTCGTGCGTTGCAAGGTGATATGCGGTGTAGATCAAGAATGCCCCGAAGAGGTAGAACACCCACGAAAAGCGCGTGATCGCCGCAGTGCCCAGTGCGATGAATCCCGCTCGCATGATCAGGGCAAGCGCGATCCCCACGAGCAGCACGAACTGCTGGCTCTGTCTGGGCACGCGAAATCGCGACATGATGATGACGAAGACGAAGAGATTGTCGACTGAGAGCGAGTACTCCGTCAGCCAGCCGGCGTAGAACTGCCCCGCATACTTGCCCCCGAACTCAGCCGCGATGAAGAAACCGAACGCGATTGCGGCCGCAACATAGAAGGCGGTCCAGAGTGACGCTTCGCGCATCGTGACGGCGTGGGGTTTGCGCACTGCCAGGAAGAAGTCGAGCGTGAAGACAACGACTAGTCCCACGAGCGTTACCGCCCACAGAGTGCCGTCGATCTGCACTGCACTCCTTCAATGCCAGGGGTTCAACACCAGGGCGGGATTTCGAGGACGGATCCGGGGGCGCCAGCCAAATGCGGACGACACGCCATTCTGGCCTACCCCGGCACTCCGGCCTCACGCATCCCTCTGAGCTCCTTCTTGAGCTCGGAGATCTCGTCTCGGAGCCGGGCGGCAACCTCGAACTGCAGGTCAGCCGCTGCCGCCTGCATCTGGTCGGTGAGCTGGCCAATCAAGTCGGCGAGATCAGCACTGGGCAGGTTAGCCAGGTCCGCGGCATGACGCCCAATCTCGGACATCTTCGAACTGAGCCCTGGGACCGGCGCCTTCCCCCGGCTCTGCGCGCGACCAGATCCGCCGAGCAGTTCGGCGGTATCGGCGACTTCCCGCGCCAGCATCTCGGTGATGTCGCCGATCCGCTTTCGTAGCGGCTCGGGGTCGAGGCCATGCTCGGTGTTGTAGGCGATCTGTTTGGCACGGCGCCGATTGGTCTCGTCGATCGCATGCTGCATTGAAGGAGTGATCTTGTCTGCATACATGTGCACCTGACCAGAGACGTTGCGGGCGGCTCGACCAATCGTCTGGATCAGTGACGTACCCGAACGAAGGAACCCCTCTTTGTCCGCGTCCAAGATGGCGACGAGTGACACCTCCGGAAGGTCGAGCCCCTCACGCAGCAGGTTGATGCCCACGAGAACGTCGTACTCCCCCATTCGGAGCTCGCGCAGCAGCTCGACGCGGCGCAGCGTGTCAACCTCAGAGTGCAGGTAGCGAACCCGGACGCCGAGCTCGAGCAGGTAGTCGGTGAGATCCTCCGACATCTTCTTGGTGAGCGTGGTGACCAGGACCCGCTCATGGCGCTCTTCCCTAAGCCGAATCTCGTGGATGAGGTCGTCGATCTGGCCAGATGTCGGCTTGATGACGACCTCGGGGTCGATCAGACCGGTCGGTCGGATGATCTGCTCGACGACACCCTCACCGCGGCCAAGTTCGTAGGTGCCTGGCGTTGCTGAAAGGTAGACAGTCTGGCCGACCCGCTCGACGAACTCACCGAAGGTGAGTGGGCGGTTGTCCATCGCACTTGGGAGCCGGAAGCCGTGGTCGACGAGGGTGCGCTTACGGGACATGTCGCCCTCGTACATGGCCCCGATCTGGGGCACAGTCACATGGGACTCGTCGATCACCAGCAGGAAGTCCTCTGGGAAGTAGTCGAGCAAGCAGTTCGGTGGAGTACCAGCCGCCCGGCCATCTAGGTGGCGTGAGTAGTTCTCGATGCCCGAGCACGATCCGACCTGCCGCATCATCTCGATGTCATACGTCGTCCGCATCCGCAGCCGTTGAGCTTCGAGGAGCTTGTTCTGCTGCTCGAGCTCGGCGAGCCGGTTTGCCAGATCGACCTCGATCTCGCCGATCGCCCGCTCCATGCTCTCCGGTCCAGCCGCGTAGTGTGAGGCAGGGAAGACGTACATCTCTTCGTCTTCGGTGATGACCTCACCGGTCAGCGGGTGCAGCGTCGACAGCGCCTCGATCTCGTCCCCGAAGAACTCGATCCGCACGGCGTGCAGCTCGTAGACCGGGATCACCTCAACGGTATCCCCCCTGACCCGGAAGGTTCCGCGAGTGAAAGCGATGTCGTTTCGGGTGTACTGGACGTCGACGAGGTGGCGCAGCAGGCTCTGCCGGTCAATCGAGTCGCCGACCCGAAGCTTGACCATGCGATCGACATATTCCTGCGGAGTTCCAAGGCCGTAGATGGCCGAAACGGTGGCGACCACGATTGTGTCGCGCCTGGTGAGAAGGCTGTTCGTCGCGGAGTAGCGGAGCCGCTCGACCTCGTCATTGATGGCGGTGTCTTTTTCAATGTAGGTATCGGTCTGCGGGATGTAGGCCTCGGGCTGGTAGTAGTCGTAGTACGAGACGAAGTACTCGACGGCATTGTTCGGTAACAGCTCGCGGAACTCGTTGGCGAGCTGAGCAGCCAGTGTCTTGTTCGGTGCCATGACCAGCGTCGGGCGCTGCAGCCGCTCGATCAGCCACGCCGTGGTTGCCGACTTGCCGGTTCCGGTGGCTCCCAGCAGCACGACGTCTGGCTCACCGCCACGGATTCGACCCTCGAGCTCGTCGATCGCCTGCGGTTGATCGCCACTGGGCACGAATTCAGAAATGACCTCGAAGGGGGCAACGGTTCTGGTGATGTCAGTAGTGGGGCGCACACGTCCACGCTAGCCCCCGACACCGACAGGTGGCTCCTCCCCGATGAGCTCGCGCCACAACCTGGCCACCTTGACTTGCAGATCTTCTAGGCTGCCGCCGTTGTCTACCACTCGATCGGCCATCGCGAGCCACTCGTCACGGCTTGGCTGGCTCGTCATCCTTGCCTCGATCTGAGCCTCGACCAGTCCACGCATCCGGAGCCGCTCGCGACGTATCTCATCGGGCGCATCGACGACCACGACGACTGGCTCGTGAAGGAATGGGCTGCGGCCGGGCAGCGGCACCTCGTAGACGAGGAGGGGAGCCCCCGTGTTGAGCGCGAGCCGCTCAGCGGCAGCCCTGTGGACCAGAGGGTGGATGATCCGCTCAAGCCGGGAAAGCTGGTCAGCATCGGCGAAGACCCTGTCAGCCAGCGCTGCTCGGTTCAGCGAACCGTCCGCAGAAAGGACACCAGCGCCGAACTCCTCAAGGACCCGCGCCCGGCCCGCGGTGCCCGGCGACACCACTTCACGTGCGAGCGCGTCGGCGTCAACGACGTGTGCGCCCCACTGCCTCAGGATTCGCCCGACCGACGACTTGCCAGAGCCAATCCCACCGGTGAGCACAACCTCCTGTGGCATTCCCTTGTCCTGCACCACGCCTGCCCGGCCTCCTCACATTGCCGCTCCAGCCAGATCGGGTCGACCGGCCAACGCCAGCCTAGGTCGCGATGGTCGTGCCAAGGGTCACGACAACCGCGGGCACCGCTACCGTGATCTACCGTGACCCAGGTCGACTCAGAGCGCACCTACGACGACCTCCCGGAGTCGGACGTCTCAACGGTGCTTCAGGTGCCTTTGCTCTGGGGCCAAAGCGGCACCATTACTGCAATTACTGCTCCCACTCCACAACGGGGCGCCCATCGGCGTTCCTCGGGCCGACATCGCCGGGCGGGGCCTTCAAATCACAGCGGCTCAGCAGACTGGCTCGATCATCCGATGACCCACACGGCGCGCGTAGGCCTCGCTTCGGCGGGGCTGGTCCTCATCCTGTTCGCCGGCGCGCTGCTGGCCTTGGCGCTCTGGTTCCCCTGAGGACCAGCCCTGCGACTGAAACGACTGATGATCAGTAAGCGCCGCGGCGGCGAAGCACCGCGAGAATAGTCTTCAACATGATCGCAAGATCTAGGGCAAGTGACCAGTTCTCGACGTAGAGCAGGTCGAGTCGGACCGACTCGTCCCAAGAGAGGTCAGATCGCCCGGAGACCTGCCAGAGCCCGGTGATTCCCGGCTTGACGACCAGGCGCCTCCGCACCAATGAGGCATAGCGGTCCACCTCGGTCGGCAATGGTGGTCGGGGGCCGACAAGCGACATGCGACCGAGCAAGACGTCGATGAACTGTGGGAGTTCATCGAGGCTGAAGCGACGGAGGTGGCGCCCGACGGGCGTGATTCGGGGATCAGCACGCATTTTGAACAGAGTGCCATCGCTGTCATTGAGATGTTCGATATCGGCGCGTTGCTCTTCAGCGTCGAGTCGCATGGTGCGGAACTTGTGAATGACAAATGGCTTGCCGTGTCGACCGACTCGAATCTGCCGGAACAGCACCGGTCCGCGGGACGTGAGGCCAATGGCGAGCGAGATGGCAATCAGCAAAGGAGCCAAGACAACGATGGCCATCAGAGCGAGCATCCGATCCATGCCACCCTTGACGATCCTTCGCACGCCGGTGAACTCAGGCTCCTCCACGTTCAGCAGGGGTAAGCCTGCGACGGGCCGGATGTGAATGCGCGGACCGGAGATGTCGGTGAGTCTTGGGGCCACCAGAAGCGTGACCCCGGATCCCTCCAGATCCCAGGACAGCCGCCGTAGGTCGTTCTGTGAAACGTCGGACCAAGCAGTCACTGCCACGGTGTCAGCGCCAACCTCTGCGAGCACCTCAAGCACATGGTCGCTGTCCCCCATGACGGGGACATCTTCGACCGTGTCACTTCGGGGTCGGTCGATGCATACAGCTGCGATCTCAAGGCCAGCATGGGGCTCGCGCCGCATCGTCTGAATCAGCTCTGCAACTGATCGCTCCAACCCCACGACCACGACGCGCTGCATGCAGCGCCCATTGCGACGCAGGGAGTGGAGAATCTGGCGGGCTCCCCAGTGGACGATCAACGAGAGCACCATCGCAGTCGGAAGTCCGACGACCACTACGCCTCTGGTCAGTTCCACATTGAACGCGTACGCCAAGGTCCCGACAACTGCAAGGAAGACCACGCTGGTGTGGAAGAGGCGCTTGTACTCGTCGCTGCCGTTGCCGATGAACCGATGTTCGTAGGTGCGTCCCATCGCGAGGGCGGCGACCCATGCCGGTGGGAAGAGCACAACGACCCAGGTGCTGATCGGTGAGGGGAACGCCGTCACAGCGACCAATGCTGCGAGCAGGGCCGCCCAGGCATCTGCAAAGGCCACGATCAAGGGATAGCGCTTCAACCACTGTGGCTCTCCGCGGGTCACGGGGCCGTGCTGAGCGTAGTCACGCGGATCGGAAGCGGCTTCGGTTGTCGCACCATCTTGTCTGGCGCGCTCAGCAGAAGCGGGCAGGTGCGTCACAACCACGAGATCGTCTCTGGTCGACGGCATGGTTGTGCGTGAGTCCGCGCCGGTCGCAGGCTCGTCCGGCGTACCGGTTGCTCGATCTTCGATGTGTCGCATGACCCCCCTCAGGTCGCAGTCAAGAGTCTGCCTTGCCCGGGGCAGGTTCGTGGGAAGTTCCACTAAGTTTCCTCAGTGATACCCACGCACGGCCCGCATCAATCACCACCTGTCTTGTCAGTTGCACTTTCCGTTACTGCGGTGGACATTTCGCCCATCAAGGACGGAATCCCCCAAACGGAGCGGCTCGCAGCGTTCTACTAGCGTTGTCGACAATGAGCGTTGCTACCAGCTCTCCCGATCCGAGAGGACGACGTGACCGACCAGCGTGACGAAGCCCGAGCCGCTCACCACACCCTGCACGGCGACGATCTCTCGTGGCTGCACCTGATGCTTGAGGGCGCACTGCCGGCCGAGTACCGACTTCCCGACGAATCCACTCCACCGTTTGCACCGACCTTGCGGGTCCCCGACGTCCAGCTGAATACAGGTGATCTACTCGACCTTCTAGATCCGGAGGGCGTCGCCCTCGCCAGGATCGCCATCAGCGTCAGCGCGGACGGCTGGGCAGCTGGTCCGGTCACTGAACTCACCGGCTTCAGCATCGTCGACCACCTCGCGCTCCGTAGCAGCCCTGCCGCAACAGCTGCGAGTTGGCCGGCCGGACCGGTGTGGGCACTTTGGGCGGACGCTCCAGTGCCGTTTGCAGTGCGTGAGGCCGTCCGAAACTCAGCCCGAGCTGCAGGGGCAACGGTCGCCGAGATCGTCACACTTGCGACCGGACGCGAGACCAGCCGCTTGGCGAACGCGCCGGTGCGGCTGGCGACTGCGGCGGCTACCCGCGACGAGAAGGATCAGATCGTGCTCGTCCCCTGGCCAGATGGCGACCCTGTCTCGTGGGATGCCGAAGGCGTGCGTCTCCGGGCACACGTGGCAGCGGCCTATGGGGCCACTGAGCTGCTGCTTGTCGCAGGGGTGGCTCTGGAGCCAGGCGACGGGGCCATCCCGGTCCTGCTCCTCGATGTACCGCCAGACCGCGTCGCGATCCCCGACGAACTACTAGATCTCTGGGTCACCGAAGGCGTCCCGCTACCCGATTGGGCGGCCGAGCCTTCCGTGGCCGCTGAGCTGCAGTTGCTGCACCGCCCCGGCACTCGTTCGGGTCTGACCGTCCTGTTGAGCGGGCTCTCCGGCTCTGGAAAGTCGACGGTCGCGCGTGCCCTGGCTGTGCGCCTCATGGAGCACGAGAGCCGCTCGGTCAGCCTCCTCGACGGAGACGTCGTACGACACCACCTCTCCAAAGGACTTGGCTTCAGTCGACCGGACCGCATCACGAACGTCCTCCGGATCGGGTTCGTCGCGGCGGAAATCACCAAGGCGGGCGGAGTCGCGGTCTGCTGTCCGATTGCCCCCTACGACCAGACGCGCAAGCAGGTGCGCGCGATGATCGAGGAGCACGGGACCTTCGTCCTGGTCCATGTTGCGACGCCGCTGGAGGAGTGCGAACGGCGGGATCGCAAGGGGCTCTATGCAAAGGCCCGACGCGGCGAGATCCCAGAGTTCACTGGCATCTCCGACCCTTACGACGTGCCGAGAGATGCCGAGGTCGTCCTGGACACCACCGCACGCACCATTGATGCATGTGTCGAGGATGTCTACGACGCCCTGGTGCGAATCGGAGCAGTCACCCCAAGTTGAGGTACAACACACGACCTCAGATGTCGGTGTCGACGACCATCCCGGCCGCGACGGTTGCCCCGGACGCCTCATCGATCAGGATGAACGATCCGGTCTGACGGTTGCGCCGGTACTCGTCCACGAAGAGCGGCTGGGTGATCCGGAAGGTCAACCGGCCGATCTCGTTCAGACCCAACGACGTGGTCTTCTCGTCACGGTGCAGGTCGTTGATGTCGAGTCGGTACTGCAGGTCCTTGACGATGGTCTTTGCAGTCCGTGTCGTGTGCTTGATGATGTAGCGGTTGCCCTCTTGGATCCGGGTACCCTGCTGCATCCACACAATCATCGCGTCGAGGTCCTGGGTTGCATGCGGGTGGTTGTGCGGGCGGCAAAGCATGTCGCCTCGACTGATGTCGAGGTCGTCGGCAAGACGAACCGAGACCGACATGGGCGGGTGGGCTTCCTGCAGCTCCTGCCCGTAGAGGTCGATGCCGACGACACGTGTGGTGAGCCCGCTGGGCTGCACCATGACTTCGTCGCCGACCTTGATGGTGCCGCCTGCCACTGTTCCGGCGTAACCGCGGTAGTCATGAAAGGCGTCGGACTGGGGCCGGATGACGTACTGGACCGGGAAGCGCACATCGATCAGGTTCTGGTCCGAACCGATGTGGATGTTCTCCAGGTGGTGAAGCAGTGAACTCCCCTCGTACCAGGGCATGTTCTCTGAACGCGTGACGACGTTGTCGCCCTTGAGCGCTGATACCGGGATGATGGTGAGGTCGGGGATGTCGAGCTTGGCCGCAAAGGCTCGAAAATCGTCGGCGATCTTTTGGTAGACAGCTTCGTCGTAGTCAACGAGGTCCATCTTGTTGACCAGCATCACTACGTGCGGTACCCGCAGCAGCGAGGACAAGAAGGCGTGGCGCCGGCTCTGCTCGATGACGCCGTTGCGCGCATCCACCAAGATCATGGTGAGGTTGGCCGTCGACGCGCCCGTCACCATGTTTCGGGTGTACTGAATGTGCCCAGGAGTGTCAGCGATGATGAACTTGCGCTTGGGCGTCGCGAAATAGCGGTAGGCCACGTCGATAGTGATGCCCTGCTCGCGTTCGGCACGCAGCCCGTCAGTCAGCAGTGCGAGGTTTGTGTACTCCGCGCCTTGGTCACGCGAGGTGCGCTCAACCGCCTCTAGCTGGTCCTCGAAGATCGACTTGCTGTCGTAGAGCAACCGACCGATCAGGGTGCTCTTGCCGTCGTCGACCGAGCCAGCAGTCGCCAGTCTCAGCAGCTCCATCAGAAATACCCCTCGCGCTTACGGTCTTCCATTGCGGCCTCGGAGGCCCGGTCGTCAGCTCTGGTCGCGCCACGCTCGGTGATCCGGCTGGCTGCAACGTCTTCGATGATCTTGTCCAACGTGTCCGCATCGGACTCAACGGCCGCCGTGCACGTCATGTCACCGACGGTCCGGTAACGCACCATGGTCTCGAAGACCTCCGCGCCCTCGTCGGCCGGAGTAACGTCGGTGACTGCCATCAGCATGTTGTCGCGCCAGAAGACTGGGCGCTTGTGCGCGTAGTAGATCGACGGAAGCTCCAGCTCTTCACGCTGGACGTACTGCCAGATGTCGAGCTCAGTCCAGTTCGACAGCGGGAAGATTCGGATGTGCTCACCCTTGCGATGACGCCCGTTGTAAAGGCTCCAGAGCTCGGGGCGCTGAGCCTTGGGATCCCACTGGCCGAACTCGTCGCGGAATGAGAAGACCCGCTCCTTCGCACGCGCCTTTTCCTCGTCGCGACGGGCACCCCCGAAGACAGCGTCGAACTTGTTGTCGAGGATGCCTTTGAGCAGCGGAATGGTTTGAATGCTGTTTCGTGAGGCCCCCGGGCCCGTCGGGTCCACGACGAGCCCCTCAGCGATGGCGTCCTCCACCGACGCAACGATCAGCCTGGCACCGAGCTCGACGACGCGGCGGTCGCGATACTCGATCACCTCATCGAAGTTGTGGCCGGTGTCGACGTGCATCAAAGGGAAAGGGATCTTGGCCGGCCAGAAGGCCTTCTCGGCCAACCGGAGCATGACGATCGAGTCCTTGCCCCCCGAGAAGAGGAGCCCCGGACGCTCGAACTCGGCCGCAACCTCCCGCATGATGTGGATGGACTCCGCCTCAAGCAGGTCCAGTTGCGACAACTGGTAGTCGATCGACGACACGCTTTTCTCCTTGTTCCGTCGGTCGGCCGTCAGGCCAACGCGGCGAGTACGCCTTCTGCCAGCTCGGGTCGGCAGATCACCAGGTCAGGCAGCAGGGTGTTGGCCTGGTTGTAAACCATCGGACTGCCATCGATCCGGCTGCAGTGCAGTCCAGCCGCCCTGGCCACCGCCACAGGTGCGGCGCTGTCCCACTCGTACTGCCCTCCGGAGTGGACGTAGGCATCCCCCTCACCCAGGAGGACGGCCATGGCCTTAGCTCCAGCCGATCCCATCGGGACCAGTTCGCCCCCGAGTTCCTGCGCCACATGCTCTGCCTCCGCCGCCGGCCGCGTGCGGCTGACCATGAATCGCGGTCGGCCCGAACGGGACGGCGCCAGGACAGGTACATCGTAAGTGGCCAGAGTCAGATCTTTGGCAGGCAACGCGACAGCGCCTGCCGTGAGTTCGCCCACATTGCCGCTGCCTCCTGCACCCCGCTCCCACAGCGCCACATGGATCGCCCAGTCATCGCGCGGTGGCTCGGAGAACTCCCGGGTGCCGTCGAGCGGGTCGACGATCCAGACCCGGTCAGCATCCAAACGGGCGAGGTCGTCGACACCCTCCTCAGAGAGCACCGCGTCATCAGGCCGGTACGCCTTGAGAGTGGCCGTGATGAGCGCGTGCCCAAGCCGGTCACCGGCGTCCTTGAGCGCCTTGGGGTCACTGCCGTCGAATCGCTGGCGCAACTCGAGCAGAGCACGTCCAGCGGCCGTGGCAATAGCCGCCGCCAGGCGACCATCATCGGTCAGCGTTTCTTCGCTCAGCGCGTGCTCGTCTAGGACCTCAAAGTCGAGGTCGAACGAGGAGCCGGCGTCCTCAGGGTTGGTCACGTGCGACCACTCACTCGCCTGCGCCGGTCAGTTTCTCGCGCAGAGCCGCGAGGGCTTCGTCAGTGGCCAGCGACCCACCAACGGCCTCCGCCTCGGCCTCGTCGGGGGCCCCTTCGGCTACCGTCTCGGAGGAATAGGTGGACGGCGTGCTGCCGACCTCGAGAGCCGCATCCTGGTCGGCCTTCTGAGCCTCACCCATCTGCTTTTTGTGCGCCTCGAAGCGAACCTGCGCCTCTGCGTACTGACGCTCCCACTCCTCGCGGGCGGACTCAAAGCCCGGCTTCCACTCGCCGGTGTCGGAGTCGAACCCGTCCGGATAGACGTAGTTGCCCTGGTCGTCGTAGGTCGCGGCCATCCCGTAGAGCGTCGGGTCGAACTCGATGGTCTCGGTGGCACCTTCGTTGGCCTGCTTCAGCGACAGGGAAATGCGACGGCGCTCCAGGTCAATGTCGATCACCTTGACGAAAATCTCGGTGCCGACCTGAACCACCTGTTCGGGGATCTCGACGTGGCGCTCGGCCAGCTCTGAGATGTGCACCAGGCCCTCGATGCCCTCCTGCACTCGGACGAATGCGCCGAACGGAACGAGCTTGGTGACGCGACCCGGAACAACCTGGTTGATCTGGTGGGTGCGGGCAAACTGCTGCCACGGGTCTTCCTGGGTGGACTTCAGCGAGAGCGATACCCGCTCGCGGTCCATGTCGACGTCGAGAACCTCGACGGTGACCTCCTGGCCCACCTCGACGACCTCAGACGGATGGTCGATGTGCTTCCAGGAGAGCTCGGACACGTGGACAAGTCCGTCGACACCGCCGAGATCGACGAAGGCGCCGAAGTTGACGATCGAGGAGACCACACCGCTGCGGACCTGGCCCTTCTGCAGCTGGGTGAGGAAGTCCTGACGAACTGCGGACTGGGTCTGCTCGAGCCAGGCACGACGGGAGAGCACCACGTTGTTGCGGTTCTTGTCGAGCTCGATGATCTTGGCTTCGATCTCTTGTCCCACATAGGGCTGGAGATCGCGGACGCGCCGCATTTCGACGAGCGAGGCCGGAAGGAAGCCACGCAGCCCGATGTCGAGGATGAGTCCGCCCTTGACGACCTCGATGACCGAGCCCTTGACGACGCCGTCCGCCTCTTTGATCTGCTCGATGGTGCCCCACGCCCGCTCGTACTGAGCGCGCTTCTTGGAGAGAATCAGTCGGCCGTCCTTGTCCTCCTTCTGGAGAACGAGGGCCTCGACGGCGTCACCGACCGAGACGACCTCGGACGGGTCGACGTCGTGCTTGATCGAGAGCTCGCGCGAGGGGATGACGCCCTCGGTCTTGTACCCGATGTCGAGCAGGACCTCGTCGCGGTCGACCTTGACGATCGTCCCCTCGACGATGTCACCGTCGTTGAAGTACTTGATGGTCTCGTCGATAGCGGCGAGGAACGCCTCTTCCGACCCGATGTCATTGACCGCGATCTGGAAGCCCGCGTCGGGCTTCTCTTCGATCGTTGCGGTGGGGGTGGGGGCTACCTCGGTGCTACTCGTCATGGGTTAGGGGACTCCGTGCGGACAGTTAGTCGTGATCGTGCGCGCAGAGGGCCGATTTCGCGTGCCGAAACCCCCAATTTCGGGTGGAAACCGACATGGTGCGAGCGCGAGCCTGCTCCGTCCGAGGACGCGCGGGCCCACAGCGCTCCCGGCAGTCTACGGTGGCCGCCGTGACAGGGTCAATCGAGGGTGAGCCGCGCCGTGTACCGGTCGACGACGCAACCAGCCGCACAGCGACCCGTGCCTGGTGGGACGCCGAGGCCGATACCTACCAGCACGAGCACGAAGGATTTCTGGGAGCAACCAGGTGGGTATGGGGGCCGGAGGGCTGGGACGAGGCCGATCTCGGCCTGATCTCGGCGCCACCGGGATCCAGAGTGCTCGAGCTGGGCTGTGGAGCCGCGGCGGGCTCCAGGTGGCTCCGCTCCCAGGGGGTTCAGGCGGTGGGCATGGACCTCTCCCACCGGATGCTCCAGCACAGCCGCCGCCTCGACCAGCAGACCCGGACGTCGGTGCCGGTCGTCGAGGCGAACGCGTCGGAGCTTCCCTTCGGTTCTGGAGTCTTCGACGTCGTCGCCACCGCGTACGGTGCGCTTCCCTTCCTCGCGGACGCCGGGCATCCGTTGAGCGAGGTCAGTCGGGTTCTCGTTCCCGGTGGCCGGGCCGTGCTGGCGGTCACCCACCCCATCCGGTGGGCGTTTCCCGACGACCCTGGCCCTGAGGGACTCACCGCCATCCGCTCCTACTTCGACAGGACGCCGTACTCCGAGATCGATGCCTCCGGTCGCGTCACCTACGTGGAGCATCACCGGACGGTCGGCGACTGGGTCGACCTGGTGGTTGCAGCTGGCCTGCAGCTGGACCGTCTCGTCGAGCCACCCTGGAACCCCGCCAACGCCTCGGTCTGGGGGGGTTGGAGCCCACTCCGCGGTGCGTTGTTGCCGGGAACCATGATCGTCGTCGCCCACAAGCCCGCCGATTCACGGGGGATGTGACGCCCACCCAGGCCCGCCGCGCCTAGTGCGCGGCGTCGTGCCAGGTACGGCCGAACCCGACTGAGATGTCGAGGGCGACCGAGAGCGAGTAGGCGCCGCGCATCTCCTGCTCGACCAATGCGGCGACGGCGTCTTCTTCGCCTGCAGCAATCTCCAAGACGAGTTCATCGTGAACCTGGAGCAGCAGCCGGGAACCGAAGTGACCGGCACGCAGCCGTCTCGCAACAGCCAACATGGCCACCTTCACGATGTCGGCCGCTGACCCCTGGATCGGAGCGTTGAGCGCCATACGCTCGGCCATTTCACGACGCTGCCGGTTGTCGCTTGTCAGGTCAGGCAGATAGCGGCGGCGGCCGAGCAACGTCTCGGTGTACCCGGTGCGTCGAGCATCGTCAACGACAGACGCCAGGTAGTCGCGGACGCCGCCGAACCTCTCGAAATAGTCCTCCATCAGCACTTTGGCCTCTTCCGGGCCCACTCCGAGCTGCTGGCTCAGCCCGTAGGCCGACAGCCCGTACGCCAGCCCGTACGACATCGCCTTGATCCGACTTCGCATCTCGGGGGTCACAGCACCAGGCGCAACGTCGAAAACGCGGGAGGCCATCGTGGTGTGGAGGTCCTCGCCTGAGTTGAACGCCCCGATCAACCCGTCGTCCTCGGACAGGTGCGCCATGATCCGCATCTCGACTTGGCTGTAGTCGGCGGTCATGAGGGTGGCGTAACCCTCCCCGACACAGAAGGTGGAGCGGATTCGGCGACCCTCCTCGGTGCGGACCGGAATGTTCTGCAGATTGGGATCGGTCGATGAGAGTCGCCCCGTTGCAGCAACTGTCTGCATGAACGTGGTGTGGATGCGGCCGTCGGCGGCCACAGCACGCTGAAGGCCCTCCACGGTTACGAGCAGCTTGGACACATCCCGGTGACGCAGCAGGTGGGCCAGGAAGGGGTGCTCGGTCTGGGCGAACAGAGTGGTCAGCGCCTCCGCGTCGGTGGTGTAGCCCGTCTTGGTGCGTTTCGTCTTGGGCATGCCGAGCTCGTCGAAGAGCACCACCTGCAGCTGCTTGGGAGACCCGAGGTTCACCTCGTGCCCGATCTCGGAGTACGCAGACTCAGCGGCGCGTTTGACCTCTGCGGCAAACTCGGCCCTCAGCGCGTCCAGCGCACCGCCATCGACAGCGATCCCGCTGTGCTCCATATGAACAAGCAGCTCGGTCAGAGGAAGCTCGACATCCTGGAGCAGCGACGCAGCACCGATCTGCTCGACCTCTGGCTCAAGGACCGTGGCCAGGTCCAGTGCGGCACTTGCACGGGTGCCTAATGTCTGGGCCCGACTGTCGTCGGCATCGGTGTCAAAGCTCAGCTGGCCGTCGTCGGAGGTCTCGGTGAGGTCCCGGTGCAGCCACCGGACGGACAGGTCGGCAAGGTCGTAGCTGCGCTGATCAGGGCGGAGCAGGTAGGCCGCGACTGCGGTGTCGAAGGCGGGGGGGCCGATAGGCATACCGGAAGCCAGGAGCCCCAGCATGGGTCCGTTCGCGTCGTGAATGACCAGCTCTGCGCGGCGCAGCCAGGTCGCCAGGGTGTCTCTGCTCCCTTCGTCGAGCGAATCGACGACGACCGCGCCGACTGCGCCGTCGCTCGATGCCAGTCCGAGGGACTCGACCGAACCGCTGCCAGATCCCCAGGAGCCCCGCACGGTGAGACCGACACGACCGCCGCCGTGTGCTTTCAACCACTCACCCAGCTCCGCCGAACGCAGGGTCTGCACCTCGACCTCAGGTACGTCATCAAGCGGCTCACTGGTGTTCTGCAGTGTCTGAGCGAGTCGGTCCCGCAAGATTCGAAACTCCAACGCATCAAAGACCTGATGCACCAGTTCGCGGTCCCAGTCGACCCGCAAGAGATCGTCGGGACGGCGATCGAGAGGAACCTCCTTGACCAGCTCGGTCAGCTGCCGGTTCGTGATCACCTGGGCCAGGTTCGCCCGCAGCGAGTCACCAACCTTCCCCTTCACTTCATCGGCTCGAGCCACCAAGGCGTCGAACGAGCCATACTCCTTGATCCATTTGGTGGCTGTCTTCTCTCCTACTCCGGGAATTCCCGGCAGGTTGTCGCTGGGGTCGCCGCGCAGCGCGGCAAAGTCGGGATACTGCGAAGGGGTAAGACCGTACTTCTCCTCGACGGCGGCTGGGGTCATGCGAGCCAAGTCCGAGACGCCTTTGCGGGGGTATAGCACCGTCACAGCGTCAGAGACCAGCTGGAACGTGTCACGGTCACCGGTGATGACTGATACCTCGAATCCTTCGCCTGCCGCCTGGGTGCTCAGGGTGGCGATGACGTCGTCTGCCTCGTAGCCATCAACCTCAATCACGGGGATTTGGAGGGCGGTCAGGACCTCCTTGATCAGGCTGACCTGGCCTTTGAACTCGTCGGGGGTCTTCGCCCGGTTTGCCTTGTACGCCGGGTAGCGCTCGCTCCTGAACGTCACCCGTGAGACGTCGAATGCGACGGCTATGTGTGTCGGATTCTCATCCCGAAGGGCGTTGATGAGCATGGAGGTGAACCCGTAGACCGCGTTGGTCGGTTGCCCGGTGGCGGTCGAGAAGTTCTCAACCGGAAGTGCATAGAAGGCGCGATAGGCCAGCGAATGGCCATCAAGTAGCAGAAGCGACCGTGCAGCGGGCATGGCCTGATCGTAGGGTGACGCCGTGACAGCGGACCTGCCCCCAGTGCCCATTCACGAGCGCCTGGGCATCTCTGTGGTGAGCGCCACTGCAAAAGAGGTGATCGGAACGCTGCCGGTCGCCGGCAACGAGCAGCCCTTCGGCTCGCTGCACGGCGGCGCGTCGGTGGTTCTCGCAGAGAGCTTGGCGTCCATCGGATCGGCACTCCACGCCGGTCCAGGGCACAGCGTCGTCGGCATCGAGGTCAATGCGACGCACCACCGCGCAGCACGGTCGGGTGAGGTAACCGGGCGGGCTCTTCCGCTCCACCTGGGTCGCCGGATCGCTACGTGGCAGGTGGAGATACGCGACGAAGAGGAGAAGCTGACCTGCACGGCACGAGTGACCTGCCTGCTCACGCCCCCGTAGCGGTCCTCCAGTTCAAGAACGCCTCAGCCGGCGACGTCGCTCCGCGCGGCCGAGCTCGCCGGCCAACCGCTTCTGCAGGGCAGAGGTGGCGATCGCCCGTCGCATGACCAGCGGGCTGAAGCCGAGCCTTGCGAAGAACCTGTTGCTCTCGCGCGCTCCTGGGAAGACTCCGACGGTCACATAATCCGCGCCAACGTCCGATGCGAACTCCGTGGCCGCCGAGACGATGGCACGTCCGACTCCACGGCGTCGCCGGTCGTCCCGAACGTGCATGAAGGAAATCTGCACCGACTCGACATCGCTGATCGGCGTAACGGGCAACCGGCTCAGCACCGCGAGCCCTACGACCACCTCGTCGATCTCGGCAACGATGACCCGGTGCGCCGGATCAGTCCGAAGCGACTCCAACCGGTCACGAATCGCCACGGCCGACGCTGGAGGGCCGAACGGGCCGACCCGCCCGCCTTGGCCACGCAGCTCGTCCCAAAGCTCGACGATCGCCAACACGTCGTCTTCGGTCGCTTCGCGGGTGCGAACGGTCACTGCGGACATGACGGCTTCAGGGCTCCTCGGATCGGTTCGCTGCTGATCGACGTCCCGGACGCCTCTGGCGGCTACGCTCCCCCGTGGCCTCCTTCAGCGTAGCCGCTCGAGCCGGAGCGCTGATCTATCTCACCGCTGTTGTCAGGTAACGCGTGAAGGAGGCGCCGTGCTGGGCCTGGGTACGCTTCTCAACGTCGTGGCCGTCGTTCTCGGTGGGACCGTCGGCACATTGTTGGGCGACCGGCTTCCCGCACGCGTGCGCGACGTGGTCACTGACGGCCTCGGCCTGGTCACCCTGATGGTGGGTGGCCTGAATGCAGCTGCGGTTCTCGATCCGACCCTCGAGGACGAAGTCAGCCGCGGCGTGCCGATTCTCATTGTGCTCGCCTCGGTCGTGATCGGCGGTGTGATCGGCGCCTCCCTCCGACTCGAGGCCCGGCTGGAGGGGCTCGGCGCCATCCTGCAACGTCGACTCGCAGGCGGGCAGGGCTCACCGGAGAGACGCCGTCGCTTCATCGAGGGCTACGTCACAGCATCGTTGGTGTTCTGCGTAGGCCCGCTGACAATTCTAGGTTCCCTGCAGGACGGGATCGGAGACGGAATCGAGCTGTTGGCCCTGAAGTCGGTGCTCGACGGCTTCGCCGCCCTCGCCTTCGCGGCTTCGCTCGGGTGGGGTGTCGTCGCGTCCGCTCTCACTGTTCTGGTGTTTCAGGGCGCGCTCACTCTGCTCGGGGCCGTGGTGGGTGAGGTGATGACCGATGGCCAGGTCGCGGCCCTGACGGCAACCGGCGGAGTGCTGCTCCTCGGTGTGGGGCTGCGTCTGCTCAGGATCAAGCAGTTGCCGGTTGGAGACCTGCTTCCAGCACTGCTCGTCGCCCCCTTGCTCACGGCCCTGCTCGGAACATTTCTCGATTCGTGACCCCGAACAGGTGCCACTTCGGTCGTCCCGTGACTATGCTCCGCAGCGACCGATAGGCGCAGAGTGTCGTTCCTAACGGTCAGCCACACCACGCGAGGGAGTCCTGAGAGTGGTCCACTGGTCGGTCACGCGCATCATCGCCCTCGTTGTCGCCTGCGTCGGAATTCTCGGTGGAGCCGTAGCCGTCGCGAGTGCGGCGCAGGCCGCCGAGGATCAGCCGACCGGAACTATTCAAGGGTTTCTACGCGACCTCGCCGGAAACCCAGTAGCAGGCGTCGACGTAACCGCAACGGACGCTGAAGGCTTCTCCGGAGTCGGCACCAGCGACGAGGCAGGGCGATGGGAGATCGAGGTTCCTGGACCGGGCACCTACACCGTAGAACTTGATGAGGGGACCCTTCCCGACGGTGCGGCGCCGCCGACCATCAACCCCATCGAGGGCGTGGAGGTGACGGGGTCAACACGTACGGTGCTCTTCACCCTTGGCGCACGCGATCGCAACCTCACCAGCAAGTGGGACCAAGCGGCGCAGTTGAGTTTCGAAGGTTTGCGTTTCGGCCTCATCATCGCGCTTGCTGCCGTTGGGCTTTCACTCATCTACGGGACAACGGGGCTGACGAACTTCGCGCACGGCGAGATCATCACATTCGGCGCCATCATCACGTGGTGGATGAATGTCACCCTGGGAATTCCCTTCGTCATCGCGGCGATCTTGGGCATCGTGTTGTCAGGGGCGTTCGGCTTCGTCAACGACCAGGCCTTGTGGAAACCTCTGCGTAAACGGCAGACCGGCCTGATCGCGATGATGATCGTCTCGATTGGTTTGGCCCTCGCCCTGCAGAACATCTTCTTGATCTTCTTCGGAGGCGCAAGTAGACCCTTCGGGGCTTTTGAGACCCAGGCTGGCATCGAGATGGGGCCGGTCAGCCTGACCCCCAAGGACATGGCGGCGATGATCATCGCCGCCATCGTCCTCACCCTTGCTGGACTTGCCTTGCTCAAGACCCGGCTGGGCAAGGCAACAAGGGCGGTCTCCGACAATCCCGCGTTGGCGGCGTCGAGCGGCATCGATGTCGAGCGGGTGATCCTCGTCGTCTGGGTCGTCGGTGCAGCCCTGGCCGGACTCGGAGGCATCCTGCAAGGGCTCACCCAGCAAGTCTTCCCCCTGCTCGGAGCCCAGAGCCTGCTGCTCATCTTCGCGGCAGTCACGCTGGGCGGACTGGGGACGGCGTTCGGTGCTCTTGTCGGCAGCATCTTGGTCGGGCTCTTCATCAACCTCTCCACCTTGATCCCAGGAATGACCCCAGAACTGAAGAACGTCGGTGCCCTGCTACTGCTCATCGTTGTGCTCATGGTTCGGCCACAGGGAATCCTGGGTCGACGGAGCAGGGTCGGCTGAGGAGGCCACTATGGACTGGCAATTCATCTTCACAGCGTCGGTCTCCTACGCACTCGGCGCCCTGACGGTGGCCTACTGCTTGGCCGCCATCGGGCTCAACCTGCAGTTCGGCTACACAGGTCTGCTCAACTTCGGCCAGGCGGCCTTTCTCGCTGCAGCTGGGTACGGCATGGCCGTCATGGTCACAACATTCGAGCTCTCCTTCTGGGTCGGCATCACTGTTGGCCTGATCGCGACGATCGTGCTGGCCCTCCTCCTCGGGCTTCCCACTCTGCGACTCCGCGCCGACTACCTTGCGATCGTGACGATTGCCGCTGCCGAGGTCGTCCGACTGATTGTGCGATCAGTGAAGTTCAAGGAGACTCTGGGCGGCTCCGACGGCTTGCAGCAGTTCGCCAACCGATTCTACGAGTTGAGCCCGCTCTCGGACACCTTCCGTATCGACTTCGGTCCGTTCCTGTTCAGCAACCAAGAACTCTGGGTCATGATCGTGGGTTGGTCCCTCGTCGCGTTGTTCTCACTCGTCACTTTCTTGCTGGCGCGCAGCCCCTGGGGCCGCATTCTCAAGGGCATCCGCGAGGACGAGGACGCGGTGCGCAGCCTTGGGAAGAACGTCTACTGGTACAAGATGCAAGCGCTGATTCTCGGTGCGTTGATGGCAGGCTTCGGTGGCTTCATCATCGGGATATTCTTCAACGCTGTTTCGCCGGACATCTACGCAACCGCACTTACCTTCGCCATCTACACGATCCTGATTTTGGGCGGTGCGGCCCGCGTCGCCGGACCCATTCTGGGTGCCATCCTCTTCGGTTTCCTCTTTCAATTCGTCAACGTCACGCTCAGTGAGGCCGTCAATGCTGACGTCATCACCTTCCTGGACTCGAGCCAGACCGCTCAGGTTCGGCTGGTTCTCGTCGGCATTGGCCTGATGTTGTTGATGATCTACCGTCCACAAGGAATTCTCGGAGACCGGAGGGAGATCGCACTTGATGCCCGCTGACACCGAGGGCGCTGCCGCCCTTGCCGCCGAGACGACTTCGCGTAAGGAGGCGGCCACGGCTGCGCTTGCCGACGTCGCGAGAGAACCTGGGGCCGCAAAGCCGGACCCTGTCTTGATAGCCGACGGCATTGTGCGCCGGTTCGGCGGCCTGACTGCTGTCAACGTCGACCACGTCGAGGTTCAGCGTGGAGCAATCACCGCGCTGATCGGACCGAACGGCGCCGGCAAGACGACCTTCTTCAACCTGCTGACCGGGTTCGACAAGCCCGACGAAGGCACGTGGTCGTTCAACGAGAATTCATTGAACGGTGTAGCTCCTTACAAGGTCGCTCGGATGGGAATGGTTCGTACCTTCCAGCTCACCAAGGTGCTCTCCAAGCTCACCGTCATCGAGAACATGCGTCTGGGCGCCACGGGACAACGAGGCGAAAGACTCTTCTTCGGGCTCATCCCGCCGCTTTGGCGCAGCCAGGAACGCTCTATTACCGAACGCGCCGACGACCTCCTCGCTCGCTTCAAGCTTGATGCGAAGCGACAGGACTTTGCCGGCTCGCTCTCAGGTGGTCAGCGCAAACTACTGGAGATGGCGCGGGCTCTCATGGTCGAGCCT
Organism: uncultured Actinomycetota bacterium; assembly: GCA_963829525.1. Lineage (GTDB taxonomy): Bacteria > Actinomycetota > Actinomycetes > JAHEKZ01 > JAHEKZ01 > JAHEKZ01. Next base: position 1,896,553 of record CAWHIJ010000003.1, read on the forward strand.
GAGCTCGTCATGCTCGACGAGCCGATGGCTGGCGTGAACCCGGCCCTGACCCAGTCACTGCTGGGGCACGTCAAAGACCTTCGCGAGCAGGGCATGACGGTGCTCTTCGTCGAGCACGACATGGACATGGTTCGCGATATCTCCGACTGGGTCATTGTCATGGCCCAAGGCGCCATCATCGCCGAGGGCCCGCCACTTGAAGTGATGTCCGATCAGCGCGTCATCGATGCCTACCTCGGAGCCCACCACGACCTGTCTCTGGCCGAGGTCGCGGAGGAAGTCGGCATCGACGCCCCGGAACTCTTGGACACCGACGGACCCTCCAGCCCTAAGGACGCGTCGTGAGCGACCAGATCCCGTCTCCCGGCGAAAAGAACCGCGAAGAGGCGCAACTGCTCTCAGACCGAGACAGCAGCTCCGCCCCAATCGACCGGTCAGCCCACCTCGAGGGTGCCTCCGACTCACTGGTCGTCGCCGACGACCTCATCGCCGGTTACATACCTGGGGTGAACATCCTCAACGGGTGTGACCTGTATGCCAAGCGGGGCGAGCTCGTGGGCATCATCGGCCCGAACGGTGCGGGAAAGTCAACACTACTCAAGGCGCTCTTTGGCCTGGTGAACGTTCGCTCGGGAAGCGTGACCCTCGACGGGCAGGACATCACCAACGTCAAGCCGAACAAGCTGGTCAGCCAGGGGATCGGCTTCGTCCCCCAGAACAACAACGTGTTTCCCAGCTTGACCATCGAGGAGAACCTACAGATGGGCGCCTTTCAGGCGCCCGGCAAGTTCAAAGAGCGCTTCGAGTTCGTCGCTTCACTCTTCCCTGCCCTGGCTGACCGTCGAAAGCAGCCAGCTGGCTCACTCTCGGGCGGCGAACGCCAGATGGTCGCCATGAGCCGAGCGCTCATGATGGACCCTTCAGTGATCTTGCTGGACGAGCCGTCGGCTGGCCTGTCCCCCGTGCTTCAAGACGACGTTTTCATCCGCACCAAGCAGATCAATGCGGCTGGAGTCACGGTCATCATGGTCGAGCAGAACGCCAGCCGATGCTTGCAGATCTGTGACCGCGGCTACGTGCTTGACCAAGGTCGCAACGCCTACACGGGCAGCGGCACCTCGTTGCTCAAGGACCCGAAGGTGATTGAGCTCTACCTCGGTACCCTTGCCAAGACCTGACCGAGCCGAGACATGAAGAAGGGGCCCGGCGTCAGCCGGGCCCCTTCTGTCGTTCGCTACTCGGTCACTAGCTGTTCGGACCGATGCCCTGCTTGACGAGCTCGTCGACCACCTTGGCCGACTCGTCGAAACCAATCAGAACAATCGCGTCCGGGTCGAGAGCCTTGACTTGGCTGACCTCAGCGCTGAAGGACTGCGCAGTGGGGTCGTAGAAGATCGCCTTTTCAACGCTGTCTGGCTCAGTCACCACCGTGCCGCCACCCTCTTCGAACGGGATGTTGGTGTACTTCGCCAAGCCCTCACCATAGGCATCCTGCAGCGACAGGATGGCCACGTTAGTGCGACCGTCCTCAAGCATGAGGTTCGCCAGAATGCGGCCCTGCAGCACGTCCGCGGGAGCGGTACGGAAGAAGAGCCCGCCGTCCTTGGCCGTGGTCAGGTCCGGCGAGGTGTTTGCCGGCGAGATCTGCAGAATGCCGGCATCAGTCACCTGCTTCAGCGTGTTGAGGCTGACGCTGGACGAGGCGGCACCGACGATGGCGTCGACACCCTTGTTGATGTGGCTCGCGATGGTCTGCGCACCCTTCTCGAAGTTCGAAGAGTCGCTGGAGTCACCTGGGATCCACACGATCGGCTTGCCGAGCACGCCGCCCTCGTCGTTGATCTCGCCGATAGCGAGCTCGACGGCAGCAACCTCGGGCGGGCCGAGCGAGGCAAGTGATCCGGTCAGTGGCAGGTAGCCACCAATCTGGAGCTGCCCGTCAGCACCGTCGTTCTTCGTGTCGGTCAGCGCAGGCGGCGTGCCCTCGGTCGGAGCGACTGTGTCGTCGATGTAGGTCAGCGCTTCGCCGGGGGCGTTGTAACCAGGGACGGTGTTCTGCGCGTCGTACTGGTAGATACCGATCGACGCCGAAGTCGGGTCACCGAACGAGTCGAACTCGATGGGTCCGGAGACACCGTCATAGTCGATGTCCTCGCCCTGCTTGATCAGGTCGTTGCAGTCAGCGAACGTCGTGCACTTGGTGCCGTTGGCCGACACTTCCTGCATCTGCGCTGCCATGTCGCGACCAGCGTCAGACTTCGCCTGCTGGGCGGCAAGAGCGGTGACGATCACCGCGTCGTAGGACTCTGGTGAGTACGAGTAGCCGATCTTCTTCAGGCTCGGGTCCACCTCGTTGAGGCGCGCCTTGAGCGTGTCGTCGATCTGAGCGCCGGGGAGCGTCCCCTTCACTCCCTCAAGAGTGCCTGGGGCAAGCTCACCCAGAGGGCCGTTACCCAGGTTGCCGTCGACGAGGTAGAGCGGCGTACCAGACGCAGCAGGTTCGGTGGCGGTGTCCGTGGTGTTTCCACCGTCGTCGCTGCCACAGGCGGCGAGCACAATGCCCGCAGCTCCAGCGACGGCGACCAGACGCCAGGTGGCGTTTGCTCGAATCATTCATCACTCCTTGCCGATCGGGCTAGATAGCCCAGGGCCCGGCGCTGTGGCCGGATGATGATCGAAAACTAGCCCCCGAAGGCGGTCAGCGCAGCCCGAGAAGGGCGTCTTGGGCCCGGTCGTTGCGGCATCGTGACCTGCAAGTGACGTTCTGTCACCTTTCGCCGTGGAATCTCACCCGGTCCAGGCTCAGAACGATCGGGGGCTCATCAGTAGACTTCCGTCGCCCCGCCGGGAGGCGGGCTGTGCATTGCCCCGGTGGCGGAATTGGCAGACGCGGCGGATTCAAAATCCGTTGCCGAAAGGCATGAGGGTTCGAGTCCCTCCCGGGGCACCCTCAGGCGGGGTCAGGGAGCCGCGATGCGGCCCAGCACCCCGTTGACGAAGCCGGGTGACTCGTCGGTTGACAGCTCCTTGGCCAGTTCGACGGCCTCATCGATGGCCACCGCAGGGGCGATGTCCGGCCCCCAGCGCAACTCAAAGGTGGCCAGCCGCAGCAGCGCCCGGTCGACAGCTGGCATCCGGTCCAGGCTCCAGTCGATGGCGTTCGCCTCGATCAACGCATCAATCTCCTCGGCATGCTCAACGACCCCCGAGACGAGGGCCTCGGTGTAGGCGTTGCGGGCCGGGTCCCCGCGCCCTGCGCGCTCGGCCAGAACCACGCTGACCGGCTCGCCCCGCTGATCAGCCTCAAAGAGGATGTCCAGCGCTCGCTTACGTGCTTTGTGTCGGGCTCCCACGGGTCAGGCGCGACCGAGGTAGCTGCCGTCGCGGGTGTCCACCCGGATCCGCTCTCCCTGGGTGATGAACAGCGGCACGCCGACCTCGAAGCCTGTCTCCAGGGTGGCTGGCTTGGTTCCACCAGTCGAACGGTCACCCTGCAGGCCCGGCTCGGTGTAGGTGATCTCAAGCTCGACGGCGGCCGGCAGCTCGACATAAAGGGCAATGCCCTCGTGAATCGCCACCGTGGCGTTCTGGCCCTCGAGCATGAAGTGGGAAGCGTCCCCCACCGTTTGCGCGGGAACGTGCAGCTGGTCGTAGGAGGCGGTGTCCATAAAGACGAAGTCCTCGCCGTCCTGGTACAGATACTGCATCTCTCGCTTGTCGACGCTAGCGGTCTCGACCTTCACGCCAGCATTGAACGTCTTGTCGACGACCTTTCCGGACAGAACGTTCTTGAGCTTGGTGCGGACGAAGGCACCGCCCTTGCCGGGCTTCACGTGCTGGAACTCGATGACCGTCCAAAGTCCGCCATCGATATTGAGGACAAGACCGTTCTTGAGGTCGTTTGTGGTGGCCACAGCGCGTTCGTCTCCTCGATGAGGGTTCTGGCCGAGCGACGCGCTCAGCCGACGACCAGCAGGTCGCGAGTTGTCGTGGTGAGGGTCTCGACGCTGTCGGCATGGACGACGACGGTGTCCTCGATCCGCACCCCACCACGACCGGGGAGGTAGATCCCCGGTTCGATGGTGACCGGCACGGACGAGAGAAGGTTATCGGGGGACGTGGCGCTCAGGAACGGCGCCTCATGGATCTGCAACCCCACTCCGTGGCCGAGACCATGGCCAAAGCACTCACCAAACCCGGCCTCGACGACGACGCTACGTGCGGCAGCATCAACTTCCGACGCTGGCCGGCCCACCGTCAGGGCATCGACTCCAGCTTGTTGAGCGCGGCCAACAGTCTCGTAGATCTCCAGCTGCCAGAGGTCAGCTGCTGATCCGATAACAACCGTTCTGGTCATGTCGGCGTGGTAGCCGCCAACCCTTGCACCGAAGTCCATCGTCACCAGTTCCCCCGGCTGCAGCCGTCGGTCGGTCGGTTGGTGATGCGGGATCGCCCCGTTCGAGCCTGAAGCAACGATCGTCTCGAAGCCTGGCCCATCCGACCGGTCCCGCAGACCGTCATCGATCCAGCGGGCCACTTCGCGCTCTGACACCCCAGCCCGCAGCCGGGGCAGAACTGAGGCAAAAGCTTCATCGCTGGCAGCACACGCGGCCCGAAGCAGATCGAGCTCGACGGCATCCTTGGTCATCCGCAGGTGGTCGATGGCCGAGCCCAGCGGCGTCCACTCAAGTTCTGCAGGGAGATCGCGCCAGGCCGAGACCGGGAGCGACAGGTCCTCAAACCCTGCCGAGACGAACCCGCGCTCGAGGAGACTCCCCGCGAGGTCGCGGCGCCCAATCCGGGTGATGCGGGCTGGAACGTCCGGGCACTCCTGCGCCACCTGTAGCTCGTACCGGCTGTCGGTGGCCAACTCGGCGTCTCCGTCGGCCCTGACCAACAGCGCAGCAGCCGAACCGGTGAAGCCCGTGAGGTAGCGGATGTTGAGCAACGAGGTGACGAGGGCTGAACCAACGCCCATTGACCCCAAGACTTCAGCCAGGCGCTGACGTCGACGTTCCTGCACTGCTGCCATGAGGATCCTCGCAGTCGATGGGCCGGGGCTTCTGCGGAAGGTCAGGAAGGTTCGTGGGCAATCGCCTGCAGCGCCAGCAGGTAGGACGCGAGCCCGAAACCAGCGACGGTCCCGCTCGCAACTTCGGCGACAACCGAGTGACTTCGAAAGCTCTCCCTAGCCGCAGGGTTGGTGAGGTGCACCTCGATCAAGGGTGCCGTGCGCATCGCCGCTGCATCCCGCAGCGCGTAGGAGTAGTGCGTGAACGCGGCCGGGTTGAGGACAACCGGTATCGACTCGGTTGCCGCCTCGTGCAGCCAGGCCACCAGCTCGGCCTCGTCGTCAGTTTGACGGGCCTCGACGTTCAAGCCCAATGACTCCCCCGCCTCCCGGCAGGCCCGTTCGATATCAGCCATGGTGGTACTGCCGTACACGTCCGGTTCGCGTGCGCCGAGCATGCCGAGATTGGGCCCGTTGAGCACCAGGACACGTCGGTTCGTCACGATCACTCCTCACCCGAGACTTCTGCATATGCCGCGGCAAGCAGCGCCGGGTCCGGGCCCTCGAGGCGACCAGGACGTGCGAGGCCGTCGAGCACCACGAAGCGGAGCCGGCTCCCCCGCGTCTTCTTGTCCACCTGCATCGTCTCGTAGAGCCGACCCCACATGTCAGCGCGGTAGCGCGTCGGCAAGCCGAGGCTGGTGAGGATGCTCCGGTGGCGTTCGCAAAGATCAGTGTCGGTTCGGCCCGCGAGACGTCCCAGCTCAGCGGCGAACACCAGACCCACCGACACTGCCGCACCATGGCGCCACTGATAGCGCTCGTTCTTCTCGATCGCGTGTCCCAGTGTGTGACCGTAGTTGAGGTACTCCCTGTCGCCGGCCTCGCGCAGATCGCCCGCAACCACTCCGGCCTTCACCGCCACGGACCGGGCCACCAGCTCAGCAGTCAGTCCCCCGTCCACATGCGCGGCCGCCGCTGGATCGGCCTCGATGATCTCCAAGATCCCCGGGTCGTGGGTGAACCCGACCTTCACCACCTCGGCCAGACCCGCTCGGTAGTCGTTGTCCGGCAGCGTGCTCAAGGCACTGAGGTCGCACAGCACGCCGACCGGAGAGTGAAACGATCCGACGAGGTTCTTGCCCTCGGAGGTGTTGATCCCGGTCTTGCCACCGATGGCAGCGTCGACCATGCCGAGCATCGTCGTTGGGACGTGGACTACGGCAACTCCGCGCAGCCACGTCGCGGCAACGAACCCTCCCAGGTCGGTGGTCGCTCCCCCGCCCACGGCGACGATGGCGTCAGTCCTGGTGAACCCAGCCTGGCCAAGGACCGACCAACAGAAAGCTGCGACCTCAGCAGTCTTGGCCTCTTCGGCGTCCGGCACCTCGATCAAGATCGCGGTTCTACCCTGGGTTTCGAGGTCGACCCGGATCGCCTCACCGGTCTCGGCAAGCGCCCGGGGGGTGATCACCGCAACCCGCTCAGCCTCGGCCGGCACCATGCCGCCCAGCTCTCCGAGTAGCTGCGAGCCCACAAGCACCGGGTACGGCGCTGGACCACCGACAGTGATCCGGCGCGGCTCGGTGCTCACTGCTCGATCTCCTCCTTCAAGGCACCCACCACGGCATCGACGACCTGCGCGGGAGTCCGTCCATCGGTGGACACCGTAACGGTCGCCACCTGGAGGTAGTAGGGACGACGTTCGTCGGCCAGCTGCTGCCAGCGCCCCCGCACATTGCCGACGAGCAGCGGACGCGAACGGTTCATCTGCAGGCGCTGCATCGCGGCAGCGAGCCCGACATCGAGATGCACCACTTGCTGCCCTGCCAGTGCCGTCCGGACCTCGTCGCTGAGGACCGCTCCACCGCCCAGAGCCAGGACGCCGCTGTGCTCGGCCAGGCCCCTCGCCACAGCATCGCGCTCCAAGGAACGAAAATGCTGCTCACCCTGCTGGACGAAGATGTCGGATACAGATGCGCCGGCGAGGATCTCAACGTCACGGTCGGTGTCACGAAACTCGACGCCCCACCGCGCAGCCAGCTGCTTGCCAACGGTCGACTTGCCCGATCCTGGCGGTCCAACAAGGACGACCCTTGGCCCCTTCCCGCTCACAACCAGGTCACCGGATGCGGAGCAGGTCGAGGTAGCTTGCAACGTTGCGCGAGGTCTCAACGACGCTGTCACCGCCAAACTTCTCAAGCACCGCGTTTGAGAGGACCAGCGCCACCATCGCCTCGGCGACAACTGCGGCTGCCGGCACGGCGCAAACATCCGACCTCTGGTTGATCGCCTTCGCCGGCTCACCCGTCGCGACGTCGACGGTGTCAAGGGCGCGGGGAATGGTGGAGATCGGCTTCATGGCCGCCCTGACTCGAAGCACCTCACCGGTCGTCATGCCCCCTTCTGTACCCCCCGATCGTCCGGTTACGCGGCGCACACCGTCATCGCCGGGAACGATCTCGTCATGCGCCTGCGATCCGCGGCGCCGAGCGGTGTCAAAGCCGTCCCCAACCTCGACCCCCTTGATCGCCTGGATGCCCATGAGACCGGCCGCCAGCTGTGCGTCGATGCGTCGGTCCCAGTGCACGTGACTGCCCAGCCCAGGCGGAAGCCCGTGGACGACGACTTCGACCACCCCGCCAAGCGTGTCGCCGGCAAGGCGGGCCGCCTCTATCTCGGCCACCATGGCCGCGCTGGCATCGGGGTCGACACAGCGCACCGGATCGGCGTCGATCGCCTCACGCTGCTCAGCGTCGAGGCACCAGACCTTCAGGCAGCTCGGCCGTCCCGATCGCGACGACATGACTGACCACCTCGGCGCCCACCGTCTGACGCAAGAAGGCCTGAGCAACGGTTCCCAGCGCCACACGCGCAGCGGTCTCACTGGCGCTGGCGCGCTCCAGCACCGGCCGGGCATCGTCGAGGTCGTACTTCTGCATGCCGACAAGGTCGGCATGGCCGGGCCGCGGACGCGTCAAGGGGGCGTTGCGCGCCTGAGCGGCAAGCACCTCGGGGTCGACCGGGTCGGCGGCCATGACCGTCTCCCACTTGGGCCACTCGGAGTTTCCGACCTCGATCGCCACCGGGCCCCCCATGGTGACGCCGTGCCGCACTCCGCCGACGATCCGCACGGCGTCCTGCTCGAACTTCATCCGGGCGCCGCGGCCGTGTCCCGAGCCGGCGGCGCGCGAGCTGAACGTCAATGTCCCCCGTGGTAATGGCGACGCCTGCGGGAAAACCTTCCGCAATTGCCATCAGCACTGGACCGTGAGACTCACCGGCGGTCAACCAACGCAACATGGCGCACAGTCTCCCAGACTCATCCGGCTGCCCCGGCCTGGGGAGCACATGCGTGTGGCCCGCCATCAGTGATGGCGGGCCACACGCATGAACGTCGTTGTTCGTGGCTACAGCTTGAAGACCACCGTGTCCTTGGCCACCAGCTCGACTGGCGCATCCGAGCCGAAGACCACCGTGGCGGTGTCCTTGCCCGAGGGCAGCTCACCGACCCGAGTCAGCTTGAAGGGACCGGTCTTGCTGTTGGTGAACATGTCCTTGACTGTCGACCACGTAGCGCTTGCCGTTGACCTCGATGACCGCTGAGTCCTTGGCCGCGATCGACCGAGAGGAGGGTGACCTTGTACGACGTCACCGGATCTGCGGTGGGCGTTGGTGACGGCGACGGTGCAATGGAGACCGTCGGGGCAGGGTTCGGGACGGTCCCCGTCCCGGTGCCGGTGCCGGTGGTAGTACCCGTCCCAGTGGTGGTACCGCTAGTGGTGTCTGTGGCGGGGACATCGGTCGGCGCCGGCTCGGCAGCGACAATGACCTCTTCGGCCGGTAGTGGCGCGAAGGGGTTCCGGCCGACTGCGAAGTCATCCTTGACCGAAGCAGGCACGGTCTCGGTCTTGTCCTTGGTGGCCCCGCCCTTGGCGGAGCCATTATCCGTCGCGGTCGGAGCCGGGGCCCCGCTGATGATCCCAAGTTCCTCGTCCTCTGAGCTGCCGGAAAGAAACAGGAAGTAGACACCGAGACCGACCACGAGCAGGGCAGCGAGCCCACCGACCACAAAGAGAATGCGCTTCTGCCCCCCCGAACCTCCGGAGGAATCCTCGAGCCCCTCGAGGGGCTCGCTGGCAAGAGTGTGTGACATGGCGGGCTCCTCTTACGGTGCGGGCTCGGTGGACGGGGCTGTCGTGGTGCCTGGTGCAGGAACGACAGCTTCAGCGGCAGCAGGGACCAAGTAGATCCTGGCGTTCAGCGTGGCGGTCAGTTCCGGGTCTGCACCAGGTTCGGCGTCTGAGGTCTCGTCCGTCATCGCGAGCCCACCCACCAGGGTGTAGCGCTCGGTAGTCTCGAGCTCGTTGACGAACTTCTCGATTTCGAAGTAGGTACCGGTGACGACGATGTCCACGTTGACTGCCGCTAGCTCGTCAGGCGGAAGTGCGGCACCGGCAGCTACCTGGACCCCGCTCAATGACACCGGAGTGGCTGGAGTGAGCGAAGAAAGGCCGACGCCGGTTGCTCTGCCGATGTCCTGCAGCTGACGGATGTAGGAAGGCAGCTCAGGCTCTCGAGGAATCTGCGTGCGTAGCGCGGCTAGCTCAGCCTGCTTCTCGGGAAGATCCTTGTTCTGCTGCTTGAGCATGTCGCGCTCCATGGCCAGCGCGCTGTTGTCATCCTGCTGAGCTGCAGTCTGGGTCTCCAGATCGGCCACCTCAGCACGCTTCGGCGAGATGAGCAGGAACCAACCGGCCACCAGGATCAGCACTGCCACCAGGGCTGCGCCGACTGTCCACTTACGTGTTTCGGTCATCTCACTCACCTGTCGCGATCTCGAGGTAACGGTCCGAGGCCGCTTCCTGACTCAGCTGGGTCGTCGACTCGACGTCGTAGAACTTGCCGACGGTGTCGGCCTCCTCCGAAGCGACCGCCGACGTCACTGTCGGCTCAATGAAGCCCTCTTGCCTGGCCAGTGTCTGCAACCAGGAAGCGATTGCGTCGAAGTTGTTGGACTTCCCGGTGAAGGTGATCGAGCCCATCGTCGGCACGCCGAGCGGAGTAGTAGGAACGGTAAGAGCCGTTACGCCGGTCGGGTCCAGTTGGGCGGCGGCAGCGTTGTTGACTGCCGTCAGGGTGGAAAGTCGCGTCGACTTCGGGATCGTCAGGCTGAGGTCGTTGAGGTAGAACGACCAGCGCACCTCGGGCGTCATGGCGGTGACCAGATCGTCCTGTGCAGCCTGCACTTCGGCAAGCACGAGGGGCACCTCTGCGTAGCTGGCGACCTCCGCCTGAAGGTCGCTTCCTTCAGCCTGAGCTGCCGACAGGTCCTCCTCGGCTCCTCCCACCTGGCCACTTGCCAGGAGGAAGATCATCACGACGAGTGCCATGACCGCGAGCACCATGAGCCCAAGCATGACCTGCAGCTTCTTGAGCTTGGCCGCTGCCGCAATCTCCGGCGGAAGCAGGTTGACCCGCGGCATCTGTGCCAGCCGGGTCGGCGTCAGTGTGGTCATGATGCGCCTCCGAGTGCGAGGCCAACGGGCACGGCAGCCAGCGGCTCGACGAACTCCATCTGTTCTGGACTCAGCCCGGTCTTGCCGATCACCAGCTCACCGAACGCCGATCCGCGCTCTACCTCGACGCGAGTCGAGTTGAAGAGCCGCTCGGACAGGCCGGCGAGGCGAGAGCCTCCACCGGTGACCACGATTCGCTCGATCGGCCTGGCTCCTGGCGACGCGGTGTAGTAGTCGAGGGAGCCACGCACCTGGTCGATGAACGCCTGGCCAGCGGCCTCCATGACCCGACCGGCCGCCTGTGCCTTTGGGTCCTCGTTGTTGGTCGACATCCCCATCTCGTGCTTGAGCGCCTCGGCCTCGGTCTGCTCTGACCCGGTGCGCTCGGCCAGTGCGTCAGTGACGTCGGCACCGCCCATGAGCAGGATGCGGACAAAGCGCGGAGCGCCGCCCTCGTGGACCACGATGTTGGTGACGCGGGCTCCGACGTCGATAAGGGCCTCCATGGTGCTGCCCATGCCGAGGTCGTCGCTGTCAGCGAGCGAGCGGAGCACCGCGAAGGCGGTGAGGTCGACCATCACGGGTTGCAGTCCAGCGTCAGTCACCGCCTGAAGTTGGGCCTCCACCATGTCCCGCTGCGCCGCAACGAGCAGCCCGCGGTAGGTGCGGGTACCGTCCTCGGTGGTCAGTTCTTCAAGCGGGTAGTAGTCCAGCAGCGCCTGGTCGACGGACATCGGGATGGTGTCCTGCACAACGAAGGGCAACGACTCCTTCAGTTCGTCGAGAGGCTGCCAGGGAAGGTCGACCTGACGAACGATGACCTTCTGGTTCGCGACGCCAACGATCACGTTCTTGCTGCTGAACTTGGTGTGTGCCCAGAGTTGCTTGATCGCCTCGGCCACTGCGCGTGGCTGAACCACCTCGCCGTCACGGACGGCCCCCTCAGGGAGGGCCACTTGACCGAACTTCTCGAGGGTGATGCCTGACTTGCCGAACGTGAGCTCGGCTGCTCGAACACCGGACGTGCCGATGTCCAGGCCGATGGCTGTGCGTGCTGCCACGTCTCTCCCCTTCACACCGGCGGCCGCGTTCGGCCAGGTGGGTGAGTCCTTTCGGACTATGTCAGCGGGATGATCGGCGCATCGGGGGCCGCCCTTGAGTGCTAACTCAGAATTGCTCTACGTCGACTACCGAATCCTGGCCGGCCCGTGGGCCGATCAGGTGAGGGTGTCGAGGTACGTGTCCCACAGCTGGCCACCCCAGAGGATGGCCAGCAACGCACCGAGCAGCATGAAGGGGCCGAAAGGGATCTTGCTCTTGCGCCCGGCCTTGCGCACCAGCATCAGTGCGCCACCGATCAGGGCTCCCAGAAGGAATCCCAGGAATCCGCCGACGACGAGCACCCCCCAACCCAGCCAGCCAAGGGCAAGGCCGAGGACGCCGGCAAGCTTGACGTCACCGAAACCCATCCCGGACGGGTAGATGACCGCGAGCAGGAAGTAGAAGCCGAAGAGCGCAAGGGCCGCCAGCCAGGCCCGCAGATAGGCCGACCAGTCGCCGTCGATCGCGGCTGGCAGCAGGAAGAGCAGGCCCAGCACGACGTAGCTCGGCAGAGTAAGGACGTTGGGGAGTCTCTTGGTGTCCAGGTCGATGACGGCCAGTGCAAGACCCACGGAGGCCAGGTAGAGGTAGGGCGGCAGCTCCCAGCTCCAACCGAAGTGCCAGAGCACGACCAACCAGAGCGCTGCGTGGCCGAGCTCGACGAGCGGGTAGCGCACACTGATTGGCTCGCTGCAGTGCCGGCATCGCGCCCGCAGGAGCAGCCAGGAGACCACCGGGATGTTGTCGCGGGAGGCGATCTCGGTGCCGCATCGTGGGCACCGAGACCGCGGGGACACCACGGACTCGCCCTCGGGCACTCGCGCAATGACGACATTCAGAAATGAACCAATGAGCAGCCCGACGATCCCGAGCAGGACAGCGAAGTAGGTCTCCACGAAGACGATCTAAGCCCGGTCGAACCCGAGAGACGGTGCGCGACGCGCCGTCAGCCGGTGTACTCCAGCCACAGCGTCGTGTTGACCACGCTGTAGACCGGCGCCTCGACCGACTGGTCGTAGGTGATCGTCATCCCCTGAACACTGTTGCTGCCGGCAGCAGCACAGGTGTTGTTGGCGATCAGCGCACCCTTCACCGTGGCGCTCGACGTCTGCAGGTCGATCTTGTCTCCGGCCATCATCAGGCCAGACTGAGCCGTGGAGTTGGCGCTGCCGTTGAGGTTGCCCTGGGCGATGAAGAGAACCCCACGCAGGTAGTTCTGGATGTCGAAGAGCTTCCAGTCGATGTTGCCGCCGAACTTGTTGCAGGTGGCGGCGTTGGTGTAGCCGGTGGGGGTCGTCGACTCGGCGAGCACAGTCACCGTCTGGACGACCTGGCGAGTTGCCGTTCGCACCGATCTGCGCGTTGGCGCCATACACGTAGTAGACGCCCGGGTACGAGGTTCCGGTGTTCTGCAGCGTCCAGGTACCGGGGGTGGTGGCGTTGCCGGCTGTCCAGTACCAGCTGCGGTAGGGCGATGCCGACACCTGCGTACCTGTGCATGGACCACTCGCCGATGGCAGCTTCACGACGCCGGTATCGCAGAGGTCGTACCACTGACCCGTCACGGTGGCGTAGTCGGTGTAGACGGCACGCGGGTTGGCAACTGGAACACGCTCGGTCCCTTGGCCGGTCTTGCAGCCGCCGACGATTCCGCTACGCGCAAGCGTTGACCGTTCCGACCGCCGTGATGGCTCCCGAGACGTTCAGGCTGTTGTTGATGCCGGTCACATTGGCGTTGGTGTGGATGTCGGCCGGCAGCCCGGCAATGGCGTTGATCGCCGACGCTTCCCGAGAAGTCGATGTTGCCGCCGGTGAGCAGCGCCTTGCCCGGGCGGTACGGCGCAAAGATGTACTCCGCCTTCAGCATCCGCTCCTTGGCGTCCACAGCCGTCCGGGACGGAGACCAACCCATGGAGAAGACGATCTGACGTCCGGGCACCTTGAAAGCCACGTACTGGCCTTGGCCGTTGCTTCGGGTACAGCTGGCCGGCAGAGCGTTCAGTGCGGCCCTGGCCCAGGCCTGTTCGGTCGCCGCGTGTGGCGAAGACCGAGGCTGCCGGCGTCGCGGGCCGGCAGGTGCTGGATGACTCGTAGGCGACGCTCGGCACCTGGTTGCGAGCTGACTGGATATTGCTCAGTTCACGGTCGATCCCCGCCTCGGATGCCGCCAACGACTGCTCGAACTTGACGTGGTCACTGCTGCTGCCGAGCGACCGGATCGCGGTGGCGGTGATCACTGCGAGCAGGATCGCCATCATGGCGCTGATCCCGATGACCAAGATTAGGCCGATTCCCTCGTCTTGGTTGACCAGGTTGGAGAGAGTACGGGCGCGCCGATTGCTGGTGGTCATGTCAGCCCACATTCCTGATGCGTTCGGTGAAGGTTGTAGTCCGGGACGCGGAGCCGGTATTCAGCAACGCGTCGTAGGTCAAGGTGACCTTGACGAGCTTGGTGGCTGCTGCATTCGCCGCCGAGAGCGGCACCGGCAAGCACTGGGCATCGATGTCCGCAGATGCCAAGTAGCAGAACGCAAGTTGGTTGACCAAGGTTCGTGCCTGCGTCTGCACCTGACCGCCAGCCGTCGACCGGAGCGTGTTGTACTGCACCCCTGATCCGTTGTCGACCACGGCCCAGGTGATGATCTCGTCGGCCTGCGCGGTCGCGCTCCGGATGTAGTCGGAGTTGTAGTCGATCCAGAGCACCAAGTTGCTCTCGGTCGCGCCGGCGTCAACACCACGCGAACCGCGAATGTCACGGCCTAGCCGTTCGACGACGACCCGGGTGTCAGACAGACCGGTGGCCTCGTCCTCGGCGATCCGCACCTGCTTGTTGCTCATCATGACGGCCACCGACACGATGGCCCCAAGGATGCTGACCAATACCATCGCAACCAACAGCTCGACCAGGGTCATCCCCTCGTCACTGCGCAGGCGCGTTCTGAATGGATGCACGTCAGGCCACATTCACGTAGAGGAACGACTTAGAGCCTGGCTGCTCGTAGTCGAGCCGAATCTTCTGCCCAGCAGTTCCGGTCGTCCAGAGTCTCACCGACAGGTTCTGCGGCGAACCCTGGACCTTGTTGGCGACGGTGAACGATGAGCTCACGGTCATGGGCACATTCACCCGAGCCCAGGTGTTGGCCGTCGCACAGCTGACCGTGGCCGAACCGATGTCCTTGCTCGTCCAGGTGCCTGGAGACTTCTCGTTGAAGGTGCCGATGGCGCCGTTGAGCGTGACATTGGCTCCCGTCGCCGGGCAGGAGACCATGACGCTCGCCGTAGCGGTAGCGGCCGCCACCGTCTTTGTCGACGCCGGGTTCCACCGCCACTCCGCCATCTGACTCGCTGTGCTCGACGTTGCCGTATCCGCCGGTGGTCAGCGACCGACCCGTGCCGTTCCCCAGCCTCGGTGGAGTAGTTGGCGCTCGCCGGCTGGTTGAGGCACGTGTTCTCGGTCATTGAGTTGACCAGCTGGCTGGTAGTGGCGCCGCTGGTCGCGGTGATCCCGTTCCGGAATCCGAAGGGCGTTCCCACGCCTGCCGGCGTGGGCGGTGCACACGGTGCTGACGGCGCGGTGGACGGTACCGGTCGGAGCTGGGCGATGCACTTCCTCCGGTTGAGCCAGTGGTGACGGTGACCGTGAACGGGCCGACAGCAACAGCTGCTCCCGAGGCCGTGGGCTGAGCCGACGACAAGAAGTTGAAAGTCACGCTCGACAGCCCCCAGCTCCGTCGAGGGAATGGCGCGGTGCGCCGTTACGCAGAAGGGCGGGTTGTTGTTCGGGTCCAGCTTTCCGGTATCAGGCTGGTTGTTGCCGA
This sequence comes from uncultured Actinomycetota bacterium, assembly GCA_963829525.1. GTDB lineage: Bacteria > Actinomycetota > Actinomycetes > JAHEKZ01 > JAHEKZ01 > JAHEKZ01. The sequence goes on from CAWHIJ010000003.1 coordinate 1,912,002, forward strand.
GCGCCGAGTCGGTGTTGCTCAGGGTGGTGTTCTCGCCGACATCGCGACTTCCGTCGCAGTCGGTGTCGACATAGTAGGTCCAGGTGCCGGCTGACGCGCTCAGGTTGAAGGTATCCCTCGCGCCACGGTTGACCACCTGGAACCCCCAGGTGAGTGTTGTACTGGGGTTCTGGGTCACCGTCGTCGCCGACGTCGGCGTCACGCCGTAGCTGGGTAGGGGGAGCCCCCGCGTGGTTTCGGTCAACAGAGTCGAGACCACTCGCTCATGTGATGACCCGTAGGAGCTCCAGGTAACCACCGTGGTGAGCCGCTTCTGGTACGGCTGCGACGCGCTGTCGTTGGTGACTCCTGCGGGAACAGTCACGTAGGTCTTGGTGGTGTACGACGATTCCGATCCGCGGTGGCCGGCTGGGCCACGACATGCGGGCTGATCGAGCCGGTCGTCTTCGCCCAGACGTTCTCCTGGCCGATTCCGTTCGGAACCGTGTACTTCGGCGTCGCGCCGCCGGTGATCGCCGTGTCGTTGACCTGGAGGTCAGACGTCACCATGGCCAGAGTCGCGTAGTTCACCCCGCGGGCATTCTCGACGATCTTGTTGAGGACGTCGACAGCTTGCTGGTTCTGACGGGCAAGGACGGACGCCCGAACGCCAGCAATTCCTGCGGCGGCCATGGCCGAGAAGATGATGGTGGAGATCGCCAGCGCGATCACCATTTCGATCAATGTGAAGCCGTCGCTCTGCTGCGTCTGACGCAGCCGCCCGCGCAGAAATGAGATCACAGCACGCTCCTTTGGTCCTCGCCCATGGCGCCCTATCGACTTCGTTGAGTGGTGTCTTGAGTGAGAGGGGGGGCGCAAGCCCCTGTTTCCGCCCTGGAATCACCCATGCGGCCTAGGTCGAGAAGCAACACGCCGGCAAAGCGAAGGACCCAGGCCGCCGGGGCGACCTGGGTCCTTCGATGATCGGTGAAGGGTCAGCAGCCGCCGGCGGCGAGACCGCCCTCTTCGCTGTTGTAGTGCCAGGTCTTGCTGATGCGAGTGTTGTTCGCTTCGATGCAGTACGCCTGTCCGTTGTTGACGAGCCCCGAAGTGACAGCGGTGTCAGGGTCGGAGATCTTGACGTCCGTGGTGTCACCGTTGGTCGAGGTGACAGTCACAACCTGGCCAGCCTGGCCGGTGGTGCCGTAGGCCTGCGTGTCAGTGAAGAACGACTCCAACTCGTTCGCCACGGCGCGCAGGTCAGACTTCATGCCGGACTCCGTCGCCTTGTTGCGCTGGTTCAGGAAGACCGGGATTGCGATGGCGGCAAGAATGCCGATGATGATGATGACGACCAGGAGCTCGATGAGGGTGAAGCCGCCTTCACGCTCCTCCATGGCCTTGCGAATTCGAGCGAGCATTGTTGTCCCTTTCCAACTGTCGGTGAGCCGTGCGGCGCTCGCCCTTGGGTGATCCGTCACGGACAAGTCCGCTCCGGAGTCAGCCGAGGTAGCTGGGCCGACCACTGAGGTCCCCTGGCTTTGCGACCCTGCCTTGCGACAGGTGTGCCGTTTCTGGCCGGTTGGCTCTTTACGGATACTTCTTCGACCCAGCGATGGGGCACCTTTAGCACCCGAAGTCACGGGTTGGTTACTTGATGAGGTCGAAGATCTTGAAGATCGGCATGTACATCGCCACGATCATCGCCCCGACAATGCCACCAAGGAACGCGATCATGAGCGGTTCGATCAGCGAGGTCAGCGCCTCTGTGGTGGCCTCGACCTCTTGGTCGTAGAACTCCGAGATCTTGTGCAACATCTCATCCAGTGCACCGGTGTCCTCACCGACCGACATCATCTGCACCACCATGGGTGGAAAGACCTTGTGATGGGCTAGCGGCGCCGTCAGCGACTCACCGTTGCGCACGCTCTCTTGGACGTCTCTCACCGCCTTGGCGACCACGCTGTTACCGGAGGTGTCCGCCACGATGTCCAGGCTCTGCAGGATTGGCACACCAGCATGCAGCATCGTTCCGAAGTTGCGGGTGAATCGGCTGAGGGCGATCTTCTGGAAGAGACCGCCGAAGACCGGCATCTTCAGCTTCAACGGGTCGAGGAAGTTGCGCACCTGCTCCTTGTGCTTGACCCGCTTCCACACGATCATGAAGACGATCAGCCCGATGATGATGAACGGAAAGAACGTCTTCAGCAGGTGGCTCATGTTCACCAGGATCTGGGTGGGCAACGGCAGCTTGGCCCCGAGACCTTCGAACATCTTGGCGAAGACCGGCACGATGAAGAGCAGCATTCCGGTCACGGCCAGCATGGCCATCACGAAGACCACCACGGGGTAGGTCATGGCACTCTTGATCTTGCCCTTCAGCTTGACCTCAGCCTCGTAGTTCTCAGCGATCTGCAACAGCACGCCGTCGAGGAAGCCACCGACCTCACCGGCTCTGACCATGTTGATCATCAGCGGTGGAAAGACCTCAGGATGCTGGGCCAGCGCCCCAGAGAGTGGATTGCCGGTCTCGACGTCGTTGCGCACCTCGGCAAGAACCTTGGCGAGCGTCTTGTTCTCGGTTTGCTCCGAGAGGATGTTGAGCGCACGAAGGAGGGAGAGCCCAGAGTTGATCATCGTCGCGAACTGTCGAGACATGATCGACAGGTCCTTTAGCTTCACCTTGCCGCCGAAGCCGGGAATCTTCAGCTCGGTCTTCATTCCGCTGCTGGCCTTGGAGATGCTGACCGTGGCGTAGCCCATGCTGCTCAGCTTCTGTGCAACAGCCGACTGCGACTCCGCTTCAAGCGTGCCCGAGACGATCTTTCCGGTCTTGTCGCGGACCTGATACTGGAAGGTCGTGGTTCCCATGTGTGACGCTCCCGTCAGCCTCGGCCGGTAAGCCGGTTGAAGTCTTCGATGTGGTGGCACTTCTCAGTACCGGTCTCGTACGTGATGCGTCCCTTGTTGACGAGATCGGCCAGATGCTGGTCCATGGTCTGCATGCCGAACTTCGACCCGGCCTGCATCGCGCTGTAGATCTGGTGCGTCTTCCCTTCACGAATCAAGTTCCGGATGGCTGGAGTGGCCACCAAGATCTCGCAGGCCACTACCCGCCCTTTGCCGTCAGTCGTCCTGGCCAGGGTCTGGCAGACCACCCCTTGGAGCGACTGGGCGAGCTGAGCACGCACCTGCTGTTGCTGGTGGGGAGGGAACACGTCGATCACACGGTCGATGGTCTGTGCCGCGTCCTGGGTGTGCAGCGTCGCGTAGACGAGGTGACCGGTCTCTGCGGCGGTGAGGGCAACCCCGATCGTCTCGAGGTCGCGCATTTCACCGACCAGGATGATGTCGGGGTCCTGACGTAGCACGTGCTTCAGCGCGTTCTTGAAGGACTTGGTGTCCTCGCCGACCTCACGTTGGTTCACCAGACTCATCTGGTGGCGGTGCAAGAACTCGATCGGGTCCTCACACGTCATGATGTGCTCTTTGCGCTGACGGTTCGCCAGGTCGAGGAGCGACGCCAGGGTGGTGGACTTGCCCGAACCGGTGGGGCCGGTGACGAGGACGAATCCACGTGGAAGAGCTGCGAAGTTGGCCACCTGAGTCGGAACGCCGAGGTCCTCGAGCTTCTTGATCTCGAAGGGGATGATGCGGAAGGCAGCGCCGACGGAGTCCCGCTGGCGGTACATGTTGACGCGGAAGCGCGCCCGTCCTGGCACGGAGTAGGCGAAGTCCAGCTCGAGCTCCTGCTCGAAGTGCTCGCGCTGGCGCTGGGTGATGGCTGCATACATGACCCGCTGGATCACCGGGGGCGTCAGCACCGGGTACTGATCCATCTGGGAAAGCTCACCATTGACGCGGATCGCCGGACGGGCACCTGCGGTGATGTGCAGGTCCGATGCGCCCATCTCCAACATGTGCAGCAGCAGTTCAACAAGGACGATCTCGTCGCCGGCCAGGCTCGGCTCGGTGGAGACGCGGGTGTAAGCCGACTCGTCCACCTCGGTGTCCGCCAGCTCCATGGGCTCTGGAGTGGCGTACTCCTGCACGTACTCAGCTTCTGGTGCCCGAAACTCGGTCAGCTCTTCAACCTGGGCACCTTCACCCGCACCGGCAGTCTCTGAGTCGTCCGGGGTCTTGCCCTGGTCGTCGTGGAAGGCCTGGTAGTCGAAGGTGGCCGGCTCCGGGTCGCTTTCTACGTCGACGGTCGCGGCCTCCTCTGCGGCGATCGTCAGCGACATCGGAAGTCCCGAAGATGCTTCCGGGACGGTCTCCTCCGGTGCCAGCAGGGATCCGGAGTCGAACGACGTGGGGTCGAACGACGTGGGCTCGAAACTGGGCACTGCATCACCCGCGGGGTCACCAGCGGGCTCCGTCACGGCTTCATCGGCTGGGTGGGCGGCTGGCTCAGCGGTCGTCGTGGGGGCCGGCGCCGGCGTGAAGAACTCCATGTCCGAACCGGGTGCGGGAGCGTCGGGGCGAGAGTCATCACCCTGCGGCGCACCGCTGAACTCTGTGGTCTCCACGTCGAGCTGCCTCCTTGGGCGTACACCACGAGCACCACCATCGGCGGTGGTACCCCTGTAGCGGTCTTTCGGCGTCTAGAGGTCACCCCTTGAGCCGACTCCCGGAGAACTAGTCATCGGAAGTGCACGACAGGCGTCCAATCGACCATCGGGCGTCCCACCGGGCCTAGACGACGACGCGCAGGATCTCGTCGATCGTGGTGACCCCGCTGGCGACTTTGAGCATCCCGTCGTCGCGCAGGGTGCGCATGCCTTCGGCCCGCGCCGTCTCGGAGATGACCGTCGCCGAGGCGTGCTCGACCGCGTGGCGCTCAACGGCCTCCGAGACCGCCATCACTTCGTGCAGAGCCAGGCGACCTCGATAGCCGGTCTTCGAACATGCGGTGCACCCGACCGCCCGGTAGAGGGTAGGAAGCTCTTGCCCGTCCACCCAGGGAAAGCGAGCCTGCACCAGTGCGTCGGGTGTCGGTTGGTATGCCTCCTTGCACTTCGAGCAGAGCCGGCGAGCCAGACGCTGGGCCAGGACGCAGTCCAGGGCCGACCCCACCAGAAATGGCTCGAGCCCCATCTCGGTGAGCCGGGTGACGGCCGACGGGGCGTCGTTGGTGTGCAGGGTCGAGAGAACGAGGTGACCGGTCAGGGCCGCTTCCACTGCGATCTGGGCGGTCTCGTGGTCGCGGATCTCACCGATCAGAACGATGTCGGGGTCACAGCGAAGGATCGACCGCAGCGCCGCGGCGAAGGTGAGGCCAGCCTTGGTATTGGTCTGCACCTGGTTGATGCCAGGAAGCCGGTACTCGACCGGGTCCTCAACGGTGATGACATTGACCTCGGGGCGGGCGATCTGGTTGAGCGTCGCGTAGAGCGTCGTGGACTTTCCCGAACCGGTCGGTCCAGTCACCAAAATCATGCCGTATGGCTTGGAGAAGCTCCGGGCAAAGACTTCGCTGTTGAACTCCGAGAACCCCAGGTCTGACAAGGCCATTTGTGCATTGGAGTTGTCCAGGATTCGCATGACGACCTTCTCGCCCCAGACAGTAGGGAGCGTCGCAACGCGAAGGTCGATCTTCTTTCCTTGGTGATTGACCGAGAGTCGTCCGTCCTGGGGAACGCGTCGCTCGGCGATGTTGATGTCCGACATGATCTTCAGGCGGCTGATGACCCCAGACTGGATGTTCTTCGGTGACTTCATCACCTCATGCAGCACGCCATCGATCCGGTACCGCACGACCAGGGAGTGCTCGTTCGGCTCGAGGTGGATGTCGGAGGCTCGGTCCTGGATCGCCTGGGTGATGAGCAAGTTGACGAACTTGACGATCGGGGCGTCCTCGACCACCTCCTTCAGCCCAGCGAGGTCCTCCTCGTCCTCGTCACCGTGCATGACGGCGGTGAGGTCGTCGAGGTCGGAGTCGGCGCGGAAGTACCTGTCGATGGCGCCCAGGACGTCGGCTCGTGTGGCGACGACTGGTCGGACCTCGAGGCCGGTGATCGAGCGGATGTCGTCGATCGCGAAGACGTTCGCCGGATCGGCCATGGCGACCAGCAGCTTGCCCTCATCGTCGATCCGCAGGGGCAGGGCGGAGTGCTTGCGGCAGATGGCTCCCGAGACCCTGGCGATGATGCTTCCGTCGACGGGGTAGTCGCCCAGGTCGACGAACTCAAGACCGATCTGTTGGGCGAGCGCGGCTACGAGCTGCGACTCGGTCAGAACGCCCTGGTCGACGAGGACCCGGCCGAGAGCCTTGCCCTGTTCCTTGTGCTCGCGAAACGCAGCGAAGAGCTGGTCCTCGGTGACCAGACCGTCCTGCAACAGGATGTCGCCCAGCTGCTTCACGCCAACGCCCTCCACCCTCGGCCGCCCCACAGGGGTTTGTCCCCCGGGCCCCGATGTCTTGCACTAGATCGGCCGATCATGAGCGGGCTTGAGCGAACCGGCTTCCAGGAGGCCATTTAGCCGCCGACCAGGGTGCGAGCAACCGCCCAAAAGGCGCCGACCCGAGGGTCGCCGGCGGCAAGCTCGTGACCCGAACCGTCGGCGAAGCCCAGGTAGACCCCACTCCGCGCAGGCTCCGGCGCCGCAGCCGGAGGAGCGTGGTCGGGCGCGGGAGCAGCCTCGAGCAGGTATTCGCTTCCCTGCTGCGGAGGCACCCCCGGCGCGGCTGAGGTCTGGGTTGGCGGGGCTTGGATCGTCGGCGTCGGCCGGCCCGCGGCGTGTCGTCCCTTCGGTGGTGCTTCGGGCGAGCGGCGGGAGAGCCAGCGCATGAATGATCCGTCCGGCGTCAGACGCCCGCGGTTGCCGTTTCGACCTCGTCCAAGACCGAGTACAGCAGCGCAAGCAGAACCGCCTTGACCGACTCCTTGTCGGTGGCGTCACATGGCACGAGCGCAACAGAGCTGTCGACGCCCAGCGTCTGACGGATCCGGGCCTCCTCCACTTCGTCGACGCCGGTCGTGCGGTTCAGAGCCACGACGAACGGGACGCGCGCCATCCGACGGAAGGCGTCGAGGATGCCGACCGCCTCGGCGAGCGAGTCCGGCCGGTTGGCATCGAGAAGCAGGACGTAGCCGAGCATGCCCTCGCCGAGGATCTCCCACATGAAGTCGAAGCGCTCTTGACCAGGTGTACCGAACAAATAGAGGACGAGCTCGCGGTCGATGGTGATACGGCCGAAGTCCATCGCCACGGTGGTCTCGTTCTTGCGTGACCGCGTGCTGTCGGAGATCCCACGCTCGGTCGAGAGCACAGTGATCTCGCTGATCGTGCGGATCAGCGTGGTCTTGCCGGCGGCGAACGGTCCGGTGATCACCACCTTGACGGCCTGCCCACCGTGTCGACGGCGTTGTTTGGTTGCCATGTCAGAGCCCCCGGACGCCGGCGATGAGGCGCAGCATGAGGCTGCGGTTGACGGTGGGATCACGTTCGATGGCGCTGTCGCCGGCCGGAGCAGCGGCTGTGGCCACGCCTGCAGCACCGCCTGCTCCCCCGACCGAACCTCCCGAGAGGGGCGCGGGCATGCCGGGCCCTCCTCCGACCGAAGTGGCGGCCGTCCCCGTTCCGGCAACGACTGGCGATGCGAATCCGGGGGCGCGACCCGGTTCTGGATGGTCGACATCACGCGGAGGAAGGAAAGGCTCAGGGCGCGGTGGGACGACCTTGGCCGGGTCGTGCGCGCCCGGCAGCAGACCCGGGTCGGCTGTGGCAGCTGCCGGAGCGGGAACCGAGACGGGTGGGGCCGGTTGCGGCATCGGTACGGTCGGCGCAGTCGGAGGCGAGCGGGCCGCCGGCCGTTGCCGGAATGGTCGCGTCAGGAATGACCAGCCCCTGTGGCTGACCAGGGAAGGCACCATTGCCCGGTGGCCCCCTGAGGGGCGGCCGACTCAGCTGGCGGTGTGGCTGCGGCTGCTTCCAGCGGCGCCAGCAGTTGCTGCCGGCGCATGACGAGCGAGACGTGGTCGGGGCTTTCCTCGTCCCGCAGGACGAGCAGACCTCGCTGGATCAGCGTGGCCAGCGTCGAGACACGACGGTGTACTGCCCGGCGCCGGAGACCTCGACGAGGTCACCGACCGAGCGAGTTCCGTCGATGAGAGCAAGCAGTGCCCACTCGTCGCGTTCCAAAGTCGTGTTCTCCGGCAGCACCACGGGCATGGTCAGCACCACGTCAGGGCTTGGAATCAGCCGTGACAGGGCCTCCCAAGACTCCCGTCGAGTCGTTGCCTCACCGACGATCTGCTCGGCGGGGACGACGAGCCCCACTTCGTCAGGGTTCTCCTCGCCCATGCCGAAGGCGAAGTCGCCGTTCGGCCATCGCAGCAGATCGAAGACGGCATCGACAGTCTGCTCCAGCGCCAGTCGCTGCACGCAGTGCGCTGTCGACCGATCCGGCCTCGACCAGAGCTCGGGCGACGCCTGCACCGTCGGCAACAGCACGTTCAACGGCACGCCGCAGAGCCGCGTCGTCGGCGGCACCCAGGCCGACAAGACGACGGGCGAGGGCTTGTCGGGCGATGTCGGAGACTGCACCGGTGACCATGCCGTCAGCGAAGAAGACCACGCCGGAGACCTGACCGTTGGTCAGGTGAAGTCCTCCGGACTTCTTCGTCAGGCTGAGCAGCTGGAAGACGTCCGGAAGACTGAAGGCGTCGAGCGAACCTTCGAGCTTCACGTCAGGTCACGATCCTTTGATGACAGGAGTGGCGAGGGTGGGAGTGAGTGGCCGGTCAGGACCAGGAGCTGCCGTCGGATGCCACAACTGCTGGCCGACGATCTTCTGGCTGGACCGGGGTGAGGTGCGGGAACCGGTCGTCGGACGAGGGAGTCCGCTCCGAGGCGTGCTGGGGCGTCGGTTCGGGCTGCACCTGAACAGGTTGGGTCTGCACCTGCTGCATGCTGAACCGGGACGGGCTGCACCTGCTGCGGCTGAACCGGGACGGGTTGCACCTGCTGCGGCTGAACCTGTTGGGTCTGTACCTGCTGCGGCTCAGGCGCAACGTTGACCAGGGCCGGTAGGGGCTCCACGTCGATCCGGAGGGACGTGCCAACCGCACCGGCAGCCTGCTTGACCTCGAACAGCATCAGGCCGACCTTGGCGCCGACGCGACCGACCGCGACCAGAACGGCCTCGTCGTCAGCGCTGACCAAGAATACTGTGCCGTTGTCGCCCTCGACGTACACCTGGGAGAGGTCACCGCGACCAAGCCCCTGCGCGGCACGTTCGCCGAGAGAGAGCAGGGCCGCCGACATCGCGGCGACCCGATCCTCGTCCATGCCGGCCGGAAGCGCCGATGCCATCGGCAGGCCGTCGAAAGAGACGACCGCTGCAGCCTCGATGTCTGGGGCCTGGCGCAGCAGCGCCCCCAGAATCTGGTCGAGCTGAAGCGAACGTCCTGCGGCACCGCTGAGTGCGGCGGCGTAGGGATCTGACATGGTGCACCTCTCGCGATCGGACCGCGTCGCCGGTCGGGAGAGCCGACCGGACCTTAGAGGGTGCTTCGGCTGTGTTACTGGTCCTCTTGAGCGATTTCGCCGCTACCGGCAGAAGCGGACGGTCCTGGCATCCCTCGCTCTGCCAGCGCTGCCAGTCCCGCGGTCCGAAGGCAGGCGATGGAGGGTCTACGGCCGGTCATCAGGGCCACTTGTTCGACCGCCTGGCGGACGAGCAGCTCAAGTCCCCCAACCACGCGACCTCCTGCTGCCTCCCACGCTGCCGCCAGCGGCGTCGGCCAGGGGTGGTAGAGCACATCCACCAGCAGGCCGGGCGAGGCTGGTGTCGGGATGGTCGCGGCCACACCGGCCGGCACCGTGCTCACGACGACGTCACCGCCAAGCGCTTCGGCCGTCGGGGGCCAGGTCCCACCGTCGCTTGCCAGTCCGAGGTCTTTGGCGAGGGCGCCCAGCTCAGTGACTGCCTCTGGACGGCGAGCGATGACCACAACCTTCGCGACCCCGACTTCGGCGAGAGCAGCGACTGCCGAGCGCGCCGTGGCGCCGGCCCCCACAATGGTCACCGTGCTTGCCCCACCGACCTGGGCATCGGCGAAGATCGCCTGCAGACCGGTGATGTCGGTGTTCAAACCCGCGCGATTCGGCCCGTCAAGCAGCACAGTGTTCACCGCGCGCACTTTGGCGGCTTGCGGATCGACCTCGGTGAGCAGCTCCAAAGCCGCCTCCTTGAGCGGCATGGTGAGCGAGAGCCCCACCCATTCAGGCCCGAGGGAGGCCAAATAGCCAGGGAGTTCCTCTGCCGTCACATCGACCGCTGTGTACTTCCAATCCAGGCCGAGCTCGTCGTAGGCGGCTCGGTGCAGCACTGGCGAGAGTGAGTGATCGATCGGGTGGCCGAGGACGGCCGCTCGTCGGGTATGCCTCGGCATCACGGCACCTGGTCGTAGAACTCGTCCTTGTACTGCAAGAACTCCTGATAGTCGGCGGTGAACTGGGTCTTGTCACTCTCCGGTGACACGGCGACGAAGTACAACCAGTCACCCTGAGGCGGTGCGATTGCCGCTGCCATCGCCGCCTCCCCTGGGGAGTTGATCGGACCCGGCGGGAGGCCCGCGTTGACATAGGTGTTGTACGGCGAGTCAACGGCGAGCTGGTCGTTCTCGAGGGTGAGGTCGTCGGAGCCGAGTGCGTAGTTGATGGTCGAGTCGAAACCAAGCGTCATTCCGAGGTTGAGCCGGTTGGCCACCACCCGCGAGGCTTTCCCGAAGTCGCGCTCGGCCACCTCGGCCTGAACCAGGCTGGCGACGGTCAACGCCTCGCGCGGGCTGTAGCCAGCAGCGGCGGCGCCCTCGACGAGCCCGACGTCGGCGGCCGCCTGCTCGAAGCGATCCACCATGGCCGTCAACATTTCGACGGCCGACGTATCAGGATCGAAGGTGTACGTCGCGGGGAACAGGAATCCCTCTGCGCTGCCCTCGGCGTAGTCGGGGAGCCCCAGCCGGCGTGGGTCTTGCAGCGCGCGTCGAAGTCAGACTCGGGCAGCCCGCTGGCTTCCGCCAGGCGTTGGACCGTGTCGGTCAGCCGAAGCCCTTCGGGGATGGCGACCTCAGTCTGCACCCGCGCCGCTGGATCGAGCAGGCGCTCGAGCGCACCCTGGCCCGACATCTGTTCGAGCATCGAGTAGGAGCCTGGCTGAGATCCCAAGTGCGCGGTCGTCGCTCGCAGCAGCATCGACGAACGCAGCGGCACTGGCGACAACGTCGGCGTCGGCCAAGGTCGCGCCGATCGCAGAGGAGGAGTCTCCAGGCGCCACCTCGATGACGACCTGGCCGCTGCCCGGTCCCGGGTAGTCCGCTCCTAGGCCGAACCCGCTGAGGGTGCCGCCCAACAAGCGCATTCCCACCCACGCTCCCCAACCAACAACCCGAGCAGGATCACGACGACCAGCGCAGGATGGGCCCGGCGCCGCCGCTGGCCAGGAGGCCCGGGCGCAGGATGGTGCGGCGCCGTCGAAGCGGTCACAGCTGGTCTCCTCGTTCTGGGTCGATTCGCTCACCGAGCCCACTGTCCAACACAGCTCCACAATCGACGCCTCGTGCGGCACGCGCGTCGAGAACCCCCTGCAACAGTGCCGTGGCGGCGGCCTGATCCACCACCCGGCGCGCCGAACGAGAGTCGTGGCCTCCGGCACGCAGCGCGGCGCCGGCCGCAACGGTCGTCAACCGCTCGTCGACCAGATAGATCGGGACCGACAAAGCCTTGGCCAGGCCCTCCGCATACACCCGCGCTGTCTGCGCTGCGGTTCCTTCCGCCCCGGACAGCGACAGCGGAAGACCTACGATGACCCCAACAGCCCCCCGCTCAGAGGCGATTGCCGCAACGCCGGTGACCGCGTCCTTGACACTGAGCGTGGTGACCGGAGAGGCCAGCACCTCACCCCCGTCGCTGGCAGCGACCCCAATGCGCACTGCACCGGGATCAACTGCCAACCAGACGCCAGGGACCTTGGACAACGTCACGGCCGCATTACCCGGCAAGCGCTGCCCGCGCCGCGGCGAGCGCCTCAGCGACCCCAGCCGGATTGCTGCCCCCGCCCTGGGCCACGTCCTTCTTGCCGCCACCCCTGCCTTCTATCGCGGGCAGGCACGCAGCCAGCACGTCCCGCGCGGCGAGACCGGCCTCCTGCCCGGTCTCGTTGACGGCGGCAACGGCGGCAACCTTGCCATCGTCGAGACCGATAGCGCGAGCACTACGGCGGCGCGTTCTTGTCCAGCCTTGCCGCGGGTGGCGAGCGCGAGGTCACGAAGCGCCACGCCGTCGAGATCGTCCGGAGCCTGGAAGGCGTAGAGGTCGACATCACCGACCCGATCGGAGGCTGTGGCGACGCCGGCCAGATCGGTGGCCAGTTGCGCTCGCTTGGCGGCTGCGATCTGCTTCTCGGCCTCGCGGAGTCGCTGGACGATCCCAGCGACCCGCTCGGGAAGCTCGTCTGCCGGCACCTTCAGCTGCTCGGTGAGCAACCCGACGAGGGTGTGCTCACGGGCCAGGAAGCGATAGGCGTCGATGCCGACCAGGGCCTCGATCCGCCGGACCCCAGCGCCAATGCTCGACTCGTGCAGCAGCTTGATGACGCCGAGCTGGCCGGTCCGATGCGCGTGCGTGCCGCCGCAGAGCTCGCGCGTCCAGTCGCCGACGCTGACGACCCGCACGGTGTCGCCGTACTTCTCGCCGAACAGTGCCATGGCTCCGGCTGCTCGTGCCTCGTCGATCGGCATGAGCTCAGCGGTGACCGACAGGTCGTTGATCAGGACCTCGTTGACTTTGTGCTCGACGTCGGCAAGAACGGTGGCCGGACACCGCCCCGGAGTTCGGGAAGTCGAACCGGAACCGGCCAGGAGCGTTCTCCGAACCTGCCTGGGTCGCTGTCTCACCGACGAGCTCCCGCATGGCCTTGTGGACCATGTGCGTCGCGGTGTGCGCGCGGCTGATCGCCTGGCGGCGCTCGACGTCGATGCTGCCGACGACAGCGAGCCCAGCCTCCGCCGAGCCCTCGATGACCCGACCCCGATGGACGATGAGCCCCTCGACGGGCTGCTGGACGTCGTCGACCGCGATCAGCGCCCCGTTGGCCAGACGAACGGTGCCTCCGTCAGCGAGCTGACCGCCGCCTTCGGCGTAGAACGGCGTACGGTCGAGGACGATCTCGACGTCGTCACCGGGCTCTGCGGCCGCCACGACGGCACCGCCCCGCAGAGATTCCGCGCAGCACGCCTTCGCTCTCCAGCTCTGGTGTACCCGGTGAACTCGGACCGCCCAGCAACATCGGCAAGTGATCGGTAGGCGGCCCCGTCAACGTGACCGGTCTTCTTCGCCTTCGCGTCAGCCTTGGCCCGGTCACGCTGCTCGCCCATCAGCCGACGGAAGCCCTCTTCATCGACGACAAGTCCTTGTTCGGCCGCCATCTCGAGGGTGAGGTCGATCGGGAATCCGTAGGTGTCGTGCAGCCGGAACGCGGTGTCGCCCCCGACCGTTCCGCTTCCGGCTGCCTGCAGGTCGGCGGCCGCCAGATCGAAGATCTGAGTGCCGGTCCGCAGCGTCTGGGCGAAGGCCGCCTCTTCGGCCTCGGCGACGGTGAAGATTCGGCTTCGCTCGATCTCGAGCTCGGGGTACTGCGGTCCCATCGCCTCGATTGCCGTTGCAGTCAGCTCTCGAACCGTCGGGTCAGACGACCCCAGCAAGCGCATGCTGCGGATGACGCGCCGCATGATCCTGCGTAACACGTACCCACGGCCCTCATTGCCTGGCACGACCTGGTCACCGATCAGCATGAGCGCGGTACGTGTGTGGTCGGCGACCACACGGAACCGAACGTCGTCGTCGGGGTTGGCTCCGTATCGACGCCCGGTGAGCTCAGCTGCCCTGGCGATGATCGTCCGCATCGTGTCGATCTCGTAGATGTTCTCAACGCCTTGCAGCAGGGCAGCCATGCGTTCCAGGCCCATGCCGGTATCGATGTTCTTGGCCGGCAAATCACCTGAGATGTCGAAGTCGTCCTTGCGGCGCACCTCACTGAGCGCGTACTGCATGAAGACCAGGTTCCACACCTCGAGGTACCGCTCCTCATCGACGACAGGGCCACCTGCCCTGCCGTGCTCGGGGCCCCGGTCGAAGTAGATCTCTGAGCACGGGCCACCCGGACCAGGAACCCCCATGTGCCAGTAGTTGTCGTTGAGTCCGCGCCGCTGGATGCGGTCGAGCGGGATCCCTACGTCGCGGTGCCAGATCTCGGCCGCTTCGTCGTCGTCCTCGTACACGGTGACCCACATCCGGTCCTCGGCGAACCCGAACCCGCCATCCCCGGTGGAGTTGGTCAACAGCTCCCATGCCAAGGGAATCGCGCCCTCTTTGAAGTAGTCGCCGAAGGAGAAATTTCCCGCCATCTGAAAGAACGAGCCATGGCGCGTCGTCTTTCCGACCTCGTCAATGTCCAGGGTGCGGACGCACTTCTGCACGCTGGTCGCCCGCGGGTACGGCGGCGTCTGCTCACCCAGGAAGAACGGTTTGAACGGGACCATGCCGGCGTTGACGAGCAGCAAAGTAGGGTCGGCAAGCGGTAGCGGAGCGGACGGGACGACGGTGTGACCCCGGGACTCAAAGAAGCGCAAGAACCTGCTTCGGATCTCGGCGGACTCCATACCGGGCGGCTCCTCGTGACGGACTGGTGATCGAATCTTCAGCCTATCGAAGGGGCTTGGTCGAACCTCTACTCCGCGGTGCCGCCCGTCGCAGAGTCGTCCAGGATCTGCTCGGATCCGCTCGAGCCTGCCGGTCACGGTCTGTTCGAAGCCGTGCTCGGTTGGTCGGTAGTAGCGTCGACCGACCACTTCGTCGGGTGCGTACTGCTGCTTCACGATTCCCCGCGGATCATCGTGGGGATATTGATACCCCTTCACCCCCAGATCCTTGGCGCCCGGGTAGTGACCGTCCCGAAGCGCCGTTGGCACTGACCCGATCACGCCCAGCTCGGATGTCGGCAATTGCCTCATCGATGGCAACGATCACCGCGTTGGACTTCGGGGCCGTCGCCAGGTGAATCACTGCCTGCGCCAGCGGGATGCGTGCCTCTGGCAAGCCGACGAATGCGGAGGCGTCGAGTGCGGCCACGGCGGTCTGCAGCGCAGAGGGGTCGGCCATCCCGACGTCCTCACTGGCATGGATGACGAGCCTTCGGGCGATGAACCGGGGGTCCTCCCCTGCCTCGATCATCCGCGCCAGGTAGTGCAGTGCAGCATCGACGTCACTCCCTCGGATGCTCTTGATCAAGGCGCTTGTCACGTCGTAATGCTGATCACCATCACGGTCGTACCGCACTGCCGCCTTGTCGACGGCGCGTGCGACGTCGTCGAGCCCGACGCGTCCGTCTCTGCTCTCGGCGCCAGCGGCGGCAGCATCGAGAATGGTGAGCGCGCGGCGGGCGTCGCCCCCGGAGAGCCTGACGATGGCAGCGACCGCATCGTCATCGACACTGACGGCCCCGGCGAGTCCGCGGTCGTCCTCGACTGCCCGTCGCACCAGCGTCACGACGTCCTCCTCAGCAAGCGGTTGAAGAGTCACGAGCAACGAGCGCGACAGCAGCGGCGACACGATGGCGAAGTGCGGGTTCTCGGTGGTCGCGGCGATCAGTACGACCCATCCGTTCTCCACCGCCGGGAGCAGGGCGTCCTGCTGGGTCTTGGAGAATCGGTGGACCTCGTCGACGAATAGAACCGTCTCAGGCTCGCCCATCCCGAGCCGCCGCCGCGCCTGGTCGACGACCGACCGGACGTCCTTGACCCCGGCGGTGACCGCTGACAGCTCGGCGAACTGGCGCCCGGTCGCACGGCTGACGAGGTGGGCGATGGTGGTCTTTCCCGTCCCAGGGGGTCCGAACAGGATCAACGAGACAGCGCGTTCGTCTCCTTCCACCAGACGTCGGAGTGGTGATCCTGGCGCCAGCAGGTGTTGCTGCCCCACCAGCTCATCGAGTGAGCGCGGTCGCATCCGAGCGGCGAGAGGGCCACCGCCGCGGTCGTCTGCTGCAGACTCGAAGAGGTCTGGACTTGTCATGGGAGCAACTCACACCTGCCCACTGGGCTCTGGGACGAAGTCCACGCCGGCCTCAGCCCGCTGCGCATCGGTGATCGGCGTCGGCGCACCGGTCAGGGGATCACCACCGGATGCGGTCTTGGGGAAGGCGATCACCTCCCGGATCGAGGAGGCTCCGGCGAGCAGAGCGACGAGGCGGTCGAGGCCGAAGGCGATGCCACCGTGCGGTGGCGGGCCGTAACGCAGGGCCTCCAACAGGAAGCCGAACTTGCCCTCCGCCTCTTCATGGGAGAGCCCGAGGACGTCGAAGACGCGTTGCTGGACATCAGTGCGGTGGATACGGATCGACCCACCGCCGATCTCGTTGCCGTTGAGCACCATGTCGTAGGCATATCCGAGGGCGTCCCCCGGCGCGAGGTCGAATGCGTCCTGCCACTCGGCGTTGGGTGCGGTGAAGGGGTGGTGGACCGACGTCCAGCCGCCATCTCCGTCCGGCTCGAAGAGCGGGGCGTCGACGATCCAGAGGAAGGCCCATGCCGACTCGTCAATGAGATCGCAACGGCGGCCGATCTCGAGGCGGGCGGCGCCGAGCAGCTCAAGGGAGGCCCGAGGCTCACCTGCCGCGAAGAAGATGGCGTCGCCCGGTGACGCCCCCACCGCCCCGACCAACCCCGAGCGTTCGACCTCGGAGAGGTTCTTGGCTACCGGGCCACCGAGATCACCCTCCTGCCCCACGAGCACGTACGCAAGGCCACGGGCACCCCGGGCCTTGGCCCAGTCCTGCCAGGCATCGAGCTCTTTGCGGGTCTGCCCACCACCACCAGGCATCACCACCGCGCCGACGTGGGGCGCCTGAAAGACCCGGAAGGTGGTGTCGGCGAAGTACCGCGTCACATCGACCAGCTCGTTGCCGAAACGAACATCCGGCTTGTCACTGCCGTAGCGGGTCATCGCCTCGGCATGCGTCATTCGCGGGAGCGGCAGCGGGACCTCGTAGCCGTGGACCTCACGCCAAAGGCCGGCGACCACAGACTCGCCAACAGACATCACATCGTCCTGGTCGACGAAGGACATCTCGATGTCGAGCTGAGTGAACTCCGGCTGCCGGTCGGCCCGGAAGTCCTCGTCGCGGAAGCACCGGACGATCTGGTAGTAGCGCTCCATGCCGGCGACCATCAGCAGCTGCTTGAACAGCTGCGGTGACTGCGGTAACGCGTACCAGTGGCCCGGCTGCAGTCGCACGGGCACCAGGAAGTCGCGAGCACCCTCTGGAGTCGACCTGGTCAGATAGGGGGTCTCGATCTCCAAGAAGCGCTGCTGATCCATCACCGACCGGATCACCTTGGTGGCGGCCGCCCGAAGTCGCAGCGCACGTCCGGGGCCTTCACGTCGCAGGTCCAGGTAGCGGTACCGCAGTCGGGCGTCCTCACCAACTGTGACGTGCTCGTCGATCGGGAACGGCAACGGATCGCTGGCGCTGAGGATCTCGATCTCGGTGGTCAGCACCTCTACCTCCCCCGTCGGCAGCTCGGGATTTTCGTTGCCGACGGGGCGTCGAGCGACCTCACCGACCACCTTGAGGCAGTACTCCGATCGAAGCTCATCGGCGATCGCGGCATCCCGAATGACAACCTGCACCACTCCAGAAGCGTCCCGCAGGTCGATGAAGGCGACGCCGCCGTGATCGCGTCGGCGGGCCACCCAGCCGGCGAGCACAACCTCCTGCTGCGCGTCCTGGACGCGCAGGGTGCCGGCTTCACGGGTTCGGATCACTGCGGGTACTCCTCGGTTCGGGACTGGGACAGTTTCTGGGACTGGACACCTGCTGGGACACCTGCGTGGGACGTCGGCGGGTTCGATGCTGCGCTCTCCATGGTGACGAACGGCACCAGGTCCTCCGGCGGCGGGTTCCACGTCGCCGGGTCCGCCTTCACCTGGTCACCGGAACGGATGTCCTTCACCGAGTGATCGACGCCCGGCGCTCCTGGGAACCACACGTACGGGATACCGCGGCGGTCAGCGTGCCGGATCTGCTTGCCGAACTTGGCGGCCGAGGGAGCCACCTCGCTGCTGATGCCGCGTGACCGCAGCGCGTCAGCTACCAGCTCGGACACCACACGCTCACCCTCGTCGCTGACCGCGACCAGGACACAGGTGGGCACGGACCGGGAGGCGCCAACCACCCCGGTAGCGAGCAACGGCACGAGCAGCCGAGAGACACCGAGGGATATCCCGACGCCTGGGAAGGTGACGCGACCGTCACTGGCAAGAGCGTCATAGCGACCACCGGAACAGATCGACCCCAATGACTCGTAGCCGACAAGCTCTGTCTCGAAGACCGTCCCGGTGTAGTAGTCGAGGCCCCGAGCGATCTTCAGGTCGGCAACGACTGCACCGGGGCGTCGAGCGTTGGCAGCTGTGACGACGGCCACCAGCTCGTCGAGCCCTTCGGCCAGAAGTGGGTGCTCGACGCCCAGCGCGCGGACCCGGTCACCGACGGTGGCGTCGGTCCCGGTGATCTGGGCCAGCAGCAGGCAGAGCTCGGCCCCCGCCGAATCCAAGCCCGCCTCCTCCACCAGCAAGGCGGACACTCGCTCGCGGCCGACCTTGTCCAGCTTGTCCAGCGCGCGCAGTGCGGCATCGGGATCGGATGCGCCAGCACCGCGGAAGAAGCCCTCGGCGAGCTTGCGGTTGTTGACCTTGATCACGGTGGCGGGGATCGGCAAGGCGGCAAAGACCTCAGCCATCACGAGGGCAATCTCGACCTCGTGGTGGAACGCCAATGTGTCGCGGCCAACGATATCGATATCGGCTTGGGTGAACTCCCGGTAACGACCCTCCTGCGGACGCTCCCCCCGCCACACCTTCTGAATCTGGTAGCGACGAAACGGGAATTCGAGGTGGCCAGCGTTCTGCAGCACGTACCGGGCGAACGGAACAGTGAGGTCGAAGTGAAGTCCTAGCTGGTCCCCTTGCACTCCGGCGTCGTCCTCCACGGCCTGCAGTCTGCGCAGGACGTACACCTCTTTGTCGATCTCGCCTTTGCGGAGCAGCTGATCGAGCGGCTCGACCGCTCGGGTCTCCAACGAGGCGAAGCCGTGCAACTCAAAGATCTGTCGGACGGTGTCAAGAACGTGCTGCTCGACGATGCGTTGCCCGGGAAGGAACTCCGGAAACCCAGAGATCGGGGAGATCTTCGGCATCGAGCTACAACCCTCTCCTCGGCGCGCTGACTGGTTCACCGGAGCGGCTCGGATCAAGGAGTGCACCGAGGTATGGGTTGGCTGCCCGCTCGCGCCCCACTGTCGTGGCGCCACCGTGTCCGGGAAGCACGAGAACATCGTCATCAAGCGGAAGCACCTTGTCACGAAGCGAGGCAAGCATCTGCTCGTGGGAGCCCCCAGGAAGGTCAGTACGGCCGATCGAACCGGCGAAGAGGACGTCACCGGACAGCACGGTCTGTGTTGGCGCCTCATCCAGACCGCTCACCGCTGTCGGAGCACCGGGTAACCGGAACATCACCGAACCTGGCGTGTGACCCGGAGCGTGGTCGACGGCGACCTCCAGTCCGGCGAGCGTCATCAGGGCGCCGTCTTCCAGCAACGCGACGTCGTCGGGCTCTTGCCACTGCAGGCGGCCACCGAACATCTGCGCCGTCTCGCGCGCCATGCCCTTCATTGGGTCGACCAACAGCTCGCGGTCTGCCGGATGGATGTACGCGGGTATGCCCCGTGAGCCAGCCACCGGGACAACCGAGAACGTGTGGTCGAGGTGACCGTGGGTCAGCAGCACGGCCACCGGCTTGAGCTGGTGCAGCCGTAGCAGTTCATCGAGCTCGGGGACGACCTCCATACCCGGGTCGACCACGATGCATTCTGCACCGGGTCCTGGCGCCACCACGTAGACGTTCGTTGCGAACACCGCAGACGGAAAGCCGGCGACGAGCACAGATCTTCCTCCTCGAGGCGTTAGCGCAGACTCGGTCATGATGTTGGCCGCGCTGTTGGACGGAGATGGCGGCACACGCGCAGGCGTCTCAGCCTATCGGTCACCCCGTCACCATCAGTGGCTCTCCTTACCTACACTGGTGCGTCGCACGGTCAGCACCCGCCTGGCCGGCAGCCCGAGAGGCTCACGAGCGGGCCAAGAGAGGTTTGTCGGTGGCCACACAACAGCAGCGCAAGGCCAAGGCGCGCGCCAGGTACGAGGCCTACGTCGAGCGGCAGCAGGCCAAAGCCGACAAGCGCCACCGGCGCCGCCTGGTCGGAGCAGCGGTGGCTGGGGTGGCCCTCGTCATGGCTGGCGGTTGGTTCTTGTGGTGGTCGACATCTGACGACGAGCCCGCTCAAACCGCCACCACTGAAGACTTCACCTACGAGAAGGCGGGCAACACCCTGCCCAAAGGCGCCCCCGCCGAACTTGTGCTCGACACCGACCAAGGCCCCATCACGATCGCTCTCGACACCGAGAAGGCGCCGAACAACTCCAACTCACTGGCGTTCCTTGCAGGGCAGGGCTACTTCGACAACACCACCTGTCACCGACTCACCACCGACGGGCTCTACGTGCTGCAGTGCGGTGACCGAACCGGAACGGGTTCAGGCACTCCTGGCTACACGACCGCTGACGAGAACCTGCCCAAGGCCGACAAGACGGGCCTGGCGACGTACCCTCGCGGCAGCGTGGCGATGGCCGAACCCAGCGGCGGCGAGGCGGGCAGCCAGTTTTTCCTCGTGTACAAGGACAGCCAGCTGCCCCCTGACTACACCATCGTCGGTCAGATGACCAAGGGGCTGGATGTGGTCGACCAGGTGGCGAAGACCGGCGTCTCCCCCGACGCTCCCGACCCGACCGATGGTCCACCGGCCGACCCGATCACCATTACGGCCGCACGGGTGCAGCAGGAGAAGCCATGAACGAGCACCCTCCGGGCCAGCCCACCCCGGAAGCTCCCCCGCAAACGACGCCACCGGCGACTCCGGAAGTGGGTCAGCGGGCAGCTCCGCACGCGACCCCGCGTCCTGGACCCATCCCGAGGCCCGGGCCACCTCCGGGCGTCACAGCTGTCGTCGGTACCCCCTCCAGCCAGCCTTGGGGCCGCGTTGACGAGGCCGGCGCCGTGTACGTCCGTACGCCAGACGGACCCGATGATGAGGTGAAGGTGGGCGAGTGGCTAGCTGGCGATCCAGCCGACGGTCTCCGATTCTACGAGCGTAAGTACGCCTCACTCGGGGTCGAGATCGACCTGCTGGAGCACCGCCTCGGTGATGCCGGCCTTGCGCCGGATGAGGCGATGGCGCTGATCGGCAAGCTGCGCGACCAGGTCGACCGCCCCCACTGCGTCGGAGACCTCGCCGCCCTTCGCTCTCGACTTGACGGACTCGTAGCAACGGTCGACGCCCAGCGTGGCGCCCGCAGGGCAGAGCGTGCCGCAGCCCGAGAGCAGGCTCGCGCCCGGCGCGAAGCCCTGGTGACCGAGGCTGAGAAGCTGGCCGAAAGCACGCAGTGGAAGCCCGCAGGTGATCGGTTCCGCCTCCTGATCGAGGAATGGCGGGCTGCACCGCATGCCGAGCGCGCCTTCGAACAAGAGCTCTGGAAGCGGATCAGCCACGCCAGAAGCACGTTCGAGAAGCGACGCCGTGCGTGGTTCGCCACTCGCGACGCCGAACGCACCGAAGCCGTGGCCGTCAAGGAGAAGATCGTCAAGGAGGCCGAGGCCCTGGCCACCAGCAAAGACTGGGGGCCGACCTCGACCGCTTTCCGATCACTGATGCAGCGCTGGAAGAGCGCAGGACCGGCGACTCGCGAAGCCGAACAGGAACTCTGGACCCGCTTCAAGGCGGCTCAAGACACCTTCTTCAGCGCCCGTTCGGCCGTCTTCGACGAGCGCGACGCCGAACAGCAGCAGAACCTCGTCAAGAAGCAACAGCTCGCCGATGAGGCCGAGAAGCTGCTGCCCATCAGTGATCTCAACGCCGCACGCACCTCCCTACGCAGCATCCAAGATCGTTGGGCCCAGATCGGCCACGTCCCTCGGGCCGACAAGCCGGCCGTCGAGCGACGACTGCATCAGGTTGAACAGGCCATGCGCTCGGCCGAGGAGACCAAGTGGAAGCGGTCCAACCCGGAGGCCCGCGCTCGCGCAGCTGCGACCGTCGAGCAGCTCACCAAATCCATCGCCAAGCTCGAGAAGCAACGCGAGGCTGCTACCAGTGCGGGTAAGTCCGGTGACGCCGAGAAGGCCGAGGCTGCCATTGCCGCCCGCAGAGAGTGGCTGGTCCAAGCCGAGAACACCCTGCGCGAGTTCAGCGACTGAGTGTCCGTCAGGCGCTGGTGAGCCGGTAGACGTCGAAAACGCCTTCGATACCGCGAACAGCGCTCAGCACATGACCGAGGTGGCGGGTATCGCCCATCTCGAAGGTGAATCGCGACGTCGCAACGCGGTCGCGCGTCGTCGTCACCGTGGCGCTGAGAATGTTGACGTGCTGGTCCGAAAGCACCCGAGTGACGTCAGAGAGTAACCGTGCACGGTCGAGAGCCTCCACCTGGATGGAGACCAAGAAGACGCTCGATGCCGTAGGTGCCCACTCGACGTCAACGAACCGGTTCTCGGCGAGCGCGGTGACGTTGACGCAGTTGCTTCGGTGCACCGAGACACCGCGCGCTCTTGTGACGAAGCCAACTATGGAGTCACCCGGAACCGGCGTACAGCATCGGGCGAGCTTGACCCACACATCGTCGACTCCTTTGACCACGACACCGGGGTCTTCTCCCGTGCGCACTCGAGCCGGCTTGGTCGCCACCGTCGCCTCGGCGATGTCTTCGGTGGCTCCTTCCTCACCACCCAGGACCACCACAAGCCGCCGCAGAACCGTCTGCGCGCTGACGTGCCCTTCACCGACCGCGGCGTAAAGCGAGTCGATGTCCTTAAGGCGCATGTCTGCGGTGACGGACAACAACGCTGGTCCGCTCAGGATCCGCTGCATCGGCAAGCCCTGTTTCCGCATCGCCCTGGTGATCGCGTCCTTGCCGTGCTCGATCGCCTCTTCGCGGCGCTCCTTGGAGAACCACGCGCGGATCTTGTTCCTGGCCCGCGGGGACTGCACGAAGCCGAGCCAGTCCTGGCTGGGTCCGGCATCTTGCGCCTTGGACGTGATGACCTCGATGACGTCCCCGTTCTCCAAGACCGAGTCCAGGGGCACGAGGCGGCCGTTGACACGGGCACCCACCGTACGGTGCCCCACCTCTGTGTGGACCGCGTAGGCGAAGTCGACCGGTGTTGCACCCGTCACCAGCGCCACGACGTCACCTTTGGGTGTGAAGACGAAGACTTCGGTGCCGCTGATCTCAAAACGCAGTGAGTCCAGGAACTCTCCTGGGTCGCTGGTCTCTTGCTGCCAGTCGAGCAACTGACGTAGCCACGTCATGTCGTCCTGAGCGCCGGACGCGCCAGCACTTTCCTTGTATTTCCAGTGAGCGGCGACGCCGTACTCTGCACGCCGGTGCATGGAGTGCGTTCGAATCTGCAGCTCGACCGGCTTGCCGCCAGGACCGATCACTGTGGTGTGCAGAGACTGATACATGTTGAACTTGGGCATGGCGATGTAATCCTTGAAGCGTCCGGGCACCGGGTTCCATCGCGCATGGATGACGCCCAACGCCGCGTAGCAGTCGCGGACCGAATCGACCAGAACACGAAGACCAACCAGGTCGTAGATGTCGCCGAAGTCGCGACCTCGAACAATCATCTTCTGGTAGACGCTGTAGTAGTGCTTGGGCCGCCCGGTCACGGTTCCGTCGATCCGGGCCTCATGCAGGGCTTGGTCGACATCGTGAATGACGTCCGACAGGAACTGGTCGCGGCTCGGCGCCCGCCGCTCCACAAGGCTGACGATCTCTTCGTAGACCTTCGGGTAGAGCGTGGCAAACGAAAGGTCTTCCAGCTCCCACTTGATCGCGTTCATCCCCAGGCGGTGTGCCAGGGGCGCATAGATCTCAAGCGTCTCTCGGGCTTTGCTCTGCTGTTTGGCCTCTGGCAGATAGCGAATGGTGCGCATATTGTGCAACCGATCGCAGAGCTTGATCACGAGAACGCGGATGTCGCGGGCCATTGCGACGACCATCTTGCGTGTGGTCTCGGCCTGTGCCGCCTGGCCGTACTTGACCTTGTCGAGCTTGGTGACACCGTCGACGAGCAGAGCGATCTCATCTCCGAAGTCCGAGCGCAGGTCGTCGAGCGAGTAGTCGGTGTCCTCCACCGTGTCGTGCAGCAGCCCAGCACAGAGCGTTGGCGGCGTCATCCCCAGGTCAGCAAGAATCTGCGTCACGGCCAGTGGATGGGTGATGTAGGGCTCACCGCTACGCCGCAGCTGGGTGCGGTGCTTCTCCTCGGCGACCTCGTACGCGCGCTCGATGACTTTGAGGTCTGCCTTGGGGTGGACCGCCCGCACTGACCGGAAGACGGGCTCAAGCTCTGGATAGTTCGTTCGGTGTCCTCCACCGAGGCGAGCCAGAGCGGCACGCACGCGCGTCTGTGGCTGGTCCTGGGCGGGCGTCGCGGCGCGCTCAGTTCGTACCGCGGCGCCTTCCGACTCGTCCGTCACCGTCACCCGCCCGCCATCAACCACCTGCTGTTGTCCGAAGGCCTATTCTAACGCTGAGTGGTGAGTCGATCGCACTGACGACCCGCTAGCGCTTCTTCTTGGGCTTTCGTTTGGGTTGGTTGCGTGGGCCTCTTGTCGGTGAACTAGCTCCGACCCCGGCTACCGCCACATCTGGTTCGGCCGATCCGTCGCCAGCGACACCGCCCTTGTCTGCGTCCCGCCCACCACCACGACGCGCGTTGACACGCTTGGCCAGAGCCTGCATGGCTGGCTCGCGTTCCTTCAGCTGGGCCAGAACGGGAGTCGCGATGAAGATGGACGAGTAGGTTCCCACTGCGATTCCCACGAAGAGAGCCAGTGCCAGGTCTTTCAACGTGCCCGCGCCGAGCACGTAGGCGCCGACGAAGAGCAGGCTCGCCACCGGCAGGAGACCAACAACAGAGGTGTTGATCGAGCGCACCAGAGTCTGGTTGACCGCAAGGTTGGCAGCCTCGCTGTACGTCATCCGGCTTGTGGCCTGAACCCCTCGGGTGTTCTCCTTCACCTTGTCGAAGACGACGACGGTGTCGTAGAGCGAGTAACCCAAAATCGTCAGCACACCGATGACGGTGGCCGGTGTCACCTCGAAACCACTGAGCGAGTAGATGCCAACGGTGATGAAGACGTCATGGAACAGTGCGACTAGCGCCGCAATAGCCATCCGCCACTCGAAGGTGATCGAGAGATACACGACGATCAGCGCCAAGAACACCACGAGCCCGGTCAGAGCCTTCTGGGTGATTTGTTCGCCCCAGGAAGGACCGATGACCTGGGTTGATACGTCCTCGAGCGGCACATCACATGCCTTGGCGAGCGCCGTGCTCACCGCTCCCGTCTCAGCCGGCGTCAGGTCAACGGTCTGCACCTTGACCTGACGACCACTTGAACCCTTGAGCTCGGTGACGATCGGATCTCCCTCGGGGACCTCGGCTGCGGCGGCATCACGTGCCGTCGTGACCGAGCAGCTCTCGCTGGGTACCGCGAAGACAGCACCGCCGGAGAACTCGACACCGAACTTCAAGCCGTTGATCGCCAGCGATCCCAGGGCAATTAGCAGCAGCACCGCCGAGAGGATGTACCACTGCTTGGCGCGTCCCACGAAGTCGAACGAGACGTCCCCGCGGTAGAGGCTCGAGGTCAGGGTGTGAAAGCGATTCATGTCAGGCCTCCTGCACTGTTCGCCGACCCGGCTTACCAGGAGTCTGCGGCCGGGACTTGGCTCCGAGTCGCTCCGGAGACAGCCCCGACCACTTGCTTCCACTGCTGAAGAACTTCGTGCGAGCCAGCAGCGTGACCAGCGGCTTGGTGAAGAGGAACACCACCAGCAGGTCGATCAGCGTCGTGAGCCCAAGGGTGAAGGCGAAGCCTCGTACGCCACCGACAGAGAGAACCCAAAGAACCACCGCTGCAATCAACGAGATGAAGTCAGCCGCAATGATGGTGCGTCTGGCCCTCACCCAGCCGGTCTCCAGCGCCGTTCGAATGGAGCGGCCGTCGCGAACTTCGTCACGTATTCGCTCGAAGTAGACGATGAACGAGTCGGCGGTGATTCCGATCGCGACGATCAGGCCGGCCACTCCCGCGAGGGTGAGGGTGAAGTTCAGCGTTTCGCCCAAGATGACGACTGCCCCGTAGGTCAGCAGCCCAGCGATGATGAGGCTGAAGACCGCAACCAGAGCCAGCGCTCGGTAGTAGAGGAGCAGATAGATCACGACCAGCGCCAGCCCGAGTGCGCCGGCAATCAGTCCGGCTCGTAGCTGGTCCTCACCCAGTGTCGGCGAGATCGTGTTCCGCTCGCCGATCTCGAAGGTCAGTGGCAGGGCACCGAACTTCAAGACGTTGGCGAGGTCTTGCGCCTCTTGCTGGGTGAACTGACCGGTGATCTGCGCCTGACCGCCTGGGATCGCCTCGTTGACACCGGGGGCCGAGACCACGATGCCGTCCAGGACGATGGCAAATCGGTTGCCGGGTGAGTCTTGCGGCTGAGCGGCCATCTCAGCAGTGATCTGACCGAACGACTTGGTGCCTGTGCTGTTGAAGTCCAGGCTCACGATCCAACCAGCTGTGTTCTGGGAGAGGTTGGCCTGCGCCGAGTCGACGTCTGAACCAGGCACGGCTACCGGAGCGAGCAGGAACTTCTCAGTGCCGTTGCGGTCGCACGCGATGGCCGGTGCGTCGTCGGCGAACTGCGCGCCAACACTCTTCTGCTTGGGGTCGGAGCAGTCGAGCTGGGCGTACTGCTGTTGCAGCTCTGGCGGGACGTCAGAAGCCGCCGGCGCTCCAGGTGCCGGGGTCGGGACGGGCGCGCCCGTCGACTGCGGCGTCGGGCTGGCTGACGGGTTCTTGTCGGTCTTGTCGGTCTTGCCGGTCACGGCGCTCGTTGTCGAGCTGTTCGGGCCGAGCCTCGGCGTCAAGGCGCCGTTGCCACCACCTTGTTGGCTGGAGTTCTTCTTCTTGTCTTTTGTCCCCGAACCCTCCGTGGTACTCGGGGTGGGTGTCGGTGCCGGGGCGACGGCCGGTTGCGCGTCCAGGACGGGACGGAACCCAAGTTGCGCCGTCTGACCGAGCTGTTGGACCAGGTCGTTCTCGGTGAGCCCGGGGACGGACACGACAATGACGGCCTGGTCACCGCTGCCCTGCGCTGCCACCTCTGCCTCGGCGACACCGGCACCGTTGACGCGAGCAGAGATGATGTCAACAGCCTCGTTGATCGAGTCGTCGGTGATCTGCCCCTTCTCGCCGGGCGCCGGGGAGGGCACCAAAGTGACCGTCGTACCGCCCTGCAGGTCCAGACCCAGCTTGGGAGTGGTGGCGCCCTTCCAGGCCATCCAGCCGCCCATGGCGATCGCGATGACCAGCAGCACCATCAGGGCACGCCCGGGTCGCCCACTGGTGGGAGTTGCCACGTCAATCCTCCGGCTCAGCTCTCGGAACGAGGTGCCGTAGTCGGCCCCCGATCAGCGCCGCTCAGAACGCGGCATCAGCACAGGAAGTATCCCCGACGCCAGACCGTTCCCGGGCCCCAGGGTCACAGAGGGCGCGGCGTGTCGCCTTCTTCGCCGAGAACCCGTCCGATCGCGCGACGGTCGAAGCGCAGCTGGACACCCGGAGCCGCGAGCAGGGTCGCATCGGTATCGCTGAGGGCGGTGATGGTGCCGTAGAGCCCGCTGGTCGTCACGACCTCCTGCCCGACCTGCAGGCTGGCGGCGAGGACCGCGACCTGCTGGGTGCGCCGCTGTTGTCCGCGGATCAACAGCCACAATCCGATCAGCGGAAGGGCGATGACAGCAAGGAGGATCACGTCGCCCATGGTCGGTTCGCCTCTCTCAGTCAGGTCGTCGGACCGGTTCGGTCAGTCAGCTCAGTTAGCTCAGTCAGTTCAATCAATCAGTTCGGTCGGTCAACTCGGTGTCTTCGGTCGGGTCGAACAGCGACGCGTGCGCCGCACCACCTGTCGGCTGCGCCATCCCCAGATGCTGCCATGCAGCGGGGGTCGCGATCCGGCCGCGGGGGGTTCTCGCCAGCAGTCCGGCTCTGACGAGATATGGCTCGGCGACCTCTTCGACGGTCTCGCGTTCCTCGCCCACCGCAACGGCCAGGGTGCCAAGGCCGACCGGGCCACCGCCGAACTTCCGCACCAGAGCCTCCAGCACCGAGCGGTCGAGCCGGTCGAGGCCGAGAGCATCGACGTCGTAGATGGTCAGCGCAGCCTTGGCGGTCGCGAGGTCGACGACGCCGTTGCCGCGTACCTCCGCGAAGTCACGCACGCGTCGGAGCAGCCGGTTGGCTACGCGCGGCGTGCCACGCGAGCGGCCAGCAATCTCGACAGCACCGTCCGGCTCGAGCGGCACCTCCAGGAGCTCAGCGGAGCGCACCAGGATCGAGGTCAGCTCGTCGGGCTCGTAGAAGTCGAGGTGCGCGGTGAAGCCGAATCGGTCGCGCAGCGGACCGGGCAGCAGACCTGCTCTGGTGGTGGCCCCGACCAACGTGAACGGCGGCAGATCGAGCGGGATGGCCGTTGCCCCCGGGCCTTTCCCGACGACGACGTCGACTCGGAAGTCCTCCATCGCCAGGTAGAGCATCTCCTCAGCTGGCCTGGCCATCCGATGGATCTCGTCGAGGAAGAGCACCTCTCCTTCGGTAAGCGAGGAGAGCACGGCCGCGAGGTCGCCGGCGTGCTGAATGGCTGGGCCACTGGAGATACGCAGCGGCTGGTTGATCTCAGCGGCGATGATCATCGCCAGAGTCGTCTTGCCGAGCCCTGGAGGGCCTGACAGCAGGACGTGGTCGGGCGCAGACCCCCGTCCGGATGCCGCGGACAGCACGAGACCGAGCTGCTCGCGCACCCGGGTCTGACCGACGAACTCGGCCAGGTGCTTGGGGCGAAGCGCTGCGTCGATGGCACCCTCGTCGATCTGGACCTTGGGGTCGACGAGATCGGCGGTCTCCGGACCACCGGCCGACCCGTCACCGTCCGCTGCGCTCATCGACCGGCCACCGAGCTGGTCACCGAGCTGGCAACCTGGCGGCCCATCGCTTGCAGGGCAGACCTCAGGAGAAGGGCTACGTCGGTCTCCGCTGCCGCGTCCCCGAACTCTTCAGCGACGGCGCTGAGCGCGGTGTCTGCGTCCCGCGTACTCCAACCGAGCCCGACCAGTGCTGCGTGCACCTGCGGCTGCCAGCCACCCACGGCTCCCCCGGCTGTGGCCGTCGTTGCACCACCACCGGCCGCACCGATGGCCGGGGCGCCCAGCTTGTCCTTGAGTTCGAGGACAAGCCGCTGGGCACCCTTCTTGCCGATCCCAGGAACTTGGGTGAGAGCAACAACGTCTTCCGATGCCACGATCTGCCGCAGCGCGTCCGGTCGGAGTGTGGCGACGATCGCCTGAGCCACGCGCGGCCCGACGCCACTGACTGTCTGGACAATCTCGAAGACCGCTCGTTCGTCGGCGTCGGTGAAGCCGTAGAGGGTGAGGGAGTCTTCCCGGACGACCAGCGACGTATGGACCGTGGCTTCTTCGCCGCGTCTGAGGCCGGCGGCTGTCACTGGCGTGCATTGGATGGCAAGACCAAGGCCACCTACCTCGATCACCGCGACGTCTGCCGAGATGTCGAGCACCACCCCGCGGACCGATGCGATCATCGGGGACGTCCCGGAGCGGTGGCGGTCCGATGGGCAGCACCTTGGCCTGACGCCGCCACGGCATCGAGCAAGTCGAGACTGCGCCGAACCACGCCAGACGTGGCAGATGGCCAGCGCCAATGCGTCGGCGGCGTCGGCGGGTTTCGGTGCCTCGGTGAGACCCAGAAGCCGAGCCACCATGGCCCCGACCTGAGCCTTGTCGGCCCTGCCGTGGCCGGTGACCGAAGCCTTGACCTCGCTCGGAGTGTGCAGAGCGACGGGAAGCCCTCTGCGCGCTGCGGCAGCGAGGACGACACCGCTGACCTGGGCGACGCCCATCACGGTGCGCACGTTGTGCTGGCTGAAGACACGCTCGACGGCGACGGCGTCTGGCTGCGTGGCGTCCAACACCAGATTGACCGCGGCCTCGATGGCCAGCAAGCGTTGCTCGAGGGGCGCATCCGGTGAGGTCTTGGCGACGGAGACCTCAACCAAGGTAAGCCGCCGGCCTGGAGCACCGTCGACCACTCCCAAACCGCAACGGGTCAGACCGGGGTCGACGCCGAGCACGCGCACTGATCTCCTCCTGCCGGTCGACCTCAACGCCCGAACACCTGTTCGACCGAACGCTACCTGGCGTTCCGATATCGGAGACGACGACACGCGTGGCGGACCCGACCGACTCGCTTATGACACCCGGCCCTGTTCTGACGTCGTGACGACCGGTTGCTCTGCCTTGGCGCGGATGCCCAGCAGCATCCGCCTCATCATCGGGAAGTCGCCGACCTCCATGAGCGGTGCGGCGGGTGGCGGCGAACGCCGACGTTGCCAGGAGGCTGTCCCCGGGCATCTCGCCGTGGACCTCGGCATCGGTCGCCCCCCATCGCAGGTGCCACCTTCGGTACTGCGCTGCCAGTGACACCGAGAGCACGGCTGCAGCGACTACCGCAAGTCTTCGACCCACGACGCCAGGTAATCCGCGGTGCGAGCCGGATGATCCGAAGCTGCCCGACAAAGCCCCATGGCGTGCAGAGGTCCGTGCTGCGGAGCATTCTCACCGCTCGTGTTGCGCCTCTGGTCGAAGCACGCGCAACCCCGCAAGACTCACCAGCGGGTTGCTTCGGCGCCGTCCGGATGGACCCCAGTCGGCATAGCTGTGACCGCTGGCCACCCGATCGGCCGAGGGGGCGATGCGCTGCTCCAGCGGGAAGCCGCCGTCGGGGAGTCGCTTGGCCTCGAGCAACGCAAGCGCATCGGCGCACCGAGGGTCGCTGAGCCGCCCCAGCTCATCCATCACCTGCAGCGCGAAGAGCACGTCGAAGAACTGGATGGGGTAGCGGATCCGATCCGGACGACCGCCCCATCCGGGCATGATCAAGCGGCCATCGCTCAGGCGCCACAACAGCCGCCGGGAGAGCATGAGCTCGGAGGCTCTCATCGCGGCATCGATGGCACGCTCGTATCCGTGCACCCGCCCGTACGCCCACAGACCCCGCACCGGGATGAGCGTCTCTTGGAAGGACGATGTGGTGGCCTCCAGACGCTTGTCGCAGTTCCAGCCCCCGTCTGGCCACTGCCAGTCGATCAGCCTGTCGACAGCTGAGCGAGTGCGCTCGTCCTCCACTCCGAGCCGGACCGAGTACCAGATCGCATTGCCGTCCATTGACGCGCAGTGGCGAACGCGATCCTCCTGGCCCGGGTAGACCGCGGTCAGAGGCGGTTCCTGGAAGTGCTTGGAGAAGAGCCAGTCATAGACGCAGCGCACCAACGGCCGCAGCGCCTCGTCGCCGGGCGGGTAGTCGATCGTGGCCAGACACGCCAGCGTCCAGTGCGGACCCTGCCACTTCCGGTACACGTGGTGAAGGGTCTTCTCGTCCTGCTCGAAGACCCGTAGCAGCGCCCGGGCGGTGGGCGAGCCGGCGATCTGCGCCCGCAGGCCGCGCACTTCCGCTGACCCGGGGGAATCGCCCGTCAGGAGCCTGGCCTTGTAGGCCACAACCGGATCATCGGATCCGCACAGCCTCTCGATGAGGTGCTGGGACCCCGCTGCCTGCCGCCCGGTGATGTCGGAGGCCTCGTCCATACCCGATGGTAGCGACGTCACACGTGGCCACCAGGCGAAGTGCACGGAGCAGCCCCCGGACGTCATGTGAGCCCAGATCTCCCCAACCTTCACAGTCGTGGCTCTCACGATGCATGTGCACTGGCGGGTCCCCGCGCAACGGGAGATTGGCCTGTCGGACCCTTCGTCTAGCGTTGGGGTTGTGTTCGACGCCGGGATGTGAGACCCGAGCACAGGGTGGTTCACGGAGACTGCACCACTGACGAGATCCCCGGCATCACCCATCGTCTTCTGGTTGTGGAGGTCTCCTGTCGTGCTCCCCATCCCGGTGCTGCCACCGGCGGTTGCTGGTGTCCTGGCCGACACCCGCGCGCTCGCGGCTGTGCAGCCGGTGCCGGCCCGTGGGCCGGTGACGGCTGAGGAGCGGGCGGCGTGGCTGGCCGGGCTGCGACTGGTCATCGACGCCGCCGAGGCGGCGTTCACCACCGTGCTGGCTGACTTCGACGCCAACGGTGACGGCGCAGGTGCTGCACGCCGCCGCCTCGACCCAGGCGTGGCTCCGCGGCGCGCTCGGGATGGCCGCTGGTGAGGCGTCCGAACGGGTCCGGATCGCCCGCACCGCCGGCGACCTGCTGGCCGCACCGGTCGCCGCCCTCGTGGCAGAACCGCGCAGGGACGAGTCGCCGGGCCCGACCCTGGACGGCTCAGGGCTTGACGGCTCAGGGAAGGCGCGGACCCAACCGAGGTCACCTGTCGTACGAGCACCTCCGTACCATTCACCGCACGGCCCGCGCCTTGCCTCCCTCCGCCCGGCCCGACGGTGTCGGCGTCCTGACCGGGCTCGGCACCCAGCTCGAGCGTCGACGACCTGCGCAGCGCCGGGCGACACCTGCGCCACGTCATCGACCCCGACGGCTCGGCCCGGCACGCCGAGGAGGACTTCGGACGCCGCTGGCTCAGCCTCGCGCCGATGCTCGACGGCATGCACTCCATCGACGGCATCCTCGACGCGGAAACGGCCGCGGGGCTGTCCGACCGCTCTGGCCCCGTTCCTCGTCCCCAGCGGCCCCGATGACACCCGCACCGTCAGACCAGCGCCGGGCCGACGGCCTCGCCGAGATCGTCGCCGTTGCGGTGCGCTCCGGTGCAGCTGCCGACCCTGTCAGGAGCGACCACCGCCCTGCAGGTCGAGGTCGACCTCGCGACCCTGACCGGCGACCAGCCCCACCCCGCGCGCATCCCGGGCACGACCGGTACGCCCACGTGGCTCACCCCCGAAGCCGCAAGCCGCCTCGCCTGCGACACCACCGTCCGCCGGCTGCTCCTCGACCCGGACGGCATCCCCCTCAACCTCGGACGCGAGGTGCGCGTGTTCACCCCGGCCCAGCGACGCGCCCTCGCCACCCGCGACGGCGGATGCCGGTTCCCCGGCTGCGGCCGCCCACCGGTACACACCGACGCCCACCACCTCATCCCCTGGGCGCACGGCGGCCAGTCGAACCTCGACCAACGGCCTGCTCCTCTGCCGCCACCACCACCGCACTGTCCATGAAGGTGGCTGGGTGATCCGGCCAGACCATCCCGCCCTGGGCGCCAACGGACACTCACCTTCCACGGGCCGACCGGCCAACGGCTGGTCTCTCCCCTGCCGGCAGCCCGCGCCGCACCTGGCCCCTGAGTGCCGGTGTGCCACGATCGCCACGTGTCTCCATCGATCGAGATCTCTCCTCGCACGGGCCACCCAACCCTGCCCTCGCCTCAGCCGTGACGGCCCTTCTCGCCCACCTCGAGGCGATCGCTGCCTCAGACTTCCAGGGCAAAGGGATCGGTGGCCGCATGCTCGATCAGCTGATCGAAACAGCGCGGGCCACCGGGATCGAACAGCTGACCCTCGACGCCCGCGGCGACAACAGAGCAGCACACGCACTCTGGCGCTCACGCGGCTTTGTCGAGTACGGCAGGATCGCGGATTTCGTCGCCGTCGGCGGCACACGCTACGACAAGACCTTCTGGGTGCTCGACCTACGCGCTGGCTAGACGACCTTCTCCATGACCTCGTCAGAGACGTCGAAGTTCGCCCAGACGTTCTGCACGTCGTCAGAATCCTCCAGCGCCTCAATCATCCGGAAGACCTTCCCGGCGCCGACCTCGTCCAATGGCACAACGACGCTCGGCACGAACGAGGCTTCGGCCGACTCGTAGTCGATGCCCGCTTCCTGCAGCGCTGAGCGCACCGCAACGAGGTCTGTCGGTTCACTGACCACTTCGAAGGTCTCACCAAGGTCGTTGACCTCTTCGGCGCCGGCATCCAACACAGCAGTCAGCACGTCGTCCTCTGAGTGGCCCTCTTTGTCGACCAACACGATCCCTTTGCGCGTGAAGAGGTACGACACCGATCCGGGGTCGGCCATCGACCCGCCGTTGCGGGTCATCGCGATCCGGACCTCCGAGGCCGCCCGGTTGCGGTTGTCGGTGAGGCACTCGATGAGAACGGCCACACCGCTTGGCCCATAGCCCTCGTACATGATCGTCTGCCAGTCAGCTCCACCAGCCTCGACACCAGAACCGCGCTTAACCGCACGGTCGATGTTGTCATTGGGAACCGACGTCCTCTTCGCCTTCTGGATGGCGTCGTAAAGCGTCGGGTTGCCGGCGGGGTCACCGCCGCCGGTGCGCGCAGCCACCTCGATGTTCTTGATCAACTTCGCGAACAGCTTGCCGCGCCGAGCGTCAACGACGGCCTTCTTGTGCTTGGTGGTGGCCCATTTGGAGTGGCCGGACATTGCTCGCTCCTCAAGGTGCTGCTCGAACGGTTCACAGGTCGGACGTTCATTGGTGCTGTTGACTCAGCCGGCCTCGCGCACCATCGACACGAAGTACTCGTGAATCCGGTGGTCTCCGGTGAGCTCTGGGTGGAACGACGTGGCCAGCACTCGGCCTTGTCGAACCGCAACGACTCTACCCGCGGCCGGCCCCGACTCGACATGGCCGAGGACCTCGACCCCGTCGCCCACCGACTCGACCCAGGGCGCGCGGATGAAGACCGCATGGACCGGAGGACCGACAAGGACCGGCATGGCCAGGTCCGCCTCGAATGAGTCGACCTGGCGTCCGAAGGCGTTCCGGCGCACCACCATGTCGACGCCGCCAATCGTCTGCTGATCGGGCCGGCCCCCTTCGAGCCGGTCGGCAAGCATGATCATCCCTGCGCATGAGCCGTACATAGGCAGGCCGGACGCCTGCGCGTCACGGAGCGGAGCGATGAGGCCGAAGTCGACGGCAAGCTTGCTCATCGTGGTCGACTCGCCGCCGGGGATCACCAGGGCGTCGACAACCATGAGCTCGTCAGGCGTGCGCACCCGCGCGGTCCTGGCGCCACACGACTTCAGGGCCTGCTCGTGCTCGCGCACGTCCCCCTGGAGGGCGAGGACTCCGATCAGCGGCGCGCCAGCGGGAACTGCTGCCGTCACCAGCCCCGTCCGGCGTAGCGCTCGGACTCGGGCAGCGTGTCGATGTTGATTCCGACCATCGCCTCTCCGAGCCCACGCGACACCTTGGCGATGACGTCAGGGTTGTCGTAGTGCAGGGTCGCTTGCACGATCGCGTTCGCCCGCTTGGCCGGGTCGCCGGACTTGAAGATCCCAGAGCCGACGAATACGCCCTCGGCGCCGAGCTGCATCATCATGGCGGCGTCCGCCGGGGTGGCCAGACCGCCGGCGGTGAACATCACGACCGGGAGCTTGCCGGTGTCGTGCACCTCACGAACCAGGTCGTAGGGGGCGCCGAGCTCTTTGGCGGCGTTGAACAGCTCTTCCTCGCCAAGACCATGGATGCGCCTGATGTCGCCGAGTATCTGACGCATGTGCCGAGTCGCCTCGACGACGTTGCCGGTGCCAGCCTCGCCCTTGGAGCGAATCATTGCCGCGCCTTCGCCGATCCTGCGCAGCGCTTCTCCGAGGTTGGTCGCTCCGCAGACGAACGGAACGGTGAACTGCCACTTGTCGATGTGCAGCTTCTCGTCGGCTGGGGTCAGCACCTCGGACTCGTCGAGGTAGTCGACTCCGAGAGACTGCAGCACCTGCGCCTCGACGAAGTGGCCGATCCTGGCCTTGGCCATCACCGGGATCGAAACCGCCTCGATGATGCCGTCGATCATGTCGGGGTCGGACATGCGCGCGACACCGCCATCCTTGCGGATGTCGGCAGGAACCCGCTCGAGTGCCATGACGGCAACGGCGCCGGCGTCTTCGGCGATCTTGGCCTGCTCGGGGGTGACGACATCCATGATCACCCCGCCCTTGAGCATCTCGGCCATGCCCCGCTTGACGCGGGAGGTACCGATCTGGGGCGTGCTGTCGGCGTTCGATGACACATTCGCGGACACGGGAGACCTCACTCAGGCGGTGTACGGGCGCCGAGCCAGGACTCCCCTGGCGACCGGCGATACCTCATCGTACGGGGCGTGCGGCTTCCCCGCCCCCGCGGCTCAACGGATCTGCGGGCGGCGGTCGTTATCGAGGAGGACGATCCATACCTGACCGGGGTCGAGCGCGATCTCGTCTCCCCGGTACTCCCAGGTGGTACCTGCCTCGGCGTTGGGCCGCGACCAGGTGACCGGCCAGACCTCCCCGTCGCGGAACATCCAGGCTTCGCCCTTGCCGACCGTCTCGGTAGTCGGCGTCGGTGCGCCGTTGGGGTCGACGATGTCGGAGGGGTAGACATCGACCCGCTGGATGATGACGGTCGTTCCACCAAGCTGCGGCCCATCGGTGGTCATCGACGGGGAGCCATCCATCGAGAGCAGCCACCGGTCGTCCTTCTTCGACCACTCGAACTTGGCCTCCGCGCTCGGCCAGAACGCAGTTACCTCCCGGACCTTTCGCCCCCCTGGCGGCATTTCGTCATCGAAGGTGAATCCGACGTCTTTGGCTACGGTCGCGTTGCGCGCGCCCTTCAGGAGTTGGCGAGGATCGGCAAAGAGGTCCCACGGCGCCGAGCGATCCGGGTTGCGGCTGTAGCCAGCCGCACCGGCGTCATTGCTCAGCGGATAGAGCGGAGCCTGCGCGATCTGGGCGAGAACTCTTGGGTTGGCTCCGCTGAAGGCGAAGGCAACCTTGCCGTACTGCTCCAGGATCTCCAGGTCACTCACCCTGGCGCTGCGGACCGGCCCCATGACCTTTGGATATCTGGACGAAAAGATCCCCATCATCCGGGTCAGCCCGTACTCGACCTCTTCGATGTAGACCACATCTGCAGCCATCAAGCCCGCATGTGGATGGCTGTTCACGGTGTTGTCGAACTTGACGGCGAGTACCTGCCCGTCCTTACCCCGGCGGCCGGAGAGCAGCGTCGTTGGCGGCTCTGGCGTCGGTGATGCGGCCGGTGTCGGCGACGGGACGGCCGGTGCAGCCGCCGGCTCACCGGAGTTGAAGGCCACGAAGGAGCCGCCGGCAACGATGGCCGCTGCACCCAGGCCAGCCAGTACCCCCCACTTACGATTCATGCATTCCAGGCTATGCGGAATCAAGGGCGAACTGAGCCAAGGCGTCCGGCGGCGCGTCGTCGAGGTCGCGGCTCTGCGGCCACGGCGCGTGGCCCGCCAAGCGCAGGGCCTTCACAACACCGCGCCGCCTGACGGCTACCGCGGCCCTGACTGAGTCGTTGGCAAAGCGCCTCGCCAGCACCACTCCCTGACCGACCTCGGCCAACTCGGCGAGCAAAATCTGAGAATCGGGGTCAGCGGCGAGCTCCTCGACGGTTTCCTGGTCACCGAAGACAGCGCGCAGCGCCCTACTCAGATCGCTCTCGGCAGCCATCCGAATGGGTCCTGTGCGCTCGGTGTGCTGAGCCGCCGACGCTGCATCGAGAAGCAGCACGGCACTGACCGGGTCCAAGCCACCTTCCAAGGCCACCTCGCGGGTCAGCGCTGCTCGACGCTCCAGCCGAGCGTCGAGCACTGCCTCAGATGCCTCCACCCGCAGGTGCAGCCGATCCAGCCGCGCAGCCAGACCGCGGACATAAAGCCCCAGAAACAGCACGGGCAGGACGAGCAGGACCAGCGCCAGCTCCCAGCCGTTCACCGGCTCTCTCCCTCATCGGAACTGGCGGAATCGCGTCCAGCATCATGAGCCGCGGTTGCATCCGAACTCAGACCACTGGGTGCACTCCCACCGCGTCCCCTCAGCCGACCCGCGAACATGCCCGGGCCTTGGCGGTCATCTTCTTGAACCTTCTCGCCGTGGCCCGCGATCGTGTCGTAGACCGCGATCACTTGCCTGGCCACTCGGGTCCAGTCGTACTCGCGAGCTCGCGCCGACCCCGCAACCGTCAGCTCAGCGCGTCGACCTTGGTCGGCCAGCAGGGCTGAGGCAGCGCTCGCCAAAGCAGCCGCATTGCCTGTGGCGAAGAGGGCCCCACATCGGCCACCGTCCAAAACGTCCTGGAAGGCAGGTAGATCACTGGCCAAGACCGGGCTGCCAGCCGCCATCGCTTCCAACAGCACGATTCCAAAGCTCTCGCCACCTATGTGGGGTGCTACATACAGGTCGACGGAGGAAAGCAGTGCAGCCTTCTCCTGCTCGCTGACTCGCCCCAGCAGGTGAACCCGACGAGCGATATCAGCAGGTAGGTCCTCCAGAGCGTTGGTCTCCCCCGGCCCCGCGACGAGGAGTTGCAGGTCAGGACACTCGGCGGCCATCGCGGGCAGCGCCGCTAGGAGTACCTCAAGGCCCTTGCGTGACTCGTCCACCCTGCCCAAAAAGGCGATGCTGCCCGGTCTGGACCACTCCGGACGGGAGGCGGCAGAGGCAAACCGCTCCACATCGACGCCGTTGGGGACGAGCACGGCGTCTCCGCCGAGGTGCTCAACGACAGTGCGGCGAGCCTCCTCGCTCACGGCGATCCTTGCCCGAACCTTCTCCAATGTGGCCTGGAGAATCCAGGCGCCGCCGCTCATCATTCTTGACCGGCCGTCGATCGCTGCATGAAACGTCGCCACGATTGGTCCGATCGCCGACCAGCAGGCCATCATCCCGAGGCTTGGCGTGACCGGGGAGTGGACGTGCAACACGTCAAACTCCCCCTCACGGATCCACCGCCTCACCCGGGAGGCCGAGCGCGGCCCGAAGGAGACGCGGGCCACCGAGCCGTTGTACGGGACCGGGATCGATCGACCGGCGATGGTCACGTAGTCGGCTCGCTCCTCCGATTCATCGCCTGGCGCGAGGACCGACACGTCGAGCCCGACGTCGATGAGCGCCTCAGCCAGATCGTGCACATGAATCGCGACGCCGCTCGGCACGTTCCAGTCATAGGGGCAGACGATGCCGACCTTCATTGCGCCTCCCCCGTCGCCGATCCAGATGACCCTTCCCGCTCAGCAGCAGCAGAGACCAGATCTGCAGTCCAGACCGGCTGCAGCATGTGCCAGTCACGGGCACGATCACGGGCGGCTTGCCCGACGATTGTCGCCCACTGCTGGGTGAGGTCTTTGACCCCGTCACGCACACGAGGCGCCGAGGTCGACAGCGGCGGTAAGAAATCGATCCTCGTGTGGGTGCTGTCGTAGGAGGAGAGGACGGGTAGGAGGACCGAGCCGGTGCGCAGGGCCAAGAGGGCGGGGCCTGCCGGAAGCTTGGCCGGCTCGCCGAGCAGGTCGACATCCAGACCGGCGCCGCCGAGATCGCGATCTGCAAGGAGCGCCACAAGCCCGCCTGCACGCAGTCGTTCCTGGAGAACCCCGGCGACGTCAGGTCCGCCGGTGAGAGGTACGACCTCCATCCCGAGGGACTCGCGGTAGGCAACGAACCGGTCGTACAGCGACTCCGGCCTCAGCCGTTCGGCGACAGTGGTGAACGGCACACCCTGCGTCGTCACCCAGGCCCCGCCGTGGTCCCAGTTGCCGAAGTGCCCCAGCACCGCCACGACCCCTTGGCCGGACGCCAGCGGATCGAAGAGCCGCTCCGGATTGCTGGCGACCAAGCGGGCGCGGATCTCGTCCCTCGACCACTGCGGGAGCCGGAAGGCCTCCCGCCAGTACCGCAGGTAGGAGCGCATGGCCGTCTGGGTCAACTCATTCAGCTCACCTTCGCCCAGCTCGGGACGAGCGCGCGCAAGGTTGGCGCGCAGCTGCATCACCCCACGGCCTTCACGGCCAGCTGCGCGGTCAGCGATCGCGTCGAACGCCCGCGTCACCCAAGGCTCGGGCAGCCGCTGGGAAAGGCCCCAACCCGCGTGGTACCCGACCGTGGAGGCCGCCGACGTAACTCTGGCCATCGCGCGATCGCGCGCAACGAGAAGGGGGCCGCTGGCCCTGGCGACCGATGCCATCGGACTACCGGGGCAGCAGCTGGCGGCGGACGGCCCAGATCCGCTGCACCACCGTGACCCACGCGAGGACGGCAACCAACCATAGGCCTGTGTTCAGGACCCAGGGGGCGTCAAACAGGCCGGCGACAAGAGCGGTAGCGAGGACCAGCACAAGACGCTCGGTCCGTTCGGCGATACCGGTACTGGCGTCGGCGCCGAGGCCCTCAGCCCGAGCCCTCGCGTAGGAGACCATCAAGCCGCCCACCAGCGCGGCAAGAGTCACCCCCGCCATCGTCGTGTCGGCGCCGTCGCCGGCGAACCACAGCGCGATGCCGCAGAAGATCGCAGCATCGGCGACTCGGTCGAGCGTTGAGTCGAGGAATGCACCCCACGTCGATGGTCGTCCGGCCAACCGGGCCATGGTGCCGTCAAGGGAGTCGGAGAACACGAAGATGCCGATCACCAGCGTGCCGACGAGGAAGTCACCGCGGGGAAAGAAATAGAGGGCGGCAACCGAGGTGCCGAAGGTACCGACGACCGTCACGGCGTCCGGGCTCACCTTCAGCTTCAACAGCAGTGCGGCCACTGGCGTGAAGACCCGTCGGGCCACCCCGCGCCCGGCATCTGTGAAGCCGCCCACCTCGAGCTCCCGCCTCTCGCCGTCGGTTGCAGCGCCCTGCTTGTGCCCTGCCTGTGCCCTGCCTGTGCCCTGCCCAGTGAACAGAACGGAGCACCCTCCGCACAGCGAGGGTAGCGATCACCCACCCCGGCAAGGCGCTCGCCTCCGACCGGGACCATTGGACACTTGCCCCCGCCGATCCGGGCGAGCAGGGTGGGGACGTCCACGAGACGGTTGACGCACGAGAGGGACAGACCATGGCAGACAAGGGAGGCATCGCCAATGGCGGTGCCAGTGGCGGTTCAGGTGGTGGTGCTGGCGGGGCGACGCCGTCGGCCAGCAACCCCAGCACGATCCGAAACGTGGTGCTCGTTGGCCACAGCGGGGCTGGGAAGACCACTTTGGTCGAGGCGTTGCTGGCCGCCACCGGGACCATCGCTCGCGCCGGCCGCGTTGAGGATGGCACCACCGTCTCAGACTTCGACGAGGCCGAGCACCGTCAGAACCGCAGCGTCTCCCTCAGCCTCGCGCCATTGCAGCATGACGGCGTCAAGATCAACCTGCTCGACACCCCCGGCTATCCCGACTTCGTCGGCGACCTCCGGGCCGGCCTCAGGGCCGCTGATGCCGCACTCTTCGTCATCGCCGCAACCGATGGCATCGACGGGATGACCCGCCTGCTGTGGGAGGAGTGCGCCGCGGTCGGGATGCCGCGTGCGGTGGTGGTGACAAAGCTGGATGCACCGCGGGCTGACTACGACGAGGCCCTCTTCGCCGCCCAAAGCACCTTCGGCGACGGGGTGATGCCTCTCTACTTGCCGATGCTCGCCGACGACGACTCTCTTGGCGGCTTGATCGCACTGCTGTCACAGCAGGTCGACGACTACACGTCGGGTGTTCGGGTCGAGCGCAAGCCGGAGCCGCAGCATATCGAGATGATCGAGCCTGCGCGCGCAACCCTGCTCGAGGCAATCATCGCCGAGAGCGAGGACGAGACCCTGATGGACCGCTACCTCGCCGGTGAGGAGGTCGACATCGACACGCTCATCGACGACCTCGAGAAGGCGGTTGCACGCGGCTCCTTCTACCCGGTGGTGCCGGTAGCAGCCTCCACCGGCATGGGACTTGTCGAACTGCTCGAGGTGATGACCCGTGGGTTCCCCAGCCCTCTCGAGCACACGGTTCCCCCGGTTTCCACCCCGGACGGAGCCCCACAGGGCCCGTTGACGGCCGATCCCTCCGGCCCGCTCGTCGCCGAGGTGGTCAAGACGGTCAGCGACCCGTACGTGGGCCGGATCTCACTGGTGCGAGTCTTCTCAGGAACGCTTCGCCCTGACATGGTGGTCCACGTCTCCGGTCACGGACTGACAGACCGCGGCCACGAGGACCACGACGTGGATGAGAAGGTCGGTGCGCTCTCGTCTCCGCTAGGCAAGACCCAACGCCCGCTGGCCAAGGCAGTGGCCGGCGATGTCTGCGCAGTTGCCAAGCTCACCCGTGCCGAGACCGGCGACACACTCTCAGGCAAGGAGCGGCCGCTGTTGATGCAGTCCTGGCAGATGCCCGATCCGCTGCTACCCGTTGCCATCGTGGCCAGGAGCAAGGCTGACGAAGACAAGCTCTCGCAGAGCCTGGCGCGGCTCGTCGCCGAAGACCCGACGATGCGGCTGGAGCACAGTCACGAAACCGGCCAGGTAGTCCTCTGGACGATGGGTGAGGCGCACATCGACGTTCTTCTCGATCGGCTCGCCAGCCGCTACGGCGTTTCAGTCGACACCGTGCCACTCCGCGTCGCGCTCAGAGAGACCTTCGCCGGTGCATCCAAGGGTCATGGGCGCCATGTCAAGCAGTCCGGTGGCCACGGACAGTTCGCCATCTGCGACATCGAGGTCGAGCCGCTGCCGCAAGGCACCGGCTTCGAGTTCGTCGACAAGGTGGTGGGGGGATCGGTCCCCCGGCAGTTCATTCCGAGCGTCGAGAAGGGTGTGCGGGCCCAGATGGAGAAGGGTGTCGGAGCCGGGTATCCGATGGTCGACGTCCGCGTCACCCTCGTTGATGGAAAGGCGCACTCCGTCGACTCATCGGACATGGCCTTTCAGATGGCCGGTGGGCACGCCCTGCGCGATGCCGCGGAGCAGTCCCAGATCCTGCTGCTCGAGCCCGTTGACGAGGTGTCGGTGCTCGTCGATGACGACTTCGTCGGCGCCGTCATGGGAGACCTGTCGTCTCGCCGAGGTCATGTGGTGGGTACCGAGCCTCTCCCTGGTGCCATCGGAGATCGCGGACGCACGCTTGTGCGCGCCGAGGTGCCGCAGCTGGAGATCGTCAGGTACGCGATCGACCTACGGTCGATGTCACACGGAACCGGAACCTTTACCCGTCGCTACGCAAGGCATGATGCAATGCCGCCCCAGGTATCGGCCAAGGTGCTGGCTGAGGCTGCCGAGTAGTGGCGCTGCCCTAAGGTGACGCCGTGATGTCACCGGACCGGAACCAACGACTCGAATGCTGAGCGATCAGGCTGGGGTGCTCAGCGTCGTTGGCCGGCGGGCGCGAATGGTTACCGCCGCAGTTGTCTTTGGGCTCTTGACGGTGGGTGCCTTTGTCGGCCAGGACGACCACTTTCCGTTCGGGCCCTTCCGGATGTATGCCACCAGCAGTCAAGCAACTGGCGAAATTGCGGTGGTCGCCTTCGAGGTCAAGACCGAGGGCGGCGATTGGACGCTTGTCCGCCCATCACCAGGAACGGTCGGTATGAACGTTGCCGAGTTCGAAGGGCAGCTACCGCGTTTTGAGGAGGATCCCGACCTCCTGGCTGCTGTGGCCGCCAGCCGCGCCGCGCTGCATCCCGACGAACCCGAGTGGACCGACCTGCGAATCGTCCGACAGGCAACAGTGGTCGTCGACAAGGTGCCGACCGGAGAAGTCGTCGAGACCGTCCTCGCGGAGTGGACGGCCACACCCGACGATGGCCAGGCGGGCTGATGAGCATGTCTATCCGCGCCGAGCATCGGTCGGGAATCTCGATCGGGAAGAGGACCTTTGGCTCGGTGAGCCGTTGGTGGTTCACGCCGGTTCCGCGGGCACGGATTGCTGCGTTCCGGGTGCTCGTCTACGCGTTCTTGCCAATTGACATGCTTGTCCTGCGCCCCTGGGGCGCTGCGCACGGTTACGTCGACTCCGACCTCTACCGCCCCCTGATGATCGGGCGACTGCTGCCGCTCCCTACGCCGACTCCGACGATGGTCCACCTCGTGCAGTACGGAGCTGTCGCCGTCTCGGTCACACTTGTCGCCCTCGTGGCGAGCAACCGCGCACCACGGCTACAGACCTGGCTCGGTGCCAGCGTCTTCTTGCTCTACCTCGAGTGGATGGTAATCAGCTTCTCGTACGGAAAGGTTGACCACGACCGCTTCGCCTTCTTGGTCGCGCTGGCGGTCCTGCCGACTGCCGGACGGGCAGGCCTGCGCGACATGACATTGTCACAAGGAGCCGGCTGGGCGCTCCGGATGGTGCAGGTCGGCGTGGTGGCAACGTACTTCTACGCTGCGGTCGCCAAGGTTCGGTTCGGGGGGTGGGGCTGGGTCAACTCCACCACCATTGCGCGTGCGGTGATCCGCCGGGGGACCATGTTCGCCGACCCCCTCCTGCAAATGCCCTGGACACTGCAGTTGACGCAGTGGTTCATCATCGCTGTCGAGTTCGCATCCCCTGCCTTGCTTTTCGTACGACCGAAGATCCAGCAGTATGCGGTGGCGTTCTTGGTCGCCTTCCACGTCATGACGTTCTTGATGATC
The DNA here is from genome assembly GCA_963829525.1 of uncultured Actinomycetota bacterium. Taxonomy (GTDB): domain Bacteria; phylum Actinomycetota; class Actinomycetes; order JAHEKZ01; family JAHEKZ01; genus JAHEKZ01. Next base: position 1,956,586 of record CAWHIJ010000003.1, read on the forward strand.
CGCATCATCTTCATGCCGCACGTTGTGTGCCTCGCCGCATTTCTGCCACTGGAGCGTGTCCTTAACCGCGCAGCGAAGTGACGGCACCGCCCGGCCAGCAAGCGCGCAGTGCATCACGGGTGTCGTGAAGCGACTGCGGCATCACCTTTGTCTGGGCGACCACTGGCATGAAGTTGGTGTCGCCGCCCCAACGTGGCACTACATGCTGATGTAGGTGCCCTGCGATGCCGGCACCTCCGACCGCACCCTGGTTCATGCCGAGATTGAATCCGTGCGGCTCCATCGCTTCCTGTAGAGCAGTGATCGTCTGCTGCGTGAGGTCGGCGAGCTCGTGCGCTTCGTCGGGTGAGAGGTCAACGAACCCAGCGACATGGCGATACGTGCAGACCAGTGCGTGCCCGGGGTTGTACGGGTAAAGATTCAGCACAACGTAGGTGTGCTCACCACGCGCGACCACCAGCGATGCGTCATCGGGTTCAACCGGCGCCCGGCAGAAAGGACAGCCGTCACCGGGTTCAGTGGAGTCAGGACGGTTCTCTCCCTGGATGTACGCGAGTCGGTCCGGGGCCCACAACCTCTGGATGCCGTCAGGGTCGGACGCCATGGCAGAGCCGGCCTACGCCCGACGCTCGGCCACGTCGGAGACGATCCGTGCTACTGCGACCGAGACAGGGATGCCGTTCTCCTGCGTGCCGTCTCGGAAGCGGAAGGAGACTGCGCCCTTGCTGACATCCTCATCACCGGCAAGCAACATGAACGGAACCTTTTGCTTCTGGGCGGTGCGAATCTTCTTCTGCATCCGGTCATCGGACTCATCCACCTCGACTCGGATGCCCTGTGTACGCAGCTGTGCGGCGACGTCTTTCAGGTACTCAACGTGTGCGTCCGAAATTGGGATCCCGACCACCTGCACCGGAGCCAGCCAGGCAGGGAACGCCCCCGCGTAGTGCTCGAGCAGGACCCCGAAGAACCTCTCGATCGAGCCGAATAGAGCGCGATGGATCATGACCGGTCGTTGTCTTGTGCCGTCAGCGGCTTGGTACTCCAGCTCGAAGAGCTGGGGCAGCTGGAAGTCCACCTGGATCGTCGACATCTGCCAGGTGCGTCCGATGGCGTCCTTGGTCTGGACCGAGATCTTGGGACCGTAAAAGGCAGCGCCGCCCTCGTCCATGACGAGATCGAGGTTCTGCTTCTCGGCCGCAAGACGCAGGGTCTCGGTGGCTTCGGCCCACTCTGAATCCCCGCCGACATATTTCTCATTGTTGCGAGTGGAGAGCTCAAGGTAGAAGTCGTCAAGCCCATAGTCGCGAAGCAGGTCGAGCACGAAGGTGAGAAGACTGTCGAGCTCGGCAGGCATCTGCTCCTTGGTGCAGTAGATGTGCGCATCATCTTGCGTCATCCCCCGTACTCGGGTCAGTCCATGGACAACGCCCGACTTCTCGTACCGGTACACCGACCCGAACTCGAAGAGTCGTAACGGCAGCTCGCGGTAGGAACGTCCCCGCGACCGATAGATCAGGTTGTGGAACGGGCAGTTCATCGGCTTCAGATAGTAGTTCTGTCCAGGACGCCGGACGTTCCCGTCGTCGTCGTACTCCGCATCCAGATGCATGGGCGGGTACATCCCGTCGGCATACCAGTCGAGGTGTCCGGAGGTCTCGAAGAGTGCCTGCTTGGTGATGTGCGGCGAGTAGACGAACTCATACCCCGACTCTTCATGTCGGCGTCGCGAGTAGTCCTCCATGACCCGGCGAACAGTCCCACCCTTTGGGTGGAAGACCGCGAGCCCAGAGCCGATCTCGTCAGGGAAGGAGAAGAGGTCCAGCTCAGCGCCAAGCCGCCGATGGTCACGACGCTCAGCCTCGTCGAGGAAGGCTAAATACTGGACGAGTTCGTCCTTGGTCGGCCAAGCCGTGCCGTAGATGCGCTGCAGCTGCGGGTTCTTCTCGCTACCGCGCCAGTACGCGGCCGCCGAGCGCATCAGTTTGAAGCTTGGGATATGCCTGGTCGAGGGCAGGTGTGGACCCCGGCAAAGGTCTTGCCATTTCCGCTCCCCACTCTTGGCATCGATGTTCTCGTAGATGGTGAGCTCGGCGCCCCCTACCTCCATCACGTCATCGTCGACGGCACCACCTTTGAGGCCTATCAGCTCGAGCTTGTAAGGCTCGTGGGAGAGCTCGTCGCGTGCCTCGCTCTCGGAGATGACTCGGCGCCCGAAGCGTTGCCCGGACTTGACGATCTGCTGCATTCGCTTCTCAAGGAGCTTGATGTCCTCCGGGGTGAAGGGTGTGTCGACATCGAAGTCGTAGTAGAAGCCGTCCTTGATCGGAGGCCCGATGCCCAGCTTTGCGTCTGGGAACGTGTCCTGTACCGCCTGGGCTAGCACGTGGGCACAAGAGTGACGGAGCACAGCAAGACCGTCGGCTGAATCGATGAGCACCGGATCTACCTCGTCACCGGCGGCGAGAACGTGCTTGAGGTCGCGCAGCTCACCATTGATGCGCGCGACGACGATGGCTCGATCGGCCGCAAAGAGGTCGGCCGCCGTGGTTCCCGACGCCACCTGCTGCGCACCTCCAGCAACGGTGATGGTGAGGTCGGACACAGGATGCTCCTCGGCAGTTGCGTGATGTCGCCACGATCGTATCGAGCCGGCTCCCCAACACCCTTCGCGGCTTACCGCCGCTGCACCCGCATTCGCCAGAGCACGCCGTCGTAAGTGACCGCGTAGATCTCGCCCTGGTCGTCGACACCGAACGAGGTTGCACCGATCCCGCCACCGAGCCGCTGCGGTTGGAGCACCCGGCCGGCCTTCGCGCGATAGAGCCAGACTCTTCGAGTCACGAAGTCGGCGAAGATGTAGGTACCACCGAGCTGACGCTGGTAACGCTGGCCCCGGTAGACGTAGCCGCCGGTGATCGACTCAGCTGTGTCGTGACGCACCACTGTCACCGGTCCCACGTAGTCGATCGAGTTCCGACAACGGCCGGCGTTATAGGTGCTCCGCCCCTCTTTGCATGACCACCCGAGGTGAATACGTCGCGGGTGTGGTCCGACCCGGTCGATCTCCTCGTACGCGTCCTGCCCGACATCACCGATCCAGAGGTCGTCGGTGCGGTCGTCAAAGCTGAATCGCCAGGGGTTTCGCAGGCCCATGAGCCAGATTTCGTTCTTCCCTCGCTTCCCGACGAATGGGTTTCCGTCCGGTACGCAGTAGCGGCGATCCCGGCAACTTCCGTACGGGTTGATACGAAGGATCTTGCCCCGCAGGTCGCTCCTGTCACCCGCCGCGTTGAAGGGGTCACCGCCTCCCCCGCCATCGCCGACCCCGATGTAGAGCCGCTTGTTCGGACCAAAGGCGAGCTGGCCCCCATAGTGGTTGTCGTAGGTCGGATGGGGCACCCGCAGCACGGTCCGCAACGTCTTGGTGGACACCCGGGTCGCTCCGGCATTCTGCGCTCTCATGCGCGCCACCACAAGGTCACCGTTGCCTTCTGCCGTGTATGTCACCCAGAGCAGTCCATCCCGACGAAAGCTCGGGCTGAAGGCCAGCGACAGCAACCCGCCTTCCCCAGCTGGGTTGACGCGGCCACCGATCGACAGGTACGGCTTGGCTGCTACCCGCCCGTCTCGCACGATGCGTACAACGCCCCCCTTCTGCACGACGAAGAGGCGCTTCCGACCGTCGGGAGCTGAGGTGACTTCCGTCGGCTGGCTCAGCGAGGAGGTCACTCGCTGCCATCGAACCTCGAACCGCCGGAGCGGAGCCTTTCGGGTCGTGGCGTCGTTGCCGGCCGAGGTCGAGCTGGAAGCTCTGGACGGCCCGCCTGCGGCCCCCGGATCAACCGACACGGACGCGTCAAGCTCACCCGCTGCGGGCGATGGGGCCGAAATGAGGCTCCCTAACACAAGCGCCAGGCCCATCGAGCCTGCGAGGAGCCGACGACGGGGAAGGTACGCACGGTTCGGAGTCATTCAGTCATCGTGCGACTTCGAAGGCTTGATCACAAGCACCCAGATGTGGCTGGACTACACAACCGCAGATGAGACTAATGACACCTAGGCGGTCGGAAAAGCTCCGGCGGCTCAAAACAGGTAGATCCCCAGGACAACCCCGCTAGCAGCGAGTTGACACACGGGAAACTCTTACCCGAAGAGGGAGGCGCTTAGGCCTCTGACCTGCTCTTGCATGGTGGGCGATGGCGGACTCGAACCGCCGACCTCTTCGGTGTGAACGAAGCGCTCTAACCAACTGAGCTAACCGCCCTAGTGGCCCGAGAGCCTATCGCAGCGTTGAGCCCGGGCACGCACAGCGTGTCCGGGCTCAACGGTCGTACGGGTCGTTACCTCAGCGTGACTGCTTCAGCGTCGGTAACTCACCGGTTGCGCAGCACCCCACACAGCGCTGGGTCAGTCGCCTCAGCGGGAAGGGTGGGGTCAAGCTCACTCTTGCCGGCACTCTTGAAGTCGTACCTTCCGTTGCCGTTGTAGTCGACACCGTGGATGACGATGACGCCCTTTCCGTTCTTGATTGCTCTAGCAACGGCCTTGCTCTTGAAGGTGATTGCACGGTCATAGTGGATGTCACCTCTTGGCGCCGTGGGGAACCGGTCGACAGCGAGAGCGCTCGCGGGAGAGGTGTCGCCACTGGTGGTGAGTGACTTCTTGATGCCACCGTAAGCAGGAAGACCCTCCGCAACATTCACCCGGAAGTCGTTGTTCGTGTCGTCCTTGATCGTGGGGCACTCGTGGCGTGCCTCTTTGCCGAAGTGCACGTGCTCCGCGTGCGGTAGTCCCTTCGCCAGGTTGAACGCGTCCAGGTGCACATGCGCCTTACGGCCTTCGAATCGCACCTTCACATGGCCGTAGGCGCCTGAGCTGTTGAGTGGCAGCAGATGTCCCTGCAAGTGGACGCCGGTCGCCTGGCTGGCTCGATCGGCACCGTCCGAGGCCGCCGCCGCCGTTCCCGCAGCCGCGATCATGACGGCAGCGCCAAGTGCCGTGCCTGCTCTTCCAAGTCGATGCATACCTGCTCCTTCGATTCGAGTCTTTCGCCACCCTCCGGTTGGCAGGTTGCTCTTGCCCTGCCGGATGTAGGGCTAAACCTCATGCCAAAGGGACTTTGACGAATGACCTGCACCTGGGACGGAGCAAATCGGGGTCAGCCGAGCCCGAACCAGCCGAGGACCCCACTCAGCGTCCAGCCGTAGTGGTACACGTACCAGGAGACGACTGCGGCGACCAAGAACAGTGCGATCAGACCGAGCACAGTGGTGCGTTTACGGTTCTCTGGTGACCAGGCCGAGGATGCCGCCCCTTGGGCCTTGTCCTTGGTGACGACGAGAAGTCGGTGCGCCCAGGCGTACTCGGTCGCGAGGACAGCTAGCCCCAGGAAGATGACGGCCCACCCCGGCCCGGGCAGTACCAGCATCGACAGGCCAACGAGGACGATTAAGACACCGATCGTCGTGGCAATGACGCGCCACACGAGGCGACGAACAGCACTGTCGCCAGTGGCGCGCATCTTGAGCCGGTAGAGCCAGTCAGGACCTGGGGGGTCGAAGGCCTCCTCCCCTGCGTCCGGCGGCTCTGACTGGGTCATGGCGCAACAGTAGAGCTCGACGCTGTCGGCCACACCTGCCCACCAAGGACGGTGGCGCGGTTCGTGGACGCACCAAGCCGGGCCACGAGGTCAGCTTCGTGATCGACGTCAAGCAGAGCAAGGTCAGCGCGCGCTCCGACAGCGACGCGGCCGACGTCGCTCCGTCGCAGGGCCGCCGCTCCCCCACGCGTGGCGGCCCACAGCGCCTCATGAACCGGCATCCCGTAGACGAGGCACGCCAGTTGCACGACATACGGCATCGACTCACACCACGAGGTTCCCGGGTTGCAGTCGGTCGAGAGCGCAAGGCTGACGCCAGCGTCGCGCAGCACGGCGTACTGATCGAACGCAAAGGTGCGCAGCGAAAGCGTCACCGTCGGTAGAAGCACCCCGACCACGCCGGCTGCGGCCATGGCTCTAGCGCCTTCGGGGGTGACGTGTTCGAGGTGGTCAGCACTCGCACAGCCGAGCTCAGCAGCTAAGTCAGCGGCTCCGGTGTGGGCGATCTCTTCAGCATGGAGTCGCGCACCAAGACCAACTTTGCTTGCTGCCTGTAGAATCCGTCGCGTCTCCTCCAGGGTGAAGATGCCTTCGTCGCAAAAGACATCAACCCAAGCGGCTCCTCTGGCCGCAGCCCGTGGAACGGTGGCAACCACCTCATCGACGTACTCACCCCGGTCGCGGCCATCCGGTACGACGTGCGCACCAAGGAAGGTGGCTTCGACGTTCCATGGCAGCTCACTGCCCAAGCGAGCGATCACGTCGAGACACCTGAGCTCATGCTCCGGAGTCAGGCCATAACCGGTCTTGATCTCGACGGTGGTCGTGCCATTGTCAATCATGCGATGTCCGCGTTCTGCAGCGAGCGCAAAAAGGTCCTCGTCCGAAGCTGAGCGTGTCGCCGCCACCGTTGTGGCGATTCCGCCGCCGTCGTAGGACTCCCCAGCCAGCCTGGCCACGAACTCCTCGCGCCTGCTGCCCGCCCACACCAGATGTGTGTGCGGATCGACGAAACCAGGAATCACCAGGCGTCCAGCGGCATCGAGCTCAGGCGCCTCCGGCCCTTGCGGAAGCTCACGGTCCAGGCCCATCCACGTGATCGCGCCATCGCGTACTCGAATGGCTGCGCCCTCGAGCACCTCACTGGCGGCGTCACGCATCGGCAGGAGACGTCCGATGTTGCGCACGAGCAGGTCCACGCGCTGATGCTGTCACGTCTAGGCTTTGAACTGTGGAACCGCAACCAACTGATGCACCTCTCGATGCTGCGCCTGGACTTGTGCCCGAAGACGCCATCAGCCTCGGTGACCTGGAACCGCTGGCTCGGCAAAGGCTCACCGAGCGCACCTGGAACTACGTGGCCGGTGGCGCTGCCGACGAGCTCTCACTCGGCTGGAACGACTCAGCGTGGCAAGAGCTGCGCCTTGCGCCTCGGGTGCTTGCTGATGTTTCTGCAGTCGACACGTCCACGCACCTTCTGGGCCGAGATCTGGCGCATCCGATCCTGGTGGCCCCGACGGCCGCACACCGTCAGTACCACCCCGATGGTGAAGCGGCGACGCGACGTGGCACCGCCGATGCGGAGGCGCTGGCCGTGATGAGCACGCTGGGGTCGACGCCGGTGACAGACCTAGGAGCTGCCACCGATAGCCCATGGTGGTTCCAGCTCTACGTACAAGCCGACCGCGACTTCACCGCACGGCTCGTTGACGACGTCGTTGCGGCTGGAGCCGAAGCTCTGGTGCTCACCGTCGACACTCCGTTGCTCGGTGCCCGCGATCGTGACCGAAGGACGGGCGGCCACACCGTCGACGGGTTGCAGCCCCCAGCGCTTTCTGGCGTCCGACCCTCGGTGGTGCTGCCACCCGATCCGCGACCCTTCGAGCGGATCTACAGCCCGCACCTGGATCCGAGCCTGACGTGGGAAACACTCGAGTGGCTCGTCGACCGATCCCCTGTCCCTGTGCTGGCCAAGGGTGTCGTCCGCGCTGATGACGCGCAGCGGTGCGTGGATGCCGGGGTCGGCGGCATCGTCGTCAGCAACCATGGAGCCCGGAACCTCGACACGGTGGTCGCAACTGCCCAGGCGCTTCCTGGCATCGTGCACGTTGTCGACGGAGCGGTGCCCGTCCTTGTCGACGGAGGTGTCCGCCGCGGCACGGACGTGGCCAAGGCGCTTGCCCTGGGCGCTGATGCGGTGATGCTCGGGCGTCCGGTGATCTGGGGACTCACCGTGGCCGGGGCCGGTGGCGTGCAGTGGGTGCTCGAGACACTGTGGAGCGAGTTCGCGATGGCAATGGGACTGCTCGGGGCTGCTCACGTCGACGAACTCACTCCTGACCTGATCTGGCGCTGAGGCGGGGCCGTCAGCACCAGAGGTCAGCGCTGCCAGTCAGGGGCGTGGGTACCCTCTTGCATCGGCATTCGGACGCCAATGCGACGGGCGGTTTCGATCCCGATCTCGTAGCCGGCGTCTGCGTGGCGGATGACCCCCATGCCTGGGTCGTTGGTGAGGACTCGCTCCAGGCGCCAGGCCCCGTCGTCGGTGCCGTCGGCAACGACGACCACACCCGCGTGGATCGACTTGCCGATCCCGACTCCTCCACCGTGGTGAACCGAGACCCAGGAGGCGCCAGACGCGGTGTTCACCAGCGCGTTCAGGATCGGCCAGTCAGCGATGGCATCGGACCCGTCGAGCATGCCCTCGGTCTCGCGCTCTGGAGATGCCACACTTGCCAGCGTCGAGATGGTCTCGGCCGATGACGATTGGAGCCGACACCGCCCCACTTGCCACGAGGTCGTTGAAGGCCTGCCCCGCCTGGTGGCGTTCGCCGTAGCCGAGCCAGCAGATCCGCGAAGGCAGACCCTGGTAGTGGACCTTTTCACGGGCGAAGCGCAACCAGCGCTGCAGTCCGTCGTCGTCAGGGAACGCCTTGGCGACCGCGTCATCGGTGGCGGCCAGGTCGGCGTCACTACCCGACAGACACGCCCAGCGAAACGGTCCGGCACCGCGGGAAAAGAGCGGACGAATGTAGGCGAGAACGAATCCTGGGTAGTCGAATGCGTTCGCGACACCGGCATCCTTCGCTTGGCCTCGCAGGCCATTGCCGTAGTCGAAGACGACCGCCCCTGCGCTCTGGAAGTCGAGCATCGCCTGGCAGTGAACGGCCATGGACGCGCTGGCCCGTTCGATGTACTCGGTCGGCTTGACGCGACGCAGCTCAAGCGCATCTTCGAGCGTGATGCCGTTTGGCACATAGCCGTGGAGCGCGTCGTGAGCCGATGTCTGGTCGGTGACGATGTCGGGTATCCATCCACGCCTGACCAGTTCGGGAAGCACATCAGCGCAGTTGGCGACCAGTCCGACCGATAGCGCCCGACGCTCACGCTTGGCCGACTCACAGCGAGCGATTGCGTCGTCGAGGTTTCGGCTTGCTCATCGAGGTAGCGGTGCTCAATGCGGCGCTGCACACGCCACTCGTCGACCTCAACGCAGAGGGCGACCCCACCGTTGCCCGTGACGGCAAGCGGCTGCGCGCCGCCCATCCCGCCGAGTCCGCCGGTAAGAGTGATCGTGCCGGCCAGCGTCCCGGAGAAGTGCTCGTTGGCAACCTCGGCGAAGGTCGCAAAGGTGCCCTGCAGGATGCCCTGCGTACCGATGTAGATCCACGAGCCGGCGGTCATCTGGCCGTACATGATCAGGCCGAGGTCCTCCAGCTCGCGGAAGTACTCCGGTGTTGCCCACTTGGGCACCAGCAACGAGTTCGCGATGAGCACTCTCGGCGCACGCTCGTGGGTCCTCATTACGCCAACGGGCTTGCCACTCTGGACCAGCAACGTGTCGTCGGGTGCCATCTCACGCAGTGACCGCACGATGGCGTCGAATGCCGGCCAGCTACGCGCTGCCCGCCCGTTCCCGCCGTAGACGACCAGGTCGTCCGGCCGCTCAGCAACCTCGGGATCAAGATTGTTGTGCAGCATGCGAAGAGCTGCCTCTGCGCCCCAGGATGAGCAGGAACGCTCGGAGCCATGAGGGGCTCGAACGGTACGTGCGCCCTCCACGCGACCACCTCCTACGAAAGGCCCGGCCAGGACAGGCGCGAAAGTGCGACTTGGTGCAAGGGCAGGGCGGTAGAGACCTTTGCGGGGCACACTAGCCCCATGACCGACGAGATCGAGGCCATCAGGGCACGCCGACTACTCAGTAGCGGCGACGGCGGGTTCGGCCAGCACCTCGACCTCGCAGAGCTGCTGACTACCCGCCGCGCGTCACCGATCAGCGTCTGGATCGACCCGATCTCACCCGCGACCGGTCTCTTCCTGCCGTACCTCGACATCGATGGGCACTCCAATGGCGGCCGGCCCTGGCGGTTCCGCGGTCATCACGAGGTTCGGCTGCGGCTCCTCCCCGACCCCGACGACGAGCTGAGCGACCTCGCCGCCCGATGCATCGTGGCGGTTCGCGCCTGGGCGGTGGCGCGAGGTGCCGGCGATGAGCTCGTGCCGATGGACTACGACGTCCCTTGGAGCTACCTCTACCAGCTGCAGCGGGATCTATCCGCCTTACGCACGCAGGGGCTGCCGTACCTGGTGGCTACCGCAGGTCGGGACGGTGACTGGCTCGGTGACTGGGTGTCGGAGTACTTCGATGCGCCAGAGGTTCACAGCGAGGTGGCTCGGGACGCTGCCACCGCCAGCGCGCTCAGCATCAAGGCAGCGCCGACGGTGATGGTGGGCGGAACGGTGTTCCGTGCCGAGGAGATGCCCGATGACATCGACACCCAGATCGAGCAGCTGCTCGGCTAGCCCCCCAGGAACGTGCAAGTTGGCTGGGGCCATGGCCCCAGTGCACTTACACAATGTGGTTAGGGATCGGGTGTGGAGGCTGCTCGCTCGGCAAACGTTGCGCGAGCTCGCTCACTGACCGGCCCCACCTTGAGTGATGACGCGTCGTCCTTGCCCCAGACCACCCGGCTGATCGGCTGCACGTCGCGGGTCGAAGAGGTCAGGAATGCCTCCTGAGCATCCTTGAGGGAGTCCAGGTGTAGGGCAGTCTCACGCGCACCGCACCATTCGACGACGAGCTCGCGCGTGATCCCGGCCAGGCAGCCGCTCTCCAGCGACGGGGTCAGCAGCTCACCGTCGAGCACGACAAAGATGTTGCTTCCGGTGCCCTCACACAACTGGCCGACGGTGTTGGCGAAGATCGCCTCGCTGGACTGCAGCCGGTGAGCACGGTCCAGGGCAACAACGTTCTCGGCGTAGGACGTGGTCTTGAGGCCGGAGACTGCCGAACGTTCGTTGCGCACCCAGGGGACGACAGCCACTGATGTCGAAGACTCCCAGGCGCTCTCGGGAGATACCGCCAGCGTCAGTGTCGTGCCGTCGCTTCCGCGGTCCGATCCCAGCGGGCCGGGCCCCCCGGTCAACGTGATGCGTAGACGGCCGGCGAGGGGCTCAGCCGCAAGCAGCTCGGCGATCCCAGCCCGAACGACCTCGTGGTCTGGTGTCGGCAGCCCGAGACCGTCCGCCGAACGGTCCAGACGCAGCAGATGCCGGGTGAGGGCGAACGGCTCCCCGCCGCTGACCTTGCAGGTCTCGAAGACGCCGTCGCCGACAGTGAAGCCGTGGTCGAAAGGCGAGATTCGAGCGTCGTCAGGCTCGGAGAGCCGACCGTTGACCCAGACCTTCATCGGACTCACACCTTCACGGAACGTTCGCTGACCTCTGACGACGGCAAGTTACCTCAAGGGAGCCGGCTGAGCGGTAGAGGCAAGCTACGGCAACGGGGCGGACTGGGCTGCGACCGCGAGCAGCCGGTTCGCCTTCAGCTCGGTCTCGTCCCATTCCCGGGCGGCATCTGAGCCCCAGGTGATGCCTGCCCCAGTCCCGAAGTAGAGGCGCTCGGCGTCGCCCCAGAAGGTACGGATGCCGACGGCCAGGGAGGCGCTTCGCGTGTCAGCGTCCACCCAACCAACAGCCCCGCAGTAGGGGCCACGAGGCGCCATCTCGATCTCGTCGATCAAGCGGAGAGCCGACGACTTTGGCGCGCCGGTGATCGAACCCGGAGGGAAGGTCGCCTCGAGAATCTCCACCCATCCGACGTCGGGCCGCAGACTGCCCCGGACCGTGGAGACCAGGTGGACAAGCCCCGGGTGCTCTTCGTGGCGGAGCAGCGACGAGACCTGGACACTGCCCGTGGCAGCGACGCGTCCAATGTCGTTGCGCACGAGGTCGACGATCATGATGTTCTCGGCGGTGTCCTTGTCGAGCAGGTCCGCAGCGGTACGCCCGGTGCCTTTGATCGGTGACGACTCAAGCAGGTCGCCGTCACGCCGGAGGAAGAGCTCTGGCGACGCGCTGACCACCTCGACGCCGTGCTCGGGCAGCATCACCACGCCGGCATGCGGCGCTGGGTGGTCTCGGGCCAGGAGCTCGGCCAGTCCACGCAGGTCCCGGCCATCGCGGGATGCGGCGAGGATGCGGCAGATGTTCGCCTGGTACACGGTGCCGGCGGCAATCGCGGCGCGAATCTGCTCGACTGCGTTCATGTACTGCCCGCGGTTCATCGACGACGCCCACGCAGATCGCCGAACAGCGCGCCACGGCGTTGTCGACCCTTGCCGTTCGTGTCGGAACCCGCTCGATACGTCCGAATCGGGCCGCGGTGAAGTGCCCTTCGTAGGTGTGCACCACGTGCCCACCAGCCACTTCCGTCCAGGCATGCCGGGTCGTTGCTGACCTCCTCGAGCCCGGTGGCCAGCATGTCTCCGAAGCGCGCGAATGGTTTCATCGAAAGCGCCGCTCGCTCAGTCGAGCGAACCGGCGACGCCCTCGGCCGCCGCCACGAGGTCGGGAAGCAGCACGTCAACGGCAGCAAGCTGTGGGGCCACTTCGCGGTCGACGTTCATGACAGGAACGTGCTCGACGCAGCAAGGCATGAGCGGCAGCCACCGCTGGGCTCGGGGCCGCCGTCGCAGCGCGCAGGTCAATCGCCTGCGCTGCGCAGACCATCTCGACCGCAAGGACACTGCGAACATTGCGCACGACCTCGCGCAGCTTGCGCATCGACGTCCACCCCATCGAGACGTGGTCCTCCTGGTTTCCCGAGGTCGGAATCGTGTCGACGCTGCTCGGGTGCGCGAGCACCTTGTTCTCGCTGACCAGGGACGCCGCCGTGTACTGCGCGAGCATGAACCCGCTGTTGGTGCCGGCCGCTGGTGCAAGGAAGGGCGGCAGCCCGCGCGAGAAAGCCGGGTCGAGCATGCGGTCGGTCCGCCGCTCGCTGATGGACGCGAGCTCGGAGATGGCGATTGCCAGCATGTCGCCGGCGAAGGCGAGCGGCTCACCGTGGAAGTTGCCCGGTCGACATGACCTCGTAGTCGGTCGCCGTCCGGCGTCGGCACGATCACGGGGTTGTCGACGACGGCTCCGAGCTCGACGGTCAGCACCGACGCCACGTGGCTAGGACGTCGCGCACGGCCCCATGTACCTGCGGCGCGCAGCGCAGCGAGTAGGAGTCCTGTACGGCGTGCTCGAGGTCATGGCGGTGGCTGGCGAGCAGCCCCGAGCCCGCCAGCAGCCGGCGCAGGTTGTCGGCGACGCGCAGCTGGCCGACGTGGGGACGGATGTCGATCACCCGGGCATCGAATGCGCGGTCGGTGCCCAGCAGGCCGTCCAGCGACATTGCGCACGCCAGGTCGGCAACCTTGACCAGCAGGCGAGCATTGGTCGACCGAGAGCGCCAACCGGGCCTGCATCGGCTCGGTGCCGTTGATCAGGCTGAGCCCCTCCTTCGGCTGCAGCACCAGCGGTTCGATGCCCTCCTCGGCGAGCAGCTCGGCGGCTGGGCTCCCCCACAGATCGGTCGACCCGGCGCGCCGCAGACGGCCCTCGCCGACGAGCGGCAGGGCAAGGTGGGCGAGCTGGGCCAGGTCACCCGAGGCACCGACGCTGCCTTGTCCGGGGATGACCGGCAGCAGGCCGCGTTCGAGGAGCAGGAGCAGCCGCTCCGGCAGCTCGACCCGCACCCCGCTGATGCCGACCGAGAGAGTGCGCGCGCGCAACAGGAGCAACGCCCGGACCACGTCGTCAGCGAGGGGGTCGCCCACCCCTGCGGCGTGGGAGCGGATCAGGGCCAGCTGCATGGCAGCGAGGTCCCCAGGGGCGATGCGGGTGTTGGCCAGTGCCCCGAATCCGGTGGTGATTCCGTACATCACCCGGTTCTCGGCGACGGCTCGCTCGACGACCTCGCGGGTAGGGGCCATCCGGGCGGCGACACCGGCGTCCAGAGTGGTCGCTCGGCGAGCTCGCGCGACGTCGACCACCTCATCGAGCTCAGGGCATCGCCGGTGACGACCAGGGGCTGGGTGACTGCACGCTTCCGACACGCCCGTCACGGTATCCCCTCGGCCACAGCGCCCGCTTTGGGCTGACCTGCGAGGATCGGCTATCGTTGCCGTTCGCCAGCCCTCACAAGGGGCTGGATTCGCGGACGTAGCGCAGCTGGTAGCGCATCACCTTGCCAAGGTGAGGGTCGCGGGTTCGAATCCCGTCGTCCGCTCGGAGGGTCTCGCCTAGTCTCACCTGGCAGGCCTGCTCCGGTGGAGTGGCCGAGAGGCGAGGCAACGGCCTGCAAAGCCGTCTACACGGGTTCAAATCCCGTCTCCACCTCGCAGCACGAGTACGAACGAGTCGTACCGCACGAAACCGCAGCAGTACCGCGGGCGATTGGCGCAGTCTGGCTAGCGCGCTTCCCTGACACGGAAGAGGTCACAGGTTCAAGTCCTGTATCGCCCACCACGTTCCACCAGCAAGTATGCGCGAAGGTGAGCACAGAAGAGGTCCAGCGTCCCTTGCCGGCTGCCTGTTGAGCAGTCTGCACATCCGTTGGCCGGGCACACAGACATGAGCCGGTCGCACCCAGGCGCCAAAGAACAGCGTGCGGCACTCCATGTCTCGCGCGTTCACCGCTCCCGCCATGTCTCGCGCGTTCACCGCTCCCGCGCGTGGAAATGGTCGTACGCGACGAAGAACAGGGCCACCGCCGCCATCACTACGTCCCCGGCCATGATGTCCTCGAATAGGTTCATTTCGCACCCACCTTGTCGTTGACGGGGATGGCGATGGTGAACCTTTACCCGCAGTCGAACAGGTCAAACCCTCGTCGCACGGCCCCTAAGCCGGGCGGCACCGCGTAGTCGCCAATGTCTAAGAAACGACCACCTGGCCCACGGTTCCCTGACGGAATCCGCCAAGCGACGGCCAGGGCTGACGGTGCTGCCCACCGAATGTCACACCGGCAGCGAACCAGAACGGTGACGACGCGGTGAGCAGCACCGAGCTCTACGCTCGGAGGAACCTCCAGGCGTCGATAGTTGGTCACTTTCGACCCGACACGGTTCGGGTGTCGGGACCGATGGAGCGGGGCTTAGGTCTCTGGTTGCCGTAGGAGAGCCGTAGGAGCGTGGTGGGTGATCCCAGTGTGTCCCTTCACTTGCGATGCGATGGAAGGTGAGTGGCGTGCGACGGCAAAGGTGGGTAAGGGTGGGACTGATCGGTGTAATCGGGGCGCTGGTGGTCGCCCCGGCGCCGGGGATGTCGACGGCGGCACCGCCGGGGTGAGTTCTTCAAGTACCCGCTCCGAGGAGTTGCCGGATACGAACATGCGGACAATGCGTTACCGCACGATGCGCGACGGGCCGTTCACCCAGATCTCCGCGGCTTCTACCACACTTGTGGGCTCCGGGAGTCCGGCAAGGCGGTCTGCTGGGGAGTCAACTACCACGGTCAGTCCAAGGACAAGCCCGGACCGTTCACCCAGATCTCCGCGGGCGGACGCCACACCTGCGGGCTCCGGGAGTCCGGCAAAGCTGTCTGCTGGGGCTGGAATCGCTTCGGTCAGTCCAAGGACAAGCCCGGACCGTTCACCCAGATCTCCGCGGGCGGACCCACACCTGCGGGCTCCGGGAGTCCGGCAAAGCGGTCTGCTGGGCGGAATCGCTTCGGTCAGTCCAAGGACAAGCCCGGACCGTTCACCCAGATCTCCGCGGGCGGGCTCCACACCTGCGGGCTCCGGGAGTCCGGTAAAGCGGTCTGCTGGGGCAGAGACACTCGCTGACCACGACTCCGGTCACCACAACCAGAGATTCGCCGCGGGGGGTCGTCGTCCGCACCGTCAAGTCGGGCATTCAGCTGGAGAGTTGAGCAGAGCTGACACCCGCGTTGAAATCGATGTTCAACAACGGCAACCATTCGCGGTGGCTACCTGACGAGTCTTGGCCCACCAGTCGCAGACCTCGGCTGTGTTTTCACGCGCGACGACCGGAGCAGTTTCATGTCCAATCGCCGGACAGGCGGGCGGCCCTGGCTTATCGTTCACTTGCGGCCCTGACGCACTCCCCCCGAGCGGTTAGGGCCGCCCCACCGCGGGAGCGGATTAGCCTTGCCTCTGTTCGTCGATGAGTGCTCGTGTCAGCGCTGGCGTCCGCGACTTCTCGAAGATTGCGGGTGGAGCGCTCCTCCATCAGGGGCTTGATCGAGTCGATCTGCTCTTGCGTTGCGTCTTCGAACGCGGCGATGGTCCTGGCGTTGGCTGCCTTTGGTTCTGAGGCGGACTCCTTTGCAGCCGCAAGAGCGGCGCCCAGAGAGATACGAGAACCAATTGCCCTTTGTGCCGAGCGCTCATCGCGCTCTTGACAGCGCGGGTCAATGCCGATGAACGTCTCAAGACAGACCTCCTGAATGTCCCGCCGCGATCATATTCAAGCTTTCTGTGCGTTCCCTAACTCTGTCCGACCAACCCCTACAACCCTTATCCCCGCAGGGAATACGGATGCATTGAGCCGGATCACCTAGGCGCTCGATCAGCTGTGTCGGTGGAGTCAGGCGTTGGATGGATCGGTCTGCGCCATTCGCTCGTAGACGTGCCTGACTTCCTGGCTGTCGGTTGCGACGGTGACCACTTGGTCGAGCCCAGCGACTCCGATCATGCGCGCGACCTTTGGCTGCGCGTGAAGGACATACACTTCACCGTCCTGTAACTGGCATCGGTGATAGGCCTGCACCAGCAGCGACAACCCGGTGCTATCCATGAAACTCACGTGCTCGACATCAATGATCACCAAGGCTGGGCAATCTCTCAGCGCAAGCTCGATGTCAGCGCGATGATCCTCATACCAGTCGAGGTCGATCTCGCCGAAGAGTCCGATGCGGAGCCATTGACTGCTCTTTTCGATCTTCATCGTGCACTCCACAGTGCGTCTGGATGAGCGGCGTATGGCCATACTGGAGAGCCATCGGGCATCTGGCTGTACCCGTAATACACAAGATAAGCGCCGAGTCTTACACGCGCAATCATTTTCGCAGGAACGCTGCTCACTCAGCCCGTACCGCCGATTGTTCAGTGACAGGTGCCTGTGGAGTGGTCGGTTACCACGCTGCCGCGCAGGGTGTCAACGAAGTCGGCTGTCCAGCCGTTGGGTTCTAAGGTCATTCGCAGATAACCAAACGTCTTGGCTTTCGCCACGGGCTGCGGTACGGCGTCCAACTTGATCGCGTTCAGCGACACTCCACCGGTTCCCACAAGGTATTCCGTCGGGCCTTGCGCGTCCGGTTGGTCGGTCGTGGGGTTCAATGCGGCGAACCGCTGGTAGTTGTGGGCGTGACCGTTGAAGACCACATCGGCCCTATAGCTGTACAACAACTTCCACCAGGGCCGGAAGGTCGCAGTGGGAGTAAGCCTTGTTGCCGTGTAGAGAGGCTTGTGCCAATACGCTGCGATACACGGCTTCGGCTCGGTACTTGTTGCATTCGCTTCGAGGACGTTCTTGAGCCACACCGTCTGCGGACTGGTGGCGCCGCACCCGCCCACTCCAGGCTTGGAGCACTCCGAGTTGAGACTGATGAACAGCCACGAGCCCAGGGCATAGGAGTACTTGCCGGTGGTACTGGGGGAAGCACTCAGTCCGAAGTAGTTGAAGTACGTGGTCGCCGCAGAGCGGTTGCTGCTAGGGCATCCCGGCCCAGTGAAGTATTCGTGATTTCCCACGGCCGGTGACACAACCGAATCGAACTGACCCCACGACGGGGTGTAGCTGGCCGCGTAGTCTTCGGGAGCTCCACAGTCGTACTGGTAGTCACCAAGTCCCACGAGCCTGTCGACTGACTGGATGGCCGTGTCAGTCGCGGCTGCGTTGGCCACCTTTAGCTGGTTGCAGTGCGTGGAGTCACCTAAGCCGTTCTTGAAGTACGAACTGGCCGGGTCACATGCCATGTCGCCAACGGCGATGATCTCCGGGTCGCCCGCCGTCGTCTCCCCGGCTGCGTTGGTCGTCGCTACGCCGGTCGTGGCGAGTAACGCGGCGGCGGTGGCGCAAACCGTCGCTGCTGCGATTCCAATGGTTTGCTTCATGGCGTTTCAAACATTGGTGGCGTCCTCTGGTGGGGCGAGCCGAGGCGGAACGGGCCCCCGGCGGCACCGTTGCAGACGCTAACACCGCGCCGCGTTGGTGCCTACCCCCCTCGCTACCCTCTTCGTGCACTTCTGAATCCCACCACTTGAAGGAAAGGGTTGAGCACCAAGGGGCGGCCAGAGGCCTCAAACGCAGGCGGTACGACAAGTATTCTTCGCGAACCGGACGAATGTGATGCTCGAGGTGGACCTCTGGGCGTGGAAGACCCCGCGCTTCATACGGCAGACGATTTCGTACTTCCTCAGACGCAGGCTTCACCCTGAGTTAACCTGAAGTATGCTCTTGAGTTGCCACGCCAGCACCGACCCTGGTCTCGATGGGACAGCGATCCGCCGTCTCTCGGTCAGCCTTGTTCACACCCTCCCCACGACGCCCTTGGCTCAGGTTCTCGGGTGAGCGAACGGGCGCCGGAGGGCGAACAGGAGTTCCGGTCGGTTGCAGCCGACGTGGCCACGGCTATCGACCGTGCGGTCGGCGGGCCGGTGCTCGTCATCGGCTCTCTGCCACCGGAGGGTCGTGATCTCGACCTGCTCGCGAAGCCGAACGACCACGCGAAGATTATTGACTGGCTGCACGACGCCAACTTCGTCCGGTGGCGGGACATCTGGGCCAGGTTCGACCCGTCCGGCCTGTACGGCGTCGAGTTGTCTTCGGCCGATCGCTGGAGGACGAGGCGGACCGACGCCTCCTCGCTCTTCATCGATGCGGAGCCCCTTCCCGGGTTCGACAATCTCTGCAATCCGAGTCCCGCAACCGTTTTGCTGCTCGCAGCTCGGGGCGGCGTCACGCGTCGCGGGCGCATCACCGCGAAGGTCCGCCGCCGGATTTCGCAAGCTTTGGAGCGCGATCCTCGAGCCTGGGATGTCGCCAGCGAGCGGGCGGGGGACCTCGGCCTGCTGGGTGCCCTGCACCTGCTCCGAGAGTCGTATCAGGCCAGCGGACAGCTGCCCCTGAGGGCGCGGACTGCCGGACTGGCGGGCGTCTTGGTCAAGGACGGCCCGCTGGCCGCCAAAGCGCGAATCCTCGTTGGCGCCCGTCCACGCAGGCCGCGGCCACCGATCATCTCTTTCTCCGGCCTCGATGGCTCGGGAAAGAGCACTCAGGTGGACGAGCTGCAGAACCGCTTACACCAGCTCGGCGTCGACGCGGCGGTTCAGTGGGGAGGCAGTTTCAAGTCCGGCCAGCGGTGGTGGCCTTCGATCCCGCTTCTCAACCGCCCCTTTGGTGCCGCACGACGCACGCCTCGCCCGCCTGACCCGTTCGTGCCTTCAGCTCTCCGGGACAGCCGCGTTGGCCAGCACGCGTGGGTGTTCGTCGTGGCGGGTCTCAACACGATCCACCTCTGGCGCCTCATCCTGCGGCACCGGGGCAGCGATGTGCTCATCTTCGACCGTTTCAGCCCCGACTCCATGGTCAAGATGGACATGCACTTCCACAGGTTTCGCAATGTCGACATCCCGTGGCAGCGAGCGCTGTTTACGTTCATCAGCCCCAAACCGGATGTGGGGTTCCTGGTCGACGTGTCAAGCGAGATCGCCTACAGCCGCCGTCAGGAGCAGACCCAAGAGCAACTCGCGATCATGAGCGAGCTCTACCAGGAACAGGTGGGCCGTTTTCGTCTGCACCGCCTCGACGGCACTGAACCTGCAGACGCGCTGAGCGAGCTCATAGCCGTCACAGCTTGGCGAGGCCTGCGATGAAACGAGCGCAGTGGCATGCACCTAACCCGGTCGTAGGTTCGGAAGAAGGTGCCGCTCCGGAGTCGGACTTGGTGCTCAGTGCACTCTCACGAGCACTCGATGCGTCGTCGGATCACAATGTGCACCTGTCGATCGAGCAACAAAGGCTTGCCGGGCGGTCGAACATGTATGTCGTCGGCTCGGACACTCCGGTCGGGAGTCTCCGTCAATGGGTGGTCAAGCAGCCGCACGTCGACTGGTCCCAGGACGACGTGGACAATCCACTGACCGCGCATGGGGAGTTTCTCGCACTCCAGCGTCTGCAAACCCACTTCGAAGGCATGGACCCGTTCCGCGTACCCACGCCCGTGGCCTACTTGCCCGAGCTCGATGCATTTGCGATGGAGTACGTCGCCGGAGTGACGATCAAAGACCTGCTGAGCTACCGCAGCACGTTGCGGCCCGCCGCCCTTCTCGATGGGCTTACCGCAGCCGGCGCCTTTCTCCGGCACTTGCATGCCATCGATGAGCTGCCGGCCGTTGAGGTCGACATGCAAGACGAGGCGCGCCAGGTCCTCGCCGTCGCTGAGGAAAAGCTCCACCCGCTGGGGCTGTCGCTTCCCGACCGCGTCCGCCGCACAATGGTCGAGTTCCCAGCCATGACGGTGACTTCCCCACAGGTTCGGTTGCACGGCGACTTCGGCCCAGCCAACATCCTGCTCGCGGAGGACGGGACCACGGTGGGGCTCGACGCGGCTCTGTCTGCGGTCGGAACTCCGGAGGATGACTTGGTGCGCTTCGTCGCACTGGTCTCCGGAGCAATCCGGTTCGCGCCGGAGATCGTCGCACCGCCTTTCGCGGGAATCCGCCGACGGCTCGAGGACCGGCTGCTGCACTCCTACTACCAGGCGCCCGCCTGTCCGCCGCTGTTCGAGATCAAGTACCTCCACCAACTGGCCCGCAGATGGTGCCGACTTCGTGAGCTGGCACAGCAGCACGGCCAGAACGCCCTGCTGCCTACCAGGTTGCAGGTCATCGGGGCTCAGATGCGACGGCTGATGTCCGAAAGCGAGCGCCGTCTGACCGGACGCTTGGGGGGTTGACGATGCGCGGCAACGAGGCTCTTGCGACAGTGAAGTTGACGCTCGTGCGCGTCTTGCTGAGAGTGACACCTGCCCTTCGGCACGCCGTCGTCACCGGATTCCCCGACGATGAAGGGAACAGCGTCGAGGTGGTCCGCGCACTGGCCCGCCGAATCCCGGTCTACTGGCTGACCAACGACAGCCCGGACTCGGTGGCTTGGCTGATAGCCGACGCGGATTTGCGTTTCCCGGTGCGGTGTCTGCGCAAGGACTCGGCCGCGGCCTATCTCAGATACATCACCGCCCAATACGTCTTCTTCACACATGGACTCTACGGGTCGCCCAAGCCACCCCACCACAAGACATTCGTGAACCTCTGGCACGGAGACGGCCCGAAGAGAAGCAAACGATTCGCCAATGTTCGATCCACTTTCGTGGTCGCCGGAACCCAGCTGTGGGGTGACCAGAGACCCGTCTACTTCGGCGTCTCAGAAGAGGGTGTGCTCGTCACGGGCAACCCACGGGTGGACCAGTTCGCGCGGCCCGCGAGCGACGAGACGATGCGAGAGCTCGGGCTGGACCCACACAAGCGTCTCGTCCTCTGGATGCCGACTTACCGCCAAACGGAGTACCGAGGGCGCCGCCTGGCGACCGTACAAAACTGGGCCGATGCGCAGGAGCTGTCGCAGTCGGACGCAGAGCGCCAGCTCTTCGAGCAGGTCGGCCAGGTCGCCCGTCGGCTGGGGGTCACTTTGGCAGTCAAGCCACACCCGCTCGATGCCGATCGCTACGCGGCGATGGGCCTGCCTGTCATCGACCGGAAAGACCTGGACCGAGTGCAGACGACCGTCTACCAGCTGTTGGGCCGCAGTGACGGACTCATCACCGACTACAGCAGTGTGTGGACCGACTACCTGGCCCTGGACCGACCGATGGGTTTCCACTGTCCTGACATCGAGGAGTACGAGACGACGCGCGGGCTCAACGTGGAGGGCTATCGTGATCTGATCCCAGGCCCGATTCTTGAGACCATCAGCGACTTCGAATGCTTCCTCCAGGACTGCCTTCGCGAATCGTCGGAGTCCAGCGACCGGCGTGCCAAGAGCATGGAGTCTGTCGGCGCCGAGACCAGACACGGTGCCAGCGACCGCCTGCTCGAGGCACTTCAAATTGCTCTGCCACCGGCGCCGGGACCGGGCTCACCGGCCCGTTCCTGAGCCGACCCCTAGGTTCCTTTGACTAGGCACCGCGAGGTTCGACAACATCCCCGGCCAGCCGGGGCTGTGGAAGGTTGTGAATCATGTCGGCAGGAGTAGATGGCGCTCCCCCACGAAGGAACGTTGCTGTGCTGCTCGCTGGCGGGGTCGGCGTCCGAATCGGATTGGGCATTCCCAAGCAGCTGCTCAAGATTGCCGGACGCCCAATTCTCGAGCACGCACTCGCCGCTCTGAACAATCACCACATGATTGACGAGGTTCTCATCATGATGGCGCCCGGGTATCTCGATCCCGTGCGCGCCATCGTGCGCGACGGCAGATACGGCAAGGTCGTCGACCTACTCGAGGGTGCCGACACCCGGAACGGAACGACGCTGCGAGCATTGGAATGGTTAGGCGACAACGAGTGCAACGTGCTGTTCCACGACGCGGTCAGGCCGCTTGTGACACCACGCATCATCGGCGAGTGCTTCGAAGCCCTCGAGCAGTACGACGCCGTTGACGTCGCCATCCCGTCGGCGGACACGATCGTTGAGGTCACGGCGCAGGGCACGATCAGAAACATCCCGCCGCGGGCCATGCTGCGTCGGGGCCAGACGCCTCAAGCGTTTCGAGCCTCGGTCATCAAGCGGGCCTATGACCTCGCACAGTGTGACCCCGAGTTCGTCGCCACGGACGATTGCACAGTCGTGCTTCGCTATCTTCCCGACGTTGAGATCACCGTGGTACAAGGCGACGAGCGGAACATGAAGGTCACCGAACCGATCGACGTGTACCTCGCCGACAAGCTGTTCCAGCTGACGAGTAACGACCAACCTGCACCGCGGACCGACGATGACCTTCGGGCTGCACTCTCCGGCAAGGTGATGGTGGTCTTCGGTGGCAGCTACGGGATCGGTGCGGACATCGCCGAGTTAGCGGGAGGGTTCGGCGCGACGGTACATGGGTTCGGACGGTCCAGCACCAACACCTTCGTCGAGCGCCGGGCAGACATTGCCGCAGCCGCGCGTCAGGTGATGGCCGAGTCCGGCCGGGTCGACTTCGTGGTCAACACCGCCGCGATGCTTCCACGGGGGAACCTGTTGGAGACATCGGAGGAGACGATCTACAGCGCCACCGAGATCAACTACCTGGCGCCGGTATTCATCGCCCAGGAGTTCTTCACTCCCCTGCAGCGGACACAGGGTTCGATGTTGTTCTTCACGTCGAGCTCCTATACGCGCGGCCGTGGCGGCTACAGCCTCTACTCATCGAGCAAGGCGGCCGTCGTGAACCTCGTGCAGGCATTGGCCGACGAATGGGCTGCTGACGGGGTACGGGTCAACTGCATCAACCCGGAGCGAACCGCTACGCCGATGCGCGTCAAGGCCTTCGGCGAGGAGCCCAGCGACACTCTGCTGACGTCTGCAGCGGTGGCCCGCTCGTCACTGGATGTGCTGCTCGCACCAGACACCGGCCAGATCGTCGACATCCGCAAGGACGATCCCTTCGCACGAGTGCTGGACATCGCCCAAACCTGATATCGCCAGGACCAATGCGACACAGGTGAGCACCCGAGGAGACCCCATGGAGACCAAACCACCACTACCACCGTTCAGCGCCGAGGCCGCCGCGCAGAAGGTGCGCATGGCCGAGGACGCGTGGAACTCCCGAGACCCCGACCGCGTGGTGCAGGTGTACACCGACGACACCGCCTGGCGTAACCGGGCCGAGTTCCCCACGGGACGAGAAGAGGTGCACGCCTTCCTCACCCGCAAGTGGGCGCGCGAGCTCGAGTACCGGTTGATCAAGGAGCTGTGGGCCTTCGATGGTGCGCGCATCGCCGTCCGGTTCGCCTACGAGTGGCATGACGAATCGGATCAGTGGTTCCGCAGTTACGGCAACGAGAACTGGGAGTTCACCGAGCAGGGGCTGATGGCACGGCGATTCGCCAGCATCAACGACCTGTCAATCACTGAGTCAGATCGAATGTTCCGCTGGCCTCTCGGACGCCGACCTGACGACCACCCGAGCCTTAGCGCCCTCGGGCTCTGATCGGTCGTCATGTCTCGCCTGGACGACGCCGAACTGGTCCAGCCCGCTGACCGTTCGGAGTGGCGCCGATGGCTCGAGGCCAACCACGGCTCATCTCCTGGGGTCTGGGTCGTGAACTACACCAAGGCAAGCGGCAAACAGCAGTTCTCCTACGAGGACATCATCGAGGAGTTGCTCTGCTACGGGTGGGTGGACAGCACCGCGAGAAAGCTCGACCACGAGCGAGCCATGCTCTACGTCGCGCCCCGAAAGAAGGACAGCACGTGGGCGGCCACCAACAAGGCAAGGGTCGAGCGGCTCGTGGCCAACGGGTTGATGACTCAGGCCGGCAGGGTGGTGATCGATCGGGCCAAAGCAAACGGGTCGTGGAGCATCCTCGACCCGGTAGAGGCGCTGGCGGTCCCTGCCGATCTCCAGCATGCGTTCGACACAAACCCAGATGTCGCTGACCGTTACGAAGCCCTCGGTGCGGGTGGCAAGAAGCAGGTGCTCTGGTCAGTGGTCAGCGCCAAACGCGCCGAGACCCGGGCAGCGCGCATCTCTGCCATCGTGGCCCGTGGGCAATCCGGGGAGTCACTGCTGCCCTAGTCACTTCCTCACTACTGGCCTAGTCACTTCCACGGGCGGCACGACCGGACCCGCCCCACCGCTCTACGACTTCGCCCGAGCCGCCATGAAAGCGGCGTAGTCACGGTCGTTCTGGTCGGCGTACGCCTCTGCGTACTCCGCCAGGGCACGGTCAGCCTTGTCGCTGGAACCGAGGTAGGTGGAGATCATCGTCGCTCCCCCAGCCCGCGCGTGAGCCCGGGCCAGACCGAGTCCGCAAATCTCCGCGTAGGGACGGACATTCGTTGCGGGCATCCGGTCCGGGTCGGCTCCACCCTTCATGTCGTGCAGTTGGCGCACGTAGAAGTGGCGAGACTGGTCGTAGCCGTTGACCCAGCCCAAGAAGATGTCGCTGGCCGCCTGTGTCAGGCGCTGGCCCTCAACAACTCGCCGTCCCTGGTGACGGTAAACGCTCTTGCGAAGGTAGGGCTCGAGCACTGACGGGCCGGCCTCCTTCGCCTGCAACACCAGAAGGTCCTCGGGATCGATACCTTCAAGCAGAATCACCCAGCAGCGCGTCCCGACACTACCGACACCGACCACTTTCCGAGCAACATCGATCACTCGGTACCTGCTCAGCAGCTCAGCCCGGTCCGCTGACAGGGTGGCGCGGTACCTGCCGACGATGTCGACCAGAGCAGCAACCTCGGCAGAGGAGCGCTCGACTGGAGTCAGGAGGGGTGGCTCGGAGCGGAACCGCCGCTGACCATCGACCATCTCGGTCAGCTTGGCAGCGGCTCGCGCATGCGTCTTACTTCTCGCTTTGGCGATCCCCGCCTCAAGTGACTTCCGTCCACGCTTCCCGGCGAACGAAGTTGCAAGGTTCTCCAGCATTGCCTGGTCCATCCGGTCGTACCAGATGGAGAGCTGATTCATCTCGGCCAACTCAGAGATACGTCGCCGATAGCTCGCTGCCACCGTACGCACCGCCTCCGACGTGGCAGCTGGCGAGAATCCACGGGTGCGTCCCATCACCGCAAATGAGGTCACAAGTCGTTTGAGATCCCACTCGAATGGTCCCGGGAGTGTCTCGTCAAAGTCGTTGACATCGAACACAAGGTTGCGCTCTGGCGAAGCGTAGACACCAAAGTTGGACAAGTGCATGTCACCGCAGAGCTGGACGTTCAGTCCCGATTTCTGACCTTGACCGAGATCGTAGGCATGCATTGCAGCGAACCCGCGGTAGAACGTGAACGGCGAAACACCCATCCGCTCGTACTTCAACGGCAACAGGTCGACGTCGCGCCCCTCATCGGACGCATACATCAGGACAACTGGGTCTGGTCGGTCCGCGGCGACAACGTGCTCGGCTAACATTTTCCGCGACATCGCCTGCCGAGCGGCTCGGCCCCGCTCGATCCATTCCTCAGTGCTTACGAACCCAGTCATCCACCCTCCAAGAGGCGCGCTATGCGACAGACATCGATCCTCTTGAGCGACACTGTCGGGTCGCCCACGATATCGACCTGCAGGCTGCCAGGGCATCGCCCTTGCAAGGTGATCAGACCATCAAAAGTCGCCTCGTAGCCAGAACCCCTCGAAGTCTCACCCGTACAGGTGACCTTCCCGCCCAGACCGAGGCGGGCCCCAGACGCGCTGAGGTCGGCTGAACAGGATGGCGGTTCGGTGATTGTGTAGCCGGCCTCGGCCAGGGTCTGCTCGACGGCAGTCCCGACCGTGGCCGACGCGGCATCAGCCGACAGATCCCCCACAACGTCCTTCGCCTGGTCAGCAGCCTGGTCGATCGCTTGGTTTGCCGTGTCCTCCAGCCCGCAGCCGGTCAGCAGCACCACGGCCGCGCATGCAGTCGCTCCGACGCCGAGTGCCCTCTTAATCCGAAATGTGTTTCGCATGACTTGACGATAACGCCAGGCACGTGGGCACGCGACACGACCCATCTCGACGTGTGGGACTTGAGCACGATCGAAGATCGCGGCCCACTGGACGTCGCGCCATCGCTCAACCCGACGCTGGACGATCTGGTCGCCCGTGTCGGCGCGATCGACCTGAACCAAGCCGTAAGGGACAGCCATACCACTACCGAGTGACTCGGTAGTAGATCCAGTCCGACGCCGCACCGACATGTGTGTCGTCCTCCGGCGGGCTGTACTTCTACGTCAACGGATCCTTCGGTTGGCAACCTATGGTGTCGGCCGGGGAGCCGGCCTTCTGGGCGTGCGCAAGCGCCAGGGTCCTAGGGGCTGGACACACCGCGCGCCAGGACCACGAGCCGGGACAGCGCCCGCAGGTACTTCTTGCGGTACCCACCGGCGAGCATCTGGGCGGTGAAGACATCGCCGAGCGACGCTCCACTGCCCACAACGCGAACACCTCGGTCGTAGAGGCGGTCGACCAGGACCACGAAGCGCAGCGCCACGGCCTGGTCGGCGATCGGCTGTACCCCGCGCCAGACAGCGATGTCGATCCCCGACACCAAGGCTCCATATCGACTGGGGTGTAGCACCGCTAGGTGCGCCAGGAGCGCCTCGAAGTCGTCAGCTGCGGCCACCCCTCCCGACTCGACGGCCCTCTGCAGCTCAGCCTCGGTTGCCGGCCGCGGCGTGGTGGGAGCATCCCGATGCCGATAGTCCGGGCCTTCGATACGCACGACGTCGAAGTGCGCGGCGAGCCCCTGGATCTCACGCAGGAAGTCCGCAGCCGCGAAGCGGTCCTCGCCCAGTCGGTCCGGGAGAGTGTTGGACGTCGCCGCGAGCATCACGCCTCGCTCGGTCAGCCGCTGCAGCAGCGTCGCCATCAGGACGGTGTCGCCCGGATCATCGAGCTCGAACTCGTCAATGCAGATCAGGCGATGCCGCGTCAGCCGCTCCACTGCGTCGGCGAAACCGAGTGCACCGACGAGGTTCGTCAGCTCGACGAACGTTCCAAAGAGCTTCGGCCCCGTCACCTCGTGCCAGAGCGACGCCAACAAATGAGTCTTGCCCACTCCGAAGCCGCCGTCGAGGTAGATACCGGCCCGCCCCTCGGGTGGCGCTGGCGCACGCCGCCACCAGCTGCGCTCCTCCGTCGGGGAAGCGATCCGAGCTGAAAAGGCTCCTAACGCAGCGACCGCCGCCGTCTGTGTCGGGTGAAGCGGGTCGGGCACATAGTTGTGGAAGCCAACTTGTGCGAAGAGTGGCGGGGGAACCAGAGTGGCCACCAGAGCAGCGGCATCCACCTGCGGGAATCGGTCGACGAGGCTGACGGTGGACACGGTGGACACGGTGTCTGAGGGTACGGGGCAAGACGCCTCGCTCTTCCTCTGCCACCATCGGTTCGTGCACCGACTGCTCCCAGCCCCACCCCTCACCATCACGCCGCGCAGCGACGTCGAAGCTCTGGCCGCGCACTACGCCTACCCCGACAACGGTGCCGTTCGCGCCAACATGGTGGCATCCATCGACGGCGCCATCAGTCTCGACGGCAGGTCGCAACCGATCTCCGGAGACTCCGACTGGTTCCTCTTCGGACTGCAGCGAGCCTTGGCCGACGTCATCGTCGTCGGGGCAGGCACAGCACGCGCCGAAGGCTACGGCCCCGGGCGCGCGCGGCCGGAGTTCGCCGCCCTGCGTGAGCGAGCCGGACAGCCAGCAGCTCCGACCCTTGCCCTGGTCACCGCGAGCGGGAAGCTGGACCCGTCCGCTGACTATTTCGGTGGAACGTCTCGGGCGATCGTCATCACGTGCTCCGCCGCACCGGCCGTGCACGTCGACCCTCTCCGAGGAGTGGCCGACGTCGTCGTGAGCGGCGATGGCAGCGTCGACCTGCGTGGCGCATTGGCTGCACTACGCGAACGAGGCCTTCGCCGCATCCTGACCGAGGGCGGACCGACCCTGCTCGGAACGCTGGCCACCGATGACCTGGTCGATGAGGTGACGGCCACTATCTCGCCGTCCCTCATCGGTGGCGACGCCCCCCGCATGGTCGTCGGTGCACCAGGCGCTGTGCGTCCGCTGACTCTCGTGGGGCTGCTCGAGGACGATGGAGCGCTCTTCACCCACTACCGGCGCTTCCGTGGAGGCTCGTGATGGCCAGCACTCGGCTGACTCCCCCCGTGGCACCCATGCTTGCCAAGGCGGCCAAGACGGTTCCCGATGGCGCGGGCGAGGCGCCCGGGTACCTCTACGAGCCGAAGTGGGACGGGTTTCGGTGCCTGCTCTTCATCGGAACGCCTGAAAGGGCAGGAGTCGAATGTCCTGTCGAGGTGGCCGGTCGTTCGGAGTCGCTCACCCGCTACTTTCCCGAGATCGTCGCAGCCGCGTCGCAGCTCCTGACAGGTCCACTCGTACTCGACGGCGAGCTGGTGGTGGCGCAGGGGTCAGCGGGAGATGGTGCGTCAGGAAGCGCCCTCGACTTCGACTCGCTGTCGGCCCGGATCCACCCGGCGGCATCCCGCGTCACCCTGCTCGCTGAGCAGACGCCTGCTTGGTTCATCGCCTTCGACCTGCTCGAGGACGCAGACGGCGTCCATTTGGATGCGCCGTTCTCCGAGCGTCGTCAGCTGCTCGAGGCTGCGGCTCACGACTGGGCACGACCGTTCTTCCTCACTCCTGCTACCACCGACGCGGACGAGGCACGTCGGTGGTTTGCGACTTTCGAAGGTGCGGGTATGGATGGCGTGATGGCCAAGCCGCTAGCCGAGCCCTATGCACCTGGCAAGCGCACGCTCACAAAGGTGAAACACCAGCGCACCGCCGACTGTGTGGTCGCCGGGTATCGATGGCACACCTCCGGTCCCGTGGTCGGGTCACTCCTTCTGGGGTTGTACGACGACCAGGGCAGCTTCCAGCACGTGGGCGTCTGTTCGTCCTTCACCGCTACTCGTCGGGCCGAGCTGGTGGACGAGCTCGCCCCCCTGGTGACAGACCTCGAAGACCATCCGTGGAATCCCGAGACCGCAGACTCGACGGGTATTCGGCGCCCGGGGGTGGTGAACCGCTGGAATGCCAAGAAGAACATGACCTTCGTTCCGCTTCGGCCCGAACTCGTCGTCGAGGTCGCCTATGACCAACTTCAGGGTGACCGCTTTCGGCACAACCCGCGCTTCGCTCGTTGGCGCCCGGACCGCAAGGCGGCATCCTGCACCTTCGACCAGCTGGAGCGCCCCGTCTCATACGATGTCGGCGAGGTGCTGCGACGCGGCCTTCCCTCATAGGCCAAGATGGCCCCGTGAGCCATCTCATCGTGTTGACCGAGAACGCCCTGACCGAGCACGACGTCACCCGGATCGTCGAGTGGCACGAGGGGGACCTCCAGCTCCACGTCCTGATTCCGGAGACCTCTGACCAGTCACGGGTGGACCAAGTTGTCGACGACGTGGCACGGGTCGATCTCGATGAACTGCGTGGCGACATCGCAGGAGCCAGCCCTGACGACAAGGGCCTGGAGGCGCGCCGCGCATTGCAGGAATCGCTTGAACTGCTGGCCGCACAAGGCCTCGCCGCCACGGGCGGGTTGACACCTCGCGATCCCATCGCCGCTACCGCCGCGTATGTCACGAGCGAGGACGCCGACGAGTTGTGGGTGATTACCGAGCCACACCTGGTCTCTGACTTCATGCGCCGTGACTGGGGCACGAAGCTACGACACCTCCTGAGCATCCCGGTACTGCACGTGATCGGCGGCACCGACGAGGTCATGAATTGAGTAACCCGTTCGCGGGCATGGAGATCCCGAGTCCGGCTTTGAGCCTGGACCGAGCGGCGGCCATTCTGTCGGAGCGGTACCGCCGGTCTGGACCGCTCAGCAGCCTCGGCAGCCATCAGGACCAGAACGTCATGGTCGACGACGCCGGTGGACGGTTCATCCTCAAGATCTCCAACCCCGGTTTCAGCCACGAAGGACTGCTGGCTCAGAACGCCGCCATGCTCCACCTGGCCGAGCGCGACCTTCCGTTTCGAGCGCCGGTCCCGCTACCGGACGCCGACGGCGCGTTGATCGGCCAGGTGACCGACGGCGGCGCGACCTACGACGTCCGGCTCGTCACCTTCCTTGCGGGACGGCCGTTGGCCGACTTCGACTACCTCGCGCCCGTCGTGCTGCAGCGCCAGGGGTGGCTTGCCGCGTCAGCTGCTGTGGCACTGGCCGACTTCGACCATCGGGGCCTCGACCGCACACTGCAATGGGATGTGCGACATGCCAGCGATGTCGTGGCGGCCTTCGGTCCGTCGATCTCGAATGCCGCTGGCCGCGCCGACATCGAAGGGCAGATGGAGCGCGCCCAGCAAGCGATCGATGGGCTCGCGCCACACCTCAGACTGGCGGTCTGTCATGCCGACGTCACCGACGTGAACGTGGTCGCAGACCTGAACACTGCCGGTCAGCCGTGGCCAGATGCGCTCATCGACTTCGGCGACCTGCTGCGCACCTGGCTCGCCGCTGACGCCGCCGTTGCGGCTGGCTCGCTGATCGGGCATGAACCCGATGATGCGCTCGGGGTGGTTGCCAACGTGCTGCGCGGCTACCACTCGGTCTACCCGCTCACCGACGAAGAGGTGGCGGCACTGTGGCCGCTCGTGATCGCACGGGCGGCATCGAACGTGGCCAGCAGCGAACACCAAGCCAGGCTCGAGCCGAATGACGCGTATGTGCAGGGCTCGGTTGACGACGACTGGCGCATCTGGCGCGCCGTCAGGTCGGTGCCATGGCGGGCCGCTCACGGCGTACTCGCCGAAAGCGTGGGAATGCGAGCCGCTACTCCGCCGCCGCCTCCAGCACCACATGCATCTCTGGTGGCGCTTCCCCCAGAGTGTCCGTCCATCGATCAGTCGGTGACCGCCGATACGTTCGACCCGGAGCGATGGAACCTCACCGGCGGGGTCCTCCTGCAGCTGGCGGACGGTTGGGGCATCGGACGCTACGACGAGGGCCGGCTGGCACCGGTCGGCGACGGTGGCGTCAGCACGGGAGTGGAAGTCTTCGCTTCGGCTGGAACCGAGGTGCGGGCCCCGGTCGCTGGCGTTGTGGCCCGGCTCGATGAGACCTCGGTGGCGCTGTCGCTAGACGACACTTGGCGCCTGATTCTGGGCGGACTCGATCGGGTGACCGATGCCGTGCAGGTAGCAGTTGGCGATCTGCTCGGCGTGGTGGCAGCAGCCCCCGCTTCTGCGCCAGCCGTGACGGTGCAGCTGGTGGCCGACGCGGAGCAGTTTCCCCCGCTGATCGCCCGGCGCGCCGACGGCTGGCGCCACGTGACCTTCGACCCGACCCACTGGTGGGCGACTGAACCTGTTCCGGCGAGCTTCCCCTCGACTGCCAACGAGGCGGCTTCGCTCCTGCATCGCCGTGACAGAGTGCTCGCGCCCGCACAGGAGTACTACTACGAAATCCCACCGCGGATCGAGCGCGGACGCCGTCACCACATGTTCGACACCGAGGGACGCCGCTACGTCGACATGGTGAACAACGTGACGATCCTCGGACACAGCCATCCGGCCATCGAGCTGGCTGTCAGCCGCCAATTGCGTCTCATCAACACCAACTCACGTTTCCACTACGCGGCGATGGTCGAGTTCTCCGAGCGGCTTGCAGCACTGCTCCCCGATCCCCTCGACACCGTGTTCCTGGTGAGCACCGGCAGTGAGGCAAACGAAGTTGCCCTGAGGCTGATGCGGGCCGCCACTGGAAGCCGCGACATCCTCGCGGTACGCAGCGCGTATCACGGGTGGACCACCGGCACCGACGAAGTCACGACAGCGATCAACGACAACCCACGGGCCGCTGACACTCGGCCGCCGTGGGTGCACATCGTTGAGTCACCGAACCCTTACCGGGGTCGGTTCCGCGGCCCGGACGCCGGCGGCAGGTACGCCGCTGACGTCGACCGGGCCTTGGCTGAGGTGGCTGAAGCGGGGGATCGGGTGAGCGGCTTCATCGCAGAGCCGGTTTACGGGAACGCCGGCGGCGTCCTGCTGCCCGATGGCTATCTGGCCGCCGCCTACGCCTCCGTGCGCGCAGCCGGCGGTGTCTGCGTCGCCGACGAGGTGCAGGTGGGATACGGACGGCTGGGCGACTTCTTCTGGGGCTTTGAGCAGCAGGCCGTGGTGCCCGACATCGTCACTATGGCCAAGTGCACCGGAAACGGAGTCCCGGTCGGCGCCGTTGTCACCACCCGCGCCATCGCCGAGACGCTGCGAACCGAAGAGGGATCGTTCTTCAGCTCGATGGGTGGATCCCCGCTTGGGTCCGTCGCCGCGCTTGCCACCCTGGAGGTCCTTGAGAGCGAGGGCCTGCAAGAGAACGCTGCGGTCATTGGTCGCCACATCGCCGACCGGGTGACGGCCCTTGCGGCCCACCACCCGTTGATCGGCACCGTTCACGGGTTGGGCCTCTATCGAGGGATTGAGCTGGTCCGCGACCACGAGACTCTCGAGCCAGCGACCGAAGAGGCATTGGCCATCTGCGAGCGCATGCGTGAGCTGGGAATCATCGTCCAGCCCACCAGCGACCACATGAACGTCTTGAAGATCAAGCCTCCCCTATGCATCGACCTCGATGCGGCTGATGCCTTCGTGGATGCGCTCGAGACGACGCTTAGCTCGGGTTGGTAGCGCCGCGAAGGCCCGGCGCGCCTGCGTGTGCGGGCAGTCCGGGTCCCCCGTTCGGCTCAACCTCAAATGGGTGACTACCGACCGTCATCACGGGGGCTACTCTGGCAGCGTCACACCGGCACGATCATGGTCAGGGGGGCGGCATGCGGGTCACTCACCGCGCTGCGTTACTCAGCGCAGTCGTGGCTGCCCTCGTCCTCCCCGCACTCCCGGCAGCCGCAGCAATCGCTCCCCTTCCCGAGACGGTGCTGAAGGTCAAGTCGATCGAGTGGCAGCCACGAACCGGAAATGTCGCGGTCACCGCATGGGTCAAGTGCTCAGGCAAGGGCACCTTCCGGTGGGCCGCAGCCGTCGATCAGCGGGACGCGCAGGCTCGCAACTCGTCAAATGTTCCATGCGACGGTGACGGGTACTTGTCGACGCTGATCCTCGATCCGCGTCATGGCCGGTTCCACCCCGGGACCGCCCAGTTCACTCTCGAGCAGTACATCGAGAACGACCACGCCGGCATCGGAAGCGCGACGCTCAAGTTCATTGGGATTACCCCCCGATGACGCGCCTGTCCCGGCTGGGCCTAGCCGCCGCCATCGCAGTTGCTTCGCTGGCGTCCATCGGCGCAGCAGCACCAGCCCAGGCAGCAACCTTCAGTCTCCAGGTGAAAGTGGTCTCCACCGACTGGGTGCCCCGCACAGGCAACCTCGCCGTGACGGCCAGGATCGACTGCTCTCGACGGGTGACGAGTGCGTCCTGGGCTGTGAAAGTCAGGCAGCGGGTTCCAGGGAAGGGCCTGGAGAAGATTTCGTGCACCGGCGAACCACACTTGCTCACGATCCTGCTCGACCCAAAGAAGGGACGCTTCCACCCGGGGGCAGCGACGCTTGAGCTCACCACCGTGGAATGCCTCTCTGACGTCTGCGCCGGCCTGATCTACCCCACCAACGATTTCCGGATTCCTCCCCCGGGGCAAAGCCATAGGCCGGGAACGCGATGACACGCCTTGGCTCAGCAATCGCGGTCTGCGCGGTGGCCGCATCCGCTGCACTTCTTCCCTCGGGTGCTGCTCTGGCCGGTACTGTGTCCGACATTCCAGATGTCCGTGTCAAGGTTCGGTCAATCACCCTTGACGGCTACACCGGCAACATCGCGGTACGGACCCGAGTCAGGTGCACCCAAGTGGTGCCCGGAGTCGGTACTGCCTCATGGCGCACCTCGGCGACGCAGGACCTGAAGGCAACCGGCGGCGCCACTATCACCTGCGACGGCGTGAGTCGTCGCGCCAAGATCATTCTCGACCCCCGCGACGGCAGGTTCCACCGCGGTGAGGTCGGCATGACGATCGACTACTTCGCATTCGGCTCCACCAGCGCTGTCGGCGAGGGCAGCAGCTTTAGCGTGGTTGTCTGAGGGCGAGTTCTTTCGTCGTAGTGGTGATCTCAGGTAAGGCCTCGGTCCCGTGTCGCGAGGGCACCTCGACCGCCAGCTCGAGAATCACCATCGACTGCGGCGCCCGCCGCTCGCTCTAGGGCCCGTTGCTCTCTCAACGTTATTCGCGGAGTGGTGGGTCGGTGGCGGTGGGGATCTGGTCGGGGTTGGTGTATTGCCAGGGTTGGGTGTGAAACTTCCGTCCGGTGGGGGTGGTCCAGGTCATGATCCCGGTGGGGTGGAGTGCGGCGTTCCATCCGGGGGTGTGTTTGAGGCGGTGGTGCCGCCGGCACAAGACAGCGAGGTTGGTCGCTGCGGTGGGGCCTTGCGGCCAGGGCACGGTGTGGTCGAGGTCGGTGCCGGCGCTGTCGGCGGAGCGGCGGCAGCCGGGGAACCGGCAGGTCACATCCCGGGCGCGGACGGCCCGGTCCAGCCCTGCCGACGGCCGGTAGCGGTTCTCGGCGAGGTCGGTCAGGATCCCGGTGGTCGGGTCGGTCAGCAACCGCCGCAGACTCACCTGAACGCCCAGCCTGGTGCCGGCCCCGGTCTGAGAGCCGTTTCCCGCCCCAGTGCTGGTGTCAGTCCCGATCTGGGCCTCAAGCCCTGATCGCAGCAACTCTGCTACTTCGGTGGCGGTGACCGGTCCCAGTCCGGGAACCCAGCCGGGTTGGTCGCTGTGTCCGGTGATCGTGTCGGCGGGCACGATCACCTGCAGGTTCACCGCAGGTGGCTGGGTGCGTCCGAGGAGTAGGTCGACCATCGTGTCGGCGCGGCGTTGGTCCATGGTCCGGACATCAGCTGCGCCCAGCTGCTGGGCGCAGCTGGTCAGCGTTTGTTGGATCTGGCGGGCCTGAATGCTGGGCAGCATCGCCCACAGCTCGCTCATGCCGTCCTCACCGGGGGTGATGACCACCCGGCGGTCGGCTACAGCGCGTTGCCGGCGTTCCTCGGCCGCTTCAGGGTTGGCCTCGATCACCTTCCGGCGCAGCCACTCCCGCAGCTGCGGCGCGGTCCGGGACCTGCCGGGGACGGTGGCGTAACCGACAGCGTCGGCGGCTAGCGCCTCGACCTGTCCGGTGGTCACGGTGGCGGGATCGGAGCCGGGGTGCAGGTGGCTGAGCTGCTCGACGATCACCGCGACCTTGCGGGCATCGACCCGGCCGGCCCGCCACGCCGCAGCGACCACCGGCAGGCCGGCGACCCGGCACGCAGTGTCATACCGGGCCACCGCGGCCATCTTCGTCCACCCCAGCAGCACCCCGATCTCATCGGGAACATACGTCTGGCGGCACTGCTGCGACCACATCGGCTGGCCGCCAGCGGTGACACTTCGGCCTGGTCAGCGGCCCGCGCCCGGACCCCCATCTGCACCATCGCGTCAGCCTGAATCGCCTGTGCCCGGTTGACGACCTGCTCCAACCTGACCAGAACCTGGCGTAGCTGGTCATCGGACAGGGCACCGGCCTGGCCAGTGTCACCGTCATTGACGGCGTCGTTCCTCGCATCGCCGGTGACGGCGTGGGTGGCAGCGTCGAGCAGGTGATCAACCTGTTCGACCAGCGCAACCAACGAGGAGTTCATGCACCACACTCTGCCAGCCGCCACCGACAAGACGGATCGAGTTTCTCCAGGCACAGCCTGCCGAAACTCGACCCACCTCACTTCACACTAAACGTCCAAATCCGGTACCCAAAGGGACACTCGACGAGCAGCGACGTCAGTCAGGTGTGCACTCGACAAGCAGCGACGTCAACCTGATGTGCACTCGACGAGCATGAAAGGTGGCCCGTCACCGCAGCATGGGCTAGCTCCGCACTCGTTCGCTCGTCGGGTCATAGAAGGGTTTCAGCGACACCGTCGCAGGCACACGTTCACAGGCGACCTCCACCTCGTACTCACCAGCCTCAATGAAGTGGCGATCCGCGACGCCGTCGCGGTTCTCGATGTACCCCAGTCCCAACGGCGCATCCAGCGTGTGCCCGTACATACCGGACGTCGTATGCCCCACCAATTCGCCATCCCGCCAGATCGGCTCGTTGTGGTAGAGCAGTGCATTGTCGCGCTGGACACGCACCTGCACCAACCGCCGCTTGCGCCCCGGCTTCTCGTTGCGCCGTCAACGCCTCGCGTCCCCGAGAAGCCGCCAGGCTTGTCCCACGCCACGGCGAAGCCGAGACCGGCCTCCAGCGGGGTGTCGTCGGGCGAGATGTCGTGGCCCCAGTGGCGGTAGCCCTTCTCCATGCGCAAGCGAGTTCAGGGCGTGGTACCCGCAGAGCTGCAGACCGACTGCCTCACCAGCACTGGCGACGAGCGTCGAAAACCCCAGTGGCGTACTCGGTGGGGACGTACAGCTCCCAGCCGAGCTCGCCGACGTAGCGTGATCCGACTGGCCCGCACCTGCGCGTAGCCGAGGTCGATGACCTGCGAGCGTACCGAACGGGAAAGCGTCGTTGTCCAGGTCGGCCAGTGGTAAGCGGCTGCAGCAGCTCACGCGACTCGCGGCCCCATCACGCTGAGCACTGCCATGGACGACGTGACGTCGACTCGACCATGCAGCGCGCGTCGGACGGGATGTGGTCGCGTCAGCCACGGCGAGGTCACGCACCTGCGTGGCGGCTGCGGTGACCACCAGGTAGCGATCCTCCGCTTCGCGGGTGACGGTGAGGTCGGCCTCGATCGTGCCCTGCTCGTTCAGCCACTGCGTGTAGACGATCCGGCCGACCGGTACCGAAACGTCATCGGCGCAGATCTGGTTCAGCACCGCTTCGGCGTCCGGGCCCTCGACGCACGAATTTGCCGAACGACGACAGGTCGAACAGCCCCACACGTTCGCGCACCGCATGG
Organism: uncultured Actinomycetota bacterium; assembly: GCA_963829525.1. Classification (GTDB taxonomy): domain Bacteria; phylum Actinomycetota; class Actinomycetes; order JAHEKZ01; family JAHEKZ01; genus JAHEKZ01. Next base: position 1,994,091 of record CAWHIJ010000003.1, read on the forward strand.
TGCTCGGCCGCCGAGTGCTCGAACCAGTTCTGCTTGCCGTACGTGTACTCGTAGACCGGTTCGACGCCGTCCGGTGCGAACCAGTTCGCCCGCTCCCACCCGGCGGTCTCGCCGAAGCAGGCGCCCCGCGCCGCCAGCCGGTCGTGCAGCGACGAGCGCCGGACACCGCGTGCTGTCTCCGGCTGCCGGTACGGCCAGTGCATGGCGTACAGCAGGCCGAGCGTCTCGACTGTGCGGTCGTCGCAGGTAGCTCGGGTTGCGCTGGAACGGCATCATGCGTCGGATGTCGACGTCCCACAGGTCCATCGGCGGACGGCCGTCGATGATCCAGTCGGCCAGCACCTTGCCGGCACCGCCCGACGACTGGATGCCGATCGAGTTGAAGCCACACGCCAGGAACAGACCCTTCACCTCGGGCGACTCGCCCAGCAGGTAGCGGTCGTCAGGCGTGAACGACTCAGGCCCGTTGAAGAACAGCTGGATCCCGACCTCCTCGAGGAGCGGCATGCGGTGCGCCGCGGCCTCGATCAGCGGTGCGACGTGTTCGAAGTCCTCCGGCAGGGTGCCGAAGCTGAACGACTCAGGGATGCCGCTGCCTCCGCCTCGCTCGGGCATGCCCCACGGCTTGGCCACCGGCTCGAACCAGCCGACGAGCAGCTTGCCGGCGCTCGGCCTTGAAGTACCCACAGGCGTCCTGGTCGCGCAGCACCGGCATCGTCGGCGAGATGCCGTCGACCGCGTCGGTGACGATGTAGAAGTGCTCGGCGGCGTGGAGGGGCACGTTGGCGCCGATCGGTGCACCCAGCTCGCGTCCCCACATGCCGGCGGCGTTGACGACCACGTCGGCGCGTAGCTCACGTCGCTCACCGTCGACCTCGTACTCCACCCCGACCGCGCGACCTCCTCGACGAGGATCCGAGTCGACCGGGGTGTGCTCGACGACCAGCGCACCCCGTGCGCGCGCCCCCTTGGCGAACGCCCATGTGGTGTCGACCGGGTTGGTCACTCCGTCACCGGGCAGGTAGACGCCACCGATCAGGTCGTCGGTCCTGGCCTGTGGCACCAGGCGTTCGACGTCGGACGGCTCGATCACCTCCACCGGCAGACCAAAGACACGCGCCATGGACGCTCCGCGCCGTAGCTCTTCGAACCGCTCGGCGTTGGCGGCAACCGCCACCGAGCCCCGGGTCTGGAAGCCGGTCGCCTGCCCGGTGTCCTGCTCAAGCGTGGCGAAGAGCTCGGTGGTGTACTTCGCGAGCCGCGTGAGGTTGTGCGTCGCTCGCAGCTGGCCGACCAGGCCCGGCAGCGTGCCAGGTGGTGCCACAGGTGAGCTCCTTGCGTTCGAGTAGAACGACGTCGGTGACACCGCGCAGGGCCAGGTGGTAGGCAATGCTGCAGCCGACGATGCCGCCACCGATGATGACGACGCGGGTGCTCGCGGGAAGCTCGCCGGGTTCAGCCATGAGGTCTCCTGAGTCTGGACCCGGCCAGTCTGCCCTCAATCCCAGTGGTCGGCGACCTTCTTGCTCGGCTGAACCCTCGGAGGCTCCCCCGGCATCTTGGGAAAGTTCGGCGGGTAGTTGGTCTCACCAAGACCCTGCTCCTCGTCGCGTTCCACCCAGGCGAGGGCACGCTCAAGACCTGCACCCGCGGCACGCATTGGCGCCTGCAGGTCTCCGATTTCGTCGAGACGATCTGGCACCGTGTGGATGGAGAAGTCCATCGTGCTGACTGAAGGAAGCTCGTCCCACGTCACCGGCGTCGAGACAGGTGCGCCCGGCCTTGCCCGAACGGTATAGGCGGCCGCGATTGTCTTATCGGGAAGCATCTGGTTGAAGTCGATGAAGACACGCTCGCCGCGCTCCTCCTTCCACCAGGCGGACGTCACTCGCTCGGGTGCCCGCCGTTCCATCTCACGTGCGATGGCGAGGACGGAGCGGCGCACCTGCGGAAACGTCCAACCGGCTGTCAGTGGGACATCGATGTGGATTCCGCGGCCGCCTGATGTCTTCGGGAATCCCACCAGGCCGAGCTCGCCCAGGATCGGACGCAGCAGCTGCAGCCCCACCCACACCGCGTCGGAGAAGTCCGTCCCGGTCTGCGGGTCGAGGTCGATCCGCATCAGGTCTGGATGAGCGAGGTCAGCGGCCAGGGCAGGCCACGGGTGCAGCGTGATCGTGCCGTACTGCGCCGCCCACACCAGGTCAGCCGGGTGTTCGGGTCGCAGCACCTCAGCCTTTCGGCCCCCCGGGAATGAGACGGTGACGCGTCCTAGCCACTCGGGAGCCTTCGGTGGGAGACGTTTTTGGTAGACCTCCTCTCCCGCGATTCCGTCGGGGTAGCGCTGCAGGTAGGTGGGACGACCGACCACCGCAGTGAGCGCGATTTCGGCCACCGATGCGTAGTAGCGGACCAGGTCGATCTTGCGTCCGCGCTCCCCCAGGTCAGGGAAGTAGATCTTGTCGGGGTTGGAGATTGACACCGTCCGACCAGCAACCTCGACGTCGACACGTTGGGGAGCCACGAGGTCGACCGTACTTCGTCACCAGTTGGTGAGGGGCTCGCACTGGCCGACTGAGGCCTGGGAACTTAACGTTGGACTATGACCAACCGCGTAGAGAAGTCAGATGCCGAATGGCAGGCCCAGCTGTCTCCCCAGGAGTACCAGGTCCTCCGCCAGGGTGGCACCGAGCCAGCCTTCACCGGCGAGTACACCGACACGGCGACCACCGGCGTCTACCGATGCCGGGCCTGCAGCCAGGTGCTGTTCCGCTCAGACACCAAGTTCGCCAGCCACTGCGGGTGGCCGTCGTTCTACGCCCCCACCGAGGACGACGCCGTCGAGCTCATCGAAGACCGCTCGATGGGCATGGTGCGAACCGAGGCCCGGTGCGCCAACTGCGGCTCACACCTGGGCCACGTCTTCGAGGGTGAGGGCTACGACGTCCCAACCGACCAACGATGGTGCATCAACTCGATCAGCCTGACCCTTGAACCAGCCGAGTAACCGCTGAGCTGCGGCTGAGCAAGATGCCTCGCTCAGCTTGTCGGGGCCTCTGTATGGGCCTCTATCGGGGCCACCGTCGGCGTCATCTCGCGTAGCTCGGCGATGAGGGCTTCGATGTCGTCGTGCTTGTGCGACATCGTGCGGTGGGCGATGTGAGACGCGTGCGGAAGTACCGAGCTGATGTCGTCGGGTAGCTTCGCTGCGATCACCATGACGGCGCCCTCGCCTGAGTCGAGAGCCGTGCCGAGCTCGGCGATGTCCTTCCGTGAAACACCGTGCCAGAGGTGAGCGGCCGCCCTCGCGACACCACCGCCTGCGGCCGCAGTGACCAGGATCACCGGCGGGTAGAGCAGCCCGAGCAGTCCGCCGACCACCGTGCCGGCGATGCCGCCCTTGTCGGCGTCCGGCTCGAGGTGGTTGACCACCTTGGCCTTGCCGGTCGAGGAGCGCTCGACGAGAGCCAGCGCGTAGATGCGCTCGCTCCAGAGTTCTTCGCGGTTCTTGGCGATGTGTTCATAGTCGCCCTCGGCGCGATGACGGTTGTCGTACGTGCCGACGACGATGACCGGGTGAGCCATGACAACCTCCTGCGCGTTGGGCCAACGAGACCCTCACGAGCAGATTAGTGCCGATCAGGGCAGAGAAGCCACGATCTCGGCGATCGGGCGGCGCCGTCCCGTGTAGAACGGAATCTCCTCGCGCACGTGCAGCCTGGCCCTGGACGCACGGAGGTGGCGCATGAGGTCGACGATGCGGTAGAGCTCGTCGGCCTCGAAGGCGAGCAGCCATTCGTAGTCACCGAGAGCGAATGAGGCCACCGTGTTCGCACGAACATCGGCGTAGCCGCGAGCCATCTGTCCGTGCTCGGCGAGCATCGCCCGGCGCTCCTCGTCAGGTAGGACGTACCACTCGAGGGATCGCACAAACGGGTAGACGCAGATGTAGCGCTTGGGGTCCTCGTCGGCGAGGAACGCAGGGACGTGGCTCTTGTTGAACTCAGCAGGTCGGTGCAACGCCATCTGCGACCAGACCGGCTCACATGTCGCACCGAGGGCGGTCTGCCGGAACGCCGAATAGGCGTCCTGCAGGTCGTCACTGTTCTCGGCATGCCACCAGATCATGAAGTCTGCGTCAGCACGCAACCCCTGCACGTCGTAGACGCCCCGAACCACCACGCCCTTGCCATCCAGCTGCTCAAAGAGCGAGTCGACCTCAGCGGCTACGCCAACTCGGTTGGCGCCCTGCCGAGTAGTGCTCCGGAACACCGACCACGCCGTATAGCGGATCTTGTCGTTGAGCTCGCGGGCCTGCTTTCCGGTGATCGTCCGACCTGCTGGGCCTGGCGTGCTGGATGCGGGCTCTGGGGTTGTATGCGCGTCACTCACGCACCTATTGTCACCCGCTGGCATCTGCCCCGGCCACTCGGTCTGCCGCGTTCTGCCCGGAGGCGATGCACGCCGGGATCCCGACGCCATCCCAGGCAGCACCGGCGACAGCCAACCCAGCAGGCAGACCCTCGCGTGCTCGGGCGACCCTTGCCCGATGTCCCACGCGGTACTGCGGCAGCGATCGCACCCAGTGGGTGACAACGGCGGCCCGAGGCGGGCCTCGGAGCCCCAGTAAGCCCCCCACCTCGTCGAGCACTGCTTTGACCAGCTGGTCGTCGGGCAGGTCCAGCCCGCGAGCGTCTCCGTGGCGTCCTACAGAGAATCGCAACACCTCTCGGCCAGGGGCAGCTTCTTGTACCCACTGCCATTTGCGCGTCACAAACGTCGCTGCCTTGGTAAGCCGTCCGGTGACGGGTGGAACCAGGAAGCCGGTGCCCTGCAACGGCGCGCTGACCGCGTCGGCGTCGAAGACGGTGGTGACGAGGGCCACGGATGCGTACTCGAGGGCTGATGCCACCACGGCGGCATCGGGCGCGACCGAGCCAAGTAGCGGCGCCCCGGCGTAACCGGGAAGGGCAATGATGACCCGATCGGCGTCAAGCGCACCTCCGCCGTCGGTAACGACGGTCCAGCCGCTCGAAGGGCCGTGCCGTCGCAGCTCGACTGCCGACGTGTTCGTCAGAACCACGAGACGGCAGGCCTCGACCAACGAGTCGGGCAGGGATCCAAGGCCGCCGACCACCGAGGCGAAGGGTGGAGCGTCGCCGGGCGACCCACCACGCATTGACGCAGCGGCGGCCATGACCGATCCCGTTCGTCGTACAGCCTCCAGCAACCCCGGTAATGCGGCGTCAACCGATATCTGGTCGGCACGGCCGGCGTAGACGCCTCCCAGCAAGGGCTCGACCAGTCGATCGACCACGTCGGTTCCGAGCTGGCTACCCACGAGCTCGGCCACAGTCATGTCATGGGCAGGGTCGATGGGCTGTGTCAGGCGTGGCTCGTGCCGAAGCCGCTTCAGCCCGGCTGCACCAAGAAGGGCTGACAGGTCTGGGTCGTCCGCGTCAGTGGGAACACCGAGCAGCTGTTGGCGCGGCAACCGGTGGAGGCGGTCGAGCCAGACGCCTGCCCCGGACGTCGCCGGGTTCACAAGATCAGGCAGGCGCCCTGCTGCACCGATGAGCTGCAGCCCCTCAGGACGCCGGGTGAGAAGCGACTCGGCGCCCGCGTCAAGACAGAGCCCGTCGACAACGTGTCGCGCGAGCTTGCCCCCAACTGCTGCGCTGCTCTCGATCAGCGTGACATCGTCACCATGCTCGGCGCATCGGCGCGCTGCCTCGAGGCCAGCAATACCGCCCCCGATCACAACCGTTCGCGCCGCAGTCATGGCGGTCACCCTGTCAGAGGTGAGATCACGAACGGGTGACAGGTCGGCAGTTGCGGAACTCAGTGACGGGGAGGGGCGTCGAACGGCCCGATAGACCCGAAACACTGCGCTTCAGGGGCTGCACGGCTCCACAGGAGCCGGTGTCTACGCCCGGGAGGGGCTATGAGGGGTTCGCGCACTGCGGCACTGTCCACCATCACACTGACCGGAGCAGCTGTGCTGCTCGCTGGCTGTTCCGGGTCTTCGAGCGAGAACATGAGCACCTCGTCAGACGATGCCGCCTCAGGACGAACCGGCTACGTGGCAGGGGAACCAGCGCAGGACTCGGGGGCTGCAGGCGACGCGGCAACGGCCCAAGGGGCGGGAACCAAGACCTCGGGAGGGGCGCCGCTCACCGACCTCCTCACCGAGCGAGCGGTGATCGCTACCGCAGAGATGACGCTGCGTTCGGAGGATGTTCCCTCCACAGTGAGCGCCATCGAGGTCATCGCCAAGTCTGCCGGCGGCTTCGTGTCCAGCCGCGATATCAGTAGCAACCCTGACGACTCTCCGGGCACCAGGGCCGTCATCGTGGTCCGCGTTCCGACAGCCAAGTTGAATGCTGTTATTGACCAAGCGCAGACCGAGGGCGACGTCGTACGTGTCACATCGGATGTGCAAGACGTCACTGAGACCGTCGTCGACGTCAACAGCAGGGTCAAGAGTGCTGAGGCAAGCGTCGAACGAATCCGTGCCCTGCTGTCACGAGCAACAACGATCGGTGAGGTTGTGCGGATCGAGAGTGAGCTCTCCCAGCGTGAGGCCGATCTGGAGTCGCTTCAAGCGCAACAGCGGTCACTGTCCGACCAGACCGCTCTGGCCACTCTTTCGGTGACGGTGCTGGCGCCGAGTGCTGTTGAGCCGGTGGCCGCGGAAAACGCGGGCTTCGTCGCTGGCCTCGAACGCGGCTGGGACGCGCTCATCGGTCTCGTCGTCGTCGCCCTCACAACGCTCGGCGTGCTGCTTCCCTTCCTCGTGGTTGCCGCTCTGGTCCTTGGGCCTATCGCCGCCGCCTGGCGCCGGCGGCAGTCAGCCAACGCCGCTATCGCGCCCCGCGAGACTCCGCAGGAGCGCGAGCCGGAGCCCGTCCACTAGCGAGACCCCGCAACGTGTGAGCTCGCCGGTGGTATGGCCCCGCGCTACTAACACGATGTGACCCGTACTGGCGTCTAGCGCGCGGTTCGATCGTGAACCTGGCGCACAACAGCGGCCAGTACCTCGGGGTCGCTGGTCGGCAGGACGCCGTGGCCAAGGTTGAAGACATGACCTGAAAGGTTGCGAGCCGACTCGAGCACTGCGTCCACCTGGATTCGAACGGCGTCCGGCGAGGAGAAGATGACCGCCGGGTCGAGGTTGCCTTGCAGCGCAACGGTGTCACCGACCCGCTTGGCCGCGTCGGCGAGGGCCAGCCGGTAGTCGACGCCGACGACATCGGCACCCGCGTCACGCATCAGGGCCAGCAGCTCGCCAGTGTTCACACCGAAGTGGATCCGCGGCACCCCTGTCTCCGCTAACGACGACAAGATGCGTTTCGAGTGCGGCATGACGTAGCGCGCATAGTCGACGGCCGAGAGCGCGCCGACCCATGAGTCGAAGAGCTGGATCGCCGATGCCCCAGCGGCCACCTGCACGTGCAGATAGGCCGCCGAGATGTCAGCGAGCTTGGCCATCAGCGCGTGCCAAAGACCTTCATCGCTGTACATCAGGGCCTTGGTGTTTTCGTGGTTCTTCGATGGGCCACCCTCGACGAGGTACGACGCGAGGGTGAACGGCGCCCCGGCGAAGCCGATGAGCGGCGTAGCGCCGAGTTCGGCGGTCAGCAGGCCGATCGCCTCGGTGATGTACGGCACGTCATCTGGAGTCAACTCCCCCATTGCGTCGACCTGCTCCCGTCGACGGACCGGGTCGGCCACCACCGGACCGACGCCAGGGACGATGTCGAGGTCGAAGCCGATCGCCTTGAGCGGCAGCACGATGTCACTGAAGAAGATCGCAGCATCAACGCCGTAACGGCGGACGGGCTGCATCGTGATCTCCGCGACGAGGTCAGGCCTGGTGCACGCCTCAAGCATCGTCGTCCCCTCACGCAACTTGCGGTACTCAGGAAGGGATCGACCCGCCTGCCGCATGAACCACACCGGGGTGTGCGGGACCGGCTGACGCCGGCAGGCGAGCAGAAACGGGGAATGAGGTAGGGACGCGTGAGGCACGGTCAGTCATCGTGTCACGGAACGATGAGGACGGCTCACCCGGCCGACAGAAGCACGATGCCGACCAGGGCCCCAATGACTCCGTAGATCTGTAGCCGCGTAAGCCGCTCCTTGAGCAGGATCCGGGCCAGAAGCAGTGTCGCCACCGGGTAGAGCGAGCCAAGCACGGCCGTCACGCTGAGCAGACCGAATGTCGACGACCAGGCGAACGCACCGTTGGCCGCTGCGTCCCCTGCTCCGACACCGGCGAGGCCCGGCAGGTCGCGCCAGCGCAGTCCCACCAGCCGGGTGAACACGACGACGGGAACGACCATGAGCAGAACACTCGTCGCGCGCTGCACGACGATCGTCATTCCGACGCTGGACTCCCCTCCTCCAGCCAGAAAGACGAATGATGCACCGAAGCCGATTGCGGCCACGAGAGCAAGCGCAATTGACTTCACGTGGGCATCGCGCGCTTCGACATTCTCGTGCGGCACATCAGGACCGGCAGCCAGCACCACACCGACGAACGCCACCGCGATCCCCAAGTACTGCAGGACCGACGGTTGCTCACCCTGGGCCAGTCCCCAGGCAACCGGGACGATGATTCCCGTCGCCGCGATGGGTGACACGACCCCCATGGTCCCGATCGACAGCGCTCCGTAGAACGACACCAGTCCGACCGGTCCGACGATCCCCGCCCCAACGCCCCACCAGAAATAGCCAGAAGGGTCGTCGAACGATCCGATGAGCCACACGGTGGGGACGATCAGGGTCAGCGCGATCATCTGTGAGATCAACACCACGACGACAGCCGGCATCCGCTTGGTGAAGATGCCCCCGAAGAAGTCGGCGGTTCCCCACAAGAGGCTCGAGAGCAGAGCAAGGGCGACGGCCACCAGGGAAGGCTAGGTGCTGACGCTGCGCGCGTCGCGACCGGGCGGGCGGAGTCTCGACGTACGCTGACGTCGTGACTCAGCCGGATTCCCCACCGGAGACCTTCTCCCGCGCACTGCAGTCACTCCGGGCTGCCCGGCTGCGCCCGGAGATCTCCTGCGACGAGGCTCCGGCCCCGCAACGTCTCGCCCCTTTCTCGGTGGCGCTGACAGCAGATGTTGTCGTCGGCGAGGACGAGCTCGGCTCCGGGCGCTTCGTCGTGCTTCACAACCCCGACGGTCACGAAGCGTGGGACGGCACCTTTCGCATCGTCACGTTTGCCAGAGCAGCACTGGACGTCGCCATGGGCGCCGACCCCCTGGTGACTCAGGTCGGCTGGTCGTGGCTCATGGAGTGCCTGGACGCTCACAATCTCGACGTCATCGCGGCCAGCGGCACGGTCACCCGAGTCGCCTCCGAGAGCTTCGGCTCGATGTCAGATCGGCCGGCGTCAGCCGAGCTGGAGATCCGCGCCTCCTGGACGCCGGCTACCGACTCACTGGGGGAACACCTGCTGGCCTGGGGAGACCTGCTCTGCACCGCCGCGGGACTCCCACCGCTCCCGGCCGGGGTGATTCCGCTCGGCCGTCGCTGACGACACACCGCCCGCGCCTGCTCTCCGGGCCCGCCTGGCCTCGGCTATCTCTAGGCCCCATTTCCCTTCAGCCCCCGCTGGTGCCGTCCGATGAGAACTCAGGTGGGCATTCCGGACTAGTTCGGTCCCGCCTGCTCGATCGGCAGCGTTGGACGCCCCTGCGTCCGACTGGCAAAAGGGAGGGACGGGTGACCACACTCGTCGAGCGCGGCGGACATCCGCACGCGTTCCGCACTGCCCGCTTCACCGCGCTTGCGGTCGTGGCGAACCCGAGCGTCCGCGAGGCGGTCGTCCGTAGGCTCCACATTCTCGGAGCCGCTTCCGTGGCCGAGGCGGCCTCGGTGGCCGAGGCCCGCGCGAGGGCCATCGCTGACGGTCCACGCGACCTGTGCGTCATCGATCTCGCCCTGCCCGACGGCTCTGGACTGCAGCTGCTCGGCGAGCTGCGGCAGGCTGGATGGTCACGCTGCGTCGCGCTCTCACCGGGGGACGACCCCTACTCCGTCCGCGCGGCCATCGCCGCCGGCGTCAAAGGCTTCGTGGTCACCGGAGGAGCACCAGACAGCCCCCGCAGCACTCCCGGCCCCCGGGCTCGCGGCGCGGGAGGCCCCGATGGGCTCTCCGCACGCGAGATCGAGGTACTTCAGCTGGTGGCCGGCGGCCGCTCGAACCGTGACATCGGCGGTGAGCTGAGCCTGTCGGCCCTCACGGTCAAGAGCCACCTGGCCCGGATCGCTCGCAAGCTCGGAACCGGCGACCGCGCTGAGATGGTCGCCGTCGCACTGCGTGCCGGGGTTATCAGCTGACCCTGGGCCCGCGTACGGTTGCGCCGTGACCGTCCCCGACCCGAGCGGCCCTGCTCCAACGAGCATCGCGCCAGACGCCCCATCGGAACCAGATCCTGACCCAGAAGCGCAGAAGCCGTCCCCCGTCACGATCCTCCTCGAACCTCGCGAAGGCCTGCCACCGGTCATTACCGCTCGCGATGGCCTCAAAACCGCGGCAGCGGCCCTCGCCAGCGGTAGCGGCCCCATCGCCGTCGACGCTGAGCGCGCCAGCGGCTACCGCTACGGCCAACGCGCCTACCTCGTCCAAATCCGGCGAAACGGCTCTGGATCGTTTCTCGTCGACCCGGTGGCCTTCGACGACCTCTCACCACTGGCCGAGGCCATCAACGACGCAGAGTGGGTACTGCACGCCGCCAGCCAAGACCTACCGTGCCTTTCCGAGATCGGGCTCCGGCCGCGCGAGCTCTTCGACACCGAACTCGCCGGCCGGTTGCTCGGCCACTCGAGAGTGGGCCTCGGAGCGATGACCGAGTCTGTCTTGGGGATCGGCCTGGAAAAGGGCCATGCCGCCGCTGACTGGTCGACGCGCCCCCTTCCTGAGGACTGGCTGCGCTACGCAGCTCTCGACGTCGAGGTGCTCATCGACCTTCGTGATGCTCTGGCCGAAGAGCTCGACGCGGCCGGAAAGACCGAGTGGGCCCGCCAGGAGTTCACCGCCATTCTGGCCGCTCCCCCACCTGCCCCCCGTGTGGATCCCTGGCGCCGAACCAGTGGCATGCACCGAGTACGTAAGCCGCGCCAGTTGGCCATCATCCGCGAACTTTGGCTGGCCCGTGACGAACTGGCCCGACAGCGCGACACAGCCCCCGGCCGGATCCTTCCCGACAGCGCGATCGTGTCGGCGGCAGTCGAGCAGCCGGCGACACGTGAGGCACTCGTTGCCCTCCCCATCTTCGGCGGCAAAGCTAACCGGCGCCAGGCCGACCGGTGGATGGCCGCCATCGACCGGGCTCGAACGTGCCCTGAATCTGCACTACCACCATCGACCCTTACCTCTGATGCGCCACCGCCCGCCCGTTCCTGGAACGACAAGAACCCCGAAGCGGCGGCCCGACTCGGTGTGCTGCGGCCGGCGGTCGCTGCGCTCGCTGACGAGCACCACCTGCCAACCGAGAACCTGCTGACCCCGGACACCGTGCGTCGCCTCGCGTGGCAGCCGCCCGAGGATTGTTCGGAGACCGGCATTGCTGCCCGGCTGCAGTCCCACGGCGCCCGCCCGTGGCAGATCGACCTGACAGCTCGCCCGATGGCCAAGGCGCTGGACCGCGTCCAGCGCGAGGCCGACGTGGCTCGCGACTCAGCGACGACCTAGAACTCGTCGGCGATCTCGTCCGGCGCCCGCATCCGCCAGGCATCGGTGACCAACTCGGTCAGGCGGTTGACATCGACCTCGTCGAGTCGCAGCATCACGAGTGGCCAGCCGTCATAGCTGGGCGTCGTGAAGAAGACATCGGGTTCGCCCAGCAGGAGCGCCTGCTTCTCTGCCTCATCACCGACGTAGAGCACGGCGATGTCGATCCGGATGCGTCGCTTCTCGCCAGGCCGTCGTTCGGGGTAGGACCAGATGAACCCCTTGTTCGCCACCCGGAAGTCGAATCCGTCCGAGTCGATCTCGGTGACGTCCGGAAGTGCGAGTGCGAGACGGCGCACGTCATCAGCGTCTGCCACGCCGCCCCTCCCCAGTCGGTGAGCATTGCACTCTAATCGGTCTAAATCGAGGCCTTTGTGCAACGCCGAGTCCATGGCCAACGAGTTGGAGTAGTCCGGTGAATTCACCAAAGTCTCTGCCCAAAGCCGTCTTTCCCTCCTATGCTCCGAAGACAACCGGTCGCCAGCCCAGGAGGCACTCATGAAGCGTTCCCAGTACATCGCGGTCGCCACGGCTGCGGGCATGCTGGCGGCCCTTGGCACCACAGCCGTGACGACCTCGTTCGCGGCCGCTGCGCCCACCAAGCCGAGCCATGCCCCCAAGGCCACCTACGTGGGCGAACGCGCACCTCTCACCGCGAGGGCGCCGTCAGCGACCGCCCTGCGAACTCCAGGTATCGGCGACGTGCTCGGCGGCGTCGAGCTCAAGAGCCCCGAAGTAGAAGCCCGGCAGAACTCACCGCAGGGTGGATCTGCCGTTCTGAACGGCAATGTCCGTCCTCCGTCAGCGGCATCGGTACCCGTCTCGCAAAACCAGAGCGGCGTGGTCAGCAGCTTCCAGGGCTTGAACCACTTCGACAGCAGGTACTCAGGCGGCGGGAACGCCTTCTCAGGTGAACCGCCGGACCAGGGGATGTGTGTCGGGGGCAACTACGTCTTCGAGATCGTCAACTCCGTCGTGCAGGTGTACACCAAGTCCGGCGAGCCGAAGATCGCTGGCGACAAAGCCTTTCCTGACGGCCCGTCCGTCGGGCTGACACTGAACGAGTTCTTCGACCTGCCGCCATCCTTTGTTCGGCCTGATGGACCATTCGGTCCCTACATGTTCGACACGTCGTGCCTCTACGACCCATCAACGCAGCGTTGGTTCGCGACATCGGCGAACCTCGACCAGGACCCAGTGACCGGTGAGTTCACCGGCGCGAACCAGGTCTGGCTCGCGGTCAGCACCAGCTCTAACCCACTCGGTTCGTGGAAAATCTGGTCGATAGACACCTCGAACAACGGCCAGAACGGGACGCCTGACCACGGTTGCCTTGATGGCTACTGCTTCGGCGACTACCCGCAGATCGGCATGGATGCCGAAGGCTTCTACATCACCACCAACGAGTTTGAGTTCTTCGGCGATGGCTTCAACGGAACGCAGCTCTACGCACTGTCCAAGGACGATTTGGTGGTTGGTCAGACAAGTCCGACGATGCAGATGTTCGAGAACGTCCCGACCGCTACGTACAACGATCTCTCGTACACCATGCAGCCGGTGAATGCGCTGCCGGCCGAGTGGGACTCATCTGCCAACGGAACGATGTACTTCGGGATGTCGGGGTCGCCATTTACTGACGCATTGGTTCGTTCGATCGCTCTCTATGGCCTCTCCAACACCAAGTCACTCGCCACCAACTCACCGGCTCTGACCCTCAGAGAGACTTCCGTCGCCACCCAGGCGTATGCGACGCCTGGGTTTGCCCAGCAACAGAGCGGCCCGATGCCGCTGCTGTCGTGCGTCAACAGCAGGGCGTGCATCGGCGTCCACTACCCGAGCATCAAGAACCCTCTGGTGTTGGACGCCGGAAACTCTGGAAAGGTGTACGGCGCCTGGCTGCACGACGGTGACGTCTATCTGACAACCGGCACGCCACTCACCGGTAGCGGGGCCGCTTGGTACAACACCAACAACGGCGCCTGGAAGGGCATCAAGCAGCGGACCGGTGTCGCATGGTTCGTCGTGAATCCTGATGCTTCCGCTTCCGGGCTTGATGCTTCTTTGCAGGGCAACGGCTACCTCGCGATTCAGGGCGCCAACCTGACCTACCCCTCGATCGTGGTCGGACCGACGGGCGCCGGGGCAATCGGAGCGACCCTCACCGGTCCGAACAACTTCCCGAGTGCCGCCGTCGCCCAGTTCGGCCCAGGACAGGCGCCATCGGTTGTCCAGATCACCGGACAGGGAATCGGGCCCAACGATGGCTTCACCGGAACCGGCGAAGGTGGCTATGACCCACGGTGGGGTGACTACCCAGCAGCAACGGTGACACCCGACGGAACCATGTGGCTTGCCAATGAGTACGTCGCCTCGCGGTGCACATCAGCGGAGTTCGCGGTCGACACCACCTGCGGTTACAACCGATCCTTCTACGCGAACTGGAGCACACACATCACAGGAATCACTCCGCTGCCCTGAGTGTCGATGCATCTCGAGTTCACCGGCGAGATGTGGTCTTGGCGCGGGCCGTCACCGTTTCACTTCATCTCAGTTCCGCCTGATGAGAGCGCTGAGCTGGAGACGGCAGCGGGGCTGGTGAGCTACGGCTGGGGGATGATCCCGGTGACGGCAGAGATCGGCGCAACCGTATGGACGACCTCGCTCTTCCCGAAGGATGGCGGGTACGTGTTGCCCGTCAAGGATGTCGTTCGCAAGGGTGAGCTTCTCGAAGTCGGTGATGTCGTAGCGGTTCAACTCTCCGTGGACGTCTGACCGCGCAGCGACGATGGAAGGCTTACAAGGTGACTCACGGTGGAGCAACGTGGTATCAGAATGATTGGGATGAGTTCAACCAGAACATTCCGGACTTCGAGATCAACTATAACTACCGCACCGACTGTGCCGTATACCAGCCCATCTGATTATGCCAACTGGATATGAGCTTCCGATGGCACCCTCCGAGCTCGGTCCTGCACTGAGCGGCGCCCTGCGAGGTCCAGGGGATCAACCGGAACTGACGGTCACCGATGTCAGGCTCATACGGCTAGGAGACGCCACCAGCGCGGCCTTGAGCGCGGTGGTCCAGATCGCTGCAAGAGATTTGCCCCTTGAACGGTGGGAGTGGCATCTGCCCCTGAGCGAGGATGAATTTGCAATGCCGGCAATCACCTTTCTAGAGACCATTCGTGCAAACCTCGAGGAGTGGTGGCACGTCAAGGATCGAGAGCCCCACTTTGCGGCACTGGGACATCGACTGCCTCTTGACGAGTGATTGAGCATGGTCTGTCCGAGAACGCAAGCAAGCCGCCTTCTTCCAGGGGCCGATCTGGAGCAACCTTGCCCTGGAGTTGGAACTCCCCTGCCTCTTGACACAAACCCGGCGAGCCGAACCGTCAACCGGAGAGCTCGGAGACCTTGGAAGTGGTTTCTGCACTAGAGCCCTTGCTAGGTGCTTCCGTGCCGAGAGTCTTTCTTCGCATCAGTCCTAAGCCCGTCGCTGCTGGCGGGGTTAATCACTGGACGTGTTGGGGCCGACGGTTGAAGGCCTCACCGCACTCGCTGGCGATGGTCGCGCGCTGGAGTTTGCGATCGGAACTGGTCGGGTTGCCATCCCCCTGGCCGAGCGCGGCGTCGCGGTCACGGGCATCGAACTCTCCCAGCCGATGATCGACCAGCTGCGGACCAGGGCCGACGGGATCAGATCCCCGTCGTGGTTGGCGACATGGCCACCGCCCGTGCAGATTCCCGGTCACATGTGTCGGTTTATCGGCTCCCGAACCGGTCCTAACGCGCCGTTGGGTTACCCCCTGCCTATGCTGACGCCATCACCCGACTGAGGAGCCATCCATGAGCCGGTCCCGAACGATCCTGACCATGGCGCTGATCGCCACCACCGCGGTAGTGGTGGCTGCTGTCGTCGTCAAGCTCCGCAGCATGGACGAAGTGGCCACCGAGACGGCCGACGACATCGAAGCTCAACTTGGGGCGCTGGACCCGATCACCCGAGCGACCGTCGTGGAGAAGCTGTCAGCGCGAGCTCTGGAAGGGGCCAAGGCTCCAACGAGCTAAGGCCCTTTGGTGGCTGCTAGCAAGGCCCGGTAGTGAAGGTGGACCGTGCCATCGGAGAACTGGTCCTGTTGGACGAGGTCCAGAGCGAGCCGCGTCCCAGATGGCCAGCAAGAGGTTCCGCCACCGACGATGTGCGGGACTATGAACAGGTGGACGTCGTCGACGATGCCAGCCCTCAGCGCATGTGATGCCAGCGTTGGCCCGCCGATCGAAACGTTTTGTTCTTGAGCGGCAACCATGGCGCGGACGCTGTGCGGATCGAAGGTGCGCTCGAGCCGCGTCTTCGGCGTCGTCACGGCGGCGAGTGTTTCGGAGTAGACGATCTTGTCGGCCGACTGCCAGATGTCGGCGTACTCGCGGATGACCTCGGGCTCCTGTTCGATGTCGGGAAAGTGCTGCCAGACGGCCATGACTTCATACAGCCGGCGGCCGTACAGGTACGTGCCCACCGAGGTCTCAAGGCGGTTGATGAACCGGTGCACCTCCTCGCCGGGGGCAGCCCAGTCGAAGTTGCCTCCCTCGTCGGCCACGTAACCGTCCAGTGAGGCCAACACCGCGTACACCAATCGCGCCATTTCATGACCCTACTGGGGGGTGTGTGACGACGTTGACGAACACTGCCCTATAGGGGTTTGACCAGAATCAGGCACGGGTTCTCGGCCCAGATCCCCTGAAGCTCCTCAAGTGGGATGTACCCAAGGGCCTGGTAGAAACTCAGCGTCTTGCCATAAGCCTCATCAGCGTGCGACGGTCCAAGGGTCTTGACCTGCACGACCCTGACACCCGCAGCCGCCATGTCTGCCTCGAAAGCAGCCACGAGGGTTCGCCCGATCCCTTGGCGATGATGATCGGGCAAAACGGCAAGGAGGTGGATCTCCGCCGACTCGCGACTGTGCGTCGTCACCAGCAGTGCGCCAAGAACTTCCCCTGAGGGTGAATCCACTGCCAGGAAGGTGGGCTTTGTCCGGGCGTCCTCGACGTACTCCAGCAGTGAGGCTTCGATACCGAACCAGTCCGGCAGCGATCGCAGCAGACATTCAACAGCCTCCGGATCCTGGCGGCCCCTGACCACAACAAGCGAGCCCGAACTATCAACATCCATCAGCGAATCATGCCCACATTCAGAACCGGCGACCAAAGCCGGGCCACGTCCTGCGTCGCACCGGTCGGGCGTACGGTCGAACATCCAACCTCTTGGAGTGGCTCGTGATAGTTGTCCTATTCTCCAGCGTCGCACGGCCAGACATCGACGCCGATGAGTACGGCCGGGCCTCGGCACGGATGCGGGAGATCGTCGCGTCCGTGCCAGGCTTCATCGCCTTCAACACGTATTCCTCAGACGACGGTGAGGATCTGGTCGTTGCCCGCTTCGACTCCTTGGAGGCCGTCGATGCGTGGCGCAACCACCCTGAGCACCTCGCGACGCAGGAAAGAGATCGCTCCCTCTGGGCCCAGGAGTACTGGGTTCAGACCTCTGAGACAGTGCGCGAGTACCGCTGGACCCATGGAATGGGCTACGAGTCAGATCTCCGAGAAATGCTCATTTCGCGTTCGGAGATTCAGCCAGGTACTTCGGCTCGACAAACCTCCGAGTGAACTCAGTCGGTGCGGTCAGTCGGCTCGGGATCTGTGGCCGAAAGCGCCCTCGAAGTGTTGACAGAACGTATTGGCTACCGAAGCAACGTTGTCGTCGTCGCACCTGATCAAGACACGATGGAGACCGACACCACTCGCCAGTTCTAAGACGATCTGGGCAATCTAGGTCGTCGACATGTAGGTCGATAGCCCAGCCCAGAACGCGCTTTCGGATTCGATGTCCTAGGCGTCAAACACGACCACTCGCCTACTGATCTCAACACCGGGTGCGTTCACAAACGCCTGCCAGCCCTGCCCCGTCATGTCGTCTCCCCTATGGAAGACGGTCACCGGTATCTCCGTGTCCGAGACTAGGCAGGGACAAACTCATCCGGAGCCGAATCTCAGACCTCCGGGTCGAACATGATCTCCCGTACCTCCTGCGGGCAACGGCAGGCGACGGCAAACTGGGCAGCCCACTGCAGCGCCTCCTCGCGTCCGGGCACGTCGAGGATCACGAACCCGCCGACGACCGCCTTGGTTTCCGGGTACGGGCCATCGGTGACGATGCCGTCGGTGGTTACGATGCTCGCCCGCTGGCTCTGCACTCCGCCACCGAAGATCCACACCCCTGCCTTCTGAGCGGCCCGAACAACAGCGTGCGCAGCCTCGGCCACAGCTGGCACCTCATCGTCGGGGAAGGTCATCGCACCATCATCGAACGAGATCAGATACCGCGTCATCCCATGACTCCCTTGTCCCAACGGCCACCTCGGGCCGCCAGCCAGACTCCGCGTCGTTTCTGTTGAGTCTCACAGATCCTTGGGGCGATCCGGCTACGTGGGTTCGCTGGCCTCGTAGGCTGAGGAGATGGCCGAAGCAACTAGTCGAACCGCAGTGGTTACCGGCACGTCATCCGGACTGGGACGCGGCGTGGCCGAGCGCCTCGTTGCCCTGGGCTGGGATGTGCTCGGAACGGTCCGCGGAGATGGCGCGGGGCTCCCCTTCGACACGGTGCGATGCGACGTGACCGACGACGATGCGATGGCGCGTCTCGGCCAGCAGGTGCTCCAGCAGTGGGGACGGCTCGACGCGCTGGTGAACAACGCTGGTGTCGCACTGACAGGCCCAGTCGAGGAGCTCGCACCCGAGGAGCTGAGGCGGCACCTCGACGTGAATCTCGTGGCACCGCTGGCATTGGTGCGCGCATGCCTTCCGGCCCTGCGCGTCGGCAGAGGCGTCGTTGTCCAGGTGTCCAGTGTCTCCGGCTACTCGGCCAGTGAGCTGTTTGCCGCCTACAGCGCGTCCAAGTTCGGGCTGGAGGGAGCGAGTGAGGCGCTCGCAGCCGAGGTCTCGGGTCAAGGCGTGCGGGTCGTCGTGGTTGAACCAGGGCCGTTCCGGACCGAAATCGGCCCCAAGGGGACCCAGGTGGCGGCCAAAGGTTCCACAGGGCTTTACGAGTCCGAATGGCGCGAGACCGACGACTGGCTCGCGTGGCACGCTTCGGCAAGCCCCGATGCCGAGGCGTGTATCAACGCAATACTCGGGGCCACCACCCGTGCTGATGCGCCCTTCCGGGTCCCCGTTGGCGAGGGAATCGTCGATGAACTGCGGCGCAAAGGTGAGGAGATGATCACTCAAGCAGCCGCGGCGGAAACGTTCCTCCGCTCCTTGTAGCCGATCGCCGTGGACGACGATGTGGCGACTGCCCTGACCACTGCGGTTCGCAATGCACTCGCAGCTGTAGGCGATCCCGCACGAGCCAGTCAGCAGCAGGCCTACATGAAGTCAGCCATGCCCTACCGCGGCGTGACATTGCCTGAGGTCCGGCGCATCGCCAAGTCGGCGTTGAAAGAGCACCCGCTTCGCGACCAGTCGGACCTCATCGCAGCCGTGAGTGCCCTCTGGGACGACGCCGAGTACCGCGAAGAGCGCTACGCCGCTCTCACGGTCCTGCAGGTTCCGAAGCACCGCCCCTGGCGCGGCCTGGCGATGCTCCCGCTCTACGAGCATCTGGTGATCACCGGTCGCTGGTGGGACCTCGTCGACGACCTCGCGTCCCACTCCATTGGTGAGCTCCTTCGCGCGTATCGCACCGAGGTGGCGCCTGTCATGCGCGCGTGGGCGTCAGACGACGACCTGTGGCGACGCCGCGCCGCCCTCGTCTGCCAAGTGGGCGCCAAGTCTGAGACCGACCCCGACCTCCTCGCGGACATCATCACGGGGACTGTCGACGAGCGGGACTTCTTCGTGCGCAAGGGCATCGGATGGGCGCTCCGTGACTACGCCAGGACCGACCCCGGCTGGGTGCGCGCGTTCGTGGCCGGACATGCCGACGTCCTGAGCCCCCTGTCGATCCGCGAGGCGACCAAGCACCTGGACTGACCCACGCCTACTGGCCAGTAGCATCGAGGTGATTGCTCACTCTGGGAGGTTCTGTGGTCAGCACTGCCGTCGGCAGCCCGCGCGAGGTCGTTTTTGTCGACGGCGTACGCACCCCGTTCGGCAAAGCTGGCAGCCGCTACGCCAACACCCGCGCCGACGACCTCATCGTCAAGGTGATCCGCGAGCTGCTGCGCCGCAATCCCTCGCTCAACCCCGAGCGGATCGACGAGGTCGCCATCGCGGCGACCACCCAGATCGGTGACCAGGGCCTCACCCTCGGCCGCAGTGCCGGGATTCTGGCTGGTCTCCCCCAGTCGGTGCCCGGCTACTCGATCGACCGCATGTGTGCCGGCGCCATGACCGCTGTCACAACCCTGAGCGCTGGAATCGCAGCAGGAGCGATCGATGTCGGCCTGGCCGGTGGCGTCGAGCACATGGGCCGCCACCCGATCGGCGAAGGTATCGACCCCAACCCACGCTTCGTCGCCGAGCGCCTCGTCAATCCCGATGCGCTCGTCATGGGCAAGACGGCCGAGAACCTGCACGACCGCTTCCCCGAGCTCACCCGCGAGCGCGCCGACGCGTTCGCCGCCGCCAGCCAGCAGAAGGTGGCCGACGCCTATACCGCAGGCGCCATCCAGCCAGACCTCGTTCCCGTTGCGGTCTGGGCCGACGGTGGCGGCTGGGACCTGTCATCGACCGACGAGCCACCTCGCCCTGGCACCACATCCCAAACGCTCGCCGAGCTGCGGACGCCGTTCCGCCCGCACGGGCACGTCACCGCCGGCAACGCCGCTGGGCTCAACGACGGCGCCACCGGGGCGTTGGTAACGTCGGCTGCCACCGCAGACGAGTTCGGCCTCTCCCCCAAGATGCGGATGGTCGGCTACGCGTTCGCCGGGGTCGATCCGGCGCTCATGGGCGTCGGCCCGATTCCGTCCACCGAGCGTGCTCTGAGCCGTGCTGGGCTCAGCATCGACGACATCGGTCTGATCGAGATCAACGAGGCGTTCGCCGTGCAGGTGCTCGCCTTTCTCGACCACTTCGACATCGCCGACGACGACCCGAAGGTCAACCCTTACGGCGGGGCCATCGCCTTCGGTCACCCACTCGCATCATCCGGGATCCGATTGATGATCCAACTCGCACGGCAGTTCGCGGAGCGTCCAGACGTCCGCTACGGCATCACGACGATGTGTGTCGGCCTCGGCCAAGGGGGGACCGTCATATGGGAGAACCCGAACCACGACAGTGAAGGGAGCCGGGCATGAACAGCACCCCGAGCACCACAACGCTGCCGGACTTTCCTGACGAGGTCGTCACCGAGACGAAGGTCCACTACGTCGACCTCCCTGGTGGCGCCGGCAAAGCGGCGCTGCTCACTCTCGACAACGGCCGCGACCACAAGCGCCCCAACACCTTTGGTCCCGCCTCATTGGCGTCCCTTGAGACCGCGCTCGACGCGGTGGCAGCCCGCGATGATCTTGTGGCTGTGTGCCTCACCGGCAAGCCCTTCATCTTCAGTGTCGGCGCCGACCTCAGCGTCTTTCGGCAGCTCACTTCCCACGAGCAGGTCCTCGAGATCGGTCGCCTCGGGCACCGCGTCTTCAACAAGCTTGCGACGCTTCCTGTGCCGAGTTTCGCCTTCATCAACGGCGCATCAATGGGCGGTGGCCTCGAGGTCGCCCTGCACTGCACCTACCGCACCGTGTCCGCCGCGGCCTCAGCCATCGCGCTGCCGGAAGTTTTCCTCGGGCTCATCCCCGGGTGGGGTGGTACTGCGCTCCTGCCTCGGATAGCTGGTCTGGACAACGCCGTCACCGTCATTGTCGAGAACCCGCTCAACAACAACCGGATGCTCAAACCGACGCAGGCTCTCGAACTCGGAGTCGCCGATGCGCTTTTTGAGTCCGCCGACTTCCTCGAGCAGTCGCTGGCGTGGGCGGCGAGTGTCGTCACCGGCGCACAGGCCGTCACGCGACCCGAGCCGACCGACGACGAGTGCGACGCGGCGCTGGCGCGAGCTAAGGCAGTCGTTGCCGGACGCACGAAGGACGTTCCGCCAGCCCCTCAGCGTGCACTCGCGCTGCTGGCCAACGCACGAACAGCGTGTCTTGCCGACAGCTTCGCCGCCGAGGACCAGGCACTCGCCGACCTGACCCTCAGCCCAGAGCTTGCGGCATCCCTCTACGCCTTCGACCTCGTCCAGAAGCGCGCCAAGCGTCCGGTCGGAGTGCCCGACGTCGACCCGCAGCCGGTCACGTTCGTCGGCGTCATTGGCGCCGGACTCATGGCCAGACAGCTGGGCGTACTCGTGGCGCAACGCATGGGCATCCCCGTGCACCTGGTCGACGTCGATGACGCCGCCATCCAGCGGGCGCGCGACGCACTGACCGCAGACCTTGAGGGACGTGTCGCCAAGAAACGCCTCCGCCCGGACGCCGCCAGCAAGCTGCAGCAGCTGATAACGATCAGCACCGACCGAGCGCCGCTGGCCGATGCTGATCTCGTGATCGAGGCGGTCTTCGAGGATCTGGACCTCAAACGCCAGGTCTTTGCCGATCTCGAGCGGGTCGTGCGCCCTGACTGCGTCCTTGCCACCAACACCAGCTCGCTCCCGGTCTCGGCCATGGCTGCAGGATTGCAGCACCCAGAGCGGGTCGTCGGGCTGCACTTCTTCAACCCGGTTGCCGTCATGCCACTGGTCGAGGTTGTGCGCGCGAAGTCTTCGAGCGACCAGGCCCTCGCCACAGCATTCGCCGTCACCAAGCAGCTGAAGAAGTCGGGGGTCCTTGTCGTCGACTCCCCCGGCTTCGTCGTCAACCGCGTGCTGATCCGGCTGCTCTCTGAGGTCATGCGGGCTGTCGACGACGGCACCGACTTCGCCACCGTTGACGCGAGCCTGGACCCCCTCGGCATGCCGATGTCACCGTTCGCCCTGCTCGAGCTGGTCGGCACCGGAGTCGCCGCTCATGTCGTAGGTGCGATGCACCGCGCCTTTCCCGATCGGTTCGTCGCCTCCCCCACGCTGGATGCGCTCGCCGCAGGTGGTTATCGAACGGTCTACGACACCGAAGTTGGTGCACCGGCCATCAACTCCGCGGTCGCGGGACTCGTCCCGACCAGCACGACGGCGCCATCGGGTGACGAGGTTCGCGACCGCGTCCTTCGAGCACTCGCCGAGGAGATTGGCCTGATGCTCGACGAAGGAGTCGTCAGCGCCGCGGCCGACGTCGACCTCTGCATGGTGCTCGGCGCTGGCTGGCCTTTCTGGCTCGGTGGCATCACCCCGTATCTCGACCGATCAGGGATCGCCGAGGTAGCCCGCGGCAAGCGGTTCCACAGTGGGGCTCCAGACGCTACGAGCTGACCCCGACCAGTCGCTCATCTGCTGACAGCTCGACCTTGGGCATCACGGTGTCTCCGAGGTCTTCTCGCCAGGCAGCGACATCACCGTCGCCCAGCGGCACCAGCAGCCACCCGTCGGGTCCGGGCATGGCCTGCTGCCCTGCCGTGGGTGACAGCTCCTCAACGACCTCGAGGTCGTCCGGTGCACCCACCGCGAGGGCGGTTCGTCCCGTCATGTCAGCCACGACGACCGCAACACCCTCGTCATCAGGTACCAGCCGTGGCGCTCCCACCTCCCGCCAGCCAGTGGGAACTTCAACACCGGCTGACGCTCCCGTGACGACATCAACCATTGCCGTCGAACACCCGGAGGTGAGGCAACCGGTGGTCACGAGCGCATGGCGGCCTGAGACCTCGCGGACGGCAATCACCCATCCCAGGTCACGGATCTGCTCCTGCAGCTGCGGGTCCCACAGGATCAACCGCCTGGCCCGAAACCCGCCCCGCACCGCAACCAGGCCATCGGCCGCCGCACCCACCACCTGCAGGTGCGGAGGAATGCTGAACACCTTCGACCGCCAGGTGCCGTAAGCACTGGCCAGCGCCACGCCGCCAGCAGCGGGAGGGTCGCCATTCACCACGAGCCAGACGGAGGTGCCGGACGCCGGCACCACAAGGTCAGCTTCGCCGATCGGGTGTGGCGGTTCGTCCCCGATGAACCCGACGACCGAGTCTGCGAAGTCTTCGTCGTCGGACGGCTGCTGCACGACCACGCCAGTACCGACGACAGCGGCCTCCCGTACCACGCCAGACTGTCGAAGACGTGTGCTCGCCGCATCCGTGGCCGGCGTCCGTGCACCGCTGTCGACCTCCACCCAGGTGAGTCCCGACGGACCGTCGACGAGTAGGCGCAGGCCCGTTGGCGGCGGACCGCTGCCCCAGGGGGCAACCTGGCCGAGCAACACCCCGGCCATCCCGACGACCAGAACGACCACCACACCCCATCGCACCCAGCGTGGCGCCGACGGACTCCCAAACGTCCGGCTCAACCGCGACGGGCCGGCGTCCAGCACGTCCGAGTCGGTAAGCGTCACGGGTTCACAGTGGGGGGTCCGATCCAAGTCGGCAACCGCTGGGTCCCCTCAGACTCTGGCCCGCGGAGTCGAGTCTCATGTAGTCGAGACGAACCAGTGGATGCTTGCCGAGCCAGATCCGGTGTGTCGTGCGTAGCACCTCTCCCTTGTCCACAAAGACCACGAATGTCTCGTGCAGCGGCACGCGCGCTGCCCAGTCGTCACCTTGCCCTCTGACCACGACGTAGGTTCCTTCAGCGCCGAAGGCTCCCGTGAGAGCACCACGACACCCTGGCACCCACATGGCTCTCGGTAGTCGTGGTTGCACGGGCGGTCACCGTCAGCGGCAGAAGGGTGGCGGCAGCTCCGAGTCTCGGCGGCCGCGGAGCGGAGCGTCTACCGTCGGCAGGTGGACTCCCTTCGCCCTGCACCTGGTCTGGTGCAGACGGTCGCCCTGCGGCGAACGGTGCTGGCTGTCTCGGTGCTCGACAACGTCGACCTCCTACCAGGCGATGTGTCGGTCACTCTGCAGGGGGACCACCCTGACCTCGCACTCGCCTGGGATGAGATTGCCCTCGCACTCGGCGACAGCGACCCGGACTCAGACATCGCTCGTCGGCGACTACGGATTTGGGTGAAGCTGCGGGCCGGATTGGCGCGTATTGCAGATCCCGAGACGATGGCCCGACCTGTTGGCCTTCCCATTGGGCACGCCCTACACCCAGGGCGAGCGTGGGTTCGCGCCAGCGTTCCCGGAGAGGCCCTCGACCTCGGTCTGGGGCTCCTCGGGTTGCTCGGCGACCCGGACGAAGTCGTGGTCACCCCACCGACCCTGTTCCATGCAGCGGGAATCGACGCCGATCCGTGGTGGCCCGCTCAGGTCCGCGAGCTCGAGCGCACCGGGAGGCTCGCTGCCGAACGCCTGCTGCGCGATGAGACTTCGCCCCTGCGTCCCTTCGGCGATCTCGACGTCCTGACGCTGCTCTGCTCAACTGCCTTCCGCGCCGCGATCTGCGACGCCGATCCGGTCGGCTGGCGCACGGCCGCGGTACCGATGCGTACTCGCGGCTGGCTCGACCTCGCGCGGATCGACCCGGCTTTCGCCGCTGCGGCCGCCTTGGCCACGAACCCGGACGAGCGTGGATTCGACCGAGCGGTGCTCGTGACGCCAGAAGAGGTGGTCATGGTGGGAGCTGGTGGGCGCTCGGCCCGTCACGCCCTCCAGGATCCGCCGGCGAGCATGGACCCCTGGCTTCGCGGTCGATAGACCCTACGGCCGGCGTCGGTCATCGAGGGACGTCGGAGCCTGCGGCTCGGCATCCTCGCTGAGGGCAAGCGGTGAGAGCCCACTGACCCGCTCGACGACAGCGCGGGCAACTTGCTGAGCCGTCAGACCAGCTGTGGCCAGCACCTCGGCGCGTGTCCCGTGGTCGAGGAAACGACGCGGCAGCCCGACAATGTGGACGGGCGTGGCAATCTCGGCATCTTGCAGAGCTTGGCTGAACGTGGCGCCGACGCCGCCAACGCGCAAGTTGTCCTCGACCGTGACGACAAGCCGGAAGTCCGCAGCCAGCCTCACCAGCTCGGTGCAGATGGGACGTACCCATCGTGGATCGACGACCGTGACGCCGATTCCCTGGTCACCGAGACGCTCAGCGACCTCGAGCGCGCATCCGACCATGGAGCCAACGGCCACGATAAGGACGTCCGGTTCCCCGGACCGATGCAGGACATCGGCACGGCCAACGTGGTCGATGGCCTCGACTTCGGGCGGCAACGCTCCCTTGGCGAAACGCACCAGGGTTGGCCCGTCCGCTACGGCAACTGCCTCTGTGAAGAGTTCGCGGAGCCGCCGACCGTCGCGCGGGGCTGCGATCTGCAACCCAGGGACAGTCTGGAAGATCGAAAGGTCCCACATACCGTTGTGGGACGCACCGTCGTCGCCGGTGACGCCAGCGCGATCGAGAACGAAGGTAACCGGCGCCTTGTGCAGGGCGACGTCCATCAAAACCTGGTCGTAGGCGCGGTTCATGAACGTGGCGTACACCGCAACCACCGGATGCATACCGGCAAAGGCAAGACCGGCAGCCGAGGTGACCGCGTGTTGCTCAGCGATGCCAACGTCGTAAACGCGCTCGGGGAACGCCTCGGCAAAGGCGCGAAGGCCCACTGGCTGGAGCATCGCGGCAGTGATGGCAACCACGTCGTCACGCTTCTTCGCAACTTCGACGATCGTGTCAGAGAAGACCCCGGTCCAGGTCGGGCCGGATGCCGTTATCGCGCGTCCGGTCTCAGGGTCGATCACGCCAACCCCGTGGAAGCGGTCGGCATCATCGTTCTCAGCCGGGGCGTAACCAAGGCCCTTGCGGGTGAGCGCATGCACGATGACTGGCCCGCGGAATGCCTTGGCCCGGCGCAGCGCGTGTTCGAGCTGGACGACATCGTGGCCGTCGACAGGTCCGACGTACTTGAGGCCGAGGTCTTCGAAGAGCCCTTGCGGGGCGACCATGTCCTTGAGGCCCTTCTTCATCCCGTGCAGGGTGTCGAAGAGGGGCTGGCCGACGACAGGAGTGCGGCCGAGCATCGTGCGTCCCCAGCCGAGGAACTTCTCGTAGCCTCGGGTCGTCCGCAGCGTCGCCAGGTGGTGCGCCAGACCACCAATGGTCGGTGCGTACGAGCGCTCGTTGTCGTTGACCACGATGACAACAGGCCGGTCTGGGGCGGCCGCAAGATTGTTGAGCGCCTCCCAGGCCATGCCCCCGGTAAGGGCGCCGTCGCCGACAACGGCGACGACTGTCCGGCTCAACTCACCCTTCAACGCCAAGCCCTTGGCGATGCCATCGGCGTACGACAGGGCCGTGGATGCATGGGAGTTCTCGATGACGTCGTGCTCGGACTCAGCACGTGACGGATACCCCGAGATTCCGTCGCGCTTGCGCAAGGTGGCGAAGTCCTGGCGGCCGGTAAGCAGCTTGTGGACGTAGGCCTGGTGACCGGTGTCCCAGAGCAGGACGTCACGTGGGCTGTCGAAAACCCGGTGAAGGGCGATGGTCAGCTCGACGACACCGAGGTTGGGACCGAGGTGCCCCCCGGTGCGAGAGACGTTCTCGACGAGAAAGTCACGGATCTCAGCCGCCAGTGGCCCAAGCTCGTCCTGATCGAGCGCCTGCACATCGGCTGGCGCAACGATCTGCGAGAGCAGCGACATCTGTAGCGCCCCTCCCGGCCAGGACATGGTGAGGGTCTGCCTCGTTGGCTGACCCAGGCCTTCAGTCTAGGGCTGCGCGTCGACTACGGCGCGCCATCAGCACCGATCACATACGGGGAACGAACGACTCGCCGCGCAGGGCACGGTTGACAAGGTCGACCTCTCGTCGCCTGGCCAGCAGGGCGGCTCCTTCGCGCTCGAGCGCCTGCAGCATCTCAGCCACAACCTCGGGCGTGGCGTCCTCGCGCAGTTCGGCCCTGGCCCTGGAGTAGGCAGTGCGCGCCGACTGCAGCTGAGCCTCGACCAGGGCCTGGACCCGCCAGGCCAGCAACCGAGGCTGCCGGGCGTAGAGCGGCTCGGTACGGAAGTCGCCGGGAGCCAGATCGAGCAGGTAGGCGACCGCCCGCGGCTCCCAGCCCTCGGCACCGGGGGGCGGGACTGACTTAGGCCACCCGGGAGGGGTGCGGATCTGCGCGGTCACGGGCCGAGCCTGGCATGCCCCACCCACAGCCCGCCGAACCTCCCCCCGCCTGCCACAGAGCCCGCCGAGTGTCCGCGACCGCGGTTGGCCCCTGCGATACTTCTCCTCATGGCGGCTTGGGCAATAGGCATGAAGGCACTCATCAAGTGGGGACCAGTCGTCTTTGCGGCCGGCAAGAAGGCACTGCCCTACCTCAAGGACAACCCGGCCGCGCAGCGGTTCGTCTCGTCGATGGCCGAGCAGACGGCGGCTCTCCCCGCAAAGCTGAGCACCGAGGGACGCGTGAAACGCAAGATCAACGCTGTGCAGATCTCCTTGGCCGAGGCTGCTGCGGTCGGCGTCGATCCGCTGGCCTACGCACGGTGGCGTGAAGAGCTCGACGAGATGTCGCGCACGGTCGTCCTGTCACGGGCAGCCGGCCGACCGCAGCGCCGCCTGCTGCTCAAGAGGTGCGAGCGGCGTCTGGACGCCCTGGTCGCCGAGATCCTCCCCCAGCTCACGCGGCGGCGTCCAGCTCCGCCGCCTGAGCTGCCGCCTTATTCCCCCCAGTCGCGCTAAGTCCAGCGCATCCACCCACCGACCTGTGGCGCGCCGTCCATGACGTCAGCTGTCAGGGCAGCAGGGATCGAAGCACGTAGCGCAAGATGCCGCCGTTGCGGTAGTAGTCGGCCTCACCGGGTGTGTCGATCCGAAGGCGCGCATCGAACAAGACCACCGAGCCGTCCGGACGGGTGGCGGTCACCGCGACGGTCGCAGGAGTGACGCCGTCGTTGAGCGCGGTGACCCCACTGATGTCGAACCTCTCGTCACCGGCCAGACCGAGAGACGCCGCGCTCTGCCCGTCGGGGAACTGCAGTGGCAGCACGCCCATTCCGATCAGATTGCTGCGGTGAATACGCTCGTACGACTCGGCGATCACTGCCACGACGCCGAGCAGCGCCGTACCCTTCGCCGCCCAGTCGCGCGATGAGCCCGACCCGTACTCCTTGCCGGCAAGGACCACGAGCGGGACACCTGCGTCGCGGTAGGCCTCAGCGGCTTCGTAGATCGGCACGACCGAACGTGACTCGTCGAGAAGGTCTGCGGTGAATCCGCCCTCACGCCCGCCGGCCAATGCGTTACGGAGCCGGATGTTGGCGAACGTGCCGCGGATCATCACCTCGTGGTTACCGCGGCGCGAGCCGTACGAGTTGAAGTCGCGTGGTGCCACCCCCTGCTCCGCGAGGTAGCGGCCAGCAGGGCTGTCGACCTTGATGGCTCCGGCCGGTGAGATGTGGTCGGTCGTCACCGAGTCACCGAGCAGCGCCAGTACGCGCGCACCGAAAACGTCGGCGACCGGGGTGGGTTCCCGCCGCATGCCGTCGAAGTAAGGCGGCTTACGCACGTACGTCGACTCTGGCTGCCAGGCGAACGTGCTTCCGGTCGGTGTCGGAAGCCCTTTCCAGTGCTCGTCACCGGCGAAGACGTCGGAGTACTCCCTGGTGAAGGTCTCGCTCGCGATCGCACCGTCGATGACCTCTTGGATGAGAGCGGCCGACGGCCACAGATCGCTCAAGAAAACCGGTCGACCGTGTGTGTCGGTACCGAGCGGCTCACTGGTGATGTCGATATCCATCGATCCGGCGAGTGCATAGGCGACAACCAGTGGCGGGGACGCCAGGTAGTTCATCTTCACGTCGGGGTTGATGCGCCCCTCAAAGTTGCGATTTCCGGACAGGACCGAAGTCACTGCAAGGTCGTGCTCGTTCACCGCGGCCGAAACCTCAGGGATCAACGGCCCCGAGTTTCCGATACACGTGGTGCAGCCGTATCCGACAAGGTTGAATCCGAGCTTGTCCAGGTAGGGCGTGAGGCCGGCTCGGTCGTAGTAGTCCATGACCACCTTCGACCCGGGGGCGAGCGTTGTCTTGACCCACGGTTTGCGCTGCAGCCCACGTTCGACGGCTGCCTTGGCAACCAGTGCGGCGGCGATCATCACCGAAGGGTTCGACGTGTTGGTACAGGACGTGATCGCGGCAATCACAACGGCACCGTGGTCGAGCTCAAAGCGCGTCCCATCCGCCAGCGCTACTGCAACAGGGCGTCGCGTGCGACCGTCGGCCAGCGCTGTCTCGGGCTGGTGCTCTTGCCCGTTCGGGGGCAGTGCCGGCACATCCGATGCCGGGAAGGACTCCGCCAGGGACTCGTCTACTGCGGTCACGACGGAGCCCTGCTCGTCGTGCGCAACGTAGTCGTTCACCGCAGCCCGAAATGCGCGCTTGGCATCGGACAGATTGATGCGGTCCTGCGGCCGCTTGGGGCCGGCGATCGAGGGCACGACGGTACCGAGATCGAGCTCGAGGTACTCCGAGTAAGAAGCCTCCTGCGCGCCGTCAGCATCCGGGTCGTGCCAAAGACCCTGCGTCTTGGCGTAGGCCTCGACGAGGGCGACCTGCTGCTCGGATCGTCCGGTGAACTGCAGGTACCGGATGGTCTCGGCGTCAATCGGAAAGACGGCAATGGTAGAGCCGTACTCGGGGCTCATGTTGCCGATCGTGGCGCGGTTGGCCAACGGAACCTCGGCAACGCCCGGCCCGTAGAACTCGACGAACTTTCCGACCACGCCGTGAGCCCGCAGCTGTTCGGTGATGGTGAGGACGAGGTCGGTCGCCGTGACGCCGTCTGCAGGCCTACCGTGCAGCTTGAACCCGACCACACCTGGAATGAGCATCGAGACCGACTGGCCGAGCATGGCGGCTTCGGCCTCAATGCCGCCAACACCCCAACCGACCACACCGAGGCCGTTGACCATCGTGGTGTGAGAGTCGGTTCCGACCACGGTGTCGGGGTAGGCGCGGCCATCGTCGACCATGACGACACGAGCGAGGTGTTCGATGTTGACCTGGTGCACGATGCCAGTGCCAGGCGGAACCACCTTGAACTGGTCGAAGGCGCCCTGTCCCCAGCGCAGAAACTGGTAGCGCTCGCGGTTGCGCTCGTACTCCAGCTCGACGTTGCGGGCGAACGAGTCGGAGCGCCCGAAGACATCGGCGATGACCGAGTGGTCGATGACGAGCTCAGCAGGCGCCAAGGGGTTGATCAAAGATGGGTCCCCGCCCAGCTCCAGGACGGCCTCACGCATAGTCGCGAGATCGACGACGGCTGGGACGCCGGTGAAGTCCTGCATGATGACGCGGCCCGGCGTGAACTGAATCTCGGTGTGGGGCTGTTCAGCGGGGTCCCACGAGCCGATGGACCGGATCTGAGCCTCAGTGACGTTGGCCCCGTCTTCGGTCCGCAGCAGGTTCTCGAGCAACACCCTGAGGCTAAACGGCAACCGCTCTGACCCGGGCACGGCGTCGACCCGGAAGATCTCGTAGCTCGTATCGCCGACCTGAAGGGTGCTGCGCGACCTGAGACTGTCGGGGTTGCTGAGGGGTGACGGCACCAGGTGCTCCTCGTCAGGCGGAGGTGGGCAAGGCTTGCGCTCGGTCGTGCAGGGCGGTGCGGGATCGCACAGGAGTTGATCCTGCCCGATGGGATTTATCTTGACATCAAGATAACACGAACAGGGCGACCGACTCCACATGGTGGGTCATCGGGAAGAGGTCGAAGGCTCGCAGCGACTGAAGGCGGTAGCCGAACTCGGCGAGGTAGGCCACATCGCGCCCGAGGGCTGCTGGGTCACACGCCACGTAGACCACAGCGCGCGGACGCCAGGCAGCCACTGGTTGGAGCACTGCGCGCTTGGCCCCCACACGCGGCGGGTCGAGCACCACGACATCGGGCCGCAGGGCGGCCTGGTCGATCACGAAGCGCTCAACAGCCACCGGGTGGACCTGCGCCAAGGGAAGATCTGCCAGATTCACCTCGGCATCAGAAGCGGCGGACCGGTGGCCCTCCACGACGTCAACGCGCCCTCCGGTGCGACTGCCCCACACGCCCGCAAAGAGCCCGACACCTCCGTAGAGGTCGACCAGGTGTTCACCAGGAAGCGGCTGTGCCATGTCCATCACGGCACCGACCAGGGCATCCGCCGCCCCTGGATGAACCTGCCAGAAGCCCCCAGACGACACTTGCCACGACCGTCCTGCAGCCTTGCGTTCCAGCGCCTCCCGGCCACGGGCCGGGCCCACCTGGACCGACCGCTCCTCGGTCTCCGGCGACACCGTCACCGACACTTCCTGAACGCCGGGCCACTGCGTCGTCGTGATCTCCTCGACGTCGACCAGCGGATGAGCAATCACGCAGTCGTCGATCGGGATGACCTCGTGTGACCGGTGGCGAACCAGACCAGCCCTGCCTGCGGCGTCGACAGCAAACCGGACCCGCGTCCGCCACCTCAGCCCGGGAAGACCAAGGTCGGTGTCCGGCAGCGCCTCAACCTCCCCTGACCAGTCGATGTCCGGCCAGTTGACCTTGCCCAGCCGCGTGAGCTGCTCGCGGACGACCTGTGCCTTCAGTCGACGTTGCTCATCGACCGCAACGTGCTGGAAGTCACAGCCACCACAACTGCCGGCGAACCGGCACGGCGGGTCAACTCGGAACTCCGACGGCCGGGCGATCTCGATCACCTCGGCGCGAAGGTAGCGCCCCTTGGGACCCTCCTCGGTGACGCGCACCTGTACCCGCTCGTTCGGGAGCACATGTCGGACGAAGAGCACCCGGCCCTCATGCCGGGCAACACAGTGACCGCCGTGCGCCACCGGACCGACGGTGACCGTGACAACATCACCGACCTGCAGCGTGGTCGGTTCGTGGGTCACGGATCCATCTCCTGGGCCACGGTGCGCTCGGCTTCTTCAGCCGACGGCTCGCCTCGTCTGGTCGACCCAGCGCCGAATGTCTCCGGCCGTTCTGCCGCCAGCTGGGACGAACGAAGCTGGTAAGGCACCGAGACCACGACGACGCCCGGAGTGAACCGGAGCCGGGTCTTCAGACGCAGCGCGCTCTGGTTGTGCAGCAGCGTCTCCCACCAGCGGCCGACGACGTACTCGGGGATGTAGACATCGACGATGTCGCGCGGGCTGTCCTGTCGCTTGGCCTTGACATAGTCGACGACCGGTCGGGTGATCTCACGGTAGGGAGAGTCGAGCACCCGGAGCGGCACAGGGATGTTTCGCTCATCCCACTCGACGAGCAGCGCCTCCGACTCGATCGGGTCGACGCCTACGGTGACAGCCTCGAGTGTCGCTGGACGCGAAGCCCTCGCGTACGCCAGTGCGCGCAGCGCCGGCTTGTGGAGCTTCGAAACCAGGACCACGGCGTGGATGCGGGCCGGAAGCAGTTCCGAGGACGCGTCGGCCTTCAGCTCCTCGGCAACATTCGCGTAGTGCCGCCGGATAGCCTTCATCAGCACGAAGAGCGCCACCATCGCAATCACCGCGAGGTAAGCGCCGCGGGTGAACTTGGTCAGAAGGACGACGATCAGGACCGACCCGGTCAACACGACGCCGATGAAGTTGACCACCCTCGAACGGCGCATCTTCGCGCGAACGACCGGGTCGGGCTCGATCTTCAGGAACCTGGTCCAGTGCTTGACCATTCCGATCTGGCTCATGGTGAAGGAAACAAAGACCCCGACGATGTAGAGCTGGATCAGTTTCGAGACGTTGGCGTCGAAGACGATGATGAGGAAGATTGCCATTCCAGCGAGCGCCAGGATCCCATTGCTGAACGCCAGCCGGTCACCTCGGGTGTGCAGCTGCCGAGGCAGGTAGCCGTCACGGGCAAGGATCGATCCGAGAACAGGGAAACCGTTGAAGGCGGTGTTCGCGGCCAGCACCAAGATGAGCGCCGTCACCACGGTCACGATCACGGCCAGTGCAGGTGCATTGCTGAAGACGGCGTTCGCGATCTGGGCGATCACCGTCTGCTGCTGATCGCCCTCGGCAAGTCCGAGCAGGTCTTGGTCGCGCTCGGCGACCTTGACCCCGGTTGCCAGGGCGAGCCAGGTGATCGAGGCGAACATCGTCATCGAGATGACCCCGAGCAGAAGCAGGGTCGTTGCGGCGTTCTTTGACTTCGGTTTCTGGAATGCCGGGACCCCGTTGCTGATGGCCTCGACGCCGGTCAGCGCCGTGGTTCCCGAGGTGAAGGAGCGAGCCACGAGGTAGACCAACGCCAGTCCGGTGAAGGTGTTTTCGGCAACCAAGGTGTAGTCAGCGCTCTCGGCCCGGATCTCGGTGCCTGAGAGCATGCGCACGATGGCCCATCCGACCATCAAGAAGATCGACGCCATGAAGGCGTAGGTCGGGATAGCAAAAGCGGTTCCCGACTCGCGCACCCCCCGCAGGTTCAGGAAGGCGATCACAGCGATCAGAACGACCGCGAGCAGGACAGTGTGCCTCTCCAGCCCGTCAGCAGCCGAGACGATGTTGTCGACCGCCGCAGCGATCGAGACCGCCACCGTCATCACGTAGTCGACGAGGAGCGCGCTCGCGACGACCACACCGGAGTTTGGCCCTAGGTTGACGCTGACGTTCTCGTAGTCGCCCCCGCCCGAGGGGTAAGCGTGGACGTTCTGCCGGTAGGACGCGACAACGACGAAGAAGACGATAACCACGCCGGCAGCTACCCACGGCGCATAGTTGTAGTACGCCAGCCCCCCTAGGGAGAGCACGAGCAGGATCTCCTGGGTCGCGTACGCGTTGGACGAGAGGGCGTCGCTGGCGAAGACCGGTAGCGCGATCCGCTTCGGGAGCAACGTCTCGCTCAACTTTGCGCTCGACTGCGGACGGCCCACAAGGGCACGTTTGAAGAGCGAGGTCACGGAGGCCACGGGCGCCGAGCCTACGCCTTGTCGATCCGTCTACAGAGGACCGCTACCGTGAGCATGTGCATGTGGTGATCATGGGTTGCGGTCGAGTCGGCTCGATGCTGGCCATCGAGCTGGATGGAACCGGTCACGAAGTCGTCGT
This sequence comes from uncultured Actinomycetota bacterium, assembly GCA_963829525.1. Classification (GTDB taxonomy): domain Bacteria; phylum Actinomycetota; class Actinomycetes; order JAHEKZ01; family JAHEKZ01; genus JAHEKZ01. The sequence goes on from CAWHIJ010000003.1 coordinate 2,028,871, forward strand.
CGTGGACCAGGACCCGGACGCCTTCCGGCGGCTGGGGACCAACTTCGGCGGCTCCACGGTCACAGGAGTCGGATTCGACTGGGACACCCTTCTGGAGGCTGGCGTCGAAAGAACCGACGCCTTCGTGGCGGTCAGCAGCGGCGACAACTCCAACATCGTGGCCGCGCGTGTCGCCAGGGAGAACTTCGGCGTTGGCAACGTCGTCGCCCGCATCTACGACCCGAGGCGTGCCGAGATCTACCAGCGGCTCGGTATCCCCACCGTTGCGACGGTGCGGTGGACCGTTGACCGCGTGCTGCGTCGTCTCCTCCCCGGTGGGGTGCATGAGGACTACCGCGACCCCAGCGGAGGGGTGAGCATCGCCGAACTGCCCGTCGCGCCAGCCTGGATCGGCCAGACCTATGCCCGGCTCGAGCAGGAGTGCGGAATCAAGGTCGGCTACATCACCAGGGTGGGTGAGGGCCAGCTGACGACCGCGAGCAGCGTCGTCCAGGAGGGTGACATCGTGCACGCGATGTTGGCCAGCGCTGACGCCGACCGGGCGGCAGCTGCCGTCGCCAAGCCGCCGGAAGGACACTGACCGGATGCGCGTCGCAATCGCTGGAGCCGGCAAGGTCGGACGTTCGATCGCCGGAGAGCTGCTCGGCCACGGGCACGAGGTGCTTCTGATCGACCCCGAGGTGACGACTTACCGCAGCGACCTCGCGGCTGCCACTTGGCTGCAGGGCGACGCCTGTGAGATCTCCTCGCTCGACGAGGCCAACCTGCACACCTGCCAGGTGGCGATCGCGGCCACCGGGGACGACAAGGTGAATCTGGTCATCTCGCTGCTCGCCAAGACCGAGTATGGCGTCCCCCGCGTCGTGGCTCGCGTCAACCACCCCAAGAACGAATGGCTCTTCAACGAAGGCTGGGGCGTCGACGTCGCAGTCTCGACCCCTCGGTTGCTCTCGGCCCTGGTCGAGGAGGCCGTCAGCGTCGGCGACGTCGTGCGACTGATGGAGTTCGAACAGGGGGACGCAAACCTCGTCGAGCTCACCCTTCCGCTGGACTCCCCCGTTGTCGGCTCCCGCGTCGGCGACGTCACGCTGCCTCCCGACACGACGCTGGTCACTATCGTTCGCGACCGCAAGGTGATCACCCCCAGTCCCGACGACCCGCTTGAGGCCGGTGACGAGCTGCTCTTCGTCACGTCAGCCGAGTCCGAAGACGCTGTCCAGCAGACCTTCAGTCCGCATCCTCGGCAGTAGCTTCGTCGGGCACTTGACCGTCACTCTCGACGTCTTCGGCGGCAGATGCTTGCGGCCGCGGTGGGGGCGCCTTCGTGAGGATGAGGTAGCTCATCCAGGCCACCAGGGCGAAGATCGGCCAACCCATCGCGAGCTTGACCCAGCCCAGGGCCACCGTCATGCCCAGCAGGTAGAGCGGGAGCTGTACGGCAAAGCGAAGGGTGAACATGCCGAACCAGAGCCACGACACCTGTGTGTAGGCACGCCGTCGCTCCGGATGGTCGCGCCAGGTGAACCCTTCGCCAAGCAGCGGCCCAAGCATCACACCGATCAGTGGCCAACCGACGAGGATGGATACCAGGTAGACCACTGCATAGCCGCCCTGCCAAATCAGGCCAGGGAGATAGAAGTTTGCGGCGTTCCCGGTGCGCGAGGCGATGAAAGCCGAGAGCGCGACCCCGAACATGCCGCCGAGGGCGTACTTCAGTGAGCCACCCCGGACGATCCGGACCACCATCATCACAGCAGCCGTGCCCAGTGCTGCCCACAGGGCAGGCTCGAGCACCTGGCCGTTGACTGTGTAGATGACGATGAAGACACCGCTGGGAAGGCCGCTCTCTGCAACACCTAGTTTGCCGCCGAGGGCGTCCTTGAGATCGACACCGGCAGTGAGCTCTTTCTCACCGTCCCGATCGGTCACGCTGCGTCCGGAAGCAGCTCGTACGTCGGGTTGTACATGACCAGTGAAGACCCTCGCCGCGTGACCCGACCCGAGGCGATGAGGCCACGACCTGGGGTGATTCCCCGGATGGCACGGCGCCCGAGAAAGACCAACGTCAGGGTGTCGCTGCCGTCGTACAGATCCACCTCCAGGGCGGGGACCTGTGCGCGACACCGAAGCGTGAGGGAGCGGACGGTTCCACCAACCCGCACCCGAACAGCGATCGGCGCATCGGCGATAGACGTTGTGTGGAGAGAATCGAACTTGCTGCGCAGTTCGTCGGCCTCCAGGGTGCGGGCGCTGGGGGCCAGTCGCTCCGCAAGCCGCTGCCACCAGTTGGTGCTGGAAGCTGGGGAGGAAGTACCGGTGGCCACGACAGGTAAGGCTACCCGCCAGGCTTCATCACCAGGTCATGCCTCTGTGGGGTCGTCGACCCCATCTGCTTCGGAGTCGGACAACTGGTCAGTGGGCAAGGTCAGTGGCAGGAGGTCACGCGGCGCCGCGGCATGAGCACCTCGCTCGACCTCGACGGCAGCGAATATCTGCTCAACGGCCGCAGCGCTTGCTGAATCTGTCGCCCCAGGGCCCGTGACGACCCCGCGCAGGAACCACCGCTCACCGTCGATACCGATGAAGCGAACCGGTTGGCGGCTACTCGTGCCTGACTCATCGGTGACCACGACCTCAGCGTGCAGCTCACGGCCAAACGTGCCGTCGACCTCGCGCGCCTTCCCTTGTCCACCACGGATGCCTTCGGCGATCTCCTGCCGAACTTCGTCCCAAAGGTCCTCTGACCTTGGGGCTGCGAAGGCCTGCATCTGCAGCATCGTTTCCTGAAGCACGACGGCAACGCCTACGACCTGCTCCTGGCCATCGAGCTCTGCACGCACCTGCATACCGTCGACCGCAGGTATCCGTAACGCCCCGAAGTCCAAGACTGGTCCGATGTCGGTCGCGCCCTCGCCGTCGCTCTTGGCCCCGGCAGTGGCTGCGATTTCTTCATCGTCACCAGGACCGCCGTCGGCGCGGTCAAACTGCTCGCTGATCGCCGCCTGGAACGCCTGCTCCTCCGGTGTTGCCGACTTCTTACGTAAGAGCGACATCGAGACTGCCTCCACTCACGGCGCCCGTCACTTCGGCGCCTTTGTTGTCCGTTGGTCGGTCATGAGTCGGCCTGATCTGCGCCGACCTGAGCCGAACGGCCCGTCGATCCGAATCCACCAGCCGCCCGTGCTGACCCTGGCAGGCGCTCCACCTCATGGAACACCACCCGCTCCACACGCTGAACGACCAGCTGAGCGATCCGGTCCCCCCGGCGAACGGCAACCGTGCGCTCAGCATCGAGATTGACCAGGGCCACCTTGACCTCACCACGGTAGCCAGCGTCAACCGTACCTGGCGCATTAGCAACCGTGAGCCCCTCTTTGATCGCCAGACCGCTGCGCGGGTGGATAAAGGCTGCATAGCCATCCGGGAGCGCAATGGCGAGACCGGTCGGGACCAAGACCCGCTCGGCGGGGGCCACGTCTACGTCGACGGTCGAGAGCAAGTCGAGCCCAGCATCGCCGGGATGCGCATAGCTCGGAACAGGAAGACCGGCGTCGATCCGAACGACAAGCACATCAACCTCGGCGCGGCGTCCGGGGTGGACGGTCATGGGTTCACCTCGAACGCGTGGAGGACCTCGGTCTCGTCGTGGCTGGCCACGAAGCTGTCGATGTCGGACGCTCTGCCGTGTTCGCGGAAGTGTTCAAGCGGCACCGAGACGAAGACCGACCGTGCCTGCACAACCAGAGCCCCCTGGCCCAGATCGGGGCCGGCCAGGTGTCCGACGGCTCGTGAATAGATCTTGCGTCCGGCGACCGCGTAGCACTCGGCGTCCACCAGGAGAGTCGAGCCGACAGGAACCGGCTGTCGGTAGTCCGTCTCCAGGTGAACCGTGACAACCGGAACCCGGAGCAGCCAGGTGACAGCCCCTAGGGCCTCGTCGAACGCCGCCGCCAGCAGCCCGCCGTGGGCCAGTCCGGGGGCGCCCTGGTGGTGCTCGGTGACCTGAAGCTCGGCGTGAATGGTGCAGCCTTCTCCTGCCGTGAGGGTCAGATGCAGGCCAGTCGGATGGTCGGGCCCGCAGCCAAAGCACTGTCGGTAGTGGCTGCCCAGTGATGTGCCGGGGGGCGGGGCGTCAGCATGGCGCACCGGAGGTACGGCGTGGGCCGGCGGTTCGATCGGACGCCGACGGGCGGGCTGCTCGGTCACGGTCGGACCCTACCCGCGCATGGAGGATTCGAGAGTGCCACCCTGGAGTCGTGCCAACCCCTGACGCGGTCATCTTCCGCGAGCGGCTCACAGCGCCCTGGTGGTTCTGGGCCGTCATCTGCTTCTGGGCGATGACTTTGGCGATCGCCTACGGCTCGGCCATTGGGACACCGGTCGGCATCGCGGTTGGGGCCGCTGCGTTCGGCCTCGCGTCGCTCGGTGTGGCTCGCGTGTCAACCGTGGTGACGGTCTCCGAAGCTGGGCTGCGCGTCGGCGATGCCAGACTGCCGTGGGACGCGATCGGTCCGGTCGAGGTGCTCGACGCGGGCGCAGCTCGACGCCGCCGAGGTACCGGGGCTGATTCGCGCGCCTTTGTGCTGCTACGCGGCTGGGTGCCGACCGCAGTGGTTGTCGCCGTCGTCGACCCGCTGGATCCGACTCCTTACTGGTACGTGTCGAGCCGCTCGCCAGAACGGTTGGCGGCCGCGCTCCAAGACGCAGGGCGCAGTGTTGCAGGTGCCCATTCGATCAGCGACATGACAGGATCGACGTCAGCACCATCGGCACCGGCAGCACCGTCGGTCGAGGAAGGAACGTAATGGGCACGTCTGAGCAGTCAGCTGGTCCCCCGCAGGTGGTGGTCACGATTGCTGCCCTCGCGGCCGGCCTGGTCGCGCAGAAGCTGGTGAGCGCTGGTTGGCGTTTCATCCGTGGAACCGATCCGAAAGACGACGACAGCACTCTGCCGGAGATCTTGGTCTTCGCGGCGGTGAGCGCAGCAACAGTGGCCGTGGCCAAGAACTGGGCAGTCCATCGCGCGAGGCGGCCCCGCACATAGTCCGCGGTGAAACGTCGCGACGCGGTGGCGCCCGCCCGCTACGCCGTCAGTTGCAGTCCTTGCAGACCGGCTTTCCGCTGACCTTCTTAGCCAGCTGGCTGCGGTGGTGAACCAAGAAGCAGCGTGAGCAGGTGAACTCGTCCTCCTGTTTGGGGACGACCCGAACCGTCAGTTCTTCACCTGACAGGTCCGCACCGGGCAGCTCGTGCGACTCCGCCAGCTCGGTCTCGTCGACGTCGACGGTCGAAGAGGCAAGATCAGCCCGACGAGCCTTCAACTCTTCGAGACTGTCCTCGGAGAGCTCGTCGTCTGTCTTGCGGGGGGTGTCGTAGTCGGTTGCCATGGGTTCAGGACCCCTCCTTCGCGGATCCGCTACCTCTATCGGTACTGGTAGCTGCCGGTGTAACACAACGGGCGAGAGATTTCTGCCCGTTTGACGCACATCGGCAAGGCTCGGGGGCAGATTGTGCCCTAGCCTGCCACTGCGCGTCGCGTCGGCAGGGACGTCGGCGCGTCGCACAGTGAACTTTCTGTCGACCTGAGGGGAAGAATCATGGCCGTGTACGCCCTGGGCGAACGGATGCCGATCATCCACCCGGACGCCTTCGTCCACCCCGATGCCGTGGTCATCGGGGCTGTTGACCTGGGATCGGAAGCCTCCGTCTGGCCCGGTGCAGTCCTACGGGGCGACTACGGAAGCATCACGGTAGGCGCCAGGACCTCCATCCAGGACGGCGCTGTGATTCATGCCACATCTGATTTCGCCACGGTCATCGGGGCTGGGTGCGTGATCGGGCACCTGGCCCATTTGGAGGGCTGCATCGTCGAGGACGGCTGCCTGGTGGGATCCGGATCGATCGTGTTGCATCGGGCTACCGTCCGTAGCGGAGCCCTTGTCGGGGCCGGTGCCGTCGTGTCAGGGGGCACCGAGGTTCCGTCACACGCGATGGCTCTCGGTGTGCCGGCGAAGGTCCGTGAAGATGCTGTCCACCCGGACGCCTTCGCCGACTCCGTCGCCCTCTACGTCGCCAATGGGCACCGCTACCGCGCCGAGCTGCGTCGCCTCGACTGACCCGACCTGCTAGTCCCAGGCCCCAACCTCGCCGAGCAACCCGTGCAGGGAAGCGGCTAACTTCGGTCCCGCCGCCACTACCGAGCCGTCGTCGCGCTCTGTCACCACGGCGCCAGCCTCCCGAGCGATCAGCCCGCCTGCAGCTAAGTCCCACGGCTGCAGTCCGTTCTCGAAATAGCCGTCGACTCGACCCGACGCGACCGAGCACAGGTCGACCGAAGCAGCACCAGCGCGTCGAATGTCCCGCACCTGACCGAGCAGAAGGCCAACAACGACCCCTTGCCGGACGCGGGTCGCGGCGTCGTAGGCAAAGCCGGTCGCGATCAGCGCGTGGGGAAGATCAGCGCAATCACTTACAGCGAGTCGGCTGCGGTGACCGTCCTCGTCAGCCCAGGCACCCATTCCCTTGCTGGCCGAGAAGAGTGTGGCAGTCGTTGGCACCATCACCGCTGCACTCACCACGTCACCGCGCCAGACCGCGGCAATGCTGAGCGCCCACCCCGGAAGGCCGTAAAGGAAGTTCACCGATCCGTCGATCGGGTCCACCACCCACTCCAGGTCAGCCCCTAAGCCGCCGCTCCTGCCACTCTCCTCTCCCCACCAGGCGGCATCGGGGTAAGCAGCCAGCAGTCGCTCACGGATCATTTCCTCGGCCTCGTGATCGGCTGCCGTGACGACATCGGTTGGCCCGGACTTGGTATCGGACGCGACCGATCGTCGCTCCCGACGCCACTGCAGCAGGTGACTTCCAACCTCACGTGCGGTCGCCGAAGCGAGCGCGGTGAGGGCTTGGGCGTCCGGCTCGGTCACGGCGTGAGAACCGGGTCGGAGCCGGCAACGGCTGGCAGCGGCGACCGAGGGTTGGGGCAGCAGCCGGCGGCACACCTGTCGGGACTTGCTCCCAGCGCACCGACCCGAGGCCGTTGCTCGGGGGGTACACCGTCCAGTCGCTCCCTCACCAGCTCACCGACCATCGCCACCATGCGAGGGTCACTACCGGGAGTAGCGACCCGAATCATCGGTAGGTCTGCGTCGGCGGCGGTAGCCCTGGCCTGCGTGTCGAGGTCCCAAAGAACCTCCATGTGGTCGGAGACGAAGCCGATAGGCACGACGACAGCCGTGGTGCACCCTTCCCCAGCAAGCGCCCGAAGATGGGCGTCGATGTCCGGCTCCAACCACGGGATGTGCGGACCTCCGCTTCGCGACTGGTAGACGAGGTCCCAGGGCAGGTCGACACCCGTCTCAGCGCTGACCTGCGATGCGACGTATCCAGCCACCTCTCGGTGCTGCCGGACATACGACCCTCCAGGTGATCCAGTCGCCGGGCCACTGCTGTCGGCCATCGACACAGGGATGGAGTGTGTCGTGAAGACCAGGCGCGCGTTCGACCTCTCGGCCTCACTCAAGGCACGCACGGCGTCAGCGGTGGCATCGACGAACGGAGCGACAAAGCCGGCGTGGTTGAAGTACGGGCCAAGGCGCTCGATCGTCGGCCCGGTCTCGCCAAGCTCGCTGAGAGCCGCCGCAAGGTTCTCGCGATACTGCCGACATCCGCTGTACGAGGAGTAGGCGGAGGTGAAGAAGGCAAGTGCTCGCTTCACGCCGTCCGCGCGCATCTGCCTGAGTGCGTCGACGAGGTAGGGGTTCCAGTTCCGGTTGCCCCAGTAGACCGGGAGATCGATCCCCTGGTTCGGCAGTTCCGCACGCAGCTTGGTGAGGAACTCGCGGTTCTGCGCATTGATCGGGCTGACTCCGTCGAAGTGGAAGTAGTGCTGCCCAACCTCCCGCAACCGCTCATCGGGGATTCCCCGGCCCCGCGTGACGTTCTGCAGGAACGGCACCACCTGGTCTGGCCCTTCGGGCCCACCGAACGACACGAAGAGCAAGGCATCGAACGTGCCCGCCGATGAGTGATTGGCCATGGCATCATCCTGGCAGCAAACGCGGCAAGGCGCCGGACAGCGAGCCACCGCACCAAGCCATGTAAGGGGCGACGCTCCAGATAGCGTTGCGGAATGGCCAGTCCCTACGTTCAGCTGCTGCGGACACCGCGCGCCTGGCCCTTCTCACTGGCTGGGTTCTTCGCAAGGCTGCCACTGGCCATGGGCGGCTTAGCCCTCCTCCTGCTCATCGTCGACAGCACCGACTCGTACTTCCTGGCCGGTGCCGTCGATGCCACCTACATTTTGGTCGGGGCGTTCGCCGCGCCAGCGATCGCCATGTTGATTGATCGATACGGCCAACGCCGCGTCATCGGACCGCAGATCACCGTTCACGTCTTCGCTGTCACCGTGATCTTGCTTCTGTCAGCGGCCGATGCCGAGCTTTGGACCTTTTTCATCGCCGCGGCTGTCGCGGGTGCCGCACTGCCGGTCATCGGGTCGGCGGTGCGGGCCAGATGGTCGTACGTATTGGGCGAATCTCCTCTGCTCAGGAGCGCCTACTCGTGGGAGTCGGTTGTCGACGAGTTCGTCTTCATCGTCGGTCCTCCCCTCGCTGCTGGAGTGGCGGCAAGTGTCGGAGCGCCGGCCGCTCTGGCGCTGACCGCCGTGATCGGAGCCAGCGGAACTGCGGCCCTCTTGGTGCAGAGCTCGACCGAGCCGGCCCCGCGACCGGAGACCCGTCTGGGGGGACGCCTGGCGATCACCTACCCGGGAATGCCGGCGATCGTCGTGGTCATGGCGATGCTCGGCGTCGTGTTCGCTGGAGTGGAGGTCACAGTCATCGCCACCGCCCGAGAGGGTGGCAGCGTCGCCGCAGCCGGTGTCGTCCTGGCCCTCTGGTCGGTCAGCTCGATGCTCTCCGGACTGATCATCGGTGGGACGCAACGGCTGCCCGGACTCCCAGTGCAGCTCGTCGCCGGTGCCGCCGCCACCACCCTCCTGCTGGCTCCGCTCTTCTTCGTTCACTCCTTGGTCGGCATCGGTACCGTGCTCTTCTTCGCCGGTGCCGGTGTCTCCCCAGCGCTCATAGCCGGTTTCGCCCTCGCGGCTCGCCTGGTGCCCGGCTCAGCCCTGACTCAGGCGCTGACCTGGACCTCGACCGCCATCGGCGTGGGCTTTGCCCTCGGGTCGCCCGCTAGCGGTTGGCTGGTCGACGAAGTGTCGATCAACGCCGGCTTCTGGGTTGCCATCACGGCAGGTGCTGTAGCTACGTCGGCAGCCCTGGTGGGGATGCCACGCTTGGGGCACCGCTACACCGATCCCGGGGAGAGCACCGAGTCGACTGGGCGGGTGTGACATTCTTGCCGCCATGGCAGACCTTCGACTGGTGGGCGTCACCGATGACGGTGCCCGACTGATCCTCCAACGCGAGGACGGTGGGAAAGAGCATCTGGCGGTAGACGAGCGGCTGCGTTCCCTAGTACGCCGTCCGGCAGCAGAAGCCACGCAAACCCAGCTCGATCTCGAGAGCCGGCTCAGCCCGCGTGAGATCCAAGCGCGGATCAGGAGTGGCCAGAGCATGGACGAGGTCGCCGCTGAGGCAGGAATTTCGGTCGAACGCGTCGAACGGTTCGCCGGTCCGATCCTGCACGAGCGAGAGCACATCGCCCAGGAGGCGGCCAAGGTCAGCGTCCGCCGCGACGACCACGGCGCCGTCATGCTGCTGGGAGAGCTGGTCGGGCAACGTCTTGAGCAGCGCGGGGTTCCCCGGGACGGGATGCACTGGGACGCCTGGCGCCGCAAAGATGGCGGCTGGGAAGTGCGCCTCGACTACCTCGCCGGCGGCAAGGAGCGATCGGCGGAGTGGGTCTACGACCCGGCACGACGAACGATGACTGCCGACGACGACGAGGCTCGCTGGTTGCTGGAAGAAGAGGCTACGGCTGAAGTTACCCCGCTGCGTTCGCTTCGTTCAGTCGAGGAAACTGCGCATGCTGACGCGGAGACCGACGCTGATGAGACTGACCAAGAGCCAGTAGCCGAGGGTGAGCGGCCCGTGAAGGCGGGGACTCAAGAGGCCATCGACACCCTGCTGCGCGGACGCGAGACGGTTCCCGATGCCCCACCGGCGAAGCGGAAGAAGAAGGCATCAGTACCGAGTTGGGACGAGATCCTCTTCGGCTCACGCAAGCCGGAATGAACCTGAATAGACCTGAGTAGACCCGGGCCTTTCGCTCCCACTGCGCTCAGCGGCTGGTCGCGTGTGACAACGACTCGGCGAAGGCAACCGCCTGCTCGATGCCCTCGATGCCGTCAGCTGCCACTGAGACGCGCACCGAGAAGTCGTCGACCGTCGCGCTGCCAGTGAAGCCGTGGTCAGCTTCGCACTCCGGGTCGCCGCAGCTGGCTGGCTCGAGGTCGAGCCGGCTGATGGCGCCCCAACCAACCGAGATGACCACCTCGCGGGGCAGTGCACCCGGGTCGTAGCTGGCGGGGTTGTCGACAACGTGGCTGACGACCACCGACGCCAGCCGGTCGATTCGCACCGCCTCGGTGCTCGTGGCTGCGTGTGGCAGACCGCTTAGCTCGTCGGCCGGGTAGTCGTCGGTGTGGCCAATCACCAGGCGTGTGGGCGTCAGCAAGACGACAGTGAGGTGGCGGCGCAGCTCGTCACGGTCGAAGGTAGCCTCGTGATGGACGAGGAATGAGACGAGATCTTCGTCAGCCATGGACAGCGCCAGGGAATGCAGCACCACGTTGGGGTAGTACCCACACCGCTCAACGGCCGCACGGAGCTCGCTCTGTTGCTGACCCTGAGTGGTCACTGGGAGATCTGTCATGTCGTCCATTGTGGCACCGGCCACCGACCGGCCCACCGGGGTCAGCCGAGAAGCCGCCTGGCCGGTAGGTCAGTCCGACTCCGCGGGTGGCGCAAGGTGACGGCCGCACCCAGGACGGCGAGCCCACTCTCAGCAGCCACAACGGGTCGAAGTACCAGGTGAGCGACCTCGGGCACATCGTCGGCAAGACGAGCTACCCGAGCCACCAGATCGCCAAGCAATGCACGGTCGACGGCATGGCCCGATCGCGTCTGCCGCAGCAGCCCCGCAGCTCGCGGTCGGTCGAGCAGCTGTTGCACATCGTGAGCTGTCAGCGGCGGGACTGCGTAGGCGTGATCACCCATGACGTCGTAGGCCACCCCACTCAGCCCAAAGGTCACCACCGGTCCGAAGAGCGGGTCCTCAGTGGTCTCGATGACCACTGACACACCAGGGTCGGCCTGCCGCTGCACCACCAAACGGTCGTAGTCCAGCCGCTTGAGGTCGGCGAGCCGAGCGGCGAACTGGTGGCGAAGCTCACCCTCGTCAGCAATGTCGAAGAAGACGCCCCCAAGGTCGCTGCGCAGACGGAGGTAGGTGTCCACGGTCTTGAGGACAACCGGATATCCGAGCTCGCGCGCGGCTTGGGCTGCCTCGTCGGCGTTCCGGGCGGTGCGATGTGGCCACAACGTCACGCCGTAATGAGCGAGAAGCGTTGTCGCCTCCGCGTCGGTGAGAGTGCGCTCTTCCACGCCGGCAACCAGCCAACCACTCACTTGGGCGCGAGCGCTCTCAACGTCGATGCCAACGGGAACGACGGGGGTGTCACTGGCGTGCCGGCGCCAAACCTCGTAACGATGGACGGCTGCGAGCGCTCGCACGGCGTCCTCCACCGCCGGATACGTAGGGACTGACCCGACCTGGTGGCGCCCCGTGGCCAGGTCGTCAAGCAGGCGGTGCGTGCCCTCCACGGCGAACATCACCCCAACGATGGTGGTGTTGGCGCGCGCTGCCACCCGCAAGATGGCAGCAGCGGCGCCTGCACCGGTTTGGTGCAGACCCGGCACATACATCGTGAGGATTGCGTCGACGGCCGGGTCGTCGGCTGCTGCAGCAAGCGCACGTTCGAACTCCTCAGAGGTCGAGTGAGGTCCGAAGACTATGGGTGGGTCTACCCACTGCAGTCCGGCGCTTGATACGGCATCGGCAGCCATCAAGGTCATGGCATCGGAGTTGCTCATCGCCAGGACACGGTTGCCCTTCGGCAGCGGTTGAGTCACTAGCAACTGCGCCACGTCGTACATCTCCGAGACTGTCTCGGTGCGAATCACTCCGGACTGCGTGAACATCTGCTCGAACGCATCGGCCTGCAGCCCAGACGTACGAACCGCGTGCCCCAGCGGAGCCCCCTGGGTCGAGCGCCCGGTCTTGACGGCCACGATCGGCTTGCGGACGCCGAGTCTCCTGGCTATCCGGCTGAACTTGCGCGGGTTACCGATCGACTCGAGGTAGAGCATCACCAGTTGGGTGGCCTCGTCGTCCTCCCAGTACTGCAGCAGGTCGTTGCCACTGATGTCAGCGCGGTTGCCAGCGGACACGAACGTCGAGATGCCGAGGTCACGCTTGCTTGCTGCCTCCAGCAGGGCAGCCCCAGGCGCACCGGACTGAGCAAAGAAGCCGATCGGGCCACGTTGAGGTACATGCGGCGAAAGTGACGCGTTCAGGTGGACGTCGTCATCGGTGTTGATGAAGCCGAGAGCGTTCGGGCCCAGGACCCGAAGACCGGACGCGCGCGCAGTGCGCATCAGCGCCTGCTGGGCGGCCCAGCCCTCTTGGCCGCTCTCACCAAAGCCGGACGAGACCACCACCAGGCTCAGCACTCCGGCCGCTGCGGCGTCCTGGACGATGTCGGCCACTGCCTCGGCCGGGGTCGCCACGATTGCCAGGTCGATCGGCCCCGGAGCCGCCTGAATCGTCGGATAGCACGGCACACCGGCTACCTCGCTACCGGCGTTCGGATTGACGGCGACGACCCGGCCCGTGAAGCCGCCGTCGACGACGTGCCGAGCGACGGCGTAACCGATCGATTTCGGGTCACGGCTGGCACCCACCACGGCGACCGACCTGGGACGAACCAGGCGGGCAACCGAGTTGGCCTCAGCGCGCTGCTCGCGGGCGTGGGTGACCGCCAGCGAGGACACCGTCGGGGTGATGTCGAACGACAGGGCGATGAAACCTTCATCACGAGAGGTCTCCGCGGTGTACCCCGCATGCTCGAAGACCTCAAGCATGCGGGCATTCTCTGGCAGGACCTCCGCCACAAAGCGACGAATCCCGCGCTCGCGCGCCGCCTGGGCGATATGTTCGAGGAAGATCGTGCCGAGCCCGCGCCCCTGGTGCTCGTCCTCGATCACGAAGGCAACCTCAGCCTCGGCGTCGGCAACCCGGTCGTACCGGACGACGCCGATGATCGCGTCACCGATTGTGGCCACGAGAGCGGCCCGATCGCGGTAGTCGACGTGAGTGAAGCGTTCGACATCTCGATCGGACAGGCGCGGATAAGGAGCAAAGAACCGGTAGTACACCGTGGTCGCCGACAGGCGCGAGTGAAATGCGATCAGCCCGGCGGCGTCGTCGGATCGGATCGGCCTCAGGTGACAGGTACCGCCGTCGCGCAGCACGACGTCGGCCTCCCACGCCTCGGGGTAGGTGACGGCCACGCGTCCACGCTACTGCCCGCCGCATGTCCCCCTGGGTGTCGCCACAGCCCGCCGGATTTTCCCCTGGGTGTCACCGGGGCCTCTGGCTCTGGCGCTGAGCCACTTCTCGGAGAAGGCTGGAGTCGTCGAAGGAGGTTAGCCGTGACCACTACGCTCTCCGCTCCCAACCGCACCCACTCCAACGCCCTCCGTCGGCTACGCGTACGTCGCGTCGCCGCTGTGTTCAGCGGACTCGTCACCGTGACCTACCTGTGGATGTTCTTCGCCATACGTGCTGCCGAGGCTGGCCTGCCCGAGAACACGTTCGGCGCCTACCTGCAGCTCACCGTCATCTACACGATTGGCACCGTCCTGCTCCTCACGGTGGAGAGCCACTGGGTTTGGGGTATCGGCGCGGCGGTTCAGGTCATCGTTCTCGTGCTGTTCGCTACGTTCGGGATCGCGATCTTCGACTACTCCGCCGTTGCTGACCTGCCGCTCACGCTGTGGGCTGGCGTTCTGACTTCTGCTGAGTTGGCGCTTCTCGGCCTGCTTGGCTACCTGGCAATCACCCCCAAGGCGACTGCCCCGCCCGAGACCGCCTGATTCGGGCCCAGCCGCGGGTCGCCGCCGCGCCTGGGGGTGGCTCGGGAGAGACTGGGCACGTCCGCCCCCCTGTCGCACTGGAGTCCCGTCCCGCATGGCCCGTCGCAAGTCAACCCCAGGCCCCTCCGAGCCCGTCCGCGAGACGATCGTCGACGTCGACGTCGCCGAGGAGATGCAGGGCAGCTTCCTTGAGTACGCCTACTCCGTCATCTACTCGCGTGCCCTTCCCGATGCACGCGACGGTCTCAAGCCCGTGCACCGCCGGATCCTCTTCCAGATGGACGACATGGGGCTGCGACCAGACCGCGGCCACGTGAAGTCAGCCCGCGTCGTCGGTGAGGTGATGGGAAAGCTGCACCCGCACGGAGACGGCGCCATCTACGACGCCCTGGTGAGGATGGCACAACCATTCTCGATGCGGTTGCCACTCGTCGACGGCCATGGCAACTTCGGCAGCCTCGACTCCGGCCCCGCTGCCATGCGGTACACCGAGTGCCGGCTGGATGCCGCCGCGCTACTGATGACGGGTTCGATCGACGAAGACGTTGTCGACTTCAACCCGAACTACGACGGCCAGCTCAGCGAACCGCAGGTTCTGCCAGCCGCTTACCCGAACCTGCTGGTCAACGGGGCCACCGGAATCGCTGTCGGGATGGCCACGAACATGGCCCCGCACAACCTCGTTGAGGTCATCTCGGCGGCTCGGCACTTGCTGTCGCACCCGAAGTCCGACCTCGACACCATCATGCGCTTCATCCCTGGCCCCGACCTCCCGACCGGCGGAACCATTGTCGGCCTCGAGGGCATCCGCGACGCTTACGCGACCGGCAAGGGTTCGTTCCGTGTGCGTGCGACCACCCGCATCGAGAACGTGACCCCGCGCCGCAAGGGCATCGTCGTCACAGAGTTGCCGATGGGTGTCGGCCCGGAGAAGGTCGTCGAGAAAATCTCCGACCTCGTACGCAACAAGAAGTTGCAGGGCATCGCTGGTCTGGTGGACCTCACCGACCACGAGCAGGGACTGCGGCTGGTCGTCGAGGTGAAGAACGGCTTCAACCCCGACGCTGTGCTGGAAGAGCTCTACCGGCTCACTCCGATGGAGGACTCGTTCGGCATCAACAACGTCGCGCTCGTCGAGGGCCAGCCACGCACGCTCGGGCTCCTGGAGCTGCTGCAGGTCTACCTCGACCACCGGATCGAGATCATCCGGCGGCGCTGTGAGTTCCGCCGCCGCAAGGCGTCTGCCCGGCTGCACCTGGTCGACGGTCTGCTGATTGCCATCGTCGACATCGACGAGGTCATTGCGGTGATCCGCAGCTCGGATGACGCAACCCAGGCCAAGGAGCGCCTGATCAGCGTCTTTGATCTCAGCGACTTGCAGGCCACCTACATCCTCGACATGCCCTTGCGCCGGCTCACCAAGTTCAGCCGGATCGAGCTCGAGACCGAACGGGAAGAGCTGCTCGCGACGATCAACGAGCTCACCGAGATCCTCGACGACGAGAAAGCGCTCAGGAAACTGGTCTCGGGTGAGCTGGCAGACGTCGCCAAGCAGTTCGGAACCCCGCGTCGCACCGTCCTGCTCGAGTCAGCAGGACAGCCGACGAGGGCAGCAACGCCACTCGAGGTCACCGACGATCCGTGCCGAGTGCTGCTTTCGGCGACCGGACTCCTCGCCCGAACCGTCGACCCGACTCCCCTCAACCCGGTCAGCAAGCGCGCCAAGCACGATGTGATCGTCGGCGACGTTGCCACAACAGCGCGCGGTGAAGTTGGGCTGTTGACGTCTACTGGCGAGGTCGTCCGGCTCTCGGTGCTCGACCTTCCGGCTCTGCCGAACACCGCCACAGGACCAACACTCGCCGGCGGTGCTCCGGTGCGTGAGTTTGTCGACCTCGGCCGCGACGAGCGAGCCCTGGGTCTGGTGCCACTCGACGGTTCGGCAACCGTGGCGCTCGGCACCCGCGACGGCGTCGTCAAGCGGGTGACCGTCGAGCTGCTCACGAACAAGGACCGGTGGGACCTCATCGGCCTCAAGGAGGGTGACGAAGTGGTAGGTACAGCTCCAGCCGCCGACAGCGACGACTTGGTGTTCGTTACCTCAGACGGCCAGCTGCTGCGCTTCGGGGCGTCAGCCGTGCGCCCACAAGGGCGGGCGGCCGGTGGCATGGCTGGGGTGCGACTCAGCGTTGGAGCGCAGGTCTCTTTCTTCGGGGCAGTGCCGCACGGCGTCGCCGCAACGGTGGTCACGGTTTCGGGTAGTTCCGCTGCCCTGCCAGGTACCGAGGCCGGCTCGGTCAAGGTCACCGACTACGCCGAGTACCCGGCCAAGGGGCGAGGAACCGGCGGCGTCCGCTGCCATCGCTTCCTCAGGGGCGAGGACACCATCATTCTGGCTTGGGCAGGGCCAGCCACGCCGATCGCTTGTGCTGGCGCCGGTGTGCCGATAGACCTTCCCCCGGCCGAGGGGCGACGCGACGGCAGCGGCGAACGCGCCCAACAGCCGATCGCGGCTGTTGGGTCGAGCCGCGGGTGACTGTGACCTGCTCGGCCACTCGAGCTCAGACGAACGAGTCGCTCACCGGCACTGCCCCGCACGCCAGCCTCTGGGTGCTGCTCGAGCAACCTGGGCCGTGGGGGCGTGATGCGCTGACCGAGAGTCACTTGCCCGCGGACGTTGGACGCACATTAGCCACGTTGGCCGAGGCGGGTTCCGTGCGCGTCGGATTGATTCGCTCGGTGGGTGCCCATGCCGACATCAGGAGCGGTTCCCGCACCCTCTTGCTCTCCCGCACCGATGAAGGTGCCTCATGGCTAGCAGCTCGCACCGTCATCGACGTCGACTCACTCCCCGCTCTGCTCGAGGTCGACGCGCTGTTGGAGGCAGAGACGGTCCCGACCCACCTCCCAGGCGTGCCGCTGCCGGCGCCGACCAATGCGCTGTTGGTCTGCACCAATGCCAAGCGCGACCAGTGCTGTGCCGTGCTAGGGCGGCCGCTGGCGGCAGCGATGGTGACCGCGAGCGGTTCGGGTACACAGGTATGGGAGACCTCACATACCGGCGGTCACCGTTTCGCCCCTACGTTCGTCTCACTGCCCGACGGCTTCCTCTTCGGCGGACCGGATGCCGCCTCGCGCAGCCTCGACGCCTGCCGGGGTCGATCGTCACTGCTACCAGCTGGGCAAGCCGCCGAGCTCGCTGTGTTAGGCCGCCTCGGGGCTCACACGCCGCGGCCCCTCGACGTCCACCCTGTCGAAGGAGGTCGTTGGCGGGTCACCGAAGACGGCCAGAGCTTTCTTGTGGACGTTGTGCAACGCGCTGGAGCGGACCGACCCGAGTCATGCGGCAAAGCCGCGGTCCCCTCCCACTCCTGGAAGGTGACCCTCGTCGAGTCATCAGCCGGCAACGTGTGACAGGCACTCTGTTGCGCAGCACTAGACCGATACTGCGTCAGCATGTCGCGGCGTTGGTTAGTTACGATATCGATCCACCGACGAAGGGAAGCCGATGCCCAAGAACACCATCTGTCTCTGGTTCGACGGTGACGCCGAAGCAGCTGCACGCTTCTACGCTGCGACCTTCCCCGACAGCCGGGTAACGGCCGTCCACCAAGCCCCTGCCGACTACCCGTCCGGAAGCGCTGGAGACACACTGACAGTGGAGTTCACGGTCGCCGGCATCCCCTGTCTGGGCTTGAACGGCGGCCCCGGGTTCCCGCAGACCCAAGCCTTCTCGTTCCAGATCGCCACCGAGGACCAGGACGAGACCGACCGCTACTGGGACGCCATCATCGACAACGGCGGGCAGGAGAGCGCCTGCGGCTGGTGCACCGATCGCTGGGGCCTCTCATGGCAGATCACGCCACGCGTGCTGACCGATGCCATGGCCGCAGGCGGCGATGAGGCTCGGCGCGCCTTCGGGGCCATGCTGACGATGAAGAAGATCGACGTCGCGGCGATCGAGGCGGCCCGTCGCGGTTGACGCTCACGCCAGCCGGCCATCCGCTTGCATGTCCTGACCACTAGGGGGCTCATGGTGTCGGACACCACCTGCCACATGTCGATCTCACTGGACGGCTTCGTCGCTGGTCCGGACCAGAGCCGGGAGGAGCCCCTGGGGAAGCGGGGGCGGGAGCTGCACACGTGGCACATCGGCGACCCGCGGGCCAACGAGGCTGACAGGGTCGCGACCGAGTGGCTCATGCGCCCCCGGGGTGCGTATGTGATGGGGCGGAACATGTTCGGCCCCATTCGCGGGGACTGGGACGAGGACTGGACTGGCTGGTGGGGTCCCGAACCGCCGTATCACGCGCCGGTTTTCGTGCTGACCCATTACCGCCATGACTCGATCCAGATGGACGGGGGGACGACGTTCCACTTCGTCACCGAGGGTTTCGACGCGGCCTACTCCGCAGCCCGTGAGGCTGCCGGTCGGCAACGGGGTAGACATCGCCGGTGGGGCCTCGACCGTTCGACAGGCGTTGACTGCCGGCGTGTCGACGAGCTCACCCTCGACATCGCGCCGGTCCTGCTCGGTTCGGGCGAGCGCATCTTCGACGGGGTTGAGTCCTTCGGCTTCGAGCCCGCCGAGGTGCTTCACTCACCGCTGAGCACCCACATCCGGTACCGCCGCGTCGACTGAAGGTGGCGGTGAGTGACGTGTTAGATGAGGGTCCGTTCTTCCACGGGACGAAAGCCGATCTGCGGGTGGGTGATCTCCTCACGGCAGGCTTCTGGTCCAACTACCGGCCCGATGTCTTGATGAACCACATCTACTTCACTGCAGTGATCGACGGTGCTGGGCTCGCTGCTGAGCTCGCGGCAGGTGAGGCTGCCCCGCGCGTCTACACCGTCGAGCCAACTGGGGCGTTCGAGGACGACCCGAACGTGACCGACAAGAAGTTCCCCGGAAATCCAACCCGGTCCTATCGCAGCAGAGAGCCTGTCAGAATCGTCGGTGAGGTGACCGAGTGGACGCGGCTAACCCCGGAGGCGCTCCAGGCATGGCGCGACCGGGTGACTGCGATCCTCGAAGATGAGCACGGCGAAATCATCAACTAGCGACGTGGTTGGGCGCGAAGACCTCTGACCAACCGATCTTGGCACTTTGACAGAGGGAGCCGCCCCACCCACGGTCCGAGCCTGGGGCAGGATGGGGGCCATGGCTCTCACGTCGTCCCTCGTACCGCTCGGCACTCCCGCTCCTGACTTCACGCTGCCTGACGTGGCGGCCACTTCGCACTCACTCAGTGACTTCACCACGCCGGTGCTGGTGGTGGCATTCGTCTGCAACCACTGCCCGTACGTCAAGCACATCGAGCTGGCGCTCGGACGGATCAAGGCGACCGACCAGGTCGCCATCGTCGCGATCAGCAGCAACGACATCGAGCGCTACCCCGACGATGCTCCCCCGCAACTTGCCGATCAGGCCGAACGTGCCAACTGGACCTTCCCGTATCTAGTCGATACCGACCAGACGGTGGCGAGGGCCTACGGAGCCGTCTGCACTCCGGACTTCTTCGTCTACGGACCCGACCGCGCGCTGGCCTATCGGGGCGCCTTCGATGCGTCGACACCTGGCAACGGCGAGCCTGTCACCGGTGCCGACCTGACCAGCGCCATCGCACTGGTTGCAGCAGGACAACAGGTTCCCGAGCCGCACCGCCCGAGCATGGGCTGCGGTATCAAGTGGCTGCCCGGCAACGAGGAGGCGGGAGTGAACCGATGATTCTCGGTGGAGCATTCGACGACGTTCTCGCGGCCAACGCGGAGTTCTCAGCGCACTTTGAGAACTCAGGTTTGCCTGCCAGGGCCGCGAAGGGCTTGGCCGTGCTCACCTGCATGGACTCTCGGATCAACCCGTTCGACATTCTCGGGATCGGCCCCGGCGACGCCAAGGTGCTGCGTAATGCCGGGGGCCGAGTGACCGAGGACGTACTCCGCACTCTGGTGCTCGGCGCCTACCTGCTCGACGTCACCCGGGTCCTGGTGATGCCGCACACCCACTGTCGGATGGCCGAGTCGACCGAGAATGACATCCACGCCCTGATTGGCGCCGAGTTCGGCGTGGACACCCGGAGCCTGGAGTTCCGCACCACCGACGACCAGGTGGCATCCCTGCGTCATGACCTCGTGCGCATCCACGCCTACCCGCTGCTCCCGAGGGGACTACAGATCGGTGGGGCGGTCTTCGATGTCGACACGGGCAGCCTGCATCCAGTGCCGCTCGACACGTCCTACGACTAGCGGCGCGCGCTCTCTCTGCGCTAGTCGCGACGGGAGTAGGCGCCCGACGTGTAGGAGGCGATGTCGAGTGCGACGCCGAAGAAGACCAGGAACCATCCGAATCCGGAGACCTCCTGGATCGGCGCCCACGCGATCGCCCAAAAGAGTGCAGTCCAGGGCAAGAAGATCAGCCCGAGGAGCTTGACCCAGAAACTGTCGATCGACTGGTTCACCTCGTTGGTGAAGATCCAGGCGAAGAGGAACGCAATACGGGGACCGACCAGGCCCATCAGGGCAACGATGCAGCACATGGCCGCGACCCTACCGGCTCAGGCGTCGATGCGGGCCCGGTCGAGGTCAGCGGCTCCCTCGATGATGAAGTCGCGCCGTGGGGCGACCTCATTGCCCATGAGGAGCTCGAAGACACCAGAGCCCTCTTCGGCGTCGGCCAGGGTGATCCGCCGTAGCGTCCGGCGCCGGGGGTCCATGGTGGTCTCGCGCAGCTGCTCGGCGTCCATCTCGCCGAGCCCCTTGTAACGCTGGATCGGCTGCTTGATCCGCTTGCCCTTCTTCTCCAGGTCGGCGAGCAGCTTCTTCATTTCGGCATCGGTGTAGGCATAGATGTACTCGTTCTTCTTGCCGCCCCCGGTTACCACCTCGATCCGGTGCAGCGGCGGCACGGCCGCGTAGACCCGACCGGACGCCAGCATGGGGCGCATGTACCGGTGGAACAGGGTGAGGAGCAACGTGCGGATGTGGGCGCCGTCGACGTCGGCGTCAGTCATGATGATGACCTTGCCGTAGCGCACGGCGTCGGGGTCGAAGGTGCGCCCTGAGCCAGCGCCCAGCACCTGGATCAGCGATGCGCACTCGCTGTTCTTCAGCATGTCTGCGACGGACGCCTTCTGGACGTTGAGGATCTTGCCGCGGATGGGCAGCAGCGCCTGGAACTCCGACGACCGCGCCGAGCTTGGCGGTGCCGAGCGCGCTGTCGCCCTCGACGATGAAGATCTCGGTGCGCTCGACGTCGTCGCTGCGACAGTCGGCCAGCTTGGCCGGCAAAGACGAGGTCTCCAACGCGTTCTTGCGGCGTTGCAGCTCTTTGGACTGGCGCGCCGCGATCCTCGCGCGGGAAGCGCCTGCCACCTTCTCCAAGACCGCGCGAGCCCGTGTCTTGTCGCCTCGTTTGGTGGAGGTCAGCAGCTTGGTGAGCTCACGGTGCACCACGTGCGAGACGATCCTGGTCGCAGCCGAGGTACCAAGAACCTCTTTGGTCTGGCCCTCGAACTGCGGCTCGGCCAGCCGAACACAGACGACTGCGGTAAGACCTTCGAGGACGTCATCCTTGATGACGGGGTCGTCGTTGACCTTGAGCAGCTTCGCCGCCCGTAGCTGTTCGTTGACCGTGCGGACCAGCCCCCGCTCGAAGCCGGAGATGTGAGTGCCGCCCTTGGGCGTCGCGATGATGTTGACGAAACTGCGCACCGTGGTGTCGTATCCAGTGCCCCAGCGCAGCGCGATATCGACGGTGAGCTCGCGCTCTACCTCAGTTGGCGACATGTGCCCTTTGGAGTCGAGCACGGGGACGGTCTCGTGAAAGTGGCCAACGCCGTGCAAGCGGACCACATCGGCGATGGCTTCGTCGTTGCTCAGGAACTCGACGTACTCAGCGATACCCCCGTCGAAGCGGAAGGACTCTTCGACAACCTCCTCCGCACGCTCGTCGTGCAGGTGGAGGGTGAGCCCGGGCACCAGGAACGCGGTCTGGCGCATGCGCGCCCGTAACTCGTCAAGGGAGACCTCGGCGTCCCCCAAGAAGATCTCCCGGTCGGCCCAGTAGCGGACGCGGGTGCCGGTCTTCTTCCTGGGCGCCTTGCCCACGACGCGCAGCCCCGAACGCTTGACGAAGTCGGCGCCGTTGTCGGGGCCGGCAAACTCGCCAGGAATGCCGCGCCGGAACGACATCGTATGGATCTTTCCGTCCCGGTCGACCTCGACGTCGAGGCGCGAGGAGAGTGCGTTCACCACCGAGGCGCCGACCCCATGGAGGCCTCCGGACGCGGTGTATGACCCACCCCCGAACTTCCCTCCGGCGTGCAGCCTGGTCAGGACCACCTCCACGCCGGTGAGCTTGGTCTTAGGCTCGACATCGACGGGAATGCCACGCCCGTCGTCCTCGACCTCGACCGACCCGTCCGGCAGCAGTCGTACGTCGATCCGGTGGCCGTGGCCGGCGAGCGCCTCGTCCACAGCGTTGTCGATGATCTCCCAGAGGCAGTGCATGAGACCGCGGGAGTCGGTGGAACCGATGTACATGCCGGGGCGCTTGCGGACGGCCTCCAGGCCCTCCAGCACCGAGAGGTGCTTGGCGGTGTAGCCGCCGCCCCGGCCGGAGCCGGAAGCAGCCCCCTTCGCGGCCGGTTTGCGAGTCGGGGAAGGGGTCGACTTGGCGCCCTGCCCGGCTGCGGGATCTGCTGTGGGACTGGCGGAGGCACGGGCTGCTGACACGCCTCTGAGGCTATCTGGCAGGTCCGACCGGGTGACGTTGGCGCACCGATGGGTGCAGTTCGGTCACAATTGGCGTGTCGTGACCCAGATCAGCCGATGCTCTGGGTGATGGTGTACGCCAACGGCGAACCTAGCCGCTGGCAGCAGCGGGAAGTGTCGGACTGTGATGTGATGTTGAACAAGGAGCCGGGATCTTCCCGGCACCGACCCGACGGTCACGTGGCCACGGCCGCGAGGCTCTCAGTGAGGAGTGAGGCGACGTGACAACCACACTGGCCCCCGACACCACGCTGACCGCTGCCGACCGCTGCGACAAATGCGGCGCGCAGGCATATGTCCGAGTGCGCCTGATCACCGGCGAGCTGCACTTTTGCGCCCACCACGCCAAGCAGTTCGAACCCAAACTGAAGTCCGTAGCCGTCGAGATCACCGACGAGACCGCTCGCCTTGGTGGCAACTGAGCGTCTCGCGCAGATCGGTCGCACGCTCGTCGAACCGTCGCGGAAGCGAATGACGACGGGTTGGACGCCTTAGGTCCGAATCCAACCCCCGCGGCTGCGATTCCTCGCCCACCTCCGGCTCGACTGATCAATCGTTGCGGTCGCCGATGAGTCAACAGTGTTGACAACAGCGCTGACACCGCCCAGGATGTCTCCGTGGCTACCCGAACGGAGCAACGCGCCGAGCTCTCCCGCGAGCGAATTCTGGACGCCGCGCAGGCGGTGATCGAGCGCGACGGTGACACCGCCTTGACCTTCCGGCGCCTTGGCTCAGAGCTCGGCGCGGACCCCACCGCCGCCTACCGCTACTTCCGAAGCAAGGACGACCTGTTGCTGGGGCTCGGCGACCGACTGCTCGGCCAAGCGATGGACTCCGCTAACGCGCAGGCCTCCCCCGGCGACGGATGGCGGGAGAACCTGCTGACCTTGAGCCACTCGCTGCGCAACGCCCTCGTGCGGCACCCCCGTCTGGCCGTCCTGATCAGCGTCCGCACTACCCAGGGCGAGCAGGAGGCGCGCGGCATTGAGCGGATCCTTGCGACTCTTTCCGCGACAGGCCTGTCGACCCGTGAGGCGGTTGGTGTTTGGCGCGCACTCGCCGACACCGTCCTGGCCTGGTCGAGTTTCTCGGCGGCCTACGTGGCGCTGCCCGACGAGGCCAAAGCACGTGACGCAGCCGCCTGGACGACTACCTACCGACAACTTCCGGCTGACAAGTACCCCTACATCCATGCCGCGCGTCCCTATCTGGATGAATACGACGACGCCTTCGATTTCGCCATCGGGCTGCTGCTCGACGGTGTGGCCAACCGCATCACCACCCCTCACCAGGAGTCCTGAAAATGAACACCCTCAACCGTCGCCAGTTCCTCGCCGGAGCCGGCGCCACCGGAGCCGGCCTCGCCGCCGCGACGATCCCCACCGCAGCCAGTGCATCGATCGGCCACAACAAGGCCAGCCGGATCATCCGGAACGCCCGCGTCTTCGTCGGGGACCGGCAGAACACAGTCGCCGAGGCAATTGCCGTTGGGAGAGACGGAACCATCGTCGGCGTCGGCTCGTATCAGCGGCTCAAGCGCTACGCGAACTCCAAGACCGAAGTCATCGACGGCAATGGCGGGACAGTGATCGCCGGTCTTCAGGACGGTCACTCCCACCCCATGTACGCCGGCTTGCGCGCGATGAACCCCTCGTTGGAGGACGCCGAGCTCAGCGCAGCAGACATCCAGGCGCTCGTTGCCAACTTCCTGACCGACCCCACCTACGGCAACGAGCCAGACACCTGGCTGACGGTAGAGGGCTGGAACCCAGCTGGCACCCCCACCGACACCCTCCCTCACAAGGACATCCTCGACTCGCTCAACACCGCTCGACCGATCGCGCTCAACGGCTCGGACGGTCACAACCTCTGGGTCAACAGCAAGGCGCTCCAGATCGCTGGCGTCAACGCATCCACCAAGGACCCGTCTGGTGGCGAGATCGTTCGGGACAACAACGGTGAGCCGACTGGCGTACTGAAGGACGCAGCGCAAGATCTCGTGCGCCAGTACATCCCAGGGGTCACTCCTGAGCAGATGTACGACGCGTTTGCCTGGGCATACGCGCAGATGGCGGCCGGTGGAATCACGTCACTCTTCGACGCCTGGGTCGAGCCATGGCAGCTCGGCTTCTACGCAGCTCTTGCCGAGAACAGCCAGCTGCCACAGCGCATCTACCCGGCGATGATGGTACCGACCAGTGCGGTCTCCGATCCGGACGCCGTTCTCGCCAAGGTCACGCGGCTCGCTGCGAAGTACGCCGGCGTCCCCAACCTCAACTTCGGCGCCGTCAAGGTCTTCATGGACGGCGTCATCGAGTACCCGGCCCAGACTGCCGCCCTGCTCGAGCCCTACACCGATGCGAACGGTAACCCCACCGAGAACTACGGCGACCTCTATGTGGACGCTACGACGCTTGGCGCATTCACCACCGTGATGGACAAGGCCGGATGGCAGGTCCACACCCACGCCATCGGCGATGGCGCCGTCCGTGCAGCCCTGGATGGCTTCGCCATCGCGAGGGCAGCCAACGGGATGTCGAACAGCCGGCACACCATCGCGCACCTCCAGCTGGTGCACCCCGACGACTACGGCCGATTCGCCGAGCTCAACGTCATCCCCGACATGCAGCTGCAGTGGGCTACCCGCAATGTCTGGACCATGGAGGCGCTGCTGCCGTTCATCGGCGAAGAGCGTCACGCCCGCATGTACCCGGCGAACAGCATGCTCAAGGCCGGTGCGCCACTGGCCGGTGGAAGTGACTGGCCGGTCGACCCGCTCTACCCATGGAATCAGGTGCAGTCGGCGATCGACCGCGTCGGGCTCTACGGCGAAGGTGCTCCACTCAACCCCTGGGAAGGCATCAGCCGCACCCAGTCGCTGCGTATGCACACCAGCGGAACGGCCTACCAGCTGCACCAAGAGAAGAGCACCGGCACCCTCGAGGTCGGTAAGCAGGCCGATCTGGTGCTGCTCGACATCGACATCGCGACGTGCCCGGTCTCGCAGATCAAGGATGCCGTGCCGCAGCTGACCATGCTCGGCGGCGATCTCACCTTTGAGCTTGCCTCGTCCTCCGGTCGCGCCGTGGCGCGGTCCATGGAGTCTGCGGCTGCGGCCAAGAAGATCGTCCAGAAGGGACAGGGCCGGCTGAGCCACGACCAGCTTCGTGGACGCCACGAGGGTTGCCCCTGCACCGCGGGCGGCGGCCACTAGGTCGTTGTCGACCCGTCTACGACGTGACCGGTGCTAGCGTCGAGCCCTCAGAAGCTAGGGGGACTGATGAGGCGCCACACCACGGCGGGGCTCTTGTTGTTCACCGCGATTGCTGGCGTCGGCTGCACTGACTCGACCGAGCCGGCAGCGACCTCGCCCACGAGTAGCGCATTCATCCACAGAACCAGATGGCGGCGATTCCTCACTGAGCCAAGACGGAGCCCAAGCGGCCCTCAACGACGCCATCGCGGCCGTGGACGAACAAGGCTCGGTCGGCTTCACCTCCCGAGGCGAGAACGTGATCGATGACGAACTCACCAAGATTTCGGGCTCGGGCGCCTGGACGAAGAAGCCGCTGGCGTGGACGACGACGACCACCCTCGATCGACCGAGGGGCCGCACCTTCGATTCCCCAGGAGACGAGACCACCGAACAGATCTACCTGGGCTCGACGCCGGCAGGTCCTTACGTGAACCTCACCTATCCCGACCTACCGAAAAGGTGGCAGCCTATTCCGTGGATCCAAGTTCCCGGGTACGGCGTTCGTGAAGGTGTCACAAGAGAGGACATCCGCACGCCACTCGATCTCAGGATGCTCCTTCAGACCGAAGCTTCCACCGGCTCCGCCCTCGGCGACACCTTGACGATCAGCGGAACCATTCCAACCTCGTCGGCGCTCGACGTGCTTGACCTGACCAGCCATCTCGGCGGCCTCGGTTTCGCGAACCGCTTCGAGGACAGCACCACTCGAGTTCTGGTCACCATCGGAGCCGACGGTCTGCCACAGACGCTGGAGTTCGCTGGAACCAACATCAGCCTGCCAGGGGTCGGTCTGCCCGACTACGTGGCCGAGGAACTGGCGGGCGCCCGCTACTTCGTCGAGTACGGGGATGCGAAGTTGAACGGCCCCATCAAGGTGCCGGCCAAAGTCCCCGACGTCACACCCTAGCTACTCGCGCGCCGCGATTCAGCATCCGATATCAACCCAGTGCGGCCTGCGACCCACAAGAACCCCGTGTGCACGAGCTCTCTGCCGCATGTGGTTCCGATACCTATGCATCGTGTGATGCGAGAAGTCGGTATGGGTCATGCACTTCCATGACCTGTACCGCTCATAGCGCAGTGGACTGAGCAGGCTCTCGCCATGGCCGATGACGTTGCGCAGTTTGATGTTGTACTTCGCCATCAGCCACAGCGTCAGGTGGAACGACGCTTTGCGCTGCCGATCGCGACTCATGACCTGGCGGTCAGATGTGCCCACATGCTCGATGCCGATGGCCATCTGATTCAGTCCAATCGTGTGCCGGCAGCGGAGGTCGAGCGGCACGGTGCGATATATGCGGCCTCGCGCATCGATGATGAAGTGCGTGCACACCCCTGGCGACTCTCCGATGTCCTTGGTGTTGTTGGCCATCGTCCACCAGGCGCTCATCATCGACGGACCATCGGTGTAGTGCTCGACAATCACCCGCGGATTGTTGAGGTGGTACTGCCGCTTTCCATAGTGACGCCCCGAGTATCTCGCCATTTGCATCTTGCGCATGTGGTGGAAGGGAATCAGCTTGGTCGTCATCTCGGGTCGCAGCGACGAGGCACGCTGCTTCTGGGCCTGGCTGGACTCCGATCGCGTACGCCTGAGCGGGGCGCGGTGCCCACGCGTGGCTCCAAACGCCGACCACGAGGAGCGCTCCCACCAATGCAACGCCGAGAACTCTGCTGCCGCTACCCACGTGCCGGTCCGAAGGACTTCTTCGTAGTCTCATTCTGTTAACACTAACCTCGCGCTCCATGTGATCCAGTGCTCAGCAGTGGCTCAATACATCCCGGAGGTCTCTCGTGCCCACTTATGACGCCCAGCTCTTCATCGCCGGCTCCTACGTCGACGGCGACACCGACGAGGTCATCACCGTCCACTCCCCCGTCACCGGAGAACACCTGGTCGACCTGCCGGTCCCGTCCGAGGCGCAGGTGGACCAGGCAGTCGATGCCGCCCGGGCCGCCTTCGACCAGTATCGGCACTGGTCGGCCCAGGAGCGCGCCGACCTCTGCCACCGGGTCGCCGACCTCATCGAGGAAAACGCCGACGAGCTCGCGCGCCTGACCACGATCGAGCAGGGCAAACCGCTGCACGCCGAAGCGCACGACGACGTCGAGGACACCGTCAGCCTCTTCCGCGTGTCAGCTGAGGACTCGCTGCGCCTCTATGGCGAGACGATCCCCTCCGGTGAGCGCAACAAGCGCATGTTCACCTGGCGCGCACCGATCGGCGTCTGGGCAGGCATCACACCGTGGAACTTTCCACTGATGATCGCTGCCGAGTTCATCGGACCGGCTTTGGCCACCGGTAACGGCATCGTCGCCAAACCGCCGTCCATCACCCCTCTGGCGGCCCTCAAGCTCGGCGAACTTCTCGCTGCGGCGGGCGTCCCTGACGGGCTGGTCTCGATTCTGCCCGGCGAAGGTGCCATTGGTGAGCAGTTGGTGACCCATCCGGGCGTTGACGCCATTGGTTTCGTCGGATCGTCAGCGACCGCCGAGAGGATCGTCAAGGCGGCCGGCCTCAAGCGGTCGATCATCGAGGCTTCCGGCAACGGCCCCGTGGTCGTCCTCGCCGACGCCGACATAGAAAAGGCCGCAGCGGCCGCCGTCTATGGCGCCTACTGGAATGCTGGCCAGGTCTGCTGTGCCACCGAGCGGGTCATTGTCGACGCGTCGGTCAAGGACGAGTTCGTCCAGGCGGCGTTGAAGGCGGCCGAGGCGGTCTCTCTCGGCGACCCGTTCGACAAGCAGACCCTGATGGGCCCGCTCTGCAACGAGATGACCGCGGCGAAGATGGATCTCCATGTTGCAGACGCCGTGCAACAGGGCGCGTCCGTGTTGGCCGGGGGCCAGCGCCATGGCGGTCAGCCGACCGACCTCTACTACGAGCTCACCGTGCTCGACGGCGTGACCGAGCGGATGCTCGTCTCTCGCGAAGAGTCGTTCGGCCCCATCGTTCCGGTCATTGCCGCCAACGGCGACGACGAGGCGCTGCGGATCGCCAACTCTGACTCACTTGGGCTCCAGGCCGCAGTCTTCACCCAATCGCTGCAGCGGGCCTTCCGGTTCAGTCAAGAGATGAAGTTCGGCTCGGTCGTCGTCAACGACTCCACGGACTACTTCGAGAATGCGCAGCCGTTCGGCGGCGCCGGTGGCACCCGTACTGGCTGGGGACGCGTCGGTGGTATGGCCCAGATGCGCGACATGACCGACGTCCGCACCACCGTCATCAGCCTGGACTGACCCCGGAGTCTCGCCGCGTGCGCACCAGGTTGACGCATAGGTGCGCTGAGTGCCGGTTCTGCGACAGGCTGGCGCTGATCTGACACTCCGGAGGTTTCTCATGTCCTGGTCCCCGTATCCGACCGAAGCGCGCCAACGTCGAGCCACCGTCTCGCGCGACGTCCTGGCCATCCTCGCGATCGTCCTGCTGGCCTGGCTGGGACGCCGCGTCTATCAGCTCGTCGACGACCTCCGGACGGTCACCGACGCCGTTAACAACGCAGGCGCCTCCGTGCAGGACGGCTTTCAGACGGCTGCTGATGCCATTTCAGGGACACCACTAATCGGGGACGACATTGCCGGCGCCTTGGAGTCAGCCGGTGACGCAGGCGGCGGTAACGTCGTCGACCTCGCCCTGACCGGAGACACCGCGATCCACCGACTTGCGCTCGCCCTCGGCCTGTTGACCTTCCTCATTCCGACCCTGATCCTTTTGCTTCTCTACATCCCGATGCGCGTCGGCCAGACCAGGCGACTCCACGCGTCACGACTGGCCTACCGCGACGAGCACAACCCCGAGCGGCGAAGACTCCTCGCGATGCGGGCGGCTATGTCGCTCCCCGCCGACCACCTTCTCAAGTTCAGCCCTGACCCGATCGGTGACCTCCTCCGCGGCGACCACGATGCCCTTGTGGCTGCCCTTCTCTCCGAGGCTGGAATGGCTCCTGCCCGGGCACCGGCTGGATAGCCCAACGTCCCGATCCGGCGACAGTGGACATTGGTCACTTGCCACACAGGGGTCGACACCAGTAATCAGGACATGTCGACCATGAAAGGCGGCTTTGAATGGGTCTGCTCACTTTGGGTGTGCTCGGTACCTCCACCAAGGAGAACGAGAAGCGCCTCGCGATCCACCCCTCTCACATCGAGCGGATCGACGAGGACCTGAGGGCGCACATCTACCTCGAGCACGGCTACGGCGAAAGGTACGGCGTCCGCGACAGCCATCTGGCGCCACTGGTGGGTGGCATGATGTCGCACGACGAGATCATCGCGGCGTCAGACATCGTGCTGCTCCCCAAGCCGACGCTGGCCGATATCCGCGGGCTCCGTGACGGCCAGGTCTTGTGGGGCTGGCCACACTGCGTCCAGGACGCACCGCTGACCCAGCTGGCGATCGACAAGCGGCTCACGCTGATCGCGTGGGAGGCGATGAACCACTGGACTCCGCACGGCACGTTCATCGTGCACGTCTTCCACCTCAACAACGAGATGGCCGGCTACAGCTCGGTGTTGCACGCCCTAGCACTCGCCGGATCGACCGGTCACTACGGCCGCCAGCTCAACGCAGCAGTGATCGGGTTCGGTAACACCGCTCGGGGCGCCATCACCGCCCTGCAAGCTCTTGGCATCCACGACGTCACCGTTCTTACCATGCGAGACGTGACTGCCGTCGCTTCACCTATCCCGTCGATGGTTCTCGACCACCTCGATCGTCGAACAGATGACCCCACCCGCACCCAGGTACTGGTCGACGAGGAGTACATCACCGCGGCCGAGTTCCTCGCCGGCCATGACATCGTCGTGAACTGCGTCTTGCAGGACACCGACAACCCTCTGATGTTCGTAGACGACGAGGAGGTAGCGCTCTTCCCAGCGGGCTCCCTTCTGATTGACGTGTCGTGCGACCTGGGGATGGGCTTCTCGTTTGCCCGCCCGACCACCTTTGAGGAACCGACGTTCACCGTCGGCGACGGTGTCATGTACTACGGCGTCGACCACAGTCCTGCGTACCTCTGGAACTCAGCCACCTGGGGCATCAGCGAGGCGCTCCTGCCCTATGTACGGACCGTCATGTCCGGCTCCGAAGCATGGGATGACGAACCGACCATCAAGCGGGCGATCGAGATCCGCAGCGGCGTCGTCCAGAACCCGAAGATCTTGACCTTCCAGCGCCGCGCGACCGATCACCCGCACCCGCACGTCGACAACTTCTAGCTGCGGGCCAACGGCCCACAAGCGGCTAAGGAAGACACGCCACCCAGAGCTCTTCGGCCGGCCACCGACTGGCCCACTCAGCCGAGACGATGTCGTAGTACTCGGGGGACGCCGAGCCGTCGGGTGGGTAGAGCTCGTGCAGCGCTTCGACGACAAAGCCATGCCGGCGGAGCACGGCGATCCACTCCCCATGACTGAGGTGGTGTTCCACTCCGCCCCCCGGCCAGGCGACCGGCGAGAGTCCTCGCTGCCCCCGCAGCAACCGTTCACCCGCGATGCCGCCTTCTGCGGGTACACACAGAGTCGACAACAGGCTGTTCACCAGGAAGACCAGCCGTCCCCCCGGACGCAGGAGTCGGGCGGCCTCACGGACCCAGGCGTCCGGACGGCACCACACACCGGCACCGTGCTCGCTGACGACGAGGTCAAAGCCGTCGTTGGGCAAGGGCACGTCCTCGGCGTCGGCCTCGACCAGAGGGAACGAGAGCCCGAACTCCTCCTGGCACCGGCGAGCGGTCTCCAGCTGCGCCGGCGTCAGATCGACGGCCACCGGGTGAGCGCCCGCCCGCATCAGCCACGCCGAGAAGTACGCGCTGCCGCATCCGAGCTCGAGGGCGTCGAGGCCTGAGACGTCTCCCAGGACCTCCAGCTCTCCTTCAGGGATGCCGAACAGCCCCCAGCGAATGTGATCGGCTGCCCATTGGCGACGGGCGTCCTCATCGGTGTGCTGGGCGTTGACCAGCGTCCAGATCTCACGGTTACCGGCGAGGTCGGGATTCGGGGTCGGCACGTTCCGAACCCTGCCACATGTGAAGCAGAGCAGGCGCATTCTTCTAGGGCCCGACGTCGCCTGGTTCCGGCAGATACGGTGGGACGTTCGTAGTCTCGTTCGGTAGGAATCTCACACCCAGCCGAGCAAAGAGTTCCTGGCCTTCTCGGGTCACCCTGACCCCCTCAGCAATCCGCTCTTCCGCCACGAGGCAGCGGCCGAGGCCGAGGAGTGCGAAGCCTTGCTCCGGCACTACACCAAACTCCCTCCATCTACGTTCGGCTTCGATGTACAGGGCCACTGCACGAACGGTGTCGCCCGTCGCCTCAGCCAATGCTGCGTTCGCGGCCAGTCGTGCATGCTGGGTGTAGAGGTACGGGGTCTCGATGCCCTCCACCAGCCGTCGAGCCAGACCGACCTGCCCCTGGGATATGGCGGCCCGCACCATCGCGGGAAGCAGCGCCGGGTAGTACTGCGTATCGCGCGCACCGGCTCTCGCATCGACCTCAGCGAGCAGGGCGATGGCTGTCTGGCCTTCGCCCCAAGCGACTCGCGCCAACGCGGCGGACCCCAATCCGATCACAACGTCCTCGGCCGACCCCTGCTCACGTGCGATGGACTCGACCCAGTCGACGTCCTCTCGCACAACTTCCGCTTGCCCTCGCAGGGTCAGAACACGAATGAGAACGGCGCGAACTCCCATTAAGTCGAATACGTCACCTGAATCTTGCAGGTGCTCGACCAGGTGGCGCGCCACATCGTCAACCTCATCAAAGGCACCTATGTCGGTGAGGCAATCAAGTGTGCTCGCTGAGATGGTGACCGCCCAACCGGCCAACCCGCGCGGCTCGGCAAACGCGATGCCCGCCCGTAACACTCCGAGAGCAGCCCCTGGGCCCTCGAGCGTCCAAAGCGCCATCCCCAGATTGTTGTGCAGCATGGCGACGCCTTCTCCCTGGCCTGCTTCGGTGGCCAAAGCGATCGCCTGCCGCATGTCGTCGATACCCCTTCCGTCTCCTAGCAGGCTCCGAGCAACCCCGCGGTATCCCAGCGCTCGGGCGGGCTGAGGCAGACCTAGCTCGTCTGCCAAGGTCAGAGCGTGGTCCGCATGCTCGAGCCCCGTCAGCGCACGTCCCTGGAGGGCCTCGTCCATAGCCAGACTGGCCAGAGCGTCGACCAGTTGGGGCCCGGGAGGCAAGGGACTGAGAATCTCCACCTCTTGCGCCGAAAGAGTCGCCCATCGTCGATCACCGAGCCTGGACAGTGCCGTGGACAACTGTGTCATCGCTGCAGCAGCGTCGGCCAGGTTGTCAGACTCCCTGAGGGCTGGGATCGCCTCCTCCAGCGGAGCGACCGCATCGGCATAGCGGCCAACATCGGCTAGCGCTTCAGCCCAGCGAGTCAAGATCTTGGGCCGTTCTGCGTCCCCAGCAGCGGTGAGGCGCAGGGCACGCTCCAACGAAGTCAAAGCAGCACCGGTGTTCAGCCCAAGGGCTCGTTCGCCGGCCAGCGTGAGAAAGTGAAGCGTTGGCGCTCGAAGCTCTTCGGCCAGCTCGGGCTCGCCAGCGGCTTCTGCCAGTTCGCGCGCCGTGGCGTAGTGGTGTGCAAGTACGTCGGCCGCGTCTTCGATCCGCGCTGGCGCCATTGTCTCGATCCATCGCGCGGCAACCACGTGACGTGAGGCACGCGCCGCTCTGGGCAGATGCGAATACGCGACCTCGCGCACCAGCGAGTGAACAAAGGAGTACTCCAGCTCACCTTCGAACGACGGCTGCCGGACTGGGCGAACGAGTTCCCTGTGCGCCAGTTGCTCCAGCACCGCGACGACCTCATCCTTCGACCGATCCGCCATGTCAGCAACAGCGCCAGCCCAGAACACCGTTCCGATCACGGACGCGTCGGTGAGTACGGACTTCTCCTCGCGACCCAGACTGTCAAGGCGGGCGGAGATCAGGGCACGAACCGAGTCAGAGACTGGCACGTCAGCGTTCTCGACCAGCTCCCATCTAGGCCCCTGCTCCACCAGCAAGTCCCGGTCTTTCAGGAGGCGCACGAACTCCTCGGCGTACAGGGGATTGCCTCCCGACCGAACGACCACCGAGTGCTGCACCTCCTCGGGAAGTCGAGCCGAACCCAGCAGACCCGAGATCAATCGGGCGGTCTCACGTTCTGACAACGGCGCAAGATGGATACTCGAGTTCTCCCGGATCGAGGCTGCATAGCGCGGATGTTCGTCGAGAAGCTCGGGTCGTGCTGTTCCCACCACAAGCAGAGGAACGCCCTTCGCATGGTTCGACAGGTGCTCCAAGAACTCCAACATCGCCTCGTCTGCCCAGTGCAAGTCTTCAAAGACCACGACCGTGGGGTCGGCCGCGGCGATGTACTCAAGGAATCGACGCCATGCGGTGAACAGTTCCTCCCGCTGTGCTCCGGACGAAGCCTCGACACCGAGCAGAGGCAGCAGCCGCTGGTGAAACCACTCACGTTCTGGACCTTCGGGCAGCACCTCGGCCAGTTTGCGGGCAGCAACTCCGGCTGAGTCAGACTCCAAGATCCCGGCATGCGACTTGACGATGTCACTCAGCGCCCAGAAGGTGATTCCTTCTCCGTACGGGAGGCACCGACCCTGTCTCCAGTTGACCAGCTCGGGACGCGCATCGACGTAGCGGGCGAGTTCGGTGACGAGTCGGCTCTTGCCGAGCCCGGGGTCACCAACGACAGTGACCGACTGAACGGTCTCCTCCTCGAGCGACTTACTGAAGAGCCCCTTCATCAAGGCGAGGTCGACGTGGCGTCCCACGAATGGAGCATCGAAACTGCGGCTGAGATCTGCCGAGACGCGGGCGCGCGGTGATTCGGCCAGGAAGACCTGAAGCGGTGCCGACTTGCCCTTGACCGAGACCGGAGGTAGCGCGGTGTAGTTGATCACCGTTGAGGTCGCCAGATAGGTCGCAAGCCCAACAGCAACACCCATCTCTGGCGCAATCGATTGCAGACGTGATGCAGTGTTGATCGTGTCACCAGTGACGAACCCCTCTACGTCACCAGCACTGAGGCCCATGCGTACCAGGACCTCGCCGGTGTTGATCCCAACACGCAACTTGAGCGGGCTGGAATCCACTGCCCGCAGCTGCTCAATACTCTCAACCATTCGGTGCGCAGCACGCACTGCGCGTTCGGGATCATCCTCGTGTCCAGCGGGAACTCCGAACACACCGACAACGGCGTCTCCGATGAACTTCTCGACAATCCCTCCATAATCCTGAACGTACTGGCGTGCCATCGTGAAGTACGCCGACAGCATGTGCCTCACATCTTCAGGATCAGCTAACTCGGAGACTTCGGTGAACCCCACCAAGTCACAGAACAGAACCGTTACGACCTTTCGTTCCTCAATCACGGGTTTTCCCGGCTGTGACATTGCTGCACCACAGTGGCCGCAGAAGTTGCTGGCCGCAGAGTTCTCATGACTGCACGAAGCGCACTTCATCACTTGGTCAGACTAGAGCGTGCTTCTCGACGAGTCAGCAGTCTGAGAACTGCTGGCACACCAAAATGAAGGGGCTCGACGTCACGATCACCAAAGGACGACGGGTGCAGCTAGGCGGACTTACTGCCTTCCACAGCTGTACCCCCGTGGTGCAGTCGGTATTCGTACACCGGGCGGTATCGGTCGTACAGCGTGATCAGGACGCTGAACAGCACCAGGAAGAAGATGAGATCGCCGAGAGACGTCTGGATCTCAAAGAAGATGTCCAGGCCGACGATCAACCCGATGTTGACGACCAGTCGTGCCACGAAGGTCGCCAGCACCGACTCAGTGCTGTAATTGCGGCGCGCGACCCATAGGCCGATCACTGCGTTCAGCAGAACGAAGACGCCCACCCAGACGAAAAGCCTCACGTTGCTGAGATCCGTGGTCGGCAGAACGGAAGCGAAGATGATGAACAGCAGCCCGATGAGGAAGGTCTTCTCCAGGGAGGCCACCGACCAGACCTTCCCGTAACGCGCCATGTAGGCCGTGCGCTCGCCTGCGGTGTCGATCTCCGGGGGAATGGGCTGGGCGACGATCTGCCACCTGTGGTCGGCCGGGTCGAGCCGCGGCCTCACGGCGAACCACAGTACGAGCACGATGACGATTGACCCGCCGATGATGAGCGGCGCGAACCACGAGACGTCCTTCCAGGTGTCGGTGAAGTCCAGCTGTGCGATGTGGATCCAGTACTCCTGCGGCAGCTTGATGAAGATCCAGATGAACGCAGCCGTCAGCACCCAGAACTTCATCTGGAAACGAACCGTGTTCCAGCGCGAGCGAATTCCTTCGTAGGCGATGAAGAAGTACTCGAAAGTGTTGGGGAAGATCAGCAGGATGGCTCGCACCTGCGTCAGCTCGAAAGCGACGACACCGATCTGACGGTAGAAGAACAAGAAGCGCGAGACGCTGAAAGCCGACAGGTTGACCCAGTTTCGCATCGTCGATATGTAGGCGACGCCGAGGTAGAAGACATCCATGGCCTTGTCGTAGCCCTGGTACCACTCGGGGTCATAGCCGAACCACTGGAAGATCGTCTGGTCCATCCCGTCGAGGACGAGGCAGGCGACGACACCCGGAAGCGGATACCTCAAGATGGTGAGGGGCAGGACAAAGCGCGCCAGCAACACGGTTCCAAAGACGACCTCGAACGGCATGGACGTGCTCCTCAGGGCTGGTGCGCAGAACTGTAGGCTGGACCTTATCGTCCAACCCCTTAGGATCCAGCCCTAATGGCTGCGGCAAGGTTGGAGTGTCCTTTCACTCACACGAGGAGATCGCATGAGCATCCGTCTGGGCGATGAGGCCCCGAACTTCAAAGCCGACACCACCGACGGCACCATCGACTTCCATGAGTGGAAGAGCGGCTCGTGGGCTGTGCTCTTCAGCCACCCGGCCGACTTCACACCGGTCTGCACCACCGAGCTCGGCCGCACTGCTGGACTGCACGACGAGTTCACCAAGCGCAACGTCAAGACGATCGCGGTGTCGGTTGACTCACTCGAAAGCCACAAGGGTTGGGCTCCCGACATCAAAGATGTAGGTGGAGTCCCGCTCAACTTCCCGATCATCGCCGACCCAGACCGCATGGTTTCAATGGCCTACGACATGATCCACCCGGGTGAGGGTGACAGCTCCACCGTCCGTTCGGTCTTCATCATCGACCCGAACAACAAGGTGCGGCTCACCCTGACCTACCCCAAATCAGTCGGCCGCAACTTCGACGAGATCATCCGCGTGATCGATGCCCTGCAGCTCACCGATTCGGCGCCGGTATCCACGCCTGCCGACTGGACGCCTGGCGGCCGAGTTATCGTGGCCGCAACGATGTCCACCGACGATGCCAAGGCCCGGTTCGCCGACGTCGAAGAGGTCAAGCCCTACCTGCGTTGGGCGGCGCAGCCCTAGCGAGGGCCAGCCCGCTGGGCAAATCCTGCGGGCTTCGCCTCTCACGAGACGTTGTCGGTCCACTCTCGTCCGTCCCACCAGCGCAGCCGGGCCTCGCCCTTCGGATCGGGGAACCAGCCGGGCGGCGCTGCCGCCGGCGTCGCCGCAAGAGGTGCAGGGGCCGGCGCTGGACCGGGAGGCGCAACCGCGCCCGGTGCACTCCACGGGTCTGCAACAGGTGCCACCGGCCCACCACTGGCAGCCACAGCCGCCGAAGCAGGGCGGCGTCCGCGGACGAAGCCGACGATGAGGAGCACGAAACCGATCACTGCCACAAAGCCACCGATGCCTACCAGTGCCAGCCAAGCCACTGCGCTACCGAACGAGCCAGCGATGCTGGGCGCCACAAGCACTTGTCGGCCGTTCCCGAGCACCGTGATGCGATACAGCCCGGGCTCGACAACGGCAAAACGAGCTGCCCCCGTGAACGAGTCACCATTGCGGTCCACCGTCTCGGTCAGGCTCATCGCCTGAACCGGAACCGATGCCCCCGATTCGCTCACGACCTCGATGGCGCTTGGCGTGATCGTGGTCATACCTCTGGGCATCGGGTCGGTCTGCTCGTAGACAACGTAGGTTCCGTCGTCCAGATCAGCTGTAAAGTCGGCAGGCGTCGCCCGCACCGGGGCGGTAAAGGTCTCTATCACCTTGCTACCGGCGGTTCCAATGAAGAAGGCCCCCCCGGCAATCGCCAGAAGCACACCTAAGACCATCAAACCCGCCCCCCACCAGACCAGGCGGCGACGCGGTTGGGGCATGTCGTGCGTATCAGGAGTCACGGGTTCATGATGGCAGAGCCGGCTGCTCAATTACGGGTAACTGGGCCGTCACCTGTGGTGGTCGTCGAGCCGTCAGGCCAGACCACGAATCCGGTTCGTCCGGGGCGGCTCGACAGCCAGTGCGAGGCCTTCTTGCCCAACACGTACGCCGACGTTGCATCGATGTCGGCGACTGTCAGCGAGGCAGCCACGACCGTCACCGACGCGACACCACGCACAGGGAGCCCCGTTCGTGCATCCACCAAGTGCTCGCCACGATGCGCACCCCCGGAAGTTGCGATGGCTCCGTTCTGCAGCGGAACCACCGCAATGAGGCGGCTCAGATCATGCGGATGTTCGATGCCGATCCGCCAGGCAGGCGCATCAGGTGACGCCACGCGACACACCATGTCTCCGCCCCCGGAGAGGCAAAAATCGGTCTCATCGAGAAGGCGCAGCGGAGATGATGCGCGCTCGATTGCCCACCCTTTGACGACACCATTGGGATCGAGGTGCCTTGCGCCGTCGCCGCTCGGGCGCCAGATGTCGAAGGCTCCACTCGTCTCGTTCCTGGCTAGCGCAGCCAGCTCGAAGACCTCGGCAACCTCAGCTGGACAATCGTGGGGGCTGATCTCAGCGCGATCGAGTTGGGAGATGACTGAAGACCTGCGGTAAGTGCTGAAGATGGTGTCGAGGCGGCGAAGTTCGGCCATGACGTCGGCCCATGCGGTGCGACCCAGTCGAGTGCGGGCGTGGCGACCGCGCATCGCGAGGCTGATGGGTATACCCATCACATGGTCGACGAAGCGAGCCGCACCGTGTGCTGCGGGCATCCGTTTCCCCGTCTGGATGCTCGTCACGACAAGCCCACCTGGTCGAGCGCGGCTTGAAGCGACTGAAGGTATCCGGTGCTCGTGACCGTGGCCCCGCTCACCATGTCGATGTTGGCGCTCTGGGCCTGCAGTGTCTGGTCGATCAGAATCGGCAAGGCATAGCCGTTGATCTGGTCATCGGTGGAGGTGCCCGTTGGATACTGCAACGGAGTCACATCAGTGATCGTGTCCCCGTCGACGGCCACCTGTACCTGAACTGGTCCCCACTGTGTCGGAACCACAGGTCCGGTGACCACGCGGGTGTTGGCCGTCGACTTGGACTGTCCAGATTTCCCAGCTTGGGGCGAGATGGCCGTCACTCCACTTGGCACCCCAAAGACGCTCGATGTCGACGTGTGGTAGCCGAAGAGAAGCACCAAGATCGTCACGGTGCTCATGAGCCAGGTGATGATGCGCCGCATATCGTCACCACCGAAACATCTCGACGTGGATCTGGTCGCTGTCGACCCCCGCCTTGCGGCAGGAGCTGATGACGCTCTCCGTCCAGGCATCGGGCCCGCAGATGTAGACGTCTCGGGTGTGAATGTCCGGAACCCAGTAGCGCAAGGCCGTGACATCCTCTGCTCTGCCGACTCCGTCGCCCAGCCACGATGACGCAGACCGACGCCGTCCAGGCAGCCAAAGCACGCGCAAGCCGCGCTCCCGACCGAGCTCCTCGAGCTCACGGTGGAAGAGCGGCTCGCCGCTGAACCGGTGCAGCAGGACAGCGTCACCGGGCGAATAGTGGAGTCCTTCCGCCAGCGATCGCAACGGCGCCACACCGACACCAGCGCCAATGAGTGCGACCCCACGCTTCGTCCGGCTGCGGGAGGTCAGGCGTCCGTATGGACCTTCGAACATCACCCGAGCCCCCGGCCGAATCCGCCGAACTCGGCCACTGTTGTCGCCGAGCGACTTCACCGTGATCCGCAAACTGCGTCCATCGGGGGCCGCCGACAACGAGTACGGGTTCGCGCGGGTCCATCCGCGGCTCCCCAGGAACCGCCAGACCCCAAACTCCCCTGCCCGCATCGGCAGGCGGTCAAGTCGGCGACCGGTCATGTAGACCGAGAAGGTGTCCGACGACTCCTGCACAACCGTCGTTACCCGCAGTCGGTGCCGGATGCTTCGCCAGGTTGGCAGCAGAACGCGCCAGATCACGATGGAGGCAGCCGCGGCTGCCCACAACCCCCACCAGAAGATGGTGGCCGCTGTCGACGAGGTGAAGGTCTGGCCAGTCCAAAGCTGGTGCGGTAGGGCCAGACCGACACCCAGGTAGGCGTAGAGGTGCAACAGGTGCCATGACTCGTAGCGCATCTGCGACCTAGCAACCCGCAGACTGGTGACAACGCTAAGGACCAGACAAGCGGTTCCTGCTACGGCCAGCAGCATCCCCGGGTAGTCCCAGGTCATCGTCCACAGTGTTGAGGGCGCTTGGGCAAGTTGACCGGCACCGTAGCCCAACGTGATCAACCCGATATGCGCCAGCATGAGGTTGAACGAGGTGAACCCGATGACACGGTGGATACGCACCAACCTGTCGCGCCCATAGGCCCTCTCCAGAAGCGGTAGGCGAGCCATCAGCAGCACCTGAACCAGAAGCAGGTCGGCGGCGAGCAGCCCGGTCAGACGACCTAGCGACGTCAGTGCCTCAGCGCCAGTGCCGAGAGCCTGGATGCCGCCACCGACCATCCACCAGTAGGTGACCAGCAACAGGCTCGACCAGAGCGAGACGCCAGCAACGGTCCGCACACTACTGTCGGTGCGGGCCTCGACTCCGAGCGGCGGACCGGTCGGAACGCTCGCGCCCCGGGGTCCATGCACTTCGGGGTCCACAGTTCTCCTTTGCTGATGACCCTGATCGTGCTTGAGTCGCCTGAGAACAAATGAAGAAGACCCTGTGTATTCCCTGAGAGTCCGCTCGAGAGGGTTCGCACCACAGACTCGTCACCCGATCATCAATCAGGGGCGTCCAAACGGACTCACCCCTACTACAGGCCCAAAGCCGTCTCGATCTTCTTGATCGGTTGCCAGACGCCGTCCTGCATGTTGCTCAACATCGCGAGTGTGATGCCGGTACTCGGGTAGTGACAGAGCGCTGCACTCACCCCAACGTTGTGCCCCTCCTTCCAGTAGGACCGCACCTTCCCCTCTGCGTTGGTCTCGAACTCGAAACCGAAACCGGTCATGTGAAATCCGGCTCCCCGCGGTCGGTACCTCACGTGTGGCGCAAGCATGGCAGCAGTCAGAGTGGGGCCGAGCAGTTCTCCACCCACGAGGGCTTGGTGGAACCGGAAGAGGTCGTCAGCGGTAACCTGCGCACCTGAGTCCGGGGAACCAACGGGTGGAAACGAATAGATGTTGCGTCGCCAGGCGACAACCTGCCCGGACTCGTCTACCACCGGGTCGGCTCCCTCAGCGATACCCGCAGTGACAATGTCCATCGAGGCAAATCCCGAGTGAGTCATCCGCGCCCGTTTGAACACGCTGTCCGCCACGTAATCGCGATAGGACCGGCCGGTCGCACGCTCGACCATGAGCCCCAACAACACGTACCCGACATTGCAGTAGCGGCACCCCTCTCCTGGTGCGAAGTTTGGCGCCTTCTCGATGAACTGGGGAAGAAAGTCTGCGGTGGCGCGAATCGCGTAGTTCGGTCTATCGACGAAGAGGGCCTCGTACACCTCACCAGCGTCTTCGTCCGCATCGTCACCAATACCGGACGAGTGAGTCAGCAGGTGGTGGGGCGTGACGTCCGGACTAATCGGGGTACCACCAAGCCCCAGATATCCGGTCACGCTGGTATCGAGGGCGAAAGCACCAGCCTCAACCTGTTGGAGCGCTGCAACAGCAGTGAACAGTTTCGTCGTTGAGGCAGTGTCGAACCTCGTCGTTACCTCACACGGCGTCTCCCAGGTGCGACTTGCCCATCCATAAGCCCGACGCAGGAGCACCGTGCTCTGTCCTGGGGTACCCGAAGCGTCGTTGCGATCGAGGCGAACTACCCCGGAAAACAGCCCCTCCTGCGTCCGCTCGCGCAGGTAGTTGTCAATATCGGCAAGGTCCCTGCCGGCAATCCCACCCGGCGCCTCGCGCACGTGCTCGCCTTCCACATCAGCCTCCGACAGTCCCGGCTTCGATCTCTTCGCCGACAGACGTTCGCACGATGATCGAGAAGCCATTGGGCACCTGACCATCAAGGTCGGCTACGAGCTCTTCGACAGGAGGCAGGTCACCGGGCGTTTGAATCTCGACGATGTAGTCAGGCGACGCAAACGTGACGCTGTCGACTGACGCGCCCGGAACCTCCGCTACCCAGTTGTCGGCAGCGGCTTGAATACGGCCGGACCACACCGCGACCAAGTAGACGGCAGCAGTGTTCGCCACCAATGGGACCAACACCACCACCAGCATGATGCTGATGGTCAAGTAGGCACCCCTCCGAGAACCTTCGCGCAACACCTCTGCCTCTGCGGCATACCCGAGGACGGTGAAGACCAAGGAGCCAGCAAGCACGAGAGCCAGAAGATTGGAAAGGAAGAGAACAAATGCCCCAAGAGCCAGGGCAAATGCTCCTTGCCCGAAGCACACGCCAACCACAGCAAGCGGGGGAACCAGCGAGATAGCGATGGCGACACCTGGTAGGACGGCAGCGACATCTCGTCGCGCCATTGCGACAGCGCCCGCAAAACCTGTGGCGACGGCCGCTACGAGGTCGAGGAGACCAGGCGAGGTGCGTCCAGAGATCTGGGGGTTGCCGAGCAAGTCATAACTACCCGGTACCAGCAGCGCGAAGGCGACCCCGACGATCACCACAAGCGCGGCCCCGAGTGTGACGAACCGTATCGCTTGCCGGCTAGTTGCCGAGTCGCGCTTGGCGATGCCCAAGGCAATGCCCATGATCGGGGTCGCCAGGGGGGCAATGATCATGGCGCCGATCACCGTTGCCGTCGAATCTGACAGCACACCGGCCGTGGCGATCACGGCTGAGAGCGCCAGCATCGTCCAAAATGCTGACTGTTTCGACCTCGAGTCGCCAGCAGTCAGATCAAGATCTTCAGTCAGCTCGGTAAGAGTGCGTCGCTGCTGGTCCGGCAGGACCCGGTCCGAAAGGCGAAATGGCATGTCCCGAGCATGGCTGAGTCGCACGACCGGGCGAAGGGCATCGGTTGGCGTGTCGCGGGCTGCGAAGGCGCGAGCTGTAGTCGGTAGGCTCCTCGTGATCGCGAGAGCCTTGACGTGAGTGATCGTTTGCCCGAAAGGACACCCGTGCCCAGTCCCGACCCCGCCGTCACGGACCCGAAGAAGCTGCTCCGCAGCAAGGAGTACCGCCG
This sequence comes from uncultured Actinomycetota bacterium, assembly GCA_963829525.1. GTDB lineage: Bacteria > Actinomycetota > Actinomycetes > JAHEKZ01 > JAHEKZ01 > JAHEKZ01. The sequence continues at coordinate 2,072,451 of CAWHIJ010000003.1, forward strand.
TCTCCTCGTCCTGGCTGCCCTTGTCGGGCTACTGGTGTCATTTGCGTCTTGGGCCTTCCTCGAGGTCGTCCACTGGACGCAGGTGGGCCTCTACAAGGACCTCCCCGACCAAATGGGATTCGACGTAGCCCCTTGGTGGTGGCCGCTCCCCATTCTCGCGGTTGCCGGGATCCTCACTGCTGCAGCAGTAACTCGGCTGCCAGGCCGGGGTGGTCATGTTCCTTATGAAGGCATCAAGGGTGGAGCGACGTTGCCCGAGGCCGTGCCCGGCGTTCTGCTCGCGGCACTTGCCAGCCTGGGGATGGGGCTCGTGCTTGGTCCGGAGGCGCCGCTGATCGCACTGGGTTCGGGCCTGGCGATCTTCGCGGTCAACAGACTCAAGAAGGACACCCCGGACCAAGCACTTCAAGTCATCGCAGCGTCGGCTGCCTTTGCCGCATTGGCCAGCATCTTCGGGTCGCCCGTTGTCGGCGCCGTGATTCTCATCGAAGCAGCCGGGCTTGGCGGGGCCATGTTGCCGATCATTCTTCTTCCTGGCTTGATGGCTGCCGCAATCGGCTCCCTCGTCTTCATCGGGCTGAACGGCTGGGCAGGACTCAACAACAACGATTACGCATTGAGCCCGTTCACGCTGCCTGCTTACAGCAGCCCAACGTTCGCTGACTTCGGTTGGACCATCGTCCTTTCCTTACTCGCGGCAGTTCTCACCTACGCCATCCTCCGGCTGTCGCATCTATCAGCAGTTCGAGTCAATCAGCACCCCTGGGTCCTGATACCTGGGGCCGCAGTTCTCGTTGGGGTGATCGCGGTGGTCTTTGCCGCCTTCTCGGACATGTCAGCCGATGCAGTTCTCTTCTCCGGTGAGTCCGCCTTTGGTGAACTGCTCGACCCCTCCGCAAATATCACACTCGGCACGCTGGCACTGCTGCTGATCTGCAAAGGGCTCGCTTGGGCCGTGTCCATGGGAAGCTTTCGCGGCGGCCCGACATTCCCTGCGCTCTTCGTTGGTGCCGTTTGTGGCCTGATGGCAGCCCAGCTCCCCGGCTTCTCGGAGACCCCGGCGGTGGCTGCCCTGATGGCAGCCGCAGCCGTCGCCGTTTTGCGTCTTCCGCTCTCGGCCGTTGTCATCACGTTGCTTCTCACTGGTTCAGCCGGAGTCGCTGTGGCACCGATCGTCATCGTTGCCGTCGTTGTCGCCTACATCACTGTCGAGTCGCTTCCGCATCGACCGTCGGGGGATGGCATCACACGCGAGTCCGCGGCCTAATCACTACGCAATGGCCGCCTCGACGCGTGCTGTCGCTTCGGCAGTCCAAGCACGCGTGGCATCCACCAGGGCATTGACCTCTTCAGCTAAGGCGTCGCCGGTCACCCGGTCCGCCAGAGACGTGACGTTGATCTGAACGTTGTATGCCGCGCCACGACAAGCGGCCTCAGCGAGGAGCGCCGCGACGCCCGCGTCGCTAACGGTGTTGACGTTTCCTTTCGCTGCGCAGGTCACGGCAAGTCGCGCAACATCGCTGCACGCTCTGGCCGTTTCGAGCGGCACCTCGGCAGCCGTCGTGAGAGCGGCCTGGATCGCCTCATCGCGGGTCGTGGCCGCGCCAGGGCTGTCCTTGGGCAACCGGTAGGCCGAGCTCACCAAGCTATAGGCGTCGGCGTCCTCCTGAACCAGTGCACCGAGCCGTTCACCGAGGGCTCGCGCCACGTGGGCCACCTCTTGCATCTCGCCCTCGACTTCGACGTACTTCTTGCGGCCCACGGTGAGTCCGGCCACCATCTGGGCCAGTGCCGCCGCCAACTGCCCAGCGAGAGCGCTGACGCTTCCTCCGCCGGGGACCGGTGAGCTATCAGCCACACTGGTTACGAAGTCACCCATCGACCCCTGCGGTTTCGATGCGGCCCGCACCTGGCGCTCCAGCACCATGTCGGTGGAGAAATCGGGGAGGCCAAGGTGTCGTGCCGCTGTCTCGAAGAGCACTTTCTCCGGGACGAGGCCAACCAGCTCGCTGCTGGTGGGCGACACACCGCGCGCTTCAGCCTCCATGCGCACCATGTCGTAAGCGCGGTGAAGGGGTGTTTGGTCGGTGTCGACCAAGTTCATCGAGACCTGTGCCTGACCGTCGACCTCCAGGCCCAAGCCCTTGACGTACCTCAACCCGCCACTCGAGCCCCTCACCGCCTTGGCCACCTCCTTGGCCACCCCGAGATTCTCAGCGCCACCGAGGTAGACGTTGTAGGCAACCAAGAAGGGTCTTGCCCCGATGATGGTCGCGCCCGCGGAGGGATGCGTCGTCTCCGGGCCGAAGTCCGGAGCGCGATCGGGGTTGGTGCCGATCTCGGTGAGCGCCAGCTCGAACCCGCCACGACGGATGTTCACCAGGTTCTCTCGGTCTGGGCGCGTGGCGGCTCGTTCGTAGAGAAAGACCGGGATCTGCAACTCGTCACCCACCCGCCGTCCAAGCGTTCTGGCTAGCTCGACGCACTCGTCCATCGTCGTGCCATCAAGTGGAATGAACGGGCAGACGTCGGTGGCGCCTATTCGTGGGTGCTCACCGTCGTGAACCGTCAGGTCAATCAACTCGGTGGCCTTCGCGATGCCGGCGAATGCCCCCGCCACCGCGACATCAGTCGGCGCCACGAAGGTGACAACTGTCCGGTTGTGGCTGGGATCCGATGAAACATCGAGAATGGTGACGCCCGCGACAGAGGCAATCGCATCCCGGATCGCTGATATGACCTCGGGGCGACGCCCCTCGGAGAAGTTGGGCACGCATTCGACGAGTTCCATGCGCTGGAGACTACAACGACAGACCCGGTCTGCATTGGGCCTTGGGTGCCCGACCGGGCAGTCAGCCGCGGTACTCCGGCACTGGCTCGGGTTCGGTCATCTTGTCGCGCTGGGCAAGGTAGACAGGGATCCCAACGAGGAAAGCGACTCCGGCCATGATGAACGGCGCGTACTCCTTCAGGAATGGCTCTCCGGTCATCCTGGAGTACCAGATGAAGAGCAACGAGAACACGAGAGCCACGATGGCCACCGCAACGTCGCGGGCAAACCGGGGGGTGTGAATCTGCCGGTGGTCGACGAACCGCCACTTCAACTGGGCGAGGGCAGAGAACGCATAGGGAATGGCTGCCGTGATGCCGGACATGTAGACAAGGACATTGAAGACGTCGTAGCCGGCGTTACCGATGAACGACACCATCATGGCCACCGAGGCAAGTACGGTACTGCTCACGATGCCGAAGACCGGCATCTGACGCCTGGACAGATGTGCAAACCGAGCTGGGAAGACACCATCTCGGGCCGCAGCCATCGGCATTTCGGCACAGATCATCGTCCAGCCGACAAGGGCACCAAAACCAGAGACAATCACAGCAAGTGCAGCCGCCTGGCTTGCCCAAGGACCCCACATCTCGCCGAATGCGGTGGAGAACGGGGCTGCGGACTCACTGAGTGCGGGGCTTCCCACGATGCCAAAGACTGCAAAGAGGGAGAGCAGGTAGACGACCGCCGCCGCAAGAGTTCCGAAAATGGTTGCACGTGGGACGTTACGGTCCGGGTCCTCGACCCGGCCAGCAGCAACGGCCGCCGTCTCGACGCCCAGATAGCTGAAGAGGCAGAGAGCCATCGCTCCGCCAATCGCGGCCGTCGTGCCTTCGCCACTCACATTGAACGGAGTCAGGTTTCCAGTCGAGACGTATAGCAGGCCTATGGTCGACATGATCGCCAACGGGACAAACTTGATGATCGACGTCCAGTACTGGAAGGACGCCATGTTCTTCATCCCGCTCGCGTTAATGGCCGCAGGGAGCCACAGCCCGGCAAGACAGAGGCTGATCGCCAGCAGGTTGACCTCGGTGCCGGCAATGACCAGCGTCCAACCAAGCGTCCAGTACTCAGCCAGGAAGTACTGGACATAGAACACCCACCCAACCACGATCGCGGCATTCCCCGACCATGCCGTGATCCAGTAGAGCCATGCGTTCGAGAATCCGGTTGCGTTTCCAAAGGCGGCGCGCGCGTAGGCGTACGGACCTCCGTCAGCGGGAAGCCGCCGCGACATCGTGGCGAACAACACAGCCAGGGAGAGTGCCCCGACCGTAGTCAGCGCCATTGCCACCAGGCTGATCGGTCCATAGGCGGCCAACGACCCGGGGAGGTTGAAGATCCCAACCCCGATGATCGTGCCGACAATCAGTGCCGTGCTCTGCGGCAGCCTCATCCGAGGGGAAGCCGTAGCCGCTGGTGAGTTCTCGCGCCGAGCCGGCGCAAACGTTGTCATCTCGCACGCTCCCTGAACGAACCGACATCACAAAGACGCCGGATCTGACTCTAGGAAACCGCAACCGATGACTGTGGACAACGGCCAAAAGACCTACGAATCCTGACCTAGAACCAGGCCTTCTTCTCGACCATGTAGAGCTGGTAGAACTCCGCGTCCGACTTGGTGAGGTAAATGATGCCCTCAATCAGGCCGACGATCGAGCCAACGCCGCAGGTGAAGACGGTGATCAGGATGCGATAGATGCCGCCGGGTGTGTCCCCCAGCAGGAACCGGTGGATCCCCAATCCCCCGAGGATGATCCCCATGATCCCGCAAAGAATCTTCTTGGAGTTCACGTCGGGCGGAAGTGCTGGCTGTCCCATAGGTTGCTCGGTGCTCATGTCGACCTCTCTTGTCGGCTCGGTGCCGGATGGCATCCTACGCAGCCGCCCCGGCCAAGTCAGCCAGTGACGCCCACATGTTGCGGACTAGCTTTCGCCGAAACCGGACGAGGCGCGATACTCGCACCAATGCTCTCCTTCTCCAGCTGCACCCTTGATGTCGCGGGTCGGGTGCTGACGCTGAACGGTCGCGTCCAGCATCTCGAGCCGCAAGCCTTCGATGTCTTGGTGCACCTGCTGGAGAACCGCGAACGCGTCGTTGCCAAACAGGAGCTCTTGGAAACCATCTGGGGTGGGCAGTGGGTCTCCGAATCCGCCCTCACCACCAGAGTCAAGGAAATCAGGCGGGCGACCGGCGACACCGGCGAAGCCCAGGCCGTGGTTCGTACTGTTCGAGGGCATGGCTATCAGTTTGTGGCCGCAGTGGCGGAGGACAGAAGTTGGGATTCTTCGCCGCATCGACTAGTGGGGCGCGCCCGCGACATGCAAGAGCTCAGTCAGCGAGTTCAGCCAGGGGCGCTGGTGACGCTGGTCGGGCCTGGTGGAGTCGGGAAGACGACCCTGGCACGCACCTTGGTGGCCCAGTCGGCCGCTCGCTTCACCGAAGGTGCCATCGTCGTGGATCTCACGGTGCTGAACGACTCATCGCAACTCTTGGGCGCCGTTGCGCGTACAGCCAAGGCGGTGGAGCCGCCTGACAGCAAGCTCTCGTCGACGCTGAGTGCACTCGATGCCGTCCTGCTGCTCGATGATGCGGACGACCTCGTGCCCGAAGTGGCCCAGCTCTGTGCAGAGCTGGCTGAAAACCCCGATCGCCTTGCGGTAGTTGTCACCTCGAGAGAGCGCCTCGGCGTCCGTGGAGAGCAGCTCTGGCCCGTGCTTCCGCTCTCAGCTTCCGCTGCTCGAGAGCTGCTCGCGGCCAGGGCACGCGACCTCGCACCACTCGGTAGCCTCAGGGCGGCAGCCCCCGCGGATCTGGACGCCCTGAGCTCCGCGGTGGACCGCTTGCCCTTGGCTCTGGAGATGCTCGCCGGTATGAGCGCCGTTCTCGGGGTCGACGACCTCTCGGCACTGGTCGATGCCCGACTCGACCTCATCACGACCGCACAACGCAGCACCCCTAAACGCCACCAGTCGCTCCAGCTGCTCGTGGCTGGTTCGATCAATCGGCTCGACGCTCATGCATTGGATGCGCTGACGGCGCTCACCAGCTTCGCCGGCGCCTTCACCCTCATCGACGCTGCGGCAGTTGTGAATGAAGGTGACAATGGCCTGTCGGTGGTTCGGGAACTGGTCGACCGTTCGCTGCTCTCCCCCGTCGATAGTGCCGACGAGCCGCGATTCCAGATGCTCCGCACGGTGCACCAAGCCGTCCTGAGTAAGGCCGATTCCGGGGAGCTGGAAGCAGCCGCTCGGCGGCATGCCGAGCTGGTGATCGCAGCACTCGATCACGCGGACGCACAGCTACGGGGTACTGAGGAAGCCCGCGGGGCTGGGGCGTTCGAACGGCTGGCGGACGAGGCACGCGTTGCTCACGCTTGGGCCCGCCGACGCGACCCGGCCCTGGCCGTTCGCCTCACGGCGGCACTGCACCTGTACGCCTACTCGCGACTCTGGGCCGAACCCGCACGGTGGGCAGAGGCGATCGCGGGCAGCGCAGGTCAGCAGGGGTCAGTGCTGGTGGCTCTGGCCTCGCAAGCTGCGCAAGAGGGGCGACTGGCCGAGGCCGCAACCTCGTCCGAGAGGTTGCTTGCGGATGATGACTCGCGGGTGCGTGCTTGGGCACTGGAAGTGCTCTCCGACGTCGGGATCTACCGAGGAGATCTCGAGCGAGCGAGGGAGTGCTCGCTCGCTCTGATCGACCTGGGGAAGGAGCACGGCGAGCCCCGAATGGTTGCCATTGGGCTGACCAATGCCGCGCTCTCGTGGCTCTACCAAGGACGCCCGGACCAAACGATCATGCTCCTGGACACCTACGCCCGCGATGTCATCGATTCGTGCGCGCCGTCAGAGCAGGCGTGGCTCGCGTTCGCCCGCGGCGAGGCACTCGCCGAGATCGACGCCAACGCCGCTGATGGATTCCTGCTCGAGTCAGTCCGGCTGGGCAACAGCGTCGGCAACAGATTCGTGGCCGGTATCGCCACCTCAGTACTTGCCGCGCTGGAGGCCGAACGAGGCAATCTCAAGGGTGCGGCCGCGTCCTACATCGAAGTTCTTGGAACGTTCCTTCGACAGGGAAACGTCACCCATCTGACCACCTTCCTGCGCAACATAGTCCCGCTGCTGGCGAGCCTGGGCGAGGCAGCCACCGCCGCCGTTGTTGGTGCGTGGGTACTCGGACCCTCGGCAAGGCCCAGCTATGGACCAGATGTCGAGGCAGCCCTCGCAACGCTAGAAACCCTCCGGGGCAGCCACGGCGATACGCAGCTGGAAACCTGGACTGAGCAGGGCCGGCCTCTCACCGCACCCGAGGCAGCAGAGTTGGCCCTTGTCGCACTACGCCGGCACACCGAGTCCAGCTGAAACGAAGCGGCGATCCTCAGGCACTCCCCACGTCATCCTCATGCATCGGCGGCATAAATCTGCTCAACTCATGGCATGACAACACAGCACACGGGCGACCTCGTACCCGATGACCTGATGCTCACCGACGGCGGCCTCGAGACGGTCCTGGTCTTCGAAGACGGGATGGACCTCCCCGCCTTTGCCGCATTTCCCCTTCTCGACACCGATACCGGCAAGGATCGACTCCGCCGGTACTACCGTGACTACATGGTGCTGGCTGCCGAGGCCGACGCCGGGTACGTCCTGGAGACCCCCACCTGGCGTGCGAACCCCGACTGGGGCGCTCAGCTGGACTACTCGCGCAACGACCTGCGCCGCATCGCACACGACGCCGTGGAACTCGGCGGTGGGCTGCGGGAGACGTGGGACGGAGCTGGACGCTTCCTGATCAGCGGATGTATTGGCCCGCGAGGTGACGGCTACATCCCTGGCCAGACGATGTCTGGCACAGAGGCTGCCGAGTACCACCGGCAACAGGTCGGCGACCTCGCTGACGCAGGCGCTGACCTGGTGAGTGCGTTGACGCTTTCCTACGTCGAGGAGGGGGTAGGCGTGGCAGCGGCGGCCGCCGAGCGCGGCATACCCTCGGTGATCGGCTTCACTGTGGAAACGGATGGGCGCCTGCCGTCGGGTCCCTCGCTTGGCGAGGCGATCGAACAGGTCGACGCCGCGACTGGCTCGGCTCCCGCGTGGTTCCTGGTCAACTGCGCCCATCCGGACCACGTTCTTCCAGGGCTACCCGAGCAGGACGAACCATGGCTGTCACGGATCGGCGCCTACCGAGCCAACGCGTCCCGCATGAGCCACGCCGAGCTCGATGAGATGGAGGTGCTGGACGACGGTGACCCCACCGATCTCGCTGGAGGCTACCTAGCGCTGCGATGCCGAGTACCGGGGATACGCGTGATCGGCGGGTGCTGCGGCACCGATGTACGGCACGTGGCGGCAGCATCGAAGGCCTGGCAATCGAGTTCCTGACCATATCGCCCTCGTTCGTAACGGTCCCGGAACGCTTGCAGCGAAGAATCACAGCGGCTCCAGAAGTCACCTGAATGAGTCGGTGGTTCTGCTGACGTCAGGGACGCAAACGCACAACGAAGGGACCGGTTGTGAAGCTCCATACGAAGGTTTCTGTTCTCATGGTGGCCGCGTCGATCGCTGCGGCGGGCCTGGCCATCGCCCCCGGCACTGCAGCATCCGGAGCAAGTGACGCACTCGCACGACCGGGAGCCCCCGGCCAACCCAAATTGGTCAAGATCCGAAGCAACGACAAGAGGGTGACGGTCAGCGATGCACACTTCCGCCCAGGTGTGACCGAGTTCCGAGTACGGCATACCACCCATCGCAAGACTTCAATCACCATCTTCGAGACCAAGAAGCTCGACCGCCTCTTCAAGAAGTTCGGTGAGGCTGGGCAGAGCGCCGACGCCATGAAGACAGTCGACCGCATCGCGACGTTCTACGGCGGTGGTGGTGAGGGGACCCGTTGGCAGGTCAGACTGAGCGAAGGCTCCTATTATGTGATCGGCGACAAACAGAATCTGACCACCATCAAGGTCAGCGGCGAGCGACGCAACGCCAAGATGGCCAAGGCCGATAGCGAGATCTGGACCACCAAGGACAACCAGTTCAAGACCTCCGACAAGCTCAGTGGCAAGTGGGTCAGCTTCACCAACCACTCACGGGAGATCCACTTCGCGGAAGGCGACCACGTGGCGGCCGACACCAGCGCCAAGGACGTTCAGCAGGGGCTGAACTCTCCGAACGAACCTACCTGGATCCGAAAGGGCGGATTTCACTTTGACATCCAGTCGCCCGGAATCAAGACCGTTCACCGGCAGAACATCGAGGGCTACAAGTACCTGCTGATGTGCTGGATGCCAAGCGAGGAACAGGACGGCGTTCCGCACGCCATGATGGGGATGTGGCACCTGGTCTGGGGGAGCTAAATCCCATGCGTCGACCTGATGGTCTGTCGATAGCGGTGAGCGCACTTGCGCTTACCGCCATCGCGGTCGTCTTGGCCCCCTCCGCATCCTCCGCTGGACCGTGCAGCAGAATTCAGAACGACAAGATGAGGCAGAAATGCCTCGATAGCCTGATGCCCGAGATGTACTCGATCCACGAGATGGGCACTCCTGTCTACGGCGGTGGAAGCCGTCACTACAACGGGACCATCCGTAGCGTGGCTCGACTTCGTGGCCCCGATGGCCCGGCCGACGTGTCTTACACGCTCGAGACCGCGTTCGAGCGAGCGAAGGTCGCGGGACGTCGACAGCTGGTCTACACGATCAACGGCAAGAGCCCAGGGCCGACTGTCTACGCCGAGCAGGGCGACGTGGTGAAGGTGACCCTGAAGAACCGCAACATCGCGGCCGGCACGAGCCTTCACTGGCACGGCATCGACGTGCCCAACGGCGAAGATGGCGTTGCCGGGGTCACTCAGAACGCTGTGCTGCCAGGTGACCGGTTCGTGTACCGCTTCCGCGCCCGCGATGCGGGGACGTACTGGTACCACTCGCACCAGTACTCCGAGCGCCAGGTGACCCAGGGCCTGATTGGGGCGGTCGTCATCACCCCGCGGGGTGCGCCGACCCCACCGGATGCAGCCCGCGACGTGCCAGCCGTCGTGCACAGCTACCGCGGACGCAACACGATCAACGGCCGCACCGGAACCTGGGCCGTTAGCGGAAACGTCGGCGATCGTCGGATTCGATTCGTGAACACCAACCAGACGGTCATGCGGGTGGCATCAAGCGCTCCCTACAAGGTCGTAGCCATCGACGGCGTGAACGTCAACGGACCAACCACAGTCGGCGCTGGCACGTCGGTGGAGGTGCCAGCTGCGGGGCGGGTAGACATCGTGCTCGATGGCAGCGCAAGCTCTGCGCGGGTCGGTGTGCTGAACGGCCCTAGCCTCGTATTCGGAGGCGGCTCCCCCCCGGCCCTCTCAGCGAGCCAGAGCCTCGACTTACTGGAGTACGGCGCGCCGGACCCCTCGGTGAGCACTCCCACTCCCGATCGTCGTTTCGACTACGTCCTTGGCCAGAAAGCCGGGTACCTCGATGGAAGGTACGGCACGTGGTTCAGCATCAATGGGGCGCTCATCCCTCACGTGCCCATGTTCATGGTGAAGCCAGACGAGACGGTGCGGGTGCGCTTCAAGAACAACACCTCGATTGATCACCCCATGCACCTACACGGCCAACACATGCTGGTGCTCAACCGCAACGGAGCGCCATCAACGGGGTCGCCGTGGTGGGTCGACACCCTCGAGATCCATCCCGGCGAGGAGTTCACCGTTCAGGTGACCACCGATAACCCCGGCGACTGGATGTTCCACTGCCACATCCTTTCGCACGCGTCGGCCGGGCTTATGACGCATATGTCCTACCTGAATGTGCGCAATCCATTCCGCATCGGTGTGATCACCCGGAATCTCACCAACCATCCGGAGTAGGCGGCCCTCGAGCAGGGACCGATCTCACGACTACGCAGAAACCGCCTCAGGCTCTGGCTCCTTGCGACCAGGGAGTGCTTCATGGGGCAAATCCCGGGTGAACGGCAGACTCAAGAGCGCGAGGAGTGCGGCGGCCAGCAGCCCAGTCTTGAGCGCTTGGATCTGCGCCTGTGAGTAGTCGTCGACGATGGCTGACGCAGTCGCCTCGTCCACACCTGCGTCGTCGACCGCCGTCTGCACCTCGTCGACCGTCAAGAAGTCGATCCCGGTACCTGCCGCCACCCCCACCTGTGCAGAAACGTCAGCACCAATGCGTTGGTCAGTTGACACGTTAGTCACGAAGGCACTCGTCAATCCGGAAAGCACGATCGCCCCGATGAGGGCGACACCGAGCGATGACCCGAGTTGCTGGCCGGTGTATTGCAGACCACCCGCCTCCGCCCGGCCGGACGCGTCAACGGAGGACTGCACCACGTTGCCGAGTTGAGAGGCAAGCAAGCCCATCCCAACTCCCAGCAAGCCCATCGCCCAGGCGAATGATGACTCGTCCAGTTCCACATTGACCGTGCTCATCAGAATCACCGCGGCCAACATGGTGAGGGTGAGGCCAGTGCGGACGATGCCTCGCACCGTGAACCGAGTCGACAGCCGCGAACCGACAACCGAAGCAACGAGCATGGCAACCGAAACGGGCAGCATCTTGATCCCGGTGTCCAACGCGTCAAGGCCGAGGACGACCTGCAGATAGAGGGGGACCACGAAGAAGACGCCCATCAGGATGAGGTTCTGTGACAGGAGCCCAACGAGGCCAGACTTAAGCGGCGCGATCTTGAGGAGATCGAGGTGGACCAGCGGGTCGTTGTCAGTCGCCTCGCGATGCCGCTGCCACCGTACGAACGCCCAGGCGAGAAGTGCGCCTCCCGCGATCACGAAGAGCGTGAGAGAGAACCCAAAGGGTTCGATCGGCGAGTCCTTCGGCTCGATCCACCCCCAGGTGCTCGACTGAAGCGTCCCCAGCACGATGGCGCCCAGTGCTGAGGCCGACAGCACCGTACCCACAAAGTCCAGCGACAACTTCGGCCCTTCGCGCAGCGCATCCCCGACCTTGGACGTCATGACGAGGATGAAGATCACCAGGACAACCTCACCGGCAAACACCACTCGCCAACTGAGCTCTGTGGTGGCCCAGCCACCCAGGATCGGCCCGATAGCGATACCCGCTCCTGCCACACCGCCGATCACGGCGTACGCCGCCTTGCGGTGCTGCCCCTCAAAGTTTCCGGCGATCAAGGCGGCCATCGCCGGAAGCACCATCGCTGCCCCGAGGCCTTCCAGCACTGACCATCCAAGAGTCAAGACAGCCACGGACTGTGAAACTGCGGTAAGGGCCGAACCGAACCCATAGATGATCAGGCCAACGACAAAGGCTCGGCGGCGGCCGATGATGTCGCCAATCTTGGCGCCGGTGAGCATGAACATGGCCATCACCAGGCAGTAGAAGGTGATGACTGCCTGAATCGTTGTCACGGTGGTGTCGAACTCGGCGACAAGCGTGCTGATCGAGACGTTCATCACCGACTGGTCGAGGACCATGATGAACTGCGCCGTTGCAAGCGCAACGAGAGCCGACCACTTCATCGAGGTGAACTCTCGACCAGAGCCTTGAGCTGACCTAGCCCCTTCTCGAAGTCCGGCCCGATCAGCGCGTCCATCGACTTGAAGATGCCCATGACGCGCCGAAAGTCGACGACGAGGGCGTAGATCTCTGCTGGCGCCGAGTCGATCGGGATTGACCGCTCCACGGTGTAGGTGTCATTGGACATATCGGGGAGCGTAGTAACCATGACGCCATCCGTCGACAACCACCAATCGTACCTTGCCGGATTTCCTGAACGGCTTGTCAGGTCCACCGGCAGGGATGAGACTGGTCCTAAGCACCGAGGAGCCGCAGATGACCCAGCAGCAGACTCCGATCCGGCCCGTCCAGACGCTGTCCTTAGCCGACCGTTACCTGGCGTTGGTGACGCCGGAACGCGAGTCGAAGTTCCACTACCTCTGGCTGCGAGACAACTGTTGGTGTGACGCGTGTCGGGTTGCTCAGTCAGCTGAACGCCGTATCTACACCGCCGATATTCCTGCGAACATCGCGCCCACGGACGCACATCTGGACGACGACACAGCCACGCTTCAGTTGCGCTGGAACGACGGCCACACCTCCAGCTTCAGCCTCGCTTGGCTGGAGTCCAACGACTACTCCAACGGAGCGGCTGAACCGTCGCCAAAGGTGACGCTCTGGACCTCCAGTCTCGACGCTCCCCCGAGGTTCGAGCACAGCGAGGTCGTCGGGCAGCCAGACGTTCAGCTGGCCTACCTCGATGCCATCCGAGAGCACGGAGCGGCCATTGTTTCCCACACGCCGTCGCTAGACGGCGAAGTTGCCCGTTTCGCCGAAGTCGTTGGTCATGTACGCGAGACCGCGTTCGAGCGCGTCCACAATGTGCGCCACGACCCGCAGGGTTACAACGTTGCCCACACGCCGCTCGAGCTCAAGCCACACACCGACCTGCCCAGCTATCACTGGCCGCCGAGTATTCAGCTGTTGCACTTCCTCGTGAATGAGTCCAGCGGTGGGGAGAGCACCCTGGTCGACGGTTGGGCGGTGCTGGCTGATCTCCGTAGTGAGAATCCAGCCGCGTTTGAGACCCTGTGCCGTGTCCCCGTCACCTTCCAGCTCTTTAGCGAGGATGAGGACACCCGGGCCACCGCTCCCCTCGTCCAGCTCGATGCTTCCGGGCGGGTTCAGACCTTGAGATTCTCCAACCAGCTGGCATTACCGCTGCATGCACCCTTCGACGATGTCGGGGAGTTCTACGACGCCTACCGACTGCTCGGCCAGATGATCGACAGTGATCACTACAAGATCGTCTTCAAGTGTCATTCAGGTGACCTCCTGACCGTCCATTCGCACCGAGTGCTGCACGGACGTAAAGCCTTTGACCCAGAGAGCGGCGCGCGTCACCTGCAGGATGTCTACATGGAGTACGACGACCTGATGGACCGACACAATGTCCTGAGTGGAACCCACAAACCAATGCCATCGACCGGAGTTGACCTAAAATGACCTCGACGTCGCACACTGTCTCGTTCACGGCGATGGAGCATGGGACCCGTGAAGACTACGAGTTCCTAACCTCACTCGAGGAAGGCGAGATGCAGGGCTTCGCTGACCGCGTTCTCGGATGGCTGCAGACCATGGACGACTCGGTCGGCTATCAGATTTCACGCCTGGATCACTCGCTTCAAGCCGCGACGCGCGCTCACCGATCGGGCGAAGACGAGGAGACCGTAGTTTGCGTTCTGCTTCACGATATTGGCGACTACCTGGCTCCCGCCAATCACTCGGAGGTAGCTGCGGCCGTCTTGCGTCCATATGTGAGCGAGAAGAACTACTGGATCGTCAAGCATCACGGTCTGTTCCAAGGTGTGTACTACTTCCACTTCGTCGGCGCAGATCCCAACGCGCGCGATCGCTTCAAGGACCACCCCTATTACCAGGCAACCATCGACTTCTGCGCCAACTACGACCAGAACTCGTTTGATCCCGCTTACGACTCGGAGCCACTGGAGTTCTTCGAGCCCATGGTCCGCCGCGTTCTCGCCAAGCCTGTCAACTTCGAGAGCGACACGTAGTTGCGAAGACCCTCCCCGGCTGCGGCAACCAGGGGCCAGGATTGCTGTCAGACTACTGCTGAGGTGGCGGCACCAGTGTTCTTGTGGCCATGGAGAGTGGAGGAACAGCATGCCGCAGACAACAGGCAGCGAGCTTGAGTCAGTGTCCCTGTTTTCGGGGCTGAATGCGCACGAGCTCGACGTCATCGCCGGACTGCTCACCATCGAGTCCTACGCGAACGGTCTGAGCATCGTTCGCGAGGGCGAAGTCGGGTATGTCTTCTACGTCATCAAGAAGGGTCGTGCAGAGGCTTCCCACGAGGGCACGTTACTGCGGGAGCTCGGAGAAGGAGACTTCTTCGGCGAGATCGCGATTGATGGTGACGGCAAGAGATCAACCACGGTGACCGCTCGCGGTGACCTTGAGGTCTGGGCCATGTTCGGCACAACCCTCGGCCAGCTCGAGCGCGAACATCCCGAGATCGCCTCAGCCCTCGGAGACACCGTGCGCGAGCGCCTGGCGGCTGACCGCGCTCAACATCCCCACCGACCGGATTGACTCCATGAGCTCATCGCTCGGCGTTACTTCGTCATCGAGCTCGCCTTGGCCAGGGCTTTGCCTACCGGCTGGACCTAATCTCAGTGGCAACTTCCTTGAGCATCGTCGATGTACCGCGGCTGGCCGTCCGCAGACACCCAGCTTGACTCCCAGCGGCCGTCAAACAGGCGGAGCTCCACAAAGCCGAACGCCTTGCCCTGGCCGCGGACGAACGTTTCCGGCTGAGTGTGGAAGTTTCCGAAACCGTTGAGGTTGCGCCCGCCAGCCCCAGAAACGAACTGTGTGATCCCTCGGTCCGGGTCATACCTTCCGCTGGGATCGGTCGGCATCCACCGTGAGTAGTTGTGATTGTGACCCGCGAGGAGGATGTCCACCCCTTGGCGATAGGCCAGCCGGTAGAGAGGAGCCGTGCGGAGTAGCTCGTAGCTTTGGGTCCAATCCGCTTTCTGGTACTTCAGCCAGTCCCATCGGGGGTGGTGCCAGACCGCGATCGTGCACCGAGAGTCGCTCTGTTCCAGGTCCGCTTTCATCCATTCGTACTGCTCCGACCCAGGTTGGCATTCGACTCCCCCGGCGCCGCAGAGGGTGGAGTCCAGGGTGACGACATGCCAGCTGCTGCCCAGGTCATATGAGTACCAAGGGCCAGGCGCACGATTTCCGAAGTACCTGAAGTAGCCGTTCGCCCCTTCTGTTCCCCAGTCGTGGTTTCCGGCACTGGGAGCGGTGATGGGCAGGAGCTCCCCCCAGTACACGTCATAGTTGTCGACGAAGTTGCGGTACTCCCCGTACTCGTACTGAACGTCGCCCAGTAAAAGCAACTTGTCGTACGCCCCATTCAAAATCGACTTTGCGACGTCGTCGTACTGGCACACGCTGCGGTTGTTGCCTGGGGGGTTCTTACAGGCGATGTCGCCAACGGCGGCCACTCGGACTGGCACAGGGCTGGGCGATGGCGCACTTCCCCCGGCGACAGGTGCGAAGACAAGAAAGACAGTGGCCGTCGCCACCAGAGCCGTGATGATCGAACGCTTCACCATGACCGCGAGGCTAGGTCTGCGCGCAGGGAAAGCGCAACGACTTCGGCGCGCGTATTGAGTCAGCCTGGCCGCCGCCCTTGAGGCGGTCGGCGCCGCTGCCGGTGCAGTTCGCCTGACTAACGGGCACTGTCCGGTGCGGGCTCCGCGCCGTTCAGGTCAGCAGCCGCCCGAGGTCTTGCTGCGCTGCAGGGACTGGCGGCTCGTCACAGACTTGCCGCGGTCCAGGTCATAACCGCGCTGCCAGTCGGAGATGAAAAGAGTCTTGTTCATCTCGTGGTTCCGGTCACCGTCGAGGCTCAGTCGCATCGTCAGCGGGACGCCAGACACGGCCGCGCGGCTGACGGTGCCGATTGCACCGCCGTTGTAGAACCACGTGATGTGCCCACGGGTGACCTCAACCGCGAAGGCCACCGCCCGGCCCTCGGGAAGTCGGATCTGCCGCTTTGCCTGCCACTGCCGCGTGCCGTGTCGAGCGCCAATAGCGACCGTCGAGCCGCCGACACGCACGCTGGCCACCGTGATATTGCGGCTCCCGCAGGCGTAGTCCCTGGCACGGTCGGGGACGAGTTCGATCTTGGCCGTGAAGTCCTTGGCACCGATTTCGAGCCGCTTAAGGCGCATCTTCGCTTCCCAGCGGCCGTATGTCCTTGCGTTGTCTCGCAGGGTCACTGACGTCGTCCCGAAGTCACCAGG
The DNA here is from genome assembly GCA_963829525.1 of uncultured Actinomycetota bacterium. Taxonomy (GTDB): domain Bacteria; phylum Actinomycetota; class Actinomycetes; order JAHEKZ01; family JAHEKZ01; genus JAHEKZ01. Next base: position 2,089,106 of record CAWHIJ010000003.1, read on the forward strand.
TCCAGACCATACGCGCCCGCTGTCCAGCAGAAGGCCGCCATTGTGCCGGCCCGCACGCCCCAGACCGTTGGAGCGGTCCGACCACCAGCCCTTGCGGTCAGTGCCCCGGCTGGGACGGCTGGTCAGCGACTGACCCTGCTCCCATGCGAAGTCCCACAGCGACTGACCCCACTTGTGGGTGCCACCGGCAGTTGCGGCAACCGACGTGTTGGTGCCGCTCTTCGTCGAGAAAGTCGTGTCACTTGGTGCAGACGGCAGCTTCACACACGAGCCGGAGGAGTTGGCGTTCGCCAGGACGTCGACGGGAGTCGGGAACGACGGGAACCACCCGACCTGGCTGCCGCCCTTCGTCCAGTTCTCCTGGCGGACCCGGTACACCGGACAGCCTGGGTCAGTCGGGGGCACAACGAACGAACCGTTGCCTTTGGAGTCGGTCGTCGTGGTGGCCAACTTGTTCCAACCACCTTGGGCGTCGCGTCGCTCAAGTGTCAGACCGCGGCCCGGGAACACCGGCGACGGCAGGTCCGGCCGGTGCGACAGCACCGGCGTGGTGTCCACCTTGATGGTGAACTGGCGGCCAGACATCGCTTGTCCGAAACCAACGGAGGAGGAGTTGGGGACAACGGTCAGAACCAGATCCTGCGAGCGGGCGCTGAACGAATGCGCCGGTGTGGCCACGCCGCGCGAGGCCACCCGGTACTTGATGCCAAACATCGAGGGCGCTGGGTACTTGAACTTGAAGCTTCCGTCGCGCGAGGTCATGGTGCGAAAGCCCTCGACCTTGTTCCACTCGTCGCCTGGACGCCCCATGTTGGACTGAAGCCAGATCTTCCGGGCACCGTTAACGCCCAGATTGCCGCGGAATGTGACGGCCTGACCTCCGACGTACTGATTCGGCGATACGGCCAATGACCCACTGATTTTCGCTGCCGCCGGCCCAGCCGGGGCGATGTTGCCGAGTAGTGAGGCGGCGATCGCCCCAGCGACCACCAAGTAGAAGGGCCTGAACTGCTTCATTAAGACGGTTCCTCCGGGTATCGCGGAAATCCGACTCTCTAGATGTCGGCCGGAAGTAAGGCTCGCTTGAGCCGATGCTTATTGGGGATTCAAAAAACCGTACACCAGCCGGCATGAAAACAAAGAACCCAACTGGCTACGGCGCGGCGAAGCCATCTCCACACCGGCACTCGTTCCATATGAGACCGTCGGGTACCAGACCTTCCCATGCGGGGCCGTAACCATGTCGTGGAGTATGGTCCGGCTTCGCGACTGTGCGCATAATCATGCACGGGAAGCGGTTGAGCGCTGTGCGACCGCGCCTGCTAAACGTGCATGATCCTCAAACCCACCCTTGCCTGACCTTTGGTCGCAATGACTTGGGGACGGCCGGGGGTCGCGAGCCGGTGGGTGTGGAGGACGTAGGGCTCTGCCGGAACCAATCTGTGCTTGATGTACTGGCTCAGGACTCTCTGGGGCCTCATGCGCGGAGGTTCGGATGCGTAACCCTCGAAGCGGGCAGAGTGGTTCCAGACGTCGCTTGACGTCCGTGCTGGCCATGACGAGCGTTTGCCTGGCTCTTGCCGCGTCGTTTCAGGCAGAACCCGGTAGTGCGCGTGTGATCGCCCCGAATCCCTCCTCTCTCCCCAACATCCTCTTGATCGTCGTCGACGACCAACCCAAGGGCACCCAGGACGCGATGCCCAATCTGCTCAACCGGGTCGCCGCCAAGGGGGCCACGTTCTCCAACGGCATCGCACCCACCGCACTCTGCTGCCCATCCCGATCGGCGTTGCTCACCGGAAATCACTCCCACACCACCGGGGTGTGGGGCACCGACCCCGCGTCGCTCGGGGGATGGCCAGCCCTGCATCCCCACGAGTCGCAGACCATCGCCACCGCCCTCGATACGGCGGGCTACCACACCGGTCTGTTCGGCAAGTACGTCAACGACTTCCATAAGTTTCGCCCCGACGGGTACATCCCACCCGGCTGGGACACGTTCCGCGCCATCCTGGCTGCCGATGGAGGAGACGGCGCGTACTACCACTACAGATTGACCGGCCTCCACAGGCATTTCGGGGCGGAGCCCCGGGGCTACTCCACCGACGTCACCGGCAGGCTCGCTGTCCGGCACATCGAGAACACCCCAGCTGGAACCCCCTGGTTCGTCTACTACTCCCCGTTCGGCCCGCACTCACCCATGACACCTGCTCCCCGACACGAAGGGACCTGGCCCCTGGAACCGGCATCTGCCATCGACGCGTTCAACGAGCGACGGGTGTCCGACAAACCTCCCTGGATCCAGAAACTTCCCTTGGCCAACAAGCTGGTAATGAGAGCCCGCCTGACCAGGCAGCATGAGGTCGTTCGCTCCATCGACGAGCAGTTGGGCGACCTACTGGACGCCGCTAACCTGTCCAAGACCCTCGTCATCTACCTGTCCGACAACAGCTTGATGCTCGGGGCGCACCGCATCACCGGTAAGGACGTTCCGTACCGTCGCGCCACAGAAGTCCCGATGTACGTTCGGTGGGATGGGGTCACGTCGCCAGGGACGATTAAGAGCCGGGTCACCCCGCAGATCGACCTCACGGCGCTCATCGCAGACGCCGCACATGTCCCGTGGACGATGGAAGGTCGCAACGCCCTGACCACTCGGCGTGCGGGGTCAGTGGTAGAGCAGATCCGCATGACCCGGTCCTACGCCAACCACCCCGCCTACTGCGGATGGCGAAGCCGCCGCTACTTGTACGTTGCGTACGACACCGGGCAAGGCCGCGAGTTCTACGACTACAAGCGCGACCCGCAAGAGCTCGTCAATGTCATCAACGTGCGTGACTACGCGGACCGGGTCGCCAGACACAGAGCACAGGCCAAGGCTAGCTGCCGTCCCGAACCTCCCGGCTTCAACTGGCATTGAACCCCGACCCCCGTTAGCCCACCTCCGATAGACCTCAAGAGTCGAGCTAGACCGAACACTGTGCCAGTCTGTGGAAGATGAATGCTGCAGATGACCGTGAGACGCGACTTGACGAGTTGATGACGGCCATTCAGCGGGCCGGCATTCTCCGGGCCTTTGTGGAGTTGGACCTGCCGGGGGCTTTGGAGGTCGACAAAGGAAGCAGTGTCGGTGATCTGGCCGATTCAGTTGGTGCTCTCCCGGAGCTGCTGGAGCGGCTCTTGCGGGGTGCTTCTGCTCTCGACCTCTGCGTAGAGGAGGTCGGGGCCTGGCGACTCACCGCGTCCGGTGCATCTCTTCGACGCGACGAGCCGGACGACCCTGCCGGGTGGGTCATGCTGTTGACGGCACCATGGATGGCGTTGCCTTGGATTTCTCTCGCGGACGCGGTTCGAACCGGTGAGCCAGCCTTCTCGCAGGTTCATGGCGTCGGTTTCTGGGAGTTTCTTGCAGGCCATCCCGCGGAGGCCAAGGCATTCGATGCGGCGTTGGCCACCGAAGGTACCGAGCGTGCCTCAGACCTTCACCGAACCACCGACCTTGCCGGCGCAATCACCATCGTCGATGTGGGCTGTGGACATGGCACGTTGCTCGGCGAGCTCCTGAGCCGACTCCCGGAGGCAACTGGGGTCGCGTTTGATCGTGAGGAAGTGATTCGTTCAGTTCCCGAAGTCGTTAGGCTCGCAGATCGCTTGGAGCTCAGGGCCGGAGACTTCTTTGAGGAGATACCTCGCGGGGGCGATGTCTATGTGCTCTCACGAATCCTTCATGACTGGTCGGACGAGGATGCCGAGCGGATTCTCCGAAGCTGTCGACGCTCCGTATCGTCGACTTCGAGACTCGTCCTCCTGGAGCAGGTGGCCCAGGAAGCGTCAAGCCTCGATCAGAGTTCGAAACTCGAACTCGCTATGAAGGATCTCAACATGTTGGTCCTGGTCGGAGGCAAGGAACGCACCGTAGCTGACTACCGAAGACTCCTCGAGGCAGCCGGGTTTCAGCTGGAGCACGTCCACACAGGCGAGGCCTGCGACGTACTACAAGCCCGTCCAGTCAAGGGATGAACTTAGTCAAGATAGTCGCGCACCAGAAACGGCTGAGCGCTGTGCGACCGTGCTCAGCAAACGTCCAGGTCGCAAGCGCTGTGCAGTGCAATATCCTGGACTGAGCAGTCACGAAACCGGTTGCTGATCGCAATGAGCGGGCGGCGAGTCGTGACCCTCATCGGGGACGCGGGACCGGTAGTCAAGCAGATGGCTCGCTTCGGGCGTCACCAGCCGCTACCGTCGGATGATTCGTCACGAAGGTGGGCCTAACATGAGCCTGTACCACGCCGGCAACCGCCAACTTCAGGACCGCTTCGACACTCGACTGCTGGCGGACAGGCTTGACGAAGTCATCGTCAACGAAACGATCAGCGAGTCGGACGCCGAGTTGATCTCCTCAGTCGACCACTTCTTTCTCGCAACAGTCAACCCGGCTGGGGCGCCAACGGTCAGTTACAAGGGCGGAGCACCTGGCTTCGTTCAGATAGTTGACGAGCGCACGCTCGCGTTCCCGAACTACAACGGCAACGGCATGTACCTGTCGATGGGTAACGCGCTTGAGAACGGCATGGTCGGCATGCTTTTCCTTAACTGGTCGAAGGGGCATCGGCTCCGTCTGCACGGCTCAGCATCCATCAACCCTGACGACCACCTGCTCGATGACTATCCCGAGGCTGAGTTTGTCGTCCGGGTGCAAACCACCAGTGTTTTTCCGAATTGTCCTCGGTACATCCACCGCATGGAGAAGCAAGAAGAGTCGGTGTTTGTGCCTCGGGCTGGTCGCCGCACGCCCGTCCCGGCCTGGAAGCACTCTGACTGGGCGATGGAGGTGCTACCCCAGGGCGATGCCGCTTACGACCCAGATGCACCGGTCGCCTAGCGCTGCTCGGTCAATGCCGTGAAGGTGGCGGTGCGCGCCCAAGTAGGTGAGTGCCTCGGCCCATCGCTCAGGGAGGTCAGAGAACTCTTCAGGCCCGGGGAGGTAGGCCCGCGTTGAGGTCACCAAACGGCGCGTACCAGCGATAGGTCCTCCCGGCAGGACGAACGGAAGGCAAGGCGACAACGTGTCGATGGCGGTGACGAACGGTCTCCACGTCAGGACCATGTCATTGCGCCACTTGAGTGCCCTTATGCCCAGCAGGGAGCTTGAACAACATAACCCTGCTCGGCCCGCTCCCCCGGGATGTTGCTGACCACGTAGGGGTGGCGGTCCCCACTCTGCCTCCGCGGCGGCGAGGGTCTGCTGGCCACGCTTGTTGCGGTAGGCGTCGACATCGATGCCCCCGACGTTGACGGGGGGGCCGCTGGGCCAGGTCCCTTCCCGACGCTGCCGAAGGACTTCGTCGAGCTCCGCCTCGGTGAGGTCAACGCAAGCGGCTCCGGTCGATCCCACCGGTACGTGGGTCGGGCCTGAAGGGGTCAGGCCATGCCGGTGACGGTGTCGGCTGTGAGGACGCAGAACTCGTTGCCCTCGGGGTCGGCCATCACGGCCCAGGTGTCGGGGTTGGCCAACGTCTCGGGGTCCTGCCGCAGCTCGATGAGACGGGCACCGATGGCGACAAGCTGGTTGACCCCCTCGCCGAGGGGTCCGTCGACCGTGATGTCGACGTGGAGTCGGTTCTTCATTGACTTCGGCTCGGGCACGTTCATGAAGTACAACGGTGTTCCGCCACTTGACGGGTCGCTGACCTCGTACTCGTCGGTGTTGCGTTCCGATACGCGGTGGCCAAGAACGTCGGCCCACCAATGCATCTGCGCCAGCGAGTCGCGGCAGTCCACAACCACACCAAGCAACGAAAGCGCCATAGGTCCTCCCGTTCCCCCGGCAAACTACCTCCGCCCGGTTGCCACAGACAAGGCAACAATCGAGGCGCCTGTCCATCGACCGCGCTGGATGCCGGATTCGCGGCGCCTAACGGCACGTCGGAGCGACCGTGTTTGCCGTCCTAACGCGTTCGGTGGTCGAACGCGGCCTCGGGGTTCAGGCAGGCGAGACTTACCGAGTCGTCGACTTCGACAAGGCCTCGTGGAGGACCCTCACCGCGATCACATGCGACGGGCGGGACCCGAAGGTCCCGCCCGCCAATTTTGAATCCGGTTCTGTCAGCGGAACTTGAACTCAGCGGTGTGAGTGGTTCCGTCGGAGAGGGTCAGTGTCATGATTCGGCACTGTCCCTTGTAGAGCTTCGGGGTCTGCCAGTTGAACTGCCAGTTGCCATCCCCTTGGTAGAGGAGACCCGAGGCGTTGGTGTAGTTCTCAACCGCGTCGAAGCCAATATCCGATAGGTCAGTGCAGTTGATTTGCTGAGACCGCAAGGAGACGAAACTTGCCGCGTCTGATACTGGTGTGGTGCCGTCGAGTAGACGCCACTTCACCGGGATCGTCTGACCAGCTGTGGCCACGTTGACGAGGTTGTTGTCGATGGGACTCTTGAAGCCCTGGAACGCATACGTGGACGAGGTTGTGATCTTGAGGGCCACGGTTCCGTTCGGGGTCCAGTTGGTGTCCTCACGGAAGATCCCAACTCCTGCTGCCCCACCATCGGCGTACCAGCCCGCGGTTGAGGTGTTCCAGAACACGTTGTCCGTGTTGACGTCGCTGCCGACCGTGACCGGCTGGTTCGAGGGAATTCCCACGTTCAGCGAGTTGTACGGTCCGTTTTGGCCGATCGGTGCCGCGCCGTAGTTGGCGGTGTTGTAGGCGATCCCGACGATCACTGAGTTCGGCAGGGTTGCGCCGAGACCACTCATGTCGAACGTCGCATTGAACGCTAGACCGTTGTAGCAGGTCCCGTTCCCTGCCCTCCACGCAAACCCGACCCCGTATCCCGTGTCGGGGCAGGTCGGGTCCGCAGCAGGACGCCACGGGATGGTCACGTTCTGTGTCGTTGTGCCCAAGAGGTTGTTTGGTACGCCTTGGGCGTCCAGTGTGTCGGCGTAGATGTTCACAGTGATCGGGTGCGTCCAGCTCGTCGAGTTCCCTGAGTACCGAGCATCGGACGCATAGTCGGCATACACCGCCCAGGTGCTCATCGTGACCGTGACGCTGCTCAATGCCCGGTTGGTTCCACCGAGGTTGACGTGGTCCCCGAACTCAGCAGTTTGTGTCGCCTGAAAGCCCAGGCTCGGGACATTTGGCGGCAGCGGTGACGGGGTGGCGTCGTAGACAGTCACGCTTGCCGGGGCAGCGTTCGCTGGCGCGAACGTCATCAGAGAGCCAGAGACTGCAAGAGCGAGGCCGAACAGACCCACACTGCCCGCAGTACGTAACCGATTCAAACGCATGTGATCAAACCCTTCCGATCTTGTCGGGTAACACCAACTCGGGCCATCCACCTCGGGAAGAACAAGGAAGATGACGAGGGCTCTTGGGCTCTTCGACCCAAGTAACTCTCGTTCTAGCGTGCGACAGCCTCGACGCTCTAGGGGCTTTGTGCTCTCTGACTCCGCGTAGTCGCTTGGTGACAACTGAAGGGCGTCCATGCCACTCGTGGCACGCCGAGACGGGCTCTTTGCGTGTAGAGACCTGGTCTCGGAAACGAGCGTTTCTGAGGTCAGCACACAAGAGCAAGACGAAGCACTCCAACGCGACGCCCTCGACGCAGTTGGATGTGAACGCCTCTTCGTGGACAAAGCATCCGGGGCCTTGGACAGTCGACCCGCCCTAGACGCGATGCTCGACCAGCTGCGAGCCGGCGACCTGGTGGTGGTGTGGCGGCTGGACCGGCTGGGCCGGTCACTACGCCACCTGATCGACGTGGTGGCAGACCTTGAATCACGTGGCGTGCAGCTACGCAGCCTGACGGAGAACCTGGACACCTCCACACCGAGCGGGAAGCTCACCTTCCACGTCTTCGCCGCGATGGCGCAGTTCGAGGCGGACCTCATCCGGGAACGCACGCAAGCCGGCCTGGCTGCGGCAAGGGCTCGAGGCCGCACAGGTGGCAGACCGACGGTGTGGACCGCGGAGAAGCTGGCGACGGCACGGGCGATGTACGAGTCCGGTGAGCAGGATGTCGCCACCATCGCCCGGGTACTCGGGGTCAGCAGGGCGTCGGTGTACCGAGGTCTCGCTGTTGGCTCTGAGCTCCTGAGGTCGGCGGCATCCCCAATGGCCCTCGATACCTCGTCGTGCGGCCCGCGGCCCCCCTCAACATCCATCCACAAACCTGAGGATCGCCAGCGGGAGTAGCCCGGCGGGGACGTTGGCCTCTGGCCGTCAAGGTGCCGAGCGGCAGACTGGGAGTGGGCAACGAGTGCCCCAGCGAATTGGGAAGGGGTCAAGATGTCCACTGTTGCGAGCAACGCTCCAGCGACTAGCCCTGCAAAGAGGAACCTGATCCGCGCTTGGGTGTCCTTGGGACTGATGGTGCCCGGTTTCGTCGGGCTGATGGCGTTTGGCGAATGGTCGGATACCGAGAACGCTCCTGCCTTCGCGTCAGTGTTGACCGTGGTGATGGTCGCCCTCTTGGCGGCCTTCGCGGCGGGCGCCGTGTGGTTCGGCGTGCAAGCACGCAGGCTAGGCAGGCGTGCGGGCCTCGTGCCTGCGATCCTGGCCGGGCTCGGCGGTGCCTACTTCCTGGTCGGGTTCGTCGCCCAACTGCTCAACGGGGGGGAGCCCTTCGGGGGCTGACCCCCCGGGCCGTCATCACTCTGATCCTGGGTGTGGCCTGGGCGGGGATCAGCATGTCGGTCTCACGAGAAGCCGTAGAGCCCCGCTGCACGAGAACGTTGAGTGGCTGGCCTCACGTGCCACCTGACCCCCACCGAGAGACCAACGAGCACCACGACGTCGCCACCATCGCCGGGTGCTGGGGGTCAGCAGGGCGTCGGTCTATCGCGGACTCTCGTCATGAGCCTTGGCGAACCCGCTCTCACGATTCCAGTGGCTACCTTCGACCATAGGCTCTCAACCCACGAAGTCAGCTCAAGGCAGGACCCAGTGACAAGGAGAACAACCATGGCCCCGGATCTTGCCGGCGACTGCCCATCGCGCTGGGGCGGAATGAGGGAACCGGAGATCACGTGCGGCGCACTTCCGCCGAACCGTCAGGGAATCGCCACTCTGGTTTCGCAGGTGGTAGCGGTGTCAGTCCCGGTGCCCCCCGTCGCAAGTGTCGGTTCCCACACCACCCGTCAAGGCGTCGATACCGGCTTGGCCATACAGCTTGTCGTTGCCGCCCAAGCCGGAGATGGTGTCGTTACCGTCCTGACCGGAGATCGTGTTGACTCCATCGGTTCCCGTTAGCTTGTCCGCACCAGGGGATCCGCTGATATTCTCCAGAAGGGACAGGGCGTCGGTGCCTTCACCGGTCGCGGTGCCGGTAGCCAGGTTCACGGTGACCGCAAGGGCCTTGCCGAAGTGGGCTGTGTCAAGACCTGCACCACCGTTGAGACGGTCGTTGCCAAGTCCGCCACCCATCGTGTCGTTCCCAGCGCCACCCAGGAGGTTGTCCGGGTTGCCCTGCCCCCAGATCCCGTCGTTGCCGCCGCCGCCGTTGAGAACGTTGGTGCCCCCGTTCCCGTCAAGCTTGTCAACGTAGGGCGAACTGACCAGGTTCTCGATGTCCTCCAGAGTGTCGGTGCCCTGACCAGTCGCCCTGCCGGTCGTGAGGTTCGCCGTCACGCGACACGCCTTGGTGTCAAAACAAGTCAGGAATATGCCTCTGACCTGCGCAAATGTGATCTCAGCGCGAAAAGGCTTAGTCCAGGTAGTCGCGCAATACCTGCGAACGGCTCGGGTGACGCAGTTTGCTCATGGTCTTCGACTCGATCTGACGAATCCGCTCACGAGTGACGCCGTAGACCTTGCCGATCTCATCCAACGTCTTGGGCTGACCATCGGTCAGACCGAACCGCATCGAAACGACGCCTGCCTCGCGGTCCGACAGGGTGTCGAGCACCGCATGCAACTGCTCCTGCAACAAGGTGAACGAAACCGCGTCCGCGGGAACGACAGCTTCGGAGTCTTCAATGAGGTCACCGAACTCGCTGTCGCCGTCCTCGCCGAGCGGAGTGTGCAGCGAGATCGGCTCGCGACCGTACTTCTGCACCTCGACAACCTTTTCCGGCGTCATGTCGAGTTCTTTGGCGAGCTCTTCCGGAGTCGGCTCCCGGCCGAGATCCTGCAGCATCTGCCGCTGAACGCGGGCGAGCTTGTTGATGACCTCGACCATGTGCACCGGGATGCGAATGGTGCGGGCCTGGTCCGCCATTGCACGTGTGATCGCCTGACGGATCCACCACGTTGCGTACGTCGAGAACTTATAGCCCTTTGTGTAGTCGAACTTCTCGACTGCACGGATGAGTCCGAGGTTGCCCTCCTGGATCAGGTCCAGGAAGAGCATGCCGCGTCCGGTGTAGCGCTTGGCCAGCGAGACGACCAAACGAAGGTTCGCTTCGAGCAGGTGGTCCTTGGCGCGACGACCATCTTCGGCGATCCACTCGAGCTCCCGGTGCATCTTGGCTGAGAGCTTCTTTGTGCCGTTGAGCTTCTCTTCGGCGAAGAGTCCGGCCTCGATGCGCTTGGCCAGCTCGACCTCCTGCTCGGCGTTGAGCAGGGCAACCTTTCCGATTTGCTTGAGATAGTCCTTGACCGGGTCAGCTGTGGCACCGGCAACGGTGACCTGCTGGACGGGCTCATCCGACTCATCTCGGTGTGAGATCACGAAGCCCTTCTCTTCAGGCTCCTTCTTCAACTCCTCAGCGATCTCTTCGTCGCTGACCGGCATGCCATCGTCGGCGACAGGGATCTCGACCGTCGCAGTCTCGGCAGCGGCGGCACCCTTCTTGGCGGCGATCTTCTTTGCCGGTGCCTCAGCCTTGGCGGGCGCAGCCTTCTTCGCGGAAGCGTCATTCTTAGCGGGAGCCTTGGCGGCCGACTTCTTCACCGCGACCGGCTTCTTGGCGGGAGCCTTGGTGGTCGGCTTCTTGGCTGGAGCGGCCTTCTTGGCCGTCGCCTTCGTTGAGGCAGGCTTCACTCCCGCCTTCACCGGGGCCTTCTTGGCGGGAGCCTTGGCGGCCGGCTTCTTGGGTGCCGAAGCCTTGCTCTTCGCAGCGGTCTTGGGTGCGGACTTCTTCGCAGGAGTCTTGGCGGCCTTGGTAGCAGTCTTGCGAGCAGCGCTCATAGGAGCGGTTGCCTCCTTGCGGGATGCGGGCAGCCGTCATGCGGGCACGCGTAACGGGAGTATGCGGAGATCGGCTGCTGCGCCGAGGGGTGGAAGGCTGACCTGGGGATCGGCCCCGGAGTAGGCGCGGCAGTAGACATTGTAGTCAACGCCATCGGTGGTCTTGCTCTTCCCCCGCCGAGGTGGGGTCAGGCGTCTGCGCGCTTGACCGCGAGAACCGGGCAGGTGGCGTCCAACAGGACACGCTGCGCGTTGCTGCCCATGATCAACTTCCCCACCGGGGTGCGCCTCCGGAGTCCGATCACGATCATCTCTGCGGAAACTTCCCCGGCAATCGCCACCAGGTCGTCGGCAGGGTCATTGCCACGGATGAGCCCTCGGACGTCGTGCTCGATGCCTTCGGCATGGAGGCGGTCGTGGATGGCCTCCACTTGCTCGTTGGTGAGGGCCATCTCCTCGTAGTCGGCCGTCCGGCCGCCCCGCTGAGAGTTGACCACCAGCAGGTTGCTCCCCCGAAGCTTGGCCTCATCGACGGCGCGATCGAGGGCCGCCTCGCCCTCTGGGCTCGGCACGTAACCCACCACGATCGTCCCCATGCAGACCTCCTCGACAGTCCAGGACTCCTGTGAACGCCGGGCCAAATGGTCCGACCTTCCAGACAGAGCCTGGCCGGACGCTACCCCACCTGCGGGCTATGGGCCAGGACCTCAGCCGATGACGAGCTCAGCCCTGGCCTCGACCACCGACACCGCTAAGGGGCCGACCGTCTGAACGACCGGGTCACCCCCAACCGGCCACGGCCCCATGCCATCGACGGTGAACCACGCCTCCCAGGTACTGCTCACCGAAACGGGGTAGCTGCCCGCATGTGCATAAGGGTGGTTGACCGCCATCTCCGGCCAGGCACCACCCGGCTCGTCAGTCGTAAAGGCGTGGCCGTCCCCGAAGTCCCACGTCCACGTCGCCCGGCCGTCGAGGACGATGTCGAAGCCGACGAGCTGAAAGCGACGCTCTCCCAGCCTTGCTGGCTGACCCGACGCGAACACCGCTGGCAGCCCTATCAGGGTGCCTCCCTTCGGCTGAGACGTCGGCTGCAGCGGTGGGACGTTCTCAACCACGACGTCGGAAAGCTCACTGGCAACGTCGTCGATCGTCGTTGGCGCACCGCCAACCAGACAGACCAAACCGACCTCGCGCCAATCGATGTCGCCGGGTCGGAGGAGCAAGACGATCCGCCGGAACTCCCCCGGCGGGCAGGACGCAGCAGCCCCACCACACTCGACCCCACCAGCCTGGCCGTTGCCGCGGCACATCGGCAGCAGCGCCCAGCGGCACTCCGGACAGGTCGCTGCGTCCCTGCGGTCGGCGTCACTACCCGTAAAGCTGCCGGCCGGGAGCAACAGGCCACCCCTCCCGACGTATTGAGCCCCATCAGGGTCGGCAACCACATCGCAGTCGGCGCCAACGCACGGCTGCACGCTGAAGGCCGGAGTCGACGGCAGCCAGGCCACCAACAGTCCGAGCACACCGCTGACAACGAGCAATGCACGCAACGGCGTCCGCCGCGTGCGTGGCCCCGCGGCAACAGGTCTCCCCCAGATCATGGGCTGGAGGGTAGGGCGGTCACGCTATGCCGTGGGCCCAATCCACAGGCGGCGGACCCAACTGGAGCAACCTGACTACCGAGAGCGCTCAGCCGCTCACGGCCGGCCGCCGGGCGTCACCTGCCGACGCGGCCATCCCCGGCACCGGGCAGGTCCTCTTCGTTGAAAAGGTCGAGTAGCTCGCCGACTCGATGACCGGCCTCATGCGGGTGTCTGAAGTGCTTTCCGGAGTTGACGGCATAGTGGTTTCGCCGTCCCCGCCGCTCGCGACTGATGTAGCCAGCCCCTTCGAGGTCAGCGACGATCATCTGCACCGAGCGCTCGGTGATACCAACCGACGCGGCGACGTCGCGAAGTCGTACATCGGGGTCGCTGGCGATGATGAGAAGCACCCGACCATGGTTGGTGAGGAGGGTCCATTGCTCAGCCACACGCGAACGCTACCTCGCGAGATGCAGATCAGCCCAGAGGACGCGCATATCTCTCGCACTTGATCACATGGCCGAGCGGGTCTTGCCCCAGGGTGATCGCTTGCGCTGGATCCGACGCCCAACGCGTCGGCAGTCCTCAGCGACTCCCGCAATGAACTCATGGGGGTTCATCCCACGCTGTTGTGCCTCGTCAAGCAGCCGCGCCATCGAGTAGTAGGGGTTGGCCGCTAGCGCCGCCTCGATCGCGATGTTGGCGCGCGCTCCGCTGCCTTCCGCCTGACACCAAAGGGCGTAGATGGTTGCGACGGGCGCCCGCCAGAGCGGTGGAGCGACACGGACGAGGTCGCGCCAGGCCACCTCGACCTCGCGCTCGGGACGACTGGTGAGGAATCCGACCGTGGCGTCCCGGACGGCGATGTCCATCAACGCCCACAGCACCCGCGCTGCCTGCTCTGGTGTCGGCAAGGCAGCCCCTCGGCGCGCGTCGCGGACGAAGCCACGCACCTCGGCCCAGTCCTCGGCACGCAGGACAACTTCTGGTCGGTCGTCCTGGTCATCCCTCAGGGCGAGCAGCGCCTCGAGCACATCGGCCATGCGCTCCTGGTCAGGGTCGAGCTCGGCCTCGAGGTCGGCTCGCCCGGGAAGCGCGACCAACCCCTCGGCAACGGCGCCAGCTGCGAGCGCCCCCGCTCTCACCAACTCGGTCCCCTCAGGTGGGCAGCATGTGTCGTCCCGACAGCGGTAGGACCACCAGCGGCCGCCGCCAACGGCTAGCGCATCGACTTCCTTGAGCTCGTACTTGTCGAACACCCGCCGCAGTTCATCGCGATGGGCGCGGTGTGCCAGCGGGTGCCCGGCGATGGCGTCGTCATAGAGCGCGACCAGCACACCGGTCGCACCGGCGGCCGCCGCCGAGTGACAAAGCGGCTCAGCGCACTCAGGCGGAGCATCGAGGTCGTACCGGGCGCTGACCACCACAGCCTTGCCGCGCATGGCGACAATCACGACGCTGTGTTCGGGATGGAACCCCAGCAGGTACGGGATCACCTGCAAGATCTCCGAGGGCCCGCTGGCCCGCAGAGTGGGGCGGGACTCAAGTGACAGCTTGGACGCGTGGGCCGGGACTCCGGCCGGAAGTGGAAGGCTCATGCGCCAGACCGTGCCGTGGGTGAAGGCGACCAGCAGGGCTGAGGCAGCGATCTGTGGACAACTTGACTCCTCACAGTCTCGGGAAAACCCGCCAGAAAGCGGCGTCTCGTCTGGCCGTCGGGGGCAAGGCAGCGCATGCTGATCCGGTGGAGTCACAACCGGCACCCCCCGAAACCGACGTAGGACGCCCCTACGGGCGCCGCATCGTGCTGTCGGTCGTCGGGATCGGCGCTGTCGGTTTCGCGCTCGGCGGCCCACTGCAGAACGCCATCGACGCCGTCCTCTCCCCTGTGCGCCGGGCCGACCCAACGGGGCTGACCTCGCTGGTTCCGGGTGAGGGCGGTTGGCGCTACTACTCGGTTACCGCGCAGCAACCCGACCTGACAACCGATGACTACACACTGCGCGTCGACGGCTTGGTCGACCGACCAGCAACGCTCACCTGGGATGACCTCGCCGACCTGCCGCAGACCAATTGGACGCGCGACTTCCAGTGCGTCACCGGGTGGCGCGTCGACGACGCGGCCTGGCAGGGAGTCGAGGTACGAGCCATCCTCGACACCGTCGGCGTCCAGGGTTCAGCCCAAGCGGTCACGTTCTACTCCCACGACGGGACGTACACCGAGTCGCTCACCCTCGATCAGATCGAACGGGACGAGGTGATGGTCGCCACGCACCTGGACGGCGAAGTGATCAGCCGCGACCACGGCGGCCCGGTGCGTCTACTGGTCGTCCCGATGTATGGGTACAAGTCGCTGAAGTGGCTGAGTCGTATCGAGCTGGTCGACGCTGTCGACCCCGGCTATTGGGAGGAGCGCGGTTATGACGTCGACGCCTATGTCGGATCGTCCAACGGACGCAACGACGACCCGATCACCTGACACACGCTTCTCGACGACCGAAGTTGTGGTCCACGCTGCGTTCGCGCTGCTAATCGCCGTGGGAATCGTCACCGCAGCGATCATGTGGATCGACCCCTTGGCCATCGCGGTCGGCCGCCGCGACCTCGTGCGCACGGTCCACGTCACAGCTGGTCTCCTCGCTCCGCTCCCGCTCGCCCTCGGTCTGCTGTCCGCACGCTTTCGTTCTGACGTCGCTCGGCTCGAACGGTGGACGGACTCCGACGTCGAGTGGCTCCGCTCCAAAGACCGACGGAGCGGCCGCATCCCCGTGCAACGGTTCAATGCGGGGCAGAAGCTCAACGCTGCGCTCACGATCGGAGCGGTTATCGTCCTGCTCGGAACCGGGACCGTCATGGGCGGTTGGCTTTGGTCGTGGCCAACGGCAGCACGCACCGACGCCACCTGGGTGCACGACTGGACGGCTTTCGCCCTCACGGCAGCAGTCATTGGGCACGTGGTCTTCGCGCTGCGTTACCGACGGGGCGATGCACCCCGTTCATCTGCCATGGCCCGAACCCTCCAGTGACTCCCAAGCACGGACGGCCAGCTCGAGGCGGAGCCGGGTCTCGGGGTTGCCCAGGTCGCGCCCAAGAATCTGGGTGATCCGCTCAACGCGGTAGTAGATGGTGCGCCGCTCGACACCGAGCCGCTGAGCTGCCGCGGTCTTTGAGCCGTTCTCGGCCAGCAGCGCCCGCAGCGTCAGCACGAGACTGGATCCGTGCGCGCGGTCGTAGTCCAGCAGCGGACCGAGCTCAGCCTCGAAGAAGCGACCCAGCTCGGGTCCCTCCGCCAGCCGATCGAGCAGCACCGAGAGACCGAGGTCTTCGTAAGGCACAACAGCCCCGGTGCCGCCTCCAGGCAGCCGCTCGGCCGCGTGCCGGACTGCGTCGACCGCTTGGCGGTAAGCACGCAGTACGTCGTGATCGTCAACCATCCTGCTGAACCCCGCGCGGCAGCTGGGATGGCTGATATCGGAGCACAGCTGGGCGGGATCGACGGTCACCGGAACGGCAACTACCGCAACCACTCGCTCCCCGTCAGGAGCCACCAGCGCCCGACAGCCAGACGCATCCAGCGTCTTCGCGGTTCGGGTAGTAGCCGAGTCGCGCACACGTTCGCGAGCACGCGCACCTCCTTTCGGAAGCGGCAACGGTTCGACGACCAGGACGCGAAGGGGATCACGTCCCAAGTCGATGTCGAGCGCGCGGGCTCGACGCCGCAGCTCGCGTCCAGAGGTGATGCGTTCCATGACCAGATCATTGATCAGCGCCGCCCGCGCAGTCTCGGTGATCAGGCTCGCTTCACGTTCGACCAGGAGCGCCAAAGCCACAGCCACGGTCGCACGGTCGACTGCCACAGCCTCAACCCGGCCAGGCTCGTTCCCGCAGTACACGCGCAACGTTCCCCAGCGCTCACCCCGGACGACGACATTCTGTTCGAGCAACTGACCGTTCTCACGCTTGACGCCCTCACGCACAGTCTCAACTCCGGTCGCGTCGGTGAGAACCACCGACCCGTCAACGATGTCAGCGAGCTTGCTGAGTATCTCGGTGATGTCGCCGCTGCTCACGACGAGATCGGTGAACGTCCTGGAGATTTCGTCGATCTTCTCCAGAGCCGCGATGTGCGCGGCGATCTCAGCCTCGGCGCGTTTTTGAGCAGTGATGTCTAGGAGTACGCCAGGCGAAAACCGGCGTCCATCCACCTCGACCGCCGACACCCGCTCCTCGATCCACACCGTCTCGCCCGTGTCCGGGCGGACGTATCGCCACTCCTGACGTCCGCCTCCCTTCTCCATGAGCCGGAAGGTGCCCTCGTAGGCACGGTCCCGATCCTCGGGATGAACGTGGTGGAAGGTTTGGTCGAAGTGAGGGTTGGCGACATCCTCACGCTGCAACCCGAGAACCTGCTTGACCTGGGGGCCGATGTAGAGGGTTATCTGCTCGTCGGGTACATCGATGTAGGGAACGACCGGCATCGACTCGAGGAGCATGGTGATGAGCTCCCATGCTTCGGGGCCGTCCCCGAGGGCCTGGGAGAGCGGCTCTGATGTGTGGGTTCTGGGTTCGGCAGCATCGCGATCAGGCACCTGCCACCTCCCAGCAACGAAGTCTTCACCCTGCAGTTCACTCTGTGCAGCGAACTTTCACATTCTGCGGCCCCACGGTCATGGGTGGAATGTTTTTCGGTAACAGTCGGGAGTCGGTTGCCGCCCAACCCGACCCCGGGTGCAGGGTGGGAAATGGGGTTGGGCAGGATGCCCACATGCGGCTGGATCACCTCTCATACGCAGCACCGACCGACCACCTCGCCGACGTCGTCCAGCGGTTGGGATCGCGGCTCGGTGCCGGATTCACCGATGGCGGTGTCCACCCCCGATTCGGCACCCGCAACTTCGTCCTTCCCCTCGCCGGCGGTGCCTACCTCGAGGTCGTAGCGGCCCTGGACCACCCGGCAGCTGACTCCGCTCCCTTCGGGCGTGCCGTCAAGGCGCGCTCCGTCGACGGTGGCGGGTGGCTGGGCTGGGTCGTCGAGGTGCCGGAGATGGCAACCGTCGAGAGTCGCCTCGGCCGCGAAGCGGTCGAGGGTCACCGTCGTCGCCCAGACGGCTACGACCTGCGCTGGAAGCAGATCGGCGTCAACGAACTGCTCGGAGACCCGCAGCTTCCATACTTCATCCACTGGGAGTGCGAGCCCGAGCAGCGCCCCGGCTACGGCAACGGAACAGATCTCCGCATCACCAAACTCGAGATCGCCGGGGACTCCGGAGTCGTCACCGATTGGCTCGGCTCGCTCAACGGCGACCCTCTCGACGACGTTGAGGTCGAGTGGGTGACGCCGACCGACGACACTGAAGGTCTGGTTGCCGCACACTTCGCGACTCCGAACGGCATCGTCCGCGTCGACTAGTGAGCTTGCCCAACCGCGACTTCAGTGCAACGAGTCCAACCCCCGTCACGCCTTTTCGACGAACCAGACCTCTGGGTGTCCGGACACGCCAAGCGCGGCCATCGCAGCCTTGAGTTCGTCAGATCCGGCGAACGCCTGCGCAGCGTCGATCGAGTCGAAGTCATGGACGACCGTGAGGTTGTTCCCATCGTCTACTGAGCGGTAGACCGTGTCAGACCGAACTCCCCCGCTGGTCCGAACACTTACGTTCTCGTCATAGCCCTGGCGCCACTTGGCGTAGTCCTGGACGTCGTGTCGGACGAAGAGTGTGACCATGGGGCGGCTCCTGAGGGGCTCAGCTTGTCCTCGATGTGGTGACCGGAGTCTCCTCGCACGGGGCAACGACCACAACCCCTGCGGATCTGGCCTACCGTTCGGGTATGTGCCGGAGCATCAAGACCCTTCGCCCACCCTTCATCGACGCCGCGACTGAGGCCGACGTTCAAGCTGCGGCCCTGCAGTACGTGCGCAAGGTGTCAGGGTTTCGCGCCCCTGCCGCGCACAACCGCGAGGCCTTCGACCACGCCGTCAGCGAGGTGTCCGCAGCAACCGCGAACCTGTTGGCTGCACTAGAGGTCCGCGGCCAACGCTGAACCCTCAGAGCAGCCCAGGGTTCGGCAACAGCAGCTGTCGAAGTACCGACCCGGACGCCAGGTCGTCCAGTGCTGCTCCCGCCTCGTTCAGTGGACGTCGCGCCGAGATCATCGCGTCGAGATCGAGCTCGCCGCTCATGTACCGGTCGACGAGGTCAGGGATGTCGCGATGCGGAACGCACGACCCGTAGTTCGACCCGAGGATGCGCTGCTCTGACTCGGCGAGGCTGAGGGGGTCGAATGTCGCCGATTGCCCTGCCGGTGGCAGCCCTACCACGACGGCTGCGCCGCCGATGCCGAGTGCGGCGATGGCCTGCTGAGTCGTCGCGATCGCCCCAATGGCGTCGAAGATGAAGTCGAGGCCCTCGGGCACCAGTCGGGCCAGCTGCTCGACAACGTCGCCTGACCGACCATCGACGACATCGGTGGCCCCGAGCTTTGCAGCGATCTCGAGCTTGGCCGGCACCAGGTCGACGGCAACGATGCGGCTGGCCCCGACCATGCGTGCCCCTTGGACACAGGAAAGACCCACCCCGCCGCAGCCAATCACGGCCACCGTGGCACCCGCCGGCACCTGAGCAGTGCTGCGGACCGCCCCCACCCCCGTAGCCACCGCGCAGCCCACGATCGCGATCACGTCGAGCGGCGCGTCCGCGCGCACCTTGATGGCACCGGACTCGGGGACGATCGCCCGCTCGGCGTAGGAGGAAACGCCCAGGTAGTGGAAGCAATCCTCCCCGTCGATCGAGAGGCGCGGCGTACCGTCGAAGAGCGTGCCACCAGCGGCGATGACCTCCAGGGAGGTCCTGCACTGAGTTACTCGGCCCAGCCTGCAGTAACGGCACTCTCCGCACGAGGGAACCCAGGAGAGCACCACGTGGTCCCCCACCGCTACGTCGGTGACGCCCTGTCCAATCGCGGTGACGACCCCAGAGCCTTCATGCCCCAACACCACGGGCGTGCGGTGCTCCCACTCACCACGCACCATGTGCAGGTCGCTGTGACAGACCCCAGCCGCAGCGATCGCCACCTCCACTTCGCGCGGGCCAGGGAGAGCGAGTTCAACTGGGCGAACGTCGATGGGCTGGCCTGCGCCACGAAAGACCGCGGCTGTGATGGTGGTCATCGGCCCTGCCTACCTCACGTGGGGGACCTGCGGCAATGGTCTGCTCCCCCGAATGTCACTAACGTGAAGGTCCACGACGTGGCGAACGGTGGAGGACTCGATGGACGAACACGACGAACAGCTCTGGACCGAGGTTGACCACTACATCGGCACTTACCTTGACGTCAACGACCCCGCACTGGATGCCACTCTGACCAGTAGTGCTGCTGCTGGTCTTCCTGAGATCGCTGTCTCACCTCCTCAGGGCAAACTGCTCATGCTGCTCGCCACTTCGTTAGGAGCCAGACGAATCTTGGAGATCGGCACGCTCGGCGGTTACAGCACCGTCTGGCTGGCACGAGCATTGCCGGCCGACGGCGAGCTCATCACCTGCGAGTACTCCAGCGAACACGCGCACGTTGCTCGGCAGAACGTCGACGCGGCAGGCGTCGGTGGGCTCGTTGACATTCGGGTCGGCGCGGCCCTCGACACGCTGCCGACATTGAATGGTCCGTTTGACCTGACGTTCGTTGATGCCGACAAGGAGCACAACGCCGACTATTTCCGGTCGGCCTTGAACCTCAGCCGACCAGGCTCATTGATCATCGTCGACAACACTGTTCGCGGCGGAGCCGTGGTCGACCCCTCTCGTTCCGATCCAGCGACCGAGGGAACCCGAGCGCTGTACGCCGCGGTGCGCGACGAGCCGCGGGTGTCGGCAACCGGAATCCAGACGGTCGGAAGCAAAGGCTACGACGGCTTCGTGCTCGCGCGTGTGCTCGAAGTCTGAGCGCTTGGGTCACTTACTCGCGGTCAGAGTTTGACCGCCTGAAGTGTGTACGTACACGCGAGCCGCTCGGGGCGCTCACTGAGCCGCCACTCGCCGTCGCTGTCGCAAGTCATCTGCCCCGGCAGTGCATCCCACGGGGCCGAGTCGTGCTCGACCAGACCGGTGAGCTGCATTCCGACGTTTGCCAGCGCGGTGATGATCTCTCCCAACCCGTGGTTCCACGAGTGGGTGAGGTTGTTGCGGAACTCCACGTCGGTCTCGACGTAGGTACCGCTGTCCTCATCGACGAGCGGATGCTCGGTTTCGAAGTAGGGATAGTCGACAACAATCCAGTCGGTTCGCGCCTCGTCGATCGACCAGAGCATGGGGTGACCCTCACGGATGAAAAGTCGGCCACCTGGCTTGAGGAGATCAGCGACAACCTGTGCCCACTCGGCGACGTTCGGCAGCCAACAGAGCGCGCCGACTCCGGTGAACACGAAGTCGAAGCCGTGATAGCCGAGCAGGCTGGGCGCCGCGTAGACGTTGGCCTCGAGGTACTCGATCGGTGTGCCGGCCGCTTCGGCCAGCCGTCTGGCTTCGTCAAGCGACCGCGGGGAGAAGTCCACTCCGGTCATCTGCGCGCCGAGCCGAGCGAGTGAGAGCGTGTCGGTGCCGATGTGGCACTGCAGATGGACGCCGCGCTGGCCCTCTACTGAGCCGAGAAGCGGCAGATCGAACCGGACTACGCCCGATAGGTAGCTCGGATCGTCGAGGAACCTCTTGACGCCGTAGTCAGGTGACGCCGCATGTGCTGCCGCCCGGTCGTCCCAGTTGGCGCGGTTGATTCTCACGTACTCGGGGGTGTTGTCAGCGCTGCTCATCCCCGCACTCTGCCATGGATCGCAGTACCCCGAGTGGCGTAGTCCGTCAGAGGCATTTCGTCCCGGCTCCGCACTTGAACGCTGCTCTGTTCGGGTGAATCGGCGTAACGGGGGTGAGCCGTGACCAGGAAGTGGCCGATGTCCGGCAAACAGGGCGCGGCCATACCGAGCCGCGATCAGGGCGCCACAAGCGTGGCAGGAAAGGTTTCGCATGTCCTCGAACAAGAAGCGTCTCGCATTTGTCTCCGGCAGCCTCGCTGTCGCGCTGGTCGGTGGCGGCCTCGCTATTGCCTACTGGACCACCACAGGTTCGGGCACCGGTGCCGGCACCGTCGGCACTAGCACGGCTGTGTCGGTGACGCAGGACAGCACGGTCTCCGGCCTCGTGCCCGGCGGTCCCTCTGCTGCGCTCGACTTCACCGTCAACAACGGGGGAACCGGCCCGCAGACCATCAACGGGGTCTCCGTGTCGGTCAGCAAGGTCACCAAGGCTGTGGGAGCCCCCGCCGGCGCCTGCACTGCTGGCGACTTCACCGTCGCCCAGCCGGCCCTTGGCGGCGCCATCGAGCTCGCTGTGGGCGACAACACGTTCACATCTGGCGCTGGTGGCGACTTTGCCAACACCACAGCGGCTGTGTCCATGAAGAACACCGCCTCCGACCAGAACGGGTGCAAGGGCGCAACGCTCGAGTTCACCTACACGGTCAGCTAGGACGCACGAGGACGCGACAGCTCTGGGGTGGGTCACCGACCCACCCCAGAGCTCGCGACCGAAGGCCCTGGATGCGCAGAGCATGGGACACCGCACAGCCCGCCCGGTCAGCCGGACGGGCTGCGATGGCTGTCGTCATGACGGTGGCGCTGGTGATCGGGTCGGTCGCCGTTGCGGCAACCGTCGCCGACGTCATCCAGTCCCGGCTCGGAGCATCCACCATGACCAAGGTGCCGACCGCGTCTGGCCTGAGCACCAAACAGAGACTCACGCTGAAGGCCAAGGTGCTGCAGGGCCCGCTGATCCCAGGCATCACAAGGCCACTCAAGGTGACGATGTCCAACCCGTTGAAGCAGCGGCTGAAGGTAACTGCCGTGACCGTCACTCCGGGCAATCCCGCGGTCTCCGCCTGCAAGAAGTCGTGGGTCAAAGCGACGTCCTTCAAAGCCAGCAAGAAGACGAAGCCCATCATCGTCAAGCCAAGCGGCAAGGCCACCGTAATGCTCACGGTGCAGCTGACGAACCTCAGCTCAGTCAACCAGGATGCGTGCAAGAACACCCGGATCCCGTTGAAGCTGAACGCAACCGCGCGCCAGGGGTGAGGCCATGGCGCGCACCACAGCTGTGATCGCGGCCCGCCGCATCCTGCCGATCATCGGGCTCACGGTGCTTCTGTCCGGCGTCGGCGTCGCTTTGGCGTTCTGGAACACCACGGGTGCCGGGAACGGAGCCGGCGACGTCGGCACCCTTACCGCACCGTCGAGCGTCGCTGTGACCCCAACCTTCTCCACAGTCAACGTGACGTGGGTGGCCGCGACTCCTCCGAGCGGAACGCTCAACGGCTACGTCGTCAGCCGGTCGGACGGCACAACGTCAGTCGACGCCTGCGGCACGAACTTAGGTGCCCCCGGCAGCTACATCCCGGCCGATACGCTGACCTGCACGGACCTGTCGGTACCCAACGGCACCTACACCTACACCGTGACAGCGGTCTTCCGCAGCTGGACATCTACCAGCAACCCCAGCAACGTCATCTCGGTCTCCGGTGACCCGAACAGCCCGTCGCAGTCGATCGCGATGACGAGCGGCACGAATGCCTACTTGGGCGGCGCTTCCATCTACTTCCGCAGTGCCGCAGCCGGCAGCTTCCAGCTGGCGAGCACGGTCGTCGACGGAGAGTCGGGTCCGGCATCTGCGACATTCCCTGCAGTGTCAGCAGCGGGCTGGACCCACCCAGCCCAAACAGTCACTTCGGGCACGGGAACGAATCCGAAGACCTACACGTCGAGCACCTTCGGCTGGACGCCTGGAGCGGCCACGCCCAGCACGTTGTCTGTTGTGGGCCGAGACGTCGTCGGGAACACGGTCACGACTCCCCTGACCTTCACTGTCGACAACACCGGACCCACCGGGGCTGCCCTCACCGTCAACGGCGTGGCAGCATCGGCAGCCGGCTCGACGAGCACCGCTCGACTCGCCTTCCCCATCAACTTACGCACCGACTACAGCGCAGATGCTGGCGCCGGCGTGGCAGCGAGCGTCCTCACCCGTGAGTCGGCCACCTTCAGCGGCGGCACCTGCGGCAGCTTCGGCTCCTCGGTTACGGTCACCGGCAACCCGAGCCAGACCGGGCTCACCACGGGCTGCTACCGCTACACCCTGACCGGCACCGACAACGTTGGCAACACATCAACGGTCTCGACGGTCGTCCGCTACGACGCGACGGCGCCGACGCAGGCGGTGACGCTCGCGTCGTCCGGTGCCGCCTCGCAGACAGGCAGCAACATCTACCTGCGGACTGCCGTTGCTGGTTCCTTCACTGTGACCTCTGCCGTCACCGACGACCAAACGGGCCCGGCATCGGTCAACTTCCCCGTCATCTCAACGGCGGGTTGGACTCACCCCAACCAGACAGTGTCCACCGGCTCGGGAACAGCTCCAACAGTCAGCTACGTGTCATCGACATACTCCTGGACCGCTGGCTCTGCCCGTCCCGGCAACACGACGCTCACCGCAAGCGACGTCGCAGGCAACACCGGCACTTCGGTCCTGGCCTTCGTCACCGACAACACCGTCCCCGTTACCGGAGCCCTGACTGTCAACGGGACTGCCGCATCCGCCGCCGGATCGTCAAGCTTCAACCGCACCGGCGCGTTCGCCATTGCCCGCACCGACTACACCGATGCTGGCTCCGGTATTGCCTCCAGCGTGCTCACCGTCGAGCAGGCGGCGTTGGTCAATAACGTCTGTGGCACCTACGGCACAGCGACCATGCTCACCGGAGCCCCAGCCCAGTCCGGAGTCACCACGGGTTGCTACCGCTACCGGATCACCGGCACCGACAAAGTGGGGAACACCACCAACCGCAGCACTGTGGTCAAGGTCGACCGCGAGATTCCGGTTGCTGGAGCCCTCACCGTCAACGGGACGGCTGCGAACACCGCCGGCACGACTAGCTTCGCCAAGGGCGACTTCCCGATCGACCTTCGTACTGACTGGACGGACGTGGCGAGCGGGATCAACACGAGCACCCTGGTGCGCACCCAGGCCACGCTCACGGGGAACACCTGTGGCGCGTTCGGCACGTCGACAACACTCACGGGGAGCCCTGCTCAGACGGCGCTGGCCACGAACTGCTACCGCTACGTGCTGACGGGGACAGACCGTGCTGGCAACACCGCATCGGTGACGACCACCGTCAAGAAGGACATGACCAACCCGGTCTCGGGCGCACTGACCGTCAACGGCGTGGCCGCGACGGCTGCGGGATCCACCAGCACCTCGAATGCCACGTCGTACGCAGTGGCCCGCACCGACTACACCGATGCAAACTCCGGCCTCGCCTCCAGCAGCCTGACGCGCTCATTTGCGACCTTGACCGGGGCCACCTGCGGGACGTTCGGTGCCCCCGTGACCCTGACCGGTGCGCCTGCCCAGAGTGGCTTGGCGGCCGGCTGCTACCGATACACACTGACTGGCACCGACAACGCCGGGAACTCGGTGAGCCTCACCACCACCGTCTCCCAGCGCGTCGTGGTCACCGCCGTCAACCTGGTCAACGGCACCGGTATCGCCGGACGCGTTGACGCCGGTGACCGCGTCGACATCACGTTCTCTGATGCACTGGCAGTGTCGAGCATCTGCTCGACCTGGACCGGTAACGGGAGCAACCAGTCATTGACCGCAGACAACGATGTCAGTGTGATCATGACCAACGCTGCTACCGACACGCTGACGTTCAGCGCGACCTCCTGCGGCACCTTCAACGTGGGGTCCCTCAACCTGGCATCAACTGCCTACACGACGGCCAACGTCACGTTCAAGGGAGCAGGGGCTGGCGCCAGTACAGTCACCTGGAATGTGGCAACGAAGACGCTCACCATCACTCTCGGCACGGCATCCGGTGCCGGAGCAGCCACGGTGGCCAGCAGCACGCCTGTGCTGACACCGTCTGGTGCACTCACCGATCCCAACGGAGTTGTGGTCGGCGGAACCTTCACCCTCCCGACCGGCATCAAGTTCTAGGACCCGTCAGTAGGCGAAGGGCTGACCTGCAAGGGTGACCCCCGGAGCGCGGCGTGATCAGAGACGCCGGCCGGTGAGTCAGGACAGCGATGAATGCCAAGGAGCGGCCCCGAATCGCCGGTTTGCTGCTCGCGACGGCGGGAACGGTCACCCTCATGGGCATCATCACGGCCGAGGCGATCTACCCGACGATCTACACGACCACCACCAACGAGATCAGCGATCTCGGCGGACGCACAGCAGCCGGGGTCATCTTGCAGCCGTCCGGATACGTGTTCACTCTGGCGATGGTGACCACCGGCCTTGCGACGATCGCGGCGGCGACGCTGTTGCTGCGCTCGGGGACCGGCCGCTTCCTCGGATTGGCCGTGCTCCTCAACGGGGTCGGCACCCTGGGGGTCGGAGTCTTCCCGAGTGGTAGCGGGCCGATTCACCCATCCTTCGCCGTCGTCTCATTCGTCGCAGGCGGACTCTGCGGTATCGCCGGTGGTTGGACACGCACCGGTCCGGTCAGCTGGTTCTCGTACCTCTTGGGCGGGGTTACCCTCTCCGTCCTGGTGCTGGCGCTCTTCGGTGGGCTCGACGGCGGGGCGCTCACCGGCCTCGGTATCGGCGGTGCCGAACGCTGGATCGCCTACCCCGTCGTGCTCTGGCAGGTGATGTTCGGCGGGGCGCTGATGGCTGGGTCGCTGTCAAGGCCGACTACCTCGCCGTAGACCGTTGTCAACCAAGTGGTTGACAAACCGAGATCTGGCAACCACACTCCTTCACAACCATTCGGTTGCAAAGGAGTGTCCATGGCCGACCCCCTCTCGCAGGCGTTCGCGGCTCTTGCCGACCCCACTCGCCGCGACATCGTCGCCCGGCTCACCCTCGGGGACGCCACGGTCGGCGAGCTGGCGGCGCCCTATGCCGTCTCGGTACAGGCAGTGTCCAAACACCTGAAGGTGCTCGAGGACGCCGGTGTCGTCTCGCGCTCACGTGACGCGCAGCGTCGCCCGGTCCACCTGGAGGCGGAGGTCTTCGACCTGATGACCAAATGGCTGGAGCGTTACCGACGCCAAGCCCAGGAGCGCTACGAGCGGCTTGATGCGCTCCTGGCGACCCTCCTCCCCACGACCCACCACCCGCGACCGCCTCACCCGACCAAAGGACCCCTCGATGACCGCCCATGACACCGAGATCGTTGCCGACCCCACAGTCCCGCTGGTGCGTATCACTCGCGTCTTCGACGCACCGCCGGAGAGCGTGTTCCGCGCCCACACCGAACCCGACCTGGTGACGCAGTGGCTCGGACCGCGCGACCTGGTGATGAGCATCGACCACTACGACTGCCGGACCGGCGGCTCCTACCGCTACGTGCATACCCGCGGCGACGACAACTACGGGTTCTTCGGCTGCTTCCATGAGGTCCGCCCGAACGAGCTGATCGTGCAGACCTTCTGCTTTGAGGGATTTCGCGACTCCGTCGCTCTTGAACGACTCATGCTCGAAGACCTCGGCGGCGGACGCACGCGTCTCATGGCGACCTCGCTGGTCGACTCATTCGAGGGCCGGGACGCCTTCGTCGCCAGCGGCATGGAGTCCGGCGTCCGCGAGGGGTATGAACGCCTTGATGAGCTACTCGCTGGCTGAGAACTCTCGGCGCTGGCGGAACCCGCGTCCGGCACTGACGATCCAGTACACGCCGAGCCCGACAAAAGCAGCTATCACGCCGTAGTCCAAGGCGTCCGGAGCCTCCGCGACATCTGTCACATCGCGGGTGTCGAAGACGACGTCCATCGACTCTCCCGGCTGTGGCGCGTTACCTCTCTCGTCGATGGTGCCGCTGTGCGCCACTCCATCCACCGGATACTCGATAGAGATGCGGTTATGTCCTCCGTCTAGGGGTTCGACCTGCAACACTTCGGCTGTCACTTCCTGGCCGAAGACCTTCATCTCCACGGCCGCGGCGAAGGCGACGAGCCCGAACAGCAGCGCGGCGATCCCGATGACAGCCGTGACAACGAGGCGGAGGGCCGAGCGCGAGCCCCCTCGGCTTCGTCGCCAACGCCGCTTCACGTCCGCGACCCCCACCGTCTGGCTCGTCACGGGAGTGACGACGGCGCTCTCACCCCTTTGCAGGCGTTCCAGGGTTTCCTGCGGTGTCTCAATCCTTGTGCTCATGATCCCTCCCGCACGGAGGACGTGCGGCCTGACCGCCTCACAGTGCCAGGCTTGCGATTCGGGCCTTCCCCTGCCAGAGGCCAACGACCCACCGCCGCAGCGGATCCTCAGCGCCGCTCTGTCGCGACGAACGGCGCCTGCCGCACGTACCACCCATGCTCAGCCACGTCGACGAGGAAGGTGGCGAGGTCGGCGCGGACGATCGTCGACGAACGCGTCGACCGATGGGCATCCTCCTCGACATGCGCCGTCTCCTCGCCGTCGACCAGCCGAGGAGGCCGCACCAACGTCCAGTCGAGGTCACTCGCGGCGAAGACCGCGTACTCCTCACGCTTGTCGCGTGCCAGCGGACCACCGACCAAACGCACGATCCTTGTCGCCACGGCAGAACTCCGAGATCGCTGATCTCCCGGCAGAGCAACAGCCATGCCGCTGATCCCAACGAACCTGTGCACGCCGACCGCCGGCATCGTGGCAACGAGAGCCCGCGCGGTGTCGCGATGCAGAGTCCCTTCACGCCCGCGCGGACCCAGTGCAGAGATCACACCGTCGGAGCCTTCGACAAGGGTCCGCAAGGTGGCTCGATCCCGGCAGTCCCCCACGACCGTGGTGACCGAACTCCCCTCCGTTATCCGGCCATCGGCGCGTACCAACGCCCGCACCCGGTGCCCGCGAAGAAGAAGCTCGTCCAGGACCAGGGCACCGGTCCGACCCGTGCTGCCGATCAAGGCGATGAGCATGAGAGAACGCTACCGAGTCGAAGAACACCACAGACCGTCAAAGGCGGCCACGGTGTTTCGGCTCTGGCATCATCATGATCATGGCGACGCAGGATGACCATAACGAGAATCCGCCCACCAGCGAGGACTGGGCGAAACTTGTGGGTTCCCAGCGTGACGATCAGTACACGCCCATGGGACAGATCGCCATGTACGGCGACTTCGCCATGGGTGTCCGGCGCCTGCGAGGGTGGCGACGGTGGCTGAGCCTCACCCTGATCTGGCTGATCATTGCGCTGCTCGTAGCAGGAATCGTCTGGACCCTCACTGAGGTCCTGTTCACGCAGAAATGACGTGAGCCACGATGAGTGACGTACCCGTCCGGGGCTCGGTGGTGATCCCGTCCCACGAGCTGCGGTGGAAGTTCTCCCGGTCCAGCGGCCCCGGCGGCCAGTCGGTCAACACCACCGACTCGCGCGTGGAACTGCTGTTCGATGTCGCCCACTCACCTTCATTGCCCCCTGTCTGGCGCAGGCGCGCCATCGACCGGCTCAGCAGCCGCCTCGTTGACGGTGTCCTACGGATCACCGCGCAGGAAGAACGCAGCCAACACCTCAACCGGCGGGCGGCTGAACAACGGCTTTCGGAGACGTTGCGCGAAGCGACGGCACCACCTCCGCCACCTCGGCATCCAACGAAGCCTTCTCGCGGCGCTGTGGAACGCAGAATCACGCAGAAGAAGCGTCGGGGTGAGATCAAGCGCGGACGCCGGGTCGACCCGGACGCTTAAAACACTCGTGTCAGAGTGCGCAGCGGGTCTTCCCGGCCCGTTGGCCGCCAGACGACGTCGCTCGAGGGGTCAACAGCGTTCTGGCGCCAGAACGGGACAAACTCTTTGGGGTGGCACAAGGTGCCGAAGGTGGCGCGGCCGCTGCAGCCCTGATCGTCCTCTCCAGCGCAGCCGAGACGGTGACGGTCGACTCCTAGCCGACGTCCCCTCGAGCATCGATGCGCATCGAGCGTTCAGAATGTGTCGCAGCCTCCTACTCCTCACCAACCCTCGACACGAAGGCCCGCGCGCCGCGAAGACTTCGCTGTCTTCCTGTCAGTTCACCCTGCTCGGCGTCGAGGGACCAGAGGCGATGGTCCCCGTTCAGGCAACGCCCTGACTGCGTTTGCGCGAATCGGACCGCTTGAAGCCCTCGGCAAAGAGGGACGTGTCGAACCAGGTGGGAAAGGCACGCACGAGTCGGGACGGACCCAACAATCGCACGGAGCCGTCTCTGACCAATTCGCGGAACGGGGCGAGCCCCACGACCCACCGCTGCAGCTGCTTGGTCTCGGCTTGGACTGCCAGGTCAACGTCATAGCCGGGGTCATCCTTGCAAACACTTACTTGGCGATTCTCGATGCCGAGCCATCCTTCAGCAGCACCCGCTCCGCTCAAGACCATGTGCACCACGGTGCGATCAACAGGGAGCTTCAAGGGAATCGCAACCTGGTGCATCCGCCACATCAACGACAAACCGTCGCACTCGTCATCATCGGGGTCGGAGAACACCCACTCAGCAGCCCAGTTACCCATGGCCCACACGATGGGGGTGAGTCCCTCTCCGGCCGGTGTCAGGGAGTAGCTCCCGGCCCGGCCGCGATCAGCCACCTGACGAGTGACCAAGCCACGTCGTTCCAGAGTGCGCAGCCGCTGCGCCAGCAGGGTGCGACTCATTTTGGGAACGCCGCGATGGATCTCGTTGAACCGGCTTGACCCCACCATCAGCTCGCGGATGATCAACGGCGTCCACCGGTCACCGAGGACGTCGACACCCACGGCAATTGGGCAGTAGTCGGAGTAGTTGGCCATGGTTACCATTCTGCGCCGCAGAACTCGCTCCTGGTAGTACGGATCCTGTACCTACTTGGCCCGCGCCCACGCCGGATTTGACAGTCCAGCCGCGCAATCTGGGTCCGATTTGGGTGGTTGTTCCGCCCAGAGGGCGGTACGGCACTCGCACTCGTTCGGGACCACTCGTTGACAGCACGGTCGAAGGCAGCGACGCCCATCCGGGGCGCCCTCCTCCAAGGAGCAACAGTGACTGTTACCCCTCTGCAACCGAATCTGGCCGCGGTCAAGGCCAAGCAACAGAAGACCTGGTCCAGCGGCAATTTCTCGATGGTCGCCTCGCGCATCGTGCTCACGAGCGAGCGGCTCGCCGATTCGGCAAACCTGCGCGCCGGATGGTCCGTGCTCGACGTTGCCTGCGGCAACGGCAACGCCACCCTTGCCGCGGCACGACAAGGTGCCCACGCAGTGGGCATCGACTATGTGCCGGCACTGATCGACGACGCGCGCCGGCGAGCTGCGGCAGAAGGACTCGATGTCGAGTTCACCGTCGGCGATGCCGAGGACCTGCCCGCCGATGACGATTCGTTCGACGCGGTCCTCAGCGTGTTCGGCGCCATGTTCGCGCCCGATCATCAACAGACCGCCGACGAGATCATCCGCGTCGCCAAGCCGGGTGCCACCGTCGGGCTAGCGTCCTGGACGCCGGACGGCTTCCTCGGCGAGATGTTCGGGGTGATCACCTCGCAGGTTCCGGCTCCCGCAGGTGTCCGCTCCCCCATGCTCTGGGGGCGTGAGGAACACCTTGTCGACCTCTTCGGCGACCAGGTCGACGACATCCGGTCGCAGAAGTGCTTTCAGATGTTCCGCTATCGCTCTGCCGACGATTTCGTCGACTACTTCCGGCGCTGGTACGGACCGACTCTCAAGGCCTTCCAGACGCTCGACGAAGACGGCCAAACCCAACTCTTCGCCGACCTCGCCTACCTGGCACGCCGCTGGGACAAGCATGGTGACGGCGGCAGTATCGCCGTTCCAGGCGAATACCTGGAGTCGGTGATCACGTTTCGGTAGGTCACCAAGGTGACCTGGCACCATGGACGCCATGGCGCACGTCGCTCGCTCAGTGATCGCATCCGCACTTGCCGGCTACGCCGCCCTGCAGTTACTGGGCCGCACAGCGGGTTCGAGCAGTGAGGAACGTGCGGCGTGGCGTCCTGGTGACGACCTCGTCGACTGCCCCCAGCTCGTCACCAACCACGCGATCACGGCCGACGTTCCCGCCGACCGAGTGTGGCCGTGGCTGACCCAGATGGGCTGGCATCTGGGCGGCTACTACACGCCAGAGTGGGTCGACAGGTGCCTCTTTCCCGCTAACTGGTCCAGCCTCGACCACCTCGACCCCGCCCTCGTGCGCGACCTTCAGCCGGGCGACGTCATCCCGGACGGCAAGCCAGGAACCGCGCAGTACGTCGTCCACGAGGCAATGTCGCCACACCTGCTGGTCCTGCGATCGTCCACGCACCTTCCACCGGGGTGGGACACGCGCTTCGGAACGACCTTCGTGTGGACGTGGTGCTTCCAACTGACCGACTTGCCTGGCGACCGGTCGCGGATCCACCTGCGGGTTCGCGGCCGCAGCGCCCCGTGGTGGCTCACGGTGTTGTACGTCGGGGCGCTGGTGCCGGCCGACCTCATCATGGCCATGGGCATGCTGCGAGGGCTGAAGCAGAGGGCCGAGTCGGACGCTCCGCTCCAGCCGTCCGGGCGAGACCCCTTCAACACAGATACAGTCCCACTGTTCACCGGGTGACAACCGACACCAGGAGCCCTTATGCCAACCGATGCAGAGCTCGTCGAACTTGCGGCTCGCCGCGCGGAACTCCGGCAGCAATACGCCATGCCGACGGCAGAACGGCCACCGTCGAACGGCCGTGGAATCCACCACGCCGCGCTGATCTGCTCGGATGTGGAACAGACGATCCAGTTCTACCAAGGTCTGCTTGGCTTTCCTCTGGTCGAGCTGACCGAGAACCGTGACTATCCCGGGTCATCGCACTTCTTCTTCGACGTGGGGAACCAGACGCTGCTCGGCTTCTTCGACTTCCCCGGCCTCGGTCTGCAACCTGGCGTCGAGTCGATCGGCGCCGTCCAGCACATCGCGATATCCGTGGCCCGCGACCGCTGGGAGCAGCTGCGCATCCGGCTTGACGAGGCGGGCGTCGAGTACGTCGGTCCCGACCGCGGGATCCCCGAGTCGATGTACTTCCGCGACCCCGATGGGATCGGCCTGGAACTGCTGAGCGACCCCCTGATGTACTTCGCCGGCCGTCAGCTCGACGAGTAGATGGCAACCACGCCCGCGCTGGGCCTCGGACTGCCCGTCTCCGGCGCGTGGGCGACGCCGGAGAACATGCAGCACGTCGCGATGCGGGCCGAGGAGCTTGGCTACGCGTCGTTGTGGTCGTTTCAACGGCTCCTGCACCCCGTCGACGAGGACTGGGGCGCGGTGTACCACGGCGTCGTCGACCCGGTGACCGCACTGGCCTACGTCGCCGGCTGCACGTCGCGGATCCGGCTCGGGCACCGCCGTGGTGAACCTGCCCTTCTACTCCCCCATCGTCTTGTCCAAGGCGCTGACGACCGTCGACATCGTGTCGAACGGACGACTGGACGTCGGCCTCGGGACTCGGCTGGGCCGCTGCGGAGTTCGAGGCTGTCGGTGTCTCGATGGACAAGCGCGGCGCCCGGGCCGCCGAGTTCGTCGAGTGCCTCAAGGCCCTGTGGACCCAGCCGGAGGTGGAGTACCACGGCCAGTTCTTCGACGTCCCGCTGAGCCGCGTCGAACCCAAGCCGGTGCAGCAGCCACACCCGCCGATCCTCATGGGCGGCACCGCCGAGGTAGCGCTTCGCCGGATCGGCCGGATCGCCGACGGCTGGATCAGCAGCAGCCGGACCGACCTGACGACGATCGGGGCAGTCGATCGACCTCATGCGGTCGGCGGCCGCAGAAGGCGGACGTGACCCAGGGGCCCTTCGCTTCATCATGCGCGGCGTCGTGCGGCTCGGCTCAGTTGCCCCCACCGGACCGGGCGCCGCTGCAGGGCAGCGCGGATCAGATCCGCGGCGACCTCGAAGCGCTGGCCGCGGCCGGGCGTGACCGAGGTCTTTCTCGACCTGAACTGGGACCCGGAGACGGTCGTCCGACGACGTCGACGCAGCCGCTGCCCTGGACAACGCCGAACGGGTGATCACCGAGCTCGCGCCCGGCTGACACCCGACGTGAGGCCGAACTAGCGCGCGGTGCCCGCGTCGTCGCTGCGGCGGCTGGTATCAGTCTCATGCTCGACCTGCGCGTAGAGGTCGAGCCCGATGGGCTCGCGCATCTCCTCGGCGAAGTGTCCAAGCAGACCGGCGGTGCGAGCCAGCAGGGCGAAGCCACGCAGGATCTCGGGCGGGAGCCGGAGGTCGCAGAGCACCGCGCCGCAGGCACCGGCCCCGTTGAACGGCAGCGTGCGGCCGAGCACCTCCGGGTGGACGCGGCCGACGGCCTCAAAGAGCTGCAAGGTGGGGACCGAAGAGGCCCTCCTCCTGTGGCGATCGCGAACAACACCGGCGTCCTGGGTCGCCTTGCTTGTGCAACGTGTGACCGAGGCCAGGCACATAGCCTCCCAGCTGCGCGCTGCGAGCGCACAGCATCGCGGGCGAGCGCATCCCACGCCGTCGCAGTGGTCGGGCAGCGGCGCCGCCAGACTCGGCGGGCCCGCCAAGAGCGTCGCTGAGGAACTTTCCCGCGTCCTCGGTGACTCCGAGGAACCGCGAGCCCCCGCCGAGCAGTCCGGCGGCCAACGCCCCCTGCACCGACTCAGGGGCACCCGTCAAGGTCAGCCGTGCGGCGAGGGCGCTGGGTGTCAGACCGTGGTCGGCCAACGCGACCAGCACCGACTCGAAGCAGCGCAGTTCGCCTGGCGTCGGGCGGCGCAGCGCCACGAGCCAGTAGGCAAGCTCGGCGAAGCCAACCTTGCCCATCAGGTCGACCGCAAGATCGTGGCCGAGTACCTGGATCGACGTTGCGTCTGCGGTTCCGATCGACGTCGTGGTACCCGGTCATGGTCTGTCCTTCGCTGTTGTTTCCTGGTCGCTGGAACCGTCGTCCGTTGCGTCGTGCTCGGCGTCGAACTCGCCAGGCGGGTGGCCCTTGGGAAGCCGATGCTTGGCCAGCCGCGACGTCGCCGTCCTGGGTAGTGCGTCGACAGCCTGCCAGAACCGCGGCACCTTGAACGCCGAGAGCCTGGCGGCCGTCCACTCCCGCAGTTCGACGAAGTCGAGGTGCACGGTCGGGAAGTGCGACAACGAAGGCTTTCACCTCGTCCTCGGTCAGCTCGGACGGAACCGCCACAACGGCGACCTCGAGCACGTCGGGATGGGATGCGATGGCCTCCTCGATCTCGGCCGGAGACATGTTCTGCCCACGGCGTCGCAACACCTCCTTCTTCCGAGCAACGAAGGTGTAGGTGTCGTCGGCATTGACCGTGACGAGGTCACCGGTATGCAACCAGCCATCGACGATGGCCGCAGCTGTCTCCTCCGGCATGCCCCAGTAGCCGGGGGTGACGACCGGGTTGCGCAGCCACAGCTCGCCGGTGCCTGCCCGTCCGGCACGTTCTGGCCCGACTCGTCGACAACGCGGGCACGGTTGACCTCGCCGAGTGTCGGGTGCTGACGCGGCGAACCCAGCGATGCCGAACGGACGGGTTCCCTTGCGCCAGATGAGCCCGTACGGCGACTCGGAGAGCCCATAGCCGCCGACGACACGAAGCCCGAACCGCTCCTCAAACGCCTCCTGCCACTCCCTGGTGGGAGAGGGGCCGGTGTAGCAGAGCCGCAGGTCGGTGTCGGCATCGTCGGGTCGAACGGGCTGGCGCATCAAGATCTCGAGCATGGCGCCTATCGCGTTGAACTCCGTCGCGCCGTGTCTGCGCGCGGCGTCCAGGAACCCGCTGGCCGAGAAGCGGGGCAGCAGGACGAGACCGGCGCCGCAGGCGAGCGATCCGAGAACCGAGTAGGCGGGGGCATTGATGTGGAAGAGCGGGAGCGACGTCATGAGCCGGTCGTCGGCGGTCGAGGCCCACCCAGGCAGGGAATCCCTCCCCCGCCCAGGCGTACGCCCGGTGCGTCTGCATGACGAGCTTAGAGCGGCCGGTCGTCCCCGACGTCGGGATGAGAACGGCGAGATCGTCTGGAGCCACGTTCATGGGAAGGACTGCTCCGTGCGAGACGGGAGCCGTCCAGTCGCCGACGAGCGGTCCGATCTGCAAGGTGGCTGTGGCGACATCACCGATCACGGTCTTCGGTTGCACCTGCCCGATGAGCCCTTCTTGCTCGGTGGGCGTCGCGTCGGGATCAGTGGGGACGGTGATGGCGCCGAGGCTGGCGAGCGCTAGCCAGCAGAGCAAGAACGGCGGTTTCGTGCGCGCCGGGAGCACCACCAAGTCACCCGTGCCGATGCCTTCTTGGCCGAGTCGCGCAGCGAGCTCGGCGACTTGACCGACTGCAGCGGCAAAGGTCAAGGTGCCCTCGTCGACTCGCAGCCAGGTGCCTTCGGGGTCGCGGTCGGCAGCAGCGAGCAGCAGCTCAGGAATGGTTTCGCGGGCGCTCATGCCCGCACTCTAAGTCGCTGAGTCATCGAACGGACGGAAGGCGATCCGTGGGCGACGTTCAGCCGAGGTGCTCCATCGAGACCCGCCACTGGCCATCGAGTTCCCTGCGCCAGACGATGATCCCGCGCACATTCACCCTGGGACTCGCGTCCGCCGGACTGCCACTGAGCCAGGAGCCAGCGAACCAGACGGTGGCACAGTCACCGCTTCCCTCGGTACGCATCGGCCGTAAGGACACCGACGACAAGGGCTGCATGGCGTTCGCCATCTCCAACAGGGCCTCGCGTCCTTGCACCGCGTGCTCCCCGCCGGCGTCGAAGACGGCGTCGTCGGTGTACTCGAACACCCACGCCGTCGGGTCAGTGTCCTCCAACGCGGCCACCAACCGGCGCTCGGCCGTGCGAATTTCGGCCTCGTCAAAGGCGAGATCAGCGGTCATAGTCCTCCCCCTCCCGGGCCAGAGCGTGGTGGATCCGGGTAGCCCTGGCTACCCGGATCCACCCGCTGCCGTCGAGCGCGTTCGATCAGCTGCAGCCGCTGGTGGCGCCACATCCTTCACAGACGAAGCACGAGCCAGCCGGCCGCATCTTGGTGCCGCAGGTGAAGCACATCGGGGCGTCCGATGCGGTTCCCTGCAGGGCCTCGAGGAGCTCGGTTGATGAGTGCGCCGAGGTGACAGCAGCTGACGTAGCTGGTGCTTCCACTGCCTCAGCCTGTGGCACCTCGGTGACCGGTGCCGACTGCGCGAGCGTCTCGAGCTCGGCAGCAACGGCTTCTGCCTCACCGGACTCCAGCGCCTCGTCCTGCTCGTAGGAGCCCGTCTCTACGTACCTGGTGCGCTCGTCGGCGGTGTAGATGCCGAGCCCGGAACGGCTGTCGTAGGGCAGGTAGTCGAGCGCAAGGCGCCGGAAGATGTAGTCCATGATCGACTGCGCCATGCGGACGTCGGCGTCGTCAGTGAGACCTGCCGGGTCGAAGCGCATGTTCACGAACTTCTTCACGTACGTCTCGAGCGGGACGCCGTACTGCAGGCCGATCGAGACCGCGATCGAGAAGGCGTCCATCATGCCGGCGAGGGTCGAGCCCTGCTTGGACATCTTCAGGAAGATCTCACCGAGGCCGTCGTCGGGGTAGCGCGAAGCCGTCATGTAGCCCTCAGCGCCGCCGACGGTGAACGAGGTGGTCGTCGCCGGTCGATTCTTCGGCAACCGCTTGCGGGTCGGCCGGTACTCGATGACCGTCTCCGTCTTGGCTTCTTCGGCCTTGACCCCGTTGTCCCTGCTGGTGCCCTTGGCGTCGGAAAGCGGCTGGCCGACCTTGCAGTTGTCGCGGTAGATGGCCAGCGCCTTGAGCCCGAGCTTCCAACCCTGGAAGTAGACCTCCTCGATCTCTTCGACGGTGGCCGTCTCCGGCATGTTGACCGTCTTGGAGATCGCGCCGGACAGGAACGGCTGGGCGGCAGCCATCATCCGCACGTGGCCCATCGGCGAGATGGTCCGCGCACCCATGGCGCAGTCGAAGGTCGACTCGTGCTCGGGCTTGAGCCCTGGTGCGTCGACGACGTTGCCGTGCTGGGCGATGTGCTCGACGATCGCCTCGATCGTCTCCTCGGTGTAGCCGAGCTTGCGGAGCGCGCGCGGCACGGTGTTGTTGACGATCTGCAGCGAGCCGCCGCCGACCATCTTCTTGAACTTCACCAGCGCGAGGTCTGGCTCGATGCCGGTGGTGTCACAGTCCATCATCAGACCGATCGTTCCGGTCGGAGCCAGGACGGACGCCTGCGAGTTGCGGTAGCCGTTCTGCTCGCCCAGGGCGATGACGTCGGCCCACACCTGCGGTGGCGACGGTATGCACGTCCTTGTCGAGCGCGGAGTGTGGTGCGTACCGCGTCGTTGGCGGCGGCGTGCTTGCGCATGACGCGCTTGTGCGCGTCGGCGTTGCGCGCGTAGCCCTCGTAAGGGCCAACGACCCCGGCGAGCTCGGCCGAACGCTTGTAGGCGGTGCCGGTCATCAGCGAGGTGATCGAGCCGGCGAGCGCACGACCTGCGTCTGAGTCGTACGGCAGGCCTGAGGCCATCAGCAGTGCGCCCAGGTTGGCGTAGCCGATGCCGAGCTGGCGGAACTTGCGCGTGGTGTCGCCGATCGCCTCGGTCGGGAAGTCGGCGAAGCAGATGGAGATGTCCATCGCGGTGATGACCAGCTCGACGACCTTGGCGAAGGTCGGGGCGTCGAAGGTGTCGTCCTCGCGGAGGAACTTCATCAGGTTGAGCGACGCAAGGTTGCACGAGGAGTTGTCCAGGTGCATGTACTCGCTGCACGGGTTGGACGCGGTGATGCGACCGGACTCCGGACAGGTGTGCCAGTCGTTGATCGTGTCGTCGTACTGGATGCCGGGGTCGGCACACTGCCAGGCGGCTTCTGCGACCTTGTCGAAGAGTCCCTTGGCGTCGACGGTCTCGATGACCGAGCCGTCCGAGCGGGCGCGAAGGCCGAACTCGGTGCCCTCTTCGACCGCACGCATGAACTCGTCGCTGACGCGGACGGAGTTGTTGGCGTTCTGGTACTGGACGCTGGCGATGTCTTTGCCGCCGAGGTCCATGTCGAAGCCGGCGTCGCGAAGCGCGCGGATCTTGTGCTCTTCCCGTGCCTTGGTGTCGATGAACTCTTCGATGTCGGGGTGGTCGATGTCGAGGACGACCATCTTGGCCGCGCGACGAGTGGCCCCGCCAGACTTGATCGTTCCGGCAGATGCGTCAGCACCGCGCATGAACGAGACCGGGCCGGAGGCGGTGCCGCCCGAGGAGAGCAGCTCTTTGCTGGAGCGGATCCGCGAGAGGTTGAGGCCGGCACCGGAGCCGCCCTTGAAGATCATTCCCTCTTCGCGGTACCAGTTGAGGATCGAGCTCATCGAGTCGTCGACGGCGAGGATGAAGCAGGCGCTGACCTGCTGCGGGGCCGGCGTTCCGACGTTGAACCAGACCGGGCGAGTTGAAGCTGAAGACCTGGTGCAGCAGGGCGTAGGTGAGCTCGTGCTCGAAGATGTCGGCGTCGGAGGGCGTGGCGAAGTAGCCGTACTCCTCGCCAGCCCTGCGGTAGGTGAGGACGACGCGGTCGATCAGCTGGCGCAGCGACCACTCGCGGGTGTCGCTGCCCACCGCGCCGCGGAAGTACTTGGTGGTGACGATCGTGGAGGAGATGACCGACCAGAAGTCGGGGAACTCAACCCCGCGCTGCTCGAAGACGACCTCGCCGGTCTTCCAGTTGTTCTGGACGACGTCGCGTCGCTCCCAGGTGACCTCGTCGTACGGGTGGACGCCTGGCGTCGTGTAGATGCGCTCGATGGTGAGTCCGTGGCGGATCACCTCGGGGCGGTCGTCGGACGAGAGGTTGCCCTGCTGGGCTTCTGGTGCGGCTTCGGTCATCGGTACTGCCCCTCCTGGTGGACAGAGAACAAACGGGAGAACGGGTCGGGGGTGGGTTTACGTCGGTGGTTCGACGCCCGAGCGGTTCACGCTCGGCGCGGAGCAAGGTGATCTCGGACTCGAAGTCTTCGAGGGACTCAAAGCTTCGGTAGACCGAGGCAAAGCGGAGGTAGGCCACCTCGTCGAGCTCGCGGAGCGGGCCGAGGATGGCCATGCCGACCTCATGGGAGTCGATCTCGGCGGCGCCGGTAGCCCGGACCGTCTCCTCGACGCGCTGCGCGAGCAGCGCGAGGTCGTCCTCGGTGACCGGGCGGCCCTGGCAGGCCTTCCGGACGCCGACGAGCACCTTGGGGCGACTGAAGGGCTCGGTGGCCCCGCTGCGCTTGACCACCACAAGGGCGGCGTGCTCGGCGGTGGTGAACCGGCGACCGCACTCGGCACACTGCCGACGGCGCCGGATAGCGGCGCCGTCGTCGGCGGTTCGGGAGTCGATCACCCGGGTCTCGGCGCCACGGCAGAAGGGGCAGTACATGACCGGCGCCCTCCGTTCCGCTGACTCGTGTCGCCGACCTCCGAAAGCCCTGCTCAGCGGGTGATCTGGGGACAAACCTGGGGAGTTCCTGGGGATGAACCGGGGATAACTCCGTCAAGTCTGGGGATACCAGACCACAATCTGTGGAGGACTTACAGAGATGTAACTACTAGATGTAGGGGTACCGTACGCGCCGCCACCCCCGATGGCAAGTGTCGCGGAGCAACTTTCTTCCACCGGCGTGTCGTGGACCTCACCACGAGCCCATCACCGCAGGTCAGACCGGAATCTGCAGCTCCTGCCCGGCCTGCACCGATGAGCTCGGCAGGTCGTTCATCGCCACGATCCGGGCCACCGTCTCCCGTGGATCGGTCTGCGGGTCGACGCGCTGGGCGATTACCCAGAGCGTCTCGCCCGGCTGGACCACCCAGGTGGCGCTGACCGGCTCGCCGGTGCCGCCATCGGCCGGGCCTGCCGACGCAGCCACCTGCCCCAGTGAGACCAACCCAAAGGCCAGCACTGCCACCAGCGCCAATATCACCAGACGGCCCCGACGAGTGATGCGTACGGGGCTGGCAGGAGCTGCCGTAGCAGGCCGAATGGCCACTGGCCGCGGGACAACGGGCTGGGGAACGGTGCTGATCATGAGGACCTCCGGGGAAGGGGTCGAACGGGTGTTCGATCGAACGTCTGTACGAGTTGTACACCATTGTTCGGACAAAGTCACGACACACGGCGCCAGAATCGAACAGGTGTTTGAAACACGCGTTCGATTCACGCTAGCCTCAGGGCCGTGACAGTGGGCGTTGGGGGCGTGGGTGCTGCTCATGACCCCACCGTGCACCCCGGGTCTGACAACCCCGGGTCCGACAACCCGCCCAGCCAGCCCGACCAGCCAGTACCACCGGACAGCAGGAGATGAGCCCATGAGCCCCGAGAGCACAGGCAGCGGCCCAACCGGAGGCGTCCACGAGATGCCCGACGGACCGGTCGCCGACGATGGCCTCACCCAGCGACAGCGCCTGGTGCTGGAGTACATCCACCAGTCAGTCAGCGAACGCGGCTATCCACCGAGCATGCGGGAGATAGGCGACGCGGTTGGCCTGACCAGCCCCAGCAGCGTCAAGCACCAGCTCGCGTCGCTGGAGCGCAAGGGGTTCATCCGGCGCGATCCGAACCGCCCCAGGGCGATCGAGGTACGGCTGCCCGACGCCGCGGAGCCGACGGTCGACGTCACCGACTCCGGCAACGCCACGCCTGCGGCCGCCTACGTGCCGGTCGTCGGCCGGATCGCGGCCGGCGGACCGATCCTCGCCGAGCAGGTCATCGAGGACGTCTTCCCGCTCCCCAAGCAGCTGGTCGGCGATGGCCAGCTCTTCATGCTCAAGGTGGTCGGCGACTCGATGGTCGATGCGGCCATCTGCGACGGCGACTGGGTCGTCGTTCGGCAGCAGCCGACAGCAGAGAACGGCGACGTCGTCGCGGCCATGCTTGACGACGAGGCGACCGTCAAGACCTACAAGAAGCGCGACGGTCACATCTGGCTGATGCCGCACAACCCTGACTACGAGCCGATCCTCGGCGACGATGCCGTCATCGTCGGCAAGGTGACGGCAGTCCTGCGCAGCTTGTAGGGTCACGCACCCCGCCAGCGTCGATCCGCAGCAACGACAAGAGGGGCCCACCGATCGGTGGGCCCCTCTTGTGCTGTCGAGCAGGGTCAGCGCTTGGTGCTCTCCGGCTTGCGGCAGACGTAGACCAGAGCGGACGCCGTTGCGGCGCTCTCGGCGGTCAGCGGGGTGCCGGCGAAGTCGGCATAGATGGCCTCGACCTCGAAGCGGGCGGCGGCCAAGGCAGCCTCCAGCTCCTGCGGGAACGAGTAGCGAACGGCGGTGACGGTCGGGGCTTCGGCCGGCGTGCCGTCGACGGCGTACTGGCGGTAGGTCTCGTGGGTCATGACCTGGGTGGCAGCGTCGTACCGCTGCGTACCAGACACGATCACCTGGCTGCCGGTCACATCGGTGTACGAGTGCCAGATCTCGGGCGTCTCGACGCGGCGAGCAAGCTCGCTCGCGTGTGGGAAGCGGATGGCAAAAGCGAACGTGGCGCCTGGTGCGAGCTGGCGGTAGATGGCCTTGAGCGCAGCGGCGCGGTCGTCATTGGTGACTAGCTGCTGCAACGCGTTACCCGCAACGATTGCCAGCCCGAACTTGCCACGGACCTTCAGCTCACGGGCGTCCTGCTCGACCCAGGTGACGATCTCGTCGGCGTCCTTGGCGATGGCGAACTCGACCATCGCAGGGCTGACGTCAACCGCCGTGACCTCGTGACCGGCCTCGGCCAGGGCCAGAGCGATGCGCCCGGTGCCGCTGGCGACGTCGAGTACGGGGCCATCGGCCTGCTCAGCGAGCGCGACGTAGAAGGGGATGTCAAGGCCGGCGGTGCCGTACTCGAGGTCGTAGCGCGCCGGGTCGCCATACTCGTCGGCGAAAGACACCGGAGTGGCGGGGATCTCGGCGGCGGGGGTCTCGAGCACGTGGTGCTCCAGGGTCTTGATGCTGGTCATGGCTGTGCTCGTCATGAAAGAGAGGTCCTCACGGGTAGTGGATGGTGCAACGATCGAAAGATCCGGTCAGCGTTGTCCTCGGATCTGCCAAAGACCGACTTGATGGATCGGGTACGTGAGACGCGTCACGTCTTCACCAGGACATTCTCTCAGGCGATTCCAAATCCACGTAATGTCAGGCGTTCCTGGGCGCGACGACTGCGTCAACATCAGGAGGACACGCCTTCACCTCCTCGTCAACCACGAGGAACCTGCTCGACGCCTCCCCCATCAGCAGCGGGTCTGTCGAGCCAACTGCTACCACGGCATCGAGCGAGTCACCACCGGGCGTTGCCGTCACGCGCACTCGATCTCCGTCGAGCACAGCTGACCACTGATCGGCTCCCAGGGCCTCCAGGAGACCATCGAGGATTGCCGCAAGCGGCGGTGGCACCTCGGCAAGTGCGTAGGCAAGGAGCTTGTCGGGGATGGGTGCAGCTGACCCCTCGCGCCACAGCACCCGAGCCGTCAGCCCCTGCGACCGCAGCCGCGTTCCGATCGCCGAACGGGTACGACCCAGCTCGTCCGCAAGCTGCGACGCGAGCGCCCCTCCGGCAAAACCCTCGGCCAGCCGGGCGTCCTCGGTGTCGGTCCAACGCTTGCCGCGCCGGTCGGACTCGTCGGCGACGTCTGCGGTAGCTGCGGCAGCTCCGGCGACCACCGCGCGCTCGGGCACCGGCAGCACCGGAGGCGCAGCAGCGTCGATCTTGGCCAGCGAAGCCCGGACGAGAGCGCCGTCGGTGGTCGGCCACATGGGTGGCAGGGAGGCGCGGATGAAGTCGGCGTAGCGGGCGTTGGCCAGGCGCGAGTCGAGCACGGCGACCACCCCCACGTCGTCGGCTCCCCTGATCAGCCGGCCGGCCCCTTGAGCGAGCCGCAGCGAGGCCTGGGTGGCCGACACCTGCATGAACCCGCTGCCCCCGTGCGACTCGACGTAGCGCGCCCGCGCGGAGGCGAGCGGGTCGTCCGGACGCGGGAACGGCAGCCGGTCGATGACGACCAGCTGCAGCGCCGACCCCGGGACGTCCACCCCCTGCCAGAGCGAGAGCGTGCCGAACAGGCACGTCTGCGCGTCCGACGCGAAGGCCCGAACCAGCTCGGAGATCGCATCCTCGCCCTGGCAGAGCACCGGAACCTCAAGCCGCTGGCGCATCTCCTCCGCCGCCTGCTGGGCTGCCCGCATCGACGAGAAGAGCCCCAGCGTGCGCCCGCCCGCCGCCTCGATCAGGTCCGCGAGCTCGACCAGCGTTGCCTCGCCCAGGCCGTCGCGACCGGGAGGTGGCAGCTGCGCCGCCATGTAGAGGATCGCCTGCTTGCCGTACTCGAACGGCGAGCCAACATCGAGACCACGCCAGGGCGGCGCACCCTCACCCGTCAGGCCCACGCCACGCGCCACCGGCTCGAACCCCCCGCCGAGCTCGAGCGTTGCCGACGTGAGCACAACCTTGCGTTCTTCGAAGAGCCCGGCGCGCAGCAACCCTCCGACAAAGAGCGGCGCGCGATACAACGTCGGCGGACGTCGCTCTGGCTTGGTGAGCCAGACGACGTCCTGCTCACCGGCGACGACGAGCCGTCCCGCGACCTCGTGCACCTCCTCGACTGCGGCACGCGCCCGCACCCGGCTCGCCACGTCCTCGTCACCGCTCTTGGTGGTTCCTATGGCCGAGAGCGCGTCGTGGCCGCCGTCGCGCACCGCGACCAGAACGTCGAAGAGGTGGCCGGAGACCTCGGTCAGCCGACCCTCAGTCTCCTCGGCGAGCACCGCGTCCAGCGCCGCAGCGGCGTCCAGGAGCCGCTGGGTCGGCGCCTCGCCGGCGAACTTCCTGCCGCGCCTGGCAGCGCGCTCGACCATGGGCGCGGT
Source organism: uncultured Actinomycetota bacterium (assembly GCA_963829525.1). Lineage (GTDB taxonomy): Bacteria > Actinomycetota > Actinomycetes > JAHEKZ01 > JAHEKZ01 > JAHEKZ01. The sequence continues at coordinate 2,133,663 of CAWHIJ010000003.1, forward strand.
GAGCTCGTCGGTGACGGCGCCGGTCGCGCGATCGGCGAGCTCGTGAGCCTCGTCGACGACGATCACGTCGGACTCCGGCAGCAACCGGGCGTCGGAGAGCGAGTCGATGGCGAGCATCGCGTGGTTGGTGACGACGACGTCAGCCTCGCGTGCCCGCTCGCGGGCGATCTCGGCCCAGCAGTCGTCGGCGAACGGGCAGCGTTGGGCGCCCAGGCACTCGTGCGGCGTCACCGAGAGGCTGCGCCAGGCCCGCTCGTCGGGAGCCGGGAGAACCTCGTCGCGGTCGCCGGTCTCGGTCTGCTCGGCCCACTTGCGGATCCGGACGACGTCGCGGCCGGCCTTCGACGTGGGCGTCGGTGCGAAGAGGGCGTCCTCGTCGTCCGGCTCCTGCTCCCCGGTGTTGAGCCGGTGCAGGCAGAGGTAGTTGCTGCGTCCCTTGAGCATCGCGAAGACCGGACGGCGCCCGAGCAGCGGCTCGAGCGAGTCGACGAGGCGCGGCAGGTCGCGGTCGACGAGTTGCCGCTGCAGCGCGATCGTGGCGGTCGAGATGATGGCGCTGTCGTGGTGGGCGAGGACCGGCACCAGGTAGGCCAGCGACTTTCCGGTGCCGGTTCCAGCCTGCACCAACAGGTGCTCGCCGGTTTCGAGGGTGTCGGCGACGGCCTCAGCCATCTGTTGCTGACCCGCGCGTGGTGTCCCGCCGATGGCCTCGACGGCTGCCTGGAGCAGCTCGCGCACGCTGGGTGGCGTTGGGGTTTCGGACACCGGGCCAGCCTAGGGCGAGCCGCCGTCAGGGAGTCCCACCGTCCACACCGTCACCTCCGACCCAGGTCGGACGCCATGCCGGCCAGTGCGTAGCGGCGCGCCCACCGCGCGTCGTGACCGGGTACCTCAAGGCGCACCTGCTCGGCGATGCCGTTCATCAGCAGCACCCACCGCAGCGCGAAGGCGTCCACCTCCGACGCCTCGTGCGCGACGAAGTCTCCGCTCTCGACTCCCCGGGCGACCCACTCGCCGAGGTCAGCGATCCACCCCTGTTCGAGCTCGGCGATCTGCGCCTGCCCTTCGACGTCGCCAGGGGGTTGCGCGCTGACCTGCGCCCAGAGGTTCCAGCGTGGGTCGACAGCTGAGACCGGCAGGTACAGGTCCACAAACCGCTCGATCGCCCGCCACGGTGACCGGTACCTGGCCAGCTCTGCGCGACGTTGCTCTGCCAACTCGGTCTCGCTCCACCGCAACGTCTCCAGGAGCACCCGGTCCTTGCGGCCGAAGTAGTACAGGATGTGGCCGGGGCTCATCCCGACGCGGTCAGAGATGTCCTTGAGTCGGACGCCATCGGCCCCCCGTTCGGCGAAGGCGTCAACGGCAGCAAGCAGCACGCGCCGTCGCTGGTCAGGGCGTTCCTCAGGCACCTTCGACGCCACTCGGCCGCTCACCTCACAACGTCCTGTGCACGATCTGTCCGCCGACCATCGTGAGGTCGACCTGCGCCTCGAGCAGCTCGGCCGGTTCCAGCGCGAAGAGGTTGGCCGAGAAGACCGCAAGGTCGGCATACGACCCGACTCGCAGGTCTCCCCGGTCGTCCTCGGCGTAGACCGAGTAGGCGCTCCCCCAGGTATACGCGCGCAAGGCAGTCTCGAGATCAACGCACTCCTCAGAGACCCACGAACGCGCCCCGTCGAGGTCGGCACGTGTCAACGCTGTGTAGAGGCCGACGAGCGGATCCATCTCCGCCACGTTCCAGTCGCTGGAGAATGCCAGCGTGGCGCCGCGGTCGGCCAGGCTCCGCATGGGCCAGGCATAGCGCCACCGCTGCTGGCCCACGTTCTCTCGCCACTGCTGGACGATCTCGGGTGCGCAGTGCCTCGGCTGCATGCAGGCCACCACACCGAGCTCGGCAAAGCGGTCGAGGTCGCGCTCGTCGGTGCACTCGACATGCACAATCTGATGGCGAGTGTCGCGGTGTTCGTTCCGCGATCTCGCGGCGGCGAACGCGTCAAGGGCTGTGCTGATCCCCCTGTCTCCTGTCGCATGGACGAAGCACGGGAAACCGCGTCGGTCGAGCTCGGTGACGACGTCGGCAAACTCGTCAGGGTCGTAGTAGGTCTTCCCACGGGTGTCCGGTCGGTTGGCGTACGGCTCGAACATCGCAGCGGTGTGCGGCTCGACGATGTCGTCTATGTACAGCTTGACCGGCAACACCTTCAACCAGTCATCGGGGTACCGCCTCCGGGCTACCTCGAAGGCATCGAGAGTTGCAGCAGACGTGCCGACCGGGTGAAAGAGAGCGGCGACAACCCTGGTGGGTGCTGCTCCTTCGGCGCGGGCGCGCTCGAAGAGCGCGAGGTCGTCGATGGAGTTCTGCGGCTCGACGACCGTGGTAATCCCGTACTTCGCCGCCATCTGTAGCCCGGCCACGACACGGCTGTACTGAGCATCGAGGGAGTAGGCGGGCGAAACCTGCTGCAGCGCCTTCTGGCCGGCGTCCTCAATCCCCTTGACGGCAAAATCGGCAACGTAACCGGTGGGACGTCCATCGGCATCACGCTCAACCGTGCCCCATGGAACGTCACCGGAACCCTCCCCGATCCCGAAGGCTTCGAGCGCCGGGCCGTTCAGGACTGCGGCGTGCACGCTGTAGTCGAGCAACATCACCGGACGGCCCTCGCCTGCGCCGTCGAGGTCCTCGGCCCGAGGGTGGCGCGCTTCGGGAAGCGCCGCGTAGTCAAACCCTTCACCGTGCACCCAGGTGGCAGACGGGTTCTCGGTCAGCCAGCCGGCAATGGCGGCACGCACACCGCCCAAAGTCGTGGCACCAGCCAGCTGAACGGCGTCACTGCCCGTACCCAGACGGACGTGATTGTGCGCATCGACGATGCCCGGCGTGACAAGCCGTCCCTCGAGATCGATGACCTCAGATGCATCGTCTGAAAAACGATCTGCTTCAGCATCCGCGCCAACCCAGGCGATCCGGTCACCGCGCAGGGCAATGGCTTCGGCGATCGGGGCGTTGCTGTTCCCCGTCCACACCACGCCTCCGCGCAGCAGCCGGATTGCCGGTTCCCCCTCGCGGGCGCTCTCATGGTCAGCCATGATGGTATTGAATCTCATTCTAGTATCTGATTCAATACCGACGACGAAAGGATTCCCGTGACTCTCTACACCACGACCCGCCAGTCCATGTCGGGTCAGCGCCTGTCTCGTCGCTCGTTTCTGGCCACGAGCGCTGCTGGCGCGGCCGTCGTCGGCGCCCCCTTCCTCTCCGGCTGCGGGAGCAGTGAGCAGGCCGAGCCGGTGCAGGACCAGTCGGCCACCGACAACTCGCTGTCGGTATCGAACTGGGCGCTCTACATCGACACCGACCGCAAGGGCCCCGACCAGTTCCCGTCGGTTGCGGCATTCGAGGACGAGACCGGGATCGATGTCACGTACCGAGAGGACATCACCGCCAACGACGAGTTCTTTGCCAAGATCCGCCCCCAGCTGGTCAAGGGCGAGGGCGTCGACCGCGACATCATCGTGATGACCGACTGGATGGCGGCACGGCTGATCCGTCTGGGCTACGTCAACGAGCTCAACACCGAGGCGATCCCCAACGCCAAGAACCTGCTCCCGTCGTTGAAGTCCCCCAGCTTTGACCCCGAGCGCCAGTACTCGATGCCTTGGCAGTCGGGGTTCACCTCGATCGCCTACAACTCCGGCGCGGTCGACGCTCCCGTCACCTCGATGACCGAGATGCTCACGCGCCCCGACCTCGCCGGTAAGGTCGCTGTCTTCACCGAGATGCGCGACACCATCGGCCTGATCATGCTTGACCAAGGAGCAGATCCATCCGACTTCACCGATGAGCAGTTCGACGCCGCCATCGCGCTGCTGCAGGAGTCGGTCGACTCCGGACATGTGCGCCAGTTCGCTGACGCCAACTACGGCCAGTCCCTGTCGAAGGGCAACTTCGGCGCGTCGATGACGTACTCCGGCGACATCAACCAGCTCCGGCTCGACAACCCGGACCTTCAGCTCGTCATCCCTGACGCGGGCTTCATTCTCTGGTCGGACAACCTGCTTGTTCCTGTGGGTGCGCTCCACCAGGCCAACGCCGAGAAGTGGATCAACTTCTTCTACCGCCCCGACATCGCGGCGCAGGTGGCCGCATGGGTCAACTTCATCACGCCCGTCGTCGGCGCCAAGGAGGAGCTGAAGAAGATCGACCCAGACCTGGCATCGAACGAACTGATCTTCCCGAGCGAAGAGTTCCTGGCCCAGGGGAAGATCTTCAAAGCGCTCGACGCCGACGAAGAGGCTCGTTACCAGGACGCCTTCAACGCTGTACGCGGGCTCTAGCGCACCGGGTCCAGCTCACCCAACGCCGCCGCCAAGTCCGGGTGCACCCTTGCTGTGACCATCGTGCCGTCCTCACGGTGCTCCTCACTCAGCACCTCACCCTCGGTATGCATCCGCGAGACTAGATCACCCCGGTCATAAGGCACGACGACCTCCACATCGACGGGAGGATGCGGAAGCGCCGCCTCAATGCGCTCGCGTAGCTCATCGATACCCAAACCGGTGTGCGCTGAGACAGTGACTGCCCCAGGCTCAAGGCGACACAGCCGCGCGACCGTCATCGGGTCAGCAAGGTCAGCCTTGTTGATGACGACGATCTCGGGCAAGTTCTCAGCACCGATCTCAGCCAGAACTTCACGTACCGACGTCAGCTGCCGCTCCGGATCGGCGTCAGAGCCATCGACGACGTGAAGCACGAGATCAGCATCGGTCACTTCATCCAGCGTCGACCGAAACGCCTCCACCAGCTGGTGCGGGAGGTGACGAACGAACCCCACTGTGTCAGCAAGTGTGTAGAGCCGGCCGTCGCTGGAGTGCGCCTTGCGCACGGTCGGGTCGAGGGTCGCGAAGAGGGAGTTGTCGACGAGGACTCCAGCACCGGTGAGCCGGTTCATCAGACTGGACTTGCCCGCGTTGGTGTATCCGGCAAACGCCACGGCCGGCACGCGGTTGGCTTTGCGCTGTCCCCGCTTGGTGACGCGAGAGGTCTCCATCGCCCGAAGCTCGCGTCGCAGCTTGGCGACCTTGTCGCGAATACGCCGCCGATCGGTCTCGATCTTGGTCTCGCCAGGACCTCGCGTCCCGACGCCGCCGCTTGCGCCACCCGCGCGCCCACCAGCCTGGCGCGAAAGCGACTCACCCCATCCGCGAAGTCGTGGCATGAGGTACTGCATCTGCGCCAGCGAAACCTGAGCCTTGCCCTCTCGGCTCTTCGCATGCTGGGCGAAGATGTCCAGGATGAGCCAGGTGCGGTCGACAACCTTGACCTGGACGACGTTCTCGAGCTGGATCAGCTGACCAGGTGTCAGCTCGCCGTCGCAGATCACGGTGTCGGCGGCGTGCTCGATCACGATGTCACGCAGCTCGCGCGCTTTGCCCGATCCGATGTAGGTGGCGGCGTCCGGCTTGTCGCGGCGCTGGATGACGCCGTCGAGCACCTCAGCACCTGCCGTCTCGGCCAACGCCGAGAGCTCACGCAGCGAATTCTCCGCATCGGTGATGCTCCCCGATGTCCACACGCCCACCAGGACGACCCGTTCCAGGCGGACCTGCCGGTACTCGACCTCGGAGACGTCCTGCAGCTCGGTCGACAATCCCCCGACTCGGCGAAGGGCCGATCGGTCTTCGAGGTCGAGCGTTCCCACGTCGGGATCGGCCGCCGGACCAGTCGGCTTGGTCGACCGCACTGAGGCTGGAACGGAAGCAGGGGTTGTATCTGTCATCACCTCCCAGGATCTCACGCCTGGCAAATGGTTTCAGATCGGCATGAGTGCAGACGTCCGGAACAGCGGACAGTCAGCGTCGAGGACGGCTCCAGCCTCAGCTGAACGCATAGACGTGGGCGGCCTGAAGCAGGTCGACGAGCTCGGTCTGCTCACTGGCAGTCAGCCCGTCGTAGGCAACGGCCGCGAGGTCGTCGGTCAACTCCTCGACGCGCGCCCGGAGCGCACGGTCGGCGTCGGTCACCTCCGGGAACGGGGGCTCCCACCCGTACTCGCGGGCATTCTGCTCCCCGCCTTGGTTCGCGAGAATCGCGATCAACGGATCGAGCTGCAACGCAACGAGGGCAACGCCGTGGCAGGCGCCGCGATGTTCACGCAACACCTGCAGCACCTGGGCGCAGCGCTCAGCACCGAAGGCTGGCCCGGCATCTGGTAGCGGAACAGCCCGCCAGCCTGCGAACAAGGGCAGCCCGACGATATCGGAGGAATCGATCACCTTCTGGCCAAGCTCTGCGAGGCGATCGGCCCCCATCAACCCCGCGAGTCGGTCACGCCCCCACTGGTGACAGACCGCGAGGTAACGGCTGAGCCCCTCCGCCGGTGTCATGAGGGCGCGGGCGATCCCCCACTCACGACGCAGGTGGTCAGCCGGGAAGAAGAATGCTGCCGCGAGGATGACGTCGGTGTCGACATCCCCGAGGACGCCGTGCCTGCCGAGGAAGTAGAGCTGCCATTCGACCATTCCCGCATCGGCCGTAGCCTGCTCCTCGGCCTCCCCGATCATCCAGTTGCCGCCGAGGTCGCCAATCGGCCCCTTGGCAGCAACTGCCGTTGCTCTCGCCTGTTGTGATGCGGTCATGCGCGCTCCGCCCACCACTGCTCGTCGAGGACGCCGCGGGCAACGATGACCGCCGGTCCCTTGAGATCAAGCTCACCGTCGGGGAGTTCGGTCACCCACACAGTTCCACCAGGAACATCGACACGAATGGTGGACGGCACCGTATCAACCGACGCGTCGGAGCGGCGTCGCCAAGCCCAGGCGGCGGCCACCGCACCGGTGCCGCACGAGCGTGTCTCGCCCACTCCTCGCTCGTGCACGCGCATGGCGATCCGGTCTGCCGCACGCGGCACCACAAACTCGACGTTGACCCCATCGGGGAAGGCATCAGATGGTGCAACCTTTGGGGCGCTTGTGAGAGGCCCGGCGTCGGCCAGGTCGCTGACGAACACCACGGCATGCGGGTTGGGCACCCACACTGATGTCGCCGCCCATTCGCCACTTCCGACGTTGACTGAGATCGGGCGAGACGAGGTCGTCGCCGCCCCCATCCCCACAATCACGTCACCGTCGAGGAATCGCACACTGCTCTCACCGCCTCTGGTCTGCACGACGAACTCGTCGGCTGCGACAAGACCCGCGTCGCGAAGGGCGAGGGCGAAGACGCGCGCGCCATTGCCGCACATCTCCGCGAGACTGCCGTCGGCGTTGCGGTAGTCCATGAACCATCCACCGTCATCTGCTGGCACCGCACGCAGTACTCCGTCGGCACCGAGCCCCTGGCGACGGTCGCAGAGTGCCCAAGCCTGACGTTCATTGAGCCCGAAGGAACCCTCGGGGTCGAAGAGCACGATGAAGTCGTTCTGGGTGCCGTGACCTTTGAGGTAAGCCGGCGCCGATGAGGTCGGCGCTCCGCCAGCCCTCAGCCTGTCCTGACGCAGAGATCACGAGCCAGAGCCTACGCGTCCTGCCACTCGATCCGCGGGTCGCGGCCGAACCACGACTCCTGCCGGCGGACGAACCGGCGCGTTGCGGCGACCGTGTCGTCCCGGGCCTCCTGCTCGGTGCAATCGCCAGCAAGAAAGCTCAGGACTTGGGCGTACCCGAGGGCACGGGAGGCCGTTCGACCGTCGCGAAGTCCTGCCTGCTCGAGCCTGCGCACCTCGTCGACGAAACCCGCCTGCCACATGCGGTCGACCCGCTGCTGGATGCGCTCGTCGAGTTGTGGGCGCGGAGCACGGAGCCCGATGAGCTGCACAGCGGGGTTCGGTGCGAAGGTCGGCAGCTGCGCTGAGAACGACCCACGCATGGCTATCACCTCCAATGCGCGAATGATGCGCCGCCCGTTGGTCGGCAAAATGGCGATCGCTGCCGCCGGATCCAGCTGAGCCAACCGTTCGTGCAACATTTGCGGCCCGACGCGGATCAGCTCAGCGTCCAGCTCCGATCGGACCTTGGGGTCGGTGCCGGGGATGTCCCATCGATCGATGACGGCATGGACATACATTCCCGACCCACCGACCACAATCGGCACCTTGCCCCTCGCCCGGATCCCATCGATCGCCGCGAGTGCGAGCCTCTGGTACTCGGCCAACGTTGCCGTCTTCGTGACCGGCCAGACATCAAGCAGATGGTGCGCCACCCCCCGGCGGTCTGGTTCGGTGAGCTTCGCGGTGCCGATGTCCATCCCTCTGTACACCTGCATCGAGTCGGCGTTGACGACCTCTGCGCCCGCCCCGTCGGCCTCGCGTTGCAGCGCCAGTTCGACGGCGAGATCAGATTTTCCGACGGCCGTCGCACCGACGACGGCGATCAGTCGGAGCTGACCAGGCGGACGGGCCGCCCCACTCACTCGTGCTCCCACGTCCACGTCGCCACCATGTAGGCGACGCCGTACGGGGACTCGTCGGCCAAGAGCTCACCACGCCAGCGACCTGCACCAGTCGTTGCCTTGGCGGCACCAGCGACTATCTGCCAGGCCGGTCGCCCGGCCGCCGCAAATCGCGACGCCTGTTCAGCTTCGATCGCGGCGATGAAGTCGACGTCGACGTCGACCAGAGCCTGGGTCACACGCTCTTGCCACAGCTCGGCGCCTTCCACGAGGTATCCGGGTGCTTTGACTGTCAACCCAGCCGACCCGTCGCCCATCGCAACGATGGAGACCCGGTCGGCGCCGGCAGCCCACCGCTGACCCAAGGCGTCGGCGTCCCCGGCTGTCACAGACAGAGGCACCTCCTCGGCGCGAACGGACGGCCAGTCAGCGCGCTGCCCGAGCAGCCAAGACCCAACGGCCAGCGAGAGCGGCAGCGTCGCCGCAGGCTCAGGATGCGAACCCGGAATTACGGTTTGGGCGGCCACTCCGAATCCAGCGAACGAGCCCACCGAGCCCGGCCCAAAAGTGGCGAGCTGACTACCCGCACCGACCATTACAAGCAGATCCGGATCCGCCGCCCGCACCCGATCGAGTGCGGTGGCGCAGGCCTCGCGAACAGCCTCCAGCTCATGGGCGGCTCCGGCCGCGACATCGGGCACAAGCGCAGGAGGATGCGGGAGGACAGCTGCTGAGACGAGCACCGTCAGCGCACCCCGGCGGTACTCACTCCGACCGTCGGCAGCCCCAAGGGAACGGCCCCAAATGTTGTCGGGCCACTCACAGAACCAGCACCAACAGGGGCACACGAAATCTCCGACTGCCGGCGCTCCCAGGCGTCGCCGGCAGCAGTACGGCGAAGGTCCAGGGTTGGGCCATCGGCAACCAAGTGGTGCGGGGCGGCGTACGTCACCTCGACGGTGACCAAATCACCTGGGCGCGGTATCGGGTCGGACTCCCCCGCCACCTCGGGGACGGTGAAATGCACCAGTCGGTTGTCGGCAGCTCGACCTGACTGCCGTCCGGTCGCCCCATCCTTGCGGCCTTCGCCCTCGGCGACGAGCACGTCTACCGTGCGCCCAATCTGACGCTTGCCTTCGTCCCACGCAATCTCGTCGACGAGCGTGACCAGCCTCTGGTAGCGCTCCTTGACCACATCAGCGGGAACCTGGCCCGGCATGTCCGCAGCTGGCGTCCCTGGACGCCTGGAGTACTGGAAGGTGAAGGCACTCGCGAACCGAGCGGACGCCGCGACCTCCATCGTCTGTTCAAAATCGGCATCAGTCTCGCCTGGGAACCCGACAATGATGTCGGTGGTGATGGCCGCGTCCGGCATCGCAGCGCGCACCCGCTCAATGATGCCGAGGTACTTCTCGCGACGGTACGACCTGCGCATCGCCTTGAGCACCGCATCCGAACCGGACTGCAACGGCATATGCAGCTGCGGCATGACGTTCGGTGTCTGGGCCATTGCTTCGATGACGTCGTCAGTGAAGTCACGCGGATGAGGCGAGGTGAACCGCACTCGCTCGAGGCCTTCGACCTCACCGCAGGCGCGCAGCAGCTTGCTGAAGGCGTACCGATCACCGAACTCAACCCCGTAGGAGTTGACGTTCTGACCGAGCAGGGTCACCTCAAGGACGCCCTCGTCAACGAGTGCGCGCACTTCACTGAGGATGTCACCGGGTCGCCGGTCTTTCTCGGCGCCGCGAAGCGCCGGAACGATGCAGAACGTGCACGAGTTGTTGCAACCAACACTGATCGACACCCAGCCGGCGTAAACCGATTCGCGACGCGTAGGCAAGGTGGAGGGAAACACCTCGAGCGACTCGAGGATCTCGACCTGGGCCTCCTGCTGTACCCGGGCTCGTTCGAGCAGGATCGGCAGCGCTCCGACGTTGTGCGTGCCGAAGACGACATCGACCCATGGGGCCTTCTCCAGAATGCGGCTCCGGTCCTTCTGGGCCAGACATCCCCCCACAGCGATCTGCATTCCAGGGTTGGCTTCCTTGACCGGTGCCAGGTGGCCGAGGTTTCCGTAGAGCCGATTGTCGGCATTCTCGCGCACCGCGCAGGTGTTGAAGACCACGACGTCCGGTGTCTTGTCGGCGGCCGCGCGGAGGTATCCAGCCGACTCCAGCGAGCCAGCGAGGCGTTCGGAGTCATGAGCGTTCATCTGGCATCCGTAGGTACGCACCTCGTAAGTGCGAGCCACGTCGTCTGTAAGGGGGGCATCCCCTACGAGGGCATCAGATCGGACGGACACGCTGATCAGGGTAGGTGTTGGCCTTGTCGTTCGCTCCAGCGCACTGCTGCCGGCTGACAGCGCCGGCTGACAGTGCCGGCTGACAGCGCCAACCGACGGTGCCAACCGACTCGAAAACCTCCTCGTAGTCCCACCCTGTGGTATCGGTATGCCACATAGTGGATCAGATGCTCGCCCGGAAGGTGATCACCCTGCCAGGCTGAACATTCGTCCAACTCCCCTGCGGACCAGATCAGAGGTCATCATGCGCATCCTCGTCGCCGACTCGCTCGAGTCATCGGCAGTCGCTGCCCTCGAGGCGGCCGGCCACACCTGCGTCATCAACGCCGACCTGGCCGGTGACACCCTCCCAAACCACATTGGCGACAACGAAGCACTCATCGTGCGCAGCACCAAGGTGACCGCCGACACGATCGCCGCTGGCAAGGCCTTGGCGCTGGTGGTTCGTGCGGGTGCTGGGACAAATACGATCGACGTTGCCGCTGCCACTGATGCAGGAGTCGTCGTCGCCAACGTCCCAGGGCGTAACGCGGCCGCCGTCGCCGAACTTGCCTTTGGTCTGATGCTGGCGATCGACCGTCGCATTCCGGATGGCGTGATCGAGATGCGCGCAGGCCACTGGGACAAGAAGGGGATGAGCAAGGGCGCCCGGGGGCTGGCTGGCGCCTCGCTGGGGATCGTCGGCCTCGGTAGCATCGGCCTCGGCGTCGCCCAGCGGGCGAAGGCCTTTGGCATGAGGGTGATCGCGCTGCAGCGGCCCGGCCGGTCACCGGAGTCACAAGCGCGAATCACCGACCTCGGGATCGACCTCCTCGACTCACTGCCCAAGCTGGCAGCTGCGGTTGACATCCTGTCGCTGCACATCCCGGCTGGTCCGAGCACCACCGGGATCGTTGACCGCGAGACGATCGAGGCCATGCGGCCCGGCGCCGTGCTCATCAACACATCTCGGGCTGACGTCGTCGACTCCGATGCCCTGCTGACTGCTCTTGACGCGGGCCGCGTTCGGGCCGGCCTGGATGTCTTCCCTGATGAGCCAGGGAGCGGCAAGGCCGAATGGACCTCTCGCCTCTCGACGCACCCAGCAGTTGTCGGAACGCACCACATCGGGGCTTCCACCGAGCAAGCCCAACTCGCCGTGGCCGAGGGAGTCGTCGACGTCGTGGCCGGCTTTGTCGCCGGGGTTCCTATTCACGTCGTGAACCCTGCGGCACTCACGAAGGCGTCGGGCGGGTGACCCTTGTCGGGCGCTTCCCCGCCCGGATCGTCAAACAAGAGCGCGCTGCCGACGTGGTGTGCCCGATGCATGACGCCCTGAGCGCCGCCCAGCGGGCCAACCTTCTGCTGGAGAACCCTCTGAGCTATCTGAACGTCACCCGTTCTGCCCTCGACATGCCTGGCGCCTCGTACGAGGAGATCGGGGCCGCAAACGCCGCAGGGCTCGAGCGCCTCCTGCGGTCTGACTCGTACGGCGCTCTCGGAGCCCCTGCCATCTACGTCTACCGGATCGACCGGGACGGTGACGTGCACACAGGTGTGGTCGCCGACCTGGACGTCAACGGCTTCGTTGATGGGCGTGTCCTGGGACACGAAGACGTCAAGCCGGAGAAGGTCGAAGCGCTCTCTAAGCACTTCGAAGCCGTCCCGACCCGCTCAGAACTCGTTGCGGTGATGCACCGTGACGACGACCAAGCTGCTGCCATCGTCAGTGCAACGACTTCTCGTCCCCCCGTGCTCACCGTCACCGACCTCACCGGTGTCGAGCAACAAGTCTGGCGCGTGGACGACTCCGATGCACCGGTCTTGATCGACCGGCTCAGCGCACTTCGTCACTACGTCGCCGATGGCCATCACCGGGTTGCGGCCACCGTGGCTCGATGGCGCGACCACGGTAGCCCCCGCGGTGGCACGGTGCTGTGTGTCCTCTATCCCGAGAGCCAGACGCACCTACTCGCCTTCGATCGACTCGTCGCAGGACCCTTTGACGCAAGCGCCGTGCTCGACGCCCTCAAAGAGCGGTTCGAGGTTGACGAGGCAACCGGACCAACCCGTGGACACGGTGGCTTCGGGCTACATCTGGCCGGCACCTGGTACCGCGTCCACCTGCCGGATGTCGCCGGCCGTGCTGATGCTGATGCTGATGACAAGGGTGCAAGTGACAGGGGTGCGGCCTGTCTCGACGTGGCACGGCTCGATGCCGAGCTCCTGCAACCCACCTTCGGAGTTGCGTCAGGGAGCGACCGGGTGACCTACGTTTCCGAGCTCACCGATCCTCAAGAGGTCGCGGCAACTCACCCTGATCACGCTCTCTTCGTCCTCGCTGCACCTACGCACGCCGAACTCATCGAGGTCGCCGAGCGGGGTGAGGTGATGCCGCCGAAGAGCACATACATAGAGCCGAAACCGCGAGCCGGAGTCTTTCTGCATCCGCGCCAAGGCCCGGTCGACCCACGGGATCTGCCCTCGACCAGGGCAGCGGGAGCCGCGACCGGTGCGCGCACAGCTTGAGAACGACACCACCCGAAGAACGACACCACCCGAAGAACGACACCACCCGAAGAACGACACCACCCGACGCATCAGGGCGGCGTGAGTCTTCGGGTGCCATCGGGCTCGATGACGACCCGCCATTGTTTGAGATGAACGAGTCCGTGGTGGCGGCGGCAGAGCAGCACTGTGTTTTCGAGCGAAGTTTCGCCGCCGTGTTCCCAGAAGACGACGTGGTGCACGTCGCAGCGTTCGGGTGACCGATGGCAGCCCGGCCCAACGCAGCTGCGGTCTCGGGCAGCAACGGCGCGGCGGAGTGCGGGCGGGATCGTCCGTGTGGCACGCCCCACGTCGATGACCTGGGAAGTCCCGTCGGTGACGATGCGCGACACGGTGGAGTCGCAACCGATCATCTGGGCCTCGGTCGCCGTGATCGGACCAATCCACGCCAGTTGCGCCGGCTCGACGGCACCGGAGGATCGTTCTCGTCCTTCGGCGAGGGTGGCGTGGTCGACGATCACCGACAGGTGTGGACGCACGCCTCCAACCGTGACCTGATTGAGGTCCTGCAGCCACTCCTGACAGATCTCTGCAAGCGCATCAGCACGGCGCTGCGCCCAGGTTCGAATGTCGTCGACTTCAGTGGCACCGCCGGTTGCCTCAGATTGGCCATCACCGTGCCCATCCCCCCGGTCTGGGCTGGAGCCGGGACGTAACTTGGTGTCCAACGCTGTCATCAACAGCGCACCGGTTACCGGGTCAAGAAGGCCGTTGACCGACACCATTCCGTCCATCGTCTCGGCCACTGACAACCCTCGCCGATCGAGTTTGCGGATCGCTGCATCATCAGCGCGTTGCCGGTCGAAGCAGTGCACAAGTCGGTCACCTACCCGACGCAGCTGACCAGGATCGAGCGCCCTGGCATGCTCGGCCAACGACCGCTCGGCCTCATCGCGATGTTCGACCGGAACACTGGCAAGTGTCTGATCGATCACCAGGGCGTGCCGCCAGGTCACCGTGCCTGACAGCATTCCCTGCGCAGTTGCTCCCAGCTCACCAGTAACTGCCGCAGCCACCTTCGCCCGACCGGACGCCTCACCCGGCGCCATTCGGCAGGTATGCCGTAGCCAGGAGGCCAGCGAACCGAAGCCCGCATCAGCGATGGCGCCGGAACTGTCCAAATCGGCGGCCGCACCGAGCCAGAGCGCCTCGCACTGGTCGATCAGCTGACGCATCGCGACCACTTGGCCCGCGGGCGTCGCGTGCTGGGCCTCAGTGGCGAACGCCGCGAAGAGCTCGGCAGCCCGCGGCACCAGCCCCACCGACCCCGCTCCGGACAGGGCCGACCCCGGACGTTGTCCAGGCAGAGACCACACCGGCTCCGGGCGTCGGTCGCCGGCTTCATCGGTGTGATCGTGACCCATCAGGCACCCCTTGGGTAGGTCGGCCACTGCATGACGTGCGTCGACAACCGACGCTTTCACCCAAGGAGAGCCTCAGACCCTCCTGCTCACCGAGCAGGACAGCCACAACGACTCTCACGACTGGTCCGGCCCTTCCGCATCAGCGGCGCCGATCCATCACCTGGCCTCTACCAGCAGAACTCCCAGAGGGAGATTCCTGAGGTCATCTTCGAACGTATGTTCGATTGTAGCTCATCCCCCCGACACTCTCAACCCGCTGCGCACTTCTCCGCGAAAATGCCGCCCCCACCGCCTCAGACCCCGTCGCGCTCGGCCAGGTACCGCTGGTTGAACGCGTAGACGTACATGTCCTTCTCGGGATAGACGCCGTGGTCGAACGCCTGCGAGCTCACACCGAGCTGCACGCGTTCGCAGATGGCGTTGTCCTGACCTCCGACCAGCTCACCGAACTGCACCAGTCCGCTCGGGTCGAAGTCGGGGGCGTTGATCGTGTCGGGGTGGAAGAGGTACCACGCCACCTGCCGCGTGCGGCCTGGGCCAAGAGGGAAGAGCTGGGTGACGATGATCGCGGTGCCTGACGTGTCGATCATGATGTTCGGGAAAATGGTCCCGCCGTAGACCGACTGCGCATCGACCTCATTCATCCCCGGCAGCAGCGGAAGCGGCGATGCCCCAGGGGCGTACGTTCCGCCACTCGCGAGGGTGACGCCACCATCGTCACGGCCATCCTCGAAAACCCACCCCTTGCGGTAGGCCGGGATGACATCGACCAGCTCAGGGTGCACGGTCGGGCAGTGCAGACACTCGTTGTAGTTCTCGATGATGATCTTCCAGTTCGCCTCGACCATCCACTCTGCCGACGCACCGATGCGCAGCTCATCCATCTGAAAGCGCTCGAAGCTGAGCATGTCGTCGTACGCCTCGCCGATCATCTCGCGCAACGGCCGGGGGGTGCCTTTCGTCAGGTTCACGAAGACGAAGCCCTGCCATTCGTCGAGGTGCACCGGCCAGAGGGACAGCTTGCTGCGGTCGAGCTCGTCCTCGTCCACCTTGGGCGTGACGACGAGGTCGCCTTTGAGCGTGTAGCACCAGGCGTGGTACGGACACATGATCGTGCCCTTGTCGCTGCCGCTCGGCTCGTCCCGGAGCCGGGCACCACGGTGTCGGCAGACGTTGTAGAACCCGCGCAGCTTGCCGTCTTCACCGCGGAGCACCATGACGCTCTCGCCGACGACGTCGACGATGAACCAGTCGCCGGGGTGAGGAGCCTGCTCGGCGCGGCCGGCGCAGAACCACGAACGCAGGAAGATTCGCTGTCGCTCCAGCTCGAAGATCTCCGGGTCGCGGTAGTCGCGCCCTGGAAGGGTGTGTCGTTCCACACGAGTAGCTTCCACGCTGGTCACGGGGCCTCCTTCGACGGTGCCTGAGCCTGGCCAGACTAGCAGTTCACTGAATGGCCATTCAGTGAACTGGCGGGGCGAGGCGCCACAAACGCCGGCCCTGGCTAGAGTCCGGTCATGACTGAACCGGTAATCCTCCCCTACGGCAGCTGGCCGTCGCCGATCAGCGCAGCCGACGTGGCCAGCGGCGCGCTCTCGCTGGAGTTTCCCGGCATTGTCGCGCCCTCGAACGGCTCGACCGCACCGGAGATCTGGTGGCTCGAGGGACGTCCCCAAGACGGTGGACGCTTCGCCCTGGTCCGCAGGGCGGCCGACGGTGTGGTCAGCGACGTGCTCGGCCCGGAGTGGAGCGTTCGCAGCCGCATCATCGAGTACGGCGCCCATCCGTGGACCCGCGTCCCTGGTGGGACTGTCTTCTGCTTCTGGGACGACCAGCGCCTCTACCTGCTACCAGACGGTGCCGCGACGCCTCATCCGCTCACGACACCTCCGAGCGACGACACCACGCACATGTACGGGGAGCCGCGTCCAGGCCCATCCGGCACGCTCCTCGCGATACGAGAGACGCGCGCCGGCCATGTCGTCAGTCGCTCGCTGGTCATGGTCCCGCTCGACGGTTCAGCAGCCCGCGATGACAACAACATCAACGTGGTCAACGACCAGCATCACTTCTACGCACATGCACGCCTTTCCCCCGACGGCAGTCGCGTCTCCTACATTGCGTGGGACCATCCGCAGATGCCGTGGGACGGTACGGTCGCGGCCGTCGTCGATCTCGCGCAAGCACTTCCTGCGTCCGAGCGGGTGCTCTTGGGTTCGACCACTGAGTCCGTGATGCAGCCAGAGTGGGCCGACGACGATCACCTCTATCTCGTCAGCGACCGCAGTGGCTGGTGGAACCTCTACCGACTCGGGCTCACCGACGGGGCGCTCGATGCGCTAGTGCCCCGTGATGAGGAGTTCTCCAGCCCGCTGTGGCTGCTCGGGCTCACGACGTACGGGGTTCTCGCCGACGGCCGGCTCGCAGTCACGCACGGACGGGGCCATGAGCGACTCTCCGTGCTCGACCCGAAAACGGGTTCGCTGGTGTCCAGCGGCCTCGGCCACACATGGGATACCTACGTCATGACGTCGGGCAGCACCGTGGTCTCCGTGGCTCAATCGAACACGCTCCCCTGGTCGGTCGTTGCTGTCGAGATCGGCCAGACCGCCACCGGCCTTGATGAGTTCACGCTCGACGTCGTTCGGCAGGAACTCACAGTGCTGCCGAATGCCGGGTACCTGCCCCTTGCAGAGTCACGCACGTTCACCGGAGTGGACGGTCGCGACATCCACGCCTTCGTCTACCACCCGAGCAACCCCCACGCAGTCGCACCTGACGGCGAGCTACCCCCCTTCATCGTCCAGGTGCACGGCGGACCCACCGCGCACTCGGTTCCCGGTGTCAGCCTTGCGCGGGCGTACTTCACCAGCCGCGGGATCGGCATCGTCGACGTCAACTATGGGGGCTCTTCCGGGTACGGGCGCGAGTACCGCAACCGTCTGCGCGGACAGTGGGGCGTCGTTGACGTCGAGGACTCCGTTGCCGCCGCACAGTCGCTGGCGAAGGAAGGCGACGCCGACCCCGCTCGCCTCGGCATCCGCGGAGGTTCGGCTGGAGGCTGGACCACCGTCGCTGCGCTGGTGCAGACCGACAGCTTCGCCGCAGGTGCGGCCTACTACCCCGTCACCGACCTGCTGCCGTTTGCCGAGGACACGCACGACTTCGAATCGCGGTATCTCGACGGCTTGATCGGCCCGCTTCCTGAGGCCCGCAACCTGTATGTCGAGCGCTCTCCCTTAACGCATTTGCACCAGCTACGGACGCCGATCCTGCTGCTGCAGGGCGACGACGACAAGGTGGTGCCACCCTCGCAGCCGCAGGCGGTCGCTGACGCATTGGCCGGCACCGGCGTCCCCCACGCATATCTGCTCTTCGCTGGGGAGCAGCACGGCTTCCGCAAGGCGGAGTCGAACATCACGGCGTTGGAGTCCGAGCTGTCGTTCTACGGCCAGGTCTTCGGTTTCACGCCCCCCGGAGTGCCCGTACTCGCGCTTGAGCACTGACGGCACAGGACGTCGATTCCCCGTACTCCTCCCCCTCTGCGGTGTCGGCCACCCAGGGCTTTGGCCTCTGCCGAACGTCTGAACCAACCTCCTAGCCTCAAAGAAGGTCTGAGGTCCGGAGGCTGTCATGCGACTGCGCACATCGTTGATTGCTGCCATTACTGCTGCGGGGCTGGCGATCACTCCACTGGCTCTCGCCGACCCCCTCGACCCAGACCCCTCATTCGGCGGGGACGGATTCGTCCAGCTCTCATACGGGGGGGATGCGACGGCGGTCACTGCGCCCGGACGACGGCTCTACGTCGCCGGCTCAGCCATGGGCGCCGGGAGTGGGGAGAGTTATCTCTCGGTCGGACTGAGGGGTCGCCACGGGCGGCTGATCCGAGCCCAGGGGGGGCTGTTGGAACGATTCGCGGAATATCCTTTCGTGGCCGATGTGATGAGCTGGAGGCACAGAGTCTTCGCTGTCGGGCGGGTGGCAAACCTTTACAACGCGGACGGCCAGAAGGTCCCCGGCTACGGGTTCGCCGCAGCGTTCCCAAGGTCACTTGACCGGCACCTCGTCTGGGGTACCGACCGCTACGCCACATTCGATGAGACGAAGGGCGACCCGGGTTTGGAGCGGTTGCGTGAGGTGGACTTTGCGTCGGTGACCGGTGGTGCGGTCGACGCCCAAGGCCGGGTGCTGGTCACCGGCCGCGTCCACGGACAAACCGCCATCGTGCGGTTGACCCGCGACGGCCACATCGACCGCAGCTACGGCACCAACGGCGTAGCCACTATCGGCGTCGGCTCAGTCAGCAGCCCCCGCGACATCGCCGTCCACGGCTCCACCGCCCTGGTCGTCGGCAACACGACCAACAGCAGAACCCACCAAGGCTTCGCCGCCCAAATCACCCCGTATGGGTACCGCGACCGAAGGTTCGACGACGACGGGGTCCGCCTTATCGGCCAGCCACTCAGCCACGCTGCCGCCGTCGCCACCGCAGAGACCGGACGCTGGTTGGTCGCTTACGAGTCGGCCAAACGCGCCCACGTCATCAAGTTCGGCGCCACCGGCAGCATCATCACCACCTTCGGCAAGGCCGGACACGCCACCGCCCGATGCACCCGCCCCAACGGACTCCACGTCATCAACGCCCTGGCCACCCACCGACGCCACGGCTCGGTACACCGGATCGCCCTAGCACTCTCCTGTACCCGCGGCGACCAACTCCGCCGCCTCGCCGCCATCTGGCGACCAGGAGGCAAACCCATCACCACACTGCGACCAGACGGCGTCGGCCGCCTCCCCTGGCACAAACCGACCATCGACCTCACCTACGGATGGCGCGGCAGAATCGTCGGGCTCAGCGGAGAGCGCTCCCTCATCCGACTCCGCTAAGAGTCGGACGCCGCAAGCTGTTCCCGGACGACGCTGTACGCAAGACCCGGGCTGTAACCCTTTCGCGCCAGCATGCTCACAAGGCGTCGGGTGGCTGTGTCTGCATCCACGCCGCGCATCGACCGCAGTTTCTTGTCGACGAGCTCCGCCGCAGAAACGCGTTCAGCATCGGCGTCAACGCACTCGAGCAGCACCGCATCGATGATCGCTGCGTCGATGCCCTTCTCCCTGAGTTCCCGACGCAGCGCCGACCCCGCGAGTCCCCGCGACCGTTGCCGCGACTCGACCCAGCTGCGAGCAAAGAGTGCATCATCGATGTAACCAAGCTCGGTGTACCGGTCGAGAGCTGCCTCGGCGGCAAAGCCGGGCACTGCACGGCGCGCAAGGACCTGAGCGAGCTGGTGGCGGCTCTTGGCGCTGACGCTGAGCTGCTGAAGCACGATCTGCTTGGCGACCTCGACCGGATCAGCGTCCGACTCGCGTCCCTCTGGGTCAGCGAGCGCGGACGACTCCGGTGACCTCTCGCGCGCAGCCCACGCTCCGCGGGCCACGACTAGGCGTCGACTGGGGCTGGTTCGGTGAGGTCGATATCACTGGCCTCAGCGTTGAGCTGCGGGCCGACCCCTAACTTCTCCTTGATCTTCTTCTCGATCTCGTTGGCGAGGTCGGGATTGTCGATCAGGAAGTTACGGGAATTCTCCTTGCCCTGGCCGAGCTGATCACCTTCGTAGGTGTACCAAGCGCCGGACTTGCGCACGAAGCCGTGCTCGACACCAAGGTCCAGCAGCGACCCCTCGCGGGAGATGCCGTGGCCATAGAGGATGTCGAACTCTGCCTGCTTGAAGGGCGGAGCCATCTTGTTCTTGACAACCTTGATCCGCGTCCGGTTGCCCACCGGCTCGGTGCCGTCCTTGAGCGTCTCGATCCTGCGAACGTCCAGCCGGATCGACGAGTAGAACTTCAGCGCCTTGCCACCGGTGGTGGTCTCCGGTGAGCCAAAGAAGACGCCGATCTTCTCGCGCAGCTGGTTGATGAAGATGCAGGTGGTGTTGGTCTGGCTCAATGCGCCGGTGATCTTGCGCAGTGCCTGACTCATCAAGCGCGCCTGCAGTCCGACGTGGCTGTCGCCCATCTCGCCTTCGATCTCAGCGCGGGGCACCAGGGCAGCCACCGAGTCGATGACGATGATGTCGATCGCACCAGAGCGGATCAACATGTCGGTGATTTCCAGCGCCTGCTCACCGGTGTCGGGCTGGGAGACGAGCAGCGCGTCGGTGTCGACACCAAGCTTCTTGGCGTACTCCGGGTCGAGCGCATGCTCGGCATCGATGAAGGCTGCGATGCCGCCAAGTGCCTGGGCGTTGGCGACAGCGTGGAGCGCGACGGTGGTCTTACCCGATGACTCCGGACCGTAGATCTCGACGACCCGGCCACGCGGCAGCCCGCCGATGCCGAGTGCGATGTCGAGCGAGATGGCCCCCGTGGGGATCACCTCGACCGGAGCACGTGTCTCGTCACCGAGACGCATGACCGAGCCCTTGCCGAATTGGCGCTCGATCTGGGCGAGCGCTGAGTCAAGGGCCTTGTCGCGGTCTGCCATGGGATCCCCTTCGAGGGTGGTCGGTCTGGGTCGAACATACGTCGAACCTGTTGTCGCGGGCGACGCTACGCCGGACCTCCGACAGGTGGCTGCGGGAGCGGCCGACCGGTGGACAACGAGCCCTTTGGGGCTGGACTGGCGTGAGGCGTCGAAGCGACTCTACCGAACAGGTGTTCGAACGCTGGATCCGACACGCCGCCGAATCAGGGCAGCCGCCAGTGGCAGCAGGCAGAGCCCGGCTGCCACATTGAGCCAGGCATAGGAGGCCGCGTAGACGATGACCCCGGCGAAGATTCCGCCGATGGCCGCCGCCACGTTCATCACGGTGTCACCCACACCTTGGGCCGCCGGACGGTGCTCGTCTGGCACCGAGGTGGACAGCAGCGCCGATCCACCCACCAGCGTCCCCGACCAGCCGAGCCCGAGCAGAAAGAGACCGATGCCGAGTTGGACGACCGAATCACCCGATGCAGTGCCGGCAACGACTGTGGCCGCTGCCAGGACCACAACGCCCACGGTGATCACCCAGATGCTTCCCCGCCGATCAGCGAACCAGCCGACCACCGGCGAGAAGACGTACATGCCGAGGATGTGGACACTGATCACCAGGCCGACGATCTGCAACGTGACATCGACGTGCTGCATGTGCACCGGTGTCATCACCATCACCATCACCATCACCACATGTCCCACCGCCAACGCCGCAACCGCCAACGAGGCACCGGGGGAAGCGCGCACCACTCGTGCCCCGTGCGCGAGCTCAGCGATCATCCCAGCCCCGCCTGCTCCAGCGGTGGCGTCGGCATTCAGGGCGAGGGCCAGGCTGCGTGCTTCCAACAGCGGATCGGGCCGAAGCAACCCTGACACCATCAGTGCGGCAAGCGTGATGGACGCCGCCGTCACCAGGTACGGGCCGCTGAGCGGCGGGAGGCCGACGGCTTCGGCCAGCGACGACGCCGGCTGCATCAAGTTCGGCCCGAGGACAGCACCCACGGTCGTCGCCCAGACGACCAGAGCGAGGTCGCGCCCCACATGCTCAGGGGCGGCCAGATCGCTGGCGGCGTAGCGCGCCTGCAGCCCAACTGCGGAGGCAACCCCCACCCCGAAAGTACCGACAAGGACGAGGGGGACGAGCTCAAACACCGAAGCCACGATCACGACGAGTGCGCCCACTGCCGCGATCCACAGCCCCGTGACGAGACCGATACGCCGGCCGGATCTGACCGAGAGCCAGGCCAGCGGCCCGGCTGCGACGGCTGTGCCAATCACGCCGAACGTCTGAGCGAGGCCGGCCAGCCCCTCGGTGCCGGTGAGCTCGGCCACGAGCAGGCTTCCTGCCGCGACACCCGCGCCGACGCCGACGCCGGTAAGCACCTGGGCCGCTGCCAGTACACCGACGGTGCGTCGCTGGAGCGCGCTGCTCATCGGTAGCGCGCCGGCAGATCGAGCGCCGCGACCACGGCCCGCCACACCCGGGTGGCGTCCTCGCCGTCGGCGAGCGCCTGCTCGACCGTGCGTCCCTCGAGGTCGCTCAAGACGTGGTCACGGGCGAAACTGCGCGCATAGGAGGAACCGAGATGTGTCTCCATGCGCTCCCAGAAGTCAGTGAACCGCACGGAGGCGACTGTACGACAGGCGCATTCAGCTCGGTGGAGGTACGGGCGGGGCGGGTGGTGCTGGAGGGGGCTCTGGTGCATCGGCGGGCGCTGGTGAGTCCACCGCTGCCTCCGCTGCGGTCGGCGCCCCCGGAACGATGCTGCCATCGGGCAGCGGGCCGGCTGCCGGGGCAACGGCATTCTGCCGTCCCCGCAGGGCCAGGAGCAGAACGATGCCGACCACCACGAGGGTCAGTAAGGCTGCGACAGCGGCGATCAGCGTCCAGGGGATACCAGCCTTGGCGCTACCCACTGCCGAAATCTCGGTGACCTCACCCGGCTTCGGCGCCCAGGTGACGGTGTTGCCGTCCTCCACGCCGTTACTGCTCTTGACGTCGCCAGGGAAGGTGATCGAGAGCTCCGCCTCGGCCGACTCAAGGAGCGCACTCGCGGACGGCTCGGTTCCCGTTCCCTGGGACAGATCGAGCGTCCCTTTCACGATGAACTCGTCGCCTTCTCTTGTGATCGACAGATCGCCGGTGTCGGTTCCACTGAACTCGTCGAGCGCGACGTCGGTGAAGATGTACTCGTTCCCGATCCAGTCCGCGTCCTCGTAGTCCTTGGTCTCGACCGACCCAGTCGCCGGATCCTCCCCGAGCAGACCGCCGCCTTCGCCAGCCAATGCCTCCCGCAAGGCGTCCTCACCGCCGAAGAGCTGGGCCTGGTCACGATCGATAGCGAGAACGATTGAGCCATCGACTGTGTCGTCCGACGAGAGCTCGAGCGACATGTCGAGCTTGAAACAGCCTGAGAGCGCGACCACACCGATCGCGGCGAGCACTGCCATGGAAGCCGATCGGCGCAGTCTGGTAGGGACGTTAAGTTCCATGTTTCCATTCACCCGCGTCCGTTAACTGATCACAAGTACCCACGCCGGTGGTGACGCCGGTGGTGACGATCAGCGCCACCGACCAAGATGGAGATGTGTCCACTCCCTTAGGCACCTTCTCCCCGCAGACGCGGCGCTGGTTCGAGACGGTCTTCGCCGAGCCCACACCGGCGCAAGATGCCGCGTGGCGGGCGATCAGCGCTGGAGAGAACACCCTGGTCGTTGCACCCACTGGCTCTGGCAAGACCCTGGCCGCCTTCCTCTGGGCACTCGACCGCTGTGCGAGCACGGCTCAGGAAGACCACGGCACGACCATCTTGTACATCTCCCCGCTCAAGGCTCTTGCTGTCGACATCGAGCGCAACCTGCGGGCACCCTTAGCCGGGATCGGGAACGCCTACGCGCTCGAAGGGCTCACTCCCCCTGAGATCTCCGTCGCGATCCGCACCGGCGACACCTCAGCATCCGAGCGCCAGCGACAACTCAGGCGCCCGAGCACTCTCCTGATCACAACGCCGGAGTCGCTCTACCTGATCCTCACTTCAAAGGCGCGCGAGACGTTGCAGACGGTCACCACCGTGATCGTCGATGAGGTTCATGCGGTGGCTGGCACCAAGCGTGGCGCGCACCTGGCCCTCTCACTGGAACGGCTCGATGTGCTCCTCCCCGCGCCGGCTCAGCGCATCGGACTCTCAGCGACCGTTCGTCCGACCGAAACAGTTGCGTCATTCCTCGGCGGACCACACCCGGTGACCGTCGTCCAGCCTCCCAGCAGCAAGGAACTCGATCTGTCGGTCGTTGTCCCTGTCGAGGACCTCTCCGCGCTGGGCGACGACGTCCACTTCGGCGGTAGCCCTGATGACGGCGAGATCGCCCCATCAGCACCCTCGCTGTGGCCGCACGTCGAGTCACGCATCGTCGACCTCATCACCGAGCACCGATCGACGATCGTGTTCGCCAACTCCCGCCGGCTGACCGAAAGACTGGCGGCCCGTCTCAACGAAGAGGCTGCGCGTCGGTCCGGTGGCGCCAATGCCCCTGCCACGAGCGCTGCGCCAGCAGAGGTGATGGCCCAGGCCGGTTCCACACTCCCCCTGCCGGGAAATGTCCCGGAGATTGCCCGTGCGCACCACGGCTCGGTCTCGCGTGAGCAACGCGCTGACATCGAGGAGCAGCTGAAGCAGGGAACCCTTCCGGCTGTGGTCGCCACCAGCAGTCTCGAGCTCGGAATCGACATGGGAGCTGTCGATCTCGTGGTGCAAGTCGAGTCACCACCCTCGGTCGCCAGTGGCCTGCAGCGGATCGGCCGAGCCGGCCACCACGTCGGGGGGGTCTCACGCGGAGTTCTCTTCCCCAAGCACCGTGGTGACCTGCTGCCGAGTGCGGTAGCCGTCGATCGGATGCGACGCGGCGAGATTGAGTCGCTCAGTGTTCCCCGCAACCCGCTCGATGTCCTCGCCCAGCACGTCGTGGCCATGGTCGCAATGGACGACTGGACCGTGCCCGAACTTGCGACTGTTGTTAGGCGCGCCGACCCATTCCGCGCCCTGCCCGACTCAGCACTACACGGCGTCCTCGACATGCTGGCTGGCCGCTACCCGTCCGACGCCTTCGCCGAGCTCAAACCACGTCTGGTGTGGGACCGAGAGCGCGACCTACTCACCGCCAGGCCAGGTGCGCACCGCATCGCGGTGATCAACGGCGGCACGATTCCCGACCGCGGTCTGTACGGCGTCTTCCTCGCCGGTGGTGGCGGACCAGGGCGCCGCGTCGGTGAGCTCGACGAGGAAATGGTCTACGAGTCGCGCATTGGTGACGTCTTCGCCCTCGGCTCCACGTCGTGGCAGATCGTCGACATCACCCACGATCAGGTGCTCGTGACGCCGGCACCAGGACGCGCCGGCAAGCTTCCCTTCTGGCACGGCGACACAATTGGTCGCCCTCGGGAGTTCGGCCAGGCGATCGGTGCCACAATCCGGCAGCTTCGAGGCAGCACACCTGAGCAAGCCGGACAGAAGTTGACAGCCCTCGGCCTCGACACCAACGCCGCCGCCAATGCACTCGCCTACCTCGATGAGCAGCATGAGGTCTGCGGCGTGGTCCCCGATGACCAGACGATCGTCGTCGAACGCTTCCGCGACGAGATAGGCGATTGGCGCCTCGTGGTCCACTCATTGGCCGGCGGACGCGTGAACACGCCGTGGGCGCTCGCCCTCGCTGCTCGGCTCCGCGACGATCTCGACATCGATGTCCAGGTCATGCCATCTGACGATGGCATCGTGCTTCGACTCCCCGATCTCGGTGGCGACGACGAAGCTGCCCCCGACATCGTCGAACACCTCCTCATCGACCCAGGTGATGCTGAGCGTCAGGTCACCGATGCGGTGTGGGGGTCGGCCCTCTTCGCTGCCCGCTTCCGCGAGTGCTCGGCGCGGGCCCTTCTTCTCCCCAGGCGTCGCCCCGACCGCAGGACGCCGCTCTGGCAGCAGCGCCAACGGTCGGCTCAGCTGTTGGGGGTGGCGTCCGGCCACCCGACTTTCCCGCTGGTGCTGGAGACCATGCGTGAGTGCCTGCAAGATGTCTTCGATGTCCCCGGGCTCAGCGAGCTGCTCAATGATCTTGACTCCGGAAGGATGCGCATCGTCGAGGTCGAGACACAGCGGCCCTCCCCCTTCGCTCGTTCGCTGCTGTTCTCCTATGTCGGCGCGTTCCTTTACGAAGGAGATGCCCCGCTCGCCGAAAGGAGGGCGGCAGCACTCTCCGTCGACACAGCGCTACTCGCAGAGCTGCTCGGACAAGCTGAGCTCCGTGAGCTGCTCGACCCCGACGCGATCGCCCTCGTCGAACGGAGGGTCGGCTGGCTGACCGACGAGCGGCGCCTGCGGGACGCCGAGGCAGTGGCCGATGCGCTGCGAGTCCTCGGTCCGCTCTCAGATCACGACATCGAAATGAGAGGCGGCGAGCTGGCATGGGTCGTCGCACTCACCGAAGCGCGACGATCTGTCTCGGTGCGGCTGCCGGCCGGCGACCGGTGGGTTGCTGTCGAAGATCTCGCTCGATTGCGCGATGCGCTCGGCATCCCGTTGCCTCCCGGAGTCTCCGGTGCATTCGCCGCACCAGCCCTGGACCCGGTTGGCGACCTCGTCTCGCGCTACGCGCGTACGCACGGTCCCTTCACAACAGCCGAGACGGCTGCCGCCCTCGGACTCGGGCCCGCCGTCGTCACGACGGCGATCAACCGCCTCGTCGGGGCCGGGCGCATCGTGGCTGGTGCCTTTCGCCCTGGCGGCAGTGGCCCGGAGTGGTGCGACGCCGAGGTGCTGCGCCAGATCAGGCGAGCGAGCCTGGCCATCGCCCAGAGAGCCGTCGAGCCGGTACCCGCCGAGCGACTGGCCACCTTCCTTCCCAGTTGGCAGGGCGTTACTGGGCAGGGCGTTATCGGGCAGGGCGTCAGCAGGCACGACGCAGCTGTCGGCGCCGACGACCTCTACCGCGTGGTCGATCAACTCGCTGGTGTCGTCGCGCCCGCGTCGGAGTGGGAGCGGAGCATCTTCCCCGCCCGACTCCGCGGCTACCAACCGTCTTGGCTCGATGAGCTCACCGGCTCTGGTGACGTGATCTGGTTCGGAGCTGGCTCCCTTCCCCAAGGTGATGGGTGGGTCGGGTTCGTACCGGCCGATCAAGCGGCGACACTGCTGCCACCCTCCGAAGTGCTCCGCGATCCAACCGACGCTCATGCGGCTGTCTTGGACGTCTTCGGCGAAGGTGTCGCACTGCTTACCCGCGGAATTCACGCCGCGCTCGCTGGCTACCCCACCGACGTCGTCGATGCGGCCCTTTGGGATCTCGTCTGGGCCGGTGTTCTCACCAACGACTCGCTTGCTGCGCTGCGTTCGCGGCAAAGCACCAGCCGAGGAGCCCTTCGACCGCGACCTCTTTCCATCGGACGTAGCCACTCCCGGCGCGCAGTCCGCCGCACGCCTGTCGAGGCCGTTCCCGGACGTTGGTTCCGGGTGCCCGAGCAACCGGAGTCGGCCACACTCCGCGCCCATGCCGCTGCAGAAACCATGCTCAGTCGTCACGGAGTGCTCACTCGAGGGTCGGCGGCAGCAGAGGGTGTGCCGGGAGGGTTTGCGGCGGTCTACCGGGTCCTGACCGCCATGGAGGACACCGGACGTGTGCAACGCGGCTACTTCGTCGAGGGCCTAGGTGCGGCGCAGTTCGCCAGTGGCGCAGCCGTCGACCGGCTGCGCACCGACAACGACGCAACTGAGCAGACGTACGCACTTGCAGCCACCGATCCAGCGAATCCCTATGGGGCAGCGCTCGCGTGGCCAACCTCCCGTGCCTCGCATCTGCCGGGACGGAAGGCTGGGGCGACGGTGGCGATCGACCGTCAAGGGTTGGCCTTGTTCGCCGAGCGCGGTGGTCGATCCCTGCTCACCTGGTGCGCTCCCGACAGTGACCGCGCCCGCACAGCATTGTCAGTCATGGTAAACGAGGTGCACTCGGGGCACCGGCCCGCGCTTCATGTGATGAAGGTGGATGGCGTCGACATCCAGGCATCACCATGGCGTGCAGCGCTGCAGGACGCTGGCTTCTTGCTGACTCCACGGGGTCTTCGGTTACGACCCGTACGCCTTCATGAGCGCGAACGATATCCTCGGCCTGGTCAGGGAACGCGCACCTCGTCATCTGCGCGCACCGAAGTGACCTAGTTGGCCAACCCCGGCTCCGAGGAGGTTTCGCCAGATCGCCGGGGAGCGAAGACAAAGGAGAGCAGCCAACGCCTGGCGGCTTCGGGATCGGTTCCGGTGGCGCACCACCGTTCGACGTCGGCCGCCACGGAGTCATCACCGGCGGCAGCGTCGGCCACTTTCACCAAGGTGCTGGGCTCGTAGCGCCTGACCCCGGCAACGACCGGCGACTCACTGAGCCACGCTGCTGCTGCGTCGAGGCGTTCACCTGAAGGTGCCAGCGAACAGTGAGCGATGAGACTCTCACGCTGGAGGGCGAGAAGCGCCAGGAGCAGTTCGTTCCGATCGCGGAAGTGGTTGTACACGGTCGCCTTGGCCACGGCCGCGCGGCGAGCGACCGCGGCCATCGTCACCGCTCTCGGGCCGCCGGAGGCCACCAGGTCTGCCGCAGCATGCAGAATCCCCGCACGCGCCCGCTCCATTGCATTGCCGGCGCGGACGTGGGGAGGACTCTTCGTCGGCACGCTCAAACGGCGGCGGGAACCCCGGCCGCGGCTCGGGATCCATCTTCGCCATCCTCACCCCGACGAGTTGGCACAGCGGGTGCAGAGGCGAGCTCGGCGAGGGCGATGTCGTCGCCAACGTTGCGTAGGACCTGGGAGAGCGGGACTTCAAGAGCTCCACAGATCGAGGCGAGCAACTCGCTGCTGGCCTCTTTCTGACCACGCTCGATCTCCGAGAGGTATCCCAGGGAGACCCGAGCCGACGCGGAGACCTGGCGGAGCGTACGACCCTGTTGCTGCCGCTGACGGCGCAACTCATCGCCGAGGTGTTGACGTAACACGATCATCGGCGCTCCCTCCGATCCAGGCCCGAAACAGGATCCAACACAACGATCTAAACCATGTCCCCGTTGGCGGGGGTTGCCCCAGTGTAACCGCGGGGACCCACAGAGGCTTCCCCGGCGAGCCCGAGGCGCTCCAGAACCGCCGCCAGCGCGATCTGGACGGTCTTCTGCCGGATGGATCCCCGGTCACCTTCCGCGGCCAGATCGAGCCGGTGCACGACAGATCCCGCGGCATCTGAGATCGCCACGTAGACCTCGCCGACCGGGCACCCCGCCTGTGGGTCGGGTCCGGCCACCCCGGTGGTGGCGAGCCCGACATCGGCCTGCCACAGCTGCCGAACCGACGATGCCATTGCTACGGCCACTCGCGAGTCCACGGGCCCGCGGGACGCGAGGAGGTCGGCGTCGACATGGAGAACGGACGACTTCGTATCGGTGGCGTAGACGACGGGGCCCCCACGCAACACCGCACTGGCCCCCGGTACCTCCGTCAGCGTGGCCATGACCAACCCACCGGTGAGTGACTCAGCCACCGCCAGAGTGAGATCTCGCTGGCTCATGGCCTGCACCACGGCCGCTGCGCCGTGGCCCGCCGCTGGCAGCGCAGCTGCAGACTCGGTCACGCCTGAGCCTGCCGCTGCGGCGTCTCGGCCGTTCCCCGACGCAGGGCCATCGCGCGGAACGTGTAGTCGACGCCCGTCACCACAGTCACTATGACAGCGGCGCCCATGACCCACTCGGCCACGGCGAAGGCTCCGCTGGCCAATGGCAGGAGATACAGGGTGATGGCCAAGATCTGCAGCGCCGTCTTGAGCTTGCCTCCACGACTGGCGGCGATCACGCCGTGCCGGATCACCCAGAACCGCAGCCCGGTGACAGCGATCTCTCGGGAGATGATCACGATCGTCACCCACCAGGGCAGCAGCTCGAACCACGAGAGCAGCACGAGAGCAGATCCGGTCAGGGCCTTGTCGGCGATGGGGTCGGCGATCTTGCCGAACGATGTCACCTGGCCAGTGCGCCGAGCCCACTCTCCATCGACGAGATCGGTCACCGCTGCCACGAGGAAGATCAGGGCCGCCCAGGCCTGCCATGCCTCAGCGTCGCGTTCGAAGCCCACCCACGCGACCACCAAGAAGACCGGAACGAGCAGCAGGCGGCCAACCGTCAGCGCGTTGGGAACGTTCCACGAGGAGACTTCAGCAGTGCTCTCGTCGCTCATCAGCGCTGGCCCGACGTCATCGGCTCGGCGATGAGGTCGACGCCGGCAGAGGCTACGACCAGCGCCTCGATCCATGTTCCGATCGGAGCCTCGACGCCAGGCAGCTCCACCACTCCATCAACGTCGGGCCCCTGGTGAGCCGCTCGTCCGATCGATACTCCGTCGGCATGTTCCTCGACCAAGACATGCAACACCTCACCAATCCGCTCAGCTGCCCGATCGGCCACCAGCGCCTCAACGAGCTGGTCGACGTGCCGGCGACGCTCCTCGATCTCCTGATCGGAGAGCTGTCCGCTGAGGTGAGCAGCCTCGGTGCCGTCCTCATCGGAGTAGCCGAAGACACCGACGACATCGAGCCGGGCATCGGTCAGGAAATCGGTGAGCAGGTGGATATCGTCTTCGGTCTCGCCAGGGAATCCAACGATGACGTTCGAACGAATTCCCGCAGTCGGCGCCTGCGCCCGCACAGAGCCGATCAGAGTGAGGAAAGCCTCGGCGTCACCGAACCGGCGCATCCGACGGAGCAGTGGACCGCTGGCGTGCTGGAAGGACAGGTCGAAGTACGGCGCAACGCCAGGCGTACCCGCCATCACCTCCACGAGACTCGGGCGCACCTCGGCCGGCTGCAGATAGCTGACTCTGACCCGGTCGATGCCGTCGACCGCAACCAGGTTCGGCAGCAGGCGTTCCAGCGCTTGCAGGTCGCCGAGGTCCTTGCCATAGGAGGTTGAGTTCTCGCTCACCAGAAATACCTCGCGGACGCCGCGCGCGGCAAGCCACCCTGTCTCGTCGACGATCGCCTGTGGCGACCGCGAGACGAACGAACCGCGGAAACGGGGAATCGCGCAGAAGGCGCAGCGACGGTCGCACCCGGAGGCAATCTTCACCGGCGCCATGGGGCTGGAGTCCAGGCGCCGGCGCGGCACCCTCGGCCCGGACGCCGGTCCGGCAAGACCGGGGGCCGGCGCCGCAGGGACCGCACGGTCCGCCGGCGCCAGAGGCAGCAGCAACCGGCGGTCCTGCGGAACGGGAGCGGCCGGACGGTCTCCAGCCAGAACCGCCTGCACCTTGGCAGCGATGTCGGGGTAGTCGTCGAAACCGAGCACCGCGTCGACCTCGCCCAGCTCACCGGCCAACTCGGTGCCATAACGCTCGGCCAGGCACCCGACGGCAATGACCGCCTGCGGTCCACCAACCCTCTTGAGGTCTGCGGCGGCCAACATGGTGTCGATCGAGTCCTTCTTGGCTGCGGCCACGAAGCCGCAGGTGTTGACGACTACGGCATCTGCGTCCGCCGGCTCGTCGACGAGTTCGAGGCCGGCCTCAGCGAAGCGTCCAGCAAGCTCTTCGGAATCGACCTCGTTGCGCGCACAACCAAGGGTTACCAACGACACCCGCGGCGTCACGTCAGCCTGCAGTCCCGTCGGGATCCTTCGGGGTGAACTCCAGACTGGCGACCTCACCCTGACCTCCAGGTGAACCGAGGTCCTGGCCGTTGACGGTGAGCTTGACGCCTGCCGCGTTGCCCAAGACGACCTTGAGGTTTCTGTCGTCCCGGAACGTCTTCGACTGCCCGCTACCGATGTTGCCGGTGAACGCGATCGAACCATCTGAGCGGGTCACCTGCACCCAGCTGATGCCGACTGGGAGCGCAGTGATTTGAACAACAACTTCGTCAGGGGTTGCCTCGGCGACCTGAGTCGGCTTGTCGGATGGGTCGTTCGTCTCGGGATCGGTCGCGCTTGGCGTTGGCTCGGGTTCGGCCACAGTTGTGGTGGGACGGCCATCGTCAGATGTCGTGAAGACCTGTGCCACGACCAACCCGACCGCTATCACCAGTGCGGCGGCCATGATGGCGCTCCAGTTCGCCCCTCTGCGGCGAGAGGGTGCTGCGGTCTCTGACTCGAAGACCTCGGTGGCAGAGGGGGCCACCGAGCCGTGCTCAAGGTCGTATGCCTCGATCCACGGGGTGGCATCAACACCGACTGCGGTTGCGATCGCCCTGAGGTGACCGCGGGCGTACACGTCGCCGCCGCAGTGGGCGAAGTTGTCCGTCTCGATCTCGCCGATCACCGTCGCCCGGATCCGGGTACGCTCGGCGACCTCGGCGAGCGAGAGGCCAGCTGCTGCACGAGCCGCAGAGACCTCGTGACCGATGGACTGCGAATGCTTTGGAGCTGGGTTTTCGGGCGCTGAGGTTTTCGGGCGCTGGCGACTCTCCGGACACGTGACCTCCCCTCTGAGCGCAGACTGTTGACACCCCTAGTCTACGGCCGGGGGTGCTGGCAAGACAAAGCCGCCAAACGGTCCTCATTCGCGTCCCGGCTGACCCAATGCTCAGGCGGCTCGCAACTACTCCCCTCGGAGGGTGATCAACACAGCTGGAAGCTCATCTGGCTTGACCAGCACATCGCGCGCTTTGGAGCCCTCAGAGGGGCCGACAATCCCTCTGCTCTCCATGAGGTCCATCAGTCGTCCGGCCTTGGCAAAGCCCACGCGCAGTTTGCGCTGCAGCATCGACGTGGACCCGAACTGCGTGTCGACGACAAGCTCTACAGCCTGGAGCAAAAGGTCCAGATCGTCGCCGATGTCACCGTCGACTTCTCTGCGGGTTGGGGCAGCCGTGATGTCGTCGCGGTAGGTCGGCTGTAGCTGACCTTTGACGTGCGCGACGACCGCCGCAACTTCTGCCTCGGTAACCCACGACCCTTGAACCCGGATGGGCTTGCTCGCACCCATCGGAAGGAAGAGCGCGTCGCCTTGGCCGACGAGCTTCTCTGCACCAGGCTGGTCGAGGATCACTCGACTGTCGGCAAGCGACGATGTGGCGAAGGCAAACCGACTGGGCACGTTCGCCTTGATCAGACCCGTGACCACATCGACGCTCGGACGTTGGGTAGCCAACACCAGGTGGATCCCAGCGGCTCGTGCGAGCTGGGTGATGCGGACGATCGAGTCCTCGACGTCTCGCGGGGCCACCATCATCAGATCAGCGAGCTCGTCGACGACGACGAGCAGGTATGGATACGGCTGCAGGTTGCGCTCACTACCGGTCGGCGGCTTGACCGAACCCGCGCGCACCGCCTTGTTGAAGTCGTCGACATGTCGAAAGCCGTACGCCGCAAGATCGTCGTAGCGCATCTCCATCTCGCGTACGACCCACTGCAGGGCGTCGGCTGCCTTCTTCGGGCTGGTGATGATCGGTGTGATCAGGTGTGGGATGCCTTCGTAGACCGTTAGCTCAACGCGCTTGGGGTCGACAAGGACCATGCGCACCTCGTCTGGTGTCGAGCGCATGAGAATGCTGGTGATCAACGCATTCATGCATCCGCTCTTGCCTGCACCGGTGGCGCCGGCAACCAGAACGTGCGGCATTTTCGCCAGATTCGCACAGACGTACCCACCCTCGACGTCCTTGCCGAGGCCCACCACCATCGGGTGGTGGTCACTGCTAGCGGCCGACGAGCGCATGACATCGCCGAGGCTGACGATCTCGCGGTCGGTATTCGGTATCTCGATCCCGATTGCCGACTTGCCGGGGATGGGCGAAAGGATTCGGACGTCGGCGCTAGCCACCGCGTACGCGATGTTCTTGCTGAGCGCAGTGACGCGCTCCACCTTGATTCCGGGGCCGAGCTCGACCTCGTACCTCGTGACAGTTGGCCCGCGGGTAAAACCGGTGACCCTCGCGTCGATCCCGAACTGCTCCAGCACCTCGGTCAGCGACGCGACGACGGCGTCGTTGGCCTTGCTGCGCAGCTTGTGCGGGGTTCCGGTGCGCAGCAAGGAAGGGTCGGGGAGCGTGTAGGTGACATCGCCGCCCAAGAGCAGCTGCTCCACACGCGCTGGAAGGGGAGACGAGGTGGAGACCTCGCCCAGCTTGGTGACCGGACCGCTTTCTGGGACGGTCCCCGGCGCGATGAGAGCCGGAGAGGGAACCGCGACTACGTCGAAGTCACCGTTGTCGAGGTCGTCGATGCCCTCGACAACCGAGAGCTCGTCGGCCAGCACAGGTGACTCGAAGGCCTCTGGGCCCGTGGGCAGCAACAGCTCAGGCTCTCGTCTCGAGCGGAACCATCTGCGACTGCGCCGTCTGGGATGCCCTTCGGTTCCTCCCAGGTCGTGGCTGTCCGCGTCGACAAGGTCGATCACCTCCTCAACCGGCCGGCCGTAGAGCACCCGGTCACGAATGACGGCGAGCCGCTCGGGCACCTGGTGCACCGGGGTCGCGGTCAAGATGAGGAGGCCGAAGGCGACCATCAGCAGCATCAGTGGAACAGCGAGCCAAACCGTCAGACCCGATACGAGAGGCGCGGCCACCATGAATCCCAGGAACCCCCCACCTGAGCGCATCGCCTCAGATCCTTCAAACGGCTGGGGCGTTCCGGCGAGCGCGTGCGCGATCCCGAGCACACCGCCGATCGTGGCTGCCCACCCGATCACCAGTCGGCCGGTGGGGGCATGGCCTGCTGGATGACGGAGTACCCACCACGACAGCCCTATGAGAACAAGGGGCACCGCCCAGGCAAGCCTTCCAGCACTGCCGAGCACCACGGCGTCTGCCGTGACGTCGACGGGGCCATCCAGGGACCACCACTGCGAAGCGGCAGCCACCAGCGCGATGGCGAGCAGCAGCAGTCCGATCCCGTCGCGGCGCTGCTCGGGGTCGAGGTCACGGGCGCTCGAGCCGATTCGTCGAGCGGCGCCACCGAGCAGGTGAGCGAGTCCGAGCCAGATACCCCTGACCGCGAGCCACAGCGCACGTACCAGCCGCTTCACCGGTCCTGGGCCGCGCCTGGCAGTGCGCGCGCGGGTGCGAGCGGAGCTCGATGTGCGCTTGGGCGTGGGGCGCGTGCTCGAGGGACGCGAGCGAGTCGCACCCCGTGGGGAAGACGAGGCCATGGTTGGCAGGCTACCGAGCGTCTTGACCCGATCACCGCTGATCGCGCGGTGTGTCGCGCTCCTTGGCACCCCAGCGGACGCCAGAACCCCTCGGAATCGGGGGGATCGCCGGCCTCAGACCTCGATGACGACCGGGATGATCATCGGCTTGCGTCGATGCGCGCTGCTGACCCAGCGACCCACGGTGCGCCGGACGACTTGCTGCAGCTGGTGCGCTTCGCCTATCCCTCGGCCTCCTGCATCTTCCAATGCGGCGGTAATGAGTGGAAGGACGTCATTGAACACCGAGTCGTCCTCGAGGAACCCGCGGGCGGACACGACGGGGCCACCCACCACCTTCCCCGTGGCAGAGTCGACAACGACGTGAACCGAGATGAAACCCTCGGAGCCCAGGATGCGGCGGTCCTTCAGGGAGGCTTCGGTGATGTTGCCCACCGACGCTCCGTCGACGTAGACGTATCCGCAGGGAACAGCCCCGACGATGCGCGCGTGACCGTCGACCAGGTCGACGACAACGCCGTCCTCGGCCATCGGGACGTTGCGCGGCTCGACACCGGTCGCAATTGCGAGGTCAGCGTTGGCGCGCAGGTGTCGAGTCTCTCCGTGAACCGGCATGACGTTCGTCGGCCGCACGATGTTGTACAGGTAGAGAAGTTCGCCTGCGGCAGCGTGCCCGGAGACGTGAACCATCGCGTTGCCCTTGTGCACCACCGTGGCGCCCCACCGCATCAGTCCGTTGATCACCCGGTAGACGGCGTTCTCGTTGCCGGGGATCAGCGACGAAGCGAGGATGACGGTGTCGTCCGGTCCCAGCACGATGCTGTGGTCACGTCCGGCGATGCGAGAGAGCACTGCCATCGGCTCACCCTGTGATCCGGTGCAGATCAGCACAACGCCATCGTCAGGATGGTCGTCGAGCGACTTGACATCGACAACGGTGTCAGCCGGGATCGTCAGATACCCCAGGTCGCGGGCGATGCCCATGTTCCGCACCATCGAGCGACCGACGAACGCCACTTTGCGTCGATGCTTGCGAGCGATGTCGATGATCTGCTGAACGCGATGGATGTGCGAGGCAAACGAGGCCACGATGATCCGGCGCTCGCTCTGGGCAAAGTACCTGTCAAGGACGGGCACGATGTCCTTCTCGGAGGCAACGAACCCGGGCACCTCGGCGTTGGTGGAGTCGACCAACATCAGGTCAACCCCTTCATCGCCCAACCGGGCAAAGGCGCGAAGATCGGTGACGCGGCCGTCGAGAGGCAACTGGTCCATCTTGAAGTCACCGGTGTGAACTACCAGTTGGCCTGCTGGAGTGCGTATTGCGACAGCCAGCGCGTCAGGGATGGAGTGGTTGACGGCGATGTACTCGAGATCAAACGGCGCCAAAGCGGTGCGGCCGCCTTCGGTCACCGTCGTCGTGACCGGGGTGATCCGATGCTCACGCAGCTTGGCCTCGACGAACGCCAAGGTCAGTCGCGAGCCAAAGAGCGGAATATCAGCACGCTCGCGGAGCAGGTAGGGCACGGCTCCGATGTGATCCTCGTGCCCGTGAGTGAGCACCAGCCCGACGACGTCATCAAGACGGTCTCTGATGTAGTCGAAGTCGGGGAGGATCAGATCGATCCCGGGCTGGTCGTCTTCTGGGAAGAGCACGCCACAGTCGACGATCAAGAGCTTGCCCTCAAACTCGAAGACCGTCATGTTGCGGCCGATCTCGCCGAGTCCTCCGAGCGGGACGATGCGCAATGACCCTTGTGGGGCAGGAGGTGGGGGTCCGAGCTCGGGGTGCGGATGGCTCATGCGGTAAATCCCTCGACGCCGCCATCGGCAAGGTCGAGCGTCAAGGTGGCGAACTCTTCCTGGGTGAGATCGACAAGCGGTGGTCGGACGGCACCACCGATCACCCCGAGCTGGGAGAGGGCCGCCTTGGTGGTCATCAGCCCCTGTGTCCGGAAGAGGCCGGTGTAGACCGGGAGAAGGCCGAGATGCAGGCGCGTCGCAGTGAACACGTCGCCTGACTCATAGGCAGCGATCATCTCACCGATCCGACGAGCCACCAGATGCGCGGCCACGCTGACAACGCCGACGCCACCGATACTCAACAGCGGCAGGGTCAGGACGTCATCACCGGAGTACCAGGCAAGGTCAGTACGGGCGATCACCCACGAGGAAGCTTCAAGATCTGCTTTGGCATCTTTGACTGCGACGATCTTCTCGTGTTCGGCCGCTCGCACCATCGTCTCGACGTCGATCGCGACTCCTGTGCGCCCCGGGATGTCGTAGAGCATGACGGGAAGCTCTGTTGAGTCAGCCACCATCGTCAGGTGGGTGAGCACACCCTCCTGTGGAGGCCGGTTGTAGTAAGGAGACACCACCAGCAGCGCGTGCGCACCCGCCTTCGCGGCCAGCCGGGCCCGTTCGATCGCATGGACGGTGTCGTTGCTGCTCGCTCCCGCGAGAATCAAGGCACGGTCCCCCACCGCATCGACAACGGCTCGAACGACAAGCTCCTGCTCGTGGTCGGTGGTGGTCGGTGACTCTCCCGTTGTGCCGTTGACCACGAGACCGTCGTTCCCCTGATCAACGAGATAGGTAGCCAGCTGTTGTACGGCGTCAATATCGACGGAGAGGTCGGAGCGGAAGGGCGTGACCATCGCTGTGAGCACCCGGCCGAACGGGGCACGTCGCGAGGCGGACTGCTGGGTCATACCTGCAGGCTATCGGGAGTCGTCAGCGGAAGGGAGGACCCCACGTGCGAGAAACCCCCAGGCGACCTGACACACCTGGCGTGAGGTGCGAGAAACCCCCAGGCGACCTGACACACCTGGCGTGAGGTGCGAGAAACCCCGTCACCACCCGCTCGGGGGGTCGGTCGGTGACGGGGTCGTCCGCTCATCGTTCCTCGACGCCGCTCCGTTACACCCAAGGGGCAGAGCTAGGGCGAAACCCGCCCAGCTGCCTCGAAGGCTCGGTGCGTGACCGGCATCAGCCCGGCCCAAAAGGTCTCCATCTGCTCAGCGACCATCTCGATCTCGCGCTGTGGATAGGAGGGGAAGGCTGACCCCTCGCGCTTGGTGCGGAGCGAGAGGAAGTTCATCAGCGACCGAGCGTTCATCGTCACGTACATCGAGGAGTAGGTGGCGACAGGAAGGACGCCGCGAGCAACCTCTCTGGCCACACCGGCATCAAGCATCTCTTGGTACGCCCGGTACGAGGACTCGCATGCCTGCTTGGTCTGCTCGACAACGGTGGAGTACTGCTCATCTGTCCCGTCGACGAAGACATAGTGACCGGGCTTGCCCTCCTGAACCAGCTTCCGGTCCGCTGCTGGCACGTAGAAGACAGGTCGCAGCTCGCGGTAGCGACCGGACTCCTCGTTGTACGAGGCGATCCGGTGCCGCATGAACTCACGGAAGACGAAAATCGGCGCCTGCACGTAGAAGGTCATCGAGTTGTGCTCGAACGGAGAACCGTGCCGTTCGCGCATCAGGAAGCGAATCAGCCCCTCGGATCGACCAGCGTCGGTGTCGATGTCATCGAGGGACTGCTCCCCCAACGTTGAGACACGAGCTGCGAAGAGAACGTCGGCATCTTGGGCAGCCGCCCGAACCAGCTCGACGGTCATGTCACTGCGGAACTGCATTTCAAGATCGCTCACAAGGTCACCCTAGCGATGGAGGCGGGCAGCGGAGTCACCGGCGAAGCGGGCTAACCCCAGGGATGCGACATCCGCAGCAACAGCGTCCGGGAGCGCCTTTCCCTCGACCAGGTCGGCGAGGACCTCACCGAACATCGGCAAGAACTTAAAGCCCTGACCGCTGTCACCGCAGGCAACCACGACGTCACCGACCTGATCGATGATGAATCGGTCGTCAGCCGACTCGGTCCAGGCACAAACCTCCGAACGCACTGGTGTGGCGTCGAACGCGGGAAGCTCCAGGCGCACCCGTTGCACCGCCTCCGCTTCACGGGAGTCGTCAGGCTGTCTTTCGAAGTCAGACTCGGAAAAGGGTCGGATCGGCTCGTCAATCCCGACCTTGTAGCCGATGCCTGGAGTCGGCATTGCGTAGAAGCCGAAGGAAGCGCCGTCGGGCGGCACATCGACCAGGCAGGGACGGGCGGCCCAGGGAACACCGTCGCCACCCCTGACGTAGGTGACCTGTGCGAGGTTGGCCGTGAGCTGGACCTCGATCCCAAGGCTCGCAAGCAAAGGCCGCGCCCAGGGTCCCGTCGCGACAACAACGCGATCGGCGACCCACGTGGTTCGGGTACCTGAGACGTCGGCGACGACTTCGACGCCCCCTGACGCGAGCGGCAACACCGCATGGACGGTGCCTTCACCGACCAGAGCTCCGCCGGATCTCCGAAGTCGGGTAAGGCAGGCGCGCAAGGAGTCATCGGCGCGGACAACCCCCGCCTCCGGCTGCCAGACCACAGTTCCATCGCCAGCCCAGCGCAGCTCTGGAAAGAGCTGGGCCTGGCGTGCCTGGTCGACCAGTTCGTGCTCGACTCCTTCGACAGCCAAGGCATGGGCGACGTCATCGGCTAGACCGCCACGCCAGAGCAGCCCCCGGGTCAATCGCAGTGGACGACCGATGTCGTGTTCGAGTCGGTTCCACAGATCGTGATTCCAGATGGCCATGCGCACGAAGTCGCGATCGGCATGCGCCAACCGGAAGATCCGCGTTGCCCCTGACGAAGAGGCGAACCGATGGCCGACGCTGAACCGGTCGACGGCGATCACTTCGTGACCTCGCGTGCTGAGCTCAGCCGCGGCCGAGAGCCCCATGACTCCCACCCCGATGACCACCACGCGCATGCCCGAACTCTAGGACCACCCGCACCCTGCACGTCCCGGCCCTCCCCTGCGAGGATGCGGCCATGG
Organism: uncultured Actinomycetota bacterium; assembly: GCA_963829525.1. Lineage (GTDB taxonomy): Bacteria > Actinomycetota > Actinomycetes > JAHEKZ01 > JAHEKZ01 > JAHEKZ01. Next base: position 2,173,801 of record CAWHIJ010000003.1, read on the forward strand.
CCGATGTCTTCGTCCGCGCCGCCCGCCTCATCGACGCTGCCGGATTTGCCGCCGTGCAGCGCCGCAGCTGGCTCGACGCCGGACCCGAACTGCGACTCCCCCCACCACCGGACGCCGACCTGATGGAGCGTTCCTGGGAGAGAGCCGTGATGGCACCGCCTACTCAGCGGCATCATGTCTGGGTGGCGCTGGAGACATCTACCGGCGCCGACGTCGTCGTTGGAGGTGCAGCGCTGGCACCAGCCTCCGACCCCGACCTTGACCCCACTAGTTGTCTCGAGCTGCTCGTCTTCACAGTTGATCCCGCACACCGGGGCCACGGCCACGGGTCTCGGCTGCTCACCGCTGCCCTGCAGACCGCGACAGCAGCAGGCGAGCGTGAGGCAGTGGTCTGGCTGGCCAGCGGCCAAGACCAGCTGCGCCTGTTTCTGGAGTCAGCCGGATGGGCTGCAGATGGGGCACACCGAACGCTCGCCACCGAGGACGGCGACTCGAGTGCGAGCACGCTCCGACAGGTGCGGCTCGGGACTCTCCTGGAGTCTTCCGCTTCATGACCGACGAGCACCGATCCGTTCGCACCCAGTCTTGGGGGGTCGGCGTCGCGGTCGGCGCTTACGGGCTTGGTTTTGGTGCCCTGGCTGTCGCCAATGGCTTCACCGTTGCCCAAGCGATGGTGCTGAGCATATTCGTCTTCACCGGCGCGTCCCAGTTCGCACTCGTCGGGGTAGTCGGCGCCGGAGGCGCCGCTGCCTCTGGCGCGGTCGCTGCCCTGGCTCTCGGTTCCCGCAACGCCTTCTACGGTCTTCGTCTTGCTCCGCTGCTGAAGGTCCGTGGGTGGCGGCGCCTCTCGGCGGCCCAACTCACCATCGACGAGTCGACCGCGGTCGCAATCTCGCAGCCGACCGGCCAGCTGGCGCGCACCGGATTCTGGACAACTGGGATCGCTGTCTTCTTCTGCTGGAATGTCGCAACCGTCGCCGGAGCGCTTGCCGTCGACCAGGTCTCCGATCCGAGGGTGATCGGGCTCGATGCTGCAGTAGGCGCCGCCTTCCTCGCCCTGCTCTGGCCGCAGCTGTCAACGGCGGTCACACGCGCAGTCGCTGCTGCTGCGGCGACCCTTGCCCTGGTGCTGACGCCGCTGCTTCCCCCAGGCATACCTGTTCTGGCCGCCGCCGCCGTCGCCCTGGTAGTTGCATGGCCAGAACCACCCCACCCTGTGACCCAGCAACCAAGGTCACCGGACGTTTCCCATGAATGAACTGTGGGCGGCGATCGCCGCAGTGGCCGTTGGGGGCTATGCGCTCAAGGCCTCGGGCTACTTCATTCCACAACGAGTCCTCGAGCGACCTCGCGTCACGCGCATTGCGCTGCTGACCCCCGTCGCACTGCTCGCCGCCCTCACAGCTGTTCAGGTCTTCGGTGACGGAGAACGACTCGTGCTGGATGCCAGGGCCGCCGGCCTGGCGTATGCCGTCGTTGCCCTGCTGCTGCGCGCACCGTTCCTGGTGGTCGTCGTCGGGGCAGCGGCAGTCGCTGCCCTGGTGCGACTCATCGCCGGATGAGCGGCAGGATGAGCTCATGAGCCACTGGTACGCGGGTTGGAAGTTCTGGCCCGACCGCCCCAAAGGGCCGGTCGGTGAAGACTTCCGTCAGGTCAACTGGATCCGGCCATACCGGCCAGGACCGCCACGAGTCCTGCTGGCCCTGTTCGGCGTCCTGATCACGACCGCCCCGGCCTTCTTGTCTTTCTCGATCCTGCTCGGCGGCGGACCAGTGGCACCGCGCCTGGTGTACGCCACCGCCTTCGGGCTGCTCGCGGCCGGGCTGGCCATCACCATCACTCGGTTCTTCGCCGTCGGTGTCTACGTCAACGACGCCGGAGTTCGGATTCTGACGATGCGGGCAATGGCGGTGTACCCCTGGCGCCTGGTGACCGACGTGTCCACCGCATCGGGTAGGGGTGACCCGGACGCAGAAGGCGATCGCGTCGTCATCACCGTCCGCGACGTAGGACCCATTGCAACTCCGGTCCGGCGCCACAGCATGGACTTCATCGGGCGACCCGAGCCCTTCTCGATGGCCTCGTTGGCCATCGAACGCTGGTGGCGCGACGCTGGCGCGATGGGTCGGGCAGCAGGCTAGGGCGCCTCAAAACGCTCGATCGCCGTCCGCATCGCTGCACGCGCCCGCTTACGATCACCGGCGTCGTCGTAGGCCACCGCCAGCCGGAACCAGGCCCCCCAGTCGTCCGGAGCGGCCTCGACCTCCGCCTGACGCTGCGCGAAACGCGCATCTGCGGCTTCGCGCACCACGCGCCCCCCGGGGGTGCGCGGCAAGTCGTCCTCCGGAAGCCCACCGGAGGCGGCCAGCTCGCGGCCGAGCTCGGCGGTCTTGGCCCCGAACTGCAGCTCGCGGACCACCACCCAGACCCCGATGACAGGAAGTGCGATCAGCGCGACCCCGAGGACGACCGGAATCAGGTCCCCACTGGAGAGCAGCACCCACGAGCGCTGAGCGATGAACAGGAGATAGAAGCCGCACAGCGCGGCCAGCACCCAAGCGACGGAGCGAGCGTTCACGAACCCACCGGCTAGGGGGCGCTGGGCAGGCCGAGCAGGGGTTCGAGTCCGACCGTCAGACCGGGCCGGCGCACCACCTCTCGCACTGCCAGCAGGACACCGGGCATGAACCCCGCGCGGTCCAACGAGTCATGACGGAGCGTGAGAATCTCGCCCGCGTTGCCGAAGACGACCTCTTCGTGAGCAACCGCCCCCCGTAAGCGCACCGAGTGCACGGGGATGCCGTCGACGATGGCGCCACGGGCGCCCGGCAACGCACTGGAAGTGGCGTCGGGAGCTGTAGGCGTTGCCGCGGCCGAGCGGGCGGCCGCGATCAGCTGCGCGGTGTGCACGGCCGTGCCGCTCGGCGCATCGATCTTGTCGGCATGGTGAGTCTCGACGATCTCAACTGAGTCGAAGTGTCTTGCCGCCTCGCGTGCGAAACGCATCAGAAGCACAGCGCCCAGCGCGAAGTTGGGGGCAACGACAACACCGAGGCCGGGCGACCGTTCGACCACCACTCGTACCTGCTCGAGCCGCTCCTCGTCGAATCCACTCGTGCCCACGACAGCGTGCATCCCAAGGGCGAGCGCACGCTCGACGTTTCCCATCACGACATCAGGGCGGGTGAAGTCGACGACAACTTGGGCGCCGGCAACGGCGGCATCGTCGACCGAGCCGTCGCGGTCGACCTCGGCGACGAGCTCAAGGTCGTCAGCGTCGGAAATCGCCGAACAGGTCTGCTGACCCATTCGGCCAGCAGCACCGATCACGGCAACCTTGACGGCAGTCATGAGGTGACGGCTCCGGAGAAGTCCCGGTCAGCATCGAACGGTCCGATGACCGCCAGGGTCGGGGTGACGTCAAGGACATCGGACGCCACCTCAAGAACATCGTCGAGTGTGACTGCTTCGATGCGGCTCAATACCTCGTCGATCGACAGCATCTCGCCATATACGAGTTCGCTCTTGCCGATCCGGTTCATCCGTGATCCGGTGTCCTCCATGCCGAGCACCAGCGACCCGCGCAGCTGGCCTTTGCCACGCTCGAGCTCCTCAGTTGTGACGCCTCGGTGACGGACCCGGGCAAGCTCGGCTCGACAGAGGTCGAGCACGTCATCGACCTTCTTCGGCAGGCAGCCGGCGTAGACGCCGAAGAGACCAGCATCGGAGTACTGGGCGTGGTAGGAGTAGACCGAGTAGGCGAGCCCGCGCTTCTCGCGCACTTCTTGGAAGAGTCGGCTCGACATCCCTCCGCCGAGTGCGCTGTTGAGCACACCCAGGGCGAAGCGTCGCGGATCATTGCGGTCGACTCCAGGTACACCAAGCACGAGGTTGACCTGCTCGGTTGTCCGCGGGATGACGGACACGCCGCCGCCAGGATTTGGCCGCGGGTGGACGCGACGTGCTGCAGTCGTGGCTGAGGCCTCGCCGTTGAGCTGGACTCCTCCGGCAGCGAAAGCCTTCTTGACCAAGCGCACCACCGCTGCGTGATTGAGGTTCCCTGCCGCGGCAACAACGATGTGCTCAGGCCGGTACCAGCGCCTGTAGTACCGGCGGACCGTGTCGCGACTTACAGTCTCGATGGATCCAACCGAACCGAGGATCGGTCGCCCCAGTGGTGTGTCACCAAAGACCGACTGCGCGAACAGGTCATGCACAACGTCGCCTGGGTCGTCATCGTGCATGGCGATCTCTTCTAGGATCACGCCGCGCTCTGACTCGAAGTCAGGTCCAGTGATCGTCGACGAGAGCACCATGTCGGTCACGACGTCGACAGCGACGGGAAGGTCCGCGTCCAGCACCCGAGCGTAGAAGCAGGTGAACTCTTTTGCGGTGAAGGCGTTCATCTCGCCTCCGAGCCGGTCGATCGCCGACGAGATCTCCAAAGCACTGCGCTGACGCGTGCCCTTGAACAGCAGGTGCTCGAGGTAGTGACTGGCACCGGCCTGCTTGCCCGACTCGTCGCGCGATCCCACCCCGACCCAGACGCCGAAGGAGACCGACCGCATGGTCGGCACGGCCTCGGTGACCACACGCAGCCCACCGGGCAGGACGGTGCGCTTGACAACGCTTCCGTCCTGGCCCCGGTGCAGCGTGCGGGTGCTCACGTCAGTCGGTCGTGGCTCAGGCGTCTGCCGGGACGTCTGCTACGGCCTCGTCCTCATCCTTGGCGGCGGTCAGCGACAGCTTGCCGCGGTCGTCGACCTCCTTGATCTCCACGCGCACCTTCTGGCCGACCGACAGCACATCGTCGACCGAGTCGATGCGGGGCTTTCCCACCATCTTCTTGATCTCAGAGATGTGCAGCAGGCCATCCTTGCCGGGGAGCAGCGAGATGAACGCACCGAACGTCGTGGTCTTGACCACGGTGCCCAGGTAGCGCTCGCCGACCTCGGGCATCGTCGGATTGGCGATCGAGTTGACCATCGAACGAGCCGCCTCGGCCGATGGGCCGTCGACAGCGCCGATGTAGATGGTGCCGTCGTCGTCGATCGAGATGTCGGCGCCTGTCTCGTCCTGGATCGAGTTGATCATCTTGCCCTTCGGGCCGATGACCTCGCCGATCTTGTCGACCGGGATCTTGACGGTGATGACGCGAGGCGCATTCGGCGCCATCTCGTCAGGACCGTCGATCGCCTCGGACATGACCTCGAGCAGCGTCAGACGTGCAGCGCGCGCCTGGTTCAGTGCGGCGGCGAGCACCGAGGCGGGAATGCCATCGAGCTTGGTGTCCAGCTGCAGGGCCGTGACGAACTGCTCAGTGCCGGCGATCTTGAAGTCCATGTCGCCGAAGGCGTCCTCGGCTCCAAGGATATCGGTGAGCGCGACGTACTGAGTCTTGCCATCGACCTCACCGCTGACCAGACCCATGGCGATGCCCGAGACCGGGGCCTTCAACGGGACGCCAGCGTGCAGCAACGACATCGTCGATGCGCAGACCGAGCCCATCGAGGTCGACCCGTTGGACCCGAGTGCCTCAGAGACCTGGCGAATCGCATACGGGAACTCCGCGCGCGTCGGCAGGACGGGAACGATCGCACGCTCAGCGAGCGCGCCGTGTCCGATCTCGCGACGCTTCGGGGAACCGACCCGGCCGGTCTCACCGGTCGAGTAGGGCGGGAAGTTGTAGTTGTGCATGTACCGCTTACGGTTTACCGGGTTGAGGGTGTCGAGCTGCTGCTCCATTCGGAGCATGTTCAGCGTCGTCACACCCATGATCTGAGTCTCGCCGCGCTCGAACAGCGACGAGCCGTGGGTCAGCGGAACCACACCGACCTCAGCCGACAGTCGGCGGATGTCGGACGGGCCACGTCCATCGATGCGGACCTGGTCGCGCAGGATCCGCTCCCGAACGAGCTTCTTGGTCAGCGCGCGGAACGCCGCGTTGACCTCCTTCTCGCGACCCTCGAACTGCCCGGCGACCTTGTCGGTGACCAGGTCGGAGATGCGTGACGTCTCGGTCTCGCGCTCCTGCTTGCCGGCAATGGTGAGGGCAGCAGCGAGCTCAGCCGATGCTGTCTGTTCCACGGCGCTGAAGACATCCTCCTGGTAGTCGAGGAAGAGCGGGAACTCGCGGGTCGGCTTGGCAGCGACCGCGGCGAGCTCGGCCTGTGCCTCACAGAGCACCCGGATGAACGGCTTGGCAGCCTCAAGGCCCTGCGCCACGACCTCTTCGGTCGGTGCCGTGGCCCCGCCAGCGATCAGGTTGATCGTCTCCTCGGTTGCCTCGGCCTCGACCATCATGATCGCGACGTCTGGCTTGCCCTCGTGCTCGACGACGCGGCCGGCTACGACCATGTCGAAGACAGCACGCTCAAGCTCGGAGTGCGTCGGGAAACCGATCCACTGGCCGTCGATCAGAGCGACGCGAACGCCGCCGATCGGGCCGCTGAACGGAATTCCGGACAACTGGGTCGACATCGATGCCGCATTGATCGCGACGACGTCGTACAGGTGCTCAGGGTCGAGCGACATGATCGTCTCGACGATCTGGATCTCGTTGCGCAGTCCCTTGGTGAACGACGGGCGCAGCGGCCGGTCGATCAACCGGCAGGTGAGAATGGCGTCCTCGGTGGGCCGCCCCTCACGACGGAAGAAGGATCCGGGGATCCGGCCGACGGAGTACATCCGCTCTTCGACGTCGACGGTCAGGGGGAAGAAGTCCAAGTTGTCCTTGGGACGCTTGGACGCTGTGGTAGCCGACAACACCATCGTGGTGTCGTCAAGGTAGGCGACAGCCGAACCGGCTGCCTGTCGGGCAAGGCGCCCGGTTTCGAACTTGATGATGCGGTGGCCAAACGATCCATTGTCGATAATGGCCTCGCTCGAGCGAACTTCCAGACCCTCCACGGGTCCTCCTCTTCGTTGAGCCTGAGGCGTCATCCCGGCAGTTGCCGGCGAGGAGTGGAGCCGGTCATCGATCGAGGCTCCCGGGGATGTGCGGTGCACATGCCCGGGGTGCCACTACCGAGGACCGACAATGAACGCCGTCACAAGAGTGGGCACGGCGCCCCAGGCGGTGATCTTCAGTTGATCTTCGGGTGAATACAGACGGGGAACTGCCCCGCCCGCGCGCTATCGGCGCAGGCCGAGCCGTTCGATGAGCTGGCGGTACCGGTTGATGTCGGTGTCAGCCAGGTAGTTGAGCAGGCGACGACGCTGACCCACGAGCAACAGCAGTCCGCGGCGGCTGTGGTGGTCGTGCTTGTGCTCTTTGAGGTGCTCCGTCAGATCTGAGATCCGACGGGAGAGCATTGCCACCTGCACCTCGGGGGAACCGGTGTCACCGGCGGTGGTGGCGTACTCGTCCATGATTTGCTTCTTGACAGCGGAATCAAGCGACACTGCAGTGGTCTCCTCGAGGTTGTTGCGCGGCGCGCCGGGGCAAGTCCACCCGGGCTCTTACAGGTCCGCGGCCGATCGAACGGCCTGGTCAGGCTATCAGCGGGCGGTCCAATCCCCCGAATCGGCGGCCTGAGGAGCACACGCGGGCGGAAAGACCCTGGTGAAACGCCTCTTGCAGTCACGATCATTGATCATGACGATCCCCTGCCCGAGCTGCGGGGCACCGCTGGGCCAGCCACCCGCTGGGACTGAGGCGGGAACGACGTGCCTGGCCTGCGGCCACCGTATGTCGACGACCTACCTCGTCGAGACCTTCGAACTCGGCGCCTGGCACGCCTGGGCCGGTCAACGGCTCACCTGGCTCCACGACAGGTTGGTCGCCGGAGACCTCCCCGTCGAAGGGCAGCCGCCAGCCCGCTGCCACCGATCTCGGCGCAGCACCCGGCCGCGGCCACGCCGGCTACCTTCCCGACCTCCCCACGCCTCCTTCGCTGCCACCTCCGGCGCATCCTGCCCGACCACCGGCCTCTGCCGGTTCGCTGCTGCTGGCGGTTGGTGCCTTCCTCTTGGTCGTGGCCGGCATCGCCTTTCTCGCCTTCACCTGGGACCTTCTGGGCCCGTTCGGACAGATCACCGTCCTGCTGCTGCTGGGCGCGGCCGCTCTGGGGGCGACCGACCGGCTGCTGATCCGGCTCCACGGCACTGCGATGGCGCTCGGCGTCGTCGGCACGCTTCTGGTCACGATCGCAGCTATCGGCGCCCGCACCCTGGGGCCGGACGTGATCGGGGCAGGTGCCTCACTCCTGGTCGCCATTGCCATCATGACGACGCTGTGTGCCACTGCCATCTGGCTTCGGCCGCGCACCGCGTCGATCGGCGAGCTCGCCGGAGTGGCTGGCTCGGTCGGCGTTCTGGTGCTGCTAGCCACCGCACCCGTGGACGAAGCGCTGCCACTTCCAGAGCCGTGGAGCTGGTGGGTCGCCCTCTCGTGCGGCGGCGGGTCTGTCGCGCTCTTGGTGCTGGCCGACCGCGTCCGACTGTCGTCGTGGCCTTGGGTCGGTGCGGTGTTCCTGGTTATCTCGGCGATCTCACTCGCCGTCTTCGTGCAGGCGACGACAGAGGATTTCGCCGCGAGCGAGGCCGAACCTGCCGTCGCTGCGCTCACGCTTCTGATCGCGGCGGTCGGCGTGGCCGTGCTACTTCGCCGGTTGCAACACGTATGGCCCGTCACCTTGGCGGCTCTGGCGATGTGGAGTCTGGCGCTCTTCCTCAGCTGGACCTCCGGGGTGTCAACGCCCGAGGCGCGTCCTTGGGCCGCTCTCGTTCTCGCCATGGCGGGGGCAGTGGCGCTCGCGCCTGCGCTTCTCGTCGTCGGCCACTCCTGGTTGAGGTCGACGATCCCCCTCGTTGGTTCACTAGCTGTTGGCGCAGCCGTCGGGCTTGCCGTCGCACCGTGGCTGGACCCTCTCTTGAAATACCTCAACGCCGAGTCCTGGGCCGGGCAAGCCTGGCCGCCTTGGCGCGGATTGCTGGCCGGGCTGGTGTTCGTCGCACTCCTTATCGCATCCGCGGCGTTCGCACCGAGAGTGTTTTCGGCAACTACGGATGCTGACGGCGGAACCACGGAGACCGTGTCTCCGCTTCTGGGGTTCGCTGAGCTGCTGCCCCCGGCGGCCGGACTCGTTACCTGGTTGATCGCGTCATTGAACGATCTCGGTGAGGCAACAGCGGGCCGAGGCACCTACCTCGACACCTACCGGCCTCAACCGACACCAGACGCGTTCCAGCACCAGCTAGCTATAGCCATGACCGTGCTGGCTCTCGGTCTTCTCGCGATGGTTCTGCTCCGCCGGCTTCCTGCCCTGTCGGTTTGGGCGGTTCCTGTTCTGGCCATCCCAGCAGCGTTGTTCGAGCTGTCGACCCGCAGTCTTGACTCGACCACCGAGCCCGAGGTGTACGGACTGGCCCTGGGCATCCCCACCCTCGTGGCGTCGATCGGCTGGTGGTGGTTGAGACGGCCCGAGCGCACGCCCACCTGGCAGACCATCGCACCGCCGTTCGTTCTCGTTGTGGCCCCGTCAACCCTGGCCTTACTCGACGAGACAACCAACCGCTGGTTCCTCGGTGACAACTCCAGCACTGCTTACCAGGTACGAATGGTCACCCTTCTCACGATCGGTGTCGTTGCGGCGATTGTGGGTGCCTGGCAACGGTGGGGCGGGCTCTTCTTCCCCGGTCTCGGGCTGACGCTGATCGTGGTGGGGATCGAGCTCATCGACCTCGGTCGGTTCTTGCCGCAGTGGCTCTCTTTCGCCGTCGCCGGTGCAGTGCTCATCGCTGCTGGCGCGAGGTGGGAGTGGGTACGACAGCGCGGAAAGGCCGGCGCCACCTGGGTGCGGTCGCTGACCTAGGGCGTTGGAGCGAAGGCGAAGTTCGACCGGGCAGGACCTTCCAATATTGAGCACCGGCGAAGTTCTCCTCTCACACACTCAGCGCGTGAGGATTTCGCGCGCCTTCCTCACGTCGTCTGCCATCTGCACGAGCAACGGGTCGATCCCGTCGAACTTCAAGGTGGGCCGGAGCCGCTCGACGAAGTCGAATGCCACGCGCTCGCCATAGAGGTCGAGGTCTGCGCGATCCAGCACATATGCCTCGACCCGGCGCTCCTCGCCATCGAAGGTGGGGTTGGTCCCTATCGAGATCGCTGCTGGCAGCGCCTCGGTGATACGTCCGGCACTTCGCACTAGCCAGCCGGCGTAGACACCGTCAGCCGGGACGGCCGTGTGCTCGACAGGATCGAGGTTCGCTGTGGGATAGCCGAGGTCGCGTCCGCGATGGTCACCGTGCACGACGATGCCTTCAACGCGATGTGGTCGGTTGAGCGCTCGTGCCGCCTCGGCGACGTCGCCCTCCAGCACACATTGGCGGATGTACGTCGATGACCAAACAACTTCACCGGTGTCACCGTGCTCGACCACCGCCCCGACTTCCAGCGCAATCGGTGCCACAACAAAGTCATCGGCAGCGCCCAGTTTCTCCAGCAGAGCCACATCACCGGCCGCACGGTGACCGAAGCGGAAGCCCTCGCCGACGACGACGCCAGAAGCGTGCAGGCCCCGCACCAGGACTCGGTCAACGAACTCACCTGGCGTCCAAGAAGCCAGCTCAGGCGAGAAGGCGAGTACCAAGACAGCATCAACCCCAGCTTCACCGAGCAGTGCGACCCGGTGATCGAGCGTCGACAGCATTCGCGGCTGGGTGTCAGGACGAACCACCGCACTCGGGTGCGGATCAAAGGTCACTGCGACCACGCGTCCCTCAACTTCTTCAGCCAAGCGGCGCGTAGCGTCGATGATCACGCGGTGCCCCAGATGCACCCCGTCGAAGACGCCGATGCAGACCACCGACCGACCCCAGTCGCCAGGGATGGCCGCTAGACCATCGAAGCGCTCGCCAATCTGCATGGTCATACCCTGCCAGAGAGGTCAGCCGCTGCTGAACCCAACGAGGACGCGCAGCGAGCCGGCCCGGGGCTCCATCAGCGCAAGCACCTCTCCCTCTGCGTCGAAGATGCCCGTTGGCCCCCTCTCGCCGTTCATGGCCAGAGGACGCCCGTGCCTGACGCCGACAGCATCGTCGCCGGTCACCGTACGAGTTGGGAAGGAGGAGCGCACAGCGTCAGCCAGCGGAAGCACCGTGAGGGTGGCCTCCAGCTCGTCAAGGGTGTGCGCCTCCGACACGGCGATGTCGCCGATCCGAGTCCGACGCAGTGCGGTGAGGTGACCGCCGACCTCGAGCGTGTCGCCCAAGTCACGAGCCAGAGCACGAATGTAGGTGCCGCTGGAACAGGTCACAGACACATCAACGTCGAGGAGAGCGGGCGTAGGGCGTCGTAGATCCTGTACCTCGAAAAGGGAGACTGTCACCCGCCGAGCCGGGAGCTCAACGTCTTCTCCTGCTCGTACCCGGGTGTACGAGCGAACACCACCAACTTTTACAGCGCTCACCGATGATGGGACCTGCTCGATCGCTCCGACGAACGACAGAACGGCAGCACGCACGTCCGACTCGGCAATTCCGTCTGCGCTCGCTCCGCCCGTCACGTCACCTTCTGCGTCGTCGGTGACCGTGCGTTGACCGAGTCGAATGGTTGCGTTGTAGTCCTTGTCGTGCGCTGCGAGGTAGCCCAGCAGACGGGTGGCGCGACCGATCCCGAGGACCAGGACGCCTGTGGCCATTGGGTCGAGCGTTCCTGCGTGTCCGACCTTGCGGGTGCCCGCGAGGCGCCGCATCTTGCCGACGACGTCATGCGACGTCCAGCCGCTGGGCTTGTCGACAATGACAAGCCCGTCGATAGCCGGACGCGCCGAAGCGTCAGCCATCGACGCCAGGGTCGACGATGGCAGCGTCGAGCGAGCGGCGCACCGTGTCGACGACCTCAGTCAGGTCACGAGAGGTGGCGGTGAAACCAGCGGCATAGCGGTGACCACCGCCCCCGAGTCCGATCGCCACGGCGCTCACGTCAGCCACACCCTTCGAGCGCAGCGAGACGCGCAAGTCACCTAAGTCGTCCTCTTTCACCACCATGGCAACCTCGGCCTCGGACGCCTTACGTACGACGTCAATGATGGGTTCGACCAGGTCAAAGGGCAGCCGGTCGATGGCGCGGTCGGCCGCGAGGACCGCCGTCCATACCAACCCGTGGCCTCCGGCGGCAGCCTGCTCCAGCTGGCATCGCCCCAGCGCAGTTCCGAGAACCCCGAGATAGCCAAACGGAACGGCGTCGAACACCTCACGGGCAATCGTGTCGAAGGCAATGCCGGTCTCGAGCAGCTCACCGGCCAACGCGTGGGTCTGCGGAGTCGTCCCGGCGTAACGGAACGATCCAGTGTCGGTGATCAATCCGGTGTAAAGGCACGCTGCGATGGCAGGATCTAGTGCGATGCCGAGGCGGGCTATTAGCTCGTGGGCGACGACGGCGGTGGCTGGCGCTTCAACGTCCACCAGGGCAACGTGACCAAAACCGTCGTAGCTGCGGTGATGGTCAACAGCTACCAGCAATGGCGCCTTCTCGGCAATCTCCCGAAGCAAGCCGAGCCGGTCGATACTGCTGGCGTCGAAAGTCAGCACGACATCAGGGTCGGATGACACCTCAACGGCAGGCGTCAGCAGGTTCTCCCCTGGCATCCAAGCAAGGTTGGCGGGTACAACAAACGGATCGTCCCCGAAGGAGACCTCGATCCGTCGGTCACCGGGCATCGACGCCAACGCCAAGCCAGCTCCCAGCGCTGAACCCAAGGCATCGCCGTCGGGGCTCACATGGCCGAGGAGCAACAGCGACCGGGCCGAGCCGATCGCTTCGACGACCCGGTCCCAATCCGAGGTGGCGATCGGGCTCACGCGGTTGCGCCGCCGGCTTCATCGAGCTCGGCATCGGTCTGTTCGGACCCATCGAGCTCTCCCACGTGCCGGTAGGGGTCTGGCTCACCCGCGTACTTGGCGGCCGCGGCTTGCTCATGTACGCGTTCGTCGTCGGCCTGGGCCGCACGCAAGAGGTCATCGAGGTGTCGGGCCGTTTCCGGAATGGCATCGGCGATGAAGGCGAGTGAAGGAGTGTGCCGAATCCCGGTCTGCCGCCCCACCTCGGTGCGGAGCATCCCCTTGGCGCTCTCAAGCGCCTCGGCGGTATCGGCCTGCTCGGTCAGATCCCCCAGCACGGTGTAGAAGACCGTTGCCTCACGCAGGTCGCCGGTCACCCGCACGTCAGTGATCGTGATGAAACCCATACGCGGATCCTTGATCCGACGCTCGATCGTCTCGGCAACGATCACCTGGATGCGCTCAGAGAGCCGGCGGGCTCGGGCGTCAGTTTCGGTCATGGTCACTCCTCGGATGTGCAGTCGGGGTGGGACGATCCCCCTTGGAGTACGCCCCACTCCGACTGCGCAGGTCAGTGCGTCAAGTACGCGGGATCTCACGCATCTCGTATGTCTCGATGACGTCCTCGACCTTGACGTCATTGAAGTTGCCGAGGTTGATACCGCACTCAAACCCTTCACGGACCTCGGTCACGTCGTCCTTGAAGCGACGAAGGCCGGTGATCTCAACACTCTCGGCAACGACCGCACCGTCACGGATAACGCGTGCCTTGGTGCCACGCTTGATCTCGCCAGAGCGGATCAGCGAACCAGCGATGGTGCCAAACTTGCTCGAGCGGAAGACCTCGCGCACCTCTGCGGTGCCGAGCTCGACCTCTTCGAACTCCGGCTTGAGCATGCCCTTGAGCGCATTTTCGATGTCGTCGATCGCCTGGTAGATGATCGAGTAGTACCGAATGTCGACACCCTCGCGCTCGCTCAGCTCGCGGGCGCGTCCTTCCGGACGCACGTTGAAGCCGATGATGATCGCCTCGGACGCCGACGCAAGGGTGACGTCATGCTCGGTGATCGAGCCGACGCCTCGGTGGATGATGCGCAGGTCGACATCTTCGCCGACATCGACTTTGAGCAAAGCATCTTCCAGGGCTTCCACCGAACCGGAGACATCTCCCTTGAGGATGAGGTTCAGCGTCTCGATCGCGCCCTGCTCGAGGATCTTCTGCAGGTCCTCAAGGCTCACCTTCTTGCGGGTCTTGGCCAGCTGAGCGTTCCGCTCGGCAGCGGCCCGCTTCTCCGCGATCTGGCGGGCAGTGCGGTCATCAGCGGCGACCAGGAACTTGTCACCTGCTCTCGGCACCGACGTGAGCCCGAGTACCTGGACCGGACGGGACGGCCCGGCAACCTCGATGTTGTCTCCGTGCTCGTCAACCATCGCGCGCACGCGGCCGAATGCCTCACCGGCCACAATCGCGTCACCGACGTTGAGCGTTCCGCGCTGCACCAGCACCGTTGCCACCGGGCCACGGCCACGGTCGAGGTGCGCCTCGATCGAGATACCGCGAGCTTCGGTGTCGGGGTTGGCGCGCAGGTCGAGCGCAGCGTCAGCAGTGAGCAGTACCGCCTCAAGGAGCTTGTCGATGTGCAGACGGCTCTTGGCCGAGACGTCGACGAACATGGTCTCGCCGCCGTACTCCTCAGCAACGAGGCCGAACTCGGTGAGCTGCTGACGTACCTTCGCCGGGTTCGCGTCCTCCTTGTCGACCTTGTTGACCGCCACCACGATTGGCACCGACGCCGCGACTGCGTGGTTGAGCGCCTCGATGGTTTGCGGCATCACACCGTCATCGGCTGCCACGACCAGCACTGCAATGTCGGTGACTCTCGCACCACGGGCACGCATGGCGGTGAACGCCTCGTGACCGGGGGTGTCGATGAAGGTGATCGCCCGGTCCTCGCCGTCATGCGGCACGTGGACCTGGTAGGCGCCGATGTGCTGCGTGATGCCACCGGCCTCGTCAGCGACGACGTCGGTGGACCGAACGGCGTCGAGCAGCTTGGTCTTTCCGTGATCGACGTGGCCCATGACGGTGACGACAGGCGGACGAGGCCGGAGCGTGTCCTCGTCCTGATCGGCAACCTCAGCGTCAAGGTCGATGTCAAAGGACTCGAGGAGCTCTCGGTCCTCGTCCTCGGGGCTGACGATCTGCACGTCGTAGCCGAGCTCTGCTGCGAGCAACGCAAACGTGTCCTCGTCGAGCGACTGCGTCGCAGTGGCCATTTCACCAAGTGTGAACAAGACCGAGACCAACGACGCAGGATTAGCGTTGATCCGCTCGGCGAAGTCAGTCAGCGACGCGCCGCGCGGCAGCCGGACCGTCTCGCCCTGACCGCGGGGAACCTGCACCCCACCGATCGTGGGAGCCTGCAGGTTGTCAAGCTCCTGACGGCGCTGCTTGCGTGACTTGCGTCCGCGCTGCTTGCCACCACCGCGACCGAAAGCGCCGGCTGTCTGGCCACGGCCAGCGGGGCGGCCTCCGCCCCCTGGGCGACCGGCGAACCCGCCGCCGGAGGGGGCGCCACCCGGGCGCCCGGCATACCCGCCACCGCCGCCAGCGCCGCCTGGCCGCGCGGCACCGGGAGCGCCGGGACGAGTAGCGCCCGGAGCCCCGGGGCGACCGGCGGCAGGAGCGCCGCGGCCCGGCGCGCCCGCACGACCTGCTGGGGCTGGACGCCCCGGCATCATGCCGGGGTTCGGACGTGCGCCGCCTGGGCGCGGAGCAACCGGACGCGGAATGCCGGCGTCCTTGCTCGTGAAGGGATTGTTGCCGGGACGCGGGGCCGCCGGACGAGCAGCACCGGTGTCCCTGCTCATGAACGGGTTGTTGCCGGGACGCGGACCAGCCGGTCGGGCAGGTGCCTCTGCGGCGGCAGGCAGTTCAGCAGCAGCCGCGTCGGGCTCAGGAGCGACGACCGTACGTTCCTGCAGCGAGGGCGCCTCGGGCGCCGCAGGGGCGGCGGGAGCAGCGACAGCCGCTTCGACCGCGAGGGGCTCTGGCTCAGTGGGGGAAGTCTTCTTGGCTGCGGCCTTCTTGGTGGTCTTCTTCGCGGGAGCCACATCACCTGCGGGCTGCGCGGGGAAGACCTCCTTGAGCTTACGAACAACAGGTGGTTCCACGGTCGACGATGCCGACCTGACGAACTCACCCATATCTTGGAGCTTGGCCAGAACGACCTTGCTCTCTACTCCGAGCTCCTTGGCGAGCTCGTACACCCGGACCTTAGCCACTGCTCTCCTGTTCCCATGGTCCAGGCCTGGTGGCGTGGACCGTTAGTACGTCGACATGCTCATTGGTGCGCGCTCATCGCGTGCTCGTCGCCATCTCGTCCTGCTTTCGGTCGGTCTTCGCTGGTGAAGACACACTCACGGAAACTGCTGCATCTGTCCGCGCAACTCACTGACGTCGAGCCCTCCGCTGAGCCGTAAGGCCCGAGGAAGAGCCCGTCGCCGTTCGGCGAGGTCCAGACATTTCAGGGAGGGGTGCAGGTACGCACCACGCCCTGGGAACCGGCGGCCTGGATCGAGCCACGCGACCCACTCCTCAGAGCGCTCCGCCTGGTTCGGCCGGGCGACCACCCGTACCACGTCTGTCTGAGACGCCCGAGAGCGACATCCCACGCACATTCGTACCGGGGTGCGAACAGGATTCGGCGCCGACGGGCGGTCAGCCACAGGTCACTCTACCCGGTCAGCCGTTCGGCTCAACGCTCGGCGGCACTGCCGGGGGGTCCGAAGGCTCGGCGGAGCCGTTTCGGAGTGCATCCCCGGGGGGTGCGGTGTCGGACACGATGTCGATCCGCCAGCCGGTGAGGCGAGCCGCCAGCCTGGCATTCTGCCCCTCCCGGCCGATGGCGAGCGAGAGCTGATAGTCCGGGACGACCGCCCGCGCAGCTCGCGTCTCGGCGTCGACAACGGTGACGGAGGAGACCCTCGCCGGAGAGAGCGCATGCCCCACGAACTCAGCCGGATCGGCCGACCAGTCGACGATGTCGATCTTCTCACCGTGCAGCTCGGCCATCACAGCGCGCACCCGCGCACCCATCGGTCCGATGCAGGCTCCCTTGGCTCCGAGCCCGGCCTTGTGCGAGTGAACAGCAATCTTGGTGCGGTGACCCGCCTCACGAGCGATCGCTGCAATCTCGACCGAACCATCTGCGATCTCAGGCACCTCGAGCGCGAACAGGAGCTTGACCAGACCGGGATGCGTGCGCGACACCGTCACGATGGGCCCCCGACCACCCTTGCGGACGCCAACGACGTAGCAGCGAAGTCGCTCTCCGTGCACGTACTGTTCTCCCGGCACCTGCTCGGCCGCCGGTAGTTGTGCCTCGAGCGGCCCGAGGTCGATCAGCACCGTGTGCGGGTCGAGTCCCTGCTGGATGACACCCGAGACCAGGTCACCGTCACGACCTGACCAGGCACCAAAGGACGCCTCGTCTTCGGCGTCGCGGAGCCGCTGCAGGATGACCTGACGAGCCGTCGTGGCGGCAACACGACCAAACCCTTCTGGCGTGTCGTCCCACTCCCGAAGCACGATGCCGTCCTCGTCGGTCTCAGCGGCAAACACCGCGACGTGACCGGTCGAACGGTCCAACTCGACGCGCGCCTTCGGCTGTGCACCTGGCGTGTGCTGATAAGCGGTCTCCAATGCCCGCTCGATCGCCTCGACCACGACATCGAAGGGGATCTCGCGCTCGTTGACCAGAGAGCGGAGCGCATTCATGTCGACGTCCATCAGCGCTCTCCTTCCGATGCAGATGGGTCCTCACCCGGTGCAGCAGGCCGGCGAAACTCCACCTGGACATGGGCTTCGCTGATCTGAGCGAAGGCAAAGGTCTTGGTCTCGGTGAGCCCCTGTGGCTGGTCACCGGGGCGCCCACCCGCAGGCTCAAGGGTGACCGTTTCGTCGTCGCTGGCCATGATGCGCCCGACGATCTCGTCGCCGTCAGTGGTTTTCAGGCGAACCAGACGAGTGGAGTTGCGGCGCCAGTGACGCGGCAGAGAGAGCGACCGGCCCACTCCAGGTGATGAGACTTCCAGCACATAGGGCTGCTCGCCCATGGCGTCTGTCGCGTCGAGCTCGACGGACAGGATCGACGTCAGAGCGGCGATGTGATCGAGGGTGACTCCTCCCTCCCGATCGACGAGCACCCGGATGAGCCGGCGGCGCCCCGCAGGCTGCACCTCGACGGCCTCCAGGTCGAATCCCTCGGCGGCAACCACTGGAGTGAGCGCCCTCGCAACGCGGTCGGCAACTGCAGCCATGGTGACCTCCGCCCATTCTGTTGTGTGGTGCCTGTTGTGTGGTGCCCCTTGCGTGGTGCATGTCACCCTACCGGCCCGCCGTGGAATGCTGGCCCGCGTGCTCTCCCTTGGACCCGCGCCGGTGACGCGTCGTGTGCTGCTCATTGGCGCAGTCGGTATCCCGATGTCGCTGTCGGTCACCGCATGCACCGGGGATGCACCGGTCGATCTACCTGCCGATCCTGACCGTGAGGCGCTCGAAGCAGCGCAAGAGGTGGAGGTCGCGACCTTAGCGGCGCTGGAGGGCTGGCCGATGGACGCAAACGACGGCACGGTCACCCGAGCCGAGGTGAGCTCTGCGATCAGTGCCCACATCGCAGCGCTTGTCGCCGCTCTCACCTCGACTCCGCCGGCCATCCCATCGCCATCGGGTTCGGGGTCCTACGCGCTCATTCCCACGCTTTCCACCGCGCAGGTCGTGGCCATGCTCGACTCTGCCGCAAGCGAGCACACCCGCGCCCTGCGCACCGCCTCCCCCGAGATCAGCCCACTGCTCGCTTCGATCGCAGCATCAGACGCGGCAGTGGCCGCAGCCATCCGGCAGAGCAGCACATGATCGACGACCTCGCCCTATGGCAGCAAACGCTTGCCACCGAGCACGCCACGATCTGGGCGTACGGCCTGGTCGGCGCGACGCCGTCCCTGGCGGTTCCGGCTGATGCCGCCCTGCGGGTCCACCGTGACCGGCGCGCCCGCTGCGTCGATCAGGTGGTGGCACTAGGCGGTGAGCCCGTTGCGTCGGCCCCGGCGTACGACGTGGTGGCGCCGCCCAGCTCAGCTGCCGCACGAAAGCTCGCGGCATCCCTGGAGGACAGCTGCACGGTGGCGTACGCCGCACTGACCGGAGCCAACGACCGCGCCGCCCGCCTGCTGGCCGCTCAGTGGCTGCGCGAGAGCGCGATCGCCCTCTGGGGTTGGGACGGAGAGCTGCCGGCCCTTCCAGGTCTGGAGTAGCCGGCCGGGTCAGAGGCGGCCGCACTCTTGCACCAGCGCCGCCAACGCCTCACCTGCAGGGACGTCGCGCCGCTCGCCCGACCTCCTGTCACGCACCTCGATCACGCCCTCTGCAAGGTTCTTGCCAATGACCGCGATCGTAGGCATGCCGAGGAGCTCGGCATCCTTGAACTTCACGCCTGGCGACACACCCTTACGGTCGTCGTAGAGCACCCTGATGCCGGCGCCCTCGAGGTCGAGCGCGAGCTGCTCGGCGAACTCGAAGACGGCCGCATCCTTGCCGGCCGCCATCAGATGGAGATCGGCGGGAGCCACTTCGCGCGGCCAGACGATGCCGATGTCGTCGTGCGAGTTCTCGACGATGGCCGCGACAGCTCGAGACACCCCGATGCCGTACGAGCCCATGGTCACGGTGACGAGCTTGCCGTTCTCGTCGAGCACCTTGCAGTCGAGCGCTTCTGCGAACCGCTTGCCCAGCTGGAAGATGTGACCCATCTCGATGCCCCGTGCGGTCTCCAGCGCTCCGCCGTCGCGTGGGCAGAGGTCGCCGGCACGCACCTCGGCCGCCTCGATGACGCCGTCGGCTGTGAAGTCGCGCCCAGCCACGAGATCGAGCACGTGTCGCCCGTCCTGGTCTGCACCCGTGACCCACGCGGTGCCGTCGACCACTCGAGGGTCGACGAGGAAGCGGATACCGGAGGCGTTCTCCGATCCAAGCACCCCCGGACCGATGTACCCCTTCTTGAGCGCGGGATTCGCAGCGAAGTCCGCCTCGGTGAAGGCGGCCAGCTCGGCCGGTTCGACCTGGGCCTGAAGCCGCTTCTCGTCCACCTCGCGGTCACCGGGGATGCCGACGGCGAGTGGCTCGCGACGACCATCGGGGTGGGCGAGCATGACGACGACGTTCTTGAGCGTGTCCGCGGCGTGCCACGGACGGTCGGTGCGCGGGAACACCGTGTTGAGGTGCTCGACGAGCGTGTCGATCGTTGGGGTGTCGGGTGTGTCCTCGACGTGCGCGGCGGGCAGGCCGTCGAACGGCATCGGGTCGGTCGGACGGACCTGGACGGCCTCGACATTCGCTGCGTAGTCGCACGTCTTGCATCGAACATAGGTGTCCTCGCCATGTTCAGCGGTCGCGAGGAACTCCTCGCTCGCCGACCCGCCCATCGCGCCGCTCATGGCATCGACGATGACGTAGTCAAAGCCGAACCGGTCGAAGATCCGGATGTAGGCGTCGCGGTGGGCCTGGTACGAACGGTCGAAGGACTCGTCGGTCACGTCGAAGGAGTAGGAGTCCTTCATGACGAACTCGCGCCCTCGCAGGATGCCCGCCCGAGGGCGTGGCTCGTCGCGGTACTTGGTCTGGATCTGGTACAGCCAGACCGGCAGGTCCTTGTAGGAGGAGTACACGTCCTTCACCAGGAGGGTGAACATCTCCTCGTGCGTCGGACCGAGCAGGTAGTCGGCCTCCTTGCGGTCCTTCAGCCGGAAGATGTTGTCGCCGTACTCCGTCCAGCGGTTGCTCGCCTCGTACGGCTCACGCGGCAGGAGCGCCGGGAAGTGCACCTCTTGGGCGCCGATGGCATTCATTTCCTCGCGCACAATGCGCTCGATGTTGCGCAGGACTAGGAAGCCAAGGGGCAGCCAGCTGTAGATGCCTGGTGCTGCACGTCGCACGTATCCGGCCCGCACCAGCAACCGGTGGCTCGGGACTTCCGCGTCGGCTGGATCCTCGCGCAGCGTGCGAAGGAACAGCGTCGACATCCTTAGCAGCACAGGTACTCCTCGTCAGGTCACGGACAGCGAGCCCCTACTCTCCCATCCATGGCCGATGAACAGACACCCGATATCGACGAACGCCCCGATCCACGCCCCGCACACGGCCGACCGTTCGTACCTGTCGGCTTCGTCGCTCCGCCGCCGCCACGGACGGAGAGCCTCTGGCTCGAGCCGTTGGGGCCGCAGCACAACGACGCCGACTATGCCGCCTGGACCTCGTCGGTGGAGCATATCCACGCGACCCCAGGGTTCGAGAGCAAGCGGTGGCCGCACCCGATGACTCCGGCCGAGAACGAGGGTGACCTGTTGATGCACGCCGACCACTTCGATCGGCAGCTGGGATTCACCTACACCGTTCGAGGCACCGCTGACGACGACGTCATCGGGTGCGTCTACATCTACCCCAGCGACGATGCCTCGATCGACGCATCTGTGCGTTCGTGGGTCCGGGTCTCACACGCGCACCTCGATGCAGAACTATGGCGACTCATCCGCGACTGGTTGCAGCACGACTGGCCATTCAGCGCGATCGACTACGCCGCTCGCTAAGCAACCCGATTGATTCATCCCTGTCAGAACAGAACGGTCGCGAAGGTGCTGTACCGGCCGAACCCCACTCGTTCGTAGGCTCGGCGCGCTGGCTCGTTGTACGCATTCACGTAGAGGCTGACGATGGGGGCGAACCGGTCGCGCGCGTATCGAACAATGGTCGCCATCCCGGGAGCTGCCAGACCCTGACCGCGAAGGTCCGGATGCACCCAGACACCTTGAACCTGACAAGCCTGAGACGAGACGGACCCGATCTCGGCCTTGAACACCACTCGACCATTGTCGATCCGTGCCAGCGCACGACCGGCGAGCACAAGCTCGCGGACCCTTGCCCGATAGAGAGACCCGTCTCCGGACGCGATGGGCGAGACACCAACTTCTTCGGTGAACATGTCGATGCAGGCCGGCAGCAAGATATCGAGCTCGTCCTCGCGAACCGGTCGCACTTCGATGTCGCCGTCGCAGGAAGGGTCGACCGACATCGCCATCACCGGCTGGTCATCACGTACCTCGCGAGCCGCACCCCACGAGCCTTCCAGCATCGACCAGAGCGACAGCACCTGGTCACGCGAACCGACAATCGACGAACAGCGCCGGCCTCGTCGCCTTGCCCGTTCCGCAAACGCACCCAAGGCCGCGGGATCGGCAGTATCCGGAACGAGGTTGGCCCCCGAGTAGCAAAGCCCGCTCCATCGGCGGCCCTGCCCGAAACCCCAGAGCTCGCCACCGAGCCGCCACGAGTGACCGAGGGCCGCCTCAATCCGCGCCGCGACAAAGACATTGCCCACCGGGTCAGATGCCAGATGATCGACCGCAGCTTGCAGGTCGGCGACACCGAGAACACGAAGGGCCGAGACGGTGTCCTGCGTCTGCGGGGGATCGACGTGAGTGGTCATGTCAGCCGACAACGACCTCTGCGACTTGACCGCTCTCCGGATCGACACCCATCTCTTCAGCCAGACGCAGGGCCTCCTCGATGAGCGTCTCGACGATCTCGGCTTCGGGAACGGTCTTGATGATCTCGCCGCGAACGAATATCTGTCCCTTGCCGTTTCCAGACGCCACACCCAGATCGGCCTCACGGGCTTCCCCGGGCCCGTTGACGACGCAGCCCATCACGGCGACGCGGAGTGGCACGTTCAGACCTTCCAGACCTGCAGTCACCTGTTCGGCCAGCGTGTAGACATCGACCTGGGCCCGACCGCAGCTGGGACACGAGACGATCTCCAGGCCGCGCTCGCGCAGCCCGAGCGACTCAAGGATCGCGATACCGACCTTGACCTCCTCCACGGGCGGAGCAGACAGCGAGACCCGGATCGTGTCCCCAATCCCCTCGGCAAGAAGAGCACCGAAGGCCACGGCCGACTTCACCGTTCCCTGAAACGTCGGACCCGCCTCTGTGACACCGAGATGGAGCGGATAGTCGCACTGCTCGGAGAGCTGGCGGTAGGCCGCGACCATCACAACGGGATCGTGGTGCTTGACAGAGATCTTGATTTCACCGAAGCCGTGCTCCTCAAAGAGCGAGCACTCCCAGAGCGCTGACTCGACCAAGGCTTCAGGTGTCGCTTTGCCGTACTTGGCCAGCAGCCGCGGATCGAGCGACCCGGCGTTGACTCCAATGCGAATGGGCACCTGAGCGTCACCCGCAGCCTTGGCGATCTCACCGACCTTGTCGTCGAACTGCTTGATGTTGCCCGGATTGACGCGCACCCCTGCGCAGCCAGCGTCGATGGCAGCGAAGACGTAGCGGGGTTGGAAGTGGATATCGGCGATCACCGGGATCTGTGACTTCTTGGCGATGGTGGCGAGCGCGTCGGCGTCGTCCTGGCTCGGGCAAGCCACCCGAACGACCTGACAGCCGGATGCAGTGAGTTCAGCGATCTGCTGCAAGGTGGCGTTGATGTCTGCGGTCACCGTCGTCGTCATCGACTGCACCGAGACGGGGGCATCGCCACCAACTGGAACCGGGTGCGTGGGGTGGCGAAGCACGATCTGTCGGGTCGGCCGCCGCGCTGCGAGCGGTTTTGGCGGCGGGGTCGGGACGCCGAGGGCGATGGTCATGCCCCCAGTATCCTCCCGATCCGTCGAAACGACCTGTGCAGGTGCGTTCAGCGCAGGTGCGTTCAGCCCAGGTTCAGTGGGTTCAGCTGAGCGAGATCGGATTGACGATGTCGGCGTAGATCAGCAGCACCGACATTCCGATGAGCAGAAATGCGACGGTGTAGGCGACCGGCAGCATCTTGGCGACGTCGACGGGACCGGGGTCGGGGCGACCCCGGATCGTGGCGATCTTGCGCCTGGCTCCTTCGTACAGGGCCCCGGCCACATGCCCGCCGTCCAGGGGTAGCAACGGGATGAGGTTGAAGAAGAAGAGCGCCATGTTGAGGGCCGCCAGCAGCGTCAGCCAGTTGGCCACCTTCCAACTGAGTGTGGCCTGGTCCTCGGCAACGGCGACGCTGAAGCGCCCGACCCCGACGACGCTGACGGGCCCGGTGGGGTCACGCTCCTCATCACTGAAGGCCGCTTGCCAGACCCCGACCATCTTGCTGGGAATCGAGACGATGGCCTGACCGGACCGGTACACGAACTCCCACATCCGCTCCGGAACGGCTGCGATCGACGTCTGCTGCTGCTCGATCGACGGGCTCAGCCCGATGAAGCCGGCGGTGATCTCCTGGGTGGGGTCGTCCGGATCGGGAACTTGCGTGCTGCCAACGGTGACCGGGAGGTCGAGGGTCGAGCCGTTGCGCTCGACGGTGAGGAGGATCTCTTTCCCCGGCTGGGCACGTACGACGTCAACGATGGTAAGCCAGTCGTCATAGGTGACGCCGTCGACAGCGACGACCACGTCACCTGCCTCGACCCCAGCAGCTGCTGCTGGGCTCTGTGGGTCGTTGTCGGTGCACGTCGCCTCGACATTGCTGGGGACGCAAGGGGCAACCGTGTTGACCGTGGTCGTCAGTGTGGGAACGCCGAGCAGAACGAGAGCCACGGTGTAGAGCACCGCCGCCAGGAACAGGTTCATGGTGGGCCCGCCCAGCATGACGACAATCTTTCGGTGCACAGGCAACTGGAAGAAGGCGCGGTGTTCCTCGCCGGCCCTGATCTCCTCGGTCGACGAGCGCCTGGCGTCCTCGATCATCGACTGGAAGGGACCGGTGCTGGAGGCGGCCAGGACGAGATCGCCCTTCGGATTGCGGTGCGGCGGGAACATGCCGACCATTCGGATGTAGCCACCGAACGGAATGGCCTTGACTCCGTACTCGGTCTCACCCCGGACGCGCGACCACATGGTGGGGCCGAAGCCGACCATGTACTGGGTGACACGGACCCCGAAGCGTTTGGCCGGAACGAGGTGTCCGACCTCGTGCAGTGCAATGGAGCCAAGGACCCCGACGGCGAAGACGGCTAGGCCGATCAGCCCCGCACCGCTCACCGTGTTCCCCTTCGCTCTCGCACTCGTCAGTCACCGCTCTGGGCACCCAGGACGGCGTCGGCCGTCTGCCGGGCCCACCGATCGGCGTCCAGTACGTCATCAACGGTAAGCGACGAGGCGGTCTGGCTCGACCCCGATCCGGTTTCGCTGCGGCCAGATAGGCCTCCGAGGTGCTCGTCGAGCACGGCCTCGATAGTGGCGACGATGGCCAGGAATGACGTTCGACCGGCCAGGAAGCCGGCCACTGCCACCTCATTGGCTGCGTTGAAGACAGCGGGAGCAGTTCCCCCCGCACCGCCGGCGCGTCGGGCCAAGTCGACGGCCGGGAACGCATCTGCATCGAGCGGTTCGAACTCCCAGGTGGCCGAACGCGTCCAGTCCAGGGCGGGAGCCGCGTCAGCCACTCGATCGGGCCAGGCGAGCCCAAGGGATATCGGGAGCCGCATGTCCGGAGGGCTCGCCTGAACGATGGTCGAGCCATCGACGAACTCAACCATCGAGTGGACGATCGACTGCGGGTGGACGACCACCTCGATGCGGTCGAAAGGTATGTCGAAGAGCAAGTGCGCCTCGATCACTTCCAGCCCCTTGTTCACCAACGTTGCGGAGTTCGTGGTGACCAGCGGCCCCATGTCCCAGGTGGGGTGAGCCAGCGCCTCCGCTGGCGTGACCGCGCCGAGCTCGCTCCGTGCGCGGGTCCGGAACGGCCCGCCACTGGCGGTGAGCACCAGGCGCCGCACCTCTTCGCGGCGACCGCCACGAAGGCACTGGGCAAGCGCGGAGTGCTCGGAGTCGACCGGGACGATCTGCCCACGCGCCGCCGCAGCCGTGACCAGCGGCCCCCCGATGATCAGCGACTCCTTGTTCGCAAGCGCCAAACGGCGCCCGGCATCGAGGGCAGCGAGCGTCGGCCGCAGTCCGGCTGCGCCGTCCATGCCGTTGAGCACCGTGTCGCACGGCCAGGCAGCGACCTGGCTCGCGGCATCGGGGCCAACCAGAAGCTCGGCGCTGACGCCGTTCGCGTCCAACCTGGCGCGGACGGCGTCAGCAGCAGTCGGGTCCGCGACTCCGACGACGTCAACTCCGAGGCGGGCAGCCTGGTCGGCGAGCAGCTGCGGGCGCCCTCCCCCGGCTGCGATCGCGACGACGCGAAAGGCGTCCGGGTTGCGCGAGATGACGTCGATCGCCTGAGTGCCGATCGAGCCGGTCGAGCCGAGGATGGAGACAAGTCGCACACCTGCAGTCTGGCAGTGCCGGAGCAGGCTCTGCTCGGGCTACCCATGCGGTGGTGGGTCGGGGTTGGTGTATTGCCAGGGTTGGGTGAGGTAGGTGCGTCCGGTGGGGGTGGTCCAGGTCATGGTGCCGGTGGGGTGGAGTTCGGCGTTCCATCCGGGGGTGTGTTTGAGGCGGTGGTGCCGCCGGCACAAGACAGCGAGGTTGGTCGCTGCGGTGGGGCCTTGCGGCCAGGGCACGGTGTGGTCGAGGTCGGTGCCGGAGCTGTCGGCGGAGCGGCGGCAGCCGGGGAACCGGCAGGTCACATCCCGGGCGCGGACGGCCCGGTCCAGCCCTGCCGACGGCCGGTAGCGGTTCTCGGCTAGGTCGGTCAGGATCCCGGTGGTCGGGTCGGTCAGCAACCGCCGGAAGGTCACATGGGATCCCACTCCGACGCCGGCACCGCCAGTGCCAGCTCGTCACCAGCCGTTTCACGGTCACCGGTTCCTGCACCGGTTGCGATGAGCTCGTTGATTTCGGTGGCGGTGACCGGTCCCAGTCCGGGAACCCAGCCGGGTTGGTCGCTGTCTCCGGTGATCGTGTCGGCGGGCACGATCACCTGCAGGTTCACCGCCGGTGGCTGGGTGCGTCCGAGGAGCAGGTCGACCATCGTGTCGGCGCGGCGTTGGTCCATGGTCCGGGCATCACCGCTGCGCCCAGCTGCTGGGCGCAGCTGGTCAGGGCTTGTCTGGATCTGTCGGGCCTGCACCGCGGGGAGCAGCGCCCACAGCTCGCTCATGCCGTCCTCGCCGGGGGTGATGACCACCCGCCGGTCGGCTACAGCGCGTTGCCGGCGTTCCTCGGCCGCTTCAGGGTCGGCGGCGATCACCTTCCGGCGCAGCCACTCCCGCAGCTGCGGCGCGGTCCGGGACCTGCCGGGCTCGGTGGCGTAACCGACGGCATCGGCGGCGACCTGCTGCGGCGGTGACCGGGTCCAGAGGCAGGGGCGACCTGCTCGACGATCACCGCGACCTTGCGGGCATCGACCCGGCCGGCCCGCCACGCCGCAGCGACCACCGGCAGGCCGGCGACCCGGCACGCAGTGTCATACCGGGCCACCGCGGCCATCTTCGTCCACCCCAGCAGCACCCCGATCTCATCGGGAACATACGTTTCGCGGCACTGCTGCGACCACATCGGCTCACCACCGGCGACCACTTCAGCCTGGTCAGCGGCCCGCGCCCGGACCCCCATCTGCACCATCGCGTCAGCCTGAATCGCCTGCAGCATCGCCACGGCGCGTTCGCACTCGACCACCCGATCCCGGAGCGCATCATCACCGAGCCGCGCGACCGGCATCGCAGCATCGAGCAGGCCGATCAACCTGCTCGACGATGCTGACCGTGGACGAGTTCATGCACCACACTCTGCCAGCCACCACCGACAAGACACCGACGAGTTTCCCCAGGCCACGCCTGGGAAAACGAGCGCCATGGACCTGCGCACTCGAAAGCAGCGATGCCATGTGGGAAACAGACTGTGGCCCACATGGCGCCCCTACCTCTAAACCAGTGCCGGCTCGCGGTCCCGCTGGTTCCCGTCGTCATCGGGCCGCTCGTCACCAGCAGCGCCGGACCGCTCGTCACCAGCAGCGCCGGGCAGCTCCACACGTGCAGGAGCCGGAAGCTCGGAGACCTCACGGATTCCGAACCGCTCCCAGAAACGGAGCATCGGGGCAGGCGCCCACCAGTTCCAGCGACCGAGTAGACGCATCGTCGCCGGCACCAGGAAGGCGCGCACGATCGTGGCGTCGATGATGACTGCCACTGCAAGTCCGACACCAATCATCTGGATGAAGGTGATGCCGCTTGTGGCAAAAGATCCTGCGACGACCACGAACAAGAGTGCCGCGCTCGTGATGATCCGTCCGGTGCGCTGCAGCCCACGGGCGACAGCTGCCGTGTTGTCACCGGTGCGGTCCCACTCCTCACGGATGCGACTGAGGAGGAATACCTCGTAGTCCATCGAGAGTCCAAAGACCATCGCGAACATCAGCACAGGCTGCGTGGCCTCCAAGGTTCCCGTCGAGGTGAAGCCGAGCAACCCCTCGAGCTTGCCCTGCTGGAAGCCCCAAACCAGGATGCCGAACGTCGCCGAGAGCGAGAGCACGTTCATCACGATCGCCTTGAGCGGCAAGATGACTGACCCGAATGCAAGGAAGAGGAGAACGAAGGTCACCACCACGATGTAGCCGAGCGCCCATGGGAGGCGGTCGCCAATCCCAGCCAGCAGGTCGACCAACCGAGCGGTCTCTCCGGTCACCGTCATCTCTGCGCCAGCCGGAAGCTCGGCATCGAATGCGCGAACGTCGCTCACGATCTGCTGGACGGAGTCCTCAGATGACTCTCCTCGGTACGCCAGCGACACGATCGCAGCGTCGCCCTCGGTCGCGGTCACGGTGGCCGAAGTGACACCTGGAACGTCGGCCAGTGCTTGCGTCGCAGCGTTCACGCCAGCCTCGTCCACGCCTTGCAGAACGACGTCGATCGGAGCAGCCGATGCGCTCGGGAACTGCTCGGCGAGCAGGTCCGACGCCACCCGGCTCTCAGCATCCGCGGGGAGAACACGAGCATCTACTCCGCCGAAGGCCACCTGGAAGAAGGGTGCTCCGAGAACGGCAAGCAGAGTCACCGTCACGCCGGTCACGATGATCGGTCGCCGCATGACCCAATGAGCCAACCGCGCCCAGCGTCCATCGTCAGAGGTACTGGCTGTCGCCTGACCACGACGCCACGGCAGCCTCAGCGAGTCGACCCGGTGCCCCATGACGGCGAGCAACGCCGGCAGCGTGGTGAGTGCAGCAGCAACCGCCATGACGACAGCTGCGATGCCGCCGAGCCCCATCGACTGCAAGAAGTTCATCGGGAAGAGCAGGAGGGCACCCAAGGACACGGCGACCGTCAAGCCAGAAACAGCCACGGTACGGCCAGCTGTTGCCATCGTACGTGCGACCGCGTCCTCAACCTCGAATCCCGCGGCCAACTCCTCACGGAAGCGACTGACCACGAACAGCGCGTAGTCAATGGCAAGGCCGAGGCCGAGCAGCGTGACGATGTTGACGGCGAAGACGCTGACGTCGCCGAACTGAGTAGCGACGTTGAGCAACGTGAACGCGCCGAGGATCGAGATCCCGCCAACCGCCAGCGGCAGGCTGGCCGCGGCAAGGCTGCCGAAGACGATCACGAGGAGCAGCAACAGAATCGGGAATGAGAATGACTCGGCCCGCGCCAGGTCATTCTCGATCTGTGAGTTGATGTCGACGAACGTGGGCACCTGGCCGCCACGGTAGGAATCCACGCCGGGAACGACCAACGAGTCGGCCACGGCCAGGTAGGACTCCTCGCGCTCGGCATCGGTGCTTCCCGCCAACGCAAGGGTCGCGAAGGTGGCGCCGCCGTCGTCGGAGACGAACCCTGGGGCACCTCCGGTGCTCCAGTAGGACGTCACCGAAGTCACCTCTGACAACGGAAGCGCGTTGAGCGCCGACTCGACTGCACCACCGAAGGCTGGGTCATCGATCGTCGCTCCCGCATCCTGATACACGACAACGACGTCTCCGGTCACGTGCCCAAAGGTCGTGTCGACCAACGCAGCCGTAACCGTCGACTCTGCCTTGGGGTCTTCGAACCCACCGTCCGACAGCGACCCGAAGACTCCGGTCCCCCAGCCGATGGCGACGGCGACGAAGAGGCCGGTCAGAGCGAGCACCGCCCGGCGGCGGCGGTACGTGAAGTGTCCAAGTCGTTCGAAGAGCATGTCGAGCCCCTTTCGGGCGGCCGAGGCGGTACCGTGGTGATACATCATCACGAGAGTGAACGTTGTTTACCGTTGTCTGTCACTACTATGCAAACGGTGTACACTTTTGTCAAGACCATTCACCAAAGTCGGAAGCAAACACCGTGTCAGCGAGCGAGGAGGCCGAGATGAGCGCCATCGAGGCAGCACCACCGACGGCAGCACCACCGCCCGCTGGCCCTACCCGTCGCGAGCGGCTCCGCGAGCAGACGCGCGCCGAGATCAAGGCCGCAGCGAGGGCCCAGTTGGTCGCAGGCGGGCCTGCCGGGATCCAACTTCGAGCCGTCGCCAGGGATGTCGGGCTCACCGCCCCCGCGCTCTACCGCTACTTCCCGAGCCTGGAAGACCTGATCGAATCGGTCACGGTCGACCTGTTCGACGAGCTCTGTGATGCCATGGAGGCTTCGGCCGCCGCTGTCACCGACCCCTTCGACCGCATGCTGGCGCTGAGCCGAGGCTTTCGCGGGTGGGCGATGGCGCACCCGCACGAGTTTGGTCTGCTCTTCGCCATTGCACCGACGGCGCTCGGTCAGCAGCCGTCTAACGCATGCCAGAAAGCAAGCGACAGGTTCGGCAACCTCTTCGCCAGCGCTTTCATCGAAATGTGGGACGCGAATCCCTTTCCCGTACCGGCTGATGACGTTGTCGCCAAAGATCTGCGCGCGGGCCTCGATCCCTACTGGACTTGGCTGACGGCAAACGTCGCACCCGACATGCCCGTCGGCGCAGTTGTGACGTTCCTCGAGGGATGGGTCCGCATCTTTGGCTGCGTTGCCATGGAGGCGTTCGGCCACCTGTCGTGGGCGCTGCCTGACGGCGAGCCGATGTTCGAACAGGTCATGCGCAGTCTCGCTGAACTCGTGCACCGGCCGGACGCCTACCGGCCACCCACGCGTCCTAGAGCGTGATCCCGGTCAACACCATGACCCGCTCTTCGGTGAAGTCGGTCATGGCGTAGGCGACGCCCTCGCGTCCGACACCGGACTCCTTCACCCCGCCGTAGGGCATCTGGTCGGCGCGGTAGCTCGGCACATCACCGATGATCACACCGCCGACGTGCAGCTCGGCGAAGAAGCGGAAGGCAGTCTGGGTGTCCTTGGTGAACACTCCGGTCTGCAGTCCGAACCGCGAGTCGTTGACCGCAGCGATGGCACCGTCGACGCCGTCGACGGGCGCGAGAACAACGACCGGGCCGAAAACTTCCTCGCTCCACACCTTGGCATCCTCGGGGACGTCGACGAGTACCGCCGGCGAGACCGATGCTCCGTGGCGCACTCCACCGGTGAGCAGCTTGGCGCCACCATCGACTGCCTCGTCGATCCAGGAGACAACGCGCACCGCGGCGTTCTCGTCAACAAGCGGTCCGACTTCGGTTGCTGCGTCAACAGAGTCGCCGGTGACCAGCTTGTCGACTTCGCTCACCACTCGTGCAACAACGTCTTCGTAGATTGGGCGGTCCACCAGCACTCGCTGTACCGAGATGCAGGACTGTCCGGCCTGGTAGTTGGCGAACATTGCGATGCGTTCCGCCGCCCATGCGATGTCCTTCTCGGCGCCGAAGTCCTCGAGCACCACGGCAGCGGCGTTGCCGCCGAGCTCGAGAACGACGTGCTTGTGCGGCACCGCCTCACGGATTGAGTATCCGATGGGCGCCGATCCGGTGAACGAGATGATCGGCAGCCGGGGGTCGGCAACGAGCGACGGCATTCGGTCGTTCGGTACTGGAAGCACCGACCACATCCCGGGCGGCAGGTCGGTCTCGGCAATCAGCTCACCGAGCGCCAAGGCAGACAGCGGCGTCGCCGGCGCCGGCTTGATGAGAATGGGAGCGCCAACCGCGAGCGCCGGTGCCACCTTGTGAGCAACGAGGTTGAGCGGAAAGTTGAAGGGAGCGATCCCGAGCACCGGGCCTTTCGGCACTCGCTTGACCAGTGCCAACCGACCATCGGCAGCAACTTCGGTGTCGAGGCGTTGCACATCCCCGCTCCAGCGCCTGGTCTCCTCAGACGCCCACCGGAAGACGCTGGCTGCCCTCGTCACCTCGATGCGTGCCCACTTGATCGGCTTGCCGTTCTCAGCAGTGATCAGTCCAGCGATCTCCTCTCGGCGTTCGAGCAGGCGAGCGGCCACATGCGCGAGCGCGTCGGCGCGCTGTCCCAAGGTGAGCCGCTGGGCCTCGGCCTGGGCATGGTCAAGCGCGGAGACGGCCTCCTCGACCTGCGCGTCCGAGGGCACACTGACACTGGCCACCAGCTGACCGTCGGGGCCTCGGACGTCGATCTGCTCCTCACCAAGAGCTGGACGCCCGGCGAGCCAAAATGGCACCGGACCTGAGGGCGAATCAGTCGACATGGGACTCCTTAGACAGGTGGACACCCTTCACGCTAGGCGGCGACCAGGGCTGTCTCATTGTGCAGATTGGCCAATTGAACGCAGTCAATTGGCCTCGTTGGACATTTCCCAACCTGCGGCTGATCACACCACCACGATCACCGCACCACGATCATTCAGTGGCGTCGGCTGCGTCCCGGTCGCGCACCGCCAGCGCCACCCAGAGCTCTGCGCGCAGATCCGGATCGTTCAGCGAGCGCTCCAACAGATCCTCTACCCGTTTCATCCGGTAGCGGAGCGTGTGGCGGTGCACGCCGAGCGTCGTGGCGGCGGCGTCCCACTGACCGTGGTGGGCCAGCCAGGCCCGTACGGAGGCAACCAGGTCGCCCCGCTCCCGGCTCTCCAGCGGCCCAAGCAGCGCGTCGGCGAAGCCGCGAGCTGCCTCCTCGTCGACCAGACCGACGAGGCCGTCCCTGGCCAGGTCACCGAAGAAGCGGGTGCCGCTTGCCCCTGCAGCCGCAAGAGCGCGGCGACCCTGTCGGAGGCCGTCACCGAGAGCGGCGACGGGCACAACATCACTGATGCCCCAGGCAATCGTTCCCGTTGTCGTACCCGGGGCGGGGATCGGTGGTGTAGGTGGCCCGGCAGCGGGCTGCAGCACCACCACGCGACCCTCGTACAGGGCCGCCCCGCGCCACCCATCGGCCGCGTCGAACTCTTCGACCTGCTCCACGAGCGCCAGCAGGTCGGCCGCGAGTCCATCAGCGACAAGGACGCGGACGGGCCCGGCCAGCAGCTCATCCCAGCCCACCCCGGCGACAGGAAGTCGCTCGACGGGGATGCCGTCGGCGAGCAGCGCCAGCAGCGCCGAACGCAACTCTCGCCGGGCCGTGTCGGTGCCGATTGACCGCTCCATCGCGAGCGAGACCAGGGCAACACCCACGTTGACCAGGGCGAGATCTGCTGTCGCGAACGGCTCAGGCCTAGCCACAGCCAGGAAGCCGCGTATTCGACCCGCTGGTGCGAGCGGCTGCAGGACTAGGTGGTGCCGGTCCACCTCGATCGCAGCTGAGCTGCGCGGACCTCGCTCACGCATCCTCTCGACCTCAGTCCCGAGCGCCTCCACCCAGCTGGCCGCCTCGCGCGGCGCAGCGTGGAGCAGACGTCCGGCAGGGTCTAGGAGCACCAGGTCGGCGTTGAGCACGACGGAGAGCCTGGCCACGACAGCGGCCGCACCCTCTGGTGCGAGAGCGGCCCTGGTCAGGTCACGTTGCGCCTCCACCGTTCGCGTCACGGCCTCGTACTCAGCGGCCGCCAGGAGGTCGGAGATGGCGCGGCTGACCGCCATGAACGGCGTTGGTTCGGGCACTTCCAGCAGCGGGAGTCCGGCCGCGTCGGCCGCCGCCACCAGGTCGGCCGGGACACGGTCGTGGGTCAGACCGACACCGATGCCGACCGCACTCACACCCGCCCGACTGAGCCGGTCGACGAAGCCCGACCAGTCGTCGTCGCCGAGCCGTAGCCCCGTCGTCAGAAGCAGTTCACCCCCGTCGAGGTAAGGCGTCGGGTCCTCGAGCTCGCTGACCGCCACCCATCGCACCGGGGCATCGATCGCCTGCCGGCCGGCCCGCAGCACGAGGGCGAGCGAGGGGATGTCGAGGATCGTTCGTACTGTTGGGCGAGCCACCGGACCTCCGATGCTGGTCGGTTCTGAGCACGACTCATCTGGTCCCTCTGAGCGCCCACGGGCCTCGTGGACGGCTTGGCCCATAGTAGCTACTAAGTTGTCCATTTCGGCGCGGAGGCACAGGTTGCCATATCGCCTTACAGTGGCGGTACGAGCCAGAGGTACCGGGACGACGTCCGGTCACCGGCCCACTTCACCTGAAAGCGAGTCCGACCATGTCAGCACCTACGAGCGCGACCACCCAGGTCACCGGGGGGCCAGGCCTGCCGCAAGAGCGCCGACTGGTCACCGCCATCCCCGGTCCGAGGTCGGTTGAGCTGCTGGCCCGCAAGAAGGCTGCCGTCTCCGATGGAGTTGGCACCGTCCTTCCGATCTTCATCAAGGCAGCCGGCGGCGGCGTCCTCGTCGACGTTGACGACAACAGCCTGATCGACCTCGGAGCGGGTATCGCAGTTGTCAACGTCGGCAACGCTGCTCCAACGGTGGTCGCGAACATCCAGGAGCAGGCGGCCGCCTTCACCCACACCTGCTTCATGGTGACGCCCTACGAGGGGTACGTCGCCGTCGCCGAACAGCTCAACCGGCTCACACCAGGCGCCCACGCCAAGAAGACAGCGCTCTTCAACTCCGGCGCCGAGGCCGTCGAGAACGCGGTGAAGATCGCCAGGTACGCGACCGGCCGTCCGGCCGTCGTCGTCTTCGAGCACGCCTACCACGGGCGTACCAACCTCACCATGGCGCTTACGGCGAAGTCGATGCCGTACAAGTACAACTTCGGCCCGTTCGCCGGCGAGATCTACCGCGTCCCGCTCTCCTACCCCTTCCGTTGGCCAACTGGCCCCGAGAATGCTGGAAGCGAGGCTTTGGAGCAGGCCATCAGCAAGATTGAGAAAGAGATCGGTGCCGACCAGGTCGCCGCAATCTTGATCGAGCCGATCGCCGGCGAAGGCGGATTCATCGTTCCCGGGGAAGGATTCCTGCCAGGTTTGGCCGACTACGCCAAGGCGAACGGCATCGTCTTCATTGCCGACGAGGTCCAGACGGGGTTCGCCCGCACCGGCGAGATGTTTGCCTGTAACCACGAGAACGTCGTACCGGACATCATCACCACGGCCAAGGGGATCGCCGGCGGGATGCCGCTGGCCGGTGTGACCGGCCGTGCCGACCTCATGGACGCAGTTCATGTCGGAGGCCTTGGCGGAACCTACGGCGGCAACCCGGTCGCCTGTGCGGCGGCTCTGGGCGCCATCGCGGCGATCGAGGACCAAGATCTTGTCGGTAAGGCCCGCCGAATAGGCGAGATCATGCTGCCCCGCCTCGCTGAGATGCAGGCCAAATACCCGATCATCGGCGACATTCGCGGACGCGGGGCGATGATCGCTGTTGAGCTGGTCAAGCCCGGGACTCTCGAGCCCGCCACCGAGCAGCTCGCGGCCATCGTCAAGCACTGCCACGCTGACGGTGTGCTCGTGCTCACAGCCGGCACCTACGGAAACGTGCTGCGTTTCCTCCCTCCGCTGACGATGCCCGAGCCACTGCTCGACGAGGCAATGGCAATCCTCGAGAAGGCCTTCGCGTCGGTCTCCTGAGCTCCACCGCCTAACCGAGTCTGGCTCAGCCGTGCTCACTCACCCGGACGGCGTAGCGTTGGGTATGGCGACGCTGCGTTAGGCCCTGACCTCTAGTCCCACCTTGTGCGTGCGGCTTTACCTGTTGGGGCGAACTGCCGACACTTGTACGGGGTTGTGCCAACGCTTGGGATGAGGTGAACGGAGCCGATGACGACGACCGGAGAGCTCACCGGTATGTCGCCAATGGCCGACGGGCTGCCTGACGCAGAGGAGTGCCGTGCCCTCGTTACCAGCGCCCTGCACCATGGCGCACCTTCGATCGTCGCCCAGCCCATCCTCGGGCTTTCTTCGGGGCGCGTCACCGCCTACGAAGCGCTTTCCAGATTCAGCCAAGAACTCCCGTCGTACTCCCCCGACGTCTGGTTCGCCATGGCACACCGGTGCGGCCTTGGCCCCATGTTCGAGGCGCGTGCAGTTGACCTGGCTCTTCGCGCTGGTATCGAGCGCCCTAACGGAACCCTGCTGTCGGTCAATGTCAGCCCCTCCGTCTTGAGCACCCGAGAGCTGCACGACGTCTTGCCCTTCGACCTCTCAGGACTGCAGTTTGAGATCACCGAGAAGGAGGTTGTCGCAGACGGCGACCAGTTCCAGCTGATCCTGAAAGCCTTGCGAGACCGGGGCGCGCACGTCGCCGTCGACGACGTCGGTGAGGGGTACGCGGGCCTGCAGCGAGTACTCGCGCTCTCCCCTGACGTCATCAAGCTCGACCGATCGCTGGTGACAGGTGTTGAGTCCGAACCTGTCAAGGCGGCGCTCGTCGAGGCGATCGTCCGTTACGCCGGCAGGGTCGGGGCCGAGGTATGCGCTGAGGGCGTTGAGAATCTCGACGACCTCTACGTGCTGGCCGACCTCGATGTCGCCGAGGCCCAAGGATGGGTCATCGGCATGCCGTCACCGACCTTTGATCCGGCCAGCGAGGCGGCCTCGCTCACTTGTCAGAGTTCCTACCAACGCACTCTGGCCCTCGGTTCCCGTGCTCCTGGGCAGGACACCACCGCCCTGGAACGCCTGCTGGCCGACCTCGTCGACTGCTCAAACCTTGACCGTCTCGCCCAGATGACCGGGCCGATCGGGGAGCACCTGAAGTGCGACCTCGCTGAGATTTCGTTCATCGACTCCACGCGGCAGTACGTCCAGGCGGTGGCACCGCGCGCCTGGATGCCCGACGGTGCGCAATACCCCTTGTCAGACTTCCCACAGACCTCGCGCTGCTTGGACACTCTCGAGATCATGACCGTCGACCTTGACGACCCAGATGTTGATCCGGCTGAGGCCGCCTGGATGCGCAGCGAGGGTGTGACGACCATGATCGGTATCCCGGTCCTGGCAGCGGGAACCGTAGTGGGTCTGTTGGAGTGTTCCCGGAAGGTCCCCGTTCCGTGGTCGCGACTGCAGCTGCGTCACGCCAGAATCATCGCCACTGTGCTCGGCCCCGTGATGACGACACTGCAGGATCGGTAAGCGAACTGACCGCTCGTCGCGCGCGCTCGGCGATGCCGGAGGCGTTATCCGGGTGTCTCCTCGCGAAGTCCCCACGGTGACCCGTACTCGACCAGCTTGTCGAGGAACGGCTTGGGCGCGAAGGCCTCAGCTCCAAGAACTCCGGCGCCTGACCAGGTGCCGTCAGCGACGCAGCTCGAGGGCGATGACCGGGTTGATAGCCGTCTGCCAAACAACTGCCTGCGATCCGTACTCCCTCATCGTCCACTCGTTGTCAACGACGTGGTAGAGGTACACCTGGCGAGGCTGGCCGTCCTTTCCACTACCTGTGACCCAAGTGCCGGCACACGTCTTGCCGGTCATGCGGTCCCCGAGCGTGGCGGGGTCCGGCAGCAGCGCAGCGATGACATCTCGTGGGCTGACCTCGACGCCACCAACGGCGATCTTTTGGGTGCGGTCCATACCGAGTTTGTGGATCACTTTCAGCACATCGATGAACTCCTCACCGAGGCCATACTTGAAGGTGGCGCGATTGCAGTCGACCCAACGCGGGATGAGAAGAACTTCCTCGTGCTCGACGTTGACGCACTCGACCGGACCGATGCCCTCAGGGAACTCGAAGACCTCTGGTTCAGAGAACGGGGGCGTTGTGAACCAGCCCTTCTCCTTCTCCCATATCACCGGTGGGTTGAGGCACTCCTCGATGGTCGTCCAAATCGAAAAGGACGGCGCGAAGGTGAACCCGTCGACCTCGAGGTTGGATCCGTCACGGACCCCCGCCTCATCGATCTGGCTGAAGAGCTCATCTGCCGCGTACCTGGCGAAGATGTCCGACAGCCCCGGTTCCACACCCACACCCACCAGCGCGAGCCGACCCGCGGACTCCCACGCACCAGCGACGGCAAACTGCTCGTCGCCGAGCTTGACGCCCGTCTGGCGATAGGGCTCGGTCGGGTGCGGATGCGAAAGGGACATCGCCATATCGAGGTAGTCGGCGCCAGCCGCGAAGGACCCATTGAAAATCGGCAGAACGAACCGAGGATCTACCGCATTCAAGACGTGGGTGGCGTTGTGACGCCGGGCGAGGTCCGCGACCGACTCTGCGTTCGAAGCATCGACCTGGTCCGCCACGAATCGGGGATCATCGACCTGCGCGACAGCCCGCTCAGCACGCGACCGGTCGTAATCGGCCACGACCATGGTCTCGAAGAAGCTGCGACGGGCGGCGATGGGGACAACCGCCGAGCCAACACCACCTGCTCCGACCAGCAGAATGCGCATGAGGGAGTCCTTCCGTCTCGGGCGACGTCGCCCGCCAGCACGGACTGATCGGGGGCTGCTCCCCCGTTGACTGGCTACGACCGTAGCTTGATACTAACCTGCATCCTGACGTTTACTGGTTAGAGGTATTCGCTGGAGCGTGTCGCCGCGCTGCATGACGGGGCCCGTTACGCGGCTCGGGACCAGCCTTGGCATCCGGTGCGGCATCTGACTGTCGACGCACCATCGTCGTGCAAGCCGTCGTCGTGCACGCCGTCAGCTGGCAACGTCCACGGGCGCTTGACGAGGCGGGAGCCGGCTATCTTCTGCGCGCCGTAAAAGACACCGATGACGATCAACGCGTCCCCAAAGCTGAAGACGTTGGCGAAGGGCAGGGGGTCTGGCCAGACAAAGATATCGCCGAAGAGCGGCAGCACCGGATCCTTGAGCACCCCCGAGTTGACGAACTCACCCTTGGCAAGGTCGATGCCAGCCATCTGCAGCGCCGACTTAGAGGCTGGCAGCTGACCACCGTTGAGTGCGATGGTGATGCCGTTCATCGCCCCGCCAGCAGCAATGATGATCAGCCCGGGGATCCTCCAGTTGATCGCCACGAAGACACCGGCCGCCACATACGTCGCCATGTGAACCGCTTCCAGAAGGGTGCGGTCTGCCTCAGGGAAGATCTCGATGATGAGGATCTGCGCAAGAAGCGCTACCACCAAGATCCACCACGCCTTGAAGCGCACATACGCAAGACGAGAGAGCTTCCCCCCGAAGAGGAGAGGGCTGACGAGCGCAAGAATGCAGAGGACGAGAACCAGCATCAGCTGCTCCCTACCAGACGAAGGGAAGAAGGAGCTGCGCTCGTGCGGTTCACCCGACGTTGCTCGACCACCTCGACGACTGAGTCGGGGGCCATCGGCCGCCCAATGTGATAACCCTGAGCGACGTCACAACCGAGCCCTTCAAGCCACGCCAGTGTGTCGCCGTCCTCGACCCCCTCGGCCACGATCCGGAGTCCGAGGTTGTGCCCGAGCTCAACAGTCGACGCCACGATGATGGCGTCACTGGACTGGGTATCGAGATCCATGATGAATGAGCGGTCGATCTTCAGCTCGTCGATGTCGAACTGCTTAAGGTAGTTGAGCGAGGCGTGACCTGTTCCGTAGTCATCGATAGAGACCTCGACGCCGATCCGCCGAAGCTGCTGGAGAACGACGGAGGCTCGTTTGGGGTCGGTCATGATGCTGCTCTCGGTCACTTCGATGACCAGCTTGGAGGGAGCAACCCCCCACCGTTCCAGGGCCACGGCGATGCGGTCGGGCAGACTCATGTCCGTAAGGTGCCGGACCGAGAGGTTGACGGCAACTGACAAATCGATCCCGGCCTCGTGCCAGGTGCGTACCTGACGGAGCGCCCGCTCGACAACGAAGAAGGTGATGGGGGCGATCAGTCCGGTGTTCTCCGCGAGCGGGATGAAGGTGTCGGGGTACTGAATGCCGCGAGTGGGGTGGTTCCATCGGACAAGCGCCTCAACGCCACGCACCTCGCCGCTGGCAACATCGATCTTGGGTTGGTACACAAGGAAGAGTTGATCGTCTTCGACAGCGGACCGAAGGTCGGTGAGGGTCGTCAACCGTTGCGGGGTGTGAGTGTCTTCATCTTCGTTGGAGTACGCACAGAATCGAGCCCTTTCCCGCTTGGCTTCGTAGAGAGCGATGTCGGAGCGACGCATGAGGGTGTGGACGTCGTCGCCGTGGTCGGGGGCCAGTGCAATGCCGAGGCTGGCCTGAACCACCAGCCGAACACCGCCGACCGAGAAGGACTTACCAAGCACCGAGAGAAGGTAAGTGGCGACGTCCTCGGCCACTGACAGGTCAGGGATGTCTGGCAGCAGCACGGCGAACTCATCGCCGCCCAGGCGCGCAACGGTGGCCCCTTCCGGCCGTGCCTCCTCCAGGCGGTTTGCCACCTCACAGATCAGTTCGTCACCGACCTGGTGGCCAAGAGTGTCATTGATCTCCTTGAAGTGGTCAAGGTCGATCATCATGATCGCCAGGGCCTGGCCCGACCGTTGCGAGTCCTCCAGAGCTCGTACCGAGCGATCGCGGAACAGCTCACGGTTGGCCAGGCCGGTGAGGGCATCATGACTGGCCTGACGCCCCATGGCGACCGCAAGCTTGGCGCTGTTGTAAACAGCAGCGATCGGCGCCAACAGCATCGGCAGCATGAGGGGCTGCGTCTGCACGACGAGGGCAGCGACCGGAGCGAGGATGGCCAGCACTCCGGCGGTCATCGCCTGGAAGCGGAGGTCGGCGAGGAAGATCGGGCTCACACGTTGACCGGAGTCGATGGCGACGACTGTCGAGACCAAGATCTGGTTGACCACCAAGAACGCGGCCGCGGCGACCAGGGCCGCAAAGAGCTCGAGCGGTACCGGGTCGAAGGTGTTGTACGGGCCGAATACCGGTTCCCCGGCAACCAGGGAGTAAACGCTGTGGGCCGCCATGACGGTCAGAACGTACTGTGAAGCGTTGAAGGCGATCTTCAGCGGCGAACGCCGCGAAATCGCGTCGTCGATGATCACCGCGACAGCCTGTGCCACCACTGCAAGACTGACTGGGCCAACAATCGCCAAGGTCAGCGTGAAGGTCGTCGAAATGGTGATCATGTCTGCGGTGTCCCCACCGCGGGGGACCGGTACCGGCCGCAGCTCGCCGACAACTACGGCGATGACCAGGATCGTCACAACCAGGCCCTGGGAGGGATAGTCTCCCCAAGCACCTACCCCCACAGCCTCTTGGATCGGAGCAAGGACCAGCGAGGCCCCCAGCGCCAAGGACGCCGTCCCGATGACCCCCCATATGTACACACCGAGCGCCCACTTGGGGCGACGCGGAAAGGGAGCCACCGATCCATCGGTGGCTCCCCCCTCGTGCGCTAGTTGGCCCACTTCTTTCCGGCTCCAACTACCGATGCCAAGGTCAGCACCGTTGCGGCGCTGCCCAGCACGGAAACGATCACACGGGCTTTGATCTGGTCCATATCCTCGCCTCCTAGTTCATCCACTTGGTACCGGCACCGACCACCGAAACCAGGACCATAAGTCCGGCCGCAGCGGCGCTACCGCGCACCACCAATTCCTTGGTTACCTTGTTCATCGCTCCCCTTCCCAAATCAGTCGCGACGATTGGGGAGCCGAAGACTCAACCCCCCTGCGTAATGATGTCGTTCCGCAGGGTGACTTCGTTAGACGGCCAAATGGGTGAACACAGAGTGTCATCTTGGCTACTCAGAGCGATACTTGCAGGTCAGCGTCGCGCCCTGACTGGGTAGAACTAGCCCATGTGGGGTGGCTGCTGCGTGCCTCGACCTTCCAGGAGAGGCGTCGCCCGGTCCCACACGACCTCCCCGCCATCCTTGCGCCGCCGGGCGATCCCCGACAGCGCCTCCAGCACGACGCGGTTCCCGAGGAAGGCGGTGATCTCGGCATGGTCGTAGGGCGGTGAGACCTCGACAACGTCGATGCCCACCACAGGCACTTCGTAGCAGATCCGCGATACCGCATCGAGCAGCTGTCGTGCCGAGAGACCACCGGGCTCAGGCGTGCCCGTACCGGGTGCGTGGCCGGGGTCACACACATCGATATCAACGGACAGAAAGACGCCGTCACAGTCGTCGGTGGCGATGACAAACGCCTCGTCGAGCACCTGGTCGAGCCCCTTGGCGACGATCTCGCTCATGTGGAACGAGCGCATCTTCTGGTCGGCCATCCAGTCGAGGGTCTCCGGGCCCGGCCAGTAGCCGCGCAGCCCCAACTGCAAGAAGCGGTCCCCACGCGCGGCCCCCGACTCGATCAACCGCCGCATCGGCTGGCCATGTCCGTAGAGCGACCCGAACTCGATGTCGCCGGTGTCGGCATGCGCATCAAAGTGGATGATCGAGACCCTGCCGAACCCAGCAGACCGGGCAACGCCCGTGACGTCGGGCCAGGTGACCGTGTGGTCGCCACCGAGAACGAGTGGAATCTTGCCTGCTTCAGCGACACGCGCCACCGCATCCTCGATGATCTGGCAGCTTCTGACGACATCTCCGGAGTACACCTCGAGGTCGCCGGCATCAACTACCCGAAGGTCCTCGGTGAGCGCCTCCACACGCATCGCCATGTGCGGTCGCAACCCGTCCTGCGGCAGGTAGTCGGTCGAGCGCATCGCCATCGGCCCAAATCGCGTCCCGGGGCGGTGGCTGGTGCCGCCGTCGAAGGGGGCGCCGATGATGACCACATCGGCATCGGCGAAGGTCGACGGGTCGTCGAGGTCGCAGGCGGGTACGCCAAGGAAGGTGATGTCGGGGCCGAACATGGGCCCGTAGCGCGTCATGGCGGCACCCTACCGGGGAGCCACTCGCGTTCAGCCTGCCGCAGCCCAACTGGGTCGGAAGAACCGAGCGAGCGTTGCACCGCAGGCCACCGCAAGGTCCTCGTCAACGTCGTCGAACGGGCGCCCGTCCTCCCGGGCCACCCAGAACTCCCCCAAGGCTCGGCCCTCGAGGCGTATGGGGGCGCCCAGGCAGTCGGTACGCCGCTGCGCTGTGAGCAGCTCGCGATACTCCTGGGGGCAGTCCGGATCGCGCAACGTCGAGCGGTACGCGCCACCGCGAGCCAGGTGTTGAGTGGTGAACGGGAAGTCGGAGAAAGGGTAGAACTCCGACTGAGGAGTGGGCACCTCCCCCGGCGTGAGCTGACCGACGTTGGAAAGCGTTTGGTATCGCAAGTGCCCGTAGTCCATCAGGTTGACGGCCGCGGCCGAACCCTCGAAGAGCTGCCGCAGGTACTCAGCCGCGACGTCGGGGCACCGCTGGGGCGTGACCTCGTTCAAGGCGTGGCGAAAGCTCACGATGACGTCGATGACGTCGCGACTGCCCCTGGGTACCGATGCACCAATCACAACAGACGATGATCAGCCCTAGTGCGAGCGTCATCTACCGCCACATGGGTGACGCATGAAAAAAACTGGTCCAGACCGATCAGGCGTTCTGCGGGAACCCCAGGTTGATACCACCGTGGCTGGGGTCTAGCCACCTGCTGGTGACAACCTTTCCTCGGGTGTAGAAGTGCACACCCTCCATGCCATGGGCGTGGGTGTCACCGAAGAGCGAGTTCTTCCACCCACCGAACGAGTAGTAGGCCATCGGTACTGGGATCGGCACGTTGATGCCAACCATGCCGACCTCCACCTCGTTCTGAAAGCGGCGAGCCGCGCCACCATCGTTGGTGAAGATCGCAGTTCCGTTGCCGTACGGGTGGTCGTTGATCAGTTTCAAACCTTCGTCGTAGGAGTGGACACGAAGAACCGAGAGGACGGGGCCAAAAATCTCATCGCGGTAGATGCTCATGTCGGGCGTGACGTTGTCGAAGAGAGTCGGGCCGAGCCAGAAGCCGTTCGGGTCACCGTCGGGCTCCACGTCGCGCCCGTCCACAACAAGCGTTG
The DNA here is from genome assembly GCA_963829525.1 of uncultured Actinomycetota bacterium. Lineage (GTDB taxonomy): Bacteria > Actinomycetota > Actinomycetes > JAHEKZ01 > JAHEKZ01 > JAHEKZ01. The sequence goes on from CAWHIJ010000003.1 coordinate 2,217,575, forward strand.
CCCCTTCATCGACGCCGGCGGCAACATAACCGACAACCTTGTCGCGGTGCTGCCCGGTGACCAAGGGCCCCATGTCGGAACCGCGACGGCCGTCGCCGGTTCGAAGGGTTACCATCCGCTGCTTGATCTTGGTGACGAGCTCATCGGCGACACTCTCGACGGCGATGAGAGCCGAGATCGCCATGCATCGCTCACCAGCAGAACCGAACCCGGCGTTGATCGCCTGGTCAGCGGCGAGGTCGAGGTCGGCGTCCGGCAGAACCAGCATATGGTTCTTAGCGCCGCCAAGGGCCTGGACGCGCTTGCCGTTCTTGGTGCCGTTCTCGTAGACGTAGTGAGCGATCGGCGTGGACCCGACAAATGAGAGTGCCTTGACGTCTGGGTGGTCGAGCAGCCGGTCGACGGCGACCTTGTCTCCGTGCACGACGTTGAAGACACCGGCGGGAAGCCCCGCCTCAGCCCACAGCTCAGCGATGTAGTTGGCCGCAGACGGGTCCTTCTCGCTCGGCTTGACGATGACGGCGTTCCCGGCGGCTATGGCGATGGGGAAGAACCACATCGGAACCATGGCAGGGAAGTTGAACGGCGAGATGATGCCGACGACTCCCAGCGGCTGCCGGATCGAGTAGACGTCGACGCGCGTTGAGACGCTCTCGGAGAACCCACCCTTGAGCAGGTGCGGGATCCCGCAGGCGAACTCCACGACCTCCTGACCGCGGGTCACCTCGCCGAGGGCGTCAGAGAGCACCTTGCCGTGCTCGGCGGTGATCAGCTCGGCAATCTCGCCCTTACGCGCGTCAAGCAACTCGCGGAACTTGAACAGCACCTGACTGCGCTTGGTCAGCGACGCGTGGCGCCACTCACTGAAGGCCGCCGAGGCAGCGGCCACCGCCTCATCGACCAGGGCGATATCGGCAAAGTCGACCTTCCCGGAAACCTGTCCAGTCGCCGGGTCGAAGATGTCGCCTTGCCGGTCGGCGACCCCGCCGAATGCTTTGCCGTCGATCCAGTGGGTCACGTGCTTGCTCATGAAGGGAGCCTCTCGCGAGAGCGGGATGAAAGGTGAAAGCCTGCGCCAGAGTGTCGGGCTACTGATGCGGTCACTTACATACTGTAATCACTCTAGGAGTCGAAGCCGAGCCCGAGGCGGTCCAGGCTCCGGAGCCAGAGATTACGCCTCCCCTGCTGCTCATCGGCACGGCTGATCGACCATCTCGTGAGCTGGATCCCGGCCGACTTCACCGGCTCGGGAGGGAAGGGAATCGGCTTCTTCCGGACCATGGCCAACTCGGTCCGCTCGGTCCGCCGGCCGTGAAGGTGGTCGAGCATCACTTGAGCTCCGAACCGGGTAGCCCCCACGCCTAAGCCGGTGTAGCCAAGGACGTACGACACCTTTGCGCCGTACGCCTGGCCCCATAGCGCGCAGAATCGCGTCGATGTGTCGATGGCACCGCCCCAGGTATGAGTGAAGCGGAGACCCTCCAACTGAGGGAAGGTCGTGAAGAAATGCTCGGCCAGCGTCACGAACGACTCCGGACGCTGCGCGAGATCTTCACTCATTCCGTTGCCGTAGTGGTAGATCGCGTCGTAGCCGCCCCACAAGATCCGGTTGTCGGCGCTGAGCCGGTAGTAGTGGAACTGGTTGCCGGCATCGCCGATCCCCTGACGGCGATCCCATCCGATCGAAGCTAGCTGGTCGGAGCTGAGCGGTTCGGTCATGAGCACGTAGTCCCAGACCGGGATCACGTAGGAACGGGCCCGTTTGACCAAGTTGGGGAAGATGTTGGTCGCCAGCGCCACCTTCGGCGCCTGCACCTGCCCGTAGCCGGTCTTGGCGACCATCTGGCCGCCTTCTTCGTCGAGACTGACGACTTTGCTGCGTTCGAAGATGCGCACGCCAAGATTTTCAGCCGCTGCAGCCAAGCCCCATGAGAGCCGGCCAGGATTGACCAGGGCAGTGCCGTCGGGTTCGTGGAGTCCACCGAGGTAGGTGGGCGAGTGAACCTCCGCCCTCATCCGGTCGCCGTCCCAGAGCTCGATGTCGACGCCGTACTCCTTGCCCTGTTCGACATAATGACCCAGTTCGTCGACCTGCCACTGCTCGTAGGCTGCCGTCAACTCACCATTACGTTCCCACTGCGCATCGATTCCGTAGCGAGCGATCGTCTCCTCGATCGCATCCAGGTTCTGATCCCCCAACCGCAACAGCGTGGGTAGCTCGTCAGCGAACCGATCGGCGCCGTTGGGCAGACCGTGGGTAAGGCTGGACGACACGAACCCACCGTTGCGCCCGGTCGCGGCCCAGCCGATCCGCTCGCCCTCGAGAAGGACGACATCAAGGGAAGGGTCCTCCTCTTTGGCTAACAGCGCCGCCCACAGACCGCTGAACCCGCCTCCAACCACCAGAAGGTCGCAGCGCAGATGCTCGATCAGCTGGGCACGCGGCTCGGGGGCACTGGGGTCGTCAAGCCAGAACGACTTTGGCTCGGCATCACGCAGTGACATCCGAATGCTGGTGGGACTTACCGGGACCTCGGAACCGATTCCAGACACTTTCTCACCTCGGCACCGAGTATGGAGGACAGGGACCTGGAGCGCATCGTCGACCTGGCGGGACAGACGTCTCAAGATCGGTTCTTGCGGACTCCCCTGATCACCTCGGGCACCAGGACCACCACCAGAGCGATCGCGAACATGATCGCGCCGACGACGTTCGCCTCAGGTGGGATCCCACGGCCGGCCGCTCCCCAGATGTACATCGGGAACGTTACCGTCTGGCCGCTGGTGAAGTTCGTGATCACGAAGTCGTCGAACGAGAGGGAGAAGGCCAGCATGGCTCCGGCGACGATGCCGGGCAGCACAAGCGGGAAGGTCACTTTTCGGAACGTGGTCTTCTCGTCCGCGTAGAGGTCCATGGCTGCCTGTTCCAGACGCGAGTCGAGCCCGGCAATGCGCGCTTTGACTGTCACGACGACGAAGCTGATGCAGAACATGATGTGGGCGATGATGATGGTGATTCGACCGAGACTTCCCTCTTGCTGCGCCGCGACGAAGAGGGTCAAAAGCGACGACCCCATGACGACTTCGGGTGTAGCCATCGGCATGAAGATCAGCAGGTTGGTCCCGCCGCGACCCCGGAAGTTGTGGCGCCCGATCGCAAACGCGATCAACGTGCCCAGCAGAGTCGCAACGATAGTACTGACGAGCGCGATCTCAATGCTGATGGTCAGGGCGGCGGTGATCTCAGCGTCACTCCAGACATTTAGCCAAGCAGACGTTGAGAACTCGTTCCACACGTAGTTGTACTTGCCGGCCGGGTTGTTGAAAGAGAAGAGAACTACGACAAACACCGGGATGAACATGAAGAGCAGGGCAAAGGCAGCGAAGAACTGCACGAGGTGCAGCCGCACCCAGCGGAAGCCACGAGTAGCCAGGCCCGGCTCGCGGTAGGGCGGAAGCTCGGCGAGCGCCTTTTCGCGCCGCTCCTCAATGGTTACTGTCGACATCAGACGAGCTCCTCAGTTCCAGCGCGACGGACGTAGACCGCGACCATCGCCACGATGACGAACATGAGCAGCGTCGAGAGCGCTGCCGCCAAGGGGTAGTTGCCCGTTGTCTTGAACTGGGCATCGATGGCGTTGCCCATCATCGCATCGCCAGCCGAGCCGAGGAGAGCAGCGTTCACTGGGTCACCGGCGGCCGGAATGAACGTCAGCAGAGTTCCGGCGACCACTCCGGGGAGTGAGAGCGGGAAGGTGACCTTCCGGAAGGCGGTCCACGCAGATGAGTAGAGATCGGTGGCTGCCTCGATCAGGCGGACATCGATCCGCTCCAGACTCGCATAGAGCGGCAGCGTCATGAAGGGCAAGAAGTTGTAGGCCAGGCCAACAATGACGGCGAACGGCGTCGCCAAAACTCGATTCGGGTCGGTGATTCCGTCCGGAAAGATCTGCGTCCAACTCGGCCATGAGTCGGGAATGTTCGTCACCGTATGCAGGAAGTTGAGCAGACCGATGTTCTCCATGAAGGTCACGACCACGCCGTCATCAACCAAGATCGTTTGCCACGCGTTCGTCCTCAACAGGAAGCTGGTGAAGAAGGGAGCAATCACCAGGACCAGTAGGAAGTTCTTCCATCGGCCCGACTTGAAGGCGATGGTGTAGGCGAGGGGATAGGCGATCAAGAGCGTGAGAACTGTCGCGATGAAGGCGTAGATCAGCGACTTCTGGAACACCGGCTTGTCAACCACATACTGGGTCCACGCGTCACTGTAGTTCGAGAACTGCCAGTCGAAGGTGAAAGAACCGTCGCCGCTGAACGCCGTGCCCGATGACAGCGACATCTTGAGGAGCACGAGAGTGGGCACGATGAAGAAAACCGCCAGCCACAGCATTCCCGGCGTAAGCAGCGCGTAGGGGGTCCAGCTGTGACCCCCCACTGGCCGAGCAGTGTCATCGGCTGGGGCCTTGGTGCCGGCGCCAGGTACAGGTGCCGCGCTCACTCGTCCCCCTCAACCTTTTCGGCGCCGGCGTCGGCGTCCTGGGTCGCGTCAAGCGCGAAGGTGTGCGCCGGGTTCCAGTGCAGCACCACATCGTCACCGGTCGAAAGAGGGCCCTCAGTAGACATGTTCTGCGAGAAGACTCCCACTTCCTGCCCCCAGGACAGCTTGACGAGGTACTGAGTCGACACGCCGATGTAGCTGGCGTCAGTGACCACCCCGGTGACAGCATTCTCGCCTTCGGTCGGAGTGCCGCTACGGCTGATCTGCATCTTCTCCGGCCGCACCCCCACCCACACTTCGTCACGATCGGAGTGCACCCGTGCGGTCGGCATAGCCATGCGTTGGCCCTGGACCTCAAGGAGAGCGTCGCCGCCGCTCTTGCCGGTGAGCTGGCCTCTAATGAGGTTCGACTGACCGAGGAAGTTGGCGACGAAAGTTGTGACCGGGTTCTCGTAGAGCTCCATGGGCGCGCCCATCTGCTCGATCCGTCCGGCGTTCATGACCGCAATGGTGTCGGCCATCGTCATGGCCTCTTCCTGGTCGTGGGTGACGTGGACGAAGGTGATACCGACGTCAGTCTGGATGCGCTTGAGCTCAATCTGCATCTGACGGCGAAGCTTGAGGTCAAGGGCCCCAAGTGGCTCGTCAAGCAGGAGAACCTCCGGCTTGTTGATCAGAGCCCTCGCAACGGCAACTCGCTGCTGTTGACCACCGGATAGCTGAGTGGGTTTGCGCCTGGCATAGCTGGAGAGCTCGACGAGCTCGAGCATCGCCTCGACCTCGTTGCGCACGTCTTTCTTCTTGGACCTCCGCAGCCCGAACGCGACGTTCTCAAAGATGTCCAGGTGCGGGAAGAGCGCGTACGACTGAAAGACTGTGTTCACCGGCCGCTGGTACGGCTTGCGGTGGGTGACGTCCTCAGCACCTATGACGATCCGACCCTCGCTCGGCTCTTCAAGCCCGGCGACCATCCGCAGCGTGGTTGTCTTCCCACACCCCGATGGCCCCAGAAGGGCGAAGAACGACCCCGAAGGGATCGTGAGCGTCAGGTCGTCGACAGCCTTGAAGCTGCCGAAGCGCTTCGTGACATCGACGATATGAAGGTCGGCACCGCCCCCGGTCGAGGTGGATTCGGCAGCTGGGGAGGGGGTCTGTTCGCTCATCGGTCCTGACTCGTGGGCTGGTATGGGTCGCGGGCGGGTGGCGGTGATTATCTCGGGTGCGCCCTTGCCACAGAGCACAAGGGCTCAGTGTGGCAAGGGCGCACCCGAAAAGATAGTCCTTCGATCAGACCGCGATGGCCTGGAACTCCTGGGCGTACTGCGTCTCTTCTTCGTCGTTGAGGGCCTTGAAGATCGCCAACATGCCGAGCTCTTTGTCGGACGGGAAGATCAACGGGTTCGCAGCGAGCTTCGGGTCCGTCTTGGCCAGCTCCTCCTGGGCGCCCACAACCGGGCAGATGTAGTTCACCCACGCAGCCAGCTCAGCGGCCACCTTGGGGTTGTAGTAGTAGTTCATCCATGCCTCGGCGTTCGCCTTGTGTTGGGCATTGATCGGGATGAGCATGTTGTCTGACCAGAGCATCCCACCTGCCTCGGGGATGACGAACTTGATGTTTGGGTTATCGAACTGCAGCTGGATGACGTCGCCGGACCAAGCCATGCAGGCGGCAATCGTTCCCTGGGCCAGAAGCTGGGCGTAGTTGTTGCCGGTGAACTGCCGGATCTGGCCGGAGTCCTTCGCGGCACTCAGTGCGTCGAGCGCCGATGCCCACTCGTCCTCGGTGAAGTCGGCCGGGTCAGCACCCTGGTCGAGCAGGATCAGCCCCATCGTGTCCCGCATTTCCTTCAGCACGGTGATGGCCCCGTTGAGGTCGGGGTTGGTGAGCAGGTCAGTGATCGAGCCGACCTCGCCGGTGACGCTGGCGTCGTAGGCGATCCCAGTGACGCCAGACTGCCACGGCAACGAGTAGTCCCGGTTCGGGTCGAAGGTCGGCTCCTTCAGCGCTGGGCTGAGGTTGTCGATGTTCGGGATGTTCGCCTTGTCGATCTGCTCCAGCCAGGTCAAGTTGATCAACTTGGAGGCCATCCAGTCGGTGAGGACGAACGAGTCGACGCCAACATCCTTGTCAGCTGCCAGGATCGGCCTGATCTTGGCGAAGTACTCCTCGTTGTCGTTGACCGGCTCGCTGTAGTTGACCTTGATACCGGTCTGATCCTGGAAGCCCTCGAGCGTTGGGTAGACCTTCTCGCCATTGACCCGCTTGGTGTCGATGTAGAGCGGCCAGTTGGCGAAGTTGAGGATCTTCTCGTCGCTGGCACCGGTGTCCGAGGTGCCGCCGCTGTCGCTGCCGCAAGCTGCGAGAAGGCTAGCACCGGCTGCGGCAGCACCCGTGGCTCCCACCCCGCGCAGGAAGCCGCGACGGGACAGACCCGTGTTACGAACGCCCGATACCGGGCTGGAGATTGGGTTCAGGTCAGTCATGCTGGCATTTCCTCCGCGATGGTTGTGAATGAGTGCGAATCCCCTCGATTCGCCGGTCACCGGGATCTGAAGATGGTCCGGTGCCAGTCTTTGCGTACGACCGCGGTGCGGTCGTACATGACGTGCTTGACGTTCGTGTACTCATCAAATGAGTACTGGCTCATGTCCTTGCCGAAGCCAGACTGCTTGTAACCGCCGTGTGGCATCTCGCTGATGATCGGGATGTGATCGTTGACCCAGACGCATCCCGAGCGAATCTCGGCCGTCGCCCGCAACGACCGGAAGACGTCCCGCGTCCAGACCGAGGCGGCGAGCCCGAACGGAGTGTCGTTGGCCAGGCGGAGCCCTTCGTCATCATCGTCGAAGGGCAAGACGACGAGAACGGGACCGAAGAGCTCCTCCTGCACGATCTCGGAGTCCTGCGCGGCATCGATGACGAGCGTCGGTTCGTAGTACGAGCCCTTGGCAAGTTCACCACCTGGGATTTGACCACCGGTGACGATCTTGGCTCCATAGCCGCGCGCCCGCTCCACGTAGCCGGCCACGCTCTCCTGCTGTTTCCACGAGATCAGCGGCCCCTGGTCGGTGGCCGGGTCAGCGGTCGGGCCTAGTCGCACCTGCGACATCACATCAGCGACCCCTTGCACGAAAGCGTCGTAGAGCGGCCGCTGTACGTACGCCCGAGTCGCCGCCGTGCAGTCCTGCCCGGAGTTGATCAAGGACCCGGCAACAGCTCCGTGGATCGCAGCGTCGAGGTCAGCGTCATCAAACACCACGAATGGCGCCTTGCCACCCAGCTCGAGATGGACGCGCTTGACGGTCTCTGAGGCGGTCTTCATCACCTGCTGCCCTACTGGAGTGGAGCCGGTGAACGACACCATCGACACATCAGGGTGCGCCATGAGGTGATGACCGGCGACCGACCCGCGTCCGGTGATGACGTTGATGACCCCTGCGGGAATCCCGGCCTCGTGCGCGGCCTCTGCGAACATCACTGAGGTCAGCGGGGTCATTTCAGCCGGTTTGAGAACGATTGTGTTGCCAGCAGCGATCGCCGGCAGGATCTTCCATCCCGCCATCTGAAGCGGGTAGTTCCACGGGGCTATAGAGCCGACCACGCCGATCGGCTCACGTCGGATGATGGAGGTGTGGTCGCCGCTGTACTCCCCTGCCGCACGCCCTTCAAGGTTTCGGGCGGCCCCGGCGAAGAAGGCGACGTTGTCGACGGTTCCCGGGACGTCGAACTCGGTGGCCAGACGGATCGGCTTACCGGCTTGCCGGCTCTCCACCTCGGCGAACTCTGCGGCACGGGAGTTCAAGATCTGGGCGAATGCCACGAGTGCGTCAGAGCGGGCGCCCGGGGTGGCGCCGGACCAATCAGGAAATGCAGCAGCGGCCGCGGCGACGGCCGTGTCCACGTCCTCGGGTGTCGCCAGGGTGACCTGCTGGATGACCTCTCCGTTGCTGGGGTCGACCACGTCGTCGGTCGCGCCCGCCGAGCTCTCGACGGCCTTGCCGCCGATGAAGTGGCTGGCGATCGTCATCGCGTCCTCCTCGCCTCCGCCGGTTGTCGGAAAGGCCCCAATCAACCGGTGACACTTCGGTCTGACGAGGCCCTCAGCCACGCCATCGCACGCCTCGCGAGCAACGGTACTTGCTCTTCGGCCTGTCACGACATCTGGCACGGAGTCGATACGCGCTCACCTAGAGCACGAAGGACTGACGACCGATAGCCGCTGATCCTGACAGACAACCCCGGCCCGCACCAGCGAATCCGTCGGTCTGCCTCACATTCGCGACGAAATCGTGACTTTTGAGCCATCTCGAATGTCGAATCAGGAGGTTAGACGGGCCGTAGCGGCACTTCCTGCCGCCTGCTCACCCGTTTTGAGCACGACGAAGGCGGGCCCCAAAGGAACCCGCCTTCGTTGAACTCGGGGCGATCAGCTCTCGATGTTGGCCATGACGTGCTTGATCCGGGTGTAGTCGTCGAAGCCGTACATGGACAGGTCCTTGCCGTAGCCAGAGTGCTTGAAGCCTCCGTGCGGCATCTCGGCGACGAGCGGGATGTGCGTGTTGATCCAGACACAGCCGAAGTCAAGGTTCTTGGCCATCCGCATCGCGCGGCCAAAGTCCTTGGTCCAGACGCTCGAGGCGAGACCGTAGTCGACCCCGTTGCCGTACCGAAGCGCCTCGGCCTCGTCGGAGAACTTCTGGACGGTGATGACCGGGCCGAAGATCTCGCTCTGAATGACCTCGTCGTTCTGCGTCACGTCGGCGATGACGCTGGGCTTGACGAAGTAGCCGCGGTCACCGATCTTCTCACCACCTGCCGTCACCCGTGCGTGGTCTGGGAGCCGGTCGAAGAAGCCGAGCACCCGGTCGAACTGGGCAACGTTGTTGACAGGAGGAACCATGGCGTCCTCGTCGCCAGGTCCGTTCTCGTAGGTGGTCGCGGTGTTCAGCGCCTGCTCGGTGAGGGCGGCCACGAAGTCGTCGTAGACGCCAGGAGCCGCGAGCACGCGCGTCGCGGCTGTGCAGTCCTGGCCGGCATTGAAGTAACCGGCAACTGCGATCGCCTCAGCGGCCGCAGCGATATCAGCGTCGTCGAATACGATGACTGGCGCCTTGCCGCCGAGCTCGAGGTGCAGGCGCTTCAGGTCCTTGCTCGCCGACTCTGCGATCTGCATACCGGCCCGGGTCGAACCGGTGATCGAGATCAACCGTGGTGTCTTGTGGTCGACGAGTGCGCGGCCGGTGTCGCGGTCACCGGTGACCACGTTGAACACACCAGGCGGCAAGAACTCGGCGGCGATCTCAGCCATCCGCACCGTCGTGACTGGCGTGGTGTCCGATGGCTTGAGCACCGTGGTGCACCCAGCGGCAATCGCCGGGGCGAATTTCCAGACCGCCATCATCATCGGGTAGTTCCACGGCGAGACCTGGCCGACGACACCGACCGGCTCACGACGAATCATCGACGTGTGCCCGGCCATGTACTCGCCAGCCGAACGACCCTCGAGGTTACGAGCTGCCCCGGCGAAGAACCTGAGCTGGTCGACCATCGGAGGAATTTCTTCGCTGGCGGTCAGCGCGAGCGGCTTTCCGGTGTTCTCACTCTCGAGGGCGATGAGCTCATCAGCATTGGCCTCGATGGCGTCGGCGAGCTTGAGCAAGGCCAACGAGCGCTCGGACGGGGTGCTGTCCCTCCATGTCTCGAAGGCGGTCGATGCGGCGGAGAAGGCACGATCGACGTCCTCGGCCGAGCTCTTTGCCGCCTGGGCGAAGACCTCCCCGGTGGTGGGATTGATGAGGTCCATCATCTGACCGTCGGCCGAGTCGACCGACTCGCCGTTGATGAAGTTGCGAATGACCCGGTCGCTCACGTGCTCTCCTCGTTCGGGGGTGGGACAACGGTTTTCCTTACCCTAGCCCTGGACCGCCGGAAACGACAGAGTTGACCGAGATCAGATACTGATTTCGTCGCCGCTACATCATTTCTCGACGGAATCACTTGCCTTGAACGGCAAAAGGCGACAGGATGCGCCAATGGTCAGCCGCGACCGCGTCTCTGAACGCAGCAATGGTGCCGTCCTCGACGATGTGTCGAAGGCGATCATCGAGCAGCTGCAGGAGGACGGACGCCGACCCTACTCGGCGATCGGCAAGGCCGTCGGGCTCTCGGAGGCAGCGGTTCGCCAGCGCGTACAGCGACTCCAGGAGACCGGCGTCATGCAGATCGTGGCTGTCACCGATCCGCTCTCTGTGGGATTTCCGAGAGCGGCCATGATCGGGGTGAGGGTGGAAGGCGACATGGAACACGTCGCCGACGCGCTCGCGGCCATGTCCGAAGTCGACTACGTCGTCATCACCGCAGGTTCCTACGACATTCTCGTCGAGGTAGTTTGCGAGGACGATGACCACTTGCTCGACGTGATCAACCGTCAGATCCGGGCGATCCCCGGCGTCAGGCACACCGAGAGCTTCGTCTACCTCAAGCTCCGTAAACAGATCTACTCCTGGGGAACCCGATGAGCACATCACCGCAATACGTCAATGAGCCAGGCGACGACCGCCTCGCCGAAAGCGCCCGCGATCACCTGTGGATGCACTTCACTCGTCACTCCACATTCGACGAAGGTGGCCACGTCCCTGTCATCACCCGTGGCGACGGCGCCTACGTCTGGGACGACCAGGGCAACAAGTACCTGGACGGCCTCGCGGGCCTATTCGTCGTTCAGGTCGGCCACGGTCGCACCGAGCTGGCCGAGGTCATGGCCAAGCAGGCGTCTGAACTCGCATTCTTTCCGCTGTGGTCCTATGCCCATCCGCCGGCGATCGAACTCGCGGACCGGCTCGCAGAGCTTGCACCTGGCGACCTCAACCGCGTCTTCTTCACCTCAGGTGGTGGTGAGGCCGTCGAGAGCGCGTGGAAGTTGGCCAAGCAGTACTTCAAGATGACCGGCAAGCCAATGAAGCACAAGGTGATCAGCCGGTCGATCGCCTACCACGGTACGCCCCACGGGGCGCTCTCCATCACCGGAATCCCGGATGCCAAGAAGTATTTCGAGCCCCTCGTTCCGACCGGGATCAAGGTGCCAAACACCAACTTCTATAGGGCGCCTGAGCACGGTGACGACATCAACGCATTCGGGCAGTGGGCCGCCAACCGGATCGCCGAGGCGATCGAGTTCGAAGGTCCAGAGACCGTCGCTGCTGTCTTCCTCGAGCCGGTGCAGAACTCCGGTGGGTGTTTCCCGCCGCCACCTGGATATCTCGAGCGCGTCCGCGAAATCTGCGACGAGTACGACGTGCTCTTCGTCTCCGACGAAACCATTTGCGCGTACGGTCGCATCGGCGACTACTTCGCGACCAAGCGATACGGCGTGACCCCCGATATCATCACATCGGCCAAGGGACTCACCTCCGGCTACGCACCCCTGGGCGCGATGATCGTCAGCGACCGGCTCTTCGAGCCCTTCCGTCATGGCCAGGAGTACTTCGCCCATGGCTACACGTGGGGCGGTCACCCGGTCGCGGCCGCTGTTGCCCTCGCCAACCTCGACATCTTCGAGCGTGAAGGCATCAACGAGCACGTACGGGCCAACGAGGGAGCCTTCCGTTCGACACTGGAGAAGCTCACCGACCTGCCGATCGTCGGCGACGTACGCGGTGACGGTTACTTCTACGGCATCGAGCTGGTCAAGGACAAGAAGACGAAGGAGACCTTCGACGACGACGAAGCTGAGAGACTGCTCCGCGGCTTCTTGTCGAAGGCGCTCTTCGACGCCGGGCTCTACTGCCGTGCTGACGACCGTGGCGATCCCGTCATCCAGCTGGCGCCGCCGTTGATCGTCGGCCAGAAGGAGTTCGACCAGATCGAGTCGACGCTCCGCTCGGTCCTGACCGAAGCCTGGGCGATGCTGTAGGACGCACTGCCCGATGAGAAGGGGTCCGCGGCCTGCTGGCGGCGGACCCCTTCTCCTACCCCCACCGCGTCACACCCCCACCGGCCAGTTCTGACTCACATCGAGGACATCATGACCGAAACCGCCCTTCCGGCCCCTGGCTCCACCGATCGCACCACTGTTCGGCGCATCCCCGAGAAGACCGTCAACGACCGGGCCACCGGCTACGCGATCTTGGACGCCGGCTTCGTCGCTCACGTCTCCGTCGTCGATGACGGCGGACAGCCCTACGTCTTGCCTGTTGGATACGCGCGCGACACAGACCGTGTGCTCTTCCACGGCTCCACGGGGAGCCGTCTCTTCCGGGGTCTTGCCGAAGGCCAACCCATGTGTCTGACCGTCACCCTGCTCGATGGAATGGTCCTGGCACGATCGACCTTCGAGTCGTCGATGAACTACCGCGGCGTGATGGTTCTTGGCGCTGCCACCGTGCTCGAAGGCGACGACAAGGACCACGCACTCGAGGTCATCACCGAGCACCTGCTTCCGGGACGCTGGAGTGAGGCGCGCCACCCCAACAAGAAGGAGCTCGCCGCAACGCTCGTCTTGGCTCTCGATCTCACGGAGATGTCGGTCAAGGTCTCCGAAGGTCCGCCCGAAGACGAGGAGGACGACATCACACGCCCCATCTGGGCGGGGGTGGTTCCGATCGTTGAGGCGTTCGGCGAGCCCGAGTCAGCGCCTGATCTCGTTGAGCCGTACCGCGTCCCCGACTACGTCCAGTCCTGGAGTCGGGCACGATGAAGGGAGGCGGCCACCCCTGGCTCTCGCCGGTTGCACCAGTCGACGCCGAATCCGGCTGGACAGATCCTGGTGCGACGCTCGCGTGGGCCGTCCCCCTCGGTCAGCCCGCGTCGACCAGCTAGCTGCCTGCTTGCCAGAGGTCGGCAGCCACCAGCTCGGCCACCGTCAGCTCGGCCAGGAGCCGGACGTCCTCGTCGTCGTCGTGCCGGTAGCGCACGACGTGGTCAGCGCCGTCGACCGGAGCTCCAGCCGCTACGACGGTCGACCCCCGCTCGCGGGTCCATCTCAGCAGCTCGTCCTCGTACCGGCTGCCCGGAAGCAGCAGCATCCGATAGTCCTGCGTCTTGGTCAGGTAGACGTCGACATGGCTCCACTCCCCTGTCTCCGAAGACAGTGCCGGGCGTCGCGGCCCCTCGCGGAGCATGAGCGCCGACTGTTGGGCGTTTCCGAGCCTGCGGAACGGCGCGACGACAGCGGTCACGTCGGGGCCGGCCAATCGCTCGACGGTTTCCGGCAACCAGCCGACCCGACGGTCGAGGAGATCCTGCGTTGCTTCAACAGTCCGGCCGAGAATCGCCAGCAGATCGCGCTCGACACCGGTGAACTTGGCCTCCAACGCCAGGAGCAGCACCTGAGTGTTGGTGTAGGAGCGGCACGACACTCCACCGCGCTCCGGACCTGCGTGCATGAGGACTGTGCTGTCTGCGACTTCGGTGAGCGGAGACCCCTCTTCATTGGTGATGACGAATACCGGCGACTGCCCGGCATATTGGCTCACCGCGTCCAGTGTTTCGCGCGACCGCCCCGAAGCAGAAATGGCAATCACGAGCTGTTCGGTGTCCGGTGGCGGCAGGAGCTCAGAAGATGCGAGCTCGGCCACCGCGTCGACCCCGTGGGCTCTGAGCCTGGCTGCGGCAACCCCGGCGGCAAACGTCGACGATCCCATGCCCAGCAGAAGGACCTGCCCGATGTCGTCTGGGACCTCCGACCACGGGTCGTCGGTGACCAGGACGCGTTGCAGGTCGCGTAATACCGCGGGTCGTGTCTCAACATCGGCGGCAAAGAGTTGCGGATCCACGGTTCTCCTGAGCGTCACGCTTGGGGAAACAGCGCCTGCAGCGCCTGGTCAGGCACGTAGCGCCACCGCGGCAGGTGCCGCACAGCGTAGAGGAACTCCCTGCACTCCTGCTCGACCTGGAAGGGGCGCAAGAGCCTCTCGTCCAGTAGCTGGGGACGACCCCTCTCGGAGAGACGCTTTCGGTAGGCGCCGAGGAACCGAGCCTGCGCCTCGGAAATCCAGACGCTCACCAGGCGGGCGTCTGCCCCTTTCACCCGGTGCAGGACGACGCGTCCCACGTGGTCGATCGACTGCAGCATGCCCGCCACATCGCGGGCCGCCGGCTGCGGAAGAAGCCGCAGTGCCACGGGGAGCACCGGGTTGCCGTCGAAGTCGCCAACCGCATAGCCGCCGTCCCACCGCAGGACTTGGCCGATGTGCAGGTCGCCGTGCACAGGGATGGTCATCGTGTCGGTGACCTCGCCGAACGCGTCGAAGACGTCCTCCATCTGCCCTTTGAGCTCCACCAGACGCGCGCCCTCGTCACCGTCGACAGACCCCACCGCCTCATCGAGCAGGGAGCGGGCCAGCTGGCGCCACTCGTCGACATCGGTGACCCCTGCCGGCTGCATCGGGTTGGGCATCACCTCCGTCGGTGTCGCCATTGCTGCGTGCATGTCCGCGACAACGGTGCCGACGACTTCGAGCGCAACGATCGAGTCATCGAGATCGCCGCCCCTCGCTGCAAAGTCACCGGCGTCGAGCACTGCCCAGGTCCAGCCGTCACTCGCCCCGGGAAGGAATTGCCCGACCGAAGCGATGAGCACGTCCCGCCGGCCGTCGGCCCACGTCACAAACCCCCAAGGCCGCGGCATCTCAGTGAAGCCAGCCATCGTCAGGTGAGCGATCAACGCCGGCGCCGGCGTCGGCTCAGCGTGCACGGCCCACTTGACCACTGCCGCTTCTCCGACGACGACCGACTCATGAGTCTGGTCGACATCCATCGCTCGCTCGTCGGTCCCGGGTCGCACCGCTTCACCCACACCGCGGAACGAGTGAGGTGATCGAGAACCCGACATCTCCCAGCCGTCCGCCAACGGCCAGCAGATGCGCCAGCGTCGCCGCAGCTCCGTCGCCGGGAGTCGCCCGAACCAAGGACCCGTCGGCTACTCGGAAGGGGGCCGCCAGCAGTTGGTCGGCACCGTGGCTGAAGGCGCCGACCCAATGATCCTCGGACAGTCGAGTGGCCCCAACCAGCAAGAGGGCATCCGGCATCGGCAGGCCTTCAGCGCGACGAAGCTCTGGCAGCAGCTGGCTCGGGTCGGTCGCGGCAGCGAGGGCGGCGAGCTTCTCAAAGCTCGACAGGTCAGGTTCGGTCACGATGCTGCTGCGCCACCTGCTCGATCACGTCGGCCGCGCGCTCCTTGCCTCGACGCCCTCGGATCGCAGCACCCATGGCGTCCATGCGGGATCGCAGCCCGGTGTCGGCAAGGAGCTCGTCGACGGCTCCAGCCAGTTCGTCCTCGGTGAAGGCGTAGGTACGGAGTCGGCGTCCGAAGCCCAGCTCGTCCATCCGCTGCGCGTTGTCGTACTGGTCCCAGAACAACGGAAGAAGGACCATGGGCTTGCCGAAGTGCAGTGCCTCCGTCGTCGTGTTGTTCCCCCCATGGGTGATGACCAGGTCGACCAGGGGCATCAGCGAAGTCTGCGGCAAGAACTCCGCACCCCACATGTTGTCGGCCAGCTCGTACTCGGTGTGCTGAGGTCCCTTACTCACGATGAACCGGTGTCGGGTCGTCCCGAGAACATCGATCAGACGCTTCATCAGGTCGACGTCAGCGCTGCCCAGAGATCCGAGGGAGAGGTAGATGAGCCCTGACCCGCTCGGTCGGTCGGCCAGCTGCTCCGGCACCTCGAACGGCTCGTCGGTCGAGCGAACACTGGAGTCAAGCCGATGCCACGTCGCGTCGAGCGGACGTCGATCGACATAGTCGGCCTCTTCGGGGAACACGTAGAGGTTGGCGTGCTCGGAGACAGGCATGAAGTCGAGGTCGGGCAGCGGATCTGCACCGCACGAGACGACGAAGGCGTTGAAGTCAGTCCACATGTCTCGGTGGGTGCGCTCATACTCCGCACGAAAGGCAGGCCAGTCGCTGTCGTCCTTGGCCGGAAGGCCGGAGAAGGTCGGTGCGATGCCAGGGCCCTTCACCTCCAGTGGGTTGCAGCTGACGATGCGCACGAAGGGAGCATCGGCCGTTGTCAGTGCCGGGAAGATCACAACATTGTCTTCGACGATGACGTCGGGCTGCTGCCTGGCGACGATCTCACGCAGGTGTGGTTCGCAGTACTTCGCTCCGTCGATCAGCGCCTGGTAGGTAGGCGCGATGAACGTCTCCAGCTGGTCGACGGTCGGCTTGCGGAACTCCGGCGAAGTCTCCCGGATGAACTCCTTCCAGAACGCGCCAGGGTCAGCGTCGTCGCCTCCTTCAGGAGCAGGGGCAAGGTCGACGAGGTCTTCGACAAAGCCCAGCGGTTCGAGCTTTCCCTTCCAGCTCGCTTCGGCTGCGAACACCACTCGATGTCCGCGCTCGAGCAGCACGTTGCCGATGCCGATGCAGTTTCCCGTCGGTCCGTAGGCGGACTCGGGCAGGAAGAGGACGGTCAGTTGGCGGTCGGTCATCACAGCTCCTCAGTGCGACGTGCGGGGTTCTGCGTGGGGCGGTCCTACACGAGTGCCCCGCGGCATCATGGCACCGGTGGCTTGTTACGACGCCCAGGACGCGCCAGCCCCAAGGGCCATGATGGAGTAGGTCTCTCACCTGCCACCTCCCCCAGAGAGGAACTACCCGTGCCCACACCGCTCCTGGTTGCCAACGCCTACGCCGAGCTTTCCGCCGACCTCGAGGACTGGGGCCTACGTGACGGAGCCGATGTGGGTGAGCCGCAGATGAGTGGCCGCATCTTCTACGAGGGAAATGGCGTCCAGATCGGGGTCTGGGAGTGCACCCCCGGCGGCTGGGCGATCCAGAGTCGTCCCGACCACGAGACCGTCCAGATCCTTTCCGGCCGGGCTCGGCTCAGCGATGCCGACGGCGCATCGGTCGAACTTACGGCCGGCGATGTCGTCACGCTGCCCAAGGGCTGGTCTGGCCGCTGGGACATCCTGGAGACTGTGCGCAAGCTCTATTTCATCACCGGGTAGTTCGCGCGCCTTGGTCCTCCGGTGGTATATTGGATCCAATCTTCCCGTCCACTGCTGGGAGCCCCCATGCCGGTCCGTCCGCTCGACCTGATCGCCACCGACACCCTCCTCGATGACGAAGAGCGGGCCATCCGCGACACCGTTCGCCAGTTTGGTGACGACCGGCTCCGTCCGCACGTCTCAGGGTGGTTCGAGGCCGGCACGATCCCCGCCCGCGAGATTGCCCGCGAGCTCGGGGGGCTCGGCGTCCTGGGCATGCACCTGGAGGGGTACGGCTGCGCCGGCACCAGCGCCGTTGCCTACGGCCTGGCCTGCATGGAGCTAGAGGCGGTGGACTCCGGAATCCGCTCGCTCGTGAGCGTCCAGGGGTCGCTGGCGATGTTCGCGATCTGGAAGTGGGGAACGGAGGAGCAGAAGCAGCAGTGGCTGCCGGGCATGGCGGCCGGAGAGAAGATCGGCTGCTTCGGTCTCACCGAGCCCGACTTCGGGTCGAACCCCTCCGGCATGCGCACCTCGGCCAAGCGGGACGGCACCGACTGGGTGCTCAACGGCACCAAGATGTGGATCACCAACGGAGCGGTCGCTGACGTCGCCGTCGTCTGGGCACAGACCGAAGACGGCATCCGCGGCTTCGTCGTCCCGACCGATTCTCCAGGGTTCAGTGCACCCGTGATCAAGAGCAAGCTCAGCCTGCGCGCGTCCATCACCAGCGAGCTCGTCCTCGAGAACGTTCGACTTCCCGAGTCGGCGGTCTTCCCTGACGTCACCGGGCTCAAAGGTCCACTCTCGTGCCTTTCGGAGGCTCGTTTCGGGATCGTCTTCGGCGTCGTGGGGGCAGCCCGTGACTGCCTGGAGACGGCGATCGACTACGCGGTCAACCGTGAGCAGTTCGACAAGCCGATCGCCGGGTTCCAGCTCACCCAGAAGAAGCTCGCCGACATGACTGTCGAGCTCGACAAGGCATTCCTGCTTGCGCTGCACCTTGGCCGACTCAAAGACTCCGGGGTGATCCGGCCCGAGATGGTCTCGGTGGGCAAGCTCAACAACGTGCGCGAGGCGATGGCCATCGCCCGTGAGTCACGCACCATCCTGGGCGCGAACGGCATCACCTTGGAGTACCCCGTGCTGCGCCACGCCAACAATCTCGAGTCGGTGCTCACATATGAGGGGACCGAAGAGATCCACACACTGGTCATTGGCCAGGCCGTCACCGGCATCGCCGCCTACCGATAGGCAACCACACCGCGCGACGACGCTCCGGGACTGGACCCGCCTAACGTGAGGGGAGCACCTGCTCCAAAGCCGAAACGGCCCGCTCACGGTGGGCACGCAGCAGTGTCTCTGCTCGATCTGCGTCGCGCATCTGGACGGCCTCAAGCACAGCACGGTGCTCGTCGTGGACCACGTCACGGTGGCTGTCCTCGGCGTAGTAGAGCGACCGGTAGACGTCAGTGGCATCCCACAGCACCCGCACCAGGCGCGACAACCGCGGCATGTGGGCAGCCTCGATAAGCCCGAAGTGAAACCGGCGGTTCGCCTCCGTCATCGTTACGACATCAGCGGAGGCGGAGGCCGCTTCGACGTCCTCGAGCGCCGCAGCGAGGCCAGCGATCTCGTCATCGCTGATCTGGGCTAGCGCCACACGCACGGCCTCAGACTCCAGGAGATCCCGGATTCGGTACACCTCGCGCAGGTCGTCGATGTCAAGCTCGGCAACGAAGTAACCGCGGTGCGGCTGGTAGATCACCTGCCCTTCGCCCTCCAGGATCTTCAACGCCTCACGAAGGGGCACCCGGGACACCCCGAACCGCTCAGCCAGGGCGTCTTGCAGCACCTGCTCCCCCGGTCGCAGATCACCGGTAACGATTGCGCGGCGTAGTTCCGCGAGCACCGCCTCCTGGGCGGTTGGTGGTCGGCGGAACTGGTGACCGGTCATGTCGATCTCCCCCTTCCATCGCCGCGACCAGCCTGATCAGCTGCGGTGTTCCCCAGAGAGGGTGGGGCGGTGCGATAGGTGACCGGCGTCCGCCCAAGCCTGATGGGGTTGGCGACCGTCGGCTCGCCATCAACGCTCGCCACCGGATCGAGTCCCAGCCGAGCGGCCAGTGCGAATGCTCCTTCGATATCGTTGATCGGACCAGCCGGAACGCCGGCGGCCGAGAGCCTCGCGAACCACTCATCCGCCCCACGGGACGCAAGGCTTGAACACATCGCGGCATAGAGCTCGTCGCGATGCTGGACCCGCGAGGGATTCGTGGCAAACCTCACGTCGTCGGCCCACTCCGGCGCCCCGAGCACCTCCGCGCAGGCCCTGAACTGGCGATCGTTGCCTACCGCGATCACCATTTGGTGATCTGCTGTGGGGTACGACTCATAGGGCGCAATGCTGGGGTGCCGATTGCCCATGATTTGCGGCACGAACCCGCCCCCGACGTAACCCGCTGACTGGTTCACCATTCCGGACAGCAAGGACGACAGGAGGTTGACCTCAACACGCTGACCGCGACCACTGGTCACCCGCTCCTGCAGTGCCGCGAGGATTCCCACCGCGGCATGAAGTCCGGTGATCACGTCAACAAGCGCCACGCCCACCTTCACGGGCTTGTCGGTGCTCGAACCGGTGATGCTCATCAACCCACCGACTGCCTGAACGAGTAAGTCATACCCAGGCAGTTCGGCCCCACCCGCAGTGCCGAAGCCGGTGATCGAGCAGTAGACCAAGCCAGGGTGGGTCGCGCGGAGCTCTTCGTAGCCGAGCCCCATCCGGTCGAAGGCTCCGGGTTTGAAGTTCTCGACCAAGACGTCGGCCCGAGAGACGAGCTCTTTGGCTTCAGCTCGACCCGCGGGTGTCGCGAGGTCGACGACCACTGACTCCTTGTTCCGGTTCACCGACGCGAAGTATGTGGACTGGTCCGCCCGCCACGGCGGCCCCCACGCTCGCGTGTCGTCGCCGGCAACTGGACGCTCGACCTTGACCACCTCGGCCCCGAGGTCGGCCAGCAGCATCGTTGCGTAAGGACCAGCCAGCACCCGACTGAAGTCGGCGATCACGACGCCATCCAGCGCACCTGCAGTCACACAGCCTCCACTCGTCAGGTGGAGATTGTATCCAATTCGTCTGTTGGGCGAGGCACGCCGTGGGTCTGGCCAGAAATCCTCAAGCCTGCTCGCGGCGCCGTTCCTCCGCCACCATCCGTGCCATGCCGAGCAGTACTCGAATGCCAGCACCCAGAAGAGCAACGCCCAACACCATCTGCACCATCGTCACCGATCGAGTGACGCTCGACGTGGGGGTGATGTCGCCGTAGCCGACCGTTGCCAACGTGGTGACGGTGAAGTAGAGCGCATCGATGCGATCCAGCGCTTGGCTATAGCTACTTGGAGTTGCTTCGGCCAGGCCGTAGTGGATGCTGGCCATCACCACGATGAACAGCGTCGCGACCAAGGCGATGGCCTCAACCGCCCGAAGTACTGGGTAGCGCGCCTTGCGGATCTGCCGCATCTGTCGGACGAAGATCGCCCCGAAGATGGCCAGGCCGGCTATCACCGCGATGGCTCTGACCCCGATGTTGTCGCGGTTGTCCACAGGCAACATGAAGTAGACGGCGAGCAGGGCGGTCACAGCGATCGCTATGCGACCAAGCATCGCGCCAACCTGTCGAGGTCCAGCCGCTCCGGGGACGAGCGGTTGTCGAGAATCTTCAGTCAACGCTGCTCCCGGCCCGAATCATTCGCTGCAGCCAACTGACCGCATGCGCCGTCAATCTCCCGCCCCCGCGTATCTCGCACAGTCACCGCGACACCATGGTCCTCCAACTTGCGGACAAACGCCCGCTCTGCCTCTGGCGACGATGCCGTCCACACCGACCCGGGCGTCGGGTTGAGCGGGATGACATTCACATGGACCAGGCGCCTTTTGAGCATCGACCCCAGCAGGTGGGCCCGCCACGGTTGGTCGTTGATGTCGCGGATCAGGGCATACTCAATCGAAACGCGCCGACCGGTGGTGTCGGCGTACGCCCACGCGGCAGCCAGGACCTCGTCGACCGGGTACCGCGTGTTCAGCGGCACCAGAGTGTTGCGCAGCTCGTCGTCGGGTGCGTGCAGCGAGACTGCCAGCGTGACGGGAAGTCCCTCCCCCGTGAGTCGCTCCATGGCGGGAACGAGCCCTACCGTCGACACGGTCACCGATCGCGCCGAGATGCCGAGCCCGGACGGTGACGGCTCGGTGATCCGACGCACGGCGTCAACCACCGAGCGGTAGTTGGCCAGCGGTTCGCCCATACCCATGAAGACCACGTTCGACACCCGCCCTGCGCCTCCAGCGACTTGGCCTGACGCCAACATCCGAGCGCCAGCAACCACCTGCTCGACGATCTCAGCCGTTGACATGTTACGAGTGAGACCAGCCTGCCCAGTAGCACAGAACGGGCAGTTCATCCCGCACCCAGCTTGTGACGAGACGCACATCGTCGTGCGGCCCGGGTAACGCATGAGTACGCTCTCGACCATCGCGCCATCGAAGAGCCGCACGACATTCTTCACCGTCGCCCCGTCGTCGCAGGTAAGACTCTGTACTGGCGAGAGCACTGCCGGCATGACCTGTTCGACAAGTTCCTTCCGGCCGGCCGCCGGCAGGTCGGTCATCTCGACCGGATCATGCTCCAGACGCTCGAAGTAGTGCCGAGAGAGCTGGTCGGCGCGAAAGGCCGAATGACCCAGTTCGACGAGCCACTCCCGTCGGCCCGCTAGGTCGAGATCGGCGAGATGGCGCGGAGGCTTGGCACGCCTGGGCGCCACCATCACGAGCTCGCCGGGTTTAGGGGACATCAGGACCGTCGGTGACTCTGGACGCGCCCCAGCAAGTCGCTAGCAGCGATGCCAAGTTCGTGCGCCGTCCCGGTCAACCACTCCGTTGCCAGGTCGTCGGGGGTGAGGCCGGCCCCACCGAGCACCGCTTGAACAGCCAGACCGTCCATGAGGCAGGCAATTCGCAGGGTGGTGCGGACGGAGTCGTCGACGGTGAACACCCCCGCCGCAACACCGGCATCCACCACGCGCTGGATCTCGTCGCGCCAACGCTTGTCGGAGAGCCGACGAAGTCCGTCGATCCGCTCGTCGTGCAGCCCACGCACCCAGACCTCGAGCCAGAGCTGCCAGTCGCCGAAAGCAGGTCCACCCTCGGCCGAGAGCAACGCCATGCGTACCAGCTGGTCGCGAGCATCTGCTTCGTCACCGTCTGCAAGTTCGGCGTAATAGTCGTCTTCCACCGATTCGAGGGCTGCGACCAAGACATCTGCCAGGCTGCTGAAGTGATAGAGAACGAGCGCTGGACTTGTTCCAGCGGTGGTAGCGATGTCTGCTACCCGCGTGCCAGAAAATCCTCGCTCACGGAGCACGGCGATGGCTGCAGCGAGGATGCGACGACGACGTTCGTCGGGTGCCTTGGCTGCCAAAGTCATGCCCTCATCATTCACCATGCGGCCTCGATCACCCCGCAACAGCGGCCAGGACGAGCGCCATCACCGGCGCTGTCGGCAGCAGCGAGTCGAGGCGGTCCATGATTCCGCCGTGCTCCGGCAGGAGCCGCCCCATGTCCTTGACGCCGAGGTCGCGCTTGAGCAGCGACTCGGCAAGGTCACCGGCCGTGGCCGTCGCAACCGCGACGAGCCCAACCAGAGCGCCCTGCCACCAGGTGGCATCGAGCAACAGTGGAACAGCAACCGCCGACCCCGCCGTCGCCGCGACGACCGAGCCGGCCACGCCCTCCCATGACTTCTTCGGACTCACAGACGGTGCCATCGGGTGCTTGCCGAATCGCACCCCAGCTGCGAATCCGCCCGTATCACTCAACGCAACAGCCAAGATGAAGATCACAATTCGGTCAGCACCGTCGTCCGCGGACACCATGAGGACCGCAGATGCCGCCAGCAGGGGCACGTAGACCGCGACGAACGCTCCAACAACCAAGTCCTGGGCCAGTCGATCCTCCGGACCGACGAGGCGCGCCGCCGCCATCGCCACGATGGTCAGAGTCAGCGCAACCGTAAGGGCATCGGTTCCGTCGACGTACGCTGCGACGACCATGGCTGCCCCACCGACCATGAGAGGAACGACAGGTACATCTATCGAGCGCCCGGACAGAACCTGACACACCTCATAGACGGCGATGACAACCGCAACGACCACCAGAGCGACAAAAAGCGCTGTCACCGTGTAGAGGGTGATCAGCACGAGAGCGGCCAATGTCACGCCGACGGCGGTCGCCACAGGGATGTTACGGCCAGCTCGGCGCTTCGCTCCCGTGGTGGAACTAGGTTCGGTCGCTGGCACCGGTGACCCAGGTGAGTCCGTCATTAGACCTCGAGAAGCTCAGCTTCCTTGTGCTTCAAAAGATCGTCGACCTGTGCAGTGAACTTGTGGGTGAGCTCGTCGAGGTGCTTCTCGGCCCGTCGGACGTCGTCCTCACCGACTTCCCCATCTTTTTGCAGCTTGTCGAGGTGATCTTTGGCATGTCGACGGACGTTGCGCATTGCCACCCGTGCGTCCTCAGCCTTGTGCTTTGCGACCTTGATGAACTCCTTCCTGCGCTCCTCGGTGAGGGGCGGAAAGGAGATTCGGATGATCGTGCCATCGTCGACCGGGTTAACGCCCAAGTCGGAGTCGCGGATCGCCTTCTCAATCGCGGTGAGTGCACTCTTGTCGTACGGACTGACAATCATCTGCGACGGTTCCGGCGACTGGAACGACGCGAGCTGGTTCACCGGAGTAGGAGTTCCGTAGTAGTCGGCGAGGATTTTGTTGAACATGGCTGGGTTTGCCCGACCGGTCCGGATCGTCGAGAAGTCCTCCTTGGCAACGGCGATGGCCTTGCCCATCTTTTCCTCGGCCTCACGCATTGTCTCGTCGATCATCGACTCCTACCTTCTTCCTAGATGTCCTGCGCCACTAGCGTGCCGATCTTCTCACCCCGGACAGCACGGGCGATGTTGCCCTCCTCCAGCAGGTTGAAGACGATGATGGGCAGCGCGTTGTCACGGCACAAGCTGAAGGCTGTCGCGTCTGCGACTTTCAACCCGCGAGCCAGTGCCTCGTCGAAAGTGACTCGGTCGTAGCGAACCGCGTCGGGGTTCTTCTTCGGGTCGTCGTCGTAGACGCCGTCGACCCCCTTGGCCATGAGGACCACCTCCGCCGAGATCTCCAGCGCTCGCTGGGCGGCAGTGGTGTCGGTGGAGAAGTAAGGCGCGCCGAGCCCGGCTCCGAAGATGATGACCCGTCCCTTCTCCAGGTGACGGATTGCCCGGCGCGGTACGTAAGGCTCGGCCACCTGTCCCATCGTGATGGCAGTCTGGACACGCGTCTCGACCCCGCGCTTCTCGAGGAAGTCCTGAAGTGCAAGACAGTTCATGACGGTTCCGAGCATGCCCATGTAATCAGCGCGGGAACGATCCATCCCCCGCTGCGATAGTTCAGCGCCCCGAAAGTAGTTGCCACCCCCGATGACGACGGCGACCTGGGCGCCGGTGGCGACGACGTCGGAGATCTGTCTGGCAATGTGCGGCCACCACATCCGGGTCGACCCCAAGCCCACCGTTACCGGCAAAAGCCTCACCTGAGAGCTTGAGCAGGACCCGTCTGAAACCACCCTCCGCAGATCGGCCAGAGTCGGGGTTTGACTCGCTCATGAGCAGCTCCTCGGTCGGTCCTGCGCGCAGTCTGCCTCAGACCTGGCCGACCTCGAAACGGGCGAACCGGGTGAGCGTGACACCAGCTTCGGCGAGCACCTGCCTTACCGTCTTCTTCTGGTCTTGGACGCTCGGCTGATCGAGCAGGACGACCTGCTTGTAGAAACCAGTGACACGACCATCGACGATCTTCGGAAGCGCCGCTTCCGGCTTGCCCTCCTCGCGGGCGGTCGCCTCGGCGATCCGGCGCTCGTTCTCGACGACGTCGGCGGGAATGTCCTCACGACTCAGGTACTGCGGCCGCATCGCCGCCACCTGCATTGCGGCCCCGCGAGCTGCATCGACGTCGCCGCCCTCGTAGCCAACGAGCACACCGACCGACGGCGGAAGGTCGCTGGCCCGCTTGTGGAGGTAGACCGTGCTGGCACCTTCGAAGACCGCCACACGACCGAGGACGAGCTTCTCGCCGATGACCGCGGCCAGTGCGTCGATGGCCTGCTGGACGGTCTGGCCGTCCGCAAGTGCCGCGGCCGCCAGCTGCTTCGCTCGACGCCGCCTTCGTGGCAGCCGCGGCTGCGGCGATCTGCGCACCGCAGGTCCTGGAACTTGTCGTTCTTGGCCACGAAGTCGGTCTCGCAGTTCAGCTCGATCAAGCGCCGATCGGTGGAGGCGACCAGACCATTGGCGGCGGTGCGCTCGGCTCGCTTGCCAAGACTCTTGGCGCCCTTGATGCGCAGCAGCTCGACGGCCTTGTCGAAGTCGCCTTCGGCCTCTTCGAGTGCCTTCTTGCTGTCCATCATCCCGGCGCCCGTTGCCTCGCGGAGGCGCTTGACATCGGCGGCGGTGAACGTTCGCCATGGGGTTCCTTCCCTCGTCGATCTGGGTACGTGCAGTTGGTCAGGCTTGGTCAGCTGGGCTCGGTCTGCGGCCGCGGGCTCGGTCGGTGCGTCGCCGACGACCGGACTCTCGGCCGCCGACTCCTCGACTGCCGGGGCATCCACTCGCGACGGGCGGTCGGTCGTCACCGCTGAGCAGCTCGCGCTCCCACTCCGGCAGCGGCTCTGCGGCGCCTGGTTCGGCCGCTCAGGCTTGGCGTCACCAGTAGCCGCCCCGGCGCGCGAGACCAGGCCATCGGCCACAGCGTCTGCGATCACGCGGGTAAGCAGTGCGACCGAGCGAATGGCGTCGTCGTTGCCCGGGATCGGGTAGTCGACGACGTCAGGGTCGCAGTTGCTGTCGAGGATCGCGACGACCGGGATGCCCAGCTTGCTTGGCCTCATCGACCGCGATCGACTCCTTGTTGGTGTCGATGACCCAGAGCGCGCTCGGGGATCTTGGCCATGTCACGGATTCCGCCGAGGGTCCGCTCGAGCTTGACCTTCTCCCGGCGGAGGACGAGCAGCTCCTTCTTCGTCAGGCCTGAGCCGGCGACATCGTCGAAGTCGATCTCCTCAAGCTCCTTGAGACGCTGCAGCCGCTTGTGCACCGTCTGGAAGTTGGTGAGCATGCCACCCAGCCAACGGTGGTTGACGTAGGGCATGCCGACTCGGGTGGCCTGCTCGGCGATGGCCTCTTGGCCTGCTTCTTCGTGCCGACGAACATCACTGAGCCGCCGTGGGCGACGGTCTCCTTGACGAACTCGTAGGCGCGGTCGATGAAGGCCAGCGACTGCTGCAGATCGATGATGTAGATGCCGTTGCGCTCGGTGAAGATGAAACGCTTCATCTTCGGGTTCCACCGACGGGTCTGGTGCCCGAAATGGACACCGCTCTCAAGCAACTGCCTCATGGTGACGACGGCCATAGCCGAAACTCTCCTCACCCGCGCTGGCGCGCGGTACTCGGTTCTGTGCCCGCGACGGCGCCGCGAACCCTGATGTCTGTCGCGGCCTGCCGAACCGATCGCGAGATCGGGCCGGACCGAGTGGCCAACCCCCGCGCCCGTGCGAACGGGGCGAGCGGGACGGACATGCGAAGTCACTCTGCGAACAGAGTGCTGGTGCGGAGTCTACGGGCCCGGTCCGGACGGGCCTAATCCGGATTCTCCGACCATGCACAGGTTCCTCGGGTACCCCCGATCCACCGTCCGGCAGGGGCACGACTCCCATCAGCGGCCCTGGCCGGAAGATCGTCGGTCATGAACCCCTTTGCCCTTGGCCTGGCTACCGCGACCTTGGCCGCCCTTGTCGCCAATCTCCCCCTCACCGCCGCGACTCTCCCGGCTCGCCAGCCGCCCCCCGCCCAGCGTGCTGCGGGTCTTGCCACTCCACGTGACACCGCGGCGTCATGGCCAACGACCCCAGCCACGGTCCTCCGCCCCTTCGAGCCGCATGAGGCCTTCGGGCCGGGGCACCGCGGAGTCGACCTCGCGGCCGTTCCTGGGCAGGAGGTCAGATCGGCCCTGATCGGTAGGGTCTCGTTCGCGGGAGAAGTCGCTGGGCGGCCGATCGTGGTCATCGAACACGAGGGTGATCTGCGCACCACATACCTACCGTTGGCCGCCACGGTGGCCGTAGGTACTCGCGTCGACGCTGGCCAACCCATCGGGACACTCGCGGTGGGCGCACACTGCCCGGTGAGCAGCTGTTTGCACTGGGGGGCGCGGCTTGGCAACGAGTATGTGGATCCGCTGACACTCTTGGGGCGTGAGGTAGTGCTTCTTCCGCTCGACGGCGACACGACCTCTGCGGCTTACGGCAGCCTCAGACTGAGTGAGCCCTAGTCGGGGGCGTCTGCCAGCCGTCCTCGCAGCTGCAGAACCGCCTTGGTATGCATCTGACAGATGCGGCTCTCGGTAACCCCAAGGACCTGCCCGATCTCGGCCAAGGTGAGCCCCTCGTAGTAGTAGAGCGTCACCACGATCTTTTCGCGCTCTGGCAAATGGTTGATCGCCTTGGCGAGCAGATACTTGGTCTCCTCGGACTCAAAGGCTGCCACCGGATCTTCGGCCTTGGTGTCCTCAAGCGTGTCGACCAGGCTCAGCTTGTCCCCCTTCTCACCACCAACGTTGAGCAACTCGTCGAGTGCTACGACGTTGACGAACGAGACGCGGCTGAAGATCGTGTGGAGCTCGTCGAGGGTGATGCCCATCTCCTCGGCGACCTCTGGTTCGGTGGGAGTCCGGTGCAGCTTCGCCTCCAGCGCTGCGTACGCCCGCTCGACCTCGCGAGCCTTGTAACGCACGGACCTGGGAATCCAGTCGATCGACCTCAGCTCGTCGATGATGGCCCCGCGGATCCGGCTGATCGCATACGTCTCGAACTTGATGGCGCGCTCGAGGTCGAACTTCTCGATGGCGTCGATGAGGCCGAAAATGCCGTAGGAAACGAGATCGGCTTGCTCGATGTTGGGGGGTAGACCCACGCCGACTCGGCCGGCGACGTACTTCACCAACGGCGAGTAGTGCAGGATCAACCGCTCCCGCAGGCTCTGCTCGGCCGTGTCTTTGAAGTCCCTCCAGAGCTGCTGGAGCGCCTGCTCTGCCACCGCCGCCTCGTCGAGTGCATCGAACGCGTCGGCCGCGGCAATCGCGGCCGCCGCCTTTGCAGCGGTCCCCTTCGACTTCGCAGGCGGCGCAGCAGCTGCCTTCTTCTTCGCCGGCGAGGAGGCTTTCGACGCTGGCGTGGACTCCGCCGATTTGGCCGCCGGGGACTTCTTGGCGGTCGCCCGCTTGGCAACGGTTTTCGCCGGCGCCTTGGCGGCACTCTTCTCGGTGCTCGATCGCCCAGAGGACGCCCGTGACGCCGCTGCGTCCGGTTCAGGCGCGGGGGTGCGCTTGGTCATACGCCCTCTTCAGTCGGTCAACGGAGACATGGGTGTAGATCTGGGTCGTCGCGAGCGTAGCGTGCCCCAACAGCTCTTGGACGGAGCGCAGGTCGGCGCCGCCTTCAAGCAGGTGCGTGGCCGCGGTGTGCCGCAGTCCATGCGGGCCGAGATCGGGTGCGTCCTCGACCGATGCCAGGTGTTCGTGTACCAGGGTACGAACCGCCCGCTGGTCGATGCGACGCCCCCTCCTCCCGAGGAAGAGCGCTGGCCCGCTTCCGGAGCGTGCCAGCTCAACTCTCGGACCCGCAAGCCACCGATCGATGGCCACCTGGGCTGGGATCCCGTAGGGCACCGTACGTTCCTTGGCGCCCTTTCCGAAAACTCGAACCGTGCGCCGCCCGTCGTCGACGTCGTCGACGTCGAGCCCGCATAGCTCACTCACACGGATACCGGTGGCATAGAGCAGCTCCAAGATGGCGACATCTCGTGGACCGACCGGGTCGTCGCCCTCGGCAGCACGCTCGGCGGCGGAGTCGAGTAGGTCGATGACCTGGCCGGCACCCAGGACCTGGGGAAGCGTCCGATGTGCCTTTGGGCGCGCCAACCGGGCACCGGCGTCGCGGTCCCCTCTGCCGCTGCGTTCAAGCCACCGGGCGAAGGTACGAGCTGCCGACGCCTTTCGTGCGATAGTGCTGCGCGCCCGGCCGGTGGTCTGTTGCAACGCCAGCCAACTGCGTAGGTCAGCGAGATCGAGCTCACCAGCCGTTGCGCGCCCCCTGCGGCTGGCATGTTCGAGCAAACTGCCGATGTCGGTGCGTGTAAGCCCGCACCGAGCTCGGCGAAAGCCCGCGCTCCGATCGCAGATGGCGCTCAAATGCCTCCGCGGCCTCCGCTAACGCGCCCGGAAGCGCCTCTTCGGCGGCCACTGGTTGATCAGACACTGCCCTACCGTGCGTGACAGCGAACCTCGAGGCAAGCCCCCGCGCCGCCCGACCTCAGCCCTCCCGACGAAGAACGGTGTCAGCGGCGCCGGGAACCCGGACGAATCCGGCGGCCACCTCACGGATCAGCCCGGTAGCCGCCAGACGGAGCACGATGCCGCCTGTCACGCCGACGTCCACCCCCGCGCTGACCGCCAGCTGGGCGACCCCCACCGGGGATTCGGTTGGCATGGCCTCCAGCACCCGCAGGGACATCGGATCGAGTGAGTCACTGACCCGGAGCAGGGGGCTCGCGCGATCGGCGAGCTCGCCGATCAACCCGACCTCCTCAATCACCTCCGACGCGTCGGTGACGAGGCGGGCCGGCTCGTCACCGCGGGCCAATCGGTGACAGCCCGCGGACAGTGCCGAGGTGACCGGGCCGGGGACGACGAGGACCGGACGTCCGAGCCGGCGGGCGGCAGCTGCGGTGTTCAGCGCCCCCGAGCGATGGGCTGCCTCGACCACGACGGTGCCTCGAGTAAGTGCCGCGATGATCCGGTTGCGCAGGAGAAACCGGGGCTTGGTGGGGGTGGTACCAGGAGGGAACTCCGAGACGAGAGCCCCGCCCTCATCACGAAGCCTGGCAAAGAGGCTGACGTGCCCCCGCGGATAGGCAACATCAGCGCCGAAGGCGAGGGCTGCGATGGTGACGCCACCGGCTGCGAGGGCACCACGATGGGCTGCCGCGTCGATGCCGTAGGCCCCTCCGGAGACCACGGCCCATCCCCGCGCTGCCAGGTCGGTGGCCAGTTCACTGGCCACGTGCACCCCGTACTGCGTCGCGGCTCTGGCGCCAACGATGGCCACCGACCTGGCTGCTGCGGCGCGCAGCTCGCCGCCGACGACGAACAGGCCCCAGGGAGCGGCAGGGCCCAACGCCATGAGCTGGGTGGGCCACTCACCGTCGCCCGGTACGAGATAACGCCCACCGTGAGCCGAAAAGGCTTCGCCTTGGTCGATCGGGGGTAGCGCGAGCCTGGCACGGTAGTGCTCGACCCCACGCACGGTCCGGTCATTGGCCTCGATCCGCGCCAGCACCTCACTGCCCGAGCTGCTCGCAAGCTCTGCGCCGAGACGTTCGTCTCCAGGTTCGGCGAGCTGCGAGAGCCTCATCCGTGCCACCCGCTCGTCGGCTAAACCGCCCATGGGAGGCCACCTCCGCGCAACACAACCGCCGCGGACACCTCAGCGGCTCCGGGCTGATCGAGGCCACCGAGGTCGGCGATAGTCCACGCGACCCGCAGTACGCGGTCAACACCGCGGGCGGTCAGCCGACCACGACCGACTTCATCAAGCACGACAGCTGTTCCCTCTCGGTGTACCCGGTGCGTCGAACGCAGCGCCGGACCGGGCACCTCAGCGTTGGTGGTCCAGGGCTGTCCTGCGAACCGGCGACCAGCTAGTTCTCGGGCGACGAGCACGCGCTCGCGCACGGCGGCGCTCGGCTCGCCGCCCCGGCCCTCGACGAGCTCGGCCCTGGTCACCGGAAGCACCGGCACCTGTAGGTCGACCCGGTCGAGAAGCGGGCCACTCAGCCGGGCTGCATACCGCCGTTTCTGATCCGGAGTACAGACACAGTCCAGCCCGCGGCCACTGCTTCGGCCGCAGGGACAAGGGTTCGCCGCCAGCACCAGCTGGAAGCGGGCCGGATACGTGACGGTCGCATCGCCACGTGCCAACTCGACCTCACCGCGCTCCATTGGCTGCCGAAGTGTGTCGAGCACGATCCGACTGAACTCCGGTGCCTCGTCGAGGAAGAGGACGCCGCGGTGCGCGAGGCTAACAGCCCCAGGTCTCGCAACACCGACGCCGCCCCCGACCAGCGCAGCCGCCGACGCCGTATGGTGCGGTGCCTGATAGGGCGGCCGCACCACCATGGGTCGTTCGGGCCGCAGAGCACCGGCCACCGAGTGGATGGCAGTCACCTCAAGAACCTGTTGCTCGGTCAGCGGCGGAAGCAGGCTGGGCAGCCTTTCGGCGAGCAGGCTCTTGCCGGCGCCGGGTGCGCCGTGGAGCAGCAAATGGTGACCACCAGCGGCCGCCACCTCAACGGCCAGACGCGGCGTCGCCTGCCCATTGACGTCTTCGAGGTCGGGACCGTCCGGTGGCACTGCGTCAGGGGAGATCGCCTCGGCCCACCGGGGCTCCCGGACGCCACGCAGAACTTCGACGACTTCGGACAGATCCGAAGCAACAGCGACTTCGGCACCAGGCACGACTGCCGCCTCACCGCCGGACCACTCGGCCACCATCAGCCGCCGACAGCCTGCGGCCACCGAAGCCAGCACCATGGGGAGAACACCGCGTACTGGCCGGACGGCCCCGTCGAGGCCGAGCTCGGCGATCAGCACCCACTCCTCGGTAGACCGCTGGGGCACCACCTCGAAGGCGGCCAAGCAGGCACAGGCGAGCGCGAGGTCGAACCCGCTCCCCCGCTTGCGCACCGAGGCCGGCGACAGGCTGGCCGTCACCTTGCACGACTTCCAGACGGCGCCACTGTTGGTGATCGCCGCCCGCACACGATCGCGAGCATCGCGGACGGCCGCGTCTGGCAGCCCCACCAGGGTCAGCCCGGGCACCCCAGGGCTGGCATCGACCTCAACACGCACCAGCGTTCCCACAACACCGGTCAGCGTCACCGTGTATGCGCTCGCGGTGCTCACCCGACCGCCCCGCGAACGTGTTCGATCTCCGGGTCGCCGAAGCCCAGCACAATGCCGACGAGGTCGATACGAATCTGGAGAGGATGGACGTCGTGCGCGTGAACCCAGCACGCCGCCAACCGCCGAAGCCGGGCAGCCTTCGCCGTTGTCACCGCCTCAAGAGGGCTGCCAAATCGCCGGCTGCTACGCGTCTTCACCTCGCAGATGATCAAGGTGTCACCGTCCCTGGCAACGATGTCGACCTCGCCAACGTCGCAGCGCCAGTTTCGGTCCAGGACGATGAGTCCTTGGGCGATCAGGTGAGCCGCAGCCAGCTCTTCCCCGAGTCGGCCCCGTGCGTCTTTCGCA
This sequence comes from uncultured Actinomycetota bacterium, assembly GCA_963829525.1. Lineage (GTDB taxonomy): Bacteria > Actinomycetota > Actinomycetes > JAHEKZ01 > JAHEKZ01 > JAHEKZ01. The sequence goes on from CAWHIJ010000003.1 coordinate 2,250,474, forward strand.
CGCATGAGCACCACCTCCACCCGAAGGAGGGTGGTCGGCTGGCTCGACAGAACTCCGGTGTCGCCCCCGGATTGGGGAGAAGTGGGCTACCGCTTCGCTGTGGATGGAGAGGGTGACGCGAGGTCACGCCGAAGGAAGCGTCCCTGGATCAAACTCCGACGGCACAGTCTCCTCGACGTTGACGTCCTTGAAGGTCAGCACCCGCACCTCACGGATGAAGCGGGTTGGCCGGTAGAGGTCCCACACCCAAGCGTCATTAAGCCGCACTTCAATGTAGGCATCGGACCCATCGACTGGTCTGACCTGCACGTCGACGGCGTTAGCGAGGTAGAAGCGGCGATCGGTCTCCACTACGTACCTGAACAGCGAGACCACATCGCGGTACTCCCGGTAGAGGGCGAGCTCGAGCTCGGCCTCGTACCGCTCGAGATCTTCAGCGCTCATTGGTACGCCTCGCTCCTCACCACGTTCTAGCGGCGATTTGTTCGCGTCGCGCGGGCTCCATCACCCGCCAGGAAGGATGAGACAAAAGGGGTGGTCCTCCGGATCGAGGTACACCCGAAAGAGGGTGCCCGGCTGCACCGCGTGCTTGCGGGCGCCCAAGGCCAACACTGCCGCCTCGCCGACATCGAGGTCATCGAGCTCGAAGTCGAGATGCTCTTGCTGAGGGTGCTCTTGGCCTGGCCACTGCGGAGGTTGGTAGTCGTCGACCCGCTGGAACCCCAACGTCGCACCGACGTCACTTCTGAGAGCAACCCAGTCACCGTCAGAGGCGCCCTCGTCGATCGGCCAGCCGGTGATCGCCGAGTAGAACTCCGCAAGGGGGCGCGGCTCCCGGCAGTCGACGGCAGTCCACGCAAGTCGGCCTATTCGATTCATGGCAGGCAGTATGGCACCTTCATGGTCGGCGGTTATCAGCGTTTTGGCGGCACCTGGCTGCAGACCCGGGTCGCGATGGTTTGCGTCTGTCGCAGTAACTCTGGCATGCCGTGGACCACATCGTCGATGCTGCCCGGTTCATGAACTAGAGGCTCCAGCTTCGGCGGTGATGATCACAGGGACCGTGTACTCGAAGTTGGTCGCGATGGTGGTCGGATGCATAGCCTTTGTTCGTGTCCCACCCGAAGTGAGGGTGCGCGCCGGCAAGATCGACCATCATCGCGTCCCGCGTGGTTTTGGCCAGGACGCTCGCTGCCGCCACCGACGCACACGTCAGGTCCGCCTTGACCTGGGTCACCACAGGCGGGACGGAAAGCACGGGCCAGGGCGGGGATGCCTTCACGTTACTGTCGCCGGCTTCACTGGCCCCGAGCTCCCAGAGCCCCGGTTCCTCCGTTGGCAACACGGTCCCCTGATGAGTCAGCCAGTCGAAGGACCCGTCGAGCAAAAGGAGGTCCGGCGCAAGTTCAAGGTCGGCCAGCGCCCGCAGACCAGCCAGCCGGAGTGCGCTGGTCAGTCCCCACTCGTCGATCTCCTCTGGAGCCGCATGCCCGACAGCGCTGGCTCGGACCCATCGGTGGATCACCGGCACGAGTGCCTCGCGACGAGCGGGAGACAGGAGCTTGCTGTCTGCCAGCCCCGCCGGAACGCGACCAACGTTGGCGTCGATCACCACAACGCCCACAGACACCGGACCCGCAAGTGCGCCACGCCCGACCTCGTCGCACCCGGCCAATAGCTGGACACCGCCACGCAATATCGATCTCTCCCGACGCAGCGAAGGGCGGGTGATCATGGCATCACCGCCGGGCCGACCTCGACCGGCGCGCTCGGCGGTCCGTCGCGGAGGAGCAGGTGCAGCTGGTCGGCGATATCCGGCGGGGCTACCAGCTCCTCCAACTCCCTCAGTTCAGCGACCGAGAACCAACGGTGCCCGGATAGGTAGCGACGTTCCAGCGGGGTCTGGCGCGAGTCGTCGACTTCGTGACTGCCCACCCGAGCGAAGTAGAACACCTCGTCCTGGTCATAGACCACGCCATCGAAGGAGAACTCAAAACGCCTCGTCCAGACAAGGGGACCGGGAACGGTGAGCTCAAGACCGACCTCCTCGGCCAGCTCGCGGACCGCCGCGTGCTCGGCAGTTTCACCCGGGTCGATCCCACCCCCCGGCGTGTGCCAGACGGCTGGCCCTGGACGCTGCGGGTCACCGCCACGGAGAAGCAGGACGCGATCGTCGGCGTCAACGAGAACAACGCGCGCCGACGATCGCCGGACGGGGGACACGGCGCCCAGCCTATCGACCAGAGCCGAGGACAACGGCCGTGCAAGCCGACACCATTCCAAAACCCCTTACCGTCATGCTGCATTGGAGCAAACGCTATGAGACATCGTCGAAGGCCGAAGGGCGGTCGACCAGTGCCCAATGACCGAAGGGCCAGACGATCGCGACGGTTCGCCCCTGGATGTTGTCCTCCGGGACGAAATGCTCGAGGCCCTTCTGGCAACGAGAGTCCTCGGAGACCGCTCGATGATCACCCATGACCCACAGATAACCGGCAGGAACCGAAACCTCAAACTCCCCAGAACACCCTTGGGGTGCGTCGCTTGGGCTGTTCCCCGGGTACAGGTACTTCTCCTCGACCGGTGTGCCGTTCACCGTGATCTGGCCGTCAGGAGAGCAGCAGGCGACTGTGTCGCCCCCGACACCGATGACCCGCTTGACGAGATCCCCCTCGGCAGGATCTGGGGCTAGTCCTACGAACTCCAGAGCTCGCCGAACGGGATTGGACTCCGACTGCGCGTCCGGCAGCCAAGTGCCTGGATCACTGAACACGACAACATCACCGCGGTCGACTGTTCCCCAACGTGTGTAGAGCTTGCTGACCACAATCCAGTCGTCTTCCTGCAACGTCTGTTCCATGGAGCCGGAGGGGATGAAGAACGCCTGGGCAATGAATGCACGGACGAAGGCCGAAACGACGAGTGCGACGACCACGACGAGCAGGAGCTCGACGAACCAGTGCGTCTTCCGTCTGGAGGAGACGCCACTATGGGTGCCGGACTTTGTCATGTGATCTCCCGAGAAATCCGCCGCCGAGGCGCTGACCTCACACTACGGCCCGGGAGCAGAAGGGGCTGGCGCGAATCGCTGTCTGGGTTCTGCCCGAACGCTTACGGCGTGCTAGTTCGAGCTCGACTCCTTGTCGATGGGTTCATCGCTCTGCGCCGCATCGATTGCGTCGTTGTCGATGGTGTCAGGGCGCGTGAGGAGCCCGGCTTCTGAGAACGGCCAGATGATGACGAAAGCCCGACCCACGACGCTCTCGACGGGGATCGCGCCACCTCCTGGGTCGCCGATGTGAGCCCGGGAGTCAGAAGATTCTGCGCGATGGTCTCCCATCACCCACACCCTGTCGGCGGGGACACGCACATCGAAAGGATCGTTGGAGGGCTTGTTCCCCTCGAAGAGGTAGGGCTCTTCGATCGGTATGCCGTTGACGGTGATCCGGCCCTCTTTGTCGCAGCACTTGACCCGGTCGCCTGGCAACCCGATCACACGCTTGATGTAGTCCTTCTCGGTGGGGCTGGCGAAGCCGAAGACGCCAGCCACCGACTGCAGAACTCTGGTGACCGGGTTACTGGGCTCGGCAACCTGGATCTCCGGATCCCAGGAGTCGACACCGTTGAAGACGATGACGTCGCCACGCTGGATGTCGCCCAGGTCGTACGCAAGCTTGTTGACCATCACCCGGTCGCCGACCTGGAGGGTCGTCTCCATCGAACCGGAGGGGATGTAGAAAGCCTGGATGAGAAACGTCTTGAGCAAGAAAGCCAGACCGAGCGCAATCACGACGAGTATGGGCAGCTCGCGCCAGAAGGATGAAGGGCGCTTCTGCTTCGGCGTCGCGGACTCAGCCACGTCGACGGAAGGGTTTACCGCGTCCGCCGTCACTGGCCGCTGGACGCCTCGCGGCGCTCCTTGATCTTCGCCGCCTTCCCTCGCAGATCGCGCAGGTAGTAGAGCTTGGCGCGCCGGACGGCACCGCGGGTGAGGACCTCAATCTGTTCGATCACCGGGGAGTGCACCGGAAAGGTTCGCTCGACACCGACGCCGTAGCTCACCTTGCGGACGGTGAAGGTCTCACGGACGCCACCGCCTGAGCGTCGGATGACGACACCCTGGAAGATCTGGACACGACTCTTGTTTCCCTCGATGACCCGGACGTGGACCTTCAGGGTGTCACCGGGGCGGAAGTTGGGGATATCGCTGCGCAGCGACGCTGCGTCGAGGGAGTCGAGCGTGTGCATTGGGCTCTCCTTCGGCTGCCACAGGTCAACCGAGCGTGGGTCAGCGACGGCGACGAACGCCGTGCGCATCACGGGATGAACAGAATGCCTACGGCGCGCGGTGCCCCCTGTGGCAGGAACGACACACGACGAACGGCCTGCTTAGTCTGCCACAGGGCCGGGCATCGACCGAAATCGACCGTCCGCGACAGTCCAGCCATTCTCGCTGAGTACGTCGAGGTCCCGTGCGTCCAGCTGACCCGGTTCCATGCGCTCGATGAGATCGGGCCGAACACCTGCCGTTCGTCGGAGCGAAGCATCCCGCCGCCACCGGGCGATAGCACCGTGATGACCCGAGAGCAGAACTTCTGGGACGTCGAGGCCCCGCCACGAAGCCGGCTTGGTGTACGCCGGCGCCTCGAGCAGTCCGTCGGCATGCGACTCGTCGGTCAGCGAGTCCTCATTCCCCACGACACCGGGCAACAGGCGGCCAACGGCCTCAATTACTGCCAACGCAGCGACCTCACCACCGTTGAGCACGTAGTCGCCCAGCGAGACCTCGCGAACGCGGAACCGTGAGGCGGCGTCCTCTGCGACCCTTGCGTCGATGCCCTCGTAGCGGCCGCAGGCAAAGACCAACCAGTTCTCCGCAGCCCATTGCTCAGCCAGCCGTTGGGTGAACGGCTCCCCCGCCGGGCTCGGGACCACCAGCAGGGGGTCGTCGGCTTCGCGCGAGGCTCTGACATGGTCGAGGGCCGCACCCCAGGGCTCGGCCCGCATCAGCATCCCCGGTCCCCCGCCGTACGGGGTGTCATCCACCGTGCGGTGCCGGTCGTGGGTGAAGGTCGCGCAGATCATGCACGCTGACCTCGAGCGCGCCGTCGCGGCGCGCCTTACCCAGCAGCGACAGGTCAAGGACATCGAAGTAGGCAGGGAAGATCGTGACCACGTCGACGTACACGCCGATCACCCCACCGTCAGGTCGAGCAGGCCGTCTGGGAGGTCGACGACGATGCGACCACCGGCGACGTCGACCTCGGGTACGAGTGCCCCGACGAAGGGAATCATGACGCGCCGACCATCGACCCGGGCAACCATGAGCAGATCTTGAGCGCCATGGACAACGTCGGTGACGCTGCCCAGAGTGGTGCCGCTACGGTCAACGACCCTCAGGCCGACGAGCTGGTGGTCGTAGAACTCATCGGGATCGTCGGGGGCCTCATCGGGGTCGACGTCGGTGGACAACAGCACACCTCGCAACGCCTCGACGACGGTGCGGTCGCCGACTTCGGCGAAGTGCAGAAGCAGCCGACCGCTGTGCCAGCGGAAGTCCTCGACGGTCAGCTGAGGGTGGTCCGCGTGGTCGGTGGACAACACGGTTCCTGGCGCGAAGCGCCGATCGGGCTCGTCGGTGCGTGACTCGACGTTCACGTCACCACGGACGCCGTGTGGGCGTCCGATCCGACCCACGACGACCTGCACCGGCTCAGCGCCTCTCGTGGTCAAGAACGATGGGCAACCTCAGCGAGATCCCGCGGAGTCCATGAAGTCGACACGGCACCGGCGTCGGGCCAACGCGTCGACAACGGTTCGCACCGACGACGCCGTGCGTCCACCGCGGCCGATCACCCTACCGAGGTCGTCGGGGTGAACCCGAACCTCGTAGAGACGGCCGCCGCGGCGCTGCTCGCGCAGCTGCACCTGGACATCGTCTGGGTGGTCGACGATGCCCCGGACCAGGTGGTCGAGTGCCTGCTCGATCATTGGCTCGGTGGGGTCTCGGCGACCGCGTCTGCGGTGGCGTCAGTCGGGGCATCTGCGGCTGGCGTCAGCAACGACCTCTGCTGCGGGCTCGGCAGCTGGCTCAGCGACGTCAACTGCTGGTGCCTCGGCAACAGGCTCCGAAGGCGCATCGGCGGCCTTCTCACTGGAAGCTTCAGCCTCTGGGGCTGCCTTCTCGCTGGAGACGTCAGCCTTCGGGGCTGCCTTCTTCTTCGCCTTGGGGGTGGTGGCTGCCTTCTCATTGAGGCCGGCCGCCTCCTTGGCGGCTGCCTCGAAGACCGCCTTCTTGTCAGCCTTGGGCTCGGCCACGAGCATCGCAGGCGGAGCCGGCTCGCCCTTGAAGGCCTGCCAGTCGCCGGTGACCCGGAGAATGGCCGCGACAGCCTCGGTCGGCTGGGCGCCAACGCCGAGCCAGTACTGGGCGCGCTCGGAGTCGACCTGGATGCGCGAGGGGTTCTCGACCGGGTGGTACTGGCCGATCTCCTCGATGGCCCGGCCATCGCGTGCGGTGCGGGCGTCAGCGACGACGATGCGGTAGTGCGGTTCGCGCATCTTGCCGATGCGCTTGAGCTTGATCTTGACAGCCACGGTTGGGCGAGCTCCTGGTTCTGGTGGGTTCTGCGCTGACATCTGGCGTGGGGTTGCCCGTGTCATCGCAAAGGGACTCGGCGGTGCAAAGCGGTTGAGAGGGCCGCCTGCCCGTCGGGTTCAACAGGTCAGTCTGCCAGAGGAGCCGCCGCCTGCCCAAACCGCCTCAGCGGCCGAGCAGATCGGTAAAGGCATCCGGCAGCTCGGTCAGGGTGTTGGGCGGCGCATCGGCTGGGCACCGGCGTCATCTCGGACTGCGCCGTCGGCGGCCTGCTGGGCGCGCTTGGCGGGGTTACCACTGACTCGTCCCTTCTTGCCCTTGGCACCCTTCTTGCCTTCTTGGGGCGCCCGCCGGCTGGGCCGCCACCCAGGCCGCCCGGAAGCCCTGGCATTCCGGGCATCCCTGGAATCCCGCCGCCCTTGGCCATCTGGCTCATCATCTTGCGCGCCTCGAGGAAACGGTTGACCAGCTGGTTCACGTCGCTGACCTGGGTGCCCGACCCCGAGGCGATGCGCTGCCTACGCGAGGCGTTGAGGACTTTGACGTCAGCCCGCTCACCCGGGGTCATCGACTGGATGATCGCCCTGATGCGGTCGAACTCTCGGTCGTCGAGGTTGGCGATCGCCTCCTTGTGCTCACCCATCCCCGGGAGCATCCCGAGCAGCTTGCCGATCGAGCCCATCTTCTGGACAGCCTGCAGCTGCGCCAGGAAGTCGTCGAGGGTGAAGTCGGTGCCTGTCGCGAGCTTGGTCGCCATCTGCTCGGCCTGGTCGGCCTCGAAGACCTTCTCGGCCTGCTCGATCAAGGTGAGCAGGTCACCCATGTCGAGGATCCGTGAGGCCATCCGCTCGGGGTGGAAGACGTCGAAGTCCTCGAGCTTCTCGCCGTTGCTGGCGAACATGATCGGCTTGCCGGTTACCCCGCGCACCGAGAGCGCGGCGCCACCGCGGGCGTCACCGTCGAGCTTGGTCAGCACGACGCCGTCGAAGCCGACACCGTCCAGGAACGCCTGGGCGGTAGCCAGTGCGTCCTGGCCGATCATGGCGTCGAGGACGAAGAGCACCTCGTCGGGCTGAACGGCGTCGCGGATCTGCCGCGCCTGCTGCATCATCTCTTCGTCGATACCAAGTCGTCCGGCTGTGTCGACGACGACGACGTCGTACATCTTCTCGTTGGCGTAACTGATGGCGTCTCGAGAGACGAGCACGGGGTCGCCGACGCCACTGCCTGGCTCCGGCGCGAAGACCGCGACTTCAGCTCGCTCCCCCACCACCTGCAGCTGCTGTACGGCATTGGGACGCTGCAGGTCCGCTGCGACGAGAAGCGGCTGGTGGCCCTGACTCTTCAGCCAGAGCGCCAGCTTTCCGGCGAGGGTCGTCTTCCCGGCTCCCTGCAGCCCGGCCAGCATGATCACCGTCGGCGGGGTCTTGGCGAACCGAATGCGTCGCGTCTCGCCGCCGAGGATTCCGACGAGCTCCTCGTTGACGATCTTGACGATCTGCTGTGCCGGGTTCAGCGCCTGCGAGACCTCGGCGCCCTTGGCCCGCTCGCGAACAGCAGCAATGAAGTCCTTGACGACCGGAAGAGCGACGTCTGCCTCGAGCAGGGCGACCCTGATCTCGCGCAGCGTCGCGTCGATATCGGCGTCGGACAGCTTGCCCTTGCCGCGCAGGTTCTTGAACGTGGCGGTCAGGCGGTCCTGGAGCGTGGTGAACACGGGCAACCTTCGGGTGTGCGGGTGGTCCTACGAGGGTAACGGTTGCGCGTCGTCCCTCATCGCACCCTCATCGCCCAACTGCCGCATTCGGCTCACCAGAGGGGTTCTTGAACACCACTCACTCAAGCCAGAACAACTCAGCGAGGGTGGTCAGGCCAAACAGCACCGGAAAGACCAACAGGGGGATCCAGAGCAACGACCAACTCTCATTCCTCACCTTGGCGACCACGCCGAGTACGAAGGCCAACAGCGCGACCAGCAGCCCACCGAGCAGCGAGATGCCCCCGAGGTAGCCAACGAAATTGTCCTCGATGGCCTCGGTGCCTCCGACCGCCAGGGCGATCAAGACGACCGCGTAGGCCAACGAGACGATCACCGCCACCAGTGACCCAAGCCCAACAGCCCATCGGGCGAGCTTGCTTCTCTCCTGCGGAAGATCGACGACCGGAGTGACTGTCATCGAACTCACCTCCTCGGAGTAGCGATTCGCTTGCTCCACTTCAAGGATCCTCCAGTGGCAGACCCATCACTAGGGCACAAGGCACCACGCCGTTGCAGTGATCCCGTCGCATCGTCGCCGTTGCCAGCGCTCTCACCCGAAGACCGGGCCGCCTGGGTAGCCGGATCGCTATCGGCGCGGAGGCTACCTGCGGCGGCTGATCTCCCGGTCGACGTCGGCGTTGGTGATCGGGCGCCGCCCGAAGACCTCCCATGCGTGCAACGCAAGGAGAACGCCCCAACCGGCCATGACCCATCCGGGCCAGAAGTATCCGGCACCGGTGACGAGCCAAACGAAGACGAGGAAGACGTTGATTACGACGTACGACACGACGTCCGCAATTATCTTCCGTCGGGCCTCCAGATGCCTGCGCGCCTCGGCGCGCTCGTCAGCGGCCGGGTCTCGGTCGGCAGGACCTGCGTTGCCGGACGCTGGGCCAGAGTTCAAAAACGGGGTAGGCACTGACATCTCGCACCTCCTATGCACTGATCCCCTCTTGCTCCCATTGTCCAGCGGTTCACGGCACGCTGGCAGAGTCAAAAGCCTGTGATCTACTCGGTCAGGCTGGGGCTCCCGAGCCGTCCACCACGTTTCGACGGTACTCGTCGAGAATGCTCTTGAACATCCTCTGACGTAGCTGCGGGGCGGGCCCAACGCCTCTTGCCCGAACGGGCTCCTGGGCGGATGCTGCGAATGTCAGCGGCGATTGAGGCCTTCGGTCTATTTGGCGTCCTGTTGCTGACTCGGGGGATGGGAGGACGATCATGAAACTCCAGAAGCGAGATCTTGTCGCAACCGGCTTGGTGGTAGTTGCCGGGGTGATTTACCTGCTGTGGCTCCTTGACTCCGTTCCCACAAAGATGAGCGGTGTCCGGACAACAGGCGCCGTCATCCTTGTGCTCGGATTCGCAGCCTCTGCCACTGCGGTCGTGCCAACTTTCGATCAGCTTCTCCGCGGTAACAAGGTGTACCTAACCGTGACATCCTTGCTTGGCTTGGTGGCCCTAGTTGCCGGCGTATTGATGCTGGTCGAAGCGAGCGAGACCGCGCTGGCCGTGGTGATGTTCGCCATGGTCGCGATGTGGCTGATAGCGACAACCCATCACAGCCTCCTGGCCCAGACCACTTCGCCGAAGCCTGCACAAGGGGCACGTGAGACCTGGCGGCCAAAGGTCAACGTCTGAGGGCTGCACTGTGGTGCGACCAACCTGACCAACGCCCTGCAGCTCTGCCAGGTCCTCGGCACTGCAGTGTCGTACCTCGACCACATCGGGAGGTCGATCTCCAACAGACCCCAGATCGTCATCGAGCATGCGATCTCCGCTAGCCCAGCAGGGCGTCGACGAAGACCTCTGGGTCGAACGGCGCAAGGTCGTCGGGGCCTTCGCCAAGGCCGACGAGCTTGACGGGAACACCGAGCTCGCGCTGCACCGAGACGACGATCCCGCCCTTGGCGGTGCCGTCGAGCTTGGTCAGCACAACGCCGGTGACATCGACCACCTCGGCAAAGACCTTGGCCTGCGCCATGCCGTTCTGACCGGTCGTCGCATCGAGGACCAGCAAGACTTCGTCGACAGGAGCCTTCTTCTCGATGACTCGCTTCACCTTGCCCAGCTCGTCCATCAGGCCCGGTCTTGGTGTGCAGGCGCCCCGCGGTGTCGACGAGCAGCACGTCTGCCTCCGAGTCGATCGCAGCCGTCACCGCGTCAAAAGCGACACTCGCCGGATCACCACCTTCGGGTCCACGAACAACAGGCACTCCGACCCGGTCGCCCCAGGTCTGTAGTTGGTCGGCGGCTGCGGCCCGGAACGTGTCTGCCGCTCCCAGCACGACGTCGCGATCTTCTGCAACCAGTACGCGCGCCAACTTGCCGGTCGTCGTGGTCTTGCCGGTGCCGTTCACTCCGACGACAAGAACGACCGCCGGTCGACCAACAGCCTCAACGGCCAACGACCGGTCAGCGGCAGGGTCGAGGAGACCGAGCAGCTCGAAAACGCAGAAGTTTCGAGGCGAGGCTCCTGGCTCAGCGCGCAGTGCCGCCCGCAGACCCTCGACGACCTCGGCGGCGATGCCAACGCCGGTATCGGCGGCGATCAGTGAGTCCTCGATCTCTTCCCACGTCGCATCGTCGACGGTCGACCGTGATAGCAGGGCGACGATCCCCTGCCCTAGTCCACCCGACCGGGCCAGGCGGTCCCGGAGTCTGGCCATTCGCCCGGCGACCGGAGCCGGACGGTCCAGGATGGCGAGGTCGCCGCTACCATCTGCACCGCGCCTAAATCGGCGTCGTCCGGCAGCGGCACCGTCGCGATGGTCCGCTTCGGAGTGTCACGCGGCGGCGCAGCATCGTCGCCCACTCCCGGGACGTGCGTGCTCACGCGGCGGCGCCCCCGCGGTCGGGGCCGAGCGGCCCCGACCGGCTCGGAATGCGAGCATGCCAAGCCCGAAGACGAGCGCGAGCGCCAGAAGGCTGATGAGCACGATGAGCGCGATGGGATCCACGGTCGGAGTCTCTCAGAGCGTCAACCCTGCCCGGCAAACGGTCCAGTGGGCCACCGCAGCCGGCGTGGGCCGCTCAGCCGGCGTGGGGGCCTCTAGAGAGCTCGCTCCCAGTAAGCCTCTCGGTGGTCAAGCAGACTCGGCCTCGCGCAGCCGCTGGCTGATGACCGCGCTCACTCCGTCGCCGCGCATGGAAACGCCGTAGAGCGCGTCGGCTACCTCCATGGTGCGCTTCTGGTGGGTGATCACGATCAGCTGGCTGTTCTCGCGAAGCTCCTCGTAGATATCGAGGAGACGGCCAAGGTTGGTGTCGTCGAGCGCCGCCTCGACCTCGTCCAGGACATAGAACGGGCTCGGCCTCGCCTTGAAGAGTGCGATGAGGAAGGCAACTGCCGTCAGCGACCGCTCACCACCGGAAAGCAACGAGAGCCGCTTGATCTTCTTGCCTGGAGGTCGTGCCTCGATGTCGACACCGGTCGAGAGCATGTCCGACGGGTTGGTGAGTACGAGCTGTCCCTCGCCTCCGGGGAAGAGTCTGGCGAAGACGTCGACGAACTCGCGCGCGACGTCGTGGTACGCCTCGGTGAAGACCTGCTCGACGCGCTGGTCGACCTCGCGAACGATCTCGTAGAGGTCGCGTTTGGTCTTCTTGAGGTCTTCAAGCTGCTCGGTGAGGAACTGGTGACGCTCCTCCATCGCGGAGAACTCCTCGAGCGCTAACGGGTTGACCTTGCCCAGGATGGCAAGGTTCCGCTCGGCGGCCCTGAGCCGCTTCTCCTGCTCGGCGCGGACGTACCGAATGGGCTCCCGAGGCGGGTCGGGCTCTTCTTCGCCCGGGGCCAGCAGCACTGGTGGCACGAGCTGGTCAGGTCCGTACTCGGCGATCAGCGCGTCGACGTCGACCCCGAACTCTTCCATGGCTCGAGCCTCGATCTGCTCGATCCGAAGACGTTGCTCGGTGCGGGCCACTTCATCACGGTGGACGGAGTCGGTCAGCTGCTCGAGCTCGCCGGCGATTGATCGCGAACGCGCACGGACATCGAGGAGTTCGGCCTCCAAGACGGTCCGGCCGTGCTCGGCCGCCGCGCGGGCTTCGGTGGCCAAATGTAGGGAGCGGTCCAGCCTGCTGCCGACGATGTCGCAGGCGCGAAGTACTGCCCTGGCGACCTCCGCTTCGCGCGCCGCTCTCTCGGCGAGCTGACGAGCCTCTTCGCGTGCCGTGCGCTCATCCTGAGCTGCGCGGTCGAGTTGGTCGGCGCGCCCGTGCAGAGCTCTGGCTCGCTCCTCGCCGGTGCGCACGGCGAGCCTGGCCTCGGTCTCAGATTCGCGGGCAACAATGAGTCCGGCCGCATACTGGTCACGCAATCCGGTGTCCGGCTCCCCGACGTCCGGCGCGTCCTCGGCGGCGGTGAGTCGGCCCTCGAGCTCGTGGAGCGTGGCCTGCGCCTCGTCATGTCGCTGCACCGCTGAGGCGATGGCCGACTTCAGCCGGTCGGCCTCGGCTGCTGCCGAGCGGGCGGCCGAGCCGAGGTGCCCGAGTTGCTCGGCGACCGCCGACAGGCGTGCGTCAGACTCGTGCAGCCGGGCAAGAGTGCCGTCGACCCGCTGCTGGGCTTCCTGCTCGGCCGCCGTGCTCTGGGTGAGTGAGAACCGAAGCCGCTCACTGCGGTGGGTCGTCGCGACGAGCTGCTCCTTCGCCTCGTCGACCGCAGCCTGAACCTCCAGGAGACTCGGCGCGTGTGATGAACCGCCTTGGGCGAACGCAGCTCCGAGCAGATCGCCGTCACGGGTGGCGGCGGTGACCGACGGCTCAGCCGCGACCAACGACCGCGCCTCGCCCAGACCATCGACAACGGCAACGCGCTCCAGGAGGAGCCGCAAGGCGGGCCGTACCTGCTCGGGCGCCTGGACCAGGTCGACGGCGTAGGTGGCATAGCCGGGTAGTGACGGCCATCCAACCGATCCATAACGCTCACCCCCACCGACCAAAATTCCGGCGCGGCCAGCGTCGTCGCGCTTGAGCTGTGTCATGGCGGCAACTGCAGCGTCGAGCGAGTCGACGGCGACAGCATCGGCGGCCGCGCCAAGGGCGGCCGCGACCGCAGCTTCTGCCCCCGGCTCAATGGTGAGGATCGCCGCAACGGATCCGAGCAGGCCCGAGACGGTGTCGGTCGCAGCGAGCAGTGCCGCCGAACCATCCTTGCGGTCCAAGCCCATCTCCAGAGCCTCTACCCGGGCGACAAGACCCACCCGCTCCTGCTCAGCGGCACGCTCCTCCTCGCGCAGGGCGGCAACTCGCTCCTGCGCCTGGGCGAGCGCTTGCGATGCCCCTTCAAACTCGCTGTCAAGGTCGACCTCACCTTCGTCGAGCCCAGCGATCTGTGACTCAAGGCTGGTGAACTCCTGCTGGGCCGTACGCGCACGCGCTCCTCGGCGTCGGCCATGGTCGCGTTCAGCCGCTCCTGCTCGGCAGCCGCACTTTGAACGGTGGTCCGCGCCGCGCCCACCTTCCCGACCAGCCGTGCCATGCCCTCGCGGCGGTCGGCGATCGCCATGAGCTGCTCGGCGATCTGCGCCTCCTCGGTGGCCAGCGCACGCTCGGCCTCCAGCCGGTGCTGCTCGGCCACGGTCAACGTCACACGGTCCTGCGCCACCGTCGACTCAAGAGCCGTTTCCTGCTCGCGGATCTCGCGCGCTTCCGCCTCCATGTCCTCTGGCTCACGACCCGAGGTGCGGTGCGTCGGCACATCTGCGGCGAAACGGACCCGCTCAGATGCCAACGAGGCGAGTCCTCTGAATCTGTCACGAAGCCCGGAGAGTCGGAACCAAATCTCCTGCGCATTGGTAAGTGCCGGGAGCGTCGCAGCCACGGCACCCTCGAGCTCGATCTCGCGCTGCTGCGACAACGCGAGAGCCGCCTCCGCCTCAGCACGCAGCTTGAGGAGAGCGTTTTCGTCGGCAACCTCCTGCTCAAGGGCCAACCGGAACCCCGATAGATCATCGGAGAGCAGACGAAGCCTGGCATCGCGCACGTCAGCCTGAATCACGCTGGCACGCTTGGCGACCTCAGCCTGCCGACCCAACGGCTTGAGCTGGCGTCGCAGCTCGGACGTGAGGTCGGTGAGCCGAACGAGATTTGCTTCCATGGCGTCAAGCTTTCGCAGCGCCTTTTCTTTGCGCTTGCGGTGCTTGAGGACGCCCGCCGCTTCCTCGATGAAGCCCCGGCGGTCCTCTGGCGTGGCCGACAGAACGGAGTCCAGCTGGCCCTGTCCCACGATGACGTGCATCTCGCGGCCGATTCCGGAGTCGGAGAGCAGCTCTTGAACATCAAGGAGCCGGCAAGGCTCCCCGTTGATCGCGTACTCAGAGCCGCCATTGCGGAACATCGTTCTGGCAATCGTCACCTCGGCGTAGTCGATCGGCAGGGCGCCGTCGGTGTTGTCGATGGTGAGCACAACCTCGGCGCGTCCCAGCGGAGGTCGTCCCGAGGTGCCCGCGAAGATGACGTCTTCCATCTTGCCGCCGCGAAGCGACTTTGCGCCCTGCTCACCCATCACCCACGAGAGCGCGTCGACGACGTTGGACTTGCCTGACCCGTTAGGTCCGACGACACAGGTGATTCCCGGTTCGAAGCGGAGGGTCGTTGCCGACGCGAACGACTTGAAGCCGCGGAGCGTGAGGGTCTTGAGGTACACCGGCTGTTACTCCTGCGGTGTCGGCCCAAGTGCCGGGACCCCGTACGCAGAGCGCGGGCCCTCCCAGGACAAGGGTGGGGCGGACCGATGCAACTTGCGCCACACCGGCAGTGACCCGGCACGGTGGGGAATGCCTGTGCCAGTCGAAAGCAAGCGAGTCAGATTGAGCAGGTTGGATTCGAAGCCATTGGAAGAGACGAACGGGCGCCCTGAGCCTACCCAGCGAACCTGTCACCTTGACACCGGACGCGCGGACACCGCGAAACAGGTTGGAGCAGACCCGATGGCAGAGCGACAGGCAAGTGCCGTTGCGTTAGGCGAGAGCCGGAGCAGAGCGCTCGGGCAGCGGAGCATCCAGCGTGATGATCTCCTCGGCGAGCGAACCACCGATCGAGTCAGGCAGAAGGGCCTGGTTCTCGGCGGTCAGCCGGTCGACCTCGGACTGCAGCTCGGCCACCCGGCGACGCAACCGCGCCACCTCGGACAAGAGTCGTGGGTCAGGACCGCCGATGTGGCCAAGAATCGCCTTCGCCATTTCTGGGAAGCCCCTTTCCTCGTCATGCGCGGCAAGTACCGAGAACCTGGTGGTCTCTCGACACGTCCGAGCGCAGCTCTGGCTGTCTGCTGGTCTCCGGTGCTGGTGGCCGGGCTCCTAGCCCGTGCAGATGATTCACCTGCGCACCACACCGCCCCTTCAGGGTGACATCCCGGTGTCGAACAGGTCAAGAAGCGGTCACGATCGTGACCGCAGACCGCCTGTCACATCACCCGATCGGGCTAGTCCAATGGGGTGCTCGCACAGCTGACGGCTCTAGGTACCGCAGCGGAACGGGGCCGCGGAGGCCGCTGGCATCGCTGGCACACGAACGAGGATCGATTCTGAAAGTGCAGTCGTCGAATCGAGGCCCCGCAGCGCAGGCAGGCCTGGTCCTGCCGCCCGTAGACCGCCAACGAACGCTCGAAGTAGCCACTCTGGCCGTTGACGTTGACATACAGGGCATCGAAGGAGGTGCCCCCCTGCTCGAGCGCCTCTGCCATCACCTCCTTCGCCGCATCCAGCACTGAGGCGACCGCCTGCCTCGACAGCCCATGGGCCGAGCGCGCCGGATGTACGCGGGCCCTCCACAATGCCTCGTCCGCGTAGATGTTGCCGATCCCCGACACCACCGACTGGTCGAGGAGCACCCGCTTGATCTCAGAGTGACGCCGCCGCATCTTCGCCACCACCCGCCCTAGCTCGAAACTCGGTTCGAAAGGGTCGGCCCCGATGTGAACCAGCGAACTTGGCACCGCCCGAAGTCCGGCGGCGTCAGGTCCCAGGTGGTCCCACGCCAGACCGCCAAAGGTGCGCTGGTCCAGGAACGAGAGCCAGCGGCCGTCGTCGAGCTGAGCGTCGAACCGAAGGTGCGGGTGGTCGCTGAGGTCCTCGTCACTGACGCGGAACTGGCCGCTCATTCCGAGGTGGGCGACGAGAACATCACACACGGGAGCCGATGCCTCCCCCTCGGCGACCAAGCAAACCCACAGATACTTGCCGCGCCGCTCAACGCTGGCGCAGGTGCGGCCGGCCAACCGCGCACACAGATCGGCGCCCCCTGCCTGGTGGCGCCTGGCCACCCGGGGGTGGTGAGCGTGCGCGCTGACAATCGTGCGTCCGGCGAGGTGGCCGGCCAAGCCCCGTCGGACCGTTTCGACTTCGGGAAGCTCAGGCACGTGACTCGTTGGCCCCTGGCGAGTCTCCGGGGCGCGCAGCTGCATCCCCTGGCCTGCCCGCCAGCGACTCCCAGGTGGCGGCCGCCGCCTCCTGCTCAGCCTCTTTCTTGGAGTGACCGCGACCACTTCCGTGCGGGCCGTCGCGGAGTACGACGGTGGCGACGAACGATTTCGCGTGATCTGGGCCAGACTCAGTGATCCGGTACTCCGGAACCCCGAGCTCGAGGGTGGCGGTCAGCTCTTGAAGGCTGGTCTTCCAGTCGAGTCCAGCCCCAAGGTGCGGAGCTCGGTCCAGCAGTGGGTCAAAGAGCCGGTGGACGACCAGCGCGGCAACCTCGTCACCACGGTCGACGTAGACAGCCCCGATCAGCGCCTCCAAGCCGTCGGCCAGGATCGAGGCCTTGTCACGACCGCCGGTCGCTTCCTCGCCCTTTCCGAGCCGGAGGTGTTGGCCAAGACCGATGGCGCGCGCCACTTCGGCCAGGGCACGCATGTTCACGACCGCGGAGCGCAGCTTTGCTAGCTGGCCCTCGGGAAGGTCGGGATGGCTGAGGTAGAGGCTTTCGGTGACGACCAGGCCGAGGACTGAGTCGCCGAGGAACTCCAGGCGCTCGTTGGTCGGCAGTCCACCGTTCTCGTAAGCGTACGAACGATGGGTCAGCGCCTGATCGAGCATCTGCGGCGCGAGCTCGACATCCAGGGCGGTCAGCAAGGGGTGCGGACCGGGCAGGGAACCCGATTCTGGGGTGGTCATGGGTGCTGACCGGTCAGACAGCGGTGACCTGTCGCTTGTTGTAGGTACCGCATGTCGGGCATGCGATGTGCGGCAGCTTGGGCTCGCGACAGCGATCGCACGCGACGATCGTTGGGCGACTGGCCTTCCAGTTGGCCCGTCGCGAACGGGTGTTGGAGCGCGATGTCTTCCGCTTCGGGACGGCCACAGCGATGCCCTTCTAGTCCTCTAGGACGCGCTAGGCGCGTCTGGTGCGTTCGAGTCCTGCCGATGCAGGCCCCCCAGGGCGGCCCATCGAGGGTCGACCTGGTCGTGCTGGTGCTCCGGGTCATCGTTCAGCCGAGCGCCGCACATGGCGCAAAGGCCGAGACAGTCGTCCTGGCACACCGGTTGCAGGGGCAGGGCGAGCACCACGGCGTCCCGCAGAACTGGCCGGAAGTCGACGAGCTCGTCCTCCACCTGCGTGATCTCTTCCGCATCCGCAGCCGCGGTGTCGGGGTAGGCGAAGAGCTCCTGGATGTCGAGGTCTAGATCGAAAACCAAAGGATCTAGACACCGCACACACTCACCACTTGCCTGTGTCCGACAGGTGCCGGACACCAGCACCCCCTCGATCACCGACTCGAGCCGCAACTGCAGCTCGATCGGGGCACCTTCAGGGACACCAACCACGTCCGTGCCGAGTCCGGGCGGCGCATCGAGCGTGCGACTCACCTCAACCATTGCCCCTGGGCGCCTCGCCACCGCTTGGGTGTCGAGAACCAACAGGTCACGCGGGTTGAGGCGAGACACGAGCGGTGTTCTCCTGGCGCACACCGCTCAGCTCGCCAGGTGGCGAGGTGTTAGGCGTGCCCTTGGGCAGTCCGGACCACGGCCTCGGGGACGAGACCGCTGTCTAGGGTAGCCGAGCACGACCACCGCCCCAAACCGGCATCGGCCCCCTCCCTGCCTGGATGCTGGCCCGGATGCTGGGGGTGGCAGGTTGTGTGCGGCACCGGGCTCAGCGCTGAGCCGGATGATCTGAGTCCTTGCCGTCCTGATCGCTTTCACCGTCGGCCCCGTGCCCTTCATCGAAGTCGGGCAGCGAGATCCCGGAGAGCTCCTCGACGGCCCGGCGGCCTGCGATCTTGTCCCGGCCTCGCGCCACGGCTTCAAGCGTCTTGGTCAGCACCAGTTCGAAGTTGGCGAGCTTGGCATCGATGTAGTCGTCGATCTCGCGCCGCATCCGCTCGGCCTCGGCCTCGGCGCCCGCGATGATTCGGCCGGCTTCACGCTCGGCCTGAGCCTGCACCTCGGTCTGGGACACCAGGCGCATCTTCTCCTGGTGGGCGCCGGCAATGATCTCCTCGCCCTGCAGCCGCGCCTGGGCGCGAACGCCTTCGGCGTCAGCCAGGAGCGCGTCAGCCCTGGTCAGGTCCGATGGCAGTTGGCGTCGCACCTGGTCGAGCAAGGCGAGGACGTCAGCCCGGTTGACCATGCATGACGCCGACATGGGGACAGCGCGAGCGCTCTCGATGACCTCACCGAGCTCGTCGAGCTTGTCGTGGATCTCCACGAGACCTCCTGGGGTCGAAGCGGACCGGGGGGTGCTGCTGATGCGAAGTCTGGATTAGGCGGGTGGTCGACCAGGAGTCCTCATGGAAGTGGGTCCGGCGGTGTCAGCGCCGCCACG
Source organism: uncultured Actinomycetota bacterium (assembly GCA_963829525.1). GTDB lineage: Bacteria > Actinomycetota > Actinomycetes > JAHEKZ01 > JAHEKZ01 > JAHEKZ01. The sequence goes on from CAWHIJ010000003.1 coordinate 2,269,601, forward strand.
AGCGGGGCGAGCACTGGTGGGGGCACCAAGCCCTCGACGTCACCACCGAAGGCGACGACCTCTTTGATGAGAGTCGATGACAGGAACGAGTAAAGCGGGTTGGTCGCCACGAAGAGCGTGTCGACCTCGGTGAGCCGGTGGTTCATTTGTGCCATCTGCAGCTCGTAGTCGAAGTCGCCGACTGCACGCAGTCCCTTGACGATCGCACGGGCGCCTCTTGCCTGGCAGTAGTCCACGAGCAGCCCTGAAAACGTCTCGATCGTGATGTTGTGGAGGTGGTCCAGCGACTGCGTCAAGAGGTCGATGCGGGTATCGACCTCGAACAACCCACGCTTGTTGGGGTTGACCATCACCCCGACGAAGACCCGGTCGGCAAGCTTGGAGGCGCGCTCGATGATGTCCACGTGTCCGTTTGTGACCGGGTCAAATGACCCGGGGCACACGACGCTCAGCACGTCGCGACGCTATCACTGGGCGCTCAGTCGCTCGCGAGGCCGGCGATCCACAGATGCGCCTCGCCATAGGCGCGGTCGCGGATTGCCTGAAAGCCCGGCGGCCAGGTCCAAACCGGGTCGCGGCGGCCTCGCTCCACGACCACGACTGCGCCGTCCGCAAGCAGCTGGTGCCGCCTCAGTCTCTCCAGCACTGAGCTCACCACTGAAGCAGCCACAGAGTACGGCGGGTCGCAGAAGACGACGTCGTAACCCGGGCCACGGTGGCTCATGGTGATCCACCGCTCGACGGTGATCGCGTGCACGTGCGCCCTGCCCCCTGCGGACGAGCCGGTTCCCGAATGCACGCCAGCGCTGACCGCCGATCTGTTGGCCTCGATCACCTCGACCGCTTGGCGGTCTGACTCGACGAGGTCGACGTGGGAAGCACCCCGGGAGAGTGCCTCCAGACCAAGCGCACCCGATCCCGCATACAGGTCGAGAACAACTGCACCGGAGAAGGGGCCGCGCACCGACTCAAGACTGGAGAAGACCGCCTCGCGTGCCCGATCGGAGGTGGGGCGGGTCCCGGCACCGGGGACCGCGAGCCGCCGACCTCTGGCACTGCCTCCGATGATTCTTGTCACGCACTCTCCAGGTACGTCATGGCTTCTCCAGGTACGTCATGGCTTCTCCAGGTACGTCATGACTTCTCCAGGTACTCGGCCTGCTCATCAGACTCGAGGATGGTGACAGCGGCCTCCAGGTCTGGGTAGGAGGTGAGCGATGCGTCGTCAGCGACCAGTGAGACCGCGTCATCCCTGGCAGCAACGATGATCTTCTCGTCGGAGACAGCTCGCAGCACCTTCAGACTCGACCGGACCCCCGACTGGGCTGCGCCAAGCACGTCGCCCTCCCGGCGTTGCTCGAGGTCTATCCGAGCCAGCACGAATCCGTCGCTGGTTCCGGCAACCGCTTCAAGCCGCTCGCGAGCCGGACTCTGGTCGGGCAGCTCGGTGACCAGGAGACAGAGGCCGGCGACGTCACCTCGACCCACACGACCACGGATCTGGTGCAGCTGCGAGATACCAAACCGATCAGCGTCCATGACCACCATGACGCTGGCGTTGGGGACGTCGACACCGACCTCAATCACGGTGGTGGCGACCAGGACGTCGATCTCGCCGGCGGCGAAACTCGACATCACCGCCTCCTTGACCTCAGACGGAAGCTGTCCGTGCAGGACGCCCACGCGGCAGTCGGCCAGCGGACCGTCAGCAAGGAATCGAGCGAGGGCGAGCACCGAATGCTGTTCTGGCACAGCGGGCTCTCCAGGCGCAGCACCACCGGGCCCGTCGAGGTCGTCACCGATCCTCGGGCAGACGACATAGGCCTGCCGCCCCTTGCCGACCTCCTCGGTGATCCGCTCCCAGGCGCGGTCGAGGTACCTCGGCCGATCCGCGGCCGGAACCACGTGGGTACTGATCTGCTGGCGGCCCTGGGGTAGCTCGGTCAACGTCGAGACGTCGAGGTCGCCAAAGATCGTCATGGCAACGGTCCGCGGAATCGGAGTTGCCGTCATCACAAGCACATGTGGCGGAGTCTCGGCCTTGGCACGCAGAGCCTCGCGCTGCTCGACCCCGAAGCGGTGCTGCTCGTCGATGACGACCAGCCCGAGGTCAAAGAAGTCCACATGCTCCTGCAGCAGCGCATGGGTACCGACCACGATCCCTGCCTCGCCCGACGCGACGTCGAGCAAGGAGGCTCGACGCTGCGCAGTGGGTTGGCTTCCGGTCAGCAGCCGGACACGAGTTGCTTGAGGGGGTGAGCCGAGCAGACCACCGTCGGCCAAGGGCCCCAGCATCGCCGTCATCGTGCGGAAGTGCTGCTGGGCCAACACCTCAGTCGGAGCCAGCAGAGCCGCCTGGCCACCGGCGTCGACAACGCTGACCATGGCCCGTAGCGCGACAACCGTCTTGCCTGAGCCGACCTCGCCCTGCAGCAACCGGTGCATCGGATGCGTCTGGGCAAGATCGCCGGCGATCTCTTCGTTGACCTCGCATTGACCTGCGGTAAGAGCGAATGGAAGGCGGGCGTCGAACGCGGTGAGCAGCCCGCCGTCGAGAGGTACCCGCGGCGTGGCCGCAGTCTCGGCGAGCACCGCTCGTCTTCTGGCGAGGACAGTCTGAAGCACGAGCGCCTCGTCGTACGCCAGCCGCCGACGCGCGGCGTTCACCTCGTCCATCGAACGCGGGCGGTGCAGCGTTCGATAAGCCTCAGTGCGAGACATCAGTCCCTCGCGCGCCGTGACCGCTGGCGGCGTCAGCTCGGGCAGTTCGGGCATGGTGTCGAGCAGGACGGAGACGGCCTTCTGGATGCGCCAGGTGGGCAGCTGTGCCGTCGCCGGGTAGATCGGGATCAGGAAGCCGGTGAACGCGGCAAGGGTGCGCAAGTCACGCTCGATGTCACCGTCTGCGCCGAAGTCGTCGGTCGCACCGAAGATGACGTAGTCAGGGTGGGTAAGTTGTCGGCGTCCCGCGCGAACGTCAACCGTGCCCGCGAAGAGACCTCGCATGCCCACCTGCAGCTGACGCTCGCGCCATGGCTGGTTGAAGAAGGTCAGCGACAACTTCTGTTTTCCGTCCGTGACGATGACTTCGCAGATTGTTCCTTTGCGCTGCCGCATGCGGCGCGATGACACCGCTGCAACCTGAGCCAAGACCGTCGCCTGCTCCCCCACCTGCAGGCGTCCGATGTCGGAGAGCTGCCCGTGTTCGCCATAACGTCGAGGCAGATGGTCGAGGAGGTCACCCACTGTCTGCAGATCCATGGCACCGAAAGCCTTGGCGGTGGCGCCGCCGACCACGCCCCGCAGTGGCTGGCGCAGCCAATCGGCGGAGTCGGTCATGACGGCGTCACCGAACCTTCATGTCACTCGACGCCGATCAGCAACGGATAGTGCGACTGGCCTCCGTCGTAGACCACGACCTCTACGTCGAGCCGCGTCTGGTGGAGGTGTCGTCGCACCGCCTCGGCCAAGGGCCGACCGGGCAGCGGATCCTCACCACAAACGAGGGTGACCAGCTCACCTCCCGCGGCCAGCATCCGGTCCGTGACAGCGCAGGCGACCACCTCTGCGGCGTCACCGAGTACGACGATGTCGTTCTCCACCAAACCGAGGATCTGTCCGGGGTGGCAGATCCCAGCCGACGTCATGGCTTCCCGCTCGGCTCTGGCTAGCCCTCCGAACCGGGTGGCTGCGGCCGCAGCGGACATGGCGACGACGTCCTCGGTGAACGTTCGCTCGACATCTCGCACGGCCATCGCGGCTAACCCCTGGACGTCGGCGTGCGTGGGCAGAACGGCGACCTGTGTGCCCTTCTCGCGCAGCTCGACGGCCGCCGCCTCGGCCGCCGCTCGATGATCGTCGTCGTTGGGCAGCAGCAGAACTTCCTCCGCAGACCCGGCTGAGGCAACGAGCGCAGCCGGGGTGGGACGGTGGCCCGACCCACCGATGACGACCGCTGCCCCAGCCGCTTCGAAAAGTGCCGCAAGAGCCGGACCCGATGCCACGGCAACAACCTGCCGAGGGCCGCCACGCCCCAGCACGTGATCGCCATGGCCAGTTGGCAGTGTCGGCGTCATGGTCGATTGCGGGCGGAGCGGGGTGATGCGGATCCGATAGACCCGACCGGCGGCCACGCCGATCTCGACAGCTGGGCCGGCGTCGTCGGTGTGCACGTGGACGTTCCACAAGCCGTCTCCGCCCACCACGACCACCGATGCCCCGATTTCATCGAGCCGCTGACGAACCTGCGAGGCGGCATCGTCACCAGCATCGAGCAGGTACATGACCTCGAAGGCGCCGTCACCGTCGCCGAGGAGCTGAGCGGCGTGGACTGCGGCCGACAGGTGCCCGGGCTCGGGCGCCGGAGCGTGGCCGAGCCCAAAGCTGCTGAGCACCGCGGCCGCAGATGAGGCGCTCGGGTCGACGGTGGCCCGCAGGGCTTCCAGGATCAGGACCAGCCCCTGACCGCCGGCATCAACCACCCCCGCTGCCGCGAGCACGGGCAATAGCTCTGGCGTCACCGCCAATGCATCGGCGGCGCCATCGGCAGCTGCCGCGGTCACAGCGGCTAGGCCGGCGCTCACCTGATCTGTTGCGGCTACGGACGCAGCAGCGGAGACGGTCAAGATTGTCCCTTCAACCGGTCGCGCCACTCCTGTGTAGGCGAGCTCTGCGGCCCTGACCAATGCGGCCGCCAGCACCGACGCCGCATCGGCCGCTTGGAGTCGTTGGTCCTGCGGCCCGGTGGACTCCGCGAACGTCTCCGCAATCCCGCGCAGGAGCTGGGCCACGATGACACCTGAGTTGCCCCGGGCACCGAGCAGGGCGCCACGCGACCAGGCGGCTGCGGCGGCGGCGAGGGGCGGCACGCCGTCGGGTCGGCCGGCAATGGCCTCAGCCAGCGCCGTGGATGCTGCCTGCCAGGTCAACAGGAGATTTGTGCCCGTGTCGCCGTCGGGCACCGGGAAGACGTTGAGTGCATCGATGTCATAGCGAGCCGCCTGCAGGAGGACCTCACCGCGGCTGGCCCAGTCTGTCAGCTGGTCGCATCCGAACTCTGTCGTCACGCTCACCTCCTCTCGGCACTCTGCTAGGCGTCCAGCGGATGCCGGCCCGGCACCAGACGGGTGAGCCTAACGGGACCAACCGACGTCCGGTTTGGGTCCGCCAGAGCCGATCGGGTAGTCTGACGTGGCTGTCGCAGGCAGGTCTCGGCCCCCGAGAACCCCCGCTCAGCATCCCGAGATACCGGTAACTACCCGCGCATGCGCTCCGGCGATGCGCCCCTGCGGCAGAAGACGCCGCCTGAGTCCTGGAGGAGCCACCGTGGCTGCCAAGTGTGACGTCTGTGGCAAGGGCCCGGGCTTCGGTAACAGCATCTCCCACTCGCACCGCCGCACGCCACGCCGCTGGAACCCGAACGTCCAGACGGTTCGTACGACGATCGGTGGCACGCCCACCAAGCTGACTGTCTGCACGTCGTGTATCAAGGCCGGCAAGGTCACCCGCTAACCACCGTTGTTACCCGTCGAAGTGCCGGTGGCCCGACGGTCCGCTCCACTGCTCCCCGTCGACGGTGACTAGATGCTCCCCTTGAGGGTCAGCCGATGATCGTGCGCGCTCCTTCACGCTCCCGATTCGGGTGAACCCCTCTGGTAGCAGAGCGTCGGCAGCAAACGCTCCCACCAGGGCGTGGTCGTGGCCTCCGGTCAGGACCCATGGCAGGGGATCACTTCCGTAGGCAGCCGCCACCGTCGCCACCGGATCACCGATGGCGACGAGGTTGCTCTCGATGTCGATACGCACGTCACTGCTGACGGCGATGTGCCCAAGGTCAGCAACGAGGCCATCACTGACGTCGCACATCGCGTGCACCCCTGAAGCCGCAGCACCCAAGGCCGCCTCGTACGGGACCTCAGGGCGACGGTAGGCCTCGACAAGTGCCCGCGGCGACCGAAAGCCGCGAGTCAGCACGGCCAGTCCGGCTTCGGCCCATCCCAGACGACCGGCGACGGCGACCTGGTCCCCAGCAACGGCTCCGCTGCGCAACACAGGAGCTCGTCCCCCGAGCCCCCCGATCCCTGTCACCGTCACCGAGATGGTCTCTCCTCCGGACAGGTCGCCCCCGACGACCGACGCCCCCGTGAGCGCTGCCTCGTCGCGCAGTCCGTCGGCGATCCGAAGCACCCAAGCGGCATCAGTCGAACGAGGAGCGGTCAGGGCCACCACAAGCGCCACCGGGCTCGCACCCATCGATACGAGGTCTGCCAGGCTCGCAGCAGCGGCTCGCCTGCCGATGTCGTCGGCGCCCGACCAGTCTGTCCGGAAGTGCACTCCGGCCACCAGGACGTCGGTCGTGAGCACGATGGGCGTGTGGTCGACCAGCACAACGGCGGCGTCGTCGCCTGGCGGCACCGAGACCTCCGCACCCTGGGGCAGACGGCGGGTAATGGCCTCGATCAAGGCGAACTCGCCCCTGCCCCCGATCGAGTCGGCAGGGTTCTGGGCTGCTGAGGGGTCGCTCATCGCACACCCGACCGGGTACGGTCATGGCCTGCAGACGGGAGACTTGTGATGGTCACGGCATACATCTTGATCCAGACCGAGGTGGGGCGCGCAGCCGAGGTGGCTGACCAGATCGCAAAGGTCGCCGGTGTCACGCTGTCGGAGAATCTCATCGGGGCCTACGACGTCATTGTGCGCGCCGAGGCCAACAGCGACGACGAGCTCGGCCGGTTCGTGGTCGCCCAGGTCCAGGCGGTCCCCGGAATCACCCGAACCTTGACCTGTCCAGTCATCAACCTCTGAGGCGTGCGAGTCGCCCCGCTGCTCACCCTCCTTGCGGTCGTGTCCGGCTGCTCTGGCGCCGTGGAAGTAACCGCTCCGAGCAATGTCGACCCGGAAACCGCGCAGATCTGTGCTGACCTCGTCGGCGCGCTCCCCGAGAGGGTGTCCGGTCAAGATGCCCAGGACACTGACCCGGAGTCGACGCTCACTGCCGCCTGGGGTGACCCGGCCATCGTCTTGCGATGCGGCGTACCGCGACCCGCCGCCCTGCAAGCCACGTCATCGCTGACCAACGTCAATGGAGTCGACTGGTTCGCCGAAGAACTGACTGGCGGCTACCTCTTCACCACCTACGGACGCCAGCCGTACGTTGAGGTGACTGTTCCTGACACGTATTCGCCGGAGATCGGACCGGTCGCAGAACTCTCCGCGACCGTCGCCGACACCGTGCCGGAGGGATCGGAGGCGGAACCGACGCCCTCCCCCAGCCTCACGACGTCACCGTAGGCCGCGGCGCTTTCCCAGGGCCGTGCGTACCAGGCGGGCGACGAGATCGGGATACTCGACGCCGGAGGCCTGCCACATCCGTGGAAAGAGTGAGATGTGCGTGAAGCCGGGGATGGTGTTGATCTCGTTCAGCACCACCTCACCGTCGTCGGTGACGAAGAAGTCCACCCGGGCATAGTCCTCGCAACCCACAGCGTCGAAGACGGCACAGGCGGCTCGCCGTACGCGCTCGGAGACCTCCTCGGGAAGATCAGCCGGAACGGCCAGCTCGGTGACATCGTCAAGGTACTTGGCCTCGAAGTCATAGAACGTATGGTCCCCAAGCACGCGAACCTCGGCACACACACTCGCTTCCGGTCCACGACCGTCGGTGCGAGCCAACACCCCACACTCGATCTCGCGGCCGACGATGCCCTGCTCGACCACCACCTTGGGGTCGTGCTCACGCGCCGCCTCGATCGCCGGCTCGAGGTCGGCCCAGTCGGTCACGCGGGTGATGCCGACACTGGAACCGGCCCTGGCGGGTTTGACGAAGACCGGCAGCGACAGAACACGCACCGACCGCAGCGCGCGCTCCCGGTCGAACGACCAGTCGCGGTCAGCGATGACGACGAACGGGGCCTGCGCGATTCCCGCCGCCGCCACCAAGATCTTCGTGACCGCCTTGTCCATCGCAGCCGCACTGGCCAGGACCCCTGATCCCACGTAAGGGACCCCGGCAAGCTCGAGCAGGCCCTGGATCGTCCCGTCTTCCCCATAGGGACCGTGCAGGAGCGGGAAGACCACGTCGACATCGGCCAGCACCTCGGGAACGTGGCCTGGCTCGTGCACACTCAACGCCCGGGAAGGGTCAGCGGTCCACGCCACCGGGGGGCCGGTGTCGTCGCCGACCGAGGGAAGCCGACCGTCGTCGATCGCGAGCCGTTCAGGATCGGAGTCGACCAGCACCCAGCGACCCTCTGGGGTGATCCCTACCGGCACGACATCAAACTGCTCGGGGTCGAGCGCTCGTAGGACGCCACCGGCGGAGATGCACGAGATCTGGTGCTCGGTGCTGCGTCCCCCGAAGACAACGGCAACGCGAATACGGGGTGAGGAGATCACCGGCTCAGCCTATGTCGGGCGCCACGGCGCGGTGCCACTCCGGCTTGGCAACCCGACTCATCAACGACACAACCATGTCACGCGGCGACCAGCCCTGCTCGATCACTCCGGAGACGTGCTCGGTGATAGGCATGTCCACCTGGTGCTCCTGGGCCAGCTCCAGTACCGCTGCGCAAGACGTGACGCCCTCGGCTGTCTGGGCGGTGATCGCGGCAACCTCATCCATCGTCATCCCACGGCCGAGGTTCTCGCCGAACGTGCGGTTCCGTGAGAGCGGGGACGAGCAGGTCGCGATCAGGTCTCCCACTCCAGCCAGCCCCATGAAGGTCAGCGGGTCTGCCTCCATGGCAACCCCCAGTCGGGTCATCTCGGCCAGTCCCCGCGTCATGATCGCCGCTTTGCTGTTGTCGCCGAAGCCCATCCCTTCGGCCATGCCGGTGGCCAAAGCGATGACGTTCTTCACCACTCCGCCGAGCTCAACCCCGACGACATCGGCGTTGGTGTAAGGGCGAAAATAGGGGGTTCTGGTCCACTCCTGGACCTGGGTGGCGACGTCCCCATCGGCACACGCGATCACGCTGGCGGTCGGTTGACGCTGTACCACCTCGCGGGCGAGGTTCGGGCCGGAGAGCACCGCGATGCGTTCGGCCGGACAGTTCCCCTCCGACGCCACCACCTCGCTCATCCGGGCGTGCGAGCCCTGCTCGAGGCCCTTCAGGAGGCTGAGCACGACGGCCTTGGGCGGGATCTGTTCCGCCCACATCGAGAGGTTGGCCCGCAGTGACTGAGCCGGGACAGCCAACACCACCAGATCGGCACTGGACAGTGCCTCGCGCGTGTCAGCGAAGGCTGTCACCCTCGCTGGCAGCTCGAGGTCTGGATGGAACTGGGCATTGCGGCGTGATGAGTTCACGGCGGCAACTGTTGTCGGGTTGCGCCCCCAAAGGCGTACCTCGTGGCCGGCGTCGGCAAGGACGAGACCGAAGGCGGTGCCCCACGAGCCGAGCCCCATGACGGCTGCCTGCATCACGGCCTCCTTCTAGTTCTGACGTCGCTCAGGTGATCACAGTCGCGCTCACGACGCGTCACACCGGGTCGCGACCGGCGCGGCTCTGATTCTTGCGTGGGTTACCGGTCCGTGGCAGGTCGGACGCGCGCGGGTCGAACAGTGAAGTTGGCGCGAGGTCGTGCCGGAGATCGGCGAGCAGTCCGCTCACCGACGTCATGATCGCGCCGGTGAGTGCGCGAAAGTCCGGAGGATCGGTCGTCGAGAGCTCAAGAGGGGGCCCGGCCAGCACCCGAATCAGCGGTCTGCGCCACACCCGGGGTACCCGACCGTACGGCGCAAGGAGTTCTTCTGGCCCCCACTGTGCGACCGGAATGACGGGGCACCTGGTCTGCCACCACACGCGGGCGGCCCCTGTCTTGCCCAGCATCGGCCAGAGGTCGGGATCCCGTGTCAGCGTTCCCTCGGGGTAGATCACGACGCACTCACCCCTTCGCACCGCGTCCACGGCAGCCGCCAGGGCCGAGCCCGCGTGCTCGCTCTCTCGCTGGACGGGGATCTGACCGGCCGCGTGGAGCAGGTCACCGAGGACCGGAACGTCGAAGAGTTCAGCCTTCCCCAAGAATCGCGGACGCCGGCCCGCGGCGTCGACGAAGTCAGCAATGGTCAGAGGGTCCGCGTGCGAGACGTGGTTGGACACGACAACACAGCCGCCTTCGGCCGGAAGGTGCTCCTGGCCGCTCCATTCCCGGCGACTGGCGATTCGCAGGGCGGGGCGGAGGATCGCGCGGGCCACCGAGTACGTGGCACCAGGGCCGCTGGCAGCGCCCACATGCACCTCTCTCCACACCTCTCCCCGCCGGGCTGCCCTTGAGTCTCGTCCCAGCACCCCGCGGTGTCGAGGACCGCCACCTGCCAGCCGCCCGGCACGAACCATCCCCGTACGCTGCCCCAAATGTGGCACGTGGTCGTTCCCCTCAAAGGCTGGGGCGCTGCCAAGTCGCGTCTTGCGCTGCCGAAGGCTGCCAGGCGCCAGATGGTGCAGGCGATGGCATCAGACACACTCGCGACACTCACGGCCTGCCCAGAGGTTCAGACCGTCTCGGTGCTCGTGCGCGATCGCGATCTCATCCGTTCGCCGGTGCTGCGGGATATCGCCACCGTTGTTGCCCAACCGGATGACGCCCCCTCGCTCAATGCGGCGCTCACTTGGTTCGCGACGACCGTCCTCACCGAGCCGGGGCCGCTCGCGGTCGTGGTTGCCGATCTCCCCGCCCTGACGGTCACCTCGCTGTCAAAGGTTCTCCGTCAGGCGCAGCAACACTCCTCCGCCATGGTTGCCGACCGCTCAAACTCAGGGACGACTGTCCTGACCGCACTCGTGGCCGCCCACGTGGACCCGCACTTTGGGCCGCGCTCTGCGGCAGCCCATCGAACGGCCGGCGCGACTTTGGTGACCAGTCCTGCCGACGTGGCCTGCGACGTCGACACGCTCGCTGATCTCGCCCATGCGCGACTGCTCGGGGTGGGTCCGCAAACCGCCACTTTGCTGACCGACTCGGCTATCAGCACCTGGCTAGGCTGACCGTCATGAGCGGCCACCCCATGCAGGCAACGGTGCATGAGTTCGACGCCAGGACCGGAGTCGGGTCGGTGATCACCGACCAGGGTCTGGTGATTCCGTTCGGACCTGACTCGTGGGAGTCAGGTCCCCTGCTGACAATGCGTCAGGGCCAGCGAGTTCGCGTGGCGATCGCTGGAACAGGTGTCGACGCCGCGGTAACCGCGCTGACGCTGGTGACGTTCCCACCACTTTCGTAGAAGCATGCGAGAAGGCCCGGACCGCATGCGGTCCGGGCCTTCGTCGCCTGCCTGGTCTAGCGCTTACGCGCCGTCTTCTTGGCTGCTGTCTTGCGAGCCGGGGCCTTCTTGGCAGCGGTCTTGCGGACCGGGGCCTTCTTGGCAGCGGTCTTGCGAGCGGGCGCCTTCTTGGCGGTGGCCTTCTTTGTCGTCTTCTTGGCAGCGGCCTTCTTGGCCGGAGCGGCAAGCTTCTTCTCGCCGTTCACGACAGCCTTGAACTCCGCACCCGCTGTGAACTTGGGAACGGACTTCTTCTTGGTCTTGACGGTAGCGCCGGTCTGCGGGTTACGGGCAGTGCCAGCGGGACGGATGCGACGCTCGAACTTGCCGAAACCGGTGATCGCGACGGCCTCACCCTTGGCCACCTGGCGAGTGATCGTGCCGATCACCGCCTCGAGCGCGTTGTGGGCAGCGCGGCGGTTCCCGTCGAACTGGCCGGCGAGTTCATCAATCAACTGAGCCTTGTTCACTACTTCCCCTTCGAAAGCCTGTGCGGTCGGGCGTTTTCCCGACCGATGGGAACGTTAGGCAATCTGGGGCCAGGACACAATGCATACACGCCGGAAAACGCCTTGTGTTGCAAGGAGATTCGTCACACCTGGACTCATCATGCTTGGCGATCGCTCTGGGCGAACCCTTACCCGGTAACGGTTGTGGGCATCCAGACTGGTCGAGCCGCCTCGAACTCGGTGATGAGATCGGTGTGGCGCAAGGTCAAACCCACGTCATCGAGACCCTCGAGCAGACGCCACTGCGCATAGTCATCGAGCTCGAACGGCACTGTTTCACCAGCAAATCGCACACCGCGAGCCTGCAGATCCACGCTGACCTCGATCGCGGGGTCGGCCTCGGCCGCTTCCCACAAGCGCTCAACGACATCTTCGGGGAGCTCAATGGTCAGCAGCCCTCCCTTGAGGCTGTTGCCTCTGAAGATGTCAGCAAAGCGTGGCGAGATGACGACGCGGAACCCGTAGTTCTGCAGTGCCCACACAGCGTGTTCGCGAGAGGATCCGGTGCCGAACTCAGGTCCGGCGACGAGGACGGTGGCTCCCGCGTACTGCGGCTGGTTGAGGACGAAGTCGGGGTCCTTGCGCCATGCCGCGAACAAACCGTCCTCAAACCCGTCGCGGGTGATTCGCTTCAGGTAGACGGCAGGGATGATCTGGTCGGTGTCGACATTGCTACGACGAAGCGGCAACATGCGACCCACGTGCGTGGTGAACTTCTCCATCGTTGGCTCCGATTCCTAAGCGTCGGTCGAAACACCGCTGGCGGCGTCGGCGAGTTCTGTCGGGCTGGTCAACCTTCCGGTGACCGCTGTGGCCGCTGCCACCTGTGGCGACACCAGGTGCGTTCGGCCCCCTTTTCCTTGACGCCCCTCGAAGTTGCGGTTCGAGGTGGAGGCACTGCGCTCTCCCGGCGCGAGCTGGTCGGGGTTCATCCCTAGACACATCGAGCACCCTGCGTGCCGCCACTCAGCACCGGCAGCTGTGAAGACCTGGTCCAGCCCCTCGGCCTCAGCCTCGAGCCGAACGCGCACCGACCCCGGAACCACGAGCATGCGGACGCCATCGGCCACTTGACGACCCTGGAGGATCGCGGCGGCGGCCCGCAGATCCTCGATCCGGCCGTTTGTGCACGAACCCAGGAAAACGGTGTCGACGCTGATCGCCGACAAGGGCGTCCCCGGCACGAGGTCCATGTACTCCAATGCTCGCTCGGCTGCCGAGCGCTCGCCGGGGTCGGCGATCTGCGTGGGGTCAGGCACCGAAGCGGAGAGCGGCAAGCCTTGGCTGGGGTTCGTACCCCAGGTCACGAACGGCTTGAGGGCCGACGCGTCGACCACGACCTCGCGATCGAAGACTGCGCCAGGGTCAGTCGGCAGGCTGCTCCACCACGCGACAGCGGCGTCCCAGTCGGCGCCGGTCGGTGCGTGGGGACGGCCACGCAGGTACGCGTAGGTGGAGGCGTCCGGCGCGATCATGCCGGCGCGCGCGCCGGCCTCGATGGACATGTTGCAGATCGTCATGCGGGCTTCCATCGAGAGCTTCTCGATGGCGCTGCCGCGGTACTCCAGGACATACCCCTGGCCGCCGCCTGTCCCGATCTCGGCGATCACCGCGAGGATGAGGTCTTTGGCAGTGACGTCGCCGGGCAGTTCGCCCTCGACGGTGATCGCCATCGTCTTGAACGGATTTAGCGGCAGTGTCTGGGTCGCCAGCACATGTTCGACCTCGCTGGTGCCGATCCCGAACGCAAGAGCACCGAAGGCTCCATGGGTGGAGGTGTGGCTGTCACCGCAGACGATGGTCATTCCCGGCTGGGTGAGGCCGAGCTGCGGGCCGACGACGTGAACGATGCCCTGTTCGTCTGACCCCAGAGGGAAGAGCGGAACCCCAAACTCCGCGCAGTTCTTGCGCAGCGCTTCGACTTGGATACGCGACACCGGGTCAGCGATCGGTCGGTCGATGTCGAGCGTCGGCACGTTGTGGTCCTCCGTCGCCAGCGTGAGGTCAGGGCGGTGCACGGGACGCCCGGCACTCCGCAAGCCGTCGAAGGCCTGTGGGCTGGTCACCTCGTGGACGAGGTGAAGGTCGATGAAGAGGAGGTCTGGCTCGCCGTCGACGCGACGAACGATGTGCGAATCCCACACTTTCTCGGCGAGCGTGCGTTGGGTCTGTTCGGCAGCCATGGTTCCTCCTTGCTCAAGGGTTCTCTGCAACGACTCTTCGTCTCACGGGTGTCGTGTTTGCTCACTTGCTTTTCTTCACCACTGCTTGCGTCTCAGATGTCGAAACGGCAGTATCGGGTTATGGACAACTCTAGCGGAGTCGGTGTTCTGGACAAGGCCAATCTCGTGCTGGGCGCCCTCGAGGCCGGGCCACAGAACCTCGCAGGGCTGGTCACCGCAACCGGACTCGCAAGGCCAACGGCCTACCGGCTCGCCGTCGCCCTCGAGCACCACCGCTTGGTCGGCCGTGACCTTCAGGGTCGCTTCGTGCTGGGGCCACGCCTTGGCGAGCTCGCCGCCGCGGCCGGCGAGGACCGCCTGCTCGCCGCGGCTGGTGGCATTCTCAACGCGCTTCGGGACACCACCGCAGAGAGCACTCAGCTCTACCGCCGACAGGGTGAGCAACGTATGTGCGTTGCCGCGGCTGAACGGCTCTCCGGTCTTCGAGACACCGTCCCGGTTGGCACGGTCCTGTCGATGGCCGCCGGCTCAGCAGCCCAGGTGCTGCTCGCCTGGGAAGAGCCAGACCGTCTGCACCGTGGTCTGAAGGGGGCTCGATTCACCGCGTCCATGCTCGCCGCAGTGCGACGTCGGGGTTGGGCGCAGAGCATCGGAGAGCGTGAGGCCGGAGTGGCCAGCGTCTCGGCACCGGTCCGCGGGCCCGGCGGCAAGGTGATCGCTGCCGTCTCGGTTTCGGGGCCGTTGGAGCGCCTCACCCGACAGCCTGGACGCATGCACGCCCCGGCCGTCGTCCACGCGGCCAACTCCCTCACCGAGCTGCTGCGCGCCCACGGCTGAGACATGGTCTCCTGACGCACCGCTCTCCGGTGGATCGGGGCTAATCGCGGCTAAACGGTGCCAGGACCCTCAGAATCCCCCGGATCGGCATCGATCCACCGCTGGGCCTCGGCGACCGCACGGGCGAGCGCTGCGCCTATACGTTCGTCGCCAATGACCACGCCGTCCGGCCCGACGATGTCGGTCACACCGCCCGACAGCAGTTGCCGCATCACTCGCTCGTCGACTGAGACGACGACGAGCCGGGACCCTGCATCATCGAGCTGCGCGGCATACCGGGCCAGAACGTCGATGAAGGTGGTGCCGAGGTCCATGTGTCCACGAAGACGCACGATGACCACAGACCTCCGGCTGCCGGCTTCGACGCGGGGCAGGGCTGCCTCGAACACAGGAGCCGACGCGAAGAAGAGGCTTCCGTATGGCTGCAGCACCACTACCTGGCCGGCAGGGACGACCGCGACCGGCTCGACCTCGACGACGTCACCCGAGGGTGAAGCGATGCGCTGCCTTACCAGCACCTGGTTGGACTGCTGAACGACGTGCAGAACGACCGACACACCGACACCGACGAGGACCGCATACTGCAGCGGCACGAGCATCGTGAGCACGAACGTGACGACCAACACCGCCCGCTGTACGAGGCCCGCCTTCCACACGGACATGATGTCGTCCGGCTTGATCGTCCGTACACCGACAAGGATCAGGAGGCCGGCGAGGGCGGGCATGGCCAGGTAGCCGACGGCCGACCCGAAGAAGCAGCACCACGACCGCCATGACCAGCGCAGCGATCATCGGCGCGAGGCGCGTCCGTGCACCTGCAGCCGCGTTGATCGCAGAGGCCGACGCGGAACCACCGACAGGCATGCCGCCGGTCATGGCGCACGCGACGTTGGCGAAACCCTGGCCGACGAAGTCCCGCGAAGCGTCCGCCCGCTGGCCATCCGCCTTGCCGTAGGTGGCCGAGATCCCGGCCCCCTGGACCAGGCCAACAAAGGCGAGCGACGCGGCCGGCAGGAGGAGGTCTGGAGCGAGTGCGGCCGACGGCAGCGTCAGCGGAGGGAGTCCTTCGAGGGCCACACCCAGGTCGCTGAGCGTTGCGACACTTGACCACCCCAGCAGCGCCGCGAGCGCCGACGTGGCGATCACAGCGACGACGAGCCCGATCGACCCCGACTCGCGTTCGCTCGAGGACGACGATGAGCGCGATGGTCGCGAGGCCGATCGTCACGCTGGGCCAGTCCACGCTCGCCGGCGAGAGGACGGTGTTGACGTGCGCACGATTCGGTTGTCCCCCGGGGCGGCGTAACCGGTGAGGTTGGCGACCTGGCCGAGCACGATGTTGACGCCGACGGCGTTCATGAAGCCCACGAGCACCGCGTTCGACACGAACCGCAGGAGCGAGCCGAGCTTCAGCAGCCCGGCCAGCAGCATCACGGCGCCGGTGAGGACCGCAAGGGTGGCCACCGCCTGCGCCTGGTCTGCGCCGCCATGAAGCCCCGGCACGTCGGCGATGACCATCGCCATCGCGCCGGTGCCCTGCACGACCATGAAGGCCGAGGACGTCACCGCGGCGCCGGCGAGCGTGCCGACCATGTAGCCGTAGAGGCCGTTCAACGGGCTCAGCCCAGCGAGCAGCCCCGTGGCCAGGCCGTCCGGGACGCTCTGCACGCCGAGGACGACGCCGGCCTGCGCGTCGTGCCGCAGCGTCCGCGACCACGCGATGGCAGCCTGATGCGCGTCACGCGCGGTCCTCCACAGGCAGGTCGGCCGAGGGCAGCCTCCCCGTGCCGGTCCGCCAGCGCCACCAGCCGAACGTGAGCGCACCGAGCAGCAGGGTCCCGATGAGGGTGACGACGCGCCACACGACCAGCGCTGCCACGATCTCCGGCTCTGCCGCATCCCTGCCGTCTCGGTGTAGGTGACGACGAGCGCGGCATCGAGCACGCCGAGGCCGGCCAGGGGCAGTGCGGTGAGCGGGTAGTAGATGAAGAAGCTGCCCAGGACGATCGCCACGGGTAGCAGCGTCGCGTCCACGCCCACGAGCCGGAGACAGAGCAGGACGATGACCCCGTCGGTCACGACCATCGCAGCCAGCGCGGCGAGCGACGGCGGGAGCCCCGGACCAGGCGGGTGGACATACGCGCCCGGAAGCCGGCCGCCGTCTCCGCCCAGTCGTCAGCATCGACACCCTCGCGGAAGCGGGCGGCGACGAGGGCCGCCCGGCGTCCGACCAGTCGCGGCGAAGCGCTCGCCGCGGGCGACCAGGATCAGAGCCACGACGATCGCGGCAGCGACCACCAGCGAGAGCACGGCCGACCAGACCTGCGCTCCCGACAGGTCCTCACCGACGAGCAGCCAGGACGCCGAGGATGGGGATGCTGAAGCGGATGACGTAGAACGCGAGGCTGTTCAGCGTCACCCCTGGCATGCCGTCGGCCGGCGTGATGCCCCAGGAACCGGAACATCGAGACTCGGACGACGATGTCGCCCGGAGGCGGCGCCACGGTGCCGACCAGGTTCGCCGTGAGGTCATTCTGGAACCCCCGCCAGAACCCGAGCCCAGGCACGAACACTGCCAGGGGCACCGAGTTGAACGCCTGCCGAGCGAGCAGCAGTGCGAGGAGCGCGGGGGCCTGCGCCCAGTCCAGCTGCCCGAGCGCGGTCGCGACCTGCTGCCAGTCGACCGAACCCACCAGTGAGACGAGCAGCCTCGCGACGAGGAAAGAGACCACCAGGAAGAGGAGCGGCCGCAGGACAGCACCCACCAGCGGCTCTCGGCGAAGCCTGCGCACCCGTCCATCGCGCTCACCGGTGCATCAAGGCTGGCCCTGTGTCGGTCGGCGCCCAGATCACTGCCGAGCCAGCGCCGCGGACAGCCGCAGCTGCGGGTCGACGAGGTGGTTGAAGTCGGCGGCGCCGTCGGCCAGCTCGATGAGCACAGAGTGCACGGTGCCGGTGAACTCGCAGTCCTGGGCGCGGTAGTCGTCGCTGACCGGCAGGCCCCCGTCGCGTCCCACGTCGCACGTCTCGTCGAGCGAGAAGACGAGCGGCACGGTGCGCTCGAGCCTGCCCTCGGCCACCGTCTCCCCGTCGACCGTCAGCGACGATGTCGCCGCCACGCCCCGGCCCCCCGCCGTCGTACGCGAAGGACATGACGACCCGGTGGCTGCCCGCGGGGAGCGCCTTCGTGCCGGCGACCTTCGTGACCTGCAGGCCCATGAGGTTGTAGCAGTAGACGGGGACGCCGTCGTGGCGCAGGTAGAGGCTCCAACCGCCGAACGCGCCGCCCTGCGCGATGATGACGCCCGACGCGCCCCCCTCCGGGACCTCGATGTCGGCGGCCACGGCGTGCGAGACGTTCTTGATGTTGATGACGGTCGCCTCGGTGAGACGGCTCATGCCGCCGTAGAGGATCTGCTTGCGGCCGGTGATCAGCTGTGGCCGCCCGGCGATGGTGGCGTCGAACCGCTCGACCCGCCTGTCGTCCAGCGGCAGGACGTTGTACTTCCTCGCCTCCACCAGGAAGAGCTCCTGCAGCTCTCGGAGCTTCTCCGGCATCCGCTCGGCGAGGTCGTCCGCCTGCGTCCAGTCGTCCGGCGCGTACAGCTCCCAGACGTCGTCGACGAATGCCGGCAGCTCGGCCATCGCGATCCACGGGGTGGCGTGCTTGGTGACCGCGGTCCAGCCCTCGTGGTAGATGCCCCGGTTGCCGCCGATCTCGAAGTACTGCGTCGTGTGGCGGTCGGGCGCCTCGGCGTCGTCGAACGCGTACCTCATGCTCACGCCGTGCAGCGGGGTCTGCTCTGCCCCGTTGACGCTGCTCGGGGTGCGGGATGCCCGCGACCTCGAGGATGGTCGGGGCGATGTCGATCACGTGGTGGAACTGGTGGCGGACGCCGGTCGATGCGATGCCCGACGGCCAGTGGACCACGGTCCCGTTCCTCGTACCGCCCCAGTGGGACGCCACCTGCTTCGTCCACTGGTACGGCGTGTCCATCGCGTGCGCCCACCCGACCGAGAAGTGGTTGTACGCCTCAGGCGTGCCGAACTGGTCGATGCGCGCGGCCATGAACTCCGGCGTCTCGAGCGCGGCGGCGCCATTGAAGAAGAGGTACTCGTTGAAGCTGCCGTTGATGTGCCCCTCGGCCGAGGCCCCGTTGTCGCCGATGACGTAGAAGACCAGGGTGTTGTCGAGAGCCTCCAACTCGTCGAGAGCGTCGACCAGACGACCGATGTGGTGGTCGGTGTGCTCCAGGAAGCCCGCGTACACCTCCATCTGGCGCGCCAGGACAGGCTTCAACTCGGGCGGCATGTCGTCCCACGCCGGGATCTCGTCGTGGCGAGCCGTGAGCTCAGCCTCTTCGGGGACGACTCCCCGGCGCTTCTGCTCGGCGAAGATGCGCTCCCGCAGGGCGTCCCATCCGTCGTCGAACTCGCCCCGGTACTTGTCCGCCCACTCCAGCGGCACGTGGTGAGGCGCATGCGTCGCCCCGGGTGCGTAGTACATGAAGAAGGGGCGATCAGGGGTCAGCGCCGACTGCTGACGGACCCAGGCGATCGCGCGATCGGTCATGTCCTCGGTGAAGTGGTAGCCGTCGTCCGCCGTCGCTTCTTGCTCGATCGGGGTCGTGCCGCTGTAGAGGGCGGGCGCGTACTGGTTGGTCTCGCCGCCGAGGAAGCCGAAGAAGTGCTCGAAGCCACCACCACCCGTTGGCCACGCGTCGAAGGGCCCGACTGGGCTGGTCTGCCACACGGGGACCTCGTGGCACTTGCCGAACTGCGCGGTCGCGAAGCCGTTCAGCCGGAGCACCTCCGCCAACGGTGCGGTGGACTGCGGCCGGACCGACGTGTACCCGGGAGCCGAAGTCGCGATCTCGGTGATCGCGCCCATCCCTACGGCGTGATGGTTGCGGCCCGTCAGCAACGCCTGCCGGGTGGGCGCGCACAGCGCCGTCGTGTGGAACCGGGAGAAGGACAGGCCGTTGCCCGCCAGTCTCTCGGCGGTGGGCGTACGGCAAGGCCCGCCAAAGGTGCTCGCCGCCCCGAAGCCGACGTCGTCCAGCAGGATCACGAGCACGTTGGGTGCACCCTCCGGCGGCCGTACAGGGGCTATCGGCTCGAACACCGCCCGAGGATCCTTGGCGTCCTCGTAGACAGGACCTGCGTACTGCTTGTCCGGCATCGGAAGGATCGAACGGTCCATCCAGCACTCCCTGGTGTCAATCGCTGGTCGTCAACAAGAGCGGGCCAACCGTACTCCGCGGATCCCACGAGGGCTTGTTGCCGGGACAGCGGTGCCCTCGGGCAAAGCCCCGCCCGCTCAGCCGGACATGAGGCACAGCGAAGGCCCAGGTCTGTAAAGACCTGGGCCTTCGGCACGTAGCCCCGACGGGATTCGAACCCGCGCTACCGCCTTGAGAGGGCGGCGTGCTAGGCCGCTACACAACGGGGCCGTGCGTACTCAACTCGCCACTCGGACTGACCCAAAGGGACGGGCCGGGCGGGACCGGACGTCAGGTGACAGTACCCAGGCGGGGAACCGCACCAACGCGCTGGGGTACCAGGACTCGAACCTAGACTAACGGAACCAGAAACCGTCGGGCTGCCAATTACCCCATACCCCATGGGTGCCGAGAAGTTCCGGCAGACCCCCGAGGATACCCAACCCGGTCACGCCTACCCAAACCGCCTCACGTCAGGCTTCCGCAGACATCTGCAGGGCGAGTGTGAGGCGCCCGAGACTGCGTTCCTTGCCCAAGATTTCGAGAGACTCGAACAGCGGCGGTGACACTCGACGGCCACTCACGGCAACGCGAACAGGCCCGAACGCGACGCGCGGCTTGAGGCCGAGACCCTCGATCAACGCAGTCCGAAGCTCGGCCTCGATCCTCTCCGTCGACCAGACATCAAGACCGTGGAGCGCCAGGTATGCAGCGTCAAGAACGGGCTGGCTCTCGGCCGTGAGCTGCTTGGCCGCGTCCTCCGGATCGACGGTGAACGTCGCCTCGTCGACCAAGAGGAAGTGCAGCATGTCGGCTGCCTGTCCGAGGGTCTCGACCCGTTCCTGCACCAGGACTGCGGCAGCGCGTACCGTCGCCTCGGACGCTGCATCCAACGTGACACCGCGCTGGTCGCGAAGGAATGAGACCAACCTGACCACGAATTCCTCCCCATCGAGGATTCGGATCCAGTCGGCGTTGAGCGCGGTGCACTTCTTCAGGTCGAATCGCGCCGGGCTCGCATTGACTCGTGAGAGGTCGAACGCTTCGGCCATCTCCCGAAGTGAAAAGCGGTCCCGGTCCTCGCTCAACGACCACCCCAGCAGCGCCAGATAGTTCGTCAACCCTTCTGGCAGGAACCCCTGCTCGACGTAGAAGAGCAGCGACGACTCCGGGTCACGTTTGGAGAGCTTCTTGTTCCCCTCCCCCATCACATAGGGCAAGTGTCCGAACTCGGGGATCGGTCCCCCTGCAACACCGATCTCACGCAGCGCGGCCCACAGCGCCAACTGGCGCGGGGTCGACGAGAGGAGATCCTCGCCGCGTAGCACGTGGGTGATCTGCATCAGGGCGTCATCGACGGGGTTCACCAGCGTGTAGAGCGGCTCACCATTGGCGCGCACCAAGACGTAGTCGCGTACCTCTCCAGCCGGGAAGGTCACCTCGCCGCGGACGAGGTCATCCCAGCTGAAGGCGCCGTCTGGCATCCGGAACCGAACCACCGAGGTTCGTCCCTCCGCTTCGTAAGCGGTCTTCTGGTCATCGGTGAGCTCGCGACAGTGACCGTCATAGCCAGGAGGCCTCTTGGCGAGACGGTCGGCCTCGCGGCGCTGCTCAAGCTCTTCTGAGGTGCAGTAGCACCGGTAAGCGTGCCGGCCGGAAAGTAGCTTCTCGGCGACTTTGCGGTAGCGCTCCAGGCGCTGCGACTGTCGGTACGGTGCGAACGGTCCGCCCACCTCCGGTCCTTCGTCCCAGTCAAGACCGAGCCACCGCAGTGAGGCGACCAGCTGCTCATAGGACTCCTCGGAGTCGCGCTGGGAGTCGGTGTCCTCGATCCGGAAGACGAACGTGCCGCCGTGGTGCCGGGCGAAGGCCCAGTTGAACAGTGCCGTCCTGGCCATGCCCACGTGTGGGTTCCCCGTAGGTGACGGGCAGAAACGGACGCGGACGGGAGCAGCTGGGGAGGTCATGACATCTCTCGGACGAGGGGACACACCTGACGGGTGAAGGGTACCTACCGGCCCGGGTGACGGTGGCGGACGACTGCTCAGCCGGCTGCGCGGACCGTATTGTCGAGTCGGCCGACCCCACCGACGGTGACGGAGACGCGGTCACCATCAGCCAGTGGACCGACTCCAGCCGGAGTGCCTGTCAAGATGACGTCCCCTGGGATGAGGGTCATCACCGATGACACGAAGACCACGAGATCGTTGATGGAGTGCACCATCGTCGACGCCGCGGCCGACTGCCGGACTTCGCCATTGACCTCGGTCTGCACGTTGAGCGCCTCGGCGTCGACCTCGGTCGAGATCCACGGGCCAAGAGGACAGAACGAATCGAAGCCCTTGGCCCGCGTCCACTGGCCGTCGCTGCGCTGGAGGTCGCGCGCGGTGACATCGTTGGCGCAGGTGTAGCCGAGCACGACTTCCTCGACGCGTGCAGGCGGGACGTCTCGGGCGAGGCGGCCGATCACGACAGCGATCTCGCCCTCGAACTCCACCTGCTGCGACTGCGGCGGCAGGACAACCGATTCTCCTGGCCCGATCACGCTGGTCGACGGTTTGAGGAACATCACCGGGGTCGTGGGAGCCTCACCACCCATCTCTCGCGCATGCTCGGCGTAGTTCTTACCTATTCCGATCACCTTGTTCGGCAGAACCGGAGGCAGCAGCCGCACGTCACTTAACGCCAACCGCGCCGACGTCCGCTCATACGGGGCAAAGGGATGACCGTCGATGGCATTGACCGTCAGGGATGCAACGTCGTCGAGGTCGCCGTCAACGACCCCGTAGGCAATCTGGTCTGCGACGGTGAAACGGGCGATACGCACCCGCCGGACGTTACCGGGTTCGGTGCCTTGGTCACTTCTCGGGCTCCTGAAGGGCCTCGAGAATCAAGCGGGCATAGGCCTCCTGACCACGTGGGGTCAGGTGGGTGCCATCTGCTTCGAAGTACTCAGGATGTCCCACCGACGCTCGCGCCCAGTCGGCAACCATCACATTCTGCCGGCCCTCCGCGGCCCGCCTGATGGTGTCGTTGCTCTGTTCCATCCACGGCACCTGGGAGCGCACAGTCGTCACCACCACGCGGTCCAGAGCAGCCAGACTCTTCAAGAAGTCCGGAAACCCCTGCGGGTCAGGCGGGCCATTCGTTCCGGTCTGCAGAATCAGGATGTCCGCCAGCCGGTCAACCGCGATCCGCTCACGAACCCGTTGGGCGATCTCGACGGGCTGGCGTCCAATCGCGGCGTCGACGGTGACCCGCGGCAACTCCGCTCTGAGCGCGACTCGGGCACCGAGCAACACAGAGTCGCCAACAGCGGTAATCGGACGCTGTTCCGGTGGCAGAGCGTCCAGGCGGTTTGCCCGGCGCTTCTCACGTCGCTCTTTTGCAGACTTCTGAGCATCGGAACTGGGCTGAACGGAGTCTGCCTTCGGTGTCAGCTCGCCAGCTCCGGATTCGGTGACACCCCCGAGGTAGGTAGTGCTGTCGATGGCCGGCATCGCAGCGAGCGCCACCCCACCGGCGAACACGGTCACAGCTGCCAGGCCTGCGACAGCAAGAGCCTCGGCCTTGGTTCGCGTCGATCCATGGCTGAGCCGGGAGCGCCAGCGGCCAAGAGCTCCGTTGCGGATCGGCATCTCCAACCAGCGGTAACTGACCTCTGCCGCCCCGAAAGTCAGGCCAAGCGAAACGGCCGCCCCCCACCAGCCGCGAAGGCCGATATCAAGGTCAGGCCGCGTCACCATGAAGATCGGCCAGTGCCACAGGTAGATGCCATATGAGCGGGTACCGAGCCAGCTCATCACGGGGTTTCCGAGCAACAGGCCAAACCTGGCAGCCGGATGCGAGGCAGCCATCACCAGCAGAGCGGTCATGAGCGCAACGACGAGGAAGCCCCCACGGAAGAGCCACTCCGACGCCTCCGAGCTCCACGAGAAGATCGCGATCAAGGCAAGGATCGCACCCACTCCGGTCACGGCCACAGCGCTTTGGGCAGAGTGCGGGATCTGCCGGGGGAGGGCGCCGGGGCGCCAGAAGACGGCCAACGCCGCGCCAACGAGCACGGTCATGGCATGGGTATCTGAGCCGAAGTAAAGCCGTGCGGTGTCTGCCGACGCAGGGATGTCGCCCTGCACGGCAAGGAATGCCATCAGCGCAGTCGACACGAGAGCGCCCGCGATCGCTGCAACGCCAACACCTCGGCGTCCCCATCGCTTCCACGCGAAGTAGGCCACCGCTGGCCACACCAGGTAGAACTGTTCCTCGATGCCCAGGGACCACAGGTGCTGCAACAGCGGTGGGCGGCCAAGCACGTCGAAGTAGCTCCGCTCGTCGAAGATGTACCACCAGTTCGTCGTGTAGGTGAGGGCTGAGAGGACATCCTGGCGGAAGGTGGCGGCGGCGTCCCTGGCCACGGTCAGCACGAGGACACTGCTGACGGCCAGAACAGCAAGAAGCGCCGGCAGAAGGCGGCGAGCGCGCCGAGCGTAGAAAGACCCGAACCGCAGGCGCTCGGTCGTCTCCATCTCGCCGAGCAACAGCGACGTGATGAGAAAGCCCGAGAGCACGAAGAAGACGTCAACCCCGAGAAATCCTCCAGGTAGCACCCTTTGCGGAAGGTGGAAGAGGAGCACCGCGACCACCGCAATCGCCCGAACACCATCGAGGCCGGGCAGGAACGGCAGCTTCGGGATTCCCGAGGGGCGAGACGCGGGCTCGGTGGTCGACCTGGCGATGACCTGCGTGGTGGTATCTGTCATCACAAACCGGCGACCGCGCCAGGACTCGTGTCGTCGACGCCCTCGGCGATCCTTCCGGCGCGGAGCAAGCCGTAGGTGATGGCGTCGTCCAACGCCATCCAGGACGCCGCGATCACGTTCTCGTGGACTCCGATCGTGTCCCACTCCCCCTGGCCGTCCGACGACTCAACCAGGACGCGGGTCACGGCGCCGGTACCCTCGTTTCCCTCGAGGATGCGCACCTTGTAGTCAACGAGCTCCAGTGCGGCAAGCTCGGGGAAGATCTGCTCCAAGGCAAGACGCAGGGCCTTGTCGAGAGCATTGACCGGTCCGTTCCCCTCACCGGTGGCCACAATCCGCTGGCCCTTGGCGAAGACCTTGACGGTGGCCTCGCTGGCCACCAGACCACCTGGACGCTGTTCGACGATCGTTCGCCACGACTCGACGGTGAAGTAGCGGCGACGCTCGCCCTCGGTGACCTCGCGCAGCAACAGCTCGAAGGATGCATCAGCTGCTTCGAACGAGTAACCCTGCGACTCCAGGCTCTTCACCCGGTCGACAACGGCGCCGAGCGCGTGCCGATCATCGGTGAGGTCGTAACCGAGCTCTTTGCCCTTGAGCTCGATCGAGGCGCGTCCGGCCATCTCGGTGATCAAGACGCGCATGTCATTGCCGACGATCGTCGGGTCGAGGTGGTTGTAGAGGTCGGGCGAGACCTTGATCGCACTGGCGTGCAGACCCGCCTTGTGGGCGAACGCAGAAACTCCGACATAGGCCTGGTGTGTGTTCGGCGCGATGTTGGCCAGCTCGGCCAGCGCGTGCGAGACCCGCACCAGCTCAGGAAGCCGGCCAGCCGGGAGCACCCGACGATCGAGTTTGGTCTCGAGGTTTCCAATCACGGCGAACAAGTCAGCGTTACCGGTTCGCTCACCGTAACCGTTGGCTGTGCACTGGACGTGCGTGACGCCGGCTTCGACTGCGGCAAGGGTATTCGCGACGGCACACGCGGTGTCGTCCTGACAGTGGATGCCCAGTCGAAGAGCGCCGCCACGCGCGACGATGTCGCTCACGATGCTGTGGATCCGTAGAGGTAGAAGTCCCCCGTTGGTGTCGCAGAGTACTCCGACGTCAGCCCCAGCATCTGCGGCTGACTCCAGCACACGCAGTCCGTAATCGCGGTCGTGACGGTAGCCGTCGAAGAAGTGCTCGAGGTCGACGAAGACCCGACGGCCTTCGCCCACGAGGTACTCGACCGTGTCGTGCACCATGGCGAGGTTCTCGTCCAAAGTGGTCCGGAGCGCCTCGGTGACGTGCCGGACGTCTGACTTGGCGACGAGCGTGATGACCGGTGTCTGCGCGTCCAACAGTCCCTGCACCTGGGCGTCCTCGCCGACGGCGAGCCCAGGTCGCCGGGTGGAGCCGAACGCCACCAGCTGAGCACTTGTGAGAGTCAGCTCGGCGCGCGCCCTCGCAAAGAACTCGGTGTCCTTCGGCATCGCACCCGGCCATCCACCTTCGATGAACCCGACTCCAAGTTCGTCGAGCAGCCGGGCGACTGCCAGCTTGTCGGCCACCGAGTACGAGATGCCCTCGCGTTGGGCGCCGTCGCGCAGCGTCGTGTCGTAGACATGGAACGCGTCGTCGACGCGGACGGCGTCATCGACACGCTTCGCACTCGGGTCTTTCACCGGGTCTTTCACCTGAATTCGATAAAAAAGTAACCCCCCGCAGATGCGAGAGGTCGGCGCACCGGCGATCCGGCGCGCTAGGCGATGATGAGGGGGACTGACACGGCACTAGTGTGACACACCGAACCGGGCCCGGCGTCACCGCGGACCAGGGCCCTTCTCCCGCCAGTCCTCCGGCGAAACTGGAGCAAAGTGGACCACGCCAAGCACCGAGCCGGGCGTCGCTCTGCGGTCGGCTGGGGCGCCGCCGGGCTGGTGGGGGGCCTCCTTGTGGGGGCAGCGATGGTCCTCGGGACGTGGGCAGCCATCGATGGCCCTCCTTGGGTGTCCGACGAGGTTGCCGCCGCTTCGACGTGGCCGACGGCTAGCCCCCGAATCGGGGCTTGGCCGTCACGCTCCGATCGCGCCCAAACGGTTACACCACCACAGGTCAACGCCGCCCCTACGAGCAGCGCACCCACCACGCCGGTCCACCTCCTGGGCGACTCGTTGGCCGTGGGAATCGCCCCCTACCTGGACGCCGGAGTCGGCGAGCGCCCCCTCACAACCGATGCGGCCGAAGGTCGAGGAACAGCAACGATGGTTTCGCTCCTCGCCCCCTACGCCACCTCATCGGCGCCGATCTGGGTCGTCAGTCTTGGCACGAACGACAACCCGGCGGAGTTCTCCGACCGAGCCGCGTCTGTCATGGATCTCGCGGGTCCGAACCGCTGCGTCGTCTGGTTCGACGTGTGGCGGGCCGACACGGACGAGGCGATTAACGCGACCCTGGACCAGCTAGCCGCCGAAAACCCGAACCTGCACCTCGTCCCCTGGCATGACACCTCAGCGGCGCATCCGGAGTGGTTCAGCGGCACCGACGTACACCCGTCGGCCACCGGCTACGCCGTGCGGGGGCAGTTGGCCGTCGACGCCGTCAAGAGCGAGTGCGGCGAAAGCCCCTAGCGGGACTCCGATTTAGGATTTAGCTCGAAACCAGTTCGTGCATCCAGCTGTGGGTGTCTTCGGTTCGGCCGTGCTGCAGGTTCAGCAGATGCTCCCTAAGCCGCACGGTGATGGCCCCGGGGTTGCCGTCACCAACCGTCCACTCCCCCCGCGACCAACGCACCTTGCCGACGGGGGTCACCACCGCGGCCGTTCCGCAGGCGAAAACCTCGGTGATCGATCCGTCGGCGTTGCCCTCACGCCAGTCATCGATGCTGATCCGTTCCTCCTCGGCGTCGATTCCCAAATCGTCGGCCACCTGCAGGATCGAGCTTCTTGTGACGCCAGGCAGCAACGCCCCGGTGAGCTCAGGGGTAACCAGCCGGGCGGATTCGCCTGACCCGAACACGAAGTAGAGATTCATTCCCCCCATCTCCTCGACCCACCGATGCTCGGCAGCATCGAGCCAGACCACCTGGTCGCACCCTTCTGCGGACGCCTGTGCCTGGGCGATCAAACTCGCTGCGTAGTTGCCGGCACACTTGGCTTCACCGGTGCCGCCGGGAGCGGCCCGCACGTACTCGGTCGACAGCCACACCGAGACCGGCTTGATGCCTCCGTGGAAGTAAGCCCCCGCTGGCGAGGCAATGAGCATGAAGAGGTAGGAGCTGGCTGGCTTCACGCCAAGCCCGACCTCGGTCGAGAACATGAACGGGCGTAGGTACAGGCTCGTCTCGTCGTATCCGGGCACCCACGCCCGGTCTTGGTCGACCAACGCTTCAATCGCTCCGATGAACAGCTCTTCGGGCAGCTCTGGCATCGCCAGCCTGCGCGCCGAGCGCTGGAAGCGTCGGGCGTTCATCTCGGGACGAAAGGTCGCAATCGAACCGTCTTTGCGTCGGTAGGCCTTCAGCCCCTCGAAGATCTCCTGCCCGTAGTGCAAGGACATCGTCGCGGGGTCGAGCTCAAGGGGCCCGTACGGGACCAACTGGGCGTCATGCCACCCTCGACCCTCCGTCCATTCGATGGTGACCATGTGGTCGGAGAAGAACCGCCCGAAGCCTGGGTTGGCCAAGATCGCCTCGCGTTGGGCGTCCGCCATCGGCTGCGACGTTGGCTTTCGCGCGATCGATGTCATGGACGGGACGCTACCTTTCGGTTGGCCTCAATGTGGGATGACCAGCTGAACAAGTCAGGATCCGGCCACAGCTTCAGCGAGGGCGTCGCCGATCTGTGCGGTCGAGCGTACGCGGTCTCCCCTGGCCGCCAGATCATCTGACACCGCCTGTTCGACCGAAGCCGCCGCCTTGTCGAGACCGAGATGGTCGAGCAGCAGCGCCACTGAGAGCACCGTCGCTGTCGGGTCAGCCTTCTGCTCACCTGCGATGTCGGGAGCAGAACCGTGCACGGGCTCGAACATGCTGGGATTTGTGCCGCTCATGTCGAGGTTGCCAGACGCGGCTCGTCCGATGCCGCCCGCTATTGCAGCACCGATGTCGGTGATGATGTCGCCGAAGAGGTTGTCGGTGACCACGACGTCGAACCGCTCGGGATTCGTAACGAAGAACATCGACGCCGCGTCAACGTGCAGGTACTCGGTCCGAACCTCCGGAAAATCGACGGCGGCGGCGTTGAACGTGCGGGTCCAGAGGTCACCGGCATGTGTCAGGACGTTGTTCTTGTGCACCAACGTCAGGGTGCGGCGCGGCCGACGGTTGGCGCGGGCGAAGGCATCTCGGACCACCCGATCGACGCCATACGCGGTGTTGAGGCTCTCCTCAGTGGCTACCTCATGCAGAGTTCCCTTGCGCAGCGAGCCACCTGAGCCCGCATAAGGGCCTTCGGTTCCCTCACGCACTACGACCATGTCGATGTCGGCCGGGGTCTTGCCAGCTAGTGGAGTGGAAACCCCGGGATAGAGCTTGACCGGTCGGAGGTTGACGTGGTGGTCGAGCTCGAAGCGCAATCGCAGCAACAGCCCCCGTTCAAGAACGCCGCTCGGGACGCTCGGGTCACCAACGGCGCCGAGCAGGATCGCGTCATGGCCGCGGATCTCCTCGAGCACGCTGTCCGGGAGCGTCTCACCGGTGCGGTGCCAACGCTTGGCTCCCAGGTCGTAGTCGGTGCGTGCGAAAGCAACGTCGTGGCGGCCGGCAACGGCGTCGAGGACCTTCATACCCTCGGTGACGACCTCAGGGCCGATCCCGTCCCCGGCGATGACAGCGAGTCTGTACGAGTTGGACATGCCACCAGGGTACGAGTCAGTCTCAGAAGCTGGTGAGGCTGTCTCGGATTTCGAAACCGTTGTGCGCCGACAAGGCGCCGCGGCATCCTTGACCGATGGCCTACGACAACGATTTCGCCGCACGGGTCCGCACGCTTCTGGATGGCGTACCCGGCCTCAGGGAGCTGTCGATGTTCGGCGGTCTCGGCTGGACAGTAAATGGAAACCTCGCGGTCGGCACTCTGGGTGAGGTGCTCATCTGCCGGGTGGGCCCAGAAGCCGATGCACTACTAGGCGAGCCAGGTGCCGATGTCTTCGACCTCACCGGACGAGTGATGAAGGGGTGGCTCACTGTTGCGATCGAGGTGCTTGACGACCACGAGTCACTTCAGGAGTGGCTCGACCGCGGCGTCCGGTTCGCCTCGAGTTTGCCTGCTAAGCCAGGGAAGTAGCGGTCGCGATCAGGTCAGAGCAGGTCGTCGAGGTCGAGCGAGCGTCCCTCGTGGGCGCCGATCGCTTCGACGATCTCGGCGAGCGCCTCGGGATCGATCGGTGAGTCGACGGTCATCGCGATGAGTGCATGCCCACCTTGCTCGTCACGACTCACCTGCATGCCGGCGATATTCACTCCGTGCTCACCGAGGATGCGGCCCAACTCTCCGACAACACCAGGACGGTCGTGGTAGCGGAAGAACGCGAGGTGCTCCGCGGGCTGCAGGTCGATGTCGTAGTTGTCGATCTCGACGAGCTTCTCGATGTGCTTGGGACCGGTGAGGGTTCCACTCACCGACAGCTGGCGGCCATCGGCCAGTCCCCCTCGGACTGTGACAAGGTTGCGGTGGTCCGGACTCAGCGGGTCGACCGACAGCTTGACCGCGACACCGCGCTCGGAAGCCAGCACGGGGGCATTCACATACGAGACCTGCTCCTCGACACCTCCAGCGAAGACCCCCTTGAGCGCAGCGAGTTCGAGCACCCGGACGTCAGACTCGGCGATCTCCCCACGCACCTCGATGGTCAGACCCTCCGGGGCTCCCCCGGCCAAGCCGGTGAAGATCCGTCCGAGTTTCTCAGCCAATGGGATGAACGCTCGAACATCTTCGTCGATGACACCACCTTCGACGTTGACGGCGTCTGGTACGAGCTCACCTGCTAGGGCGAGGCGCACCGACTTTGCGACGGCGATGCCGGCTTTCTCCTGCGCCTCGTCGGTGCTGGCACCAAGGTGCGGCGTCGCTACCACGCGCTCAAGATCGAAGAGAGGCGATTCGGTGCACGGCTCCTTGGCGTAGACGTCAACGCCGGCCGCGTGCACCCGACCTTCCGCGACCGCATCAGCCAGCGCCTGCTCGTCGACAATGCCTCCACGCGCCGCGTTGACGATGATCACAGAGGACTTGACCCTACGAAGCTCGGTGTCACCGATGAGTCCCACCGTCTCAGGCGTCTTTGGCAAGTGCACTGTGATGAAGTCGCTCTCGGCGAGCAGGGTGTCGAGGTCGACGAGTGAGATCCCGAGCTGCGCTGCGCGCCCAGGCTGCACGTACGGGTCATACGCGATCACCTTGGTGCCAAACGCCATCAGCCGCTGGGCAGCCAAGACGCCGATTCGTCCCAGACCGACGACGCCGACGGTCTTCTCATAGACCTCGACGCCGGTGTACTTCGAGCGCTTCCACTCGCCGTTCTTGAGGGCGGCGTTGGCCGGTGCAATGTTGCGCGCTGCCGCAAGCAGCAGCGCGACGGCGAGTTCAGCGGCGCTCACGATGTTTGAGGTCGGTGCATTGACCACCATGACTCCGGCCTGAGTTGCTGCCGGGACATCGACGTTGTCGAGGCCGACGCCAGCGCGGGCGACAACCTTGAGCTTGCGGGCGGCCGCGAGGGCCTCGGCGTCGATCTGCGTCGCGCTGCGTACCAGGACGGCGTCGGCGTCCGCGATCGCCGGCAGGAGCTCGGTACGGTCGGCACCATTGCAGTGACGGATCTCGAAGTCGGGACCAAGAGCCTCGATCGTGGCCGGCGAGAGCTCTTCGGCGATGAGGACGACAGGCTTGGCAGGTTCAGTCACGAGGAAACCTTCGAAGGTTCGACAGTTCACGGGAGTTGACCTCCGATGTGGAGGCGGCCCCATTCTACCGAGCCACACCTACCCCGCCGAATGTCCCCCTGGGCGCCACTTCTGGGCGTCGAGTGTGGGATCGTGACCACGACCGCGTACTTCCACCGCCCCGAGGAGATTCGACAGGAGTGCCTCGACGCCGGTCTTGACGTGTTGACGGTGCTAGGCGTCGAGGGACTGGCGGGTTGGCTCAGCCACCTGGCCGAACGGTGGGACGTCCCTGCCGATCGCGAAGTCATACTGCGTTCTGCGGCGATCACCGAAGACGAGGAAAGTCTGCTCGGGATGAGCGCTCACCTCATCGCTGTTGCCGCTGTTCAGTAGTCGAACCAACCGTCGGCCAACCATCAGCCAAGCGCCTCGGCCTCGCACCGAAGGTCAGCGAAGAGTGTCGGAGGTAGGTGGCAGGGTTAGCTTCATGCAGAGTTCACCGGACCCCATCGCGCAGCAGGTCGTCGACCTGGTGTGCTCCGGGGCGCCGCTGGGTGATCGCGAGGACTCGCACCTTGTCGACCTGCTCGCCCAACTGGAGCGTCTCGCCAATGCAGCTGGCGCTGTCCAGGCAGAGGTGATAGTCGAGATGTCGCGGCGGGCCCAGCGCGCCGATGGCGAGGACGAGCGGCAGCGAGGTCGGACGCTGATACCGCACGAAGGGCGCGCTGAGTTCGTCCCAGACGAGGTGGCCGTCACCCTCGCGTGCACCAAGGCAGTCGCGGCGCAACGGTACGGGCTCGCGCTGGCCGTCTCCGAGCACCCGGCGGTACTGGCCGCCTGGAGGCGCGGCACTATCGACGCACGCAAGGTGCAGGTGATCTGCGACGGCCTGACCGACGTGTCCAGCCCGGCTGTAGAGGTCCTCGCCGAAGAGGCTGCCTGCTACGCGGCTTCCCGCACCGCACCCGAGGTTCGGCGCTGGTTGTCCCGTCGGGTGATCACTGCCGACCCCGGCATGGCCGAGATCCGGCGCATCCGGGCCAGCGCCGACCGGAAGGTCACGGTGACGCCACTATCCGACGGCGTCTCCGAGCTCTATGCGCTGCTGCCGAGCGTGCAGGCGCGACAGGTGTACGACTCGGTCAACGCCCTGGCCTACGCGTGCGCTGCCGACGATGCCCGGACCATGGACCAGAGGCGCGCCGACGCCCTGATGGACCTCATCTGCGGGCGGGCCGACCCTCCACAGGTGAATGTGCAGGTCGTGGTGCCGGTCGACACCCTTCTCGGGGAGTCAGCAGAACCCGCCAATGTATTCGGTGTCGGACCTATCACGGCTACCGAAGCGCTCCAACTGGCCGGACTTAGTGCGCCCGCACCGTGTGGTTGCCAGGACATGTCACCGGCACCTCACGACGTCGTCTTCCGCCGGTTGCTCACCGACCCCGACACCGGCTATCTCGTCGATGTCGCCGAGCGTCAGTACCGGCCGTCCCCTCAGCTCGACCGTACGGTCCGCAGCCGCGACGGCGTATGCCGCTTCCCCGGCTGCAACCGCCCCGCCACGACCACCCGCTCCGGCACCGACCTCGACCACACCATCCCGTGGCCACGCGGCCAGACCACGGCAGCCAACCTCGCCGTCCTGTGCCGGCACCACCACCGCCTCAAGCACTCACCGGGGTGGAGAGCCGAGCTCGGTTCCGATGGCGTCATGGAGTGGACGTCGCCAGCGGGCCAGATGTTCCGCACCGAACCGTGGGTGTACGCCGACACCGGATAGCGCCGGCTCCCAACTCCACCAGCTCCTCGGCGGCACTCAGCGGGCGGCGGTGCCCTCGGTGTAGTCGGAGTCGCCTGACTCGATCCACGGCATCATTGCGCGCAGGTCACGCCCGACTTTTTCGATCGGGTGCTGCTCGCCCTGCGCGCGCAACGCCTTGAACTCAGGCGCACCCGCGTCCTGGTCGGCGATGAAGCGCTCAGCAAACGCCCCAGACTGGATGTCGGTGAGAACGGCCTTCATATTCTCTTTGACGCTGGGGTCGATGACGCGGGGTCCAGAGACGTAGTCGCCGTACTCAGCGGTATCGGAGACCGACCAGCGCTGCTTGGCGATACCGCCTTCGTACATCAGGTCGACGATGAGCTTCAGCTCGTGCAGGCACTCGAAGTAGGCGACCTCGGGTTGGTAGCCAGCCTCAATCAGCGTCTCGAAGCCGTACTGCACCAACTGCGAAGCGCCGCCGCAGAGCACAGCCTGTTCACCGAAGAGGTCGGTCTCGGTCTCTTCGGTGAAGGTGGTCTTGATGCCACCGGCCCGCAGCCCACCGATCGCTCTGGCGTACGAGAGGGCCAGCGCCCAGGCATTGCCTGACGGATCTTGCTCGACGGCGACGATCACCGGGACGCCACGGCCCGCACTGTACTCGCGGCGCACAAGGTGGCCGGGCCCCTTGGGCGCCACCATGCAGACGTCGACGTCTGCCGGCGGCTTGATGTAGCCGAAGCGGATGTTGAAGCCATGACCGAAAAAAAGCGCCTTACCGGCAGACAGGTGCGGCTCGATCTCGGAGGTGTAGAGCGTCCGCTGCACGTGGTCGGGTGCAAGGATCATGATGACGTCTGCTTCAGCTGCCGCCTCGGCCGGTGTGACAACGCGCAGGCCGTCTGCCTCCGCCTTCCCGCGGCTGCTCGATCCTTCGCGCAGACCGACACGGACGTCGACGCCGGAGTCGCGCAGGTTCTGGGCGTGGGCGTGCCCTTGGCTGCCGTATCCGATCACCGCAACCTTCTTGCCGGCGATGACCGAAAGATCGGCGTCGTCTTCATAGAAAAGCTCGGCCACGGGGGGTCCTTTCTCAAAGGGCAGGCAGGGAGAACTTACCGAGAACGTGAGCCCAAGCGGCTCTTGGGGTCAGGCGGGTCGGTCGGCCACACGCATGGTGCGGTCGGTGATGGAGCGCGGGCCACGGCCGACCGCCACCATGCCGGACTGGACAAGCTCCTTGACGCCGAACGGCTCCAAAACCCTCAGCAATGCTTCGAGCTTGTCGGCGTTACCCGTGGCCTCGATCACCACCGCGTCGGGCGACACATCGACGACCTTGGCCCGGAAGAGCTGAACAGTCTCAAGCACCCGCGATCGAGTCTGGGAGTCGGCCTTGACCTTGACCAGGATCAGTTCACGCTGGATCGCGGTGGAAGCGTCGAGCTCGACGATCTTCAGGACGTTGACCAGCTTGTTCAACTGCTTGGTGACCTGCTCGAGGGGAAGGTCATCGACATTGACCGCGATGGTCATACGCGACATGCCTTGATGTTCGGTGGGGCCGACCGCAAGTGACTCGATGTTGAAGCCGCGGCGCGAGAAGAGCGACGCGATGCGCGCAAGCACACCTGGTTGGTCCTCCACCAAGACGGAGAGAGTGTGGCGCGTCATCAGAGTTCGTCCTTGTCCCAGTCAGGCGCCATGTCGCGCGCATACTTGATGTCGTCGTTACTCGTGCCGGCAGCAACCATCGGCCAGACCATCGCGTCCTTGTGGACGACGAAATCGATCACGACGGGACGGTCGTTGATCGCCATCGCCTTGTCGATCGTGGCGTCAACGTCCTCGGCGTTTTCGCACCGCAGCCCTTCGCATCCATATGCCTGAGCCAACGTGACGAAGTCGGGGATGCGAACCGAGTGGAGATCGGTGTTGGAGTAGCGCTCGTTGTAGAACAGCGTCTGCCACTGACGCACCATGCCAAGGCTGCTGTTGTTGATGATGGCCACTTTGATGGGGATGTCGTTGATCGCACACGTGGCCAACTCTTGGTTGGTCATCTGGAAGCATCCATCGCCGTCAATTGCCCAGACCGTGGCCTCAGGACGCCCAACCTTGGCTCCCATGGCAGCCGGGACAGCGAAACCCATCGTGCCTAAGCCGCCAGAGTTCAACCAAGTTCCCGGGCGCTCATACTTGACGAACTGCGCAGCCCACATCTGGTGCTGACCAACGCCCGCCGTATAGAGAGCTTCTGGTCCGGCTATGGCGCCGAGTCGTTCGATGACGTACTGCGGTGCGAGCATTCCGTCGGGGGCCGGGCTGAAGCCGAGTGGGTACGTGTCACGCATGCGCTCGAGGGTGTCGCGCCACGCATCGAAGTCTCCGACGCGACCGGCTTCATGCTCAGCCTCGACCGCCGCGATCAGCTCGACGATGACCTCTTTGGCATCACCGACGATGGGAACGTCGGCAACGCGGTTCTTCGAGATCTCAGCTGGGTCGATGTCAGCGTGGATGATGACAGCATCGGGGGCAAAGGTATCCAGACGTCCAGTGACCCTGTCGTCGAAGCGGGCGCCCAGAGCAACGATCAAGTCGGACTTCTGCAAGGCCCCGACAGAAGAAACGGTTCCGTGCATCCCGGGCATCCCCATATGCAGCGGGTGGCTGTCGGGGAAGGCGCCGCGGGCCATGAGTGTGGTCACCACCGGGATTCCGGTGAGCTCGGCGAGGCGCATGAGGTCGGCCCCAGCCCCGGCCGCGTGCACGCCCCCACCCACGTACAGAACGGGTCGCCTGGCCTCGACGATCAGCCGGGCAGCCTCACGCACCTGCTTGGTGTGCGGCTTCAGGACGGGTCGGTAGCCGGGAAGGTCGATCGATGTTGGCCAGTCGTAGGTCGACATCGCCTGCAGCGCATCCTTGGAGATGTCGACGAGGACTGGGCCCTTGCGGCCGGTTCCGGCGATGTGGAACGCCTCGGCGATCGTCTTGGGGATCAGAGCAGCGTCGGTCACGAGGAAGTTGTGCTTGGTGATCGGCATCGTGATGCCGCGGATGTCGGCCTCTTGGAATGCGTCAGTCCCGATGGCAGCGCTCGGCACCTGTCCGGTGATGGCCACGATGGGGGTGGAGTCCATGTAGGCGTTGGCGATCGGTGTAACCAGGTTCGTAGCACCCGGGCCACTCGTTGCCATGCAGACCCCGACGCGTCCGGTTGCCATCGCGTAGCCCTCGGCTGCATGGCCGGCGCCCTGCTCGTGGCGCACAAGTATGTGGCGCACTGTTCGAGTCAAAGAGCGGGTCGTAGGCGGGAAGAATGGCACCACCGGGAATGCCAAAGACGGTGTCGGCGCCGACATCCTCAAGCGCCTTGACCAGGCTCTCCGCGCCCGACAGCTGGGGGCCGGCCGACTCGCTCATCGATCTCTCCTTCTTCGGGTCCTACCAAGTGCCAACACCGTGCTGATCCAACAAAAAACCCCTCCGACCCGGGTGGGTGTGAGGGGTGCGCGCGGCTCGAGCGGTGCGGGTTAGGCCGCGCGCCACCGAACTACAACAATGAACTGCATGCCCCAAGGTTGGAGCCTGGCAGGCCATTGGTCAAGTGGTGACCCGGAGCATCTCAGCATACGGACACGGCCTTGCCTCAACACCAGCCCAGCGGAACTAGCCTTGGCTGGTGCAGAGTTACGACGAACTACCCGAGGACTTGCCCGTCCCCCTGGACGACGGTGCCGCCGAACACCTCATGGGAGTCCGGCTTCCGGACAGATCTCTCCCCAGTACGACGAACCGGAGAGTGAACCCATCGGCACTCCCCGGCCGCATCGTGATCTACATCTATCCGATGACCGGACGCCCGGGCGTTGCCCTCCCCGAGGGCTGGGATGCCATCCCCGGCGCTCGGGGCTGCACACCTGAGTCGTGTGGGTTCCGCGATCACTTCGCTGAACTGCTCGACGCTGGGGCTGCGTCCGTCGTCGGACTATCCAGTCAGCCCACTGACTACCAACAGGAAGTCGTTGATCGTCTGCGGCTTCCGTATGAACTGCTGTCAGACGGGGACTTCGAGTGGGCAAAGGTTCTACGTCTCCCGACGTTCCGAGCAGCGGGTCAGCGGTTCCACTGTCGCCTCACGCTGATCGTGAAGGACGGCGTCATCGAGCACGTCTTCTACCCCGTGTTCCCACCCGACTCTCATGCCGTCGGCGTCCTCACCTGGCTGCGAGACAACGCCGACGGACGGTCAGCCGCAAACGGCACCTTGAGCGGCTGACCCCACCAACCGGGCGTACTTGCCGAGGACGCCCTTGGTGTAGCGGGGCTCCTTCGGAATCCAGCCGTTGCGTCGCGCGTCCAGCTCACCGGCGTCCACAAGCAGGTCGAGCGTTCGCTCCGACATGTCGAGCCTGATCCGGTCACCGTCTTGCACGAAGGCGATCGGCCCGCCATGTGGGGCTTCGGGGGCGACGTGACCGATGCAGAACCCGGCCGTCGCTCCGGAGAACCGGCCGTCGGTGACGAGCATGACGTCCTTGCCGAGCCCAGCACCCTTGATGGCTGCGGTGACCGCGAGCATCTCGCGCATGCCGGGGCCGCCCTTCGGCCCTTCGTACCGGATCACGACGACGTCACCGGCGACGACGTGGCCGTGGGTGACGGCGCTCATCGCGTCCTTCTCGTCGTCGAAGACCTTGGCGGTGCCCTCGAAGACTGGCTTGTCGATGCTGGCCGCCTTGATCACTGAGCCTTCTGGCGCCAGTGATCCTTTGAGGATCATCAGCCCACCGGTCGGGTGGATCGGGGCGGATACCGGGTGCAGAATCTCTCCATCCGGCTCCGGCGGGGCGAGTTGGGCCAGGTTCTCGGCCACCGTCTGGCCGGTGACTGTTAGTGCGTCGCCATGCAACAACCCGGCCTCCAGCAGCTCGCGCATGACGACGGGGACTCCCCCGATGCGGTCAATGTCGTTCATCACGTAGCGACCGAACGGCTTCACGTCGGCCAGGTGCGGTGTGCGGTCACCGACGCGGTTGAAGTCGTCGATGGAAAGCTCGACCTCGGCCTCATGGGCGATGGCGAGCAGATGCAGTACCGCGTTGGTCGAACCGCCGAGCGCCATCACCACGGCGATCGCGTTCTCGAATGCGTGCTTGGTCATGATGTCCCGCGCTGTGATTCCCTGGCGGAGCAACTCGACAACGGCCTCGCCGGATCGGAACGAGTACTCGTCACGACGCCGGTCGACGGCAGCTGGTGCCGCACTGCCCGGCAGCGACATCCCCAGGGCCTCGCCGACGCTGGCCATCGTGTTGGCGGTGAACATGCCTCCGCAAGCACCCTCACCCGGACAGGCCTGCCGCTCGATCTCGTCCAGCTCGGCGCGGGTGATACGGCCGAGTGCGCAGGCCCCGACCCCCTCGAACGCATCCTGGATGGTGACGTCGTGGTCACCGACGCGTCCGGGAAGGATCGACCCCGCATAGACGAAAACGTTGGCGAGGTCGAGCCGAGCCGCCGCCATCAACATGCCTGGAAGCGACTTGTCGCAACCGGCAAACGTGACCGAACCGTCAAGCCGCTCCGCGTGCATCACCGTCTCGACCGAGTCCGCGATCACCTCACGGCTGACCAACGACGCACGCATGCCCTCGTGACCCATCGAGATGCCGTCAGAGACCGAGATCGTGCCGAACTCCATGGGAAACCCACCCGCGGCGAAGACGCCTTCCTTCGCCTTGAGGGCCAGGCGCTTCAGAGACATGTTGCAAGGGGTGATCTCGTTCCAGCTCGAAGCGATCCCGATCTGTGGCTTCTCCCAGTCGTCATCGGTCATGCCCACGGCGCGCAGCATGGCCCGGTTGGGCGCACGCTCCATGCCGTCGGTGACGTCGCGACTGCGCGGCTTGAGGTCGGGCTCTTCGCTCATGTCGGAAGCCTACGGGTGACCCAGACGTCCCGGACCGGGTGCCCTAGCCGTCTGGCCCGGCGCTCGTACTTGGTCACCGGGCGGTCCAGGACCCCAGGGATCGAGCGTGGTGCGAACCCGTCGAACGGGTTGTGCAGCCGAGGTTCGGCGCCGAGGACGGCCAACATTTGGTCCGCGTACTCCATGTCATCGGTCGCGCAATGGACGAAGGCATCAGGAGCGAGTTTGTCGACCATCATCGCCGCGAAGTCCGGCTGGACGAGCCGACGTTTTCGGTGCCGCGCCTTGGGCCATGGGTCGGGGAAGAAGATCCTGGCGCCAGCCAAGGCGCCATCGCTGATCCGCTGATCCAGGAACTCCACCGCGTCCCCGAGCACGACGCGCACGTTCGTGAGGCCGTCGCGCTCGACCTGTCGGAGCAGGGTCGCGATCCCCCTGGTGTGCACGTCGATCGCGATGATGTCGGCGTCCGGGGCTCCGGCCGCCTGCGCTCGGGTGCTCTCTCCCATCCCGCAGCCGATATCGACCACAACCGGAGCCACCCTGCCAAATGTCTCGCTGAGGTCGAGCCGCTCCCCGGCAGGCTCCAGGCCCCACCGCCCGACAAGGGTGGCGAGTGCCTCACGGTGGGCGTCGCCGAGTCGCCCTCGCCTCGCGTGGAAGGTGCGGACGCGGTGCGACGGGGCGTCAGCCACCGGCGACGGAAGGAAGAACGAGCACCACGGCATCCTGTCCGAGGACGGTCGCCGTGCCATTCGCGCCCCGAACGTCGGCCCCATCGGCGTAGACGTTGACATGGCGGCGAAGCTGGCCAGACTCGGTGCGCAGCCGCCGCACCAGATGCGGATGCACACCAGCTACAAGGTCGAGCAGGTCGCCGACCGTTGGGTCGGGGCGGTCCATCTCTACCGCTAGCGTGCGCCGACCACCGGCCACGTCGGCGAGCACTGAGGGCAGTTCGAGCGTGACGCGAACGGTCATGGCAGGAGGGCCGCGCGAACGCAAAGAACGTCAGGCAGATGGCTCACCAGCTGGTTCCAGCTCGTCCCGCCGTCGGAGCTGCCCCAGACCTCACCCGAGCGGGTCCCTAGGTAGATGCCAGCCGGATCGGCGGCGTCCGTGGTGAGTGCATCGCGCAGCACAATCGTGTGGAAACCAGACTCTGGAAGACCGGTCGAGGAGTCGATCCAGGCACGCCCGCCGTCAACGCTGCGGTACACGCCGGCTCGGCCGCCGACCGGGAACCGGTTCATGTCGGCCGAGAGCGGGAAGAGGAAGAAGGCGCCATCTGGACCAGGGGTTCGCGTCAGACCGAACCCGAAGATGGCCGGTAGTCCCTCCTGAGCCTCTTGCCAGAGACTTGCCTCCGTCTTCGCTGCGGAAGACACCGCCGTGGTTCTGCAGCATGAGCAGGTCTGGGTCCTCAGAGTCGCGCACCACTTTGTGCACGCATTGGCCGTACTCCACTTCCTGCCTCGGGCAGGAAAGGGGCACCCACCCCGCGGTTCGAGGGGTTCCAGCTCGCCCCGGCGTCCTCGGTGACGTACACCCCTCCGGTCGACATCGCCACCATTACGCGCGATGGATCGGACGGGTGCGGCAACACCGTGTGGAGGCACTGTCCGCCCGCGCCGGGCTGCCAGTCTGGGCGATGTGGGTGGTCCCACAGACTTCGCACCAAGGCGAAGGTGCGGCCGCCGTCGCTCGGATCGGAAGAGCGCAGAAGGCTCGACTCCTGCCCATACCTCGTGGGGGCGGCTCTCCGGTCCGGGCTGCAGCTGCCAGATCTGCTCGACGTCGGCGCCGGCGTCCGGCTGGAAACGAATCGACCCACCGGGCTCCTCGGCCCATGTATCGACCACGATCGTCGGAGGTGAACACCGCTGGTCCCCAGTGCTCGTTGCGGCCTCCGGCCATCAGCCGGGCCGGACTGCGCCGCGTGTCGATCGCGACAGCGGCGACGGCAGCCATTGAGTGGTGCGGCCCCTCCCACTCCCAGGAGTCCCGGTCAGAAGACCATCCGAGGAAGAGCCCCTTCTTGGTCCCAACCGCAAGCATCACCTGCGTCACACGAACCTCCCGAAGAGGGTCGAGGCGGCCCCCGCCTCGGCCAGTCTGGCCGTTGGCGGTCACCGGCACACAAGCCCTTCCAAAGTGCAGATGTCAGTCGACACGCACGACGTTGGCAAGCGTCTGTCCTGCCGCGAACCGATCGAGCTGCTCCTGCAGCAACCGCCACGCACGCGGAAGAAACGCCGACGTGTCACCACCAACATGGGGGGTAATCAACACATTAGGTGCGAGCCACAGGGGATGGTCGGGCGGGAGCGGCTCGGGATCGGTGACGTCGAGGGCGGCACGCAGACGTCCAGCCGTGAGTTCAGCGACCAGAGCATCGGTGTCGACGACCGGTCCCCTTGCAACGTTGACGACCAAAGCTCCATCGGGCAGCGCAGCGAGGAATCCACGATCTGCCAGATGATGAGTTTCTGGGCCGTAAGGGATTGCGAGGATGACAACGTCGGCCGTCGGAAGCAGATCTCTTAGTTCATCGGCGCCACGGACTCCGTCGCGCGCCGTCCTCGCCACAACCTGCAGGTCTACCTCAAAGGGACCTAGCCGAGCCGCGATCGCCGAACCAACCGAGCCAGCACCGACGAGTACGACGCGACGGTCGGCGAGGGCATCGTGGCGTGCGTGCAACCAGGTGCCTTCATCCTGCGCGCGCAAGAAGTTGGGAAACCCTCGCAGACTCGCGATGGCAAGGCCGACGGCCAGCTCTGCGGTGCTCGCATCGTGGACTCCTGCGGCATTGCAGAGGATGACGCCCGACGGAAGGTGGGCCAGAACGTCGTCCACGCCCGCCGTCAGGGTCTGCACAACCTTCAGCGACCCCATCGCATCCATGACCTCAAAGGCCTGGTCCGGTCCCATGTACTCGGGAACATAGAGGGCGACGTCGCCAACCGATCCTGGAACGGGCTGGCCACTTCGCCACACCTCGACGCTCAACTCCGGTGCCACGCTCAGGTGCTCCGACCAGTCATCGTCGGGGAGCCATACCAGCGTCATGGCTGTCCACGGTATCCGTCGCGCCTGCCGCAGCAAGAGGCCCCATCATGGAGTGGTGGGCATCAAACTCGAGTCGAGCGGCGGCGTTGGATCAAACGGCGGCGCCACGTCCCGATCGCGGACTGTTGTACTGGTGGTCGCGGTTGTGCTCGTGGTCGCGGCGGTCGCTGTCATCGGCACTCAGTGGAAGGTGCTGCCGTGGGTACCCGACGCGGCAACCTTCGGGACGGCAAGTCCGCCCGACGCCTCCTCGACCCCGCCCGATGTGGGCGAGCCCATCGACCTGGCCACCGACCTTGCCGTGCCATGGGGGCTGACGTTCTTGCCCGACGGACGTGCGTTGGTCGGCGAGCGAACCACCGGTGAAGTCAGCGTGATTGTCCCCGGAGAGGCTCGCCGCGCCGATCGGCACCGTTCCCGACGTTGCCGACAATGGTGAGGGTGGTCTGCTCGGCATCGTCGCCTCGCCCACGTTCGAGGACGACCAACTCATCTACGCCTACGTGACGACGAACATCGACAACCGCGTGATCACGATGGAGCTCGGCGACGACGTACTGCGTAATCCGATGCCGATACTGACCGGCATCCCCGACGAGTCCTACCACGACGGTGGTCGTCTGCTGTTTGGGCCAGATGGAATGCTCTACGTCACCACGGGGGATGCTGGTGTGCC
The DNA here is from genome assembly GCA_963829525.1 of uncultured Actinomycetota bacterium. GTDB lineage: Bacteria > Actinomycetota > Actinomycetes > JAHEKZ01 > JAHEKZ01 > JAHEKZ01. Next base: position 2,312,700 of record CAWHIJ010000003.1, read on the forward strand.
CGAGAACGCCCAGGACCTTTCGTCGTTGTCAGGGAAGATCCTTCGCGTGAATGCGGACGGCTCAGTCCCCGACGACAACCCATTCGCTGGCTCACCTGTGTGGAGCTATGGACATCGCAACGTCCAAGGCCTGGCCTTCGACGACGACGGACGGCTCTGGGCGTCGGAGTTCGGCTCGTCCGCCTACGACGAGCTCAATCTGATCGAACCAGGAGCGAACTACGGGTGGCCGGAGGTCGAGGGCGTCGGCGGTGAGGTGTCCGAGACGAGCGGGTTCGTCGACCCGCAAGTCACCTGGCCGACCAGTGAGGCCTCCCCCAGCGGACTGGCATGGCTCGGCGGCGTGCTCTACATGGGCGCGCTCCGTGGCGAGCGTCTCTGGGAGATACCCGTCAGCGGTGATACGGCCCAGGAGCCGACTGCTGCCCTTGAAGGGGAGCTAGGGCGCATCCGCACCGTCGTGGTGGCACCCGACGGCGACCTGTGGCTGACCACGAGCAATACCGACGGGCGCGGGGACCCGCGCGATGGTGACGACCGTGTGGTTCGCGTCAGCCTCAGCTGACACACGGTTAGCCGAGGTGGTAGCCCTCCTGGGGCCGGAGCAGTAGGTGCGTGTGTCTGGTTGCTCGCAGAACGCGTCGGAATTTCAGCCTGGGTGTCTTGTCGGTGGGTTGGTTTAGCGTGGGTGTTGTTGGTAGCGGTAGTGAGATGAAGGTGATGGAACCCCCGTCGTACTGGTGTGCTGGTGGTACTGGTGCTACCGGTAGCGCGGGGTTCGATGAGACCAGGTGATGGCCGCTGCTGGTCCTGGTTGTCGTCGGAAGGTCGCTGGTCGATGTTTACCCCTGAGGTGTTGCCGGAGCCGTTGCTTGCGGTGCTTGGTCAGGTGCGGGCTTGGTCCGGTGCCGATGCCCGGCAGGCTTTGGTGGGCGCTGACGCTCAGACCCGTGCGGGCTGGGTGGTGGGGTTGCAGCAGCTTGCTGATGCGGTCGCGGTGGCGAACCTGGCGGCGGTGGCGGCGTTCGACGCTGCGGGTGACGGCCAGGTGCTGCATGGTGCGGCGTCGACGCAGGCGTGGATCCGGGGTGCGTGCCGGGTGAGCGGTGCGGAGGCCGCTGAGCGGGTCAGGATCGCCCGGGCCGCTCGCGGGTTCCTCGGCGGCGCGGTCAGCAAGGTGGGTGAAGGCTTGTTGACCTATGACCACCTACGCGCGGTCGAACGCGGCGTGCGGCACATTCCGCAGTCCCGGCAACCGGCGGCGGTGACCGTGCTGACCGACCTGGCCGAGGTCGGGTCGGTCACCGATGTGCGGACCGCCGGCAAGCACCTGCAGTTCGTGGTCGACCCCGACGGGTCTCTGGCCGACAGCTGTCAGCAGTTCGACCGCCGGTATCTGACCCTGGCTCCGTTGCTGGATGGGATGACCTCCCTGGGCGGCCTCCTCGACGCTGAATCAGCCGCCCTGTTGACCGCGGCCCTAGAGCCGTTCCTGGTCCCTGCCGACGCCGCTGACACCCGCACCGCCGCGCAACGCCGCGCCGACGGGCTGGTCCAGATCGTCGCCTCCGCCGCCGACCAGGCGCTGCTCCCGGTCATCGGGGGTGAACGCCCCCACCTGCACGTGATCATCGACCCGCGCAGGCCTGCTTCAGATGTCCCCGGCGACACCGATCCAGCGACGCTGCCGCCGGGGCGGCTCCCGCAAGCACCCGGCGGTTCGGCGTTCCTGCACCCGGTGGCGGTGGCCCGGATCGGCTGCGACGCGCAGCTGACCGCGCTGCTCCTCGACGACCACGGCGTCGTGGTCGACCTCGGCCGCACCCGGCGGCTGTTCTCCCCGCAGCAGCGACGATTGCTCGCCGCCCGCGACGGCGGCTGCCGCTTCCCCGGCTGCGACCGGCCACCGGCCCACACCGACGCCCACCACCTGGTCCCCTGGCACGAAGGAGGCACCACCGACCTCGCCAACGCCCTACTGCTGTGCCGCCACCACCACAGAGCCGTCCACGAAGGCAAATGGACCCTGAACACGGCAAACCCCGAACGGGGAACCCACGGACCCATCACAGTCACCAGCCCCACCGGCCAACAACTCACCACCCACCCCCGCGCACCCTGACCGAATCCGGTACTGACGCGACCTCCGCTCAGCTCGGTGGCACGCCGACCCTCTCGAGGATGAGCTCGCGGACGCGTCCTGCATCCGCCTTGCCGGCGGTCGCCTTCATCACCGCACCGACGATTGCTCCTGCGGCCTGCACTTTGCCGTCGCGAATCTTGGCGGCGATATCCGGTTGCGCTGCGAGTGCGGCGTCGACAGCCTCGAGCAGGGCACCGTCGTCGGAGACGATGGCGAGCCCGCGCGCAAGAACGACTTCATCTGGACTGCCCTCACCGGCGAGCACTCCCTCGATCACCTGGCGAGCGAGTTTGTCGTTGAGCGAGCCTTCTGATGTGAGCACAATGATTCGATGAACGTCTGAAGGGGTGATCGGCAGCTCCGCCACGTCGAGTCCCCGCTCGTTGGAAATGCGGGAGATCTCACCCGTCCACCACTTGCGGGCATCTGCGGAGTCGGCTCCGAGAGCCACCGTCTGCTCCACCAGTTCGAGGGCCCCGGCGTTGATCAGTGACTGCATGTCGTGCTCGGAGATCCCCCACTCCTCACGCAGTCGCGCCCTGCGCTGAAGCGGCGGTTCGGGCAAGGTAGAACGCAGCGCCTCGATCCACTCTGCATCCGGCGCTACTGGCGTGAGATCGGGCTCTGGGAAGTAGCGGTAGTCCTCAGCCTCCTCCTTGACCCGCCCAGACGTGGTCGACCCGTCGTTCTCGTGAAAGTGACGAGTCTCTTGAATGATCGTTCCACCGGACTGCAGCACCGCCGCCTGCCGCTGGATCTCGAAGCGAACAGCGCGTTCGACCGAACGGATTGAGTTGACGTTCTTCGTCTCGGTACGGGTTCCGAACTCAGTCCGGCCCCGCGGCTTCAACGACAGGTTGGCATCTACCCGCATCGAACCCTGGTGCATGTGCGCATCAGAGACCCCAAGTGCAACGATCAGCTCACGGAGCTCCGTGACGTACGCCCTGGCGACGGACGGCGCCAAAGCGGGCTCGACCTCGATCGGCTTCGTGACGATCTCGATGAGTGGAACACCAGCTCGGTTGTAGTCGATCAGCGAGTAGTCGGCGCCGTGGATACGACCGGTTGCGCCGCCGACGTGCAAGATCTTGCCAGTGTCCTCTTCCATGTGCGCCCGCTCGATTCCCACCGTCAGGGGGCGGGGGCCGTCATCGGTTTCGACCAAGATCTCGAGCGCTCCGTTGAACGCGATCGGTTCGTCGTACTGCGACGTCTGGAAGTCCTTGGGCATGTCCGGGTAGAAGTAGTTCTTGCGCGCAAACCGCGACCAGTCAGCGATCGAGCAGCCCAAAGCGAGCCCGATCCGGACGGCCGACTCAACCGCCTTCTCGTTGACGACAGGGAGCGCTCCGGGGAGTCCAAGGCACACGGGGCAGACCTGCGTGTTCGGTGGCGCACCGAACACGGTTGGGCACCCGCAGAACATCTTGGTCAGCGTATTGAGCTCGACATGCACCTCAAGACCCATGACTGGGTCGAAGGTGGCGATGGCGTCCTCGAACGACATCAGCGGCTCTGTCGTGTCAGCGGTCATGTCACACCGCCCATCGCGAGCTCGGGGATTCGATCAAGCAACGGCCCACCCCAGCGCTCCCGAAGAGCGGCTTCAAGGACAGCACCCACCCGATACACCTGCTCGTCGCGCTGAACGGCGGCCATCACCTGGACGCCGACGGGTAGATCGTCATCACCAAGGCCGGCCGGGAGGCTCATCGCCGGCCCGCCGTAGAGGCTGGACGGAAGGGTTGCCAGGTCTGCCTTGTACATGGCGATCGGGATCGTCGGCGCGCTCGCCGATCGGGAAGGCTACGGTGGGTGTTGTCGGCGAGATCAGAACGTCCACCTTTTTGTATGCCGCATCGAAGTCGCGTCGGATGAGCGTGCGAACCTTCTGCGCCTGTCCGTAGTAGGCGTCGTAGTAGCCAGCCGACAGCGCATATGTGCCAAGCATGATGCGGCGCTTGACCTCCGGACCGAAGCCCTGGGCCCGCGTCATGGACATAACCTGCTCGACGCCGTGTTCCCCATCATCGCCTGCACGGAGTCCGTATCGCATTCCATCAAAGCGGGCGAGGTTGCTCGAGCACTCACTGGGCGCGATGAGGTAGTAGGCAGGCAACGCGTATTCAAAGGATGGGCAGGAGACCTCGATCACCTCAGCTCCCAGTCCTGTCAGCAGCTCGACCGTCTCATCGAACCTTGCTTGCACTCCGGATTGATAGCCCTCTCCCTGCAGTTGGGAGACGACGCCCACCTTCATGCCGGACGACACCACCGAGTTCACCGCGCGCAGCCGCGACGATCGGCGGAACTGGCGCCTCGATTGACGTGGCATCCCTCCGGTCGTGACCGGCGATGACCTCATGAAGCAGCGCTGCGTCCAGAACCGAGCGGGCGAATGGTCCGCCCTGGTCCAGCGATGACGAGAAGGCCACGAGTCCGTATCGAGAGACGCCGCCGTAGGTCGGCTTGACACCCACGATTCCGGTGACGGCGGCCGGCTGCCGGATCGAGCCACCGGTGTCGGTGCCGATGGCGAGCGGCGCCTGTCGGGCCGCCACTGCCGCACTAGACCCTCCTGAGGATCCGCCCGGGATCCGGTTGAGGTTCCACGGGTTGCGCGTGACGCCGTAGGCGGAGTTCTCGGTGGACGATCCCATCGCAAACTCATCCATGTTCGTCTTGCCGAGCACGACTACTCCGCCGGCTTTGAGTCGCTCGACCACCGTGGCGTCATACGGCGGGTGCCACCCCTCAAGGATCTTGGACCCGCACGTGGTTGGAGCACCTCGCATCGTGAAGACGTCCTTCAGCGCAAGCGGCACTCCGGCAAGGGGACCCAGCGCTGCGCCTTCAGCGCGGGCGCGGTCCACCCCATCTGCCTGGGCGAGCGCGAGGCCACGGTCGACGTGCAGGAAGGCATGGATCGCTTCGTCGGTCTGTTCGATCCGGTCCAGGTGTCCGGCCGTGACCTCATGGGCTGAGACGTCACCTCGCGCAACGAGCGCAGCTGTCTCGGCGGCTCCGAGAAGCGTCAGGTCGCTCACTGCTCTTCCTCGTCCAGGATGCGCGGGACGCGGAAACGGTCGCCCTCTGCGGCGGGGGCAGCCGCCAGAACATCTTCGCGGGACAGACATGGGACGATGACGTCCGGACGCACCACGTTGACCACGGGCACGGCGTGCGTTGTCGGAGGAACATTCTCTGCAGCCACCTCGGCAACCCGAGCGACCGCGCCCAAGATCACGTCGAGCTGCTCGCCGTAGTGATCGAGCTCGGAGTCGGTGAGTTGGAGGCGGGACAGGCGCGCCAGATGGGCGACGTCGTCACGGTCGAGCGCAGGCATGGGACTCCTGGCGTCAGTGGCTATCGCGGATGCGTCGTGTGCACCGGTCATCTTACGGATGACGTCAGGCAGAACCGCCGACCCCTTCGGCTCCGCCACGCAGGACGCGCAGTTCGCGCTGCTGCGATGGGTGGCGCATGAGCCAGGCCGTTGCATTCTCGGCGTCGAGCGGACGACTTACGTACCAACCCTGGCAGGCATCGCAGCCCAAGCCCCGCAACAGATCCCACACCTCCTCTGACTCCACCCCTTCGGCGACCGCCGTCATCCCCAGACCATGGGCCAAATCGACGATCGAGGCCACGATGGTCACGTCCCCTGGGTCGGCGGTGAGCCGCGAGACGAATGACCGGTCGATCTTGATCTCAGCGATTGGCAACTTCTTGAGCAAGACCATTGATGAGTACCCGGTCCCGAAGTCGTCCAATGACGCCGCGACTCCAAGGCGACGAAGTGAGTTGAGGGTGGCATTTACCTCGCCGGAGTCGCGGGTCAAGACCCGCTCAGTGAGCTCGAGCACCAGCATTGACGCCGGAAGATCATGTCGTTCGAGGGCGCTCGCCACCACTGCAACAAGATCGCGCCCGTGCAGGTCACGCATCGATACGTTCACTGCAACTGGAACTTGCAGACCACCCATTCTCCACTTGGAGACCTGGGACAACGACTCATCGATGACATGTTCTGTGAGGGGAGCCATGAGTCCGGAGTGCTCGGCCATGGGGATGAACTCATCGGGCATGACCAGCCCACGCTGAGGGTGATGCCAGCGGACTAGCGCCTCGACCCCTACGACGTCACCGGAGCTCAGCGACACCTTCGGCTGGTAGTGCACACGCAGCTCACCGTTCTCCAGCGCATTGCGAAGGCCACCCAGCAGGGCTAGCCGGCTTGCCGAGTTCCGGTCCCGGTCGGCTACGTAGACTTCGACTCCGGTGCGCTCCTCCTTCGCCAGGTACATCGCGACGTCAGCGCGACGCACGATCGGGTCAACATCCTCGCCGTGCTCGGGAGAGACGGCCACCCCAATACTTGCCTCGAGCTCGAAGAGCATCCCCTCGACATGAAATGGGCGAGTGAGTGCCTGACGAACTCGCTGGGCGACCTCCACTGCCGCCTCAGAGTTGCGCACGGGGTCGAGCAGAATCGCGTACTCGTCGCCACCGAGCCTGGCGACCATGTCACTGGGTCGCAGGGCACCTTGGATCCGCTGCGCAACCACCGCGAGCAGGCGATCACCCACCTGGTGCCCCAAGGTGTCGTTGACCTCCTTGAATCGATCGAGATCGAGCAGGCAGAAGGCGATGTTGACCTGCCGTCGCCTAGCCTCATCGAGCCGCGTGGCCAGCTCGGTGAGAATCATCTTGCGGTTGGGCAGACCCGTGAGCGAGTCGTGCAGTGCTTGGTGCTCTTTCTCCCGCGAGATGGATGCGGTCTTACGCACAGCAAAGAGAGGGAGTAGCAGGAGTGGGAGGAAGGCCGGTACGTCTGACACGAAGACCACGATCGGCGAGACGGCCAGCACCGCCATCGTGGTGAAGAAGTAGTAGCCAAAGTCTTCGAAGAAGTCGTCGGCAAATGTGCGACCCGGATCGGCGAGCAGCGAGAAGAGCGTGTTGTTGACGAAGAAGAAGGCGAGCCAACCCGCAACGATCCAGGTGAGGTCAATGGCCTCGAGCCCAGATAGTGGCTCCGAGAGTGTCGGAATGGGTTCGCCCCTCGCGCTCTGCCAGAGCTCCATGATGAGAGCGGCAGACCCAAGGCTCAGCGCAAACTGCCCAATGTTGTAAGGGACCTTCCACAGGGGCTTGTGCTTGACGATCTCAGAGACCAGCGAGGCGCACGAAATCAGCGCGATGGCCGGCCATGGGCCGTACAGGTAGAGGATGGCAAAGGTGAACGCGTCGCTGGTCGCCACGCCCTGGCTGTCATACCCGCTTCCCACGATGACTGGACTGAGCTCGAAGAGCAGCAGCAGGCTCGCGATGACCCAGAAGGTGGGTGTGGCTCCGCTGAGGGCCGGCACTGTCTGCAGGAGCGCGTAGCCAAGGAGCGTAAGGCCCCCGACGACCGATACCCACCACCCCAGAACGAACATCGATGGTCTGAGCAGGCTGGGATGGTCGGGCGGTCCGGGAGCATCGGCGAGCAGGTCAGCGTCACTCATCGCCCACCTCCCGATCCTGACCCTGGTCCTGATCCCGGTCGCAGTCGCAGTCGCCATGCCTCTCGATGGTACCGACCCGGTGACAATCTGTAATCAGTCAACTACCTACTGTTCACCCATTCAGGTGAGCGCGGAGGGGCCGCCCGCGAGCAGCAGGGCGAACTGCTCCTCGTCGAGGACACGCACTCCGAGGTTCTCAGCCTTTGCCAGCTTGGAACCGGCGTTGGCACCTGCGACCAGGTAGTCGGTCTTTCGCGACACCGACCCAGCGGCCTTGCCGCCGGCGGCAGCCACCGCCTCCTGAGCCTCTTCGCGCGTCATGGTGGTCAACGTGCCGGTGACCACCACCGTCAGACCAGCGAGCGTCGACACCCCGGTCAGCTCGGGTTCTGGATCGGACATCCGGACGCCGGCCGCTCGCCAGCTGTCGACGATGGATCGGTGCCAATCGACGCCAAACCACTCGACGACCGCTTCGGCGATAACCGGGCCCACTCCGTCGATGCCCGCCAACGTGTCGCGGTCTGCGTCGACGATCGCCTTCATCGAGATCAGCCTCCGTGCCAGAGCCTGGGCTGCGGTCGGCCCGACATGTCTGATCGAGAGCGCAACGAGAACCCGCCAGAGCGGCCGGTTACGGGCCACCGCCAGCTGGTCGAGCAGCAGCTCAGCGTTCGCCGAGAGCTGGGGGCCTTCTGGAGTTGCTCGGGTGAAGAACGGGCAAGTGGCCAGCGCTATGGAGTCGAGGGCAAACACATCACCTTCATCCGTGACGAGCCCACACTCCAGGAGCGCAACCGCCGCCTTGTATCCGAGGCCTTCGATGTCGAAGGCACCCCGACCGGCCATGTGGAAGAGCCGCTCGCGCAGCTGTGCGGGACACGAGCGGGTGTTGGGACAGCGGATGTCTGCGTCGCCCTCCTTCTCATAGGCAAGCAACGTGGAGCACTCCGGGCATTTGCTCGGCATGACGAAGGCACGCTCGCTGCCGTCTCGAGCCTCGACCACTGGACCGATGATTTCGGGAATCACGTCACCGGCCTTGCGAAGGAAGACCCGGTCACCGATGAGCACCCCTTTCCGAGACACCTCCGAGGCGTTGTGCAGTGTGGCCATCTGCACTGTTGACCCCGCCACCCGAACGGGGGTCATGACTCCGAAGGGGGTGACTCGTCCTGTACGACCGACATTGACTCGAATGTCTTCGAGGGTTGTGGTCACCACCTCGGCCGGGTACTTGTAGGCAATGGCCCACCGCGGCGCGCGTGAGGTGGCACCAAGTTGCAGTTGTTGGCTGATCGAGTCGACCTTGATCACGACGCCGTCTATCTCGTGCTCCACGTCGTGGCGGTGCTCGTGGTAATGGTCGATGTAAGCCATCACATCGTCGAGGGCGGGATGCACCCTGGTATGCCGTGACGTCGGCAACCCCCATGAGGCGACCGCAGCGTACGACTGCGACTGAGCTTGCGGGTCGAAGCCGGTGCGCGCCCCAATCCCATGCACCACCAACTGAAGACCACCCAGTTGACCGGAAGCTCGCTCTGCATCGGCAGCCAATCGAACGACTCGCTGGTCGATTCGGTCGACGGGCTGACCTGCCGACAGAGCCGCGTCGCGGCGACTTCGGGCATCAGCGAGATCGTCAAGACGGCGGTCGACGCGCTGGCGAAGCGTGCCGGCAGCCGCATTGCGCGGGTTCGCAAATGGAGTGCGTCCCTGCTCCATCACATGTGTGTTGATCTCGTCGAACGTGCTGACAGGGAAGAAGACCTCACCCCTGACCTCCAGCAGCGCGGGAACAGCGAGCTGGGGATCGCTGGTCTTCAGTCGGGAGGGGATGGAAGGGATGAACTGTGCGTTGTAAGTGACGTCCTCACCGGTGCTGCCGTCGCCACGGGTGGCCAGGGACTCCAGCCGGCCGTCTCGATAGACCAGGTCAACAGCCAACCCATCAACCTTCAGCTCACAGAGCATGGGCGGGAACGAACCCAAAGCGTTCTCGATCCGCTGTGCCCACGCCTGCAGTTCGTCACGGTCAAAGGCATTGTCGAGTGAGTACATCCGCTCCAGGTGCTCGACCGGTTCGAACATCTCCGAGCGAGCCCCACCGACGGTCGCAGTAGGTGAAGATTCGGTTGCGAGTTCGGGATGGTCGTGCTCAATCGCCCGCAGGCGGCGCTCCAGAGCGTCGTACTCGTCATCGGAGACGGTCGGCGCATCGAGCTCGTAGTAGCGGCGGCGGTGCTCGTTGACCTGCTCCTCCAGCGACTGGTGCTCGCGTGCGACCTCGCCGGGCACCTGACTCATGCGCCCTCCCTCTCGTCGAGCGCCCCGCCAGCCGGCAGCGAGTCCTCCCGCAGTCGGCTCATCAGGGTTCGCACGCCAGCGTAGGACGCAGCTACGACATCTCCGGCGGATGCGAGCCCGCATGGCGGCGTGACGGCAACCACCTTGGCAAAATGTTCAGGATCGACCCCCAACACCGAACGAGCCTTCGACCAGCCGCGCGTGCGCGGTCTCCAGGCCGTCGCCGCACCCCCACCGGCGACGGGGTCCACGCCGAGCCAAAGCGAGCCGCCCGTGTCCAGCCACTGCTCGAGTGTTGGGGCCGCCTCCAGCAGCGAGATAGCGGCCAGGTCGAAGCTGATCGCCCGCGTATGACCTCCCGAGCCAGCCGTCAGTACCCCCCAGTCGGGCGCTGTCGCGCAACTGTGCAGGGCGACTGCCGAGCCCGTCCGCTCGGCAGCGGCGGTGACTTCGGCCAGCCAGCGCACCGCATCTGACCTGCGGGACTGCGGCGATCGCTCCCCACCCGCTGGCTCTCGGGATCGCTCCGGACGTCACCGAGCTGAGTGCTGGCTCGTCAATCTGGACCACCCAGTCGGCACCGGGCACCCGACGTCGAAGGTCGCCAATGTGCTCGACCAGACCTTCCGCGAGGCTGGCGGCGAGGTCTGCGGTCGCGCCCGGATCGCTGACCGCAGCTTCTCCCCCTCGAAGCTCGATCACGGCGGCAAGGGTCAGTGGCCCGCACATCTGCAGCTTCGCCGGCCCGACGTAGCCCTGCAATCGATCCTCGACCGCGTCGAGATCCTCCGACAGCATCGCGCGCGCCCGACGCGTATCTCGCCCAGCTCGAGCCGTCACCCGCCATCGGCTTCCTTCCCACTCGGTCGGCACGTCGACAAGGACGGCTGCGGCTCGTCCGACCATGTCCGCCCAGGGCCCGCGCTGCCGGCAGCTCGGGGACGTGCGGCAGCTCGGGAAGGGAATCGACGACCAGGGCCATCGCTGCGCGCGGTTCTTCGCCAGGGAGTGAGCCGATTCCGGTGGCGACACCGGTGGGGGCAGCGCTCACAACGTGGCGGTGATGGTCGCCGAGCCGCGCACCCGTGTGCCTTCGTACAGCACCAGAGTCTGCCCGGGAGCCACTCCTGACGCTGGCTCATCGAGCGTCGCACGAAGCAGTCCGGCGGACTCAACATGCACGGTTGCGGTCACCGTCTCGCCGTGGGCGCGGTACTGCACGGCGAACGCCTCACCGTCGGCCACCGGCTGTGCGCCACACCAGAGCGGTCGCTCGGCGACGATCTCGTTGAACCGCGAGGGCCTCTCGGGGCCGACGGTGACGGTGTTGGTGGTCGGCTCGATCGAGAGCACGTAGCGCGGCTGGCGATCAGCGGTGGCCACGGTCAGACCCAGACCCTTCCGCTGACCCACGGTGAAGGCGTAGGCACCGTCGTGGTCGCCGAGCACGACGCCATCGCTGTCGACCACGTGTCCCGGACGCTCGCCCAGATGCGACGTAAGGAACGCCTTGGTGTCACCGTCGGCGATGAAGCAGATGTCGTGGCTGTCGGGCTTGTCGGCGACGAGGATGCCGCGAGCTGCTGCCTCCCGGCGCACCTCCGCCTTCAGGGAGTCGCCGAGCGGGAACATCGACCTGCCGATCTGGTCGCGGTCGAGGACAGCCAAGCACGTACGACTGGTCCTTGTCCGGATCGACTGCTCGATGCAGCTCTGGCCCATCGGGACCGTCGACGATCTGCGCGTAGTGGCCGGTGCACACCGCGTCGAAACCCAACCCGACGGCGCGGTCGAGAACCGCGGCAAACTTGATTCGCTCGTTGCAGCGCAGGCACGGGTTGGGCGTGCGTCCCGCTGCGTACTCGGACAGGAAGTCGTCGACCACCTCGGCTCGGAACTGCTCGGCGAGGTCCCACACGTAGTAGGGCAGCCCCAGGACGTCGGCAACCCGTCTGCGCATCCCTGGAGTCCTCCAGGCTGCAACATCCGCGTGACGCCAGAGCGAAAGGTCTGCGGATTGCTGCTCAGTGCCAGATGGACAGCCGTGACGTCGTGCCCAGCATCACGCACCCGAGCTGCAGCCACCGCGGAGTCGACTCCGCCGGAGAGTGCTGCCAGGACGCGCATCAGTACCCGCCCGTCAGACCTGGGCGGCGGTCGACGCTCGGGATGCCCTAGCCCGCTCGACGACGGGCCCGATAACGGCCACCAGCTCATCGACATCAGTCCGGGTCGAGGTGTGCCCTAGCGAGAACCGTAGAGACGAGCGCGCCTCTGCTGGCGAAGATCCCATCGCCAGCAGCACATGGCTTGGCTCAGCAACGCCAGCAGAGCAGGCAGATCCTGTGGAGCAGTGCACGCCGCGAGCGTCCAGCAACATCAGCAAAGAGTCACCTTCACATCCGGGGAAAGACATGTGCGCATTGCCCGGCAGGCGGTGGGCCTCGTCGAGGCGTGGGTCCCCGTTCAATCGAGCATCGGGTACCTGTTCGACGACTCCGGCGATCAGCTCGTCCCGAAGTACTGCAACGGTCGCCTCACGCGGGGCGCGAGTGTCGATCGCCTCGGTCACGGCGGCGGCAAAGCCCACGATCGACGGAGTGTCCAGGGTGCCGGACCGGACGTCGCGCTCCTGACCACCGCCGTGAATCAACGGTGCGGGAGTTGCTGACCGCCCGAGGAGAAGGGCACCAACGCCGACGGGGCCGCCGAGCTTGTGCCCACTCAGGGTGACGGCGTCCAAGCCGGACGCGGCGAAGTCGAGCGGGAGATGCCCGGCGACCTGAACAGCGTCGGAGTGAATGGGCACCCCGAAGGCAGCGGCCGCGGCCGCGCACTGGCGGACCGGCTGCACGGTTCCAACCTCATTGTTGGCCCACATCACAGTCACCAGCGCCACTGAATCGGGATCACGGGCGATCTCGTCATGGATCTGCTGGGCGTCGACCCGACCTACCGAGTCGACCTCGAGCCAGACGACCTCGGCCCCTTGTTGTTCGACGAGCCAGCGCACTGGGTCGAGAACAGCGTGATGCTCGATGCTGCTGGCGAGAACGCGCGGGCGTCGGCGCTCCTGTTGCCGGCTCCAGTACAGCCCCTTGACCGCGAGGTTGTCGGCCTCTGTGCCGCCCGCGGTGAAGACCACCTCACTGGGACGCGCACCAAAGGCAGCGGCTATAGCCTCACGACTCTCCTCGACCGCGCGGCGCGCCCGGCGCCCAGCGGCGTGTAGTGACGAGGGGTTGCCGACCTCGCCGAGCTCCTTGGTGAGAGCCGCCATCGCGGCCGGGAGCATCGGCGTCGTCGCAGCGTGATCCAGATAGGCCATCGCCGAACCAGTCTAGGCGAGCCGAAGTCAGGCCTTCCGCCGAGTGACTTCCTCGGTCAGCTGTGGAAGGACGGTGTGCAGGTCACCAACGACTCCGAAGTCAGCCAGGTCGAAGATCGGCGCCTCGGAGTCCTTGTTGACGGCGATGATCGTCTTGGAGGTCTGCATACCGGCGCGGTGCTGGATCGCCCCTGAGATGCCGTTGGCTATGTACAGCTGGGGTGAGACGGTCTTGCCCGTCTGACCGACCTGGAACTGGTGCGGGTACCACCCCGCGTCGGTCGCAGCCCGCGAGGCTCCAACGGCTGCACCCAGCGAGTCGGCCAGGGACTCGATGACGGCAAAGCCCTCAGGTGACCCGACCCCTCGCCCACCCGAGACAACGATCGCCGCCTCGGTGAGTTCAGGACGCCCAGCCCGCTCCTGGGCCACCCGATCGGTGACTCTTGCGGCCTGGTCGGTGTCGGCAACAGTGACATCGAGGTCGACACGGCGCCCCGTGCCTGGAGAGTGCTCAGCGGCAACGCTGTTGGGGCGCACCGCGATGATCGGGGTACCGGTCGTGACGACGGAGTGCACCAGCGTCGAGCCACCGAACACCGACTGCTGGGCGACGAAGCCTGCGTCGACGCCCACGGCGTCGGTAATGATCCCGCAACCGGAACGGACGGCCAACCGCGCGGCGATTTCCTTGCCTTCGGCATTGGCCGGCACCAGCACGCCCGCTGCGCTGGACGCTGCAAGCGCAGCCTGTAGCGCCGAAACCTTGGGCGCCACAACGTGGTCGGCGTACTCAGCACCGGTGGCGACATAAATGGTGTCGGCGCCACCTGCGGCCAGGCTTGCGACGACGTCTTCGGAGACCTCACCGATCACTACCGCCGCGGGCTCACCGAGAGTGCGGGCGAGAGTAATGAGCTCGAAGGTGACCTTCTTGACGTCACCGCCGGCGTGCTCGACAAGCACGAGTACTTCAGCCATGGGGTCCTCCCGGACGTGGATTCCTGCAGGTCAGATGAACTTCTGGGCGCTGAGGAAGTCAGCCACCTTGGTGCCGCCATCACCTTCGTCGATGACAACCGTGCCAGCAGCGCGCGGTGGACGGGCAGCGAAGTTCTGGACCGCGCTCCATGACCCAGCGAGGCCGACGGCTCCGCCTTCGACTCCGAGGTCGGCAAGGGAAAGTGTTTCCACCGGCTTCTTCTTGGCAGCCATGATCCCCTTGAACGACGGATAGCGGGGTTCGTTGATCTTCTCAACCACGCTCACGAGCGCGGGAAGCTGCGCCTCGACGACGTCGTATCCGTAGTCCGTCACGCGCTGGATCCGCACCGTCGCACCATCGAGCTCGACCTTGCCTGCGAAAGTCAGCTGTGGGCGTCCGGTTCGCTCGGCCAGCATCGCCGGGACGACGGACATACGAGCGTCGGTGCTCTCCGAACCCATCAAGACGAGGTCGGGCGCAAGTCGGTCGATGGCAGCAGCCAAAACCGCTGACGTAGCCAGGGCGTCACTGCCGTGGAGCGCATCGTCGACAACGTGAACTCCGTCATCGGCACCCATCTGCAGCCCCTTGCGAACGCTTTCGACAGCCTTCTCCGGCCCGACGGTCAGCACCGTCACGGTGCAGGCATCTGCACCGCCGAGTCGCTCCTGGATCTGGAGGGCCTCCTCGACGGCGTACTCGTCGAGCTCGTTGACGACTGCGTCGGCGGCTTCACGATCGAGGGTGTTGTCGGCCGGGTTGAGCTTCTTCTCTGCCCAGGAATCGGGCACCTGCTTGACGCACACGACGATTTTCACAGCGACGAACGCACCTCCTGCTGCCGACCTCCGTGCCCGCCTTGAGGTCGGGCCGGTAGTGGATTCTGCCGACCCGAGCGGGCCAGTCACTGACTCGCGAACCAGTCTGCCAGACGCATTGGATCCAATCGTCTCCAGGGCGGCAGTGGAACAGCGAGTCCCATCAGGTTCGGGTATTTCGGCGGGCGCCAACGAACCGGACAAGCCCTCGCCTACGCTCGCACCCATGAATGCCCGACTGCGACGCAGTTATCGACCTCTCGGTGGCTGAGGCGCGCGAGGGAACCGGACGCCACGAGTTCGATGGCCAGATCCAGGACCTGTCACCAGCAGGTGTTGACAGCGCCCTTGCCCGACTCGGGGGACCGCCGCTACCGGACCCGCACGACGAGGCACACCTCCTGGCGTTCGAGAACTCAGCTCGCGTCAACTTTGGTGCCCTCCAGATGCACCGGCGCAATCCGCTCATCCATCTGGAGAACCTCGAGCTCGCCTGCTACGACCGCGCCTACGCTCCTGACGCGGAGCGCGACGCCGCTCGCTCCCGCCACCTGGCCCAGTGGCCGGAGGCCGTCGACATGGCGATCGAGTCGCTCGACCGGGTGCCTGCTCCCGTCGCCCAAGCGTTGCTCCCCGCGGTGACCGGGCTCGCGGACGGTCTTCCGCCTGCCGACCCTGGCATCGATGCCGCCGTCGCGGCACATCGACGCCTCGTCGAGCACCTTCTGGGTTTGGCAGCCAACGGCACACCCGAGACCGCACTGGGTAGAGCATCGCTCGAGGAGCTCATGGGGGCTGAGGAGGCCGTTGCCAGTGTCGAGTTGACCTCGCTGGCCGAAAGAGCCATGCGCGAACGCGACCGCCTGCGCGTGATGATAGCCGAAGGATGCCGGCAACTTGTGCCCCGAGAGCCCGTCGAGCAGACGGTAGCCGCGCTTCTGGCTGACCACCCCTCCGCCGCCGATGTCGTCGCAACCGCAGCTGGCGTCAGCGATGAGACGATCGCCTTCTGTCGCGAGCGCGAGTTCCTCACCCACCTCGACGGCGAGTGCCGCGTTGGCGTGGCACCGCCATCGCGAAGGTGGGCAACGGCGATGCTCTCGTGGTCTGGGCCATACGAGACCGATGGCCCCTCGCACTACGACATCACACCGCCGGATCCGAGCTGGCCAGAGTCGGAGCAGGCTGAGTGGCTCACCATGTTCAGCGAGACTGCCCTAGCCGCGGTCACCGCACACGAGGTGGCACCTGGCCACTTCGCGCACGGTCGAGCGATGCGACATGCGGCAGGCGATGTGCGGCGATCGCTCATCGGAGCCGGCTTTGCCGAAGGGTGGGCACACTACGGCGAAGAGCTCATGCTCGAAGAGGGCTTCCGCTCCGACGACCCGCGCTTCCAGGTCGGCGTCGCTCTGGAAGCTCTTGTTCGCTTGACGCGGTTGTCGTGCGCCATTGGACTGCACACCGGAGCGATGGACGTGGGGGACGCCACCGCGGCCTTCGTCAATGACGCCTTCATGCCAGAGGCGACGGCTCGAGCTGAGGCACGTAGGGGCACGTTCGATCCGACATACGGGGTCTACACGTGGGGGAAGTGGATGATTCTCGATGCAAGGGACGACGCCCGGCGCCGATGGGGAAGCGACTTCACGCTGCGACGGTTCCATGACGCTCTCATGCAGCTCGGCTCACCACCGCTCGGGCTGATGGGTGAAGCCGTCAGATCCGGCTGAGCCTAGATCTGCGGCCACATGTTGGAGGCGCCGGGAATGCAGCCCAAAGACCTGCCCACCAGGTGGAGGCCGGTGCGGTCGCCGTCCTTGTACCTGCTGGATCCACGGTCGAGCATCGTCGGGTACATGATCTCGCTGGTGGTCCCGACGTGACTGAGCCCAACCGCGTGGCCGATCTCGTGCAGTAACAGGGCGCCACGCGTCACGCCTGGTCCGAACCCGGCTTTGTACAAGCTGTTGTGCCCCGAGTTGATCACGACGAACCCGCGACCAATCGCCCCCTGCGAGTGACCGGCGGCGTCGGTCCACGTCCTCAACATCCAGCCGCCGACTCCGGATGGGTAACTACCTCCGCTGCTCGTCATCAGGTTGGACTGGTACTTGGCGCGAGACTGGTCGACCCAGGCGACCACAATCTCAGCCGACTTCAGTCGGGTTGACCATGAGTCCACCTTGCCGTTCCGCGGGATTTCGTCAGTGCGCCCTGCGAACTTAAAGGGGATGCCCGTGCGGTTGGACACGCGCTGGAAGGCAGTTCGAGCATCTGCAACGGCCGCGTCGCGAGCTGACGCGGTTTGCCCGGCAAGCTGGGCGTTGACCGCGTAAGTCACCTCTGCCTGGCAGGGATTCCATCGGATCCGATGGTTTTTGCCATCGGATCCGGTCCAGTTGCCGACCTTGAAGTCATCACCAGAAGCATCAGCTGCATTGTTGGCGGTGATGGGCGCAGATAGACCGATGGTGATGGCAGTTGCCAT
This sequence comes from uncultured Actinomycetota bacterium, assembly GCA_963829525.1. GTDB lineage: Bacteria > Actinomycetota > Actinomycetes > JAHEKZ01 > JAHEKZ01 > JAHEKZ01. Next base: position 2,330,291 of record CAWHIJ010000003.1, read on the forward strand.
CACCATCAAGGCAATCGGTCGCAACGCGCGCGAAACCATCAGCGTCCTCCTCGACGAAACCTGTATTCCGGTCTTCGGCGGGGAGGGTGGGGTCGCTGACTACTCCGCACGGGGGACGAAGAGGTCCAAATGGGTGAATCGTCGGTCGGGCAGCGATGTTCGGAGCGCTAGAACAGGGCGTTCGCCAGCGCTCGACGGGCGCTGAGTACGCGTGGGTCTTCGTTACCCACCAGGTCAAGCAGCTCGAGCAGGTGATCCTTGGCGGCATCGCGCTCGGCGCCACTGGTGCGTCGGACAAGTGCGATGAGCCGGTCGAAGCTCTCAGTCACCTGACCGGCCAGCAGCTCGAGGTCGGCAGCAACGGTGTTCACCGTGACGTCGTCACTTCCCTCAGCCGAGGTGCACGCCGTCTCGAGGTCCACACCCGCAGTACGCCGAAGGAGAGTCACGCTTGCAAGTCCCTGCCTGGCCTCCGGGTGGTCGGGCCGATTCACCAAGATCGAGCGATACGCCGCCTCGGCCGCCTCGAGGTCATCACGTGCCAGAGCCTCATCGGCGGTAAGCAGTTCTGGATCGTCGGAGGCAGCATCGGCCTCCGGTCCACCAGTCGGAGCTGCCCCGGCAAGCGCCACAACCTGGTCAAGGAAGTCGCGCACCTGAGCCTCCGGAAGCGCTCCGGTGAAGCCCGGAATCACCTGGCCCTGCCACACCACGAGCGTCGTCGGGATGCTTTGCACCTGCGCTGCGGCCGAGAGCTGGGGGTTGGCGTCGACGTCCACCTTGGCGAGTACCCACGCACCCGCATCGTCTGCGGCCAGTCGCTCAAGAATGGGGGACAACTGCTTACACGGGCCGCACCACTCAGCCCAGAAGTCGATGACGACCGGGACCGACATCGACCGCTCGAGCACTTCAGTCTGAAATGTTGCGTCGGTGACATCGACAACCGACATGGAAGCCTCAGCCTTCGGGCCATCGGGTCCAGCCACCCGCTGCGCCCGGGCCGCCTCGGCTTTCTCGCGAGCCTGACGCTGCTGAGCGAGAGCGGCGAGATCGATGGCCCCATAGGGGTTGAAGCCAGCCGCGGCGCGAGGGGCGGGGGGTACAGAGGGCACAGGCGGCACAGTCATGGCCCCATTCTGTCGCACCGCTCAGAAGTCGGGAGGCTCGGTGTACCCACCGAAGACTTCGCGCAGACTCGCACAGAGCTCTCCCACCGTGGCCTCCACGCGAACAGCGTCCAACATGGGTTCGACCACGTTGGTGTTGCTTCTTGCGGCATCTGCGAGATTGCGCAGACGCTCTTGCACGACGCGTTCGTCCCTCGCTGATCGTCTGCTTCGAAGGCGCTCGACCTGGTCGGTCTCCACCTCGCCAGGGATCTGCAGAACCTCCAGCGGCTCAGCCACCGAGTCGGTGTGGGCATTGACACCTACCACGCGACGCTCACCGCTCTCGATGCTGCGTTGGTACCCGTCCGCAGCGTCAGCGATCCCGCGGGTGAACCAACCCGACTCGATGCCGGCAATGATCCCCCGGGTCATCGACCCGTTGTCCCCGAGCCCCTCAATTTGGGCAAGGAGTGACTCGACCTCAGCCTCGACCCGATCGGTGGACGCCTCCACGAACCATGAGCCGCCCAGCGGGTCGATCACGGAAGCGACGCCGGTCTCCTCCAGCAAGACGTGCTGCGTCCGCAAGGCCACCTCGGCCGTCGCCTCAGTCGGGAGACCCAAGACCTCGTCGTGGGCGTTGGTGTGCAGAGAGTTGGTTCCACCGAGAACTGCGGCGAGCGCTTCGACCGCCGTGCGCACGACGTTGTTCTCCGGTTGCTGCGCGGTGAGCGAGACCCCGGCAGTCTGAGCATGGAAGCGCAGCCACTGTGCACGCTCGGTGGTGGCACCGTAGCGGTCGCGCATCCACCTGGCCCAGATCCTGCGGCCCGCACGAAACTTGGCGATCTCCTCGAAGAAATCGATGTGCGCGTCGAAGAAGAAGCTGAGGCGAGCGGCACAGTCGTCCACCGACAGGCCGCGGGCCAGTCCAAGCTCGACGTAGCCGAACCCATCGGCAAGCGTGAAGGCGAGCTCTTGGGCGGCGGTCGCCCCCGCCTCCCGTATGTGGTACCCGCTGATGCTGATCGGGTGGTAGCGCGGCATGTGCTGCTGCGTCCACTCGAGCAGGTCGCCGATGAGGCGCAGGTGTGGTGCAGGCGGGAAGATCCACTCCTTCTGGGCGATGTACTCCTTGAAGATGTCGGTCTGCAGAGTTCCGCCGAGTGCAGATGGCGAGATCCCCGCGCGCTCTGCTGCGACGACGTAGATGCAGAAGAGCGGAAGGGCCGGTCCACTGATCGTCATCGACGTCGTCACCGACTCGAGCGGGATATCGCGCAGCAGTCGTTCCATGTCTTGTGCCGAGTCGATGGCCACACCACAGTGCCCGACCTCGCCAGCGGCCCTCGGGTCATCGGAGTCCAGGCCCATGAGCGTCGGCAGGTCGAAGGCGACGCTGATGCCGTCACCTCCGCTGGCCAGTAGCCGGTGAAAGCGGGTATTAGTGTCCGCTGCCGTTCCAAATCCGGCGAACTGCCGCACCGTCCAGGGCTTACCCAGGTAGCCAGTCGTGTAGATGCCGCGGGTGAACGGGTACTCCCCTGGCCAGCCGATGCGCTCGAAGCCAGGGGTGCCATCGGCGCCGAGGTCGTCTGGGCCATAGACCGGCTTGAGCGGGGAGCCGGAGAGCGTCGACCGGCCAGCTGCATCGGCCGAGGACCCAAGTTGCTTGGCCCAGCGATCCGCAAACCGCGCACGACCACGAGTGAGGTCGTCAGACTCCATCGCGCTCCTCTCGTGTCGAGGCCGCTCGGTGGCCAAACGTGTGGCAATCCGGCGTCCCCAGGCTATCGGTCGTACGGCACGCCCAGCCCGACTGGACAATCCTTCCCTACATTGTCTATCGTATCGATCGGCAATGTAGGAAATATCGAGAGGAATCGTTGATGCTTGGGATCAGGACCCGAACTCGCACCGCCCGATTGGCCGTCGGTATCGGCGCCATCGTCGCTGCAGTGACCATGACTGCATGCTCGAGTGACAGCGGGGGCGATACGAACGCATCTGACAGCGCATCTCCCGGTGCTGCCGAGCCCATCACCACGCTCCGTCTGGGGTACTTCCCCAACTTCACCCACGCGCCCGCTCTGATCGGTGTCCAAGAAGGCTTCTTCAAGGACTCCCTGGCCGAGCAGGACGTCACGGTGACTCCGACGATCTTCAACGCCGGCCCCGACGCCGTCACCGCGCTGCTGAGTAACTCGCTCGACATCGCCTACATCGGCCCCAACCCCACGGTGGCCGCTTACGTGCAGTCGCAAGGTGACGCGGTGCGCGTCATCGCTGGGGCTGCGTCGGGTGGAGCCGCCCTGGTCGTCAACAAAGACATCACGTCACCGGCCGACCTCAGCGGCAAGACCCTCGCCACCCCACAGCTCGGCAACACCCAGGACGTCGCTCTCCGCTACTGGCTGAAGCAGAATGACCTGGCCTCCAGCGAGGAAGGCGGCGACGTCACCATCGCGCCGCAGTCGAACTCCGAGGGCCTCACCGCCTTCGCCTCCGGGCAGATCGACGGCGCTTGGGTGCCAGAACCCTTCGTCTCGCAGTACGTCGCCGCAGGCGCAACGGTGCTGGTGAACGAGAAGGAGCTGTGGCCGAAGGGCCAGTTCGTCACGACCAACGTCATCGTGCGCACCCAGTTCCTCGAGCAGTACCCGGACGTGGTCGACGCCTTCCTGGCCGCCCATGTGCAGGCGCTCGAGCTGATCAAGAAGGATCCCGAGACTGCCAAGCAGGACGTCAACACCGCCCTCCAGGCGCTGACCGGGTCTCCCCTGGACACCAACATCCTCAACTCGGCGTGGAGCCAGGTCGAGTTCACCGCCGACCCGCTCAAGGCCACCCTGGTCGAGAGTGCGGCCCACGCGGTCGACGTCGGCCTCCTCGAGCAGAGCGCCATCGACGAGGCGGGCGGCAACTTCGACGGCCTCTACGACCTCGACCCGCTCAACGCCGCGCTCAAGAAGGCCGGACTGGACCAGGTGTCGACCTCATGAGTGAGTCCCTCACTGCTGCGAGAGGGTCCCAGGTCCCTGGGGCCCTCTCGCCGACCCTTCGGGTGAAGGGTGTGAACAAGGTCTTCGGCCAGAACAACACCCGCACGGTCGCCCTGCAGGATGTCAACCTCGACGTCTACCCCGGTGAGTTCGTGACCGTCGTCGGCGCTTCCGGCTGCGGCAAGAGCACGCTGCTCAACCTCGTGGCGGGTCTCGAGAAGCCGACCTCCGGCGAGCTCGAGGTGGGCGGACGTGTCGCCTTCATGTTTCAGGAGGCCACGTTGCTGCCATGGCTGACCGCGAAGAAGAACGTAGAACTCGCGCTGCGGCTGCACGGCGTCCCCAGGTCAGAGCGAGGCGATCGGGCACAAGAACTGCTCGAAACCGTTCGACTCGGTGACAAGGCCGATAAGCGTCCGCATGAGCTCTCCGGTGGGATGCGGCAGCGCGTCGCACTTGCCCGAGTTCTCGCGCAGGAGACCCGGATCGTGCTGATGGACGAGCCGCTCGGGGCACTCGATGCCATGACTCGCGACCACATGCACGACGAGATCGAGCGGGTCTGGGAGAAGCACAAGTTCTGCGTGCTCTTCGTCACCCACAACATGCGCGAGGCCGTTCGTTTGGCCGATCGGGTGGTGCTCATGAGCAGCTCACCCGGTCGCGTCAAGTTGGACGAACGCATCACCATCCCGCGCCCGCGCCGGATCGACTCCGCCGAGGTGGCCCAACTCGCTGGCGAGCTCACCGAGGCGCTCAGAGAGGAAGTGGCAGCGCATGTCGCTTGATGTCGCAGAACGTCCGGCCACGGGAGAGTCCGGACGTGAAAGCATGATCCCTCACCGACCTTCACCACTAGCCGCTGTCAGTCGCATCTGGTCGTGGACCTGGCCGAAGCTGATCGCGCTCGGCATCGTCCTTGGCGTCTGGGAGTTCCTGGTTCGGCTTGGCTGGAGAGCGGATTACATCTTCCCGCCGCCCACAACGGTGTTTCAGACTCTCGGCGACCTCATGGGCACCGAGCGCTTCTGGGACAGCGTCTCCACCACGATCCAGCGGGCGGCCATCGGTTACCTCTCAGCCCTCGTGATTGGTTCACTGATCGGCATCGCCGTGTCGCGCATTCGAACTCTGCGATTGGGCGTTGGCTCACTGATTACTGGACTGCAGACGATGCCGTCGATCGCGTGGTTCCCGTTCGCCATCATCGTGTTTGGCGTCAACGAGACGGCAATCTTCTTCGTCGTCGTCCTTGGGGCTGCACCGAGCATCGCCAACGGCATCATCTCCGGCATCGACCACGTCCCGCCGACCTTCGTCAGGCTCGGAAAGGTCATGGGAGCGAACAGCTTCACGCTCTATCGCCACATCGTGCTTCCCGCTGCGCTGCCGTCCTACGTTGCCGGGCTCAGCCAGGGATGGGCGTTCGCGTGGCGGTCGCTGATGGCCGGTGAGCTGCTCGTGTTCGCGGCGACGTCCGGGGCAATCGGCCAGAACCTCCAAGCCGCACGCGAGCTGATCAAGATGGATGAGGTGATGGCCTGGATGATCGTCATCTTGGTGATCGGAATGGTCGCTGACACCATCTTCACCTCGATGTCGCGCAGCCTGAGGAGACGCCGTGGCCTCGCCATCGATGACTAGAACCACGCGCTCGACGCCCACTCAACGCCAACCGGCAAAGACGCCCGCCCGGTCCACGTCCGACCCCGTGGACCGGGCGGGGGGTCGTCGTAGCCAATCGGCAGGAGCCACCTCAAAGGGGGGCTCCTCGCGCCGACGCCGCCGAAGCGGCAAGAATGGCACCATGCACGTGTCCGCGAAGGTCGACTACGCCATGAGGGCCCTGCTTGTCATTGCCCGCGAGTCCGGCCAGGACGGAACCCTCATCAAGGGCGAACACCTCGCGGCCCAACAAGACATCCCCGCCCGGTTCCTCGAAGGGATCCTCCGACAGCTGAGGCAGGCTGGGATCGTAGCGAGCCAGCGAGGTGCTGACGGCGGGTACCGGCTGGCTAGGTCGGCGTCGGCCATCACGGTCGCTGACGTGGTCCGAGCGCTCGACGGTCCCCTCGCAGACGTGCGCGGAGACCGTCCCGAGAACGCCGACTATGAAGGAGCCGCCGAGCATCTTCGCGATGTGTGGGTGGCAACGCGAGCTGCGTTGCGAGGCGTGCTCGAGCACGTGACGCTGCAAGACATCGCCAGCGGCCAGCTGCCCGCACCGGTGACTGACCTGACCACCGACCCCTCGGCCTGGTCGTAGCCGGTCATCTGAGGCAGGCCTCACCTAGCACTCAATCCATGTCTCTCACCGAAGGCAGCCTTGCCTTCCTGCTCGCCATGGGTATCTCAGCGCTGACAGTTCCGGCTGGCGTGTCCGGCGCCGTCTTCCTCCTTCCGGCGCAACTGTCGCTCCTCGGCATGCCGAGTCCGGCTGTTACGCCCACGAACCTGCTCTACAACGTCATCGCCACACCGGCAGCCATTCTGCGGATGCGCCGCCATGGGCACACCTCGAGCGAGTTAGTGCGGCCGGTGCTGTACGGGGCCCTGCCCGGTGTCGCAGTTGGTGCGGTCCTTCGTACGACGGTGGCGTCCGGCGCTGGCGTGTTCCGCATGCTGGTGGGTCTGATGCTCGTCCTTCTCGGCACCCATCTGCTTCGGCGCGCCAGCCACGCCGACAGCCGACGCAGCCGCCACCCTTCGTCGCGAAGTCTGGTTCTCCTGGGGCTCGCGACGGGAACGATCGGTGGCCTCTACGGGATCGGCGGTGGGTCGATCCTCGCTCCCCTGCTCGCATTCATGGGGTTTGCCCTCGCCGATGTCGCGGTGGCGGCCCTGACGGTCACCTTCGCCACCTCGGTGGCCGGGGTGCTCGCCTTCACCCTGCTGGCACTGCTCGGTCGAACCGAAGCGGCTCCTGACTGGGCCATCGGGACCATCCTCGGTCTCGGTGGGCTCGTCGGGGGCTACCTCGGAGCGATCTGCCAGCCCTACTTGCGAGAAACGACCCTCCGCAAAATGCTCGGCGGTCTCGCCCTGGCGGTGGGTGCGACCTATCTCGTCGTAGCGCTGACCTAGCGCTCCGTGGGTGCGAGCGTAGCTGCGGCGGTGTACGGATCGGTCTCCCCTGAGACAACGTCAGCAGCGAGGCGGTCCAGTTGTTGAGCAGCATCGCTGTTGTTCAGGCCAGACCGCACTGCGGCAACAACCAGCGCCTCGATCTCGGCCCTGGCACGGAACTGGCGGCGCACCCGCAGCTCGTCGTGGTCGACGAGATGGGCCCGGTGCCGGTCGATCTCATCAAGGAGCTCGTCGATCCCCTCTCCGCGCGAGGCGACCGTCTTGAGGATCGGCGGACGCCACTCGGGTGCATCTGCCCCCTCGACGTTGCGACCAATGGCCAGCATGGAGCGCAGCTCACGCGCGGTGACGTCAGCACCGTCACGGTCAGCCTTGTTGACGCAGTACACGTTGCCGATCTCAAGGATGCCGGCCTTTGCGGCCTGGATGGCGTCGCCCATGCCTGGGGCGAGCAGAACCACCGTGGTGTCGGCCAAACCTGCAACCTCGACCTCAGATTGTCCGACACCCACCGTCTCGATCAGGACGACGTCACATCCCGCAGCGTCGAGGACGCGCACCGCTTGAGGTGCAGCCGCAGCGAGGCCACCGAGATGACCGCGGGTGGCCATCGACCGGATGAAGACTCCCGGATCGGTGGCGTGCTCCTGCATGCGCACGCGGTCACCGAGCAACGCCCCACCGGTGAACGGCGAGGAGGGGTCGACCGCCAGCACTCCGACGCGGCGTCCGGATAGGCGCAGCGCCGTCACCAGTGCTGACGTCGTCGTCGACTTCCCAACGCCCGGCGCACCCGTCAGCCCCACCACGTGCGCACGCCCGGTGAGCGGCGCCAACAGGCGAGCCAACTCGACCAACAGCGGCGACTGGTCCTCAACCAGCGAGATCAGTCGCGCCACCGCCCGCGCATCACCCTCGGTGGCCCTGGTGACGAGCTCGGTCGGGTCACCCGCGGGCGACCGGCTCAGGCCGGCACCCGAAGGATGAGGGCGTCGCCTTGCCCGCCGCCGCCGCAGAGCGCCGCCGCACCAACGCCACCACCACGTCGCTTTAACTCCAGCGCAAGCGTCAGCGCCAACCGGGCCCCACTCATGCCGATGGGGTGGCCGAGAGCGATGGCACCCCCGTTGGGGTTCACCTTCTCTTCAGAGATGCCCAGCACCCGAGCAGACACGATGCCGACAGCGGCGAACGCCTCATTGATCTCGAGAACGTCTAGGTCGTCGACCGACAACCCCTCACGATCCAGCGCCTTCTTGATCGCGTTCGCTGGTTGCTCGTGAAGCGATGTGTCAGGTCCCGCCACGATGCCGTGCGCTCCGATCTCGGCCAGCCAGTTCAGGCCCAGCTGCTCGGCCTTCGCCTTGCTCATCACCACGACCGCTGCGGCTCCGTCAGAGATCTGCGATGCCGAACCGGCGGTGATCGTGCCATCCTTGCGGAACGCCGGACGCAGGCGTCCCAACGACTCGACCGTGGTGTCAGCGCGGATGCCCTCATCCTCGGCGAAGACAATCGGGTCACCACGACGCTGGGGGATTTCGACCGGAACGATCTCTTCGGCGAAGATGCCGTTCTTCTGGGCCACAGCCGCCCGCTGATGCGAGCGAGCGGAGAAGGCGTCCTGCTCCTGACGGGTCAACGAGTAGCGCTCGTTGTAGCCGTCGGTGGACGATCCCATGGGCTCGCCGTCAAACGCATCGGTCAGGCCATCGAAGGCCATCGCGTCGACCAGCTGGGTGTTGCCGTACTTGAATCCCTCGCGGGACTTCGGCAAGACGTGCGGGGCGTTGGTCATCGACTCCATGCCACCAGCCACCACGATCTGAACCTCCCCGGCGCGTATCAGCTGGTCGGCGAGGGCGATTGCGTCCAGGCCGCTGAGACACACCTTGTTTATGAGGATCGAGGGCACCGTCATGGGGATCCCGGCATCGGCGGCTGCCTTGCGCACCGGCAGCTGGCCGGCACCGGCCTGCAGAACCTGGCCCATGATCACGTAGTCAACCTGGTCGCCGCCCACCCCCGAACGTTCAAGGGCCGCCTTGATGGCCACCGACCCCAGCTCCGCGGCAGTGAAGCCCTTGAGTGATCCCAGCAGGCGCCCCATTGGGGTACGCGCGCCGGTAACGATGACAGACGAGGTCATGGACTGACCCTCCCATCCGAGACACGGAAATCTTAGGTACGGGTGATCGCTGCCCAGCCTAGGGCAGCATGGCGACAGCCCAGGCGACAACCCAGGCGATGGTCCTCGGATCAGTTGTCCGGGGTGAGATAGACCCCCGGCACGCTTCCGCAGCCGTGCCCTGCCACGATGTCATCCGGACCTCGACTCCACCGAGAGGGGATCTGGAGATGGCATCAGCCACCCTGACCAACCTGTTCACCGCGATCGACCACGTCGGCGTCGCCGTCAGCGACCTCGACGAGGCCATCGCCTACTACCGCGACGTCTTCGGCATGCAGCTGGCGCATGAGGAAAGCAACCCCGATCAAGGGGTGCGCGAGGCGATGATGAGCGTCGGTGACTCCGGCTCCTATGTGCAGCTGCTCGCGCCACTGTCGCCAGACTCACCGATCGGCAAGTTCCTCGACCGCAGTGGCCCGGGGCTGCAGCAGGTGGCCTATCGCGTCGATGACATCGCGGCTGTCAGCGCGATCCTCCGTGAACGCGGTTGCCGGCTGCTCTACGACGAACCGCGTCCAGGCACGGCCGGCGCTGTGATCAACTTCGTCCATCCCAAGGACGCCGGTGGCGTCCTGCTCGAACTCGTGCAGCCGCCGAAGTCGGCCCACTAGAGTCCTGACCCTGCGACCATCCGTCCCGGAGGCCGACGTGCAGCCCATGCAGCAGATCATTGACGCCATCACCTCAAGCGAGGCGTCGTCTGACGACTTCGCGGCTCTCGAGGTTCCCGAGTCGTACACCGGGGCGCTTCTCCGCCAGGAGGACGAGAAGATGTTCGAGGGCGTGCCAACCTTCGACCGCGACCCGCGCAAGTCGCTGCGTATCGAGGACGTTCCGGTCCCCGAGGTCGGACCCGGCGAGGCCCTCATCGCGGTCATGGCCTCGTCGATCAACTACAACACCGTCTGGTCGAGCATCTTCGAACCCGTGTCTACCTTCGGATTCCTGCGCCGCTACGGACGCACGTCTCCCCTGGCCAAGCGTCATGACCTGCCCTACCACGTCATCGGGTCCGACCTGTCCGGCGTTGTTCTGCGCACCGGTCCAGGCGTCCACGTCTGGCACCCAGGCGACGAAGTCGTCGCACACTGCCAGTCGGTCGAGCTGGAGAGCCCGCTCGGTCACAACGACACCATGCTCGACCCCGAGCAGCGGATCTGGGGCTTTGAGACAAACTTCGGTGGGCTTGCGCAGCTGGCTTTGGTCAAGTCGAACCAGCTGCTCGAAAAGCCGGCCCACCTCAACTGGGAGGAAGCCGCGTCGCCCGGTCTGGTCAACAGCACCGCTTACCGCCAGCTGGTCAGTCGCAATGGCGCGGGCATGAAGCAGGGGGACATCGTCCTGATCTGGGGAGCGAGCGGTGGCCTCGGCTCCTACGCCACTCAGATGGCGCTCAACGGAGGAGCCACGCCTGTCTGCATCGTGTCGTCCCCTGAGAAGGCCGAGATCGTCCGCAGCATGGGCGCCGATCTCATCATCGACCGCAGCGCAGAGAGCTACCGGTTCTGGAAGGACGAGTCCACCCAGGATCCGTCGGAGTGGAAAAGATTCGGTAGCAAGATTCGCGAGCTCACCGGTGGCGACGACGTCGACATCGTCTTCGAACACCCTGGACGGGAGACCTTTGGCGCGAGCGTCTACGTCGCGCGCAAGGGCGGGACGATCGTCACGTGCGCGTCGACCTCCGGTTACATGCACGAGTACGACAACAGGTACTTCTGGATGAACCTTAAGCGCATTGTCGGATCACACTTTGCCAACTACCGCGAGGCATGGGAGGCCAACCGCCTCATCCAGCGTGGCAAGATCCACCCGACGCTGTCGAAGTCCTACCCCCTCGTCGAGACCGGTCAGGCCGCCTTCGAGGTGCACCGCAACATGCACCAGGGAAAGGTCGGCGTGCTGTGCCTGGCGCCTGAAGAAGGGCTCGGAGTCCGTGACCCCGAACTTCGTGCCAAGCACCTGGACGCGATCAACCGCTTCCGCGAGAAGTAGGTCGGCTCACCCGTCCACGCGGCGCATCAGGCGTCGCAGTGCCGACGCCACCTCAGCAGGGGCCTCGAGCGGAGTGAGGTGTCCAGCATTGGCGACGACGACGAGTTCACCGTCGGACAGAACCGCGGCCATCGCCTCCGCGTCAGAAGGTGGCGAAAGGACGTCTTCAGCGCCCACTGCGACGAGTGCGGGAACATCGATCGCGGCGAGAGTCGGCACCGAGTCGGGCCGCACCGCCATGGCCAACTGCGCCCAGGCGGCTGCGGCAGGGGGTGCAGCACTCACCGATGCTCGTACGGACGCAGCAAGCTCTGGCCGCTGCGCGTGCGTCGTGGCCCCCAGCAACTTTGGGTAGACGTTCTCGAGCAGCGGCACAGTAGTCGCTTGGTCGCGCATGACACGTGCCATGGCGCGGCGTCCCGCTGCCGCCGACTCAGCGTCGGCCGACGCCTTGGTATCGATCAGCGCCAGCCCGGCGACTCGTTCGCGATAGCGGCGACAGAAGGCCATTGCGGTGTAGCCACCCATCGACGTGCCGCCGATGACGACGCGGTCAAGAGCTGCTGCATCGAGTTCTCGCGCAACGTGGTCGGCATAGACATCGAGACTCGGCTCGAGATCAGGCACGCTCGAGCCACCAAACCCTGGCAGGTTCGGTGTGAGCAGTCTCCCGTTGAAAGCTGCTGCCACGTCGGCGTACATCGCGGCGTTCAACGGGAAGGCGTGCAGCAAGACCAATGGTGTCATGGTGTTGAGGACCTCTCAGGGACTGGCTGACAGGACGACGAACCCTGCGAAGAGCACCAGGTGCACGCCGCCCTGCATCACGGTGGACCTGCCCGGAGTAATGGTCAAGGCTGCCACGAACATCGTGATCGCGAGTAGCACGACCTGAACAGGCGCAAGACCGAGGAGCAGCGGGGTATCGATGATCTCTGACAACACCGCGATCACGGGAATCGTCAGCCCGATACTCGCCATTGCCGAGCCCAGCGCGAGATTCAGGCTGGCCTGCATCTGGTTGCCCCACGCCGCGCGAACAGCCGCTGCTCCCTCGGGAAGCAGGATCAAGAAGGCGATCACCACACCGACGAAGGATGCAGGGAGTCCGGCGGCATCGATCCCTTCCTCGATGTTGGGCGAGACGGTCTTTGCCAACCCCACGACGGCGACCAGTGCCACCACGAGCAACACCAGACTTGTCACGGCTTCCCTTGCACCGGGCGAGCTGGCGACGAGGGCATCATCTCGATCATCGGTGGCATCGTCCGATACGAAGTAGTCGCGATGGCGGATCGCTTGCACGAAGACGAAGAGCCCGTAGAGGGAGAGCGACGCCAAGGATGCGTAGGCGAGCTGTCCACCGCTCAGCGTCGGCCCCGAAGTCGTTGTCGTGTAGGCAGGAACCACAAGAGTCAAGGTGGCCAGGGCAGCTACTGTCGCGAGCGCTGCGCCAGAGCCTTCTGCGTTGAACGTGGGGATGTGGTGTCGAAACGCCGCCGTCAGAAGCGCCACTCCGATGATCCCGTTGCAGGTGATCATGACGGCCGAGAAGACGGTGTCCCGAGCCAAGGATGAAGGCTCAGGCCCAGCCGAGACCATCACTGCGACGATGAGGGCCACCTCGATCACGGTGACGGCCACCGCAAGGATCAACGTCCCGAACGGTTCGCCGACACGGTGGGCGACGATCTCGGCGTGGTACACGGCAGCGACGATCGTTACCGCAAGCAGCGCGACATCGACGCCAAGGGTCAACCCGTTGAGCGGACGGTCCCACGACACGACGAGGGCGACCAACGCCGCCCAAGGCGCCACAAAGGCAAGGCGCCGGATCACGGGGCATCCTCCTCGCGCCACTCGGTGGGCAGCTTGACCGGACGTCCCAACGCGACGGACGCGACGACGTTGAGCACCTGGCTGACGTAGTTCTCCCCCACCCAGAGGTGCTTGGCCCCTTCGACGCCGATCACCGTGGCCGTCGGCACCACCGCAAATCGCTGGCGGGCCTCGTCCGGGCGCAAGTAGTCGTCGAGCTCGGGAACCAGGACTGTCATGGGGATGCGGCTGTCCGCCCAAGCTGCAAGCTCAACCTCGGAGGTGTAGCGAAGGGCCGGCGACAACAGCACCACCGAATCCACGCCGGTCTGACGCCCGTACTTGAGCACGAGGTCGGTCCCAAACGACCAGCCGAGAAGTACGACGGGAGGTGCACCCAGATCGAGCCCGGCCGCCATCGCGGCATCGACATCGAACCGCTCACCACGAGCCTCGTCGAAGATGCCTTCGCTCGTGCCGTGGGGCGAGGTCGTCCCACGCGTGTTGAAGCGCAGCACGGCGATGTCGGCCAGGGCCGGTAGCCGGAGGGATGCCTTCCGGATCACGTGCGAGTCCATGAACCCCCCAGCCGTCGGCAGCGGATGAAACGTCACGAGCGTTGCAGCGGGAGCAGCGTCCAGGGGAATCGACCACTCCGCAACGAGATCAAGACCATCGCCTGTGTGCAGGGTGAACACGTCACGACGAGCCGGAAGCTCAGTGTTGGATCGGATTTCGACCGTCATCGCGGACCGCGACGATCGCGCGCGTTCCAGCACGTCGTGTGCCAGTGACGGCGCCGGTCGATTCCGTCACCGACGATGGCGGTCTCGGGCCAGACCACCATGTGCGGTGTGGCAGGAGGGATCAGCTGGTCGCAGCCAGGGCACCGGTAAGGCTTGGTCGACGACGAACCGCGAATCGGCCGGACCACCCAGGGCTCCCCCTGCCAGTCGACTGTCGTCTCGACGGCCGACACCGGTTTGGTCGGTCGCGACTTCGGCCGGCGCTTACTCATGGATCAGGCGTAGACGCGGAACCCGCGCGTCGACTTCCGGCCGAGGTACCCGGCGGTGACGAGGTGTTCGAGCAAAGGCGCGGGAGCGTACCCAGGCTCACGGAACTCGAGGTAAAGCGTCCGCTGAATGGCCAGTGCGACGTCTAGCCCCACGACATCGAGCAGCTCGAACGGCCCCATCGGATATCCGCAGCCGACCTTCATCGCATTGTCGATGTCGTCAGCGGTCGCGTAGTGCGCCTCAAGCATCCGCACTGCATCATTCAAGTACGGGAAGAGCAGAGCGTTGACGATGAACCCGGCACGGTCGCCACACGTGACCGGATGCTTGCCGACCCGCTCGCAGACCTGGCGGACCGTCTCGACCACCTCGGGGCCGGTGTTGATGGTGTGCACCACCTCGACCAGCTTCATCACCGGCGCCGGGTTGAAGAAATGCATACCGACGACGTCCCTCATCCGGGCTGTCGACGCCGCGATCTCGACGATGGGCAGACTCGAGGTGGTGGTTGCCAAGATCGCGCCGGGCTTGGCTAGCTCGTCCAGCGTGGCGAAGATCGCCTGCTTGACCGAAAGCTCCTCAACTGTCGCCTCCAGGAAGAGGTCGCAGTCAGCGAGGTCATCGAAGGAGGTACTGCCGCTGAAACGTCCGAGTGCGGCATCGCGCTCCTCCTCGGTGATCTTCCCTCTGACGACGGCTTTCTCCAGGGATTTGCCTATAGAGAGCCGCGCCTTGTCGATCTGCTCCGTACCGCGCGCGCGAAGCACCACGTCGTACCCGGCCTTGCAGAAAACCTCAGCGATCCCCACGGCCATCGTTCCTGAGCCAACAACTCCGACCCGTTGGATGGGACGCGGCCTCTGAGCCATCGCCATTCGGCACCGGTGTCTGTGCATCGGCGACGAAAGCCGGTGACCCCGGTGCCTCGTAGGTGTAGAAGCCGCGTCCGGTCTTGCGACCCTTCACGCCGGCCGTCACCATCTGCTTGATGATCGGAGCAGGGGCGTGGAGGCGGTCACGCGTCTGCTTGTACATCGTGTCGAGGATCTCGTAGGCGGTATCGAGCCCGATCAGGTCGAGCAGCGCGAGGGGTCCCATCGGAAGGCCGCAGCCCAGCTTCATCGCGGCATCGATGTCTTCACGCGTCGCGTAGCGCTGCTCATACATCGCAGCGGCATGGTTGAGGTAGCCGAAGAGAAGCGCGTTGGCGATGAAGCCTGCCTTGTCGCCCACGACGACGGGAACCTTGCCGAGTCGCTCGCTGAGCGCTTTGACGTCGTCGATCACCTGGGCGTCAGTGACGACGGTGCGGATGACCTCGACGAGCTTCAGAACCGGAGCCGGGTTGAAGAAGTGCATGCCGACCACCTGGGCCGGCCGATGCGTCGCCACCGAGATCTCGGTGACCGACAACGACGAGGTGTTTGTGGCGAGGATCGCGTCGGGGGCCGTGATCCGGTCGAGCTCGGCGAAGATCTGCTGCTTGAGCTCAAGCTTCTCTGGTACTGCCTCGACCACCAGGTGGCAGTCCGCCAGGTCCTCCAGCGACGAGGTAAAGGTGATCCGGTCAAAGATCGCCTGCTTCTCCTCTTCCGAGAGCTTGCCGCGCTTGACCGCTCGCGAGGTGGACGTCTCGACGTGCTCGATGCCACTGGGCAATGCGCGACTCGTCACGCTCGACGGCGACGACCTCGAGGCCGTTGCGTGCGAACACTTCCGAGATGCCCGCTCCCATGGTGCCGAGGCCGACAACCCCGACCCGGGTGAACTCACGTGCCATGACCTACTCCTGTGCTGCAACCTGCCGGGACTGGGCCCGGAGCGAGAGCGCGTCAGGCATGACGCCGCCACGACGATCCTCCCACCCCCACGTCAGGTTGGCTGGACCCCGGGTAGCGTGATGGCGTGCGCCTGGTCATTGCCCTTTGCAGCGTGGATTACGTGGGCCGACTCAACGCCCATCTGCCCATGGCAATGCGTCTCATTCTGGTCAAGTCCGACGGATCGGTGTCGATCCACGCCGACGACCGGGCGTACAAGCCGCTCAACTGGATGAGCCCCCCGTGCCGCACGACCTTTGACGTTGACGACGCCGGGATCGGCACCTGGGTAGTCAGCCATACCAAGACGGGTGACCAGCTGACGATCACGATCGAAGAGGTCCTCCACGACAGCGAGCACGAGCTCGGCATCGATCCCGGTCTGCAGAAGGACGGGGTCGAAGCCCACCTGCAGGCGCTCCTCGCTGAGCACATCGAGTCGATCGGCAAGGGGTGGACGCTCATCCGGCGCGAGTACGGAACGGCCATCGGACCGGTGGACATCATGGCGCGTGACGCCGATGGCGCGTCCGTTGCCATCGAGATCAAGCGGCGCGGCGACATCGACGGCGTTGAACAGCTCACCCGGTACCTCGAACTCCTCAACCGCGATCCGCTCTTGGCTCCGGTTCGTGGAGTGTTCGCCGCTCAGGAGATCAAGCCACAGGCCAAGGTCTTGGCTAACGACCGCGGAATTCGAGTGCTTCACCCTCGACTACGACGCCCTCCGCGGCCGTGACAAGCCCGAGGATCGGCTCTTCTGACTTCTCCGCAGACGGCTGGCCACTCACGAGCAGCAGCCGGTCAGCACGCCCTACATTGGCCGATATGCCAAACGACCCGAATCTCGAACGCAGGATGAACCGGCTCGAGAACGAGACCGTCGCGATCTACGAACTGATCGACGACTTCCGCAGCGAAACACGGACCCGCTTCGACCGGATAGAGACCACCCTGGGTGAGGTACTACAACGACTCCCCGAACCAACCTGACAGGCCAACCCCAGAACGCGACAGTCAGATCGCGGCCAGACCCGGCACCTCGAGCTCCTCAACCGCCATCTGCTGCCGAGCAGACGCTCTGCTCCCTGCCGAACGGCTCTTGCGCAGCCCAGGAGGATCCGTAGGCTGAGCGCATGGCTGGATTCCTGGACAAGGCGAAGCAAGTTGCACAGCAGGCGCTCGACGAGGCGAAGAAGGGCGTTGAGACCGGTCAGGCCAAGTTGGATGACGTGCAGGCGAAGAAGGAAGCCGGCCGCGTCCTCACAGCCCTCGGTGCCGCGTTTTACGCCGAGCAGCGCACGGGTGGACCGCGCAGCGACGTCGATTCGGCACTGAAGGCGGTCGATGAGTATGTGACGGTGAACGGCACAAGCGGTTTCCCGAATGACGAGGAGTCGGCACCGCCTCCCCCGCCACCAGCTCCCGCACCGATGCCTGCCCCCACTCCTCCGCCGACGCCCCCCGCATCACCGCCGCCTCCGACGCCCGCTGGCGGTTCGGCCTACGATCTTCCCCCTAGCCCCTAGCCCCAGCCCCTGCCCGAAGCGTCAGCCGACGCCATTCCGTTCGGCCCAGACGGCAGCTTGGGTCCGGTCGAGCACCCCGATCCGTTGAAAGCACGACGTCAGGTGGGCCTTGACCGTCCGCTCGGTTATCCCCAGGCGTCGGGCGATCTGCTTGTTCGACAGTCCCTGCCTCACGAGCCCAAGCACCTCGGTCTCGCGGGCAGTGAGTTCGACCCTGACCCGTGATGGCTTCTCTGCGCGTGCCGATAGAAGCTCGCGGGCCGCGCGCGGATGCAGCGGCGACTCCCCTCTGGCAGCAGCCCTGACTCCCGCAAGAATCTCGTCAGGGGAGGCGTCCTTGAGCAGGTAGCCGACGGCCCCGGCGTCGATCGCTCCTACGATCCGGTCACGGTCGGAGAACGAGGTGACGATCACCACTGCAATCTCGGGGTGGGCCTCACCGAGTGCCGCAGTCGCCGCGACGCCGTCCATCACCGGCATCTGCAAGTCCATCAGAATCACATCAGGGTTCATGAGTTCAGCCAGCTCGATGGCTTCCGCTCCGTTGACGGCGAGCCCCACGACTTCGATATCGGAGGTGCTAGCCAGCAGCTGCTGCAGGCCAGCGCGCAGCATCGAGTGGTCGTCGACAACCAGGACCGAGATCACCTCGCCGGCACCTCCAGCGTCACACGGGTGCCCTCCCCTACCGCCGACTCAACCGCCAACCTGCCGCCCGCCTCCGCGGCGAGGTCGCGGAGACCACGAAGCCCGAAACTCTCCGGTACAACAGCGGCGTTTGGGTCGAAGCCTTGACCGTCATCGGTGACGACGAGCTTTGCGACCGCAGGCGTCCCCTCGATGACGACGCAAACGTCGAGCCGCTCCGGAGACGCGTGACGCAGCGAGTTTCGAACGCATTCCTGGGCGGTTCGCCATATCAGCGCAGTCGCATTGTCCGAGAGCTGATCGGTGCCCCGGATGCCGACATGCACGTCGACGTCAGCTTGCTCAGCTTGTGCCACGAGATCCTGCAGGGCCGCCCCGAGACCGGCGGCTTGAAGCTGTGGCGGGTAGATCTCGACCAGAAGAGAACGGAGCGCGAGCAGACTACGGCGCACCGCTGAAGCTAGCCGCTCAAGGTCGGCTTGTAGGCGAGTGCGGTCAAGATCGATGTCCGGGGAGGCGTCTCTGGCGATCCCGGCAAGGGCGAAGGACGTGCCGGCAAGATCCTGCACAACACCGTCATGGAGGTCGCGTGCAACCCGCCGACGCTCGGCGTCCGAGGCGTCGGCTGCCATGACCAGGAGCCGCTCACGGTCGGCAGCCGCCGCGTCGGCTCGACGGGAAAGAAGCCAGACGAGGGGGGTGGTCACCAGGAGGAAGATCAGCAAGCCACCCACCGTGAGCGGTCGAAAGAGTCCGAAGAGCTCGTCGGTGCGCGCCTGGAGGTTGTCGTCGGTCAGGTAGAGCTCGAAGAGCAACGGTTGGCCGCCAGGGGCCGATACCTTCGTGTACACCTCGAGCACTCGTCCAAGCTGTTGGTCGTAGGAGTTCTCGGACCTACTGAGGTCGGAGACCTCGGCATCCGAGCCGCCATTGTCGAGCACCGCCCGTTCGTCATCGCCAAGCGGAAACGATTCGTCAATCAACCTGGGCTCATCGGAGTAGACAATTCGTCCATCTGCGTCCCAGACCTTGACGCGTACCACGTCCCCACCCATGACCCTGCCCCGAATAAGCCGGTCAAAACGGTCGAGGCCGCCTGCCTCCGTGTCGAGCAGCCCCGAGGAGAGCGCCGGCTCAACGACCGTGTCAGCTAGGAGCTCGGTTGTCGCACGTGCGTCCTCGATCGCCTGTTGTTGTGCTAGCCGTTCGCCCATCACGCCCGTAAGCCAAGCCAGGAACACCGCAACGACCAGTCCAACCACGACGAACTGCACGACCGGCCGTTGCCAGACCGGTCGTGCAGCTCGCTTGGTTGATGCAGTGCCCACGGGGGCGGCCTCCGAAAGGGAATGCTGGCTAGAACCCGAGGCTACCTCTGCAGGTCTCACCGGTCGCCGGGTTAGTAGCGCGCCAGCCAATACGGTCAGTGCCCGAGAGATCAACCATCAGCCGCCGTACGCTGAACGACCCGCTCGGGCCGCTCGTTGTGGCGTTTCCCCTCGCCGACACGGTGCCGTTGTGCAACATCCTCCACTTCCAGTTCTGGTTGTTGACATTGCTGTCGACCTCGCCCTCGACCTCAATCCGGCCATTCTGAGGGCTGGCCTTGAGCTTCCAGTCGCTGTGGCCCGAACACGAACCGCGGCTTATCACGTCGCCGTCTGCCGCTAGGGCGGGGGCGGCAAAGCCGACGAGAACGGCTCCCGAGAGGGCAACCGCGCCGATCCGGGTAAGCGAAGTCTTCGAGGTGTTGAACATGGTGTCCTCCAGGGATCGAGATGGGGGCTTGGTCAGAGACATGCCGTTTCCGAACACCCTTAGCGTCAGCCACGCGTAGTGCAGTTCGCCATTGTCCCGTAGTACTAGGACCTCTGCATGAGCCAGTGATCGGTTTGGGCTCATGCCTTCGATCACAGGAGCGGACGGGCGCGACTGGCGCGGGAGGGATGACTAGAGGTCGGCCACGACAAGGCCGTGTGCCCGACGGATCTCTGCCACGATACGCAGCATGATGTCGTCGATCGTGTAGTCCTTCGGTGTAAAGACAGCAGCAACGCCCAGAGCTTCGAGAGCCGCGGAGTCGGACTCAGGAATGATGCCGCCAACGACAAGAGGCACATCGCTCATGCCCGCGGCCCTGATCCGAGACAGCACCTCCGGCACAAGTTCCATGTGTGAGCCCGAGAGCACCGACAAGCCAACAACGTGGACGTCTTCCTCCACCGCCGCGGCGGCGATCTGCTCTGGTGTCAGCCGGATCCCCTGGTAGACCACCTCGAACCCTGCATCACGTGCACGCACCGCGATCTGCTCGGCTCCGTTGGAGTGCCCGTCGAGTCCGGGCTTGCCGACGAGAAACCTCAGCCGGCCCCCGAGTTCAGCCGCCGTCTTCTCGACGGCCGCCCTAACCGCCTCGCCGGATACGGAGTCCCCAACGGACGCGGTCTGCGACGAGACTCCTGTTGGCGCGCGGTACTCGCCAAACACGCCCCGCAGCGCGTCCGCCCATTCGCCTGTCGTCACGCCGGTCCTGGCACATGCCAAGCTCGCCGGCATCAAGTTCTCACCCGAAGCCGCATCCTTGCTCAGTTTCTCCAAGGCAACGGCTACCGCAACGTCGTCCCGTTCGGCTCGCCAACTGGCGAGAGCCTCGACTGCACGCTCCTCGACGTCGGCAGCGACGCGTCAGGACCGCGCTGTCGAGGTCGGACAGCAACGGGTTCGGCTCGGTCGTCGTGAACCGGTTGAGTCCGACAACGACAGCATCTCCCGACTCGATGGCACGACGCCGCTCGGCGTGGGACTGCACGAGGGCTGTCTTCATGTAGCCGGACTCAACAGCAGCCAGGGCACCGCCGAGCCGCTCGATTCGCGCCATCTCGTCTCGCGCGCCCACCACAAGCTCGCCGACCTTGGCGGCCACGACCGGGGAGCCATCGAAGAGGTCGCCGTACTCCAACAGGTCGGATTCAAAGGCCAGCACCTGCTGCATGCGGAGCGACCATTGCTGGTCCCAGGGCCGAGGCAGGCCGAGAGCTTCGTTCCAGGCAGGCAGTTGAATGGCTCGAGCCCTGGCATCCTTGGACAGTGTGACCGCCAGCATCTCGAGCATGATGCGCGGCACGTTGTTCTCTGGTTGAGCCTCCGTAAGCCCGAGAGAATTGACCTGCACGCCGTACCGGAACCGCCGCTGCTTCGCGTCCGTGATGCCATAGCGATCTGCGGTGATCTCGTCCCACAGCTCCACGAAGGCACGCATCTTGCACATCTCCTCGACGAAACGCACCCCAGCGTTGACGAAGAACGAGATGCGCTGGACCACTTCGCCGAAGCGTTCTGGCGGCACCTGGCCGGAATCGCGAACGGCGTCGAGCACGGCAATCGCTGTACTCAGGGAGAACGCCAGCTCTTGGACCGGGGTGGCACCGGCCTCCTGCAGGTGATAGCTGCAGATATTCGTCGGGTTCCATTGGGGAACGTTTGCCACCGTGTAGGTCACCATGTCGGTGATCAGCCGCAGCGATGGGCCGGGCGGGAAGACATACGTCCCGCGCGACAGGTACTCCTTGATGATGTCGTTCTGTGTCGTTCCCTGAAGTGCGGCTGGATCGACGCCCTGTTCCTCGGCCACCGCGATGTAGAGGGACAACAGCCACATAGCCGTGGCGTTGATCGTCATCGACGTATTCATCTCGTCAAGCGGGATGCCCTCCATCAGCGAGCGCAGGTCGCCGAGGTGGGTGACCGGAACGCCGACCTTGCCGACCTCTCCGCGCGCCAGCTCGTCGTCGGGATCGTAGCCGGTCTGCGTCGGCAGGTCGAAAGCGATCGAGAGCCCCGTCTGCCCCTTGGCCAAGTTCTTGCGAAAGAGCGCGTTCGACGCAGCAGCAGAGGAGTGTCCGGCGTACGTGCGCATAACCCAGGGTCGGGTCGTGCTCCCGTCCGCTGACTCACTGCGAGTAGGGGTCGATGGGTCGTTCGCCATCCAAGCCTCCGTGAGGTCCCGGTGGATTCGACCCTCAGCCTAGCCGAGCCTAGCTAGCTTCCGCGGCGACCCGATCCAAGTTCAGCACGCGGTGCAGACGGGTGACAGCGAGGATTCGCAGCATTCGCGGCTGCGGGTCGCAGAGCACCAGCCGGACACCGCACTGACGAGCTCGGCGATGCGCAGCGACCAGCACACCGAGCCCGGCGACGTCGAGACTGACAACTGCGGACGCATCCACTGACAGGTCACCTTCGGGGATCGAGTCGAGCGCAACCTGTAGTGCGTAGCGGACATCTCCGGACGTCGTCGCGTCCACACGGGATGGCAACGTCACGTCGCATGGGCGCATGAAACCCTCCGAGCCCGGGTCAGTCGACGCCCGCAGCAGGTTTGCAGCGGGAGGGAAGTCGCCGACGAACTCCAAGGCCCGCACGCTAGCGCCGCTCAGACCCCGCAATGGTGAGACACGCCGCACAGCCCCCTGAGTGGTCGCGTGACTACCATCAGTAACGGTAAAACCCCTGGCCGGTCTTTCGACCGAGGGCGCCCCGAGCGACCATCTGCCGCAGCAACGCGGGCGCTGCGAAGGTCTCCCCCGGGGTCTCGGCCGCGATGTTGTCCGCAGCGCTGACCATGACGTCGATCCCCACGAGGTCGATCGTTTCCAGCGGCCCCATTGCGTGTCCGAACCCGAGTCGGCAAGCGGTGTCGACGTCCTCGGCGGTGGCCACCCCGGACTCGACCAAGCGCGCGGCCTCGACGATGAGAGTCGTGATGAGGCGGGTCGTCACGAATCCGGCAATGTCGCGGTTGACAACTACACAGGTCTTCCCGACCCGCTCAGCGAACCCGCGCGCAATTTCCAGCGTTTCGTCACTGGTCTCGACTCCACGTACCAGTTCGCAGAGTGACATGACAGGGACTGGGGAGAAGAAGTGAGTGCCGACCACCTGCTGCGGTCGCCGCGTCACCTCCGCCAGCTGGGTAATGGGCAGTGCTGACGTATTGGTGGCGAGCACGGCGTGGGGTCCGAGAATCGGCTCCAGCGCACGGAAGACCTCTTGCTTGACCTCGAGGCGCTCGAAGACCGCCTCGATGGCGATCGAGGCTGGGGCGAGGTCTCCGAGCGACGTCGTCGGTGTGATGCGTGCCATCACGACCGCCTCCTCTTCACTGGACGTCCCCTTGGCGGCGAACTTGGCCAGCGACGTCGAGATGCCCTGGATCCCCCGCTCCAGGGAGGTGCCGTCAACGTCATACAGGTACACCTTGTACCCGGCCTGCGCCGCTACCTGAGCAATCCCGGCCCCCATGAGACCTGCTCCGACGACTCCGATCACGTCTTCCACTGCCAGCTCCTTCCGTTTCCTCGTTCCCTGAAGGCTAGAGGGAACCGTCACCACAGGTGGCGCCGCCGAGCGGGTGAGCGCAGAATCGACGCATGCCGACCTGGGGCAGCTATTCCTACGTGTACGGACCGCTCATGGCGCTGGTCGCCATCGGTGTCTTCGTGCTCGTTCTTCGTTGGGCCTTCGGTCGAGGCAGCTCGGTCGTGGAACGCCCGCCTCTGAGCGGCAACCCCGACCAGTACGGGCTGCTCGACTCCGTCGCATCACCGGGCACTTACATCGAGGCCGAGATCCTGAGGAGCGACTGGACGCCAGTGGGATCAAGGCGACCGTTGCGATGACCAATGACGGACCGCGGCTCATGGTCTGGCCCGAAGACCGAAGCAGGGCAGAGTCCATCGTCGGCAGTTGACAGCGTCTGCCGGTGGGCGGGGTCAGCCGAAACGCTCCGGCCGGGTCGTCCTCTCGGACGATCTTGGCGCCGAGCACTCGGAGTTGCTCGTCGAACTTGGGGTATCCACGGTCGATGTGGTGGATCTCGCTGACGATGGTCTCGCCCTCGGCCACCAAGCCAGCGATCACGAGCCCGGCACCAGCGCGAATATCGGGGGTCGTGACCGGCGCACCCGAAAGCAGGGGACGCCCACGCACGACCGCGTGGTGGCCGTCGGTGCGGATATCAGCACCAAGTCGGGCAAGCTCGTTGACAAACGAGAACCGGGATTCATAGACGTTCTCCGTCACCATCGCAGTGCCGGAGGCCACAGCGTTGAGGGCCAGGGCCATGGGAAGCAGGTCCGTCGGAAATCCAGGGAATGGCAGCGTCACTGCATCTACAGCCGTGGGACGGCGATCCATCATGACTCGGAATCCATCGTGAACTCGGTCGACAGTGGCGCCTGCCGTCACCAGTTTGTCGAGGGCAATCTCAAGGTGTGCCGGATTCGCGTTGTGCACTGTCACATCACCGAGCGTCATCGCCGCAGCCATCGCCCACGTACCGGCCACGATGCGGTCCGCGACGGTCGCGTGAGAGACCGGTTGCAACGAGTCGACGCCGACGATGACGAGCGTCGAAGTTCCGGCACCTTCAATCTGGGCTCCCATGTGGCCCAGCATCACGCAGAGGTCGACGATCTCTGGCTCGCGAGCCGCATTGTCGATCTCGGTACAGCCGTCTGCCAGGACCGCAGCCATCACGAGGTTCTCGGTCGCCCCAACACTAGGAAAATCAAGCCATATCGTGGCACCGGTCAGCTGCTTGGCCTTAGCCACGATGAAACCGTGCTCGTTCTCAACCGTCGCGCCCATCTTGAGCAGACCGGCGATGTGGAAGTCGAGAGGACGTGAGCCGATGGCGTCGCCACCCGGTAGTGCAACGTCAGCTTCGCCGGTACGGGCCAACAGTGGGCCCAGAACCGCAATGGACGCTCGCATCCGCCGCACGAGGTCGTAGTCAGCACGGTGCTCAACCTTTTGCGGGACATCGATCGTGACGGTTGCCGCATCGCGGTCACGGTGCACACCGCATCCGAGTCGTCGAAGAAGCTCGGACATGATGGTGACGTCGAGGATGTCGGGCACCTCGCTCAGTGTCGTTACGCCGGGAGCAAGCAGTGCCGCGGCCATCAGCTTGAGGACCGAGTTCTTGGCCCCGGTGACCTGTACGTCACCTGCGAGGCGAGCGCCACCGGTCACCCGAAACCGCTGCGGGCGCGCGATGGCTGCATTGGCGGTCTCCACGCGCCCATCGTAGGCGGTCCCCTTAGGGTGGCCGACATGGTGAATCTCACGCGCATCTACACCCGGACCGGCGACGACGGCACGACCGCCCTAGGCGACATGACCCGGGTCAGCAAGAACGACCAACGCTTGGTGGCCTACGCCGACGTCGACGAGGCAAACTCGGCGATCGGAGTGGTGGTGGCCACTCCGGGGCTCGACTCCCAGATTGCCGCCCTGCTGACCCGCATCCAGAACGACCTCTTCGACGTTGGGGCAGACCTCTGCACCCCCGTCATCGAGGACCCTGAGTTCCCCCCGCTGCGAGTTGAGCATGAGTACATCGAGCGGCTTGAGGCCGCCTGCGACCAGTACAACGACCTCCTCGAGCCACTTCGATCCTTCGTCCTGCCCGGGGGAACCATGGCCTCGGCGCACCTTCACGTAGCCCGCACCGTTGTTCGTCGTGCGGAGCGCAGCACCTGGGCTGCGCTGGCCGAGCACAGCGACACGATGGGGCCGCTAGCAGCTACCTATCTGAACCGGCTCAGCGACCTGCTCTTCATCTTGGGCCGCGTGGCCAACTTGCCAGCACACGGTGGCGGCGGCGACCTGCTGTGGAAGCCGGGCGGGGAGCGCTAGGGCGTCTAGGAGGCGCTCGCGGCGTTCTGCAGCATTCGGATGCGACTCTCGAAGTCCTCGTGGTTCAGGTACGCACCACACAGCTTCCGCCCGCCAGAGTACGACGCGCGGCCATGCATGGCATGCCAGTTGTCGAACAACATCGCCTCACCGGGCGCCAGGGTGTGTCGCCACTGCAGACTGTGGTCATTCGCGAGATTGTCGAAGGCCCTGATGGCGTCGTAGAAGGCAACCATCTCGTCAGCTGGCAGCAAGAACGGGGCGCGGTCGGCATTGTTGAACGAGACCTGCACAAGGTTGCCGTGATGGTCGTGCCGCAGAACGGGGCGGGCCGACATCAGGTGTGACCCGTCACCGATGTACTGCCCGGGGACCATGACCGTTGACAGGGTCTCGTAGTGCTGGGGCTGGTGCTGCTTGAGCTCCCAGGCGACCCGGAAGCCATCGGCCATCGTCGACTCGCCACCGGTCCCCTCGAAGAACAAGCAGTGCAGCAGCTGAACAGGGGCGTCGTTGGAGTAAGTAGCATCGGTGTGCGAGAGCAGCTCGACGTTGGTGTAGGCGGTGTCGGCTTTGCTCATGTCGGCTTCGAACTCCCAGAAGCCTCCGAAGATCGATTTCCGGATGTAGGCGACTCGCTCAAGCAGCTCTTTGGTTGCCTCGCCTGTTGCTGGCACACCGGTCGCCAGCGCGAAGCCGTACTGGGCCACTTTCGTGAGCCAGTCGAGCAGCCCCTCGTCGGTGTTCATGATGGCGTCGTAGGGCGTGGTCGGCGTTGGATTGATGATCTCGGCATCCCACAGGATCGGCTCGATACCTAGGGAGGTCGATGCCGTGTGCGGTGAGCGAAAGCGCGCGAGGAAGCCGACGGGGATGGTCGAACGATCTTTGTCGCTCCACGTGATCGTGAGGTCGTCGTTGACCACGTCGACGGCGGTACCGGTCAGATTCGGATCAATCGACGCCGTATGGATGTTTCGCTGCATCGTGATGGGATGAAAGGTCGCCTCATCGTGGGCATGGTCACGCAGCCAGATCCACGGATAGGTCGTGGCAGCGCCGTCGTCCCAGGTCACTGTGAGGGCAGCGGGCTCGGTCTTGTAGTCGGTGATGGTCGCCATAGTCGGATGCTAGCCATCGGGCTGGCCACGCGAAAGTGATTCTCGCCTCTTGCGCCAGGACGAAACAGCGTGTTCCGTCTCCGGCCGCCTAGATACGGGCCTCCGCCGCTCGCAGGCGAGTCTCGGCCCGAACCTGCGCCGCGCTTAGCGCCTCTTCGCCTCCGCCACCGTTGCTCGCCCTTTCCAGGGCGGCACGGGCACGTTGCACATCGATCTCGTGTGCAAGCTCGGCTACCTCAGCCAGCAGCGACACAGTGTCGCTCTCGACCGAGATGAACCCACCATGCACCGCGGCGGCAACCACATCGCCTTCAGTGGTCTTGATCAGGACGACACCGTCGGCCAACTCACCGAGTACCGGCACGTGACCGGTGAGGATCCCGAGATCACCATCGAGCGTGCGCGCAATGACCATCGTTGCCTCACCGGACCACACAGAACGATCGGCTGCGACCATCTGTACCTGCAGTGTCACTGCACCGTCTCCTTCACGATCGTCTGGAGCCGCCGGTCAGGCGAGCTCAGCAGCCTTACGCTCGACGTCGTCGATGCCACCGCACATGAAGAACGCTTGCTCTGGCAGGTTGTCAAACTGCCCATCGGCGATCGCGTCGAATGACGCGAGCGTCTCCGACAAGGGCACCGTCGAACCAGGCTGCCCCGTGAAGGCCTCGGCCACGTACATGTTCTGCGACAGGAAGCGCTGAATACGACGAGCCCTGCCGACGAGGATCTTGTCCTCCTCGGAGAGCTCGTCGATTCCGAGAATTGCGATGATGTCCTGGAGGTCTTTGTACCGTTGCAGAACCTGCTGGACACGCCGAGCGATTCGGTAGTGCTCCTCGCCGATGTACGTCGGGTCGAGGATTCGCGAGGTCGAGTCCAGCGGGTCGACAGCGGGGTAGATACCCAGCTCAGAAATCGGACGCGAAAGCACCGTCGTGGCATCGAGGTGGGCGAACGTGGTGTGCGGCGCCGGGTCGGTGATGTCGTCGGCAGGCACGTAGATCGCCTGCATCGAGGTGATCGAGTGACCGCGCGTCGAGGTGATTCGCTCCTGCAGCTGGCCCATCTCGTCGGCCAACGTCGGCTGGTAACCAACAGCGGACGGCATGCGGCCGAGCAGCGTGGAGACCTCAGAGCCGGCCTGAGTGAACCGGAAGATGTTGTCAACGAAGAGCAGCACGTCCTGCTGCTGCACGTCACGGAAGTACTCAGCCATGGTCAGCGCCGACAGGGCAACGCGGAGGCGGGTGCCTGGCGGCTCGTCCATCTGACCAAACACCAGGGCGGTCTTCTCGATGACGCCTGACTCGGTCATCTCACCGAAGAGGTCGTTGCCCTCACGCGTGCGCTCTCCAACGCCGGCGAATACCGAGACACCACCAAAGTTCTCGGCGACGCGGTAGATCATTTCCTGGATCAGAACGGTCTTGCCGACACCGGCTCCGCCGAACAGGCCGATCTTGCCGCCCTGCACGTATGGGGTCATGAGGTCGACGACCTTGATTCCGGTTTCAAACATCTGCGTCTTCGACTCGAGCTGGTCGAAGGGAGGAGCTTGACGGTGGATCGGCCAGCGCTCGGTGATGTCCAGCGATGCCGTCGGCACGTCGAGTGACTCGCCGAGGGTGTTCCACACATGTCCTTTGGTGACGTCGCCAACAGGCACCGAGATCGGCGAACCGGAGTCCTTGACCTCTGCACCACGCACCAGTCCGTCGGTCGGCTGCAGCGACACCGCCCGAATCATGTTGTCGCCGAGGTGCTGCTCAACCTCGAGGGTGAGCGTGTGCGTCTCGTTCTCGCCCTCTCCTGAGCTGAACGACACGTCGACGCTCAGCGCGTTATAGATGGCCGGCATCGCGTCCGGCGGAAACTCCACGTCGACAACCGGACCGGTGACGCGCGCGACGCGTCCCACTCCGGTGCTCGTGCTGGTGTCCTGGATGTCCGAGACGGTGGTCATGTTCTTCACTCACTTCCCGCGGTAACAGACGACAGCGCGTCGGATCCACCGACGATCTCACTGATCTCCTGGGTGATCTCCGCCTGACGGGCCTGGTTGGCCTGGCGGGTCAAGGTCTTGATGAGCTCATCGGCGTTGTCGGTGGCGGCTTTCATGGCCCGACGACGCGCAGCGTGCTCGGACGCTGCTGACTCCAGCAGCGCGGTGTAAATGACAGTGCGCACATACCTCGGCAACAGTGCATCGAGTACCGCATCGGCAGATGGCTCGAACTCGTACAGAGCAGTGAGCTCGGTAGTCGCCTCTTCCTTCTCCTCGACGACTTCCAGTGGCAAGATCCGCCGAACGCGGACCTCCTGCGACACCATGTTCCTGAAGCCGGTGTAGACGATGTGGATCTGGTCCGCCCCACCCTCTTCGGTCGGTTGCAGGAATCGCTCGAGCACCACATCAGCGATCTGTGTGGCGTCCTCATAGGTGGGCTGGTCGGAGATTCCGGTCCACGACCGCGCGACCGCGCGACCACGGAACCGGAACCAACCCTCACCTTTGCGACCGACGACATAGGGGACGACCTCGTACCCCTCCTCCTGGAGGAGGTTGCTCAGGGCCTGGGCCTCGCGGATCGCGTTCGACGAGTAGGCGCCAGCGAGTCCCCGATCGGCTGTGACGACCACCATTGCGGCGCGGTCCTGTTGCTTCTGTGCAGCCAGCAGCGGGTGGTCGGCAATCGACACCGAGTTCGACGCAGCAGCCGTCAATGCCCGGCTCAGCTCGATGGCATAGGGACGGGTCGAGTTGAGCCGATTCTGTGCCTTGACGATGCGCGAGGCGGCGATGAGCTCCATCGCTTTGGTGATCTTCTTCGTCGCCTGGACGGAGCGAATCCGTCTACGAACGACCCTTAGCTGCGCACCCATGTCAGATAGCCTCTTCCCCGTTCATCAACAGGGTCACTTGACCTTCTTGGTGATCTGGGTCGGGTCGATCTCTTGCTCTTCGAGCGACTCCACAGGAACATCCTTCACGAGCAGTTCACCGGATGTGGTCGTGAACTGGGACTTGAAGGCGTCGATCGCTTTCTCCAGCTCAGCCACCGTGTCGTCACCCAACACCTTGGTCTCACGAATGACGTCGAATACTCCGGCGTGGCTTCCGTGGACGTAGTCGAGGAACTCCGCATCGAAACGTTTGATGTCCTCAACGGGAACCTCGTCCAACTTACCGGTTGTTCCGCTCCAGATCGAAACGACCTGACGCTCGACCGACTGGGGTTGGTATTGCGGCTGCTTCAGCAACTCGACGAGCCGTGCACCTCGCTCAAGAGATGCCTTCGAAGCCTTGTCGAGGTCGGAACCGAACGCCGCGAACGCCTCAAGCTCACGGAACTGTGCCAAGCTGAGTCGCAGGTTTCCGGCCACCGATCGCATGGCCTTGACCTGGGCGGAGCCACCGACGCGGGACACCGAGATTCCGACGTTGATCGCTGGGCGGACACCAGAGTTGAACAGGTCCGTCTCAAGGAAGATCTGGCCGTCGGTGATAGAGATGACGTTGGTCGGGATGTAGGCCGACACGTCATTGCCCTTGGTCTCGATGATCGGTAGGCCAGTCATCGAACCCGCACCGAGCTCGTCAGAGAGCTTCGCGCACCGCTCCAGGAGCCGCGAGTGCAGGTAGAAGACGTCGCCGGGATATGCCTCGCGGCCCGGCGGCCGGCGGAGGAGGAGCGAAACCGTGCGGTACGCCTCGGCCTGCTTGGAAAGGTCATCGAACACGATCAGAACGTGCTTCCCCTGGTACATCCAGTGCTGACCGATGGCAGAACCCGTGTACGGGGCGATGTACTTAAAGCCTGCCGGGTCAGATGCCGGGGCGGCGACGATGGTCGTGTATTCAAGCGCGCCGGCCTCTTCGAGGGCACCACGCACACCCGCGATGGTCGAGCCCTTCTGACCGACGGCGACATAGATGCAACGCACCTGCTGGTCGGGGTCGCCAGATGCCCAGTTCTCGCGCTGGTTGATGATCGTGTCGATGGCCACGGCGGTCTTGCCGGTCTGGCGGTCACCAATGATCAGCTGGCGCTGACCGCGACCGATGGGGGTCATCGCGTCGACGGACTTCAGGCCTGTCTGCAGCGGTTCCTTGACCGGCTGGCGCTGCACCACACTGGGAGCCTGCAGCTCAAGGGTGCGTCGCCCCTCAGCCTCGACGGGGCCAAGACCATCGATGGGGTTACCCAGCGCGTCAACGACCCGGCCGAGGAACGCATCGCCGACGGGGGCGGAGAGGATCTCGCCGGTCCGGCGGACGTCCTGGCCCTCAGCGATATGGCTGAACTCTCCGAGAAGTACCGTGCCGATCTCGCGCAAGTCGAGGTTGAGCGCGATCCCACGCAGCCCACCCTCGAACTCGAGGATCTCGTTCGTCATCGTCGAGGGGAGCCCCTCCACGCGCGCGATGCCGTCACCGCACTCAAGTACCCGACCGACCTCGGTACGAGAGGCAGCCTCCGGGGTGTACGACGAGACGAAGCGCGACAACGCGTCCTTGATCTCTTCGGGCCGGATCGTGAGTTCCGCCATGTCCTGCTCTCCTCGTTCTTTTCGACGCTTGCGCGCCGGTAGGTCGAAAGGTGGTGCTCAGCTGGCGATGCGCCGTTGCGCGTCGCCAACTCGGGATGACAGCGTGCCGTCGATCAGTTCGCCGCCGAGGCTGATCCGCAGCCCGCCGACGACTTCTGGGTCAATCACTACGTTGATTTGGACATCGAACCCAAGCTGCGCAGACAGTGCACCGGCAAGCCGGTCACGCTGCTGTTCAGTGAGCGCTACGGCGGCAGTCACGGTCGCGACCTGTCGCTGGCGCCGGGCCGCCGCAGCACCAGCGAGGGAGTCCAGATTGGCCTCCAACGACCGACCCCGCGGTTCGGTGACTACGTGATCGATCAACCGCGCCGACTCCACCGTTGTCTTCTCCTTGAGAAGCTCGGTGACGAGGTCGGACTTGCGCTCGACAGGCAGTGCCCGGTCGGTCAAGGCCAGTCGCAGCTCAGGCTGAGCCACGACGATGCGAGCGAATCGGAAGAGCTCGTCCTGCACCTCGGCGAGCCGGTCGTGCCGTTGCGCCGAGACAAGAACTGCCTCGATCCCGAGCTGGGTGACCGCCTCAGCCAGGTCGCGCGGCTTGGACCAGCGTGACCGAGTCATTCCGGAGACCAGGTCAACGACCTGGTCAGGGACCTTCCCCCCGAACAGTCCCTGAACCAGGGCCGCCTTGTCGTCACCGCTGCGGGCCGGGTCAGTCAACGCACTGCGCAGTGATGGCTGGGCGTCGAGGAGCGTCGCGACCGCGAACAGGGCGTCCCCGATCCCGAGCGGGCCGGCTACTGGCAGCACCGACTCGACGCGCTGGGCGACCGACGGCATGAACCGCCCCACCCAGTGGGTCGCTCGCTCGGCAACGTCTCCGGCCTCGGTGATGGGGGACACGAGAAGTCCGTCCAACCGCTCAGTGGCGGCGGACAACGACTCGCGGCTCGCTCCTTGCATCAGTTGGACCGTCCCGATGGCTGGCTCTCGAGATCGGCCAGAAAGCGGTCGATGACACGCTGCTGGCGCTCGTCGTCGTCGAGGGACTCGCCGACGATCTTGGCGGCCAGCTGACTGGCAAGCGTGCCCACCTCTGCGTGCAGTGAGGCGACCGCCGACGAGCGCTCGGCCTCGATCTGGGCCTGGGCATTGGCGACCAAACGGTCGGCCTCAGCCTGCGCCTGCTGCCGCATCTCCACGAGGATCGCTGCGCCTTGCGTGCGGGCTTCCTCGCGAATCTGACCTGCCTCACCGCGGGCATCGGCCAACTGTGCTTGGTACTGCTCAAGGGCGGCAGCGGCGCTCGCCTGCGCCTCTTCTGCCTTCGCGAGCCCGCCTTCGATGGCCTCGGTCCGCTCCGCATAGGCCTTCTCGAATCGTGGCACGACGACCTTCGCCACGAACCAGAAGAGAATGCCGAACGTGAGCAACGCGACCACGATCTCCGCGGTCTTCGGCACGAGAGGGTTGATCTCTGCAACCAGCACGGTCATGAGCATGTCCCCAGGTAGTTTCGATCGTCGGCCAGAAGGGTTACTTCAAGAAGAACGGAGCAACCAGACCGATCAGGGCCAGCGCCTCGATCAGCGCGAATGCGGTGAACGCCCAGGTGCGGAGAATGTTCAGCGCCTCCGGCTGGCGAGCAATGCCGCTGATGAAGGCAGCAAAGACCAGTCCCGCACCGATACCAGAACCGATGGCGGCGAGACCAAAGGTGACCGGAGTCAGGTTGCCTGAGAGCGCCAGGACGTTGGATGAGAAATCCATTGGGTGTTCCCTTTCGGTTCGTGACGCGCCAGTTGCGTCATCGGTCTAGTGACCCTCGTTCACGGCGCCGCTGATGTACAGCGCCGTGAGGAGAGCGAAAATGTAGGCTTGGAAGAGTTCGATAAAGAGCTCGAAAAGACTCATGACGATGGCCACCCCGCCGGTGAGCAGCCCAGCGGCCTTCAGCGCTGGATTGGCTGCCTCAAAGATCATGTACTCGGCCCCGGTGACGAACACCAGAAGCAGCATGTGCCCGGCGAACATGTTGGCGAAGAGTCGCAGGGTCAGCGTGAAGGGCCGGATGAACAGAATCGTCAGCAGCTCGATCGGTGCGAGGATCGGATAGACAAACCAAGGGACCCCTGGGATGAACATGACGTCTTTGAAGTAGCGGACGAAACCCTGACGCCGGATTCCAGCGACGTTGTAGACCACCAGAACGATGATGGCCAGCACCATCGGGAACGCGATGTGTGCCATCGGGGGAAATGAGACGAACGGCGTCACACCGAACACGTTGTTCACCATGATGAAGGTGAACAACGTGAAGAGGAGCGGCACGAAGTTCATGAACTCCTTCGAACCGATGATGTCGCGGCCAATCCCGTTGCGAACGAAGTTGTACAGCAGCTCGCCAGTGAACTGCATGCGCCCTGGCACCATTGCCGGACGACGCACAGCAGCCCACAGGAACGCACTGATGATGAAGACGCTGACAATCACCAGCAGAATGGCTTTGTCGAACCATGCCACTTGCCCAAAGATTTCTGGTGGGAAGACCTCTTCAGCACCGGGAGGGACGTAGCCGTCGGCGACGAACGAACCGATCACCGACTATCTCCTTCAGCCATGGGGGGACTGCTCCCGTTCTGCTCTTCGACCAACACGTCGGACGGCACACGCACGACTCTCAGATACACCAGGTACCCACCCGCTAGGCACCCCACGACGATGCCGAGTGGTGTCAGCACGCCCGTATGGAGCGAGCGGTCCAGCCAAACACCAACCCCACCAAAAATGAGAAGCCCGGCAAGGATGTATCCGCCAGCCGCCTCCGCACTAGCTGAGGTTGACCCTGATCTCATACCCCCTGATGCACTGCCAGGAGTACGTCCAGGAAGGTCTGCCTGATCCATGGTGTGAGGAATGTAGCAGCCGGGACATGAGGGCCACAAAGCGAGTCCGGGCCCATCGCTGTGAGACCTATCACGCTGCCGGCGGGTCATCCTCCTGGGTAGTTCTTGGTGCGTCCGCGGCAGGTAGGTCGAAGTAGAAGGAACGGGTGCGTATGGATGCCACCGTCAATGCCACAACCCCGGTCACTGTGGTGACGACCACCGTCACAGCCGAGGCATGCAGGTCAAGGGTCGTCCAGCGGGAAAGGGCCCACAGCGCAGCCGCGATGAACAGGACCTTGAACACATACTCAGTCAGGAGCGCCAAGGCGGTGAAGGCTGGCGGCATGTGGCGGATGGCCCGTAGCACCAGGACGTCGACACCGAAGAAGAAGACCACGAGTCCGAGCCCAGCCAGGGCAGCCAGGGCGGCCCCGACGCCGTCGGCCAGCAGAAAGAACATGATGGAGATGACCCCGGCCGCCAGAGCCCAGGGGGCCGACTGACGCAGCAACGCACCGGCCAGATGCTCCGATCTCAATCCGCTGGACGACGCATTCGACATCACCGATCACTCCTCACTGGGCGGCGGGTCAAGACGATGGCGAAGAGCAGAATGCCGAGGCCAACGAGGAGACCGACTTCAACGCCGGCGAAAGCCGCAGTGGCTGCCCCAACGGCGAGGGCGCTGGCCCAGAGGTACATGACCAGGACCGCCTGCCGCTGGCTGTGCCCGATCTCGAGCAGGCGGTGATGCAGGTGCTGCTTGTCCGGCGCAAACGGCGAGCGTCTCGCTCTCGTTCGCCGCACCACCGCGAGAAGCAGGTCCACGAGAGGAACTGCGAGCACGGCGAATGGCAGGAGCAGAGGCATCAGCGCTGGGAGCAGTGTCGCGTCAACGGAGTAGGGGTCGATCTTGCCGGTCAAGGTGATCACCGACGCTGACAAGAGCAGGCCAGCCAGCATCGAGCCCGAGTCACCCATGAAAATCCGAGCCGGGTTGAAGTTGTGGGGCAAGAAGCCGGCGCAGATCCCCGCCAGAACGCTGGAGAGGAGGGCGGCGGTCGTCGCCCTGTCGATTCCTTGGTCTACCGAAAGCAGGTAGGCGAAGGCGAAGAAGGCCAGCGAGCCGATGCCGATGATACCGGCGGCGAGGCCGTCGAGTCCGTCGACGAAGTTGATTGCATTCACCGTCACGACAACGAGCAGCACCGTCAGAATGACGCTGGCGTTGTATGGAAGAACTGTGACGCCGTTGAACGGCAGCCAGAGCAGCTGAACTCCGAGCAGCACCATCACACCGGCCGCAATGATCTGGCCCGCTGCCTTGGTGAGGGCGTCCAGGCCCCAGATGTCGTCGATGACTCCGACCAGGAAGATCAAGGTCCCTCCGGCGATCACCGCCCAAGCGTCTCGAGATTCGGTGAAGACGGCCGAGACGAACCCGAGCTGGCTGGCCACGAGCATCCCGGCCAGGAACCCGAGGTACATCGCGACACCACCCAGTCGCGGGATCGGAACATCGTGCACGTCGCGGTCGCGGATCTCGGCCATGACGTGCCACCTGACTGCGTACCAGCGGACCACCGGCACCGTGACGTAGGTGATCGCAGCTGATGCGAGCAGAACCAGGAGGTACTCGCGCACGCCGCTTCCTTGTCCTTCCGGTGAACCCGGGACAGTCCCGCTGCTCGGCAGGCTACGCCGAAGGCTCCGGGTACGCGGGGAACTTCTCGACGAGTGCTTTGACCTGCTCGGCGACGGCTGCCGCCTCGACGCGCCCCGACTCGGTCTCGATGTCGGCCTTGATCGCCCGGCCAATTAGCGAGGCGACCTCCTTCATCTCCGACGTGCCCATGCCTTGGGTGGTCACCGAAGGGGTTCCCACCCGGATCCCCGAGGCCACCATCGGCTTGGCCGGGTCAAAGGGGATCGAGTTCTTGTTCAAGGTGATCCGAGCGGCATCGCAGCGCGTCTCGGCGTCGCGTCCGGTGACGTCAACGCCACGCAGGTCGATGAGTGCCAGGTGGGTGTCGGTTCCCCCCGACACCGGCCGCATGCCCTCCGCCTCAAGCTCGGCGGCCAACGACTGGGCGTTTGCGATGACCTGCTTGGCGTACTGCCGGTAGGCAGGGGACGCGGCCTCCTTCAGCGCCACGGCCTTGGCGGCCACGACGTGCATGAGCGGACCTCCCTGAAGGAAGGGGAAGACGGCCTTGTCAATCTTGGTGGCCAGTTCCTCACGGCAGAGGATCATTCCCCCCCGGGGCCCGCGTAGCACCTTGTGCGTGGTGAAGGAGACGACGTCGGCGTAGGGAACCGGCGAGGGTATGGCCTTGCCTGCCACCAACCCGATGAAGTGCGCGGCGTCCACCATGAGGTAGGCACCCACCTCGTCGGCGATCTCCCGGAAGGCGGCGAAGTCGATCAAGCGCGGGTACGCGGTGGCACCCGCAATGATCATCTTGGGCCGGTGTTCGCGGGCCTGGGCACGCACGTGGTCGTAGTCGATCGTCTCGCTGCCCTCGAGAACGCCGTATGAGACGTTGTTGAACCACTGACCCGAGAAGTTGACCGGCGATCCGTGCGTCAAGTGGCCACCATGCTTGAGATCCATGGCAAGCACCGTGTCGCCCGGTTTGCACAGTGCCGCGTAGACAGCGAGGTTGGCGGAGGCACCCGAGTGGGGCTGGAGGTTGGCATGGTCGGCCCCAAAGAGCTCCTTGGCCCTGGCGATGCCGATCTCCTCCGCGACGTCGACATCTGCGCAGCCACCGTAGTAGCGACGTCCGGGGTATCCCTCGGCGTACTTGTTCGACAGCGTCGACCCGGTGGCAGCCAACACAGCGGGTGACGTGAAATTCTCGCTGGCGATCAGCTGAAGCCCACCACGGAGACGATCAAGCTCATCGAGAACAACCCCAGCAATCTCAGGATCCGACTGCTGTAGTGCGACGAAGTCTGGGCCCCAGTACGGCGTGCTACTCATGCTGATCTCCTGCGGACGGCCGGCGTGCGAACAACAACGCCCTTCACTCTAGCCAGCCGGGGTATCGCGCGGCTCCCCGATCAGGAAGGGAACAATTTGCTCCACGGCACTCGCGATTGCTTCGGCGCGCTCGTGGTAGACCGCCAAGGGGGCGCCCAGCGGGTCATCGAGATCGTCAACTTCGTCTTCACTTCGAGAGACTGTGCCGCGCATTTGGGCCGCCCATGCCACGATTTCGTGGAACCTTGCGGCGTCGCCGGCCGATCCAGACTCCGGTGGCGATGGTGCTGTGGAGGCAATGCGAGCGAGTTCGAGCAGCGTGAAGGTGCGGCGCACCGCTCCAGGAACGAGGCCTACGACGTGCGCCCTGTGCTCTCTGGCGGCGGTGATCACGAGGTCAGACGATCGCACCAGCTCTTCGGTCAGCGGAGTAGCCACGAACCCCGCAGCGTCCACGCCAAGTTCACTCAACGTCTTCCCTGCGAAGGGCTGCATGGGTTCGCCCGGATGTGCCCAGGTACCGGCGCTTGCGACAGAAACTTCATCGCTGGCGCCACGTTGGTCCACGGCAGCACGCAGCATCCGCTCCATCATCGGCGACCGGCAGATGTTGCCCGTGCACACCATGAGCACCCGGAGAGGGGGACCGGTCACGTGTCGGATTCTCCGACCAGGTCGGGAGCCGTCTGACGCAGCAGATCTTCAGAGTACGCGCCAGAGCGCAACAGCCGCGGTTGGCGGTCGGTGAGGTCGACCACGGTGGAGGGCGGTCCATCTGGCAGCTCTCCGGAGTCGAGATAGATCGAGACGGTGGTGTCGAGCTGCGCCTGTGCGTCGTCGCAGGTTCTGGGTACTGGCTCACCTACCCGGTTGGCCGAGACCACCGCCATGGGGCCGACCCCCTGGAGAACCGCGAGTGCAATCGGGTGGAGCGGCATGCGGACAGCTACATGGCGCCCATTGCCACCGATGTCCCAGTGCAGTGTCGACTGTTGACCGCAGACCGCGGTAAGCGGACCCGGCCAGAAGCCTTCAATCAGCAGCTCCCCCTGCGGATGCAGAACTCCGACGAGGGCGCGCGCTGCCTTTACTGACCCGACCATGACCGGTAGTGCGTCGATTCCGGCCCGGCCTTTGGCCGCGTTCAACCGCTCGACGGCGAGGGGAGAGAACGCGTCACAAGCAACGGCATAGGACGTCTCGGTCGGGAAGACGATGAGCTGATGGCGACCTGCGGCCGCAATGGCGCGGTCTATGCCGCGACTGCGCTCGTCTGGACGCGCACAGTTGTAACGCGGCATCAGCGAGATCCGCGTCGAGCCGAGACAAACCGGTCGCGGCCTGCCAGATCGGCATGGTCAGTGACGTCAAGCCATGAGCCGGCCACAGTGAAGATCTGCGGCACAGACTCCCCCTGGAGGTCGCCGTGCTCGGCCACGACCCAACCGCCCGGCCTAAGCAAGCGCTTCGCTGACTGCTCGACAAGCCGCGTGTGGGAGAGGCCATCAGGACCGGAGTAGAGCGCCATGGCTGGATCGAACCGGGCTACCTCGGGGTCGCGCGGGATGCAGTCGTTGGGGATGTAGGGAGGGTTGGCTACGACCACGTCGACCTGGCCGGTCAGCTCTGGAAGACAATCTTCGATGTCGGCCAGGTGCGGCGTGAAGCCGTGGGTGCGGGCGTTGCGCTCAAGCCAAGGACCGGCCCCAGGATCGCGTTCAACCGCATGCACCTGAGCCCCCGGCGCCTCGACGGTGACCGCAGCTGCCATCGTGCCGGCGCCCGCACAGAGGTCGACAACAACCGGATGTGGGAGATCTAGCGCTGCGAGCAGATCAAGAGCGTGGCCCACGACCACCTCGGTCTCGGGCCGAGGCGAGAAGACGCCGGGCCCGACTGCCAGGGTCACAGTGCGGAAGTGCGCCCACCCGGTCAGGTGCTGGAGGGGGATTCGCTCAGCCCGGCGTGCGACGAGGTCGTCGAACCCCGCGGGCGCGGCAACATCGAGATGGTTCCAGAGACCACCCCGACCAACTCCGAGGAGGTGGGACGCGAGCAGCTCTGCGTCAACCGCGAGGAGACCGAACCCCGCACTCAGCCAGATGCAGCTCTGCCGCTCGGAGCGCATCCCGCAGAGACCGGCCCTGACCTGCCGGCAAGGGCGGAGGTCCTGATGCTGGTCACGTGGCGCCACCGGACAGCTCAGCCTCACGGTCTGCTTGCTTGCATGCGTCAATGACCGCAGAGAGGTCTCCGTCAAGAACCTGATCGAGGTTGTACGCCTTGAACCCAACCCGGTGGTCAGAAATGCGGTTCTCCGCGAAGTTGTAGGTGCGGATTCGCTCCGATCGATCGACCGTGCGCACCTGAGAGCGGCGTGCGGCTGACGCTTCGGCGTCGGCAGCCTCCTGCTTTTCGGCGAGAATTCGCGCCCGCAGGATTCGCAACGCCTGCTCCCGGTTCTGCAGCTGAGATTTCTCGTTTTGGCAGCTGACGACAATTCCTGTGGGCAGGTGGGTGATCCGGACGGCTGAATCGGTGGTGTTCACGCTCTGACCGCCGGGGCCGCTGCTGCGATACACGTCGATCCGGAGATCGTTGGGGTCGACGTCAACTTCGACATCCTCGGCCTCCGGAAGAACCAGGACCCCAGCGGCGCTTGTGTGGATGCGACCCTGGCTTTCGGTCACCGGCACCCTCTGCACGCGGTGTACTCCGCCTTCGTATTTCAAACTAGCCCAGACACCTTCACCAGGCACTGGTGCTCCCTTTGCTTTGATGGCGACCGAGACGTCCTTATAGCCACCGAGGTCTGACTCTTGTGCATCGAGAACCTCGGCCTTCCACCCCTGCCGCTCGGCAAATCGTAGGTACATCCGCAGCAAGTCACCAGCGAAGAGGGCGGACTCGTCACCCCCCTCACCTGCTTTGACTTCGAGGATGACGTCCTTGTCGTCGTCGGGATCACGAGGCAGTAGGAGCTCGGTGAGCCGGTCGGCCAACGCGGCCTGCTCGGCGTCGAGCCGATCAGCCTCTTCCGCGAAGGCATCGTCATCAGCGGCGAGCTCACGGGCGGCATTGGCGTCACCGCCAACGGTCTTCCATCGCTGATACGCCGAGACAATCGGACCCAGCTCGGCATAGCGGCGTCCAACGGTGCGGGCGCGTCCAGCGTCTGCATGCACGCTCGGGTCAGCGAGCTGCCGCTCCAGATCGGCGTACTCGGCGACGAGCACGTCGATCTGGTTGAACATGGTCACTCCTGGCGTAGCCGTAAGGATGGGGCAGAAACAACGACGACGCCGCAGGCCATGAGGCCTACGGCGTCGATCGCGAAGCTACTTCTTGCCGTACCGCTTCTCGAAGCGGGCGACTCGCCCTCCGGTGTCAAGGATGCGCTGCTTGCCGGTGTAGAAGGGGTGGCACTGCGAGCACGTCTCGGCATGGATCGAGCCGTTCTCGGCGGTGCTACGGGTCACGAACGTCGAGCCGCAGGTGCAGGTGACCTCGGTCGGCACGTAGGTGGGGTGGATATCGGGCTTCATCGCTTCTCCTCGTTCAGGGCGCCGGGTCGATCAGGCCAGGTGGCCACGTCGTGAACCGGATCCGCAAGAGATTGTGCCACTCAATGTGGCGCCGGCCCAAACGCAGACTCGGCCAGCAGCATTCCCGCCTCCTTCGGCGGGGATGGTCAAGAACAAGCCGTTAGTCGGCGTCCCCGCTCAGCATCGCACCGGGCGTGGTCTTCTGAACCTGAAGGAGGAACTCGGTATTGCTGGTGGTCTCCTTCAGCTTCGAGAGCAACAGTTCAAGGGACTGCTGTGACTCGAGCGCATGCAGGACGCGTCGGAGACTCCAGACGACCTTGAGCTCGTCGGCAGCCAACAGCAGCTCTTCCTTGCGAGTTCCCGACGCATCGACGTCCACTGCCGGGAAGACCCGCTTGTCCGCGAGCCTGCGGTCGAGCTTGAGCTCCATGTTTCCGGTGCCTTTGAACTCCTCGAAGATGACCTCGTCCATCTTGGACCCGGTCTCGACCAGGGCCGTGGCGAGGATCGTCAGCGATCCACCGTTCTCGATGTTGCGAGCAGCACCGAAGAAGCGCTTGGGCGGGTAGAGGGCCGACGAGTCGACTCCACCAGACAGGATTCGCCCTGATGCCGGTGCGGACAAGTTGTAGGCACGTCCGAGCCGGGTCATCGAGTCCAGCAGCACAACCACGTCGTGACCGAGCTCGACAAGACGCTTGGCACGCTCAATCGCCAATTCGGCAACCGTGGTGTGGTCGTCGGCCGGGCGGTCGAAGGTCGAGGCAATGACCTCGCCCTTGACGGTGCGCTGCATATCAGTGACCTCTTCAGGCCGCTCATCCACCAGCACCACCATCAGGTGCACCTCTGGGTTGTTGGTGGTGATCGCATTGGCGATCGCCTGCAGGACCATCGTCTTTCCCGCCTTGGGCGGGGAGACGATCAGCCCGCGCTGCCCTTTGCCGATCGGCGCCACAAGGTCGATGACGCGGGTTGTCAACAGACCCGGCTCAGTCTCCAAGCGAAGTCGGTCCTGAGGGTAGAGCGGAGTCAGCTTGTTGAAGTCCGGTCGCTCCTTGGCCTTGTCTGCTTCGCCACCATTGATGGTGTCGAGTCGGACCAGGGCGTTGAACTTCTCACGACGCTCGCCGTCCTTTGGCTGGCGTACCGCGCCGGTGACAGCGTCACCGCGACGGAGCCCGTAGCGACGCACCTGGGAGAGTGAGATGTACACGTCGTTGGAACCGGGCAGGTAGCCCGACGTCCGAACAAAGGCGTAGCTGTCGAGGACGTCGACGATGCCGGCAACCGGAACGAGGACGTCGTCAGGACTGACCTGCGGCTCCCCCTCTGCGAAACGGTCCCGAGTGCCGCGCTCGCGGTAGCGGTCACGGTCACGACCACGCCGCCGACGTCTACTGCTGCGGCTGCCCTCGTAGTTGTCGCGGTCGCCCCTGTCAGTGCGGTCCTTGGACTGCTCCGGCTGGTTTGTCTTCGCGGGACGTTCACGTGTGGACTCGTCCCGGCCGGGTTGGGTCTTGGCTTTCGTCGCTGGAGGACGGGTGGCGTCCCCGTTCTTCGAAGAACCGTCCGTCTCGTCCGCTGCCGCCGGCCGTGCGACTGTCTTCGGCTTGCGGGCTGGTGCCCGGCTGCCCTTGTCGGCTTCGGTGGAGGCGCTACGGGCTGGAGCAGACTGCCCCTGCTTTTCACGAATCGCCTCGATCAGCTCACCCTTACGCATGCGGGTGGTGCCGGTGATGCCCAAGCCAGACGCGACGGTCTGCAGCTCGGCAAGGACCATGCCGGACAGCGCGGGACTCTTGCGACGAGTGGTCGCGCCGTCTGTGGCTGGCATGGTGTCGGTGGTGTCGCTCACGCGATGTCCTTCCAAATGTTCCGGTGCGTCGGAAGTGACGCCGGAGGGGATCCTGGCGCGTCGTTCGGCGTCAGGAGGTGGAGCGTCGCCGGAGTCAGAGAGGCCGGCGGAGACCGGTACCGGAGTGAAGGAATCCCAGTTGCTGAGCGATCAGATGGGAACTTGAGTGAACCAACTTCTGAACGCAACAGCTTCCATCAAAAAGCATCAGGATCTGAGATGAGGAAGACACTCGGGATACCCGGTGTGTTGCCACCGTAACACCTCGCGTGACCCCGATGTTCCCGGGGGGTCTAGATCTCTATCGGCGTGTCGCCGCGCCACCTGAACCCCACAACCCCCGGTGATGCCGGTGACGGGTCAAAGAGGCAGGATTTCGACGCCCTGACGGTCGGCCTCGAGCTCGACGATCTGCCACCCTCGACGAGTCTGCGCGATGAGGTCGGGTGCTGTGGTCCGGTTGGTGAGCGCCAGGACCGTTGGTCCCGCACCAGACACGACGGCGGGTACCCCCGCGGCCCTTAGCTCGTCGACGAGCGCAAGCGTGCGCGGCATGACGGTGCGGCGGTACTCCTGGTGCAGGAAGTCTTCTGTGGCCACCATGAGCAGGTCGGGGCGATCGGTGATCGCACGCCCCAGAAGAGCCGCGCGGGCACTGTTGAGAGCGGCATCCCCATGCGGCACAACGTCCGGAAGTGCTTTGCGCGCCTTGGTGGTCCGCAGTTCGGTAGCAGGGATGAAAGCAACGGGAAGCAGCTCGGGGTCCGGGTTCGACCTGAGCACACCCACCTCTCCCCCGTCAGTCCAAGCCACGGTGAATCCCCCGTGGACCGTGGCTGCGACGTTGTCAGGATGACCCTCCATCTCAGTGGCCACCGCCAGTAGCCGCTCGTCGTCGAACCGGTCATCGCCTCCCACTGTCAGAGCGCGCGCGGCAGCCAGTCCGCCGACGATGGCAGCCGATGACGACCCCAGTCCGCGCCCGTGGGGGATGCGGT
This sequence comes from uncultured Actinomycetota bacterium, assembly GCA_963829525.1. Lineage (GTDB taxonomy): Bacteria > Actinomycetota > Actinomycetes > JAHEKZ01 > JAHEKZ01 > JAHEKZ01. The sequence goes on from CAWHIJ010000003.1 coordinate 2,374,172, forward strand.
TCAGGCAGCGCACCTCAAGGCCACGTGGGCGACCTCCCATCCGGTCGAAAGCGGTGTTCATCGCCTTGATCACCAGGTTGCGTGAGTCCTTGCGGACCTTGTCGGCACCCTCACCAGCAACGTCCAGGTCAAGCCCGTCCTCGCCGACCCGCACAACAATTTCGTCGTGAAGGGATAGCGCCAGGCCGAAGGAGTCGTACCCAGGCCCGAGGTTGGCGCTTGTGGCCGGGACCCGCACCCGCAATGTCGCGGCCCGGAACATCGGGGCCGCCACTAGTCGGTCAGCCCCAGCAGGGAAGCAGCAGCGCGCGCGTCGTTTTCGACTGTCACCGGCTGCGGAGCGCCAGCGATCGCCCAGTCGGGATCCTTCAGACCGTGACCGGTGACGGTACACACCACCCTCTGCCCTGCATCGAGCAAACCAGCGTCCGACTTCTTGAGCAGGCCAGCCACGCCTGACGCCGACGCCGGTTCGACAAAGACGCCCTCCTGCGAAGAGAGCAGTCGATATGCGGAGAGGATCTCGCGATCGGTCACGGCGTCAATCAGGCCAGCGGACTCGTCGCGTGCCTCGAGGGCGTACTGCCACGAAGCAGGGTTGCCGATCCTGATCGCTGTGGCGACCGTCGACGGCTTCGGCACCACCTCGCCACGGACGATCGGTGCAGCCCCTGCCGCCTGAAAGCCCCACATGCGTGGGCGGTGGGAGGCCATCGCATCGTCGGCGTACTCGCGGTAGCCCCTCCAGTAGGCGGTGATGTTGCCCGCGTTCCCAACCGGGAGCGCGTGGATGTCTGGCGCATCCCCCAACTGATCGACAATCTCAAATGCGGCCGTCTTCTGTCCTTCGATCCGCGCCGGGTTCACGCTGTTGACCAGGGCAACCGGATACTGCTCGGAAAGCTCGCGTGCCAACGTCAGGCAGTCGTCGAAGTTGCCATCGACCTGAATCAGGCGGGCGCCGTGGGCCAGGGCCTGGCTCAGCTTGCCGAGCGCGATCTTGCCCTGGGGGACGAGCACAGCGCAAACCATCCCGGCGCGGACGGCGTAGGCAGCAGCACTGGCACTGGTGTTGCCCGTCGATGCACAGATTACGGCGCGGGCGCCTTCTTCGGCCGCCTTCGAGATCGCCATCGTCATACCGCGGTCCTTGAAGGAGCCGGTGGGGTTGGCGCCTTCGACCTTCAGCCACACCTCGCAGCCGGTCCGCTCGGAGACAACGTGGGCGCGCACCAACGGCGTGCCACCCTCTCTCAGCGAGACCACCGGTGTCGCGTCACTGACGGGCAGTCGCTCGCGGTACTCGTCGATGATTCCGCGCCACTGCTGGGTCCTTTGTGTCAACACAGTGCTCACTCTCCCACCACCCGCATGATCGACGTGATCCGCCGGACCGAGTCAAGACCCTGGAGGCTCTTGCACGTCTCCGCCAGCTGCTTCTCCTGAGCCTCATGCGTGACGATCTCCAGGCTGGCGTCTTCCCCGTGCCCCTCTTGTCGCAGCGTCTCGATGCTCACGTCGTGCTCGGCGAACACCGCGGCCACGGAGGCCAGGACGCCTGCCTTGTCGGTGAGGTCGAGTGCGATGTAGTAGCGCGTCAACGACTCGTCCACCGACAGGACCGGGAGAGCTGCGTACGTCGACTCGCGCGGGCCGTGTCCACCGCTGATGCGGTTGCGGGCAACCGCGACGATATCTCCGACCACCGCGCTTGCAGTAGGTGCTCCACCGGCACCGGGACCGTAGAACATCAGCTGACCGGCGGCGTCCGACTCGACGAAGACCGCGTTGTAGGCATCACGGACCGCAGCAAGAGGGTGATGGCGCGGGACCATCGCTGGGTGTACCCGAACGTTGATGCCGCGGCCGTCAACAGATCGCTCGGCAACCGCAAGCAGCTTGACGACGTGCCCGGAGTCCCTCGCCGCCGAGACGACATCGGCCGTGACGGCCGAGATGCCCTCGCAGTAGACGTCGGCCAGCGTGACCCGCGAGTGGAAGGCCAGGCTGGCGATGATGGCAGCTTTGGCAGCCGCGTCATGCCCCTCGACATCGGCAGAGGGGTCCGGCTTCTCCGCATATCCGAGCTCTTGCGCCTCTGCCAGCGCGTCGTCGAAGGAGGCGCCGCTTTCGTCCATCTGCGTGAGGATGAAGTTGGTCGTTCCGTTCACGATTCCCAGGACCCGTTGCACACGGTCACCGGCCAACGACTCGCGCAGTGGTCGCAGCAGCGGGATGGCGCCCGCAACGCTCGCCTCGAAGTAGAGGTCGAGGCCAGCAGCGTCGCAGGCCTCGTGAAGCTCGGCACCATGCTGGGCCAGCAGTGCCTTGTTGCCTGTGACGACGCTCGCACCTGAGGCGAAGGCGTCCAGGATGAGCTGCCGGGCGGGGTTGATCCCACCCATGAGCTCCACAACGATGTCGGCGCCGCGGCCGGTGACAAGTTCCTGGAGGTCGTCGGTGACCAAAGCAGGGTCGATCCAGGGGCCGCGGTCGACCCCGGTACGTCGAACGCCGACGCCGACCAGTTCGAGGGGAGCGCCAATGCGGGCCGTGAGGTCGGGAGCCTGCTCCACGAGCAGGCGCGCGACCTCCGAGCCGACGATACCGGCGCCGAGCAGCGCAATCTTGAGCGGCTCAGCGCTCATCAATCCTCCCGTCGGTCGACTCCGGTTGTGACCCAGAGCGTTCCCGAGCAGCTATGCATCGCCCTCGGGAGCTTGCAGGTCAAGCCTCCCATGAGCGACGACACAGAACTCATGCCCCTCTGGGTCAGCCATCGTCTGCCACTCCACCCCATGGGCCGCCACCGGAGCACCGAGCCGTCTGGCTCCCAGGGACTCCAGCAGTCGGACGTGGTTGGCCGCATCGGCTGGATGGACGTCGAGGTGCATGCGGTTCTTCCCGCTGCGCTCCTCGGGTACCGGCTGCAAGATCAGGATCGGACCCTCCGGTTCACCCTCGGCTGGAGCCAAAATGCGGTAACCGTCAGCCCGGTCGACCAGCCGGTAGCCGAGCGCCGCTTCCCAGAAGGGCACCAGGACATCGGGTTCCAGACAGTCCAGCACGACCGACACTCGCATGGGACCACCCTAGGCGCGTCTGAACTCACGCGCCCGTGTCGAGAGCCAGAAGGTCGTCGACGGTTTCGCGGCGAATGAGCACCCGTGGTTCGCACGATGCCGACACCGCGACTACCGGAGGGCGACCAAGAAGGTTGTAGGTGGACGCCATGCTTCGGCAGTAAGCGCCGGTAGCAGCCACCGCGAGCAGATCGTCGGCCCGCACATCGTCGGGTAGCCAGGCGTCGCGCACCACGATGTCGCCGCTCTCACAGTGCTTGCCGACGACCCTGGCCAACATCGGTGCGGCGTCGGAGTGCCGATCGGCCACAACCACCGTGTAGTCGGCGTCGTAGAGCGCCGTGCGCGGGTTGTCGCTCATCCCGCCGTCGACGCTGACGTAAGTCCGTGACGCCCCGGCGTCCAGCGCCACTTGCTTAACGGTGCCGACTTCGTAGACCGTCACCATGCTGGGACCGACAAGTGCGCGGCCAGGCTCAACGGCAAGCCGTGGCACCGAAAGCTCGAGAGGCCCGGCACTCACGCTCGACGATCGCGTGCAAGCTGATCGCGACGTCCTTGGTTTCGGCGGGGTCATCTGAAGGGACATAGGCGATGCCGAGGCCGCCTCCGAGGTTGAGCTCGGGAAGCTCGATGCCGTGACGCGCTCGCACGTCGGCCAGCAGTTCGACGGCTCGGTGGGCTGCCACCTCGAAGCCCGATGTATCGAAGATCTGTGAGCCAATGTGGGAGTGCACGCCGACCAGGTCAAGCGATGGTTGCAAGAGCACGAGCTCGATAGCCCGAGCCGCGGAACCAGACGCGAGCTGAGAAACCGAACTTCTGGTCTTCGTGGGCCGTGGCAATGAACTCGTGAGTGTGCGCCTCGACGCCCACCGTCACTCGCACCAGTACTCGTTGCCGAACGCCGGCCTCCTCTGCACACCGTGCCAGTCGGCGGATCTCCTCTGTCGAGTCGATGACGACCCGCCCAACACCCAGCCCAACGGCGCGGGTCAGCTCTTCGACGGACTTGTTGTTCCCATGGAAGAGCACCCGCTCCATCGGGAAGTCGGCGCGCTCGGCGACTGCCAGCTCTCCCCCGGTCGCGACATCGAGACCCAGCCCCTCCTCCGCCACCCACCTGAGGAGCTCGACGCTGGTGAACGCTTTGCTCGCGTAGTAGACGTCCGTGCCCGTGAACGCATCGGCGTAGGCACGGGCCCGCCCACGGAAGTCTTCCTCATCGAGCAGAAAGACCGGAGTACCGAAGGACCTCGTGAGGTCGGAAACCAGGTGGCCGTGCAACTCGAGCTCGCCTGAGTCATCCCGCCGTGCACCGGCTGGCCAACGTGGCCACTGAGCGCGTTGAGGTTGGCCGGTGGTGCCGCGTGCACGGTGTCGCTGACGAGATCGCCGTGCCGAGGGCCGGCGGGATGGGCGCGCATGGGTGAAGCTCCTTGCGGTGAGGGCGATCAGTTCGGGCCGGCGAAGTGACGAGCCTAGTGCGACGGGACAGCCCGACCGAGGGTCGTCCCCCTAGTCGCCAGGCCCATCCAGCAGTCCATTCGCCGCTAGTTTCTCGTAGCCGCGTCGCGTCAAGGTCTCGAGCTGACCAAAGAGCTTGGCGTCAACTGCGGTGAAGTTGAAGCAGCTCTTTCCCTGCATGCGCTTGAGCAACTCTGGCGAGAGGTCATCGACTAGCTCAGGGAAGGTGTACAGCGCCATGAGGTAGTAGCTGACGTACCGCTTACCCAGTTTCGCGGAACCGAAGTAGCCCGGGTAGCCGTCCTTTGGCCGCCGCCAGTGCGTGTTGAGTCCGTACTCGACGTCAGTGTCAGCGATGACTTCCATTTCCGGTGCATACGGCTCGAGAATGGCCCGCAATCCGGCGAATGTCGCAGGGAAGTCCTTCTCTGCCATGAGGTCCTCCGTTCGACTCAGCCAGGGTTGAAGATGCTGTGCGAGTCGTGGAAGTGCAAGACGTACCGACACCCACGACATATGTAGAGAGTCATCCGGTGGCTGGTCAAACCCCAGCGGCCGTTCTGGCGCGACTCCTGCATCTCGAAGTCGACGCAATCGCAGACCGGGCACTTCAGCCGGATCTGCCCACTCTCGTCCTTCATTCCCATGCAGTGGAACTTAGCCGCCGAACCCCATGGGCCGCGCCAACAGTCGCGAAACCGCGTTTCACCAACGATCTCGAAGTTTGGCGGATTCTGCACCGAAACGGGCCTGGTTTGACGCCGGATCGGTGCGAAATCCTCCAGAAGAGGGAGGTGCGGTGATTCGCCAAGGACGTAGGTCGCGGGTGCCTACATACGTTCGGGCGCTGTAACGCCGAGGAGTCCGAGCCCGTTCGCCAGCACCTGACGTGTTGCCGCACACAGAACAAGGCGCGCTCCGTGCGTCGGCGTCGGCTCCTCATCGCCACGGGGCAGGACGCGACAGGAGTCGTAAAACCTGTGATATGCGTTCGCCAGCTCTTCGAGATAGCGCGCCACCCGGTGCGGCTCGCGCAGCTCTGCGGCACTTGTCACGACCCGGGGGAACTCGCCTAGCGATCCGAGCAGGTCCCCCTCTCGGTCGTGCAAGAGCAACGACGGGTCAAAGCCACCCACGTCAACTGCTAGCCCGACGTCTGCCGCGTTGCGAAGCAGCGATGAGATGCGCGCGTGCGCGTACTGGACGTAGAACACCGGGTTGTCGTTGGTCTGCTTGACCAACAGGTCCAGGTCGAGTGTCAGCGGCGAGTCCACCGGGTACCGGCAGAGCGTGTACCTGGCCGCATCGACGCCCACTTCGTCGACGAGGTCCTCCAGCGTGACGATGTCACCCTTGCGTTTGGAGAGGCGGACTTCTTGGCCCCCGCGGTACATCTTGACGAGCTGTCCGATCAACACTTCGATCGAGTAGTTCGGGTCGTCACCAGCGCAGGCCGCGATGGCGCGCAGCCGGTTCACGTATCCGTGGTGGTCGGCACCGAGGAGGTAGATGTTGATGTCGAAGCCGCGCACGCGCTTGTCGAGGTAGTAGGCCGAGTCGGAGGCGAAGTAGGTGGTACCTCCGTCGTTCTTGATTAGGACTCGATCTTTGTCGTCATCGAAGTCCGTCGTTCGGAGCCACAAGGCGCCGTCCTGTTCGTAGACGTGACCCTGCTCCCTTAGTGTCGCGAGACCTCGCTCTACAGCGCCTGACTCGTAGAGCGACCGCTCTGAGTACCAGACATCGAACTCGGTGCGGAACAGGGCGAGCACGTCCTGCTGCTGCTTCAGTTGGAGCACGTATCCCGCCTCCCGGAACACGACGAGTTGCTCGTCATCCGGCAGATCCAGGTACTCCGGGTGAGCGGCCACGATCGCTGCTGCGAGATCGGTGATGTACCCGCCGTGATAGCCATCCTCGGGCGCTCGGCGTCCATTCGCTGCCTCGCGGAGTGACTCTCCGAAGCGATCCATCTGGACGCCGCGGTCATTGATATAGAACTCCCGGGCTACCTCTGCACCAGCCGCCTCAAGGACCCGAGCGATGGCATCTCCCACCGCCGCCCAACGGGTATGCCCGAGGTGTAGCGGGCCGTTCGGGTTTGCGCTGATGAACTCGACGTTGACCCGAACTCCCGACATCGTTGTCACCAGGCCGTACTGCGCGCCTTGGCCCACGATGGTGCGCGCGAGCTCGCCCTGGGCAGCGGCGTCAAGGGTGATGTTGAGGAAGCCTGGGCCGGCGATATCCACGCTGGCGATGCCCGGCAAAGCCGTGATCCGCTCAGCCAGCACCGTCGCAACCTCGCGCGGTGGCCGACCTGCAGCCTTCGCCAACTGGAGGGCGACGTTCGTGGCGTAGTCCCCGTGCTCGGCCGAGCGGGGCCGTTCGATGGTGACACTCGTCAGTCGTCGTTCTGCTGGGACAGCCAGCTCTCCAGAAGCCAGGGCTGCGTCCAGAACCGACAGGAGAGCAGACGAGAGTTCGGCGGGAGTCACTGCTCCAGGGTAGTGATACAGCCAAACGTTAGGAGGAGGACCTCAGCCGGCGGCGACGATCGCTGCGGCAGAGGCCAGGGACAGCACCACCAGCACGCCGGCGGGCAAGACGGCAGCGAGCGGTAGTCGGCGCGTCAGTTGACGAAACGCGAAAGCCGCATAGGACAGCGCGAGAACGACAGCAGCGACGGCAGCAACTGCGTGGGCGGCGAAGATCCCCACGACCAGGAACGCAGCCGCCACCAGCTCGAGCCAGCCGGAGGCAGTCCAGACACCGGCAGAGATCCCCGCCCGGTCGCGAACTTGGAGCGACGCGGGCAGCCGCTGCACCTTTGCCATGCCGACAATGACGGCAAGGAGAGTGAGCAGGAGGGAGAGACCGACCGCCAGCAGTTCCACGCCCGGGATCCTCTCAGATCACCTTCTGGTGATCAGTCGCCGCACCTCGGCGAGGAGCTGGTCCGGGTCGAACGGCTTGGTCAGGTACCCGTCCGCGCCGGCGCCCTGTGCGAGTTCGAAGTCGCGACGCTGCGCCGAAGCACTCACGATGAGGATCGGGATCGACGCCATCGAGGGCGTTGCCTTGAGCTTGGCGGTGAGTTCGACGCCATCGAGCCCAGGCATCACGACGTCCAGGCAGAGCAGCTGCGGGGCAAGCGCGCGCCCCTCGGAGACCTCAGCCAGCAGCCGGAGACATTCCTGACCATCCTCAGCTGTCTGGACGTCATACCCCTCGAGTCCGAGGTTAAGCGCGATCAACTCACGGATCGTCGAAGAGTCGTCGACGACCATCACGCGTCCCATGCTCTGCTCCGCCACACCACTCCTTCGGCCGAACGGGGGTCGATCTTCAGGCCACCGATGCGAGAACGGCTACTGATACCGCCGCAAGGGCCAGCCCCCACCGCTGCAGGGCCTGCAGGTGCTCCTTGAGGACGATCCTCGCCATCAGCACGGTGGCCGCTGGATACAGGGCGGTGATCACGGCGACCACCGTCAGCAGACCCTCGCGGGTCGCGAGCATGAACATGGCCGTGGCTGCCACGTCCAACAGCGTCGACACCCCAGCTAGGACCAGGACGTCGCGTGGTGGTCTGGCCAGCACCCGAGAGCCGATGGCCGCGCCGAGGAGCAGGACCGAGGTGACGATGCGGACGACGACCAGGGGCCACAACCCGCTGTCGTCCGGAGCCCGTTCCAGCGCCACCAAGAAGATCGAGATGAAGACGCCTGCACCGAAGGAGAGCAACAACACTTGCGCCGAGACCGGATGCGGTGCGTCATCATGCACCTGACTCACCATGAGGACGGCCAGCATCCCCATCGCGATGCCGATCCAGCCCAGGGGTGGCAGTCGCTCTCCGAAGGCCACACCGGCCAGCACTGGGAGCACCACAGCGACCAACGCCGAGATCGGCGACGCGACACTCATCGGTCCGATGGCCAGCGCGCGAAAGAGCATCACGTACGCGAAGGCCCCGCCCAATCCCGACACTGCGCCCCAGAACCAGACCTCCGAGGTCACCGTCCCACCAACCAGCGGAGCCACCACAAGCAGAACGACGAGCCCGAGGGGCTGGGTCAGCGATCCCAGTAGAAAGATGTGGGCGCGCCGTGCCGCGAGCCCACCGAGGAAGTCCGTCAGGCCATAGGCGACCGACGACCCCAGAGCCAACAGGATCGCTGTCACGCTGCAGTCGTCCCCAGAATCCTGCGAGCTGAGCGCATGGCAGCCCTGGTGGCGCGGGCCGAGCGCATTCGGTTGTCGCCGAGCTCTACTTGCAGGGAGAGCCCGTCGACCAAAGCAACTAGCGACGCGGCAGCCTCCTCCGACGATCCGTCGATCGTGAAGTCACCGGTGGTGACCCCGTCCTCCACTGCTCGCCGAACCAGTAACCGCCAGCCGCGCGCGATGGCAGCGGACTCCTCGCGCAGCGCAGGGTCACGCGATGCTGCACGCCAGTACTCCATCCACAAGAGCCAGCCCTCGCGACGCCGCCCATCATCGATGGAGATTCCCAGCCGAATGAAGGTCTCGATCCGCTTCCATGGGTCGAGCTCACCTTCAACGGCTGCACGCAGCCGAGCAAGCTCCTCGGCGACTCCCGTTCGCAAGACTTCACGGACCAGCGCCTCGCGCGTACCGAAGCCGTACTGCAGCGAGCTGACAGGCACGCCTGTCGCCTCTGCCACGTCGGCGAAGCGAAGGGCGTCGAAGCCGCGCCCGACTGCCACGGCCCGAGCCTGTCGAAGAAGATCATCACGGTCGTGGGCCGGCGGGCGGCCCTTGCGTTTGGGGTCAGACATACCCATTGTTCTACCGTATGCCGATACGGAAACATTGAGGGAGACCATGGACACCGCACGACGCTCTATCTCGTACTGGCACGACTCACTCCCTGAAGGAGAGCTCGCTGCCCTGCGTCCTGAGCTGCCCGGCGACATCGACGCTGACGTCGCCATCGCCGGAGGGGGTTTCACCGGTCTTTGGACTGCCTACTACCTGGCGCTCCGTGACCCCTCTCTCCGCATCGTCGTGCTCGAGAAAGACTTCGCAGGGTTCGGCGCTTCCGGTCGCAACGGCGGATGGGCATCGGCCTTTCTTCCCACTAGCTGGGAGGCGGTCGCCAAGGCATCCTCTCGCGACGAGGCACTCCGCATGCAGCGAGCCGCCAACGCCGCCGTCGACGTCGTGGGCTCGGTAGCTGCCGAGGAAGGCATTGACGCCCACTACGCCAAGGGTGGATACCTCCGCGTTGCGACGTCTGCGCTGCAGTGGGCCCGATTGCAGCAGCAGCTCGCCCACGCTCGCGAATGGGACCAGACCGAAGAAGACATCGCCCTTCTCGATCGTCGCGAGGCAACAGCCCGCATCGACGCCGACGGGGTTTTCGGCGGGCTGTACACGCCGCAATGCGCCGCGATACACCCGGCGCGGATGGTGCGCGGACTGGCAGCGGCTGCCGAGCGACTCGGTGTGACCATCTACGAGGGCACCGAGGTCACGGCCATCGAACCGGGAGCAGCACGCACAGCGCTCGGAACCGTACGTGCCGAAGTGGTGGTTCGCGCGCTTGAGGGGTACACCGCGAGCCTGCCGCAGTACCGACGCGCGCTGTTGCCGATGTACTCGCTGATGATCGCCACCGAACCCCTCCCCGACCACGTGTGGGACGAGATCGGCTGGCGCGATCGCGAGACTCTCAATGACGACCGGCGCTTCCTGATCTACGCGCAGCGCACAGCCGATGGCCGCATCGCGCTCGGCGGTCGTGGTGCTCCATACCGGTGGGGTTCTCGGATCGACCCCGCCTTCGAACACCCTCGCGGGGTACACGAGGCGCTGCGCCACAGCTTGATCAAGCTCTTCCCCGCCCTCCACGGCATCTCCATCACTCACCGGTGGGGAGGCGTCCTAGGCGTTCCGCGTGACTGGTTCCCGTCGGTCCGCTTCGACCGATCCACCGGGTTTGCCACCGCAGGTGGGTACGCCGGCGACGGCGTAACCCTCACCAACCTTGCCGGGCGGACGTTGGCCGACCTCATCACTGGAACCGAGAGCGACCTGACCTCGCTGCCGTGGGTCGGGCACGAGTCGCGCAACTTCGAGCCAGAGCCAATGCGCTTCACAGGGGTCAACGCCGGCATGCGGCTGGCCTCGTGGGTCGACAGCCGCGAAGAGCGGACCGGCCGTCACGCCGGCGTCCTGGACAAAGCGCTAGGCCTGCTTAGCGGCCACTGATGCCAGGCCGTCCTCACCCTGCCGGAGGGTCTTAGAGCGCCTTTCGGGCGGCGAGCATGTCTTCCATGGTCGCGATCTCAGCTTGCTGTCCGGCCACGATGGTGTCCGCCAGGTAGGTCACCTCCTCGCGTTCGGTGAGTGGCAGCACCGCCTCGGCCATCTCGACCCCGCCTTTGTGGTGCTCGATCATCAGCTGAAGAAAGAGGATCTCGGCCTCCCTCCCAGACGCGTCGCGCAGCTTCTGCAGATCAGCGTCCGATGCCATACCGGGCATGTCGTCGTACGACGTCATCATTGCGTCGTTGTGCCCATGGTCGGTCCACTCCATCGGTGGCCGCACTGACGTCTGCGGTAGCTCCCACTGCTGGAGCCAGCCGCTGAACATCCCGATCTGGGCGCGCTGAGTGTTGATGATGTCGTAAGCCATGGCGCGCACCTCGGGATCGTCGGTGCGATCGCGCACGATGAAGGCAAGCTCGACCGCCTGGGCGTGGTGCACCGACATGTCGCGCGCAAATCCGGCCTCGGCCGACTGGTCCCCCGGCTCGGTCTCGTTGCCCAACAGGAGCGCGCCAAGGACGAGGCCGAGAATGAGCGCCGCGACCGCGGCGATTGCGACCGTCAGGGCCTTCACTCCATCAGCCCCGACTCACAGGTGGCGCCGGGCTCGGGGGTCTGCGGGCCGGCTCGGTACATGGTGAGGAACTCATCGATGCGCGGGTCGCCAGCGCTGTCAACGCCGAGTTGGACACCCCATGCGGTGAGCACGATGGGCGAGTCCTGGCCCGGATAGGGACTCATGAACGAGTACGGCTGACCGTCGACCTTGGCGGCCAGGGCGTCGATGTCGGTCTGAGAGACGGCGTCGGTGTAGGTCACCCAGACAGCGCCGTGCTCCATCGAGTGCACGGCATTCTCGTTCCGGAGCGGCTGCTCATAGACAGTGCCCGTGCAGTCCATCCACTTCGGATCGTGGTCGCCGCCCACGGGAGGACTCTGCGGGTAGTCGACATCGTCAGTTGTGTGATCGCGCGCAAGATCCCCGTACGTCTGGACCCCCTCGATCCCCCCGTCACTGGGCGTTGGAGTGGGCTCGGAGCTACTCGAGCAACCAACCAGCGATCCCATGACGAAGACGACGGAGACGGCGAGCACAACCTGTGAGCGAGTCTTCATACCCACGATGGAACCACGTTGCAGCACCGGATCAGGACAACGGGCGGCTCCGCTCGGCGTCGAAGAAGGGCCGCAGCGACGCCTTAACCGGCACGCGGGTGCCGGCGATGTCGACCTCGAAGCTGCCGCCGTTGATGTCAGCGGCGGTGAACCCGGCCTCTCTCTCGACATCGGCGATGCCACAGGCAGCCCCCAGCGAGTACCCGAAGGCCCCGACTCGGAGCGAACCGACTGGCTCGCTATCGATGAAGATCGGCTCGGCCCCGACAAGGTCGAAGTCTGCAGACTCAAGAAGGACGTTGACGAGTCGCTTCTTCAGCGGACCACTCTCCTTCTGCTTGAGAAGCGCCTCGCGTCCGACGAAACCACCCGGCTTGTCCCAGGCGACGGCGAACCCGAGGCCAGCCTCGAGAGGAGTGTCCGTCGAGTCGATGTCGTGCCCCATGTCGCGATAGGCCTTCTCCATGCGCATCGACGACAACGCTCCAACCCCGGTCGGCTTGAATCCAAGGTCTTGGCCAGCAGCGCGGATCTGGTCGTAGAGGGTCGCGCCGAACTCAGTAGGAATGAGCAGGTCCCAGCCGAGCTCGCCAACGTAGGTGACGCGCAGCGCCCAGAGCGGCGTATATCCGAGTTCGACCTTCTGCGCGGTGAGGTAGGGAAACGCCTCGTTCGACCAGTCGTTCGGGCTGAGCCGCTGCAGCAGCTCGCGGGAACGTGGGCCCTGGACGGTGAGTAGCCCCAGTCCGCTGGTGACGTCGGTGACCGTGAGGAACTCACCCTCGTCGGTGTGCCGGCGGATCCAGGCAGGCAGCCGCCGGTGGACGTTGTCGGCGCTGATGACCAGGAACTGGTCGTCAGCCTGACGCGTCACGGTCACGTCGGCGATGATGCCGCCGCGCTCGTCGAGCCACTGGGTGTAGACGATGCGTCCGACCTCGGTGTCGATGTCGTTGGCGCACACCCGGTTCATCACCTGCATCGCGTGCGGGCCCTGGACGAGGTAGTTCGACATCATCGTCATGTCGATGGCGCCGACGTTCTCGCGCGCATTCAGGTGCTCGTCACGGGTACGGTCGAACGCCTCACCCCGCTTGAACCCCCACTCGACTGTTGGCGTAGCACCTGGGCCACTGAAGAACTCCGGGTACTCCCAGCCGTTGGACGCGACCATGTAGGCGCCGTCCGCCAGGTGCTGCTCGTGGAACGGCCCGCGTCGAACGTTGCGACCTTCCTTCGGCATGGCGTTCGGCCACGACAGGTCGTTGAGCAGGAAGCCAAGGCGCTCGACGGTTCGCTCCTTACGGAACAACCGCGTCGCCTGGAACTCGTGGGTGCGGTCAACGCCCACCTCGGTGAGGTCGATCGGCGGGTACTCCTCGATCAGCCACTGCGCCATGACGTGGCCGAGCCCGCCACCCATGAGGATGCCGACGGAGTTCAGGCCGCAGGCGAGGTAGAGCCCATCCACCTCGGGCGACTCACCCAGCATTGGCGAGATGTCGTCGGTGAAGCTCTCCGGTCCGCAGAAGAGCGTGCGGATACCCGCGTCTTCCAAGGCGGGGAAGCGTTTCATCGCCTTCTCGAGGAACGGCGAGAGACGGTCCCAGTCGGGCGGTAGAACGGCGAACGCGGAGTCCTTGGGAGTGCCGTCCAACGACCACGCCGCACCGACCGGCTCGAACATTCCGACGAGCAGGCCGCCGCCCTCTTCGCGGTAGTAGCCGTAGGCCTCGGGGTCTTCGATCACCGGGACGCTCTCGGGCGTGACGCCGTCGATCGGCTCGGTCAGCAGGTAGTAGTGCTCAGCGGCCTGCAGCGGAACGGTAACGCCGGCCTTGGCTGCAAGCTCCCGGCCCCACAGCCCCGATGCCAGCACGACCTTCTCGCATTCGATGGTTCCGCGTTCGGTCACGACGCCAACGATGCGGCTGTCCTTGATGACGAAGTCGATGACCTCGGTGTTCTCGAAGATCTGGGCGCCCTTCATCTTGGCGCCTTTGGCCATCGACATGGTCACGTCGACCGGGTTGGCGCGGCCCTCGTCCGGCGTCCAGAACCCGTGGATGACGTCGTCCACCTGCATGAGGGGAACGATGTCGAGGATCTCCTGCGGAGACAGGATCTGCTTCTCCATGCCGATCGAGCGCATGTAGGCGGTTTCGCGCCGGTAGGCCTCGTCGCGACGCTCAGTCGTGGCCAGCTGGAGATAGCCGACGTCCTTGAAACCGGTCGACAGGCCCGTCTCCTTCTCCAACCTGGTGTAGAGGTCGCGCGAGTACCGCGCCATCCAGAGCGGATCTTCCGATGCCCCTCCGGAGACCACCTCACCGGCGGCATGCCAGGTGGTGCCAGAGGTCAGCTGTTTACGCTCCAGAAGCACGACGTCCGTGGCGCCCATCGTCGCAAGGTGGTAGGCGATCGAGGTACCGATCACCCCACCACCGACGACGACGTACTGCGCCCGCGACGGCAGATCTGAGCCGCTCTGGGTATCGGCAGCCTTTGCTGCCGCTGGGTTGATATCAGCGAAGTCGAGAGACATGTCGTCAGCCTGCCATGGGTTGGTTCGCTGGTCGACCATTCAGTCAAAATGGGGGTAAAGATTCCGCAACGCTGGTCAAGCGCTCAGGCTTGGGGGTCTTCGCAGGAGGCTCCCGGCTCCGGTGTCTGCGGTCCCTGCCGGAACTCGGTGACGAAGTCGTCCAACCGGGGGTCGTCCGGGCCATCGAGGAGGAGCTGGTTGTTCCACGCGGTCGCGACCACCGGGGCCTCCTGCCCCTCGAACGGCGAGAGCAGCGTGTAGTTCTCGTCCAGCCTGCCCTTCAGCGCGTCGATCTCCGACTCGGACAACGCGGGGTCGTAGGTGATCCAAACCGCACCATGCTCGAGCGAGTGCACCGCCTTCTCGCTGGCGATGGGGTCGTCGTAGAACTTGCACTCCAGCCAGACCGGGCTGTGCTCCCCACCGACCGGCGGTGACTCTTCGTACTCGACCTGGTCGTCGACCGCCGGAGTGTGTTTCCCGGCGCCGTAGTCGAAGGTCTGCACCTCGTCGAGGGCACCCGGAGTGGCATCCTCGGTTCCGGCCTGGACCGCCCAGACCACACCACCCACCGTCACGACGACGGCTGTCACCAGACCACCGGTGAGCAGCGCGGTCGATCGGCGGGATCGCTTGGTGTCGTCATTGCGCATCTGCGCAACCTTCTTCTCACGCTCTTCGCGCCGGCGCTGGGCGTTCGACCCCATGTTCACTCCTGAAGTGTGCTTCGTGTCTTGAAGACTGTAACCTCAGCCACACCAAGACGCCGCTCCACGCGCCTCTGCACGCGTCTGCACTGGTCTCCAGGGATCTCACGGGGTTTCAGCCCGGGAGGCGAAGTTTCCGCGTCGTCGCGACTAGACCGAACCCCAGCGACTCATAGAGCCGTCGGGCCGGGTTGCCTTCGGTGACGGCCAGCGACACCGACGACTCCCCCGACTCTCGGCAGAGGATGAGCGCGCGGACGAGGAGGGCGCGACCCAGTCCCGCGTAGCGCCGATCTGGGTCGCGAAACAGGTCGGTGACCCATGGCCCGCCGGTGGGCGCAGCGCCAGGAACCCGGTTGACCATGACCAACCCGACGGGCCGATCATCGTCGAAAACCAGGGCACTCATGTCCATCAAGGCACCGAGTCGATCGCCGTCGAGCGCGCGCCTGATGTCGCGGACGATGTCGTCATCGCTGCCGAGCTCTTCATCAGGATGGCCGGGCGGGTAGGCCGATCTGACCAATCCGATGATGTCGCGCGGGATCTCACTGTCGATCATCAGCGGACGCACGTCGTAAACATCCAGCGACGCGATGTCACCAATCCGCTCACCCCGAGAGGCAAGATCGACGGTCATCAGGGAAAAGTGCCGAGTCGACAAGGCGCCGCACTCGATCAGAGCCGAGGCGAGCGCATCGTCGGTAGTGGTGAGGTTCCACCCGGCCAGGTCGGTCAGGATGGCATCGACCACGCGCCCCAGATCCGCCGTTGCCTCGAACAGCTCAGCTGAGGGAGGGTCCGCGTCGTACCGGTTGAACTGTCCGAGCAGTTCGCTACCGCGCGTCAACTGCTCAACGCGTTGGCTCCTGTCGCTGTCCCCATCCACACACCATGCCTATCGCGTCAGCCCGCGCTGCGCCATCACAATCTGCAACGGGTCAGGCCGACGGGAGTGTGACCCGCCGCCGCTGATAGCCTCCCGAAGTCCCCGCCCCCGTAGCTCAGGGGATAGAGCATCGGCCTCCGGAGCCGTGTGCGCAGGTTCGAATCCTGCCGGGGGCACAGTGTGACCGCAGGGGTTCGACGCAGGGATTCGCCGCAGGGGTTCGACTAGGACAGGGTCACCTAGATGGGTGTTGCTCCCTCGGCCGTGATGAGTATCAGCACGAACCGGCACGGTGTCAGGGCGAGCACGGCGTGGCGTTCGTTGGGCGCCAGGTAGACCACATCACCAGCTGCCAGGTTGTGACGCTGACCTGCCGCGGTGAAGGTGATGCTTCCTTCCATCACCTGGACAACGACTGGGCGTGGCGCCGAGTGGTCGGTCAGCTCTTGCCCCGCGTCCATGGCGAAGGACACCACGCGGGCGGCGTCGTTGCTCACGACAGTGCGTGAGGTCGTGGCCTCCCCCGTGATGGGCAGCTCCGCATGGACGTTCTCGACCACGATGGAATCTGCTACCGCCGTCTTCGTCATCGTGGCCTCCGGACCGTTGCAACTCCGGTCCCGATCCTTTCACACTCCCACGGAGCCGATCGAACTACTGAGAGCTACTGCGAAAGAGCCACCTTCAGCTCGTCCGAGGACTCGTATCTGGTCCAGTCGGATCCTTTTCGGACGTGGACGCCGCCACGGCCGACGACCTGCCACCGCTCCCCATCCCCGATCATCGCGGTCTGCTCGTCCACGCCGATCAACAGATCCTCGCCAGGTACCGTGCGCATCATGTGATCCACGAGCCCAGGTGCGAAGCGATCCAGCATGTCCCAGTGCGGACCGAGCCACGCGTGCGGAAAGAGCTCAAGGCCCTGTCGCCAGAGATCTGGAGAGAAGTCCTCGACGCTGCTGTCCGGAGCCTTACGACCCAGGCATGCCATCCCGGCGCTGCAGCCGATGTAGCCCATACCTCGGTCCAGCCCACTGACGATGGCCCGCCAAAGTGCGGTGCCCTTGAGTGAGGCGGCCAGGTAGGCCGGGTTACCTCCGGAGAAGTAGACGAGGGACGCCGTTTCCACCCGCTCGGCGATCGACCTGTCATCAGCATCGGTCCGGTCCCGCACCTCGAGAAGCTCTGCGGTCATATCTGCCTCCGCGAAGTGGGCCAGCCCCGCCTCCGCCCATCCGCTGAACATCTCATCACCCTCCGGCGCCGACGCCGTGGGCACGATGAGCACCCGGCCATCACCGGTCACTCGATCGAGCAACCAGGCATCGACCTCGTGCGACCACGGCTGGAACTCACCGGAGCCGAGCAATCCGAACCATCCGCTCATTCGCTCATCCATTCTGCGCATCGGAGGGACTGCCGTGCCATGGCAGGGCTCCACTGATCCTCACCGAAAGAGGCGGCCAACCAAGCCATCATGGTGATCAGCCCGTCGGGAGCGAAGGTACCGCCACACCAGGGAACCGGCAGAGATCGATCAAGGAAGATGCCCGAGGCGTCGATATCTGGACTGACCCCGACGACGCCAACCTCTGGACTCGGCATGTATCCACCCGATGACTCCCCCTGTTGGGATGGCACGTGGACGCCCGTCGCACCCCTGGTGGACCTCTGGGCCCAGAGCGCACTTGCGCGGACCGCCGCTGTTCTCCCGCCGCTACACCCTTGGCGGATGGAGGACGACACCAGTTCGCACCACGCGCTGCTGTGGGCCGGGGCCCCCATGGCGACACCGACCTCCAACTCTGACGCCAAGGATGGAGGAGTCGCGGTATTCGTGCAGACCGCACCTGCGCCATCTCTTCCTCTGGGCGACACTGAACCCGACATCGATCCGTTCAGCGACGCAGTGATGGCTATGGCAGCCGTAGCGAGGATCGATGACCCCCAGTTGCGCGCCGAAGGATCCAACGAGTTCATACCCCTCGACCATGGGGTACGGCGCTGGGTGGGAGGAATGGCGAAGCTCGTTGGTGCGTGGCTGCCAGACCTGGTGATCTTGCCGCGGCGGCCCGGCGACATCAACGGTCATGACACCGACTGGGAGACGGAGTCCTTGGCGTTTGCGTCACAACACTCTGTTCATACCTCAGATGTCCGGTTTGCATCCGATGTCCTGGCACCACATGTGATGGCGCTGATCTTGGACGGCGTCCCAGATGACGCTGCCGTTACCGTGTCAGGAAACGCAATCCATGTCTGGTGGGAGTACACCCCAGACAGTCGCCTCGACCTGCGGCGGGCGCGCCACACAGTCGACACAGCTTTCCAGATCCGGCATGCCCTTCCGTCCTTCGTCCTTGCGGCGTACCCCGACCACTCTGACCAGGTTGAGCAACGCCTCGCCCAACGTGCCGCTGAGGGGGCTGCCTACCGCGCCGCACGGGTTGCGGGGCACGCCAGTGACCCCACCCTGCAGCGCATCTACTCTCAGGCTCAGGCGACCTATGAGCTC
This sequence comes from uncultured Actinomycetota bacterium, assembly GCA_963829525.1. Lineage (GTDB taxonomy): Bacteria > Actinomycetota > Actinomycetes > JAHEKZ01 > JAHEKZ01 > JAHEKZ01. Next base: position 2,392,794 of record CAWHIJ010000003.1, read on the forward strand.
GGTCAGCGACCCGAGTAGTCCGCGTGGGGGAGCAACCTCCACCACGTCAGCAAGCACTGTTGCCTTGCGGCCCCTTCTATCCTGACAAGGTGCTGACATCAGAGGCGGACGGCTCCCTCAGGCGACAACTGGATGAACGTCCAGTGCTGCTCGACGGTGGGCTTGCCACGACGCTCGAGCTCCTTGGCTACGACATCTCTGGCGACCTCTGGTCAGCGCAATTACTGCTGGATCAACCCGCAGCCATCGTCGCGGCGCACAGTGCTTTCTTCGCCGCTGGCGCAGAGGTTGCAACAACCGCGTCCTACCAGGCAACCTTCGGTGGCTTCGCTGCGCACGGCATCGACCGTCGTCAGACCGCCAAGCTGATGCGGAGGAGCGTCGACCTGGCCCGCGAGGCGTGCGCACAGGTGACCGGCCGGCGTACCTGGGTTGCCGCATCCGTCGGACCATACGGTGCGATGCTTGCCGACGGATCGGAGTACCACGGGCAGTACGGGCTGAGCGTCGCGCAGCTGCGCGAGTTCCACCGGCCGCGCATCGAGGTCCTCGCGGCGGCGGGCGCCGACCTCCTGGCATTTGAGACGCTCCCCTGCGCGGCAGAGGTGGAGGCGGTGCTCAGTGAGATCGACGAGAGCGGGGTTGAATGCTGGGTTTCGGTGTCGATCGACGGAGCACGGACGAGAGCGGGCGAACCACTCGACGATGTCTTTGCGATGGCAGCTGATGTGTCCAGCGTTCTCGCACTGGGCGTCAACTGCTCCACCCCCAGTGATGCCACTGCAGCAGTGGGTGTGGCCGCACACACGGGCAAGCCGGTGGTCATCTACCCCAACAGCGGAGAGGGTTGGGATGCTGAGAACCGGAGATGGGTTGCTGCTGACACCGCTCCGCACTTCCCGGTCGAACGGTGGTTAGCAGAAGGCGCCCGGCTCGTTGGAGGTTGCTGCCGCGTCACGCCTGCTGACATCTCGGCCATGGCCGTCCAGCTCGGCCAGTAATGTCGCCTGCGTGAAACAAGTCTCGATACGTGTGCGCTGGGCAGACATGGACGCCTACCAACACGTCAACAACGCTGTTTACCTCAACTACCTCGAAGAGGCTCGCGACACCGTCATGGTTGGCCTCTTCGGACCCGAGGCGCTCGACTTCGTTCTCGCCCACGTCGACATCGACTTCCGGAATGAGGTCACCCAAGACGACGGCGAAGTCACTGTGCTGAGCCGGGTGGTCGGCTATGGACGGTCGAGCGTGCGTAGCCGAGAGGTCGTCCGCAAACCTGATGGGTCGCTAGCGGCTGAAGGTGGCGCCGTCGTCGTTCCACGCGACAACACCACAGGACGCTCGCGGCCCCTGACCAACGCCGAGATCGTTCTCATCGACGCCGAGCTCGCCGCCGACCAGGCCGCCGGCATCAGCTTCTGACCTCTCTCAGGGCGTCGATCACGTTACGTGGTGGACCCGCTCAGGCTGCCGGCACTTGGCGCGGGAAAGCCAACAGGCCATTGACGCCGCGCTTGGCGATCTCGTTGCCGATGATGAGTCGCTGGATCTCCGAGGTGCCTTCCCATACGCGGTCGACCCGCAGCTCGCGGTAAAGCCGCTCCACCGCGAAGTCCCGCATGTAGCCGCGTCCGCCGTGGATCTGCACGGCCCTGTCGACGACCCGGCCGGCAGCCTCTGACGCGGCAAGCTTCACGACGGCCGCCTTGGCATGAAGTGTTTTTCGGTCCAGCACGCCTGAGTCGATCTCGCAACCGACCTGGTAGACCAACGTCCGCGCACCGGTCGTGTCCACGATCATGTCAGCGAGCATCGCCTGAATCAGCTGGTGGCTCACCAATGCACCACCGCCCTGGATCCGGCTTGTTGCGAAGTCGACGGACTCCTCGATCGCGCGGGTCGCGGCACCGACGGTCCGGGCACCAATCATCAGACGCTCCTCCACGAACCAATCGCGGATGAGGTCATACCCCTGCCCAATCTCGCCAAGCACCTGCTCCGGCCCGACCTCGACGTTGTCGTAGGTGAACTCGGGGTGTTCGTAGACGAAGGTGTGCGTGTACTTCGGCGTGCGCTTGATTGACAGCCCCGGCGCGTCTCTGTCGACGATGAAGAGGGTCGGCTGCTCGTCGACCCACGCAAGCGTCAAGATGAAGTCAGCGACATCTCCGACCGTGACGAACCACTTCTCACCATTAATGATGAAACGGTCACCTTGGCGCTTGGCTGTCGTGCTCATCGCCAGCGGGTCGGATCCGGCGAACTCCTCGGTGACCGCGATGGCATCGCGCTTCTCACCCCGGATCCCCGGGAGCAGGTAGCGCTCACGCTGCTCTGGGGTGCAGGCCTTGAGCGCGTTGGCTGGGCGCCACACGGTGTCCCACAACGCGTTCGTCAGCCGGCCAAGACCCTCGTGATAGAGGATCTGCTCCATCGTGGTCAGGCCGGCCCCTCCCCACTCGCGAGGCATGTTGACCGCCTGCAGGTCGGCGTCAAGGACGGCCTGCCGGATCGTGGCGTGTGCCTCAGGCGTCAGGCCGTTGTTCATTTCACACTCAAGCTCGTAAGGCTTGATGAAGTCGCAGAGCTCGCGGACCCGGGCGATGAGTAGCTGCTGCTCCGGCGTGTAGCTGAAGTCCATGACTGGCTAGTTCCCCTCGGCTTCAATCTCGACGTCGCGTACGGCGATCGCCCTGGCATCAAGTGCCACCGCTCCGTGTGCGGTGACCAGTAGCGGATTGACCTCGAAGTCGGCGATCTCCGGATGGGCACACGCAAACAGAGTTATTGCGGCGATCTGCTCCGAGGCCGCGGCGATGTCTACGGCCGGGCGTCCACGCACCCCGTCCAGCAATGCCGACGTACGCAGCCTCCGAAGAAGATCGGTGGCCCGTGACGCGTCAATGGGAGCCAACGAGGTCGCGACGTCGTCGAGCACCTCGGTGAGGATCCCACCACCGCCCACCATGGCAACGGGTCCGAACCGCTCGTCCCTACGAACGCCAACGATCAGCTCGACACCTTCGCTGGTGTCGACCATCTGCTCAATCGTGACGGCCGGAGGGGTGAGCCGGAGAACCATGGCCCGGTACTCACTGCGAAGCTCATCGGCATCGGCGATAGCGAGTCTGACTCCGCCGACATCGGTCTTGTGCAGCAAGCCCATTGCTTTGAGTACGACCGGATATTCGATAGATGCGAGCGCGTACTCGAACTCTGCATCGGACGTGACCAGGTGCGCCTGGGGGAAACTGACCCCGGCCTCGACCAGCGCAGCACGGACCTCCCAGTAGCCGAAAGCGGGCAAAGGCGGTTCTGGCTGCGGAATCGGCTCCAGCCCGACCGGCGTAACACCAGCCGTCTCACCGAGCGCGATCAGCGCTCCCTCGATCGTGCGGTAGACCGGGACACCGCGCCCGCGTAGCTCGGTGGCCGCCGACCCCTGCGGGAACATCGAGTGAACGACCAGGGGGCGCCCCGACTCAGACACCGCATCGGCAAGCGCACCCGCGGTCTCCACCTCGAGCTCGGCCAGTGCTTCACCGTACTGCTCGTAGCCACCGAAGTATCCGCTCACGACCATCGCGTCGACCTCACCGCTAGTGAGTACCGACCGCACGACTCGACCAAAGCACGACAGGTCCTGCTCCCCCCCGCCGGCCACATCGATCGGATTCACGCTGGTCGCAGCCGCTGGAAGCTCGGCTGCAACGGTCGTCGCGAGCTCCTGGCTGAAGTGCACCACGCGCAAACCGACAGACTCCGCCACGTCTGCCGCGATCGACGCATGGCCGCCGCCATCGGTGATGATCGCCACCCTGCGCCCGCTTGCGATCGGGCTCTCCCGGAGGAGCGCAACGGCGTCCACCATCTGCGAAGGTGTGTTGACGCGCACAATTCCACCGGCCGCACATGCGGCGTCCACCACATCCGACGACGACACCAACGAGGCAGTGTGCGAGGACGCCTGACGGGCAGATGCCTCGCTGGCGCCGACGGTCAAGAGCACGACGGCCTTGCCCGCATCGCGCGCATCAAGCGCAGCCTGCGCGAAGCGCCTACCGTCGCGGAAGTCTTCGCAGTAGACCGCGATCACCTTCGTGCTGTCGTGCGAAACGGTCGCCTCGACCAGATCCGCGGCGTCGAGATGAGCTTGGTTGCCCAGGCTGGCAAAGCGCGAGAACCCCAGACCATAGTCATCGAGCAGCTGGGCCAGCTCGAGCGAGAGGTTCCCGCTCTGCGAGATGAAGGCAACGTCCCCTGGCTGCAGGGGGTTCGATGTGAGGGAGAGCCCCGCTGCAGCGTCAGACACTCCCAGGCAGTTTGGCCCCAGCAGCACAGCACCAGCTGCCCGGACTCGCTCGACAACGGCCTGCTCGCGCGCTCTCCCCTCGGGTCCGGTCTCACCGAGACCCGCGCTGATGCCAACAATGGCGCGGGCACCAGCAGCCAGCGCGTCGTCTACGGCGGCCTCAAATGCCGAGGCGGGGACAGCAACCACCGCAAGGTCGGCGGTGAGCCCGGCCTTCACGAGCGACGGTACTGCGGGGCGGTCGAGTACGACGTCGGTGCGGGCGTTGACGAGGTGAACAGGCACTGGTCCTGCGAGCGCCCCCTTGGCGACCCAGTTGCCCCACTTGCGTATGTCGTCGCTCGCGCCGATGACCGCGACGCTCTTCGGTGCGAAGAGCGCCTCCAACGCGTCCGCGTTTGGTGGCCCGGGATCGACCGCGGGTCGCCGCTCCATCAGCGGGCCACCGCCGCTGACTTGACCGACGTCGGGTAGTGCTCGGCGACGGCTGCTCGCTTCTCCTCCGAGATCGCAGTGGCCGCCTCACGCGGAGAGATCGCCTCGCGGCGTGCCCGTGTCAGAAGCTGAAGGGTCAGCGGACGTAGGACGCCGCTGATCTTGGCGAACGAGGCTTCTGCCGTCGGTTCAATGTCAGCGAACGCCACCCACCACCACCAGGCGTTTGTCCCGACGTTGGCCACGAAGTCCGGCACCACGGTGACGCCACGCTTGGTCAGGACGGCCTCGGCCTCCGGCATCGTCGCGACGTTGGCAGCTTCGCAGATGATGCTGGCCTTCACGCGGTCGACGTTGGCAGCAGTGATCACGTACGACATGGCAGCGGGCACCAGAACGTCGGCATCCACATCGAGCCAGTCGTCCCCAGGACGCAGCTCATCACCCGGCTGGAGCTGGTTGCGGTCGATGACGCCGAACACATCGCGGCTCGTAAGCAGTTCCTCAACGTCCAAGCCTTCGGGGTTGTAGACCAGTCCCTCCTTGTCGGAGATGCCAACGACACGCACGCCGGCGGCAGCCAGGTAGCGCGCAGTAGCGCCGCCCATCGAGCCGAAGCCCTGCACCACTGCGGTCGCAGAGGCCGGTGCGAGCCCACGAAACTCCAGCGCGGCCAGAGCAGTCTCGGCGACGCCGAAGCCGCCGACCAGCTCGCCGAGGCCGACTCCATGAACGGTCTTCGCGAACGCGACCTTCAGGCGTTCGTGGGCTGCGTCGGCGCCGTCATCGACTAGACCCAGCGCGGACTCGGCCGATGACCGGATGCCCTCTTCAGCGAAGACCTCGTCCATCACGTCCTGGCGAACCCCGAAATCCTCACCGGTGGCGAAGAGCGCCTCGATCAGCGGCTTCATCGCACGGCCGAACCGGGCGAGCACCTCGCGTGCTCGTGGGTCGTACGGGTCGCAGTCAATGCCACCCTTGGCGCCTCCCAAAGGGATGTACCGATCGCCCGGCGTGTAGACAACGGCCTCTTTCAGAGTCATCGCCTGTGCCAGATCGCGCACCTCGTCCAGGGTGACGCCGTCACGCATACGCAGGCCGCCCCCGGCAACGCCCCGGCTCAGGGTGTCGATGACGACGTAGCCCTTGATGCCGGTGACCTCGTCAGTCCAGGTCAGCTCGAGGTAGGAATCGTGGGTGCTCAACGGGGTGATCCTTCCGGTGGGGGCGTTTCTTTGATGACGAGCACCGTCGGCCCCTGATGGGTCGCGGCCGTACGAAGTTCAGCAATGAGGGCGTCCGGCGTCTCGACAGAGATGCCGCGAGCACCGAGTGCCTGAGCGAGAAGAACGAGGTCGCGCGGTGGCGCGTCGACTGCTGTTGGCTTCTCGTCGCGCTCGAGCATCTCGGCCCTGATCTCGCCGTAGCCACTGTTGTCGAACACCACGATCGCCATGGACAGGTGCTCAGCGGCAGCGACGGCGAGCTCAGTTGCGGTGAACAGCAACCCGCCATCGCCGCTAATGCCGATGATCTGCCGATCAGGAGCGGCCAGCGATGAACCCACCGCGACGGGAACGGTGAACCCCAACGTTCCGAACCCCGTGGGGAAGTGAAAGCTGGACGCATGCTGCATGGGGAGTACGCCGATCGTCCCGAAGTAGACGCACATTGCGTTGTCTGTGGCGATCACCGCGTCCGGCGAACGCCCGAGGTCGATCGCGTCGATCCACGGCCGCCAGCGGGAACCGGCCTCGCCTGACTCGGCAGTGGCGGCCGCACGGAGGTCGGTGACCCACTCGGGAACGCCATCGTCAACGCTCGAGGTCTCGATCGCCGCGTCCAGCTGACCCAGAACGGTCGCCGCGTCACCGACGAGCATGGTGTCAGCACTGATGTTGACGTCAACCATGGACGCATCGACGTCTATCCGCACGATGTGACCCTTTGGCGCGAGCATCCCTTGCCACATGTCGGAGTTGCCGAGCTCGGCACCGACCACGAGCAGGACATCGGCAGCATCTGCGGCAGCGACCACCGACGCAGTGCCCATCCGAGCACCCAGCGCGAGCGGGTGGTGCTCGTCGACGGACCCCTTGCCGTTGATGGTGGTGGCGACCGGGGCGGACAACCGCTCGGCGACGGCGAGCAGCGCTACCCCCGCTCGACGAGCACCCCCTCCGGCGATGATCATCGGACGCCTTGCTGCCGCAAGTCGCCTTGCGGCATCAGCGACCAGGTCGGCGGGAGCAGATGTTGGAGAGGCAAGGTCGGCAGACGTCACGGTGGCGTCACCGATGGCGTCGAGCAGGTCGAGCGGAACCTCGAGATGGATCGGCCGAGGGCGTCCTGCGGAGAACGAGGCAAAGGCTTCCGCGACGGCGTCGGCGACCTGCTGGTGCGTGGTGACGCGGAGGCACCGGGCCGCGATCCGGTCCATCGCACCGGTCTGGTCCTTCGCCTCGTGCAGGTAGCCCGTTCCGGGTCCATCGACCGGCAGGTCCATCGGCATGCCTGGGCTGACGAGCAGCACCGGGATCGAGTCGGAGTACGCCTGCGCCACCGCGGTGGCCGCGTTGTAGACAGCCGGGCCACTCGTGACCACCGCGACACCTGGTCGCCCTGAGGTCCGGGCGTACCCGTCAGCGGCGTACCCCGCTCCCTGCTCGTGGGTGGTCGCCACCGTGCGGATGCCGTACCTCGTCAGGGCATCGAAGACCGAGAGGTTGTGCGTGCCGGGGATGCCGAAGACGACTCCGACATCGTGAAGAGCAAGCGCGGCAACGACGACCTCACCGCCTGTGACGCCGGTCAGATGCACAGCTTCGCGCGTCACCACGACGGTGTCGCCGAGAAGCCGTACACCTGCTTGCCGAGCCACTGCCCACCATCGACAACCAAGGTGTCACCGGTGATGTAGGCGGCGTCGTCGGAGAGCAGGAAGGCCGCCGAGGTGGCCACCTCTTCCGGGGTCGTGAAGCGCTTCAGCGGGACCGAGTTGGTGAGGCTAGCCCGGTCCTGCTCGGTCGGCCACAGGGCGGCTCCGGCACCCTCGGTCTCTGTCGGGCCAGGAGCGATGCAGTTGATTCGGATCCCGTAGCGCGCCCACTCGACAGCGAGCGTGCGCGTCATCGCTTGAACGCCGGCCTTGGCCGCAGCGCTGTGCACGACTCCGGGGTGGCCGGTCCATGCGTAGGTGGCGATCACGTTGAGGATCGAGCCGCCGTCCTCCCGCTCCTTGACGATGCGCGCGAATGACCGCGAGCAGTAGAAGGTGCCGTTCAGCACGATGTCGACGACGGCTTTGAACCCGCGCGGGCTCATCTCCTCCGCAGGAACCACAAAGTTGCCGGCCGCGTTGTTCACGAGGATGTGCAGACTGCCGAGCTCGTCGGCGATCGACCCGAAGGCCTCCTCGACAGCATCGTGGTCGCGGACGTCGAGCGAACGCGTGGTGATGCGATCGGCATTGATCTCCGACTGCGCTCTTCCCAGCTTTTCGGCGTCGCGTCCGATCAGCGCCAGCGTGGCTCCGCCGGCCGCCAGGCGGTGCGCGATGCCAAGACCGATGCCACTGCCACCACCGGTGATGATCGCGACCTTGCCGGCGAACTGCTGTGGGTCGACGGCAGCGGTACTCAGGGAGGAGGTCATGACAGGACTCCGATCGTGGGGGTGGCGGCCAGTCGTCGAGAGATGATCAGACGCTGGATGTCAGACGTTCCTTCTTCGATCTCTTCGAGCTTGGCGTCCCGCATCCACTTCTCGGCAAGGAACTCGCGCGAGTAGCCCCAGCCTCCCAGGGTCTGGACCGCTCCCCAGGTGCAGAACATGGCCGCCTCGGACGCCACGAGCTTGGCCTGCGCGCAGATCGCCGCCGCGTCGAGCCCAGCATCCAGACGCTTGGCCGCACGCCATACCAGAAGCCGCGAAGCCTCGACGCGCGTTGCCATGTCAGCCAGCCGGAAGGCGACGGCCTGGTGCTCGATGATCGGCTTGCCGAACTGGTTGCGCTGCTTGGCGTACTCGAGCGCGTACTCAGTTGCGGCCCGTGCAGCGCCGGTCGCGGCCGCCCCGAGAATGGCGCGTGACGCATCAAACGTGTGCATCAGGCCATAGAAACCCTGGCCTTCCTCGCCGAGCCGGTCCTCTTCGGGTACGAAGACGTCGTCGAGGAAGAGCTCGGTGTTGACCAGTGCGCGTTGCCCCATCTTCTTCATCGGCTGCCCGAAGCTGAGCCCTTCGACGCCTTTGCGCATCATGAAGGCGGTAACGCCTTTGGAGCGTTGGGTCGGGTCTGTCTTGGCGAAGACGACATAGAACTCAGCAGACCCACCGTTGCTGATCCAGGTCTTCTGCCCACTGAGGCGGTAACCGCCATCGACCTTGACGGCTTTGGTCGTCATGGCGGCAGAGTCCGAACCGACCTCAGGCTCGGTGACGGCGAGCGACGTCATCGGGGTGTCGGTCTGCGCGAGCGGAGTGAGCCAGCGCACCTTCTGCTCCGGAGTCCCCAGCTCCATCACCGGGTGCGCGAAGAAGCCGTTGGAGGCCACCAGGTTGCCGATGCCGGGGTCTCCGGCGCACAGCTCCTCTTGCACCAGGCACTGGCTGAACGTGTCGGTGAACCCGCCGCCGCCGTACTCCTCCGGAAGCATGAAACCCGTCAAGCCGACCTTGGCAGCCTTGTGCCAGATCTCCCAGGGCGTCTCGATGTCGGCCTCGTCGACCTCGCGGGCGATCGGCCGGATCTCGCGCTCGGCGAAGCTGCGGGTGAGCTCGACGATGGCCTGCTGCTCGTCGGTGAGCGGCAGCAGTTCTGTCGGCAGGTCGCGCAGCATGGGGTCCTCCACGGTTGGTTCTCACCATCATGCCTGTCATCTGACGCGTCAGTCAACCCATGATGAATGCTGTTTCAGCAGGTGGAACCTCCAATACGCTTACATACTGGTCAACAACTGACGCGTCAGTTAGTATTGACCCATGAGTGTTGCAGCCGTTGAGGAGGACCGCCGTCGGGAGATTCTTGACGCCGCCGTGTCCGTCGTTGTCGAACGCGGGTACGCCTCAGCACGGGTCTCCGACATCGCCAAGCGGGCCGGAACCAGCACCGGAACGGTGCACTACTACTTCCCCACCAAGGTCGACGTGCTCGACGCCGCGCTCCAGCACGCGTCCGAACGCTCCCACGCGCGCCACCGCGCTGAGCTGGTCGCGCTCACCGAGCCGCGCGAGCAGCTCTTGCGCCTGATCGACCTGCAGATCCCCGACGCCGACATCGCCGACGAGTGGGCGATCTGGCTGGAGTTCTGGAACGAGGCACGTCGTCGCGACGAGCTGCGTGACCGCAACCACGAGATCTACACCCGGTGGGTCAGCATGATCGAGTCGATCGTGCGCAATGGTCAGCGGCAGGGACAGTTCTCGCTCGACGCCGACCCAGCGGACTTCGCCCTGAGGTTCGCCGGGCTCTTCGACGGGCTCGGCATCCAGGTGCTGCTGCAACCGTCACTGGAGAACCGCTGGCGGCTACGTGCAGCGCTCCGCGGGGTGGTGGAGCGCGAGCTCCTCGCCTGATCGGTGCGGCGGCAGGGTCGGTGAGCCCTGCCGGTAATGTCGGCGGTACACACCTGAGGAGCCATCACATGCGAGTTCAAGCGCAGTCTTCGACCCGTCACGATCGCACTGGCGGGACTGGCTCTGCTCGGTCTCCTGGGTGCCTGCGGTGACAGCTCGACCACGGAGGAGAGCACCTCCGGCGAGACGATGTCGACGACGCCCTCAGCATCGGCGACCGACGACTGCGCCGACGTGACCGCCCTTCAGGATTCGCTGACGGCACTGACCGACGTGGACCCGTTGGCCGACGGCACCGACGCGCTGAAGGCCGCGATCACCGACGTCAAGAGCAGCCTCGATGCGGCCGCCGCGTCAGCGTCAGCCACCCTGCAGCCCCAGGTCGACGATGTGAAGACGGCTTTCGCTTCGCTTCAGACGGCGGTGACTGGCCTCACCGCTGACAACCTCACCCAGAAGGCGCCGGAGATCAAGTCGGCCCTTACCGAACTGGGCGCCGCGACAAAGACACTTGGAACGTCGATCACCGACAACTGCGTGACCAGCTAGCCTCGGCAGTTCGGCCGGGCTTACGTCTGCGGGTGGTCGACCAGCTTCGACAGGTAGAGCGGCTCACCGAGCGGCTCCATCACTGACAGCTGCGACTCGAGGTAGTCGACGTAAAGCTCCTCGTCGGCGAGGATCTGTTCGAAGATGGCGGCGCTGGTGATGTCGCCGACTCCGCGCATGTAGGCACGTACTGTCGGGTCAGGCTCACGCAGAAGCGGATATGGCGTCAAGCCGACCTGCGGTCATCTCTCGCTGTCCCGCTCACGACCAGCCGAGCTAGCCTCGGGACCGTGCGGATTCGACACCTGGTAACCGGCGACGTCGAGGTCGTTCTCGGCGCAGGTCACCTGTTCGACAACCCTCCGACATGGGCCTGGACCGAGGACTTCCTGCGTCGACGGGGCCATCACCTTCTCCTCGCCGAAGTCGAGGAAGCGCCCGCCGGATTCGTGAGCGGTATCGAGATCGCTCACCCTGACAAAGGCGTCGAGATGCTGCTGTACGAGCTCGGCGTCGACGAGCACTTTCACCGACGCGGAATTGGCCGGGCACTCGTGGAGGCACTGAAGGCGTCCGCCACGAGCGCAGGGTGCTCGGGGATGTGGGTGCCCGTCGAGCAGGGGAACGACGCGGCTACCGCTCTCTACCGCGCCACGGGGGCACAGGAGCCCGAGCCAGGCACCACCCTGTGGTGGAGCCTTCCGTAGCGAGCCGCCCGCCTCGTCTGGTTCGAACCGCGAACCCGTGATAGCCAAGAGCCATGGAGCGCGACGGCAACGGCTGGGTCGAGTGCGAGCTCGGACACCGGCACTGGGGGCTGCACGGCGCAGCGGGCTTGCTGCTCCACACCGCCGACTCCGATGGCACGCTGCGTGTCCTGCTGCAGCATCGCGCCGAGTGGTGCCATCACGGGGGCACGTGGGGTCTCCCCGGTGGTGCTCGGGACAGCCACGAGAGCGTGCAAGAGGCCGCACTGCGCGAAGCCGTCGAGGAGACAGCGCTGGACGGCACCAAGGTCCGCCTCCGTCACACGTTCGTCGATGACCACGGCGGGTGGAGCTACACCACCGTCTATGCAGACGCACTGACGCAACTGGAGACGGTGCCCAACGAGGAGTCGGCGGCCCTGGAGTGGGTGGCAGCGGACTGCGTCCCGGAGCTCCCCTTGCACCCCGGGTTCGGGCACACCTGGCGGGACGTCCAGCTGCCTCCCCTGACGCTCGTCGTCGACGCAGCCAATGTCGTCGGCGCGACACCGAACGGGTGGTGGAAGGACCGCACCGGGGCAGCAGCACAGTTGGGCGCGTCTCTCGCACCGTTGATCGCCAGTACGCTGCGCGCTGGCGACATCGACGGCGTCGTAACCTCGGTAGTTGTCGTGGTGGAGGGCCAAGCTCGGGACGCGATGCTTCCCGAGGATATCGAGACCGTGCGTGCCACAGGCAACGGAGACGATGCGCTGGTGGAGGCCGTGCAGACCCTTGCTGCAAGACGGGGCCGCCTCGTGGTCGTCACCAGCGACCGCGAGCTGCGTGAGCGCGTGACCGCTGCGACGGACGGCGACGTGGTCATCCGCGGCGCTCGGTGGTTGCTGGACCTCATCGACCAGATCTGAGGGTTATCTCGCGAAGACGCGTTCACCCTCGACGAAGGTTTGCGACACCTCGACGGTGCCGATCTCCATCGGGTCGACGGCGAAGGGGTCGCGATCGAGCAGCGCCAGGTCGGCGTACTTGCCGACTTCCAGCGTGCCCGTCACGTCATCGAGATGGTTCACCCACGCCGACCCCTGTGTGTAGGCAGTCAGCGCCGACTCCAGCGACAGGGCCTGCTCCGGCAGGAAAGCCTCCTTGCCGCCATGATCGTCGCCGTCCGGTGGCGGCATGCGGGTAACGGCGACGTGCGTGCCCCACAGCACGTCGGGACTGCTCACCGACCAGTCACTGCCGCCGACCAACCGCGCGCCCGCCCGTTCGAGATCACCAAACGGGTACTGCTACCGCCACCGCGGCTCACCGAGATAGGGAATGGTCAGCTCGTCCATCTGTGGCTCGTGACAGGCCCAGAGCGGTTGCATGTTTGCCGCGGCGCCCAGTTCGGCAAAGCGCGGGATGTCGTCGGGGTGCACCACCTGGATGTGCGCGAGGTGATGACGCAGGTCGTTCATCCCGTTCGCTGCTCGGGCAGCGGCAATCGCGTCGAGTCCTTCTCGAACAGCACGATCGCCCAGCGCGTGAAAGTGCACCTGGAAACCTTCAGCGTCCAGCGCAACCACGGCGTCGTTCAGCAGCGTCGGGTCGACGAAGAGAGTCCCGGCATTCGGCGGTTTGGCAGCCACAGGCATCCAGGTAGGGAGCGGTCATAGCAGCGGTGAAGTTCTCTGCAACGCCGTCTTGCATGATCTTGACGCTGGTGGCGCGGAACCGCCCTACCTCGCCGGCATCGCGTCGCTCCTTCAACTCAGCGATCTGCTCGAGTCCGCGGCTGCGGTCCCACCACAGCGCTCCCACGACCCGCGCCTTGAGGCGTCCATCGGCATCACCGCGCATGTACGCCTGCAGGTTGTCCGGGCGGCCGTTGACCTCACCGACGATGGCGTCCTGCCATCCGGTGATGCCGAGTGAGAACAGGTATTCCTGCGCCACATCAAGCGCGCGGTCGTAGTCGGCATCAGTCGGGGGCGGCACGAGGTGACTGACCAGGGCCATGGCGCCCTCGTGCAGGCATCCGGTCGGCTCTCCGTCTGCGTCACGCTCGACGCGGCCGTCACCGGGGTCGGCGGTGTCGCGGGTGATGCCGGCCGCAGCGAGTGCTGCCGAGTTCACCCAGCCGCTGTGTCCGTCGCGGTTGGGCAAGAAGACCGGACGGTCCGGCACGACGGCGTCCAGCAGCTCTTTGGTGGGCGTTCCTCCGGGGAAGGCCTCCATCGACCAACCGCCGCCGAGAATCCACGGCAGATCGGGATTGGCGGCTGCGTAGGAGGCAACCGCCGCCACGCTCTCGTCAGACGTCGCGATGGCGTGCAGGTCGCACTGTGCCATCTGCGTTCCGCCGTATACGGGATGCACATGGGCGTCTTGAAAACCTGGTGTGAGCAGTCCACCACCGATGTCGATCACCTCGGTGGACGGGCCGGCCAGCGCTCTCATGTCGCCGTCGGAGCCGACCGCCACGATGCGACCGCCGGCCACAGCGACCGCTCCCTGCTGGGCCGGTCGGCCATGACCGGTGAAGATGCGTCCTCCGACAAAGACCAGATCTGCGTGTGACATGGGCGTCAGTCAACCAGCGCCGCGCCCATCATGCGCGAGCTTGACGAGGTTGGCGGCCTGCGTTATTTTCTTCGAAACGAAACCGTTTCGTTTCGTTCCTTTCCGTGACCGAGGCCGTAGGAGGTGCCATGACGCCCCAGGCCGTCGTCGCTCGTCTGCGCCGCTCCGACGTCGCCAGGCACACCGAGATCCTCGACGCCACCCTCGGCGAGCTCCAGGAGTCGGGCTACGACCGGATGACGATGGACGCCGTCGCCAAACGCGCCGGTGCCAGCAAGGCGACCCTCTACCGCCACTGGCCCCGCAAGGCCGATCTCGTCGTGGCGGCAATCCGGCAGATGCGGGGCGATGCCGCTGACGTCTTGCCCGACACCGGCCGGCTTCGCGACGACTTGCTGGCCCTGCTCAGGGGCGCCCAGCCCCGCTCGGCCGAAGACCAGCTCTGCGTGATGCGCGGCATGGTCTCGGCCTGCGGTTCGGACGCCGAGCTCGCCACTGCGTTCTTCGAGCAGGTGGTCGAAACCAAGCGTTCAGCTGCCCTCGAGCTGATTCAGCGTGCCCAAACTCGCGGCGAGGTGTCAGAGGCAACTGATATCCAGTTTCTTGTGGATGCCGCTCCAGCGATGCTGATCTTCCGACACCTGATGACCCCGTACCCAGTCGACGAGAACTACCTCACCCGTCTGGTCGACGAGGTCTGGCTGCCACTGCTGACAGCCAACGCCCCGGCTTCCCCTTCTGCACGTGTTCCTGTCCACCCCTAGACCCAACCGCTCCCCCACCCCACCCTGAGGAGTTCCATGTCGACCCCCGACAAGATCACCGAGATCGAAGAGCATGCGCACCGGCCCAAGAGCCTGGTACTCGCGCTCATCGTGATCTGTACCGCGCAACTGATGGTGGTGCTCGACGCCACGATCGTGAACATCGCACTCCCGAGCATCAAAGACGACCTCGGCTTCTCGCAGGCCAACCTCCAATGGGTGCTCACCGCCTACACGCTGGCCTTCGGCGGCTTCCTGCTGCTTGGCGGCCGCGCCGGTGACATCCTGGGTCGTCGCCGCGTCTTCATCTTCGGAATCCTGCTCTTCACTGTCGGCTCACTCGGCGGCGGCTTCGCGTGGAGCGAAGGGTCGCTGCTGGCGTTCCGCGCCATCCAGGGACTCGGTGCCGCCATTGCCGCGCCCACCGCACTGTCGCTCATCGCCACCGAGTTCCCCGAGGGCAAAGAGCGCAACCGCGCAATGGGTGTCTACGCGGCCATGTCTGGAGCCGGCGCCGCGGTCGGCCTGATCCTCGGTGGAATCCTCACCGAGATCGACTGGCGCTGGGTGATGTTCGTCAACGTCCCGATCGGGCATATTCATCGCACTCGTGGCGCCACGCGCGCTCACCGAAACCGAACGCCACACTGGCAAGTTCGACCTGCCGGGAGCAATCGCCGCCACCACGGGCCTGGCCATGCTGGTCTACGGCCTCACCCGCGTCGCCACGGACGTCGGCAAGAACGCCACCGCCGGGATCGCCGATCCAGCGCAGGAGGCTTGGACCAACACCACGAACATCGCGATCATCGCCACCTCGGTCGTCATCCTCGCCGTCTTCATCGTCCTCGAGGCACGCAGCCGCCATGCGCTCATGCCGCTGCGAATCTTCGAGAACCGCAACCGTGCCGGTGCCTACGGCATCATGCTGATCATTGGTGCTGCCATGTTCGGGATGTTCTTCTACCTCACCCAGTTCGTGCAGGAGATTCTCGGGTACTCGCCGATCAAGGCCGGTTTCGCCTTCCTCCCCGTGAGCGTCTGCATCATCTTGTCCGCGGGTACCGCGTCACAGCTCATCACCCGATTTGGCGCCAAACCGTTCGCCTTGATCGGGTACTGCCATGACCGCGATCGGCATGATGTGGCTGGCGCAGATCCAGCCTGACTCCACCTACGTCGGAGGCCTGCTCGGCCCGATGATCGTGTTCGCGCTCGGTCTGGGCTTCACCTTCATGCCGCTGACCTTGGCGGCGGTTTCGCAGATCGACGAGAGTGACGCGGGAATTGCGTCAGGTGTCCTCAACACCACGCAACAGATCGGTGGATCGATTGGCCTCGCCGCTCTCACCACTGTTTCGGTGACCGTGTTTGCCACTCAGTTCGCCGACTTCATCAATGGCGGTGGGACGCCCCCGGCATCGGGAGCGCCACTCCCCGCTGAGCTGGTCACCGCTCAGGTCGACGGCTGGACGGCCGCGTTCCAGGTCTCCGCCTGGCTGGCGGTAGGTGCGTTTATCATCACCATCTTTGCCATCAAGGTGACGAAGGAAGAGGCCGCCCACGCCGGCCCCGTCGGCGGCGCTCACTAGTCGACAACCAGCAACGTGGTGGTGCGGTCGATCTAGCGGCCGCACCCCACCACGTTGTTCGTTCAGCCGGGCGGCGGAGCGGTGCCACCGAGCCGCTGCGGTTGCCACCACTGTCCCGCACCGTCATCGGGGTACTCGTCTTGCGCACGTCGCACGAGTGCAATCACCTGTGATCGAAGTTCGGTGGCCGCCGCGTCACCGGTCAAGGTTGCTTCGATCGGTTCCCCGACGTAGACACTGACCGGTACGCCGCGCTGCTTGAGCGTGGAGTGCTCGTCGTAGGTCCAGAGCCGCTGGCTTCCCCAGACTGCCACCGGGATGAGCGGCGACTTGGTGGCTTTCGCCAGCCGTTCGGCCCCGGTCTTGAACTCCTTGGGCTCGAACGGCCGACTGATCGTTGCCTCCGGGAAGAGCCCGACCACCTCACCCGCCTTGAGCGCATCGAGCGCATCGCGAAAGCTCTGCATTCCCGCCTCACGGTCGACCGAGATATGGTGCATGCCGCGCATCAAAGGCCCCGCCAACCAGTGAGCGAAGATCGGCTCCTTGGCCATGAACCGCACGTAGCGCCGCGACTGTCGAGCACCGAGGCCCACAAATATGAAGTCGAGGTGGCTGACGTGGTTCGACGCCATGACCGCAGATCCAAGGGCAGGAACGTGTTCGCCGCCCTCGACGCGAAGCTGTAGACCCAGAGCCTTAAAGGCGGTGAGGGTTGCAGCAATCACTGGTGGGTAGACAAGTTCAGACACGGCAGTGAGCCTATCTGGGGACAATTCGGGTTTAGCGCGAGCGAACGGGAACGAAGCTCTGGGCAACGAGAAGAGCTGCATCGGCGCCTTCGGCGGCGAGAACGGCCGCCACGTGGTCCTCAACCGCTGACAACATCATTTCCGGGTCACCCCGGTGCACCAGGCCACGCTTCTTTGCGATGACGGCAATCACCGTCGCGCGATGGATCGTCGCCCGGCGAGTTGACAGCTCACCCTCGTCAGCATCGGGGAACGCGTGCACAACCCCGTCACCGGCCGCGAGCTCGAGAAGTGCCGACCCAGCTCGGCGGCCGACTCGACCAGACTCAAGATGCCCAGACTCAAGATGCCCAGACTCAAGGTGCCCAGCCGAAAGATGTGGGGCACCGAGGTTGAGCGCCCACACCGTCGCGTCCCCCACAGGGTGGACTACCTGAGAAGCGAACCGAGCGGCCTGCTCCCACCTGCCCGATTGCCAGCACGCCGCGACGCAGGTCTCGACCAGGTCGGCGATGCGTTCGTCAGATGCCCGCCACTCGAGCCATTCACCGAGGCCGGCACGGCGAGCGGCCTCCGCCAGGTGCAGATCACTGGCCGCGGCCGTCGCCTCCCGGCTTACGCAGGCAGGGCATTGGGGCTCGGCCCACACGTGGACCGCGAGGATGACGTCGAGCACCGAGTCGCCGAGGAACTCCATCCGCTGAAACTGCCGACCACGCCCGTCTCGCACGGCGTGCAGTGCCTCCTCACTCGAAAGAGGCCCCAACACGGCTTCGATCTGGCCGCGTTCGGCGGCGGTCACCACGGCTCGAAGCCTCGGCGGCGGAGTATCCGGCAACGTCACGCAGAGACCACCAGCCGGCTGGAACCATCCCGGTTCGGCACCACAGTGATGCGCTCAGCAATACGCTCTTTGAGCTCAGGGACATGGCTGACGATGCCGACGACGCGCCCACTGGTTCCAAGACCAGAAAGCACCGAAAGCACGTTGTCCAAGGTGTCCGGGTCCAGCGAACCGAAGCCCTCGTCGACGAACAGCGTCCCGAGGTCGACGCCACCAGCCTCCGCCGTCACGACGTCTGCCAGCCCGAGGGCCATCGCAAGTGAGCAGTAGAAGGTCTCGCCTCCCGAGAGCGTCCCCGGATCGCGTAGCTGGTCGGTGTGGGTGTCGCGCACGCGCAGCCCGAGACCGCTCCGCTTGTTGCCCTCACGGTCTTCGACGTGCTCAAGGGTGTAGCGACCATCACTCATGGTGGCAAGCCGATCGTTTGCCGACGCCACGACGTCGGCGAATCGTTCACGCAGCACGAATGTCGGCAGGCTCATCGACCGCACGTTGTCTGGCGGTAGACCCGCTCACCAGATCGGCCATTCGAATCACCGGCGCCGTCGATCGCTCAATCTCGGCGTGGGCGGTCAGCGCCGCATCGACCTCAGCGGCGCGCAGGACGCTGTCATCAAGGCGCTGCCGAAGCTGGGCGAGCTGATCGTGCACGGCCTGTTGAGCAGCCTCGGAGTGAGCAACCACTGCGTCGGCAGCCCGCACGTCGATCACCTCATTGACGTCGACGTCGACAAGATCTGGGGCTGAAAGCTCGGCGCCAAGCTGAGCTCGTCGTCGGTCGGTCGCGTCGAGACTTTCGACAAGGGCAGACCTCTCACTCTCCTCAAGTCGAGCCGCTATCACCTCGTCGCGAGTGTCGAAGGGAGCGTCCGCCAGCTCAGTGGCCCACTCCGATGCCCGTATGTCGCAGTCGGCCTTCGCCGACTCTGCCGTCTGGGATGCCTCGGCCGCTGCGGCGAAGGAGTCGGCCTCCGCGTGGAGCGCCGCGATTCGCTCGGCAATAGATCCGTGTCCCTCCAGTGCTGCAGCGACTCGCTGCTCGTCAGACTCCACCGCTTCCTTTGCAGCCTGAACCTCGGTCTGCAGCCGAGCTGACGCACCAGCAAGCTCAACACTGGCGGTGCGGTGCCGGGCGATGTCCTGCTCACGAGCGGCGATGTCAGCCTCGATCCGCTCGGCGTCCTGGGTGGCGATCTCCAGGTCAGCCACGGCAAGGTCGGCATTGACCAGCGCCAGCTGCGCCTCAGCAACTGAGACGCCATCAGCCCGGCCACGCAACTCTGCGAGCTCAGCTGCGACCTTGTTCGCCTCAGCCGAAGTCGCCTCGAGCGCGGCGGTCGCCTCGGCCAATCGCTCGGCGGCTGCGTCGACGTCCGACCGGGTCACATCGCCCGGCTTGCGCGCTGCTGGACGGGGGTGTTGGCGCGATCCACACACCGGACAAGGTTCGTCGGCGACCAGCCCAGATGCGATGTATCCCGCCATCCCGTCAAGGAAACGGCGACGGATGTCGGTCTCTTCGGCCAGGCACTGCTGGGCAAGCTGGTGGGCTGCCTCTCGTGCTGCACCGGTCTCGGCTGCACGACCTTGCGAGGCGTCCAGCTCGGCGGTAGCCGCCAGCACCGCTGCCGCTGCCCGACGTGCGTCCGGCGCCCCAGTCCGCTCGCCACGTAGTGTCAACGCCGCCGCAAGTTGCTGCCGGAGGTCGGTGAGGACGGCGGGCGCCAGGACAAGTACCTCGTCGGCCTCCCTGCGCCGTCGCTCGACTTCGTCCTGCTCCGCTACCAGGACGGTCAGCCTCTGAACACGCCCCGACAGCGTCAGCTCAAGCTCACGCAGCGCGGCAAGCTCGGCAGCGCGGTCCCGGAGGGAGCGTTCGCGTTGGTGCCATGTCTCTGCAGCCGATTGCGGTTCAGCCAGGGCGGAGCGTCGTTCTGCCAGCACCGCAGCTGCTACATCGCGACGTTGCTCTGCCGCGGCTAATCCGTCGAGGAGTGGGACCAGCCGGGTCGCATCGTCAGCTCGAATCAGCCGAGCGCGGTCGGCGTCTCGCTGGTCAGCGAGGGAATCATGGGCGGCTAGTTCACCGCGCAGTGCAACCACACGCCGTCGGGCTCGTTCGCGGGCCAGGCAGTCCGTCGCTCGCTTCCGTGCTTCCTCGACGATGCTCGTTGCCGAGGCGGCGGTAGCAGCAACTGTCTCAACCTCGCGTCCCAGCTGATCAATCTGTTCGGCGGTTGCCCCGCCCAGCCCTCCTGCGGGCTTCTCGACAAGTGCAGCTTCGGCTTCCTCGTCGAGCCCGGCAGCTCCGCAGTAGGCACGAATGGCGCCAGCCACTGCAACGGCTGCGGCCACCTTGGACTGCCGCGCTGCCCTTCGTTGATCGACGAGCCGTTCAAGAACGGTGTCGTAGATCTCCGTTCCAAAGAGCCGCTGCAACAGCTCGCGCCGCACCTCAGGGGCTGACCGCAAGAACGTGGCGAACTCGCCTTGCGGGAGAACCACGGTCTGGACGAACTGCTCCTGCGTCAGCCCCACGATCCTTGTCACCTCGCCGCCCACCTCGTCCAGCCTGGTGGATATGGGCTCACCGAGATCGGTGGACGCGGCGCCCGGTGATGCGAGGAGCCAAAGCTTGGCCGACGCATTTTCTGTCGTCGTTCCGTCGCCGCGTCGTTTGGCGCGCTCGTGCTTAGGGGTGCGACGGATGCGGTACATGCCATGGGCTGTGCTGAAGTCCAGCTCGACGAACGGCGTGACGTCTGGCCCTGCGACGTCGGAGTGCATGCGGTCAGCACTGGAGGTGCGCCCAGCCACGTCACCATAGAGCGCGAAGACGATTGCATCGATCAGCGTGGACTTACCGGCACCGGTCGGGCCTTCGAGCAGGAACAGACCCGAGGCGGCCAGCCGCTCGACGTCGACTTCGCAGGTCTGGGCGAACGGCCCGATCGCACAGAGGGTGAGGCGGTGCAGCTGCATCAGGCGCTCCGGCCCTCGGCAAGTGCCCACTCATAGGCACTGGTGAACGTGACGAGCTCGGCCGATGAGATGTCACCACCGGTGACGTAGCGGACAAAGGCTTCGGCCACCTCCGCCGGCTGAGCCGGGACTTGTGACGATCGATCCTTCTGTTCGACAAGCGGACCGCACGCCGGAACGTGCCGGATCACCAGTGCCTCGGAGAACCTGTCTCGAACTTTGGCGACCATTTCAGATGGACGCGCCGCGTCAGTCACCGACACCTGCACCCAGGCGTGGGTGACGCTAATGAACTCATCCGAGGTGAGCAGCTCATCGAGAGTGCCGCCGATAGACGCCATATCTCGTGGTTGCTGCACAACCACCGACTCAGTGCCGCCAAAACCGTTGGGGCCTAGGTCGACCACCAGAAGCTGTTTTTGCTGGTTGACCTCGCTGAACGAGTAGCGCACCGGGGAGCCGGAGTACCGGACGTTCTCGCGTCCCACGCGCTGTGCCCCGTGCAAGTGTCCAAGTGCTACATAGTCGAAGCCGCTGAAGACCTCACTAGGGACGCTGTCGACACCACCGACTCTGATGTCGCGCTCGCTGTCGCTGCGCTCGCTGTCGCCTTCGGTGCCCCGCACCTCTGCCGCCACGACGAACGCATGGGCCATGACCACCGCTCGCGACGCCGGCTCGGTAGCGCGACGAGCAGCGAGGTCGCCCCTGACTCGGTTCATGGCCGCCGTCATGACGGCCTCGTGCGACCGCTCCAGCGGTTGGCCGCCATCGCTGAGCGCATGTCGAGCGACATCGGGGTCGAGAAAGGGAATCGGGTAGACCAACACCGGACCAGCGGCATCGTGCAGCTGAATGGGAGTGCCAACAGCGCTCAACTCGGTGACGATATGGACGCCGTCGCGGAACAGGTCGGAGCCGACACCCAAGCGCGTGGCTGAGTCATGGTTGCCAGGGATGACGATCACCGGAACGAGGGCGGAGAGCTCTTTGAGCGCATCCGACCAGAGGCGCACAGATCTCACGGGCGGCACCGCACGGTCATAGACGTCTCCAGCGATGAGCACCACATCCACCGAATAGCGCCTCACGCTGTCGACAACCTGATCGACTACGTGCTGCTGTGCCTCGTGCAGATCAACGCCGTGCAGTCCACGGCCCAGATGCCAGTCAGACGTGTGCAGCAGGCGCATGCGCTGACGCTACCGACCGGCGCCGACAGAACGCGGGAGGCAGGCGTGGGATCTTTGGTGCGGAGCGGATCGATCAGTAGATCTGTGAACCTGAACCCAAAGCAGCCGAGACGCCTGGTGCAGCATTCAGTGGGGCAGCGACGACAACGTTGCCGTGACGGACCCAACCGATCGCCGAGTTCGTCTGCGGGTCTTTGAGGAGTGCCGCGACCCACTTCTCAGCCTCGGCGGGCGACTCGAAGAGTCTGACCGCCATCGTGGCGTTGCAGGTGGCAACGTCCCCTGACACCGCCGCCCCGTTGCACACGATCCCGCCGTCCTCGAGGGCGGAAATCACCATTGTCGGATCGGACACGCTCGCCGGTAGGCCACTTTCACCGGATCCACTAAGTGCCCCAGCGGCCCATACCGCGCCGGCTGCAACTGCCAGTGCCAGGACCGCGCCGGTAACGATCTTGCCCTTGCCGCTTCCCCGGGGGGCTTCGGTGGTCTCCGCTTCCGCCGAGTCGTCGACGGGCTCCTGGGGAACCTGGTCGAGCTCAGGATCGAGGACGGGCTCAACCACTCCGTCTGGGAGGACCGCGTCTTCGGCAGCCGAATCGGCGATCAGGGCGTCCTCAGCGAGCACTGTGCCCTCGGCCGCCTCGTCGACGGACTCGGACTTCTTGCGTGCGGACACGTAACCTCCCAGGTAGTCCCTGCGCTGGAATCGGCTCGCGGACGGTTGAGCCTTCGCCCTCGTCACCCGTTCGGCCCAGTCCCAGAAGGGGACAGTTCAGTCACAGAGGTGGCCCACCTGGTCGGTCAACCTGCTGCCTCCAACAGCCGAAACACCAAGTGGGAAGCATGGGGATTCACGTGGGGAAGGGGCCGAGCATGTCGGCAGCAGCAGACCGGATTGACATTTTGGACGAGGCAGGGCGATCGATTGGCTGGGTCGACCCTCGCTCTGGCGCCCGCAACCTCAGCGACCCCGATCACGCCAAGGAGTTCGCCGAGATGGTCGACTTCTGGTTGACGACTGCTGGTGTCGACGGACCCGACGACGGCACCAGAGCGCCGACCGACCGATGGTCAGTCGCTGAGGTGCGTTTCCCCGACCCCCCAGTAATCCGGAGCCTGCTCATACCGTTGCGCCCCCTCAGCTGACTCCTTTCGGCAAGATAGAGGCGTGACCGACACCCCTCTCTGGATTCCCACCCCGGATCAGACGCGACGCACGCAGGTCCACGCTTTTCGCTGCGAGGTCGCAGACTCGTACGGAATCGACCTGCCAGACACCGCTGCCCTGCACTCCTGGTCGACCACGTCCGTCGGCGACTTCTGGGACGCGGTCTTCAGCCGCTGGATCCTCGGTGACCGCGGCGCGGAACCAGCGCGAGTCGGCGACGACATGGAGGGAACCCACTTCTTCCCCGACGCGGCCGTCAGCTATGCAGAGAACCTGCTCGCAGGTGCCGACCGATCCGGGGCCGGCCCGGGTGCCACCGCCGTTACCTTCATTCGCGAGGACGACGTCCGCCGCACGCTCTCGTGGACCGAGCTCACCGACCACGCCTACGCCTTCGCCGCCTTCCTGCGGGCCAATGGCGTCGGCCCAGGTGACCGCGTCGCTGCATGGCTGCCAAACACACCCGAGGTCCTCGTCGCCATGCTTGGCACGTCTCTTGTGGGTGGGGTGTTCACGTCGACATCCCCCGACTTTGGCGTTGCCGGAGTCCTCGATCGGTTCGGCCAAGTCGAACCCAAGGTGTTGGTCGGAACCGACGGCTACGTCTACGCGGGCAAGCACCAGCCGCGGCTCGAAAGACTGACCGACGTCGCCGCTGGTCTGCCCACCGTCGTGGTCACCGTCGTGGTCGGTGAGCTCGAGGCGAGCCCTGACTTGGCCACGCTGCCTTCTGCCGTGTTGTGGTCGGACGCGCTTAGCACCGGAAGAGAGCTCCCTCGGCCCGAACCGGTGCGGCTGCCGTTCTCTGCTCCCGGATTCATCCTCTACAGCTCGGGGACGACCGGAGCGCCCAAATGCATAGTGCACAGCGGCGCTGGCCTCGCGCTCAAGCATGCAGTCGAACAACGCCTGCAGAGCGACATCGGATCAGGAGACGTGGTCTTCTACTTCACCACCTGCGGATGGATGATGTGGAACTGGCTCGTCTCTGCGCTTTCCTGCGGTGCGTCACTGGTGCTCTACGACGGCTCACCGTTCCACCCCGCCCCTGACCGGCTCTGGGACCTCGTCGACGAGTTTGGCATCACGTTTTTCGGTACCTCGGCCAAGTACATCGATGCCTCACGGAAGGCGGGAGTGACTCCGCGTGAGACGCACGGCCTGGAGAGCATGCGGACCATCGCGTCCACCGGTTCTCCCTTGGTGGCCGAAGGCTTCGAGTACGTCTACAAGTCGATCAAGGCTGACGTGCACCTGGCGTCCATCTCGGGCGGCACAGACATCTGCGGCTGTTTTGTAGCGGGCGACCCCACCCTGCCGGTCTACCGTGGTGAGATCCAGGGGCCTGTGCTCGGTATGGCAGTTGACGTCTTCGACGAGAACGGCGAGTCCCTCCGCGACTCTCCCGGATCTCACGGTGAGCTGGTTTGC
Source organism: uncultured Actinomycetota bacterium (assembly GCA_963829525.1). Taxonomy (GTDB): domain Bacteria; phylum Actinomycetota; class Actinomycetes; order JAHEKZ01; family JAHEKZ01; genus JAHEKZ01. The sequence continues at coordinate 2,417,674 of CAWHIJ010000003.1, forward strand.
ACCCAGCCTTTCCCCTCGATGCCGGTCGGATTCTGGAACGACCCGGCCGGAGAGCGCTACCACAATGCCTACTTCAGCCGGTTTCCTGGGATCTGGGCGCACGGCGATTTCGCCTCTTGGACGTCACACGACGGACTGGTGATTCACGGCCGCTCAGATGCGACACTCAACGCCGGTGGCGTTCGCATCGGGACGGCCGAGATCTACCGACAGGTCGAGCGGCTCCCCGAGGTGCTGGAGGCATTGGCCGTTGGCCAGGAGTGGGATGACGACACGCGCATCGTGCTCTTCGTGCGGCTGGCCGATGGCGCGACGCTCGATGCCCAACTGGTCGGGAACATCAAGCGGACCCTTCGGGAGAACTGCTCGCCGCGACACGTCCCGGCCAAGATCGTCGCCGTCCACGACCTCCCAAGGACGCGCAGCAACAAGCTGGCTGAGCTGGCGGTCGCCGACGTAGTTCATGGTCGGGAAGTTCGCAACAAAGAAGCGCTGGCGAACCCAGAGTCGCTGGAATACTTCCGAGACGTCCCCGACCTGGCCACCTGAACGCCGCGGGCTACTGCATGGCCGGACGGTTCATCCAGGTCTGGTGCATGCGTCGACTGCGGCGCCGCGCTGTTCGTCGGTGTCGGTGTCGGTGTCGGTTCACTCTCAACTCGGTGTCTCGGGTTATTCGCGGAGTGGTGGTCGGGTCGGTGGCAGTGGGTATCTGGTCGGGGTCGGTGTAGTGCCAGGGCTGGGTGTGAAACTTCCGGCCGGTGGGGGTGGTCCAGGTCATGATCGCCGGTGGGGTCGAGTTCGGCGTTCCATCCGGGGGTGTGTTTGAGGCGGTGGTGCCGCCGGCACAGGACAGCAAGGTTGGCAGCTGCGGTGGGGCCTTGCGGCCAGGGCACGGTGTGGTCGAGGTCGGTGCCGGCGCTGTCGGCGGAGCGGCGGCAGCCGGGGAACCGGCAGGTCACATCCCGGGCGCGGACGGCCCGGTCCAGCCCTGCTGACGGCCGGTAACGCTTCTCGGCTAGGTCGGTCAGGATCCCGGTGGTCGGGTCGGTCAGCAACCGCCGCGACCGTGACATGGGTTCCCATCTCAGAGCCGGTGCCGGACCCAGTGCCAGAACCCGGTGCCATCACGTCCGGTGAGCTCGTCGACTTCGGTGGCGGTGACCGGTCCCAGTCCGGGAACCCAGCCGGGTTGGTCGCTGTCTCCGGTGATCGTGTCGGCGGGCACGATCACCTGCAGGTTCACCGCCGGTGGCTGGGTGCGTCCGAGGAGCAGGTCGACCAGGGTGTCGGCGCGGCGTTGGTCCATGGTCCGGGCATCACCGGTGTCGCTGCCGCCTAGTTGCTGCGCGCAGCTGGTCAGGGTTTGTCTGGATCTGCCGGGCCTGCACCCCCGGCAGCAGCGCCCACAGCTCGCTCATGCCGTCCTCGCCGGGGGTGATGACCACCCGGCGGTCGGCTACAGCGCGTTGCCGGCGTTCCTCGGCCGCCCCGGGGTCCGCGGCGATCACCTTCCGGCGCAGCCACTGCCGCAGCTGCGGCGCGGTCCGGGACCTGCCGGGCTCGGTGGCGTACCCGACCGCGTCAGTGGCCACGGACTGCGCGGTGGCTCGGTCCAAGACCGCGACCTGCTCGGCGATCACCGCGACCTTGCGGGCATCGACCCGGCCGGCCCGCCACGCCGCAGCGACCACCGGCAGGTCGGCGACCCGGCACGCGGTGTCATACCGGGCCACAGCGGCCATCTTCGTCCACCCCAGCAGCACCCCGATCTCATCGGGAACATACGTTTCGCGGCACTGCTGCGACCACATCGGCTCACCACCGGCGACCACTTCAGCCTGGTCAGCGGCCCGCGCCCGGACCCCCATCTGCACCATGATCTGCGCTTGGCGAGCGGCCAACATCTGCGCTGCCTGCTCACACGCCACCAGCTCGTCGCGAAGCGCATCATCACCGAGCCGCGCGACCGGTATCGCAGCATCAAGCAGGCCATCAACCTGCTCGACGATGCTGACCGTGGACGAGTTCATGCACGACACTCTGCCAGCCACCACCGACAAGACGGCGCGAGTTTCCCCAGGCACAGCCTGCCGAAACTCCATCGACCACACGTCGCACTCGACATCCCAAATCCGGCACCCAAAGGGACACTCGACGAGCAGCGACGTCAACCGGCTGTGCACTCGACGAGCAGTGGTCGGGGGTCAGGCTTGACGGTGCATGAGGCCGACATGTTGATCGGCCATGCGGGGGAATCGCATTCGCAGCCGGGTGACACGTTGCTTGCGTCACACCCGTTCGGTGCAGCAAGCGCGTCAACGCATTCACCGAACCACTAGATGTGAACGTCAAAGGGGACGCACTGGCAGGCTCGACCAAGGGGGGAGCAAACGACATGGTGATGACGCTGCTCTCAGATCACGTACCGCTTTCACTCCTGCACGACCTGTGGAGTCCGTACGGCCCAGAGTCCTGGGAGATCTTCGCTGTCGAGGCCGGCTGGCTCGACCCACGCAGCCTCGATCGAGTCGAGCTGACGAGCGCCTGAGGGCGATTTCGGGGGACGCCAATCCCGCTGCTAGAGTTCCCTCTGCTCCTGGGGTGCTGACGCCGCTGGAGCATCGCGCCGCTAGCTCAACTGGCAGAGCAGCGGACTCTTAATCCGCGGGTTCGGGGTTCGAGTCCCTGGCGGCGCACCCGTTCTTGTGTTACTCCGGCTGATAGGTGACGTTTGGTCTTCGGTTGATCCCGGACAGTGTTTCGGTTGATGGGTTACAGCTGTTTCGGTTGAGTGGTGAAATTTCCTGCTCGCTTGAGGCTTGACGGTGTCTCAGCTGATTGTTGACACCGTCTCGGTTGATCCTTGACACCTCGCTGGTTGCTGCTGCCGGCATTGACTACGCAACACCCCCCAGGTCTTCGGCGAATTGGCTGTTATAGAGGTCTTGGTAGAAGCCGCCTGCCGCCAGAAGGTCAGCGTGCCTGCCACGTTCGATGATCCGCCCTCGGTCCATAACCAAGATCGTGTCGGCGTGACGCACCGTCGAGAGCCGGTGCGCGATCACGAAACTAGTTCGCCCCGATCGAAGCCTGGCCATCGCTCGCTGGATCAAGACCTCGGTACGTGTGTCCACCGAGCTCGTCGCCTCGTCGAGGATGAGTACCGCGGGGTCAGCGAGGAATGCGCGGGCGATCGTCAGGAGCTGCTTCTCCCCTGCAGAGACGTTGGCCGCCTCATCGGCGAGAACGGTGTCGTAGCTGTCCGGAAGCGTCCGGATGAAGTGATCGGCGTGGGCGGCGCGCGCGGCGTCCACAACCTGACCCTCCGTGGCGCCCTCGGCACCGTAGGCGATGTTGTCGCGGATGGTGCCACCGAAGAGCCAGGTGTCCTGGAGGACCATGCCGAATGTTCGCCGCAGATCGTTCCGGGTCAGATCGCGGGAGTCGAACCCATCGACCAAGATCCGACCCTTGTCTATCTCGTAGAACCGCATCAGCAGGTTCACCAATGTCGTCTTTCCGGCACCGGTCGGACCCACAATGGCTATCGACTGCCCAGGGGCGACCTCCAGTTCCAGGTCCTCGATCAGCGGCTCATCCGCCTCATACCGAAAGGACACCTTCTCGAAGGTGATGCGGCCACGAGGGGATGTGAGCCTCGTCGGATGGGCTGGGTCGGGGAGTTCCTCGGCCTCGTCGAGCAGCTCGAAGACCCGTTCTGCCGAGGCGATCCCGGACTGCAGGAGGTTCATCACACTCGCGATCTGGGTGATCGGCATGGTGAACTGGCGTGAGTACTGGATGAAGGCCTGGACGTCGCCCAGCGACATCGCACCGGTCGCCACACGCAGTCCGCCGACGACTGCGATGGCGACGTAGTTCAGGTTGGCGATGAACATCATCGCCGGCTGGATGATGCCTGATATGAACTGAGCCTTGAAGCTGGACTCGTACATCTTGTCGTTCGCGACGTCGAAGTCCTCGACCGCTCGGTCTTGGTGCCCGAATACCTTGACCACGTCATGGCCGGTGTACATCTCCTCGACGTGACCGTTCAGTCGTGCCGGTCCATTCCCACTGGGCCACGAACTGTCGCTGTGAGCGGCGGACGATGTACATCGTCACGACGAAGGAGAGCGGAACGGTCAGCAGCGAGATCAGGGCGAGCAGCGGGCTGATCCACACCATCATGGCGAGAACACCGATCACAGTCAGTACCGAGGTGATCAGCTGAGTCAGTGTCTGCTGGAGCGTTGTGGAGATGTTGTCGATGTCGTTGGTCACCCGGCTCAGCACATCGCCTCGTGCGTGCGCGTCGAAATACCTCAGCGGGAGCCGCCCAAGCTTCAGGTCCACCTCCTCGCGGAGGCGGAAGACTGTTCTTTGCGTGACACCCGCCATCAGGTAGTTCTGCCCCCAGCTGAAGAGTGCACTCAGCAGGTAGAGGAAGGACACCAGCACAAGGACATTCGCCAACGCTTGGTAGTCGACGCCCACGCCCGGCGTAACATTCATCGCGGAAAGCATGTCGGCCTGCAAGTTATCTCCAGATGCTCGGAGCATCTGGACGGCTTGTTCCTGCGTGACGCCCGGTGGGAGCTGCTTACCGACGAATCCGTCGAAGATGATGTTGGTCGCGGTGCCTAGCAGCTTCGGACCGAGGATCGCGAGAACGACGCTCACGATGCCGAGGACCAGAACGACGAAGATGACCATCGCATCGGGACGTAGCCTGCCGGTCAGACGACGCAACGAGCCGGCGAAGTCGCGCGCCTTCTCTGGCGGCAGACTCATGCCCATCCCGCCAGGACCAGCACCGAAGGGTCCACCCGGACGACGCGGTGGCGCACCGGGACCGGGGGATGCAGAAGCCATGTGGCCGCTCATGCAACTTCGTCCTCAGTGAGCTGTGAGAGGACGATCTCGCGGTAGGTGGGACAGTCGACCATGAGGTCGGCATGACTCCCGAGTCCGACGACTAATCCTGCGTCCAGGACGACGATCTGGTCGGCATGCATGATCGTGCTCACCCTCTGGGCGACGATGAGCACCGACGCCTCGCGTGTCTCACCCCTCAGTGCAGTCCTGAGGCGAGCATCCGTAGCGAAGTCGAGCGCCGAGAAGCTGTCGTCGAAGATGTACACCTGGGGGCGCCGAACCAGAGCTCGGGCGATGGCCAGCCGCTGGCGCTGACCGCCGGACAGGTTGGTGCCACCTTGCTCGATGTCGGCGTCAAGCTCTCCGGGCATCGCGGAGACGAACTCCCGAGCCTGCGCGACGTCGAGTGCATGCCACAGCTGGTCCTCGGAGGCATCTTCTCTGCCGAACCGAAGATTGCTCGCAACGGTTCCGCTGAACAGCATCGACCGCTGGGGGACGAACCCCAACATCGATCTGACGTCGGACTGAAGCCTCGTTCGAACATCCAGCCCGTCGATCAGCACTGCGCCCTCTGTCACGTCGTCGAGACGCGGTATGAGGTTGATGAGTGTCGACTTCCCCGATCCGGTGCTGCCGACCACGGCGGTGGTTCGGCCAGGGGCCAAGGAAAACGACACGTCTCGGAGCACGGGCTCCTCGGCGCCGGGATACCGGTACTCCACGTTCTGGAACTCCACAAGGCCACGGGGAGGGCCCTTTGGCACCTGGGGAACAACCGGGTCGGCGATTGCGGTTTCCGTTGCCAGCACCTGTTGAATCCGCTCCGACGATACGGCAGCCCTGGGCACCATGATCAGCATCATCACGGCCATCAAGACCGACGTCAGGATCAGCATGATGTACGAGATGAAGGCAGTCAGGTTGCCAATCGGCATTTGACCGCTGCCGACGAGATGCCCACCGAACCAGACAATCGCCACCGTTGAGAGATTCATGATCAGCATGAGCGAAGGCATGGCAAGGGCAAACAGTCGAGTGACGCTCAGAGCAGTTGCCGTCAGATCCGCATTTGCCTCCGCGAACCGCGCCTCCTCCGACTCGGTGCGCACGAAGGCTCGGATCACCCGAATTCCGGATAGCTTCTCCCTCAGCACGGCGTTGATGCGGTCGATCTTCAGCTGCATCGATCGAAAGAGTGGGACTGCGCGCTTGACCATGAACCCGACCACTGAGGCCATGAGCGGGATGATGATCAACAGCAGCGCCGACAGCTCGGCGTTCTCACGCCAAGCCATGATGATTCCCCCAATGGCCATGAGCGGCGCCGAGATCATCATCGTCAGACCGAGCAGCACCAACATCTGAACCTGCTGGACGTCGTTGGTGTTGCGGGTGATCAGAGACGGCGCCCCGAAAGCATTGAGCTCACGCAGTGAGAAACGCTCGACGTTCCGAAAGAGGCTGCCTCGCACGTCACGACCAAGTCCCATCGCCGCTCCTGCGCTCAGGTAGACACCGAGCACCGCACATGCACCGACCAAGAGTGTGACCACGAGCATGACGGCTCCCACGCGCACGATGTACGCCGCGTCACCCTTGACCACCCCGTTGTTGATGAGGTCGGCGTTCAGGCTAGGGAGGAAGAGGTTTCCTATCGCCTGAAACAGCAGCAGAAATGTGACGAGCACCAACTGCTTCCGGTAAGGGCGTAAGAACCTCCTCAGCAACGCCGTCACTGGAGCACCGGGCTCGAGCGCTGCATCACTCCTGGCACCGACAACACATTCCCAGAGCCTATGCGAGTTGCGTAGGCTCGTCGTCCAGATGACGCGGGGTGCCGCAACCACGCTCTTCCTCCGAGCATCTGGCTACGCTGCCCGTGTGACCGACCTCGGGGATGCCGTCGACAGCGCCATCCGAGCAGCTGCGGACCATGCCGTCGTCCCGCGCTTTCGCACTCTCCAAGCCCACGCCATCACCGAGAAGTCGCCCGGCGACTGGGTCACCGACGCTGACCACGAATGTGAAGACCTGCTCACCACGGCGCTGCATGCCATCGAGCCAGGTGTCCCCGTCGTTGGCGAGGAGGCCGTCGCGTCTGAGCCCTCGCTGCTCACCGTCGCCCACGGTCACAATCGAGTATGGCTAGTCGACCCGGTCGACGGCACCAAGGCGTTCATCGACGGCAGCCCCGACTTCGCCACCATGGTGGCGCTCGTCGAGGGGGGCATCACCACCGCCTCCTGGATCTGGCAGCCCATCCACGGACAGATGTTCTCCGCGTGGAGGGGGGAGGGCGCCAACTGCGATGGGGAAGAACTGCGCGCGCCAGGCGATCCCGGGCCACGCGTGCATTGGCAAGGTCTGCTGCGTACCCATGCCATGCCAGCGGTCCTACGCGCCGCATCGAACGCCAGCCTGGCGCGGGCTGGTCTGCAGCACACGCAGGTCGCTGCGGCGGGCATCACCTATCCCAAGACCACCACTGGAGAGTTCGCATACGCCCTTTACTGGCGGACGCTGCCCTGGGACCACGCCCCCGGGGCGCTCCTCGCAGAAGAGGCCGGGCTCACCGTCCGGCGCCTCGACGGGACGCGGTACCGCCCGTTCGACGGGGGGCTAGGGGTGCTGACGGCCGCCACGCAGGAGGTCTGGGCAACGGTGCGCGGGGCCCTCCCGGAGGTTCTCGAGAACTAGCCTGACGCAAGGCTCAAGTTCTGATCGAGGGTTGCCGAACTACATCATTGTGATTACCTCTCCAGGGACTGCGCGAGCCTGGTCGCTGCTGCGCGCCGGCGTCCCCCTCAGCCTGTTGTGCGACCTCGCCGAGCCAGGCGGTCCGCCGTCCCGCGAGATCTACACCGCCGAGGTGGTGGCCGACGATGTCGACCGCGCCCACCCGCCCGGCCGATTGATCGAGCTGGCGGAGGTTTCGATCTTCTCGGCATGAGCCTGCACGAACGCCGAACAACGACCGCCGGCCTGATCGCGGTCGCCTGCGGCCTGGCGCTGATGGGTGCCGTGCCGGCCGCCGGCACGGCCCTCGTATCCAGTGACGCCAGCACACGAGACGGCGTCGCTGCTGAGGCCCGCGCGGTTGCAGGTTGCTCGGTCTTCCCGAAGAACAACTACTGGAACGCCGACATCAGTGAGCTGCCACAACACCCCCGAAGCGATGCATGGCTCCGGCACATGACCCCGCGCACGAAGCTGCACCCCGACTTCGGACGCGCCTTCGGCGCGCAGCCGGTGCCCTACGGGATCCCGGTCACCGTCGTCGGCGGTGGGCACCGCCGCGTCCATGTGGGGTTCACCTACGACCGAGAGAGCGACAAGGTGCGCTACCCGTTCGGCAGCGACACCAAGATCGAAGGTGGCCGCAAGTCCGACGGCGACCGGCACGCGATCGTCGTCGACAAGTCGCGTTGCCGGCTCTACGAGACGTGGAACACCCGCAACCGCGACGGACGGTGGCGGGCAGGATCCGGCGCAGTGTGGAACCTGGACTCCAATGCACTGCGGCACGATGGATGGACGTCGGCAGACGCTGCCGGACTTCCGATCCTCCCCGGACTGCTGCGCTGGAGCGAGGTACGCAAGGGCAAGGTCGACCACGCCATCCGCTTCACCACCGATATCACCGACCGGCGCTACGTCTGGCCGGCCCGGCACCAGGCCGGTTCAGTCAACAACCGCAACTACCCGCCGATGGGCGCCCGGTTCCGACTCAAGGCCGCGTTTGACATCTCGCAGTACAGCGCGCGCACCCGCGTCGTGCTGCGCGCCATGCAGCACTACGGGCTCGTGCTCGCCGACAACGGCTCGCCCTGGTACTTCCAAGGTGCGGCCAGCTCGAAGTGGCCGAACGAGCTGATCTCTGAGCTCAAAGAGGTCCCGGCGCGAGCCTTCGTCGCGGTCGACACCTCGTCGATGATGGTCGACCCGAATAGCGCCCGCGTCCACCCCTGACTCCAAGAAGGACGCGCATTCACCGCGCTCCTGCGCAACTAACTCTCCGTTCATCCCGGGAACTGGCTACGCGTCGCGCACGGTGCGCACGCCGAGCAGGCCGGCGAACCCCAGCAGCCCCACGCCAGCGGTGACGTCGATGCCCAACAGCGCGCGACGCCCGAGCCGACCCCCAAGACGTGACGCCACCAGCGCAAGGAGGACGAACCACGCGGCGCTGCCGACCATCACACCCGCCAGCAGCGACACCGCTGCCGTGGTTGAAGTGAGCAGGGAAGCGGTCGCCGCTGCGCCGAAGATGGCCGCCCAGGAGAGGATCGTCAGTGGGTTGGATGCTGTGGCGACCAATCCGGTGCGGTAGGACGCCACCCCGCTCAGCACCTCGACCGCAGCCTCTCCCCCGAGCCGGATCCGCCAAGCGTCCCGCAGAGTTCGCACGCCCATCCAGGCGAGCACGCCCGCACCAGCAACACCCACTGCGAGGCGGACGGGCTCGAGCTGGATCAAGGCAGCTGCCCCCAGAACACCGAGCGCCGCGTACACGACGTCCACCGTCGCCGCACCGGCACCGATGGCAGCAGCAGGACCGAAACCGTTCCGCGTTGCGGTGCGAATGCAGAGCAGCGAGACCGGTCCGACCTGCGCGGCGACAAATGCGCCGAGCATGACGCCGACGACCAAGGCTTTCAGCACATACCGAGCATGGCAGGCGGGCTCCAATGCACGCATCCCAGTATCTGTCGGGCGCCCCCGTCAGAGGTAGAGGCCGGTGCTGTTCTCGACCCGAGCGGCAGCGACCGCGTGAATGTCTCGTTCCCGGAGGAGCACGAGGGTCTCGCCCTTGAGCTCGACCTCGCCGCGGTCCTCTGGCTCGAAGAGGACCCGATCGGCCAGCTGTACGGTGCGCACATTGGGGCCGACCCCGACGACCTCGGCCCAAACGAGTCGCTTGCCCACCTGAGCGGTTGCCGGGATGACGATCCCGCCGGTTGAACGGCGCTCGCCGTTGGGACCGTCCTCCTTGACCAAGACGCGGTCGTGCAGCAGTTGGATCGGCAGCGCGTCAGCAGCCCCCATCAGCCGCGGTGGAAGATCTTGCGCAGCACGACGAGCGAAGTCAGTGTCCCGGCCACGATCGCGATCGGCTTGGCCTTGGGTGTGCCGTCTTCCTCGACGAACACCTGCTTCACCCGGTCCATCGCGTCCTGGGCCAAAGACTGCGGCGCGAGCCGATCGGAAAGCTCATCCACCTGGTCGGCCAGGCGACGCTGGGCAGCGTCGATGTCGGACTGGATCTGCACCGGAGTCCGTTCCGGGGCGGCGGGCCCGTCCTCGGTGCTGGTCGGCTTTGCTTTAGCTGTCTTGGTCGACGCCGTGTGCTCGGCATCGACCGGCTTGGCATCGACCGGCTTGGCATCGGTTGGCTTCGCAGGGGTCGGCTTCGCCGGGGCTGCTTGGATGGGCTCGGCTGGCGGGGCGTCTACGGGGGTGCTTGGCTCAGTCACGTCCTAACCGTATCCGGGGCCGACTTGTCGCCTGCAAGCGACTCCGCGGCTGCTCGGAGCGCTCGTCGTCGGCCGGCACCGCTGGCTTGTTGCGAACAGTTTGCAGGAGCAAGAGGGCTGCAGTAGCGTCGGCGTCGTGACTAACTCCGCTCGTTGTGCCTCTCGCTCGATGTCGTCGGCTGTTTTCGCCGTCGCAGCCCTGGTTGCGCTCTCGGCCTGCTCTTCTGACCCTGAGAGCACTGGAGCGCTGAAGGTCGCCACAACCGTCGCGCCCATCACCTCCATCGCCGCAAACATTGGCGGCGATCGTGTCGACATCGAGGGCATCGTTCCCGAAGGCACCAACAGTCACACCTTTGAGCCCGCCCCCCAGGTGGCTGAGCTTCTCAGCACTGCTGACGTCATCCTGGTCAACGGCCTGCAGCTCGAGGAGCCGACGAAAGACCTCGCAGAGCAGAACAAGAAGGACGGGGCCGTCATCGTCGACATCGGCGACGAGGTGCTGCCTCCCGAGGACTACATCTTCGACTTCTCTTTCCCCGAGGAAGACGGCAAGCCGAACCCGCACCTGTGGACCGATCCCAACTACGCCATCCAGTACGCCGAGGTCATTGCCAAGACATTCTCCGATGAGGACCCCGACAACGCTGGCTACTACGCCAAGAACCTCGAGGCGTTCACCAAGAAGGCAACCGCACTCTCAGATGCGCTGCGCTCCGACCAGATGTCAGTGCCCGAGGGCAACCTCAAGCTGCTGACCTACCACGATGCCTACGCCTACTTCGCTAAGGACTACGGCTGGGACGTGATCGGCGCCGTCCAGCCGAAGAACTTCGAAGACCCGACACCTGAAGAAGTCGCGGCGATCATCGACCAGGTGGAAGCCGAGAACGTCCCGACGATCTTCGGCTCCGAGGTGTTTCCCTCCGCAGTCCTCGAAGAGATCGGGCGAGCTACCGGAGCCCGCTACGAAGACACCCTCCGCGACGACGACCTGCCCGGTGAACCCGGTGACGCTGAGCACTCATGGCTCGGGTTGATGAGGTACGACTATGCGACCATGATTGAGGGACTCGGTGGTAATGCCACCAAGTTGGAGTCGGTAGATGTCGCCGACGTGGCACCGGACGAGGCGGAGTACCCGCAATGACAGCGACGGGCGTCGGGCCAGTCATCCTCAAGCTCGACAACATCACCGTGGGGTACGAGCACGCTGCGGTTCTGCGCGACGTCTCGTTCCACGTCCACTCCGACCAGTTCACCGGCATTGTCGGCCCTTCCGGTTCCGGCAAGACCACGCTCCTCCGCACACTGCTTGGCGCACTGCGCCCCCAGCGCGGAACGGTGACCACCAAGCCAGGACTGCGGATGGCGTACGTGCCGCAGCTCGAGACGGTGAACTGGAACTTCCCGGTGACGGTGTTCGAGTGCGTCCTCATGGCCCGCACCGAAGGTCGACAGTGGCCGCGTGCCAGCCGCACCGACAAGGCAGACGTGTCGGCGGTTCTGGACCGGCTCGGGATCGCCGACTTGGCAGGGCGGCACATTCGTCAGCTGTCCGGCGGCCAGCAGCAGCGAATGTTCATCGCCCGCGCCTTGGTGAGCAACCCTGACCTTCTGGTCCTCGACGAGCCGACGTCCGGCGTCGACGTCAGCACTCGGCACGATATGTTGCACCTGCTCGCCGATCTGCACGAAGACGGCATCTCGATCGTGCTGACAACGCACGACCTCAACGGCATGGCCGCGCACCTCCCCCACCTAGTCACGATCAACGGCAAAATCATCGCCGAGGGAACCCCGCACGAGGTCATCACCTCTGACGTGCTGGAGCGGACGTTCGGTGCCCGGCTTGAGGTGCTCGAACACCTCGGCATGCCCGTCGTGATCGACGACTACCACCGCGTCGGTCCGCGAGCCGTTTCGTGAACGCCGCCCTGCTGTTCCTGGACACGCTGACGGGACCGCTGCAGTACGCCTTCTTCCAGAAGGGGCTTATCGTCGCCACGATCTCCGGTGCGCTCCTCGGCTTCGTCGGGGTCTACATCACCCTTCGTGGCATGAGCTACATCGGTCACGGGCTCTCACACGCGATCTTCGGAGGTTTTGCCGCAGCCTCCCTCGTCAGTGCCTCGTTCATCTACATCGGTGCCGGAATCTGGGGTGTCAGCTCAGCGCTGGCGATCAACTGGGTGACGCGCAAGCACCGCATCGGCGCCGACGCGGCTATCGGAGTGATCACGACGGCCTCCTTCGCCCTCGGTGTCGCTCTGCTTTCGTACTACGGCAGTTCGGGGCCGAGCTTTGACAACGCTCTCTTCGGCTCGATCTACGGAATTACCCCCGACCAGATCGTGATGCTGATCGGCGTCTCGGTGGCGACAGCGGCCTTCGTCTTCTTCCGCTACCGCTCGCTGCTCTTTACAACATTCGACCCCGAGGTGGCGGCCGCGTCCGGAGTCAACGTCGCGCGCACCGAGGCGATGCTGATGCTGCTGCTGTCGCTGTCGATCCTTGCGACGCTGACCGTGATCGGCGTCACGCTGGTGGCTGCCATGCTGGTGATCCCGGCGGTGGTGGCCCGGATGATCACTGATTCCTTCGGGCGGATGCTGATCATCTCGACCGGCGTCGGCGCATCCTGCGGACTTGTGGGCATGTACATCAGCTACTTCGCCGGCGTTCCGTCCGGCACCATGATCGTTCTCACCGGGGCCGCAGTCTTCTGCCTGGCCCTCGCATGGCAGGGTTGGCGTTCCCTGGCCCGGACCGCGGGCCTGGACGACCACCACGAAGACGCGCTCGAGGCCGTTGCCTCGCCCACCAGGAGCACCTGATGCCCGAGACACCACGCCTTTCCCCCGGCGACAAGGCTCCGGACTTCACGCTCACCGACGACTCCGGTGCCAGCGTTCGGCTGGCTGACCTCCGCGGCGGCAAGGTGATCGCCTACTTCTACCCAGCAGCGATGACTCCTGGATGCACGACTCAGGCGTGCGACTTCACGGCGGCCATGACCGACTTCACGACGGCCGGCTACACGGTGCTCGGCATCTCACCCGACAAGCCGGAGAAGCTAGCGAAGTTTCGTAACGAAGGCTCGCTCAACTTCACGCTGCTCTCCGACCCCACCAAAGAGACGATGACCGCGTACGGCGCGTTCGGTGAGAAGCAGCTGTACGGCAAGACTGTCGTCGGTGTTATCCGGTCAACCTTCGTGATTGACGAGGACGGCTTGATCGAGCAGGCGCAGTACGCCGTCAAGGCCAAGGGCCATGTCGCCAGACTTGCCCGCGAGCTCGCGATCCCGCTGCCCCATTAGCCAAGAGCGACGCATTCACGCGCGCTGCTGAAACAAGCTCCGCACTCATCCTCTGGATGAGTGGTCGACGTACACTTTGGCGTCACGCGGAAGTGGCGGAACTGGCAGACGCGCACGGTTTAGGTCCGTGTGCCTTCGGGCGTGGGGGTTCAAGTCCCCCCTTCCGCACTCAGGTCGAGCACGTCACCAGGAGGGCCGCGAGCGCGCGAAATGCGGCACCGCGGTGGCTGATGGCGTCCTTCTCGTGCGGTTCCATCTCCGCCGTCGTCCGGCTCTCGCCGTCCGGGCAGAAGATGGGGTCATAGCCGAACCCGTTCGTCCCCCGCGGCTCTCGGACCAGACCCCCTTGGAGCTCTCCACGTACTACCTGCTCCTGGCCACCGGGACGAGCAACAGCGGCCGCACACACAAACGCTGCGCCGCGGTGTCCATCTGCCACGTCAGCGAGCTGCGCGAGCACGAGCCGCAGGTTTGCAGCGTCGTCCCCGTGTTTGCCAGCCCATCGCGCTGAGAAGATGCCTGGCATGCCGCCGAGGACGTCGACGGCCAGACCCGAGTCGTCGGCGATCGCCGGCAGCCCAGTTGTCTCAGCGATCGCGCGCGCCTTCAACAGAGCGTTCTCCTCGAACGTCAGGCCTGTCTCGGCCACCTCGGGGGCATCGGGAAAGGCGTCCAACCCGACAAGGTCGATGTCCAGACCGGCCTCGGCCAAGATCCGACGTACCTCAACAACCTTGTGGGCGTTCCGAGACGCCAGGACGACGCGTTGGCTCACCGAGCCAACGCCTCCTGCTGGAGGCGCGTCAGATCCCGGCACCCAGCCAGTGCAAGATCGAGCAGCGCATCGAGCTCGGAACGGTCGAAGGGCACGCCCTCGGCGGTTCCCTGCACCTCGATGAAGCGGCCGTCGCCGGTGCAGACCACGTTCATGTCGGTCTCGGCGCTGACGTCCTCCTCGTAGCAGAGGTCGAGCACTGGCTCGCCGCTGACGACACCGACAGAGACGGCAGCCACCGAGCTCGCGAACGGGTCCGCGCCGGCTTTGACGAAGCCCTGTTGCTGTGCCCAGCTGACAGCATCGGCAAGCGCGACATAGGCGCCCGTGATCGAGGCCGTGCGTGTTCCGCCGTCGGCCTGTAGGACGTCACAGTCGAGGACAACAGAGTTCTCGCCGAGGGCCGACAGGTCGATCACTCCGCGCAGGGCCCGTCCGATCAGGCGTGATATCTCATGCGTTCGGCCGCCGATCTTTCCACGGACCGACTCTCGGTCGCTCCTCGTGTGGGTCGAGCGCGGGAGCATCGAGTACTCAGCCGTTACCCAGCCGAGGCCACTTCCCTTGCGCCATCGGGGCACACCTTCGGTGAGCGATGCCGTACAGAGCACCCTGGTGCGGCCGAACTCGACCAGTACCGATCCCTCCGGGTGCTCGCTCCATCCACGGGTGAAGGTCACCGGGCGGAGCTGGTCGGCCGTGCGGCCATCGGAACGCGTCATGCGCCGAAGGCTACCCAGCGGCCTCGAACGTCGCTCCGGGGGTGGCGAGGTCGATCTGACCGTCGAAGACCGACGCAGCTTCGGCCATTGCCACCTTGGGGTCGTTCCACGGAGGAACGTGGGTGATCACCAGCCGCCTGGCTCCCGCATCGCGCGCCAGTTGGCCGGCTTCGCGTCCCGTCAGGTGGAGGTCGGTGGGGTTGTCCGCACCGTCGACGAACGATGCCTCGCAGAGCAGCAGGTTCGTGCCACGTGCGAGCTCGTCGATGGCTCGGCACGGGCCGGTGTCGCCGCTGTACACGATTGTCTGGCCGTCGACTTCGAAACGAACGGCGTAGGTTTCCACCGGATGCGCAACGCGCTCAGCGCGCACCCGGAAGGGGCCGATGGACGCGGCGACCGAGAGCTCGCGGAAGTCGAAGGATCCCTTCATGCCCTGTGGCTCTTTCATGCCGTAGGCAGAAGCCAGCCGCTCAGCAGTGTCCGATGGGCCGTAGACAGGCAGCCGTCCGGAGAAGTCGTACGGCCCGTAGCGATGCGCGACGTACAGGGCGGTGAGATCGATGCTGTGGTCGGCGTGGAGGTGGCTCAGCACGATTGCGTCGATGTCGGCGAGCTCGATGTGTCGTTGCAGGACGCCGAGGGACCCGTGGCCGAGGTCGACAACAACCCGGAAGCCTTCGTGCTCGAGCAGGTAGCACGAGGACAGGCTCTCTGGCCCGGGGATGCTGCCAGAGCACCCGACGACGGTCAGCCTCACGCAAAGGCTCCGGCTGCCTCGACTGTTGCCACCTCGGGGCCAAGGAACCTCGAAGCCAGCGCCGCGAAGGGAGCTGGGTCGCCGGTGGCGAGGAATCGATGCTTGGGAAGCGGAAGTGCCTCGTCGCGCAAGAGACCTCGCTCGGCGAGCACGCGGTAGACATCGCGTGCGGTCTCATCAGCGCTGGAGACCAGCGTTACCTCGTACCCCATCACGTACGAGATGACGCCAGCGAGCAGCGGATAGTGGGTGCACCCAAGGACAAGTGTGTCGACGCCGGCCTCACGCATGGGGTCGAGATACCCGTGCGCAGTGGCCAGCACCTCGGGGCCACCGGTGAGCCCCTGTTCGACGTACTCGACGAACTTCGGGCACGCCTGCTGAGTGACCTCGATGCGAGGTGCGGCGGCAAAGGCGTCCAGATAGGCGCCAGATGTGACGGTGGCCTCGGTACCGATGACTCCGACGTGGCCGTTGCGGGTGGCGTGCACGGCGCGACGCACGGCTGGCTGGACGACCTCGACGACCGGGACGCGGTACCGCTCCCTGGCATCGCGCAGCACCGCTGCGCTCGCACTGTTGCACGCGATCACGAGCATCTTTACGCCTTGCTCCACGAGATGGTCCATCACGTCAAGAGCGAAGGCACGTACCTCAGCGATCGGTCGAGGACCGTAGGGGCCGCGTGCGCTGTCTCCCACGTACAAGATCGGCTCGTGCGGGAGCAGGTCGAGGACCGAGCGCGCCACGGTGAGACCACCGACACCACTGTCGAAGATGCCGATCGGTGCGTCCGCCATCAGATCAGCGTAACGGCGAGGCGACCGGGACACCCAGAGGTGGCGGCAGGTGGGCAGACGTGGCGCTCGAACGTCACCTTTGTGCGCGATGACCAGGTTACGTGGTCAACGTGCAAGGTGGTGGCGGTCAGGCCCAGAGCTGGCCCTCAATGGACGACTCGGCTGCCTCGAGGTCGATCGCGTCGTAGACGCCGGTGGAGAGGTACTTCCAGCCACCGTCGCAGACGATGAAGGCGATGTCGGCCGGGACGCCGGCCCTCACTGCCTTGGCCGCCATCCCGAGTGCGGCGTGCAAGATCGCCCCGGTGGAGATCCCGGCGAAGATGCCCTCTTGGTCAAGTAGCTCACGCGTCCGGCGAACAGCGTCTCGGGGCCCGACCGAGAAACGGGTCGTGAGGACCGAGGCGTCGTAGAGCTCGGGGACGAACCCCTCTTCAAGATTGCGGAGACCGTAGACGAGCTCGCCGTAGCGCGGTTCAGCCGCAACGATTGCGACGTCCGGCTTCTGCTCCCGCAGGTAGCGTCCTGCCCCCATCAACGTTCCCGTCGTACCGAGCCCGGCGACGAAGTGGGTGATTGTCGGCAAGTCACGCAGAATCTCCGGCCCGGTGCCGCGGTAGTGCGCGTCAACGTTCGCAGGGTTGCCATACTGGTACAGCATCACCCAGTCGGGGTGCTCGGACGCCATCTGCTTGGCGACCCGCACTGCCTCGTTCGACCCGCCCGCTGCCGCAGAGTAGACAACCTCGGCGCCCCACATGCGCAGCAACTGGGTGCGCTCGGATGAAGTGTTCTCGGGCATCACGCAGACGAGCCGATAGCCCTTGAGTCGTGCGGCCATAGCCAGCGAGATCCCTGTGTTCCCCGACGTCGGCTCCAAGATCGTGCAGCCCGGCGTGAGTGTCCCATCGGCCTCGGCCGCCTCGACCATAGCCAAGGCCGGCCGGTCCTTGACCGAACCAGTGGGGTTGCGATCCTCCAGCTTGGCCCACAAGCGAACATCGCCGGATGGAGACAACCGGGGAAGCCCCACCAGCGGGGTGTTTCCGACAGAGTCGAGCAACGAGGCGTAGCGAGTCATCGGGCGACGACAGCAGCGCTCAGCACGAACCGCCGGCCACCGCCGGCAAGATGGTGATCGAGTCGCCATTGGTGACCTCGGTGTCCAGTCCAGAGAGGAACCGGACATCCTCGTCGTTGAGATACACGTTCACGAATCGTCGCAGCCCGGCATCGTCAATGAGTCGGTCAGCGATCCCTGGGTGATTGGCCTCCAGGTCATCGACAACCGCCTTGAGCGTCGCCCCGCCTGCCGAAACGGTCTTGGCGCCACCTGTGTAGGTGCGCAGGATCGTCGGGATGCTGACCTCGACGGTCACGGTGATCTCCTTCAGGTGCAGGTTCTTAGGCCGGTCTGTGGTCTAACGTTGAAACGATGCTCACTTCTTCCTCGGTGACGACGCCATCCACGATGCGAAACGAGCGGATCTCTTCGGTGTCTGGCTCCTTGGTTGATACCAGAACGTAGTGCGCATTGGGCTCGGACGCGTAGCTGACGTCGGTCCGCGACGGATAGGCCTCGGTGGCGGTGTGCGAGTGATAGACGACTACAGGCTCCTCGTCACGCGCATCCATCTCGCGATAGAGGCGAAGCAGGTCGATCGAGTCGAACTCGTAGAACGTCGGCGACCTGGCGGCATTGACCATCGGGATGAACCGCTCAGGGCGATCTTGATCGATTGGCCCGGCGATGACCCCGCACGCCTCATCGGGGTGGTCCGTGCGGGCGTGGGCCACCATCGCGTCGATGAGGTCCTGGCCGATAACGAGCACAATCTCAAGGCTATGGGGCCGGGTCGCCCTCGCTCGGGCCACCCCGGTGGCCGGCCAGCACATCGATCAGGAGCCCCTGCAGATACGTGAAGAGCCCGTACGAGTGGTAGGCCTGCAGGTCCTCGCCCCCAGCCAGCACGCCCCCCTCAGTCACACCCAACCTGGTACCCAGCATGAGACGGAGGTCGTTGAGCGCCCCCAGCAGCGACCGCGCACCCGCGGCGTCGACGTCCCCCGGTGCGGTCGCCGCACGGCGAAGGGCCTCGGCATCAGCACGCTTGCGCTCAAGCAGCGCGGTCTGAGCGAACCTGCGGAACTCGGCGGCGGCCTCGGGATCGTCGAGGACACCGTCGGGCAGCAGTCGGGCCCGTACCGGGTCGGACGACAGCTCGGGTGTGTCCTTCATCGTGGCCGCCAGAGCTTCGAGGGGATCGGCCGGGATCTCCAGGGCTGGCCCGAGCAGGTCCTCGAGGTCGTCGACGTAGAGGTTGATCACCCAGGCCCACTGCTCGAGGTCGACCCGTACGCCGGTTCCATCCTGGCCAGATGGGGTGAACTCCGGCGTCATTTGTCCTGCTGCATGGTGGCCCAGAGACCGTAGCCGTGCATGGCCGCGACGTCGCGTTCCATCTCTTCCCTTGAACCGTTCGAAACCGCCGACCGGCCTTCTTCGTGCACCTGCAGCATGAGCTCTTCAGCCTTCTTTCGGTCGTATCCGAAGTACTCCTGGAAGACGAACGACACGTAGGTCATCAAGTTGACCGGGTCGTTCCAGACGACCGTCACCCATGGGAAGTCGGGAGCGGGAAGCACCTCGGTCTCGGGGCGTTCGAGCTGACTGGGCGCGGTGGACACGACGCCCATGGTGCCACTGGTGCCGACACCGCATCCACCCTGACATCCCGAGATAACACCAGGTGACAACATGGAGCCACGAACCAAGGAGGCACGATGCAGATCCCAGCCCGCACCCCCGGGTTACCAGAGCCCGCGCTGCTCGCCCGGATCCGCGAGGCCGTGATCGGTGACGACACCGTCATGCCTGGCCCCTATGGACCGAGGCGCGTTACCTATGCGGACTACACCGCAAGTGGGCGGGCGCTCGACTTCATCGAAAGCTTCATTCGCGACCAGGTGCTCCCCCGCTACGCCAACACGCACACCGAGTCGAGCGGCACGGGACGGCAAACCACCCGCCTCCGCGAGGACGCTCGCCAAATCATCACCGACGCCATAAGCGGTGACGACGACACCTGCGTCATCTTTTGTGGGGCCGGCGCCACCGGCGCCATCGATCGCCTCATCGCTGTGCTCGGGCTCCGGATTCCGTCAGCCCTGGAGGACGCCTACGGCCTCGACGCACACATCCCAGATGTCGAGCGTCCCGTCGTCTTCACCGGGCCTTTCGAGCACCATTCCAACGAGCTCCCTTGGCGCGAGTCCATTGCCGAAGTCATCCGAATCCCCGAAGATGCTGACGGTCACATCGACCAACGGGTGCTGGCCGAGGAGCTCGAGCGTTACCGAGATCGTCCGCTCCGGATTGGTGCCTTTTCTGCCGCCAGTAACGTCACCGGAATCGTCAGTGACACCTACGGGATCTCAGCTCTGCTCCATCGTCACGGTGCAATGGCTGTGTGGGACTTCGCCGCCGCTGGACCCTACGTCGACATCGACATGGTGGGGCCTGACGGTGAGGATCCACTGTCCTACAAGGACGCGATCGTCCTCTCGCCACACAAGTTCGTTGGTGGTCCCGGCACCCCCGGAATCCTCGCGGTACGTCGCCAGCTTCTGCACAACCGCGTTCCCGCTGTCGTCGGCGGCGGAACCGTCGCCTATGTGAATCCTGAGGAGCACGTCTATCTGTCTGACCCGGTACATCGAGAGGAAGCCGGCACTCCCGCCATCGTCGAGTCAATCCGTGCCGGACTCGTCTTCCAGCTGAAGGATGCCGTGGGTGTCGACGTGATTCGCGCCCACGAGAGCGACTACGTGCACCGCGCCATCACAGCATGGTCCGCCGTGCCAGAGATCGAAGTCCTCGGCAACCTCCAGGCTGAGCGGCTCTCGATCCTGTCTTTCGTCGTTCGCCGCCCGGGTGGTCGGTACCTACATCACAACGCCGTTGTCGCGTTGCTCAACGACCTCTTCGGCATCCAGGCGAGAGGGGGGTGCTCATGCGCCGGCCCCTACGGCCACCGATTGCTCGGCATCGACGTTGAGCGCTCACACGAGTACGAACGCGCGATCACGGCCGGCTGCGAGGGCATCAAACCGGGGTGGGTCCGCATCAACTTCAACTACTTCATCGACGAGGACGTGTTCAAGTACGTTGTCGAGGCGATTGCCTTTGTCGCGCGTCATGGACATGCATTTCTGGCTGACTACGCCTTTGATCCTGATACGGGTCTGTGGCGTCACCGCGCAGAGCCAGATCAGGCCCCCCTCAGCCTCGCCGACCTGTCCTACGACTCCGAGGGCCGACTCACGCAGCCACCTCACCCCAAGAGAGCCGACGCCTCCGCATTCGGTGACTACCTTGCCGAGGCCTGCCGCCGACTCAGCGAGCGGCGGCAGATCCCCGTCACGGAAGACAACGCGCACGTCACGGCCGACTTCGATGCGCTTCGGTGGTTCGAGCTCCCGGCGGACTGTCTGGTGTCGCGGCACTAGCCCGTCGCCAACGCCCGCCCGTATTGCTTGAGGAGTGGCCAGGCCCCGGACCCTTCGTTGCCGAGCGCCCAGATTGCGATACCACGAAGGGCATAGTGGTCGACCAACGTCGCCTTGGTCTCGAGCGAGCGTGCATCGTCGTACCACGCAACCCTCTCGACGCGGCAGGTGTCGCCACCAGCAGAGTACTTCCGAACGTAGGTGAATCGCTGGCTCGTACCTCGCGCCTTCCACTCCGGAGTCGTTCCGATTGATCGAGCGAAAGACCTCATCTGCCGAGTCGTGCGTGACACCGTCTCGTATGCCTGTGCCGGGCACGTGCCCGAAATCTTCTTGCCGAACCAGTCACGCCCGTACGCAGGCATCCCCATCGAAATCTTGCGTGAGGTGATCACAGTGGATGCGTACGAAGCCACGTCGTTGACCCACCACTTGGGTGCCATGGGGCCCGGCGAGCCACCGCTCCAGTGGAAGTCATAGGTCATGATCCGAACACGGTCGGACTGACGGCCCAACGCCGGGTAGTTGAACACCCACCAGTTGGGATCGGTTCTTGAAGTTCGCGCGGCGACCGTCACCGAGGTGACCGCGCCCATGCGATCAAGGCGCGTATTGAGGTCACCCAGAAGTGCCGGATAGTACTTCCGCACCGTTGCTCTAGCCCGTGAGGAGCCGAAGTTGATCGACTCGTAGTCGAGGTCAATGCCGTCGAGGTTGTAGCGGTCGACCACTCTGGCCAACGCCCGGGCGTGTGCGGCCCGACGATCAGGGTTCCTCAGTATCCGGGCAAACTGATCTGCGGTCAGGTCTGTGGCGACGGTGGGGATGTTCGCAACGCCGGCACTCTGCAACGACCGACGCATATGGCGCCATTCGTCAGCGCTCGCCGTCAGGGCTATGTCGGTCCCCGAGTTGGCGTCAAAGACGAAGGGCGAGGCATCCTGGAAGACGTTAGCGTTGTTCACGACCGACCTTGTCGCGTCGTTGATGTTCCAGTACGGCAACCAGCCGGTGACGAACTTCTTCGGAGCCGGAGGATCTGCCGCGCCGGCTTGACCAGGGACCAGGACAGCAAGCACCGAGGCCGCTGCCAGACAGGCGACGAGGGGCGCGCCGATGCCACGCAGAACTCTCACGAGAGAAACGTCCTCACTCCACGGTGACGGTCATGGCGGCGCTGGACCCGGGAAGGTGCTTTGAGTCACCAGCGGCCACCACGCGTACCCGATGTACCTCGACGTTCCGGAAGGTCCCCTTGAGCGCGAACGAGCCATCCGCGGCCGTCTTTCTGGGGACCACGCTCACCCACCGCCGGTCTACGCGCTTCTGAAGCGTGACGGTGGTCCCTTCTTCGGCCGGAGCGACCGTCCCGGTGACGAAGAAGGTCTCACCCTTCGCGACTACGGGGTTAACGACCGCAGCTCGGACCACATGCCTCACCGCAGCGCCAGCCACGGGGGTGAGAGTCGTGGCCCAGTCCCATCCCCGCACCAGCCTGAGGCGCCACTCGAAGGTGCGGTCGGCGACCTCGGGAAACGACACAGCACCCCCAGCATCGGTGGACGCGGTACCGGCGGCGGACCATGCCTTGCCAGGAAGCCGCCGAAGAACGGTCACTTCCCGACCGGCAACAGGCAGACCAGACACCGAGAACTTCGCGTTGACCGTGAAGGCTGTTCCATAGTCGAGGGGGGCCTCGGGATCAATGGACACCCGTGCCCGAGCCGGCGCAGGGGAAATGCTCTGCGCAAGGGCCTCGGCCTTCGACCACAGCGCTGGGTCCTCAACGCCGAGGCGCCAGATGGCGATGCCCTGAACCCCCAGCCGCTGGGCGAGCTGCAGCCTTTCCCTCGCCGAGCGTCCCTCCCCAAACCAGACGCGGCGCTGGACGACGCAGTTGCCGTACTGCGGATAGGGGCGTCGGTAGTCGAAGTGGTACTCGCCGGCGGAGTCACTCCAGACGACAGTCGCGTTGTACGTGTCGATCAGGTCGAGCGCCTCCTGCGCGGTGGGTGAAACGGTTCCTTTTGCCGCCTCCGGACAACTTCCCCTCAGTGTCTTGACATACCAGTTCTGCCCGTACTGCGGGACCCCGATGGAAAGGGGGATGCCCCGGAACTCGGACTTGGCGTACTGGATGACATCGCGCGTCCAGCCAAGGGGCCCGATCGGTCCTGGAGCGGTGTCGCTGGTGCTGTAGTCGTAGGTCATGATCCGAGCCCGATCGACGCTGCGTCCGATCGCGTCGTAGTCAAAAACCTCCCAGTTGGGGTCCGATGCCGAGCGCCGAGCGGGCACCGCCACGGACAGCAGTGCGCCAGTCGCGTGGAGGCGAGTGCGAAGTCTGTCGAGGAAAATCGGATAGAACTTCTTGACCGCAGTACGGTCAGCGCCGACGTTTCCGACGTTCATACCCTCGAAGTCGATGTCGACGCCGTCGGCGCCGGTGCGCGCCACCATGGCGACGATCTCGTCGATCAACGCCGCACGCCGGACGGAGTCCGTGAGCACTCCGGCCATTTCAGTCGCGTTCATGCCCTCGTCATTGATGCTCGGCAGGGCAGCGATTCCGGCGCCGTGCAACTCGGCGATGCCGCTGATCAAGGTGCTCTCTGGCTGCAGGTTGTCACTCTGGGGGCGGATGTGCGACTGGACCGTCGCCCGGTACCAGAAAGGTGATATCTCCGCGACGACATCGGGGTGGGCGACGACCGACGCGACGCCACTGCTGAAGTTCCAGTACGGGATCCAACCCGTCACCATGCGGCGATCCGACAGGGGCGAGAGCCCAACAGTTGTGGCTGGCGACGTCGCTGCATCGGGCGACGGGATCGCGAGTGTGATGAGTGGAAGCGCTACCAATACAGCGAGAAGTGCTGTCGCCGCAGTTCTCGCTCCCGGGTACCACCACGCCATCGTCGTCTCCCCGCTCGTCTCGCGCGACAGGCTAACCACCAGCGTGCTGGAGCCCAACTCCATGCGTAGTCGGGGTCGTCTGCTTCAAGCGCCGCTGGTCCGAGGTCGAGTGGAGCGAACGTGTCGATCATCACCGCTGTCTCGTCGGTTGCCGCAACGCCCAGACTCGCCTCGACCGCTCCCGGCTGCGGCCCGTGCGTGCATCCACTCGGGTGCAGCGTCAGCGAGCCCTGCCCGATCCCCGATCCACGACGGCTGGTGAACTCGCCGCCCACGTAGAAGAGCACTTCGTCGGAGTCGACGTTGGCGTGGTTGTACGGAGTCGGGATTGCGTCGGGGTGGTAGTCGAGCTTTCGCGGCACGAAGGAGCAGACCACGAAGTTCGGCCCAGCAAAGGTCTGGTGGACCGTCGGTGGCTGGTGGATCCTGCCGGTGATGGGCTCGAAGTCGGCGATGTTGAGCACATAGGGATAGAGGCCCCCGTCCCACCCCACAACATCGAACGGATGATGGGCGTAGACAAACCGTGACATGCCACCTCGGGTCCGCACCAGAACCTCGACGTCCTCACCCTCCTTGAACAGGGGGGCGTCAGGAGCGCGCAGGTCGCGTTCGCAGTACGGGGCGTGCTCGAGAAACTGACCGCGCTTGGACAAGTACCGACTCGGCGCCCCCACATGTCCGCTCGCCTCGACGACCAGCAGGCGCAGCGGATCACCAGGTTCTGGTACGACACGGTAGGTGGTCGACGTCGGAACGACGACGTAGTCGCCGAGCCCGATCGAAAGGCTCCCGAAAACGGTCTCCACGACGCCGACTCCCGACTCCACGTACAGCAGCTCGTCACCTGTGCCATTGCGATAGAGCGGGGACGCCACACTCGCCACGCAGTACGAGACGCGTACGTCGCTGTTGCCGAACATCAACTTGCGCGCCATGACAGCGTCGTCCGTCGGTTCAACAGAGATCTTGTGGGCACGCACGTGTCTCGGTCTCAGCGGGTGATTGGGCCGCAGTCCTCCAGCGGGATCCGGCCAAGCCTCGATCGCACGCACGGCCGTGGGTAGGTACCGGTGATAGAGCAATGCCGACTCGCTGGAAAAGCCCTCTTGGCCCATGAGCTCTTCGGCGTACAGGCCACCGTCCGGCCGGCGGAATTGAGTGTGGCGCTTGCGGGGGATATCGCCGACGGTTCGGTAGTGCGCCACTCATCCTCCATCGCCAGGCTCCCGGAATGGGGGCGTTCTCGACTTTCCGATACCGTCGCGAATGTGTCAAGTATCAGCGGTCTCGCACTTTCCCTGATCGACGACGCGGCTGTCTTCCCGCCGGGCAATGCATCTCTCGCCGACGCAATCAGAATGTATTACGACCGTTTCGAGACGAACCAGCAAGAGATCGTGGGCCCGCTGCTGGTACCGGCCTCCGCCGTGGAGACTCTGAGAGCGCTCGCGGATCCTGTTCGCATGCTCGATATCGCCCTCATCGGCGACACCGGCCTTGAAGGGCTTGCGGCGGCTCGTGACGCCCTCGAGCATGACAGGTGGATTACCGTGCATCACGTCGAGCTTCGTGCGTCATTGGATGGCCTGATCACCAAGGCGGTGGGCAACCTGCTCGACTCCTTGGCATTTACTGTTCCCACATACATCGAATTGCCAACTCCAGAGGCGCCTGCAGCACTTGCTGTCCTCGCTGATGACGGCGCGGAGCGGGCGAAGTTCCGCACCGGCCCGTACGACGTTCCATCGCCAGAGCAGTTGGCGGCCGCCATCGGTGGGGCGGTCCGGCTTCACGTGCCCTTCAAGCTCACCGGCGGTCTGCACCACGCGTTGCCCACTCACGACGAGGCCAGCGATCGACAGCACCACGGCCTGCTCAACGTCCTGGCGGCGACCGCAGCGGCCACTACAGGGGCAGATGACTTCACCCTTGCCGGGATCCTTGGGTCCCGAGATCCGGACCGACTACTTGCTCAGCTAGGCATCGTCGACGCTGGGGCCATCCGCCGGCATTTCAAGTCGTTGGGGTCCTGCAGCGTCGATGAGCCCTACAGGGAACTGGTGCGTTACGGAGTTGTGGAGGAGTCATGACTAGCTCATGGGTCGAGGGAGCGGACGAATCCAACTACTCATTGGCCGTCCTGCCGATGGGTGCGGCTGCTTTTGCCGACGGTGGCACTCCGCATGTCGTCACTCGAATCGGTGACCAGGTGCTCGATCTCCATACCCTGGCCCAGTCCGGGCTGGTCGTCGACGGGCTGGGTGGCCTGACCCGTTCGCCATCATTGAACGACCTCCTGGCAGCTGGTCGTTCGAGCTGGACTCAGCTACGCGCAACGCTGACCAACTGGCTCAGCGACTCCGCCTACCGCGACCGCATCGCAGCGCACCTGCATTCAACTGGTGCCGTCCGCATGGTGATGCCGTTCGACGTCGCTGACTACGTCGACTTCTACTCGTCCGAGCAGCATGCTCGTAACGTCGGGGCCATCTTTCGACCCGAATCCCCTGACCTCCCCGAGAACTGGAAGCATCTGCCCATCGGTTACCACGGTCGATCGGGCACCGTGGTGGTCAGCGGTACCGACATCGTGCGGCCACGAGGCCAGCGAAGGGCACGCGATGCCAGCGAACCGTCGTTCGGGCCCTCAACCCGCCTCGACATCGAGGCGGAGGTGGGGTTCGTCGTCGGTACGCCGAGCACTCTGGGATCGCCGGTATCAACCAGGGCACTGACCGACCATGTCTTCGGAGTCGTTCTGGTCAATGACTGGTCGGCACGAGACATCCAGGCGTGGGAGTACGTGCCGCTCGGGCCATTCCTCGGCAAGTCGTTCGCCACATCAATCTCGCCTTGGGTCATCCCACTGGAAGCACTTGCCGCGGCACGGTGTCCGCTTCCTTCACAGGACCCACCGATATTCGATTACCTGCAAGACGACGACCCGTGGTGCCTCGACCTCCGGCTCTCGGTCACCCTCAACGGGTCGCTCGTCAGCGAGCCACCCTTTGCCACGCAGTACTGGTCGCCCGGTCAGCAGCTGGCGCACATGACAATCAACGGCGCGTCCCTCCGCACCGGAGATCTCTTCGCGTCCGGCACAGTGACGGGGCGAGAGCGCCACCAGCGCGGCTCGCTTCTCGAGCTCAGCTGGGGCGGACGCGAGCCCTTCACCCTCGATGACGGCAGCAAACGCACGTTCCTCGAGGACGGTGACGCCGTCACCATCAGCGGCTGGGCCCCTGGGCCCGATGGGCGGCGGATCGGTCTGGGCGAAGTAACTGGAACGGTGCTGGCTTCTCGCTAGCGCGGATCCGCTGGCTTCGCACCATCGACCAACCATCTGGTGAAGAAGGCATCCAGCGAGTCGCCGGAAACCCGCTCTGCAACCCGCATGAATTCGCCGGTGCGCCCATTGCCGTTGGCGAAACGGTTGGCCCAGTGCCGCAAGATCTTGTTGACCGTTGGCGCTCCCACCCGCAGGCGTAGGGCGAAGAGAGTCATCGCACCGCGCGAGTAGATCGGAGCGTTGAAGAGGTTGGCGTACCCGGGGTTTGAGACGTTGAGCTTCCAGAAGTTGCTGTCGCCCGGCCGTGCGTACGCGTCGTCAAACTGCGAGGCCATGGACGGCCCACCGTCGTGCGCCACCCACATCCACTCCGCGTAGGTAGCAAAGCCCTCGTTGAGCCAGATATCGCGCCAACGCTCGACGGCGACGCTGTCTCCGTACCACTGGTGGGCGAGCTCATGGGCGACGGTCGCGGGGAACCCCCGCCAACCAACGAGTGACTTGTCGTACGTCGGACGGGTCTGGTTCTCCAACGCGTAGTAGCTGCGGTGGTTGTCGACGATGCCGCCAGCAGACTCGAAGGGGTACTGGCCAAACTTGGACTCGAAGAAGTCGATGATCTTTGGAGTGAGAGCAAGCACGCGGTCGGTGCTTCTCGGAAAGCCGCGATCCACATAGTTCAGCACGGGGATACCGGAGCTCGTTCGCATCCGATCGAAGCGCCACTTGCCGATCGACACCGTCGCGAGGTACGAGGCCATCGGGTCGCGGGTGCACCAGCTGAAGGTCGTCCACCCGTCGCGAGTGATCGGTGCACGCTCGGGCATACCGTTCGACACCGCTTGAAGCCCCTTGGGTACCGCGATCTTGGTGCAGATTCGAGCCTTGTCACTGGGGTGTTCGTTGACCGGGAACCAGAACATCCCCGCCTCGGGCTCACCCACGATGGTGGCGCCATCGGCGGTGTTGAACCAGCCGGACTTGCCAAGGTTCGGGTCGTTGAGGATCTCTGGCTTACCCCCGTACCGGACGACGACCGTGAAACGGGCGCCATCGGTGATGCCTACAACTGGCTGAACCGTCACCTCACGGTGATGCCTGCCGCCAGAACGACTGACCGCCGCCGTGACGCCATCGACTTTGGCCGAGTCGACGACGAGTCCGTAGAGGTCGAGGTTGAACGCAGACAACGACTGCGTAGCTGTCGCTTCAATCGTGGCAACACCCTGCAGGTGGTCGGTGCGCGGGTTGAAACGCAGGTCAAGGTCGTAGCGCCTCACCTGATAGCCACCGTTGCCCTCAGTCGGGACGTACGGGTCGCCGATTCCGATTGATCCGGGAGTGAAGCCTCCCCCGGCGACGGCCGCTCCACCAACCCCAAGGACGCTGACGATGAGGGAGGTCACAACAGCGACGCTGACGGCGATCGGCTTGCGGACCACGTGAGAATCCCTTCAGAGGAGGTGGCCTCACCCTAGTGGTCCTCCTAGAGGTTCCCGCGGATCTCTTGCTCGCGTTCGATGGCCTCGAAGAGGGCCTTGAAGTTGCCCTTTCCGAAACCGAGCGAACCGTGCCGCTCGATCAGTTCGAAGAAGACCGTCGGGCGGTCCTGCACCGGCTTGGTGAAGATCTGCAGCAGATAACCGTCTTCGTCACGGTCGACCAGGATCCCGCGCTGCTTCAGCTCTTCGATCGGGACGCGTACCTCGCCGATCCGCTCGCGCAGCTCGGGGTCGTCGTAGTACGAGTCCGGCGTGCGAAGAAAGTCAACCCCCATACTCCGCATGTAGTCGACGCTGGCAACAATGTTGTTGGTGTTCAGCGCCAGATGCTGGACGCCAGGGCCGCCGTAGAACTCCAGGTACTCGTCAATCTGGCTCTTTCTCTTGGCGACAGCCGGCTCGTTGATGGGAAACTTCACCTTGCGATGCCCGTCGGCCACCACTTTGCTCATCAGCGCGGAGTACTCGGTCGCGATGTCGTCACCGACGAACTCCTTCATGTTCGTGAAGCCCATCACCTGGTGGTAGAAGTTGACCCAGGTGTCCATCTGCCCCAGTTCGACGTTACCGACACAGTGGTCGATGGCGGTAAAGACCCGACGTTCAGGCGGGGTGACGATCGGGTCGGCCGCGACGAACCCGGGCAGGAACGGGCCCTCGTATTTCGACCGGTCCACCAGGGTGTGCCGGGTGTCGCCGTAGGTAGCGATCACCGCCTGGGTGACGAATCCGTGCTCGTCGGTGAACACCTGCGGTTCGGTGATACCGGTCGCACCGTTCTGCAGAGCGTGTTGGTACGCGTACTCGACGTCAGGGACATCGAGGGCAAGGTCGGCCACGCCGTCGCCGTGTCGGGCGACCCGGTCGCCTACCCAGGTTCCGGCGTGCACCTCGGCGGTGAGCAGGAAGCGAGCCGAACCGGACGCCATCACGTACTCGGCATGGTCACGCTGGCCGGTCTCTGGTCCGCGGTACGCAATCCGCTGCATACCGAACGCAGTCGAGTAGAAGTGCGCGGCCTGCTTGGCATTACCAACGGTGAACTGCACGTAGGCCATGCCCTGGATCGGGAAGGTGTCTCGGGTCTGCTGGCCTGCCACGTCGGTAACGGTCATGAGGGCTCCTTTGAGTCTCACCAGGTGCGGACTGGGACGCACAGGTGGTTCGGAGAATGGCTGGCGCTGATCAGCCTGCGCAACCTCTAGGCGGCTCGATAGTCAATCTGTACAGTCAGATGACATGAAGCAGCCAATTGATGCACTGGACGCCCGTATCCTGGCCTTGTTTCGGACCGAGCCGCGGATCGGCGTCCTCGAAGCCTCCCGTCGCTTGGTGGTAGCCAGGGGAACCGTGCAGGCCCGGTTGGACCGCATGGAGGCGCAGGGCATCGTGACCGGTTGGGGACCTGACGTCAACCCAGTTGCCCTCGGGTTCGAGGTCAGCGCTTTCGTCACTCTGGAGATCAGTCAGCGCGGCCACCGCACCATCGAGACGGCCCTCGCCGGGCTACCTGAGGTGTTGGAGGCCCACACCATCTCTGGCTCGGGCGACATGCTCGTCCGCGTCGTGGCCCGTACTAACGCCGATCTTCAGCGTGTGGTGGACGCGGTGCTCGACATCGACGGCGTCGAGCGGTCGAACATGGTGATCGTGCTGGCAGACGGTGTTCCGTACCGCACGACACCCTTGCTCGAGCGAGCTGCCAGCGACAGTGAAGACTTCTAGGGAGCCCGAGACTGACTAAGAGGCCGCTACCATCCTTCGAAGCTGGAACGAGGCGAACACCTCAACGATGCCCGAGGAAGACCAGCCAGAGTCCGGTGACCCAGACGAGGGCGTTGAGGGTGATTGCCGGCCAGGCCAGGACGACGATGCCGGCGATCAGGCTCAAGCGCTCCGATGAAGATCACCCAGCCGCGCGCCGGCATCCCCGGGTTAGCGATGCCCTCTATCAGCTCGGCGACGCCGCGAACCACCCAGCCGACACCGACGAGAAGGGCGAGAACAGCCACAGCCTGGCTGATGCCGCGGAACGCGACGATTCCCAGCAGCACCGAGAAGAGTCCGGCGATCGCCGACAACACCCTCATACCGGTGTCACCGGCATCACTGGAGAAGCTCGCCACGAGCAAGAAGATGCCGCTGAAGATCAGGTAGATGCCAACAATGACAGCGAAGAAAGCCACCGACTGCTCAGTGAAGACCATCAGGATTACGCCGAGGGCAATCGTGGCCAGACCGAAAGCAAGCGCCGCGCCAAAACTGCGGCCCAGCATGCCTTGCAACTGATCTGTCGATGTGGTGCTCATAGCCGCCCTGCCTCCGTCACGCGCCGTAAGAAACGCCTCGTGCGCTCCTCTTGCGGTTCGGAGAGTACCTGCTCAGGCGGGCCGAGCTCGGCAACCTCGCCGCCGTCAAGGAAGGCAACACGGGTGGCCACTTCGCGAGCGAAAGCCATCTCGTGCGTTGCCAGCACCATCGTCAGCCCGGCGGCCTTAAGGTCTCGGATCACGCCAAGCACTTCCCCGACCAGCTCTGGGTCGAGCGCCGAGGTGATCTCGTCGAAGAGCATGATTCTTGGCTGCATCGCCAAAGCCCGCACGATCGCAACGCGCTGCTGCTGTCCGCCGGAAAGCCGATCGGGGTATCCACCGGCCTTGTCGGCCAGACCAAACCGCGTGAGCAGCTCTGTGGCCTGCGTCTCAGCCACGTCGCGCGAATGGCCCAGCACCTTCCTCGGCGCCAGCGTGATGTTGTCCATCACGCTGCGGTGCGGGAAGAGGTTAAACGACTGGAAGACGATCCCGATGTTGCGACGGGCCGCGTTGACGTCATAGCCGGGCCAAGAGATGTCCTCGCCCTCCAAGATGACCGCCCCAGAGTCGATCGGCTCCAGAAGATCGATGCAGCGCAGCAGGGTCGACTTGCCGCATCCAGATGATCCGATCAACGCGACGACTTCGTGCTCGTCGACATCGAGCGAGACACCACGGAGCACCGGGTTGTCGCCGTAGGCCTTGTGCACGTCTTTCAGCTGAAGCGTCGGCTCGGTCAAAGCCCACCGCCAGCTGCTGCGCTCCGCCGCCGCTGGCGGTCGGCCATCCAGTCGGCCCACCGGGACAACGGAACGGTGAGTAGAACGTAGAAGAAGGCGGCCACGACGAATGGTGTGTAGTTGAAGACGTCGAAGGCGTAGATCTGTGCTGCCCTCGTCATCTCGACACCGGCCCCGACGATAGCAATCAGAGCCGTGTCCTTCTGCAGTGCGATGAAGTCGTTGAGCAATGGGGGTATCACCCGTCGCACGGCCTGGGGTACCACCACGTATCGCAGGCTCTGGTACTGGTTCAGACCCAAAGCTCGGGCTGCCGCACGCTGGCTGGGATGAACCGACTCAAGTCCAGCGCGCAAGACTTCGCTGACGTAAGCGGTGTACGAGACGACGAGGGCGAACCACGCCCAGAAGAGACGCGAGTCCGACAGACCTTCGAGGTTCAGCGCCGGGATTCCAAATGCGAACATCAAGATCAACAAGATGGTTGGGATACCGCGAACCACATCAGCGTAGGCGATGGCCAGGAAACGGAGGGGTGTGAAGACCGGAGCGGACAGTCCCCGGACCACCGCCAGCAGGAGTCCAATGACCAGGATCACCGGCTCGGCTGTGAGGAACAGAATCACCGTGAGCTTGAGGCCGGTCAGAATCTCTGGCAGAACTTCGCGCGCGTGGAACCCGTTGAAGAACGACTCCCGCACGGCCGGCCATCCGGGTGAGGTGACGATCAGCACCAGCAGCGCGCCGAGGACAAGGATCGTGCTCGCTGTCGACACTGCCGTGTTCCGGCGCCTCCGCTTGGAGATGGCGTCCAACCGTGCCGGGTCGTAGACCGGCACGGCGTCGGAGGTAGCTGTCACTGGACCGCGCCGACGCGTCGGGTCAGCTCAAGATCGGCGCGTCGGAGTACTCGGTCATCCACTGGTTGGTGATGTCGAGCAGCTCACCGGAATCGGTGAGCGCCCCAAGTGCCTGGTTGACGCAGGTGACCAGTGGGTTGTCCTTCTCAAGCGCAAGACCCCAACTCTCAGCAGCGTTGGCAGCCGGTAGCTGCCCGACGACCGTCCCCGGCACCTCCGCTGCAGCGAGGTAGAGGGTGGTCGGCAGGTCGGTGACGATCGCATCGATCTGACCGTTCACCAGGGCCTGGGTCGAGGCGGTCGTGTCATCGAACACGTCAACCTCCTGAGTGGGGGCGATCTGGCTCTCGACATCATCGGACGCCGTGGTGCCGATCTGAACACCGATCTTGGCGTCTTGCAGTTCGGCGAGGGACGTGACGTCGGCGAACTCGCTGTCCTTGAGGACGAGCACCCCGTTGGAGGCTGCGTAGTACGGGTCGCTGAAGGTCACTGCCTCCCCGCGCTTGGGAGTGATCGAAATTTGGTTGATGGCGAAGTCGAAGTCCTTCGCGCCCGGAGCGGCCAGCTGGCTGAAGCCGGCAAAGGTCCACGCGACCTGGTCCTTGGCAAACCCCATCTCCCTCGCCACCGCATAGGCCGTTGCCGACTCGAAGCCCTTGCCATTCGTTGGCTTGTTGTCGATGACATACGGGGGGTAGGCAGGATCGCTTGTGCCCACCGTGAGTTTGCCGTCCGTGACCGTGGTGATGTCGGCACAAGCGTCCCCGCTGGTCGTGGTCGCGGCCGGTTCATTCTGCTCTTTAGCGCAGGACGAGAGCGCAAGGACGGCTGCAACCGAAGCGGTGACCAAAACGGCAGAGCGGAGCGATGTGCGGGCGATGCGCATGGGGCCTCCGAGGCTCGTGGGTGGAGGTGTCCTCCACCTGACATGCAGATGAACGTCGCCCGAAGCCTAGCGCCGGGCCACCACCCACGCGCGCAGGGTATCGATCCGATGCTGCAGGTCGCTGGCGTTCGCCAGCGGCACGACAGGGCCACCCAGCGTGGCGAAGGGCGGGTATCGGTAAGTCACGGGGGCACGAGCCTAAGGACCTCGATGCCCAATGAGCACGACCCCAACCCGCTCGGCGTGTCAGGCCCTGATCAACCCGAGTTCGCACCTGCGGGGCGCGGTGACACCCGGGGGGACAGGACCGTTCCGATCACCGCGATCGTCGTCATCACCAAGAAGATCGTGAGGTAGACGCCAGAGTCCTGGCCAGCCCGGGCATGCGACGTCGCGAAGATCACCCCGCCGAGGCCGGTGGCCAAGATGACGCCGAGCGAGTCAGAGATCTGCAATGCTGCCGAGTTCACTCCTTGCTTGTCGGGAGGTGAGAGCTGCAGGACCAGGACGCCGAGCGATCCGTACAAGATGCCCATCCCGAAAGAGCCGATGGCCCATGTGAACGCGATCACCTGCCACGAGACGGCCTCCAGGGCGACAACACTCGAGAGCGCGAGCCCAGCCGTGGTGAACGATGCCCCGATCACCACAAGTCGATCACGTGTGATCGTCAACGTCGGGCGACCCTGGATCCAGCTGCCCAAGAACCATCCGATCGCTGCACCGGAGAGTGAGCCACCCGCAAAGACCGACGAGAGCCCTCGTTCGCTGACCAGCATCAGCGGGACAAACCACTCGGCCGCAAAGAATGACCCAGCGAAGACGCCACGAATCAACACCACGGTAGGAAGACCTCGCCGCGACATGAGTGTTCCCTCGGGCAGCAGCCGGGGGACGGCGTATCCGAGCAGGCCAATGGCGAGGGGTGCGAGAACCAGTGACCAGGCATCGAGTAGCTGTCCAGACACCTGCAGCAGAACAACTCCGACCGCGGCGAGAAGCGCCAGGCGTTTGCGTCCTGCCGCCGGGTCGGCGTCCGGGTCCGGCTCGACGTGCATCGACTGAAGCCGCGGTATCAGTACGGCCCCGACTGGGATGAGCAGCAGCAGGACGCCGAAGAAGACCCAGCGCCAGCCGAATGCGTCTGTGATGAGTCCGGCCACGAGAGGACCAACGATCCCCGGGACCACCCACGAGCCGGAAAGTGCGGTGAATACCCGCGGCCGCATGTCCTCTGGGTAGGCCCGCCCGATGACCACATAAAGCGCCACGATCGCGGCGCCGAACCCCAGACCCTGAAAGGCTCGCCCAAGCAGAAGCACTGGCATCGTCGGGGCGAAGCCGCAGACCAAGGTCCCCAGGACGAAAGCCACGAGCCCGGCCGACAGCGGAGGCACCGGGCCTCGACGATCCGCCCACCCGCCGGCCGCAGCCATCGCGTACAGGCCAGCAGCCGTGACGGCGGTGGAACCCCAGGCGTAGAGGGGGAGGCCATCTAGCTCTCGCGCCGCAGTGGGCATCGCGGTGATGACGCCCATCGCCTCAAAGGCCACGATCGTCATCACCGAGATGACGCCAAGGGTGAGCACGCGGTACTGCGGTCCGAAGATGCTTTGGGGTCCGGTCCGCGGTTGCTGCTGCCCAGGCCTGATGCCCGTCATGTCTGGCTCAGGTCTCGTGGTCACCTCACCAGCGTATGCACACGCTCAACGAGTCACCCGGCGGATCGGAAGGTAGCCCACTGGCTCAGCATCCGGTCCGCTTGACCTGCGGTGAAGCGATCCATGCAGATGTCGTTGCTGTAGTCCATGAAGTTGTGGATGGGGTCAACACCGTCAGCTCGGCATGAGTCACGGCCGTCAGGGCATCCATAACCCGGCCTCCGCTCAGCCGGAGTGTCCGCAACGAGGTCGTTCTTCGGAGCACACCCATCCTGGAAGGTGTGATAGAGCCCCAACCAGTGACCGATCTCGTGAGTTGCGGTGTCGCCACGGTTGTATGGAGCAGCCTTGCCGCCGGGCATCGAATCGGTCAGAAGCACGACGCCGTCGTTGGTGGGGTTGTTCTCATACCGCTGCGGGAAAGTTGCCCAGCCGAGCAGGTCACCACCGATGTTGGCCGCGTAGATGTTGAGGGTGTCGGCACCACCAACACGCAGCGCAGCCTTGGCCTCTGCCTCGGCCGCACTCCTGAACTTCATCGTGGACCAGGCGCTGTTGACCGTGATGTCTGTCGCCATCAGCGAAAAACGGAACGGCGTGCTGAACGCCTTCGTGCTGCTACGACCGGAGTATCCACGGTTGAGCTTCCGAATCTGAAGGTCCGCCAGTTCCTCTCGGGCGATCTGCTCCTCGAGGGAGAGCTTCGTGGCGGTGATGAAGTGGATGTAGGTCGGGACCGTCACCTCGCCGCCCAGCCGCGCCTGCATGGTCGGCACCTCGCGGAGTCGCTCGGTGTGCGGGTCGACGCGAACCTCATCGGTTCCCCTGGCGCCGGTCTCCGCCGAGTGCGGCTTGAAACAGTCGGCGGCAGCGCGCTGGACAGCACCGGTGCCGGTCGGAGCAACCGCGGCAACCCCAGACGCGAGGAGCGCGAGGGCAGCAACAACTGCAAGACGGGCCCCAGAGCGGGCGACGGAACGGACCGACACAGATGACCTCCAGGACACGGGCAGAAACAGCATGTCGAGATTATGGCGTTGCGCCTAGGGCAGATCGGGTGATCGCCACGGGGCTGGGGACAGTCCATTGCTCCGCGGAAGGGGCAAAACCGAACTGGGTCAGGGCGTGCGTTCTCCGCCGCCACCGGGAAGGGACTCGTAGATCTTCTGGCACTCCGGGCACACCGGGAACTTCTGCGGGTCGCGGTTGGGGATCCAGACCTTGCCGCATAGAGCAATCACCGGGGAGCCAGTGACTGCGCTCTCCATGATCTTGTCCTTCTGGACGTAGTGGGCGAAGCGCTCGTGATCGCCCGGCTCGACCGACGCTTCCTCCACTCGCTCGTCGAGGAGCGTGCCAAGGCCGCCATTGTCGGTGTCTGGGCCGAGAGGATCTGTCGTCACGGCATGAAGTGTAAACCGTCAGTTCAGCGACGGATCTTCAGGAAACGTCGCCACGATCGCCAGTCGGGGAGGCTGACGGCGAAGAACCTGCTCCCAAAGGCGCGCAGGGTCTTCGGACGACAGATCACCTGGCTCCGCATCGACAACGAACCAGGACCCTTCACCGATCTCCGCCTCGAGCTGTTCTGACCCCCAACCGGCGTAACCGGCGAAGACCCGCATAGACGCAATCTCTCCGGCGATCAGCTCAGCCGGACTGTCCAGATCAACGAGCCCGATTCCGGCGTGCACATGACGAAACCCCAACGGCTCGTCTGCCTCGTCGTGGCCACCGGCTCTCGCTGCGAGCGCGAGCGCGCTGTCACGGCCGACCGGACCGCCTTGGAAGACCACCTGCGGAGGGGTGGCGTAGAGGTGCCAGTCAGGCAGGATCTCACTGACGTCGGTGGTCGATGGCCGGTTCAGCACGACGCCAAGGGCTCCGCTTTCGTCGTGATCGACGAGCAGCACGATGGTGCGCGAGAAGTGGGGATCACCGAGCTCGGGCGAGGCAACCAGCAGACGCCCGGTGAGGGTCTGCTCGA
This sequence comes from uncultured Actinomycetota bacterium, assembly GCA_963829525.1. Lineage (GTDB taxonomy): Bacteria > Actinomycetota > Actinomycetes > JAHEKZ01 > JAHEKZ01 > JAHEKZ01. The sequence continues at coordinate 2,455,082 of CAWHIJ010000003.1, forward strand.
TCCACGCATCCTCGATGCTCGACTCGTCCATGTCGCCATCCTCACCCAGAATGACCGCGGTCTCCAACCCTTGACTCACGCGTCCTCGAGCGATTGCAGCGCCGTCTTGAGTCGATCCGCTGCCTCGCTGGCGACGGTTCAGGCATCGTCGCCAGCAACGCTCATCATCCCCATCGGGTCGACGGCCTCAACCAGCACTCGGTCGCCATCCTGCCGCACCACCACATTGCAGGGCAGCAGGACGCCGATCGAAGCCTCGGCGCTTATGGCCCGGTAGGCGAGCGGAGGATTACACGCGCCAAGGATGAGGAACGGGCCGACGTCAGCGTCGAGCTTGGCCTTCATCGTGGCCCTCACATCTATCTCGGTGAGGACGCCAAAGCCCTGCTCGGCCAGAGCGCCTCGGGTGCGTGCGACGACGTCGTCGAAAGGGGCCGCCACGTGGGTCTTGAGTGAGATCTCCATGGAATAATACCCTAGGGGGTATAGTTGAATCGATCAACTGAACTGTTCCGACCAAAAGGAGACCAGGTGTCAACCCTGACCCTGACCAAGGAGAACTTCGCCGAGACGATCGGTGGGAACGACATCGTCGTCATCGACTTCTGGGCGGCCTGGTGCGGTCCCTGCCGTGCCTTTGGCCCGGTCTTCGAGAGCGCCAGCGAGGCGCACACCGACGTCGTCTTCGCCAAGGTCGACACCGAGGACCAGCAGGAGCTGGCCGGCATGTTCGGGATCACGTCGATCCCAACCCTGGTCGCCTTCCGCGAGAAGGTTCTCGTCTTCGGCGAGGCGGGTGCCCTTCCGGCTCCGGAGCTGGAGAAGGTGCTGACCGCCGTCAAAGAGCTCGACATGGCAGACGTCCACGAAAAGGTGGCTGAGCAGCAGAAGTCCGCTGAAACAGCCTGACCCCGTAGGCTTCCCGCAATCAAGGGAGGCTCCATGGTGTTTCGCGTCGAGTCAGAGGTCGGGCAGCTGCGGCAGGTGATCGTCCACCGGCCGGGCCTGGAGATGGACCGTCTCACCCCGAGCAATGTCCACAGCCTGCTGTTCGACGATGTCCTCTGGGCCGAACGCGCCATCGAAGAGCATGACGCGTTCACGGCCGCGCTAAGGGACCGCGGGGCTCACGTTCACTACTTCAATGAGCTGCTTGGAGAGGCACTGCGGTTGGAGGCGGCCCGCGAGTTCCTCCTCGAGCGCGTGGTCCACGAAGAGACCATGGGCCCCAATCTGGTGTCACCGCTGCGGAACTTGATCGCCAACACCGAGCCGCAAGAGCTCGCCGACTTCATGATCGGCGGGATCCTCAAGAAGGACCTGCCGGCACCGGAGTGGCCCAGCCTCCTGTGGCGTCTGCTCGACGACGAGGACTTCGTCCTCACCCCGCTCCCCAACCACCTGTTCCAGCGAGACAACTCCGCATGGGTCTATGGCGGTGTCTCGGTCAACCCGATGGCCAAGGCCGCGCGCAAGCGTGAGGCGATTCACTCCCGACTCATCTACGGCTTCCACCCCATGTTTACCGCAGCCCACGATGACATCGTCATGTACTACGGCGACGACGACGAGGTGCACGACCCGGCCACCTGCGAAGGTGGCGACATCCTGGTGATCGGTAACGGAGCCGTCATGATCGGGCTCAGCGAGCGCACCACGCCACAGGGGGCGGAGATCCTGGCCCGCAACTACTTTCGCCTCAGCGGGGGTGCGGTGACGCGCGTCATCGCCGTCGACCTACCCAAGACTCGGGCCTTCATGCACCTCGACACCGCCATGACCATGCTCGACGCCACCACGTTCATCACGTATCCGTACCTACCGGCCGAGATGCGTAGCTACACACTCACCCCAGGAGACGACGGCGCACTCACCATCTCGCAGAACGAAGACCTCTGGTCAGCGGTTGCCGACGCGCTCGAGATCGATCGCGTCCGGGTCCTCTCAGTGTCTCAGGACATCAGGGCAGCCGAACGTGAGCAGTGGGACGACGGCAACAATTTCTTGGCGCTGTCCCCCGGTGTCGTCATCGGCTACGAGCGCAACACCACGACCAACCGGTACCTCGAGGAGCAAGGCATCGAGGTAATCGCCGCGGCGGGCAGCGAGCTGGGACGCGGCCGCGGCGGGCCGCGCTGTATGACCTGCCCGATCGAGCGCGCCCCGATCTGACCCAGCCTTACGCCTGCTGCGCCGCCTCTAGACGCGCGCGGAGCCCATCGAGCTGCCCGCGCAGCGCCGCTGGCAGATGTGCACCGAACTTGGCGAAGTACTCGTCGGTGAGCTCGGCCTCGTCGATCCACGTCTTCGGCTCGACGGCGAAGAGCTCAGCGGTCTGCTCGTCGGTGAGTCCAAGCCCGTCGAGGTTCATCGAACCGTCAGCCGGAAGCTTGCCGATCGGCGTCTCGATCGCCTCTGCGTCGCCCTTGAGCCGGCGGATGATCCAGTCGAGGACGCGGCTGTTCTCGCCGAATCCTGGCCAGAGGAACTTTCCGCCAGCGTCCTTGCGGAACCAGTTGACCTGGTAGATCCGCGGCAGCTTGCTGGCGTCAGTGGCCTGTCCGACCTTGAGCCAGTGGCCCCAGTAGTCGGCCATGTTGTAGCCGCAGAACGGCAGCATGGCGAACGGGTCGCGCCGCAGCGCTCCGACGGTGCCTTCGGCCGCAGCGGTCTGCTCGCTGGAGACCGTCGAAGCGAGGAAGACGCCGTGCTCCCAGTCGAACGACTCGTTGACCAGTGGCACGTTGGTGGCGCGACGGCCGCCGAACAAGATCGCGTCGATCGGGACACCCTTGGGGTCTTCCCAGCTGTCGGCGATCGACGGGCACTGCGAGGCCGGAGCGGTGAAGCGGCTGTTCGGGTGCGACGAGGGCTCGTCCGATGCCGGCGTCCAGTCGCGGCCCTTCCAGTCGATCAGGTGCGCGGGGGCCTCGTCTGTGAGGCCCTCCCACCAGACATCACCATCATCGGTGAGCGCAACGTTGGTGAAGATGCTGTTGCCCCAGAGGGTGTCGATCGCGTTCTGGTTCGTTGAGGCACCGGTGCCGGGCGCGACCCCGAAGAACCCGGCCTCCGGGTTGATGGCGTAGAGGCGCCCGTCGTCGCCGAAGCGCATCCAGGCGATGTCGTCGCCGACCGTCTCAACGGCCCAGCCGGGAATCGTCGGCTGCAGCATGGCGAGGTTTGTCTTGCCACAGGCGCTGGGGAAGGCTGCCGTGATGTGGTGCGCCGTGCCCTCGGGTGAGGTGAGCTTGAGGATCAGCATGTGCTCGGCAAGCCAGCCCTCGTCACGCGCCATGACCGACGCGATGCGAAGCGCGAAGCATTTCTTGCCGAGTAGCGCGTTGCCGCCGTAGCCGGAGCCGTAGGACCAGATCTCGCGGGTCTCGGGGAAGTGGACGATGTACTTGGTGTCGCTGCAGGGCCAGGCGACGTCCTGTTCGCCGTCGGCCAGTGGAGCGCCAACGGTGTGAATGGCAGGAACGAAGTCGCCGCTGTCACCGATGAGGTCCAGGGCGGCCTTGCCCATTCGCGTCATGATCCGCATGTTGACGACGACGTACGCGGAGTCGGTGATCTCGACACCGAGCTGCGAGATCGTGCCACCCAGCGGTCCCATGCTGAACGGAACGACGTACATGGTGCGGCCGCGCATCGAGCCGTCGAAGAGCGGACGGAGCGTCTTGCGCATCTCGTCCGGAGCCATCCAGTTGTTCGTCGGGCCGGCATCCTGCTCGCGCTCGGCACAGATGTAGGTGCGGTCCTCAACCCGAGCGACGTCCTTGGGGTTGGAACGGGCCAGGAAGCTGTTCGGGCGTTTCTCCTCGTTCAGCCTGATGAACGTCCCGGATTCGACGAGCTCAGCAGTGAGCCGGTCCCACTCCTCCTGCGAGCCGTCCGCCCAGACCACCCGGTCGGGCTTGGTGAGGGCGGCGATCTCCTCGACCCAGGCCAGCAGCTTGGCATTCTTTGTGGGCGCTTCAGCAAGACCGGGAATCGTCATGGGAACCTCTCCAGCGGGACGCGGCGGGATTATGGCTCTCAGGGTGCCCTAAGTGGACGAAATCCTCCATGCGGTTGGCTCAATTCCACCCATATCCAGGAGGTTTGTGAGCAACTCCACATGGTGGAACTGCTCAGAAGGTGACCTTGCTCACGGTGGCGGGGGCTACTGAGCCGTCCGCCGGAGCACCACTCCTGGCAGTCCGCCCGATGGTCGCAGCGTGACGCCGAAGTCCGGTCGCACCGACGTCGGGCGTTTCGGCCTGGCCCTCAGCACACGAGCCAGAGTCGCCACGACCAGAGGCGCCTCCATCAAGGCGAGGTCGCGGCCAATGCAGAGGCGTGGCCCCGCCCCGAACGGCAGGTAGGTCAGGGGGCCGGTTCCCGACTCACTCGGTGACGTCTCCCCTAGGAACCGGTCCGGGTCGAACCGGTCCGGGTTCGGCCACCACTGCGTGTCCCGGTGAATGGCGTACGGCGAGATGATCACGGTGGTCCCTGCCGGCAGCTCAAAGCCACCGAGGACATCCGACTCGAGGCTGCGCCGGGTGATCACCCATGCCGGGGGGTAGAGCCGCAAACACTCATCGATCACAGCCCGGGCGTAGGGCAGACGCTTCAGGATGTCGACGTCCCACCCCGACGACTCAGGATCTGGCAGCCCATCCACCTCGGCTTGGACACGTTGCTCCGCTTCCGGGTGACTGGCGAGCAGCACCCAGGTCCAGGTGAGGGTGGCGGCCACGGTCTCGTGGCCGGCAACAATCAGGGTGACCACCTCGTCGCGCACCTCCCTCGCCGACGCGAGCCCCTCGTCCATCGCGGTGATCAGCAGCCACAGCGTGTCCGTCCCCGGCTTTCTGCCCCGCCTGGCCGCGATGACGTCATCAACGGCTGCGTCGAGCACCTTCATCGCTCCGCGGAAGCGGCGATGACCAGGTGTCGGCCATGACTCCGGGATGGGGAGCGGCTGCTGCGCCCTGGAAACAACCACGTGCAGCGCGGTCATCACCGCGCCCACCAGATGGTCGGCCCGACCCGCAAGATTGCCGCCCAGCAATGTCGCGGCGACAATTTCCAGCGTGAGCTCGAGCATCGCCGCATCGAGGTCGAGCTCGGTCTCCACCCCCTGGTGGACGGTCCGCTCGACCCACGCGGTGCACACCTCGTGCACCGACGTCGCCATCGCCGCGACCAAGTCGTGGTGGAAACCGGGCGACATGACGCGGCGCATCCTTCGCCAGAGGTCGGCATCGGACGCCAGCAGGCCGGTCCCCGTCACCAAGGCAAGCGTGTCGTACTGAATCGTCCGCTTGCCGTAGGCCTTGTGGTTGCCCTGCAGCACCCGACGGACCTCCACCGGGTCGGAGATCAACCACACCTCACTGCGCGGCATCGGGAAGCGCACCACCGACCCATAGCGCTGGGCGCACTGGGCCAGAAATGCTGGTGGCATCGAGCGCATCAACCGGATGTTGCGCAGCATCTCAGGGCCTTCTGGCCCTGGAGGCAGCTGGCGGTCCGGGGCGACACTCACATCAGCAGCCTAGGCAGCATCAGGGCGACTCGCGGCGTGGGTGCGTGCACTCGACCCCAACAAGAGGCACTCTGGGCGCCTAAAGGACCTCCCCTTCCCCGAGGAGCCGAGCATGCAGGACGTCACGCACCCGCACCACCCGCACGAACACCGCGTCTGGGTCGTGCCCGACACGACGCTCGGACGCTGGGCGGTCTTCGTCTTCACCATCGCTGCTGTGGTGGCCATCGCCTCCCCCTTGGTGGCATGGGTTACCCAGCACCTCGTCGAACCCGGAGCAGGAACACCCTGGTTCTTCGCTCTGTGGGGGTCGACTCTCGTTGGATTGGTCGTGGCAACCGGCGCCGGTGCAGTCGCGGCCATCGCGCTGCTCCGCGACCACGCCGTGCTCCTCCTGGCGCCAGTTGCGGTGGCCGCGCTCGGCGTCGCGGCTCTGGTCACCACGAACGGTGTGCTGAGCTAGGACGGTGACCGAGACCCTCGTCGACGGCGACCTGCTTGACCGCGGCGAGGACGGTCTACTCCGCTGCTTCTGGGGCGGCAGCACCGAGGAGTACCGCGCTTACCACGACACCGAGTGGGGCCGCCCCGTCCGCGACGACACGCGACTCTTCGAGAAGATCTGCCTCGAGGGCTTCCAGTCCGGGCTCTCGTGGCTGACCATCCTGCGCAAGCGCGAGAACTTCCGCGCCGCCTTCGCGGGATTCGATGTCGAGGCCGTTGCGTCTTTCGGTGATGCCGACATCGAGCGGCTACTGCAGGACGCGGGCATCGTCCGCCATCGCGGCAAGATCGAGTCGACGATCAACAACGCACGGCGCTGCATCACGCTGCTTGGCGGCGACGAGACCCTGACCGAGGTGGTCTGGGGGTTTGCGCCCGAGCCCCGATCGCGTCCGGCGGTCATCACCCAGCAGTGGGTGATGGGCCACCCTCAGACACCAGAGTCAGCAGCGCTCTCCAAAGAGCTCAAGCGTCGGGGCTGGAGCTTCGTCGGCCCTACCACGATGTACGCCTTCATGCAGTCGGTGGGCGTCGTCAACGATCACCAGGCGTCGTGCCATGTCCGCACTGCGGGTAGTCGGTAGCCTGCAGGCACCTCGACACCGGAGCCTCCATGACCCACACGTACACCTATGCGGTCTCCCCCAGCACGCTGCTGGATGCGCTCGCCAACCTCGACTACCTCGCCGCGCGCAGCGAGCGCTTTGGGGGTGTCGGCGCTCCGACCACCGAGCGCGCCGCGGAAAGCGTGGTGATCACGGCTGTGCGCCAGCTTCCGATGGACAAAATCCCGGCAGCAATCAAGGGCTTGGTCGGTGATGGCCAGATCACTCAGGTTGACACCTGGTCAACCATCTTGGACGCCGACGGAACGTTGCGCGGAACCTGGCGCGCCGAGCTGGGCACCGCCCCGGCCATTATCGGTGGCGACTACTCGATCGAATCGACGACCGATGGCAGCAGCTACTCATGCACGGTCAATGTGAAGGTCAAGGTGCCTTTCGTCGGCGGCAGGATCGAGCAACAGGTACGCGGCTATCTCGACTACCTCATCACCAAAGAACAAGCCTTTCTCGGCGACTGGGTGGGTCAGAGCCGATCATGAGCGGCGTCCGCGACATTCGGCTCTGCATTTTGGGGTTCGGCTACGTCACACAAAGGTTCTGCGAACTCGTGCGTGACCGCGAGGGAGTGTTGGCGCGCGATTATGGCGTCCGGTTCCTCGTGAATGCCGTTGGCACCGGCAGACACGGCTCGTGGCTGGACCCCGAGGGCGGAACACCAGCCGACGTGCTCATGGCCTTCCGCGCCAATGGAGACCGGTTTCTGTCCTCTGAACGAACTGGTGAAGATCTCATCGCGGCGTCCGGCGCCTCGGTCCTTGTCGAGTCGACGCCGTTGCGGCACGGTGGGGAGTTAGCAATTGCCCACATCGACGCGGCCTTCGATGCCGGGCTGGACGTGGTCACCGTCAACAAAGGCCCGATCGCCTGGGACTATCGACGCCTGCGCGACCGCGCCGACGCAGAGGGGCGGCGGCTGCGGCACGAGGGCGTCACGATGGACGGCTGTCCCGTCTACAACCTGGCCGAGTTCTGCCTTCCGGGCGATCGGGTGTTGGGGTTCCGTGGCGTCCTGAACTCCACCAGCAACTACGTTCTGGACACCATGGCTGAAGGCGCATCGCGAGAATCTGCCATCGCAGAGGCGGTTGAAGCGGGATTTGCCGAGACGGATCCCACCAACGACCTTGAGGGTCACGATGCCGCAGCGAAGGTCGCCGCCCTGGCGAACGTCCTTCTCGATGCGGACATCACGCCAGATGTGGTCGCCCGCGACTCGATCGCGGAGTTGAGTCAGGACGACGTTGCAAAGGTGGTCGCCTACGGAAGACGCCTTCGCTTGATCGGCGAGGCGCAGCGCAACGACGACGGCGACGTGACCGCGCGGGTCACCCTCGAGCCCGTCCGTAGCCGAGACCCGATGTACTGGATATCCGGGACTTCGTCAGCCATCGTCCTTGAAACCGAGCTCGCCGGCACCGTCGAGATCGTCGAACGTGACGGTCAGCTCACGCAGACCGCGTATGCGATCTACGCCGACTTACTCACCATCGCGCGTGGCATCTGATCGCTCTGAACTCTTTCGGCTTGCGAGTGCACCAAAAGAACGAGAAGCACTCCCCCGTGACCGAAGTCACTCAGGTCGGGGGTTCTTGGGCGTTTGGCGGGCTGGTTGCAGGGCATACCAGTCAGTAACCCAGAAGGAGAAGCGACATGAATCCGATGATCCCCGCCAGCAAGCGCACGTCTAGCGTGGTCCGCGAGCAGACAGCCGAAGATCAGACGGACCTCCAGGGCACGACCACGAGGTGGACAGACCACAGGAACACCCGTCCGTCGATGGTCCGCTGATGGATCGGTGGCTCGACCGGCTGGTCACGCGCCTCTTTGACGCGCGCCTGCCCTGGACCTGGGATGAGTGCCAGTAGAACCAATCTCCGGGTATGGAAGGCTGGCAGTTAATCCAGACACCACGGAGGGCACATGCGCCTGCTGATCATCGGCGGCACCCAGTTCGTCGGACGCCACATTGCCGAGATCGCACTCGAGCGGGGACACCAGGTATCGGTCTTCCACCGAGGCAAGACCAACGCCGACGCCGTGCCGGAAGCAGAGCACATCTTGGGCGACCGGGACCACGACCTCGAGAACCTGGCAGACGGCCACTGGGACGCAACGATCGACGTCTGCGCCTACGTTCCTCGTCAGGTGGACCAACTGGCCGAAGCCCTCGGCGAGCGGGGCGGGCGACATGTATTCATCTCGACAGTCTCGGTCTACGCCGAGCCGTCGCCGCCGAACTCAGATGAGGACTCGCCCCTCGCCGATCTGGACGACCCGTCCACCGAGGTCGTTGACGGCGAAACCTACGGAGGTCTCAAGGTGCTCTGCGAGGGGGCGGTTGCCGAACACTACACAGACGCCATTGTCATTCGCCCCACGTATGTCGTGGGGCCGTACGACTACACCCACCGGTTCACCTATTGGGTCAACCGCATCGCCGATGGTGGCCGAGTGCTTGCTCCGGACATTCCCAACTACGGCATCCAGGTCATCGACGGGCGCGACCAAGCACGCTGGATCCTAGAGCTCCTTGAGCGCGGCGAGTCGGGCACCTTCCACACCGTCAGCCCGCCACCGCCCTTCACCTTCGCCGACATGCTGCGAACGATCGTGGACGCCGTCGGGCCCGCAGGAACCGAGATCGTCGCGGTCGATCCTGCTTTCTTGATCCAGCACGGAGTCGGCAACTCCGACCTTCCGCTCTGGTATCCGTCGGCTGAGCCTGACCCCGGCATGAACTGCAGCCCGGCGCGGGCGGTGGCCCACGGGTTCGCTACACGTTCGCTCACCGACACCGTCCGCGAGACACTCGCGCACGAACGCAGCACGCCAACGCCAAACCCGGACGGAACCGGCTGGAGTCGGGAGCGAGAGGCCGAGGTACTCGCCGCATGGGACGCGCTTAGCGTTTGAGCGCCTGGCACGCATTCGGCGAGCTCTAGAAGCGGCCGGAGACCTTGTCAGCCACCTTTGCCAGAGGCGAGGTACTGGCCCGGCCACCGTGCTCCTGCTTGTCTGCCGCGCGGTAGGTGGCGTACATCGCCTGCACACCGAGCCACCGGAAAGGTTCCGGCTCCCATCTGCGCACCTTCCTGCCGACCCACGGTAGAGCAGTCAACTCGGTCTGCTGTCCGAGAACGAGGTCGCGCAGGGTGCGCCCAGCCAAGTTGGTCGTGGCCACACCGTGTCCGACATAGCCACCTGCCCAGCCAAGACCGGTGTCGCGGTCAAGGCCCACTGTCGAGCACCAGTCGCGCGGGACGCCTAGGACCCCTGACCAAGCATGTGCAACTGGTACGTCGGCAGTCGCCGGGAAGAGCCGAACCAAGATCTCACGTAGCGCGTCGATCGTCTGCGGTTGCGTCGTTCCATCGTTGTCGGTCTGCGACCCGTAGCGATACGGGACGCCGCGTCCGCCGATCGCAATGCGTCCGTCGGCAGTCCGCTGTACGTAGCAATAGGCGTGCGCGAGGTCGCCAAGCGTCTCCATGCCCGCCCATCCGATCTGCTCCCATGCCGCCTCGGGCAGCGGATCGGTGACGATCATCGACGAGTTCATCGGCAACCAGGAGCGTCTGAGTCCCTTGATCCCAGCCGTGAAGCCCTCGGTCGCGCGGAGGACGAAGTCAGCAGCCACATCACCGTGATCGGTGATGACGCGGTGCGGCTCGATCGCGGTGACGGTGGTCTGCTCGGCGATGGTTACACCCATCCGCTCCACGACGTCGGAGAGGCCGCGCACGAGCTTCGCGGGTTGGATCCGCGCGCCGTGCGGGCTGAATGCACCGCCCAGGGTGTTGGCGACGTTGACGCGCCCAGTCGATTCCTCAGCGCTGATCAGCACGTGGTCGGTCTCGCCCCACGCGTGCTCCTCGTCGACGAAGGCCTGAAGACGTTGAAGCTGCGCTGGGGTGTACGCGACCTCCAGGGTGCCCCCCTTGACGATGTCGGCCTCGATTCCCTCCCGCTGGGTCACCGCGATGACCTCATCGACCGTGGCGTTCATCGCATGCTGCAGCTCGATGACTGCCTGCCGCCCATGCGTGGACGCATATCGACGTCGCGATCCGGCTATCCCACCGAAGAGCCAGCCACCGTTACGGCCGCTCGCCCCGTAGCCGGCAAACCTCTGCTCGACCACCAGCACGCGAAGCGAGGGGTCAGCCTGCTTCAAGTAGAAGGCAGCCCAGAGGCCGGTGAATCCGCCTCCCACGATGCACACATCGACCGATGTGGGCCCTTCGAGGGGCGGTCTCGCCGTCGGGAGGCCGATTTCGTCATACCAAAAGGACACACTTCCATTCAGAGTCACGCACTGATTGTCCCTGTTCAGGCATGATCGGCTCACACCGGCCCGCCCGAGGAGTCACATGCCCAGCCCCGACCTCACGCCTGCCACTCACGAGTCAGACCTTGTCCAGGAAACGCCATGGTCGATCCCCCGCGGACTGATCTTGCTGCTCGGCGGGGCGGGCGGATTTGTCGTGATGTTCGGGCTCCAGGCCTTCAAAGGGATTGTCGGGCCGACGTTCCTGGCCTTGATGCTGGTCGTCACCGTGATCCCCATACAGCAGTGGATGTTGCGCAAAGGTTGGCCGAAGTGGTTGGCGATCACCACTGTCGTCATGGGGGCGTACGGCATCCTGCTCGTTCTCGGGCTCATCCTGCTCTACGCGGCGGCGAGGTTTGCGACTCTCGTGGGCAGCTACGCCCCAAGCACGTCCCAGGTCAACAAGGACGTGGCCAACCTGCTTGACAGTCTGGGAATTGGGCAGAAACAGATCGACGCGGCAACCTCCTCGATCTCACCTGACAACGTGGCTTCAGTGGTGACTGACGTCCTGTCGAGCCTCAGCAATGTCGCCGGTTCCCTCTTCTTCGTCTTGGCCGTGATCATCTTCCTCGGCCTCGACAGTGTCGGTTTCATCGATCGCCTGCGCTACACCCAGAAGACACGGCCGGATATCGCTGGCGCGCTGAGCAGCTTCACCAGCGGCACCCGCACCTACCTCACGGTCGCGACGGTCTTCGGCGGGATCGTTGCAGTTGTCGACACGATCGCGTTGTGGATCATGGGTATTCCAGCCCCGGTCCTTTGGGGCTTCGTCGCCTTCGTAACGAACTACATCCCCAATATCGGCTTTGTGATCGGAGTGATCCCGCCGGCGATTCTCGGATTGCTGGTGGGCGGTTGGCAACTGATGGTGCTGGTGATCGTCGTCTACAGCGTCATCAACTTCGTCATCCAGTCGATCATCCAGCCCAAGTTCGTCGGTGACTCGGTCAACTTGGCGACCACGGTCACCTTCCTCTCGATGGCGATCTGGACGTGGACGATCGGGCCACTCGGAGCCTTGCTGGCGGTGCCGTTGACCCTGCTGACCAAAGCCATCTTGATCGACCTCGATCCCAGCACCCGATGGATCGGGACCCTGCTCGGGTCGACCACGCCGACAGACAAACGGGAACCCCGCGACGCGGTCGCAGCCGGAGACCGCGACGGCGAGCCGTTGGCTGCTGAGCCGGACGGCTAGCGGCCGACCCTGCAGCTAGGAAGGTGCCGCCAACCCGTCCGGCAACTCGCCGAAGTGCGCCAGCACGAGGCGCTGGGTCGGACGGGTCAGTGCAACGAAGAGAGCGCGGTGCCCGTGGTGGCCCTCGGCAGCCATGGCCCTTGGGTCAACGACCACGACCACGTCGAACTCCAGGCCTTTTGCCTGCTCCCCTGAGAGCAGGACCACACGCGCGCGCAATTCATCCTCAGACGACGAGAGCCATGGGGCCAGCACAGCACCGAGCTCGGACAGTTCCGACCTTGGCGCGATCACCGCCATGCGCCCGCCACCAAGTCGGTCCTCCTGTTCGCTGACAATGGCGGCGACCGACGCCAACGCATCGATCCGAACAACCACTGGTGCTGCGCCCTCGCGGACAGAGGTCGGCGCTGTTGTGGGGAACCCGGCAGCCGAGAGCATCGCACCGGCACGCTCCATCACCAGCGCAGGGGTCCGGTAGTTGATCGTCAGGTCGTAGCGCGTCCAGGCGCTCCCCACGTGGGGGTCCAACGCCTCCTTCCATGATGCCGAAACCGCTGGCCCCGTTGCCTGCGCCATGTCGCCGACGATGGTGAACGACTTTGTCGGGCAGCGACGAAGGAGAAGTCGCCACATCATCGGGCTCAGCTCCTGAGCCTCGTCGACGATGATGTGGCCGTAGGTCCACGTTCGGTCGACGAATGCTCGCTCGGCGACCGTGAAGAGCTGCTCTGACTCGGTGAACCTCGACGCCAGCGACTCGGCAGAAACCATCTGCCCAGCCTCCCCACCGAATGACTCGAGCACCTCTCGCGCGTGGCGCAGATCATCGACAGCCACCCGCCGCTCGCGGTGCGTCTCGGCGATGGCGTCCTCGTCGTCGGCGCCAATCAGTTCGGCCACCTCGTCAAGGAGCGCCACATCTGCGGTCGACCATCCCTCGCTCCGGCTGCGCAGCAAGAGCGCCCTGTCGTCGTTGCTCCATCCGGGAGTTGCGGCGAACAGCCGCTCTGGGCTGGCAAACAGATCTGACAGCACCTGCTCGGCAGCGAGCGGCGGCCAGGCGAGGTTGAGCTCGCGGCGCACGTCGCGTGAGTCCCGGAGCAGTGACTCGATGTCTGCGCGGTCGACGGCGTCTGGCGCGTGGCCTGTGGCGGTGGCGTGGAGGTCAACGAGGTGTTGAAGCATGGTGCGAACGAAGACAGCCCTCGCTGCGTTATGCGGCCGCCCGTTGCGCCGCGCCGACTCAGCAGCCGATCGCATCACCCTGGGGCGAAGTGCGATCGTCACACTCTCGACGCACATCTGGCGCTCCTGGGCAGGGATGCGCACCCGCTGCCGAACGGCCGCGACGAGGACATCCACCATGCGCTGCGATCCCTTGAGGGCCGCGGCATCCTCGGTGTCCTCGCTGGTGACGGTGACACCGGGAAAGAGCTCAGCGGTGGTTGCGGTCACTACACCCGTCTCGCCGAGGGACGGCAGCACCTGCGAGATGTAGCGCAGGAAGACAGGGCTTGGCCCGACCAGCAGAACCCCGCGGGACTCGAGGCGGTCGCGGTGGGTGTAGAGCAGGTAGGCGGCGCGGTGTAGCGCGACCGCCGTCTTGCCGGTGCCTGGCCCGCCCTGCACGACCAGCATTCCCGACAACGGCGCGCGAACGATCTCGTCCTGCTCACTCTGGATCGTGGCGACAATGTCGCCCATACGTCCGGTGCGGTTCGCGTTGAGCGCTGCCAGCAAAGCGCCGTCAGTGGTGAGGCTGGTGGTCTCGGAGGTGTGCGTCACAAGGTCAGGGCGCGCCTCGAAGGTGTCGAGATCGAGGACGTCGTCATAGATCGCAGCCACCGACCTGCTCTGGGTCTCCAGGTGGCGTCGGCGCACGACCTCCCCCGGCCGCAGCGATGTGGCTTGGTAGAAGTCGCGAGACGCCGGTGCCCGCCAGTCGACCAGAAGCTGCGACTGGTCGTCATCGAAGAGTCCTAGCCGGCCGATGTATCTGACGCCACCATCGGACATGTCCAGCCGGCCGAAACAGAGCCGCTCCTCAACACCTGACAGCTGGACCAACCGATCCTCGTACAAGGTGGCGAACGCGTCGCGCTCCGACCTGGCCTGGGGCGTCCCGCTGGCGCCGGCCCGGCGAACAGCCCGCAGCTCTGCGTCGGTACGTTCCCGCAGCCAGTCCAGCCTGCCGTAGAGGATGTCGACGTACGCCTGCTCGGCGTCGACCTCGCTGCTGGTCACAGGCCGTCCTGGGTCTGGTCGTGAAGATATCGGCGCGCGTAAGAGCCGACTCGCGGGCTACCCCGCGAAAGGGGGTCGCCCAGCCTATCGGGCACCCCCAAAGCCGCTCGAGTGCACATCTGATTGACGCCAGACCCCGCCGAGTGCGGAGCTGGTTGACGCTAAAGCCGGTACCGCACCCCGGTCGCGTCCTCGGAGTAGTCCCACAGCCTGTCCATTGCGGCGTCGAGTCGGAACCGGCGCAGGATCGGCTTCCGTACGGGCGGTCCGAAGTTCACCCACGCAGGGCAGTAGAAGTCTCCGCCCCTCGCCTGCGGATCGGTAGACGCCCTGAGCTGCGGTAGTGCCCCGTCCGCAGGAGACATACCGGTTGTGCGTGACATCCACTTCCAGAAGCGCTGCGTGGACGCCCCGCCGGACTCGGTCACGCTGACCACCTGCAGCTCGGTACGAGAGAGCCCAGGGTGTGCGAGCAGGCTCGAGGCGTAGACCCTGGCCTCGGAGAACCGGCGATGCAGCCCCAGGCCGAAGTGGAAGTTCGCCAGCTTGGACTGTCCGTAGGCACCAAAGGGGGTGTACTTGCCCTCGAGGTTTGCGTTGAAGGGGTCGATGCGTCGTGCGTAGTGATGTGCCGTGCTGGTCACCGTCACGACCCGCGCGGTTGGCGCGTGGAGCAATGCGGGCAGCAGGAGTCCAGTCAATGCAAAGTGACCGAGGTGGTTCACGGCCAACTGCGTCTCGAACCCGTCCTCGGTGCGTCCTTCAGGGATGCCCATGACGCCTGCGTTGTTCACCAGCAGGTCGATCCGGTCGTGTGCACCGAGGATCTGCTCGGACGCCGCATGCACCGAGGCCTGCGACGCGAGGTCCAGTGGCACCACCGACAGGGACGCCTCCGGCACCCCGGCACGGATGCGCGACACCGCTGCCTCCGTCTTACCCGGACTGCGCGTGGCGAGGATCACGTGCGCCCCGGCAGCCGCCAAGGCCTCAGCCGTCTCCAGGCCCAAGCCGCCGTTGGCTCCGGTGACGACAGCCACCCGGCCGACCTGGTCGGGAATGTCGGCACAGGTCCAGGTCACAGCGGCTCTTTCGGAAGAGTGGCGTCCTTGTTCGCGAGCGTGACACCAGCGCTCGCTGTCGTCACCATCCCAAGAGCGACGAGTTCTTGCACTCCGAGCCGCTGATCGAGGATGACCAGGCCCGATATCGATGCAGCCGCCGGTTGCAGGCTCATCAAGACCCCAAAGACCCGCGTCGGGATCCGCCGCAGGGCCGTCAACTCGAGCCCGTAAGGGATGATCGTCGACATCAATGCCACGACCGTCACCCCGACAAGCAGCGAGGGGCTGTCGACCACGGCAGTGGCCTGCGCCGCGCCAAACGGTAAGACGAGGACGGCGGCGAACACCAAGGCGACCGCCAGGCCATCGACTCCAGGCAGCACGCGACCGACTCGAGCGCTGGACACGATGTAGCCAGCCCAGAAGAGTCCAGCGGTGAAGGCGAGCAGCAGCCCGACGCCGTTGATGTCGCCACCGGCCGCCTTCGCTCCCAAGATGGCGACCCCTCCCCCTGCGAGCACCACCCAGGAGAAGTCGATTGGCCTTCGCGTCTGAACTAGTGCAAGCAGCAGCGGACCCAGGAACTCGACGGTCACCGCAACGCCAAGAGGGACGAGGTCCAGCGATGAGTAGAAGACCAGGTTCATACCGGCGAGGGCGAAACCAAGCAGAGCTGCAGCTCCCCACTGTTGCCGGGTCCACGACCGCACCGAGGGTCGGAGGATCGCCAGCAACACGACCGCTGCGATGACCAGCCGCAGCAGGGCCGTCCCCGCCACACCGAGGTCGTCGAAAAGGGTTCGCGCAATCGCAGCACCGGTCTGCACACAGGCGATCGCCGTGACGACCAACAGTGGCGCGGGTACACGTTCGCGGCTCACCTTGCGCAGCCTGACACATGCCCGTGGGACATGGTGTTTCAGATGCGGTCCTGAGCGCCGGGCCAGGCCCGCCATCTGGTGGGATACGGGGGTCACACCCCGACGTTCCTGGAGCCATCCGTGAGCACAACCCCCACCTCAGCCGTTGTGGTCGGCGCCGGAATCATCGGTTGCTCGATCGCGCTCGAGCTGTCCCGTCGCGGCTGGGAGGTCACCGTCGTCGACAAGGGCTCGACGCCAGGTTGCGGCTCGACCAGCGCGTCCTCGGCGATGGTCCGGTTCAACTACGACAACCTGCAGGAGGCCGTGCTCGCCTGGGAGTCGTACGCCCGTTGGGTCGAGTGGGGCAAGCACCTCGGTGTCGAAGACCCAGCCGGCTTGGCCACGTACGTGCGCACCGGGCTGCTGGTGCTCGACGGCGAACTGCTCGATCGATCGCTCGAGCTTGGACACATGGACACCCTCGGGATTCCGTATGAGTCGGTGACCGCAGACCAAGATTCGCGAGCGGCACCCCGCCCTCGACCCTGCCCGCATCGGCCCCGCATGTCGCGTGGAGGACGAGCACTTCTGGGACGACCCCACTGGTGAGATCGGCGGCTTCGTCCAGCACGACTCCGGCTTCGTCAACGACGCGACGCTTGCCGCCCACAACCTTGCTTACGCTGCCGAGCAGTCCGGGTCCACCTTCCGTTGGCGCTCACAGGTCGTCGAGGTGCTCCGTGACAGCGACCGCGTCACAGGCGTCCGGCTCGCCGATGGCACCGACGTCACCGCATCGGTCGTCGTGAACGCTGCTGGCCCGTGGTCGGTGGCCCTCAACACCATGGCCGGAGTGCTGGGCGACTTCAGCACGTCGACCCGGGCGACCGAGCAGGAGGTCATCTCGGTCCCTGCGCCTGCCGGCTTCACCCTCGACGCCGGGGGCACCGGGGTCCACGACCCCGACTTCGGCACCTACTTCAGGCCGCACCCCGGTGGCACGATCATCGTCGGCAGCTTCGAGGCGCCGTGTGACCCGCTGATTCTGGTCGACGATGCCGATGACGTCCGCGCGTCGCCGTCCCCGGAGAACTGGGAGGTGCAGAGCCTGCGACTGGCGCGTCGGCTGCCAGACCTGCAGGTGCCGGGCCAGAAGTCAGGCGTTGTAAGCGCCTACGACATCACCGACGACTGGATCCCGATCTACGACCAGACCTCGCTCGGCGGGTACTACGTCGCCATCGGCACCAGTGGCCACCAGTTCAAGGCGGCCCCTTTCGTGGGTGTTGCCATGGCCGAACTGATCGGCGCCGTCGAGGGGGGACACGACCACGACAGCGACCCGCTCGTCGTCAAGGGCGAGTACACAGGCGTGGACCTCGAGCTCGGCTTCTTCTCTCGCAAGCGCGCGGTGCACATTCACCGCCAGCTGGCCCAGTAAGGGTGTGACAACGATGCAGGATCAGTACCGCGTCGTCGTCATCGGCGGCGGCATCGTCGGCTGCAGCATCCTCTACCACCTGACGCTACGCGGGATTACCGACGTCGCGCTGATCGAACGCGGCGAGCTCACCGCCGGTTCCAGCTGGCATGCAGCCGGTGGCTTCCACGCCATCAACTCCGACCCGGTCATCGCTCGGCTGCAGGCCTACACGATCGGCATGTACCGCACCGTCGAGGAGGAGAGCGGTCAGAGCGCCGGGCTGCACCTCACCGGCGGGATCGAGCTGGCCGGCACGCCTGAGCGCGCGGAGTGGCTCAAGGCCGAGCTCGCCTGGCACCGCTACATGGGCAACGACGAGGCCTACCTGCTCTCGCCCGACGAGGCAGCCGAGATGGTGCCGATCATCGATCCCGTCGGCTTGACGGGAGCCCTCTTCGACCCGCACGAGGGCAACCTCGACCCGCACGGCTCGACCCACGCATATGCCAGGCGCTGCCCGGAGGCGTGGCGCCGAGGTGATCCAGCACAACCGCGTGCTGTCGATCACCCAGCAACCGAGTGGCGAGTGGCTGCTGGAGACCGAGAAAGGCCCCATCCGCGCTGAGCACGTCGTCAACGCCGGTGGACTGTGGGCGCGACAGGTCGGCCGGATGGTCGGTATCGAGCTACCGCTCATCCCGATGCAGCACCACTTCCTGGTCACCGAGGACGTGCCCGAGGTGGCCGCGCTCACCGGCGCCGATGCCAGCCGTCACCGACCTCGAGGGCTTCACCTACCTGCAGCGCGAGCAGAACGGGGTCCTGCTCGGCGTCTACGAGACGAATCCCAAGCACTGGCTCGCCGACGGTCCCGGCTGGGACTACGGCATGGAGCTGATACCCGAAGAGGTCGACCGCATCGCACCAGAGCTCTCGATCGGCTTCGAGCGCTTCCCCGCTCTGCAGCGCGTCGGCATCAAGCGCTGGGTCAACGGTGGGATCACCTTCACTCCGGACGGCAACCCGCTCGTCGGGCCGGTACCCGGACGCCGCAACTTCTGGTCGGCGTGCGGGGTGATGGCCGGCTTCTCGCAGGGCGCCGGTATCGGACTGGCGCTCGCGAACTGGATCGTCGACGGCGACCCGGGCGACGACGTCTTCGGCATGGACATCACCCGGTTCGGCCCCTTCGCCACCGACGACTCGTACCTGCGAGCGACGACGGCGCAGTTCTACGCCCGTCGGTTCCTCATCGCGTATCCGAACGAGGAGCTGCCGGCAGGGCGTCCGCTCAAGACGTCGCCGGTGTATCCCGACCTGATCGACGCGGGCGCGCGCTGCAGCGTCGTCTACGGTCTCGAGGTGGCGCAGTACTTCGCACCAAGCGCAGACTTCGAGGAGAACCTCACCTGGCACCGCTCCAACGCCCACGCGATTGTCGGCGAGGAGGTTGCGGCAACGCGCACGGCGGCCGGCCTGTACGAGACCACCGCGTACGCCCGCTACGAGGTAACCGGGTCGGGCGCTGCGGCTTGGCTTGACCACATCATGGCCTCCGCACTCCCCGCTGTGGGTCGCATCAAGCTCGCACCGATGCTCAACCATCGTGGTCATCTGATGGGTGACCTGACGGTCAGCCGGCTCGGCGACGAGCGCTTCTGGGTGATCGGCTCCTACTACCTGCAGGAGTGGCACCAGCGCTGGTTCGCCGAGCACCTTCCGACCGACGGCAGCGTGCGGATCACCAACCTCTGTGATGACTGGTGCGGTTTTTCGCTCTCCGGCCCTGCATCACGCGAAATCCTGAAACAGCTTGTTGACATCGACCTCAGCCATCCCGCTGTTCCGTTCTTGTCGATCCGCGAAGCGAAGGTCGCAGGTACCGACGCAGTGGTCGGACGAATCTCGCTGACCGGAGAACTTGGCTACGAGGTCACTGTTCCTGCATCGCAGCAGCGCGCTCTTCTTGCCGCGCTTCGCGAGGTAGGTGAGCCACTCGGCATGCGGCTCATCGGTGACCGCGCAATCGACAGCCTGCGTCTGGAGAAGGGCTACGGCATCTGGTCCGCCGAAGTTCACCCAGGCGTACACGCCGGCCATGTCCGGGCTCGACGCGTTCGTCGCCTTCGACAAGCCCGACTTCATCGGGCGAGACGCCGTTCTGGCCGCTCGCGATGTTGCGCCTGAGCGCCGCCTGGTCCTGCTCTCGATCGACGGCCAAGACGCTGACGCATCCGGAGACGAAGGTGTGTGGCTCGACGGCACGCTGGTCGGCTTCACAACTTCTGGCGCCTACGGGCACCACGTCGGCCAGAGCCTGGCGCTGGCCTACGTCGAGAGCGCCCTGGTCGACGCAGCCGCGTCTGGTACCGCATCCGAGGTGGTCGTCGACATCGTCGGTGAGCCCTGTCGGGCTCGCATCCTCGTCGAACCGCCGTTCGACCCCACTGCATCGCGCCTGCGCTCCTAGGAGTCAGGGGCACGGTAGGAATGACCGGTGGACTCCCTGAGCCTGGCTGTCATCTCGGCGCTCGTCGTTGGTTATGCACTCATCAGCAAACGGCTTGCGACGTCCGTCGTGTCAGCTGCGATGTTCTTCCTGGCCGGCGGTGCTCTCGTCGGCTCGTCAGGCTTGGGGCTCGTCGACCTGCCAGCCACCAGCCACACCATCGAGAGGCTCGCCGAGGTCACGCTCGCTCTGGTGCTCTTCGCCGACGCATCGAGGATTAGGGTCGCCGACTTGCGCCATCAGGCGACCCTGCCTGCCCGGCTCCTGGGAATCGGCCTGCCGTTGACCATCGTGCTGGGATCGATCGCAGGGACGACGCTCTTCCCTGCACTTGCTTTGGCCGAAGCGGTCGTGCTCGCCATCATCTTGGCCCCTACCGACGCCGCTCTTGGTCAGGCAGTTGTCTCCGATGAACGACTCCCCTCTCGCATCCGGCAGGCCCTCAACGTCGAGAGCGGGCTCAACGACGGCATTTGCGTGCCGCTTCTGCTCATCTCGCTGGCGTGGGCCGACACGGAGAGCGGCGGTGTGACGGCCCGACAAGGTCTGCAACTTGTCACCGAGGCGATCGGGTACGGCGTGCTTGCTGGCGCGGCTGTGGGGGCAGCAGTCGCGATCCTGCTGACCCGCGCCATTCGATCAGGGTGGACGGGGGGTGCCTGGGAACAGCTGGTCCCTGTTGGCGCCGCGCTTACTTCCTACGCCTTGGCCGACTGGCTGGGAGGCAGTGGCTTCATCGCCGCGTTCGTAGGCGGCCTGGTCTTCGGCACTCTCGTCAACAAGCACGAACAGGTAGAGCGCTTTCTCGAGGAGGCAGCGAGCCTGACGAACGCCGCAACGTTCATCGTGCTCGGAACTGTACTGGTCATCCCCGCTCTGGACAGGGTCGATCTGAGCTTCGTGGTGTACATCCTGCTCAGCCTCACCGCCATACGCATGATTCCGGTTGCCATCGCGCTCGTGGGCACCCACGCCAGACCACCGACAGTTTCGTTTGTTGGCTGGTTCGGACCGCGGGGACTCGCATCTCTTGTCTTTGTCGTCATTGTCCAAGACTCGGGTGCACTTGAGCACAATGAGCTCATTGTCTCGACGGCCGTCGTGACTGTGCTGGTGTCGGTCTTTGCCCACGGGATGACAGCAATCCCTCTCGTCAATCGCTACGCGACCTGGTACCACGCCCACGACGAGAAGCCCGACATGGAGTCGGAGCATGTCCACCTGCCACGCTGGCGTGGGCAACCCCCTGAGACGAAGGAGTAGCCCATGAGAGCAGCAGTCGTCGATGTCTTTGGCGATTCAGGGCTCATCACTGTTCGCGACGTTCCTAGGCCCGATCCTGGTCCCGGTCAGATCCGCATCAAGATCGCGGCCGCCGGAATCAACCCGGTCGACACGTACAACGCCAAGGACCCATCGTGGGCCAGAATCGAAGCGGGCTGCGTACTCGGTTACGACGTAGCCGGCACGGTGGAGTCCGTCGGCGACAACATCAGTGTGGAGCTCATCGGCCGGAAACTCATGGCGATGACGGCCTTCCCACGAGGGCAAGGCGGCTACGCCGAGTACGCCGTCGTCGATGAGCCACTTGCCGCCTACCTCTCCGATGACGCCGATCTCGTCGCGGCCGCGTCAGTACCGCTGGCGGCTGGAACAGCGTGGGAAGTTCTGCGAAAGCTGGAACCGGCTGGATCTTCGATGCTCGTTATCGGCGGCAGCGGGGGCGTCGGGCTCTTCCTCATCCAGCTCGCAGCAGCCCGGGGCATCCGCGTCATCGCACTGGGCCAAAAGCGGAGTCACGATGTGATGCGCACTAACGGCGCGGCGGCCTGCGTCGACTATCGGTCACCGGACGCCATCACAACGGCAGTCGACCTGGCCGGAGGCAGCTTCGACTCGATCGCCGAGCTGGTCGGAGGACCACTGACTGCTCTGGCCCAGCCACACCTTCGTGATGACGGAGTGATTGCGGCCATCGCCCCGCCCGACCTTGCGATCGACAGCCTCATCGACGCCAACCAATCACTGCACGGAATCCTCATCCGAGACAACGGCGAACGACTGCGCCAACTGGCCGACCTCTTCAGCGATGGCCGCCTGCGCACACACGTCACCCGAGTCCTGCCCCTCGGCGAGGTGGTCGAGGCTCACCGTCTGGTTGACTCCGGCGAAGCCGGCGGCAAGGTCGTTCTCACTCCGTAACCGCGGCCCGGCCGTGGCAGTCGGCCCAGCTGGCCTCACGTCCGCAGCTACAAGGCGCGTCAGGATCGCGCTTGGCGTCCTGTCTTGCGTACCAATCGCGCAGACCCGTAGCTTCCTGCCCTCGCCTCAGCAGGCCGGCTGTCACCTTCATCGGTTGGTCGATATGACGGAAGAACGTCTGGTAGCCCGCACACAGATAGTGCAGTCCCGGCTCGCCGTCCGGAGTCTCGATGAAACGGTCTTTGGGGCATCCACCGTTGCAGGCAAAGCGGACGTCGCACTGTCGGCAGTAGTCCGTCAGAGTGTCGAGCTTGGCCTGGCCGAATGCGCGCTGCTGCGGCGAGTCGACCAGCTGTAGCAGAGTCTTGCCTTGCGAGATGTTCCCCAGCAGATACTCCGGCTCCACGTAGTGGTCGCACGAGTACAGGTCTCCGTTGTGCTCAAGCGCTACGGCGTCACCGCAGGTTCGGGCGTGGACGCACATACCGGCCTGTTCCATGCCGAGCCAGTGCGCCAATGACGGTGTCGAACATCTGGACGAAGACGTCACCGACGTCGTGGCGAGCCCAATCCTCAAAGATGTCGATCAGGAAACGCCCGTACTCTTCTGCTCCAACAGTGCGGTGGGTGATCTTGTCCCCTGCCTGCCGGTACAGCGGGCGATCACCGCGCCGCGACCCCCAGCCGCTCTCGGCCAGTGGAAGCATCTCGGGCGTGACTCGCTCGACGATGGGGATCAGCTGAACGAAGGTGGCGCCCAGGTCATCACGGAGGAATCGGTAGACCTCGGCGCCGTGGTCCTGGTTGGCGGCGTTGATAGTCGTCAGCGCGTTCCACTCAACGTCGTGACGCTTCAACGCGTCCAAACCAGCGAGCACCCGATCGAAGGTCGGCTTGCCACCCTTGTCAACGCGAAAGGCGTCATGCATCTCGCGGGGCCCATCGATCGAGACTCCGACGAGGAAGTCGTGTTGCTTCAGGAAGGCCGCCCACTCGTCGTCGATCAATGTGGCGTTGGTCTGAATGGTGTTGAGGATCTTCTGCCCAGGGGCAGCATGGTGCGCTTCTCGCTCGAGCACGCGCCGGAAGAAGTCCAGACCCATCAGCGTCGGCTCGCCACCCTGGAAGGCAACCACCACCTCGTCTGCGCCTCGCTGCGCCGACAACAACTGTCCGACGTAGGCGTCAAGAACCGCGTCGTCCATGCGGAACCCGCTGCCGGGATAGAGCTCCTCCTTCGAGAGGAAGAAGCAGTACTCGCAGTCAAGGTTGCAGATCGCGCCGGTCGGCTTCGACATCACGTGAAACACCCGCGGAGCCACGGCAGCCGGCGTCACAACGATCCCCTCAGTCGAGAAGGAACCATCCTCGCACCTGCGCCTCGTGGTCGATGTACCGCTCACCAGACACGTCCACCACGACCTTGTCGATCTCGCCCCCAGTGAACGTGAATGGCGCGACGTAGTCGGGGGTGACCGGAGACGCATCATCGCGGCCGACGCAGATCCCGTCCCCAACTGCACAGAACAAGCCAGGCTGGGTCACGATCCGGCTTGATCCGACGGCCTGCTCGTTCATGTAGAGCGTCAACGTTCCGACCGCCCCCGGCATCGATGGGTCCTCGCTCCGCCCCTCAGCCGCGAACTCGGCCGTGAACACGTGACCACCCGCGGTGATCTCTCGATCAGAAACGATCTCCTGCAGGTGGGTACCGACCCAGTTGAACGTGTAGCGGAGGCGGCGGTCTTTGATGTACAGGCTATGCCCGCCCACGACGCCACCGTGGGCGTATAAAACCCCCTGCGCGTCCGGGCTGTCGACCCTCACACCGGCAGCGATCGTGTAGGACCGTCCGCTTATCAGCACTCCCGACTGCTCCGGCACCGAGGCGCAGTCCGGGTAGTAGATGTAGCGGTCCCGCGGCGGGGAGCCGCTGGGACGCTCGGCGAGCGTCTGCTCCAACGCCGTCCGGTCGTCGAGGGGCAACCCGTTGTAGATCGCGGCTTGCTCGAACCAGAGCTTGACCATCGACTCGAGACGCTCGGGCTCCTGGTCGGCGAGATTGGTCGACTGCGACCGGTCGCTTCTCATGTCGTACAGCTCCCAGACATCCTGGTCGAACTTCCCCCATCCACTCAGGGGCGGGTGAACCGTGCAGGCCAGCCAGCCCTCGTGATAGATCGACCGCTGGCCGAGCATGGCGAAGAACTGCGTGGTCTTGCTCGGTGCCGACTCGTCGGTCAGCGACCTCGCGAAGCTCTCCCCCTCGAGAGGGCTCTGCTGGTATCCGCCCAGGGTCTCCGGTGGGGTGATGCCGATCAGGTCGTAGATCGGTCGGGACGACATCAACGGCGTGGATGTACTGCTGCCGAGGCGTTGCCTGCGGGGCGACCTTCGCCGGCCAGGCCACCATGCACATGTCGGCGATGCCGCCTTCGTAGCCCGCCCAGCGCTTCCAGTAGGGGAAGGGGGTGTCGAACGCCCAGGCCCAACCGGTGTTGTAGTGGTTGTAGCTCGTCGGGCTGCCGAGTTCATCGATGTGCTGCAGCGACAGCTCGGTCGGAGTGGGGACACCGTTGAAAAAGCGCCACTCGTTGAAGGTTCCGTTCGGTCCCCCCTCGCCGCTGGCTCCGTTGTCGGAGACGACGACGATGATCGTGTTGTCGAGCTCCCCCGACGACTCCAGGAAGTCGATCACCCGTCCGACCTGGTCGTCGGTATACGAGACGTAGCCCGCGAACACCTCGGCCATCCGGACGAAGAGACGTTCTCGTCGTCGCTGAGGGAGTTCCATGGCCGGACGGTGTCGAGCAGGGGCCACGGCTGTCCGTCCGGTCCGGTGACGGCGGGCTCGCCATGGGGGTTGATGGTCGAGAGCTCGGTGTCGCCCGGAAGCAGTCCCGAGATCCTTCTGCCGGGCCAGGATCTGGCCGCGGATCTCTTCGTAGCCCTATGTCGAAGCGGCCCTTGTACTTGTCCGCCCATTCCTTGAAGACGTGGTGCGGGGCGTGTGCCGCATCAAGCGAGAAGTACATGAAGAAGGGCTTGTCCGGCTCGACGACCTTGGCGTCCCGGATGAAGCGGATCGCCTGGTCCGAGAGGTCCTTGGCGATGTGGTAGCCCTCCTCCGGTGTCGCCGGAGGGTCGACGGGGTGGTTGTCGTGCACCAGGTCGGGGTACCAGCAGCTGGACTCCCCACCGAGGAACCCGTAGAACCGCTCGAATCCGCGACCCAGCGGCCAGCGCCGTTTCGAGGCGGCCATCCCGGTCTCCTCACCTGGGGTGAGGTGCCACTTGCCGACGCAGTAGGTGTTGTAGCCATGCTCGAGCAGTACCTCGGAGAGGAAACCGTTCTCGAACGGGATGCGGGTGGAGATGCCCGGGAACCCCGAGCTGAACTCCGCGATGGTGGCCATACCGTTCGATGTGGCATTGCGGCCGGTCAGTAGTGACGCCCGGGTTGGCGAGCAGAGTGCTGTGGTGTGGAAGTTGGCGTACTTGACGCCCATGTCTGCGATTCGCGTCATGGTGGGCGTCTCGACTGGTCCACCGAAGCAGTCCATCGTGCCGAAGCCGACGTCGTCCCAAGCGATGAAGAGCACGTTCGGTGCCCCATCAGGGGCTTTGGGGGCTAGGTAGGGAGCCCAGTCCGGCTCGGAGTCACGGATGTCGAGCGCGATCTTGCCTTTGAACTCCGCCAATGCGTCCACTCCCTCAGGTCCCTGTCGGATCGGGCACCGTCGTCACCCATCGTGGTGGGTCCACCCGATCGCGTCTACCTCCCGTTGGGACGAGTCAACGCGTCTAGTCAGCCCGTCCGGTTCTTACTCAGCAACCGGAGCCTCGCACCGGGCGACCCGGACGCGCCTCCACCAAGAGCTCACCATCACGAACCACGGCAGTTCCCGACACAAAGACGTGCGCAATACCCGCTGACGTGAGAGTGGGTTCGTCGTACGTCGCTCGGTCAGTGATCGTTTCGGGGTCGAACACCACGAGGTCGGCGTCCGCACCGACTTGGATGCGCCCTTTGCGATGCATTTCCGGTGCGATGTCGCGCAAGATCTCGGCCGGCACCAAAGTGCAACGACGAACAGCCTCTGGCAGGTCGATCAGGCGGAGCTCACGCACGTACCAGCGCAGTACGCGGCTGAACGTGCCGGCCGTCCGAGGATGCGTGAGTACTCCGGGCGGAACCGGCCATGGGATCGGTTCGCTCATGTCGCCGCTCGGCGGGACGAGGGGCATTGCGTCGGACGCAACAGCCGTCTCGGCAGTAAGAAAGGCACGCATGAGGAACCCGAGGTCGTCCGGGTCGCTCTCACGGAGGAAGTCGATGACTGCGATGCCCCCTGGGTCAAGGGTGCGCAGCTCGTTCAATCGAGCAACCGAAGACGACCCGCTCGCCGGTGGGCAGGTAGCGGATGTCGGTCGGCTTCAAGCCTTGATAGGTGAGCGCCTCCGGCGCGAGGAACTCAGCGCCGATTCCGGTGCACCCAGCCCCGTACGGGTAGGCCTCAGTGGTGATCGCGAGCCCTTGGTCCTGACCGCGCCCGATCATCTCGTTGACCCGGTCGATGTTCCTCGTTGATGTGCTGTTCACATGACAGATGTGCATGTGCGCCCCCGTCGCCAACGCAGCCGTTACCGCCTCAGCTGCGCCGAAGATCCCGCTGTCCGGCCGGGTGAGTTCGCGGACGTGGGTGTATGTCGAGGTACCCACCTCAGCGGCGAGGCCGGCGACGGCCAGGTACTCGTCGGCCGATGCCTCCTGGCAGTAGCCGAGCAGTACGCCGATCCCCAGTGCGCCATCTGCCAGCTCGCGCCGCAGTCCGTCGATGAGCTTCGGCGTCTCGTCTCGAGCCAGCGCCCGGTGCCAGTCGGGCGCACCGATGTGATCCATGAAGGGATCAGCTGAAGCATGGACGTCCAGACCGCAGGTTG
The DNA here is from genome assembly GCA_963829525.1 of uncultured Actinomycetota bacterium. Taxonomy (GTDB): domain Bacteria; phylum Actinomycetota; class Actinomycetes; order JAHEKZ01; family JAHEKZ01; genus JAHEKZ01. Next base: position 2,482,537 of record CAWHIJ010000003.1, read on the forward strand.
CCATCCGCACGACAGCCCACGAGGCCGAGAACCCGTAGTGGTTTGGGCTGCCCTCTGCTGCCGCTCGGCGGTAGGCGTCGGCAACATCGATCTCGCCGCCCTCGAGCTCGAGCGCGGTGGTCACCCCGTCACACACCTGAAGTGCCCGGGACGCATAGTCACGGCAGTGGCTGTGCAGGTCGATGAATCCAGGGGTCAGCACAAGACCGGTGAGGTCGCGTTCGACACGACCACGTAGCAACCGGTCGCCGCCCTTCGCGACGACCGAGATCGTGTCGACGTCCACCGCGACATCACACACCGCGTCCAGCCCGGTCTCGGGGTCGAGGGTCCGCGCACCCCGCAGAACCAGCTCGTGCTCGCTCCCGACGGTCATCACCCAAGGCTAGGGTCACCGTCCGGCAACGACTCGCCGCATCCGCCGTGTTCTGCTTGCGGGCCTCTGTGGGCTGCGTCAAGGTGTGCCGAGGCAGTCCCCCGCCCGTCAAGCCACCTTTCACTGGCACCGGAGGTGCACCATGCCCGAGAAGAGCACGGAGAATCTGGCGACCGAAGTCCGCAGCCTCCTTCCGCAGCTCACCGCCGACCTCCGCAACCTCGTGGCGATCCGGTCCGTATCGTCGCCGGGGTACCCCGAATCGACACACGCCGCACTTGCCGAGGCCGAGCAGTTCGTCACCCGACTGCTGCGGGGGGCCGGGTGCGAGCGTGTCGAGACAATCGAGCTGCCGGACACCGCGCCCGTTGTCTTCGCGGGATCCCTGCCCCAGATGGTGCGCCTACGGTGCTGCTGTACAGCCACTACGACGTCGTCCCAGCCGGTGACGAGGCCCTGTGGGAGACACCCCCGTTCGTACCGACTGACCGAGACGATGCCCTCTTTGGCCGCGGCTCCGCAGACACCAAGTCGAACATCATGGCGATCGTCGGTGCGTTACGCGCATGGGGCGGGCGCCCGCCGGTGGGCGTCAAAGTGGTCATCGAAGGTCAGGAGGAGGTCGGCGGCGGCGCGTTCACCACCTACCCACAGCAGGACCCGGAACGCTTCGCTGCCGACGTGATGCTGATCGCCGACCTCGGCAACGTCCGCCCAGGTGCTCCGACGCTCACCGTGGCGCTCCGTGGCATGGCCAACATCGTCGTCGAGGTGCGCACACTAGCGTCAGCAAAGCACAGCGGTCAGTACGGCGGTGCGGCCCCCGACGCGCTGCTGGCGCTGATGCGCGGGCTGGCGTCGCTGCACGACGACAACGGCGACGTCGCGGTCGCGGGCCTGCGACGCGAGCGAGTGGTCGGGAGGCGGACCTGACGAGGCGGAGTTCCGTGAGCTCGCCGAGGTCGTCGACGGCGCCCCGCTCATGGGCACCGGCACCCTCGGCTCCCGCGTGTGGAGCGGGCCCGGCCATCACGGTGATCGGCGTGGACGTCCCATCAGTCGACAACTCGCTCAACGCGGTCGCGCCGTACGCACGGGCCAAGCTCAATGTCCGGGTGCACCCGGAGCAGGACCCGAAGGAAGCCCAGCAGGCAGTGGTCGAGCACCTGCGCGAGCAGATGCCGTTCGGTCTCGCACTCGACGGTCGAGCCGCTCGAGACCGGGCACGGGTTCGCTGCCCGCACTGACAGCCCGGCGGTGGAGGCCGCGTCCGCCGCTTGGTCGGCAGCCTGGGACGCCGAGACGGCCATGGCCGGAGCAGGTGGCTCCATCCCCCTGGTGAGCTCGCTGGCCGAGGCAGTTCCGGGTGCCGAGATCCTGCTCGGTGGGACCACCGACGGCTACTCCAACATCCACGGTCCAAACGAGCGGGTGCTGCTGGACGAGTTCGAGAGGACGACGGTTGCGATAGCCGATCTGCTTCGCCCGGCTCGGGAGCCGCCTCGTGAGCACCGACGAGGCGACGCACCGAGGAGCAAGCCGGAGTCTGGTCGCCCGCACGCTCGATCTGATCGAGCGAGTCGGCAACAAGGTGCCGCACCCGGCCGATGATGTTCCTCGCGCTCTGCATCGGCGTGATCCTGCTGTCGCAGCTGCTCGCCTGGATCGGCGTATCGGCAACCTACGAGGTGGTCCAGCCGCCGCCCCAGCAGGTCGAGGCGGAGTACGTCGGTGGTTCGACGCTGCCCGCCGAGACGATGCCGTGCAGAACCACCGGACGCGGGCGACTACGAGGTGGTCGAGCGAGACCGTCGAGATCGAAGGACTGCTGACGGTCGACGGGGTCCGGTACATGTTCACGTCGTTCGTGCCAAACTTCATGGGCTTCACGGCGATGGGGATCATCCTCATCGTCATGATCGGCGTCGGGGTGGCCGAGCGGTCCGGACTGATCTCGGCCTTGATTCGCAGACTGGTCGATGCGTCGTCTCCCGCGGCGCTCACCTACATCATCGTGTTCCTCGGGGTTCATCTCCAGCATCGCTTCCGACGCCGGCTACCTGGTGCTGATCCCACTCGGCGCGGTCGCATTCGCGAGCGTGGGGCGACATCCGCTGGCCGGGATGGCCGCCGCGTTCGCCGGCGTCGCAGGGGGTTTCGGCGTCAACTTGCTGATCACCCCAACTGACGCAGTGCTCACCGAGATCACCAACGAGTCGAGCGCGCTCGTCGACCCCAGCCAGTCGATCGACCTGACGGCGAACTTCTGGTTCGGCATCGGGTCGACGATCCTGCTGACGATCCTGCTGGGCATCACCACGTCGCGCATCGTCGAGCGGCGGCTCGGCGCCTACGACCCCTCGGTCGCCCCTGACGCCGACAGCCCACAGATCCAGGCCGCGGACGAGGCGCCAGAGGTCAGTGCGGATGCTGAGCGCCGGGGCCTGCGCCTGTCGGGCCTCTGGTTCCTCGGCGCAGCGCTGCTCATCACGCTTCTGACGGTGCTGCCCGGCGCTCCGCTGCGCGACCCGGAGACCGGCAGCATCATCGGCACGTCGCCGTTCATGGACGGCCTCATCGTGATCATCTCGGTGCTCTTCCTTGCCGCCGGCGTGGGCTTCGCGCCGAGGCGCCGGAACGCTCTCAGCCAAGGGCGACATCATCGATGCGATCACCAAGTCGTGGGCCGGGCTGGCCGGGCTGCTTCTGTTGTTCCTGCTGATCGCGCAGTTCATCGCCTACTTCAACTACTCGAACATGCCGCAGGTGGCCGCGGTGAAGCTCGGTGATCTCATCGAAGGGCTGGACATCGGCACGGTGTGGCTGCTTCTCATCGCCATCATCATCACCCTGGTTGTTGGGATCTTCATCCCCCAGGCGATAGCGAAGTGGGCGCTGCTCGCTCCGATCTTCGTCCCGCTCTTCCTACGCCTTGGCGTCGAGCCGGACGTTGTGCTCGCCGCGTACCGAGTGGGTGACTCACCGATCAACATCGTGACGCCGATCATGGCGTATTTCCCGTTGATCGTCGTCTTCGCTGCCCGCTACGACAAGCGGTCGGGGATCGGCACAGTCATCGCGTTGATGCTGCCCTACTTCGTGCTGATGTCGGTGGTCTGGACGGCGTTCTTCCTCGTCTGGTACCTCCTCGGCATTCCGTGGGGCTTCTGATCAATGGGCAGACAGTGATGCGCCACATCAGCACCGGACAGCTGCCGACCGAGGAAGAGGTGCAGCGGCTGGTCGATGAGACCCACCGTGAGCTGCTCAGCGTTGACGAAGGCGACGTCAGCGCCGTCTACCCGGCTCTGAGCAACGTCTCCGCGGACCTGTTCGGAATCTGTGTGGTCAGCCAGACCGGTGCTGAGTTCGTCGCCGGAGATGTGGATGTCCCCTTCGCGTTGATGAGCGTGGCCAAGCCGTTCGTGCTCGCACTCGTCGTTGACGCGCTCGGCCCCGACGCCGTCCTCCGCGACATCGGCGTCGACGCGACCGGACGCCCGTTCGACTCGGTGACCGCTGTAGAGGAGTCCACCGACGGCCGCACGAACCCGATGGTCAACGCCGGCGCCATTGCCACCACAGCACTGATTCCCGGCGCCGATGCGGAAGAACGCTGGCGGTACCTCGCCAAGGGACTCTCCCGGTTCGCCGGCGAGTCACTCATCATCGACTCAGAGATCTACGCCTCGGCCTCCTCCACCAACCTGCGCAACCGGGAGATCACGACAGCGCTAGGTGCCCGCGGCCGGATTACCGGAGAACCGAGCGAGGCGCTCGACCGCTACACCCGGCAGTCCTGTCTGCGAGTCACTGCACGGAACCTAGCCGCGATGGGAGCAACGCTGGCCGACGGCGGGGTGAATCCCGAGACCGGCGATGCGGTTGTGAGCGGTGAGACAGCACGCTTCGTACTCGCCGTGATGGCCACCGCTGGAATGTATACGGGTTCAGGCGCATGGCTGTGCGAGGTTGGCTTGCCCGCCAAGAGCGGCATCGGCGGAGGCATCGTCACCGTTGCGCCGGGCAAGGGCGGCATGGGGACTTACTCTCCGCGCCTGGACTTCCACGGGAACAGCGTGAGAGGCGGGCTGGCCGCTAGATCCCTGTCGGAGGCGCTGGGCCTCGACCTCTTCGCCAGCATGCCGGTCACCCCGTAGTCCGCCGCCCCGACCGACGATGCTTCGGCGCACAGCCTGGGCGAGCACGAATCACTCCCCAATCTGCAACTTGCCGCTCTTGGAAACTGAGGGGTCTGTGCAGGCCGACAGGTCGAAGCAGCATGGTCGCCGCTTACCACTGTCCAACTTGGAGATGCTCACCTCGATGCGCCGTTGGCGCGTTGCCGAGTTGGCGGTCGCGTTCACCCATCGCACCCACTCCCAGCGCGCCATCGGCGTGATGTCTCGCCACCGCTCCTGCACCTCCGCAGGCGCGGCTTCGAGGGCGGTCTCCACGTCCAGCGGCACCTCCGGCTCCGGCCACTCGCGCGTGGGTTCGATGACGACGCTGACACGGTGCCCGGTCTCGAGGCCGGCAGCCTGTCGGAGTTCGGGCTGGATCCTGATCCAGTGGCCTTTGAACCCATCGGGTTCAACGACCGTCTGGAACTCGTGGCCGTTCAACGTCCCGTGGACCGCAACCTGCCCCCGGGAAGGCAGACCTCGGCTCGCTGACTCCGGCAGCCGAACGATGGCCGTTGGACCCGCGACGCTGACCGAGGACTCGAACTGAACCACGCTTACCTTGACACTCATGGTTGTCATGCTGCCATGAGCCCATCGCCACGTGTCGCTTGCGGAGGATCTCCCGTTTCTCAGACGGGCCGGGTCGTGTCTGGTGAGTTCCACGGCCAAAGGCCGGACTGCCGCATGCACGTCTCAGCCGAGTCGAGTGCGATCACTGCCGAGGGTCCCGCCCGGGCAAGTACGTCGGTGCGCCATTGGTCAGCGGACATGCCGTCCGCAGCAGCGGCTGCCGCGACTTCGGACAGATGCTTGATATGCGGTCCGCACGATGCGCGGTCAAGGCCCTCGACCTGGCCGGAGGGGCTGGCAAGGACCTCCGCGTACGCCGCAGCGAGCGCTTCGTGCACGTGCGCCAAGCTTGGATGGCTTCCCTCACCCGTGTGTTCTGACATCAACTAGCCCTTCATGGCGACGGTGAGAAGAACAGCGAAACCTCGAGTGCCGGGAGGCTGTGGCGTGCTGGGGGGGATCACGATCCGCGCTGCTCGTCGTCTTCGGACGCGTCCTGCTGTACTCCGAGCTAGCCTTGACTCTACTCGCCCTTACGCAGACCGTCCTTCGAGGACTCCGCGAGGATTGGCCTCAGAGCCCGACGCTTCAGGTCCATCTCAGGACGTACCAGTCGAACCCAGGAGACATGTGCCAATGGCTGACAAGCATCGAGTGAAGGTTGGCCGTGCCTACGATCCGCGGGCGAGGGGAGACGGCGCCCGTGTACTCGTCGACCGCATCTGGCCCCGGGGACTGAGCAAAGAGAAGGCCGACCTCGATGAATGGTGCAAGCAGGTCGCTCCGTCGACCGAACTCCGGAAATGGTATGCCCACGATCCGGCGCGCTTCGACGAGTTCAGTCGCCGATACCGTGCCGAGCTCCAAGAATCGGAGCGAGCCGAGGTCTTACAGCACCTGCGCGCCCTAGCGAAGCGCCGAAACCTCACACTGCTCACCGCCACCAAACACTCAGACATCAGCGAGGCCGCAGTGCTCGCCAACCTTCTCAGGAAATGATCAGTTCGCCTCGACGTCGTGGTCAGGCAGAAGAGGTGTCCCGCAGGGTCGGCGAAGACCAGGCAGTGCTCGGCGTTGGGCTGAAACTCGAAGCGGACGGCACCCGCCTGTTTGACTGTCTGCTCAGCAGCGGGCCTTCGGATGGATCTTTCCCCTCGCCTAGTGGCTCGATGCTCCGCTAGGACTCGTCAACCGCGTCGCGGTTCTGCTGGGTGAGGATTCCGATCAGGAGACCGACGAAGGTGACCAGGTAGAGCTGGCCGATGACTGCTTCGGCGTTCGCGAACAACCGGCCGGGCTGGGCCACGGCATACAGGTCGCCGTAGCCGACGGTGGTGATCGTGGTGAGGCTGAAGTACATGAGATCTGAGGTTGGTTCCACCTGAGCGAAGAAGGGCGATGTACCAGCGATGTTGATGGTCAAGAAAGCGTAGAAGAACGCCACCGCGATGAGTAGGTAGACCGAGACCGCGCCCAACAGGGTCTGACGGCTGACCCGCCGATGGGTCAGAAGCCTCCGGACCACCACGATAGGAGCCAAGATGGCCAGGACCAGGGTGAAGGCCGGCGGTGTATTCGCGGCTCCCTGCGCTGTGAGGCCCGGTCCGCCGACGATCAGAACGAACGCCGAGAGGGCGACGCCCACCACAACGAGGATGTCAGCGACCCGCCGCCAACGCCGTCTGACGCCTGCCGCTCGCAGCGCAACGAGCAGGGCCAAAGCAGTGAGCGATGAAGCGACAAGACCCGCAGCTTGCTGTGGCCGGTCGAACTCAAGGTCTGACAAGTCCACGAACGACAGCAGGATGACCGAGGTGACGGTAAGAGCGAGCAGCAGCCCGAACCGGTCGAGGTAGTGCGACTGGTCGTCGAAGATGACCCGTTGATCCATTCTCACACCGTTGTCTCTGGACGACCGCGTTAGTCGTGCTCAACCCAGCGATCCACCGCCCACATCACGGCCAGAGCGAGGGCAGGATCGACCCCATCGGCCACATCAATGGTGTAGGAGTCGCGGACGGTCACCCACTTCTGGGTGATGTTGACGATGGGCTTGCCCTCAGACGTAATCGTGTAGTTCTTCTCGAAGATCTCACCCTGGAGTGCCCACGGCTCGCCCGAGGTGGTCTGCAGGGTCATCTTGGTCTTGATGGGAGAGAACGTCTTGGCGTGAAGAGAGGCGACCTCGTTCCCCTCTGCGTTGCTAATGGTCATGCGCTTGGGGATGCCCAGCAGTTTGCCTCTGACCTGATAGACGTCGTTCCCAGCTGTGTCCTTGACCTCGGCCTTCGGTCGGGCGCCGATGTGCCCGTCGATAAAGAACTTGTCTTCCTCGGTGGCGGGGTCAAACACCCGATAGTCGCCCCCCGCGCCGAACTTGCTCTTCATCTGGTAGCGGGTCCATCCGGCAGGAACAGGCGGCATGGCCACAGCTTGATCTCCTCACGCAACGCAGACTCCGGGCAGCGATTCCGGCGAGGCTACCGAACAACCTAACGCGGCGCCCGCGAGAAGCGAGCGCGAATGCAGGGTTACCGCTCGCCCAGACGGCGAAACGGGCTCTTCGGCTCACAAACTCATGGGGCCCGACGTCCTGAGAGCAAGCTCTTGACAGTGGTAATCCTGATCAGCATGCTGATCAGATGAGTCCGCTACCTGCCAGCAACCGTGGGCACCCCGAGCACTTCGACGTCCGCAGGTTTGGACAGGAGCTCAGAGACCGCCGCGAAGCGCTCGGTTACTCGACCCGTCAGATGGCTCGAATCGCCGGAGTCTCCCAGGCATATGTCGTTGCGCTGGAGGGCTCGAAGTCGTCACGCGATTCCTCTGGCCCCTGTCCGACTGTCGAGGTGCTCGTCAGCTTCGCCGCTGCGCTTCGCCTTCCCTCTTCCGAGCTTCTGCAGTCGTCTCTGCGCCGTAGCGGGCCTCACGTGCTCCTCGTCACTGAGGGTGCGGGCACCGACGAGCTCGAGGCCGCGATCTCCCAAGTCAAGGGTGTCGGCATGTGGATTACGGCTGGAGGACAAGCAGATTTCGGCGGGCGATGGCCGCACATCAACCTGCACTCCAGCGATGAGCCGGGGTACGCACTGGACACCATTGCCGTCGAGCTGCGTCGAGGGCTGTCGGACTTGTCCTCGCAGGCCAAAGGCCGACGCGTCGGCCTGGCCTTCTCTGAACCGGATTCAGTGCTGCTGGGATCCACCGACGAGGTGCTTGAGGTCGAACACCACTGGAAGGCGATGGTGAGCCGATCGCTCTGGGCGGTCGACGCCGAACCAACTGCGACCTTGTGCGTGTACCAGCTCGAAGTCGTCCGACGCATGCCGGACCCATTGGAAGCGAGCCTGGACCTCATCCGGAGCCACGACTCCGTGTGGACCCTCAACGGCGAGAGAACGTCGCGCGGGCGCCGGGCCGCGATGCGGCTGCTTCAAGGCGTACGACCACCAGGAAGACGGGCAGACGAATGGCGCCTTGCCTGTACCCAGCACCTCGACCGCCTCACCGCGGCGTGATCAGAAAGGACCGAACCCGTGACCACCTGCATCCACTCTGACACCAGAGACCCGGTGTCCATCAGCTCCCGTCGATTTGAACAGTCCCCGTACCACGGCCTCTACGCCAACGATCAGACGGTGCTCGGCGTGTACGCCGGGCGCTTCTATCCCGTGGACAACGGTGAAGACCTGTCGAGTACCTACTGGAAGCTACGACGCGAGGCCGTTCTCTACGACGTGCCCGAGAAGCCTTGGCAGATCGAGGGCCCCGACGTCCTTCCCTTCCTGGAGCGGGTCTTCTCCCGACGCATCAGCGACCTCAAGGTGGGGCGTGGTCGTTACGCCATCGCGTGCACAGAATCCGGTGGCACCTTCATGGACGGCGTCCTCTTCCGGCTGGGAGACACCCGGTACTGGTACGTACAGCCAGAAGGTGAGCTGCAGTCTTGGCTCACCGCACACAGCGCCGGCTTCGATGTAAAGGTCTCGGACCCACAGTCACGAGTCCTGCAGATTCAGGGTCCCCGTTCGATGGAGATCATGTCCGATGCCACCGCCGGCGCGATTGATCCCTCGATGAAGTACTTCCACGCAGGACACTTCGATGTGGGAGGTCAGACCGTCTATGTGTCGCGCACCGGGTGGACCGGCGAAGTGGGTTACGAGATCTACTCCAACCCCGACACCGATCATCCCCGTCTGTGGCGCGATGTCGTGTCCGCGGGCGAGGGCCACGGAATGGTCTTCGGCAGTACCAAGTCGATGAGTGTACGGCGCATTGAAGCAGGGATTCTCGACAACCTCACCGACTTCGACACCTCCATGACCCCGTACCAGGCGGGCCTTGGTGGCTTCGTCGACCTGGACAAGGAAGGCTTCATCGGACGTGAGGCCCTGCTCACCGCCGACCGTCGCTCGACTCTCCTCGGAGTGAGATGCGCGACCGCCGTCCCACAATATCGGGGGGATGTCCTGAACGAGGGAGCCGCAATCGGCAGCATCACTGCCTCCGCGTGGTCACCGACTCTCGAGTGCGGAATCGGCTACGTCAGGTTTCGCCACGCCAACGACTGGGTCGGCCGCAGGGTGACCGTTGCCACTGAGGACGGCAGTACCGCTCCGGGCGAGGTCGTCCCCCTGCCCTTCTTCGATCAGGAGAAGCGCATTCCCAGGGGGGCCTCTTCACCGGCTGACGACATGGCGTCGAGGGCGACCCGATCCTGACCAGCAACGCAGTGGGCTCGGTGTGACGCGCGGCACCGGGCCATGCCCTCACCGGGGCTCAGCTGCAGATCGACACACACAACCAGCGACCCGCGTAGCGATGACGGTGCCCCACTACTCGTGACCGAGCAGGGCCGTCCCGTCGGGATTGTCGATGATGTATTTCCAGGTGCCGTCAGACTGACGGCGCACGACCTCGGCCGTGGCTCCTGAAGGGGCCGACCCGTCGGGCATCTGCATGGTCCACGGCGTGTGGATCAGGGCCAAATCAGCGGCAGAGAAGACAAGGGACTCTCCGAAGGAGAGCTTGGCACCGGAATCGAGGTATGCCTTGAGGGTTGCCCGGATCTCGTCGTGCCCGGTCGAGGTGCCGCGTGGCGTCGGAAAGACAGCATCCTCGGTGTACAGGGACATCAACCCCTCCAGGTCGCCCTCGTTGAAGTAACGCTCGAAGAGGGTGCTCGCCTCGGCTGGTTCATGTGCCTTCATGGGGTCCCTTCTGCGCCTGCGGATCGCGGCAGGGTACCAGGCCTTTTCTGGGGCTAGAGGACGTCCACCGGGTCGATCGGTGTACTGAAGAACGACAACGCCACCGGACTCGACCGAGGCCGGCGCGATCGTTCGTCGATGACGTGGTGGCTATCCGCCGCTGCTGTCAGCGAGATCGCGGTAGGCGAACGCATCCGCCGGGACGGCGGCCGCGTCCGGGGTGCTGCCGGGCATGATCGCGAAGGTCGGCTGGAACTGGGTCAGGACGCCAGCGAGGGTGAGCAGGATCGTCGGGTCGCCCTCGATCACTGCGGTTCCGCTGGCCACCTGCTGCTGGAGAGGGGCGATCCCGATCATGGCGTTCTCCAGGTCGGTCCGGTCGATCGTCAGCGTGATATCCGGATCGTCGGCGAGGAATCCCTGGAGGCTGGTCAGCGTGCCGTTGCTGAGCTCGACGACGAAGTCCTCGCCGTTGTCGGGGGTGCGCATGTTCATCACGAACGCGGCGTCGCCCACCGCGGCCGAGTCCAGCCGGATGCCGAGGTAGTCGAGGAACTGCAGGGTGCTGAGCGCGCGCACTAGGTCCGGGCCCGTGCTTGAGGGGGCGGTGCCCGACGGGATCCCGGACCTTAGCTCGAGAGCCGCGGCGAGGAAGCTGTTGCGGACGCTCGGGCTCTCCTGCTGGTAGCCCACCTGCTCGAACGCGTCTGCAAGCATCCGTCGGCCGGCGACGTTCTCGGGCTCGCCGTAGACGAGCTTGTTGAGCACCTCGATTGCGAGCAGGTAGTCGCCGCCTTCCATCAGCTGCGCGGCGCGCGCCATGATGGCGTCCGCTCCGCCCATCATCTCGACGTACAGCGGTGCAGACTCCCGGGGTGCCAGCGGGATGAGGGTGGCCGGGTTGCCGTCCCAGTAGCCCAGGTAGCGGTTCACGACCGCGCGGGAGTTGTGCTCGACAGATCCGTGGTAGCTGCGTGCCGCCCAGCTGTGCTGCAGCGACTCGGGCACCTGGTAGACGCGGTGGATCTCGTTGATCGTGACACCCTGGTTGGCGAGGTGCATGACTCCGTTGTTGAGGTTCGCGTAGGTGTCACGCTGGGTGCGCATGACCTCCTGGATGCGGTCGTTGCCCCAACGGGGCCACGTGTGCGACGCGAACATGACCTCGGCGTCCTTGCCGAACAGGTAGATCGCCTTGTTGATCTGACGTGACCACTCGAGGGCGTCGCGCACGAGCGCTCCGCGCAGCGTGTAGATGTTGTGGATCGTGGCGACAATGTTCTCCGCCGCCCAGAATGCCTTCCAGTCGGGGAACCAGGTGTTCATCTCCGCGGGGGCCTCGGTCCCCGGCGTGTTCTGGAACACCATCCGTACGCCGTCGACCGTGAGCTCCTCGATGGCGTCGACGATGTCGATGGTGGGGGGGATCAGACCGGACGTTCCGGCCGCCACGCCCTTGCCGATGGCCTGGTCGACATGGCCGTACGGACTGCGGTCGAGCAGCGTCCCGTACTGGTAGAACATGCGCCGGTTCATCGCGTTGCCGGCGTAGACGTTCTCGGCGACCGCGTGCTCGAGGAACCCCACGGGTGCGATCACCGGGACCTTGCCCGACCGGACGTCGGCCTCGTCGACCACGCCGTGCGCGCCGCCGAAGTGGTCGCCGTGCGAGTGGGAGTAGACGACCGCCACCACCGGTCGGTGACCGAGATGCTTGTTCACCAGGGCGAGCGCGGCGGCCGCGGTCTCCTTGGCGGTAAGCGGATCGAACACGATCCAGCCCGTGTCTGAGCGGATGAAGGAGATGTTCGCCAGGTCGAAGCCGCGCACCTGGTAAATCCGGTCGGGCAGGACCTCGAACAGGCCGTACTCCATGTTGAGGATCGCCTGCCGCTGCAGGGACGGGTGGATCGACTCGAACTCCTCGCCGGCGAGCAGGAAGTCGTAGGCCCCGATATCCCAGGCGACATGACCTGCCTCCGCCATAATCTGCCGATACGACGGCGCCGCGAGGAAACCGCGACGGGCCTCCTCGAAGTCGCGGTCGTCATCGAAGGGCAGCCGAGCCTTCGTCGCTGCGCGCACGGCTGACGTCGCTGACGACGGCGCCTTGCCCAACTCGTGGAAGTGCTCGAACTCCATGGCCATCCGCCCGTTCCGGTGCCCTCACGGGACCCGGCTGGCCCCGCGACGACACTAGGGCACGGTCGCGCTGCTTGCCTTCCGTAGTACAAACTGATGCGGCCCGAATGCGTCGGACCCCATCACTATTTCCCTGAATGGGTCAGCAGTTCTTCGTGTAACCCCCCAAGTGGGGGGTTAACGGAAATGACCTTTGCCCAGGTGGGGAGCCTGCATGGTGCAGGCCAAACCAGCCGCTGCTCAACGCCGTGACTGCCGGGTTCCCTCGGCACGGGCCGACCGTCGCATAAAGCTGACCTAGACGGTGCGAGCGATAGTGCCGGTTCCTGCCGCCTAACGGCACTTCGCGGAGTCCGCCGGATCGGTACGCTCTACACGCGGGGATGAGATGGAGGCGCGTCGATGCTGGGTGAAGCGGTTCGTGATCTTCGCGGCTGCACGCGGGGTGAGGTCATTGAGCCCGCCGACGTCGGGTACGAGGCGGCTCGCGAGGTGTACAACGCGATGGCGATCGGGCGCCCGGCCATAGTCTTCCGGCCGGCGGACCTGCCTGACATCGTCGCCGCGGTGAGATGGGCAGCGGGGTCGGGTCTCGCGATCGGCGTCCGCGGCGGTGGCCACAGCGTCGCCGGCCACTCCTCCCCGGACGGGGCGCTACTCATCGACTTGTCACGGTGGCGCGGAGCGACCGTCGACCCGGCCGCGAGAACGGTGGACGCCCTCGCCGGTTGCCGGTTGATGGACCTCGATGCGGCAACCTTCGCCCACGGCCTGGCTGCGCCGTCCGGGACGTTCATCGACACCGGGATCGGCGGCTTGACCCTGAGCGGCGGGATCAGCTGGCTCCTGTCGTCGGAGGGCTTCGCGTGCGACGCGCTGATCGGCGCCAAGCTCGTGACGGCGGACGGCGACGTCCTCGAGGTCGACGAGAAGCGCGAGCCTGAGCTGCTCTGGGGCCTTCGAGGCGGTGGCGGCAACTTCGGAGTCGTGACTCACCTGCGGTACGCGCTGACGGAGGTTCCCGCGATGTTCGGCGGCCGCATGCGCTTCCGCGGCGGCGCCCTCCGCGACGCCATCCTCCGGACGTTCGAGGTCGAGGCTGCCGCGCCCGACGAGCTCGTCCTGGCGATCGTTGCGTGGCGCGACGAGGACGGCTCCCCGGCCATCTCGGTGAACGTCGGGTGGCGCGGCCACCCAGAAGGTGGCATGACTGCGGTTCGCGCGCTCACAACGCATCCGGCCTGCTACGAGACCGATCTCAAGCCGATGAACTGGCTCCAGCAGCAGACCCTGTACCAGCCGATCCCATTCGGGCTCCGGCAGTACTGGAAGGGGCATCTCATCGGGCGGCTGGACGAATCGCTGGCCGACGCCTTGATCTCGTCCGCATCGGAGGCGACGGATGAGTCGTTCGCGCTCGTCGAGCTCATCCACGGCAAGGCTCATCGCATTCCCGAGGCGCACGCCGCGTTCGGAGGTCGGAGCGCCGTCGCGAATGCGACGGCCCTCGCAATCTGGGAGGACCCGGCCGGCGACGAGGCCGAGATAGCCTGGGCCCGCCGCTTTGCCGACCGGGTTTCGCCGCTCTCCATCCGAGGCGGGGGTTACCTCAACTATGCAGAGCTGGACCAGACGGCGGCGCGCGTTGCGGCCGCCTATTCACCGGACTCGTGGGCTCGACTTCAGCAGCTCAAGCGGCGCCTCGATCCCATGAACCGTTTCCGGTTCAATCCGAACATTCCACCCGAGGCTGCATGAAGACGCGTCCTGCCCAGTGATGCAACTTCGTTCCCGTGGCCCCCGGAGGTGGCCTGAGCCGACGGTCAACCTTCGTTGGGCCATTTCGCGTCCCACTCCCTTCGAGGTCGGGACTTAGCCCGATCGCCCAGCAGGTCCGCGCCGCATAGCGCGGCCCAGTGAGCGAGCGCGAATGGCACCGATATTGCTCGCCCAGACGGCGTAGTTGGACCCTTCAGCGCACAAACTGATGGGGTCCGACGGCGTCGGACCCCATCATTATTTCCGTGAACGGGTCACCGGGTACTCCGATAACCCCCCAAGTGGAGGTGGCGGGAATCGAAGCCTGCCGAACCGTCGGGACCCGTCGGATCCCATTGATTGCGAGCACAAGCCTTCGGGTTCCGTCGGGACCCTTCGGGTCCCTTTGGGTCCGGCTGTTGACGCGGTCAACACCCCCGTCAGCGCCCAGACAAGCGAGTCAGCAGTTCGCAGCTCGCGTCCAGGAGATCCCCGCCTCGGTACTATCTCCGTATGACGAGCTGCCCTACGGGGCGAGGGTGAGGGCGTTCGTCTACGACCGTTACGGATCCCCCGACGTGCTCCACGTCGAGGATGTGCCACTACCCATCCCCGGCACAAACAGCGTCCGGATGAGGGTCGCTGCGACATCGGTCAACCTCAGCGACTGGGAGTGCCTGACGGGTTCACCCGCCCACGCGCGGATCGGCGGGTTGCGTACTCCGGCTCACCGGACGCTGGGATCGGACATCGCCGGCGTGGTCGACAAGATCGGGCCTGACGTCACCCGCTTCCATCCCGGAGACGAGGTGTACGGCGACAACCTCGCGCTGAAGGGCGGGTTCGCCGAGTACGCGCTCGTGCCGGAATCCGCGCTGGCGCAGAAGCCGAGCCAACTCACGTTTGTTGAGGCGTCCGCCATCCCGCAGGCGGGCGCGATCAGCCTCCAGGGCACCAGATGTGTGGTGACCGGGAACCGTGTACTGATTAACGGCGCTGGCGGAGGTTCTGGATCCTTCGCGATTCAGCTGGCCAAGCGGCTCGGTGCGCACGTGACGGGAGTCGACAACGCCGCCAAGCAGGACTTCATGCGGTCGATGGGTGCCGACGACGTGATCGACTACGGCCGGGAAGACTTCACAGAAACGAACCAGCCGTACGACGTGGTCCTGGACCTCGTCGCTCATCGATCGGCGTTCGCTTACCGACGCGCGCTGGCACCCGGTGGCACGTATCGCTGCGTAGGGGGGTCGGTGGGCACGCTGCTGCGCGTACTCACCGTGGGCTCGGTCGTGGGGCGAGTCACCGGCCGCTCCATCGGAGTGCTCGCGGTGAAGGAGGGGCCCGCCCAGTTCGAGCCGATTGCCGATCTGTGCGTTACCGGTGCGATGCGGATTCCCATCGACAGCACCTTCACCCTGGACGAGCTTCCCCTCGCTCTTGCGCGAGTCGGCGAGGGACTCGCCCTCGGCAAAGTCGTGGTCTGCATGTCGTGATGCGACGCGAACGCCCTGACCCGACAGGCCACCAGCGCTCTGACATGCCTGGTTCGGTGATGACCGTCAGCCAAATCGTCACGCTGTTCGTCGCTCGTGCAACCCTGCACTACGGCGGTCGCCAGACACGGGTGCGGTCCGACGTCGCATTGGGACCGAAGGGCGCGGATCGTCAGATCGTGATGACGAGCTTGCCGCGGACCTGGCCGGAGGCGAGCTGCCGCATGGCCTCCGGAGCCTCGCTGAGCGGGTAGGTGCGCTCCACGGTGGGAACGAGCGCGCCTTCCTCGACCAGGGCGGCGAGGCGCTCGAGGAACGAGTAGTGCTCCTTGGGCGGCACGAGCGCCATGCGCTGGCCGACGAACGGTGAGACAACCAGGGCTCGTAACTGGCGGTCCATGCCGCCGGTGAGCCGTCCGCCATCTTCGCCGCCAACGATGACAGCCGTCCCGTCCGGGGTGAGCGCCCTGCGCAGGCGTGAGACCGACGGGTTGCCGGCGATGTCGATGATGACGTCGTAGGTCGTGCTCCCATCGGCGAAGTCGTCGCGGGCGTAGTCGAGGACGTGGACGGCGCCGAGGGAGCGCACGAGGTCGGCCTTGGACGCGCTGCACACTCCGGTGACCTCCGCGCCGAGCGCCGTGGCGATCTGGACGGCGTAGCTCCCGACGCCGCCGGAGGCGCCGAGGACAAGGACCTTCTGCCCCGCTTCCACCCGGCCGACGTCGGTGACCGCCCGAAGCGCGGTCGACCCCGAGACACCCAGTGCCGCCGCCTGCTCGAAGGGGAGATTCGAGGGCTTGTGCGCGAGCTTGTCCTCGCGGACGGCTGCGAACTCGGCGTACGTGCCCTTGCCGATGCCGAACACATCGTCGCCGATCTTGAAACGCGTGACCCCGGTGCCGACCGCCACGACCGTGCCGGCCAGGTCGATCCCGGGGACCGCAGTCTTCGGCCCACGGAACCCAAGAGCGAGCCGCATGGCGTACGGCGTCCCGGTCATGAGGTGCCACGTGCCGCGGTCAAGGCCAGCCGCGCTCACCTTGACTAGCACCTGGCCCGCCTCGATCACTGGATGGGGGACCTCGTCGATCGTCCACGTGTCCGCCGTCCCGTACACGCTCTGGGTGATCGCGCGCATGGTCCGGGCCGGCATCGGCACCGGTGATGCGGCGTGGTTGGTGCTGCGGGGTGCTGAGGTCGTCATGTCGGGTCCCTTGAGTCGGTGAGCCCGGTCGGACTCCGCGTGCCTTACGGTGTAAGGTATTGCATGACACTGTAGTCGTACGTTGTAAGGTTGTCAACGTCGAGCGGGCACACGGACACGAGGCGGCGAGCGAGAGACATGGCGCGACAAGCGACGGGCAAGGCCCGCAAGACCCGCGAGCCGCTGACCCGGGACCGTGCGTTGAAGGCCGCGGTGGCCATCGCGGACGCAGAGGGCATCTCCGCGCTGACCATGCGCCGGTTGGCGACCGAGCTGGGGGTCGAGGCCATGTCCCTCTACCACCACGTTGCAAACAAGGACGAGATCCTCGACGGCATCACCGACCTGGTGGTCAGCGAGATCGAGGTGCCTGCGAGCGGGACGGACTGGCGAACCGCCATGCGCGATCGCGCGATCTCCGCGCACGAGGTCCTGGTGGCCCATCCCTGGTCCGCGATGCTGATCATGTCCCGGTTCAACATCGGTCCCGGCATGACCCGCTATCTGGATGCGACCCTCGGGCGCCTGCGCGAAGGCGGGTTCTCGATCCATGGGGCCCTTGACGCCTGGCACACCCTCGACAGCCACATCTTCGGCTTCACCCTGCAGGAGCTCCAGCTCCCGTTCGACGCCGCGGACAACGCACAGGTGTCAGCCGACGCCATCGAGCTGTTCGACCCCATCCAGTTTCCCTACGTCATCGAGGTCGTCACCGAGATCAGCCAGACTGGTCGGGTCGAGCACTTCGAGTTCGGGCTCGACCTGATCCTCGACGGCCTGGAGCGAACCCTCGAACGCGAAGTCGTCGCAGGGAGGCGCCGCAAGCCGCGCAGCTGACGCGTCGGGACCCCGAATCGATGCCACGAAGCGAGAGGGTGGCCATCCGTTTCAACGGATAGCCACCCTCAACATCTCCTGCGTTTCCGCATGTAACAGGGGTGGAGGTGGCGGGAATCGAACCCGCGTCCTTTGTCGTCCATACAGGGCTTCTCCGGGTGCAGCCTGCTGTGATTTTCTCGGCCCCGGCAGTCCCACAGGCAAGCTGTCGACGGGCTCAGTCACTGTTTGATGTTCCCGCGGGCCCCGTGACCGGGCTCTTGGGTTGAGCTTCCTAGTCGACGCCAGACACCGGATCGGAAGCACTTCCGGGCTGACGGATCTTCAGCTTCGCTTAGGCAGCGAGAGTGAGATCAGTGCGCGATGTATTGGCACTTATTGGTTTCCAAGGAATGGTTAACGAGATCATCCAAGGCATCCTCGACCCGCTTCCCCTGGACAGTACGTCCAAAGTCGAAACCTTTCACCCCCTGTGCAGTTGTCCCGCCATTCTACGGGGTCAACGCTCCTAGGTCATCTTCGATTCCGGCGGGTCAGCCGGTTCACTGCTCAAGGAGCTCTGCGAGGCTTCCCAGATTCGCGCGGACGGTCCTGGCGAGCGCGCTGGTGACGAGGGGGTCGGACATCTTTCCGAAGACTCCAGCCAGACCCGACTCAGCTTCGATACGGTAGGTGAACCGGGTGCCTTCGGCGGTGGGCTCAAGCTTGCTGGTAGCCGAGAACTTCAGCTTGCCGCCGACCGTCGAGTAGGTCGCTAGAGCATCCGGTTCGAAGGCGGTCACTTCCGACGTCCAGTCCAGACGCTTCCCCAGCAACTTGCTCACGCCTTTGGTGCGCGTTCCCAGCCCTGGTTCACCGCTTCCGATCTGCTCGGCCTCAATAGTCATCGAGTCCCAGATCGGCAGGTTCTCGGCATTCACGACGTAGGCGAACACTTCGTGGGGCGAGCGGGCAATCACGACGCTCTCTTCGACAACCGGCATGGGGCACCTCCCTAGGGGGGCGCGGCTCGCCCCGCGACTGCACGATGCCTCAGCCGGCGTCCCTAAATCGTTACGGCGAATCAGGATCTGGCAAGTGCCTGCGCAACTGCGTTCCGGCCACCCGTCCCGTGCACTCCCCCACCGAACGACAGCTCAACGCTCCCCCGTCACATGTGATTCCGCGGGCAGAAACAGCCCCAGACGGTCCAGTCCGGTCCGTAGGGCAGCGGCGAAGCGTTCAACACTGCCTACAGACCCCTCCACCGCATCCTCGTCGAGCACCAGCACCAGGCGCGGCAAGGCGACTCCCGGTTCCCGAACTCGGGCCAGCACGATCGGCGACCTGTCTCCTACCGCCGCTACCACGTGGGCGGAGCGCTCGTTGAGGTGGAGCAACTCAAAGGGGATACCCAGGTCGAAGACCATGGCATCCCACGCATGCTTGCGGCGGACTCCTGAGTGGGTGACATCGCACAGCCCACAGTGAGCAGTGCCGCGCATCTTGCCAACCAAGTAGGTCAACTCACCGCGAAGGCCCCCATCGGCCCGGTAGACACCGACGAAGCTCTCGACAAAAGCGCGCCGGTCGGATTCCATGCGTTCACCCTGACGCACATCAGGAACCGAGGCCAGCTGGCGTTCTACCGTGGACGCCATCAGGTCGACGTGGAGTCCTACGCCCTGGCGAGGACCTGCGCGGCCGCGTTCCAACCACCCATACCGTGCACTCCCCCGCCGGGGGGCGTCGACGACGAGCACATGAAGAGGCCGGGAACCGGCGTCGCCCAAGGAGATCTAGACAACACCGGTCGCGCGATGAACTGCCGCCAGTCCGATGCCCCACCAGCGATGTCGCCGCCCACCTCGTTGGCGTTATGCGCCTCCAGGGCAGCTGTGTCCATCGTGTGGCGAGCCAGGATCCGATCCTTGAAGCCGGGTGCGAACCGCTCGATCTGCGCTTCGATCCGGTCTGTCATGTCGACCCGTGAGCCGTTCGGTACATGGCAGTACGCCCAGCCGGTGTGCTTGCCAGTGGGAGCTCTCGACGAGTCGGCCGTGCTCGCTTGGACGAACAGCACATACGGATGATCGGGATGCTCACCTGCCGCCGTGGCCTTCTCGCTGAGAGCTACTTCGTCTGCCGTGCCGCAGACATGAACGGTGCCGGCACCTGCAAGGCGCTCATCGCCCCAGGGCACGGGACCATCCAACGCCCAGTCGACCTTGAACACCCCCGGTCCATACCGAAAGGCCTCGAGGCGCTTTCGATAACCAGTTGGCAGGACCTCCCGAGCAACCTCGGTCACCTGCCGTGGTGTGAGATCGAGGACGACGGTGGACTCCTTCAGCAGGTCAGTCACCGAGGTCACCCGCTGGCCGGTCACCACTTCGCCGCCCAGCGAGCGCAAGCGCGACACTAGGGCGTCGGCAATGCTCTGCGAGCCACCAACAGCCACCGGCCAGCCGACGGTGTGCGCGAGGCCTCCGAGGAGCATGCCGAAGCCGGCCGTTGTCAGCGAGTTCAGCGACAACATCGAGTGAGCGGCCAGCCCGGCCAAGAGCGCGCGAGCTGGCTCCTCGCGGAAAGCCGCTCGCCCAACCCACCGTTCTGGCCAGGCTCCGACGCTGCCGTAGGCCGCCAGCGCCAGCGGCGCCTTGGGAGGGAAGTCCAGTGGTGACAGCAGACCATCGACCAAGGGCTCCCCACCACGGGCCACACCGCCAACGATCCGTCCCCAGGCAGCGCCGTCGCGGCCAAGCTCTGCAGCGGTACGATCGAGATCTTGGTAGACGACTCCAGCGGTGTACTGGTCCACCGGATGTCCGAAGGCCGCTGCGGGTTGAGCAAACTCCAGACCATCACGTGCGAGGTCAATGGCTCGAAACGCCGGCGACGCCAGCGCCAATGGGTGGACGCTTGAGCAGACGTCGTGGCGGAATCCGGGAAGGGTCAGCTCCTCGGTCCGCAGCCCTCCTCCCACCTGATCCGCCGCCTCGAGGACTGCCACCTTCTGACCAGCTTCAGCTAAGCGAATAGCCGCGACGAGACCGTTCGGGCCGGAACCGACCACAACGGTGTCAACGCCCATGCTCAATGGTCATCCTCACGTTGTCTCAGGCATCGGCCTGACACGCGAATCATCTCTCTCGCAACCAAAGGCCGGCCACTGAGGGTTGCATGGTGCGGCTCAGCAACGCCAGTAGGTCTTGGGAGACGATATCCGGCTCGACCCGGTCGCGCAGTCGACGGGCGAACGACTGCACTGTCTGCTCTGCGTCATAGCGCGACCGGTTGAAGCGTCGATCAACGATGGCCCGCGTACGGACGAGCACCGGTCGGAAGGCGGCCGCCGCAGTGAGCGTGGCAACCGCGACGGACATCTGGTTGGGCAGTTGAAAGAGCGATGTTGCCACAGACACGATTCCGACGTAGACGGCGACAACGACTCCCGTCACTACGGCGTATGACGTTGTACGACTGACGACCTTGTCTATGTCGTACAGGCGATGCCGCAGAACCGCGACGGCAATTCCCGCGGGAAGCGCAACTCCGGCCATCGACCACAACAGGCTGCCGTGCAGCACTCCGTCTGCGCTATTGATCGCGGCCAGTGCCCACTCAGGCAACTGAGCGGCGACCAGGATCAGCAGTGGCCCTGCGAGCCCGCCGGCCGCGACCCACATCACCTGCTGACGCTCGAGGCCTTTGGCTCGGTACCAGCGGAGACCAAGGCAAAGTGGGGCGGCGACTAGCCCGAGCGTCACTAATGATCCCAGGCCCGTAAGGAACCCGTTGACCACCGACGCCACACCTGTCGGCTCGATGCCGGCGTCCTGCTCCTCTCGGAAGATCATCGCGTCGAGGGCCGCACTGACCACGCTGATCGCGGTCAGCCAGATCACCCACCGCCACCGTCGGGAAAGCGGACGACCCGTTGGCGCCAGCAGCAGGAGCACCACGACTCCCCCCACGAAGAGCACCTGGCAGGCGGAGGTGCCGGCGTACAACCAGTGCCCCGCTGATTCCGACAAGCTCAACTGGGCACTCGATGCGTCGACGGAACCGAACAGCCCTTGGAGTGCTCCGATCACGCCCACGACCAGCATCAGTGTGCCTAGCCGATTCCCTCTGTCGCGCGAGACGATCAGGTATCCCATCGCCCCGTAGCTGATTGCGCCGACACCAGTTTCGAGCCAGGTCTGGAAGGGTTCTGGCACTCCGCTGCGGTATTGCCAACCGGTCAGCAAGCTGGTGACGGTGACGCAACCTACGATCACGATCAAGGCGGTCAATGCCGCAGGCGAAGGAACTCCCTCCGACTTCTTCTCCGGACGCGTCGGCGCGTTCACGCCCGTCCTCCGGCAACCCACAGTCCCACACGTGATGGCTGCAGAGTCTTGTCCAGGATTCCCAGCACCTCTTCGGTGACCACGTCTGTGTCGACCTCGCGGGCAAGACGTTCGCTGAAGGCATGGACCGTGTTCTCTGCGTCATATCGCGTCCGGTCAAAGCGACGATCCACCCTGGTCTGAGTCCACCGTAGAGCTGGTCGAAACACCGCGGCTGCCACCAGCGTTGCCAATGCGACCGGAAGCGTGTCCGAGACAGGCATGACGGCGCTAGCGGCAGCGACGACGACGAGATAGACCACAACCACGAGCGCTGTTACCAAAGCGTAGGACGTCGACCGGCTGATGATGCGGTCAATGTCATAAAGGTGGTAGCGAAGTATCGCTACCCCCACCGACAACGGGAGCAGCGACAGCACCACTGCCAACAGAACCGTGTCGCTTGCCGACCAGTTGGTGGACAGGGCCTGCACCATGAAGAGCGCCATCACAACACCTGCAAGAACAAGCCACTTGATCTGAGACTGCTCCCGGACATTCCCGCGACGGAAACGCACAGCCAGGGACCAGACCGAGAGCGCCATCGCGGCTATGAAACCAAGGGCCAGGAACTCAAGAGACTGGATGAATCCTGCGAGCCAGTCGGGTGCGTACGGATTTGGCTTCGATAGGCCAGCTGCATCGGTGTACTCCGCGTTTGAGAAGGCCACCACCAAGCTCCACGTCACTGCAACGACACCCGAGCCCCAGGCCACGGGCCGCCACCGCCGGCTCAGCAGGTGACCATCCGGGAAGAGCAGGAAGGGAAAGGTCAGCATCACACACAAGAACGGCGCCCAGGTCCAGTTGCCGAACCACTCCGCCGCGATCCCACCGAAGCCGCCAGGCCTCACGACCGTGGCCCAGGCGACGTAGCCATTTACGGCAACGCCAAGAGCAAGCCAGAGTCCGCATCCAAGGAAGATCCATCCGATGGGGTTGTCTCGACGCTTGGTGGAAATAAGTAGTCCGACGGATCCGATGGCCAGAGCCGGAAGCCCAAGTGGAAGCGAACTGAGCGTTTCGCTCCACCCCATCGTGCGAGCGTTGATGACTGTCATTGAAGCGCCCACGAGGAGGAGCACCACCGTCAGCATCCAAAGCACCCGCGCCAGGACAGTCACCCATCGGGCCCGATTCATACGTGGCTCATTTCTGTCGACGCGCTCGGCGGCACGCTGGCGCGGTCCTCGGCAGAGGGCACTAACCCGGCGCGCAGCCAGACACCGACGCCAGCAGGTTGGAATACCAACTGCACGACTGACTCCAGATCGGCCTGGACCACTCCCTCCTCGCTGCTCACCCGGAGGCGGTCAGCAAACTCTCCTATCGCCAACTCTGCGTCGTAGTGCTCGCGATCGAATCTGCGGTCCACTACTCGACGAACGCGTCTCAGCAGAGGCCGAAACGCCGCCGCTACGAGCAGCGTTGCCGCCGCGACGACGAGCGGCTGCCTACCGCTCACGAGTTCACTTGCAGTCGCAACCGTCACTGCATAGATGGCGATCAACGAGCCGGTGACAAGGACATAGGAAGTGGTGCGGCTAATGATTCGATCGATGTCGTAGAGCCGATAGCGCAAGATCGCCACGCCGCAGGACACAACGAAGAATGAGAGGACGAGCACCTCGGCGATTGAAGTGAGCGCTGGGGGGACAAAGCGGCCGAAGGTGGCTTCGAACGCGACGAGAAGGACGATCAGCGCGACCGCGAAGCCGAACCACCGCATCTGCTCGCGTTCGATCCCTCGCGAACGCCTTACCCGAAGGACCGAGGAGACGATGGACGCCGCCATCCCCGCCAGGAAAAGCAGGCCAAAGAACCCAGCGAATGCGGAGTCCTCGACGCTAGACACACTGGCCATGAAGGGTGGTGAGAATGGGTTTGGCGCTGACCGGGTGACCTCACCCGCCGATGAGTACTCCACTCCAACGGTTGGAACCATTGCCGCAACGAGGGTGATTCCCAGGGCGGAGAGCGTCGAGAGCCAGAGGACCGGGCGCCATCGTGGGGACAGCAAACCAGATGGGAACAGAAGCAGCGTCACCGTGGTCAACAGGAAGAGCAAGGGGTACCAGGCCCATGCGGAGACCCACGCAGCCAGGAAACCCCACCAAGGCACTTCACCCGGTACCCGCGTCGCTAATGAAGTGGTCACGACCGCAAGGGACAGCGTTCCCGCCAGGGTGCCAATGCCGAGGAAGACCCAACCCATCGGATTGCTTGGTCGCTGACGTGCCACCGAGGCGCCAACCACCGTCTCCGCGGCAACCGGGAAGAGCAGCAGGGGATTCTGCATCTCGCCAAATGTGAACGCGGCTGAAACGATCCCGATCGCCGCTGTCACCACCATCACCCACCACACGACGCGCAGCCCGACGTGCGCGTTCATGGCGTCTGCTCCGGTATCCAGACCGCCATGCTCGCGGGTTGTACGGTGGCACCGAGCACGGCGAGAAGATCCGAACGCACCTCTTCGCCCTCGACCTCGTCACGAAGCCTGACCGCGAAGGCCTCTACTGCGCGCTCGGCATCGAACTGCTCACGGTTGAACCTCCGGTCCACCACCTGACGGGCCCATCGCAACACCGGCCGGAACAACCCGGCCGCAACCAAAGTCGCAACCGCAACCGCCCACGAGTCTGGCGCTCCCGTCGAACCAGACTCCGGAACCAACTGCGTTAACGACGTGACCACCACCGCATAAACCGCCAGCAATACCCCAGTGACCAACGCATACGCCGTCGTCCGACCAATAATCCGATCAATGTCGTACAAGTGGTAGCGAAGAATCGCCACCCCACAAGTCAACGGAACCAGCATCATGATGAGCGTGAAAGTGACGTCTCCGAGCGCAGAGTCACGGAACCCCGGCGATACACCTCCGATCACCATGTGCAACGGAATGAGCAGAATGGCGAACGCGAAGAGTCGCATCTGCAGCCGCTCGACGCCCCGAGACTGCCAGGTGCGCAGCACAACCGACCAGATCGATGCCAGCCCACAAGCAACTGCCAGAAGGATCAGCCCCTGAACACCTGGAGAATCCAGCGAAGGGTCCGCTTCAACGATGAATGATGGAGCTAGCGAGTTGCTGACCACAACAGCGTTGGCCTCGACACCTACCTCACCGATATCGATCGTCGGTGCCGTCGCAAATGCCAAGGTCAGCAATCCAGTGACCCAGGCAGATAGCCACAGCACCGGGCGCCATCGCGTCGACTTCAGCCCAGAAGGGTAAAGCAGCAGGCCGAACGTACAAATCAGCATCAATAGGGGCAGCCAGGCCCAGCTGTAGAACCAGCCGGCCAGCACCACCATGCCTTCGATGGGTGTTCCGGAATCCACGGCCGCCTGGACGACGGCCCCAGAGTCGATGCTGAGAATCAGGAGAAGGCCCACGCACATCAAGAGCCAACCAAAGGGGTTCTTCGGCCGACGAAGCGCAATCAGGGCTCCGACACCGACGTAGCTGATAACGGTGAAGAGTAGGAAGAAGTTGTCGATGTCGAACGATGGTGGCACCAGAATCTCGACGACGCAGGAGACCCCAGTCGCAGCAAGGATCAGCCACCAGACTCCTCGCTGAACGATTCGCGAACTCATGACGTCGGCTCCCGAAGCCAGACTGTGGTGCTGGCCGGCTGGACCGTTGCGCGGAGCACGGCCAGGAGGTCAGCACGAACCTGCCCGCTGTCGACCTCATCGCGCAACCTCACCGCGAAGGCTTCCACCGCGCGCTCGGCGTCGAACTGCTCACGGTTGAACCTCCGGTCCACCACCCGTCGCGCCCATCGCAACACCGGCCGGAACAACCCCGCAGCAACCAAGGTGGCCACCGCAACCGCCCACGAGTCAGCCTGCCCCGTCGACCCTGACTCCGGGACCAGACTCGTCAACGACGTCACGACCGCCGCGTACACAGCCAACAGGACAGCCGTGACCAACGCATACGCCGTCGTCCGACCAATAATCCGATCAATGTCGTACAGGTGGTAGCGAAGAATCGCCACCCCACATGCCAGGGGAAGCAACGACAACACCACTGCTAGAAGAACTGTGTCGCTCGATGTCCACTCCGTAAGCAAGGACTGCACCATGAAGAGAGCCGAGACGAGGCCCGCGAGGATCAGCCACTTGATCTGGGAACGCTCGCGGTATCCACCACCACGGAAACGCAGCACCAACGACCACACCGACAGTCCCAGGGTAAGGAGAAAGCCAAGAGCGACGAACTCGAGTGCGTCAACGAAATCGCGAAGGGCCTCCGGAGTGTAGGGATTCTGCTTCGGCCGGCCGGCCGCATCGGTGTACTGCGTGCTTGAGAACGCAACACTCAGCGTCCAGATGACAGTGACCACCCCTGCGCCCCATGCGACAGGACGCCACCGTGCGTTCAGCAAGTGACCATCGGGGAAGAGTAAGAAGGGGAAGGTGAGGAACACCGCCAGAAGCGGTGCCCACGGCCAGTTGCCGAACCACTCGGAGGCCGTTCCGCCGAAGCCACCAGGCCTCACCACGGTGGCCCAGCCGGTGTATCCGGTATTGGCAATCGCCACTGAGATCCATAGGCCGCAGCCGAGGTAGATCCAACCAATCGCGTTGTCCGTGCGCCTGGTGGCGATCAGCAAGCCAACAGTTCCCAGGGCAAGAGCAGGCAGACCCAGGGCAATCACGCTCAGCGTGTAACTCGAACCAATCGTGCCGAAATTGACTATGACGAGAACGCACCCGACGAGAAGCAGAGCGACCAGCAGCGACCACAGACCTCGAGCCAAGTAGGTTGCTCGCCTCATGGCGTGGGCTCCTTCAACCAGAGGCCAGTAGAGGCCGGTTGCACAGTCGACCCCAGCACCTTCAGCAGGTCCGACCGCACTTCCTCGCCCTCGACCTCGTCGCGAAGCCTGACTGCAAAGGCTTCCACCGCGCGCTCGGCATCGAACTGCTCACGGTTAAACCTCCGGTCCACCACCCGGCGCGCCCACCGCAATACCGGCCGGAACAATCCAGCCGCGACCAACGTGGCCACAGCAACAGCCCACGAGTCCGCTTGTCCTGTCGAACCCGACGCCGGCACCAGACTGGTCAACGACGTCACCACGGCTACGTAAACGCCGAGAAGCACGCCCGTAACAAGGACATAGGCAGTGGTCCGTCCAATGATCCGGTCAATGTCGTACAGCCGGTAACGCAGGATCGCCACACCACACGAAAGGGGAATGAGCGCGAAGGCAACGGCCAGGAGGACGTAGCGCCCCGTGGAGTGTCCGTGCTCGGCCAAGTACTGAGCGGGCCAAAGAACCAGGATCAGCAAGGCGATGGCGGCTGCGAAGAGTCGCATCTGTAGGCGTTCAACGCCAGTCGAACGCCAGGTGCGACGTACGGCTGCCCCAACGGCCGCCACGACGCACACTGCCATGAGCGAGATGAATACCGGAAAGATGAAGTCAAGGGGTCGGGCGTCCGGACCATCTGGGTGCGCCGACATGACCTGGCCAACGAAGTTCGGTGACATCGGATTCTCAAGCTCGACCTGAGCAGAACCAGTGCCAGGCAAGTCGACCCATACCGTTGGGGCGGTGACCCCGAGAACGAAGCTGGAAGCGATCAAGGCCCATGCCAGCCATAGGACGGGCCTCCACCTATGTGAAGGGAGGCCGGAGGGATACAGCAGAAAGGTGACCGCCGTCGAGAGGAGAATCAGAGGGAACACCAGCGCGATCCCCAACTGCGCCGGGATAGCCACATCGGGACCGTACGGGAGCCCGCCGGCCTGGGCACGCTCCGTCAGGGACAGCAATAGCGCGGTCAGCGACCCCAGGAGACCTACGAAGAGAAAGACCCAGCCGATCGCGTTGTCTGGGCGCCGATAGGCAATGACGGCACCCACCGGCGCGAAGACCAGATAGGCGAGAAAGAGAAGGTCTTCTTCCCCGTAGCCGGGCTGCACAACGGTCTTGACGACCAGAACCACCATGATCGCGGCAAGTACTCCCCACCACACGGCCCGCTGCAGCCCCAGTCGGTTCATGTGATCGGCTCGCGGGTCCAGAGGGCAAAGGCGCCGGGCTGAACTGTCATCTCGAGAGTCGCAACGAGTTCTTCTGAGACGACCGCGGGTTGCACCTGGTGTCGCATCCGATCAGCGAACTGTTCCACCGCCATCTGACCGTCATACCTTTGTCGGTTGAAGCGCCGGTCGACGAAGCCCTGGACGCGCGTGAGAACTGGTCTGAAGAGTGCCGCCGCGGTCAAGGTGGCAACAGCCACAACCGGTCCGTCAGCCGTGTTGGGCAGGAGGCCAGATGCGAGTGTGATCACACCCACGTACACCGCGATCAAGGTAAGGCTGACCAGTGCGTACGAGACCGTCCGACTAACGAGGCGATCTAGCTCATAGAGCCGATAGCGGCTCACAGCAATACCAATCGCTACGGCAATCGCGTTCATCGGCAGTGCCCACAGGAGGTTCACCAGTCCGAACTGCAGGATCTCGTCAGCGCCGGTCGGCAGCAGTTCAAGCGTCGCGATGGTGGCCAGTGCCACCGCCACGCCGGCGATGAACCACCGGTACTGCAGCCGAACGATCCCAGTGCTAC
The DNA here is from genome assembly GCA_963829525.1 of uncultured Actinomycetota bacterium. Classification (GTDB taxonomy): domain Bacteria; phylum Actinomycetota; class Actinomycetes; order JAHEKZ01; family JAHEKZ01; genus JAHEKZ01. The sequence goes on from CAWHIJ010000003.1 coordinate 2,511,295, forward strand.
CCCTCCAACGAAGGGTCTGGCTGATCAGCGTGGCGAGAACGAGAGTGGGAACAACGAGGAAGCCGGGCCCTTCGATGAACCAGGTGCTAATCCCTTCCAGCATGCTCACCCGAAGTGGGTTGGGTCGCTCACTGTCGATCAGCCGTGGACCCACCAGGTTGAGGAACGTGATCCACACCGCCAGGGCACACAGGACACGAGACAGCACCTTCGCTCCTCGCGTGGCTCCGAACCCCGAGGGGAATGCGATAACCACCCCGATGAGCCCGATCCAGCCGAGCGCCCCGGCGAGCATGCCGGGCATCTCCAGCAGCACCGGTCCACGCGGCGACGGGCGGAGAAGCAGATCGTGCGTTGCGGTCGTGATCGCCATGCAGGAACCGGTGAAGAGCAGCAGCCGTCCGACTGTGTTAGCACGCCGGTGGAGCAGGATCATCATTCCGACGATCGGAAACCCGACCCAGGCGATTCCCCACCACGAGTCGGCCTGAGATGTCGATTCTGAAGCGTCCGCGAGGCCCAACTCGATGGCGACATTCCAAAGGAAGCCAGAGAGCAGCACTGCCGTGACGACCATCGCGGTCCCGACGAGTGCCGCCCTGCGATAGCTCTCCCTCTCGCCCAAGGCGGGCCGCCTATCCGCTGGACCGCTGCGGACGGAGCATCCTGATCGGGGTCGTGACAATGTGGATCCCGGAACGGATTCCGGAGTTGTGCCACACGTTCCGCCAGTTCGACCACAACCGCTTGCGGTCGACGCAGATGGTCTCCTCGGACACCTTGGCGTCCACGACGCCGTAGTGCGCGGCCAAGTTCGTCAGCGTTCCCATCCAGAACTCGTCTTCTTTACGACGAGCCACGGGCCAGGCAAGCTCCCAGATCGGGTCGTTGGGCCTGATCAGAATCTTGATCTCCACTCGAGTCTCACCGGCGTCCTCCTCCGCGGAGAACGTGATCATGCCCGCGAACATGTGCCCCTCGGGCGTCATGAAGGTGAAAGATTCCTCGTCGGCGTAGATGACCAAGATCCCCGTGGCCAACTTCGGCCCGTGACTGGCGATACCCACCTCTATCGGCGTCACCGCACCGGGCTCGATCCCCGTCAAGCTGTTGTGGAACACGCTGCCAGGGGGCCAGTAGTCGCCGAAGTTCACCTTCCAGTCGCCGATGAGCGACTTGGCACCGACCACCGATCCGAGATTCGTCGAGTACGTGCGTTGCCAAAGCCGGCCGAAGCCCTGCTGTGGACCGGTGACCTTCTTACCGGTGATGTTGTACCCGACCTTTGACTTCTCATCGGGTGCCGCCAGCCTGTCGACCTTGGTCGCCCAGTTGCCCGCATCGCGCGGACCGACTGGGTCGTTCGTGCCTGGGGTGGTCATCGCTTCTCCTCGTTACGCACTTGCGAGCGCGGTAGCAGCATCTGCGTGCAGTGCGATCGCCTCGTCGAGGCGGGTCAGCTCAAAGATCTGCCGGTAGTGATCGGTGAGGCCAACGGCAGCCAGCTTCTGCTGCTGACGGTTGGCGCGTACGAGCAAAGTGACGAGCATGCCGATTCCGCCACTGTTCATGTATGTGAGCCCAGTGAAGTCGAGGACGAGGAAGCGCGTTCCCGGGGCACAGGCCTCGTCGTACGCCGACATCAAAACCGGCTCGCACGCCGCGGTCACATCACCTGCGATCTCGATGACTGCTGTTCCGGCCTCGGGGAAGTGCACCGTCATGCTGACCTGTGGTTCTGACATGAGTTTCGTCCTTTCGCCGTTATGCGGTGGTGGCGCCGACCGCGGCGTCAACGTCGGAGAAGACCTGGATGAAGTCGGACAAGCGAGTGATGTCGAAGATGTGGCGGTAGTGCTCTGTGAGTCCAGACGCGTGGACCGCCCGCTTCTCGGCTCGCGCTCGCCCCAGCAGACTCACGATCAGCGCGATGCCCGTGGAGTTGATGTAGTCGACCGCATCGAAGTCCAGGACGACGGTCGCCGGGCTCGACAAAGCTGCCGTGTCGTAAGCCGCGGCGAGCAGCCCCGATGCGTCACGGTCGATCTGTCCGGTGAGGACAATCACCGCAGTCTCCGGGTCATGGCGGACGACGACTTCATATTCTGTTGTCATGACGTGGCTCCGTCCTTCTCGGCTGGGTCAGCCGCTGATGGATCGACGTTGAGGACCAGCCGAACGGTGTGCCGCTCTTCCCTGGTGTGCTCTTCGCACTCGTCGACCATGTTCTCGATGAGGAACAGTCCCCATCCACGCGTTGTCTGCAGGCCCGCCAACTTCAGCTCGAGGTCGGGGGTGTCGGCGACGGCGTCCTCGCCCCGTCCGCCGAGGTCGCTGATCTCGACAGCGATCCCCCGCGCGGTACGCAAGACCACCACGTCAACCGGAAGCTCGGCGCGATTGTGGTTGCCGTGCTCGATGGCATTCATCGCCGCCTCCGCGGAGGCCGTCTTGATGCGCTCGAGCTGGTCGGTGCTGAGCCCACTGTCTGCGACGATCTCGGCCACTCGCGCTAGTACGAGCCGCTCATTCCCCGGTTCGCTGGGAACCGAGAACCTGGAGAGCACCTCCTCAGCCTCTGGTTGGGCCGGTCGAGCGGCTGCGCTCCGTTCCAGCGTCACCAGCGTGACGTCGTCCTCCTGCTCCAGGCCGCCGGAGAAGCGCTCCAACGTCGACACACATGCGTCAACGAGGGCGGGGCCGGACTCCGCTTGCCCTACAAGGTCTTGGGTTCGGTCGAAGCCAAACATCTCGCCGTCATCGTTGTGTTGCTCCGTGATGCCATCGCTATAGAGCAGCAGGACCTCTCCTGGGTTGATGACCGCCTGCACCTCGTCGTAGGAACTCTCCGGCATCAGGCCAAGGGGCATTCCAGTCGCTCGCAGCTCGCGGACTCCGTCTCGACCCCGCACGAACGGCAAGTTGTGGCCGGCATTGGCCAACTGCACCTCGCCCGTGTCACGGTCGAAGACCAGCACCAGACAGGTCACAAACATGTGCGCTGGGATGTCGGTGCAGAGCAGCTCGTTGACCCGTCCCAGAACCGCCGCAGGAGAGATGAGCCGCGGGCCGGCCTCGCGCAACAAGGCGTGGGTGCTGGCCATCACCAGGGCCGCTGGCACACCTTTGTCCGTCACATCACCGGTGACCACCATGATGCGTCCGTCAGGAAGTTCCATGACGTCGTAGAAGTCCCCACCAACGGTGCGCGCCGGCAGATAGAAGGCTGACAGGTCCCAACCGGCCAAGTTCGGCAACGACTGCGGAAGGAACTGCTGCTGGATCAGCTGTGCGACGCGAAGCTCTTGCTCGATGCGCTCACGAACTCTCGCTTCGCCTTGCTGCTGACGTACCATCTGCCCAAGCCGCAGGGCCGGAGCGGCATACCGAGCGAGGGTGTCGAGAAGTCGTCGGTCGTCATGGGAGTACCCGCGCTCCGACAGGCGTTGGCCTAGCGCCAGCAGCCCCACCATTTCTCCCGAGGCAACGAGCGGTACGACCAGCTCGACGCCCGACTCGCGCATGTCGATGACGGCGGGTGAGTCTTGCGGCAGCGTCGTCACGTCCACCGGCCCTGACGCTCCCTGGAGGAAGGCCAGGACTGGGTCGTTGGGTGCGATGTCCAGGGTGAGGGTCTCGGTCTTCGAGGTGGCCAGCTCAACGGTCGGAGCCACCTCATCTGTGGCGCGGGGCCGGCGCCACCAGCGCCTGGTTCCGGCCGTCCCCTGTGCGGCCGGAGCCGGCGACGTGGAACCCTCGGGCCGATCCTCAGCCAGAGTCCGGGGCCGCGACGTCGAGCTCAAGTGGCTGAACCACTTCGCCTCCTGGTGCTGTGCCCCCTTGCGGGGTCGGACCTTCGTACGGCTCGAGCATCGCGCACCTCCCGTTCCGAAAGCGTTACGGCAACGGCCCACTTTGAAGAGTTTGGACGCTAGCGCAGTTAAAAGCGTTACGGTTCCGGCGTGAACGAACTCAGGCTGCGGCTGTTCGGCGCCCCCGAGCTCTCGGTGGCAGGATCCCCGATCACCTTCGACACCCGCAAGGCTGTTGCGCTCATTGCCTACCTGGCGGTCACCGGCCGCCCACAGCGCCGCGAGAGCCTGGCCGCCCTCCTGTGGCCCGAGTCCGAACAGGGACGCGCCAGGGCGTCGCTGCGCCGAACTCTCTCAGCAGCTGCTGGGGCTGGTCCGGCTCTGATGATCCGTCGCGGAGAGATCGAGCTCGACACGAAGCAGATCTGGTGCGACGTGGCAGAGTTCGAGGCCCTTGCCTCCAGCGACAGGGCGTCTGCGCTCAGGCAGGCAGCAGCGTTGGCACCCGAATCCTTTCTCGCCGGGTTCACGTTGCGTGACAGCGCCGAGTTCGACGACTGGACGGCCACCACCGGCGATCGGCTGCGCGAACGCTTGGTCACGGTGTTGTCACGCGTTGCAGACATCGAAGCCTCCGCTGGCCAGCTCGACGATGCCATCGAAGCTGCCCGTCGGTGGGTCGACCTCGACCCGCTGAGTGAGGGAGCTCATCGTGCACTCATGCGGCTGTACACCTGGGCTGGTGAGCGTCCGACGGCGCTCAAGCAGTACCGCCAATGTGTTCGCAACCTTGACCGAGAACTCGGTGTTGCGCCGCTGCCGGAGACGACTGAGCTCTACGACGACATTCGGGCCAACCGCCTCGATCCCCCGCTTCGGTCGACGACCACGACGGAGCGTCTCGACCCGCCACCTGCGGGAAGGGTCGCGCTGCCTTCCGCCCAAGTTGTTGCGGGCAGGGATGAAGACTCCGATGCGCTCGAAGCAGCGTGGCGGTCGGCTTCCCAAGAGGGGGCGAGCGCACTTCTCGTTGGCGCACCGGGGCTCGGACGTACCACGCTTTCGGCTCAACTTCGCAGAAACGTTGAGGACGCTGGCGGTGCAGCCATCTCACTGCGTGGCCATGCGGCCGAACTGGGACTCGCCTACGCAACGGTCATCGATCTCACGAGGGCACTTTCCGAACGCGACTCAGAAGTTGCCGATTCCCTGGGCGCCGTCGGCCAGGCTGTCGAGTCACCGGGTGAGCGCGCCCGGCTGTTTGACCTCGTGCGCGATGCCGCCAGCCGGGCATTGCGCGGCCCAGTTGCCGGCCTCTTGGTCGTCGACGATGCCCATTGGCTCGACCCCACCTCGTCCGACCTCCTGGGTTACCTACTGCGAAGGCCGCCGGCTGGGGTGCTGGTGCTTGCGACCCTGCAGAGCGAGGCCTTCGAAGGCTCTACCCTCGATGAGATCGCGACCGTGGTGACTCTGAAGGAGTGGGATACCGAACAGACGCGGGAGGCGCTCGTCGCACTCGACGCAGAATCCATCGACCCAACCGAGGCCCATCGGCGCACAGGTGGCAACCCTCGCCTCCTGACCGAGTACGTCCTGGCCTCTCGCGAAGTCGGTGGCTCTCCCTCAGGTCCGTTCCACGAGCTGGTTGGCGCGCGCTTGAACGCCGCACCAGCCGCCACCCGCCAGACCCTGGGGTCCACTGCCGTCCTTGGGACCGTGGCTGATCCAGACCTCATTCGGCAGGTAAGTGGGCGCGATGAGGTCGAGACCGTCCAGGCCCTTGAGGACGCCGTGGCCCGCGGTCTGCTCGTCGAGGATCCCGAACAACATGGATACGACTTCCCGCACGACGCCCTGCGCAACATGGTCATCGAGCGTGTCGGTCTCGCTCGCCTCCGCCTGCTCCACGGTCGCGCAGCGGACGCGCTCGTGCGGCAGCCTGCCGTCGATGGCGGGGGTGCCCCTGCTGGTCGTGTTGCCCGGCATCTTGCCCTCGCAGGCCGAGAGCCGGAGGCACGGGACTGGTACTGGATCGCCGCGCAGCAGTCCATCACCCTCTACGCACATCGCGAGGCCCTCGAGCACCTTCGGTCGGCACTCGCACTCGGTCACGACCCGGCCGTCAACCACGCGGCGACCGGTGACGCGCTTACCTCGCTGGGCCGGTACGACGATGCCCTCACCGCATACGAGGCGGCGGCAGCTGCAATCGGAGTCGATGACCCGAACCAGCTGGCCGTGGTCGAACACAAGCTGGCCGAGGTGCACGACCGCCTCGGTGACTGGGACGTGGCCCGCGCGCACCTGGAAAGCGCCGCCGAGCTGCTCGAGCCCAAGGGTGGTCTGGCCATGCGGGCGCAGGTCGCCGCCGACCTAGCCCTGGTGAGTTACCGGCAGGGTGACCCAGGCGCAGAGAGGATCGGCGGGCAGGCACTGCACCTCGCGGTGGAGAGTGGCGATGCAGTCTCGATGTCACAGGCCAAGAACGTCCTAGGGGTACTGGCTTGCGCCAGAGGCGACTGCGACACAGCCGTCGGCTACCTCCAGGAGAGCAGGGACCAAGCGCACGTTGCCGGCAGCACCGAGCTCGAGGTGGCAGCACTGAACAACCTTGCGCGGTTACACGCGCAGGAAGGCGACCTCGACAAGGCCCTCGAATCAGCTCAAGCGGCCCTGCAGCTCGGACTTGCTCAAGGAGATCTGCACAGGGCGGCAGCTCTGCACGATCACGTCGCCGACCTCTATCACCGAGCAGGCAGAAATACAGATGCCATGGAGCACCTCAAAGCGGCCGCCTCGGCCTTCGGGGCGGTCGACGAGGCGCGGGTACGCCCCGAGGTGTGGAAGTTGGTGTCCTGGTAGGTCTTGATGGCGACGAGTCAGCCTGGTGGCCAGCAAGGAAGGAGTCGTGCCGAACGGAGTGCCCATCGGCACATCTGCGCACCGCGGAGCGGCAAGCTATCGGCGCTTCGCGCGCGGTTGCCCGAACCGGAGCCACGGACTCGCGGAGTGAGCGCAGGGGTCACACGTGAGCGAGCGCAGTCCAAGCCGTGGCATTGGTGCGGAACGGCGCGGTAGGCAGAATCTGCCGACACCGGTCGCGCAAGGCGTCACAACCGGCATCGTCCAGTCCTGCGACGTAGGCACCGGCAGGCCCGACTCCGAGGGTGAACGGATCCCACCAGTCCTCGAAGCTTGGGTGCTCGACAGTTACCGTCAACGACGAACTGGCGACGTCGGTGAGACCAGCCGTTGCGAACAGTTCCGCCAGGTGGCCTTCGGCCACTCCTGGAAGGTCGGACTCGTCGGGGGCGGAGGGGTCCAGTGAGCGCGCCGCCGACCAGAACGCCGAGAGCGGACCCTTGTCTCCGGCGTGGTCCCACACGCTTGCTGCCACGAACCCGCCAGGAGCGGTCGTGCGAGCCATCTGCGTGATACCGCGCACCGGATCGGCCATGAAGTGAACGACCAGCTGCGCTAGGACCACGTCGAACGATCTGTCCGGAAAGGGTAAGGACTCGGCATCCGAGCGTTGAACGTCCATCGACGGGTACGCGGTTCGCACCACCTCGACGAACGACTCTGAGGGGTCGACCGCGGATACCCCCTCGACACCGACACGGCTCACAAGAACCTCCGTCAAGGCCCCGGACCCGCAGCCGACATCCAGAACACGCTGGCCAGGCTCGACGCCTACCAGGTCGACGAACTGCTCGGCCAACGGCCGGGAGAACCGGCCCATGAACCGACCGTATGCATCAGCACTCACCTCGAACGACATGTCGCCCATGTTGCCGTATGCGCTGTCATGCAACAGGTACTCCGGGCATATCGCTAGGACCCTCAGCGGCGCACGCTATCGGCAGGGATGTTGAATCGGCGTACTCCCGCAAACGTCGGTGAACGAATCCACCAGCTTCGCCGGACCTCACCGGCCGAGCTAGGTCGTCCAGCATCGAGGTCGACCGGCAAAGGCTGTGGACGTCGTCGGCCATGAACTCCAGCGCCGAGCGCCGGATCAGCCCCTCGACTTTCCCTCTGCCCTCGTCGACCTGGAGCGATGACCGCTCCCTCCGCGTCAACCAGCGTCTCCTGCGCGCGGAACGAAGACCGGACCTTCCCGGTCGTCATCCTCGTACTTCAGCGAGGCGATCCTGAAGAAAGGCCCGCTCAACATCGTTGTCGACAAGCTCGATCGCCTGCTCGTAGGACCTCGCCGCCTCGCTACGACGGTTCAGCCGCCGCAGAAGATCGGCGCGCGTCGCCGGTAGATAGGCATAGCGGTCCAGCTGGCCGTCAACCTCAATCCCATCGACGATTGCCAGCCCCTCCTCCGGCCCGCGCATTTCAGCAACGACGACAGCCCTGTTGAGCTCAACCACCGGAGACGGCCACACTCTCAGCAACACGTCGTACAGGCCCAAGAGTTCAGCCCAGTCGGTCTCCCCATACGACGGCGCCCCCGCATGTACAGCGGCGATAGCCGCCTGCAGCGCGAACCGACCAGGGGGTCTGCTCATCAGAGCCAGGGCCACGAGAGACCTCCCCTCGTCGATCTGCGCCGCATCCCACCGAGATCGATCCTGGTCCCTGAGCAATACCAGGCTCCCGCCCGGATCAACCCTCGTCTGCCTTCTGACATCGGTCAGCAGCAGCAGAGCCAGCAAGCCCTGCACCTCTGACTGATACGGAAGAAGCTGATACAGCATCCGCGCAAGGTCGATCGACCGTTCGACAACTTGGGCATCGACGAGCTCATCTCCGCTGCTCGCCGTGTGACCAGCGGTGAAGAACAGGTGGATGACGGTGAGAACCGTGTCAAGTCGCTCGGGTAGTTCCGACTCCGCCGGGATGGCAAACGGGATCCGGGCGACCTCGATCTTCTTCTTGCCTCTGGTGATCCGAGCGGCCATCGTCGACTCAGAAACCAAGAAGGCGCGTGCAATGCGCGGGGTCGAGAGCCCACACACCAGTCGCAGCGTCAGCGCAGCCTGTGTCTCTGCAGAGAGCGCGGGGTGGCAGCAGGTGAAGACCAGCCGGAGCCGGTCGTCGGTCACCACGCTGTCCTCCAGGACGGTCCGCGGGATCGGGTTCGTTGACCTCGGGCTCAATCAGCAGGGGGAGTTTGCCGCGAAGAGCCTTATCCCGTCTCAACTGATCCAGGGCTCGGCGGCGGGCCGCCGTGGTCAGCCACGCGCCGGGGTTATCGGGGACGCCTCGCTCGCCCCATGCCGTGATAGCGGCGACGAAAGCGTCCTGAACACACTCCTCCGCTACGTCAAGACTGCCGGCGACGCGTACCGTCGCGGCAAGCACGAAGGCCCACTCGCGCCGGTACGCGTCGTCAAGTGCAACAGCGAGCTGGTTCACCCGCCGGATGTGTCGATCACGGGGCGAACCTCGACGCCACCGCTCGTCGGCAATATCTTGGCGAAAGCGATGGCCTGGTCGAGGTCCTTGGCGTCAATGACGTAGAACCCTCCGAGCGCCTCCTTGGTCTCGGCAAACGGTCCGTCTGTGACGGACGGCGATCCTGTCGACTGGCCGCGGACCGTTGTCGCCGTCGGCGTCGGCGCCAGTGCCTCCCCGTGTGAGATCGTCCCGCCAAGCTTGGTGACCTGCTCCGCGAACTCGTTGTGGGCCTTCATCATCAGCGCCCAGTCCTCCTGGGTGGCGTTGGCCATCTCGGACTCGTCGCCGAAGATCAGATACATGTACTGCGCCATGGGGTGCTCCTTGGGTATGTGGTGACCTTTCACCACTACGACGAACGAGTCTGCCTTGAATCGACAGCTTCCAGAAGTCCCCTGACGTTCGCCTCTTCTGCCGGCGGCTGGAACGAGAGATGCTGATGGTGGTGGTGGATGCCCGTTCCATCACCCGGGGCGGGGAGGTGAGTTCGATGACAACCACCCTGAAACCACAGACCCAAATCACGCCCGAGCCCGCGACGACTTTGGAGCACGTGGATATTCACCGGGCCCTCGATATCCCGACAAGCCCGCCGGTAGCGGCTGAGCCGCCTCGGCGTCGCTGGGCGGGCAAGACGCTTGCGGTCGGGCTGACTGCGGCCCTGCTGGGGCTGGCAGCCGGGTACGGCGCAGCAGCCTGGAACTACAGCGACCAGATCGATCGCCTGGAGAACCAGACCCAGTTGATGACCCAGGTGCCGTTCGGTGGGTTCGGTTCCGAGTACGGCGCTGCGCGCGAACATGTCGCGCAGGCTGCGATAGTTGCCGCCCGCACGCCTCAGAGCTTTACCAACGAGTACAGCGCTCCTCGTGAGCACCTCGTGCTCGCTGAGATCATGGAGGCGAGGGCGTAAGCGCCTATCGACGTCGTGGCCGGGAGTTGACTCCCGGCCACCGTCGGTCCCACCTACTGGCGGAACGGTCCGGTGATCTCGAAGGTCATCCCGTGGACGCCGTCCAGCCCCCGTTGGGAAGTCATGTAGAGCCGGCCGCCATCGGGGCTGAACGCCAGGCCGGTGATCTCCGACTCGGGCTTCCAGCTGGACGCCGTGACGACGTCGCCGTCCTGGCCGGGAGAACCGGTTTCGCCGTTGCCGTGACCGACCAGCTGCATAAATGGCGCAGCCACCCGGTTGCGCTCCCCGTCGGCCAGCAGCACCAACTGCAGGTCATCAGCGTCCTCGCCGACATAGATGTCGCCCGAGGTGTGGTGCACGGTGATGCAGTCGGGGTCTCGTAGCGGGGCCGCGTCGCCAAGCTCAGCGGCATCGTAGATGACCTCGATGGCGTCCGTTGTGGCATTGAGCGCCCAGACCTTGTCGTCACCTGTCGTCGTGAAGTACACGTAGCCGTCCGAGAAGTAGGCACCCTCTCCCCGGTTGAACTCCGTGGTGGCCGACGAGCGCTCCGGCTGCTTGGTGCTGACCTCGACCCACGAGACCTTGTCGCCGGCACGGTTCACCTTCGCCGCCTCAAGCACACCGGACGACAGGTCGCCGTACTCGTCAGGACGGAAGCGGTAGAGCCGACCCTTACCGGCGTCCTCGGTGAGGTAGACCCATCCGGTCGCCGGGTCGACGACGGCGGCCTCGTGGGCGTAGCGCCCCAACAGCTTGCGCGCCACACCCTGGCCCGGCTTCGTTGGGTCGCACTCCCACACGTACCCCTGGCGGAATTCCTCGCCCGAGAGCCAGGTGCCCCAAGGAGTAGCACCTCCCGAGCAGTTCCACTTCGTACCACCAAGGATCCGGTAGGCGTCCTCGATCTCACCGGCTGCGGAGAACCGGATCGCCGCCACTCCGCCTCCGGTGCCGTTGACCTCGGAGTTGGCCGTGTAGATCCAGCCGCCGTTGCGCAGCGAGAAGCAGGCAGCCCCGTCCGGCTCGCGGACCCATGGGAACGTGGTCCCGGGGACGAGCTCATCGGAGTAGCCGATCAGTTTGGCCTTGAAGCCCTTCGGCAGGCGGACGCCATACTGGTCCGCCGCGCCGAGCGGTCCGTAGGGACCGTCCCCGACGACCGCCGGCTTGGCGAACGCCTGGCGCCAGAAGCCGAGGCTGAAGGTGAGGGCGGTTGCTCCACCCACGGTCAGTGCTGTGCGACGCGTCATCTCAGTCATGGGCGAACACTATTTCGTCTACCTGAACGTGGTCTGACATCTCGCCAATATCGCCCCAACGCATCAGGAACGAGTGAGCCTGAATGACTAGTCAGGTACCTGTGGCGACATCCTGTGGCTACCCGGCCGTCGATCTGAGGTCACCAACCGCCACCGCCACCGCCTCCGAATCCACCACCGGAGAACCCGCCACCCCCGGAGAACCCGCTATGAGAGCTCGCCGCAGCTGCCGAGATCGAGCCTGACGTGTTGACCGAGAATGCCGTGACCGACGAACCGAAGTCGCCGTAGCTGAACGGATGTACGCCGACATACCAGCCGACCGCCGGCATCGTGGCCGCCGCGCCACCAGCAGCCGCTAAGGATGCGAACACCTTGGCCCAGCGCTCAGCTTCGCCGAACACGATGGCGTAGGGCAGGTAGCGCGAGAAGACGTCGGTGCCCTCCTCGAAACGGATCTGCCCAGCCTCGGCGGTCCCGAGGTAGCGGCGGAACCCGAGGGTGCGCGCCAAGACAGCGCTCCCCTGCCCGGTTCGCGCCGGCATGGCCCGCGCCGCGAAGAAGACCGCAACGGCGCCAACGATGAGAGCTAATCCGGCAATCCCGAAACTGGTGTACCGAGCAAGCAGGTACGTCACACCAATCGCCGCCGCGATCACCGTCAACCCGACAACGCCCCATGCGGTTCTCGTCGAGTCGGGACGACGCCGGTACCACTTGCGGTAGACCAGTTCGTCGTAGAGCGAGTCCTCAACTCTGGAAAGGTCATCAGCGAAGGTCCTCTTCAGTTCGGAGAGAAGCACCTCGTTGCGCCCCGCGAAGAGCGCGGCGAACAGTTTCTGCTCATAGTCCAACAGCTCGGTGTCGCCACCCTTCAGCTGGACGAGTTGCCAGTCGCGGCTACTGAAGAGCCCCTCATCCGGTATCTCATCGAATCCGCAAGTACCCGCGAACAGCCAGGTCGACGATCGTGGCGGTGACGTCGAGAACATTCGCCTGCTCGTCGATCAGAGTTCCGAGGAGCCCAGGTCGCAAGTCGTCGGGCGGTGACCACTCCACAGGGCCTTCTCCGGAGTCACCGAAGGGGCGAACCTCTTCGGCCATATCTCCGCCGGCGACCGGCGCCAGCCCGGGGATCTGCCCGACATACCGTCGGTCTCGTCCACGTCTGACGAACCAGAAGACGACAGCAGCCCCCGCGATGAGCAGCCCCACTGCCGCTCCAATCGTGGCCGGAGTCACAGCAAAGGCCCGCTGCAGCGACCACCGCTGTTCGTACACCGGCGGCGGGACGTCGACCGCGCCAGAGGGGAGCGCGACGACTACCGAGACGCCAGCGCCGTCGCCGACGCCGTTTTGCCCTGCCTCGACGGAAGTCGACCGGACCAGCAGATCGTCGCACTTCTGTGTGCTCCCCAGGTAGCCGGTGAAGCACCGAGCATCCTGCACCGCAGGCGCGTCCACCCGAACCGTCGCCTGCTGGATTGGCACCTTCCACTCAGTACCGATTGCGTCCCAGTAGAGCTCGTCGTAATTGTCGTACGCGGTGAGAGCCCCTTCGACGCGGTACGTGAGCAGATAAGTCTGGGGTCCCCGGACGGTCACATCGGGGTCGCCGACGCGAATAGATAAGACGCTGCCTTCCTGTGACACCTCCAGATTGGACGGGGCACCCGAGGGACTCGTCACGTTGATGTCTTCGATCGCCACGATCCGGTCGTAGCTTTGGTCGATCTCCGTATCAGAGCTGGCGGGCGTGAAGGGCTCTGTCACCGGAAATCGGTTCGGAATGATCCGGTAGATGCCGTGGCTGTCATCGGTGAACGTGTAGTCGATCCGTTCGGCGACGTCGAGCGAACCGTCCTGGTTAATCTCGATCGACACCTCGTACTGGTCGATGTAACCGTCGCCTGCTGCGGCGAACGCCGCAGGGGTGAGCGTCAGAGAGGTGAGAGCGGACCCCACAAACAGGAGCGCCAGTGCAGCAGGCCCAAGTGCTCGACGCCGCATGACACTCCTCTCGCTCAGTCGCCGCGACCCCGGCGGGCCATGGCGCGGTCGGCGTCTCGCTTGGCCTCCCGCTCCGCCAACGAGTGTCGCTTGTCGTATGACTTCTTCCCGCGCGCAACGCCGATCTCGACCTTGGCGTGTCCGTCCTTGAAGTAGAGCGCCAACGGCACGATGGTCAGGCCGCTCTCCTGCGTCTTGGCGTTCAGTTTCCGGATCTGGTCGCGATGCAACAGCAACTTGCGGACGCGTCGAGGCTCGTGGTTGGTCCACGTTCCCTGCGTGTACTCGGGAATGTGGACGTTATGGAGCCAGACCTCGCCCTCCTTGACGGCCGCGAAGCCGTCTACAAGGGACGCCCTACCCTCGCGCAACGACTTCACCTCGGTACCGGTGAGTACGAGACCGGCTTCGTAGGTGTCATCGATGTGGTAGTCGTGGCGGGCTTTGCGGTTCTGGGCGACGAGAACCCGCCCCTTTTCGCGGGACATGACTAACCCTCGTCAGCGAGCGGAAGTGCCGCGGTCAGCCCGCGCAGCACCTCAAGAGCTCGCTGCTCGGCAACCTCAGGAGTTGAGGTCGGGTCAACCAGAACGTCCGGCTCAATGCCACGGCCGTCGATAATGCGGCCGGCTGGAGTCAGGTAACGCCCGATGGTGAACTCGATGGCAGAGCCGTCCGGAAGAACGATCGGCTCTTGAACCGAACCCTTCCCGTAGGTCCGTGACCCGACCACCACAGCTCGGTTACGGTCCTGCAGGGCGGCAGCAACGACTTCGGCTGCGCTGGCCGTTCCCCCATCTACAAGCACAACCACGGGGACGGTGGTATTCCCGTTACTCAAGGCTTGGAGTACTCGATCGGGGGCGTCGCGCTGCTCGTACGACACCACGGGGCCACCATCGAGGAACGCCGAAGCCACCTCGACCGACTCATCGAGCAGGCCCCCGGGGTTGCCGCGGAGATCCAGCACGACGCCACCCGCATAGGTGCTGGGGTCGGCGGTCATAGCCTCGCGGACGCTGCGGCCCACCCCACGGGTGAAGGTCCTGATGTCAATGCGCGTCACACCGTCAGCGAGCTGCTCGATCGAGACGTCGGAGGTGGTGAGAACCGAGCGGGTCAGTACCAAGTTCGACATCACCCCGCCGCGCAGCGCCCCGATCGAGACAGTGCTGCCACTTGGGCCCCGTAGCCGCTGAACGACCTCGCCCACCGAGCCACCCGAGGTGGGCCAACCGTCGACCGAAACGATCACATCGCCGGGAACGAGGCCAGCATCGGCAGCCGGTGACTCGGATTGGACGCTGGACACCACCACACCTGTCCGACCGGCTCGCACCCAGAGCCCGACGCCTGAGTAGCGGCCTTCGAGAGCGTCTTCAAACGACGCGTACTCACTCGGGTCGTAGTACGAAGACCATCGGTCACCTAAGGACTTGAGCATCCCTTCAACCGCCGCGCGCTCAAGCTCTGAGCGGTTGACCGGCTCAGCCGCCGACTCTTCGATCCGGTCGGCGGCGGCATCGATCACACCATCGCTCGATGACGAGCTGCCAACCACACCGGTGACGACGCCGGCACCGTACGAGGCGCCGACGGCCAGCACGGCCGCAGACGCGACGACGATGCGGCGGGACAAGGGGGACATGCGGGCAAGTCTACGGTCGGGGTCGATCGGTTATCGACCACGCACAGGGTGAGGCCCGTTTCTGGTCATTCCTCACCATCAAGTGAAGGGTGAGCCTACGGGCAGAACTCGGACTGAGGGGTCTTTGCGCCGCCGAACCAGCCCATCGGGTCGTGCGGCACTCCGTTGATGTGGACCTCAAAGTGCAGGTGGGGGCCGGTGGCGTACCCGGTCTCGCCCACGTAGCCGATGACATCGCCCTTCTGGACCCGCTGCCCGGGAGAGACGTTGAACGAAGACTGGTGGGCGTAGAAGGTGGAGAGGCCGTCACCGTGGTCGATCAAGGTGTTGTTGCCGTAAGGACCTGAGAGCTCAGCCTTGGTCCAGATGACCACGCCTCCGCGAGCCGCCAAGATCGCAGTTCCCGAGCCGGCCGAAAGGTCGATGCCCGTGTGACAACTGCGGTACCCGTAGACCGGGTGAGTTCGCCAGCCCACGCCCTGGACCATTGGGGCGCCCGGTACCGGCCAGATCAATGCGCCAGATGGCAGACCCGCTCCACTGGATGCGGCATTGGCGATCTGTGCGGCCAGCGCATCTTGTGCTGCCTGAAGGTCCGCGAGCCGGTTCTCCTCCGCCTGCTTCTCCTCCTGGGCGACGGCCAAAGCACTGGAGCGCTGAGCAATCAAGGACTTGACCTCGCGCTGAGCGTCACGCGCCTCGCCGACGAGCCCTTTCAGGTCTTCAACCTGCTTCTCGGCCTCTGCCTCGGTCGCAGCGATGGCCTCCTCTGTCACCTGCATCTGCTGCTCACGGGCTGCGAGGACGGACTTATCGGCGTTCAGCCGATCGATGATCTCCGACTGCGAGTCCGTAACCGACTGGGTGGCCATCACGCGCTGGACGAAATCAGTGGGTGATTCGGCATCGAGCACGACTTGCAGTTCGGCGTAACCACCCGTCTGGTACTGGTAGCGCACGATCCGTGCGATGAGGGTCTCGGAGCGAGTGATCCGCTTCTGAGCCTCGGCAATCTCCCTCTGGACCTTTTCTTGCTGCGCTTGAAGCTCGCGGAGGCGTTGGCGGATCAATGCGAGCCTGTCTCGGGCACTCGACAGGCGTCCGACAGCTGCGGCATAGACCGCTCGGGCGGAAGGCAACTTTGCTTGGGCTTCTTCGAGATCGGCCGCGGCCTGCCGCAGTCGCTTGGATGCACCCGCAAGCGCTGACTCGGTTTGGTTGATCTGCTGATCGAGCTGATCTGCCTTATCGATGAGGTCATCGGCCGAAGCGGGCACCAGGACCCCAGCCAGGAGGGCAGCCATCACCATGCCAGCGGCAACCAAAGCACGCGCTCGCACGATCGACACCCTCCTTCCCCTTGTCATCGGATCAATCCCCGAGGGACTTCACATCACACTCGAAGGTACTTCAACAAGGTGAGATACGAGACGACAATGGAAACGAGCAACCCGATTGACATGACAATCCCGCAAGTCACGAAGACGTGACTCCACTGGATCCAACTCGCCTCGTTGAAGGCAAAGGACTCCCGGAAGAGCCGGTCAATGAGCAGGTACTTGCCAAACATCAGGGCCACACAGGCAAGCAAGCCGCCGACAAATCCGGCAAAGGCCCCTTCGATGAGGAACGGCAGCTGGATATAGAGATTCGAGGCCCCCACCAAACGCATGATGGAGGTCTCGCGCCGTCGACTGAAGGCAGCGACCCGAATTACCACCACGATCAGTAGCACCGTCGCAATCAGCGCAACGAAGGCGATCCCGAGAGCTCCCACCTGGAAGCCGTTGAGAACATTGAAGACGGTGTCAAAGAACGAACGCATATCCACCACGTTCTCAACGCCAGGCCGCCCCTCAAATGCGCTGGCCACGATGTTGTAGTCCTTCTCAGGATCTACCAGCGTCGCTCGGAACGACTCCTGCAGGTCGTCAGCACTGATGTTGTCGGCTATCTCAGAGTTTGCGAACTGCTCCTGGAAGCGCTCGTACGCGTCCTGCTTTGACTCGTAGAAAACCTCTTTGACCTGCGGGAGAGCCTTGAGGTCTTGCTGGATCTGGATCCGCTGGGCGTCGGTGATGGCACCGTCGGGGCAGGTGGCCCTGTCGCTGTCAATATCGCGACAGAGAAAGAGCGAGACCTCCACCTTGCCGAGCCAGAACTTCTGCATTTCGTTGATCTGCTGGCGAATCAGATTTGCTGTGCCCAACAGGGCTAGAGCGATGCTGATCACCAGAACCGCAGCGACGGTCATGGTGAGATTGCGGCGCAGGCCGGTAGCGGCCTCACTTACGACAAGACTGATGCGCATGGTGTCCTTCCGACCTCAGCGGGCGTAGCCGTAGACGCCGCGCGACTGGTCACGCACGAGGAGGCCGCGCTCGAGCTCGATCACTCGGCGCCGCATCTGGTCGACGATGTCGGCGTCGTGGGTCGCCATCACTACGGTCGTGCCGGTTCGATTGATCCGATCGAGCAGTTTCATGATTCCGACGCTGGTATGAGGGTCGAGGTTTCCCGTGGGCTCATCGGCGATGAGAATTGCTGGTCGGTTGACGAAGGCTCTCGCGACGGCCACGCGTTGCTGCTCGCCACCAGAGAGCTCACCGGGATAGCGATCCTCCTTGCCGGCAAGACCAACGAGCTCGATCACCTCGGGCACCACCTTCGCAATCAGGTGGCTGGGGCGCCCAGTGACCTCCAGAGCAAAGGCGACGTTCTCGTGGACGGTCTTGTTCGGCAACAACCGGAAGTCCTGGAAGACAGTGCCTATCTGTCGACGAAGCTGCGGCACCTTCCAGTTCGACAGGCGGGCGATGTCTTTGCCCGTGACGAAGACCTGGCCCGACGTCGCCCGCTCCTCGCGCAACACGAGACGCAGAAGCGTGGACTTGCCCGACCCCGAGGCGCCCACGAGGAAGACAAACTCCCCCTTGTCGATCTCCAAGGTCACATGGTCCAAAGCGGGGCGCGCCTGACTGGGATAGACCTTGGTGACGTCATCCAACCTGATCATGGAGTGGCCCGGCCGGGTCGGGGACAGGGGGAAGACGGGCACGAGGGCCCGGGCGACCGGGATGCTTAGTCTACGGGCCGCCAGTGGCTAGGTCAGTCACCCCCGGCGCCTGCGCGTGGCGACCGGCAGTGTCTGACTCGCCGTTCAGCGCGATGGCATGGTGAGCGCGGAGGGAAGGTGAAGGGGTGCGACCGAAGCCGCACCCCTTCACACGCTCGTTCGTGGAGCGCTTAGTGCTTGCGGTGATACCTAGCGGGCATCAGGCGACCGGGTCCGAGAAGCAGCAGGACGCCGATTCCGATGAGCAGCAGGGAGATCCCGACAGCACCGGCCACCGGGGTGCCAGATCCGGTCTGCGGAAGCGCACCAGCTGAACTCTGGGTTTCGATGACCTGTGGCGCGGCGCTCGACGGCGGGTTGCCTCGCTCCTTCGTCTCAGTGTCGGAAGGCTTCGGCGCCTTCGTCGTCTTCGGCGGCTTTGTGGTGGTCGGAGGGGTGCTCAAGGACGTGCTCGGCGAAGCTGATCCGGTGCTCTCCGTCTCGCTCGGGACCGTAACGAAGCAGTCCTTCTCATAAAGCGCGATTCCCTCGGGAGTCCAGTTCAGACCGTCGTGGGCGCCCGTGATCGGCGGGATGATGTCGCCCCATTCGTCCCCACTGAACGGTGGCTGGTAGTCGGCCTCCGGGTCAAACAGCGGCCCGTCGTGCTCTAGGTAGTGGTCTCCCCGGCCGTTGTCGTTGGTAGCGTCCCCGTCTGCCGCACTGACGTTGACGGTGATCCGAACGTACGGCTTGGTGAGCGACCTGGTGCGATGGCAGAGCGTGACCTTCTCTTCGACCGGCGGGCTTGAAGTGACCGGGATACTCGACTCGGACTCGCTCGGCGACGGCCCAGGCACGTTGCAGTCGTTGTAGTAGATCGCCATACCATCGATAGTCCAGTTCAGACCCTGATGGACGCCCTCGATCGGCGGGATGATGTCGCCCCATTCGTCCCCGCTCATTGGCTTGGGGTAGTCAGCTTCGGGGTCGAAGACCGGCCCGCGGTGCTCGGCATAGTGATCGCCACGGCCTTTGTTGTTGCCCAGGTCACCGTCGACCGATGACTGCGCGACCCTGATCACGACGTACGGGTTGCTCACCGAGTTTGTCCGGTGGCAGATGGTGACCTTCGAGTCGTTGCCGGGCTGACCGCCTGGGTTCGCCACAGCTGTGCCCATCCCCAACCACGGCAACGGTGCGAGAGCGACCAGCAGTGCTCCCCCCCACCGAGCCGCCCGGGTGTGCCGGGAAATACTCATGACCGATCCCTCCCTCACGCCGGGCCGGTCTCACCTCTCGCTCCCCGTGACCACTGGGCGAGTCGCGCCCGGGGTGACCGTAACGCGGCCACGGATCAAAGCTTCCCTGCCAGAACAGTACCGAGATGCCCTCACTCAAAGTTAGGGCCCTTCGGCCAAGGTCACCCATTTGCCCGGGTGACCTTGCTAACTCACAGTAGTGGGGGCAGACACCCTCACCAAGGATTTGGGAAATGTGTTTCCCAGATCCGGGTCAGGCCTACGTCGATGCGCTCAAGTTCTCCTGCTGCTTACGCCACCGGATCCCCGCCTCAATGAAGGCGTCAAGGTCACCGTCGAGTACCGCGTCGGGGTTCCCCACCTCGACCTCGGTCCGCAAGTCTTTGACCATTTGGTACGGGTGCAGGACGTATGAGCGCATCTGGTTGCCCCAGGACCCACTGGTCTCGCCCTTGAGGGCGGCCATCTTGGCCCGCTCTTCCTCGCGGCGCTTGGCCAGCAGTCTGGCCTGAAGCACACGAAGCGCCGCAGCCCGATTCTGAATCTGAGACTTCTCGTTCTGACAGCTGACAACGATCCCGGTCGGCAGGTGGGTGATACGCACGGCCGAGTCAGTGGTGTTGACGCTCTGGCCGCCCGGGCCGCTGGAACGGAAGACGTCAATCCGCATCTCGGACTCGGGAATCTCGATGTGGTCGGTCTGCTCGACGACCGGGAGCACCTCGACCCCGGCGAACGAGGTCTGACGGCGCCCCTGATTGTCAAACGGCGAGATCCGCACCAGCCGGTGCGTCCCCTGCTCAACGCTCAGAGTTCCATACGCATAGGGAGCCTTGACCGCGAACGTGGCCGACTTGATGCCAGCCTCCTCGGCATAGGAGATCTCATAGACCTCGGTGGGGTAGCCGTGCCGCTCGCACCAGCGTAGATACATGCGCATCAGCATCTCGGTCCAGTCGGCTGCGTCAACTCCCCCTGCCTCGGCGCGGACGGTCACCAGCGCCTCGCGGAGGTCGTACTCGCCCGAGAGCAGCGTGAGCGCCTCTTGCTCACTGACGATCCTGGTCAGGTCGACCAGCTCAGCCTCAGCCTCGGCCAGCGCATCGGCGTCGCCTTCAGCCTCGGCGAGCTCGAACATGAGCGACAGGTCATCGACTCGTTGTCGAAGACCGCCGACCCGGCGCAGCAACCCTTGCACGGCCGAAAGCCTGCTGGTGACCTTCTGCGCGGCTTCTTGGTCGTTCCAGAGGTCGGGCGCAGCTGCCTGCTCTTCCAGGGCCGCGACCTCGGCACGGAGCTTCGGAAGATCGAGCACGCTCTCGATGCTGCCCAGCGTCGTCTGGAGCTGGGCAATCACCTCGGAACTCTCGGGGCTGGCCACGTCGCACGAGCGTACGTGATCGTGCATTGGGGGCGGATGGTGGCCACTGCAGTAGCCACCATCATTGGCGGTGATCGGTGTACCTCAGAGGTACATCAGACGCCGCGAATGGCGCATCGGCCCCTAGGGTCGGAGCGGAGGTGGAAGTGATCAAGTACCTGGGGTCCAAGCGGACCCTCGTCCCGGTGCTCGGCGCAATCGCCAGTGCAGTCGAGGCAGAGACTGCGGTCGACCTCTTCAGCGGCACCACCCGCGTTGCCCAAGAGTTCAAGCGCCGCGGCATCGAGGTGACGGCAGCCGACATCGCCACCTACAGCGAAGTTCTGGCCCAGTGCTACGTCGCGACCGATGCGCGTGACATAAGCGGTGAGGAACTCGCCGACGCCCTCGCTGAGCTTTCCAGCCTCCCCGGGCGGCGGGGCTACTTCACCCGCACGTTCTGCGAGGAGTCGCGGTACCTGCAGCCCAAGAACGGCGAGCGCGTGGATGCCATGCGCGACTACCTGGCGGACCGCTACGCCGGCTCTGCGCTTTTCCCGGTCTTGCTCACCGCAGTGATGCTGGCCGCCGACCGCGTCGACTCAACGACTGGCGTGCAGATGGCCTACCTCAAGCAGTGGGCTCCGCGAGCGGAGCGCGACCTCGAGCTGCGTGTTCCCGAGCTCATCCCGGGGTCCGGAACTGCGGTGCGCGGCGATGCCTTCGACCTGGTCAAGACGCTTCCCCACACCGACTTGGCCTATCTGGACCCGCCCTACAACCAGCACCGCTACTTCACGAACTACCACGTGTGGGAGACGTTGGTGCGGTGGGATGAGCCCGACCACTACGGGATCGCCTGCAAGCGAATCGATGCGCGCGACGAGTCGACCAAGAGCGCTTTCAACCGCAAGCGTCAGATGCCCGATGCGCTGCGTTCGGTCATCGTCGGCACCAAGGCCGATGTCGTGGTGGTCAGCTACAACGACGAGTCGTGGGTGACGCCTGATCAGTTGATGACGTGGCTTGGCGAAGCGGGTCATGATGACGTGCGCCTTCTGTCCTACGACAGCAAGAGGTATGTGGGTGCACAGATCGGAATCCACAATCCCTCCGGCCACAAGGTCGGAACGGTGAAGCGGCTGCGCAACACCGAGTACCTGGTTATCGCTGGTGAGGCGGCACGCGTTGCCGCAGCGGTGGTGGCCGCAGAACACCCCATGCTCAAGGTATGACCGCGGTCCGAGCCGTCGCTGAGGCCGATACCTCGGCGGAGCCCGATGCGCCCGCAGTGACTGCGCTGGCCACCGGTAGCTGCAAGCGCGCCGCTAACCCCACCGACACTGTCGTCGCCGAGGTCGAGATGCTCACCTCGAACTCCCCAGTGACCAGACCTGCGTCAGACAGGTACTCGCGGACAGCTCTTTCGGCGGCAACCTGGTCGAGCGGGACCGGTCCGCTGGACGGCAGACCGTTTTGATAGACCGACTCCTCGTCCACGGCTTGCGCACCGGCCAAAGCGGCACCGTCAGCCGCAGCGACTAGTTCGCGACGCTCAAGGTATAGCGCGCTGACGTCAGTAACCACAGCCACAAGCAGCGCAGCGACCACCACGAGCCCGATGATCAGCAGCAGCACGGTGCCCTCGTCACTCCGCGCAGACGACCGAAGGAACCCACTCACGGGCGCACTTCGCTGTACTGGTCCACGGTTTGAGTGTGCGAGGCCGTAACCGGAACGCTTGCGAGCTCATGTGACCCAAACTTCGGGAGAAACGGAAGGTTGACCGTTGTCCGGTAACTGAACCTCACCGTCGCTCCCGGTGTGAGGCAAGGAGTCGTTGAGCAGGAAATGGTCAGGTCGCCCGGTTCCAGCACCAAGCCGTTGTCCGCCAGGGTGACGCCGGCTGCGGCCGTTGCACGCCGTTCACCCTCGAGAGTCGACGGGGCGCGAACGAAGACCCTGGCCGCCTCTCGGGTAGCAGCGCTGGCGCCAAAGGCCGCTCGCTGCACGTCAAACACCGCTAACACCAGGTAGCAGAGGGGTACCGCCAACGCCACGGCTAGGACGATGAACTCGACCATGGCGGCCCCATCGTCGTCGTTGTTCACGACTCCTCCATCGCGTGGCCTGTCACGCGTAGCACACCCGAGGGGCCAAGCCAGCCGAAGACCGGTAAGTCGGCCCGTACTTCGACCTCGACGGTGCGCACGCCGCCGACGACTTCGTAGCTGGAGAAGACCTGATCTGCATAGGAGTCGGGCAAACTCTGTCGGATCAAAGCACGGGTGTGCTCGGCTCCGTCCTCTGGATATCGGTCCGCGGCGGCCGCAAATCGAGCCCCTTCACCGGCAGCCGAGATAAGTGTGTTCCGAATGTGCAACGCCATCCCGAGTTGTACGACGGCCAACAAGAGGGCCACGACAAGGACTGACACCAGCACGAACTCAACGACGGCCGAGCCCGCGTCCTGGCCCTCACGGACCTGTGACACGGCCCAACGCCGATGTGAAGATGGAACGCAGCTGGTCGTCGGCTACCAACCACAGGGCTGTGACCAGACCCGCAGTCATCACCGTCACCAGCACCCACCCAGGTACATCTCCGCGATCGTCGCGCATCCGCTGAAGGCGTCGCCAGAGCGCGCCCGTTGCTTGGTGGTACATGAATCCTCCCGTTGTCGACACTGTCAGGAACCCAAAGAAAGCCCGTAGAAGCCCGGAAAGAGGACGAAGAGCACCGAGAGCGGTAGCACCAGAAAGACAACGGGGACCATCATCCCGATCTCTTTGCGGCCCCCCGCTTCGATCAGGGCTCGACGAGCGGCCTCGCGGGCGTCGGCTGCCTGAGCAGCCAGCACATCCGCAAGTGGCGTGCCGCGCTCAACAGCCACGACGACCGCATCTACGAAACGAGTCACTTCACTCAGTTCATTGCGGGTAGCTAACCGCTGGAGGGATGGCACCAGTGGAAGCCCGACGCGGGTGTCATCGAGGACGCGAGTGATCTCCCCAGCTACGACGCCGTGACCCACTCCGCTCACTCGCTCCAGGGCGGCAGTGAGACTCGCACCAGCACCGACCGCCATGGCGAGCATCTCGATGATCGTCGGCAACTCTGTCCGCATACGCTCGGTGCGCCCCTTGACTGCACGGGTGAGCGCGTGGTCGCGAGCGAGAACCCCAGCCCCTGCGGCTAGGCCCACCAAGAGCAAACCTGGAATCCAGTTCTCGAAAGAGTTGCCGCGCAGGACGAGGAACGCTCCAGCCAGGACTGCCGACACCGCTCCCCAGCCGACCTGCTCGAGGCGAAAGAGTTCCACCGAGTGCTCAGGCCCCAGCGCATCCAGCCGGCGTCGAGCACTGCCATCCCCTCCTGTGATCCAGGCAACCCGCCGCGCGGCGGCTTCCACGAGCGCGAGGGTCCAGCGTGGCAGCCATGTCGCACTAAGACCGGAGGCACCTTCGTCCCGCCAGACAGCCTCTACCCGGCCGAGATAGGGCGTCACACGGCTGCGCAGGGGTGGAGCCAGCGGGCTAGGGATGCCCTGCACGACGAGCCAGACGCCGAGTGAGGACGTCCCCATGAGAACTACTTCGACGCCGCTCACCGAAGCACCCTCGTTTCGGTTGGCAGGCGCCCGATCCGCATCATCAGCCGATACGCCCCCATCGAGACGAGGGCGCCGAAAAGCAGGACTCCCGCCCCGGCAGGGGTGTTATAGGCAGCAACCGCAGCAGGGCGCGTACCGAGCAGCAGCAGGAGAACCCACGGGGCGGCCACGGCAAGTCGTGCCGCGTTGACGGTCCAGCTCTGTCGACTCTCGAGCTCCCCCCGGACCCGGGAATCATCCCGCAAGAAGGTAGCGAGCGTCCGTAGCAGCCTCCCAAGGTCAGTGCCGCCCACTTCGCGCGCCAACCGGAGCGCCTCTACGACTCGGTCGCCAACGGGATCGGAGAGGGCAAGCTTCAGGGCGTCCAAAGACTCAGAAAACCGCCCAGACGATCGGTAAGCCGCAACGAAGGAGGCGAAGGCCGGCCTCAACTCCTCAGGCCCGGAATCACTGAGCTGTCCAACGGCCTCCGGAAGGGCCAACCCAGCCCTGATCCCTGAGGCCAAGTGCTCGATAGCATCTGGCCAAACCTGCCTCAACTCAGCCTGACGTCTGCGTTGCACATGGCGGACCCATGCAATCGGTAGAGGAGCAACCACTCCGCCGATCGCGATAGCGACAACTGTCGACTCGGACATCGCAAAGACGACCAGCCCAACGACGCCCCCAACTGCGCCGCAGACCAACACAAGTCGAGACGAACTCACGTGAGCCATTCCCGCCTCAGACAACAGCTCGGTAAGCCGTGAACGCCGCGGCTCAAGCATCAACTGGGGAGCGACAGCAGTCCACAGCGTGAGCGAGAGCCCTAGTCCGAGAGCCAGGGACAGACTGAGTTGTGTCACCATGAACGACCCTCGGCAAGCAGTGACATGAGGTCGATGCCTCGTTCCTGAAAGCGGTCGGCATGCGGCGGTAATCCGGAGCCCCGAATCAGGGAGCCATCGCGCCATCGGAAGAGGTGCTCCAGCTCAATAACGTCACCTTCCGCGCGCCCGGGGACACCGACAACCTCACGAACCCTGCGACGTCCCAGTGCGTCGTTCATCACATGCACCACTACGTCGACGGACGTCGCAACAGTGGGAACGACGAAAGAGTGGCCGACATTTTCTCCGGCAAGCAGCGGCAGCGTACACAGCTTTGTCACCGCCTCCCGCGCGGAGTTTGCGTGCAGCGAACACATACCAGGCAAGCCGCTATTCAACGCGATCAGAAGATCCAGGCACTCCTCTTGACGGACCTCTCCCACAATGATTCGCGAAGGACGCATCCTCAACGCCTCCTTGATTAGGCGTCGCAGCCGAATTTCACCCGTTCCCTCAAGACTGGCCTGACGGGTCTGCAAGGCCACCACGTCAGGCAGCGGAACTTGCAGCTCGAATACTTCTTCCACCGTGATAACTCGTTCGTCTGGCGGGATCGCCGCAGCGAGGCAGTTGAGCAAAGTGGTCTTACCGGCCTGAGTACCTCCAGCGACAATGATGTTGAGGCCAGCAACGACGCAGGCTTCGAGGAACTGGGCTGCATGCACAGTGAGCGTCCCAAATCCCACGAGTTGGTCAAGACGTTCCGCTTTGACGACGAACTTTCGGATGTTGACCGCCCAATGCTCCCGAGTGATGTCCGGGATCACCACGTGGATCCGGCTTCCATCGGGCAACGTCGCGTCAACGAAGGGCGAACTGAGGTCCACCCGCCGGTTGGACGGCTTGAGCATGCGCTCGACGAGGTCGCGCACCTGTTCGCCCTTCAGCAGCGTCGGGGTGAGTTCGCTCCGCCCACCTCGTGCCACGAACACTCGACCCGGGGAGTTGATCCAGAGCTCTTCGACGTTGGGATCATCGAGGTACTGCTGCAACGGCCCCAGCCCCGCAACCGCGTCGATGACGTCGCGCGCCAGTTGGTCCGCATCAGCGATGGGTACTACGTGGCTTCCGAGGCTGCGTTGCTCGTAGTCGGCTAGCACCTCGTCGACAACAACGCGCACCGACCGTGGGTCCGTGAGCGGGTCGATTCCCCGCACTCGGACCCTGTTGCGCACCTCGGTCTCCACCACCGATGCAGAATCCATCCCCATCCCACACTCCCCTCGGGTTGCGGGAGCCTAGGGATGACACAGCCCCTGCTCAACCTCTTCGACGAAACTGGGGATAACCTCCGCCCACAAGGCCGAACTGCATCACCCAGCACAACTGGACCCTCACCGAACGTGTCACTACGCGCGGTGACCTCTCCGCCGTGATGAGTGACAAGGGACTCTGGCAATCGCCTGCCGAGCACGCCAGAGTGGTCGGCACGGACGTTGTCACTGGGAGGGCTCATGTGCCGTTGGATGGCGTACTCCGGATCACCGGTGCTGCTCGAAGACCTGCTCTACCGGCCGAAGCACTCCTTGATCGACCAGAGCCTGCACTCCAGACTCGGCGCTGAGACCACCAACGGCGACGGCTTCGGTGTTGGCTGGTACGGCATCGGCGTGGAGCCAGCGGTGTTCCGCAGCATCGAACCGGCATGGAACGACCGCAACCTCCGCGAGCTCTCTCGCCAGATCACATCGCGTCTCGTCTTCGCACACGTGAGGGCGTCCAGCGGCGGCGCGATCCAGCAGACGAACTGCCACCCGTTTCGACATGAGAACTGGCTCTGGATGCACAACGGCCTCATCTTCGACTTCGGCCTGCTGAAGCGCGACCTGATCCTTCAGATCGAGCCCGACCTCTACCCGAACATTGAGGGGTCAGCCGACTCAGAGGTCTTCTTCTATCTCGCGCTGTCCTTGGGGTTGCGCGAAGACCCGCCCACGGCAGTCGGCCGTGCGGCCGGCCTCATCGAAGAGGTGGCTCGCCAGCACGGGGTCAAGAACCCACTGCAGATGTCGGTTGCCACCTCTGACGGATCGACGATCTGGGCGTTCCGGTACTCCAGCGACGGCAAAGCGCGATCGCTCTTCTACAGCACCGACGAGGAGACCTTGCGCCGCATGTATCCCGACAACGAGGTTCTGCAGCAGCTCAGCGCAGAGTCACGGTTGGTCGTTTCCGAGCCGCTGACGGACCTTCCCGGCGTCTGGAACGAGGTTCCCGAGTCGTCGTATGTCGTTGTGCGTGGTGGCCACGACAACTTTCTTCCGTTCGTCCCCATCGCTGGGTGACGGCAGTCAGACGGTCATCAGGAAACGCTCTACGTCCGCGGCATTGCTGTAGTGAGAGAGACTTACTCGGACCGCACTGCCCGAGTCACGGATGCCGAGCGCACGGGTGACCTCGTATGCGTAGTTGTGGCCATGCCAGGCGTTGATGTCGGCATCGGCGAGACGCTGTGCCGTCTGCTCGGGGCTTTCACCGGCCACTCGGAAGTAGACCGTCGCGGTACGGCTCTTCGGATGCCCATAGAGCGTTATCCGCTCGTCACCCGCAAGAGTGGCCAACATCTGATCAAGAAGCTGTGTCTCGTGCTCATGCGCCGCCCCGAGCGAGGTGACCAGACGCTCCCGACGTGAACCTCGGGCCTCCGCGTCGAGCGCGGCCAGGTGGTCGACGGCAGCCGTCACGCCAGCGAAGTTGGCGTATGACGGCGTGCCCCACTCGAAGCGGTCGGGAACATCGTTCGAAGACGACGCCAGCTTGAAGGGAGAGATCTGCTCGAGCAGCCGCGGGTCCGCGATCAGACACCCCACATGCGGACCATCCCACTTGTACGCGCTCGTGACAAAGATGTCGGATCCGAGCTCTGCAACATCGACCACACCGTGTGCGGTGGAGTGCACCCCGTCCACGTAAGCCAAGGCACCAACGGCATGGGCAACGTCGGTGATGGCGCGCACATCGGGCCGGGTACCTAGCACGTTGCTGGCCCCAGTGACGGCCACAAGGCGTGTCCGTTCGTCGACCAGCTCGCTGTACTGGTCAGCCGGAAGCTCGCCTGACTCCACATCGACCCGGGCCCACCTGACCTCGACGCCGGACGCCTCAGCCCACTGGACCCACGGACGCACGTTGGCGTCGTGGTCGAGCTCGGACACCACTACGTTGTCGCCCTCTTTCCAGCCACGAGCGAGGGCCTGCGCGAACCGGTAGGTCAAGGTGGTCATGTTCGGTCCGAGGACCACGCCGCGCGGCTCACTCGCTCCGACAAGATCGGCGACTGCCGACCGCGCAGCCGCCGCGTACTCGTCCGCAGCACGGCTGCTTGCAAAGACTCCCCCGCCATTGCTAGTTCCCGAGCGGTATGTCTCGGCAATCGCCTCGATCACCGACGTCGGCGACTGAGTGCCGGCGGCACCATCGAGCCAGACGCGATTGCCCGCGAGAGCCGGGTAGAGCGCCCGGATGCCTTCGACGTCGTAGCTCATCTCATGCCCTACTTCCTGCCGTTGCGACCAAGGTACGGACAACTCGCAGGGCTACCGAGAGGGTGGCCAGGTCGAAGCTGTCACTCGAGGCAATCTCGTGCAGAGTGTTTCCCGCCCTGCCAAGACCCTCGGCATTGGCGTTCTCCCAGTCGGTGATTCGCTCCTCGGGGCTGCCACCTTCTGGCGTCAAGGTGAGGACGTTCGACGTCAATCCGGCGAGTGCACCATAGAGGTCGTACCTTAGAGCCATTCGCGCCAGCGCGTGCCACCGCTCATCACGTGGAAGCTCGGTAATCCGATTGAGCATCTTGTCGACCTCAAAGCGGTCAGAGAGCGCGAAGTAGACGAACCCTACGTCGTCGGCTTCTTCGCCGGTGGCATTGGCCAACTCGACGATATCGAGCAGTGAGAAAGCGTCGAGGTGGGCAGCGGTGACAAGAGCCAGCTCGTCAGGCACACCCTGCCCGGTGTACTCCGCCACACGACGCAGGAGTCGCTCCTGCTCAGCGCCCCGAAGCATCTGCGGAATTTCAGTGATGAGACCCTTCACCTGCGAGAAGTGCTCGATCTCAGCGTCGATCTCGAGCAGTGAACGGCGGCTCTGCAAGAGCCACCGTGACGCCCGGTCGAGTAGGCGTCGGCTCTCGAGATAGAGCCCGGACTGGGCTCGAACAGGGACGCGGTTATCGAGCTCAGCAACCCGTGACCAGAACTCGTCAAGCCCGAAGACCTCGCGAACCACCGTGTGAGCCCTCGCGATCTCGACCGGAGTGGCACCCGTCTCCTCCATGGCCCTGAAGCCAAAGGTGATTCCTCCCCTGTTGATGATCTGGTTCACGACAACCGTCGTGATGATCTCGCGGCGGAGGGGATGCCCAGCTAGCCGATCGGCGTAGCGAGAACTGATCGCAGACGGGAAGTATGACTCCAGTACCCGCTGGAAGTACGGCTCGTCCGGAAGGGGGCTGTCGAGCAGGTCGTCAGCGAGAACCATCTTGGAGTAGGCCACCAGCACCGAGAACTCAGGTGACGTCAGACCACCCCCTAGTGCGTCGAGTCGGTCGATCTCGGCATCGGACGGCAAGAACTCCAGTGACCTGTTGAGCTCATCACGCTCCTCGAGCCATCGCATGAAACGCTTGTGAACCGGGAGCATCGAGTGACTTTGCGCTCGTGCGTTGGCCAGCAAGACGTTCTGCTCGTAGTTGTGACTCAGCACATGCTCGGCGACGTCATCGGTCATCTCCGCCAACAGCTCATTGCGCTGCTTCTGCGTCAGATCGCCTGACCGCACCACGGAGTCGAGCAGGATCTTGATGTTGACCTCGTGGTCGGACGTATCAACTCCAGCCGAGTTGTCGATTGCATCGGTGTTGATGAGTACCCCTGCTCGCGATGCTTCGATGCGACCAAGCTGGGTGAAGCCGAGGTTTCCGCCCTCGCCGACCACGCGGACTCGCAGGTCGGCCCCGTTGATACGGATGGCGTCATTGGCTTTGTCGCCGGCCTCCGACGACGACTCCGAGGTGGACTTGACATAGGTGCCGATCCCGCCGTTCCAGAGCAGGTCTACGGGGGCGCGGAGGATCGCCCGCATCAGCTCCTGTGGGGTCTTTGAACCGATGTCCTCGGGAAGTCCAAGCACCTGCGCTACCTGCGGGCTGACCGGGACGGCTTTCAGAGTGCGCGCGTAGACGCCTCCGCCATCTGAAAGCAGAGACTGGTCGTAGTCCTCCCAACTGGACCGAGGAAGCTCGAACAACCGCTTGCGCTCCGCGAAGGACGACGCGACATCAGGGCTTGGGTCTAGGAAGATGTGTCGGTGGTCGAACGCTGCCACGAGCCTGATGTGCTCGGAGAGCAACATTCCGTTCCCGAACACGTCTCCGGACATGTCGCCGATGCCAATGACCGAGAAATCGTCGGTCTGGGTGTTCAAGCCGAGCTCGCGGAAGTGGTGCGCAACCGACACCCACGCACCACGCGCGGTGATCCCCATCGCCTTGTGGTCGTAGCCCACTGACCCACCGGATGCGAAAGCGTCGCCGAGCCAGAAACCGTAGCTTTGTGCAATGCCGTTGGCGATGTCAGAGAACGTGGCGGTCCCCTTGTCAGCAGCTACCACAAGGTAAGGATCGTCACCGTCACGGCGCACGACATCAGCCGGCGGTACCACCGAGGACTCCACCAAGTTGTCGGTGATGTCGAGGAGCGCGCTGATGAACGTGCGGTAGGAGGCAACTCCCTCGGCCAACCACGCCTCACGGCCGTCAATCGCCGGGTCGGGAAGTCGCTTGGGAAGGAAGCCACCCTTGGCCCCGACTGGAACGATGACTGCATTCTTCACTGCTTGCGCCTTCACCAGACCCAAGATCTCAGTCCGGAAGTCTTCCCGACGGTCAGACCATCGGAGCCCGCCTCGTGCGACAGCTCCAAAACGTAGATGGACACCCTCGACTCGCGGCGAGTAGACCCAGATTTCGAACTTCGGGCGGGGAAGTGGCAGGTCAGGGATGGCAGCCGGATCGAGCTTGAAGGATACGTACGACTTAGGTCCACCATCCTCACTGACCTGGTAGTAGTTGGTACGGAGAGTGGCGTTGATGAGCGATAGCAGCGATCGAATAATCCGGTCCTGGTCGAGGCTACTGACCGCGTCCAGGCCCTCACGCACCTCTGTGGTCAGCTGCTCAGCGGTGCCCTCGCGGTCACCGGGGAACTTCGGATCAAACCGAGTCTCAAAGAGCCGAACAAGCAGTCGCACGAGCTCGACATGCGCGGCCAGCGACTCCTCGATGTACTCCTGGCTAAAGGTCGCCCCAGCTTGCCTCAGGTACTTGACGTAGGCCCGCAGCACCATCGCTTGCCGCCAGTGGAGGCCGGCCGAGACGACCAACCCGTTGAACCCGTCGGACTCAGCCAGCCCTGACCAAACCGCGCCAAATGCGTCCTGGAAGAGCACCTTCAGCTGTTCGGTGGCGGTAGTTACCTGACCAGAGGCCACGCCACGGTGGTAGAGCCCGAAGTCGTAGAGCCAAATCCTGGTGCCGTCGGCGAGGTCGACCTCGTACGGTCGCTCGTCGAGGACCTCCACCCCCATGCGTTGCAGGTAAGGAAGCACCTGCGACAGCGAGATCTCCGTTCCGACGCGGTAGATCTTGAACCTGAGCTCACCAACTTCTGCGCCAAGTGGCTCGTAGAGGTTCATGCCAAGTGGTCCGTCCGGCCTAAGCGCCTCCATGCGCCGGATGTCGGCAACAGCAAGCCGTGCAGGGAAGTCCTCCTTGTACGCCTCGGGAAATGCATCCGCGTACTTCTTGAGCAGTACGACAGCGTCGGCCTCACCGAGCTGGTCCAGGAGGGCATCGGCCAAGTCGTCATCCCAGGTGCGTGTTGCCTGCGTGAGCCGAGCTTCGAGAATATCGGCATCAACTTTCGGGATCGTGCTTCCAGCTGCACCGCGGACGACGTAGTGCAGGCGGGCGAGCACCGACTCAGAGACGCGCGCCGTGTAGTCGGCGCTTTCGGCACCGAAAACTTCCAGCAGGATCGACTCCATCGCCAGGCGAACTTGCGTTGTGTAGCGATCCCGTGGCAGATAGACAAGGGCCGATGCGAAGCGGCCATAGACGTCGTAGCGCAGGAAGAGTCGGACTTGGCGGCGCTCCTGGAGGTGCATGACACTGACCGCGATAGGCATCAGCTCATCGACGTCCATCTGGAAGATCTCGTCGCGCGGATACGTTTCGAGGATCTGCAGCAGGTCCTTGCCGCTGTGGCTCATGGCCGCAAAACCGCTGGTCTCGAGAATCGACTTCACCTTGCGACGGAGCACGGGGATACGGGTGACACTCTCGCTGTAGGCGGAGGTCGTGAACAGGCCGAGGATTCGCCGCTCACCCGTGACGTTGCCTTGCGCGTCGAATGTCTTGATGCCGATGTAGTCAAGGTAGGCGGGCCGATGAACCGTTGAGCGGCTGTTGGCCTTGGTAAGAATCAAGAGCTGCTTCTCGCGGGCCTTGGCCCGCACCTCCGGCGGCAGCTTGCTGAAGGCCGACGACTCAGTGTGGTCCCTGCGCAAGAGTCCCAGCCCGGTTCCCGCCTTGGTGACGAGAACATCCTCACCGTCGTGCTCCCGCAGCTCGTACTCGCGGTAGCCGAGGAACGTGAAGTGCTCGTCGATCAGCCACCGAAGCAGTTCCCACGCGTCGGCGACCTCTTCGGGAGGCAGCGGTGGCGGTGACTCGTGCAGCTCATCTGCCAACCGCTGGGCGGCCTCACGCATCTTCGCCCAGTCCTCGACGGCATCTCGCACGTCTCGTAGCACATCGGAGAGACGACGTTCAACTGCACGCAGTCGATCCGGATCAGAGATCCGGTCAACTTCGAAGTGCATCCATGACTCAGAAACCACACCTGGGCCCTGTCGCTCTTCACGGGTGAGGAGCATGCGTCGCAGCTCACCCACCAGACTGCGCTCGACAGTGAACTGCGGGTGCACCACGAGATGCAGGGAGAGGCCCTCCTGCGCCAGAGTCGAGGTGACCGAATCGACAAGGAAGGGCATGTCGTCGGTGACGATCTCGACGACGGTGTGGGGAGACACCCACCCGTGAGAGTCCAGCGTCGGGTTGAAGACGCGAACCTGTGCCGTTCCCACCGGCCGTTCAGCAGCGAGTCTCCGCTGCGACACTGCTGCACCGAAGACGTCAACCGGGTCTCGTCCGACCAGACCCTCGTCCGACACGTGGCGGTAGTACGCCCGGAGGAATTCCGGCAGATCGGGCAGGTCTTCGACCGAGCGCTCGGCTTCAACGACAGCCCGGCTGATCAAATCTGACTTGGCAACACCTGCGTTGCTCAGCATCGACGAGCTGCTCCCGTTCCGTCGGTCGGCCGGGGCCTCAGCCTACCGCCCGCGAGCGGTCAGTGCTTGATCCGGGTGCCCGGCCGAGCGCGCCGGTCCCATCAGACGAATCTGTCGGTCTGGCTGTCCCTGCTGCCGTGTCCGAAGTACGCGCCGCCGGCGACCTTTGGCGGCACCATCGTCTCCTTGATCGCTCGCGGGCTGACCCACCGCATCAAGTTCAGCGGACTGCCAGCCTTGTCGTTGGTCCCGCTGGCTCTCGCGCCGCCGAATGGCTGCTGGCCAACGACGGCACCGGTCGGTTTGTCGTTCACGTAGAAGTTGCCAGCGGCGAATCGGAGTTTTTCGGCGACCTTCGCCACAACGCCCCGGTCACGAGCGACGACTGATCCGGTCAGGGCGTAGGGGCTGATCCCCTCCATCTGGTCGAGCATGGTGTCGAAATGGTCATCTTCGTATACATGGATTCCCAGGATCGGCCCGAAGTACTCAGAACGGAAGATGTCATGTGTTGGATCGGCACTCACAAGAACTGTCGGTCGAACAAACCATCCTTCGGCATCATCAGTTGTCCCCCCCGCAAGAACCTCCACGTCAGGATCGGAGGCGGCGCGCTGGAGCACATCTGCATGCTTGGCGAAGGCCCGTTGGTCGATTACCGCTCCCATGAAGTTGGAGAGGTCGGTGACATCACCCATCGTGAGACCGTCAACATCGGACGCGAGTGCGTCTCTCAACTCGCCCCAGAGGCTGCGGGGGACGTAGGCGCGCGAGGCCGCAGAGCACTTCTGTCCCTGATACTCGAAGGCACCACGGACCAGAGAGGTGCGCAGTACGTCGATGTCAGCAGACGAATGCGCGACCACGAAGTCCTTCCCTCCCGTCTCTCCCACCAGCCGCGGATAGGAGCGGTATGACGTGAGGTTCTCGGCCATCCGCTTCCAGAACGACTGGAACACCGGAGTTGATCCGGTGAAGTGAATTCCGGCCAGATCGCGGTCGGCAAAGACCACGTCACTGGTCTGTGTGCCGTGGCCAGTCACCATGTTGATCACTCCGGGTGGCAGGCCAGCCTCCACCAGCAGCTCCATCAGCAGCGAGGCCGCGAACTGCTGGGACGACGCTGGTTTCCACACAACGGTGTTACCCATGAGCGCCGGGGCGGTTGGCAGGTTCCCGGCGATAGCAGTGAAGTTGAACGGTGTGACGGCGTAGACGAATCCCTCAAGCGGGCGATGGTCGAGCCGGTTCCAGACCCCAGGGGATGAAATCGGCTGCTCGCCCAGCACCTGCTTCCCGAAGGCGACGTTGAAGCGCCAGAAGTCGATCAGCTCACAGGCAGCGTCGATCTCGGCCTGAAAGGCGGTCTTGGACTGCCCGAGCATCGTCGCCGCGTTGAGCCGGTCTCGCCACGGTCCGGCAAGCAGGTCGGCGGCGCGCAGCAAGATCGCGGCCCGGTCGTCGTAGGAAAGCGCACGCCACTCGGGAGCTGCAGCCTTTGCCGCCGCCACAGCGTTGCTGGCGTCCGCAGCGGTGGTGTCCCGAAGTCGACCAAGAATGTGATGTCGGTTGTGTGGCTGCACCACAGCCATCTCGTCGCCCGACCCCATCGTCGCCCGACCGCCGATGACCATCGGCAGTTCCCGCTCGGCCCCTGCGAGGTCCTTGAGGGCAGCCTCCAGGCTGGCCCGTTCGGCCGCCCCCGGCTGGTAGACCCGAATCGGTTCGTTGCGCGGGAGTGGAACCTGTGAGACAGCGTCCATGCGATGACCTCTCACGAATCGTCGTGACCAGTGATGTGGTCATCGTGGCACGGGCCGATCACTTGCGACAGACTGCCCGCAGCCCAGCCCCTATACGTCGATGCTGGCCAAGAGCTCGTCGAGCGCGTCGTGTAGGCATTGGCCAAGTACGTCGAGGTCGGGCATCGCGTCGCGGTCTCCGAACAACCCGAAGAAAACTTGACCGTCGTAGGAGGTCACGCCAATGCTGAGCGCCTGCCCCTTTGACAATGGAGATACGGGGTAGGCCTCGAGCAGGCGAGCCCCGGCCAGGTAGCGAGGCTGCTGAGGGCCGGGAGCATTGGTGACGAGAAGGTTGAACATCCGGTGTGAGAGTCCGGCCGCCATTCGTGCACCCGCAGCGTGCAACGTGGGCGGCGCAAACCCAGCAAGCCCGGCCAGTCGCTGGGCACTCACGGCTCGCCGGTCCTCCAGGCCGGCACGCATGGCGTAGGCAACCTGGTGAAGTCGCACGACCGGTGACGGCTCGCCGACGGGCATCTCGATCAGAACGGTGGCCAACGACGTTTCTTCACCGTGCTCGTTGATGCTGACAGGAACGAGTGCTCGAACCGTCGACCTTCCAGTCACCGGCTCGCCGCGCATCTGCAACCAAGCACGGAGTCCGCCGGTCACCGTGGCGAGCACGACGTCATGGATGTTCGTGTCGTAGTGCTGACGGAGGCTACGGAAGTCCTCCAGGGGCGCTGCTGTGGTGGCAAAGCGACGCGCTTGGCCGATGTCGACGTTCAGGGGTGAGCTGGGCGCGGTGCGGGCGACCGTCCTGGCCATCCGTAGCGCGCCACCAGCCGCTGCACCCAGCCGGCCCACCGTCCGACTGAGATCGGCAATTTCGTGTCGTACGGTGTCGACGAGGACACTTGGGCCTCCTACTACGTCAACAACCGCATCGGTGACCAGCCGCGCGGTGGAGGGTCCACGGCGCGGAAGCCAGGCGCTGCTGAGTCCCTGGTCGAGATCGGAGTCGTCTGGGCCGTCGTCGAACAGGACCTCCCCGATCTCGATCGCACCGACTCCGTCGACGAGGGCCTGATGTGTCTTTGTCACGAGGGCGATCCGACCGTCGGCCAATCCCTCGACGAGGTACATCTCCCACAAGGGCCGGCTGCGGTCAAGCGGACGGGAGAGGACCCGAGCCACGAGCTCGTGAAGCTGATCGTCGTTTCCTGGACGCGGCAACGCCGTGCGACGTACGTGGTAGCCAAGGTCAAAGGCTTCGTCGTCGATCCAGACAGGTGCTGCGATCCCGCCTGGGACCTGTCTGACCCGCTGGCGATAGCGCGGAACGAGGTCGAGACGGGATGCCACGAGCTCGGCCAGTTGCGACGTGTCGAATGGACCTTCTGGGGGTGCGAATACCGCCAAACCGCCGAGGTGCATGGGCGTCGCAGTCTCCTCGAGATAGAGGAAGGACGCATCAAGCGGCGTCAGGCGGTCGATCACTGACCGATCGTCTCACGACGCAAGCCGACTGCATTTGGCTGCCCGTTACCCGGCGAGGGAACGACCGAACAAGGCCTCGAGCTCTGCGGCGGTCTGCTCGTACTCCTGGTGCCACACTGCGACCAGTCCCAAGGCAGCCGCCGCTCGGATGTTGGCCTGGTGATCATCGACGAAGACGCAGGAG
This sequence comes from uncultured Actinomycetota bacterium, assembly GCA_963829525.1. Taxonomy (GTDB): domain Bacteria; phylum Actinomycetota; class Actinomycetes; order JAHEKZ01; family JAHEKZ01; genus JAHEKZ01. The sequence continues at coordinate 2,548,298 of CAWHIJ010000003.1, forward strand.
CCGGAGGGGAGGCCCAACTCAGCGAGGGTGTACTCAAAGATCGCTGGCTCGGGTTTGCGCATGCCGACCTCGCCAGAGATGACGACGACGTCGAACATGTCCTGCCATCCGTCTCTCAAGTACTGGTCGCCCCACGAGTTCGACAGCAGCGCGGTTCGGATTCCGGAAGCCTTTGCCCGGTGTACAAGGCCGGTCATGTCCGCAGCGTGCGCGAAACGGCTGAACATCCGCCCGACCAAGCCCTCGGCCAGGGGCGGAGTGCCGTCACGTCGGGTCAGGCGCCGCGCCAGCTCAGCCTCGAAGTCCGGCACCTCCAACTCGCCGCGTTCGAGGGCATGAACCGGGTTGAACCGCGCTTCAAAACCCCCGAAGTCACCGAACCACTCGGACATGGCGTCCTGGAAGTGTCCGTAGTCGATCTCGTCGAGGTCAGACCACGCCCGCATCGCTGTGTCGATGCCGTCGGTGAGGACCCCGTAGAAGTCGACGATTAGACCGCGCAACTCGTCCACGGGACTGATAGTACGAACCCTCGGTGCTCAAGACCTGAGCTGCCAGGTTGTCGACACCTGCAGCGAATGGCGAGCGCGGGCTGTGCTCGAAAACCGCCACTCCTCGTGCAACGGCTCCCGCCACCCCTCCAACATCCTCGGGCAGCTCAACGGCGACCGAGAAGACCGACTCCTCGGCCATCACCTCCCGCACGCGACGGGCTTGGGCTGAGGATCTGAGCTGGTTCAGCGCGACCAGCTGGTGTGCCGTGGGGGCCAGGTCTCGCACCTCCGGTAGACCCCGGAGGAACCGAGTCAGCCCGATCGGGTCCGGCCGACCGACACAGACGAGCACGTCAGCGGTGGCCAGGGTCGCTCGCGAAGCGCCGTAGCGGACCGGAGCACCTGGGTCTGCCCAGTCGAGATCGCTCCCTTCGACCCCGAAGCCGACGTCAACAACTGTCCATGCCACGGTGCCACGTGCACATTGCAGCAATGCATCGACCGACGCCGGACGCAGCTCTGTCCACCTATCGGCGGCTGGCAGCCCGACCAGCACTCGTGGACCTCCAGGCACTGAGACGGCCAACCCGGACAGACCCACCGGGTCGAGCCGACCCCGTGCGGCGTTCCGCACCGCAGCTGAGAACCCAGACGTGTCGTCGATCAGTCCCAACTGTTGGGCCACAGAAGGTCCGACCGTGTCCGCGTCGATCAGCAACACATCCTGACGATGTCGAGTGAGTGCAGCAGCCAGTTCAATCGCGACAGTTGTTCGCCCCGGAGCGCCGGCTGGTCCCCATACCGCCACTATGCGCCCAGATGGAGCACAAAGGTCAGACGGAGCGACCACAGGAGTCGTCACACCAATGCCCTCGCCACGCAATGCTGCATCTAGCCCGGTCAGGCCCCGGTCGATGACAGCCGAGGCACCCATCGCACGCAGCGCGTCATCGCCTTGGTCGGCGACGACAATGCACCGGACACCGGTCGCGGCCAGTGCTGCTACAACATCGCGGTCAAGCCCCCGAAGTCCACCGTCGACGACGGCGACGTCAATCTGGGAGGTCGCCGCGACGGCACGGAGTTCGACGATGTCCCGGCAACGCCGGACGACCGTGGCCGCACCAGGGGAGTCGTTGACCGCATGCACAATCGCTGACTCAGCTGATGCATCAGTCAACGCGGTCGCGACGCGCAGTGCCGCGCTGGGTGTCGCGCCGGGCGTCTCGCTGGGTGTCGCGCTGGGGGTCGCGCTGGGTGTCACGAGGACCCCACCGGGACATCGACCAATGTCACCGTTCCGCGAGCCTGGGCGTCGACGACCGACGCGACCTGGTCCTCTGGCACCGATAACGCCACACCCATCTCCAGGCTCGCGCCGCCGAACGCACCGCCGTTGTCATCGACATCAGCAACGGCCGCACCCGCCAGCACCATCCTCGGAGATCCGTCTGGCTCGCCAGCTGAACCCCGCTCGACGACGTACACGTCGACGCGATCGCCGACCTTGAGGTTCGCTGGCATTTGATTCCGGAGCACCGGGAGCGTGACCACTCGAACCTCACGGGAATCACCGACGCGATCGAGGCCCACCGCGGTCAGCAGCTCCCCCGAGGCGAAGTCCCGTCCGGCAACCATGCCCTGCGGAACGGGACTTTCAGCCGAGAGGTACGGACCGAGATCTGGCAACTGGACGCTGACCGCGACAACGTCACCCGCGGAAACGGGACTTCCAGATGGCAAGTCGTCCTTGACCGACCAGACCGCGATCGTGTCGTCGGACGCGCCGATGACCCAGGCCATTCCGGTGACCGACGCCACCACGAGGACAACTCCGACGATCAGCCGCGGGTCGCGCCAGCGTCGACGTGCAAGTCGAGATCCCATCGGACTCGGCGGCATGGCCGACGCTGCCAATGGCCCCGGTGATGTCATGGTCATGTCGACTCCCCCACGCTCGGTCGCGACGGCGATGATGCCCGACTTGCGACGTCCGAACCCTGATGTCCACAACCCTTCCCCTCCAGCGGAGCAGCCATCAACACAAAGAGCGACCCTTCGTCACCGAACGCAGTGAAGTGACAGACTGGAGGGGTGACTCACCGCTTCCTCACTCTCGCCGATGTCGCAGAGATGCTGAATGTCTCTGCGTCACAGGCATACGCATTGGTGCGGAGCGGGGATCTGCGCGCCATCAAGATCGGTGGCCGCGGCCAGTGGCGCATTGAGGAGTCCGAACTCGAGCGCTTCATCGCCGAGCGTTACGAGCAGACCGAGCGGTTCATCGCCGAGCATCCGTTCGCGCGCGGGGATGAGAGCGACGCAGATGCCGACGCTGGCGGCGCCGAACAACGCTCGTCGCCTAGCGTTCGTCGGTGAAGCGATCTCCTACGATCCAACGCACAGCTGTGCTCGGAATGGTGAGTGAGCCTCCGAGGCCACCATCGAGCCTCAGCGCGAAGGCGTCGGACAGGACCTCGACCACCACGCCCGTCCGACTCGAGCCGTCGAGCAGCCGCACAGTGACGGCACACCGCATCTGGCCCCAACTGCGCAGCACCGCCCCCATGCGAGGGCGCGCGACCGGATCTGGATTGGCTCGGCGAAGTCCGGTCACCGTCAACACCTGACCGATCGGGACCAGGACGGCTCTACCGCCGGACTCGAGCAGGCACCAGTTGTCCCCTACCTCTGCAACCGTGCCACGGTGCCCGATCCCGTCACCGGTGACGATCTCCACGGCGCAACCAATGGAACCCGCGAGCAGGGCGCTCCATGGGGTCGCGGCCCGTTCGACCTGGACGCGTTCGGTGACGCCGGCGTCGTCGTCTCGGCGTTCGGACTCCACAGCCACCAGCTGGGCATCACTGGGATCACCTCGCTCGGCGCCCCATGGGTGGGAAGTCATCTGCGAAAGGTAGTCACCGAACGCGTCATATGTGGGGCCAAAGCAGTTATCCACACCCGCGCAGAGCTCTGGCCAAGGGCCCTCCACCGTGCTTTGGTTGGCACCAGCAAATGAACGTTATCGCAAGCAAACATACGTTAAAGGCATCAAAGACACAAAGGCTCGATGGCCAAGGAGGCTGCTCGTGACCATTCCCGCTCCTCTCACCGCACCTTCGGAAGCCGACCACCAAACCACTCCACGAGCCGACGCCGGCGCGCGCTCGCCAGAGAGCCCGACTCACCGCCTGCGCCTCGTCGCCCCTCCAGTCTGGGCGGACGCAGCCCCGGCCCAGACCGCACAAATGCCCGGCCAGCAGACCCTTGGCCTGGAGTTTCTGCTGCCCAACGGCCTTCCAGCGGTCCCCCATGTCCCGGCCGCCATCGAAGAGTCGACGGGAAAGGAAGGGGCCGACGTCTCGCCGTGGGCGGCTCGCCTCGCTCAGGCCGTGCTCGAGGTCGAGGCTGCTGAGCGACCGGTCATGCAGCTGGGGCAGTGGGTGCTTCCATCGATCTATCGACGCCTCGACAGGCGTCAGAGACTGCGCGCCCGGCAGATAGACCCTCGAAGTCCCCGCATTCGGTGCCCCGAGCACGTCCGGTCGGTGCACGTGTGTCAGCTCGCCCCCGACGTCGCCGAGGTGTCGGTCGTCACCGCCGGCGCCGACCGGTGCCGGGCGCTGGCCCTGCGGCTCGAACGTCGCAAGGGCCGGTGGATGTGCACGGCCCTGGACTGGGCCTGAGGAAGTCCCCTCACGTCAGAACGTCGTTGACCCCCGGGGCCAGGCCCCGGGGGTCAACGACTCTGTCCCCGAATCAGTACTTGAGGTGCACCCAATCAGGAGGCAGGCTGCCAAACCGTGTTGTTCAGCGGGCATCCCAAGTTGTTGTAACCGTCAAGCACGGTCGCGAGCGTCAGCATCTGGTCGCGGTTGCCACTGGCAAGCGCGGCGTTGACATCAGCCTGAATCGTGCCCGGCTCCCTGAAACGACGTAGTGGGTAGCCCACTCCTTCGTGCGCAGCGTTCAAGAAAGCCGCGGTGGAGGCGCGCATGAGAATCTCAAAAGCGCCGTTCAAGCCGGGGCCACCTTGGAAGCTCAGCGCGTCGCCGAAGGTGGCCGAGCCGTAGGTGGCCGAGAACTGGCCCAACTGGAAGGCCTTCCCCGGATCTGACAGCGACTGCAGAGGCGTTTCCGGCCTGTACTCCTGCCAGTTGTTGACGTGGTTCTTCCAGTAGCCGGGCGTACAGCCCTCGTTACTACCGATGTTGGTCGCTGATGCCGGCGTGGCCAGCATCATCCCTGCAGCCATCGCGAGTGCAGCACGCGGCCGCGGCGATCTTGGTGAAACGCATTTGTCCCCCCTCGGGAGCGTGAACGATTGAACGCTGCCCATCTTGATTGCTCTCCGTAATCAGAGCAATGCCCCATCCAGCGTTCGAGCGTCTGCTCATGACGACTGCACAGCGGGAAGGAGGACTCATTGGTTCTGCTGGCGACGTTAGGGGGCCTTTGTGCACTGCTGCGAATCGCCAGGAACCATCGTTGACGTCAGGAGCGCCCCGGCGCGCCGTGACACTTCTTGTACTTCTTTCCGGAGCCACAGGGGCAGGGGGCGTTGCGGGGGGTCCCGGAGTACTCACCACCACTGCTCGCATCGGCCACGACGGTCGGTCCGCCCCCACCACCATCCAACGTCGGCGCGCTGTACTGAAGCGGTTGCTCGCGGTGCTCCTCGTCCAGGCCCTTTGCGTGGATCTCTGGTGCCACCGCAAATGGCATAGACGCATCCGGCTGTACTGCAGCCGGTTGCTCGGGGGCTTCCTCGACCTCTACCTCGAGGTTGAAGACGAAACCAACCGACTCTTCCTTGATTCCGTCCATCATGGCCGTGAAGAGATCGAAGCCCTCACGCTGGTACTCAACGAGGGGGTCGCGCGCAGCCATCGCACGCAGCCCAATTCCCTCACGGAGATAGTCCATCTCGTACAGGTGCTCGCGCCACTTGCGGTCTAGGACGGAGAGAACCACGCGACGCTCGAGTTCACGCATGGCGTCATGACCGAGCTCCCCTTCCCTCGCCTGGAGTGCTTTGCCGGCGTCATCGCCGAGCTCGCTGATGATGAAGTCAGCTGACAACCCCGCACGATCGCCGCCAGAGGCTTGTTCCATTTGCTCCACGGTGACGCCGACCGGGTAGAGCGTCTTCAGCGCCGTCCAGAGCTGGTCAAGGTCCCACTCTTCGGGATACCCGTCTGACGTCGCGGCTTCAACATATTCCTCGACGGTGTCCGAGAGCATGTGCTCGATCTGGTCATGGATGTCTTCACCTTCGAGGACGCGCCTCCGCTCGGCGTAGATGACTTGGCGCTGGCGGTTGAGTACGTCGTCGTACTTGAGGACGTTCTTGCGGGTCTCGAAGTTTTGCGCCTCAACCTGGCCCTGGGCGCTCTTGATGGCGTTGCTGACCATCTTCGCCTCGATGGGAACGTCATCGGGGATGTTGAAACGGGTTAGGAATGCGTCCACGACGTTGCCCTTGAACAGACGCATGAGGTCGTCCTCGAGCGAGAGGAAGAACCGCGTCTCTCCGGGGTCACCTTGACGCCCTGATCGACCTCGCAGCTGGTTGTCGATACGACGAGACTCATGGCGCTCGGTACCGAGGACGTACAGGCCCCCGAGACCGACCACCTCTTCGTGCTCGGCCGCAACCGATTTCTTCGACTTCTCAAGAGCGTCGGGCCACGCTGCCTCGTACGCCTCGGCATCTTCAGCCGGTGACAGGCCGCGCTGGGCCAACTCTGCTGTTGCCATGAACTCAGGGTTCCCGCCGAGCATGATGTCGGTCCCGCGTCCAGCCATGTTCGTGGCGACGGTGACCGCTCCTTTGCGCCCGGCCTGTGCGACGATTTGCGCCTCGCGCTCGTGGTTCTTGGCGTTGAGCACCTCGTGCGGCACCCCTCGGCGCCGCAGTTGACCCGAAAGTGTCTCGGACTTCTCGACGCTCGTGGTTCCGACCAGGACCGGCTGGCCCTTTTCATGACGCAAGACAAGGTCTTCGATCACGGCGTTGAACTTGGCGTCCTCGGTGCGATAGACGAGGTCAGGTTCGTCGGCTCGAACCATGGGGCGATTGGTCGGGATCGGCACGACGCCGAGTTTGTAGATCTGGTGGAACTCGTTCGCTTCAGTCATGGCCGTTCCGGTCATGCCGCCGAGCTTGTCGTACATGCGGAAGTAGTTCTGCAGCGTGATGGTCGCGAGCGTTTGGTTCTCGGCCTTGACCTCGACGCCCTCTTTGGCCTCGATCGCTTGGTGGAGCCCCTCGTTGTAGCGGCGTCCGGCCAGCATGCGCCCGGTGTGCTCGTCGACGATGAGAACTTCGCCGTTCATGACGACGTAGTCCTTGTCTTTCTTGAAGAGCTCTTTCGCGCGGATGGCGTTGTTGAGGTAGCCGATGAGGGGGGTGTTCACCGACTCATACAGGTTGTCGATCCCGAGATAGTCCTCGACCTTCTCAACACCCGCCTCGAGGATTCCGATCGTTCGCTTCTTTTCGTCGACTTCGTAGTGCTCCTCAGCGCGAAGTCGCTTCACCAGCTGGGCGAAGTCGCCGTACCACTTCGAGCTGGCGTCGGCAGGCCCGCTGATGATCAGCGGTGTACGCGCCTCGTCGATGAGGATTGAGTCCACCTCGTCGACGATGGCGTAGAAGTGACCGCGCTGGACGAGGTCGCCCTTCGACCACGCCATGTTGTCTCGCAGGTAGTCGAAACCGAACTCGTTGTTGGTGCCGTAAGTGATGTCGCAGCCATACTGGACGCGCCGCTCAGCCGGTCGCATCTTCGCCAGAATGACGCCCGTCTCGAGTCCGAGGAACCGGTGCACGCGCCCCATCCACTCCGAGTCGCGCTCGGCGAGGTAGTCGTTGACGGTCACGATGTGCACGCCTTCGCCCGCAAGTGCGTTGAGGTAGGCCGGCAACGTGGAGACCAGGGTTTTGCCCTCACCGGTCTTCATCTCGGAGATGTTGCCCAGGTGGAGCGCCGCGCCCCCCATGATCTGGACGTCGTAGTGGCGCTGCCCCAAGGTGCGCTTAGCAGCCTCGCGCACAGCGGCAAATGCCTCAGGAAGCAGGTCGTCCAGCGTCTCACCGTCGGCAAGACGACGCTTGAATACGTCGGTCTCCTCGCGCAGCTCAGCGTCAGTGAGGCTAACGAAATCTTCCTCGATGGCGTTGACCTGATCGGAGATGCGGGCGAGGCGCTTGAGGATCTTGCCTTCGCCAGCGCGCATGAGCTTGTCAAAAAGAGCAGGCACGCGTGATCTCCGTGGTCGAGAAGGCAGGCATGGAACCGGCCCGATGGGACCAGGGGCCTGCAACGACCGCGGTGGCCGTCAAGGCTCATCGTAATCAATTGGTGACCTGGCGCTGCCCTGCGGCAGGCTGGGGTCGTGGATGACGCCATCGAGCCGGTCGAGCTGCGCGCAGGTGACCTGCTGCTGCGCCCCTTCCGGCCTGGCGACGCCGACGCGGTGTTCGACGCCTGCCAGGACCCCGAGATCCAACGCTGGACCACTGTTCCGTCGCCCTACCCACGGGAGAGCGCCGAGTGGTTCGTGGCGTCCTGTGCCGACTTCTGGGCAGCCGAGACCCCCACATTTGCCTGCGTCGACGCAGGCACCGGACAACTCCTCGGCGCGTTCCACCTTGAGGACTGTGCATCTGACGAGGGGCCAATGGTCGGTTTCTGGGTCGCACCGGAAGCCAGGGGCCGCGGGGTGGCCCGGGACGTCACCCGTCGACTGGCCCGATGGGCCTTCGGCGACCTCGGACTCGCCAGGCTGCGCTGGGCGGCCTATGTCGGCAACACCCCAAGCCGCAGGGTTGCCGAGTCAGCCGGCTTCGTGATCGAGGGGACCGCACGACAAGGTCTGGTGCAGCGGGGCGATCCGGCGCGACGCCTGGGTCGGGTCGATGCTCCCCGAAGACCTGGCGCTGGCCGAGGCCAGGCCACGACCGCGGCCCAACCGCGTTCCCGACTGGCCGTATGCACCGGTCGAGCTGCGTACCGACGCGACTACTGCTGCGCGGCTTCCGTGACGAGGACGCCCCGGCGCTTCTGGCGTACGCGAGGGACCCGGAGGTGGTCGCCTGGGACCACGAGCACACACCGGACCTCGACGCAGCCGTCGCCCGAGCCCGCAACCGCGCCGACTGGTCGTCTGGTCGGCTAGCTGCGTGGGCCATCGCCGACCTCGGCGACCACGAGGTGCTCGGTGGCATCGTGCTCTCCGACGTCGACGCGGTGGCCCTGTCCGCCGAGGTCGGCTACGGATTGATGCCCGACGCCCGCGGTCACCGGTACACCGCCGAGGCACTGCAGCGGGTCACCGAGTGGGCGTTCACCGAGACTGGCCTGCATCGCATCGAGCTGCGCCATGCGATCGGGAACCCTGCGTCGTGCGCCGTCGCCCGCACCGCAGGTTACGAGATCGAGGGAACGATGCGTCAGTCGTATCGCTTCGGTGACGGTCAGCTGCACGATGAGCACCTGCATGCCCGCCTCCGCACCGACCCGGCGCCGCCGGCAAGTCGCTGAGTACTAGCCGACCACCGGCTGACCCCGAGACCGATCGCCAACTGCTTGTCGAGTGCACATCAGGTTGACGTCGCTGCTCGTCGAGTGCACCTTTGGGTGACGGATTTGGGCGTTTAGTGTGAAGTGAGGTGGGTCGAGTTTCGGCAGGCTGTGCCTGGGGAAACTCGATCCGTCTTGTCGGTGGTGGCTGGCAGAGTGTGGTGCATGAACTCCTCGTTGGTTGCGCTGGTCGAACAGGTTGATCACCTGCTCGACGCTGCCACCCACGCCGTCACCGGCGATGCGAGGAACGACGCCGTCAATGACGGTGACACTGGCCAGGCCGGTGGCCTGTCCGATGAGCAGCTACGCCAGGTTCTGGTCAGGTTGGAGCAGGTCGTCAACCGGGCACAGGCGATTCAGGCTGACGCGATGGTGCAGATGGGGGTCCGGGCGCGGGCCGCTGACCAGGCTGAAGTGGTTGCCGGTGGTGGGCCGATGTGGTCGCAGCAGTGCCGCGAAACGTATGTTCCCGATGAGATCGGGGTGCTGCTGGGGTGGACGAAGATGGCTGCGAACGTCCGGTACGGCACTGCCTGCCAGGCCGTCCAGATGCCGGTGGTGGGCCGGGCGTGGCGATCCGGACTGCTGGACATCCGGAAGGTCGCGACCATCTGTGAGCAGGTCAGCCACCTCGACGCTGCTGACGCCCAGGCGTTGGCTGCGGACGGGGTCGGGTATGCCACTGACCCCGGCAGGTCCCGGACGGCCCCGCAGTTGCGGGAGTGGCTGCGCCGCCGGGTTATCGCGGCCAACCCTGAAGCGGCCGAGGTTCGCCGGCAACAAGCCATGGGGGACCGGCGGGTGGTCATCACCCCCGGTGAGGACGGCATGAGTGAGCTGTGGGCGCTGCTCCCCTCGGTGCAGGCCAGACAGATCCAGACAGCGCTGACCAGCTGCGCCCAGCAGATGGGCGCAGCCGGTGATGCGCGGAGCATGGACCAACGCCGCGCCGACACGATGGTCGACCTGCTCCTCGGACGCGCCGAGCCCACCGGCGGTGAACCTGCAGGTGATCGTGCCCGCCGACACGATCACCGGAGACAGCGACTAACCCGGCTGGGTGCCCGGACTCGGCCCCGTCACCGCCACCGAAATCAACGAGCTCATCGCAACCGGTGCAGGAACCGGTGACCGTGAAACGGCTGGTGACGAGCGGCGGCGTGTTGGCGTCGGGGTCGGATCCCAGGTGACCTTCCGTCGGCTGTTCACCGACCCGACCACCGGGATCCTGACCGACCTAGCCGAGAAACGCTACCGGCCGTCGGCAGGGCTGGACCGGGCCGTCCGCGCCCGGGATGTGACCTGCCGGTTCCCCGGCTGCCGCCGCTCCGCCGACAGCTCCGGCACCGACCTCGACCACACCGTGCCCTGGCCGCAAGGCCCCACCGCAGCGACCAACCTCGCTGTCCTGTGCCGGCGGCACCACCGCCTCAAACACACCCCCGGATGGAACGCCGAACTCCACCCCACCGGCACCATGACCTGGACCACCCCCACCGGACGCGAAGCTACCTCACCCAACCCTGGCAATACACCAACCCCGACCCACCACCCCGTGATTAGCGCGTGAGTTTCGCTACCGTCGCTTCATGCCCGCCGTTCCCGCGCTCGCGGTGCCCGAACTCACGGTGCCCGGACTCGCCGAGGGACGCATCGTGCTGCGCCAGTGGCGCCTGACCGATGCCGATCTCACTGCGGTCGTCCGGGCTGCTCGCGATCCCGACATCGCCCGCTTCTCCAGCGTCGGGTCAGCGACCAGCGCAGAGCTCGCGGCTGCGTGGGTGCAGGCCCGCGATGAGTGGGACCGGCTCGACTGGGTGATCACGACACCCACCGAGATTTTGGGCAGGGTCAGCCTCCGGCAGATCGACCTTGCGGACGGGGTCGCTGAGGTGGGCTACTGGCTGCTGCCCAAGCACCGCGGTCATGGCATCGCAACAGCGGCCGTCGGAAGCGTCGAACAGCACGCCTTCGGTCATCTGGGCCTGGGGCGGCTCGTCATTCGCCACGAACCGCAGAACGACCGATCGTGCCTATTGGCTCAACGATGTGGGTACGTGGTCGAGGGAACTCAACGGGGAGCCTTTGAGCGTGAAGGCAAACGGCGAGACCTGCATGTCCATGCGCGGCTGGCTACGGATTCGCCGGTGCTGTGATCGCCTCACCGAGGCCGAACGCGAGGTTGCCCGCAGGCCGGACGATCACGCTGGCGAGCCCCAGCCAGTCAGCCAGGCGGTGCAGTTCAGCGGCGAGCCGCACAGCCGTCTCGGCAGGAGCGTCCGGTTCGCTCCAGGCGCTCTGCACGAGAAGTACCCCGCTCTGGCGATCGGCCTTGAGGTCGACGCGCGCCACCAGAGAGTCGTCGAGCAGGAACGGAAGCACGTAGTAGCCATGCACCCGCTTGGGTGCGGGCACGTAGATCTCGATCCGGTACCGGAAGCCAAACAGCCACTCGGTGCGACCTCGCTCCCATACGACGGGATCGAACGGCGAGAGCAGTGCCGCTCGGCTGATTCGACGCGGAAACGCGGCAGCTGGGTCGAGAAAGGCGGGGGACTTCCACCCCTCGACAGCAACCGGCAGCAGATCACCGGCCTCGACCAGCTCAGGGATCCGCGCTTTGCAGTCAGCGGCGGGGAGTCGGTAGTAGTCGCGCAGATCTCGCGCAGTCGCCACGCCGAGCGACCTGATCGATCGACGCAACAGTTCCCGGTGCGCATCAGCACGGTCTGGAGTTGCGGTTGCCAATACGTCGGCCGGGAGGACCCTCTCAGGTAGGTCGTAGGCGCGCTCGAAGCCACGGCGCTCGGCCGTCGTGATCTCGCCTGCCCAGAACAAGAACTCCAGCCCGCGCTTGACGTCCGACCAGTCCCACCAAGGGCCAGTCCGCCGCGGCAAGTGGCGGTCATGGCGCTCGCTGAGCTGAGCCGCGGTCAACGGCCCGTCCACCGTGACGTCGGCCAGAAGGCCACTGAGCAGGTCAGGACGATCCTTGGCGATCTGGCGCATTCCTCCCCACGCGTGGTCGCGTGCGTTTGCCATGCGCCAGCGCAGCAGGGGGTGCAACTCGACGGGGAGCAAGCTCGCTTCGTGGCCCCAGTACTCGAAGAGCATCCGCGGCGACCGGTAGGCCGCGTTGTCCAAGAGCGAGATCGGGTACGCGCCGACTCGACTGAACAGCGGAAGATAGTGAGCCCTGGCCAGCACGTTGACGGAGTCGATCTGGAAGAGGCCGGTTCGGCCCACAACCCGCCGCAGCGCCCGCCGGTCCGGCGTCCCTCGCGGAACAGCGTCAGTGAATCCCTGTGCGCCGAGAGCGACTCGACGCGCCTGGGCGAGGCTGAGTGACTCTCGAGGACGCGGCATGGTGCGCGAGCGTAGTCGTTGATACCCACAAGCCGAGCCGGGCGCGATGCCATCAGCCGGCCCTCGCGGTCAGGTGATCTCGAGCAACTTTTCGCGAACCGCGTACACGACCGCTTCCATGCGCGAGTGCAGCTGAAGCTTCTCCAGGATGTTGCGGATGTGGTTCTTGACGGTGTTCTCGGAGATGAAAAGCTCGCGGGCGATGTCGCGATTGTTCAGGCCACGGGCGACCAACTTGAGAACCTCGAGCTCGCGCTCGGTGAGCCTGGGCGTGGGCACCTGCTGGGTACGCTCGTTCGAGCGCTTGGCCATCAAGGCAAACTCGGTAAGCAACTTGCTGGCCATCGCCGGGCTGATCAACGACTGCCCGTCGTACACGGCGCGAACGGCACTTGCGACCTCGTCGATCGAGATCTCCTTGAGCAGGTACCCGGTGGCCCCGGCCTTGATCGCCTCGTACAGATCTGCTTCTTCGTCGCTGATCGTCAGCATGATGATCCGGGCGCTCGGCGCGACCTCTTTGATCCGGACACACGCCTCAATGCCGGAGCCCTTGGGCATCCGCACGTCCAACAGGACGACGTCGGGGAGAAGCTCGGCCGCACGCTCGACGGCGGCCTCGGCGTCACCGGCTTCGCCGATCACCTCGATGTCTGACTCCTGCGCGAGCACCATCTCGAGCCCGCGGCGGAACAAGGCATGGTCGTCGACGACAAGGACCCGAATGGGGTCGTCGCCTCGAACTGGTCGCGGGGTCTCCCCCGTGGATTCCGCGCTCACATGGCCATGATGGCATGGAATGCCCCGTTCGGGTCACCCATTTGGCCTAGTCCACCACCCATTGGGACCAGGGGAACTACCGACCTGGGCTAGCGCGAGGGGCTGATTCAACACCGCACAGCACACCGCCAGAGAACAACCCTGGGCAACTACGAGGCTGTGGCCCCCGCTGTCGACCCAATCGAAGTCTCCGCGTCCACCTCGAGGTGGAGCACGCCGTAGTCGTACCCCTTCCGTCGGTAGACCACGCTCGGCGTGCCCGACTCGGTGTCCTGGAAGAGGAAGAAGTCGTGCCCCACCAGTTCCATCTCGTAGAGCGCCTGGTCGAGGGTCATCGCCGGTGCTCGGTGTGTCTTCTCGCGAACGATGAACGGCCCGTCATGGCCGGCATCGTCGGAGGCGTCGTCACCCTCCGACGAGTCCGGCGCAGTCGAAACCGCGGCAGCATGCATACGCTCGGCGAAGGCCCGACCCTGGCCGCGATGGTGGTCGTGACGGCGATCCGCGGCTCGACGCAGGCGCTCGACCAGACGGCCGTAAGCGATGTCGAGTGCGGCGTGCTTCTCGTCGGCGGCCGCCTCGGCACGGATGACCGGACCCTTGCCGTGGCAGGTGATCTCGATACGAACAGCCTGGTCGGCCAACCTCGGGTTCGACTCTTGCGAGAGCTCGACGTCGACGCGATGGCACTTGCCGTCGTACCGCTCGATCTTCGACAACTTCTGCGCGACGTGCTCGCGGAATCGATCTGAGACCTCCATGTGACGCCCCCGAACGACGATCTGCATGTTCCGCCCCTTCGCGTAGGACCGGCCACACGGACCGACCCTCCCGATCAGACTTACCGATCGAAGATGGGATCACTTCGACACCTTCACGCTATAGGAGGCCGTCCCGGTGTGCGAGGGCCCTTCGGTCATCAACGCTCGCCACCACCGAGACCCCGACCACCTTCCATCCAGCCGCTTCCAGCGAGCGCACCCCCTCGTCGAGGGTCGCCCCCGTGGTCATCACGTCATCCACGAGCCAGGCAGGCGCACCAAGGACAACCGGTGGCTTTGCACTCATTGCGTCACGGACGTTCTCGCGTCTGAGCGGCGCCGCCAACCGGGCTTGGTCCTGAACGCTTCGACCCCACTGAAGCACAGGCTCCATTGGTACGTCGATCGTGGTACCCGCCGCTCTGGCCAGCCGTCGGGCATGATCGTGTCCGCGGGACCGGGACGCAGCCCGGGTCGAGGGAACCGGAACGAGAACCCCACGCGGGTGACGACCACCGTCGTGGGCCAGAACCGTGGCGGCAGCGAGCAACCGGCCGAGCGGGAGTGCCAGCGCTAGATGTCCGTGCTCTTTGTGGCTGACAACTGCCGATCGGACCGAACCCGCATAGCGGGTTGCTGCTATCACAGTCCGACGACCGGGGGTGGTGCAGGTGTGGACATCGAGAACGTCGTGGAGGCACTGGTCGCACCATGACGAGCCGAGCTGACCGCAGTCCAGACAGTGCCGACCGACGGCAAGGTCCAAGAGTGCTGCCCAAAAGTGCACGTCTGCAATATGCGCACTCCTGGGCGGGGATGCCGGCGCCTGGGCGCTAACTGGGGAGGACCGACTCAACCCGGATAGGCGGGATCTCGTCCAGCGACCAATGAGACCCAGATCGTGCCGGACTGGGCCCAAATTCCCTCGCCGCGGGTGTCGGTCAGGACGGGCAGCCCCGGTGCAGCCGTCACCTGCGTGACCTCTACGGCAGGGGGAACCGACAGCGCTGCCACGGTCCGATTGACATTGACCAGTGTCGGCTCGAGAACCGATCCGACCTGCGCCCCCAACACCACCAACGAGCTGGCATCTGCCCAGCCGACATCGCGTACGTCGACCAGCGTCCGCTCGATGCGGCGAAAGGCTTGGACCTCCAAGCCGTCGGCTTGTTGCACGACTCGACCCAGCAGAAGCTCCCCGCGCACGTCCTGGTCCTTCCCGCGCTCCACGACGACGGCGACGCGTGTTCCGTCCACCGACACTCGGAAGGCCGTCAGTCTGCCCCGAAAGTCACCCATGGCGGCTCGAATCCACGGCCCCTCGCCGTCGAGCACCCGCACTTTCGGCCTCGACCCACCAACATCTACGGCCCAGATCCGACCTGCATCATCAATCGAGGCCGGCAGCAGCTGCTTCCCGGAGAGTCGTTGCTGCAGTCGGGCAGAAAGGAATGGGTTGGAGACCAGCAGGCTACGTCTGGTGCGGTCGAGCGCGGTGATCGTGCCTCCATCCCATGACTGCGAAGGCTCCACCACGTCGAGCTCGCCAGTTCCCAGTGGCCCTTCGACCGGTGCGCTTCCATCGTCGGTGATCCGCCGGACCACGCCCGAGCGTACGAAGACGCCTCCAAGCGCTGGGGACAGCGCATCGGAGTTGTAGCCCTCCCAGGTTTCACTGGTCATCACCGTCGGTGCTTCCGGAAGTTGCAGCGGCGACCCCTCTACCGTGATGGCAACACCGGTGACTGTCGACGACAGCCCCAAGAGCGTCGTGGTGATCTGCGCAGCCGCCTGCTCGCGCGCGGTCAGGTCCGCGTCGAGAAACTCAGCCGACAGATCGACCCGCGCCACCCCGTTGTCGTTGGGTACGGAGTCGACCACCAAAGAGGTGCCGGCAGGAATCATCGACTCAACTGCAGGGCGCAACCAGCGGGTCGGACCGTTCAGCAACGACCGCATCAGACTGGTGGCGCTTCCCGCCTGGTCGAGTGGCAGATAGACAGGGTCGGGGACGAGCAGACTGCCTGCGGGGTTCATGAAGTAGATCTCGAAGGCCCGATACGTCAGGGAGACCTCGATCCGGTCCAGGATCAGTCCATCCGGTAGGCCGGTGATTCTCCACTCGTCATCCACCCGGTCCAACCTGAAGAGTCGCCGGAAATCGGTTCCGCCCGTTGGCGTCAGCGCCCCGTCCGCGCCGATCCTGGCCACCTGCTGAGCCTGGAATCGGACACCACCGGGAACCCGTTGGAGTCCGTAGTTGGGGCTGTCGTCGATGACCGTGACCCCCGCGCTCGCGTTCCACCCCGCCGCGGCCTCAGGCGACAGGAAGCGTCGGGCCACCTCGTGGTTGTTCTCAAAACTCGCCGAAGCTTCAAGGAAGCCAGCGACCACCTCCTTGGCTGTCTGCCCCGCGACCGGGTCACGTGGCAGTACTCGCACCGCGGGCTCATCAACCACGGCACGAACCTCATCGCCACGTTGCACCGGACCACTGGTCGGGATCTGCGAGCAGCCCGCGAGCACCACTGCAGCCGACGCCAAAGCGACCAGTGCCAGTCTGCTCAGCGTCCCCCGCGGTGTCGCTGACCTAGACATCGGTCCCCCTGCGGTCGCGGTCCCGCGACGGTCGCCCCGCCCCAACCGACAACGGCATACGTCGGCCCGTGATGGCATCAGCGGGCTCCAGGGGAAGGGGTGAGGACGTGATCTCAATCCCCAGCGATCGGGGCAATGTGAGCCGGAAGCTGGCGCCGTCACCTGGCGAACCCCACGCCTGGAGCCAACCGCCGTGGAGCCTGGCGTCCTCCAGAGCAATCGGAAGCCCGAGTCCGGTGCCCCCGATCGAGCGCACCCGTGACGGGTCCGCGCGCCAGAAACGGTTGAACACCAGCGATGACTCTCCGGGCCGAAGACCAGCCCCGTGGTCCCTCACCACGATCGCCACGGCATCGTCAGAGCACGCCACCGAGATGTCGATCGGGCGCCCTTCACCGTGCTCAATCGCGTTCGCCAACAAGTTGCGAAGGATGCGATCCACCCGACGAGGGTCGTACTCGGCCGAGGCACGTTCAGTCGAGAATCGGAGTCGGATCTCAGAGTGGCTGCGCTCGACCAGCGGGTCTAGTCCTTCAACGACGGAGGTGACGGCGTCCCGCAGGTCACCTTCAACGGCGTCGAGCGTGGCCGCACCGGCATCGAATCGAGAGATCTCCAGGAGGTCGGCAAGGAGCGCCTCGAACCGATCGAGCTGGGTCTGCAACAACTCCGCCGACCGGGCCGTCGCCGGGTCGAAGTCCGCACGGGACTCGTGCAGAACGTCTGCCGCCATCCGAACGGTCGTCAGCGGGGTACGCAGCTCGTGCGAGACGTCGGAGACGAAGCGGCGTTGCACCCGAGAGAGGTCTTCGAGCTGACCGATCTTGACTTCGAGACTGGCTGCCATGTCATTGAATGACTTCGCCAGGCGCGCCAGGTCGTCCTCGCCCTTGACCTTCATCCGCTCGGAGAGATGGCCGGCCGAGAACTCCTCAGCGATCGACGCCGCGTAGCGGACCGGGTCGACGACCTGCCGGGTGACGAACCACGAGATCCAACCGAGCAGCAGAACCAGGACCAAACCCGCGAAGAGGAGTGTCCGTCGCACGAGGTCGAGAGTCTGCTGCTCCTGAGTCAAGGGGAACAGGTAGTAAAGCTCGGCGATACCGAGCCCGGGCACGGTCAACGGCGCGCCGACTGCGAACCCCGGCACGGGGGTACGACCGTCGCTGTAGGTGATCTCGGTGAACGTGGAGGCCTGGACACCATCTACAGCCACAGCCTCCCGCAACGCAGCGGGAACGCTGGCCTCGGTGACCGTGCTCGAGCCACGCTGCAACAACGATGCCGACGAGCTCAGGAGCAGGACGTCGTAGAGGCGGGGTGTGCCCTGCCCTCCTGGAGCCAGCTCGACGACCACCTGATCGACCAGGTTCTGCTTCTTGTCGAGGTTGTCTTCACCGGACGCAGTGATCAATGCCTGAGCTCTGTTGATACCCGCCTGCGCCTCCACCAGAGATGCGCGCTGTTTGGCGTCGAGCAGCCCAGACGTGATGCGTCCCACCAGGATCTGGCCGAGCACAACCACAACCAGGATCGAGAGCGCGAGCGTGGTCGCCACCACACGTAGGTACAAGGACGAACGCCACCGGGCGCGGACCCGGCTCGCTACGTTGCCGAAGGGCATGGGTTGCACGGCGTCAGGTAGATGTCATCAGGCGGGGCCGGCCTTGTAACCGACGCCGCGAACCGTCACGACGATCTGCGGATGCTCGGGGTCAGCCTCAATCTTCGACCGCAGCCGTTGGACGTGGACGTTCACCAGGCGGGTATCTGCGGCGTGGCGGTAGCCCCACACCTGCTCGAGGAGGGTCTCGCGGGTAAAGACCTGCCAGGGTTTGCGAGCGAGGGCGACCAAGAGATCGAACTCCAGCGGCGTAAGAGCAATCATCTCTTCGTCGCGCTTGACCGTGTGTCCTGGCACGTCGATGCGAAGATCTGCGATCTCCAGCGACTCGGGGTGTCCTTCGTCGGTACGGCGCATGCGCGCCCTCACCCTCGCGACGAGCTCCTTGGGCTTGAACGGCTTGACCACATAGTCGTCAGCCCCGCTCTCCAACCCGAGCACGACGTCGACGGTGTCGCCCTTGGCGGTAAGCATGACGATGGGGATCCCTGACTCCGCGCGGATCTCGCGGCAGATCTCGATGCCGTCCTTGCCGGGAAGCATCAGGTCGAGCAGCACGAGGTCGGGGTTGAACTCACGGAACGCTGCCACAGCACGCTCACCGTCACCACAAAGATGGGGCTCGAAGCCTTCTCCACGCAGCACGATACCGAGCATCTCCGACAGAGCAGCGTCGTCGTCCACGACCAGGATGCGTCCCTTCATGAGGTCATGGTCGCACCTACCGTGGCGATCTGGCACCACCACCGTCCCCTCATGGCACCATGACCGCTGAAAGCCGACCACGGGCAGGTGATCGAAGGACGGGGACCATGACCGACGAACCAACTTCACCACCCCCACCCGAGCCCCCCGAGCTACCGGAGCAGGGGGGCCACGCTTCTTGGTCTCCGACACCCGAATCGGCGCCACCACCACCGCCACCGGCCTCACCACCACCGCCGCCACCACCGCCGGGGGGGCCGGGCCAACCGCCGACCTGGGCGCCTCAGCCTGCGATGGGCAGCTGGGGGCCACCGCCGGCAGCCCCGAGGCCGGGCGTCATCCCGCTTCGCCCGCTCGGGATCCCCGAGCTGCTCGACGGAGCGATCACCGCGATCCGGCGGTACCCGAGGGCGACGCTCGTACCGTCGTTCGTCGTCGCACTTGGCCTTGGAGCGATCACCTTTCTCACCGGACTTGTCACCGTGTCGATGTACGAGGGAATGGCTGACCTGGATCCGAACACCGTGAGTGGCACCGACATCGCCGGGATCTTCGGGCCAACGGTGTTCGTGTCGCTCGTTGGTTCGGTACTGCAAGTGATCGCACAGATACTTCTCATCGGTGTCATCACTGCCGTGATCGGACAGGCGGTGCTCGGCAACCCGATCACGGCGCAAGAGGCTTGGGCGATAGTCCGGCCAAGGGCCTGGCCACTCGTCGGACTTGGGTTGCTCTGGGGGCTGATCTTCATTTTGGGTCTGTGCTTCTGTGTCATCCCGGGAGTCGTCTTTGCTGTCTATTTCTCCATCGCCTCGGCCGCCTTGGTGCTCGAACGGGCGACTGTCTTCGGCGCGATGAGCCGCTCGTCGCGCCTCATCAGCGGGGCCTTCTGGCGCACGTTCGGCGCAGTGCTTCTTATGGGAATCATCTACACCGTCATCAACGTCGCCATCGGGGTTCCCTTCTCGATCCCCGAGTTGGTCTTTCCGTCTGTTGACCCGGCGACACTGAGCGTCAATGAGAGCCGCTTCGTGGTCAACCAGACGATTGCAACGATCGGAAGCGTCATCGTGAACACGATCACCATGCCGTTCATCGCCGCTGGCATCTCGTTGATCTACATTGACCGGCGGATGCGCACCGAGGGGCTCGACATCACGCTCGCCCGACAGTCGCAGGGTTTGTGATCGCGCTGAACGTGCCCTTCGACATCCCCGTTGACGTCGGTCGTGACGAGGCTCGCGAACTCGCCGATCGCGAGCTGCTCAACCCGATCTACGCCGATGCACGACCCCCTTGGTGGCAGCGTCTGAGCTCTTGGGCATGGGAGCACTTCACCGACCTTCTTGGCAGGCTAGGTGGCGCTACCAGCAACCGCCTGTGGCTCATCGTCCTGGCCGCTGTGATCGCGCTCATCATCTTCGTCATCGTGCGCCGAGCAGGCGGTGTGCAGCGGCGCCGTTCGGCGACCGCAGAGGTCTTCACCGACCGCACGATGAGCGCAGCCGAACACCGAGCTCACGCTGAGGACGCGGCTCGCATCGGCGACTGGGGTCAAGCGGTCCTCGAAGCCTTCCGAGCTGTCGTCCGCCAACTCGAAGAACGCGGTGCACTCGATCCGCGAGCAGGCCGGACCGCGGACGAGGCGGCCCGCGACGCAGGAGCGGTATTCGGCGCCCTTCGCACTCAACTCCGCTCGGCCGCACGCGCCTTCGACGAGGTCGCCTATGGAGACCGACCCGGGACGGCTGAGGCGTATGGGCAGATCACCACCCTCGACCGCACGCTGCAAGATTCAGCGATGGTCGGCATCTGATGAGCGGCCAACGGCGTTGGGCGGCAGTGGGCGCGGCGGCAGTGATCATCCTCGGCCTTGTGACAGCGCTCATGACGTCGACAACGGGCCGAACCTCGCTCGACCCGGACGCCGCCACCCCCGGGGGAAGCCGGGCACTGGCTGAGCTGCTGCGGGATCAGGGCATCACCGTCGAGCGCACCACCGACGTGAACCGCGCCATGGCAACAGGCTCGTCGACCACGCTCGTCGTGGCCTATCCAGAGCTGCTGCGGCGAGAAGATGTTCAGCGCCTCGAGCTGCTCCCTTCTGATGTGATCCTCCTCGGCCCAGTAAGGACCGGCTCTGGCTATCTCGGGGTGCTGCCGGCAAAGGCGTCCGACGTCGAGGATCGCCAACCGCAGTGTGACTTGACCGCCGCAACCTCAGCTGGCGACGCCAGAGTCGGCGGCGCTGCCTTCGCAGTGACGACATCCCCGGAGGCCGACAACGGATCAGGCGCAACGAGTGAGTGCTATCTCGACGGCGAAGCCCCCACAGTCGTCCAGAGGCTGACGACCAATGGGGCAAACCACACCGTCGTGGGATCGGCGGAGTTCATGACGAACGAGTGGATCGATGACGCGGGCAATGCCGCACTGGCCATGAACCTGACCGGTCAGCAGCCCACGCTCGTCTGGTGGCTCCCGACGCCCAGCTACTCCGGACGCCAGTCGCTGACGAGCATGCTCCCCGATGGTGTGTGGCCGGTCCTTGGTGTGGCGGTCGTCATCGTGGTCGCTCTTGCCGGATGGCGGGGCCGCAGGCTGGGACCAGTGGTGGTGGAGCCACTACCGGTCGCAGTACGGGCATCGGAGACCACCGAGGGACGAGCCAGGATCTACCAGCGCTACCGCACCCGCGATCGGGCAGCCGAACACCTCAGAGCCCAGACGGTCGACCTCTGCGGCTCCCGCCTTGGGCTACCGCCCAATGCAACGGCCGGTGCCACGGCCGAAGCGGTGGCGCGGCGCACGGGGCGCCGGGCCGATGAGGTACGTGCGGTCTTGTACGGTCCCCCACCAGAGGGGGACCAAGCATTGGTCACCCTCGGCCGTCAGCTGGCCACCCTCGAGCAGGAGGTACGTCGCGCGTGACTAGTTCAGCCGGATCTGCCGGTATGTCCGACCCCCGCGGCGCTCTGCTCGCTGTTCGAGATGAGGTGGGCAAGGCGGTCGTCGGCCAGGACGCGGTGGTGACCGGGTTGATGATCGCTCTGCTCTGCCGCGGCCACATACTGCTCGAGGGAGTTCCCGGGACTGCCAAGACACTTATGGTGCGGGCCTTGGCTCGGGCACTGGCCGTCGACCACAAGCGCATCCAGTTCACCCCCGACCTCATGCCAGGTGATGTCACCGGCTCGCTCATCTACGACGCGCGCACGGCGGAGTTTGCCTTTCGGCCCGGCCCGGTCTTCACCAACCTTCTGCTTGCTGACGAGATCAACCGAACCCCACCGAAAACCCAAGCGGCACTGCTCGAGGCGATGGAAGAGCGACAGGTGAGCGTCGACGGCACACCCCGACCGCTCCCCGACCCCTTTCTCGTTGCCGCCACGCAGAACCCGGTTGAGTACGAAGGCACCTACGCACTTCCGGAAGCCCAGCTCGACCGATTCCTCCTCAAGTTGACCATGCCGATCCCGTCACGCGATGCCGAGATCGACGTGGTGACCCGGCATGCGAACGGGTTCGACCCACGCAACCTCGACGCTGCTGGAATCCGGCCGGTTGCCGATGCAGTGGCTCTCGACGCCGCACGCGCCTCGGTTGCAGGCGTCAGAATCGCGCCTGAGATCGCCGGGTACGTGGTCGACTTGGCGCGTGCCACCAGGAACGTTCCGTCCGTCCAGCTCGGCGTATCCCCGCGTGCGAGCACCGCGTTGCTCGCCACCTCCCGCGCCTGGGCCTGGTTGAGCGCCCGCGACTTCGTCACTCCCGACGACGTCAAGATCATCGCCAAGCCCACCTGGCGACACCGACTTCAGCTCCGCGCGGAGGCACAGTTGGAAGGTACCTCGGCCGACGGAGTTCTCGACGCAGTACTGAGCTCGGTGCCGGTCCCGCGCTGACATGGTCATCACGGGCCGCGCGGTTGCTGTCATCGCTTTGTGCGGTGCGCTGACTCTTCTGCGGCCCCATTGGTCGACCTTCTGGCTCTACCTAGTCGTGATGGTGACGGTGCTCGCCATCGATCTCGCCCGAGCCGCGGCCCCGAAGGACGTGGCCATAAGCCGCAGTGGTGACACCGCAGTCCGAGTAGGAGATCCGGCCGCCCTGACGCTGCAGATTTCGAACGGCTCGCGCCGGCTGTTCACCGGTTCGGTTCGCGATGCCTGGCCGCCCTCAGCGCCGACGACTCCGCGCCGTCATCAGCTCATGATCGACAGCGGAGACCGTGGCCGCGTCACGACGGTGGCACGGCCATCGCGCAGGGGCCCATGCCACGCAGATCGCGTGACTCTTCGCTCGCTCGGTCCCTGGGGACTCGCCGGCCGCCAACACAGCATTCCCCTGACGTGGCGGATCGATGTCTTGCCCCCCTTCATCGCTCGCAAACATCTGCCGAGCAAACTCGCTCGACTCCGCGACCTCGAGGGACGAACGATCGTGCTGCAGCGCGGGCAGGGGACTGAGTTCGACTCACTTCGTGAGTACGTGGTCGGCGACGATGTGCGCTCGATCGACTGGCGAGCGACGGCTCGCGCCTCCGACGTAATGGTGCGTACCTGGCGTCCAGAAAGAGATCGCCACGTCTTGATCGTCGTCGACTGCGCGCGAACGTCGGCCGGACGAGTCGGTGACGCTCCCCGACTTGATGCCAGTATCGAGGCGACGCTCCTGCTGACGGCTCTGGCCGGACGGGCCGGCGATCGGGTTGACGTGTTGGCTTGGGACCGCCGAGTTCGAGGCGCGGTGCAAGGTCGCTCGGGCGCCGATCTGATGGCCGCCACCACCTCGATGCTGGCCGGTGTCAACTCAAGCCTCGTAGAGACTGACTGGTCAGCCCTCGCGGCCGAGATAGCACGCAGGGCCAGACACCGATCGCTAGTCGTACTCCTGACTGCCCTCGAGCCCGCCCCGCTGCGGCAGGGCGTCCTCCCGGTCCTACCGCAGCTGACCAGACGACATCGCGTGGTGCTCGCTGCAGTCAGCGATCCGTCGGTTGCACAGATGCTCACCGACCGAAGCAACCTGGCCGCAACGTACCGTGCCGCAGCTGCAGCCGGCTTCGGGCACGAGCGCAGAGCCGTCGCCGACCAGCTCACCCAATCAGGTGTCGAGGTCGTCGACGCGCCTCCCGACGACCTCGCCCCAGCGCTCGCGGACCGATATCTCGCACTCAAAGCTGCTGGCCGGCTCTGAGACGGTCGGCCAGGTCCACATGCGGGCCTCAGGCGGCGACCGGGCGGATTGAGCCAAGGTCGTCGTCGTCAAGATCGGTGCCGAGCCCGGCCAACTCGGCGCGCCTTCCGAACACCGCCACGTAGGTCAAGAAGCCCGTGAGCGCGAGCAGGCCGATCGAGATGCGCGCCCAGGTAGGCAGGCCCGACGGGGTGACGAACGCCTCGATCACCCCGGACACGAGCAGCACGACGGTAAGTCCAACCACCGCCCCGAGTGTCGAACGACCCTCCGAGGCAAAAGCGTCAACCCTGGTTCGCGGCCCGGGGGCAATCAGCGTCCAACCCAGGCGAAGGCCAAGGGCTGACGCGACAAACACTGCCGTCAGCTCGAGAAGCCCGTGCGGCAAGATCAAACCGAAGAACAGGTCAAGACGTCCTCCGGCGGCCATGAACCCTCCGGTGACCCCGACATTGGAAGCGTTTTGCCACAGCACCCACAACACCGGCAGCCCGAGCAGACCTCCGAAGGCGAGGGAAAGTGCCGCCACCCACGCGTTGTTCGTCCATACCCGCGCGCCAAACGAGGCCGCTGGATCTGAGGAGTAGTAGTTCTCGAAGTCCTCGTTGACCAGTTGCTCAACCTGCGCTGGCGGGGCAAGCGCACCCTGGACGTCTGGATTTGCGGCAACCCATGCGCCCAATCCGAACGACACCAGCAAGAACCCGACGCTGACGCCGACGACCCACCACCGGGCCCGGTACACGAGCAGCGGAAAGGTCACCAGGAAGTAGCGGCTGATGTCATCGGTCGTGAATCGGCGCGTGCCCGTGGTTGTGCCCCGCGCACGAGCGACCAGGGTGGACAGCTCGGCAACCAGCGCCGGGTCAGGGGCCTCCGACCGAACGATCGATAGGTCGGTGGACGCGCGACCGTAGAGTTCGACGAACTCATCGGCTTCAGCACCCGTCAGGTGCGATAGCCGGGTGAGCTGACGCAGTCGTTCCCAGTCCGGGCGATGCGTGGCGACGAATCGGTCAAGGTCCATTGTTCCGGCACAATAACTGCACAGCACCGGCTGCTGCCGACGTTTCGGTGGCCGAGAGGGGATCATGTCTCAGCAGGGCGGCCGCCCAGAGGGCGGGGATGGTTCTGGGCTGATTACCGGCGACGCCGTTGTCGTCGACCTGCGCCTGGCCAAGCTGCCCAGCCGCAGTCTCGCCTTTTTGATCGACTTCACCCTTCAAATCGTCGCTCTCATCGCCATCGCCTTCTCGTTCGGGGTCGTTGCCGCAGTTACCGATGACGTGTTGGCGTTCGTCTACTTCTTCGTTGCCGGCATAGCTGTCATCGTCGGCTATCCAGCGGCCATGGAGACGCTTACCAGGGGACGCACCGTTGGCAAGCTCGCGCTCGGACTCCGAGCGGTCCGTAACGATGGTGGGGCGATCCGCTTTCGGCACGCCTTGGTCCGGGCCCTGATCGCCGTTATTGAGATCTATCTGTGCGGGGGTGCGATCGCCGTCGTCACCAGCCTCATCTCCCCGGAAGGCAAACGAGTGGGCGACTACGCCGCCGGCACCGTTGTCGTCCGCGAACGCGCGCCAAGGACGGCGCAGAGTGACCCATTGACCCCGATTCCCTCCAGCCTGAGAGAGTGGTCGGCCACCCTTGACCTGAGCCACTTACAAGCGGCAACGGCCCTCGCCGCCCGACAGTTCTTATCTCGCTCGGACTCGCTCAATGTCGAGGCCAGAGCCTCCATCGGAAGGTCGCTCGCCAATGAAATGGCGAGCCAGGTGTCGCCGCCACCACCTGCCGGAGTGAGTGCCGAGCTGTTCCTCGGCGTGGTGCTCGCCGAGCGCGCTCGGCGAGCACAGGGGGACGAACCCGCCCCAACGGGTGTGCCGATGGCGCCACAGCCGCCAGCTGGGGCACCGCCCCGCGAACTTCACGAACCGGAGGCAAACCGGGACTTCATCGCGCCTTCGTGAACTCCGACCGTGAACGCCGACCGCTACGCCGCTGCGATGCCGATCACGCCGATGGTGTTCACCACGCAGTGTGCGAGCATCGCCCCGCTCAACCCCCCGTACTGACGGACAATGCCCAGCACGATGCCCGCTGCCAGTAGCGGGGCAACTCGCAGCGGCTCCACATGCAGCAGGGCGAAGGGGACACCAGCGATCACGGTGGCCACCCACGGCGACCACCCGTGCTTGACGACGGCACCCCAGACGAGCCCGCGGAACGCCAGCTCCTCGACGAACGGTGCACCGACCGCGATCAGGACCAGGAACAGCACGAAGGCAACCGTGCTGCCGGTCATCGACTCGGCGACATCCGCTCCCGCGGAGGTGACCTCTTGGTTCAAGAGCTCAGCGGTCACCGATGTCAACACGGTCATGGCCACCAGCGTCGCGATGCCACCGGCAAGACCGATGCCGAGCGCACGCCAGGAGACGACGAATCCGTACGCGTGGCGCCATCCCGACGACTTGCGCCATGCCGCGACCAGCGGCCAGGCCGCCATCCCGGCGAAGAAAAGCGCCTGAGCGGCTGTGAGCACCCAGCTCCCGGACGCCGACGAGCCGTTGACCTCGCCATCAGCGGTGAAGGCGTCGGGAGCAGCAAAGAGCAGGGGGACGAAGAGCACCGCACTGACCACGATGGTCCCCAGCACAACCAGCACGAACCAGCCGACGTCGCCAAACCCCCACGAGCCAGACGGCTGACCGTAGACCTGCCGAGCTGGCCTGCTCTCGCCAGGCTCGACGGCAGCGGTCGACCACTGAGGGTCCAGCGGCGCGCTGGCGTCGGTCCACGCCGAACCGGTCCAGTACCGCTGAAGGGTCGGCGAGGACGGATCGGGATACCAGCCTGGGGCCGAGGAAGGCGCGTCAGTCACAGTGGTCCTTCGACAGTGACGACGCGGACATTGAATGCTGCTGATCCGAGCGCGTCCATCAGCACCAGCCAGAGCATCAGATAGCCCTCGGTGACGCGCGCGGCGGCGATGCCTCCGAGGTCGCGGACTCGTTCAGGGCCCCAGCCCAGCTCCCCCAGCAGCGCGACCACGTCACGCTTGGCCGCCGAGTCATCCCCGGCGATGAAGAGATCGGTCTGCTCGGCAAGGGAACCGGGATCGACCATCACCGATGCCGTCACCGTGTTCAGCGCCTTGACCACCCGGACGTTGGGGAATGCACGCTGGATCTGCTCACCCAGGCTGTCATCGCCAGATACCGACAGGCGAGGGGGGAAGCCGCCGGAGAAGTCGAGCGGGTTCGCCACGTCAACCAGCACCTTGCCGGCAAGGCTGCCCTGGCCCGCCGCCTCCAGGACCACCAGTGACTGGGTACCCGCCGTGCAGTTGAGCACGACTTCTCCGAATGCCGCGGCCTCGGCGAAGGTCCCGGTCCTCGCGGCGTCGCCATTGGCCTGGGACCAGGCAAGTGATCGGTCGTTGGGCGTCGACCGCGACCCCATGCACACCTCATGACCGAGGCTGACGAACGCCGACCCGAGGGTCTGTCCGACGACACCGGTCCCGAGCACGCCGAGCTTCATGCGGTTGCGGGCCTGGCTCAGTAGCGGTAGTGATCGGGCTTGTACGGGCCGCTCTTCGGAATCCCGAGGTACTCCGCCTGATCATCGGTCAGCTCGGTCAGCTCGATCCCCAGGGCGTCAAGGTGCAGCCGGGCAACCTTCTCGTCGAGGTGCTTGGCCAGCGTGTAGACGCCGACCGGGTAGTCAGCGGTCTTCGTGAAGAGCTCGATCTGCGCGATGGTCTGGTTGGCGAATGAGTTCGACATGACAAAGCTCGGGTGGCCGGTCGCGTTCCCGAGATTCAGCAGCCGGCCCTCGCTCAAGATGAGGACCGCGTGTCCGTCCGGGAAGTGCCAGAGGTCGACCTGCGGCTTGATGTTCTCTCGTCGCACTCCGCCGAACGTGGCCAGCCCAGCCATGTCGATCTCGTTGTCAAAGTGCCCGATGTTGCCGACGATCGCCTGGTGCTTCATCAGCTGCATGTCCGCGACGGTTATGACGTCTTTGTTGCCAGTCGCGGTGATGAAGATGTCAGCGGTGGCCACGACATCCTCGAGGCGAACGACCTG
Organism: uncultured Actinomycetota bacterium; assembly: GCA_963829525.1. GTDB lineage: Bacteria > Actinomycetota > Actinomycetes > JAHEKZ01 > JAHEKZ01 > JAHEKZ01. The sequence goes on from CAWHIJ010000003.1 coordinate 2,576,519, forward strand.
GTAACCATCCATGGCGGCCTGCAACGCGCAGATCGGGTCGATCTCGGTAACCATGACGCGCGCGCCTTGCCCCCGCAGTGACTCCGCCGACCCTTTGCCAACATCGCCGTATCCGAACACCACCGCCGTCTTGCCCCCGATGAGGGTGTCGGTGGCCCGGTTGATGCCGTCGATGAGTGAGTGCCGGCATCCGTACTTGTTGTCGAACTTGCTCTTGGTCACCGAGTCGTTGACGTTGATGGCCGGGAAGAGCAGCTCGCCGCCTTCGAGCATCTGGTAGAGCCGGTGGACACCAGTCGTGGTCTCCTCGGTGACGCCGCGGATGTCACCGGCAACCTCAGTCCACTTGCTCGGGTTCTCCTCGAGCGTGCGGTTGAGCAGTCGGAGTACGACCTCGAACTCCTCACTGTCAGCAGTGGAGGGGTCGGGGGCCGCGCCAGCTTTCTCGAACTCAACGCCTTTGTGCACGAGCATGGTGGCGTCGCCACCATCGTCGAGGATCATGTTTGGGCCCTCACCTGCTGCTTGACCCGGCCATGTCAGCGCCTGTTCGGTGCACCACCAGTACTCCTCGAGGGTCTCGCCCTTCCAGGCAAAGACCGGCACGCCGGACGGTGCATCGACCGTGCCCGTCGGTCCGACCACGGTTGCCGCTGCCGCGTGGTCCTGCGTGGAGAAGATGTTGCAGCTTGCCCATCGCACGTCGGCGCCGAGCGCCGTCAGCGTCTCGATGAGCACAGCGGTCTGCACCGTCATGTGAAGGGATCCGGTGATCCGCGCACCTGCCAGCGGCTGAGCGTCGGCGAACTCACGGCGAATCGCCATGAGACCGGGCATCTCGTGTTCGGCCAGCCGGATCTCCTTGCGGCCGAACTCGGCAAGCGAGAGGTCGGCAACCTTGAAGTCGAGCCGGCGGGTGGGGGTCGGGGCGGGGAGCGTGGGAGCAGTCACGCGGACCAGGGTACCGGGAGGACGGCTCGGCCGCCCTGTGACGTCATGCCCCTCCGGCAGGCTCCGAGCCCGGCAGCTGTGGGGCCACCGGCTCTGAGTCGGGCTCAGGAGCGGCCGGCTCTGTGCGAGCGACGAAGACATCCGGCTCGAGATAGATGACGGTGCGTACTTGGACGGCCGCGCGAATCCGCGCTTCTGCCTCGTTGATTGCCGCGGCAACTTCTGCGACAGATACGTCCGGCTGGAGGGAGATCTTGGCCGCGACCAGCATCTCGTCAGGACCGAGGAAGAGCGTCTTGAGGTGGATGACCCGCTCGATGGCGTCGACACCGAGTACTGCGGCGCCCACGGCAGCCACGTCAGCTGGTGAACCCCCTTCGCCGAGGAGCAGACTCTTGGTCTCGACTCCAAGGACCACTGCGATGACGATCAATAAGGCGCCAATCGCGATCGTCCCGAGCCCGTCCCAGATCGACGCGCCGGTGATCCCGGCGAGGCCCACGCCGATCAGGGCCAGAACCAGTCCGACGAGGGCTCCAACATCCTCGAGGAGGACTACGGGCAGCTCTGGCGCCTTGGCCCGGCGGATGTACTGCACCCAGGACTGACCGCGACGCACTTTGTTCGACTCGACCACGGCGGTGCGCAGTGAGAAGGACTCCAGGCCGATCGCCACCAGGAGAACGATGATCGGAACCATCAGGTTGGTCAGCTCTTCGGGGTGCCGGATCTTGTGTACACCCTCGTACAACGAAAAGAGTCCACCGACGCTGAAGAGCACGATCGACACGACGAACGCGTAGAGGTAACGCTCCCGCCCGTAGCCAAACGGGTGCTCCGGGGTTGCCGACCGCCGTGACCGCCGACCACCCACGAGCAGCAACAACTGATTCCCGGAGTCGGCCAGCGAGTGCACTGACTCGGCCAGCATCGACGATGAACCGGACACGAGGAAGGCAAGGAACTTGGTGATGGCGATGCCGAGGTTTGCCAGTAAAGCCGCCAAGATCGCCTTGGTGCCGCTCTCGCTGCTCACAACCGGTTCTGCCGCGCCTGCACGCGCGCCTTCAAGGTCTCGATCGGGGCAATAGGCGTCGGGTCCACGCCACCGAGCAGCCCGAGGTAGACGCTGGCGAAGTCGCCGATGGCGCAGAGACTGGCCATTCGCTCCAACGGGTGCTCACCAACGGCGGTCAACCGGCTGACGCGGACGCCGGACTCTTGAGCCAGTGCCTCGGCCTCATCAGCAGCGATGGCCACCTGCGGCTGCTCGACCGTGTCACGAAGCAGGACGAGCCTGATCGGAAGGCCAGCTGACCTCGGGGCGCTGAACGTCACCACCTGATTGTGCAACGCCTCCGGAAGCACGCCGTTGACTGAGGGGTACTTGGCATTCTCGGCAAGCTGGCACAGCAGCCGGTACGCCGCGATTCCCGCCAGGTCGCTGCTGCCCCAGATCATTGGCAACGTCCCAACAAGCTCAGCGGCCAGCTGCTTGGCGGGGTTCTGCTCGAGCGTGACCGTCGGCGCACACCGAAGGGCCAAACCATCGAGCAGGTCAGCGACGGCTTCGAGGCGTGCTGGTTCGGCGTCGACGACGCCAAGGGCATCAGCGGCAACGAGCAGCGGGACCGACAGCGCCCAGAGGTTGGCTCGAGGTGGCCGACCAGGAGGAACGAGAACCCACGGAATCCCGGCTTCGATGGCGAGGTCGACGAGCGGTGAGCCCTCGGCCGCGACAACGACGGTACGCGCCCCGCGTTCGAGCGCCGTCCGCGTGCAGGCCAGGGTCTCCGCCGTTCGCCCAGAGCTCGAGACCGCGATGACCAGGTCGCCGACCCCCACCCAAGCCGGCAAGGTCCACCCACGGACCCGCTCGACGGGCACGGGACACTCTGGGCCAGCTGCTGCCTGAAGCACATGGCCGGCGATCCCCGATCCGCCCATTCCCGTGACGACAACCGCGCGTGGTCGACCACCGAGCTTGACTCCAGACAGGCCAGAGAGCCGACAGGCCACAAGCGCCTGGCGTACCTGGTCGCCAGCTGAGGCGACAGCGTCGAGCATGCCGCCCGGGTCAGCTGCACGCACCGACTTGAGATCGTCGAGGTCGATGTGGCCCACGCCACCGGCACGAAGGTCGGCGTCAGCTGCCACGCTCGGCCTCATTCACCAAAAGAATGGGAATACCGTCTCGAACCGGGTACTGCAGGCCGCAGGTCTCGGTGGTACAGACCAGCGCCGCGGCGCGCTCACCATCGGGCACCGGCCGTAGTGCGCCGTGGCACTGCGGACACACGATGATCGCCAAAAGCTCAGGGTCCAGGCCCGGGGATTGAGTCATTGGTCCTCGCCTCGGATCTGGCCGAGCACTTCGTCGCGAATGCCTGACATCGTCGCCGCATCCTTAGCCTCGACGTTGAGCCGCAGGAGCGGTTCGGTGTTACTCGCGCGCACGTTGAACCACCATGCGTCACCGGCCACCGTGAGACCGTCGAGTTCATCGAGCGTCACACCCGGCCGCGCTTGCCACAGCTGTTTGAGCGCTGCAACCACCTGCACTTGGTCGTGCACGGTCGAGTTGATCTCGCCACTGGCGGCATAGCGATCGTAGGGCGACAGCAGTTGGGACAACGGCATCGCCGCGTCACCTAGTGCTGCAAGAGCATGCAGACCGGCCAGCATTCCTGAGTCAGCGCGCCAGAAGTCCCTGAAGTAGAAGTGCCCAGAGTGCTCACCACCGAAGACGGCACCGGTCTCAGCCATTACTCCCTTGATGAACGAGTGGCCGACACGAGTGCGCACGGCCGTACCACCAGCTTCGGCCACAACTTCGGGCACGGAATGACTGGTGATGAGGTTGTAGATGACCGTTCCTCCGGGGTCGCGCACGAGCTCGCGGTCGGCGATCAGGGCAGCAAGCACACTCGGCGAGACGATGTCGCCGCGTTCGTCAACGATGAAGCACCGATCAGCATCGCCGTCGAACGCCAGCCCAATGTCTGCGCCGTTCTTGACCACGGCGGCCTGCAGGTCACGCAGGTTCGCCGGTTCGATCGGATTGGCTTCGTGGTTCGGGAACGTTCCATCGAGCTCGAAGTAGAGCGGGAGCATCGTCAGCGGAAGGTCGGCGAATACCGCAGGCGCGGTCAAGCCAGCCATGCCGTTTCCGGCATCGATGACGACCGTCATGGGACGGACGTCGGCGAGGTCAACCAGCGAGCGGAGGTGGGCAACGTACTCGCCGAGCATGTCTCGCTCGGTGATTGTCCCTCTGGGACCAACTGGCATGCTGACGCCGCGGGCCAACGCGTCCTTGATCTCGCCCAGACCAGACTCTTGACCAACCGGGGCGGCATAGGCGCGACAGAGCTTGATGCCGTTGTACTGCGCGGGGTTGTGGCTCGCGGTGAACATGGCGCCGGCAAGCCCGAGAAGCCCGGAAGCGCAGTAGAGCTGGTCGGTGCTCGCCAGTCCGATGAGCGTGACGTCGACACCGGCAGCGGCTGCGCCATCAGCGAAGGCGGCAGCTAAGTCCGGCGACGTCGGACGCATGTCGTGCCCGACGACCAGTCCGGGTACGTCGCCCTCACTTCTCAGCACCTGGACGAAAGCGGCACCGACCGCCCGGCAGATCCGGGCGTCCAGCTGATCGGGAACGACGCCGCGAATGTCGTAAGCCTTGATGATCGACGCCAACACCGCGGCGTCGACAGGAGCTAATACGTCCGGTTCAGCAGTCACACCGGTGGACCCTACCGAGCCACCAGCTTCGCGCCGAGCCCACGGTCTGCTCGGTCAGCGTGGTTTGCGGGCCTTGTCGAGCACGCTCGCCACAGGGAGCTCTTGGTGCTGGACTCCACTGGCATCGACCCAGACCTTGTGTTCGCAGCGATGACACGAAACGAACTCCACCGGTGTCCCGTCGGTCAACGTCATGGCCAGATGGGTGATGCGGTCACTGCCACACTCGGCGCAGGCGATTTCAGGGCGGGCGCCGGCTTGGGTCAGGGATCCAAGCGGGATGGTCAGCGGTGCCGATGACGAGCGGGCCATGGGGTCTCCTCCTCTGGTGCGTTCCGGCAGGTGCCGGGGGTCCGTACGGGCGGCGGACTCTTGACGCAGAAGCGCTATCGGCCGAAGGGACGGTGCGGGTTTAATTTAGGGAGGTTCCTGACATAACTCTTAAAACGGACATGCATCACTGTGTGCCGCCCGGTCAGACCTCCGAGTCCTCCAGGGGCGGAAGCACCCACAGGTGCCCACGACGTCCGTGCTCAGGGGTTTGGCGCCGCTCGTCGTCAGGGCCATCGACTGGTGGACGCCCCGCCTCCCGAACGGCGTCAGCAAGCGCCTCGAGGTCGTCGCTGCTCGGTCCCAGGAGGGCCGGGTCGGGCGCCAGTCGGACGATCTCCCATCCTCTCGGTGCGGTAAGCCTTTCTCCGTGGACCTCGCAGAGGTCGTAGCAATGTGGCTCGGCGTAAGTCGCCAAGGGCCCGAGGACGGCTGTGGAGTCGGCGTAGACATAGGTGAGGGTCATCACGGCCGTGCGATTGCAGGCGGTACGCGAGCAACGCCTCATGGGACTCACGGCGTGACGGTACCCGGCCGGGACGGCTGAATCGGTGATTTGCGAACCTGGTGGCCTACGTGTCGCTGCCGCCGGTCCTGCGCTTCGCCCAGTTGCTCAGCCCGATCCCTACGCTTACCTCTGTGACGCGCAGACATCGGCACGGCCGCAGCATGCGAGTCACGGCCGGCGTCTTTCCACGATCGGCGGTCGGCTGTGATCGCGTGACTCCCGTTGCCCAAGCCGCCGCTGCGCGGCTCACCCGACTCACCGGCGCTGGGCGTCCAGGCTCGACGATCCCCGCTTTCGAGGTTGACGTCGCTGAGCTGCCGTCCCGCGACCAGGTCGCCCGCTACGGGCCGTCCGACGTCACTTCGGGGGCTTTGCTGTCCGCCCATCGCACAGCCGAAGACGGCACATTCGTCATCACCGTCTTCGCGCGTCCGGTGCTTCTCTGGGCCACCGGTACCGGCGTATCCCTCCCCCATCTTGTGCGCCAGGCGCTGGCCGAGCAGCTGGCATCGGCGGTCGGGGTCGAGCCGGGTGACCTCGATCCTGAGGTCGACTGAGCTGGACGTGCCCCCCGTTCTTACGTGCCGAAACGGTCGTCCGATCACTCGATGGTTCCGACCGCGATGCCGGGGAAGGACTCCGGCACCTCGGCCAGCAAGCGCGCCGTCGAGAGGGGGAAGGATGTCACCAGGGGGCCGCGTGGGCCCTCCTCATCAAGCATCCGCACGCCGTAGATTGGCCCCTCGCCACCGGGCGTGACGACGAGTCCGTACGAGTCGACCCGCTTGGCCTCGTTCTTCGGCGGCGCGACGGTGACTACCCGCGTGGTGCCCGCCGCGAGTGCGACCCGCCCGGCCGTCCACTCCCGTCCACCGGAAAAGCCCTTGACCACGGCGGACGCCGCAGCCTCGGGGGCGGTGAGGATGAGCCGGGTCTGCAGATCCGCCGATGTGCGGTTGTCGGGGACCACGGCGGGTGCGTCGAGCGCGCCGGCCGCCGCCAGAAAGAGTACGTCGCCAAAGATGTCGGGATTTCTCAGCTCCACCCGGGCGCCCGCCGTGACGGGCGCATCCGAGGAGATCACGATGGCGGCAGGGTCCCCTCGCAGTGCTTCGGTCAGGTCGACCGAAGCCACCCCTGCAGCTGGCACATCGATGACGTCAGCCCCCTGTGGGGTGAAGGTGCCCTCAGGGGTGACGAGCGAGAGAGTGACGACGGCGGCCTCATCGGGGGCGACAAGGTCGAGCCGGACCTGGCTCTTGCGGGCCTTACCGACGGCGGGAACTCCGGGCACGACCAGCTCGGTTCCCGGTGGCGCCGCCTCGGGGATCCAGTCGGTTCCGCGAGGCTCAAAGCCGAACACATCTGTCTCGGTGATGGCTGCCGATAGTCGGCCCACCCGCACTTGCACGTGTACGGCCATGACCTTTTCGCCTGGTGCTACCTGATCGAGCCGAACCTCGACACTGGTTCGAGGACTCACCTGCACACCGCGCGCCCCTGGCGCATCGACGAGGCCGCGGCGACCATGGAGGGTTACGTCGACCGTTGCGCTTGCCGACTCAGGGTTGGTGAGCACGAGAACGGCACGCTCGCCGACTCCCGACGCCGCCCCGACGAACCAGAAGTCGGTGCCGGTCGGCTCACACTGTGTCGACGCAAGGCCCCGTCCCTTGCCGTCCACCGTCCGCTCGGTCTGGGTCACCGAGAAACCGGGCGCCAACGAGCCGGAGGCCGCACCGGTCACCGAGTAGCGCTCGCCGTTTCGCCCGACATAGGTGCCCCGGTCCCCTGGTGCACCGAGACTGATCAACGTCTTCTCTTTCGACTCCTGCGAGACCAAGGTCCGAACGACGCCGCTGCCAGATGACTTCGGATCGATGCCGGGGACTTTGGGAGGAGTGGCCGCGGCAACGGCCGACTCGGTGTATCCCTCACGCGACCGGAGTCCGGGGCAGGCCACGGTTGTGGCAGTCACCGGCGTCACCTCGGGTGTGACCGCAGCCGGTGCCGAACGGTCGGCCCCGAACGCGGTGGCTGCAGCTCCGGCCGCAATCACCACGACGATGACCACCACGAGGTTGACTCCGGGTCGATAGAGCCCGGTCTTGCCCCTGGCGCTCATACCGACTCCTCGTCCGCACGTCGACGGCCGGGAAGCGCGACCAACAAGAGTGCAGCGACAGCCAGTAGCTGGCCACGGACCAGCCATCTCCTCCATGGGTCGTCGACGATCATCTGCACCTCCGCCGGCGCAGAACCGGCAACGAAGCGCTGACCCCAGTTCGACGCCGCCCGGACGGGCAGCTCCCGGGTTTGTCCTGCGCGGTTCTCGGTCGCGACCCATCCCTCATCGGCTAGCTCAGCGAGCTCGAGCAGGCGATCCCCGTCGGCGCCAGGAACCTCGACGTCAACGGCCGAGGGGTCGTCCGGAACCTCCGAGGCCAGCACCGCACGCTGCCCGTCGGCGTCGAGGACCCGAACCCTTCCGGTGGCCTGCTCCACCCTCCACAGCGACGCTTCGCCGGGGTTGGCGATGCGCAAAAGTCCCGGAGCCGAGTCCAGGGCGACCTCGAGATCAGGGTCGACGGGCGGCACAGCGAGCACGTACTCGACGGCCCGATCGGCCAACTCGTCAACAGGGGCGCTGCCCGCCCCCGATGCCAGGTCAGAGACCACATCGTCCAATGACGTGAGCAGGTCAACAGGAGGGGCGGTCTCGACGTCGCCCCATTGCGCATCGCGAGATCGCAGGACCGTATAGGCCAGTCGGCCCGATGCCGGCTGCAGGACCAGAGTGCGGATCTGTTCGGGCAGCGCCGATTGTGCGCGGACGAATGCTGGTAGCGGGTTCGCCGACCCGCGGTCCAACGGATCACCGGCGCCCCGCCCAACCCAGGTCACGCCCCAGATCAGCGGACTCACCGCAGCTAGGGTCACCACGACTGCTAGGGCTGGCTGTCGCCACGTGAACGCAGCGCGTTGCAGCCGGACGCTGCTGCCTCTGACTGCTGTTGCGGCAGCGACCAGGCCGGCTGCAACAGCCAGGACGAGCACCGATCCACTCCACACTGCGACGGGTAGCGCGCTGGTCGCCGGCGTCACCACGATCGCCTCGAGCACCAGCGCCCACGCCAGGCAGATTCCGGTGACCACCAGGGCAACCCGAACAGAGCGCACCCGTTGAGCTCGGAGCACTGCTGCCAGGGCCGCAACCGCAAGGCCCGCCCCGAACCACCAGGGAGCAGACCACCAGCCGCCCGCGTCGAAGAAGACCGCCTGCCACGCCGGCTCGTCATCACCGACCCAGCGAACACCTGGCTCCAAGACAAGCATGGCGGGGTCAGACACCACGACCGGCCACCAAGGCAACAACAGCAGCACCGGGCCGAGCAGCATCGCCAAGGCGGCAATGCGAGCAGTCCGCCGAGAGACCCAGATGGCCAGTGCCGCGGCGATCGCCACCAGCGGCACGATGAGCGGCGGCGCGAGCGCAAGCATGGTGCCCAGGAGCACTACAGCGACGGCAGTCGCCCGAACTGACACCGGTCGCCCCCCCAGCCCCACCGCTCGCGCGGCGGCGACCGCAGCAAGTGGCAGCACAACACCGACCAGCACGGTGGTCCAGCGACCTTGTGCAGTGGCGGCCAAGAAGACCGGGTTGAGTGCGAAGGCGACACCGACCCAGAGCCTGAGGCGCACTGAGAGCCCGAGCGGGCGCGTCACCAAGAAGGCGAGGAGGCCAGCCACAGGCGGCCCGACGACCAGCACCACCGGCACCACCCACGTGGCGTGACCGAGCAACAGCATCGCCAGCACGCCAAGCACCGCCGTTGACGGGTGGGCCATGGTGTCACTACCAAGCGTGACCGGATGCCAAGAGGCGGTGTACGCCTGCCAGAGATCAGAAGCCCCCGTGGGGAGCGGAAGCAGGGCACCGCCGTGCAGCACGCCGTCGCGGTAGAGGCCACGCCAGGCGATCAGCTGGGTGGCGAGAAGCCCGCTGAACAGCAAAATGCTGGGTCGCTTGACCCAGCGACGCAACCGACCAGACCCCGTGCCAACGAAAGAGTCGAGGTCGTCCTCAACCGGGCCGGACTCCAAGATCGTGCTGGGCGCTACGTCGGTCTCGACGTTGAGTGACCCTGCGAGCGACTCGAGGCTGTGACGGACCTGCTGGCCAGGCGGTGGAAAGAGGGTACGCAGCGTGCTCGCGCGCACCAGGCGCCAGCGGCGTCGCGAGCGACGCGCTGCGCGCAATCGGCTCGGACGCATGAGAACCATCCCGACGGCGGACATTTCCGCCGCCGCCTCACGCGGAGCCTTTCCTAGGACGTTGCCGAGGGCCCGCACCAGTGTCTGCACGAGCAGCCATAACCAGCGCAGCAGCAAAGTGGAACCACGACCGTTGGCCAACAACGTGTAGAGCGCACTAGCCCGGTCCGTGGCATGCGGGTCCCCCCCGACGCCGGCACGTCGCCCGCGGGCCATCGCCTCCGCGTGATGCACCACCGAGTCGGTGGCCACCGCCACGCGATGACCGGCGAGGTGGGCGCGCCAGCCGAGGTCGACGTCCTCTCGGAAGAACTGCAGCGACCGATCGAATCCGCCAAGGTCGCTCCAGAGGTCGCGCCGCACCAGGAGCCCGGCGCTGCCGACCGCGAGGGTGTCGCGCTGGCCGTCGTACTGACCTTGGTCCTGCTCACCGCGCTCGAGCCCGGTGTGCCGCCGCCCGGAGCGTGAGATGGACACGCCCACCTCGAGCAAGCGCCGGGGCTCGTCCCACCCGAGTATCTTCGGCCCCCACACCGATACGGACGGCTGGTCGGCGGCGTTGCGCAGCAAAGCGCCGAGGGCCTCGGGCTCAGGAGCACTGTCGTCGTGCAGGACCCAAAGCCACCCCGACGCCGGTGCAACCTCGACCCCGGCGTGCACGGCTGAGGCAAAGCCAGTGTCGGCGGGGAGCGTGATGACCTCGTCGATCACCTCGGCCTCCGCCAACAGGGTTGCAGTGGCGTCAGCAGATCCGGTGTCGACAGCGATGACTGCGTCAGGAGCTGGATCGAGCGCCGCAAGAGCGGCCAGGGTGCGAGGCAGAAAGCTCTCGCCGTCGTGGGCAACGAGCACCGCGACGACGCCGGGGTCGTCGGGCGTCTCGGGGAGGTGGACGTCTTGGCTCATGGTCGGCGTCCCACCCTACGGGGGTTGTGCGGATGGGCAGCGGCCGCGGTGCCATCGCCGGGATCAACGCAGACCGGTCTGGTGCGTCGGGTCGAGGCGTCCGGATCAGGCTAGACGGCTTCCTTCTTCAGCCGACGACGCTCTCGCTCGGACAGCCCGCCCCAGATCCCGAACCGCTCGTCGTGCGCCAGCGCGTACTCCAGGCAGTCGCCCCGCACGTCGCAGCCAAGGCAGACCTTCTTCGCCTCGCGGGTCGACCCGCCCTTCTCCGGGAAGAAGGCCTCCGGGTCGGTCTGCGCGCAGAGCGCTCGCTCCTGCCACCACAGCTCAGGATCTTGCTCTTCCATCAGACTGATGGCCTCGGTCACCGTTCCTCCTCGACCCTACGGGTGTCGTCCGGCCACGGGCCGGTCGAACGACATGCGTGGAATTACATGGGTGTCGTTGCCCTCCTGTCAACACTTTCTCTGCTAATCGTTCCCCCGACGCGGCACCGAACGTGACCGCTTGATCACCGACGGCATCCCTTCAGCTGGTGTTTCCGCAGGTCAGCGCGCCGCTAACGGCGCGGGGAGCACCCCTCCAGTGCGGATGGCCCTTTCGGACCTTTCTTTTGGGACCTGACCGTAGGTCGTGGTCCGCTGCCGCGCCGGGCGTCCGACATCGGCAGCCCAGGCAACCAGTTCGGACACCGCTGTGGCCGAGCCGTGAGAGCTCCCGGCCATCCGGCTGATGGTCTCCTCCATGAGCGTCCCGCCGAGGTCGTCGACTCCGGCACCGAGCATGGTCTGGACACCGGTCGCGCCGAGCTTGACCCACGAGACCTGAATGTGGTCGATCCGACCGTGCAGCAGCAGCCGGGCCACCGCATGCACGGCCCTCGTCTCCGCAGCGGTCGGGCCCGCGCGGCCGATCCCGGCGAGGTAGAGCGGCGCTGACTGGTGGACGAACGGCAGCGGCACGAACTCGGTGAAGCCACCGACCCCCCTCGTCTTGGCCTTGTCCTGCACAGCCGCGAGCACCCGGAGATGCGTGAGCCAGTGGTCGGGACGATCGACGTGGCCGTACATCATCGTGCTGCTGGTGGGCAGCCCCAGCCGGTGCGCGGACTCGACCACCTCGACCCAGGTCGCGGTCGGCAGCTTGCCCTTGGTCAGCACCCAGCGCACGTCGTCGTCGAGGATCTCCGCGGCGGTGCCGGGAAGTGACCCAAGACCGGCCTCCTGCAGCGCCGCCAAGAACTCCGGGATCGACGTCCCGGCATGAGCTGCCCCCGTTGCCACCTCCATCGGGCTGAACGCGTGGACGTGCATCTCCGGGAGCGCTGCCTTGATGGCGCGGACCAGGTCGAAGTAGTGCGACGCCGGGATCTGCGGGTCGATGCCGCCCTGCATGCAGACCTCGGTGGCGCCGAGCTCCCAAGCCTCCTCTGCCCGCGTCGCGACTTCGTCGATGGAGAGCGAGTACGCGTCGGCATCGGAGCGACGCTGGGCGAAAGCGCAGAACCGGCAGCCGGTGTAGCAGACGTTGGTGAAGTTGATGTTGCGGTTGACGACGTAGGTGACCTCGTCGCCGACCACGTCGCGACGCAGGTCGTCGGCGATAGCAGCCACGGCGTCGAGGTCGGCATCCTCGGCCGCCAGGATCGCCAGCGCTAGTCGTTCGTTCTCGGGATGGAGCAGCGCGGCCGGATCAGTCTCGGCAACGCGGAGCGCGTCCCGGACGTCGGCGGCCATCCGGCTCGCGGCCGGGGAGCTCGCGGCCGGGGAGCTCGCGGCCACCGCATCCCACGAACCGAAGGCGTCGTCGAAGTCGCTGCGCACCGCCTGACCTGCGCCCTTCGATGTCGATGCTGGCGTGCAGGTCGACGCGCCCCAAGTCATCCAGTCGATCCGGCTCCTGCCAGGGCAGCCCGCTCGGCCGAACCCCTTCTCGGGCGAGGCCGCCGTCGTCGGCGAGCGCGTCGACGTGCGGCTGCACACGGGGGTCGAGCCAAGGCTCACCGCGCTGCGCGTAGGAAGGATGGACGGTGAGCCGCTCGCGCAGCACGAACCCCGGCCTCGCCGTCTGGTGAGCCAGGACCTGCAGGTGCGGCCAGGGCCGCTCCGGGTTGACGTGGTCGGGAGTCAGCGGGCTGACCCCTCCCCAGTCGTCGACCCCGGCAGCGAGCAGCCTCGGCAGCACATCGAGGTCGGAGAGGTTGGGCGGCACCTGGACCCGCATGGACGGGCCGAGCACCACCCGCGCGACCGCGACCGTCGCGAGGTAGTCGTCGGCTCCCGCATCAGCGGCGCTGGCCATCGCGGTGCCGGGCTTGGCCCGGAAGTTCTGGACGATGACCTCCTGCACGTGGCCATGGCGCGATGAGCCGACCGCATGGCGAGCAGCGACTCAGCGCGCTCGACGAGCGTCTCGCCGATCCCGACCAGCACCCCGGTGGTGAACGGGACCGACAGCCGGCCGGCGTCCTCGAGCACCCTGAGCCGCACCGCAGGCTCCTTGTCGGGCGACCCGTGGTGCGGCGCCCCGGGCTCAGACCACAGCCGGTTGCTGGTCGTCTCGAGCATCAGACCCATCGACGGCGCGACCGGCTTGAGGCGAAGGAGCTCGTCCCACGTCATGACGCCAGGGTTCAGGTGCGGCAGCAGCCCGGTCTCCTCGAGCACCAGAACCGCCATCGCGCGGACGTAGTCCAGGGTGGTGTCGTAGCCGGCTTCGTCGAGCCAGGCACGTGCCTGGGGCCAGCGCTCCTCCGGGCGGTCGCCCAGGGTGAACAGCGCCTCCTTGCACTCGTCAGCGGCCCCGCTGCGCGCGATCGCCAGCACCTCGTCGGGCGACAGGTACGGCGCAGGCAGCTCCCTGGGGGCAGCGGCGAACGTGCAGTAGTGGCACCGGTCTCGGCAGAGCCGGGTCAGTGGGATGAAGACCTTGCGCGAGTACGTGATGACTCCGGGGCGTCCAGCATCTGCGAGCCCGCGGTCGCGCAGATTCGACGCCACGCGCATCAGGGCATCGAGCTCGGAACCTCGGGCTGCCATGAGCGCGGCAGCCTCCTGCGCATCAAGCTCCTTGCCCTGTTCGGCTCGACGGAGCGCCCGGCCGGTCTCTGTCGCAGTCGGCCAATGTTCGGACTTTGGGGGAGGCATCTGCCGAGAGTACGTCAGCGTTCGGTAAGGACCTCGTCATCGCTTTGCCCTCGGATCACCGGCCGCCCCTGCCTAGCGTCGGGGTGCCCACTTGAAATCCTCGTTCTAAGGAATCCCATGAACATGTCCCAGATCGCGGCCGCAGCTGCCGCGATGGTTCTGACCGCTGCCCCACTGGCGGTCGCGTTGCCTGCCCAGGCAGACAGCAGCAACCCCCAAGGTGCCAACTTCGGAAAGCTCTACTACGACGGGTCCGTTGTCCGAACCGTTGCCACCCCGACGAGCCAGCCTGGACAAGGCGTTGACGCGATCTACCCAGTCACCGACGGAGTCCCCGGGCAGCTGGCCGTGACCTCGGCCGCACCCGGCGACAACTACCACGGTGGCCGCTGGGCCGTGAACGTCGTCAGCTGGAACACGTCGCCTTACCTACTGACCTCTGATGAGGCAGTACTGGAGGCAGCCGAGGCCGGCCACGTGACTATCACCCGGATGCCAGTCGCAGACTTCGTCTGCCCGGTCGCCGGTCGCTGACCGCGGAGGAGGGGTGCTCACGGCCATGCACACGTACGCTGGCGCCGTGAGCACCCCCTCGGACTCGACCTTGCCGTCGATTCCGGCGCCCGTTGCTTCCCCAGCAACGGTGCTCGTGGTCGATGACGACCACACTGTGGCCGAGGTGGTGGTCACGTATCTCGATCGAGCCGGCCTGCGGGCCGTCCACGTCAGCGACGGTGGGTCGGCGTTGTCGGCCTTCGAGGCGGAGTCTCCTGACCTGGTGGTGCTCGACCTCATGCTGCCCGACCTCGACGGGCTCGAAGTCTGCCGACGACTACGTGCAACATCGGACGTTCCCGTCATCATGCTCACCGCACTCGGTGGCGAGGTTGACCGTGTCCTAGGGCTCGAGGTGGGTGCCGACGACTACGTGACCAAGCCGTTCAGTCCACGCGAGCTCGTGTTACGCGTGCAGTCGGTGCTGCGCCGCTCGGTGAAGGAATCCGGCGGTCCGGCGGCACCTCTCCACGATCTGGTGTTGCGCGACGGCGACCTCGTACTCGACACCAGGGCGCACACCGCCAGGCGCGGCGGAGAGACGCTCCCCCTGACGGGCCGCGAATTCGACCTTCTCGCGTTCCTTCTGTCCAACCCGGGGCGCGCATTCACCAGAGCTGAGCTGATGGAGCAGGTCTGGGGCTGGTCGTTCGGCGACCAGTCGACGGTAACCGTGCACGTCAGGAGGCTTCGCGAGAAGATCGAGCCGGTTCCCACCACTCCCACCCGGCTGATGACCGTGTGGGGCGTCGGCTACCGCTGGGATCACGTCAAGGGAGCTCTGTGAAGCCCTGGGCTGCGGTCGCCGTCACGGCCATCGCCAGCAGCGCCGTCGTCGGCGCGATCGGGCTCCTCCTCCTGCACCTGCTGGGACGCCGGTCGGCTCGTACACTCGCATGGCTGGCGCCGGTCACCGCGGTGCTCGCCGTGGTGGTGGGGGTAGTGGCCACCGCGCGGCGGATGTTCCTTTCCTCACACGATCTGGGCGTCGTGCTCGTGGTGTGTGGCGCGGCCGGGGTGGTGGCGGTGGGCATCGGGCTCCTCCTGGCACGGCGAGTCGACCAGATCGAGCAGCACGCTCGCGAACTTGCTGAGGAGCAGGCGCGGGCGGAGGAGGCCGAGCGGACCCGACGTGAGCTTGTTGCGTGGGTGTCGCATGACCTGCGCACTCCGTTGGCTGGTATGCGGGCCATGACCGAGGCCCTCGAGGATGGCCTGGCGCCGGACCCCGAGCGCTACCATCGACAGCTGCGTACCGAGGTAGAACGACTCACCAACATGGTCGACGACCTGTTCGAGCTGTCGCGCATCAACGCCGGAGCTCTACGCCTGGTGCCCGAACAGATCTCACTCAGCGACGTCGTTGGCGATGTCATCGCCGCCGCCGCTCCGCTCGCAGTTGCTCGAGGCGTCTCCATCGAGGCGGTGGCGTCGCCGCAGAGTCCCGACACGATCACCGCCGACGAGCGCGAGCTACGTCGGGCGATAGCCAACCTGGTCTCCAACGCCGTCCGTCACACCCCCCACGACAGCAAGGTGCACGTGGCTGCGTCTGTTATCGGCGGAACGGCGTCGGTCACGGTGACCGACGCTTGCGGGGGAATCCCCGACGCCGACCTCGCGCGGGTCTTCGAAGCCGGCTATCGAGGTGACCAGGCCCGCACACCGGATCCGGACGGTGGTGCCGGGCTCGGGCTGGCGATCGTTCAGGGAATCGTCAACGCACATGGCGGCGAAGTCGACGTACGGAACGTCAGCGGTGGGTGCCGCTTCACGGTGCGGATCGCGGCGTCCAGCTGATCGTCACGACGTCGCGGTGGTAGCCGGGGTCGATGTCGGCCAGCGCCGCGGCAACGTCCGGTTCACGGTCGGCGGGCAGACAGAGCCGCTGTGCCACCAGCTCGGCCCGCTGTTCGAGTGATTCGCTGTCCGAGCCGTCCGCGGCGACCCTGTCCCCGACATTGGCCCAGTACTCGGCGCGCAGGTCAGCGACATCCATGGCGCTCAAGATCTCCACGAGGTCCCCCGCGATCGGAGCCACGGGTCTTTCCAGGTCGTGGAACATCTTCCAGAGCGGGTTCATCCACGACAGCGGGTGGTGCGGCGGCAGTTCGAGAACGACTCGGCGCTTGGCCTTGGCGTCGAGCGCCGCCAGGAAGGGCACGATGTCGGCCACGTTGTACACGACGTGATGTACCACCACGACGTCATGCTCGGCTACCTCCGCAGCTACCTCAGGCCATGTCCCGAGCACTTCGTCGTGCTCAACTCCGGCCGCAGCTGCACGCTCGGCGAACGCCTCCAACATGGGGGCCTTGCCGTCGACGGCGGTCATCGACGTGGCCCAGGGTGCCAGCGGAAGAGAGGCTGCCCCCGCACCGGCGCCGACATCGAGCACCGAGCCCGGGTCGGACCGGAGTACTTCGGCGGCCCGCTCGAACGAGATACCGCCTGGATCACTAACTGCTCGATCAGCACGGCCAGAAAACCGCGCGACGGGAAGCATCCAAGGATCGCGCGTTGCGGCGCCGGCGATGTGCGGCGGGATGGTCCACCCCGCCAACGCTTCCGTCCAGCGCTGGGCCATGGCCGAAAGATCTGCGGGTCTGCTCACTGACAAGATGCTGCCATGCATATCGTCGCATTGGCAGGGGGCATCGGCGGGGCTCGCTTTCTGCGGGGCCTCCGTCAACATCTGGCGGTCCGCGACGACGAGTTGGCGGGCGCCGACATCACCGTGATCGGCAACACCGCCGACGACATCACCTTGTTCGGCCTGCGGGTCTGCCCCGACCTCGACACCGTGATGTACACCCTGGGCGGGGGCATCCACGAGGAGCAGGGGTGGGGGCGGGCCGAAGAAACGTTCTCCGTCAGTGCAGAGCTGGCGGCGTACGAGGTGCCGCCCGACTGGTTCACCCTCGGCGACCGCGACATCGCCACCCACATCGTGCGCACGCAGATGCTGCGCGCCGGCTGGTCGCTGACCGATGTCACGGCCGCCCTGTGTTCGCGTTGGCAGCCCGGGGTGCGGCTGCTTCCGATGAGTGACGATCCCGTCGAGACGCATGTCGTCGTTCTCGACGACAGCGGAACACGTGAGGCTCTGCACTTCCAGGAGTGGTGGGTACGTGAGCAGGCCAAGCGCCCCGCCCAGGAGTTCGTCTACCTCGGTGCGGCTGAAGCGAAGCCAACTGTTGCGGTGCTCGACGCACTCCGCGACGCCGACGTGGTGCTGCTACCACCGTCGAATCCCGTCGTCAGCATCGGCGCGATCCTGCAGGTCGACGGCATCGCCGATGCGCTGCGGGGCGTGGCGGCATCTGTTGTCGGAGTCTCGCCGATCATCGCGGGAGCGCCGGTTCGAGGGATGGCCGACGCATGCCTGTCCGCCATCGGCGTCGAGACCTCGTCAGCGGCGGTGGCCGCTCACTACGGCGCGCGCATCGCAGGTGGGCTGCTAGACGGTTGGCTCGTCGCCGACGAAGATGCGTCGGCGCCCGCCCCGGCTGGAGTCGTCCAACGGTCCCGGCCGCTTCTGATGACCGCGATTGAGGACGCTGCGGCGATTGCTGGTGCTGCGCTCGACCTCGCCATCGACTTACGTCGTTGAGCCGCATGGCGTCGCTGGGTCACGGGGGTAGCTTCCACGTCGTCGCGCTCGAGCGGATGCCGGAGATCACCGCGGGCCACGACCTCGCGAGGTCCATCCTCTCGGCTCAACCAGGACTGCAGGACGGCGACATCGTGGTGGTGTCGAGCAAGGTGGTGAGCAAGGCAGAGGGACGCGTCGTCACTGGTGTCACGCGCGACGAGGTTATCTCCGGCGAAATCGTGCGAGTCGTCGCAGAGCGCGACGGTCTCACGATCGTCGAGACGCGCCACGGCCTTGTGCTAGCAGCAGCTGGCGTCGACGCGAGCAACGTCGCAGAGGGGTCGTTGGTGCTGCTGCCCGAGGACGCTGACGCCTCTGCGCGGGCACTGCGCTCGGCGCTGCAAGTGGCGGCCGGTTGCACGCTGGGGGTCATCGTCACCGATACCGCGGGACGTCCGTGGCGGCTCGGCCAGACCGACATCGCGATCGGCGCAGCCGGCGTCACCCCGCTGCAGGATCTCCGCGGCACGTCAGACATGCAAGGCCGGATGCTGGAGGTCACAGTGCCAGCCGTCGCCGATGAGATCGCCGCTGCTGCCGAGCTCGTGATGGGCAAGGCAGCGGGAACTCCGGTCGCAGTCGTCCGGGGGCTCGGTCAGTTCGTGCAGGAGTCCGACGGTCCAGGCGCGCGAGCCATTGTTCGACCGCGCGACGAGGACCTGTTCTCGCATGGCTCGCGCGATGTGGTGCGTTCGCGGCGAACCGTACGCGCCTTCACCGATGCTCCAGTGCCGCGTGATGTCATCACCGCTGCTGTTGCTGATGCCATCACCGCGCCGGCCCCGCACCACTCAGCGCCCTGGCGGTTCGTCCTCGTATCCGACGACCGCCGAACAGGACTGCTCGACGCCATGGCTGACCAGTGGCGGGATGACCTGCGCGTAGATGGAGTCGATGAGGCGTCCATCGAGGGCCGCATCGCCAGGGGCGATCTCCTGCGAGCGGCACCGTCGCTTGTGGTCCCGTGTCTCGTCGACGATGGCTCGGCGGTGTATGCCGATGACCGGCGCTCCACCGCCGAGCATGTGATGTTCCTGCTCGCCATGGGCGCGGGGATCGAGAACTTTCTCGTGTCGTTGGCGGTTCAAGGTGTGGGGTCGGCATGGGTCTCGTCAACGATCTTCTGTCCTGACGTCGCGTGCGCTGCGCTCGACCTTCCTGCCGGCTGGCAACCCATGGGTGCGATTGCCGTGGGGTATGCGGCAGGGGCGCCGACCCCTCGCGCGCCACGTGATCCTGGCGACTTCGTCGTGGAGAGATAGGCGTTCTGCACAGCTACGGAAGACTCCGCACGGAAGTTGTCAGACGCTTGGTCTAGCGTAGGTATTGGTCGATTCGATCCAGGATAACGGCGCAGCCGAGTAGTGCGGGTGAGTTGCGCAGATGAGTAGCGGCGATGGCGACCACCGTCCGTTGATTCCGCACTCACGCCGCGAGGTCGTCGTTGTCCCTGTCACCGCTGCCACCGCCTGTTGACCGGTCCGGGTCATTCGGATCGGCGAACGGCGCAGTGTCGTCGAACGGCGCAGTGTCGTCGAACGGCGCAGTGTCGTCGAACGGCGCAGTGTCGTCGAACGGCGCAGTGTCGGCCGTTCTGGCAGAAGCCGTCGCCGCCGCGGTCGGCGTTGACCCGCACGCGCTGACCGCCACCGAACGCAAGTCCCGCCTGACCGAGCTGCGCGCCGCGATCGACGCCCTCGAGGTCGCCTTCGACACCATCGTGGCCGCTGCCGACACCGCTGGAGACGGCCAGCTTCTCGATGGGGCCACCTCCACCGGGGCGTGGCTCCGACACACCCTGCACCTGACACCCCGCGACGCAGCCAGCCACGTCCGCACCGCCCGGATGCTCGGCCATGGCCGGGCGCCTGCAGGTCCGGCAGCTGCAGCGGTGCTGGCCGGAACCATCAGCTACTCCCACCTTCAAGCGATCACCAGCACTCTCGCCGACCTGACCGACCACCCCGGTCTTCCCCTCAGCGCACATACCCAGGCGGTGGAGTTGATGGTCGACCTCGCCACCCAGGTCGACCCATCCGGCCTGCGAGCCGCCGCGCGGCACCTGCGCTACGTCCTGGACCCCGACCGCGGCAAAGCCGACCACGACCGACAGACCCAGGCCCGCCGCGCCTCCCTCGCCCCACTCCTCGACGGCACCTGGCGCCTGGAGATGCTCACCACCGCCGAAGGCGGTGCCCTGCTGAGCCAGCTGCTGGCCGCCACCGGCGCACCCACCAGCGCGGACGACGCACGCACCCCGGCCCAACGCCGTCACGACGCGCTGATCGACGCCCTCCAAGCCGCGGCACAGTCCGACCAGCTCCCCGTCGCGAACGGGCTCAGCCCCCGAATCCTCATCACCGCGCCACCGCAGGCTTTCCTCCCCACAAACACCCGCAACCAGGCCCACGGCAACGACAACGACCCGCTCGGCAGCGGCACAAGCATCACCGGTCCTAACACCCTTCGGTGGCGCCCAGCCCGCTTCGCCGACGGCACTCCGGTCCCGGGACCGCTCTTCGACCACCTCGCCTGCAACCCCACCTTGACCCGCATCCTGCAAGAACCCGCCGGCGCCGTCCTCGACGTCGGTCGCGACCACCGGTTCTTCACCGGCGCCCAACGCACCGCCCTCTGGGCCCGCGACCGCGGCTGCCGCTTTCCCGGTTGCACTGCCCCCTGGACCCACGCTCACCACATCACCGGCTGGAAAGACGGCGGTACCACTGACCTCGCCAACGGCCTCCTCCTATGTGGCCACCACCACCGCGCCGTTCACGACGGCAACTGGGCCATCACCGCAGGTGCAGAAGGCGCCAACGGCACCATCACCTTCACCCAC
Source organism: uncultured Actinomycetota bacterium (assembly GCA_963829525.1). Taxonomy (GTDB): domain Bacteria; phylum Actinomycetota; class Actinomycetes; order JAHEKZ01; family JAHEKZ01; genus JAHEKZ01. Next base: position 2,597,431 of record CAWHIJ010000003.1, read on the forward strand.
CCGCAACGAATCACGACCCACCACAGCCCCATCCCCCCACCTGACCCCCTCGCGATCGAGTAACGACAGTTCGTTCCTCCGGACGATTCGCTCGGCGCACACGAGGGGGAACCCGGCTCACCTGAAACCGCAACCGCGCCTGAGCCCCCGCCCCGCAACTACCACCGGCGATGCTGCGGCACCGGCATCCGCGGCCCGCGCCTCGGCGCACCCACACCCGCCAGTTCCATCAACCGCTGCACCCTGTATCGATGACCGGCATAGGGCTCGAGCACTTCCGCCAGCCGCGCATCATCGCCCCGCTCGCCGGTCAGCCACCAGCAGATGTCCTTCGCCACGTGGTAGTCGCCGAATGACACCGCATCGGCGTCACCGTGCGCGCGCTGTCGTACCTCCGCCGATGTCCAGACACCCACTCCAGGCAGCGCTCGAAGCACTCGATCAGCCCCGGTGCCGGAAAGGTCAGCTGTTCGTTCGATGGCAGCGGCTGCCGATGCGACGACACGCAAGGTGCGGACGCGGTGGGGAGTGACTCCAGCTCGATGGAAATCCGCATCGGAGATCCGTCGCCATGCCCTCGGCGAAGGCGGCACCATCAGTCCTGTTGGCGCGGGGCCGGGTGCCGGCTCACCGAACCGTCGGACCAGCGACTGCCACGCGCGTCGTGCCTCGACGCCGGTCACCTTCTGCTCTATCACCGCAGCCATGCAGGCGTCGAAGGGACGCCGGGTTCGCGCCATCCGCCAGCCAGGCGCCCGCCGCGATGCCTCGGCGACGACCGAATGCACGGGGACAAAGCCTTCCGGCACGTCGCCGGCACCCAGCAGCACTGGGACGCCGCCCAACAACCACTGCGCACCCGGTCCCCAGGACGTTGCCTCCACACAACCGTCGGATGGCCGCGCCACAAGTCGCAGGGTTCCCGGCCCATCTGGCGTCGACGTGGCCCACCAAGCCACCGGCGTGAAGTTTCCGGCCACTCGTTCGAACCGGAACGTTCGATACCGCGGCCCGCGGCTCAGCGGACCAAGGATGGCCACGAGGTCGACCGGGAAGCCGGGCTTCCACTTCCGCTCAGCCACGAACACTGGGCACCGCTTCCACTTACTGCGTCGCCTCCACCCTCGTCCCGGGCGCCGGGCTCGCCCCCGGCGCTAGCCGCGCGTGGTCACCCAGCACCGAGTCAACGACGACGGCTCCATCACCAACGATCGCCTCCGACCCGATCGCACTTCGCGTCACGGTCGCACCGGCGCCGATCACCGCACCAGGCATCACGATCGACGCATCGATCACAGCACCCGACCCGATGTGGACGCCGGCGCCGATCGACGACCCGCCGAACACCTGAACATCTGTGGGGGGACGGTCGGCGTCACCGAACCAGGCCTGCCCGTGCGGCACCATGAGCGCCGCCGACGGAGCTACTCCGAGCACGACGTCGGCCGAACAGCGCACAAGCGCCTCCGGCGTTCCGACATCGCACCAGTAAGCGGACTCCTTCCAGGCCCGCACATCGCGGCCAGACTCCAACAGACTCGGAAATGTGTCGCGTTCGACCGAGACCACCTGACCCGCCGGTATCGTGTCGATGACCGAGCGACGGAACACGTAGGCACCGGCGTTGACCCAGGAGGTCACGGGGCTATCCATCTTCTCCAGGAACGCGCTCACCCGGCCCTCATCATCGGTGGGAACGCATCCGTAGGCGCGGGCGTCGTCCACTTCGACGAGATGCAGCGTTACGTCCGCATCGACCGAGCAGTGGAAGGCGACCTGCCCACCGAGGTCGTGCCCCGAGAGCACGTCACCATTGAGGATCACCACAGGATCATCAGGACGGGAGTCCAATCCGCTTGCAGCATTGCGAATTGCACCGCCCGTGCCGAGCGGAGTGTCCTCATGCAGGTAGGTCACACGCAGACCGACCGGAGACCCGTCGCCGAATGTCTCCTGGAAGATCTCCGCGCGGTAAGACGTCGCAAGCACCACGTGGTCAACGCCGGCCCGGCGCAAGGCAGCGAGCTGGTGGGCGAGGAACGGCATGCCGGCCACCGGCAGCAACGGCTTCGGCGTGGTCAGCGTGAGGGGGCGCAGCCGTATACCTTGGCCGCCGACGAGCAAGACTGCTTCGCGCATGGCGTCAGCCTAGAGCGGCGTCGGCCGACCGCTAGCTCAGGAGTACCAGCCAACGACTCGAAGTGACACCACCGCATCAGAACGCTTGGCAGCGATGGTGATCTCCCCATCGTGTCCGATCGGAACCACCAAGAGCGTGCGCTGAGTTCCTCTCTTGTCGTACGCCAGCAGAGGCAGCGGGTCCGTGGTCGAGCCGGCCGGGAGAACAGACAGGAAACCGTCACCAGAATCGCTTCGGGCCAACGCCTGGACAAGAACCGCCGATGCCGCTCCGGGGACCCCAGTGTCTGATCCACGAACCCGCACAGACTGAGCAGTTCCGGCAGCGAGATCTGCTGACGAGCCTGCACCAAGGGCGTTGTAACTCTTCATGCTGCGGAACCTTCCGGAACGCTCACCCTGCTGCGGACGGAACCAGCCGAGCACATCTACGCGTACGTCTGACTTGCCGCTCGTTAGACGCAGCGGAAGCCGACCGTCCGCGTCAAGCTTGACCACGCTCGTCCCCGTCCGCCACGTCCCTGCTGGCGCCCGAACAACAGCGCCCAGCGAGCGGGGCGTGCCGGACGGAGCCATGCTGAGAGTTGCCGTACGGGTCGGGTTGATCAGCCCGGCACTGACCAGCACGGTGCGGATCTCGGTCGGGACTCCCTGGCGGCCGGCAATTCTTACGGTACGCGTTGTGCCGGACACCAGGCGCCCTGTCGACCAGCCAAAGCCGGTTGAGCTATCGACGAGACGTCTCGCTGAGACCGCCTTGAGTGATTGGGTGCCAACGCCCGACGACGTGTAGTAGCCGAGGAAGTCGACGTCAAGCCGGGCCAGGCTAGTAGTTGCCCCCAAGCAGATCCGTCCCGTGGCCGGTACCCGAACCGTTGCCAGTCCAGCGCTCGCTCCTGATGCCTGGTAGGTCACTGCCACCTGGTCGCGATCAGCAGCACCGCACGGCCAGACCTGAACGCGGCCAGCGCTCCCGGCACCAGCGGCGGTGACGCGCACTGCAGCCGCGCGAGTTCCGGACGCGGGCGCGCGACCGCGCCCGAGAACGTCGACCGAGATGGTGCCACCACGACGCGAGGAGGGTGTATCGCCACGTTCGGCGATTCGCGCCGTCGTAACCGGCTGGTAATAGGAGTACGAAGACGTCGGGACGAATGTCGGGGTTGTGGTGTACGGACCCACGCCGGACCGGTAGATGGGGGCAACCCTGGCGCGATACTGCTTGCCGTTTGTCAGGCTGGAGACGCGAACGTGGCGGGCCCCGGCGTCGACGCGATACGCCGCGTCGCCCGACGACAGCGTGATCCGGTACCCCTTGACGCGGCGGCCGGAGTCAGGGGCACCCCAGCTGACCCGAGCCGAGCGGTCGCCTCGCTCGGCACGGACGTTAGTCGCTGGTGCTGGTACGCCGCTGTCGGCGTTCGTGACCGTCCACCAGGTGCTCTTGAGGCCCGCGGCCCATCGGAAGCTGTCAGCCGAGACGCTGATGGTGCTCTTGCTGCCGACCAGCCCAACGGACAGAACTCGGCCGCCCCACTGACCGTTCCCGTCGCGAGCGAGCACCTTGAGACTTCGCAACTTACCGATCTGCGGCCAAGCGTTCTGCACCGTGGCAGCTTTAACCGTCGTCGACCAGCTGTGCCCCCAGTTCGACTCCCCCGTGACGACCCCGTCATATGGGTCAGGCTTGGCCGTCAGGTAGGGCCGTCCGCCGGAGACCGAGTAGCCACCATTGGCGGAGCCGAACATGGCAAAGACCGGTTGGCCGGCATCGCGGAGATACTGAGTCGCGGTCGACTTCACTGCATCCACTTCAGGACCGCTCTCGGCCGAGATGGGGGCGTACACCTGGCAGGAGGTGGTGTCACAGATGTCATAGGCACGGTGGGTGGTCCGTGCGTTCAACTGCGCCACCAGCGCGTAGCTACGCGCCGCGATCGCCTGCGCCCTCAGCGCGGCACCGGTCCACGAACTCGGGACCTCCGAGGAGACTACTGACCGAAGATAGTCCTCCAGAAGTAGCCGGTTCATGGCAAGGACCGACGAGGACCCTCGGGCGATCTCGAGGTATCCGCGATAGACACGAGTGTTTCCGTCGGCGGACTCAACGGCGACGCGGCTCTTGCCAACGGCAGAACTGGTCTGCCACCTGACCGATCCACTCATCCCACCCTTGACCTTGACTACCTTGGCTGACGAGACTGCCAAGACCTCCAGTCCCGCACTTCCCCTGACGACGCGGAAGGCACTGACTGGCTCACCTCCAGCCCTTCCGGGCAGGGCAACGGAGCCACCCTTGTATATGAGGGAGAGCCCCTTCCGAGGAGGAACCACCACACCGGTGCCTTGGGGGGTACTGCCCACAACACCGGAAAGCCCCACAGTGATCTGTCGGGTTGCTGCGCCTTCGACGAGCCTCGTGCCCGGGTAGTAGAACTTCACAATCTCGCGATAGCTCTTGCCAAGGCGCCCCATGCCCTCGGCGCCGAACTGCGACATGCCGATGCCGTGGCCGTACCCGAGTCCGGAGAGCCGGAAGGTGCCGCTGCCCGGCACGGCGTAGCTTTCGACTGCGCCAGCTGCACGGGCGCTCGTGGCCATGACCGCAATAGATCCAGCCACCAGAGCCGCAACCAGCACCGACACCAGGGCCGCTGCCAGAGCCGCCTCGGGGGCGCCGACGAAAGCCGCTCCCCGCATAGGGATCCCGACGCGCAGCAGAGCAGGATTTCGGTTTGTCTCACGCGTCACACCCGTCACAGACAGGTGTCTCGGCAGTTGTTCGGGCGAACCTGAGTTCACCCGGCCTGACCTGCAGCTTTATCGAATCCAGCCGACGATGCTCAGATTTGCCGTCAGACGGGAATCCTCCGACCGGACCCGCAAGTCGCCACCTGCGCCCAGACGCATCACCGCCAGCGTCTCCCGGGCTTGCCTCGATGGCACGATCAGGTCTGCCGAGGTCGGCACTCTGGCGCCTCGGGGCCAGAGCTTCAACCGGCCGGCATCGTTGTTCGAGGATCCGGTGAGCTGGACCACCACGGCGGACGCATCGGTCGGAACTCCAGCGTGTCCACCCACGCGGACGGTCGTCGCCTCACCCTTGCCGAGCGCAGCGCCACCTCCAAGCAGCGACCTCGGCACCACCGGATGGACGTCGCTTGAGTCACCGGCAGCGACGTACCCGGCCACGTCCAAAGAAACCGGACCGGATCTGTCGGAGGCAACGCGGATGCTGCCGTTGCTGCCAAGCGGCACAATCACTTGGGACACGCTGCTGTTCCCACTTGCTCGTCTCCACGTCGGAGTTGCCGTCTGCGCACCATCTGCAGCCCAGGCCCAGACTGCACCCACCCGGGAGCTGCTGCTTCTGCGGATCGCAAGAACGACAGCGCGCGCATTGGCCGGTACCCCTGCGCGACCGGCGACGTCGACGCTGACCGGTGAACTGCTCAGCGACAACGGACTTGCACCGGCGAGCGCTCTGCGGCGCAGGGGCGTCAGCGATCCCCCCGCTCCGTCGGTGCTCACGTAGCCCACAACGGAGGCCTTGAGGGCAACCGCGCCACTCTGGTTGTGGAATCGGATGCCGCCCCCCGGCCCGACGCGGACCATGGCAAACCCACGTGCCGTCGAGCCAGTCCCCAGTGAGAGGACCCGCGCACCGGTCCCGTTCACCGTGTCAGGACTCACCGACACCCGCGTCCCGGTACTGGCACAGGCAGCCTCGACCGAGATTGCCACCGCCGAGACACCACTCTTCGGAACGCCCGCCCGCCCGAGCACCTGTACATCGAGCTTGCGGTCCGGCCCGAGAAGGAGCCGATCGGAAATCCCGGTTCCAGCCGTCGTTGCGAGCAAGGTGCGCGCGCGCTGGGGGACGTAAGCGCCGGCGGGAACCTTGTCCAGTGATGTTGCGGTTGGCGCAGCCGATCGACCACCGACTCCGACCAGCACCGATCGTTGGAAGGGCCAGGCCCTGCTGCCGTTGCCGCTGCTCGTCAGCGTAAGTCGATATCGGCCAGGCGCTGCCTGGCTGCCGTTGTCAGTGCCCCCGCGCCAGGCAGCCTTGATCGGGGTGCCCGCAGCGGCTTCCCCGGTGAGACGTCGTACGACCGCTCCCGTGCAGTAGTCGCGCACCGTCAGGGTCCAGCTCTGCTGCTGCAGAACGCCGGCTCGCACCACGACGTTTACGTCTTCACCCATCGGCACCGACTCCTCTGAGATCGTCGGCTCCACGAGGCTCGCGCCCATGTCGCCAGCAGCGAGCCGGCGGATCGTCGGGAGTCGTTGGTACAGGTTGTCACCAGGACAGGCGGTCAGCTGTGAGTCGCGATGACCGGAAATGACCCTGAAACGCACTTTGCGACCGGGTGCGTACTTCGACGAACCCACCTCAGCAGTCAACCTCTTGCGGCCGAATGGATCGCGGTGATACCTCGAGAGGCGGTAGGCCAAGACCTCGGCGATCCCTCGCACCATCGCGTCCGACGCCGGTGCCGTCTGGAAGTTTCCCATCGCGACCACCGCGACCGTGTCGGTGTTGAAGCCACCCGATGCCGCAGAGCGCACCGGCTTGGTGATGCTCCCTGCGCGCCCCTCGTAGATGGTGCCGTACTTGTCAACGAGGAAGTTGTATCCCATGTCGGCGTAGTCGAGGGTGTTGACGTAGTAGCTGTAAAGCCCCCGCACCACCGCTGGGCTTTCGCTACGCGTGTAGTTGTTGCTGCCTGCGGTGTGGTGGACGAAAGCCACCTTGAACGTGTTGCTGTTCTCCAGATGCTTGTCCCGCAGCGACTCGTCGGCACCCCACTCAGCCCGGGTGACAATCGGCGGCTTGTTGGTCGAAGCCGCCGCGCTCGACCCGCTCCATGGCTCGGTGATCGCAGCGTCGGCATCCGATGTTCCCGGTTCGATCAGGTCAGCCCGCACATCCGCGGGGGCAGCGTCACCAACAGCGTCTATCCGCACTTGGAACCCATCGGAGTCACCCGCCCAGTAAGGGACGGTTCCAAAACGACCGTTCGGCGAGGGTTCGGTTCCGCCGTCCACCATCGTCTGTAGCTCGAACCAGTCGGTCCAATGACTGTCGGTGCGCGTGCGAGCGGTCACCAGAACCGCACCATCCTTGCTCGGTCCCGCGCCGGTCCACGTGACGCCGACCATGCGGTAGTCCGCTGTCGCGATCGGCTCGGTGAGCAGCACCGGAGGCCGGTCGGCCACGCGAGCGGCGGTGGACACCGAGGATCGACCAACCTGACGCCACATCGACGCGAGCTCGTTTGGTGCCGGAGCCGAACGCAGGGCTTGGACATCAACCCCAGCCAGCGGCAACTGTTGAACCTGAGGTGCCACCGGGTGCGGGGCATGCCGAGACGCAGTGAAGGTCGGCGCCACCACGGCGGTGGGGACGACGAGGACGATGGCGAACAGCGCGCTCGCGGGTGCCGGACGGGGAAAACGCACAGAGAGCCTCTCCGGGGGAAGTCGGTGGTCCGATGGGAAGGCGAACCTTCCTGGTGCCATCGGCCGGATTTGCACCCGGCTGGAGATGAGTCCCTACCCTAACTCTGGTGACCTCGACTTCAGAGCATCTACGCCGCGCGTTGGCCGCCGATCCCTCCGGACCCCGCCTGACCTACTACGACGACGCCACTGGGGAACGAGTGGAGCTCTCCACCACCACGCTCGCCAACTGGGTGGCCAAGACGGCCAACCTGCTGGTGCTGGAGTGCGGGGTCGGTCCAGAATCGGAGATCTCCCTCCACCTGCCCCGCCATTGGACGACAGCGGTGTGGGTACTTGCCGCCGACGCCACCGGTGCCAGGGTCACCCACGAACCCGGCTTCGCATCACCCAGCGGATCGGTCGACGTAGCTGTGGTGAGCCCCGATCACGTCGACGACCCACCGGACGCCGAAGAGGTCTTCGCCGTCTCCCTAGCGCCGCTCGCTGCGCCGTTCACCAGGCCGCTGCCTCCGCTCGTACGGGACTACAGCATCGAGGTCCGGGCAATGCCGGACCAGGTCAGTGATGCAGTCGGCCCGCCGGGACCCCTTGGCGCGCTTGCCGAGGAGCAAGCGGCGACCCAAAGTCTGGAGCCGACCGACCGAGTTGCCGCGCTCGGCGACCTGGTGGGTCTGGATTGTCTTGTCAGCCAGTGGCTCGCGCCGCTCGCCGTTGGAGCCAGTGTGATTTGGGTGCGGAACCCAGAACCTGAGCTGTGCGTCCGACGATGGGCGACCGAACGGGTGACGGCAGTCTCTGGCACGCTGCCGAACGGGGTACCACTGCCTGAGTCGATTCGGCTGTTGGCCTGATCAGTCCGTATTCTGCTCTGCGACCACTACACAACGAAGGACCCGATGACCCACAGCGCCCCTGCCGACGAAGCGGCAACCGACGCACCGGCAGGTCATCTGAGGCTGCGCCGTACGCTGAAGTGGCTCGCGATCGTCGTTACTTTGCTACTGCTTGCCGGCGGAGTAACTGGCTTCTACCTCTACCAGAGGCTCCAGGGGAACATCGGGGTCGGCGACTACCTCAATGACAACTTTCTCGGCACCGAGCGCCCCACTAAGCAGGCTACCCAGGCACCCGACGAGAAAGAACCACTCAACATTCTCGTGATGGGCTCAGACACCCGCGCTGGTCAGGGGAAAGGCTACGGCGATCCGTCCACGATCACCGGGGCCAGGTCAGATACCACCTTGCTCGTCCACCTTCCCGCTGACCGTGAGAGCGCCCTGGTCGTCAGCATCCCCCGCGACACCATCGTTGACGTGCCCTCCTGCAAGACCGATACAGGTACATCCTCGCCGTACACCGATCGCTTCAACTCCGCGTTCTCCATCGGTGGTCCCGGCTGCACGATCAAGACGGTCGAGCAGAACACCGGGGTCTTCATCGACCACTTCGTGATCGTCGACTTTTCCGGGTTCAACGACATCGTCGATGCACTCGGGGGAGTCGACGTCTGCCTGCCCTACGCTGTGGTTGAGCCTAAGAGCAAGCTCAACCTTCCGGCCGGGGTCAGCACCGTCACCGGCGATCAGGCACTGGCGTTTGTGCGAGTGCGTGCCATCGGCACGGGAAGTGACATCGACCGCATCGATCGTCAGCAAGCCTTCCTGTCATCGTTGATCGAAAAGGCACGCAGCTCCGGCACGCTCCTGAACCCAGTCAAGCTTGTCCGGTTCCTGGAGGCGGCCACCAAGTCGCTCACCACCGACCCGGAGTTGGCCAACCTCAACCGGATGCGCCAACTTGCTCAAGAGGTGCGCGGGATTCCCCCCAAGGACATCACCTTCTTGACCACACCGTGGTTGGTGAATCCGGCTGACCCCAACACCGTCATCTGGAACACCGACAAGACCGATCCCCTCTGGAAAGCCATCTCCACCGACCAGCCGTACCCTCCGGAACCTCCAGATCCAACGGTCATCGACGGTGAGCCCCTCGCTGTCGCCCCGGAGTCGATCGATGTCCGGGTCCTCAACGGGACCGGCAAGGACGGGGCCGCCACAGCGGCCGCTGCCAAGCTCAGCAAGCAGGGATTCAACGTCGTCGGTGTCGGTGACGCCGAGAGCACTGACTTCCTTTCCACAGTCGTTCGCTTCGACGTCGCTGGTGAACAGTCGGCCAGGACTGTGGCGGCATCACTGAGTGACGCAACCCGCGTGCGGCAACCCGGTCTTGGCTCCACCATCGAGGTTGTCGTCGGCGAGGACTGGCCGGGGGTCAGCCCTGTGGTCGTCAAGGAACCTCGTACGAACGACGGCGTCCGGAACGCCAGCGACAACATCTGCAACGTCCCCGGCTGACACAAAGCACGTCCTAACTAACGACGTGCGCGCACACCCTGCTCGCGCTCAGCGAACCGACCCGAGCATTCGGCAAAGCGAGCCAGCGGGCCGGGGTCGAGAGCGACAAGAACGACGGTCACGGTCGGCCCTCAGGACTCCCGGCGACCTCAGCGCCCTCGACGACCTCAGGACTCCCGGCGACCTCAGCGCCCTCGACGACCTCAGGACTCCCGGCAACCTCAGGTGATTTCGGCGGGACGGAGAGCCCATCACCGTCGTCATCGTCCAGGTAGTCTTCGTTCAGCGGCACAACGCCACTGGCAGCGAGCCGCCTGGCCTCCCTGCTTCGCCGTCTGCGCTCTCGCCGGGCCTTCTTGCGCTCGCCCTTCCATCCGGGATGACCTTCTATCTCCCGGTCGGCGTTGTACTGCTGGAGCACCTCACCGATATCACCGTCGGCCTGGACCCGGCCCCGACGGAGATAGATCCCGCGCGTGCACAGCCGCTGCAGCTGTCGATCGCTGTGCGAGACCAGGAAGAGCGTCTTGCCTCCCGCCAGCATGGTGTCGATCCGTTCATAGGCCTTGCGCCTGAAGGAACTGTCTCCGACGGACAGCGTCTCATCGATGACGACCGTCGGCTCGTCGATCGAGGTGATCAGCGAGAAGGCCACCCGAGTCTTCATTCCGCTGGAAAGGTGCCGGAAAGGTGTGTCGACGAAGTCCCCCACTTCCGCGAAGTCGATGATGTCGTCGAACTTCGCCTCGATCTCCTCGCGGAACATCCCGTGCAGCCCACCGACGATGTGGATGTTGTCGCGAACCGTGAGGTCAGACTTGAACCCGCCTGAGATGTTCACCAGGGGTGCAACACTGCCCACCAAGCGCACCGAGCCCTCGTCCGGGATCAGTATGCCGGCCACCAGTTTGAGCAGCGTGCTCTTTCCCTGACCATTCGCGCCGATGATTCCCACCGACTCGCCCTGCGAAATCTGGAACGAGACATTCCTGAGGGCCCAGAATTCGCTCCTCGCTTGCTCGGTGTCCTTTCGAAGCAGGTCGGAGACCCGGCGATGCCTGATCCGGTTGCGCCGAAACTTGATACCGAGGTTGCGCGCCTCGATGGCAATCGGGCCATCGAGAGGATCACCGATCATGGGTGCGACCACTACAGCTCCTTCAAGACGCGGGGCTCGAGCCGCATGAAGAGTCGCCAGCCAAACACGAACCAGAGGACCGCAAGGACTGCCGAAAGGCCAAGCAGCGCCAGGACATGATCTGCATTGTTCGGGAAAAAGACCGCGTGGTAAGCGTTCAAGATTCCGACCAGAGGGTTAAGCGCGTAGACGCCCATCAACCACTGCGGCCAGGTCTCGTTGCCGAAGAGCATCCAGCTGGGCCAGCTCTTCTCAGGATCACTGAGAATAGTCTCCAGGAAGGCGACGCCGTAGACCACCGGCGACAGGTAGCGATAGAGCCGCGAAAACGCCCTAACGACCCTGTGGACGTCCGGGTAAAGCGTGCAAAGCGGCGACAAGGTCATCATCAGTCCGATGTTGAACACGAACTGGACGACAAACGCCAGTGGGATAATGAGGATCCAGGCTGAGGGAACGACGTCATAGTCGGAGAAAATGAGGAAGAGTGCCATCACGGCGACTGTGATCGGCAAGGTGAAGAGAAACTCGACGAAGCGCGACCCGACGGACCTGAGGACCCACACCTCGCGAGGCAGATTCGCCGCTGTGACCAGCTTGGCGTCACTGCCCAGCAGCCGCCCCGAGTCACCAAGCACATGGGCCGTCCACTGAAAAGGAAGGAGCCCGGTGAGCAACCACAAGACGTAAGGCTGCTCGTCGACCGCTCCACGCCCGATGACGACTCCGAACACAAACCAGTAGACGAGGGCCAGCATCAGTGGATCGAGCAATGTCCAGGCAAACCCCAGTACGGAGTTGCTGTAACGCAGTTTCAGGTCGCGAACGATGAGAACGCGAAGGATTCGTCGGTGGATCCAGAGCGCTCGGGCCCTGGCCCGAGCCGACGGGCGGGCGTGCGGCGCGGCGAACGAGTCTGCCGGCTCGGCGGAGTCTGCCGACGTGGAAGAGGACGCAGTCATGAGAGTCCAACACTCTATCGCCCTAAAGGCTCAATGACTGTATCGGACCCCGTGCCGCCCGCGGCCACAGCTCGGGCAACGGCGTGCCGGTTCGAGACACAGCGCTTACTCCCCTACCCTGGAAGCACTGATGCGAGGAACCGCACCAGCCGTTTCTGCGTCCCATTGACGCTAGCCGGGCATTTACAACAAGGCACCGACGTCCGCACCCACCACTGGAGAACGAACACCGATGAGCGCCGTCCTTCCCCCGGAGCTCTCCCCACGCTCGACAAGCTCGGCTGCGACGGCGTCGGGCTCTCGCCGTTGGGTGACGTGGCTCACCACTGTCCTGGCCGCTGTGGTTCTGCTCACCAGCACCGGCGGGTGGGTGATGGCCACCTATTACGACGCCAAGATCAGCCGGTTGTTCGGACTCTCCGGCCTTCTCAGCGGCGACAGCAGCGGTCCGCTCACCATTTTGATTGTCGGCTCGGACAGCCGCGAGGGACTCACCAAGGCCGAAGCACGCAAACTCAACACAGGCACGGCCCAGAACACCGCATCTGGTCAGCGGTCCGACACGATGATGCTGTTGCACATTGCCGGTGACCGCAAGAGCGCCACCGTCGTCAGTCTGCCTCGCGACTCTTACGTCACGATCCCGGCCTACACCGATGAAGCCGGTAAGAAGCACTCGGCGAGCAAGAACAAGCTCAACGCCGCCTATGCGCTGGGCGGGGCGCCGCTCTTGATCGAGACGGTCAAGAACGAGACAGGACTCACTATCGACCACTACGTCGAGGTCGGTTTCGCCGGTGTCGTCAACATGGTCGATGCGCTGGGGGGTATTGACGTCTGTGTTCCCTCCGATGTCAGGGACTGGCGGAGCGGGTTGGACTTGCAGGCAGGGAAGACGCACGTCGACGGGCTCATGGGGCTTTCGTACGTTCGGGCCCGCTACATCGATCCGACTGCCGACCTCGGGCGCATGGAGCGGCAGCAGCGCTTCATCGGCTCGATGTTCCAGGAGGCCACAAGTGCCGGCGTCCTCCTCAACCCCGTCAAGCTCAACTCGTTCCTCGGAGCTGCGCTCGACTCGGTGACTCTCGACGAGGGCATGTCCCGCGATATGCTGCTCGAACTCGCCAGCGAGGTCGAAGGCCTGACCCCCAAGGACATTCGCTTCCTCACTGTTCCGCTCTCCGACGTCAACCTGTCAACCCCGGTCGGTAGCTCTGTCCAATGGGATCGCAAGAAGGCCAAACTGGTTTTCGACTCCATCGAGAACGACAAGCCCCTCGTCAAGGAGAAGAAGGGGCCGACCGTACAAGTGGCCCCAGCTGACATCAACGTGCAGGTACTGAACGGGAGCACTGTCGAGGGCCTCGCCTCCAGTGCCAGCGAGGATCTGGACCAGGCTGGTTACACGATCGCCCGGCCGCCCGGCAACGACGACAGCACCGACACGACTTCAACGATCATCAGGTACGACCCTCAGTGGAACATCTCGGCCAAGACGCTGCAGGCGGCCTTCCCCGCCGCAACGCTCGAGGAGGTCGCTGGACTCGGTGGAACCTTCCAGATCGTGGTTGGCACCGAGTACACCAGGCCCGCACCGGTGCGGGTCGCCCGGCAAGACACCAAACTTGACTCGCACACCGCAGCTGACGACATCTGCGGCTGACGCACGCACCTTGCCTACGAGCTACCCCTGACTCGCTCGTAGCCGCTCGATCTCGTCACGGCGTGACAGCCGATGCTGCCTACGGATCTGCGCTTCGGCAAGACGCCTCCTGTCCTCCTCGCTTTCAGCAAGAACGGGAGGCACCGGGCGGGGACGCCCCTCGGCGTCGACCGCCACGAACACCAGATATGCCGACGCCACATGAACCGGTGGATCGATCTCGTTCCAGCGCTCGGATGTGACTCGGACACCTACTTCCATCGAGGTGCGTCCGGCCCAGTTCACCTGAGCGTGAGCATGGATCAGATCACCCACTCGAACCGGCCGAAGGAAGACCATCTCGTCCATCGAGACTGTGACAGCCGGCCCTCTGCTGTGCCGACCCGCGGCGGCACCGGCAACAGAGTCGACCATGCGCATGACCACGCCACCGTGCACCGTGCCCAGCAAGTTGACGTCCACTGACGTCATGATCTGCGTCAGCGTCGTCCGTGCCGAATGTGCGGGTACTGGTTCCATGGGTTCATCCAAGCACCCGTTCGATAGCCTTTGACCGAACCTGCCCTGACGGATGGGGCGGCCGAGCAGAGGAGAACGTGGCACCGCACCTCGGCATCGGAGCAGATCACCGGCCTGGAGCAGCAGCCTAGTGGCGTCGAAGCGGCTCTCTCGCTTCATACCGCCTGAGCACGGCGCCTGGGCCATGCTGATCGTGCCGTTCGCGCTTGGCACCTTCTCGGCAACACCCTCGTGGCCGTCCCTACTACTTCTCGTTGCTTGGCTAGCGGCATACCTCACCAGCTACTTTGCACTCCGGTGGTGGAAGACCCGCAAACTTTCACATCGCGGTGTGCGATTTCGGGCACCAACCGTGCTTTATGCCAGTCTGTTGGCTGTCTCAGGAGCCATCTTGCTGGTCCTCGAACCGTGGCTCGTCTTCGCTGGGATGGTCTTCCTGCCGTTCGAGTCCACGGCCGTAGCCTTGGCGATACGCGGCAAGGAGCGCTCGCTGTCAGCGGGGTTTGCCTCGGCGACCGCGGCCTGCCTGATGGCGCCAGTGGCCTACCGCCTGGCCGACGGGGACGACCAGACCCTGGCGCTCACCCTCTTCGTCGTGTCATGGCTGGCATTCACCGGCTCGGTCCTGCACGTCAAGTCGACGATTCGCGAGCGCGACGACCCGAGGTACCGAACTGCTTCGATAGCGTTCCACGCTCTGGCACTGATCGCAGCTATCTGGATCGAGCCACTCCTCGTGATTCCCTTCGGGTTCCTGCTCGTGCGCGCCGTGGTCGTTCCCCGCCATGGCTGGCGCCCCGCGCAGATCGGCGCCGTGGAGATCGCCGGCTCACTGTTGGTTCTCGCGGTACCGCTCGTTGCTTCGTGACGGCGCTCAGCGAGATCAGGCGGAGAAGCCAACCTCGCCCGACCGACGTCTACGGAGCGCCTCACCCTTGCCCGACGACTCCTCGGCCATGTGCTGCTGGAATGCCACCATCTTGGCGCGAAGCTCAGCGTCGGTCACGCCGAGGATCCGTACGGCGAGCAGTCCGGCATTGCGTGCGTTTCCGATGGCAACGGTGGCGACGGGAACCCCCGTTGGCATCTGCACGATCGACAGCAGCGAGTCGATGCCGTCCAGTCGGGGGAGCGGAACGGGAACACCGATCACCGGGAGAGGCGTTGCCGCCGCCAGCATGCCCGGGAGGTGCGCTGCGCCTCCGGCTCCGGCAATGATCACCTGGCACCCACGGCCGGCCGCCGAACGACCGAACTCGAGCATGTCGAAGGGTGTGCGGTGCGCTGAGACGACATCAACCTCGTAACCGACTCCGAACTCGTCGAGTACGTCGGCAGCGGCCTCCATCACCGGCCAGTCAGAGTCACTGCCCATCACAAGGCTGACAGGCGGGCTCACTGCGGGGCTAGTACTACTCATCGATGTCACCTCTCAGGTACGCCACGGCATGCCGAGTGCGTTCGAGCAAATCGGTCAGGTCGTCTGGGCTGCTTCCTGTTGCCGTGACATGCCCCACCTTGCGGCCCGGCTTGACGACCTTGCCGTACATGTGGAACTTAAGGGCCGGATCACGGGCCATGCAGTGCAAGAACGCGGGGTACAGGTCGCTCAGGTCTCCACCCAGCAGGTTCACCATCACGGTCAGCGGTGCTGACGCGGAGGGGTCGCCAAGCGGCAGATCGAGCACCGCGCGCAGGTGGTTCTCGAACTGGCTGGTCACAGCACCATCGATGCCCCAGTGTCCGGAGTTGTGCGGCCGCATGGCCAGCTCGTTGACGAGCACTCCCTGGGGGGTGTCGAACAGCTCAACTGCCATGACTCCGACAACACCGAGCTCACCGGCGATCCGCAAGGCAGCCTCCTGGGCGGCCACCGCATGAGCCTCCTCCAGTCCAGGCGCCGGGGCGTACACCTCGTGGCAGATGCCGCCGCGCTGCACGGTCTCAACGACGGGATAGGCCACCGCCTGACCACTCGGGCTCCTGGCCACCATCGCCGAAAGTTCCCGGGTGTAAGGCACCAGCTCTTCAGCGATGAATCCCGGTACCTGATCGTGTGAGAGCACTTCGGCGGCTTCATGCTCGTTGTTGACCATCCAGACGCCCTTGCCGTCATACCCACCACGAGTCGCCTTGAGGACGAGCGGGAAGGACGTGAGCTCGGCAAAGGAGCGGACATCTGCGGCCGAGGCCACCCGGCACCAGAGGGGAAGCGGTGACCGCATCTGGGCCAACCGCTCCCGCATCAGGCCCTTGTCCTGGGCAAAGACCAGTGCCTCTGGACCGGGTCGCACGGGCACACCGTCGGCAGCCAGAGCATGCAGATGATCGGTTGGAACATGCTCGTGGTCGAAGGTGACGACCTCGCAGCCACGAGCGAAACGGCGCAACGTGTCAAGATCCCGGTAGTCACCGATCACCGTGTCAGGAATCACCTGGGCCGCGCTGTCCGATGGCGAGTCGGCCAGCAGGCGAAGCCGCACGCCAAGCCCGACGGCTGGCTGCTGCATCATCCGGGCGAGCTGACCACCTCCCACAACGCCAACCACGGGGAAATCGGCGGGGCCCATCTCAGCCGTCTCGGCTGACGAGGCTGCGGGCGTTCGGTCACTCACCTGATGACCCTACCGATGGGTTCACGACACGCAGCACGTCGAGGCCGAGGTCGAGTACCGGCGCGGAGTGCGTCAACGCCCCAACCGCTACGAAGTCGACTCCGGTAGCGGCAACTGCAGACGCTCTGTCGAGCGTCAACCCTCCGGAGGCCTCGAACTGAACGAGCCGCCCGGACGAGCGTCCAAGCGCGACGCAGTGGCGCATCTGATCGATGGTCATGTTGTCGAGAAGGATCAGTTCGGCGCCGGCCGCGATGGCCGCGCCGACCTGCGCGGCACTGTCACACTCCACCTCGAGCAGAACCGACGGCGCGCGCGCTCGCACCGCGGCGACGGCAGCGCCGACGCCACCCGCTGCTGCAACGTGATTGTCCTTGATGAGGGCAGCATCGCCTAGCCCCATGCGGTGGTTGAGGCCGCCGCCACACCGGACCGCGTACTTTTCGAGCACCCGCAGGCCAGGGGTGGTCTTTCGGGTGTCACGGACGCGGGCCGGTGCCACCTGGGCCGCCCACGCCGCGGTGACCGTCGCCACCCCGGAGAGATGACCGAGGAAGTTCAGAGCGGTTCGCTCGGCGGTCAGCAGACCTCGCGTTGGTGCTTCGAGCCTCAAGGCGTTGTCACCGGGACTCAGCACCGTGCCGTCGTCCTGGTGGTCGAGGAGGCCCCACTGTCCGGCCCCCATGACGAGGTCGAAGGTCACGAGCACCACCGGCAACCCGGCGAGGACTCCCATCTTGCGGGCGGCCACGGCAGCCACCACGCGCTGGTCGGCAGGAACCGTTGCTGTCGTTGTGACGTCAGGACCATAGGCGAGGTCTTCTTCCAACGCGATCTTCACCTGAGAAACCACATGGCTCACCTGCAGCCCGGCACTCTCGACCATCGAGACCGAATCCGGACTCAGCTCTTCGTACCTCACGATCGTTCACCGCCTGCGGGCTCGTACCCCACGGCTTCATACGTGGTCGTGACGGTTGACCCATCCCAACGCTGCACGATGCGCTTGCGCCACTCCTCACGTGGCTCGGCGAAGTCGAGCCTGCGATGGCTGCCCCGACTTTCCTCGCGCTGCTGCGCCGCGTGCACGATCAGCTCGGAGACAGCGAGGAGGTTGGTGGCCTCAATCTGAGCGAGGGATGTGATGGAGGACGACGGGCTCGGCGTGCGCAGGTGATCGGACGCTGCCTGCAGACCGTCTCCGTCGCGCAATGGGCCAGCCCATCTGCTCATGGCAAGCGCGACGTCGCTGCGGACACTGGCGTCCACCACCGCAAGCCAAACTTCCCCGAGCACCGGAGGCCCGCTCTCGGGCACCTGCTGGGCAAGAGCACCAGCGACCATATGGCCGGCCACCAAGCCCTCGGTCACGCCGTTGGAGGCTAGACGGTTGGCCCCATGCACGCCTGTGGCGGCTACCTCACCGACGGCGAAGAGGCCCGGTACAGATGTGACGCCGTCCAGTCGAGCCCGAACACCGCCGCAGGCAAAGTGCGCAGCTGGCGCGACCGGGATCGGCTCGCTGACCGGGTCAATTCCGGCCTCCCGGCAGCGCGCCACGATCGTCGGAAAACGTTCGGCCATCGCCGGACCGATCGACGTGGCATCGAGGAATACATGGTCGCCGATTCCCCCGGGAGCCTCTCGGAGACGCAGCGCAATGGCGGTGGCAACGACGTCACGCGGTGCGAGGTCTCCGAGTGGGTGCACTCCATTCATCACCGAGCGACCGGCGCCGTCTACCAAAGTCGCCCCTTCGCCGCGCACGGCCTCGGACACCAACAGCTGTTGCCCACTGGACCGCGGCTGCCAGAAGGCCGTCGGATGGAACTGCACAAACTCCACGTCGGCCACCGCCGCGCCAGCCCGCCAGGCCAGAGCAAGCCCGTCACCTGTCGACTGCGCGGGGTTGGTGGTTACTGCATAGGCCTGGCCCAGCCCCCCGGTCGCGACAACGACGGCCGACGTGCGAATCAAAGTGATGCCTTCGATCCCACCTGCGTCATCGACGTGCGCGACCAGCACGCCCGCAACACGCCCCCGATCGTCGTGGAGCACGTCAAGGGCAATGCTCCGCTCCGTCACCACCACGCCTGCGGCCCGCATCGAGCTATCCAAGGTGCGTTGCACCTCGGCACCGGTGGCATCGCCTCCCGCGTGCACGATCCGGCTGCGGCGGTGGCCGCCTTCCCGAGCGAGTGCGAGGCGGCCACCGAGGTCGCGGTCGAACTCTGCACCGAGGTCGATCAGGGTTTGGACGGCCTCCGGCGCCTGCCGTACCAACTGCTCAACGACCGCGCGATCCGAAAGGCCGGCTCCTGCAGTCAGAGTGTCGGCAATGTGCTCATCCCATGAGTCATCGGTGGCATCGAGCACAGCAGCCAGTCCACCCTGGGCCCACGTGGTCGAACCCGCACCAAGGCCAGACTTGGTAACCACCAGCACATCACGCCCCGCGCGGGCGGCGCCCAGGGCAGCAGTGGCGCCAGCTGCGCCGGAGCCGATCACCACCACCTCAGCGCTCGACTCGAGGGTGGGGCTGGCCGGCAGGCGGGGCAGGGGCCTCCACGCCGACGGCGCCTGCTGATGGGTCACGCGGGAACCGGGGCGCCGCCGAGCTCGACCATTCGTTCGACAGCGCGTCGGGCACGCACAGCGACGTCCGGGGCGATGGTGACCTCGTACACGTTCTCGCGCAGTGTTCGCAGCAACTTCTCCGGGGTAATCATCTTCATGTAGCGACACTCGGCCTTCGGATTCACCGCAAGGAAGTTAGCCAAGGGATTGGCCTTGCGCAGCTGGTGCAGCATCCCAGTCTCGGTCGCCACCAGCACGGTTTCCGAACCCAGCTGCTTGGCCTTGGTGAGCATGCCCCCGGTCGACAGGATGTGGGTGCGATCCGCCGGTACTACGCCCTCACCGGCCAGGTAGAGCGCCGACGTTGCGCACCCGCACTCGGGGTGGATCAACAACTCAGCACCAGGATGCTCTTCGATGCCTCGCGCAAGGTTGTCGCCGCTGATCGCTGCATGGACGTGGCACTCACCCATCCAGATCCGCAGGTTGGTACGCCCTGTCTCGCGCTGCACGTGGGCACCGAGGAACTGATCAGGCAAGAACAGAATCTCGCGATCGGCCGGGATCGAGTTGACGACGTCGACAGCATTCGACGACGTGCAGCAGATGTCAGTCTCAGCCTTCACCGCGGCCGACGTGTTGACGTATGACACGACAACGGCACCGGGGTGTTCGGCCTTCCACTCACGAAGCTGCTCGGCAGTGATGGTGTCGGCAAGTGAACAACCAGCATTGACATCGGGGATGAGCACAGTCCGGTCCGGCGCGAGCAGCTTGGCCGACTCTGCCATGAAGTGGACGCCACACAGCACGATCGTCGACGCGGTGCTCGCCGCAGCGAGGCGCGCCAACTGCAATGAGTCGCCCACATGGTGGGCAACCTCTTGGATCTCCGGCACCTGGTAGTTGTGGGCCAGGATGAGCGCGTCCCGCTCGGAGGCAAGGCGGCGCACCTCCTCGGCGTAAGCCGGGTCGACAGCTGGCGTGCCAGCCACGCCGCACCTCCGTCGCGTAGGGACCCCCATGGGGCCCTGGTACCGTGAGACTGCCCGAGGTTATTGACTATTAGTCCATAACCCGTACACCTCACGCTACCACGCCTCCCGGAGGTCCGGCATTGTCGCCCAGCCCTCACCGCTCGGCCGCCAAGACCGCGCCAGCAGCAACGACAGCCCCGGCCGTCGACCACGAGGTCCTCGCCGTCGTTCTGCAGGTGGCCGACGCTGCTCTGCACGTCCTGCTCTGGCAGCACGATCGCGGACCGGCCGCCGGGTCGTGGGCCCTTCCTGGCGGCCCGCTGATGGTCGACGAGACCCTGGGTCAGTCCGTCGCCAGACAACTGGCCCAGAAGGTCGATGTCCGGCATCTGGCGCACCTGGAACAGCTGGAGACCCGCAGCGATCTCGATCGGGACCCACGCGATCGAGTATTGGCGACGGCCTACCTCGGGCTGGTGCCAGCCGACGAGCGGTCGATCCTGCCAGCCGATACCCGCTGGCACGAGGTCAACGCGCTCCCTGTCATGGCGTTCGACCACGCCTCGATCACCTCCAGTGGTGTACGCCGGCTTCGAGCCAAGCTCAGCTACACCAACCTTGGCTTCGCGCTGGCTCCTGCCGTCTTCACCGCCTCCGAGCTGCAGACGGTGTACCAGGCAGCGCTGGGACACGAGGTCTCAGCTACCAACCTCAAACGCATCCTTCTGCGTCGTGAGCAGATCGCGGCAACCGGAGAACGCACCTCACCCGGTCGCTCGGGGGGACGTCCGGCCGCCGAGTACCGATTCCGAACCCGTCACATCGAGGTGACAGACCAGTTCGCTGTGCTTCGTCCTCCCGAGCCACCGCGTACCCTCTCGGGGTAATGACGACGCCAGCGGCCGGGGACGGCAACGCCAATCGAGGGCTTGCGCAGCGACTGCGGCGCGGGACGGGAGAGCTTTCGCGATTCGGTGTCGTCGGTATCGGCGCCTTCGTCATCGACGTCGGACTCTTCAACCTCCTGGTGCACGTCGGCGACCCTGGCCTCCTGGCCGATAAGCCACTGACCGCGAAAACGATCGCGGCGGTGGTCGCGACGGTCTTCGCGTACCAGGTCAACCGAGAGTGGACGTGGAAGGACAGAGGCCGCCGAGGTTTCTGGCGCGAGTACTCGCTCTATTTCCTGTTCAATGCGATCGGGCTCGTCATCACCTTGCTGCCGCTCGCTGTGTCGCGCTACCTCCTCAATCTCGACTCAGCCATCTCGGACAACATCTCCGCCAACGTGATCGGCGTCGGCCTCGGGACGCTCTTCCGCTTCTGGTCGTACCGCCGCTGGGTCTTCCCTGCCATTGAGGAAGAACCGAAAGTGCGCGGGCCGACGGCTCACCAAGGCGAGCCTGCCACCGACTGAGACTGCCGCGTCCTGCGCAGCGGCCAGCCCAAGCCCGGTGCCTCCGGCACCGCTGACGTCTCGCTCGAACACATCGGCGGCGATCGCGTCCGGGACACCGGGGCCCTCGTCGAAGACCTCGATCCACGTCGTGCCATTGGGCCGGTGCGCCTCAACCGTCGTCACCCCACTGCCGTGGAGAAGGCTGTTCTCGATCAACGCAGCCATCACCTGGCCGACCGGACCTGGATCGACTGTCGGTGGGTGTCGGCAGGTCGATCCGCGCCTCTAGGCTGCGCGCCGCAGCCTCGAAAGCCGGTTTCCACTCCTGCATCTGCTGATCGAGTACCTGGCGGAGCGGTTCCTTGGGTCGCTTTGACTCTGGCGATCTTCTGTCGAGCAACAACTCGTCGACCACTCCGGCGAGCCGCTCCACCTGGTCGAGGGCTGCCTGTGCCTCCACCCTGACATCGACATCGTCGGGCCATGCAGCGAGCTCTTCCAGGCGCAACGACAGCGCGGTCAGAGGCGTCTTGAGCTGGTGCGAGGCATCGATTGTCATCCTTCGCTCCTCGGCAAGCAGCGCTGCGATCCGCAGGACTGATGCATCCATCGAGTCAGCCAGTCGGTCGAGCTCGGTGATGCCGTAGTGCTCGTTGGAAGGCCGCAGGTCGCCGGAGCTGAGCCGCTCAGCGTGAGCGGCTAGTCCTTCGATCGGAATGGTGAGCCGACGCGAGGTGCGAAGAGCGAGGACCGTCGCTATCAATGCCAGTACCAGCCCTATCCCGACTATGACGACGCTGGCGTTCAAGTGGTTGCGTGAAAGCGTTCCGGTCGTGTCGATGAGTCGCAGTGTGCCTACCCCGCCGATGACTTCCTCAGCCACAGGGCCGCTTGTCGAGTTGCTTCCGACCACCAGCTCGGCGCCATCTGTTGTCGTGAACTCGATCCGGTGCCCTGCAGGCAGGATGCCCTCCAGCACCTCAGTCGTCACCGCACCGCCAGCATGGAACTGAGTGTGGATCTTCAGCGCCAAATCATCGGCCTGGGCCTCGACCTGTTGCTGGGAGTTCGCGGCAGTTCCGACCCAGTCACCCCAGAACATCGCTGTCGTCATCAGCACGATCATTGCCAGGCTGACGCCCAGCGTCGTCTGCAGGATCTTTCGGCGCACCGTCAGTCCTCCTCGAAGCGGAAACCGACACCGCGGATGGTGGCGATGTACCGGGCTGAAGAAACGCCATCGCCGAGCGCCCGCCGAAGCCAGGACACGTGCATGTCAACAGTCTTCGTGGAGCCGACCCAAGATGTCTGCCACACCTGCCGCATCAGCTCGTCGCGGCTCACAACATCACCCTTGCGGCGCATCAGGAATACCAGCAGGTCGAACTGGCGCTGCGAGAGCTCGACTTCCCGTTCTCCTTGCCACACCTGTCTGGCCCCGAGGTCAACGGTCAGATCCTGCCCGCGGAGCGTCTCAGACTCCCCCTGCCCTCGACGAAGGAGCGCGCGGATCCGAGCCATCAGCTCAGCGGTGCGGAAGGGTTTGGCCACATAGTCGTCGGCACCGGCGTCCAGGCCGACAACGGCATCGATCTCCGACGCCCGCGCGGTCAGCACCAAGACCGGCACGGGAGAGCCCTCCGCCCTCAGGGTCCGACAGACCTCAAGGCCGTCCATGCCCGGCAATCCGAGGTCCAGCACGACAAGGTCACTCCCCCTTGCACCGCGAAGGGCGGCCACGCCATCTGCGGCGATCTGAACCTCGTAGCCCTGCCGCCTCAGTGCGCGAGAAAGTGGCACGCTGATCGCGACATCATCTTCTGCCAGCAGGACGACGGTCACCAGGTGATCGTAGGTGTTGAGGCTTCGTTCGCTGCGCCCATTAGTCGCCTTCCTGGCGCCGCCGCAGGTCGTCCTCCTCGTGCAGCCGGAAGATCTCGCGCTGAATCAGCTCGACGTCGGGAACCGCAGCGATGAGCAGGCGGCCCGTCTCACCGGCGGACTCGACGATGAGATCGCCGCACCCGAGCATTCGGTCGATGACGCCGTAGCTGAAATGAACGTCGTTGACGCGTGCGAGCGGCATGTCCCGCCCTTGCCGCGCGACAATCCCCGAACGGATGATGACTCGCCGATTGGTGATCACGTACTGCGATGTCGCCCATTGGATGACCGGCTTGATGACCCAAACCACCAACGCCACAAGGGCAGCACCCAGCAGAACCCACCAGGCCCAGTCCCATCCGCTCGGGACGTTTGCTGCAAGAAAGGAGGTGGCGAAGACAAGGAGGACCAGCGCCACAGCGGGAAAGAAGAGGATGCGCCAGTGGGGACGCATGTCGTAGACCACGGTCTCGCCTGCGGTCAACAACTTCGCGGGGTATGCCATAGATGCATGGTGACAGAGCCCGTCAGGTGGCGCAGCATGCTCGGGCAACAACGACCCCAGGGATCAGTTTGCCTCGTGGCGGAGGTGGACCACGTCTGCGGCAGCAACAACGTGCTCGCGCCCTTGCGCCTGAACCACGAGACCACCGCCGGCGTCAATCCGCGTTGCCCTTCCCTCCAGCTGGCCTCCGTCAGGCAGATGCAGGCGTACATCTTGACCGAGTGTGCTCGAGTAGCGCGTGTAGGCCGTGACAAGTCGGCCGTCGTCAGCGGCCCACCGGAGGTACCACGACTCCCACGCCGCTAGCACGCCCACGAGCAGGGCAGGTCGGTCGACCCTGCCACCTTCCATCCGCACCGACGTGGCGGTGTCAGCCGGCATCTCATCGGCCACCTGATCGACGTTGATCCCCCAACCAGCAACGATCGCGCTGCCACCCGGAGCAGGGACAACCTCGCAGAGCACGCCCGCGATCTTGCGGTGGCCCGCCAACACGTCGTTCGGCCATTTGACCGTCGCCGATACCCCGAGCTGTCCCAGTGCGTCGACGACTGCCAGCGCAGTGAGCAGCGGAACCCATCCCCAACGTGCGGGCTCGACGGATGGCCGGACGAGAACGCTCACCATGACCGATGTGTACTGCGGCGCCGACCAACTGCGTTCGTGCCGACCGCGCCCCGCTGTCTGCTCCTCAGCAACGAGAACGGTGCCGCTGGCTCCCCCAGCGCTGGCCAGCTGAACGAGCGTCACATTGCTCGACTCGACCGAGTCGGCCACCTCCAATGACGTCCAGAGGCCCCCAGGGGTGACCACCTGCCCCGACAGAGCCTGGGCATTCAGTGGCGTACGCGGGGCGGAGGAATGAGACGTCGAGTCGGACATCGGTCCACCGTACTGAGGTCAGATCAGCCACGAAGGTGTGAGAACCTCAGCGCACCGAACCAGCCTCCAACGCAGCCAGCGCCATGAGGGCTCGAAGCGACAGCTCGTAGTCCGCCATCGGTGCACTCATCGCGTCCCCGATGATCTCCAGCAACCAGCCCTCACCGTCAGGGTCGGTGATGCCGGCCATCAACAGCGTTGTGGCTCCAATGCCATCCAGCATCGCCAGCTCTGCAGGATCGGTATCGGGATCGCCAGCATGGAGTGCAACCACACGACCGTCGAGCGCAAAGGCGGTCTGCGGGTAGTCGGTAAGCCTGTACTCGTTGCCCACATCAGAGGTGAGTTCCTCGCCAGGTCGTGATGGGTCACGGTGGATGGCGTGCCGGACGGTGCGGACAACACCCCTCTCCAGGTCAGCCCGCGAGATCCACCATCCCAACGGATGACACTGCTCAGCCACCTCCTCGGCCACAAGGATCAACCGATCCTCGACCCCTCGGTCGCGAGCATCATCCAGCGCGGACATGCCGCCACGAAGCAACCGCGCGGTATCGGAGAGGTCGCGACCGCGGAACATCCGGCGGTCAGCTGCGGCAATGGGAGCCTGGCCAGCCTGATGGGCTGCGACCCCGGCCGGCAACCCTCGCCCTGCGACGATCGGGACCGTCGCTCGACTTCGCTTGGCCCGGTACTGCGCCGCATCAGCAAGACGAAAGAGACGGCCCGCGGTACCGACTTCGCCGACGTCGTCATCAGTCGATGCGACACCACACGACACACCCTCAAGGGGAGAACGCAGCACCAGACGGCAAAGCTCGTGGGCCGCCTCCACAACTAGGTCAGCTGAGACATCGGAGACCACGATGCAGAACTCGTCGCCGCCGAGCCTCGCAGCCACTGCCCCCGGCAAAGACGAAGCTGCCGAGCCGAGCATCCCCGCGAAGCGAATGAGGGCCCGATCTCCTGCATCGTGGCCCTGCTCGTCGTTGATCCGCTTCAGACCATTGAGGTCACACACGATCAGGCTCACCGACGCCTGATCCGACCGGTGCCGGCTCATCGCGATGTCCAGGTTCTCGTCGACGGCACGGCGGTTGCCGATTCCGGTAAGCGGATCTGTGTGCGCCATCCGGTCGACGTTGTCGAGATGGTCGGCGGTCGCCAGAGCGGCACCGATCTGCGCTGCCACGACTAGGGCGAGGTCAATGTCGGCCTCATCGAAACACGGTTGGTCTGCGGTGCGAGACAGGAAGAGCTCGCCCCAGATCCGACCGTCCATCGGAATGGGAGCGCCAACGCTGCAGTGTTTGTCGAGGTCGCGCAGAAGTTGGACGTCGGCGTCGTCTGGGTCACCGTCATCGAGGTTCGTTGCCCACCCGGTCAGCTGGTCAGCGAGCACCTGGAGGTGCACGTAGGTATCAGCGGAGTAGATCTCGTCGACTGGATCGGATACCTCTCTAGGCCCAAGTAGTCCGTCGTTGAGGAGGACGCGCACCTGACCAAGCTCGGCGTCCCAGCGCGAGATCGAGACCGATGCCGCACCCAGGGCCTCGCGCGCGGAACCGGCAGCTTGTCTGAGAAGGTCAGCCTCACTCCCCGCCCACGCAGCCCTGGCGATCTCGGCGAGCGCACCAAGACGCGTCGCGACATTCTCGCGACGCGCGGTCTCAAGGCGTGGCTCATGGCCGACCGTCATCAAACCCCTCCTTCCCAGTTCTATCGGCCCCCTTGGCAGCCACCCTTGAGAAGGAATCAGGACCGAGTTGATCATTTCGAGGTCCCGCCGGAACAGCGGGAAGGGCAATCTGTCCGCGAGCCCTGGCGCGAGGTGGGCTAGGGACGGCTCAGCGCGGCAGCGACGAGCACGCGCAGCAGCGTGACCAGGTCACGCTCTGGACCACTCAAGGTGTCTGTGTAGACCTCGACGAGCCAACGGTCGCCTCTGTCGTCCTGCCCGCCAGCCCCCACCACAGCGACAGCCACGAGATCATCGAGGATCGCCAGCTCAGCAGCGTCCGCCCCCGGATCGTCGGCGCGCACCGTGAATGCACCGCCACGGAGTGCCTGCTGGGTCGAGGGGTATTCAGAGATCAGGAAGCGCGAGCCAACCTCGTCGGCAAGTTCTTCTTGAGTGAGGCCTGGAAGCGCACGGTATATGGCGTACTCCACCGTGACGACTTCGTGCTCACCGGCCAGCATGTGCGAGAGCCACCAACCGACGGCGTCCAGGTGATGACTCACCAGGTCGGCGACCAGTCCGAGCCGCACTCGGGCCGGTTGTTCGGCCGCGTCGTCCAAGGCCCGCAGTGCGGCATCCAGAAGCTGGAGCGGCTCAGGGTGCTGAGCTCCCCGGCGTAGACGTCGTTCCTGAGACGAGACGGAGGCCTCAGCCGCCAAGGACGTTGAAGCCTCGACGGGAAGCGGCCTTCCGGCGACGACCGGGCGACGTGACCCAGTGCGTTTGGCCCGGTACTGGGCGGCGTCCGCCAGCCGGAATAGTCGTTTGTCATGGTCGACCGTCCCAGCTGCGTCGCCGGTGCTCGCCACCCCCACCGCCGCGCCGTGAGGCAACTCACGCCAGACCCGGGAGCACACTTCCTCGGCGAAGACGACCAGCTCGTCCGGTGCGCGGCCAGCCACGACAACTGCGAACTCATCGCCGCCGAGCCGAGCCACGACAGCTTCGGGGAGCAGCTGGAGCGCAACTTCGAAGAGTATCGAGGCCATGTCCCGCAGCACTCGATCGCCGGCCTCGTGGCCGTGATGGTCGTTGACGTCTTTCAAGCCGTTGATGTCGCACACGATGAGCCCGACTGCGGTGCCTTGTGAACGGTAGCCCTGCATCGCAGCCTGGAACCACTCATCGATCGCCAGGCGGTTTGCCAGGCCGGTCAGCGTGTCGGTATGCGCGAGCGTCTCAGCCCTGCCTAAGTGCTCAGAGGTCGCGATCGCCGCACCCACCTGCGCGGCAACAGCTACCGCGAAGTCAACGTCATCGGGCCCGTACGGAGGCTGGTCGACCGAGCGCGTCACGAAGAGTTCGCCCCACACGCGTCCGTCGAGCGGAATCGGCGCGACGACGGCGCTGCCTTTGCCGAGCCGACGCACGAGATCGCCATATGACCCGGTCTCCTCGCTGCCGGCGGTGAAGGCCTGCTGCTGTTCCAGCAACGGGATGACGGGGGCGTAGTCCGACACGACGTAGAACTCACCTTCGGGGTCGAGCACCTCTCCTGGCCCAAGGTCGCCGTCGTTGAGGACACAGCGCAGCCGGGTGTGCTCGGGCTCCCAGATGCTCAACGAGACCGAAACCCCGTCCAGCGCGGCCATGGCGGCCAGCGAGATCCGGCGAAGGAGATCCTCACCTGCGGTGGTGGTCGCCACCCTTGCGACATCAGCGAGGCCCCTGAAGCGTGTGCCGACGACCGACGGCGCGGGTGGCGCGTCAGATCCCCGAATCACACTGGTCTCGATGGTGTTCCCTCCTCCACACACATCGGGGGACGAGAGACCGACCTTGAGCGTCCCGATACCGATCAACGATGGGTCATGACCGACGAGTCACGGGACGGCGAGTCACGAGGCGACGAGGGGGTGCAGGGCAGCCAGCACCAGCAGCCGCATCACCCCGGCCATCTCTTGGCCCTGAGTGCTCAGGTCATCGAGAAAGACCTCAACCAGCCAGCCGTCACCGTGCTCATCTGTCCCGCCTGCCGCGACGACGGCCGTCGCCTTGAGCCCGTCCAGAATGGCAACCTCTGCCGGGTCAGCCGTGGAGTCATTGGCAGCCACGGCGTAAGAACCACCGCCGAGGGCGAACCGAGTCTGCGGGTAAGAGTCCACTTCGAAAGATCCGCTCAGCTCATCGCGCAGCTCGTCCGCTGCTATCTCCGATGGGCGTCGGTACAGGGAGAAGTCGACCGTGCGCACCGTGCCCGATGTGCTGCCCTTGAGCGATAGCCACCAGCCGACCCCATCGACGTGATGGGTGACGAGGTCGGCGACGAGTCCCAGCCGGAACCTTGTGGTTTCGTCAGGCGCCTGATCGAGCGCACGCAGCACGGCATCGGTCAGGTGCCCAAGGGTCGACTCGTCACGGCCACGGAACATTCGGCGGTCGGGAGCCGCACTCTCGTCGGTATCGCTCAGTGAAACCGATTGGTCCGCCGGAAGCGGCCGACCAGCGACGACCGGTACCCGTGATCTGATCCGCTTGGCCCGGTACTGGGCGGCGTCGGCCAGACGCAGCAGCCTGGCGGGGAGCTCGATCGCGCCAACGGCGTCTGTGGCCACCACCACTCCACAGGCAAGCCCGTGAGGGAGCAGCTCCCACCCCTGCCGGCACGCCTCTTCAGCACCGTCGATCAGCTGGGCGGTGTCGGGGCCGCTCACCGCGACGCAGAACTCGTCACCGCCCAGGCGAGCCACCAGCGAGTCGTCGAAGGGATGAGCAACTTCTGTCAAGATCTGTGCCAGCTGACGAAGCACCCGATCGCCGGCATCGTGCCCCTGGTCGTCATTGATCCGTTTGAGCCCATTGAGGTCAACCACCGCAAGTCCAAGTGGCACCTGGCGGTCGCGCCACTTCACGATGGCCTGATCAAGCCACTGATCCAGAGCTCGCCGGTTTGCCAACCCTGTCATCGAGTCGGTCTGCGCCAGAGCCTCGACTCGGTTTGCGTGGTCGACACTCTCCATTGCGGCACTCACCTGGGCAGCAACAGCTGACACCCAGTCGAGATCGGACATCGTGAAGGACTCTCGCGAGTGATCACGCGAGACGAAGAGCTCACCCCACCACTGACCGCCGTACAGCAGCGGCACACTGACGCAGCTCTTCTTCCGTAGCAGCTCGAGGTACTCCCGGTCGTCGGTGGCGATGGTTGGGTCCTCCAAGCTGAGGACCGCACCCAGCAGGCCCTCAGCCATGCCGGCGAGCCAGGTGCTCTGGTCAGCCTCGTAAACCTCGTCCTCCGGCTCTTCTTCTTCCCACTCGACGAGATCACCGACGTTGAGGAGGACGCGTAGCACCTGACGCTCTGGATCCCAGACCCCCAAGGAAGCCGCATCGGCCTCACAGGCGCGGCAGGCCGCCAGCATGATCTGCTTGGTCGCCAGAGCCTTCGGGAGCCCCACCCCAGCACGGCCCACATCACTCAGAGCGCGCAGACGTGCCTCACTGCGCTCGCGCGCGCGAAGCGTCGCGGCGAGCGTTGATTCCCCACCCTCAGGTTCCGCCATCGGCCCATTCTCCCCCTTGATCTTCGGCGCAGCGAGCCTTCTGCTGAACCGTGTCTCGACCGGGTAACCCCCTTGAGGCCCCCCGTCGCTACGCTGACCGCCACCTGTAGAACTCATCTCGCGAGCTCGGAGTGGGCATGGCTGCAAATCCCAGTGACTCTCCGTCCGGCCAGCCGGCTGCGACAACCGGCGTTGACCTGCACACGACAGCCGGCAAGCTCGCCCAGCTGCGCCACAAGCTCGATGAGGCCGTTCACGCCGGCTCAGCACGTGCGGTTGAAGCCCAGCACAAGCGCGGGAAACTCACTGCCAGGGAACGGGTGGAGACCTTCCTGGACCCAGGCTCATTTGTCGAGTTCGACGAGCTCGCCCGTCACCGGTCGCACAACTTCGGGATGCAGGAGAAACGTCCCTACGGTGACGGGGTCGTGACCGGTTCGGGCACCGTGGACGGACGACAGGTTTTTGTCTTCGCCCAGGACTTCACCGTGTTCGGAGGATCGCTCGGTGAGGTCTTCGGCGAGAAGATCGTCAAGGTCATGGACATGGCGCTCAAGACAGGAGCTCCCGTCGTCGGGATGAACGACTCAGGTGGTGCTCGCATCCAGGAGGGTGTGACCTCGCTGGCCATGTACGGCGAGATCTTCTACCGCAACGTGCAGGCGTCCGGGGTGATCCCTCAGATCTCGCTGGTCATGGGCCCATGCGCCGGAGGCGCGGTCTACTCACCTGCCATCACCGACTTCATCATCATGGTCGACAAGACGTCGCACATGTTCATCACCGGACCTGAGGTCATCAAGACCGTGACCGGAGAGGACGTGGAGTTCGAAGAGCTCGGTGGCGCCAAGTCACACCAGGCCAAGAGCGGTGTCGCCCACTTCATGGCGGCCAGCGAGCAAGAGGCGCTCGAGCTCACCCAGCAGCTCCTCTCGTTCTTACCCAGCAACAACCTCGATGAGCCCCCCGCCTTTGCCGTCGACGTCGTCGATGACGTCACCGACGATGACCTGGCCCTTGACACGTTGATCCCCGACTCGGCCAATCACCCCTATGACATGCACAAGGTCATCGAGACGATTGTCGACGACGGTGACTTCCTCGAGGTGCAGCCACTCTTCGCGCCGAACATGCTGATCGGATTCGGCCGCGTCGAGGGTCGGTCGCTCGGCGTCGTGGCCAACCAGCCGATGCAGTTCGCGGGAACCCTGGATATCGACGCATCCGAGAAGGCCGCCCGGTTCGTCCGCACCTGCGATGCGTTCAACATCCCGGTGCTGACGCTGGTTGATGTCCCGGGCTTCTTGCCCGGAACCGACCAGGAGTGGGGCGGCATCATCAGACGCGGTGCCAAGCTGATCTACGCCTACGCCGAGGCCACAGTTCCGTTGGTCACGGTGATCACCCGCAAGGCCTACGGCGGGGCGTACGACGTCATGGGGTCCAAGCACCTCGGCGCCGACATCAACCTGGCCTGGCCGACCGGTCAGATCGCCGTCATGGGTGCACAGGGAGCGGTCAACATCTTGCACCGCAAGGAGATCTCGGCGGCCACCGAGCGCGGAGAACTGGACGCGACCCGCGCCGACCTGATCGAGAGCTATGAGGACACCCTGCTCAATCCCTACCTGGCAGCCGAGCGTGGCTACATCGACGCCGTCATCGAACCCTCTGCGACTCGGGTCCAGGTGATGCGTGCCCTCCGAATGCTGCGCACCAAGCGAGCCAACCGGCCGCCGAAGAAGCACGGGAACATCCCACTGTGAGCGGGTCAGAGGGGCAGCCGGACAACATCGCCAGGCGTCCTCGGCTGCGAGTCGTGTCTGGAGACCCGACGCCAGACGAGCTCGCTGCCCTGCTGATCGTTCTTGCCGCCCGCACCCCCGGTGACGACGCCCGCTCCGCGGCTCCCAAGCGGTCCCTTTGGGCCGCGCGCTCTCGACAGGTGCGACCATCGTTGGGAGCCGGGCCAAGCGCCTGGCGGGCATCGACGCTACCCAGATGAGGTTCGTGCTCGCCTCGGCATCGCCGGCCAGGCTGGGGCTCCTGCAGGCTGCTGGCGTCGAGCCGGAGGTCGTCGTGAGTGGCGTGGACGAGGACGCCGCCCTCGGACCTCCGGGTGAGCTCGCCCTCGTTCTGGCCGAGCACAAGGCTCGCGCCGTCGCCGACCGGCTCGCGCTCGAGGTCCACGACGCCAATTCCGGTCCGACACTGGTGCTCGGCTGCGACTCCGTCCTGGAGCGAGCTGGCGTCGCCTACGGGAAGCCGGTTGACGCGTCGGACGCCGCCGCACGTTGGCGGGAAATGCGTGGTCAGGAGGGCGTGCTGCACACCGGGCACTGCCTGATAGCGCTCGGCCACGGGAGTTCGGGCCACGGGAGTTCGGGCCACGGGAGTTCGGGCCACAGCGGTTCAGAACACGGGGGCGCTGACCACCGCAGCATCAGCGCCTTGGCATCGGCGACAGTCCGCTTCGGTTCCCCGAGTGACGCCGAGATCGAGGCCTACGTGGCCACCGGGGAACCGCTCCGCGTCGCCGGTGGATTCACCCTCGACCGGCTCGGCGGCTGGTTCGTGGACGGAATCGACGGCGACCCTGGCACCGTCCTCGGCCTCTCCCTGCCGCTGCTCCGGCGGCTGCTGGCCGATCTAGGTGTCGAGGTCCCTTCACTGTGGGCCCGCTCTCTCTGACGGGTGCGATGTCAACCCCATCCCGGTCAGCGTCAGGCACGCAGCACCCATCCATCCACAGGGGACCAGTCCCGGCCCTAGACTGCGCCGGAACCGTCAGTCGTGAGGTTTCCCGCAAGGAGTCGCAGTGCGCAAGGTCTTGATCGCCAACCGTGGCGAGATCGCTGTTCGGGTCGCACGTGCCTGTCGCGACGCCGGACTCACATCGGTGGCGATCTACGCCGACTCCGACCGCGACGCCCCACACGTGAGGGCAGCGGACGAGGCGTACGCCCTGGAGGGTGACACGCCAGCGGCGAGCTACCTCGACATGAGCAAGGTGCTTGGTGTCGCAGCGCGCGCGGGCGCTGACGCCGTACACCCCGGATACGGGTTCCTGTCCGAGAACGCCGACTTCGCCCAAGCAGTCATGGACGCCGGACTTACCTGGATCGGCCCACCGCCTGCCGCGATCAGGGCGCTGGGCGACAAGGTGCAGGCGCGGCACATCGCACAGGCGGTCGACGCTCCGCAGGTCGCCGGTACGGCCGATCCGGTGAGCGGGGCCGACGAAGTCGTTGCTTTCGCCAAGGAGCACGGCCTCCCCATTGCGATCAAGGCCGCTTTCGGCGGCGGCGGCCGAGGGCTCAAGGTCGCCAAGACGCTCGACGAGATCCCCGAGCTCTACGACTCCGCTGTTCGCGAGGCCGTCACCGCGTTCGGTCGGGGAGAGTGCTTCGTCGAGCGCTACCTCGACCGACCCAGGCACGTCGAGACGCAGTGTCTTGCAGACCAGCACGGCAACGTCGTTGTCGTCTCGACCCGCGACTGCTCCCTTCAGCGCCGTCACCAGAAGCTCGTCGAGGAGGCGCCGGCGCCGTTTCTTTCCCCTGAGCAGAACGCGCAGATCTACCGTGCTTCAAAGGCAATCCTGCTCAAGGCCGGCTATGTGGGAGCCGGCACGTGCGAGTTCCTCGTTGGGCAGGACGGAACCATCTCCTTCCTCGAGGTGAACACTCGCCTGCAGGTCGAGCACCCGGTCACCGAAGAGGTCACCGGCATCGACCTCGTCCGCGAGATGTTCCGCATCGCCGATGGCGAGGAACTCGGCTACAACGACCCGGCCATCCGCGGTCACTCCTTCGAGTTCCGGATCAACGGCGAAGATCCCGGCCGCGGTTTCCTGCCAGCGCCGGGTCCGGTGACGGTTTGGAGACCACCCTCAGGACCTGGCGTCCGGCTCGATGCCGGAGTCGAGCAGGGGTCGGTCATCGGGCAGAACTTCGACTCATTGCTCGCCAAACTCGTCGTGACAGGCGCTACCCGCCAGCAGGCGGTCGAGCGCTCGCGACGCGCACTTGCCGAGTTCGAGGTCGACGGCATGGCCACCGCACTGCCCTTCCACCGTGCCGTCATGCACGACCCGGACTTCGCGCCCGACGAGCCCGAGCAGCC
Organism: uncultured Actinomycetota bacterium; assembly: GCA_963829525.1. GTDB lineage: Bacteria > Actinomycetota > Actinomycetes > JAHEKZ01 > JAHEKZ01 > JAHEKZ01. Next base: position 2,631,886 of record CAWHIJ010000003.1, read on the forward strand.
GTTCGCCGTCCACACCCGTTGGATCGAGACCGAGTTCGAAAACAAGATCGAGCCATTCACCGGCGGTGGCGATACGCCGGAGTCAGCCGACCGCGAGACGGTGACCGTCGAGGTCGGTGGCAAGCGGCTCGAGGTGACGCTGCCGGCCGGTCTCGCCCTGGGCAGCAGCGCCCCTGCATCGACCGGCAGAGCGGCACCACGTCGGTCGACCAAGCGCGGCGCTGGGGCAGCGGCGTCCGGCGCCGACCTAGCCAGCCCGATGCAGGGAACCATCGTCAAGATCGCCGTCGAAGAAGGCCAGCGGGTGGAGGCCGGCGAACTCGTCGTCGTCCTGGAGGCGATGAAGATGGAGCAGCCGCTCAACGCGCACAAGGCCGGGACAATCACCGGGCTCGCCGCCGAGATCGGGCAGACGCTCGCCGCCGGCGCGATCATCTGCATGATCGCCGACTAGCTGGCGGGTCAAGGAGGTTTCATGGGCGTCGACTGGCCGGAACTGACGGTCGACCAGCTCGACTGGCACTGGAACTACCAGCTGCGACCGCGTCTCGCTGGCCTGAGCGATCACGAGTACCACTGGGAGCCGGTCCCCGACTGCTGGCGCATCTGTCCAGCCGAGGCGTCGACATCGGTTCCACTCTGGGGCAGCGGACCGTTCCGCATGGAGCAGGCGGAGGGCGACCCCGATCCGGCGCCGGTCACGACCATCGCCTGGCGCATCGCCCACATCATCGTCGAGGTCTTCGGCGAACGGGTGCACTCGCATTTTGGCGGGCCAGCAGTGACGCTCGACGACTTCGCATTCGCCGGGACGGCTGAGGAGGCGCTCGCGCAGCTCGATGCTGCTCATACCGCCTGGTCTGAGGGTTCCCGCGCCCTCGGCGCCGAAGGAATGGCGCGTCCCTGCGGACCCGCCGAGGGGCCTTTTGCCGCAATGCCGTTGGCCGGTCTGGTGCTGCACATCAACCGCGAAGTCATTCACCACGGTGCCGAGATCGCCCTGCTGCGTGACCTGTACCTGCACCAGCCAAACCAGCCCTCCCCGACAGGATCGACACCTGGCGTGCGTCCGAAGGGATCCTGATGGCCGTCCAGCTCAACCACACCATCGTGTCGGTCCGCGACAAGCAGAAGTCCGCCAGCTTCGTCAGCGACCTGCTCGGCCTCCGATCCCCGACGACCTACGGGCCATTTCTCGTTGTCGATGTCGACAACGGTGTGTCGTTGGACTTCTACGAGGTGCAGGACGCCATCCATCCGCAGCACTACGCGTTTCTGGTGAGCGAGAGCGAGTTCGACGAGATCTTTGGACGCATTCGTCAACGCGATCTGCCCTACTGGGCCGATCCCGGGCAGGAGCGACTCGGCGAGATCAACACCAACGATGGAGGACGCGGGCTCTACTGGGAGGAACCGAGCGGGCATCTGCTTGAGATCATCACCCGACCGTATGGTGGCTGAGTGCGAGTGCGACAGGCTGTGCTGGCCGACCTACCGGAGATGGCAGCCACCGACGGGGCCTTGACCCAAGGTTCGCCGCGCTGGGACGAGGTTCAGGACCTCTTGGCCGGGGGTCGGTGCCTGCTCGGTGAGGTGCTGAGTGGCGAGACTCCATCGGTGGTTGGCTACGTCGCAGTCGCTCCGCACCACTTCTTCGGACGTGACTTCATCGCGTTGCTCGTTGTCGCAGATGCATGGCGCAGGCGTGGAGTCGGAAGGCAACTCCTCAACGCTGCAACCCGCCTGGCAACGACAGACGTCGTGTTCACCTCTACCAACGAGTCCAATCAACCCATGCTGGCGCTGCTCAGCCACGAGCATTGGTTGGTCAGCGGAACTCTCAACGGCCTGGACGACGGTGACCCTGAGATCGTGTTCTACCGTCGAGCCAGATCATGACTGACGAGACCCGCGATGTACCCGCCCACGTTCGGGCCTCCGGTTCAAAGCGCCGGGTCCACAGGGTCCAACTCGAGACCGGGGTCTCCCTCGCATATGTGGAACACGGCGACCCATCGGGCCCCACTCTCCTTCTGCTACATGCCTTTGGCGAGTCGCTGCGCTGTTTCGATCGTCTAACCCCGTTGCTGCCTGAAACTCTTCGCGTGTTGGCGATCGACCAGCGTGGCCACGGCCAGGCTGATAGGCCGGTACACGGATACGACCTCGAGTCGTTGGCGGTCGACATCGTGGCGTTCATGGACGCGGTCGGTTTGTCGTCTGTCGTGCTGGTGGGTTCCTCCAGTGGCGGATACGTGGCCCAGCAGGTGGCCGTGCAGATCCCCTCAAGGGTTTCGAGGCTCGTTCTCATCGGATCGCCGCGCAGCCTGCGAGGCAGGCCGGAATTCTCCGACGAGGTGGACTTGCTCACCGACCCCATCGACCCGGACTGGGCCAGAGCTTTTCTCAGTTCCATTCCGCTCTGCCATGACGTGCCGGACTGGTACCTCGAGGACCGGGTTCGCGATGCGGTTCTCATTCCGGCCGACGTGTGGCGGGCAAGCCTCGCTGGTCTGACCACCTCGCCGGCACCAACCGACGCAGGGGCGATCTCGACTCCGACACTGATTCTCTGGGGCGACCACGACGGGCTACTGACGCTAGAAGACCAGAAGACTCTAACGACCAAGATCCCGGGATCGCGGTTCGTCGTGTACGAGGATGTCGGCCACCTCGTTCTTTGGGAACAGCCCGAGCGAGTCGCCCGCGATATCACCATCTTCCTCCGGGGGCTGCGGGCCTAATGCCTCTGTCAGAGCCACGCGCCCAGACACACACTGGGCGTGTCTGCTGACCGATGGGAAGAGGGACGGTGAGTTCTCGTGCCACGCCCAAGGCGACCGCACCCAGGCGTTCCAGTCCGACTTTCAACCGCCGACCCCACGAGAGGATCACCATGACCTCGCCAACCGCCTTTGAACCTGCCCCGGTGAATGTGAGGATCAAGCTCTCCGCGCTGTGGACGTCCATGATGCTCGTCTTCGCGTACGTCGACCTCTTCAGCCTCTATCGGCCCGACGTCCGAGCCGACATCGAGGCGGGCCAGATCAGTGGGTTCACCGTCGACCGAACGTTCCTCCTGCTGACAACTGCCTACGTCGTCATCCCCAGCGTCATGGTGTTCGGCGCTCTGGTCCTAAGACCCCAGATCAACCGCATCGCAAACCTCGTGCTGAGCGTTGTCTATGCCCTCACCATCATCGGTGGTGCGATGGGCGAATGGAGTTACTACGTCTTTGGCAGCGGGATCGAGGTCGCGCTGCTCGCGGGCATCGCCTACTACGCCTGGACCTGGCCGCGGGAGTCCCGACCCCTGGCGGGCGCCGAAAGCTGAAATGTAATGCCACCTAGGGCCAGCTTGCGCGTCGATCGCCGTCCATCGCTACAGCCGGTCCCCCACCTCGTCGGCCGCCCGCACACCTGATCGCAGCGCGCCCTCCATCAACCCGGCCCAGTCACCCGCCGTATGTTCCCCCGCAAAGTGCAGCGCGCCAACCGCCCGCTGCATTACCTCGTCGTCCTCGGGACGCCAGTCGGTCGTGACCGCACTGTACGCCTCACGGGAGAAGGGTTCGTCGGCCCACGTCGTGACAACGGCCCGTTCGACATCAAGCGGCAGGTCGTCGCGCAAGGACGCCGCCCGCTCGGCCCAGGTGCGCGGACCAGCTTCGACCTGAAGCGCGTCCAGGGCCGGGCCAGACCCGGAGAAGCAGTGCAGCATCGGCTGGACGGATCCGCTGATGTCAGTTGCTGTCCATGTCCAGAATCGTTCGGGGACACTCTGCACTGCCGACCACGGCACGTCCCTTGAGCCCGGGCGAAAGGGAATGTGCAGCTTGGCCGCCTGCCCTACTCCCGCGCGCGTCCATGCCTCCGACTTCCACTGTGGGAGGGGTGGGTCGAAGGACATTTCCCGTGTCACGGCCATAGGGGTCGCCACAACGGCCGCCTCAGCGTCGAGCTCACCACTTTCAGTGAATACACGCACGGTGTGCTCGCTCCACTCCATCCGGTGCACAACCTCACCGAGGCGTAGTGCATCGCCGAGCCGCTCGGCGAGCTCATTGGCCACCAGCTGGTTGCCCCCTGAGACCCGGAACGAGGGCTTGGGCTCGAAGGCAACCGTCACGTCGGCGGCGGCCGCCGCCCCTAGCCGCTCGACCGGACAGGCATTGGTCACCTCGATGCGCGAGCGAAAAGCTTCCAGTGCATCCGGATCGATCCGCGACGCCACCTCGTCGAGGATCTTGGACAGAGCCGTGCCCGGTACCGCCGTCGAAGCCGCCTGCGCGATGACCGCAGCGGCGGCAGCGACGTCGTCATGGGTAGCACTCACACCGCGGGGCTCACGCACGTAGTACGACATCCCCATTGGCGCCAGAGCGAGTCCGCACTGGTCCATGACCTGCCGCATCACGTCGTAGCCGGCCAACACGAACTCTGCACCCCGCTCGATGACCGTCCGAGGGTCGCCAGGTACCAGCTCCTCGGACCACACGCGACCCCCGACCCGGTCCCGCGCCTCCAAGACAACGACCTCGTGTCCGGCCTGGCGCATCCGCCAGGCCGCCATCAACCCTGCAAAGCCTGCCCCCACGACCACAACGCGCACGACGGTTCCCCAATCCGATAGCAGCTGGTTCGACATTCTGGTCTGTCAGAGTGAAGCCATGACGAAGCCACTCCCATCGGCCCCGCTGTTCACCTCCGCAGAACTTCCCGAGCGGGCTCTCTCAGCGGCCGAACAGGTCGATCATCTACTGGGCAAGCGCGGTGAGGTCGACCATCGGGGCCCCGAGCTGAACACCATGATCGAGCTCAACCCTGATGCGATGGAAACCGCCATGGAGCGCGATGCCGAGGCACGCGACGGAGTCGCCCGTGGACCACTCCATGGTCTCGCCATGGCTGTCAAGGACAACATCGATACCGCAGACGCGATGCTCACCACTGCGGGATCGCTGGCCCTCACCGAAACTCGTCCAAGCCAGGACGCAGCGCTGGTTGCGAGGCTGCGCGACGCCGGCCTCGTCGTGCTGGGCAAGGCCAACATGAGTGAGTGGGCCAACATGCGGTCGCCGCACTCGAGCAGTGGCTGGAGCGCCAGGGGCGGACTCACGCGCAACCCCTGGGACCCGATGCGCAGCGCCGGCGGGTCCTCGTCAGGTTCGGCGGCGGCTATCTCAGCGGGCGTCGTCCCACTCGCCATCGGCACCGAGACCGACGGGTCGATCATCTGCCCCGCCAGCTACAACGGTGTTGTGGGCATCAAGCCGACGGTCGGTCTGCTGCCGACCGACGGCATCATCCCGATCTCGCACAGCCAGGACACGCCGGGACCGATCGCTCGATCCGTGCGGCTCGTTGCGTCGTTGCTCGACGCGATGGCCGGCACTGATCACTTCCTCGCTGGATGCGACAACGTGAAACTCGGTGGCGTGCGTGTCGGCGTCGTGCGCGACCACTTCGGTGCACACGCTGCAGCCGACGGCGTCACCGAAACCGCGGTCTCGCTTCTGGCTGCGGCAGGAGCGACCGTCGTCGACGGCGTACCGGCAGTCTCTTTTCCCGACCCGCCGAGTGAAGACGACGACGAGTACCTGAAGGTGCTTCTCTTCGAGCTTCAGCACGATCTCACCGCGTACCTGGCCGGCCGTCCGCCTGGGGGCCCACGAACGCTCGCCGAGATCGTCACCTTCAACCGCGCCAACGCCGACACCGAGCTGCAGTGGTTCGGGCAGGAATATCTCGAGCGCGCGGCCGAGCTCCCCGGCCTCGACGCAGCCGAGTACCGAGCTGCCCGAGCCAACACGCTGCGAGCGGCTCGTAAGGACGGCCTGGACGCCTCTTTCGGCAACCACGACGTTGACGTCCTGGTGGCGCCGGCCTTCCCGCCCGCCGCGATGAACGACCTCGTTCTTGGTGACCCGGCCGGTCCGGGCGGCGACTGCACCACCGCCCCTGCCATCGCGGGCTACCCGATCATGAGTGTGCCGATCGGTTTCGTTCACGGGCTCCCTGTTGGGCTGGCAATCACTGGTCCGGCCAACAGCGAGGCACTTCTCCTCCGCGTCGCACGCACACTGGAAACGAGACTTGGACTGCTCGACGACGGCGCGCTGGTTCCGCCGCTGTGACCTCGTCTAGCTGCGCAGGTGCAGCTGACGGGCAGCCTCAGACACCGAACCCGACAAGGAGGGGTAGATCGTGAAGGCGTCGGCCACTTGGTCGACGTTCAATCCAAGACGCACCGCGAGCGACACCGGGTAGATCAGCTCGCTGGCGCGCGGCGCCACCACGACTCCCCCGATGACGATCCCGGTACCAACGCGACAGAAGAGCTTGACGAACCCGTCGTGGAACTCTTGCATCTTCGCTCTGGCGTTGGTGGCCAGCGGCAGCTTCACCTGCGCCGCGTTCACCTCGCCGCTGTCGATCTGTCGTTGGGTGACACCAACGGTCGCAATCTCGGGGTCGGTGAAAACGTTGCTGGAAACGACTGACAGGTCCAGTGGTTGGACGGCCTCGCCGAGCGCGTGTTTCATGGCAATCCGACCCTGCATGGCGGCTACCGACGCAAGCATCAGCACGCCGGTGCAGTCGCCGGCCGCGTAGACGCCGCGGGCATTGGTACGAGAGACGCGGTCAATCTTGATGAAGCCTGCGTCATCCACATCGACCCCGGACTCCTTGAGCCCGATCCCATCGGTGTTCGGCCGCGATCCCACCGCCATCAGCACGTGCGTCCCTGTCACCGTGCGGCCATCCTTCAGCTCGACCGCCACGCCGTCCTCGGTACGAGACGCCGCCACAGCTCTCGACTCCGACAGCACTCTCATTCCTCGCCGCGCAAACACCTCTTCGAGAACCAACGCCGCGTCGGCGTCCTCGCCGGGCAGCACCCGGTCGCGGGATGAAACCAGCGTCACCTGCGAGCCAAGCGCCTGGTAGGCACCGGCGAACTCCGCTCCCGTGACACCCGAGCCGACCACGATCAACTCGGCGGGAAGCTCACTGAGGTCGTAGAGCTGGGTCCAGCTCAGGATTCGCTCTCCATCGGGCCGCGCGGACTCGAGCTCGCGCGGATGGGCGCCAGTGGCGACCAGGATCGCATCAGCCGGCAACACCTCCGCGCCGCCGGCAGTGAGCTCCGCGACGACCCGATTGGGCCCGTCCAACCGCCCCACCCCACGCACCACGCGCACGCCATCAGCTTCGAGGTGCGCCTCGACGTCTGCCGACTGAGCGGTCGCCAACGATTTCAGCCGGCTGTTGACGACCGCGAGATCGACGCCAACTTCGCCGTCAAAGCGGACGCCCAAGGCTCGGGAGTCGTTCACCTCGTCCATCACATCGGCGACCGTGATGAGGGCCTTGCTCGGGACGACGTCGGTCAGCACCGCCGACCCACCAAGTCCGTCGCGGTCGACCAGTGTGACCTCGGCTCCCACCTGAGCAGCCACCAGCGCTGCCTCGTAGCCTCCGGGGCCGCCGCCGATGATCACCATTTTCGCCACGGCCGACATTCTGGCGCACAGATCACCAGAACCGTCCGGCGCGGCCCCTACGCTCATCGCCATGGCCCTCTACGCCGCCTATGGCAGCAACATGGATCCGCGGCAGATGGCCGATCGTGCACCCCATTCCCCGCTGGCTGGAACCGGCTGGCTCGACGGGTGGAGGTTGACGTTCGGCGGCGAGGACCTCGGCTGGGAAGGCGCCCTCGCCACCGTCGTCGAAGAGGCCGGATCGCAGGTATTCACCGTCCTCTACGACCTGACAGAGCTCGACGAGCACGCCCTTGACGCCTGGGAGGGGGCCCTCGGCATTTACGACAAGATCCGGGTCAGGATCTCGACCTTGGACGGCGACAAGCTCGCATGGCTCTACGTGCTCAACGCCTACGAGGGCGGCCTGCCGTCGGCACGCTACCTGGGGATCATGGCCGACGCGGCCGAGAACGCTGGCGCCCCTGACGACTACGTCCGCGACCTTCGGACGAGGACCTGCCGCAACATCGGGCCATGATGGGGGACGATTCGGACTCAACCTCCCGCCAGTTTCGCCCGATAGGCACACCATGGGAGTTGCACCGCGTGACGACGTCCGCATCATCAGGCCAGCCGCCATCCTCGACGAGCGGGCAGCTAATCGCGTCCTCGACGAGCTCAAGCGCCTCGACATCGGTGCTGGCGGCGTCTGGAACGCCACCTCATCGCTGTGGCAACGCTACGACACGCCCTGGGATGGAGTGGGCGGGCTCCGTGGTAACGCGCGTTTGCTCGGATCCATCGCTGTCATGTACGACGCTCCCAACCGCCACCAGATCACCATCTACAAGGTGACGGTGACGCCCTTCGGTCTCGAGAGCAACTGGAGTGTGGAGTCCCTCGTCGACGATGCGCTGACCTGGGCCGGACTTACCCTCGCCACCTGCCCAAGGGCCGAGCTCGGCGACCCTCCCCGTCGTGACCCGTTCAAGTCGGCCGGCATGGTCGGCGCTCCGCCCAAGGCCTAGAGCTCACATGCCGCCGGTGTACTTCCGGTGGAACTAGCGGCGCGCCTGCGAGAGATCGAGCAGCGCAACAGCAGCGAGCATGCGAACTCCCACATCGATAGCGCGCTCATCGACGTCGAAGGTTCCCTGATGCAGGTCTCCTCCACCCAGTGTCCCCGGCACCTGGACCCCCAACCGGAAAAGCGCCCCGGGAGCATGCGGTAGGTACCACGCGAAATCCTCGCCGCCCAGACTCTGCTCAACGGTCTCGACGCAACCCTCACCCAGCAGCGACCTGGCAACTGTCTCGATGAGTCGGACCGACGCTGCGTCGTTGATCACCGGAGGAACCCCACGCGTGTAGTCGACACTCACGTCGACCCCATAGGCCACTGCGACATCTCGGACAGCCCGGGACACGACTTCTTCGGCGTTCTCCCACACCAACGCATCCAACGAGCGCACAGTTCCGGCAATTTCACCGTTCTGGGGGATCGCATTGGCCGCGCCCCCAGCGCGAACCGTCCCCCAAACGACCGAGAGCCCGGCCCTAGGGTCCACACGACGCGACAGGATCGAGGGGACATCGGTGACGATCTTGGCCAAGGCGTAGACCAGGTCGCCGGTGAGGTGGGGGCGCGCGGTGTGGCCACCATCGCTGTTCAAGACCACCCGGAGGTGGTCGCTGCTCCCCGTGATCGGCCCGATGCGGACGCCGATGCCACCCATGTCCTGACGTGGATCGCAGTGCAGAGCCAGGATCCGGTCGACCCCGTCCAGCACCCCTGCCTCGATGACGTCGAGGGCACCCCCCGGCATCGACTCTTCCGCCGGCTGGAAGATCAGCCGCACCCGTCCCTTGAACTCGCGACGGTTGGCCAGCTCGGCCAGGACAACCCCAACGCCGATCAGGACCGCCGCGTGGACGTCGTGCCCGCAGGCGTGACAGACGCCAGGTACCGTCGACCGGTAGGAGAGCCCGGCCTTCTCGTCATCGATCGGCAACGCGTCGATGTCGGCGCGGAGCGCCACGGTGCGGGGGCCATGGCCGATGTCGCAGACCACCCCGGAACCACCAGGAAGCACGCTCGGTGACAGCCCGGCAGCGGCAAGGCGGTCATGAATGATCGTGGTGGTGCGCACCTCCTGGCGACCGAGCTCTGGGTGGGCGTGAAGATCGCGACGGATCTCGATCAGCTCATCGGAAATCTTGGCCACCAGATCGGTGAGCTCGCCACCGAGGTGGTCGAGGTCGAGCTCCTGGTCTGCCACGGGGTCGAGGCTAGACGGTCCGGTAGCCCTCATGGCCTACTTCGCCCTCATCAGAATGAGTCAACCGGCTGGTAAACGCCCCAGACCGCACGGAGCGCGTCACTTACCTCGCCGACAGTGGCCCTGGCACGCAGCGCCTCGCGCATCGGGTAGAGCACGTTGGCCTCCCCCGACGCGGCAGCGGTGACCTCACTCAACCAGCGGTCGACCGCTGCCTGGTCCCGGTCAGCGCGCAGCTGATTCAGCCGTGCTCTTTGGTCGGCCTCGATCGTCGGGTCGACGCGGAGAGGCTCGTACGGTTCCTCGGTGTCGATCGCGAATCGGTTGACACCGACCACGACCCGCTCGCCATCGTCGATCTGAAGTGCGACGGCGTAGGCGCTCCGCTCGATCTCACCCTTCTGAAAGCCCCTTTCGATCGCGGCAACTGATCCGCCGAGCCGCTCCACACGCTCCATCAGGTCGACAGCTGCCGCCTCGACCTCATCGGTCAGCGACTCAACGACGTACGATCCGGCGAAGGGGTCGACCGTGCTGGTGACGTCGGTTTCGTAGGCCAACACCTGCTGGGTTCGTAACGCCAGACGCGCGGCCTTCTCACTCGGCAGGGCCAGCGCCTCATCGAAGCTGTTGGTGTGCAGCGACTGCGTCCCACCGAGAACTGCTGCAAGCCCCTGCACGGCAACGCGTACGAGGTTGACCTCAGGCTGCTGCGCCGTCAACTGGACTCCAGCGGTCTGGGTGTGGAATCGCAGCATCATCGACTTCGGGTTGGTCGCGCCGAACTCCTCGCGCATGATCTGGGCCCAGAGGCGTCGCGCGGCTCGGAACTTGGCCACCTCTTCGAGGATCGTCGTCCGGGATACGAAGAAGAAGGCCAGGCGAGGAGCGAAGTCGTCGACGTGCTGCCCCGTTGCGATCGCTGCACGTACGTACTCGACGCCGTTGGCGAGGGTGAACGCGATCTCCTGCGCGGGCGTAGCCCCCGCCTCAGCCATGTGGTAGCCAGAGATCGAGATGGTGTTCCACTGCGGAAGCTCCGCTTGGCAGTACTGGAAGATGTCGGTGATCAAGCGCAAGGACGCCGCGGGCGGGTAGATGTAGGTGCCGCGCGCAATGTACTCCTTGAGCACATCGTTCTGGATCGTGCCGCCAAGCTTGGTGGCGTCAACGCCCTGCTCCTCGGCAACCAGTTGGTACAGCAACAGCAGAACCGCGGCTGGTGCGTTGATGGTCATCGACGTGGTCACCTGGTCGAGCGGGATCTTGTCGAAGAGCACCCGCATGTCGTCGATCGAATCAATCGCGACACCGACCTTGCCGACCTCACCAGAGGCGACGGGATGATCAGAGTCGTACCCCATCTGGGTGGGAAGGTCGAAGGCGACCGACAGCCCAGTCGTGCCAGCTGCAAGCAACTGGTGGTACCGCTCGTTCGACTCCGCGGCCGTGCCGAACCCGGCGTACTGACGCATCGTCCACGGCCGGCCCGTGTACATGCTCGGGTAGACACCACGGGTGAAGGGGAACTGCCCGGGAGCACCAAGCCGCTCGGCGGGATCCCAGGCAGCCAGAGTGTCTGGACCGTAGACCGGTTGGATCGCGAACCCCGACTCCGACTGTCGTGCCTCGCTCACTGCCGACTCCTGAGTGCCGCTGGTGTGCCACCCCGGTCCGGGTGCGCCCGGGTGCCAGCGTAGCGACCCGATCGACGAACGACCGCTGGGCTCAGAGGGGGAAACCGAATCGGCGCACCGCGTCTGCATTCGGATCGAAGCCCTGCTCATCGGGAGGTGACTTTGGCACTGATTCGACCATGTCGTCGGGGCTGATGGGGTCCGGCAGGCGGCCGAACCGACGACGCCCTTCTTCGCGGGCCGGATCCTCGTCATCTGCGCGCTCAGCCATGAGATCACGGTACGCCCCGGGTGAGGAGAGTGCAGACTGTGCGCGTGCGCATCCTCATCGCCGACGACGACCCGGCCGTTCGTGAGTCGCTCCGCCGATCCCTGTCGTTCAACGGATACGAGGTCTCGCTCGCCTCTGACGGCAACGAGGCCCTGGCCGCCGCCGGCGACCCGGCCCCCGACCTCGTGCTGCTCGACGTGAACATGCCGGGGATCGACGGTCTGGAGGTGTGCCGACGCATCCGGGCGTCTGGCAACGACATCCCTGTCCTCATCCTGACGGCACGGGTCGAGGTTGGCGACCGCGTCCTGGGTCTGGACGCAGGCGCCGATGACTACCTGCCGAAACCGTTCGCCCTCGAAGAGCTCCTGGCGCGCATCCGGGCCCTCCTTCGCCGGGCTCGGACGACCACGGCCGGCGAGCAGGCTGATGAGTCGCTCACCTTCACTGATCTCACCATCGACCCTGCAACACGAACCGTGCAACGCGGGGAGCGGACGATCAGTCTCACCCGCACCGAGTTCGAGCTGCTCTGGGTGCTCATGCAGCGACCCCGACGTGTCCTGTCCCGCGAGCTCATCCTTGACGAGGTGTGGGGGTACGACTTCCCGACCTCGGCGAACTCACTGGAGGTGTACGTCGGCTACCTGCGCCGCAAGACCGAGGCCGAGGGCGAACCACGCCTGATCCATACCGTGCGTGGCGTTGGCTACGTCCTTCGTGAGGGAGAAGCGTGACAGCGACCTCCGGCAGGGCAAAGCGCCGTCTCTCACTCCGCGCGCGCATTGCCGCCCTTGCTGCGGCGGCCGTGGCGATTGCAGTCGCGGTGACGACGCTCGGGATCTACCTCACCGTCCGCGCCCAGCTCTACGACCAGCTCGACAACGACCTGATCGCACGGGCACAGGCGGTGTACCGCGCCGCACCGAACCCAGAACAGATTGTCGTTCTGCCTGACGACGCGTTGGGGGACGCCAGAATCGCCGCGGTGACCGCCGACCGGCGCGCCTACCCGACCAAGAGCGGTGAGGTTCCGCCCCTGGGCGACCCAGAAGTCGCGGTAGCAGCTGGAGAATCGCCCGAGTCGGTACGGACCGCGACCGAGGACGGCGAGAGCTACCGGGTGGTCGCCATACCGGCTGGGCCGGGAGTTGCTTTGGTCTTCGCCGCCTCGACCGACAGCGTCGACGAGACGTTGACCTACATCGGTTTCGTCTCACTGGTCGTCGGCCTGCTCGGCGTGGCCGCCGCTGCAACCGCTGGCTACGGCGTGGCACGCGCCGGCCTGGCACCGCTGCGCTCACTGACCGCGGCCACCGAACGCGTCGCGACGACGATGGACCTCACCCCCATCGAGTCGGTGCGCAACGACGAGATTGGGCGTCTCGCATCCAGTTTCAATGTGATGCTTGCCTCCCTGGCCGCGGCGCGTGAGCGTGAGCGCCAGCTCGTCGCCGATGCAGGGCACGAGCTGCGCACACCACTGACGTCCCTGCGCACCAACCTCGATCTCCTGGCGCAGGAAGGGGCATCGGGGCGATCGATCGACCCGGACGACAGGTCAGCGCTGCTGACCGACGTCCGTGGGCAGATCGGCGAGCTCGGTCACCTGGTTGACGATCTCGTTCAGCTATCCCGTGGGGTTGAGCCGAGCAGCGCATGGGAGCCACTGGACCTCGCGGTCGTCGTGGCCGACGCCTTGGCTCGCGTACGACGACGAGCGCGTGACCTCAGCTTCGAGGTGGCGCTGACACCCTGGTGGGTGAACGGCGACGCCCCAGCGCTCAGCCGCGCCGTGACCAACTTGTTGGACAACGCTGTCAAGTGGAGCCCACCCGACGCCACGGTCATCGTCCAGCTTCACGAAGGAGTCCTGAGCGTCGCGGACAGCGGTCCCGGCATCACCCCGGAGGACCGTCCGCACATCTTCGACCGGTTCTACCGGGCCGACGGTGCCCGGTCCCAGCCGGGATCGGGTCTGGGGCTCGCGATCGTCGCCCAGGCCATCGCACAACACGGGGGCACGATCAGTGTCGGGGAGTCGCCGACCGGCGGAGCGCGCTTCGATGTAGCGATCCCAGGGGCGTCGAAGTCTTAGGTGGCCCATGGTCTTCTCTCAGGCACCTCTCAGGCGGGTGCCCCAGCATGGATCCATGACCGACACCCACCCCACAGTCCCCCTGCCCAATGAGCCCGAGAGCGGCGCGCCGACCGATCCAGCCGACGCTGCGCCGTACACCGCGCCCACAACAACCGTCCCCTTGCCGCCCCAGAACCTCTGGGCCCCACCTGCCCCCCAGGGCCCGCCCGCCAAGGCGGACCGGCGCCGCAGCGGTATCGGGGTCGTGCTCGTCACCAGTCTGCTTGCCGGTGCCCTCGGTGCCGGGCTCGGAGCCGGTGCCGTCATCGCTACGGACGACAACACCACGACGCCGACCACCACAACGGCCGGTGAGGTGGGGGGCGTCTCCACCACGACATTGCCCACCGGCAGTGTCGCCCGAGTCGCCGATATGGTCCTGCCCAGCGTTGTCTCCATCCAGTTCTCCGGCGCCCAGGGGGCCGGTTCTGGATCTGGAATCATCATTGACCAGTCTGGCCTGATCCTCACCAACAACCACGTCGTCGAAGGGGCGGCCGACGGCGGCTCGCTCAGCGTCGCGTTCCAGGACGGGACGTCGACCTCTGCGGAGATCGTCGGGCGTGACCCCAGTGCCGACATCGCGGTGATCCGCGTCGACGGAGTCGACAACCTGCAGGCCGTCAAGCTCGGTTCCTCCGCGGACCTTCAGGTCGGCGAGACGGTTGTGGCGATCGGCTCGCCACTCGGGCTCAGCGGTACCGTCACCACCGGAATCGTCAGCGCCAAGAACCGCCCAGTTCTTCCAGGAAGCGCCGCTGGTGACGAGTCGGTGCTCAACGCGATCCAGACCGACGCAGCCATCAACCCCGGAAACTCCGGTGGCGCACTGGTGAACCTCAAGGGCGAGCTGGTCGGCGTGAACTCGGCGATCGCAACACTCGGGGCCTCCTCCGGAGCCCAGTCCGGCAGCATCGGGCTCGGCTTCGCGATTCCCATCGACCAGGCCAAGTGGATCTCTGACCAACTGATCGAAAACGGGTCAGCGCAGCACGCCCGCCTCGGAGTCTCGGTCGAGGCAGCTACCGGTGAGGTGCGCGGCGCAACGGTCAAGACCGTTGAGCCTGGAAGCACCGCCGACGACATCGGCCTCGAGGTCGGCGACGTCATCACCGGTTTCGACACCCAAGCGATTGACTCCGCCGACTCGCTGGTCGCAGCTGTGCGCTCCGCCGAGCCGGGCACCACGGTGACCATCACCGTAGTTCGCGGTGGCGACACCAAGACCATGGACGCCACCCTTGTCGCGGACACGACGACCAGCTGACCAGCTACCCCTTCCCCCGACTCCGGCCCGGGGCGGTCGCCTCCTCCCTCGACGGCGACCGCTCCGGGCTCGGACTGTCCGTGGGTGCCTCTACGCTCACGGACATGACGACGATCTGGCTGATCCGCCATGGTGAGGCACACGTCAACCAGCCCAATCCCGACGGCACCTATTCGCTCATCGATCGGCAGGGGCTGACCAAACGCGGCGTCGAGCAGGCCACGCTGCTTCGCGACCGCCTTGTTCGCGAAGACGTGAGGCCCGATGTCGTCATCACCAGCAGCTTTCCCCGGGCGCACCAGACCGCTTGCATCGTCGGCGAAGGGCTCGGCGTCGACCTGCAAGTTAGTCATGAGATCCAAGAGTGGCGACCGGGTGACGACGCCGAAGTGATCCCGATGGGCGAAGCCCTCGGGTCATGGAACAGGATCCTGGCCGGCCACGACCACGATGTCCGGATCACCCCAGCATCGGAGTCCCACAACGAGTTTCTGTCGCGCGCTGACCGAGCCTTGGTCCAGATCGCTGACGACCACGCCGACCGCACGGTGTTGGTCTTCACCCACGGCGGGATCATCGGCCGGTCGTTCGTGACCTTCCTCGACCTTCCCCCGCAACGTTCGTTGATAGGGATTCGCAGTCTGCACACGTCGATCACCGAGTGGCGCCGCACGGTCGAACTCGACCAGCCGACCTGGCAGCTCAACCGCTACAACGATGTCGCCCATCTCGATGCGACACGCTGAGGCCCGATCAGCTGGAGGGCATGCCCTTCTGCACCTGGTCCCAGGCGTACTCGACGGCTTCGCCGAGGATGTCGACGATGGTGCCGAGGAGCTTCTGGTCGGCGATCAGTGGTGGAGAGATCTGGACAACGGGGTCGCCACGATCGTCGAGCCGGCAGAGTAATCCGTCTTCGTACAACCGAGCCGACAGGACGCGGCGTAGCAACCAGTCGGCCTCCTCGCCCTCGAAGGTCTGCTTGGTGTCGCGGTCCTTGACCATCTCCAGAGCCCAAAAGTGCCCGAGGCCGCGCACGTCACCGACCAGGGGGATGCGGCGCAGCTCGTTGAGCCGCTTGTCGAGGTATGCCTCGTTGGTGCGCACGTTCTCGACGACACCTTCGCGGTCGTAGATGTCGATGACCTTCAACCCGATCGCTGCCGATACCGGGTGCCCGCTGTAGGTGGTGCCGTGGTTGTAGAAGGCCTTGCCGGTGACGAATGGTTCGGCGACCCGGTCATGGACGATCACGCCGCCGAGCGGAGCCATTCCGGCCGTCGCACCCTTGGCGAAGACGATGAAGTCGGGTTCGATGTCGTAGCGGATTGACCCGAACCACTCACCGGTCCTCCCGAACCCCGTGATGACCTCGTCCGCGCACAGCAGCGCACCGTACTTGTCAGCCAGTGCCCGAAGACCCTGCCAGTACCCCGGAGGAGGCGTGAAGCAGCCACCGGCGTTCTGCACCGGCTCAGCGATGATGAGCGCCACCTCGTCAGGGCCGGCATCGATGATCGCCTGCTCCATCTCTTCGAGCAGCGCCTGGGTGAACGCCACGGGATCGTCGCCCTTCGGGTGGCGGTAGGCATTGGTCTCACTGACGTGGGTGACGTCGATCGGCAACGGCTTGAACGGCTCGCGGCAGAACTCGATGCCGGTGAACGAGAGCGCCCCGAGGCTCGTGCCGTGGTAGGCGGTGTTGCGGGCGATCGCCTTGGTGCGTTGCGGCTGACCGTTGGCCTGGTGCCAGTTGCGCACCATCTTCCACATCGACTCGTTGGCTTCACCACCACCGGTGGTGAAGTAGACCCGGTTGAGCCCTTCCGGCGCGAGGTTGGCGATCCGCTCGGCAAGCTCGGCCGCCCTAGGGTGGGCTACGTACCACGTGGAGGTGTATGCCAGCTCCTCCATCTGTGCTTTGGCCACCGCACCGATCTCTGCGCCGTAGGCGTGGCCCAGGTTGGCGCAGTACAAACCGGACAGTCCGTCGATGAACCGGCGCCCATGGACGTCGATCAGCTCGCAGCCATCGCCCTTGACGAAGACCGGGAATCTCAGCGTCCTTGTAGTTGCCCATGTCGGTGAAGTTGAGCAACAGGTGGTCGCGCACCTGCTGCTGCACTACGGCAGCGTCGACCGGCTGACCTGGACCTGACATGACTCCTGCAATTCTGATCGCGCTGACGGCGATCTGGTTGACCGTTGGCTGACTGTTCAGTCAGGATACCCCCGCAGATGTTCCCGGTATCTCACCACACCACACCACATTGAGGAATCCCGTGACCAACGTCGAGTCAGCCCCGGCTGGCCTGTCCCCCGCTGCCCTCGAGCTGCAGGAGCGCGCCAGGCGCTACGTCGACGAGGTGCTCATCCCGCTGGAGCAGAAGGCCGAGCTGGCCGGCGGCCCCTTGCCTGCTGACGACGTGCAGCGCATCCGGCAGACGGCCCTCGAACAGGGCATGGCTGGCGGCCTGCACGCCCCCGAGCACGGCGGCCAGGGCTGGACGACCACCGAGTGGCTGCTGGTCGAGGAGCAGTTCGGCCGTAACACCAACGGCATCAGCTGGTACATGCCAACGGCCTACAACGTCTGGCGGTCGGCCAGCCCGTCATTGATCGACCGCTGGCTCCGGCCGGCGCTCAAGGGCGAGCTGCACGACGCCTACGCGGTGACCGAGGCCGAGGCCGGGTCCGACCCGTCCGGTATCTCGACGGTGGCCCATCGCAGCGACGACGGCGGCTACGTCATCAACGGCGAGAAGTGGTTCGTCACCTATGGGTCGGTTGCGGCCGTCATCGTCGTCATGGCCAACGTCATCGACGGTGACGACCGGCTGCCCACGCTGTTCGCGGTGCCGGCGGACGCCCCAGGGGTCTCGATCGTCGACGACCCACCCTTCACCCACGCCTACCCGCACGGGCACCCGACGATGCTCTTCACCGATGTCAAGGTCAGCGCTGACGACGTGATCGGTGGGGTCGGCCAGGGCGACGACCTGCAGCGCATGTGGTTCACCGAGGAGCGGATCGGCATCGCGGTCCGCTGCATCGGCGCCATGCAGCGGCTCATCACCGAGACAACCGCAGTGGGCCATCAACCGCGAGCAGGGCGGAGCTCGCCTCATCGACCACCAGGGTGTTTCGTTCCCGCTCGCCGACTCCGCGGCCGATGCCGCCGCAGGTCGGCTCATGGTCTACGACGTTGCGCGCCTCAAGGAGTCCGGCGCCGATCCCAAGCTCATCCACGGCAAGGCGTCGATGGCCAAGCTCTTCTGCTCAGAGGCGGCCAACCGGTGCGCCGACCGGTCAGTGCAGATCTTCGGCGGCCGCGGATACATGCGCACCAATGTCGCCGAGCGCTTCTGGCGAGAGCTGAGGGTCGACCGCATCTGGGAGGGCACCAGCGAGATCCAGCGACTGATCGTTGCTCGGAGTCTTGAGCGGCGCGGCGTCGACGCCATGCTCGGCTAGGCGTCAACCTATGCAGCTCGACCGGCTCTTCCGGCCTGCCTCTATCGCCGTCGTCGGCGCTACCGACCGACCCGGGTCGTACGGCAACGCGGCGGTCAGCAACCTGCTTGCGGCAGGCTTCACCGGACGGCTGGTGGGCGTCCACCCGACCCGCACCCGGGTGCACGGCGTTGCCTGCGTCCCCACCTTGGAGGCCCTGGGGAACGCGGTGGACGCGGTCGTCATCGCAACCCCTGCCGACACGGTCCCCAAGTTGCTGAACACCGCAGGGGCACTCGGCTGTGGCGGAGCCATCGTCTTCGCCGCGGAGTTCGCCGAGACCGGCCGCACCGACCGTCAAGACGCCCTAGTCGCTGCGGCAACGCGCCACGACCTGCCCGTGATCGGCCCCAACGCGAACGGCATCGTCTCCGTCGCCAGTAGGGCCCCGATGTGGGGTGACAACGTCAGCGTTGGAACCGGCGGCAGCGTTGCGCTCATCACCCAGAGCGGCAACCTCGGCGTCGTCGCACTGGCTAGCCGCCGCGGCATCGCGTGGCACACCGTCGTCAGCGTGGGCAACAGTGCGGTCGTCGACGCAGCCGACGCGCTCAGCTACCTGGCCGGCGCTGACGGTGTCCGCTCAGTTGCGCTCTACCTCGAGGGTGACGGCGACGGCGCCAAGTGGGCGAACGCCTTTGCCCGGTGCGCCGAGCGCGACATCCGCATCGCGGTACTGAAGGCCGGGAGAAGTGCGGCAGGTGCGGCAGCCGGGGGCGCGCACACCGCTGCGGTGGCCGGTGATCACCGCATCTTCGCCGCACTGGTCGTCGAGGCAGGTGGTGCCTGGTGCCACGACCCGCATGAGCTGTTCGAGACGGCCAAGCTGATGGCGACCCCGCGCCCGAACCGGTCAGGTGGTCTAGCCGTCGTCACCTGCTCCGGTGGTGACTCGGTGATCACCGCCGACGAAGCGGACCGGTTAGGCGTTCGGCTCGCGGACCTTACCGACGTCACGTGCAGTGCACTTGCGGACCTGCTGCCCGAAGGCGTCGTGATCACCAATCCGCTGGATCACACCAACATGCTGTGGGCCGACACACCGCAGGTACGCGCACTGGTCGAGACCCTGGCGGCCGATCCCGGCGTTAACCAAGTGCTCTACGTGCAGGACACTCCCCCCGACCTCAGCGACGCTGACGCCAAGGACTGGAAGGACACCCGCGACGGGCTCGTCACTGCCGACATACCCGGCACCGGTCGTGCGGTGGCCTCCGGCCTACCCGAGCTGATGCCAGCAGTCGTTGCGGAGTCCCTTGCTGCTGACGGCGTGACGGCACTGGCCGGAATTCCTGCGGCGCTCTCGGCGCTGAAAGCTCACACTCAGCGAGCCGCACCGCCGGAACATCTACGCGCAGTCTCGGCCGCGACTGAGGTGATCGAGCCTGGCGAGTGGCTGGCCGAGCACCAGGGCAAGGAACTTCTGGCGTCGTACGGCGTCGACGTCCCTCTTGGTCAGACTGTCGGAACGGCAGAGGAGGCTGTGAAGGCGGCTGTCGCCCTCGGCGGTGCCGTCGCCATGAAGATCAGCCGCCACGACGTGCAGCATAAGACCGACGTCGGGGGTGTCGTCCTGAATCTCACCGACGCCGAGCGGATCAGCATCGCCGCCGAGCAGCTCTTGGAGCTCGTCGAGCCCGACGGTGTGGTCCTCGTCGAGCAGATGGCTTCTCCGGGAATCGAGATGCTCGTGTCGGCGACTCGTGACGGCGTTGTGCCTGCCCTGGTGATCGGCGCCGGCGGCATCTGGACCGAGCTTCTGCAGGACGTCGTGGTCCTTCCACTGCCGACTGATGCCGTGCGCGTTGGCGAGGCCCTGAAGTCGCTCGAAGAGCTACCCGATGCTCGCGGGGGGCCGAGGCCGCCGGGGCGTCGCCGTCGAGGCGCTGTGTGAACTTGCGACGGCAGTCGGCAACGCGCTCGTCGCCGAGCGCCTCACGCTGATCGAGCTCAACCCGGTGATCGTCTCGGAGACGTCAGCCGTTGCGGTGGACGCCGTCGTTCGTCGCTAGGCCGGTTCCGGACGGATCCCGTGGGTGTTGGCTGCCGGACATGATTGTCGGTGGTGGGTGCCAGAGTGACGGTCATGACGAACTCCGCGGTCACCATCGACGAGCAGGTGCAGCGCCTGATCGCTGCGATGCCAGCCGTCGGAGCGGCAGGTGATGCGGATCTGCGTGACAGGCTGGTCCAACTCGAGCGGGTGGCGAACCTCGCGCAGTCCGAGCAGGCGTTGGTCATGTGCGAGCTCGCTGAGCGTGCCAAACGCGCCGACCGCGAGGACGAGGAGTCACGCGGCCGAGAACTCCTGGCACACGAATCACGGACCGAGTTTGTTGCTGACGAGATTGCCGCCACCTTGTCCTGCACGAAGGCCGCGGCGGCCGGTCGGTTCGGCTTGGCGTTGGCCGCTTCGGAGCACCGGGCGGTGGTGGGAGCCTGGCGACGAGGTGTCATCGACTCGCGTAAGACTCAGATCATCTGCAACGGACTCGAGGGTGTTTCGCATCCGGCGGTGGAAGCAATGGCCGACCAAGCCGTCGAGTACGCAGCTACCCACACCGGTCCGGAGGTGCGCCGGTGGCTTCAGCGGCGGGTCATCTCCGCCGACCCCGGAATGGCCGAAGTACGTCGAGCCAAGGCGGTGTCAGACCGAATGATCAGTGTGACTCCACTGCCCGACGGGGTGTCAGAGCTCTATGCGCTTCTCCCCAGCGTGCAAGCAAGGCAGGTCTACGACACCGCGAACGCCGTCGCCATGGCGGCTGAGACGGGTGACGTTCGGACCATGGACCAACGCCGTGCTGATGCCCTCATCGACCTCCTGACCGGTCGCGCCGAACCCCCGCAGGTGAGTGTGCAGGTGGTCGTTCCGGCCGACACGCTGCTCGGTGAGTCGGCGCAGCCGGCCGATGTCGCGGGTGTTGGCCCGATCACCAGTAACGAGGCACTCGACCTCGTGGGTACGCCCGACCGCGAAATCGCGTTCCGTCGGATGCTCACCGACCCTGACACCGGCTACCTGATCGACATCGCCGAACGTCAGTACCGCCCTTCCACCGCGTTGGACCGTGCCATCCGTGCCCGCGACAGGGTTTGCCGCTTCCCAGGCTGCTCCCGGTCGGCCACCAAACGTCAGGGCACCGACCTCGACCACACCATCCCATGGCCGCGCGGAGAGACAACCGCCTCCAATCTGGCGGTCCTCTGCCGCCACCACCACCTGCTCAAGCACTCCCCCGGCTGGACCACCGAACTCGACGCCGATGGGGTGATGCTGTGGACCTCACCTGCCGGCAAGACGTACCGCACCGAACCGTGGGCCTACACCGACACCGGGTAACACCGACACCGGGTAACACCGACACCGGGTACCGAGGCCCGCTTCCTAAGAGCGGCAGTGCGTCACGCTTCAGCCGAGTCGCTTCAGCACCAGCTCGGCCGCCGTGCGTCCGCACATCCCGTGCACGCCGCCACCTGGCGGCGTCGAGGACGAACAGAGGAAGATCCTGGGATCGGGAGTAGCCCATGGGGTGAAAGAGAGCCGAGGACGCGCGGCCATTTGACGCCAGTCGGAAACCCCTCCGGCTATATCACCCCCGACCTCGTTGGCGTTGTGAGCCTCCAACGCCGCCGGCCCCATCACGTGCCGTCCTAGCACCCGGTCACGAAAGCCGGGAGCGAAGCGTTCGATCTGACCCTCGATCGCATCGGTCATGTCGACCTCGCATGCGTTCGGCACATGGCAGTACGCCCACAGTGTGTGCTTGCCCTCCGGCGCCCGAGACGGATCGGCACCCGTGGCCTGGGCCACCAGGACGTACGGGCTCTCCGAGACCCGGCCGCGTGCGACGTCTCGTTCGGCGACCACGAGCTCGGCCATGCTCGCTCCCAGATGAATGGTTCCAGCGCCAGCCAGGCTTTCATCCGCCCATGGCACGGGTGCGTCGAGCGCCCAGTCGACCTTGAACACTCCTGCCCCGTAGCGCCACTGGGCGAGCCGCCGCCGGTAGGAAGGGGTGAATCTTGCTCCGGCGATCTGCAGCAACTGCCTGGGCGTCACATCGAACAGGACTGCACGCGCAGCTGGAATGTCAGCCATCGAGACGACGCGATGGCCGGTCCGCACATCGCCGCCGAGCGACTCGAGCCTACGCACAAGCGCATCGGCGATCGACTGCGAACCACCGACGGCCACTGGCCACCCGACGCCGTGCGCCAAGCCGCCGAGCAGCAGGCCGACGGCCGTGGTGAGCGGGGAAGCCAGGTCAAGCGTGGCGTGGGCCGCGAGGCCACCGAAGAGGGCGCGCGTCGACTCCTCGCGAAACACGGTGCTGGCGAACCAAGTGCTCGGCCAGAGCCCCGCAGCGCCGAAGGCCCCGGTGGTCAGCGGGGAACGAGGCGGCACCGCTAGAGGTTCGAGCACTCCATCAGCCATGGAGGCCCACCTGCGGCCGAGCGCGCCGACCGTTCGCGTCCAAGCAGCCCCGTCCCGCCCCAACTGGGCCGCGGTAGCGGCAACGTCTCGGTGCAGCAGGACCGACCTGCCCAAGGCCAACGGGTGTCCGAGCGGAACTTCTGGATGCGCGAGCCGAAGACCCTCTCGTTCGAGGCCGAGCTCGCGAAAGGCCGGCGAGGCCAGGGCGAGCGGGTGCGCTGTTGAGCAGACGTCATGGCGGAAGCCGGGAAGCGTGAGCTCCTCGGTGCGTGTTCCACCGCCATACTGTTCAGCTGCCTCGAGGACGAGGACTCGCCAACCTGCCTCCGCGAGTGTGACGGCTGCCACAAGGCCGTTAGGACCCGACCCGACAATGACGGCGTCCACGTCAGTCGTGGCTTGGACCCGCGCACCGGATGACACCGCTCCACCCTCTCAGGTGCATCGATCAGGGCGAGGGTCGACAGGCGACCAAGGTAGAAACGCCGGTAGCATCGGGAGGGCGAGTTCCGGGCTCATCCTGCGGAGCTCGCACCTGGCCGTGACCGGTCGCACCGCTGCCCAGGCGGACGGGCGACCCAAGGACTCGACAACGGAGGCGTCAGGTGCCCACCGCACCAGCTGGCACCCTGTACCGCGGCCGCGAAGGCATGTGGTCGTGGGTGGCGCATCGGATCACCGGGGCGCTCACCTTCTTCTTTCTGTTCGCCCACGTGCTGGACACGGCTCTGGTGCGCGTCTCTCCCGAGGCATACGACACCGTCATTGCTACCTACAAGAACCCCGTCGTCAATCTGCTCGAAGTGGGGCTGGTCGGCGCCGTGCTTTTCCACGCGCTGAACGGCCTCCGGGTGATCGCCATCGACTTCTGGAGCAAGGGCCCGAAGTACCAGCAGGCCATGCTCTGGTCGATCGTGACGGTGTGGATGCTCCTGATGGTTCCTGGCGTCTACTTCATGCTCGAGCACACTGTCAGCTCTATCTTCGGGAGCGCCTGACATGACACCCATCGAAGCTCCCGATATTCCGGCGCCGCGGTCGCAGAAGACTTTTGGTTCCAGCGGCCGGTCGAACTTCGAGCTCTACTCCTGGCTCTTCATGCGAGTTTCCGGCCTGGTGCTGATCTTCTTGGTCCTTGGCCACCTCTTCATCATGAACATCTTGGATGGCGGGGTGCAGCGCATCAACTTCGCCTTCGTCGCCGGCCGCTGGTCTTCTCCCTTCTGGCAGGTGTGGGACCTCCTGATGCTGTGGTTGGCGCAGCTGCACGGTGGCAACGGACTCCGCGTGATCATCAATGACTACGCGGAGCGTGACACCACGCGCATCTGGCTGAAGTCGGCGCTCTACGCGTCCATGGTGCTCATTCTCGTCACCGGCACCTTGGTGATCTTCACCTTCGATCCGAACATCAGCTGAGGAGCGCTACCTCATGCCCCAGATCCACAAGTACGACGTGATCATCGTCGGAGCCGGCGGTGCGGGAATGCGTGCGGCCCTCGAGTCGAGTAAACGCGTTCGTACCGCCGTGCTCACCAAGCTCTACCCGACTCGCTCGCACACCGGCGCGGCGCAAGGCGGTATGTGTGCTGCACTGGCCAACGTCGAGGAAGACAACTGGGAGTGGCACACCTTCGACACGATCAAGGGTGGCGACTACCTCGTTGACCAGGACGCCGCTGAAATCATGGCAAAAGAGGCCATCGACGCCGTCTTGGACCTCGAGAAGATGGGCCTGCCCTTCTCTCGTACCCCGGAGGGGCGCATCGACCAGCGTCGGTTCGGCGGACACACCCGTAACCATGGCGAGGCCGCCGTCCGTCGAGCCTGTTACGCGGCTGACCGCACCGGGCACATGATTCTGCAGACTCTGTACCAGCAGTGCATCAAGCAGAACGTCGAGTTCTACAACGAGTTCTACGTCCTCGACCTCCTGATGACTCACGGTGAGGTCTCCGGGGTCGTCGCCTACGAGCTCAGCACCGGTGAACTGCACGTCTTCCAAGCGAAGTCCGTGGTCTTTGCGACCGGTGGATTCGGCCGGGTCTTCAAGACGACGTCGAATGCGCTGTCTCTCACCGGCGATGGCATGGGGGTCGTCTGGAGACGCGGCCTGCCCCTGGAGGACATGGAGTTCTACCAGTTCCACCCAACCGGCCTCGCCGGACTGGGGATCTTGCTGACCGAGGGAGCGCGCGGAGAAGGCGGCATGTTGCGGAACAGCGAGGGTGAGCGGTTCATGGAGCGCTACGCCCCGACCATCAAGGACCTCGCGCCGCGGGACATGGTGAGCCGCGCGATCTACACAGAGGTCCGGCAGGGACGCGGATGCGGCCCCAACAAGGATTACGTTCTCCTCGACCTCACCCACATTCCGGCCGAACAGCTCGAGGCCAAACTTCCCGACATCACCGAGTTCAGCCGGACTTACCTCGGGATCGACCCAGTCTCCGAGCCAGTGCCGATCTACCCGACTGCGCACTACGCGATGGGGGGTATCCCGACCGATATCGATGCAAGGGCGCTTCGCGACAACAAGAAGATTGTTCCGGGTCTCTACGCAGCGGGCGAGGTCGCCTGCGTCTCGGTTCACGGAGCCAACCGGCTGGGCACGAACTCCCTCTTGGATATCAATGTCTTCGGTCGCCGTGCCGGAATGGCCGCCGCCGACCACGCAGCGACCGCGCACTTTGTCGACCTCCCCGACGACCCCGACGCTGATGTCCGTGACCTCATCGACCGGTTGCTGAACGGAGTCGGTGGCGAACGCACCGGAGCAATCCGTGCCGAGCTCCAGCAGTCCATGGATGACCATGCCTCGGTGTACCGCACCGATACCACGCTCAAGCAAGCCGAAGTCGACATCGTCGAGCTCAAGCGACGATTCCTCGATGTCACCGTCCAGGACAAGGGAAAGCGCTACAACACCGACGTCCTGGAAGCAGTAGAGCTCGGCTTCTTGCTCGACCTCGCCGAGGTTGTCGTCGTTTCTGCACGCGCTCGAAACGAGTCGCGCGGTGGACACTTCCGCGAGGACTACCCCAATCGCGACGACGTCAACTTCATGAGGCACACCATGGCCTATCGCGAGGTCGACGCCGCGGGAAACGAAGAGATCAGGCTCGACTACAAGCCAGTCACCGTCACCCGCTACCAGCCGATGGAGCGTAAGTACTGATGACAGCCACTGTCGACTCCCCCATCGACCACGCGCCAGAGAGCGGGTCAGCCCTCCTGCGGCGGAATGTGACGCTGCGCATCCGCCGATTCAACCCCGAGGCCGGAGACACCGAGCCGTCGTGGCACGACTACCCCGTCGAAGTCCTTCCCACCGACCGCATTCTCGACGCCCTCAACAAGATCAAGTGGGAACAGGACGGCACCCTGACATACAGGCGATCTTGTGCCCACGGGATCTGCGGATCAGATGCCATGCGCATCAACGGCCGGAACCGGCTGGCCTGCAAGACGCTGATCAAGGATCTCAACATGGATGCAGCGATCACGGTGGAGGCGATCAAGGGCCTACCGCTGGAAAAGGACCTCGTCGTCGACATGGAGCCGTTCTTCCAGGCGTACCGCGACGTGAAGCCTTTCCTTATCACTGAGGGGCACGAGCCAACGCGCGAGCGCCGCCAGAGCCAGCATGACCGCGAGAGGTTCGACGACACCACCAAGTGCATTCTCTGTGCCGCATGTACCACCTCATGTCCGGTCTTCTGGACCGATGGCCAGTACTTCGGCCCGGCTGCCATCGTCGGTGCGCACCGCTTCATCTTCGACAGCCGTGACGAAGGAGCGTCTCAGCGCCTCGACATCCTCAACGACCGGGAGGGGGTTTGGCGCTGCCGGACCACCTTCAACTGCACTGAGGCTTGCCCTCGTGGCATCGAGATCACCCAGGCTATCCAGGAGGTCAAACGCGCTTTGATCTCCCGGCGCATCTGATGTCTGACGCCTCCAGGTAGCCTCACCAGATCATGTCGATCTTCCCAAGGGTCCTCGCCGCCGTCCTTGTCGTCGGGACCGTCGGCCTGCCACTCCATGCATCAGCGAAAACCGCAGATCCTCTTGACGGGGCCGGCGTCGTGGTCGACGGTCACGCGCCTCCGAAGGTCTGGGCGAAGTCCTGGGTCGTGGCCGATGCTGACACTGGCCAGATCCTGGCAGCCAGGAATGCGCATGAGCGACTTCGTCCGGCCAGCACTCTCAAGACCCTCACCGCAGTAACGCTGCTCCCCCAGCTCGATCTCCAATCCAGCTACAGAGTGCAATGGGAAGACGCCAGGGTTGTCGGCAGCGCCGTCGGGATCGTCCCGGGCTCGCGCTACTCCATCGATCAGCTCTTCTATGGCCTGATGCTCCCCAGCGGAAACGATGCAGCGAGGGCTCTTGCGTCGGCGGCCGGAGGTTTGCATCACACGGTCCGCGCAATGAACGCAGAGGCGGACGCCCTGGGAGCCCATGACACGCGGGCAGTCAACCCCACTGGCCTGGATGCCGCCGGACAGTTCACGTCCGCATTCGACCTGGCGATCTTCGCGCGCGAAGGCCTCGCTGATCGTGACTTTCGCCGCTATGTGTCGACGGTGTCGACAGCGTTTCCGGCTCAGGAGCCCAAGCAGGACAAACGGCGCGATACCTACATGATCTACAACCAGAATCCGCTGCTCCTGGAGGGTTACCGCGGAATCCTCGGGGTCAAGACCGGGTACACAACCAAGGCGGGGCGGACGTTCGTCGCCGCTGCCCATCGCGGTGGGCACACGCTGATCGTCACCCTGATGGGCATCCTCGAACCGAGCGAGAACGCAGCCAAGCGCCTGTTGGCTTGGGGCTTCTCCCAGCGCGACGCCGTGACAGCCGTTGGATCGCTCGACGAACAGGTGCGGGCGCCAAGCCCCGACCACGCCCCCACGTTGACGGCACCTCCACCACAGGCTGCTGGCGTGAGCTCGGGCACCATCAACGCTGGCGACTCGTCAGTTCAGGGCGTCATCCTGTGGGTAGTGGCCGGTGCCGGGCTGCTGCTCGGTGGCTGGTGGCTGCAGCGCAGGAGGAACTGACTCCAGACACGTTCTAGTCCTCCACCGTGGGGAGTTTGACCGGGCCGCCACTCATGCGATCGAGATACGCCACCTCCTCGACCGTCCTCGGGGCACCCTCACACACGGCAACCCAGCAGGCGAAGTAGAGCAGCACTGCCGACGCCACGTAGAGGAAGACCAGCAACGCAGCGGCCACCGCGAGAGCGCCGTACACGGGGTTGCTCAAGGTGCTACCGACGACGAGAAAGGAGAGCTCGGTCAGTACGAGGAGGGCCAGCGTTGTGTAGAGCGAGCCGAGAAGGACCGGCCGCCAACGGCGTCCCGTTCGCTTCCACCAGGCCAGCCCGTAAAGGGAGGCAACGACAAGCCAAACAAGGAGCCCCAGGATCAGCGCCCCACTGAGGGTCACGAACCAGCTTGAGCTTTCGTCGACGCCCACCCACTCCAGTGCCGACGTTCCGAACGCCTCAACGATGACTGCGCCAGCCAGCGCGACCAGGAGAATCGTTCCCATCAATAGCAACGAGACCGTGTCCTGTAGCCGAAGAAGCAGCCAGTTCCGCGGTCGCCGCATTGCACCCTGCATGCGGCGAACACCCTCCATTGTCGAGTCGACCCATCCAAGACCGGCCACCAAGAGACCAACGACGGCGATGACTCCTGCGTTGACTGTCGCGTTGGCAACACTCTCGATGTCAACGGGCGGCTGCCCGCTCTCTGGGTCGAAGAGCAGCGGAAGGGCTTCCTTGAGAAACAGCTCGACCTCGACTCGGACCTCGGGAAGGTTCGACAGCACGATGCCGAATGCGATGAATGCGAGCACCAGCAGAGGGAAGAGAGCGAGATAGCCAAAGAGCGCGATTCCAGCTGCCCATCGGGTGAAACGCAGACCATTGGCCCGATCGATCGCTTGAAGGTGTCGGTCGAAGAACGGGATGCGCGCGAGCCTCGCCCGAGCACGGGCGATCCATCTAGCCACGAGTGGCCAAGAGGGGGAACTTGGCGACCGACTCCCACACGCCGTACTCGGCCAACTCAAACCGTTCGATCTCGGTCACTGCGAACTGCAGCCGGAAGCCCGCGGTTTGCTTCTCAGCACGATCATGCACTTCATCGGAGAGATCGACTGCGATGGTGACGTGTGGGTGATACGGGTAAGCAAGCGAGCGACGGAGTGGACCGCTGCGAACCTGCTCAGCGAGCCGTCCGCACTCGGCCGTGCCCTGTTGCACCACGATGAAGGATGTTTGCGTAACTGGACGGAAAGTTGCCGAACCGTCGAGGACGACGTTGAAGGTCGAGACTCCAGAAGCGACTGCCTGCAGGTGCTCGTCGACCTGATCCAACCGGCCACTAGGTACACGTATTGGGGCGAGCAACGTGATGTGGGTGGGAATCGTCCACGCGAGATGATCACCGAACGCCGCCCGCTGCTCCTGAAGCTGTTCTCCCCACGGGTCAGGGACCGTGATGGCCACACCCACGGTGAGCGATTCGCTGCCAGCCACAATCAAAGCCGGGGAGCCAGGAAACCGACCCGCTCGTAGACGGTGCGCAGCGTCGGCTCGGCGAGCGACCGTGCCCGCTCGGCTCCGTCGGCGAGAATCTTGTCCAACTGGTCAGGGGAGTCGAGCAGTTCCCATACCCGGCTCTGGAACGGCTCGACGAAAGCCGCGAACACCTCACCGACGTCCTTCTTCAGGTCGCCGTAGCCCCGTCCAACGTACTCGTCGGCCGTGTCTTGGGGAGGTCGGTCCGTCAGTGCACCCAAGATGGTGAGCAGATTTGAGACCCCGGCTTGGGCCTCGGGGTCGTAGACGACTTCCCGCCCGCTGTCGGTCACTGCGGATCGAATCTTCTTCACGTTGACCTTGACGTCGTCGAGGAGGAACAGACAGCCCGCACCTCCAAGGCTCTTGCTCATCTGCTTGTCCGGTTGCTGAAGGTCGAGGATCTTCGCGCGCGCCTTGAGGATGTGCGGCTTCGGCACGACCAGAGTTTCGCCGAACGTCGAGTTGAACCGCTGGGCAAGGTCACGCGTGAGTTCGATGTGTTGCCGCTGATCTTCACCGACAGGCACCTGCTCAGCGCCGTACAGCAAGATGTCAGCCGCCTGGAGAAGCGGGTAGGTGAAGAGCCCGACGGTGACCCGGTCTAGCTGCTGGCGGGCTGACTTGTCTTTGAACTGCGTCATTCGGCTTGCTTCGCCATACCCGGTCAAGCAGCCGAGCACCCAGGCGAGCTGTGAGTGGGCAGCCACGTGGCTCTGAACAAAGAGCACGCTCTGCTCAGGGTCGACGCCCGCCGCCAGATACTGAGCGACCGTGACCCGGGTGCGACGTCGAAGCTCTTCGGGGTCATGCGGCATCGTGATCGCGTGCTGGTCAACGACGCAGTAGACGCACTCGTGGTCCTCCTGAAGGGCAACCCATTGGGTCAGAGCCCCCAAATAGTTCCCCAGGTGCAGCGAGTCTGCCGTCGGCTGCATGCCGGAAAAGACGCGTGGACGTGACTGCGACATGGCGAGCAGTCTCTCAGACTGACGGGCTGGCGTCAGGAGTGACCCTCACCCGTGACGCCCGCCGCCCCTCGACTTCCATCACCTCAAGCCGATGCCCGTTCACCTGCACACGGTCACCCACGATGGGGAACCGCCCCAACGCATTCACGACATAGCCGGTCGCAGTCTCGTAGGGACCTTCGGGAAGCTGCACGCCGGTCTCGTCCTGGAAGTCCTCGATGTTCAACAGTCCGTCAACCTCGACCGACTCCCCAACCCGAGTGGTCTCCGGCTCGTCCACGTCGTACTCGTCGCGGATGTCACCGACGATCTCCTC
Source organism: uncultured Actinomycetota bacterium (assembly GCA_963829525.1). Classification (GTDB taxonomy): domain Bacteria; phylum Actinomycetota; class Actinomycetes; order JAHEKZ01; family JAHEKZ01; genus JAHEKZ01. Next base: position 2,662,806 of record CAWHIJ010000003.1, read on the forward strand.
AACCAGGTCTTCGAGGGTGATGATCCCAGCCGTTCCGCCGTACTCGTCCACGACGATGGCGAGGTGTTGACCCTCTCGGCGCATCTGCTGCAGCGACGACAGCACTCGGTTGGTACCGGGGAGCATCAAGACCGGACGTGTGAGCTCGCCAACGCGAACCGATCGCCCCGACAGCTCAGGGTCGAAGAGGTCGCGAACATGAACGAAGCCAGTGACGTCATCTGCCGAGCCCCGCACCACTGGGTAGCGCGAATGGGGCATCTTGGCCGCGTCCTTCAGCGCTTTGAAGAGCGGTGTCGCCGCATCGAGGAAGTCCACCTCGGTACGCGGCACCATCACCTCTCGAAGCTGCTGGTCATTGGCGGTGAAGACCTCCTCCAGCAGTTCCCGTTCCTCGTCGTCGAGGTCACTATGACCAGCCACGAGTTCGCGCAGCTCGAGCTCGCTGATCTGCTCACGCGACGCTTTGGGGTCTCCGCCGGCCAACCGGACCACCACGTCCGTGGAGCGGGACAGCAGCCAGATCAACGGCGTCGAGACCTTGGCCATGATCTCGATCGCCGGTGCCGAAACGAGTGCGACGCCCTCGGCTCGTTGCAGGGCCACGCGCTTGGGCGCCAGCTCTCCGAGAACGAGGGAAAGGTAGACGATGATGAGCGTGATTCCGACCAGGGCCAGCCCGTTGGCCAGGCCCTCCGGCAGCCCCCAGTTGACGAGGATGGGCGAGACGTCCGCTGCAATGGTCGAGGCGCCGAAAGCGGCTGACAGGAAACCGGAGAGCGTGACGCCGATCTGCACGGCGGACAGGAACCGGTTCGGCTGGTTGTGCAGTCGCCACACAGCACGTCCCCGACTTCCGCGCTGGGCCAGTTGCGATACCTGGCTCTCCCGCAGCGACACCAATGCCATCTCAGCCGCCGCGAAGAAGCCACCGATCAGCACGAAGAGCAAGACGATGCCGATATTGACCAACAGGGGGCTCAACTTTCAGCCCCCTGGGTACTAGGGGGTTCCATCTCTCCAGCGTAACGGGGTGGCCTCCGAAGTCCCACTGCACAGCCCTTTCGGCAACGGTCTGATCGCTCCTGGTCCAGCTAGCGACGTGGGCGCGGCCTCACCAGTCGCCACAGATAGTTGGCAACCAAGACCGCGGCGACAACAAGTGAGGCCCCGTACGCGAAATTGCTTGCATCAGCCAACCGCTGGTTGTCCTCCGACGTGAAGACGCTCGAGGCCACAGCTGAGCCGACGAGCGCCCCGGCAACGAGGACGGCAACGACGACCATCGAGGTAATCGATCTCGCCGCCTCCATCTGCCGGTCCAAGGCGCTGGTGTCGACGTAGACAGTCAGCCGACCGCTTTTGAGCTGGTCACGCCAGGAGAACAGCCCCCGTAGGTAGTCCGGTGCGGCTTGGAAGGCCTCACTCAGCATCTTTGACCCTTCCCGGCGCGCAGCATCCTCGATCACTCCGTCGGCGATGGCCTCCTGCCCCAGCTCTATCGAGGCTTTGAGGGCTTCGCTGGTGAAGGGGTGCTCAGGGTCGGCGAGCGGCGTGAAGAAGGCCGAGGCCTGGGTCAATGACTTCAACGCCAGTGTCAGCTGTGGGTCCAGGCGATAGCCGCAGTCACGAAGGATCGACATAGAGGTGGACATCACGTCCTTGACGTCGGCACCGGTCCCGCGCCCGTAGCGAGCCATCCGCCGCTCGAACTCCTTGCCGAAACGCTCGGGATCGGCATCGTCGCGGAATGGCACGCTGAGGGCGCGCAGCTGACGCCCCATGCCGTTCACGTCATCCTTGACGAACATCCATAGGAGCAGCACCAAGTTCGCTCGCTGCGCGACAGTTATCTGTCCGACCATCCCGGCGTCCAGGAAAGTGACAACTCCGGTGTCGAGGTTGACGAACAAGTTTCCAGGGTGGGGGTCTGCATGGAAGTAGCCGTCGATCATCAGCATCTTGATCGCAGCCCGAAGCGCGGCTTTGGCCACCGCCGAGGGATCAAGACCCGCGTCGCGCATCGCCTCGACGTTGGAGATCTTCACGCCGCTGATGAACTCCTGCGTAAGGACCCGCTTAGCCGAAAGCGACCGGTAGACCTTGGGGATGTGCACACCATCGATTCCCGAGAGGTTCTCAGCGAGCCGCTCCATGTTGTAGGCCTCGCCGTAGTAGTCCAGCTCGTCCATCAGCGACGACCCGAACTCCGACAGCATGGAGCTGAGCCCGATCTCGCGGGCGTACTTGCTGCGAGCCTCGGCAGTACGCCCGTATGTGCTTGCGACTCCCAAGTCAGCTTTGACTTGTGGTTCCAACGCTGGGCGCTGCACCTTCACCACAACTTCGTCACCGTCGACAGTTGTCGCACGATAAACCTGCCCCAAAGAGGCAGCGGCCAGAGGCGTCGTTTCGAACGTCGCGAACAGCTGTTCGGGGGGTGCCCCCAGCTCATCGATGATCACCTGGCGAGCAGCCTCGTACGGTGCAGGCGGAACGTCACTCTGCAGTAGCTCAAGTTCGTGACGCCACTCGTCGGGCAAGGTGCTTGCCTGGCTTGAGACGATCTGGCCCAGCTTGACGTAGGTCGGTCCCAGGTTCTCCATGAGCAGTCGGGTTCGTGTCGCGATCGAGAGCTCGGGAGGTGGTGCCTCCAGTCGATAGATCCAACCCTGCAGCCGGCGACGTGGTGCTCCCAACCACGTGCGGTCGATCAGTGACTCGGTACCGAACTGCAGAACCGTGCTGTAGATCTCCTGAAGCCGCCGGTTTTGATGGATGGTGTCGATGCCGCCACTCATGTCGCGTCCTCCTTGTCCGAGCGGTCGAGAACGGGATAGTTCGTCCCGGCTAGGGCATCGAGAACCATGCCCAGGATGCCGACGATCAACCCGCCTACCAGCAGCTGCCACAGACGGTCATAGGTGATCAAGTCGCTCAGCACCACGGTGAGCAACCACAGAAGCACGCCGTTCACCAGAATGTTGATCAGCCCGTACGACGACACGAGGAACCGCAGTGAGAAGAACTGGACGGCAGGTTTGACGAACGTGCTGATCAGCGCGTACACGCCGGCCACTAACCAAAACTGGCCGATTCGCCAACCGGTGAAGGCCAGGCCCGGAGTTATGAGGACTGTCAGCGTTACTGCCAGCCCACTGGTGATGAGCCGCACCAGGATGAGTCGCCAGTTCAGGCTGTGTAAGCGCACCGCGGCACGCCGGTTTGCGACGCCGGGGACTTCAAGAGTCGCATCGGTGATGATGACGTCAGCCATGTTGGGTCCGCCTCCTCTGTTCGCCTGGGCGTGCCCATTCTGGTCCAAGCCGAGGCCGACCGGAGCCCTGACGCATGACCCGTTCTGGGTGATTCCGACCGCTCCTACGTCAGGACTCGATCTCGGGCGGCAGCCCTCCGACCCCCCACGCATCGGCCCCACCATCGACGGTCATCACCGTTCCGGTGACATAGCTGGCGGCGTCCGAGAGCAGGAAGGAAATCACCGCAGCAACCTCCTCCGGTCGCCCAAGCCGCTTCATCGGGATCATCTCTGCCCACTCCTCGACGACGGTGCCGTATTGGTCGAGGCCTTCGGTGGCCACGGCCCCGACGCTGACACAGTTGGTGCGGATTCCGTAGCGCGACCACTCCATCGCCAGCCCTGTCGCGAGGTTCTCAACAGCTGCTCGAGCCGAAGCGGCGTGAGCGGCCTGGGGCATCCCTCGACGCGGACTGAACCCAACGAAGACCACGCTGCCTGACCGTTGCGGGATGAGCGCGCGGTTGGCTACCTCCCTGGTCACCGACCAGGCGGCCTCGACCGCCAACCGGTGAACGGCGCGGAATCCGCCGAGGGTGATGTTCTCCGCGTTCGCAGTGAACTGTCCTCCTGCGTTGTTTACCAGTGCATCGATCCGCCCACCCTCGTCGATGACTCGGCCGATGAACGCCTCGACTTGGTCCGGCTCACGGACGTCACACGTGTCGGCAAGACAGACACCGCCACCAAAGACAATCTGCTCCCGAACACCCTCCAGCGGCTCGGGGCGACGGCCACACACCGCGACGCGATACCCCTCGGCCGAGAGCTGAAGTGCGGTGGCCCGGCCGATTCCGGTGCCGCCACCGGTGACGACCGCCACGCGCCCATGCGGATCAGAGCGGTTCATCTGCTCACTGTTGCAGCACCCCGCTTGCCGCGCAGCCACATCAGAGAATCGGTACAGGGCCGGGACGTGGCCCGTCGGTAAGGTTGTTGGAATGGAGGACCAGCCAGTTGCGAGCGCACGGATCGCTCGCCGGAGCCCGCTTGTTGGCACGCTCCGGGTCCCCGGCGACAAGTCTGTCTCGCACCGCGCGCTGATCCTGGCTGGCCTGGCAAAAGGCGTCTCGACCATCACCGGGCTTTCAGCCGGGCTCGACGTCCGGCACACCCGCCAGATCATGGCCGCCCTGGGCGTGCACATCGACGAGGCTGACGATGCGCGGGACGACCAACCGGTGGGAACGCTGACCATCACCGGTGGAGACCTTCACGAAGCGGCAGGGGTTCTCGACGTAGGGAATTCCGGAACTGGTGCCCGGCTGCTCGCAGGCGTCTGCGCCGGTCAGCCCTTTCGAAGCGTGATCACCGGAGACGCGTCCATCGCCACTCGACCGATGGACCGAGTCGTCGAGCCGCTACGTGCTATGGGCGCCAAGATTGACGGCCGTGAACGTGGGCGGTTTACCCCCCTGACCATCAGAGGCGGCCAACTGCACGGCATCGACTACACGCCGCCAATGGCCAGCGCGCAGGTCAAGTCGGCGATCTTGCTGGCGGGGCTGTTCGCTGACGAAGCGACGATCGTCCGTGAGAGGGTCCCGACCCGGCGGCACACCGAGGAGATGCTCGCCGCACACGGTGTGGACGTCGCGACCGAGAAGATTGGGGGCGGATCTGTCATCACTTTGCAGCCCGGCCCGGTCATGCCCGGTCAGTTTGCCGTTCCCGGCGATCCCTCACAGGCGGCTTTCTGGATTTGCGCAGCAGCAGCGATCATCGGTTCGGACGTGACCGTGGAGAATCTCTACCTCTCTCCCGAACGCAGTGGCTTCCTCGACGTCCTGCTCGCCATGGGCGCCGACCTCGAGATCGACCGAGCGGGCGGGACCGTCCGTGCTCGCGGACGCGAGCTGCAGGGCACCGTCGTCTCTGGCGAGCAACTGCCCGATCTGATCGATGAGGTGCCAGCACTTGCCATCGCAGGTGCACTGGCGGCAGCCGGGTCACTCGACTTCCAGGACGCTGCGGAGCTGCGCGCCAAGGAGAGCGACCGGATCGAGACGGTCGCGGCGATGGTGCGGGCCCTCGGTGGTCGGGTGAGCACGGGTCAGGACTCCCTGACCATTTTGGCGGGGACGCTGCGTCCTGGGGTCGTCGAGTCGCACCACGACCACCGGATCGCGATGGCGGCGGCAGTGGCCGCCTGTGGCCTCGCCGATGTGGGCGAGATCGAGATCCGAGGATGGGGCGCAGTCGATACCAGCTACCCCGGCTTCCTCAGCGACCTGGAGAGTCTCAGCTCAGTCACCTGACAGCACCCCGCCGAGACATCGGCGGGTTTGAAAGGGGCTACTCCGAGACCGGCAACACCAAGGACGCCGCGATGCCGTCGAGGATGTCATGCTCGCTGACCAAGATCTCGGCAAGGCCGGTGTAGGCCACGATCGCTGACAAGACCAACGACCCAGCAGCAATCACATCCACGCGGCCCGGGTGCACGACCGGATTTGCCGATCGCTTCTCCCGGTTGGAGTAGAGCAGCTCCTCACAGACTCGATGGATGTCGGCGGCGGTGATCACCGCCCCGTGGATGCGGGTCGCGTCGTACTCCCACATCCCCATCGCGAGCGCTGCCACTGTTGTCACCGAGCCCGCGAGGCCAACCATGGATCCAGCTCGACGAAGGGGCAGCAGCTGCGCCACTTCGGCAATCGCCGCCTCAATGTCGTCGCGCGCGGCACTGACCTCAGCCGGCCACGGTGGATCGGTGGCGAAGTGACGTTCGGTCATGCGAACACACCCAATGTCGACCGAAGTCGACGCCGTCGGTGGCCGGCCTGGCTCCCCCATGACAAACTCTGTCGACCCCCCGCCGATATCGACAACGAGGCAGGGCGTGGCTGCACCCGCGATCTCAAGACTGCTCGTCGCACCCGTGAAGGAGAGCACCGCCTCATCGCTGCCAGAGATTACCTCCGGCTCAACCCCCAGCCGTCCACGGATCCCTGAGACGAACTCGTCGCGGTTACTCGCATCTCGAGTCGCCGACGTTGCAACAAAGCGCAGCGCATCCACATGCGCCTGCTCGATCAGATGCGCGTACTCGTCGACTGCGCCGAAGGCGCGCTTCAGCGCTGCGGCGCTCAGCTGCCCAGTTGCGTCGACGCCCTCGCCGAGTCGGACGATTCGCATCTCCCGTGCGATGTCGATCAGCAGTCCGGTATCAGCACTAACCTCAGCGATGAGCAATCGGACGGAGTTGGTACCGCAGTCGATTGCCGCGACCCGTCTGGTGCTCACTCGCCCGCCCGTCGCTCGGCGCAAGTCAGCCCGCGCACCAACTGACGTCGGATGATCTCGTCCATGGCCTCGTCGCCGAAGGGGTTGACGCCAGGACCGGTCGCCAGCGAATGGCCCACCAGAACGTGCAGACACTTGACGCGATCAGGCATGCCTCCTGCTGATACACCATCAATCTCTGGGACATCGTCGAGCTGCGCACGGTCATCCAGGTAACACTCGTGTGCGCCCCGATACCTGTCCTGCAGCTCGGCGTCACCTGCGAGTCGGTGTTGCATCTGCCGCATGCGCCCTTCGGCCTCAAGTGTGCTCACCGCACCGGTCAACCGCGGACAGGTGAGGTAGTACACCGTGGGAAACGGTGTTCCATCGGGTAGTCGAGGTGCGGTAGTGACGACGTCGGGTTCACCACACGCACATCGGTGTGCCACCGCGACCATGCCACGGGGCTCCCGCCCGAGTTGCCGGTGCACAGCCTCGCGATCATCCCCGGGTACAGCTGCTGTGTCAGCAGCGCTCACCGGTTGTCCGCTTCCTGAACCGAGTCCCAAAGCGTGTTGAACCAGGCAACCTCGGGCTCGACGGGTGCTCGGATTTCCGGCTTACGCGCTTTTTCGACGTCTTGGGGGGAGAGGAGTACGAGCCCGGTCTCACCAGGCATGACGTAGTGCAATCGCTCTCGCGCCTGCTGTTCAACGAACTTGTCGTCGCGCCAGCGGCGCACTTGGTCCTGCAAGCTGCCGACTCGCGACTCAAGCATGGTGGCACGCTCTTGCGCAGCGGTGATGGCCGCGCGCTGTGCCAGGTACTCACGAATAGGGAATGCCAAAGTCATCACCAGTGCCGCAACTACCAGGATCAGAACGACCGCGCGGCCGGTGAGCCGCGCCCACAGCGGACGGTCGTCGACCACCTGCAGGTGGTCGCGTGGTCTTGGCCCGTTGTCAGTGGTCGTCATGCCTAGGCCGTGAACCTCGGGAACGCCGACGTCCCTGCATACCTAGCTGCATCATCGAGCTCCTCCTCGATACGGAGCAGCTGGTTGTACTTGGCCACGCGCTCCGATCGGGCGGGAGCACCGGTCTTGATCTGACCGCAATTGGTGGCAACGGCGAGGTCGGCGATCGTAGTGTCCTCGGTTTCACCAGAGCGGTGGCTCATCATGCAGCTGTAACGGTTACGGTGCGCGAGGTCGACCGCGTCCATCGTCTCCGAGAGCGAGCCGATCTGGTTGACCTTGACCAGAAGGGCGTTCGCGACCCCCTCGTCGATCCCACGCTGAAGACGCTCAGGGTTGGTGACGAAGTTGTCATCACCGACAATCTGCACATCGTTGCCGAGTGCTGCGGTGACGTGCTGCCAACCGTCCCAGTCATCCTCAGACATCGGGTCCTCAAGCGAGACCAACGGGTAGTCACGCACGATCCCCATGTAGTAGTCGGTCATCCACGCGGCATCGCGCGCCTGGCCCTCGAAGAGGTAGGCGTCGTCAGTGAAGAACTCGCTCGCGGCGACATCGAGCGCGACCCCAACGTCACGCCCCGGCGTGTAGCCAGCCTGTTCTATCGCAACCAGCAGGAGGTCAAGAGCATCGCGATTGCTCGGCAGGTTGGGAGCAAAGCCGCCTTCGTCACCAAGGCCAGTACCCAGACCGCGCTCCTTCAGCACCGCCTTGAGCGCGTGATAGACCTCAGCGCCCCACCGAACCGACTCGCCAAACGTGGCCGCACCAATCGGCGCGATCATGAACTCCTGGATATCGACATCGGTGTCGGCATGGGCTCCGCCGTTGAGCACATTCATCATCGGCACCGGGAGCAGGTGCGCATTCGGTCCGCCGACGTAACGGAAGAGCGGCAGGTCGGCCGACTCAGCCGCGGCCTTGGCCACCGCAAGTGAGACGCCAAGGATCGCGTTGGCACCCAGGCGCGCCTTGTTTGGGGTTCCGTCGAGGTCGAGCATCACCTGGTCGATGAGACGCTGTTCGCTGGCCTCGTAGCCGAGCAGCTGCGGGGCGATCTCGTCATCGACAGCGATGATTGCCTTCTCCACGCCCTTGCCGAGGTAGCGCGCAGGATCACCGTCACGGAGTTCGACCGCCTCGTGGACGCCGGTGGACGCCCCGGATGGGACCGCTGCGCGAGACATGGTTCCGTCGTCGAGGGCGACCTCGACCTCGACTGTCGGGTTACCCCGGGAGTCGAGGATCTCGCGGGCGATCAGGGCGTCGATGGTCGCCACGAAAAAGCTCCTTCGAGGTGGTTGGACGTTCCCTTCAGACTACCTGCCGCTGGCAGCCAGCCCGGCGCGGCGCGCCTGCTCGGCGAAGTCATGCGCAAAGCGTCGCAACGCCGCCTCCGAGTCCAGACCCCTGCGGCGCCCTGCGCTCACTACCCCGAACAGCAGGGCCCCCAGCAGCGCCTCGTCGAGGTCCTCCGGCAGGTCTGGCTCATCGACTTCGAGGTTGAGGCCGGCCTTGATGCTCCGGTTCAACAGCTTCTCGCTCAGTGCCAGAGCAGGCAGCGCCAGGGGCACGCCTTCCACGACCGTTCGGCGCGGCCGCTCCTGTGCCTTCAGCTTCTCCCAGGCCTCCTCGACGTCGACCGGCGTTTCGGCCTCACCATCGGCGAACACGTGTGGATGGCGCCTCACCAGCTTGTCCACCAGGCCGGAGGCCACATCGTCGATCGACCACGCGCGCTCTTCTGACTCCTCGGCGATGCGCGAGTGAAACACGACCTGCAGGAGCACGTCCCCGAGCTCTTCGCGCAAGGCGTCGGGGTCTGCGGCGTCGATGGCCGCCAGTGCCTCGAACGTCTCCTCGACGAGGTATGTGCCCAAAGAGGCATGCGTCTGCTTGGCGTCCCACGGGCACCCACCCGGTGAGCGGAGCTGGTCCATCACAGCGACAACGTCAAGCAGCCGAGCACCCGGCAGGTCGTACGAGCCATGGACCACTTCGAGCTCGATCGCTTCTCCACGCTCAGCCCGCGAGGCGATTGCTGGTGCCAGCGCCTCGGTCAGCGCTGGGTCGCCGTCGTCGCCAACGAGCCAGACCACCGGACCCTTTTCTGCAGCGTCGAGCAACATGCTTGCCAGGGCGGATGGCGCAGCCGGGATCTCCGTCGCGACCGCGAGGCCGGCGTCAGCGAGCGCCGGCAACAGGGGATGCCCCGGATGGCAGAACCTGTCCCCAGCTTTGTCGATGACCTGCCAAGCCGAATGAGTCAGCAGGCCAGGAGCGACCCGATGGGTGGTGACCAGCAAGGCAAGCCGGCCCGGCACGCCTACCCCTGACCGGGGATGTCGAGTGCTGGCGGATCGGCGACACCACCGGCCGGGCTCGAGAGACGTTCTGGATCTCGGGGCTCGACCGAGACCTTCTCGGCGTTCCAGGTACCAAAGCGCGGATTGACCGAGATACCCATCTCGTCGGCAGTCTTCTGGATCCTCGCCACCAACGCTGCGTCCGTCTCCTCCGGACTGGCGCCGGGCTCTGCCAACGAATCGGTAAGAGCCGAGCTCAGCACGAAGACCTCAGCAGCGGCCTCCAGCCGCGATGGCGGGATGCCATTGCTGAGAGAGATCGCGTCACGCTGCTCCTGGTCGGCGCCGAGTACCTTGTCGATCTGGGACTGGGTAGCGCTCAAACCTTCTTCGTCAGCGATGGCGCCGATGAGCTGCTCGTTGATCCACCACGAAAGAACACTCAGCGTCAGCTGGTCGTCAGGGAGCCGCTGCGCCTCGGCGTTGGCCTCATAAAGACCGTCGAGCTCATCGGAAAGGTCGGCCAGCTGAGCCTCGGTCAGGCGCTGGTCGCCTGCGACCGCTGCTGATCCAGCTTTCTGAGTGGCGCAGCCTGAGAGGACGAGGACTCCGATGGCTGAGATCGCCAGTGCGGCTTGGAGCCGCCTTCCACCACGCATCGGCCTCACCGTTCTCTTCGTCGGAAACCACACATCGGTCATGCTGCCGTCTCCCCCACCAGGACCGCTCCGATCACGTCAGTGGCCCACTGCAGGAGCGCGGCGTCCCGTAAGGGTTCGCCGCCCACCCGCGCCGTGGAAGGTCTCGGCACCAGGATGGTACGGACCGCAGGCTTGATGATGGTGCCCGGGTAGAGACGGGAGAGGCGGAGGCTGGCCGATTCGGGCAGCTCCACGGGGAAGAACCGGATCTTCGCTCCTTGGGCCACGACCTCCGAGAGGCCAGCAGTCCGCACCAGAGCCCGAAGCCTGGCTACCTCGAAGAGACGGTCGACTGGCTCTGGCAGGGGTCCGAACCGGTCGACGAGCTCGGCACGAGCGTCAGCGAGGGACGCCTCGTCGTGCGCATCGGCGATGCGCTGGTAGGCCTGCAGCCGCACCCGCTCGGACGGAACCCAGGCGTGCGGGATGTGTGCGTCAACAGGCAGCTCTACCCTCGTTTCGGACGGCTCGGCCGTGACGCCATCCACGTCCCCCTTGAGTACTGCCACCGCCTCGCCCACCAGGCGCAGGTAGAGGTCGAACCCGACGCCTTCGATGTGACCGCTCTGCTCACCACCGAGCACGTTGCCAGCACCGCGGATCTCGAGGTCTTTCATGGCCACCGCCATACCGGACCCAAGGTCAGTGTGCTGGGCAATGGTGGCTAACCGATCGTGCGCTGCCTCGGTGAGCGGCTTCTCCTGCGGGTAGAGGAAGTACGAGTAGCCCCGGTCGCGCCCTCGCCCGACTCGCCCCCGCAGCTGGTGCAACTGCGCGAGTCCCAACATGTCCCCGCGCTCGACAATCAGGGTGTTGGCGTTGCTGATGTCCAGACCTGACTCCACGATGGTGGTGCACACGAGGACGTCGAAACGCTTCTCCCAGAAGTCGACGATGATCCGCTCGAGCGCGTCTTCACCCATCTGTCCATGCGCGACCTCAACCCTGGCTTCCGGAACGAGATCGCGGATACGGGCAGCCGCACGTTCGATCGACTCCACGCGGTTGTGGATGTAGAAGACCTGACCTTCGCGAAGTAGCTCGCGACGCACGGCGGCGGCGATTTGCTTCTCGTCATACGCACCGACAAACGTCAGAACCGGGTGTCGTTCTTCCGGGGGGGTGAGGATTGTTGACATCTCGCGTATCCCTCCGAGCGCCATCTCAAGCGTCCGTGGGATCGGGGTGGCAGAAAGGGTGAGGACGTCGACGTGGGTGCGCAGCGCCTTTAGGTGCTCCTTGTGCTCGACACCGAAGCGCTGCTCCTCATCGACGATCACGAGCCCGAGGTCTTTGAACCTCGCGGTGGCCTGTAGCAGGCGGTGGGTTCCGATCACGACGTCGACGCTTCCATCGGCAAGGCCCTCAAGGACGACAGCGGCCTCACGGTCGGACTGAAAGCGGGAAAGTGCACGAACAGTGACCGGAAACGCACCGAAGCGCTCCACGAACGTGTTCGTGTGCTGCTGAACCAGCAGGGTTGTTGGCACCAGGACAGCCACCTGCTTGCCATCCTGTACAGCCTTGAAGGCGGCACGGACAGCGATCTCAGTCTTTCCGTACCCGACGTCGCCGCACACGAGGCGGTCCATCGGGACAGGCTGCTCCATGTCGTGCTTGACCTCATCGATGCACGCCATCTGGTCCCTGGTCTCCACGTACGGAAACGCATCTTCCAGCTCTCGTTGCCAGGGGGTGTCCGGAGCAAACGCGTGCCCGGGGGCCGACTGCCGAGCGGAGTAGAGCCGCACGAGCTCGGCAGCAATCTGCTTGACCGCCTTCCTGGCTCGACCCTTCGTCTTGGCCCAGTCAGCCCCGCCGAGACGGTGCAGCGACGGGGCCTCGCCACCCACATACCGCGTGACCAGGTCAAGCTGGTCGGTGGGAACGAAGAGTCGGTCCGCCGGCTGGCCCTTTCGCCCTGGCGCGTACTCGATGACCAGGTACTCGCGGGTCGCTCCCTGCACCTCGCGGCTCGTCATCTCCACATACCTACCAACGCCATGCTGTTCATGGACGATGAAATCGCCCGGTGCGAGCTGCAGTGGGTCGACCATCGCCCGCCGCCGCGATGGCATCCGTCTCATGTCCTTGGTCGATGATCGCTGCCCGACAAGGTCGGTCTCGGTGAGTACCAGCAACTTCAACTCTTCGCTGACCAACCCGTGCTCCATGACGCCCGTGGTCAGCTGCACCACCGAAGGTGGTCGATCGACATCTACCTCCGCCACAACGTCGGCGGCGACGTCCTCCTCACGCAGTCGTTCGGCAAATCGCTCAGCTGGGCCATGTCCGGCCGTGACCAAGATGATTCGCCATGCATCCTTTGCCGCAGCGGCAATGGCCGCGACAGCGCGAGCGGTGTCTCCGCGATACTCCTCTGACGGACGAAGCGTCGAACGAGCCTCGTCCTCCTCAAGTGACCCGAAGGAACCGATACCGAACCATCTCAGCTGGCGTCGCTGTGCGGCATCCTGAACGTCGTCCAGCTCGCGGTAGGAGGCTGCTCCAAGGTCGATAGGCGTGGCGTTTCCCGCAGCGGCATTGGCCCAAGAGGCCGCGAGGAACTCAGCACTCGTCCGATGAAGCTCCACGCTCCTCGCTCTGACGCGCTCGGGGTCGACAACTGCGACGGCGGTGTCGGAAGGCACCACGTCGACGAGCAGCTGCATACCGTCAGTCAGAACTGGTGAGAGCGACTCCATTCCTTCGACAGCGATACCCTCGGCGAGCTGGCTCAACACGTCGGCCAGCCCGGGATGTTGCGCGAGCAGCGTGGCCGCACGAGCTCGAACCTCAGCGGTCAGCGGAAGCTCGCGGGTTGGTGGCGCCCAGACACCGTATGGCGCTACCTCAAGGCTCCGCTGATCAGCCGCCTTGAACCAGCGGATCTCCTCGATGGTGTCGCCCCATAGCTCGACACGGAGCGGATGCTCCTCCACGGCCGGAAAGACATCGAGGATTCCGCCCCTGACAGCGAACTCACCCCGGCGCTCGACGATGTCGGTCCGGAGGTATCCGCCTTCGACAAGCCGCTCGACGGTGCTCTTCACATCAATTTCGTCGCCAACGCGCAATCGCACCGGCTCGATGTCGCCGAGCCCCACCACCAACGGTTGGAGAATCGCCCGCACTGGCGCAACGATGACCGAAAGCGGGCCGGCGCTGGTGTCGTCGCGTTCGGGATGAGCGAGGCGCCGCAGCACCGCGATGCGCCGTCCTACGGTGTCGGTACGCGGCGACAGCCGCTCGTGCGGCAGCGTCTCCCACGACGGGAAGTCGGCGACTGTGGCCGGGTCGATCAACGAACCCAGGGCAGCCACCAGGTCGTCGGCTTCGCGAGTCGTTGCCGTCACCGCCAGAACTGGCCTGGAGCGGGCGGCAACACCTGAGGCCAACGCAGCGATGGTCGGTGCCGTGGCCGACCTGGGCACCACCAACGTGGCGCCGGAGTCAACACGCAGCGCCTCGGCAATGGGGGGGTCGGCCGCGACAAGGGACACCAGTCCAGCCAGCGACATTGGTCCTCCGCTTGCACACGTCAGTAGGCCGGGGCCGAAAGCGCCGGGGGTTTCAGACTAGTGGCGACTTAGCGGGCGAGCGCGACCGAGCCGTAGTCCCGCCAGTGTGGCCGCGCTGACGCCCGGGGTCTGGTCGGTCGGGGCAGGTACTGCTCAGTCATTGAACTGCGACTGAGCAATGTCGAGCCCGCGTTCCATCAGTGCGGTCACTGCGTCCGCCACTCGAGCTACAAGAAGTGGGACCTCGGCTCGCTCGGCCGCCGCGAAGTCACGTAGGACGAAAGCGGCTGGGTCCATCCGGCCGGGTGGGCGGCCGATCCCGACCCTGGCGCGAAAGAACTCCCCCGTTCCGAGGGAGCGTCGCATCGACTTCAGCCCGTTGTGGCCATTGTCGCCACCACCCAACTTCAGCCGCAACGAGCCGAAGGGCAGATCGAGCTCGTCATGCACCGCGATGACGCGATCAGGACTCACCTTGTAGAACGAGCACAGAGCGGCAACAGCCAGACCGCTCTCGTTCATGTAGGTGGTGGGTTTGACGAGTACTACCCGGCGGTCGTCAACCCGCCCCTCCCAGGTGAGAGCTTTGGTGCGTCGATTCGCCTTGAAGCGGCTTGGTCCTGCAAGGGACTCGACGACCGCAAAGCCCACATTGTGGCGGTTGCCCGCGTATTCCGGACCAGGGTTGCCGAGCCCGACGACGATCCAGGGAACGTCCCTTTCGTCTCCGGCGTCCCCCGTACGCCCTCGGCCGATCAGACTTCGTCCTCCGCCGGCGCAGCAGCTGCAGCCGACGCCTCAGAAGCTGCAGCCGCAGCCGCCAGGTCTGCTGCTTCATCGGCCTCTGCGGCAGCTGACTGGGCACCGAGTACGTGGAGGAGTACCAAGTCAGGGTCGGCAACCAGCACCACTCCATCAGGGAGCACCACGTCGGAGGCACGCACGCTGCTGCCCACCTCGAGACCCTCGACGACAACCGCAAGCTCGCTCGGGATCTTGGTGGCGTCGGCCTCGATGGCGATCGTGTCGTGCACGTGCTCCAGGAGCCCGCCTGGCGCGATCTTGCCATCGGTGCGAACGACAACCTCGACGGTCACCTTCTCACCAGATCGAACAGCCACCAGGTCAACATGCTCGATCCCGTGACGCACCGGATCACGCTGCACGGACTTGGGAAGGACGAGCTGGGCTCCGTCGTCGAGCTGCAGGGAGAGCAGCGCGTTGGTCTGTTTCAGCGCGAGCATCAACTCATGGGCAGGAAGCGCCAGATGCTGAGTATCTTCACCATGACCGTAGACGACGACGGGGATCTTCTTGTCTCGGCGAAGTCGGCGCGCGGCGCCCTTACCGAACTCAGTGCGACGCTCAGCGGCAATAACGATCTCTGGCACGGCTTGGCTCCTGACGGCTGGCGGTAACTGGCGGCGTCTTGGCTGAGGCGATTTGCGGTCTTAGCCGCACTCGCGCACAAGGCGCCAGCACCGCGCCGATCACGGGTACCCGCCGGCCATTGATGGGAGTCAGTTGCCGGCCCAGCACGCCCTCGCCGAGACGGAAGGAGTCTAGCCGGGTCGCGGTGGGTCACCAAAACCAGGCTGTTGACGAGGGCTAGGCGTTGCCATCGAAGAGACTGGTGACCGACCCGTCGTCGAAGACCTCGCGGATGGCACGAGCCAGCATGGGAGCGATTGGTAGCACGGTCAGCTTGTCGAAGCGCATTTCGTCGGCGATCGGAAGCGTGTCGGTGACGACAACCTCTGAGACCCTGCTGTTCTTGAGTCGGTCGATCGCTGGACCGCTGAAAATGCCGTGTGTTGCGGTGACGATCACCTCCGCTGCGCCCTGGTCGAAGAGTGTCTCTGCGGCCTTCACGATGGTGCCGCCGGTGTCGATCATGTCGTCGACCAAGACGCAGATTCGTCCCTTGACATCACCGACGACCTCGAAAACCTTTACCTCGTTCGGGACGTCGGGGTCGCGCCGCTTGTGGATGATCGCAAGAGGGCTGCCCAACCGGTCGGTCCAACGCTCGGCCACCCGCACACGTCCGGCATCGGGTGAGACCACCGTGATCCTCGACCGGTCAGCGACTCGGCTTGCCACGTAGTGCGCCAGGGTCTCAAGCGCGAAAAGGTGGTCGACCGGGCCGTCGAAGAAGCCCTGAATCTGCGACGTGTGCAAGTCGACAGCCATCAGGCGGTTGGCTCCGGCCGTCTTGAACAGGTCAGCCATAAGCCGAGCCGAGATCGGCTCACGACCACGGTGCTTCTTGTCCTGGCGGGCGTATCCGTAGAACGGTGCTACCACTGTGATGCGCTTGGCCGACGCGCGCTTGAGCGCATCGACCATGATCAGCTGCTCCATGATCCAGGTGTTCACCGGTGTGGTGTGTGACTGGATCACGAACGCATCTGATCCGCGGACCGACTCCTCATAACGCACGAAGATCTCGCCGTTGGCGAAGTCGAACAGCGAAGTAGGCGTCAACTCGGTGTCGAGCTCACTGGCGACGTCGTCGGCGAGCTGGGTATGCCCGCGGCCGGAGAACAGCATGAGCTTCTTTGAGTTCGTGGACTCGATCATGAGCCAGTGCCTTCCGGTTCGTCGCGACCGTCGCCTGTTCCCTGTGAGGCATTCTCTCCTGCTACCGGCGCCGTGTCATCGGTGGGCTGCCCGCGATCGGACTGCTGAGCCCGTTCTGCGGCCCTGGCCGAATCTGAACCTCGGCGCTTGCGCAGCACCCAGTCTCGGATCGTGCGCTGCCGAGCTCTCCCCACCCCCATCGCGCCTGCAGGAATATCATCGGTGATGACCGAGCCTGCTGCGGTGTACGCACCGTCGCCGATGGTCACCGGGGCCACGAGCATCGTGTCGCTGCCGATCCGCACGTGGTCACCGATCACGGTGCGATGCTTGGTTATCCCGTCGTAGTTCACAAACACGCTGGCCGCCCCGATGTTTGAGCCGACGCCGATTTCTGCGTCTCCTACATAAGACAGGTGAGGGATCTTCGAGCCCTCACCCACCTTGGCATTCTTGGCCTCGACGAAAGCACCAACCCGTGCGCCGGGGCCGAGATCGGTGCCCGGTCGCAGGTACGTGTAAGGACCAACGCTGGCATCGGGTCCGATGACTGCACCGTCAGCCGTGGCGAATCGCACTGTCGCATTGCGCCCAACGGTCGAGTCGATGATCTGCGACCCAGGCCCGACCTCGGCACCAGCTGCGACAGTGGTTGAGCCCCCGAGGACTGTCCAGGGATGGATGACAGAGTCGGCATCAAGTCGGACGTCAACCCCGATCATGGTCGTCGCCGGATCGACGATGCTGACTCCCGCGCGCATCCAGCCCTCGTTGATGCGGTTGCGCATCACCGCACCAACCTCGGCCAGCTGCACGCGGTCGTTGACCCCGATGACCTCACGTGGATCGTTGACTGCGACACCCTGCACTCTGACCTCATCCGTGACCAGGATGCCGACCACATCGGTCAGGTACTCCTCGCCCTGGCTGTTGTCCGTGGAAAGGCGGTCGAGCGCGGATCGAAGCGAGGCCGCGTCGAACACGTAGATACCAGAGTTCACCTCGCCCAGCGCCAGTGTCGCGCCATCTGCGTCCCGGTGCTCGATGATGGCGACGACCTCGCCATCATCGTCACGCACGATTCGGCCGTATCCTGTCGGATCCTCTAGATGCGCCGTCAACACTGTGGCCGACGCTGCGCGCCCCTCGTGCTCAGCGACCACCCGGTGCAAGGTGTAGGAGGTGAGCAGTGGTGTGTCTGCACAGACAACGATGACCGCACCCGAAACGTCCGAAAGCTGATCGAGGGCAACTCGGACCGCGTGACCGGTGCCGTTCTGATCGGCTTGCACAACCGCGCGCGCTGACGGAGCGATCTCGGCCAGATGGGCGGTTACCGCATCTTTTTGGTGTCCGACGACGACAACGGTGTTCTCCGCGCCGAGGGGTTCCACTGCGGCGAGGACGTGCCCGAGCAGGCTGCGTCCCAGGAACGCGTGGAGCACCTTCGGGGTGGTCGACTTCATCCGGGTGCCCTCACCTGCAGCGAGGACGATCACGGCGGCCGGGCGGCTCAGAGTCACGGTGGCTGGCTCCTGGCGGGGGACGGTGGCTCGGGCAGTAGAGCCGAGCGCAGGATACCGAGCAGTCGGCCATGGCGTGGCCCCACTGTTGATCAGAGCTCCCGGGGGAGGATTCGAACCCCCATTCACGGGACCAAAACCCGTTGTCCTGCCTTTAGACGACCCGGGAACGGAGTCGGACGCAAGAGTAGCCAGCCCTCGTTGCCGTCCGCACAGCGCCCGGTGGACAAGTTACGGAACCGTAGGTTACGGTGGCGTAACTTGAAAGGGAGAACCTGTGACAGCTGAGCTCGCCGACCTGCACAATCCACCGACCGACCCTTCAGCGGTCGATGCACCCGACCGCCAAAACGCCGTTCACCTGTTCTGGCTCTACTACTTCATCATCGTGCCGCTCTTGGCCGTGGTGCTGGCCATCCCCCTGGCGTGGGGCGGATTCGTTGGGCCGGTCGACATCGCTCTTCTGGTTGTCTTCTACTCGATCAGCGCCGCTGGCATCACCGTTGGTTTCCACCGCTACTTCACCCATGGCGCCTTCAAGGCCAAACCATGGGTACGCGTCATGATGGCCCTTGCCGGCAGCCTGGCCATCGAAGGTCCGCTCGACCGCTGGGTCGCCGACCATCGCAAACACCACGCATTCAGCGACAAAGAGGGCGACCCGCACTCACCCTGGCGGTTCGGCGAGTCACTCCCCGCATTGCTCAAGGGTCTCTTCTTCGCACACATGGGTTGGTTCTTCGACGTCGAACAGACCTCGCGACGCAAGTACGCACCCGACCTGATGGATGACCCGGCGATGCGTCGGGTGTCGAACAACTTCGGGTGGATCGTGCTCGCCTCAGTCTTTCTGCCGGCAATGCTGGGCGCACTCCTCACCTGGTCATGGTGGGGTTTTCTCACTGGGCTCTTCTGGGGCGGATTTGTGCGCATCGCGTTGGTGCACCACATCACGTGGTCGATCAACTCGATCTGTCACGTCATGGGTAACCAACCGTTCAAGTCGCGCGATCACTCGGGCAACGTCTGGTGGCTGGCCATCCCGTCCTTCGGTGAGAGCTGGCACAACCTGCACCATGCCGACCCGACCTGCGCCAGGCACGGCGTCGAGAAGGGCCAGATCGACATCAGCGCCCGCCTCATCGCGTGGATGGAACGGGCCGGCTGGGTGTGGGATGTGCGGTGGCCCAAGGCCGAACGGCTCGATGCCCGCCGGACCTCATGAGCGATCAACCCCAGGAGCGGCGACGCTCCCGGATGACCAGTGCTGCTCGTCGTGAGCAGCTGCTCCAAGTCGGTCGCTCCTCGTTCGCCGAGCGAGGGTTCGAGGCGACATCTGTCGAGGAGATCGCCGCCAAGGCCGGCGTCTCCAAGCCCGTCGTCTACGAGCATTTTGGCGGCAAGGAAGGCCTCTACGCCGTCATCGTCGACCGGGAGATGCAAAAACTCCTCGAGATGGTTGACAGCGCGCTGACTGAGGACCATCCGCGGCGATTGCTGGAGCAAGCCGCTCTGGCCCTGCTCACCTACATCGAGCAGGACACAGACGGCTTCCGCATCCTCGTGCGTGACTCACCGGTTGCACAGTCGACGGGGACCTTCGCCAGCCTGATCGTCGATATCGCCGGACAGGTTGAACACTTGGTCGCCGGCGAGTTCAAGACACGTGGCCTGGACGCGAAGTTCGCCCCGATGTACTCCCAGATGCTGGTGGGAATGGTTGCCCTGACCGGCCAGTGGTGGGTCGACGTGCGCAAGCCGAAGAAGGCGGACGTCGCCGCACATCTCGTCAACCTCGCCTGGAACGGGTTGAGGGGGCTTGAGGCCAAACCGAAGCTCTCCGCCGATGGCTGACGGTTCTCTCCGCATGCCGGATGTCGCTCCTCCCTGCGCCACCGGCCACGCACTAGCGTGCTTGCCATGAGCGATCAGACACCGCCGGATCCGTACGCCGTTCCGCCAGCCGGAGGCTACCCACCACCGCCCGTGGCCGGTCCTGTCCCTCCTGTTGCTCCACCGGCGGTTCCCGGCCCGGCGACACCCCCAGGCGGCTACCCGCCGCCTCCTCCGGCGGGATACCCAGCACCTACCTATCCCGCTGCCGGCTATCCGGGGGGCCAGGCCCCAAAACCGGGAGCCGGCGCCCTCTCCATCGTTGCGCTGGTCATCGCCATCGTTGCGCTCATCTTCTGCTGGTTCCCCTTCATCGGCGGTGGCGCGGCGCTCATTGGGCTCATCCTCGGAATCGTCGCCTGGGTGTCGGCCAAGGGGGCCGGACGCCCCGCTGGTCTGGCGATCGCGGCGACAATGATCAGCATCCTCGCGCTCATCATCGGAGTCGTCATCAGCATCGCCGTCATCGCATTGATCGACGAGGCTCAGAAGGCTGACAAGTACTGCAACTCGGTCAGTGCCAACCAGGCCGAGTACGACCAGTGCATGGAAGACCGCGTAACCAGCTGGCTAAGAATCAACACCACGCGATGACCCAAGGGGAGACCGCAGCTTCGGGCCGCGATGAGGTCGACGACCTCGTTGCGGCATGGCGCCGCGAACGCCCCGACCTCGACGTCGCACCCCTTGAGGTGCTCAGCCGCGTCACCCGTCTCGCACGACACCTCGACCGTGCTCGTGGTCAGGCGTTCAGCCGCCATGGGCTGGAGGGCTGGGAGTTCGACGTCCTCGCCGCGCTCCGTCGATCTGGTGAGCCTTACCGGCTGCCGCCCGGACGGCTCCTCCAGCAGACTCTGGTCACCTCGGGGACAATGACCAACCGGATAGACCGGCTCGCTGCCCGCGGACTTGTCGAGCGACACCCCTCCCTGGACGACCGGCGAAGCGTCATGGTCCAGCTCACTGAGGCCGGCGCAAACAAGGTGGACGCAGCCTTGATCGATCTCCTCGCCCATGAGCGCACCATTTTGTCCGAGCTCGAGCCTTCGGACGCCCACCTGCTCGCCAACCTGCTGCGCCGCGTCCTGACCCCGTTCGACCACCCCGGTACCACCTGACGGGTCCGATCAGTCGGCCGCCACGTAGCGGCCGTTGCGGAGCACCGGAACGACATCGTCGGCGTTGACCTCTTCGGCGAGGCGCACATCGTCGACAAACCCTCGCGCGACGAGATCCCGGCCCGAGGGAACCTCAGCAAAGGATGCCCGGGAACGGAACGCGGCAGCTGCAGCCAGCACCTCAGGGGTCATGCCGGACTCGCCTGCGAGGTCGGCCATACCCGCTGCGATAGCACCAGCACCCACGAGATCCTCGTAGCAGACTCGCATTGCTCCGTCCGGCCACTCTTCGCCGGCCGGGACGAGTCCAATGGTGGTGAACCTCCCCGTCAACCACCGTGCCACGGCTGACGCATTGCGTAGCGACCCAGCAACGACGGTCAGGCCGGACATGAGTGCAGCATGGGAAATCACCGACCCATTGTCGGACGGCATGATCAGTCGTTCGCCGTCTTCGACGGCGAGCAGACTCGCCGGCGACATCGTGCGTCCCTCACGCATGTTTCGACCGCGCACCAGCGTGGCACCGATCGCACGAGCCAACCCTTCGGCACGCTCATGGCCGCTGTGTGGCCAGACCGCTGCACCTCGCGCTACGGCAACAGCCACCGAGGTCGAGAACGAGAAGACATCGACAAGCACCACACATTCGCAGTTCTCAGACAGCATCCGCAGACCCTGAGGGCCCCATTCCAAGGAGACCGTCGTCGTGCTCACTTGTCCACGACCCGCGCCCCACCAACGGGGCCGACGGCCGACGTCACGGTACGACACGTCCCAGATGCTGTAAGGGCGACAGCAAGATCGAGGCCGTGCTCCTCATCGCGCGCGAGAAAGGCACAAGTGGGACCGGACCCAGAAACGAGGGCGCCGAGGGCCCCGTACTCATCCCCCACGTCCAGGGTCATTGCCAGGCCGGGTCGCAGCGACACTGCAGCACGCTGCAAGTCGTTGGAGAGCGCCGCTCCCAGGGCCACGGCGTCTCCTGCTCGCAGAGCGCTCATCAAAGCGTCGGAGACCCGGGGTTCAGACAGAACCGACGCGGTCCTGAGCCGGTCCAGCTCGGTGTAGACCTCAGGCGTCGACAACCCGGTCTCGGCGAAGGCAAGAACCCAGTGGAAGTGTCCGCGAGCCAGAACCGGTGTCAGCTTCTCGCCACACCCCAAGCCCAGGGCGGTGTGCCCAACGAGCGCGAACGGCACATCGCTGCCAACACTGGCAGCCAGCTCAACAAGCTCGTCCCGATCGAGTCGGGCATCCCAGAGCCGGTCCAGGGCCAGCAGCGCACCGGCCGCGTCTGCGCTACCACCAGCCAATCCGGCAGCCACCGGGATCGA
This sequence comes from uncultured Actinomycetota bacterium, assembly GCA_963829525.1. GTDB lineage: Bacteria > Actinomycetota > Actinomycetes > JAHEKZ01 > JAHEKZ01 > JAHEKZ01. The sequence continues at coordinate 2,685,314 of CAWHIJ010000003.1, forward strand.
TTTGTGGACGTGCAGGTGAGCGTGCGGCTCAATCCCCAGTCGGTCGGCGAGCGCGCGCGCAGCAACCACTGCCAGGTTTGAGTCGTCAGTCGGCACGGCTTCGGCGCCCTCACCTTCGACGCTCACGGTCAGGTGGTCACCCGGCAGTGCCGTGACGTCGTCAAAGAGCGAGACTGCGTGGTAGACGGTAGCCAGATCGTGGAACCCATCAGCGCGCTCGGATCCGACAACGAGCTGCAGGTTCACCTTCGCGGGCACCCGCACCGTTACCGGACTCACTCGTCACATCCTCTCTTCCGCAAGGCCGTGGCACCGAACGAACCTGGCCAGTCTGTCAGCAACGGTCACCCACCCGCATCGCGACGATGCTCCGCGATGGCTGCAAAGGCCGCGACGTCGAGAACTTCGCCACGCAGTGAGGGGTCGACACCTGCTGCACGCAGCGTTGCATCGGCAGCTTCAACACCTCCGGCCCAACGCGCTAGTGCCGAACGCAGACTCTTGCGCCGCTGAGCGAATGCAGCATCGATACAGGCAAAGACGTCCTCCCGCGACGCGGTGGTCTCCGGAGCCGGATGCCTCAGAAAGCCGACCAGCCCAGAGTCGACATTGGGGACTGGCCAGAAGACCGAGCGCGGGACGCGCCCCTGCTGGGTCACGTCGGCATACCAGGCGGCCTTGACGCTGGGGACCCCATACGTCCGACTACCCGGTGGTGCGGCCAGCCGCTCAGCAACCTCCCACTGCACCATGACCAGACCATGGTCGAGGGAGGGGAACTGCGCCAACAGGTGGAGGATGACCGGCACCGACACGTTGTACGGGAGGTTGGCGACAAAGGCGTCCGGCGCCGCTGGTAGCTCCGTCAGCTGCATCGCGTCGACAGTTACGACGGTCAGACGGTTCGCAGCTCCTGGCATGTGGGTGCCGACGGTCACGGGCAGAGCGGCCGCCAGGGATGGGTCGATCTCGACAGCTAGCACTCGAGCACCGGTCTGGAGAAGCCCGAGGGTGAGTGATCCCAGGCCAGGGCCGACTTCCAACACCACCGCGGTGTCGCCGACACCGGCAAGACGGACGATTCGCCGCACGGTGTTGGCGTCCACCACGAAGTTCTGGCCCCAACGTTTTGCCGGACGCACGTCGAGCGCTTCGGCAAGTTGCCGGACTGCCCCAGCGCCGAGGAGCTGCGTGTCGGCACGTCGCTTCGTCACGCCATCCAGTGTGCCCTCAACTGAAGAGCAGTGGACCACAGACCGGCCACTGACCGGCACCTGATCGCTCGTAGAGAACCTGGGCACGGTAGGTCTGCTCATCTGGCGTGGCATCGATCGGGTTCCCCGATCCGCCAACGGTTGCCCACGTCGAGAGTGAGAACTGGTAGAGCCCGTAGTAGCCGGCAGAGTTGACCGCCCGCGGATTGCCCCCGGACTCGCAGGCGGCCAACGCACCCCAGTTCAGCCCCTCCGCCCCAGTCGCTGGCGCGGCGAAGGGCCGAACCTTGGTGCCGTATAGCACTATCTCGCGGACCGGCTGACGGATCACTCTGCGGTCCAGCTGACGCTGTCGGACGGTTACTCCGTCATGCCGGACGACACGAAGAAGCACGACCCCTCGTCCATCGCGCCCCCGTTGAATGATCTTCTGCACGCCTTCGTAGCGCGAAGGATCGGCTCGGCGCACGACGGCATGGTCGATGGTGAAGGCTCGCCGTGTCGTTCGGGCGTCAACCCGCGTGACGACGATCTGCATCCCGGTTTGGACCTCTCGTCCGAGACCGACATTCACCAGGTCGTCAGGGCCGAGTCTGACACCGGCTTCGCGGAGGAGACCAGCCACTGACCGCGCAGTCGTCACCACTGTTGTGCGCCGTTGGTCGTGCAGAACGGTCACCTGGTCGGGGAGCTGGACTCCGATCCTCCCGCCGGTGAGGGGCAGACGCTCACTTCGCGACGCCGAGAACTCCGCGTCAGCCATCCGTACCCCGAACTGGTCCAGAGCGCCGTCCACAGTGAGCTCGGTCGTCCAGATCTGGGTTGGCTGGCCGTCAATGACGACCTGCAGCTGCCGCGCATGTCGCACCGTGACTGTCGAGACCGTGTCAAGTGAGGCCGCCGGATCCGGCTCGACGAGGTCGCGGTCGGTGACCACGACGCCCTGATCGTCCAGGAGCTCGGCGACCGTGTCGGCATGCGTTTCCACGACCGACGATTGGCCGTCGACGCTCAGCTCCACGCGGCTGTCGCTGTGGGCGAATCCGGAGACGCCGAGCAGGAGGGCCACCGCTAGGGCACCCTCGAGAACGACCTTCAGCCGACGAGACACCCGATCGACGCTAGCGGTGACCACCCCTAAAGAGCCAACCGTCGTCCCCAGGCCCTTGCTCCGACCGGGTCAATCTCCCGCCAAAAGGGTGAATGTCAGGTTGAGGCTCAGCCAAAAGGAGGCTCGACAAGCGCGTTGGTCCTGTCACCACGTCCCGAAGACACGATCGGTGTTGGCGGCGATGGCGCCGCCCAGCTCGTCGACGCCGACTCCCCTCACCTGCGCCATGGCCCGCAGCGTCACTGGGATCAGGTAAGACGCGTTGGGGCGTCCGCGGTAGGGCAAGGGCGCCAGGAACGGTGCATCGGTCTCGACGAGCAACAGGTCGACCGGTGCAAGGGCCAGAGCCTGGCGAAGGTGGTCGTTTGCCTTGAACGTCACCGGCCCGGCGAACGACATGAACCAGCCGTGCTTGGCACACTGGGCGACCAGCTCCGTCCCGCCTGAGAAGCAGTGAAAGACCACACGGTCCGGAGCGCCTTCATCAAGGAGAACCCGAACGACGTCGTCGTGGGCGTCTCGGTCGTGGATGACCAGGGTCTTGCCGAGCTCCTTGGCGAGCCGGATGTGGAGTCGAAACGACTCCTCCTGCGCGTACAGACCCTCAGGACCTGTACGGAAGTGGTCGAGGCCGGTTTCGCCGACAGCCACCACTCGCTCATCACCAGCCAGCGCAGCGATCTCAGCGAATGCTTGGTCGAAGGTGCCGGACGCCGCCAGCCGGGGTGCCTCGTTCGGATGGAGAGCAACAGCGGCGACCACCTGCCCGTACTTCTTCGCCGCCTCGACGCCGAAGCGCGAGCTCGCGACGTCGTACCCGACCTGGACGACCCGGGTCACACCAACGGCTGCTGCCTGCCGTAGCGACTCATCGACCGAGAGCCCGGGGCCGTGCTTGTTTGTGTCGTACGAGATGTCGAGGTGGCAGTGGCTGTCGGGAACCTGAATGGAGAGCGGCGTAGGAAGCTCTGGCCAGCTGCCGACTCCTGGCTTCGGCGGCGGCGGGGTCAGATCGGACACAGCGCCATCGTGGCAGATCACGAAAGGGTGCGCACGAGCCGTTCGGCGTCATCAAACAGTGACCTCTGTGCGAGCCTTGCGGAGATCACGGCCGCCATGAACGCCGCGCCCAGCAGCATGTACATGACGACGATCTGATAGCGAATCGCATCCCAGGGATCGACGCCGGCGAGGATGAGCCCGGTCATCGCGCCGGGGAGGGAGATGAGACCAACCACCTTGGTGGTGTCGACGGAGGGCACGAGCGCTGTCCGCATCGCAGTGCGATACGGCTCCAGAAAAGCCTCGCGGGGCGACAGGCCGAGCGCCAGCCTCGCTTCGATTCGAGCCCGCTGGTCGTCGACCACGTCGGCCGTGCGCTGCAGACCGAGCCCAGCGGTCACCATGGCGGTGCTGACCACCATCCCTCCCACAGGGATGACGACGCGCGGCACCGCGTCGATGGTGCCCAGCACAAGCAAGAGCCCCATCGTCAGTGTCACAGCCACACCGATGCCCCACCACGCATGCGATCGCGCCTGCGGGATTCCCCGCGCTCGCCCTCCAGCGACGAAGCCTGCGATGACCACCATGATGGCGAGCCAACCGAACGCTGCTGGTAGTCCACCCTTGTCGAAGACGAAGAGAAGCAGGGCACCGACCAGGGCCAGCTGCACGAGCGCCCGAAGCGCGGCAAGAGCGACCTCTCGCTCGAGGCCCAGGCGCTCACGCCACGAGATAACGATGGCGACGAACACAAGCGTCCCGGAGGCTGCGACGCCCAACCAGGTCGGGATGTTTGCTGTCGTGGACTCCACCGTCACCGTCCTTCGAGATAGGTGATCCGAGTGGGATCGCCCCTGTCGACCAAGCGCCCGTTGTCGAGAACCAGCGCGTCATGAGTGAGCGCCGCTGCCCGCTCGAGGTCGTGGCTGACGAGAACGACGGACAGTCCGAGACCGACGAGGCCGGTGATCACCGCGTCAACCGACTCAGCCGCCCTGCGGTCAAGCGCACTGGTTGGCTCGTCGAGCAGCAGTACCTCGGGTCCAACCGCGAGCGCGCGAGCCAGTGCGAGCCGCTGTTGCTCGCCCCCAGAGAGGTCGGCCGGACGCCGTTCTCGCTCAATGTGGACCAGCGCCACTCGGGCCAGCAGGCTGTCGACCTCGGCATCGGTGAGATCCGGCTTGCCAACTCTGACCTCGTCATCGATACGGCTTGTGAGCATGGCCGGGTGCTGCGCCACCATTCCTACGCGACGCCGCAGTACTCGGACGTCGAGCTCAGGCAGCGGAACCCCGCGATAGCTGATGCCTCCTGATGTGGGTTCGGCCAGCCGGTTGAGCATCCGAAGCAGCGTCGACTTTCCAGAACCACTCGGGCCTACGATCGCGGTGACGTGCCCCTCATGGATGTGGTCACTGACGTGGTCGAGGATCGGACGGTTGCCAGCGACGAACGTGACGTCGTTCAGCGCAAAGAGCTCCGGCGCTGGGCCTTCGGTATGTGGCATCAGGTTGCAAGAGGCTCAAAGGACGCAGTGAAGTGACGCAGCATCTGTGGCTGCTCGACGATTCGATAGCCGGGCAGCTCGGACGCCCGTCGCGCCACCTCCTCGCAGACCTCGATCACATAGTCCATATGGCTTTGCGTATAGGTGCGTCGCGGGATTGCGAGCCGGACGAGATCCATCGAGGCGGGCCGCTCCGATCCGTCTGGCTGACGGCCGAACATCACAGTGCCGATCTCACAACCGCGGACACCACCCACTTCGTAAAGAGCGATGGCAAGTGACTGTCCTGGGTACTGCATCGGATCGAGATGCGTGAGCAACGCACGCGCGTCGAGATACACAGCATGGCCGCCGATCGGCATCACCACCGGAATACCCGCCCGGTCGAGGGCTTCGCCCAAGTAGGCAGTCGACGTGATCCGGTAGCGGAGGTAGTCGTGGTCGATCGCCTCGGTGAGGCCTTGGGCCAGGGCTTCGAGGTCGCGACCGGCAAGCCCTCCATAGGTCGGGAAGCCTTCGGTCAGGATGAGCAGGTTGCGGCACTGTTCAGCGAGGTGGTCATCGTCCATCGCGAGCCATCCCCCGATGTTGCCCATGGGGTCCTTCTTGGCGCTCATGGTCATCCCATCAGCAACGGCCGCGATTTCGCGGACGATGTCACGGACGTCCCGATCGCCCATTCCTGCTTCACGCTCGCGGATGAACCAGGCGTTCTCGGCGAACCGGCAGGCGTCGAGAAACAGTGGGATGTCGTACCGGTCACAGACCTCACGAACGGCGAGCAGGTTCGCCAACGACACAGGCTGACCGCCACCGGAGTTGTTCGTGATTGTCATCATCACGACGGGCACGTCAGCTGAGCGCTCGGCAAGGAGGGCTTCGAGCGCCGCCACGTCCATGTTGCCCTTGAACGGATGGCGAGACTCAGGGTCGGTGCCTTCTGCGATCACGAGGTCGACGGGGGTGGCACCGCTCGCTTCAACGTTGGCTCTGGTCGTGTCGAAGTGCGTGTTGTTCGGGACCACCTTGCCAGGGCCACCGAGAACTTCGAAGAGGATCCGCTCGGCAGCTCGACCCTGATGGGTCGGGATCACGTGCTCAAACGGAAAGAGATCTCGCACCGCGTCGCGGAAGACGAACCACGACGGCGACCCGGCGTAGGACTCATCGCCATGCTGGATCGCGGCCCATTGGTCGCGTGACATGGCTCCGGTGCCCGAGTCGGTGAGCAGGTCGATCAGGACGTCCTGCGCCCTCAGGTTGAAGAGGTTGTAGCCCGCCTCGACTATTGCGGCATGCCGTTGATCCTCGCTGGTGAGGTGCAGCGGCTCCACTGAGTGGATGCGAAAGGGCTCGATGATCGTGCGCGGCCGCCAACGGCTGTGCTCCTGCGTCATAGCGGCAGGCTATGCCTTGACGGCTTTCCCGTCAGCGTCCTCGAGCCTGGGGAAGAGGGCTTCACCCTTCGTCACCGTGCACCCTGCCGGTAACACACCCAATCGCCCGGCGTCCTGCACCCTCTGGTCGGCCAGCAGGCCAAGCGCCGCCTCGGCCCCGAGGAGGTCCCAGATTCGCTGCGCCGTGGTGGGCATCACTGGGGCATACAGCACCGCAAGGGCGCGTAGCGAATCGGCGGCTGCGTAGAGGATGGTGGCGAGCCGTTCACGCTGCGAGTCATCTTTGGCAACTTTCCACGGCTCTTGCTCAGTGACGTAGCCATTTACCGCCTCGACGAAGGCGCGTACCTCTGCCAGCCCGTCGTGGAACCGGAGGTCGACCATCGCAGCGTCCGCTGCCTTCACCGCCTTCTCAAGGGAGACAGCAAGAACACGTTCGGCTTCACCGTCTGACGCGGCCACTGGCAGGGTGGCATCGAAGTACTTGCCGACCATCGCCGCAACCCGAGACGCCAAGTTGCCCAGCCCATTGGCGAGTTCGGAGGTGTAGATGGCACTCATGTGCTCCCACGAGAATGAGCCGTCGTGGCCAAACGGGATTGCGCTGAGGAAGTAGTAGCGGAAGGCATCCGGACCGAAGTGGTCGGTGATCTGTGACGGCGCGATACCCGTGAGCTTGGACTTGCTCATCTTCTCGCCGCCAACCAGCAGCCAGCCGTGGGCGAAAACCTTGCCCGGTAGGGGAAGTCCGGCCGCCATCAGCATTGCCGGCCAGATGACCGCGTGGAACCGCAGGATGTCCTTGCCCACGAGGTGCACATCCGCCGGCCAGGTGCTGTCGAACTGCTGCGTCAGCACCGCGTCATCTTCGCCGTAGCCAACGGCGGTGGCGTAGTTCAGTAGGGCATCGAACCAGACGTACGTGACCTGCGATGGATCCCATGGGATTGGAATCCCCCAGTCGAACGATGAGCGCGAGATCGACAGGTCGGTCAACCCAGACTCGATGAAGCTGAGAACCTCGTTGCGAGCCGAAGCAGGTTCGACGCCTTCAGGGTGTTCGCGGTAATGGTCAAGCAACGGCTGCGTGTATGCCGAGAGTCGAAAGAACCAGTTCGTTTCCGACACGGTCTCCACCGGGCGCGAGTGGATCGGACAGAGCTGCTGTCCATCCTCGCCCGTTAAGAGATCGCCCGGCAGCTTGAACTCCTCACAACCGACGCAGTAAGGGCCGGCGTACGAACCCTTGTAGATCTGACCGTTGTCGTAGAGGTGCTGGAGGAACGACTGCACCCGCCGAGCGTGACGCCCCTCGGTGGTTCGGATGAAGTCATCATTGGCAACCTCTAGCAGGTCGAGAACCGGTAGCCACGCCTCCGAGACCAGGCGGTCGACCCACTGCTGCGGCTCTGCGCCGTTGGCCTCCGCCGACCGCAGCACCTTCTGGCCGTGCTCGTCGGTTCCCGTGAGGAACCAGACTCGCTCGCCGCGCTGGCGGTGCCAGCGGGTGAGAACGTCGCCTGCCACCGTCGTGTAGGCGTGGCCGATGTGCGGCGAATCGTTGACGTAGTAGATGGGCGTCGTGACGTAGTACACCTTGTCACCGGTTGTCCGAGGATCACCCACGCGAGCGATCCTAGGCGGGCCCCACCTTCCACCTGCCCCCCAGGTGACACTTCCGGACACCCGATGTGCCGCGGATGACAGGATCGGGGTGTGTCAGCCGCCAGTCCAGTCCTTGACGCCGGGCGACTCGTACTCGCCGCCACACCGATTGGCAACGTCAACGACGCCTCCCCTCGGTTGCTTGACCTGCTCACCTCAGCCGACGTCGTTGCGGCTGAGGACACACGTCGCCTGCAGCGCCTCACGGCGATGCTCGGGGTGCACATCGGCGGAAGCCTCGTGTCCTACCACGAGCACAACGAGGGCGCGCGCACGCACGACCTGGTTGAGCGGATGATCGCTGGCCAGACGGTGCTGCTGGTGACTGATGCCGGAATGCCATCGGTCAGCGATCCCGGGTACCGACTGGTCTCGGCGAGCATCGAGGCCGGTATCCCGGTCAGCGCCGCTCCAGGACCGTCGGCCGTCCTGGCAGCTCTAGCGGTGTCTGGGCTCCCGGTCGACCGCTTCTGCTTCGAGGGCTTTCTGCCGCGCAAGACGGGACAGCGCCGTGAGCGGCTGCGTGCCCTCGCTGGGGAGCCTCGCACCATGGTCTTCTTCGAGGCCCCTCACCGATTAGCCGATGTGCTGACCGACATTGCCGAGCTTTGGGGCGCCGCACGGCCTGCTGCGGTGTGCCGTGAGCTGACCAAGACATACGAGGAGGTTCGCCGCGGTCCGGCGGGCGAGTTGGCGTCCTGGGCTGCGCAGGGCGTCCGAGGCGAGATCACCCTGGTGGTGGCCGGGGCGCCCGCCAGCGTGCGTTCGTTCACCGACGACGAGCTGAGCGAGGAGGTGCAGGCGCTGGTGAAATCAGGGCAAACCCGCCGAGATGCAGTAGCGGAGGTCGCTGAGCGGACAGGCGTCCCCCGACGTCGCGTCTACAACGCCTCACTCTGACGAAGTGGGGACACTCGACGGGCCGTGGCGGCACCCTGGGGGATGCTCGTCGGGCTTTACGATGCGCAGGTGACCATCATCGACGCCGGGCTGCCCAACGGCGGCATCGAGCGGCAGGTCGGCGAGCTGGCAGAGATCGAGGCGCACCGAGCCCGTGTCCGGCGCCGGCTGCTCCCTTCGGGGCCCACGGACAGAGTGGCTGGCTGGGTCGGAGCCCTGTCAGTGACTGCACTGGCCGGTGTCCTTCGTTTCTGGCAACTTGGCCAACCTAGAGCCTTCGTCTTCGATGAGACGTACTACGCCAAGGATGCCTACGGCCTTTTGAACCACGGGTACGAGCAAGACTTCGTGGACAAGGCAGACGAGAGGATTCTCAACGGCAACCTCAACGTCTTCTCCGACACCGCTTCCTACGTCGTCCATCCTCCGCTCGGCAAGTGGATCATCGCCGCCGGAGAGAAGATCTTCGGGATGGACCCCTTCGGGTGGCGGGTCGCCGTGGCGGTTCTCGGCACCCTGAGCGTCCTGCTGCTCGCCCGACTCGTGCGCCGGATGACCGGCTCCACAGTCCTCGGAACGATCGCCGGGTTCCTTCTCGCCATCGACGGGCTCCACCTGGTGATGAGCCGCACGGCGCTCCTCGACTTGCCCTTGTCGTTCTTCCTCCTGGCTGCGTTCGGAGCACTCGTCTTCGATCGTGAGCACGGACGTCGCCGCGCAGCTGCGCAGCTGCAGAGTTTTGAAGGGAGCACCTTCGGCCCTGGCCTGGGTTTTCGCCCGTGGCGCGTCCTGGCCGGGATTCTGCTGGGAGCAGCTCTCGCCACCAAGTGGAACGCCCTCTTCTTCATTCTTGCCTTTGGGCTGCTCACCGTTTGGTGGGACGTCTCTGCGCGGAGAGTCTCCGGCGCACGCAGCCCTTGGCTGGGTTCACTCTCGCGCGATGCGTTGCCGGCGTTCCTCTCGATCGTGCCAACCGCAGTGGTCACCTACATCATCACCTGGTCGGGGTGGCTCTTCACCAGTGGCGGCTACTACCGCACGTGGGGCAGCGACAACCCGTCGACGCTCTTCGGTTGGGTCCCCGATCCGCTGCGGTCACTGTGGCACTACCACGCAGAAGCGTGGCGATTCCACACCGGGCTGACCAGTGAGCACCCCTATGAGTCGCACCCCTGGAGCTGGTTGGTCCAAGGTCGTCCGGTCTCGTTCTACTACGAAGAGTATGGACGCGGAGAGCTCGGCTGCGACGTTGACCGGTGCGCCAGGGAGGTGCTCGCCGTTGGCAACCCCATCATCTGGTGGAGTGCCACCGCGGCTCTTCTGGTCATGGTGTGGCTGGTCATCAGCAAGCGCGACTGGCGCGCAGGGGCAGTCCTGGCGGCTCTCGCGGCAGGATGGCTGCCGTGGTTCTGGTACGCCGACCACAACGACCGGACCATGTTCTCGTTCTACGCCGTCTCGTTCCTGCCGTTCCTGGTGATGGCCATCACGATCTGCCTCGGCTTCGTCCTTGGCCCCAAAGATGCCTCGTCAGGGCGCCGAACCGTAGGGGCCACTGCCGTTGGTGGCTATCTGCTCCTCGCAGCCCTGGCCGCAGTCGCCATGGCGCCGCTCTGGATGGCTCAGGTGCTTCCCTACCAAGAGTGGCTCGATCGACTCTTCGGCATCCGATCGTGGATCTGACCGGTCGCAGCCAGCAGGGACCCGTTGCAGCAGGACTTCAATATCCGACCTAGGCTCGTGCCATGACACAGAATGCCAGCCGCACCTGGATGTCACGTTTCGCCGCCGCTGCTGCCCTCGGCGCGGTGACATTCTTGCCGGCCCCGACGGCTTGGGCTCATAGCGACGTCGTCGAGTCGACACCAGCCGATGGGGCCGAACTGAGCCAGGCTCCGACACAAGTCGAGCTGAAGTTCGACGAGGCTGTTCAGCAACAGGGCGGCACCATCGTCGTGTCCACCGCGGACACCATTGTGAGCGATTCGACCACCTTTGTCGCCGAAGAGAATATCGCTACCGTTCAGCTGAAAGGACCAGCTCAGCCGGGCAGCTACACGGTGAAGTACCGGATCGTGTCAGCCGACGGTCACGTGGGCAGTGGCACTTTCGGTTACAGCGTCACAGGCACCGCAGCAGCTTCGTCATCACCGGCGGCTAACGGCGCTCCAGCTCAAGGCGCCGATGAGCCCGGGGATTCCGGCAACACCGGGGACTCCACCGGCACGGTCGTCTGGGTACTTGGCCTTGGCGCCATCGGACTTGTGCTGGTGGCTGCCATCATCTCGGTCGCCGTGCGAGGGCGGCGTGACCGCTCCGACTAAGGCCGCGCGCCGCTCCCCAGCCTGGCCATGGACTCTTGCGGCCCTCGGACTTGCATTGGTCGGGTTGGTCGTTGCTTTCAGCATCGGCGGTGACCGACCCCAGACTTCCGACGACGGACTGCCCGAGGCGTCATTGATGGTCCAGTGGGCGCTGCCCATCACCCGCACGGCCGTCGACCTCCTTGCGGCGGCAACCGTCGGGCTGCTGCTCGCAGCTGCAGCGCTCCTCCCATCCCCCAAGAACCTGCTGGCCACGGCTCCAGCCCGAGCCGCAAAGTTGGCGTCGTGGCTGGCCTGGGCGTGGGCTGCTCTCACCCTCGTCGTCGTGGTGCTCTCATACGCGGAAACGTTCGCCACGACGATCTCTGACTCCCTCGGCCCCACGAACCTGCTCAGCTTCGTGAGCCAGTCCCCGCAGGGATCGGCCTGGCTGGTGGCTGCGTCACTGGCGGCCTTCGCCGGTGTCGTGGCGCGCGAAGCCGACCGCCCGATTGGCGCCTGGGTCGCCCTGCTGCTTGCCATCGGGGCCACGCTGCCACCGGCGGTCACCGGGCATGCTGCGTCTGCAGGTAGCCACGACTTGGCCACCTCCTCACTGGTGGTGCACATCGTCGGCGTCGTGCTGTGGGTCGGTGGACTGCTCGCGCTGGTTTGGCACGCACGCGCTGATGGTCGTTACCTTCCGCTTGCAACGAGGCGGTTCAGCCCACTTGCCTTCTGGGCCTTCATCTGTGTCGGGGTCAGCGGCGCGGTGAACGCGTTCATCCGAATTGACGATGTCGGCGCCCTCTTCACCACCCAGTACGGCGCTGTCGTCCTCATCAAGGTGATGGCCTTCCTGGCACTGGGACTTTTGGGCTGGGCGCATCGTCGACACACACTGCCGCAACTGGAGGGCGGTGTACCGCACGCCTTCCTGCGGCTCGCCATCGTCGAGGCCGCCATCATGGTCTTCACGGTCGGCATCGGTGTAGGTCTCGCGGCGACGGCACCCCCTGTGAGCAGCACAACCGGAGCCCCGGCACCGGCCGAAGTTCTGCTCGGATTCCCCATGCCTGAAGCTCCGACCGTCTTGGCAATCCTGTCTGGCTGGCGTCTGGACCTGCTCGTGGTCAGCGTGCTGCTCGCCTCGGCGATCCTCTATGCACGCGGAGTCCTCACGATGCGGCGACGCGGCGACCGCTGGCCGGTCGGGCGGGCAATCGCCTGGTACGCAGGTCTTGCGATCGTTGCCTTCGGTACCCTCTCGGGTCTGGCGGTCTACGGCCGGACGTCATTCAGTCTGCACATGACGCAGCACATGACGTTGAGCATGATTGCGCCACTGCTCCTTGTGCTGGGGGCACCCATCACACTTGCACTTCGAGCACTACCTGCCGCAAGACCGACTCAACCTTCCGGCGCACGCGAGTGGTTGCTCACCGGCCTTCAAAGCCCTGCCGGGCGCATCCTCACCCACCCCGTGACTGCGTTCGTGCTCTTCATCAGCGCGCCTTACATGATCTACTTCAGCGGCCTGTTCGAGACCGCTATGCGAGAACACTGGGCCCATGAGCTGATGCATGTGCACTTCGTACTCGTCGGCTACCTCTTCTACGAGTCCCTCATCGGTACTGACCCGATCCCCTACCGGGCCAACTACCCCATGCGCATGGTTGCGCTCTTCGCGTCTTTGACCTTTCATGCATTCTTCGCCGTCGCCTTGATCAGCAGCGACACTGTCATTGCGAGCAACTATTACGAGACGCTGAACCGCCCCTGGTGGCCAAACTTGCTCGAGGACCAGACCAGTGGCGCATCCTTTGCCTGGGCATTCGGGGAGCTGCCTGGGCTTCTGGTTCTCATCGTGTTGCTCTTCCAATGGTCACGCCATGACGATCGCCAGGCTCGGCGCGAGGACCGCCAAGCTGACCGTGATAACAACGCCGAGCTCGCGGCATACAACCGTATGTTGGAGGCTCGCCGCAGCTCTCGATAGACCCCTGGCGGCGGCTCAGGTGAGGGTCGCCCGCGAGACTCCGATTCCACTGAGCGTGTCAGCCCCGAAACGGGCCATCTCACGGTTGAGATCCAACGGTGCGATGTGTGCGCGGTCGGCCAACATCGCCTCATCGATCATGGCGGCTGGCACCAACCAGGAGACTTCGAACTCCAGACCGTCGGGGTCTTCGGCGTACAGCGCCTTGGTTGTTGCGTGATCTGATGAACCCTTCAGAGCCCCCAACTTCGCCAGTCGGTCGGCAGTCTCGGCGAGCTCGGCAAGGGTGTCGACTTCCCAGGCCAGGTGGTACAGCCCGACGGTGCCGCGCCCTGCTGCTGATGGACCCGCTGCCGCCCCCACCCCGAATAGCCCGAGGTCGTGGTCGTTGCTCGAACCGGGGGCTCGCAGGAACGCAGCTCCCGGCAGGTTCGGCATTCCGGGAATGGGAGCAAAGCCGAGGGCTTCGGCATAGAAGGCCACACTGCGCTGCACGTCCCGCACATAGAGAACGGCGTGGTTGAGCCGGTGGACGGCCATGAGACACCTTCACAGAAGTCGAGGATCAGTACGTGATCAACAACTTACATGAATCTTCAACTATTCCGCTACGATAGGGGGCATGGCCTCTTCCCTTACCGCACCAGCCGATACTCGCTGGCTCGATGCTGACGAGCAGTCCACGTGGCGCGCCTTCCTGGCGATGCAGAAAGTGATCCGCGAAACGCTCGAACGACAACTGCAGCAGGACGCCGGGATGCCCATGACCTACTACATCATCTTGGCGATGCTCTCAGAGGCTCCCGGTCGTACCCTCCGCATGACCGAGCTCGCGGCGATGGCCGGTACATCGCAAAGTCAGCTCTCCCATGCGGCGACACGACTGGAGGAAGCCGGCTGGATCGAACGCCGACGTTGTCAGGGCGACAAACGCGGCTATCTCGCGGTCTTGACCGACTCTGGATTTCAGACTCTGACGACTGTTGCGCCGAGCCATGTCGAGAGTGTGCGCTCTGTGCTTTTCGACCAGCTCAGTGCTGAGCAGGTCGGCCAGCTTCGAACCATCGCCATTGCTGTGACTGAAGGCAGTGAGTAATTCTGATCTTCGTTGGCCACCACTGAACCATCGGCGACCGGTATACGTTTGCCAGATGTGACGTCGCTTTCCCTCGATGGCGAGCAGGCGGTGCGCGAGCTCTACCGTGAGCACGCCGCACCACTGTTGGCATTCGTCCGGGCGCAACTGGGCGGAGACAACGAAGGTGCCCAGGACATCGTCCAAGAGACACTGCTTCGCGCCTGGCAGCATCCTGAGGCGCTACGACCAAACCGGCCAGGCGGCGCGCATCCGCGTGCCTGGCTCTTCCGGGTGGCGCGCAACTTGGTGGTCGACAGTCAGCGGGCCCGCTCCGCTCGACCCCAAGAGGTCGGCGAGCTCGACGACCAAACGTCAGCAGCCGAGGACGGTTACGACCAAGTCCTGACCGCCTACGAGGTCACCGACGCCCTCGCTGGTCTCAGCCCTGACCACCGTGCGGTGATCTCGGAGCTCTACTTCCAGGATCATTCGGTCGCCCAGACCGCTCAGTCGCTCGGTGTGCCACCCGGGACCGTGAAGTCCCGCGCCTACTACGCACTGCGGGCCCTTCGCCTCGCTTGTGAGGAACGGGGGATTCTCCCGTGACCTGCACAAAAGTACGCGAGGACGCCGCAACCGTCCTACTGACGGGGTCGGTCTTTGACGTACAGACCGTTGACCACCTCAAGGAGTGCGACGCCTGTCGCCGCGACCTCGACTCTCTTGCGGCTCTCCCTGCCCTACTGGCTATGGCAGTCGACCCAGCGATCCCACCAAGCTCCGATGACGCGCTGCCCATCGACAGACTGCTTGAGGCCGCCGCCCGGATTCAGCGTCGTCGTCGACGGCGGACGGTGCTCGCCGTCGCAGCAGCAACCTTGGTGGTGCTTGCTCTGCCAACGGCGCTGCTCGTCAACCGAGGAACTGAGGTGCCGCCGGCGTCGGCGAACACCCAAGGAACCGGCACGACCACGCCGGCCGTCTCTGTTCAGCGCGCGGCGTCCAACGCGAACACCGGTGTGAAGGGCAAAGTCACTCTGAGGGCAGCCGCATGGGGTAGTGATCTCACGTTTGCACTGCGCGGCGTCCCGTCAGGTACTGAGTGCACGCTCGTCGTGGTCTCAGCTGACGGCAGTCGAGAGCCTGCCGCTCGCTGGCACGCCGACTACGAGGGGACCGCGCACGTCACCGGCGCCGTATCTGCGCCGCTCGCCGAGATCGACCACGTTGAGGTGACAACCCAGGAAGGGGACGTCATCTTGCGCGTCCCCGTGAGCTGACCGTTGCACACGGGCACAGATTGAACCCCTGGCCCGCTCGGCACGTTGTAACGAACATGAGACTCCGAAAAGCCGCAGCCCTCACGTTCACCACCATGACCGTCCTGACCATGGCCGCCTGTTCACAGTCGGACACGTCAGCTACCTCGCCTCAACCCAGCCCCAGCAGCCAGTCACCTGAGCCCAGCATGTCTATGCAGTCAGGAGAGGCTGACGCGGCCACCCTGACCATCTCCGGGTTCGCCTTCTCAGAGCTCTCGGTCAAGGCCGGAACCAAGGTCACGGTGACCAACGAGGACAGCAGCGACCACACCGTGAACGTCAAGGGGACCTCCACCGACGTGACCGTCCCTGCTGGAGGCACCGCGACGTTCGACGCCCCTGACCAACCGGGCAGCTACGACCTCAGCTGCGACTTCCACCCAGCAATGTCAGGAACTCTGACCGTCACCGGCTGAGACCGGTCAGGTTGCGCCGCGCCTATCGAAGCGCCGCCGATGCCGTCGCTGCCCGCACCAGCGGCTGGCCGACATCGAAGGTCAGCATCGGGTGATGCTTGCCCCGACGCTCGAACGTCGACCGCGAAACGGCGCCGGATGCAAGCGCGGAGGCGGCCACGGACCAGAACTCCATCGCTGGCGGGTATCCGGGGAAGGGCCGGACCTGCCACCGCCCCGGGAATCGCTCGGCAAGCAATCGAGCCGCTGATAACCCGACGCCGCGGCGGCGCCATCGGCGTAGCACAAAGTACTCGGCGACGTCCCAGACCCGGCCACTGCTGGTGTCATCGGCCCACTCGTCGATGATCGCAAAGCCCGCGACCACACCGTCGACAGAGATCGCGAACGGGTGACGCGCCGGATCATCCCAGCACCCGTCGAGATCGTCGTCTCCGAAGGACCCCCATTCGTCGACGTCCCATGCCTCAACCGACGATAGGTCGTGAAGGTAGAGCTGCATCAGTGCGACGAGTGTCCGGCGGTGCTCGGGAGTCACTGGGCTGACGGCAACCGTGGGCTCTGCCATGAGGCAATCATCCCTCGCGAGAGGCCGCCACGACACGCCCGGAGCCGAGCGTTAGGTGGAGCTGAGGGGATTTGAACCCCTGACCCCCTCGTTGCGAACGAGGTGCGCTACCGGACTGCGCCACAGCCCCTGACTGCCCACCCGAGATCGATCCGGGGGGAAGCAGGACGCCGCTGAGGATAGCAACGCGATGACCGGGCGTCCGAATCGGCGTCCCGGCGCAACGAACCGAACGCCACGTCAGAAGGAGCTAGTCGCCGACTGCCCGACGCTCCGCGTCTCCTTGCTCGTCCGATGCCGGTGGGGGCGCTACCTCTTGTGCCAGGAGGGCGTCGAGCTCTTCATCGGCCACTTCGGCAGCAAGCAGGTCTTCGTCAGCCAGGTCGTCCTCGAGGAGTCGGCCCGAGCTCCACGCGCCAGGACTGGTGAGGTCGATGACCTTGATCGGACGGATCGCCTTTGGTGCTGTGACATAGGTCGGGAGCGGAAGCTCGTTGGGGCGCCACGTCTCGTCACCCTCTGTGGGCCGCCGCTCGTCGACACGCTGCTCGTCAGAAGGTTCGGCGGCAGCGTCGAACGTGACGTCTACGCCGGTGCGAGCGCCCTTGGTCTCGACCACCACCGCCCGAGAGGGGCCTGAAACGAAGCCAGACGCCGAACGTTCGAACTCCGCCGCGGCGCCAGGAGCTGCCGCCGGTTCAGCAGCACGACGAGCTGGGCCGGAGCGACGCCGTTGCTGTTGGCGCGCCTGGATGCGCAGATGAACGACAAAGGCTCCCAGCAAGACGACAACCGGGAGCGGTGCCCACCAGGATACCGGGGTGATGGCAGCAATCAACGCCAGGATCATGGTGAGACCTACCATTACGGCCAGTGTCCGAGCGCGGCGTTGTGCGAGCGTGCGTTGCGGACGCGCGCGGGGCGCGGGGCGCGGGGCTGGCCGGGCATCGATTCCGCGAGTGGGGGGACGCTGCGGCGACCGACGAACGTCCGGCTTCGGCACCGAACTCTCGACTCGCGGTGCCTGACGTTCACGGGCAGGGACTGGAGCCTGAACTGGGTCGACAGCTGAGTCGGCTGCCGACTCATCGGCGGCTGCCTGCTCCTTGCGCGAGAGCACCCGCATCGCCTGGCCGAAGCGCTCAGCCGACCGGTTCTCCGCCGCGGTGTCGTGGTTGCGGAGCCACATCGGGATCAGAACCACAGCCCACATGATCGCAATCGCTGCATAGATCAACCCGCTGCCGCCCACGGGACCTCACGCTACGTGTGGGGCCGTGCACTTTCCGGTAACGCGCTCGGTGTGTCGTCATCCCTGCGCTCGGTGCCACCGCTTCAGGACTCCATCGGGGATCTCGCCGGCGAGCAGGACATAAACCAGATGATCGCGCCACTGGCCGTCAATATGCAGGTATGCGGGCCGCTCGCCCTCGAACCGGAAGCCCAGCTTTTCGGTCACGCGACGACTGGGGCCATTCTCCGGACGCATCGAGATCTCGATCCGGTGAAGTCGCAGTGTCGTGAACGCGTGGTCGGTAGCCAGAGCAACTGCTGTCGGAATGATGCCGCGTCCAGCGAACTCCTGGGCCACCCAGTAGCCGATGTGCGCACCGCGGAGCGAGCCATATTGGACTCCGCCGACCGTCAGCTGCCCGACCAGCTCGCCGTCGAACGTGACGACGAAGGGCAGCACCCGACCGGACCGCGACTCGTGGCGGAGCGCCCTGACCATTCCGTGGAACCCAAGCGGAGCCTGCTGCCCGGCCGGTGCAGTCGCTTCCCATGGCTTGAGCCAGTCCACGTTGCTCGCCCGGACCTGACGCCAACGTCCGACGTCGCGGTGGCGGATGGGCCGCAGTCCGACGCGCCCGTCGGCGAGAGTGACCGGCCACCCGCGGCTCAGTGGTCACCCCCAGCCAGCTGGTCCCTGGTGTGCGCCAGAAGCGGCCCGACAACGGCCATTCCGTCTCGCGCTCCACCGACCGAACCCGGAAGGTTCACGATCAGCGTCCGCCCCGCTGTTCCCGCCAGCGCACGGGAGAGAGCGGCGGTGGGGATGTCGTGCTCTCGCCCGACTGCCCTGACGGCTTCGGCAATCCCCGGTAGCGTTCGCTCGATGACTTGAGCCGTTGCCTCAGGCGTCCGGTCATCGGGCGCCAGACCGGTGCCGCCAGTGGTGAGCACCGCGTCCACTGCCGACGTCACCGCGTCACGTAGCGCAGCAACAATCGTCGCCTCGTCGTCGGCCACCACCTGCACGACGGCATCGGGCACCCCCCACTGGCGCAGCTCCTTGACAATCGCTGGGCCCGAAAGGTCCTCGTACTCCCCCGCCTCTGCGCGGGTCGAGACGGTAATCACCCTCACCCTCAGAGGCGGTTCACTCACGGTGCCAGTCTCCGGACGCGCCACCTGTCTTGGAATCCACGCGCACGTTACTGATGACGGCTGCGGGATCGACCGACTTGACCATGTCGATCAGCGCCAACGCCGCAACTGTCACACAGGTGAGTGCCTCCATCTCGACGCCGGTACGGTCAGCGGTGCGGACCACCGCTGTGATCTGCACCAGTTCATCACGCACCTCAAGTTCGACGGACACGCCATGAATCGCGATGGGATGGCAGAGCGGTACGAGGTCTGGCGTGCGCTTGGCCGCCTGAATACCAGCAATGCGCGCAACAGCTACAGCGTCACCCTTGGGCACGCCGCTCCCCCGCAGCAGACCGATGACCTCCGCTGATACGAGAACATCGCCGGACGCCGATGCCGTACGGACCGAGATCTGCTTGCCAGAGACGTCGACCATGCGCGCAGCCCCACGGTCGTCGAGGTGGGTGAAGTCGCTCATAGCGTTACCCCGCACGCCGCTCGAGCATCATCACGGTCACTGCATCGCCTGTCGACATGTGCGTCGTCTCATCGGGGATGACGATCAGGCAGTTGGCATTGGCCAGGCCAGCAAGAAGGTGAGATCCGGGTCCACCAACAGTGCTGACCACATAGCGGCCATCTTCGACATCGAGATCACCTCGCAGGAACTGCCGCTTTCCCTCGGGCGACTTCACAGCACCTTTCAGGACGGCACGGACCGTGGGACGGTGCAGCGGCTCGAGCGCCTGCATCTGCCGAAGCACGGGTCGAACGAACATCTCGAAGGACACGAAGGCCGAGACGGGGTTGCCGGGCAACGTGAAGATCGGCGTGCCGTCGGGACCGATCGTGCCAAAGCCTTGGGGCATACCTGGCTGCATCGCGACTCGGTCGAACGAGACCGTTCCCATCCGGCCAAGTGCTTCCTTCACGACGTCGAATGCCCCGACGCTGACGCCACCGGTCGTGATCACCATGTCAGCGCGGATCAGCTGGTCCTCGATCGTCGTGATGAGCGTCTTTGGCTCGTCAGGAACGAAACCGATGCGGTATGCAGTGGCGCCAGCTGCATTGGCGGCTGCCGCGAGCATGAAGCTGTTCGAGTCGGGGATCTTGCCGCCTGCGATTGGCTCGCCCGGTTCGACGAGCTCACTGCCCGTGGACATCACCACCACCCGTGGTCGTGGACGTACCAGCACCCGTGCTCGGCCCACCGCTGCCAGCAACGCGAGCTGCGCAGGACCAAGCCGTGTGCCTGCCGGCACCACGAGATCGCCTTGAGCGGCGTCCTCACCCTGGAAGCGCACATAGGAGCTTGGCTGCGGAGCCCTCGTGATCGATACCCGGACGATGTCCCCGTCGGTCCACTCGACCGGTACAACTGCGTCAGCGCCAGCCGGCATCGGCCCACCGGTCATGATGCGCGCGCACTGACCAGGAGACAGGGCCAGCGCCCCGGAGTACCCAGCAGGGATGTCACCGACGACAGGCAGCACGACCGGCGCCGAGGCCGATGCACCAGCCAGATCAGCCGAACGCACGGCGTATCCGTCCATGGAGGAGTTGGTGAAGGGCGGCAGGTCCCACGTAGCGGTCACCTCCTCGCTCAGGGTGCAGCCATGCGCATCGAGCAACCGCAGCTCAAGCGGCGAGAGCGTGTCGACGGCCGCTAGGCAGTCAGCGAGGTGCTGGTCAACGGACTTCATGACGTGACCTGGTCTCCGGTCGGACTCGACCCGTCACCAGCCCGCTTTCGTTCGGCAACGAACTCGCCGAGCCACTGCACGAACTCAGGCCCAAGGTCGTCGCGGTCGCTAGCGATCCGGACGACCGCCTTGAGGTAGTCGGCGCGATCTCCCGTGTCGTAGCGGCGACCGCGAAAGACGACGCCGGACACCCCACCACCGAGGTCAGGCGACATCGTGGCGAGGGTCTCGAGAGCGTCGGTCAACTGGATCTCGCCGCCGCGTCCGGGAGGCGTGTCACGGAGGACGCTGAAGACCGCAGGGTTCAGTACGTAGCGACCGATGACCGCCAGGTTGCTGGGTGCCTCGTCAGCAGGCGGCTTCTCGACCAAGGCGGTGACCTGCACGACATCGACCTCACCGGTGGGACTTGCCGCAGCGCACCCGTAGAGATGGATCTGGTGCTGCGGCACCTCCATCAGCGCTACGACACTGCCCCCTCGCTCAGCCTGCACCCGCAGCATTTGGGCCAGCAGCGGGTCGCGCTCGTCGATGAGGTCATCACCCAGCAACACGGCGAACGGCTCGTCACCGACGTGCTGAGCGGCAACGAGCACCGCATGACCGAGCCCTCGGGGATTGCCTTGGCGTACGTAGTGGACGTTTGCGAGCTCGGTGGACTCACGGACGCGGTCGAGACGTTCCTGGTCACCCTTGGCCTCGAGCGAGATCTCCAGCTCGACGTTTCGGTCGAAATGGTCCTCCAGCGGCTGTTTGTTACGTCCGGTCACCATCAGGACGTCGGTGAGGCCGGCTCGCACCGCCTCTTCCACGACGTACTGGATGGCTGGCTTGTCGACAACCGGCAACATCTCTTTGGGGGTTGCCTTGGTCGCGGGCAGGAATCGGGTACCGAGCCCTGCCACCGGAATCACAGCCTTCGTGGGACGCCCAGTGCTCATGGAACGAATCTAGCGGTCGGCGGTCCGCTCGGCGTCCACCGCCATGGACCAGCGGTCGCGTCCACTTTCCTTGGCGGAGTAGAGGGCGCGGTCGGCCGCCTGGATCAGCTCGCGAGAAGACCCGCCATGCTCGGGATAGACCCCGCAGCCGATCGACACCGTCACAGCGATCGGGATGTCGCTGTCGTCGGTGGTGAAGGGGCGCGATCGGATGGCGCTGCAGATCCGATCGGCGAGGTTCTCAGCCCCGGCAGCCGTCGTCTCAGGCAGGACGACAGCGAACTCCTCGCCGCCGTATCGCGCCAGGGTGTCGACCTCGCGGATCTCGGCCTGAACCCTCGCGGCGAACTCGCGCAGTACAGCGTCACCGCGAGGGTGACCATAAGCATCGTTGACCCGCTTGAAGTGGTCGAGGTCGAGCATCAGGACCGACAACGAGCGGTCGAACCGATGCGCACGCTCGACCTCTCGGTTAAGACTGGTCAACAGATAGCGGTAGTTCCAGACGCCGGTCATCTGGTCGATGGTGGACGCCCGAGTCGCCTCCGCGTGCAGGAGCACGTTCTCGACGGCGATCGACGCTGGTCCGGCGAGGGACTGAAGTGCAGACTCAGCTGCCGCGTCGAACCCCTTGGGATCGACGGGAGCGAACAACGCGATCACACCGAAGACATGGGGGGGCCTGCGCAACGGAACCGCGAGCACGCTCCCACTCTGGGGCTCGTTCTCACCGGCGAGCAGCTCGGGTGCCGTTCCCAGCTCTCCCCTCACCGACAGACCGGACGCTGCAACGGCTCCCAGCAGCCCATCCCCGACAACCACGGAGCTTGGCACCTGCAGCGAACGAGTTCGCATGCCGTGTTCGGCCTGAAGTGTGAGCCCACCGTGTTCGTCACCGAGCATCACGATGCCTGCCTCAGCTCCAACGCTCGTCATCGCGGTCTCGAGCACGACAGGTACCAGAGTCTCGAGGTCGAGTGTCGCCGACAGCGTTTCACCCAGCCGGCCGAAGTTGGCCTTGAGCGCATCGCGGCTGTCTTCGAGCTCTGTGACGTAGGTGAGCAGCTCGTCGGTCATGTGGTTGAAGGCACGAGCAAGCCGGCCAACTTCGTCGGAGCGGCGCACCTCCAATGACCTCGTCAGGTCTCCGGACGCCACCGCCTCGGCAGCATCGGTCACCTCCTCCAGGGGTCCGGTGAGATCGCGGGCGATCGCGACGGCAGCGACAACCGCGACCACCAAGGCGACCAGCACAACGAGGAAGATGGTCTGCACCAGCAGACCACTGCCTGGAGTCGGGGTGGCGACAACAACGGTGAACGGCATTCCTGGACCAGCCGGCGCCACCGCCGCTGTGACCCCGTCTTCGCTGACCACCCCGCCACTCGTCGGAGCATTCGCTGCAAGGTCTGTTGCGGCTGACAGATCGATGGATGGGTCGGATGTGCTGGCAACCACCCTTCCATCAAGGAGAAGCGCGACATCGGCGGTGAAACCGAGCCGTGATCGAAGATCGTCGAGATACGCGGTATCCACTGCTTCGGCGGTGCGCACGGCCGAAAGCTCGGGGGTGTCGGCAACCACGACCTGCAGCTCGGTCGTCAGTGCCGGCCCGCCGGCTTCACCTGCAGCGCAGTCGCTCCAAGGTTCGGTGATGAGACCACTGGGTAGCTGCCCGGCAGAGCTGACCGCGTTGCCTCGGTCGCTGACCACCGAGACCCAGTCGGCTAGGCCATCAGCAACCGCCCGGCGGGTTGCCGTTGCCGGGGAGGTGGACCCTAGTGTGCGCCCGGTCACCACTGCAGCAGACTGGACCTCATCACAGGTGCGGCTGACCTCGTTCGTAACGCCCGAGCGCGCGCTGAGCACCAGAGTGTCGGCTCGATCGGCAGCCGCCCGTGGGACGGCGTAAAGGACCAGAATTGCGGCCGCAACGAGCGGCGCGAGCACCAGCGCGACCAGCACCAGCGCCAGACGTGTCCGCAGCGTCATCAGGCCTCCCCGATCATCATCGGCGCCGCACGCGGCGAAGACTAGGGCCATGATGGACAGGTGACCCATATGGAGCAGCCCGATGAGGCCCCCTCAGGGGGCATTAAGAGCCACAGTGCCTCGGACAAACAGCGTCTGCGCACGCTTCTTCGCGAGGCTCGCGCGCGGCGTCCCGCTGGCGAACGCACTGCCTTCGCCGAGCGACTCGCCGCGTGGATACCACCGGAAGGGACGCGCCGGGTCAGTTGTTTCGTCGGGGTCGGTGCCGAACCGGACACGGGCCCACTGATCGCCGGCCTCAAGGACCGCCACATCGAGGTGCTCCTGCCAATTACGCTCCCCGACTTCTCGCTCGACTGGGCGCTCTACACCGGCCATGACGACCTCGTAGCAGCACGGTACGGATTGCTCGAGCCAACAGGACCTCGACTGGGCGCAGCAGCCCTGGCCGAAGTCGACATCGTCATCGTTCCTGCCCTGGCTGTTGACGCAGAGGGTCGCCGACTCGGAAATGGCGCTGGCTGCTACGACCGGGCGCTACTGCACCCCAAGGCAGACACGCCGGTGCTGGCCGTCGTCTTCGACGATGAACGACTGTCCGAGGCGCTCCCTGAGGAGCCACACGATCGTCGGGTGGACGGCTTTCTTCTGTGAGAAGTGCTTCCCTGCGAAGGACCTACTGACCGGCGAGCATCAGCGTGTCTTTGGCACTCTCGCGGGTGGCCTCGCCGGAGAACGGCCACGGGTACGTTTGTCCGTTGGTCCAGGCCCTGATCTGGTCGGTGTAGTGCGGATCGAAGACGTGACCGCTCTGACCGGTGAGCTGTACCCAGCGGGAGGCGTCGAGGTTTTCCAGGTCCACCACCATCCGCATTGAGGGGACCCAGTTGACCTCGTAGCCCTGGGCCGGATTCCATCCCGTCGCGTTGACGATGCCTTCACCGCCGGCAGTGTCATACGGCCCACGGTTGAAGAGCGCCTCAAGCGGCGCGATCCCGCTGACGCCGAACGTGGCGTTGGTCAGCTCGAGCTGATGCAGATCACCCCAACGCCATGCGGCCTGGTCGGAGCCGAGCTCGTCGGTGAGCTCGGCGGTGGCTTCCTCCATTGCCGCCGTTATTACCTCGTCACGCAGCTCCAGCACATCGGGGGTTCGCACATCGTCCCACCAGACGGCCTGGCGGTCGTTGAGGATCACCTGGAGCACCTCGAACCACCGATCGCCTCCGTCTGGGCGAAGGTCCCCGGTCAGCTCATCGTGGAAGATCCCCGCCAGCAAGTGACGCCACACTGCGTTGTAATAGGCCGCCGGAGCCGAGTCGGCGCTCTGCCGGAAGTCCCAGCCGATCAACATCTCACGTGCACGAACGGTGTCGGAGTCGAGAAGCGCCTCATCGACCTGCATGAGCTCCTCCACCAGAATCGGTGCGAACTGGTTCCGGGTGTCCGTCATCAGTTCGGCCGCTGACGTTGGCGTCAACGGGTCACTTTCCTTGATCAAGTCGACCAGTCGCTGGCTGCGATAGCCGTATCCCCAGTCACGAGTCAGCAGGTAGGGGTAGTCCTCACCTACGACCGCTTGGTTGGCAGCCACGATGTACTGCTCGGGAGGGTCGAAAACCCATGGCAGCTGCCCAAACGGAATGTAACGGACCCATCCGTAGAGGGAGCTCCAGCCAGGTGCGGGTGTCGCGCCATCACCTTCACCTCGGACGGGAATCTTGCCTGGCATCTGGTATCCGATGTGACCGTCGACGTCGGCATAGAGCAGGTTCTGGCTCGGCACCTCGAACCAGACCGCAGCCGTGCGAAACTCACCGAAATCGGAAGCCGCGTTGAGAGCGAGGATGGCGTCGGCAGTGCGTCCAGGTGTCAGGGCTGTCCACTTGAGCGCAAGCGCAACCTCGTTCGCGGTTCCCGGAAGGTCAGCAGGACTGAACGTGTCCTCCAGTATCGCCTGGTGGGGCTCGCTGACGTCCGACAGCAGGGGTCCCCACTCCGTGCTGCGCACGGTGATCTCGACGGGATCGCCCCCAGCGACGTTGATGGTCTCCGAACGGGTCTGCAGCGGGATGAGGCGTCCGTCACGCACGTACCGATCACCGTTGAGCGCTTCGTAAGCGAGGTCGGCAACGTCAGAGCCGTTGTTGGTGAAGGCCCAGGCAATGTGGTCGTTGTGCCCGATGATCACGCCGGGAACTCCGGAGAATGTGAAGCCACCCACCGAGTAGGGACACCCTGCGCCCACCGGGCGGCACTGCAGATTCATCTGGTACCAAATCCCCGGCAGGCTTGGCGCCAGGTGCGGGTCGTTTGCCAAGATCGCACCACCGGTGGCTGACCGGTCTCCAGTGACCGCAAAGGAGTTTGAACCGACACCGGGGCCGTACTCGCCGAGCCACGCGTCGAGCCGCGCTGCGCCATTCGTCGCCCCCGAGAAGAGCTCTGGAAGAACCGGTGCGAGTGCCGCAGCTGCCGCACCCTGGGCCGGCCCACCCGCAGGCGACCCGCCGGTTGGCCGGAACTGCCCGTCCACAAGCGATCCGTCCGTGACGATCGGTTGGTGCTGGTCATAGGGGTACGGCGGGTAGAGCTCAGCGATTCGCGACCGTACGGTCGGCACCAGGAGTGCTCGATCGGTCTCTTCGACAAGGTTGGCGCGAAGGTCCCAAGCCATTGCCTTGAGCCAAGACACCGAGTCGGCCGGCGTCCAGGCCTCGATCTCGTAATCCGGAGCCGTCACCGCAAGCAGCGCGTACTCAACGCTGACTTGGGTGGCACTGCGATCATCGAGGTAGGCGTTCACACCATCGGCGTATGCGGTCAAGGCATCGAGGGTCTCGACGCTCAACTCGCCGAGCTCGGCCTCGGCAACCCGACGCCAGCCCAAGGTGCGGACGAAGGTGTCGGTCTCGACTTGGGAATCACCGAACATCTCCGACAAACGCCCTGACGTGATGTGCCTTCGTACGTCCATCTCCCAGAAGCGATCCTGCGCGTGGACGAACCCCTGAGCGTAGAAGAGGTCGTGCGTAGTGTCCGCCACGATGGTGGGGATTCCGCGCGCATCACGAAGAACATCGACGTCGGAGTCGAGCCCAGGAAGTGAGATGGTTCCATCGGTCTGGGGGAACGACCGCTGCACCAGCCACCCAGCGGTGGCCGTCGCGGTGATCATCGCTAACGCGGTGACGCCAGCGATGATCACCAGGATCGTTGGCCACCGTCGGCCCTTGACGAGCTGCGGCCGACGAAACCGGCGCCGCCCGTGCGACGGACGCCGGGTATCGAGGATCTCCGGCTCTGACACGTCTTCGACGCTACTCGACGTTTGGCGTCATCGATGAAACGTTCAAGAGCCAAGCCACCAGCCAAGGGCGGCCGCAGCGCAGCACAGAATCGGGGTTGCGACGACATTGGTGGCGGCCAAGCTTCGTGCGCCGTCCTCGGCGAGTCGGTTCGACTCCCACGCGAACGAGCTGAAGGTTGTGAGGGCACCACAGAATCCGACCCCCAACAGCGCCACTGCGGTGCTCTGGCTACTCCAGCCGGCAATCAGGAATCCGAGCAGCAATGAGCCCGCGATGTTGACGGTGAAGGTGCCCCACGGAAAGACCGAGAGCCACCGACGTTGCACATACACGTCGACCCACCATCGGGTAGGAGCTCCGAGGGCAGCCCCACATGCGACCAAGGCAACGCGGGCCATCGTCATTTCAAGGTCTAGCGACTCGTCGGGTGGTCGTCCCCGCCGAGCTGCTCGTCGTGCGTGCCCACGTACTGCATGACGGCAACGTCCTCGACCGTGACGATGCCGCCCTTGACGATCTCGGTGACCTTGGGGAGGAAGGCACGAATCTTGGCATCCTCATCGATGATGGTGATGACGACGGGAAGATCGTTGGAGAGCGAGACGATTCGCGACGTGTGCACAATCGAGCGACGCCCGAAACTCTCGATGCCGCGCACCACGGTGGCACCGGCCAACCCGGACTCGCGCGCCAAGATGACGATCTCGGAGTAGACGGGTCGATGGGCGAATACCTCGTCCTCACCAACAATGACCGTCAGCCGCAGCGCATGGCCACTGAGCTCAGTCATCACAGACCTCCCCGATCGGGACGGAGCACCCAGCGGGTCACCTCGGCCGCGCCACGCACGAGGAGGAGTCCGGCGGCCACCGAGCCGACCACGTACAGCGCAGCCACACCCGGCGCCCCCGCCTCCACCAGGCGTACCCCTTCGACGGCGAACGCTGAGAACGTAGTGAAGCCTCCCACGAAACCGACCGCCACCAGCGGACGAACCCACCACGCAGGAGGAGATCCTTCGGTCCAGAGAGTGAGGAGAGCCCCGATCGCCACGCAGCCGATGAGGTTCGCAGCCAACGTCGCCCAGGGGATGCCGGGTGGAGACCACGGGATGCCGAGAGAGATCGCCCACCTCGTCAACGCCCCTGCGGCACCACCAAGACCCACGACGGCTGCCATGCGGAGGTCGGTCCAGGTCACGGGCACACGGTAGAGGTGTTCCAACGCCACCTGTCGCATGGCGAAGCCGAAGGACTGATGGCGTAGGCTTAGCACTCGTTCAAGGTGAGTGCCAGGTGGCCGATCCACAAACGCTGTTGACCGACCTTCCCAGCACTCGACGCGGGGCGTCCCGAAGGAGTCTGCGTGCCCACCTATGCCTACGTCTGCACTGCGTGCGACCACAGCTTTGAGGCTGTGCAGGCCATCACCGATGACGCGTTGAGTGTGTGCCCCTCCTGCGGAGGAGCGCTGCGGAAAAAGTTCCATGCCGTTGGTGTGACCTTCAAGGGGTCTGGCTTCTATCGCACCGACAGCCGCAGTGGTTCGACCAAGGGCACCGGTGGCGGCAGTGGATCCAAGGACTCCGGCTCCGGTAGCGGGTCGAAGGATTCCAGCAGTGGAACCAAGGAGTCCGAAGGCAGCGGGTCAGCGACCACCAAGAGCGGCTCCGACTCGTCAGGCTCAGGCGGCTCCTCCAGTTCGTCGAGCTCGTCTGGGTCCTCCGGGTCTTCGAGCTCGTCAGGCTCCTCGACCGACTAACCCTCGCCTGTGGATTGTCGGCGGCTGCGGTCAGTCCGACGTAGCCTCCCGGCATGACCGCACGGACCCAAGCCGCCTTGACGAAGTCTGACGCCTGGTCCGGCATCCGCCGCCAGCTCGCTCTGCATCGGCGCATGGTGTCGGCGGCTCTGGCCTTTGTTGCCGTGCTCGTGGGGCTCACGGCCCTGGCTCAATCGCCGGAGCAGCAGGGGCCCTCTCTCGGATCGGGCACCACACCACCTACGGACGCACTTCTTGCCGGTCACCTTGCCGTTCCCGTTCGCCTGTCCGACCCTGCCGTGACCAAGATGCTCGCTCCCGGTGACGTCGTCGACGTCATCGTCGCCGACCAAGCAGGGGCCGCACGCTTGGTGGCTGCAGATCTGACCGTGACGGCCGTTCCGAACGCCGATGGTGGCGGACCATGGACTGACAGCGACGGTCTCGTGATGGTCGCTGCTACCGAGGATGAAGCCCTTGCCTTGGCCGGCGCCACAGCCCGCGGACCGGTCACGGTGGCGCTGCACCCGTAGTCGACCTTCGCTAGGGTTCAGCAGTTGGAAACCGGCTATGAGGAGGACCCATGAAGGGCTTCAAGGAATTTGTCATGCGAGGCAGTGTCATTGATCTTGCCGTCGCCTTCGTGATCGGCCTCGCAATCGTCGCCCTCATCCAATCGATTGTCGACGGGATCATCACTCCACTCATCGCCGCACTGTTCGGCGAGCCCAACCTCGACTCCGTCGGGACCTTCGAGATCAACGGTGCCGAGTTCAGCATCGGGATCGTTCTGACGGCCCTCGTCAACTTCTTGCTTATCGCTGCGGCTGTGTACTTTCTCATCGTGCTGCCGATGAACAAACTGCGCGAGCGAAAGGGGAAAGAAGAAGAGGCCGCCCCCACCGAGACCGACTTGCTCACCCAGATCCGTGATGCGCTGCTTGGTCGACCCGACGGCTCCGGCTAACTAGTCGCCGTGGTGCGGGGGGACGTCCTCCCGCAGCCGGTCGTCGTTGTCGTTCGGCTCATTGTCGGTGTCGTCCTCGGTCTGCTCCGGAAGCAGCGGGGCATCGCGCCAGTCGTTGTTGCTCACGAGGCCAGCGTAAAGCAGTCGCTCACGGCCGAGTACGCAGTCACCGTCCAGCTAGCTCCATCGAAACGCCAAGTAGGCCGACCCGAGTCGCTGCACATCATCGCGGCTGAGCGGCTGCTCATGTCCGGCGTAAGCCACAGTGACATCCAGCGCAAGCAAGCGGCTCATCGAGGCGACGTAGTCGCCGATGTTCGACTCCGGCAACTCGTCGAGCAGCTCGCCGTCGTAGAGGACGTCACCGGTGAAGAGCACCCCGGAGTCACGATCGATGAGACCGGCAGACCCAGGAGTGTGGCCAGGAAGGTGAACGACCTCGAACGCGCGGTCGCCGAGATCGATGACATCACCGTCAGCCAATGGGTCGGTGACAGGTGCGGGCGCGATCGTGTAGCCGCTGACGTCGTACCCCGCATGCGGAACTGCATCGACCAGGAATGGGGGCGCGACGCCGCCTGGTGCCTCGGCGGCCAGTGCAGCGGCAAACGACGGTGGAAGGTCGGCAGTGACGAGGGTGGCCTCCTCCGGCTCGGACAACATCACCGCTTCACTCGCGTGTGAAGCGCGCCGCTCGAACTCGTGGGCCCCACCCGTGTGGTCGTAGTGGCCATGTGTGAAGAACGCCAACACATCACCCTCAAAGAGGTCTGGGTAGGCCGACCGCAACGACGAGATACCCATACCTGTGTCGACGACGAGGTCTCGGTCGCGCCCCTTGACGTGCCAGATGTTGGAACGGAGGAACCCGTTCACGCTGGGTTCGAGCACCCAAGTGATCCCCGGCGCCACATCCCGCCGCTCGAACCAGGGGTCGCGAACAGGCATTTCCACAGGCTTTCCCATGAGCGCCACCCTTCCACATCCGTGACATTGCTCACGCGTGGCGAGCATGCCGAACCGGCTTCAGCGTCGTAGCGTAAGGATGACCGCGTTTGACGATTGACCGTAATCGGTAACAGATCGAGGAGCCCCATGAACCGCACTGAGCTCGTCCAGGCCGTTTCCGAGCGAGCCGAAGTGACCAAGGCGGACGCCGACCGCGTCCTCGCCGCCATGGCAGAGGTCGTGGGTGAGACGATCGCCAAGGACGAGAAGGTCAGCATCCCCGGCTTCCTGACCTTCGAGCGTGCCTTCCGCGCTGCCCGCACCGCCCGTAATCCGCAGACCGGCGCTGAGATTCAGGTCGCTGCCAAGCACACCGCCAAGGTGAGCGCCGGCGCGACTCTGAAGAACGCCGCAGCAGGCAAGTAGCAACGTTCATAGGGACGGTGACCGCACGGTCACCGTCCTTATGCATGCCCGTACGGGGCGGCTCAACCCTTCACAGCAGCCTCAAGGGCTGCGACGTCAATCTTGACCATCGGCATCATCGCCTGCCAGGCTCGCTGGGCAGCTTCAGCGTCGCCTCCGCCGGAGAGCAGCTGCTGCAAGTTGGACGGGACGATCTGCCAGGTGATTCCGAACCGGTCGACGACCCAACCGCACTGCTGCTCGGTACCGCCGTCGGACAGCGCCGCCCAGAGCCGGTCGATCTCAGCCTGGCCGTCGCACGGCACCATGAACGAAGTGGCAGAGCTGTGCTGGTACTGCGGCCCGCCGTTCAGCGCGTTGAAGTCCTGCCCGAAGATCCGGAAGCTCGCGGTCATTACCTGTCCCGCGGGAAGGGGCGTTCCCTCGGGTGTGCGTTCGATTCCGGTGACCTCGCCACCAAAGAGCTCCGCGTAGAAGTTCGCGGCGTCCTCAGCCTGGCCGTCGAACCAGAACCAAATGCTCATTCCCTGCATCGAAGCGCACCTCAGTTTCCGTGGGGTGCCGTCGACCGTAGCGCACCCCTCGGGAGCGCCAGCTCGTCCTCGGCGTACCCGCGGGCCCACGCGTTGGCATCGTCCCGGGCTACGAGGTCAGCGTGGGCAACGGCCTGCAGGGCGAGCCCGTCGAGCAGCGAGATGATCCGCCAACCGACGGCGTCGGGATCATCACAGGTCATCGCGCCAGCGCGTACACCGTCGCGAAGCAGTTCAGCAACCAACGCCTGCCACGCTTCGTTGAGACGGCGTGATGTCTGCTGCAGCGCCGGACGCCGCGCGGCCTCGGCCCAGGCGTCGAGCCAGAGCTGCATCCCCCAGTCCTCATCTGCCCGGTTGTAGAAGGCGAAGAACAGGGCCAAGCGATCCACCGGATCTGTGGCAGCGTCAATTGCCCCCACCGTCCTTGCGAGGTCCTCGGAGGCAACCCGGTCGAAAGCCTCGGCTAACAGGTCATCCATCGACGCGAAGTAATGGTGGATCAGGCCACTTGACGTTCCCATCTCGGCGGCGACGTCTCGAGCTGTGGTCGCCGCGATCCCTTGGCGAACCATCACCACGACCGTCGCGTCGACGATCGCCGTACGCCGCTCGTCGGGGGTCATCCGGGCCACCACGTCACCGTAGAGACCTATTGCACAGTTGTCCAACAGTCCCTAGGGTGGCCAGATCGTCGGTAGCACGATCCGATACGCAGCGCCGCAGTGGAGGAGCTCCCCATGGTCAAGACCACGCCCTTTCACCCACGCCTTGCCGAGCTCAACACGACTCAGTTGTGGGCACACTGGGCCGGCCATCTCTCCGCCACCCAGTACGACATCGCAGGCAAGCACGAGTACTTCGGTGTACGCAACGCGGTCGGCTTTTTCGACGCCTCTCCCCTTTTCAAGTACGAGATCACCGGCCGCGACGCCGAGGCGTTCCTCGCCGGGGTTCTGGCCCGCGACATCCGTACCTGCCGCCCCGGTCGCGCGCAGTACACGATCTGGTGCGACGACGCCGGATACGTCCTCGAGGACGGCGTCATCTTCCGACACTCGGCGAACGAGTTCTTACTGACCGCTGCAGAGCCAAATCTCTCCTTCCTGCAGAACCAGGTCGGGTCGATGGAGGTCTCCATCGAGGACGTGTCCGCTCAGTACGCGATGCTTGCCGTCCAGGGTCCTCGGTCGCGAGCAGCGATCGCTGATCTCGCACCTGAGGTGAACGAGCTGGGCTACTTCGGTCACACCCAGACCAAGATCGCCGGAAGTGAAGTGACTGTCAGCCGCACCGGGTTCACCGGCGACTTGGGTTTCGAGCTTCGCATCCCGGCCAACAACGCCTTACCAGTGCTCGACGCTGTCATGGAGGCGGGCGAGCCACATCGCATGCGTCCCTTCGGTGAACAGGCGCTCAACCTCCTGCGCATCGAAGCGGGCCTTCCGCTGATCGGAGTTGAGTTCACGTCCAGCCGCTACTCGTACAACGAGCACGAACGATTCACCCCTGATGAACTCGGTCTCGGTTGGCTGCTCAAGGGAATCGAGGACGACACACGGCCGTACATCGGCAGACGGGCCATCATGAACGAGCGCGCCACCGGCTCGTCGCGCTGGACGACCATCGGCCTCGCTGTCGACGGACACGCCTTCGAGGCGCTCTTCTACGACGCAGGCTTGATACCGCCCAAGGACGAGCCGCCGGCGTCGTGGGAGACGATGCTCTACGACGAGCAAGGTGAACGAGCCGGCTACGCCACCAGCTACGCCTACTCACCGATGATGCAGACGCAGATCGGTATTGCCCGCGTCCGTCCCGAGCTCGCTGCCATGGGCACCACCGTCCACGTCGAGCAGACCGTCAACCACGTGTACACCACCGTCCCAGCAACGGTGACTCCAATGCCCTTCTTCAATCCCGAGCGAAAGACGTCGATGCCATGAGCGAAACCAACCGCTACGACGCGATCGTGGTCGGCGGAGGCCACAACGGCCTCGTCAACGGCGCCTACCTCGCCAAGGCTGGGATGAAGACGCTCATCCTCGAGCAGCGCCATCTGGTTGGCGGTGCAGCTATCACCGAAGAGCTCCACCCGGGATTCAGCTTCACGACGTTCTCCTATGCACTCAGTTTGGTTCGGCCAGAAGTCGTTCGCGAGCTCGAGCTGGTCAAGCACGGCTTCAACCCGATCTACATGCCGACGTCGTTTGCCCCCATGGAGAACGGTGACTACCTGCTTCTCGGTCCCGACAGAGACGAGAACATCCGCGAGATCATGCGTCACTCGACTCGGGACGCCGACGCCATGGACCGATACGAGCACGACGTCGGACGCATCCTGCAGCTGATGTATCCCCTGTCCGACCGCATCCCGCCAAACATCTTCGGCAAGACACCCGAGGACGCGGCCGACGTCGCATGGCTACTGGGACATCTCGGCTCAGCAGAGAAGAAGGTCGTCCACGACGCCGTTCGTCTCATCACCGGCAGCATCTCGGACTTCCTCGACGACTACTTCGAGAGCGAGATTCTCAAGGGCTACCTGGCTGCGTCCTCGACGACCGGGACGAAGGTCGGGCCGATGTCAGCCGGGTCCGGGCTCGTCTCACTGATGATGATGCTCGGCGAGCATGATGGTCACCTGGGCTCGTGGTCTTTCCACAAGGGCGGTAACGGCGGTTTCACGCAGATGCTGGCCAGGGCCGCGGAATCTTTTGGCGCCGAGATCAGGCTCGAGTCCCACGTCGATCACGTGATCACCAAGGACGGTCAGGCCATCGGGGTCGCCCTGCAGGACGGCACCGAGTTCCAGGCAGATGTCGTCGTCAGTGCTCTGGACCCACGCCAGACGTTCACCAAGCTGGTCAATCCGCGTGAGCTACCTGGAGACCTGGTCGAAAGCATCGATCGCTACCAGTTCAATGGCACCAGCGCGAAAGTGAACTTTGCCCTCGATGGCGCGCCCCGCTACCCGGCACTCGGCGACCGGACCGACCAGTACCGCGGGTTTGTCAGCATCGCGCCGTCAATCGAGTATCTCGAGCGGGCATACGACGCGTCCAAGTACGGGTGGTACAGCGAGCGTCCCTACCTCGACACGTGCTTTCAGTCCTTCCTCGACCCCGACATGGCACCCCCGGGAAAGCACGTCATGTCGTGCTTCGTCTCCTATGCGCCCTACAACCTCAAGGGCAGCGACTGGGACAGCGAACGCGACAACCTCGGAGACACCGTCCAGGCAACCATCGAGTCGTTCTTCCCTGGCTTCGGTGACCTTGTTCTTCACCGCGAAGTCGTGACACCCCTGGACATCGAGCGAGTAGTCGGGCTGTCCGAGGGCAACATCTACGCGGGTGACTACCTGCTGCCGCAGATGTACTTCTTCCGGCCCGCTCCGGGCTGGAGCCAGTACCGGACCCCGATCGATGGTTACTACCAGTGCGGATCGGGAACCCACCCAGGCGGTTGTGTCACCGGTGCTCCGGCTCGCCTCGCGAGCCAGCAGATTCTCAAGGACCGTGCGAACAAGAGCTAGGCCGAGTGTGGCCTTTCGCGAGAGGCATTTGACGGGAGACTGATCCTCATGCGCTTGCGTGTGGTGATCCTCGTCTACCTCGCTCTCTTCGTTGGCGAGCTGTCGTGGTCCGGGGTCACCCCGCTGATTCCTTCCTACATCGAGCAGTACGACCTTTCGGACTTCGAGGGGGGCCTTGTACTGTCGGTCGCAAGCTTCGGGATCCTCATTGCTTCGCTGCCGGCGAGTGCCATCACCCGTCGAGTCAGCCCCCGGACGATGATGCTGACGGCAATGGCCGTGATCGCTTTCGCCGGATTCGCCATGGCTCTGGCACCCAGTTACGGCGCCATCGTGTTCGCCCGGCTGATCTTTGGGCTCGGATTCGGAACTCTCTGGGTCTCGATGGCAGCCTGGCTTGACGACGCAGCGGGGCATAACAGTGCGAAGGTTCTGGCTCTGACGACGTCGGTCGTCGGCGTGAGCTCAATGTTGGGGCCTGCCTACGCCGGCTGGGTGGCTGACCGCTACGGGGTCAGCGCACCGTTCGTTGGGCTCGCCATCATCACCGTATTGCTCTTCGCCCTTCTTCTCTTCGACAGGTCCGGCACCGGTCTGCGCAAGGATCCGGCACCGCCCTTTCGCGAGATCGCGCGCGCGGTCCACTCTGATCCAGACCTGGTCACCATGCTGCTACTGACCATTGCTGCCGCGGTTGTCTGGATGACGGCGGACCTGCTGGTGCCGCTGCGGCTCGACCTCGGGGGGTATAGCGCGGCTGCGATTGGCATCGCCTTCTCGGCCTCTTCCCTGGTGTTCGTGACTGCTGGAGCTCTGACAGCAAGAGGCGTGGACCGCTGGGCCCGGCCCGAGATCGCTGCGACCGCCACCGCTGGACTTGCGGT
The DNA here is from genome assembly GCA_963829525.1 of uncultured Actinomycetota bacterium. GTDB lineage: Bacteria > Actinomycetota > Actinomycetes > JAHEKZ01 > JAHEKZ01 > JAHEKZ01. The sequence continues at coordinate 2,721,179 of CAWHIJ010000003.1, forward strand.
CTGCACGGTACTTCCTGCGCTGCTCCTCGGAGTGCCAGTCACCTTGGTCTTCCTTTTCGGGGCAAGCATCGCCACAGGGATTATTGCGGCGCTCACCTTTCCCTTTGGCCTCCTTGCGGTCGGGCGGGGGGCAGTGACTGTCGCCGTCATGAGCGCCCTCGCCAACATCATCTGGGCGCTTTCAGGAATGTTCGGTCCCACCGTGGGAGGAGCCTTCGCCGAGTGGGCCGGAGATCGCACGGCGTTCGCCGTCCTCGCGGCAGTCTGCGCTGTCGTCGCACTTGACGTCCTGCGCCGTGCGCGTCGGACAGCGGCAGCCTGAACCACAAACAGCTAGGACTAGGGAAGCGTCCGCGCTTCTGCTTCGAGCGCTTCAGCGTCGAAGTCGTCCAGGTCAGGCATACCACCGTCCTGCCGCGTCCGCAGGGGAACCTGCGGAACGAAGATGGCAAGTATGAAAGCAACAGCCATGATGGGAACTGCTACCAGGAAGGTCGTATCGATCGCTCTGGCAAAAGCGCCGAGCACTTCGCTCTGCAGCTCAGGTGGAAGCGCCTGGATGGATGCCATCGACGTCGTTGGGTCACCCCCCGATCCACCCGAAGGCATGATGGCTGACATCTCAGTCGCCAACCGCGCCGCCCAGACCGCGCCGAAGACGGCCGTCCCGAAAGAGCCACCAATCGAACGGAAGAAGGTCGAGCCACTCGTGGCCGTCCCGATGTCACGGGGTTCAACGGAGTTCTGCACCGCCAGTACTAGGACCTGCATCACGTTCCCGAGCCCGGCACCCAGCACCAGCATCGCGATGGCTATCTGCCAGTAAGGCGTCGTTCCCCCGAGTTGAGAAAGCAGAAAGAGCCCAACCGTGGCGAGTGCCGTTCCGATGAGCGGGTATGCCTTGTACTTGCCTGTTTTCGTGATGAGTCGTCCACTCATGATCGATGTCACCAAGATCCCGGCCATCAGTGGAAGCAGCTGAAGTCCGGCGACGGTTGGGGTCGAGCCGTACACCACCTGCAGGTAGATGGAGAGGTAGACGATCGACCCGAACATCGCAAAGCCGGTGACGAACCCGATCCCTGAGGTGACCGTGAAGACACGATTTCGGAAGAGGTCCATCGAGACCATCGGCTCTGGCGCGCGGAGCTCTTGCCAGACGAAGGCAGCGGTCGCCCCTATCCCCACGAGTGCCAGTCCAACGATCTGGATCGAACCCCAGGCGTACTCATTGCCACCCCAAACGGTCACCATGAGGAGACTGGTCACCCCGGTGATGAGCAAGATGGCGCCGAGCCAGTCGATGCGATGTTCGGTGCGGTGCCGCGGCAGGTGAAGGACCGAGCCGATCACGAGAAAAGCTGCGATGCCAAGTGGCAAGTTGATGTAGAAGATCCATCGCCACGACAGTTGCTCGGTGAAGAACCCACCGAGCAGGGGGCCGATGACGCTGGCGAGACCGAACACCCCGCCGAACAGGCCTACGTAACGCCCACGCTCACGGGGCGGGATGAGATCGGCGATGACCGCCATGACCAGAACCATCAGACCGCCGCCGCCTAGCCCCTGCAGCGCCCTGGTGGAGATGAGTTGAGCCATGTTCTGCGACAAGCCGGCCAGTGCGGATGCGATGACGAAGATGACCACCGCGGTTTGGAGCATGAGCTTTCGCCCATAGAGATCCGAGATCTTCCCCCAGATTGGTGTACTCGCAGTCGCGGCCAGCAGATAGGCGGTGACGACCCAAGAGAGCTCGTTCAGCCCGCCAAGATCACTGGTGATCGTGGGGAGTGCCGTCGACACGATTGTCTGGTCGAGCGCTGCCAGCAGCATCGTGAGCATGAGAGCCCCGAGTGCCCAGTAAAGGTGACTGGTACCCGACTTCTCATACGTCGACTCAACGTCCTGCAGTTGGGTGGATGGGTTGGGGGAGGCGGTCACAGACTCTCCATGCTCTTGGCCAGACGACGGGTAAGACGGGTTAGTGTGGCGAGGTCTCTCTCAGACCAGTCGGCGACGGCATCGCTCAACATCGCGAGCCGTTGCTGTCGGGCGTCGGCGACGACTTGCTCGCCCGACTTGGTGACTTCCAACAGAGTGGCTCGGCCATCTTCAGGGTCCGGTGTGCGAACCAGGTAGCCGTCGTTCTCCAGAGCTCTGAGATGGCGGCTCACTGTGGAGGCGTCCAGACAGGCGCGCTCGGCGAGGTCGCTGCCCCGGAGCGGACCGACTGCCGTCAAGTGTGCCAACAGCGCAACCACCGACTTGTCGTGAGCCGATCCAGGCGACTGCCTGCGCGCGGCCATGACGACGTCCCGTAAGGAATCCGCCAACTCCGCCAGATGATCTTTAGTTGCTTGCACCATGCAACCTTATCACCAACCTTCGAGACAACCAATGCGCAGCCAGTTCACGAGGCATCATGACTCGCCGCTAGGCTGAAAAATCCAGCCCTCGGCCGCCCTCGTAGGTGTTGCGGAAAACCTCAGACGAGCGCTTGACTTTGGGCGATGCGCCGGGGAAGTCCGGCGATGGAAGTGACCACTCCCTTTCCTGGAAATGAGCTCAGCCAAGGACGAGGAAGCACGGTGACCGCACTTGACCAGATTTCACCGTGGAGTGGTCGATCTCGGGGAGGGTGGCACCCCAACGAAATGAGCCCCTTCGGCGTAGCTGACTGATGGGAACCGGTTGTCCCGATCTCCGAACTGACCGTCTCTTCATGCGGTACCTGAGTCATAGGACGTCCCTCTTTGGACTCAGTCGGAGGGCAAGGGCGACCGCCACGGCGGTGTAGGCAGCCAGAAGAAGAGCGGCGGCGGACCCGGACAGCAGGTTGCCTTCCGGGTCGATGGACGGGCCCATCTGCAGGAGCACGAAGGTCGTCGCCCCGGGCATCCATCGACCCACCTCCGGATAGGAAGTGATGATCAACTGCTCGATGGCCAGCATCCACACCAGCACGGCCACGACGGCGGTGATCTGGTTTCTCACCAATGCGCCGATCGCGACGCCGATGACGCCGAACACCGGCAGCACCACGAAGCTGGCCGCCGTCATCGTCCAGAACGTCGCCCCGAAGCTCACCTCGCCGCCCCGGAAGCCGATCAACGCGGCACTCAATGGCACCGAGACCATGAGGGTCAACGTGGTGACCACGACACCCACGAGCGCCAGGGTCATCAACTTCGCCACCAGGATGCGGGTACGCCGAGGCTCTACCAGGTACGTCGAGGTGATGGTTCCGTAGCGGAACTCCTGGGTGAAGGCGACCCCGCCTAGCAAGAGCATCAGGACGAGCGGGGCCCCGAAGCTGTTGCCAACGGCGACAGCCAGGAGACGTGGGTCGTCGAGCGAGACCGGCACGTTCTGGGCGCCCTCCTGCGGAATGGTCACTGCGGCCGTCCATGGGACTAAAGCCAGCGTCGCGAGCAACAGCGCTATCTGTGTCCGCGTGGAGCGGATCTTGCGCTGCTCCGCAAGGATAAGTGCCTTCACAAGTCCACCTCCTGGGCTGACTCCCGGTGCTTCACGTCGTCGGCGTCCTTGATGAGCCGGAAGAAGGCCTGCTCGAGGTCCGCGGTCCCCACGAGGCTGTGCAGCACCACTCCGTGCGCAGCTGCAATCTCCCCGACGTCTTCGGGCGTCGCGTCGACCGCGAGCCCGTCGTCGGTCTGTCGGTGGGTGTGGCCTGCGGCGTCGAGCGCAGCCCCGAGCCGGTCCAAGTGCGGCGTGCGTATCCGAGAACCAACGCCTGCCTCGGAGCGGAACTCGGCGAGCGTGGACGACCGGAGCAGCTGCCCGTGCGCCAGCACGAGCACGTGGTCGGCGGTCAGCTCCACCTCGCTCAGTGCATGACTGGACAGCAGAACCGTCCGGCCCTCGTCGGCGAGGCGACGCACGTATCCACGCAGCCATCGCACACCCGGCGGGTCGAGGCCGTTCGTCGGCTCGTCCAGGACCAGCACCGCCGGGTCGCCAAGCATCGCGGCGGCCAGCCCCAGCCGCTGGCGCATCCCGAGGGAGTACTCACCAACCCGCTGCCGTGCGTCCCCAGCGAGACCGGTCTCTTCCAGGACGCGATCAGGCGCCTCATGCGGCAGACGAGCCGCGGTCGCGAGGATGCGCAGGTGGGCAAGTGCCGTACGCCCCGGGTGGCAGCCGGACGCCTCGAGCAGTGCGCCGACCTGACGGACCGGGTCCGACAGCTCGTCGTACCGCTGCCCGTCGAACGTGGCCGTCCCGCTGCTGGGCGCCACAAGACCCAGCATCATCCGCATGGCGGTTGTCTTGCCGGCTCCGTTCGGCCCGAGCAAGGCCGTCACCTGACCCGGCAGAGCGACGGCGCTCACGTCGTCGACGGCGACGAACTCGCCGAATGCCTTGGTCAATCCGCGCAGCTCGATTCGACGTGCCATAGCGCCTCCATCACGCGACACCGCGATGAGTTTCCTCAGGCAACCTGATAGTCAAGTATCCTGAGCAATGTGCCACAGCGACTAGAACGCGTCAACACCGTTTCCCTCCTGGGCCGCGCCTACAGCCTCCTCGGGTTCCAGATAGTCGACGGCGTAGTCGGGGCCGGATTCCCGCAGAAGCCGGCCCACTCCGCTGTATTCGGGCAGATCTCGCCTGACGGTTCGCGGTTGACCGATCTGGCCCAGCGCGCGAACATGTCCCCGCAAGCGATGGGCGAGCTCGTCGACGAGCTCGAAGGAATGGGCTACCTCGTCCGCCGCCCCGACCCGACCGACCGGCGGGCCAAACTGATCACACTGACCAAGAAGGGGCACGCCTGCATCGCCGCCGGCACCGCCACCATCGATAACATCGAGCAGCGCCTGACCGACCTGCTCGGCGAGCGCGGCCACCGTCAACTGCGTCGGCTCCTCGCCCAACTCCTGGACGAGGGCAGTGTCTGACCAACTTGTTGCGTTCCTCGAGGATGGCTACGCCTAGGCCGCACAGCACCGCACCTGGCTCAGCCGTGCCCACCCCAACAAGAAGACCGGCGAGATCCGACCCGTTCGCCAGGATCCCGCACGGCACCTCTACGGCGAGGCCGGTCAAGAGGGAATGGCCTGGGGAACGAAGTTCGCGATCGCATCGGTGCGCTCCCCGATGAGCGGTCACCGAGTCGTCCTCGGCGTCGAGCACGTCCCCCACCGCGGTGGAGGAGGGGAGGCTGGGCGATTCGTCAACCTGATCGTCGACCTAGCCAGCCGAGCGCCTGGGATCTCGGCGTTTGTCGCCGATGGCGCGCTACGTGGAATGCACATCGCGCGGGTGCAGAACGAGACCGGCTGCCCGGTGATCTCCCCCGCTCGCCGCAAGAGCAAGGAGCGAGGCGGCATCGTCATCGGCAAGCACGGACACGCCGCCGCCCAGCTCCCGCCGAGCCGGGCGCGCACCGCGTGGATAGAAGAGTGCGGCGGGCACGTCCTGTACGCCGCCGGAGGAGCGATCTACGAGCGCGTCGTGACCGCCGACGGAAGCCTCGACTTCGTCGAAGTTATACGGCACCAGACCAAACGGGACCGCAAGCCGGACGGCAGTTGGGCGTTCTACGCCCGCCACGCCCTGACCTGTCGATCGAGCGAAACCACGCACGACTGGTGGGAACCGCTCACCCCGACCCAAACGGATGAGGCACACAAGTTCAACCGCAGCGACTACCTGCGCGTCCTGCCGCCGACCGATCCCGACTACTCCCGCGTCTACGGGATGCGCGCAGACACCGAGTCACTCAACGCGCAGTTCGAGCGCGCCTTCTACAACCGGCGGCTCCCCGCGTGGGGTTTGCACAACCAGACCGTCATCGTGCTGATGGCCGCACTCGCCCAGAACGCTTGGGCCCGCCATACCTGGCAGCGAGCGATCGACCGACAACAGTCACCGCCGCAAGTGGCTGCCTGACTCCCCTGCCTCACACTGAACCGCGCACCTGAGTTCAACCGCGCCCAAAGCTCGGGTACTGCCAAGAATCCGCGCCCCCGACACTCGCTCCGGGGCCAGTTCGAGCAGGAATCCAGCCCCCTAGACTCAACAAGCCCCGATCCGACCAGATCGCGGCAGGGTCCAGCAGGTTTCCCACAAGGAATCCCGCACGTCCCGCCCTCGTAGGACGTGCGGAAAACTCCCGGCACCCCTGCTGACCTGCATGGTCGCTATGGGCGAACCGCCCTGTGGAAGTGGGATGGCCCCGATCTGGAAGTAGGTCATCGTCCAGATTGGGTTCGTTACCAAGACTTTCCTCAGAGTGGGTGCTCGGCTTCTCTTTGGAACTTGCAGTCGCAGTCCTCAGCTCGCTCCAGCTGCTTGGTGAACTTGTGGTGACCTCACACCGGCGGGCGCTGGACTGGCTCCCGATTGTCAGGCTTGGCGCACATAATCCCAGTTATCGCACGCTGGTGAACTGGTGCAGGGCAACTCAGAGTGCCTGGTGTGACCCGACGGCGCGGTCGGCGTGAGGCGGCGCGGAACGCAGTGGAGCCCCCGAGGGAATGTCCTCAGGGGCTCCAGTGATGCTGCGGTTCTACGTGCTGTCGTTGGTGTCTCCCTGACTCAGGCTGTAGTCGACGTTGGTGTCGGTGCCGATGCCGCCGGAGAAGAAGTCTCCACCTGCACCGCCGGTGAGGCGGTCATCGCCGTCACCGCCGAGGAGCCGGTCCGGGCCGCGCCCACCTGCCAACACATCGTTGCCGTTCCCGCCGTTGAGGACGTCGGCACCATTTCCCCCACAGAGCAGGTCCGCGCCATCGAGACCCTTCAATGTGTTCGCTCCGGCTAGACCGAACAACATGTCCACACCAGCGGTTCCGGTCAAGGTGTCGCCGCCTGAGGTCCCGGCTATGACCCGAATAGTGGCCGACGTGCTGCCACCGGCTCCGTCCGAAACGGACACCGTCAGTGTGCTGGTGCCTGACTTCTTCGCCAGAGCCGACACTGACAAGGTCCGGGTGCTTCCTGCGCCGGTGACGGTCACGCGACTGTTCGGCAGCAGTCCGGTGTTGCTGGAGGTGACCGACACCGTCAGCCCCGAGTTGGGTGAGTCGACATCGGAGAGAGTCAGAAGCATCTGGCCCGATGCAGCGGTATCACTGGTACAGACCGCCGGTGTCACCGCCACGGTAGGCGCGTCATTGACCGCGAGGACGTTGATCCTGACGAGGGCAGTCAAACTCTGCCCGCCGTTGCCGTCAGATGCCTGGTACCAGAAACCGTCCCCGCCGTTGAAGTCCGCGTTGGGTGTGTACGTGAACGAGCCGTTGGCGTTCAGCGACAGTGTCCCGTAGGAAGGCCCACTGACCAGCGCCGCCGTCAATGCGTCTCCGGCATCGACGTCGGTGTCATTGCTGAGAATGCCCGGGGTCGCGACAGTCAGTGCCGTGTCCTCGGTCGTGAAGTACCCGTCGTTGCGCGCGACCGGCGCGTCATTGACCCCGACGACCTCGATCGTGACGGTCGTAGTATTACTCTGCCCACCGTTGCCGTCCGATGCCTGGTACGTGAAACCGTCCGAGCCGTTGAAGTTCCCGTCAGGTGTGTAGGTAAAGGAGCCGTTGGCGTTCAGCGTCAGCGAACCGCTTGAGGCATCGGTCACAAGCACCGCATGCAACGTGTCTCCGGCATCGTCGTCAGTGTCATTGCCCAGCACCCCAGGCGCGGCCACAGTCAGCGGCGTGTCCTCGTTCGTTGAGTACGCGTCATCGTCTGCGACCGGTGAGGAGTTAGGCGGCGACACGCTGATTCTGACTGTCGCGATGTTGCTTTGAGCGCCGAGGAAATCTTTGGCCCGGTAGGTGAACCAGTCAACCCCAGTGAACCCCGGATCCGGGCTGTAGAGGGGCGGGTCGCACACTCCCAAACACCTCTGCGTGACCGAGCCGTGTTCCGGCTGCTGCACGATCACGATGTCCCGGTACTGCAAGAGGTCACCGTCCGGGTCGGAGTCGTTATCAAACACCCGGATGGTTACCTCGCTACCTGGGCCAGCGTTTACCACGTCGGCCGTGTCGTCTACGGCGATAGGTGCCACGTCGGCAACCACTGTGATCGTCACCGTCGCGGTGTCGGTTCTTACACCGTCGGACACTTCATAGGTCAGGGTGTCGAGGCCGACGAACCCTGGATTAGGCGTGTAGCGAAGAAGACCACCACTCGGGGACAACAGTGCGGTGCCGTTGTCCGCTTCCGTGAGAATCTGGTACGTCAGAGGATCGCCGTCCGGATCGGAGTCATTCGCTGCCGTGTCGATGGCGATCTCTTCGCCAGCGGTAGGCCCGGACCGTGTGGTCCCCGAGTCATCACCGGCGACCGGTGCAGTGTTGCAGGACTCATAGACGATCGCTGTACCAGAAAATGACTCCGCCCCGGTGATCGTGCCTCCGCACTTGTTCGTGAAGGTGCCGTCCACAGCCACCTGTGAGGTGTTGTTGAACTCCCCATAGTTGAGATAGTCGCCATACACCGTGATGTCGCCATCGTTGTTGACCACGCCACGGTTGGCCCCGCCGAGGCGTAGCGTGCCACTGAGCCTGTTCCGGATGGCCCCCCCGGCGATGTTCGAGATGTTTCCGCTCATGGTGCTGGTGCCGGTGTTCTCAAAGGTGCCGGAGTTGGACATAGTTCCGGATCCGCTCAGCGTTCCGCTGTTGTCCAACCGCCCCTCGTTGACCACAGGAGCGTTGTTGTTCAAGGCCCCCGCGTTGCTGATTATCCCCTGGGCGTTGTTGTTCAGCGTTCCCCCGATGTTGTTGTTCAGCGTTCCCCCGATGTTGTTGTTCAGCCTTCCCCCGGGCTTGTTGTTCAAGGCCCCCGCGTTGCTGATTATCCCCTGGGCGTTGTTGTTCAGCGTTCCCCCGATGTTGTTGTTCAGCGTTCCCCCGGGGCGGTTGTTTAGCCTTCCCCCGGGGTTGTTGTTCAGCGTCCCCCCGTTGTTCAGCGTCCCCCCGGGGTCGTTGTTCAGCGTCCCCCCGGGGTCGTTGTTCAGCGTTCCCCCGGGGCGGTTGTTCAGCGTTCCCCCGTTGTTGTTGTTCAGCGTCCCGAGGTTGTTCAGCGTCCCGAGGTTGTTCAGCGTCCTGAAGTTGTTCAGCGTCGCCAAGTTCGTCAGCGTCCCGGCGTTGATGTTCAGCGTCGCCACGTTCGTCAGCGTCCCGGCGTTGATGTCCAGCGTCCCGGCGTTGATGTTCAGCGTCCCAGCGTTGATGTCCAGCGTCCCGGCGTTGATGTTCAGTGCCCCTGTGCTATTCAGCGTCCCTGTGCTATTCAGCGTCCCCGTGGTGTTCAGCGTCCCCGTGCTGGTCAGCGTCCCGAAGTTGGTCAGGGTCGCAAAGTTGTTCAGGGTCGCAAAGTTGTTCAGTGTCCCGAAGTTGTTCAGTATCGCCGTGTTTTGAATGGACGAGTAGGAGTTCGCGATCGTGATGGTGCCGGTGTTGTCTGTCGTGTAGTCGTTGTAGAGGGCGCCACTGCTGACACTGTCGCCGAGGATGAGGGTGCCGTCGTTCCGGAAGGCGTATTCACCTGTGACGCCATCAGCGAAGAAAGGCCGCAACTTCCAGCCGCCGCTCACCGTCAGAGTGTCTCCGGTGGGAAGTGTGCCGCTGTACAGCAAGCATTCCTGATCCGCAGAAACGGCGGTTCCGGTTCCACCAATACCGGCGAGAAAAGTGAAACAGGAGAATGAGGAGTTCACGCTGTAGGCGCTCGCCGCGTCCGCCGGGGCAGCCATCAAAAGACTCGTCACCAACACGCCGACAGTGCTCACAACCGCACGGGCGGAACGCCTCGAAAGCCGCATCTCTGTAGTCCCTTCGATGGCCGAGGGGCGAGCGGGGGCGCCCGTATTCCCTGGCGAGTTTCCCGGACCATACACGCCACCGGAGGGGGAGCATGATGGAAAGTGCACCGAACTCTTACCTAGCCCGCCGGTTTGTCCGATTTCGACCACGGAAGGCTCTCACCGTCACGTACGGTCTGAGGCGCGGTGGCTTCAACGGCCTAGCGAGGCGTCACGGGTTGAAAGGAGGAGTCACCGATTGGCGACCCGATCCAGCCTGACCCACCGCACGATAAGACCCGCTATCGCGCGTCGTACACGGAGCGCTGTGCGCGAAACCCATATCACCCAGGTTCAGACCGTAGCCGGTTGCCCGGTGATCTCCCCCGCTCGCCGCAAGCAAAGAACGAGGCGGAATCGTCATCGGCAAGCACGGACACGCTGCCGCACAGCTCCCGCCGAGCCGGGCGCGCACAGCGTGGATACAAGAGTGTGGAGGACACACCCTCTACGCCGCCGGCGGAGCCATCTACGAGCGGACCGTGACCGCCGACGGAAGCCTTGACTTCGTCGAAGTGATACGGCACCAGACCAAACGGAACCGCAAGCCGGACGGCAGTTGGGCGTTCTACGCCCGCCACACCCTGACCTGTCGATCGAGTGACGTGGTGCACGACTGGTGGGAGCCGCTCACGCCGACCCAAACGGATGAGGAACACAAGTTCAACCGCAGCGACTACCTGCGCGTCCTACCTCCAACGGATCCCGACTACTCCCGCGTCTACGGCATGCGCGCAGACACCGAGTCACTCAACGCGCAGTTCGAGCGCGCCTTCTACAACCGGCGGCTCCCCGCGTGGGGTTTGCACAACCAGACCGTCATCGTGCTGATGGCCGCACTCGCCCAGAACGCTTGGGCCCGCCATACCTGGCAGCGAGCGATCGACCGACAACAGTCACCGCCCCAAGTGGCCGCCTGACTCCCCTGCCTCACACTGAACCGCCCACCGAACTCGACCACGCCCATAGGCCGGGTAGTGCCAAGAATCCGCGCCCCAGACACTCGTTCCGGGGCCGATTCGAGCAGGAATCCGGCCCCTTAGACTTAGCCCGCCTCGATCCGACCAGATCGAAGCAGGGTCCAGCAGGTTTCCCACAAGGAATCCCGCACGTCCCGCCCTCGTAGCTCAGGGGATAGAGCATCGGTTTCCTAAACCGTGTGTCGCAGGTTCGAATCCTGCCGAGGGCACCAAGCAAAAGTACAGGTCAGAGACCATTTCAAGGCTCTCCCCCAACCACTCTGAGGTGGTCGCCTTCCGCTGCAGTCCGCAATAAGTCCGCACGCGCTTCCATCGCGTCCCGATTCAGGCTCTCAGCCAGGTCATCTAAGTGACCGTCGAAGAGATGCGTGTACACGTCCAACGTCGTCGAGGTGTCCGCGTGCCCCATCATGTTCTGCACCGCGCTCCCGTCAATGAACGAGATCGATGCCCGGTCGGTGTATGGCGGGACGATCTTCCCGAACGTCATGATCGACACCTCGGGCACCAGCATCATTGTCACGCAGCTGTTCCCCCTCGGGCAGGGACGCACCCGTCAGGTGGCGTGGTACCTCTTCCACCCCGACACGATCAGCTCTCCTGACTTCGACCCCAGCGCCCTCGTAGCGTTCGGTGAACTCGTTGCCGGCCAGAACAACGCCATCTGCGAACGGGTGCAGCTCGGGGTCAGCTCGCAGGCGTTCGCGCACGGCGTCTACCCGGAGAAGGACATGTACGTCTATGAGTTCAACCAGCGTTATCTGCGGGAGCGCGACGGCAACTACACCACAACGGGCCGCGGAGTCTCACCCGATATTGCCGAGGGTGATCTTCATCAGTCGGACACCGTTCTTGGTGCTCGGCTGGAAGTGTCGTGCCTGGTTGTAGACATTGACCAGGTACCTGCCGTCCAGCACGGCAATGTGCAGCTCGCGGGTCTTGCGGTACCGGTCGGACGTCTCCAGGGTCTGAACTGTGCGGTAGGCGACGCTTCCCTGGGCCAAGAAGGGCACCGGTTGTTCCCACAACCGAGCTGTGGTTCCATCTGCGGACTGCTCGCCCATGCACTTGCGGACGAAGCGCTGCTGCAACCAGAACGCATCCATCGCTTGCTTCTTGGTGTGGAACTTGAACACGAACGCGGCAGGGTCTTCCACGCCCTCGAAGTAGGGCATATCGCCGTTCTCGAGACTGTAGCTCGACCAACGCCCGTCGGACGCCTCGAAGGCGCTCGTCCAGTCCCAGCACGAGAACCGCCATCCCAGCCCCACATAGGTGCCGACTTGACGCTTGCCACCGGCGAGGTCGGGATAGATCCTGCTCACCTGCTCCACCGTCGGCAGGTAGCTCGCGTAGACGCGGTCCCTCGGCTCGACGGCGGCACTGGCAGCTGGCACCAGCCCAAGGCCTACCACGGTCAGAGCGGCCGACGCCGCCAGCACGCGACGGAGGAGGCCGTGACCGGCCATCATGACGATCACCAACTTTCCGACGCGGGGCCCGTTGGATGCGACCCGAGGCCTCCTACATGTATCAGTGTCGCCACGGGTTGCGGCAGGGCCCAACGACCCCGAGTCGTCGGCCGCTCAGGCGCTGCGGGCTCTGCGTGCGAACTTCACCGCCGGTGGCAGGTCGCGTGGGTCTACCGGGCCCTGGCGAGGGTGCAGGAAGATCCCGGCCGGACCACACCCGCCCCCGCATGGCGTTGTCCAGGCTCACCCCGACCGTCAGCCTGGGATGCCGCCGGCACGCGGTCAAGACTCCAGGTCAGCAAGATCTTGGCGAAGCTCGGAGAGCGGAGAAGCACTGAAGCGGCGCTCCGAGCCTTCCAGTCAGGCTTGATCGAAAGGACACCACTGTCGAGCTGACCGTGCCCGGCATGTCACGACATGGCGATCGACCCTGTCGCCACCTCCGACGTCCAGACGAGGATGGAGCAAAGAGTCCACGCGTGGTCGCGAGATGCCTTGCACATCGGCGTTGCTCGAGAGCGATCGCCTGGCACTTCGGGAGGCACTCATGGCAACCCTCACTGCGAACGGCTCCAAGCCTCGGAGCATTGCACCCAGAGGCAACCGAAGCACCTCGCGAACGTGCCTGACGGTGGTCCTGACGACGCTGACCGCCGGATTCGTCTGGACCTCCTCGCCTGCAGTCTCGGCTGCCCCGACGTGCTTCGGCATGCCTGCAACCATCACGGGCACCCCTGAGCACGGCGTGTTGCGAGGAACGACCGGTGCAGACGTCATCGTCGGCCTTGGTGGCCGGGACGAGATCCACGGGCGTGGCGGGAACGACGTCATCTGTGGCGGAGCGCGTCAGGACTACGTGTTCGCCGGCGGAGGCAGCGACAAGCTCGCGGGCGGCGGCGGGGATGACCGGATGTTCGGGGGAGCAGGCGCGGACCTTCTGCGGGGAGGTCGCGGTAGGGATGGCTTGGTCGGCCAGAGCGGTGACGACCTCCTGTTGGGCGGCATCGGTGACGACGAGGTGGGCGACCCCACGCTCGAGTCCGGCGACGATCGACTCCGTGGGCAAGCCGGGAACGACTACCTCCAGCCCGGCGTCGGCGATGACGTCGCGCGCGGCGGGGCCGGTAGTGACACGGTGCTCTACCGCGGCCTCGGGATCTCGATCAACGGGCGTCTGGCCCTCGGGTTGGTCACCGGCGCCGGCACGGACAGGCTGTCCAGCGTGGACAACCTCGTGGGTTCCGACGTGGCTGACCGGCTGGTTGGTAACGCTCGCACGAACGAGCTTCTCGGTGGCTGGGGCAACGACCAGCTGTTCGGACGGGGAGGAGATGACGTGATCTGGGGCGACCAAGGCAGCGACCTACTCAACGGCGGCGCCGGAGTGGACACGCTCAACGGAGGCGAGGGCCGAGACAGCTGCATCGCGGGAGAAGAGCGCGTCTCGTGTGAGTAGCCAACCCCAGCGACGTTTCCTCAGGCCAGGGCGACGATGGGAGTTCTCACCACAGACGTCGGAAGGGCCGGGCATACCTTCCTACACCGTGTGTCGCAGGTTCGATTCCTGCCGGGGGCACCTGCCTTCGGCCTGACCTTGGCCCCTGCAAGTGAGCCGCGGGATCGCGATGTCGTGCAACTCATCGCGTCAGCTCGAGACCGCGGGACCCTTCGGGCTTGGTCCGTGGTGTTGTCCGAATGTCCGGCTTGAGCAAATTGTTCTTGAACGCCGGCTCGCTCACTCGCATCCCACTTTGACCCAGTCGCTCTCATAGTCAGTGCACCCTTGGTATTCTCGTGAACAGGGTCGCGAACCGGCCGTCGCCCGGACAGCACCTCAACGGAGTTCGGCTAACTCTCGACCAAGTGCTCGTCCTACGTTCTTGGATTCACGCGCGTCGCGCGCCATGGGGGTTCTCTTGTCGGTCACCGATTCATTCATGACGTCCGTCGCTCGGGCAGCTGCGGTCTCGACGATCGCTGCCGTGACCGTGGTGACGGCGCTGTGGTCGGCCGGCTCAGCGCTAGCTGCCTATAGCACTGCCACTCAAGGCAGCTACACAGCGACGGTGTCGGAGGCAGTGGAGCTGTCAGGCCTGGTCGCCTCGCCGACCTACCCGAACTGGTACTGGACGCACTCTGACGTGTGGAGATCCAGTGACAGCTTCGCGGCGTGCTCGGGGTTGGTTGACTCCGCTTTGGCAGAATGCCAGCAGGTGCAGCGGACCCGGATCTGGGCGCTGAAGATCGACCCGGTCACACACAAGGTGACCGAGTCGCGCTCATTCTCCTTGAGTAACCCCGCCTGGGCACTCGATCCGTTCATTGCGCAGAACAACGACTGGGAAGACATCGCGATCGGCCCCCCGCGCGACGGCGGTGCAGCCAACCTCGTGCTCGGCGCGCTCGGCAACGCAGAGCAGAACCGTGTCTATGACGCCAACGGACGCAACATCACCTGTGAAACGCGCCGGCTGATCGAGCTTCCAGAGCCGAACCTGTCTGATCCGGATGCCGCGACTTGGACGCCGTGGAAGATCTACGACATCAAGAACCCAGTCGGACTTGGAGGGGCGACGTCCTGCAACGTTGAGTCGCTCATGGTTTCTGACGACGGTGCCGGCACACCCACTGCCTACTTCGTCACCAAGACCCAGCGCAAGTTGTTTGCTCGAAGCCTTGAGGCGTCCACCGGCCGCGATCCTGAGACGCTTCCAGCGGCGGCGGGGTCAGGCCAACCGTATGAGGCTGCCGTGCGGTACGTGGGGGCGGTCAAGGACGCCGTAGGCCTTCAGGTCACCGCTGCCGACACAAACGGCAACTACGCGGCGCTGTTGGTGAGGAAGACAGCGAAGAACCCCTGCCAGATCCTCAGCTGGCCGATCACAAATAGCGGACTAGGGGCAGCCCTCACCGGTACCAGCCCTGCCAAGAGCACGGTCACCTGCAACAACATGGCCGAGGGCCTGACGTACGTTCGGGATAGCACCGACCCTTCCGTCGTGACCAACGACCTGACAGCCATCTCGGACACCAACGGCGGCAGCAAGTTCCAGTACTGGTACTACCCGAACAGCTAGAAGGACACCCGACCCTTCCCGAGTACGTCGCGTTCTCCGAACAAGAGCAAGCCGGAAAGGGCCGCAGTGCAGGAAGCCGCGATTGCGGGGGCGGCCGGCGCTCAGGGAGAGCACCCTCTGTGCCGACATATCCAGCGATGTCACAGGAGCTGAGATCCTCCACATCGCGACTGGGCGCTGCCGTGCATCAGGTCGCGCCGTTTGCCGTGGCCGGACTTGCTGCACCCCTCGTCTCGCTCGGGGGTGACGGCGAGTACCACGTAGAAGCCCTACTGGTGGGTCTGGTCATCATGCTCATCTCGTTCGTTGGGCTGGCTAAGGTTTTCGACAGAGCGGCCAGTCGCCTGTGGAAGAACGCCTGGACACTCACCTGGCTCTTGTCTCTCGCCCTGATGGTCTACGGAGCTGGTGGAGCGGATTCTGGTACGACCTTGATTCTCTTCGTCCCGCCGCTGTGGATGAGCCTCTACGGCGCACGGTCGGATGCGTTGGTGACTCTGGCATTCATGCTCATAGCCGTCATCGCTGTCACGCTGCTCGACGGGGCCTCAGAACTGACCACCACCGACGTTCGGCGCCTGATTGCTTTCATCACCGTGCCAGCCCTCGCTGTTTGGACAATCTCCACCCTGGTGCAGCGACTTGCACAGAGCGATGCGGACACCCGTCAGGCCCACGAGACCCTCACCGTCGTCGCCAGCGCCGCACGCCAGATCCGGCAGGACAGCGACCCAAGGCGGATGGCCTGTGTCGCCCTGCGCGATCTTCTAGATGCCAGGGTCGTTCTCATCATCGAACCAGACGGAGCGAACCACCTGCGTGAAAGTGCGGCACTGGGCACAGAGCGAACGGATCGTCGCCTGCCCCTGGGCAGCTCCCTGCTTGCCGAGGAGGTCTACCTGGGCGGGCGTCCCGTGTTTGTCGCGGATGCCGCGACGGATCCGCGGACCAGTCGGATCCTCGAACGTGACCCCGAGACACGCAGTGTCCTCGCCCATCCTTTTGGCCACGACGGAGTCGTCCGAGGTGTCCTGGAGATTGTGTGGGATCGGCCGTATTCAGATGCTCCGAAGCAAAGCAGCGCCGTACTGTCACTGCTGGCGCAGGAGATCAGTTGGTCTATCGAGCGCGCCGACCAGATGGCGAGCTTGCGCATGAGTGCTTCCACCGACTCGCTGACCGGAATGGGAAACCGCCGGGTCTGGCGCGAACGGCTTCCACTCCTGATGGATGGCCTGCTCTGCGTCGCGATTGCCGATCTGGATCACTTCAAGGGGTACAACGACACCTACGGACACATTGCAGGCGACACGCTTCTGAAGTCCTTGGGTGAGTCCTGGCGACACCTAATTCGTCCCGATGACCTCCTCGTGCGTTGGGGCGGCGAGGAGTTTGCGATCGCGCTCCCCGGCTGCACGCCGCTCGAGGCGCTAGTCGTCCTCGAGCGGCTGAGCGATGGTGTTCCCTTGGGCCAGACGGTGTCGATTGGCCTTGCCGAGCGCCAGCCGGACGAAACCATCGAGAACCTCATGACACGCGCCGACTCCGCCCTCTACGAGGCGAAGCACAGCGGCCGTAACCGCATTTGCCTCGCTCCCACCAGTTCACCTGTTGGCGCGACAAACCTCACGTAGGCACTCAGCACTCAACGCACGCCGACACGTCGATCAGCCGTACTTACACTCCTTGGTCCGTGCCCTAGGGTTCTCTCCGTGCGCCTGAACCTGCTCGGAACCCGAGGCTCGACGCCGGTGTCCGGTCCGCACTACCTCCGGTATGGGGGGAATACGTCATGCGTCGCCGTTACCGCTTCCGGCGACTCCCGGCCGACGGTAGCCCTCGATGCGGGTACAGGTCTGCAGAACTTCACCGCCCTGATGGACGGATGATCCGTTCGACGGCACCATCTTGCTGAGCCACCTTCACTGGGACCATATGCAGGGTCTGCCCTTCTTCCGGGCCGGCGACCGCGACGACTCCGATGTCAGGATGTGCGTGCCCGCTCAAGATCAGCTGAGCGGAGAGCAGCTCCTGCGCCAGGCTATGGCACCTCCGGCCTTCCCCATCACGCCAGCCGAACTCCGTGGCTCTTGGAAGTTCGCGGCTATCGAGCCGGGCACCTACCAGATCGAGTCGTTCACGGTGACGGCCGCCGAAGTGAGGCACAAGGGTGGCCGTACCTTCGGATACCGGGTGAGCGACGGCACCACTGACGTCGCCTACCTTCCCGACCACGTGGCGCACGGTGAGATCACGGCAGGACTCGAGTCAGTGATCCGTGGCGTCGACCTGTTGCTGCACGACGCTCAGTTCCTCGAGCCTGAGCGCTCACTCGCTGACGCTTACGGGCACTCGACCGTCGACGACGCGATCGAACTGGCCGTCAGCCTCGATGTCGGACGGCTTGTGCTCTTCCACCACTCCCCGGTACGCACTGACGAGCAACTCGATGCGATAGCGGCACACATCGATGCTCCGATACCTGTCGACATTGCCTACGACGGGCTGGTTTTGGAGCTCAGCTAGGCCCCCAGGACTTCCCGCGGCTACGCCTCTTCGCGGCGGTGACCCTCCGCCAGCTTTTCCAGCGCCGTCAGGTCAATCTCTGTTGCTTCGGCGACGGCGATCCGCACGGGTGTCTTCGCGGTGAGCGTTGCGGTACGGACACCACTCTCGAGGATGGCGCGCTCACCCATCACTGCGCCGGGGCCGACCTCGGAAAGTACTTCGCCGTCAACGTCGATCGCGAGAATTCCGTCGAGCAGAATCATCAGCGAGCTACCGGGCTCACCTTGCCGCGCAACCACGGCGCCCTCCGGAGACTCTTCGATGTGCGGCTTCTTGCCGCCGGACATCAATGCGTGCGAGAGCTGGTGTTCGAGCTCGGTCTCAACGGCGCTGACAATCGCCGGTGAGTCCTGCTCGCCCCAAGGGGTGGCATCGCCGTACGAGTTCACCAGCCAGTTCTGGGTGTCGATAAGACCGGACTTGGCGCAGACGGCTCCGTCGCGGTCGTAGATCCAGTGGCGCGGGAAGACGCTTGCACCAGCAAGCTCGCCCTCAGACCGTCCATCGGCATACACGGTGAGCGCGAGAGTCGTCCAGGCGATCGGGGCGTGCCACTGCACGTAGGGAGGACGGGCCACCTTTCGGGGCAGGGGGACGCCCGTACGACCTCCAACGGTTTGGACGAATCGAACAGAGTCAGATCCGAACTCGGGCTCACGTTGGATCATCGGCATGGGGACGCCGGCGAACGTGACGCCGGCAGCACCGATGCCGGTACGTGTCGAGCCGACGACGCTGCCGCCGGTGTACTCGGCCTTTACCGGCACCCCGTCGACGAACTCGACGCGTCCCGCTAGATGGTTACCCATCCGCAGCCGGTCGGCATCGCGTAACTCTTCAAGTGCGGGGAGACCATTCACTTTGAGTGGTGGCGCCTCGTCGTAGTGGCCAAGCTTGAGGTCCATTCCGAGTTTGAGCATCTTCTTGAAGACGTCGGTGGGAATCCACGTCACGCTCGTTACCGAACCATCCACCTGCATGATCGATCACCGCATCCTTCGTAGCAGCTATGCCTCTTACCGTTCGACCTAGCGGAGGTATCTGTCCCGATGCTAGTGCGAGAAAGGGCCCAGCGGTGGGGTGAGTTTCGACTGAAATCGCGGTGACCTCGTACCCAAGCCGCTTTCTCGGTTTCGGCCCATGCCCTAATCTGACGGCACTGCCAAAGAACGCCGAGCATCGACCGACACCCCTTGGGGGCAACCGTGGCCGAGTGGCCATGTGCCGCCTGCAGCAGCGACAACCCCGATGGCACCCGCTTCTGCGGTCACTGCGGGGCCCGCCGCACCGCTGGCGTCGACCGCGGCGAAGAACGCCGGCTCGTCACAGCGCTCTTCGCCGACCTCTCGGGGTTCACCACGCTCATGCAGACCGGCGACCCTGAAACCGTCGCCGCGGTGATCGACCCCCTTGTCGCCTCGTTGTCGGACACTGTCGCCAGCCTCGGTGGCACGGTCGAGAAGTATGCAGGCGACGCAGTCCTCGCCGTCTTCGGCGCCCCGATCGCGCACGAGGATGATGCGGCCCGCGCACTTCGAGCCGCCATACGCATGCACGGGATTGTCTCGCGATACCCCGAGAGCCAGGGTCTGACCCTCACCCTGCACGCCGGCGTCGACTCCGGTTGGACCCTCGTTCGCTCGTTCGGCGGAGCGGGGAGATCGGACTACGGCGCCTTGGGTACCTCGATCATCACCGCGCAGCGTTTGGAGTCGCAGGCAGGACCGGAGGAGACCTACGTCGGAGACACGACGCACACGTTGACCCAGCGTGCCTTTGCCTTCGAGCAACTCGAGCAGATGACGCTCAAGGGCATAAACGAACCCGTCCAGGCCTGGAAACTGATCAATGAGGATGCGCCAGCCGACGAAGCTCCGACCGAGCTGTTCGGACGCGAGCACGAGATGGCCGAGCTCGGGAACGACCTCGATATCGCCGCCAAGGGAATCGGGCGGGTACGCCTCATCATCGGCGAGCCAGGGGTTGGCAAGTCTCGGATGGTACAAGAACTCACCGAACGAGCGGCCAGAGCTGGCTTCACCGTGCTGAAGGTCAACTTCGTCGAAAGTGCCGATCGCCCCTACCAGGCTTGGCTTGACGCGTTTTCAGTTCTACTTGCCGACCGTCCCGAACTCATCGAGGTGCTGGCCGGAACGAACGCATCGCCTCTCAACCCTGAGCTTCTGCACACCGGGTTGCGGGCCTCGGGCTTGAACGGGCTGGAGCACGTCGCCTGCTCTGCGCCGGTGCTCCTGGTGGCAGAAGATGTGCATTGGGCACCGGCTATCGACCTCGATCTGCTCGGCTACATCGCCGGACGCATTAGCGGGCTTCCCGTGTCCGTTCTTGCCACAAGCCGGCGCGGTCGAAACTTGTTGGACGACGCAGTCCCAGAGATTCGCACGATGGAGGTCGGCGTTCTTGGACAGGCAGGCATCGCAGCGCTTGCCGAGGCGCTGATCGGAGCTCCCCTTGAGGATGATTCAGCCAGCGCGCTCGCACAGTATTGCGGCGGCAACCCGCTCTTCTGCCACCAGATGCTGTTGTCGCTGCGCGAGCGGGGTGACTTGGTGGGTGACGGCGAGCTTCGGTTCACGTCAGTCGACGTGCTCGCTGATCTTCCACCGACCGTCGAGGGGCTCATGGCTGCTCGGCTCGACTTGCTCCCTGTCGAAGCGGCGCAGCTGGCCTCGGTCATGGCCGTGTCCGGCCTTTCGGTGTCCCGTCGGTTGCTGCGCGAGATCGAAGCGGAGTCTCTGCACGGCGACCTCGATGCATCGTTGGAGGCGCTGGAGGCACAAGGGTTCGTCACCGACCTCAGCCAGCCGGTGGTGCGGTTCGCTCATGCTTTGATCCGCCAGGCTGCTGCAAATCGGCTCACATCTCGCAAGCGGGCCGAGACACATGCCCTGCTGGCCGACGCTGTGCTCGCTGTCTACGGAGACTCCGACGAAGGCCTGGTCTTTCGAGCTCGACACCTTGCCGGCTCGGGGAACAGTGAGCTCGCGATTCCCGCGTTGCGTCGCGCCTCCGAGGTTCAGCGCCGCGTCTTTGCCAATGACGAGGCTCTTGCGCTGCTCGAACAGGCTGTTGAATTGGCTAGCGATGGCGTCGATCCCCCGGCCGACTTACTGCTCGAAGCAGCAGACCAAGCCGAGCTCCTAGGACGCTACGAACAAGCGCTCGGCTGGTATGAGCGGGCCGGCGACCACCTTCCTGCCTGGGTCGGCCGCTCCGAGGTGCTGCGCAAGACCGGCCGGTTCGACGACGCCCGTCAGGTCGCGAGCGCTGGCCTCGAGCGGTTTGCCGACCATCCCACAGCGTCGGCAGCGCTGCTGCTGCAGGACGGCCATGCCCGACTCTCAGCTGGGGACTACTCCGAAGCGGCCGAAGTTTTGGCTGATGCACTCGAACAGGCACCCCACACCGGGACGCTGCGCACCACGATTGAAGTGCACCTTGCCGACGCCTTGGCCACCCTGGGACGCACCGAAGAGGCCGTTACCTACGGCGAGAGCGCCATGGCGTCTGCCAGCGCGGTGCGCGACCAGTCGCCGCGGCTTGCAGTGACGGTGGCACGCGCACTTGGCGGCGTTCTTCAGGACGCCGACCGCTGGGAGGACGCAGCCACCACGCTTCAGGAAGGGCTCGACCTCGCCCGACGCCTCGGAGACATCGAGGAGCAGGGCGCGTGCCTGATCAACCTTGGGATGACCGAGGAACACTTCAACTGCTACGACAAGGCCGCAGACTTCTACCGTGACGCGATCGCGCTCTTCGAGCAGATCGGCCACGCTACTGGCTGCCTCGTCGGCTACGGAAACCTTGCAACCGCACTCGGCAAGCTCGGGCAGGTGGACGAGGCCCTGGCAGCAGCCAACCACGCCGAAGAACTCGCGGCCGAGATCGGTGACCAGTTCACCGCTCTTGACGTAGCCCTGACGCGTGTGGAAATCCTGATCGGCCTGGGCCGGTCAAGCGAAGCTGCGGTCATCGCCGAGCATGCAGCCGAAGCCTTCCAAGCCCTCGGCGTCCCCGCCCAGACCCAACGCGCCCTGGACCTGGCAGAACGCGCTCGCACGGCCTAGCCGGACGCCGTCAGCGGAACTTGGTCGAGCCGGACGTGTCGCTATTGATGATGTAAGCGAAGCATCCCGTGTCGGGAGCGGGGTCGAGTACGACGCCTTTTGAAGTGCTCGTGTCGAAGGCCACGCACACGGTGTCGGTGGTCGCGCTCACCAGGGTGACTGGTGTGCTGAAGTTTACGCGCGGCGGGTCGGTCGCCGTCGCGGCGACGGCGACGCCCGTCGTGGTGGTCGGCGTCCCGGTCGCAGTGTCTCCGCTATACACCGTCATCGTGTAAGTGACGTTGTTGCACGCCTTACCACCGAGATCTACCTGCCCAATGACCTCAGCGCCCGTCGGTGCCGGGTCACCGAGGGGAAGACTCTGATAGTTCACCCGACCATCGACGATGTCGGCACAAGCCTTCTTTGTGTCGCCGACCCACTGACCCGCACTCGCCATCGGCGCTGCCACCATCATCCCAACGAGTGCGACGGTTACGGCTATGACTGACTTTCGCACGGTGGCCTCCACGGTCCTTCGTTGGATCGTCACTTCTTGACGGTCAGGGTGGTCGTTGCGGTGATCGGTCCCGAACCGCTCACGTACCCGGTCAGCCGAACGGCTATCGGCCGACCATACAGGTTGTACGTCCTGGCGAAGTCCAGAATCTGCTGCCGCGCATACTTCGCCGTGAAGCGAGTGCTCGTTGCGCTCGATGAGAGCAAGGGCACATCGATCGAGACGGGGTTCCCCGCACTCAGTGCGCCTGACGGAGGGGTCGCAGTGAACCTGGTCCGCAGGCTGCTGGCCAGCACCTGCGTCTCGGCCGCATTCGAGACGGTGAGATACGCGGTTACTGGGGTTCCCGAGGACGTCGGCACCGGGTTCGGATTGATCTGAAGGGTCGTTGCCCCAGCGGTTCCGCCGGTGGCGGCAACGCAAGGCTGTTCGTCTAGAGCAACTTCGTCGATGGTGCTCACCCCATCGCCGTCTGGGTCGTCAAAGGCGTTCGACGGATCGGCATCGCCCGACAGCGACGTGCTGGAACAAGGGGTTCCCGTGGTTCCGGCGATGCGATCTTTCAACACCGGAACTCCGTCGTTGTCCTTGTCCTCCAGCACCGTGAAGGTGCTTGTCGTCGAGGTCTGCTTCCCGTCGGAGTCTGTGGCGAGCAGGCGCACTCCGTAGACACCCGGTGCCCAGCCACCTGCTGGCGGTGCTTTGCGCACTGAGGTTCCAGTGCCCGCCGCAGCTTCGGACCCGCCAGGTGGAGTGATGAACCAGTTCAAACGAGAGCCAGGCAGCACGCCGTCTTCGGCGTCACGTGCCGTTCCGTCCAGGGTGACGGTGGAGTACTGCAGGTACGTCGAGTAGGCGTCCCCGGGCGCGGGACCGTAGATGGCTGGCGCGGGTGGCTGCGAGGTGAGCGACGGTTGAGTCGATGCCCTAACGCTTTCGGACGTCGAGAAGCCGTCATTGGCGATGGCCACCAAGCCGCTGCCCGGCGGGCAGCTACCGATCAGGCTCGGGTCGACGTTCACCGACCACGTTGCAGACGTCCCGCTGACGGCATCGGGCTTGAGTGCGACCGCAACCGGATAGCTGACCGTCCCGCAGCGGAAGACCAGATCGATCCGAAGGTTATTGGGATCGGCTCCCGACCCGGTCGTGGCTGACACCGAGTAGGGATCCCCTGCACCCGGGGATGAACCTCCACCGAACCTGCGCACGAACGCGTCGGCGTAGTGGTTGGTGTCACCGACGTCGAGGTTCGGCGCGGTGCTGACGAAGGTGGCCGCAGATCCTTCGTCGCTGATTCCACCGGGCTTGTAGGCGAAGGTCAGTGACCCGTCATACGTGGACCCGTCGGCGTAAGCCGGGTCTCCGTCGTTGTTCACCGTTGCCAGCGTCGGGCCGTCTTCTGAACCGGTGGCGAAGTCGTAGGAGAAGACATCCTGGATCTCGTCAAGGCATTCGAACTCGCATTCCGGATCGGCCGCGAAGTCGTCCGCGCTGAAGTTGGATGCATTGCTGGCCATGAGGATGTCATTGGCACAGCTCGGACTGGAGGAGTCACAACCAAGATCAGGCGTGGCATCGAGAAGGTAACTGTCGCCGTCGAGATCGCCTGTCCCGTCAATCGGGAGAGTACCTGGCACCTGGCTCAGCCGGGTGCCGCCATCGAGCCGCCGACGACGCTGTAGAACACGTCGCTCGCTTCATTGTTGTCGTTAGGCACGAGGTTCGAGGCATTCGAGTCGTAGACGATGTACTTCGCCTGGTTCGGCCCCGACAACGGGCTGAGCAGGGGTGGGTGGAGCACGTCCCCGTTGATGGGGGCATCGATGGCGCCGCACTGGTCCACATTGCAGGGATCGGAGTAGCTGAGGCCAACCGTCGCCAACACGGTCGAATTCGATTGCGTATCACGGACATACGCCGCGAAACGAGCCCGACGGGTGAGTATTCGGTTAGCTGCTCGTTGCTAAGGAACGAAACGAAGCGGCCATCATCGGTGATCGAACCGGGCTGCTGTCCCCGATCGGTGCAATCGACGAACTGCGGCGGGGCGCAGCCACTGTCGCGCCGGCTCACCAGCTCCGTCGTACCTTCGACGTTCAGGTCTCGAAGGTAAACACGCGACGCATTGCCGCTGTCTGGAGCGGTCAACGGCGCGAGGTTAGTCGCCCGCGAGGAGAACGCCACGTACCGTCCCGTGGCACTCAGGACGGGGCGACCGATCGCCGGAGCGTCGCCCAGTGCACCGGCGGACGACACATCGGCCACATCGAGGTTCCCCGTCTCCACGTGGTACACGTAGAGGTGCTGCTCCAGATTGTCACCGAGATTGCCGGGAGCCACCAAGTTGGTCGCAGAGGAGACGAAGGCGACAGTCGTGCCGTCAGAACTGATCACCGGGTCGGAACTCGAGCCATTGGAGCCGTATGGGCTGCTGTCGTAGTCACGAGTGATCAGAGTGGTTGTCTGGGCCGCGACATCCCGAAGGTAGATGTCGTCGAGTTCAGTGTTGTCTTCCTGATCGAGCGTGGCTGCCGTCCGGAAGACCACCAGACTTCCGTCGCCGCTGATGTCGGAGGAGTACGTGGTGCCGTACGCCTGGAGGTCGGGATCACTGGCCGGTCCGGTCTTGGCGCTGACACGCTCGGTGGACCCGGCCCCAACGCCAGGGCTCACATCGGTGACCTCCGGGGCGGCGACGCGGTTGCGCGCATAGAGCTCCACGCCATTCTTCTCGAGCACGATCCGCTCTGCGCTGGTATCAAACGGGACTGCAGCTGTGAAGGTAGCCTCCGGCCCCAGTTCGACCGTGTTGGTGTTCGGTGGGCCCACCGGGTCGACGGGGGTGTCGTGGTCGGAGGTCTCGAAGTTGACGGCCACCCCGACGTTGCTGACCGCGAGTCCGTCTTTGTCCTTCTGCACCAGCCGGTATGGGCTCGTGTTGTCGACGTTGAACCGTGGCACGCCGTTCTTGAAGTAAGACTCGGTGATTTCTGCTCTGTCCGGAGTTCCCTTTGTGATGACGCCAGAGATCACAAACGTCGGGCTCGCGCCGACACCAAGCGCAGTTCCAACCGTCGTCGTGGTCGTCGGGCAGCTCGTTGGCAGCGGGGTCGGCGTCAGTGCACACAGGGTGAAGGCCCAGTCTGACGGCTCGAGCAGCGTTGTCTGGTCGTTCCAGGTGTCACGTACCGCCATCACCGTGCGGTCGGTGGCGAGGAACTGACGCGTCGGGACGTTGTAGGCGCGGTTCGGGGCAGTGTCGTCCGCCTGGGTGTTCTTCGAGTGGTACCGGCTATAGGGGTCAGCGTTCGTCGCGGTGAGAGGCACTCCACCGAAAGTGTGGGCGATCTCCATCGCCATCGTGGACCCGGTCTGCGATGGCGTCGTGCCATCGGGCACAAGTCGCGTCCAGGTGATCGGCTGCCCAACCTTCGACATGCCCTCGGCGCAGCCGGCATCGCCGCCGAGGCTGAGCGAGTCCTGGACGACGCCAATCACTCGGTCGGCTGGCGTGTTCGGGTTGTTGGTGTTCCACGACTGCAGGAACGTCGACAAGTTCGCCGCGACTCCATCGAAGTTCGCCGCAGTCCCACAGAACTTGCCAGCCTGCTGAAACGTGGTGATGTTGGCAATCGTCGGTGTCACGGCATATCGGATTCCTGCCGTTGATGCCGCTGAGGTGAGATCCCCCGTGCCGTCGGGTACCGGCAGTGTGCGAGCCAGCGCCCGCATGGCGCCGGCAGTGGTGGCTTGAGCAGTTGCGTTGAACTGTTGGGCGTATCCGACACGAGGGTCGCCCATAGGCACGACGAGGATACGCAACGCGTTGGTCTTCTTCTCCACCGTGCTCGAGATCGGAGCAGTGCTGCCTGGACGCGTGGTGAAACGCACTGAGCCAGCTACCGCGGACGCCGTGTTGCTCGCTTTGGCCGAGTAGTTGATCGTCACCGTCATAGTCGCGGTATAGCGGGCGGTGTTAGCAGCCGGAGCAAGGACCGAACCGGCGATCACGAAACGGGTATCGGCCGGCGAATCGACCGCCGGCGCACTCGTGTAAGGCGCAAGGATCGGTGCCGGACTGGCCACAAGGTTGTCCGGACCGATGCTGGTGGTACCACCGGGTGTCGTCACGTTCAGGGTCGCGCCGGTGACGGCGATCGAGGAACCCTTGGCCGCGCACGACGGCATGCTCAGATACGAGCGGACCAGCGCCTCTTTGCCGCGCACCAGTGGGTTGTACGAGCCGACCCCCTGCGTCACGGTGATGTCGCGCAGCTGAGGCACCAGGGAACAGGCGGTAGCAGCCGAGGCCGAGCCGCCAGGAAGGGCGGAAAGCGAGGCGGCGACAAGCGCCACTGAGACGATCATCGTCACCAGGCGGCTTCGAGTGACCCAGTTCATCGGGCTCATCGGGCTCATCGGGCCTCCAGGTATCCGGGGGCAGGAAGACCCGACCCCGTGATGGCCGTCACACTAAACGACGGTTCAGCGCACTGTCACCCGTTTGCAAAGAAGGTTCACCATCTCGTCATCCAGGACGTACTAACGCACCAAATCATCGGAAATGTCCAAGAATCCGTTGCCTCGCCAGGCCCTCGGCCCGCTATCTTGTGCCAGCGAGCGCCCACCACAGCGCTCGACGCGGAGGGCTGGATGGACGAAGACAGCGAGGATCCTGCTGCGGCGAATCGACCTTCGCGCGAGGACGCCCACTCGGCCATGGCCGTACTGCGCACTCCCGCACTGCTGCGCGTCATCGCCGCCTTCTTCATCTTTGGAACCGCTGAGTGGGCCACCTGGATCGCCATGCTGGTTTGGGCCTTCGACCGGGGCGGTGCCGGCGCTGCCGGGCTCATCTCCGTCGTCCAGATGGTCCCGGCTACCTTGGCTGCCCCCTTCGCGGCATCCATCTTCGAGCGGATGCGACGAGATCACGCTCTCGCGCTCGGGTACGGCATTCAAGCTGCCACCCGGCTGGCCGTCGGCGTTGTGCTTGTGTCTGACGCTCCTGCCTGGCTGGTGTACTTCGCTGCCGCGGTGGCGACGACCTCGATCGTTCTCACTCGGCCCATGCACCACGCGATCATTCCTGAAATTGCCGAGACACCCGAAGAGATCACAGTGGGCCACTCGGCTTCGAGCACTGTCGAGGGTTTGGCCACCTTCGTCGGCCCCATCCTTGCTGGCGTTCTGTTGGGTATCTACGGGCCGGGTGCAGTCTTCTTCCTCACCAGCGCGGGGGCGGTGGTGGCGGTGCTACTCACCCGATCACTGCCCCTCAGGCGTGCCTTTGAGCGTGTGACCGAGGCTGAGAGCATCGTCAAGGCAACTGCCGCCGGTCTTCTCGAGCTGAAACACAACTCGGGGGCGCTTCTCCTGACACTGGTCGTCGGTGCGCAGTGGGTGGTGATCGGAGCCCTGGATGTATTGACGGTCGTCTTCGGCATCGACGTCTTAGACATGGGCGAATCCGGACCTGGAATCCTGATGTCCGCGGTGGGGGTCGGAGGCCTGGTGGGCGCTGCAGCCACAGTGCTGCTCATCGGGCAGAAGAAGCTTTCGCCAGCTGTCACCGGCGGAATGTTGCTCACCGGACTCTCCATCGCCGCGGTGGCATTCACCCTGCTGCCACTGGTGGCATGGCTGTTCCTGGCTCTCTCCGGTCTCGGGAAGGCCTTCGTCGACGTCGCGGGACGAACACTGCTTCACCGCGCTGTTCGCCCGGACATCATGTCGCGCATCTTCGGAGTGCAGGAGAGCATGGTGATGGGCGGGGTAGCGGTCGGCGCAACGGTTGCACCCATATTGATCAACCGACTGAGCCCCGAAGGGGCGGTTATCGCGACAGGCGTCTTCTTGCCTGTGGTCGGTCTTCTGGCGTGGGTTCAGATCCGCAATCTCGACTCCGAGGCACTGCTACCGGGGCCGGGCTTCGCACGGCTCGAGGCGATCCCGATGTTTGCGTCACTCCCGCTCGGAACTCTGGAGCAGCTCTCCCGAGAACTCATCTCGATCACGGCGGCAGGAGGGATCGACATCTTCGACCAAGGGGACGAGGGAGACTTGGTCTACATCATTGACCAAGGCAGCGTCGAGATCATCCGGAACGGAAGGGTGATCAACACCAATGGACCTGGCGACTACTTCGGCGAGATAGCCTTACTGCGCGACATCCCACGAACTGCGACCGTTCGAGCTGTCGACGACGTTCACCTGTACGCACTGACGCGCGAGGTCTTCCTCGAGGCGGTCACCGGGTCGTCGAAGTCACATGAGCTCGCGCACGCCGAGGCGACCCGTCGTCGACAAGGCGACGAACCGGACTGACCAGCCCATGGATTCGATCGACCGACGCGAGAAGACAAAGAGGGCTTCATGATCATCAGCCGGGCAGCAGAGACTGCGACAGATCTCGAGGTGGCGACCGAGATCATGACTACCGCCTTCGCCAGTGACCCGGTCTGGGGAGGCTGGGCCTTCCCCATCGAAGACCCGGTCGCCAGAGACGAAGCACGTCGACGCTTCTGGCGGTTCAACCTCAGCAGCGCCATGCGCTATCCGTGGGTTCGACTCATCCCTGGTGCGGCCGCGCTCTGGGTGCCGCCGAACGGCTCCGAGCTCACCGAGTCCGAGGAGGCTGAGGTCGAGCCGCTGCTACGGGAACTCGTTGGCGCGCACACCGATGCCTTCCTTGAGTGCCTTGACCTCTTCGAGAACAACCACCCGCACGATGAGCCGCACTACTACCTAAGCCTTCTTGGAACGCACGACGACTACCGCGGGCAAGGGCTCGGGATGCAGTTGCTCAGTGAGAACCTCGGACTCATCGACCGAGAGGGAATGCCCAGCTACCTCGAGTCGACCAATCCGGTGAATGTCGCCCGCTACGAGTCGGTGGGCTTTCGCCGGGTTGGTTCGTTCACGCTTCCCGCGGGCGGGCCGACGGTCGACACCATGTGGCGCGAAGCGCGGAAGCGGCCCTCAGGGGCCGACTCCTATTCCGCGGGCGGCTCGGCGTAGAAGGCTCGGCGCACCGGCTTCACCGGACGCATCAGGAACTCTGGACGACGCATCCCCGACGCGCTAGGACCCGGGCGGGTCTTCGCCAACCACTCATGGAACACCTCGGAGGACCTACTGGTGTCGACGACGACGTCCCCATACTGATCGTCGGCGTGCGCCTTCTCCACAGCGGACCTTCTGGTGCCAGCAGTGCATTCCGGACCATGGGTCTGGGTGCACGCCAAAGGCCAGATTCTGGTGGACGCCTGGATCGTCCCAGTTGATCCGCGAGGAGTCAGGGTCGTCACTCTCGAACGGCTTCACGTAGTCCTTGTAGCGCAACCGCCACCTGCCGTCCGGCATCTTGCCGACGTCGACCAAACCCATGACCCAGCGGCTACCGGCGTTCTCGGTGTTGCGCCAGCGGCCCATGTGGTGAGAGAGCCCGATGACGCCGGGGCGGATTGCCTCCGTCGACCAGACCCGGGCCACGAAATGCCCGATCTCGGTGTTGATCCGCGCCAAGTCGCCGGTGGCGAAACCAAGCCGCTGAGCATCCTTGGTGTTCATCCATAGTGGGTGGGTATTGGAGATCTCGTTGAGGTACTTGGCGTTTCCGGATCGGGTATGGATCATCGTCGGCAACCGGAACGTCGGCATCAGCACCAGCTCACCGGCCGATGTGTCCAACTCCTTGTGCGCCACATGCGAGGCGATGTACCCAGGAGTTGCATACTCCGGCCAGCCGAAGTCGACCATCGTTGGCGAGAAGAGCTCAAGGCGCCGCGACGGCGTGAGCCATCCAGCCACCTGCGAGCCGTCAGCCAGTTCGACACCGACCGCTCCGGCCTCACCGACCAATGGCGGTGTGGAGTCGAGCGTCGTCGGCTTTCGCAGAACCCCCTGCTCGTCAGCTGTGGATCCATCGAGCTCCGCTGGGGTCAGGGTCCGCTCGTCGAGCCGATACATATCGTGCCCGATCTCGTAGACGCCGTAGCGCCTCATGTACTCCAGCGGGGTCATGCCGTGCGACTTCGCCTTCTCCGGCAACCCTGGCACCTGGTGGTCGAAGACCCAGCCGTAGTAGTCGTCGACCGTCACCTTCTCACCCGGCCTGTCGGGCGCCTCGAAGTACTTGCGGATGCCGAGCGAACCATCCGGGTCGATCCGCCACGACAGCTCGAACCAGAACTCGTTCTCCTCCCACACCTCGCCGGGGTTGGCGTCTCGTGTGTCGCTGACTGACTGTCCCAGCCGTCCATTGCGACCCGCCGAACCGGCTGCCGGAATCCCAGCCACTTGCCGCCGTACTGCTCGTACGACTGCGTGTCGTGCCTCTCGGGGCCATGGCCCATCGGGAGTACGTAGTCGGCGAACATTGCCGTCTCCGACCACGTGGGCGTCAGGGCTACGTGCAGCCCGACCAGACTCTCGTCGGTCAGCGCCTCGATCCAGCTGAAGCCATCGGGGTTTGTCCAGATCGGGTTGTAGACGCGGGAGAAGTAGGTATCGACCTTGCCTCGTCCCTCTTTGAGCAGGTGGGGTAGCAGGATCGACATCTCGTTGGTCGAGAGCGGATACTCCGCCGGCCACAGCTTCTCGTTCCACTGGTCGTGCCCGCTCGGCATGTTCGGGCCATGCGGGATGAACTTGTTCCAACCATTGGGGCTGGTGCCACCAACGGTGCCGACGCTGCCGGTCAGCACCGTGAGGAAGAAGAGCGCACGCGCCACCATCCAGCCGCCGAGGTTGCCGGCCGTCGCCGCCCGCCACACATGCGCGGCCAGTCGCCCTTCAGCACCTGCGACGAGCTTGGCTAGCTCCTCCACCTGCTCGGCAGGGATCTGCGCCTCCTGGGCGGCGTACTCGAAGGTGTACTGGCGGTACTCATCGGTCAGGGCAGCCTTGAACGCGTCGAAGTCGCCGGGGTCGGCATCAGGCTGCAGCTCACGAAGGTAGACGTCCCAGTTGACCCAGCGACGCACGTAGTCCCACGCCACCTGGTCGGTGCGCAGCAGGTAGGACGCAATGGCCAGCAGGATCGCCGCCTCGCTGCCCGGCCACGGGCTCATCCAAAGATCGGCGTGCGACGCGGTGTTCGAAAGCCGCGGGTCGAGGACGACGAGCTTGGCATTGCCCTTGACCTTGCCCTTCCATGATGCGCTGCGCATGGGGGTTGAAGTAGTGGCCGGCCTCGAGATGGCTGGAGATCAGCAGGATGACCCTGGCGTTGGCGTAGTCCGGCGACGGTCGGTCGTATCCGCCCCAGAGGGTGTAGCCCAAGCCGTGCGCCCGCAGAGCAGATGTTGGTGTGGCTGTTGTGCCCGTCGACTCCCCAGGCCAGCAGCACCCGTTCGGCGAAGCCGTCCTCGCCCGGGCGACCGACGTGGTAGATCACCTCGTCGCGGCGGTCCTCGGTCGATCGCCGTTGCGGATCCGCCCAGCGATGTCGTCGAGCGCCTCGTCCCACATCACCGGCTCGAACTGGCCGCTGCCCCGCTCGCCGACGCGACGGAGCGGGGTGAGGATGCGCTCGGGGTCGTTGACCTGGTTGACGGTGGCCGGTCCCTTGGCGCAGTTGCGACCCCGGGAACCCGGGTGCGCCGGGATTTCCCTCAAGCTTCTTGATCGTGAGGTCGTCCCGGTCGACGTACGCCAAGCAGCCCGCAGGCCGACTCGCAGTTGAAGCAGGTCGTCGGCACGAGCATGTAGTGCTTCTCGACCTTGCGCGGGTGCGCCTTCGCATCGTTGAGCACGACGTCGTCCCACGTGTCTCGACCGGCGGGAAGTTGGAAACGGTCTCGCGGAGTGCGCAAGCCGAACGCCTCCGGGGCATCTGGGCCAACGGGCGAGGCTGCCGGGCGGGACTCTGGGTGCGTGGTCATCACAGCTCCTAGGACAGCGGGACGTCTTGCGCGGCTTTGACGAACACGGACTCGTACGGCAAGCAGTGGCACCTGAACAAGCAGCCCGACGGCCACGCCGAGCCACACCGAGGCGCCCATGCGCCAGCGCGAGGCCGCCCGCAAGGACCACGAGCGACAGCAGCACTGAACCGAACCAGAACGTCTTGGCGTACCTGCCGCGCACGATGATGTGAGCGGCTACCTCGGCATTGCGGGTGGAGTGCGTGCCGCCCAGCTCGACGAGGAGCATCAGCAGGTGAGCTGCCGTCGCGACGGTGAAGGTCACCCCGATCGCGGCGACCGTGCTCGGGGACGTGTCCAGGAAGGGTGCAACCACCAGCAGGGCCCCGCCTCCGGCCATCAGGGCCTGTGCTTGGAGGTGCCAGAACAGCACGGGTGACTGCCAGAGGTCACGACCCTCAGCCTGGCCGAACAGGAACGCGGTGTATCCGGCTGTCATGACAGCGGCGGGGATGGCCGGCCAGGCCATCGCTTCGACCAAGCCGTCCGCACCGAACACTCCGCCGAGGAACCAGATCCCGACGACAGCGGCGAAGACGCCCAGGATCACCCCGCCCCAGACCAGCCACGAACTGAGGTTGGGCTTGGTGAGCAGGTAGTAGAAACGCTCAGGCCTCTTGAGGTCGGAGATCAGCAACACGGCCGTGACTGCCGCGAATACCGCGCCGACAAGTGGCGCAGCAATCCCGGTAAGCGTCGTCGGGGACTGGTCGACCACCAGCAGGAAGGCGGCGATCATGACAGCGCCTGCCGCTATCGACTTGGTCCACAGGTACGACCACACCTTCCAGCCCCACGGCCGCGGGTGCGCGGTGTTGAGCGTGGTGCGCGCGTTCGTCTTCGGATTGACCGCGAAAGTCGCCCCTGTTCTCAGCGCGCTGTGCGTCGGGCTGCGCCCAGATGTACGTGTCGTCCACCGGGGCCGCGAGCGGGGTCGAGCACTGCCTCACTTGCGCCGACGTAGAAGACGTTGGGACCTGTCTTCTGCTCGGGAGTGCGGGTCTGCACAGGGGTGATGCTCAGGAACTTGCGAATACCACTGTCGGGGTCATCGAGGTCGCCCATCCAGATCGACTCGGTGGGGCATACGACCACGCATGCCGGCTCCAGACCTTGGTCGATCCGGTGGGCGCAGAAGTTGCACTTTGCCGCCGTGTGGGTGTCCTCATCGATGTACAGGGCGTCGTAAGGGCAAGCTTGCATGCAACTCTTACAGCCGATGCAACGGTCGCCGTCGAAATCGACGATGCCATCTTCGCGCTTGAACAACGCCCCCGTGGGGCAGATGGAGACGCAAGGTGCATCTGTGCAGTGGTTGCAGCGCATGACACCGAACTCGCGCGTTGTCGATGGATACTCGCCCTTGTCGACGTACTTCACCCAGGTGCGGAACTGCCCAACCGGAACCTCGTGCTCGGTCTTACACGCCACCGTGCACGCGTGACAACCGATGCAGGTGCGCTGATCGATGGCGAAGCCGTACTGCACTATCAGTCACTTCTTCCGGATGGTGTAGCGTGATAGACCGGACCTTCGGTCTCACTCTCCACCAACTCGTGCCCCATATCCCTGGTCCATGACGGGATGTCGCTCTTCGACCCGGCGTCGGTCGACTCGACCAGCATCAACTGCCCGACTCGACCTCGTCGATCCCCTTTCGTGCGAGCAGAACCGGCATGGGGCACGACAGGCCCTTTGGCGTCAACGACCTTGCTGATCTCGTCGGCCATGTCTCCTCCAGTGCTGCGTCGAGCATCAGATGAAGAGCTGGATCTTGGACCGGGACATCTCGCTGAGGGCGGTGGCTGCTCCCGCTGGTTCACCCAGACCGGGCCGGAGCTGGTCAGGGCGAAGTGCCCAACAGGTCCATCGTCATCTGGCAGGGCCAAATCTTGACGCCCATGTCGAGGCACATATCGAACAGATCCTCCGGCGGCATGACGTTGTGCTGACCCGCCAGCTTGCGCATCATCCACTTGCCGGCACCACCCATGTTGAGTTTCGACAACTTTGCACGCCGGAAGCCGGGCGGATTCATCCCGGACAGCATCTTGGTCATCGCGTTGTCTCCGGTGAGCCGCACGTCGTCTCGCACCAGGGGGAAGAGTCCCCAGAAGGTGTGGAAGACGGTCACGTCCATGCCGTACGCCGCACCGGTCGAGCTCAAGATCATCGTCGGCCACAGCTTGTCGAGGTCACCGCTGAAAGCGATGATCGTCATCTTGTCGGGAGTCTTGTCCTCTGACATCAGCAGCGCCTCCTGGTCTCAGGCGCCCTGCCCGACGCCGACAGCGTCACCGTACTTGCGTAGATGCGCATGTAGCAAGGACTTCGAGCAAGCTCTGATCCGTAAGTTCTTCCACAATCAGTGACTCTGTATTAGCGTCTGCGCAAGTAGAGAGGTTCTGGCTCTTGGGAGGTCCCCGTGGTCCGTACCGTGACCCCGACCGAGCTCTTCGCTGAGATCGAGCACGGTCACGTCCCGTTCATGCTCGACGTGCGCAACCCCGACGAGTTCGCCAACTGGCAAGTGGAGGGCGCCCGTCCGGTCGAGACCGAGAACTTGCCGGTGTGGCGAGCTCTTGATGCCGTCGACGAGCTGGCGCAGACGCTGCCGGACAACAGCGTGCTCATCTGCGCGCACGGAAACGGCAGCGAGCTCATCGTCGACATGCTGGCCGAACGAGGCAAGCCAACGCGAAACCTGGAGGGCGGGACAGCGGCGTGGGCCTCGCTGCTCGTCCCAAGACCCATGCCCGGCCTGCCGGAGGGGCTGGTCGGCTGGCAGATCCAGCGCCCGGCGAAAGCCTGCCTCTCTTACCTGATCGGCGTTCCTGGTCATGGCTGCGTCGTGGTCGACCCAGCACGATTCCCTGATCCTTACGTCGGTCTGGCGACCGAGCACGGCATGACCATCAATTACGTCGTCGACACCCATGTGCACGCCGACCACATCACCGGCGGCCCTGCTCTGGCCGATGCAGTCGGAGCCAGCTACTCGGTTCCGCTGGAGGACACCGGCGGCTCCACACCCTTCCCGAACCATCCGCTCCAGGACGGACAGACCCTCGATCTCGGTTCGGTGCAGCTCGAGGTGCTGGGGATCAAGCTCCCGGGGCATACTCCCGGCACCACCTGCGTGCTGGTCCCCGGTCACGCCCTGCTGTCGGGTGACACGATCTTCGTTCGGGGTGTTGGACGCCCCGACCTCACCGGCCAGGCCGAGGATCTCGCTCGCGAGCTGTTCCACACCGTCCACGAGAAACTGCGTCCACTCAACCCCGAGACACAGGTCTTCCCAGCACACTGGTCGAGCAGCGACGAGATGGGAGCTGATGGGCTGGTGCGGACGACGATGGAGGAGGTCTTCGAATCAACGCTGATGAATGAGGCAGACCTGGTCCAGTTCGTCAGCGAGATCGTCGGGTCGCTGCCGTCGGCGCCGTCCTTCTACGACACCATCCGCGAGGTCAACGCCGGAAGGGCGGTGTCCGCCGAGGAGATCGAGGTCCTGGAGATCGGCAAGAACCAGTGCGCTGCATCCACGACGCTCTGATCCACTACGCCTGTCGTTGGGCCTCATCGCCGTCGGAAAATTGCGCCTTGCACTCCTCGGCGAGGTCGTCCAGCAGCACCCGGCCAACAATCCGTCGCAACTGCGGTGGCACGTTGCAAACTTCGGCGACGATTCCAGCCTCCCGCACTTCCTCCAAGAGGGTGCGCAGCGCCATCGCCCCGGTCACGTCGAGGCGCCCCAGACCGTCGAGGTCAACCCTCAGTCGCTCGGTTCCGGGGTGTTCGGCAAGCAGGTTGTTGACGGCATCCTCCATGCCGGGAGCAGACGCGAAGTAGAGAACCCCGGACGGGCGTACATGCAGGACACCGTCCTCGAAGTCGGCCGGCACCTGGATGTGCAGCTCACGCCATAGGTGAACGAGCGCGGCCACCCCTACGCCCAAGACGACGGCGAGGTCCAGTCGGGGGGCCAGGACAAGCGCACCCACGTACGTGATCGCGGCAGTCGCAAACTGGACTCTGCCCAGTTTCCAGAACCCAAGTACCGGACGCGGGTTCACCAACCTCAGCACCGAGGCAATGACGATGCCGGCAAGCACAGACTTCGGAAGCGACTCCAAGAGCGCGGCGAACGGGAGGAACGCCAAGACCAGCAAGCCGGCCACCAGGCTGCTCCAGCGAGTCCTGGCCCCGGCGAGCCGGTTCAAAGTGCTCCGAGAGAACGAACCTCCCACGGGGTAGCCGCCGGCGAGCCCGGAAGCCAGGTTGGCGACGCCCTGCGAGATCAGCTCGCGGTCCGAGCTCCAGTACTGCCGGTCCTCGGCCGCGAGCCTGCGGCAGATGGCGGCCGGCTCGGCGAACCCAACGAGTGCGATCACCAGGGCGGGGATGATGAGCCTGAGTGAGTCAGACCACGGAAGGTCGATGGGGTTCGGGATGCCCTCGATGCTCACCGCACCGACGACAGGACCACCCGCACCAGTTGTCGAGGCCACGATGACTGCCCCGACGACCAGCATCGGAACGATGGGAAAGGTCGCAGGCAGCCTGCGCACAAGAAGCATCGCGGCGATCGTGACCACAGAAAAGGCAACAGCGCTCAGATCCCAGACGCTCGGGTCGGTCAGAGCATCGAAAGCAGCGCGCCCTGGCCTAGCGCTGTCGGATGGTACCCCAACAGCCGCAGGAACCTGCGACAACAGGATCAATAGAGCGGCGGCGGCGGTAAAGGCCGCCAGCACCGGCTGCGACATGAGGTAAGCGAGAACCCCACCGCCGTAGAGCCCGAGGACGAGACGCACGAGACCCACGAACAGCGCCAGCAGAGCGGCCAGCGCGACGTACTGGGCGCTGCCCTCCCCCGCAAGCCCGCTCAAACCACCCAGCACCAGCAGTGAGGTGATCGCAACAGGCCCGGTAGCCAGATACGGCGACGAGGCAAAGAAGGACGCCGCGATGGGTGCGGCGAAAGCAGCGAGCAAGCCGGTGGCAGGCGGGAGTCCTGCGAGCGAGGCATAGGCCACCGCCTGCGGGATCAGTACGACAGAGACGCTGATTCCCGCGACCAGGTCACCGACGACCGGACGCGTTGGTACCTCGCGGCGTGCCATCCCTGACCCTCCTCACGTCACTCCTACCGTACGCAGACATGCGCAGATACTGAAGAATGCTTGTTGATCATTACACTGATGAGCACCATCACCAGGGAGGGCCTATGGATCGGGAGACCGAGCGCGAGATCCATGAGCTTCATGCACGGATCTGTAAGGCCATCGCTGACCCCAAGAGGCTGCTGATCATCAACGAACTCCGGAACGGTCCACTGACCGTTGGTGAGCTCTCCGATGCCCTGGAGATCAGCCAGTCAAACTGCAGCCAGCACCTGGCCATCCTGCGCGATCGTGGCGTTGTGATGTCCGAACGCAACGGGACGAGCGTCAGCTACGCGCTCCGCAGCGAGAAGGTGCTTCGGGCCGTCGACCTGCTGCGAGAGTTTATGGCCGAGGACCTCGGCACGCGTAGTCGGCTTGGCAAGGCCGCGACCAAGATCCCCCGAGGGACTAGTCGCCGCTGACCATCGGTCCGCGCACCGCCAGATACCGCTCGGCAAATCGCGCCAACAGAGCGTCCTGGGGCGGGTAGACGCCCTGGATGAACCCGGGAGAAGACACCCCTCGCTGCGCGCGTTCACACACCGCCCAGTCTTGTCTGCTCACCAGGTCGAGGAACTCGACCATGTCGGAGCAGTCGAATCCCGGGGCCTCGATCGTCTCAGGCCGGAAGAGATACTCCGAGACGATCGTCGTGTGCCCGGGCCCCCGAGGGAACATCGTGTAGACCATCGCACCCGTCGAGAGCAGGTTCATAGCCACGTTGGGGAACACCGAGTAGCCCCAGTAGGTACGGCAGTCAAGTTCGGTGAGGTCAGGCAGCTGGGGCAGTGATGACGTACCACTGAGCGTGAAAGTCGTCAGACCATCGTCCAACGTCGCGCCGAGGTCAGGACGGTCGGGCTCGAACACCATTCCTTTGCGGTACATCGGTACCAGGTTTGCCAGCTCGGGATGGACCCCCGGACAGTGCAGGCACTCGTTGAAGTTGTCGTGGATGATCTTCCAGTTCGCCGCCACCTCGTAGACGATCTTGTGCCCCGTTAGCAGCTCGCCGACCTTGTAGCGCTCGTAGTCGAGTGGCCCATCCGGCTCGTCTGCCAACTGGTCGCGAAGCGGCTGGGGCTCCGTTCCTGGATGCACGAAGACGAAGCCCTCCCACGTGTCACATGCCATTGAACGCAAGGGGTACTGCGTGCGGTCGAAGTCGTCGCCCGCACGGACATTGGGCGTACCGATGAGCTTCCCTTCCAAGTCATACACCCAGTTGTGGTACGGGCAGCTGAATGCGCCTTTGGTGCTGCCAGCTCCTTCATCGCAGAGGACCGAACCGCGGTGCCGACACACGTTGTAGAACGCGCGGATGACCCCGTCCTTACCATGAGCGACAAGAACGCCAGTTCCGGCAACGTCGCGGGCGAGGTAGTCGCCGGGGTCGGGCATCTCCTCGATCCGACCGACGCAGAACCAACTCCTCTGGAAGACCGTCTCGCGCTCGAACTGCCATACGGACTCGTCGTAGTAGTCCCGACCCGGCAGTCCAGGAAAGGTGCGGTCGATGGCGACTCCGGCGATCGTCTCGTCAAGCATCGGAGGACCTACCCTTCTTGTGAGTACGCGCGGGGCGTAGGAGACGAACCAGTAAACGATGAAATCAACGGTCGATGCTGTCTATCTGCAGCAGTACCTTCCCAATATTGTCACCACGTTCGAGGACGCGATGAGCCTCCGCAACGTCCGTCCACGGCAGGACGCGATCGATGACCGGGAAAACAGTGCCGGCCTCAACGGAGGGCCACACATGCTCGAGGACCTGCGTCACGATGGCACCTTTCTCCTCTGGAGAGCGTGCTCGCAATGTAGAACCGTGGATGGAGGCACGCCTGGCCAGTAGCCGCCCCATGTCGAGCTCACCCTTCGTCCCCCCCTGGAGACCGATCATCACAAGTCGCCCACCGAACGCCAGCGACCGGGTGTTCGCCTCCAGGTACTTCGCTCCGATGACATCGAGGATCACGTCTGCCCCACGCCCATCAGTGACCTCTTGCAGCACCGCGGCCCAGTCCTGATCGCGGTAATTGATCGCCACGTCGACACCCAACTCGGCACAGGCGTCAATCTTTCGCTGTGAGCCGCACGTCACGATCGAACGAGCTCCGATCATCGCCGCCAACTGGATCGCCATGGTGCCGATGCCCGATCCACCGCCGTGGACGAGCAGTGTTTCACCCCGGCTCAGCCCAGCGATCATCACCAGGTTGGACCAGACCGTGCACACAACCTCGGGAAGTGCAGCGGCTTCGAGCAGTGAGACTGACGCAGGAACTGGCATGACCTGGACCTTTGGAACGGCCACGCGCTGCGCGTACCCCCCACCGGCAAGCAGGGCAGCAACCTCATCACCCACTCGCCACCGGTCGACATTGACGCCGAGGGCAGAGATGACCCCTGAGCACTCCAACCCGAGATAGGGCGCGGCGCCCGGAGTCGGCGGGTATCGGCCCTCACGCTGCAGGAGGTCCGCACGGTTGACGCCGGCGGCCACGACGTCGATGACGACCTCGTCGGGGCCGGGATCGGGATCGGCGACCTTCGTAAGCTCCAGGACTTCGGGCCCACCAGGCTTCGAGCTCGTGATTGCCAGCACTCCACGACCCTAGACGGATCGCCTTCACTGGAAAAGATCAGTGACCAACTCAGCCCTCCGTCGCTAGGGTGGCGCAGAGTTCCCCCACACCTTCGGAGTTCACCCATGGAACGGCTCGCCGATTTCGTCCTGCACCATCGCAAATGGGTGATGGTCTTCTGGGCTGTCATGTTCGTCATCGGAGTCGTCGCCTCGGGCAAAGCGACCGACCGACTCACTACTGACTTCTCGCTTCCCGGCCAGCCAGGATACGAGACGTCGAAGCAGATCATCGAGCAGTACGGCAACGGCGGGAGCACCCAGCCCTTTATCCCGATCGCCACGGTGCCCGAGGGTGAGACGGCGCTCCAGAACATGGACCAGATCACTTCAGTCTTCAAAGAGATCGACTCAAAGTTCCCCAACTACCGCTTGGCGTATTACGCCAACAGCAACGACGACGTGTTCCTGACCGATGATGGCCGCACCACGTACGCACTGGTCTTCGTACCCTTTCCGGAGAGCTTCGCCGCCCCGCTCCCCAGCGAAGAGATGGCTCCCATTCTTGAAAAAGCCAGCCAAGAGACTGGCTTCGAGTGGACGCTGACCAGCTACGACATGCTGGCGGCAGGCGAGACTTCGGAGACGGAGGCCCCCAGCGTCCTCTTCGAGACGCTCCTCGGTGCGCTTGGTGCACTTGCCGTCCTGCTCTTCCTCTTCGCCTCCTTCCTCGCACTTGTGCCGCTGCTGATCGCCGCTGTCTCCATCCTGACCACCTTCACAGTGGTTCTCCTTCTCACCTATGTCACCGACATGAGCTTTATCGTGCAGTTCCTCATATCCCTGGTGGGGCTCGGTGTCGCGATCGACTACTCGCTCTTGCTGGTCACGAGATGGAGGGAGGAGAGGGACCACGGTCGCGAGAACCACGAGGCAGTGAAGATCGCCATGAGTACGGCCGGACGCGCTGTGGTGTCCAGCGCCGGAACCGTTGCCATCAGCTTGATCGCACTCCTCGTCATCCCCGTCCCGTTCCTTCGCAGTATGGGGTTGGGTGGAATGCTCATCCCGGTGGTGAGCACGATCGTCGTTCTCACCCTTCTGCCTGCGCTGCTGGGGGGAATAGGCCCGCGCGTCGATTGGCCGAAGTTTCGCCATGAGAACAAGGCGTCACGCGCTTGGTCACGCTGGGCGGCAATGATCGTCCGACGACGCTGGATAGCTGCTGGCGTGGCGTTGGTGCTGCTCGGGCTGCTCATCTTCCCGGTCTTCGGGATCAAGATCGGACAGGCACAGACGTCGTCGCTGGCCTCATCGGGTCCAGCCTTCGAAGCGCTCCAGCTCCTCAAGGACGGCGGCGTCCCAGATGGCGTCGTCTCTCCTCTCGAGATGCTTGTCGAGAATGACTCCGAGGAAACGCGCAACGCCTCGACGAATGACGTCGTTGGAAACACCAAGGGGGTGGAGGGGATCGATGCCGCCTTCGCGCCCGACAGCGAGTCATGGTCGACCGATGCCAGCCAGATCTCGATCGGCATCCCCGTTGAAGAGGCGGTCGACAGCACGAACGCGTCGGTCGTCACCCGAGTCAATGAGGTCAACGCAGAGGTATCCGGATTTGCCGGAACCGCCGGCGCAGCCGCCATCGTGCTCGACTACATCGATGCCGTATACGGCAACTTCCCACTGGTCATCGGCATCGTCGCCCTCGTCACGTTCTTGCTTCTGGCCCGCGCCTTTCGCTCACTGCTGCTGCCCATCAAGGCTGTTGTCCTCAACATCGCATCGGTTGCGGCGACTTTCGGTGCGGTCGTCTGGTTCTGGCAAGAGGGCAACGGCTCTGAGGCGATCTTCGGTATCTCAGCCACCGGCTCGATCACCTTCTGGCTGCCTGTACTCATCTTCGCCTTCCTCTTCGGCCTCTCGATGGACTACGAAGTCTTCATCTTGACGCGGATGCGCGAGGAGTACGACGACACCGGGAACACCGGAGCTGCCGTCACGCTTGGGCTCGGAAGAACCGGACGATTGGTCACTGGTGCTGCGCTGATTCTCTTCTTTGCTTTCTTGGCTCTGGCATCGTCGCCTGGCACTGATATCAAGGTCTTCGCCACGGCTCTGGGATTCGGCATCCTGCTGGACGCCACACTCGTGCGGGCACTACTCGTCCCGGCGCTTGTCTCGCTCTTCGGACGCTGGAACTGGTGGCTCCCGGCATGGGCGGCCCGCCCGCTTCGTGTTGAGCCGCATGCTGCAGTGGTCGAGGCGGCGTCGGTCGTCGAGGAGGCCGAGGCCTCCGTACGTCCCTGATCTGACCGGAGCACTCGGCGCGCCAAACCGGCACCTGATGTGCACTGAGCAGCGGGCATGAGGAAGGCCCCTCCCGGTGGGAGGGGCCTTCCTGTTCGCCTAGGAGACGGGGAGCAGCCTCGGCAGCAGCACCCGGTCGATTGCGTGGGCGATCTGCTTGTTGCCCTTGTTGATGTCGGTGACGATCACCTTCGGGTTGTCAACTTCCTTGTTGTTGTCCTTGAGGAAGATGGCCTTCTTTGTGACGTTGACGACGACCTTCTGTCCGTTGGCCATCTCCAGCTTGGCGCCGTCGGACGCAGCGGCCGCCTTCGCGTTGATCTTCACGCCCGGAACAACGTGGTAGAGCAGGATGTCCTCGATCTGGGGAGCACCCAGGGCCGTTACCAACTTGCCGGTCAGCTTCGCCTCGGTCTTTGCGGCGATACCGAGATCACCGGCGGTCCGCTCGAACGCAGCGTCCGTAGGAATGAAGGCAGTGAGCGTGGTCGTCCCGTCGAAGAGCAGATTGACCGATGAGCCTGGGTTGCTGTCCAGAACTGCGAGCACGGCCGCGGTGAGAATGTCGAAGTCGCCGCCATTCTTGTCGAAGCTGGGCTGGCCCGAGACAGTGTCGGCGAGCAGTACGTCACCGAGAGAGTTGGTGCCGGGCGCGGCTTGAGCGGGGCTGGCCATCATCAGCGGTGCTGCGGCGAGGCCAGCGGCAGCGGCGATTGCCACGGCGCGGGAAGGGAGCTTCATTGGTGTCCTCCAGAAGTGGTTGCTTGACACCCCCCCTTCTGTCCGAAGGTGCCCGCTGGATGCACAACCTCTGAAGAACTTTCTAAGCCCTACCGGCTGCCTCGTCCTCCATGTCGAGAACTCCAGGGATCCGGCCGCCCAGGACGGTCGCCAGGTCCATGGCCAGCTCGAGGTCTTCGCCGGTGAACGGCGGGACGCCCTCCTCCCGCGTGAGGAAGAGTTCGCCGAACACGCGTCCACCCGCGACGATCGGGACCCCCAAGAAGCTTGCCGGAACGACTCCCGGATTCTGTTCGATGTACTCCGTCACGACCGCGAGTGTGTCAGTGCTGACGTACCCCCGGTGCGACAACAGCCGTTCAGCGGCAGCTGGATATGCGTCGAGTGAGTAGTACTGGTTGACGGGGAAGACCTCCTGATCAGGATCGAGCTCTCCCACGTTGACCAAGTCGCAGAACTTGTCGTCGACGATCAGTGTGATGTGCGCGCTCGTGGCCACCATGATCTCCGATATGGAGACGGCCGCGCCGTAGGCCAGCGAC
Source organism: uncultured Actinomycetota bacterium (assembly GCA_963829525.1). Lineage (GTDB taxonomy): Bacteria > Actinomycetota > Actinomycetes > JAHEKZ01 > JAHEKZ01 > JAHEKZ01. The sequence goes on from CAWHIJ010000003.1 coordinate 2,764,978, forward strand.
GTGAGCTCTTCAAAGGGATCGACCGTGATGACCAAGTGCCGGATGATCTCCGAGCGTCCAGCCCCTGTCCAACCGCGGTGATACCGCGCGGCAGAGTTCTGGGGCGGCGTCCAGCCCACTTTCTTCCTCCGGTCCAGCTCGTCGTCCCCCGACCGTGGGGGTATCGGCTGGTTGCCCAGCTCCCTTAACCCGGCGGGACTAGGGCGTCGGGTGTCCCGGTGCGGTGTAGCTGGTCTTGACCACCGTGTAGAACTCCCGGGCATATGCCCCCTGCTCACGTGGTCCATAGGACGAACCTCGCCGTCCACCGAACGGAACGTGGTAGTCGACGCCAGCTGTGGGGACGTTCACCATGACCATGCCAGCACCGGAGTGACGACGGAAGTGGGAAGCAGCAGCCAGCGACGTGGTGACGATGCCGCTGGAAAGGCCGAACTCCGTGTCGTTGGCAACCGCCAGGGCCTCCTCGTAGTCGGCGACCTCAACGACAGAGGCGACCGGGCCGAAGACCTCCTCGCGATTCACCGTCATGGTGTTGTCGGTCCCCACCACCAGCGCCGGTGACAGGAAGTGGCCATCGGTCGAGCGCTCGACGCGCTCTCCACCGACAACCTGCCCACCTTCCTCCCGGGCGATCGCAAGGTACCTCTCGTCCTGAGCAAGCTGTGTGGCGTCGACCACCGGGCCCATGTGAGTTCCGTCGGCTACGTGCATCCCCGACATGCCAGGCCCGCATCCGCTCGGTGAGGGCTCCGACGAAGCGATCGTGGATCCCCCGGGTGACGACCAGGCGGCTCGACGCTGTGCAGCGTTGACCGGTCGATCCGAACGCCCCCTGAAGGGCAACGTCGACAGCGACCTCGATGTCGGCGTCGTCGAGCACCACGAGGGGGTTCTTTCCGCCCATCTCCAGCTGCACGCGCGTGCGCTGGGGTGCCGCGGTCGCCAGGATGTGCGACCCGGTGACCACCGACCCGGTGAACGAGACGCCGTCGACGTCGGCGCTCCCGGTGAGCACCGGGCCCACCTCACGCCCCGATCCCATGACCAGGTTGAGCACCCCGTCGGGCAGACCAGCGCGGCGCAAGATGTCGACCAGCTCCCAAGCGCATCCGGGAACCAGCTCGGCGGGTTTGAACACCACTGTGTTGCCGTAGGCCAGGGCTGGCGCGATCTTCCAGGCCGGAATGGCGATCGGGAAGTTCCACGGGGTGATGATGCTCACCACCCCCAGCGGCTCTCTGGTCATCGTCACCTCGAGGCCAGGGCGAATGGAGTCGACCACCTCGCCGGTGTTGCGCAACGCCTGGCCCCCGTGAAACTTCAGGATCTGGCCAGCGCGTGCCACTTCTCCCCGCCCCTCGGGAAGCGTCTTGCCTTCCTCCCGGGCCAGCAGGTCGCCCAGTTCGTCGGCTCGCCGCAGAACCTCGTCCCCAGCTCGGTCGAGTACATCGGCGCGTTCTTGCGGCGTGGCGAACGACCACCGCGGCAGTGCCTCACGCGCGGCAGCAACAGCGGCTTCCGCATCAGATGCGCTCGCATGCGCGAACTCGCCGATGACATCACTGGTGTCGCTGGGGTTGATGTTCGGTGTCCAGGTCACGCCGCCCACTTCGGCGCCGCCGATGATGTTCGGCCGCCGCACGGACCCGGTCGCCGGACCCGCTGCTCTGGGTCATGCCCAAAGCCTAGGACCCGCGCCTGCGCCGCCGTGACACCGGCCATTGACTCCCAGTGACGCCGTGGCCCTTCAGACCCTGGCCAGAATTTCGTCCTCGGGGAGGCCGCCCTGCCAGCGACCGATCTCCTCGCCGCCTGGAGAGAGAAGCACCCGTTGGCTGCCCGGTGATCTCCAGAGCCTGCCACGACTCAAAGCCCGGGTCCCACAGCATCTGCGGAGAGCTGACGCCGTAGGTGCTGACAAAGTCCTCCGCGAGGGCGAGGTCGTCTTGGGTTCCGATCCCCACCACCGTCACCATCGGCGTTCTGCTTCGAGAAGGCCTCGACCCGGGCTCGGCGCCGCAAGCGCTGATGACCAGCCCGAGCGCAACGTGGGTTGAACGCCGCCACCATGCCGGCGGTGAGCGCAACGAGCAGGGTGCTGAGGTCCACTCCTGCAGGCACGCTACGTAGCCGCATGCGTGGGCTCGCGAGCCGAAATGGCGCTGAACGCAGATAGGTCACCGGGCTGTAAGAACTGCGTCCAGCGCATCCCAGCAGGAGACGACGAACCTCTTCAGCTCTTCAGGGGTCACGACGAACGGCGGAGACACCTGGAGCGACCCGTCAACCAGCGGCCGGGTCAGCACACCGCGCGCGCGCAGCTCCGCGACAACGGCAGGAACCACCGATGCGTCACGCTTCACAACATCCGGATCGATCTGGACGGCGGCGAGCAGACCGACACCTGACCGCACCTCAGCGACCAGGCGATGCTCGACCAGACCAGCGAGCGTCTCGGTGAGAACCGGTTCGAGCTCGCGAACCCGCGCCACCAGCCCTTCGCGTTCGATGATGTCGAGGTTCGCGAGTCCAGCAGCCGCGGCAACGGCGTGACCCGAGTAGGTGTATCCGTGCCGCCACGCACCAGCCGTGCCCTGCCAGAACGGCTCGGTCACCGTTGGCGCGACGAGCACGGCGCCCATGGGCGCATAGCCACTGGTCAGTCCCTTGGCACTCAGCACCAGGTCTGGCTCGAGCCCGTACCGGGTGCTGGCGAACCACTCCCCGGTACGGCCATAGCCAGTGATTACCTCATCACTGACCCAGAGCACGCCGCGCTCACGGCAGAGCTGGCGCGCCTGCTGTAGGTACTGCTCTCCGGCGAAGTGGACTCCACCAGCGCCCATCACCGGCTCGCAGAAGAATGCCGCTACCGTCTCGGCGCCTCGTTCCTCGAGCACCCGCTCCAGATCGGCGACGGAGTCCCACTCCACGTGCGCGACATCGGCACCCCATTCCCCGTATCCATGACGATTCAGCTCGATCCCACCCATCGCCGTTCCGCCCCAGTGCATGCCGTGGTAGGCCCGGTCGCGAGTGATGATCGTGGTCCGTTGCGGCTGACCGCGCAGGCTCCAGTACCGACGCACGAGCTTGGCGGCAGTGTCGACCGCGTCGGATCCCCCGGAGGTGAAGAACACCTTGCTGTCCGGAACAGGAGAGATTTCGGCCAACCGATCGGCGAGCGCCAGGACTGGCTCGTTGGCCATGTCACCGAACGTGGAATAGGCGGCAAGTCTGCCAGCCTGCTCTGCCATCGCTTCGGCGATCTCGGCGCGACCATGTCCGACGTTGGCAAACCACAGACCAGCGGTCAGATCCAAGTACTCGTTCCCCGCACGGTCGAAGACCGATGCCTGAACGCCACGGGTCAGGACGAGCTCGCCGTCTCGTTCGACGGCCGCCATGTCAGCGAAGGGGTGCCATAGATGCGTCACAGCCGCCAAGGCTAGGCCAATGCTGTCTGTAGCCCGAGCAGCACCGCGGCACCCACCATGAGGGCTGCAAATGCCTGCCGGAGCCGTTCGCGAGGCATGTGCGGTGCAAGCTTGGCGCCGGCGAACGATCCGGCGACCGCTCCGAGTGCCATCGGCAGCGCCATCGCCCAGTCCAGGTACTCCGGTCCTCGGACCGCAAGAGCCGCTATCGCATTGATCGAGATCACCAGCAGCCCGGTTGCAGTCGCCTCCCGGATGCCGAACCCCAGGACGAGAACCAGAGCCGGAACGATGACAAACCCACCGCCGACACCGAAGAACCCCGTGATCAGCCCGACGCCTAGTGCCGCAGCCGTGACTACGAGATACGAGCGGCGCTGGCTCCGTTCCTCTCTGCCAGCGGGCTGCCGAAACATCGCCACAGCTGCCACAAGGAGCAGAATCGAAAAGCCCCCGGTGAGGACTCGGTCGGGAAGAACCGTTGCGAGCCATGATCCGGCGACGGCAGCGATCGTGCCGACGGCCCCGAACACAGCACCCTCGCGCCATTTGACGGTGCGCGCCCCCCGATGACCAAGCAGTCCGCTTGCAGCGGCGAGTAGCACCACGACAAGGGACACGGTGGTGGCCTCACGAGGAGGGACACCGAAGGCGAAGATCAGGAGCGGTGCGGTGAAAATGGCTCCGCCAGCACCGAGCACCCCTAGGAGCAGACCGATGAAGGCACCGGCGAGCACAAGTTCGGTGACCACCATGCCTAGGTCACCCGGCCCGGCTTACCTGATCGATCGACCAAGCCCTCTCCCGAGCGCTGCCATGCGTTCATTCCGCCCGAGAGGTTTACGGCGTCATAGCCGGCAGCAATCAGCTGCTTGGTAGCGCGCCGGGAGCGGTTTCCGCTGCGACATACGACCACAGCCTTCTTGTTCTGCGGGATGCGTCGTTGCTTCTGACTCAACTGGTCCAGCGCCAGGTGGAGGGCGAATGCGCAGTGCCCCGCGTTCCACTCTTGGGTCGTGCGCACATCAACCATGACAGCGCCGGAATCTAGGAGTTCGCGCGCTTCACCGGCCGAGACCGAGGGAACACCACCAAAGAGCCGACCCAGAAGACTCATGCGTTGGAACGCTCTGTTGCTTCCTGAATGACCTCGGTTTCCTCACGCGGCACGAACGTACGAGCCGTGCCGCGAGACTCCAACCAGGTCCAACCTCTTTGGCGGCCGGCGGCAGCGCTCTGCTCGATCGGGAGCGTCGTGGAAGAGGCATTCGTCCAGTCATCATCGACATGGACCAGGTTCTCCAAAGCCGGACCATTCGAGAACACAGTGCTGCGAAGCAGCGAGATCACTACAGCTGCGCGGTATCCCGAGCCACACGCTACGTACACGGGTCGATCAGTGGGGATCTCCGAGATCCGGTCCGGCACCTGGTAGAAGGGCAGGTGGTGGGAGCCGGCTATGTGACCTTCTTCCCACTCAAGGTGCTGGCGCACGTCGAGGATGTATGTGTCCGGTCGCTCGGCGACGACCGCGGCGAGCCCGCCGAAGTCGACTCGATCAGTGGTAGAGAGAGTTGCAACATCCTCGGTCCAGAACACCGGGCCGCCAACGGCCTGAGCTACCGGACGGTCGATGCCGATCCGCACGAGCTCACGTTGCGCGGCCTGCACCTGCTCGGTCGTCTCCCCAAGCAACGTCACCGGCGCACCCCAGGGGATAAGCCACCCGACGTATGCGATGAATGCGCCATCGAGGTCGAATGAGAGTGACCCACGTAGGTGCCCCGTGGCAAACACCTCACGTGAGCGCAGGTCGATGACCCACTCCCCGCGTTCGATTCGGGCGCGAAGCTGCGCCGGATCTGCGGGCGAGGGCAACGAGAGGTCGACCGGCGCCGGACCTGCAGCATTGGCTGGGCCCATGTGCGCGTAGTAGGCGGGGAAGACGTCGAGACCGGCTAGCGTCTCTTCGACGAACGCCTGCTCATCATTCGTCAATGCCGGATTGTTGGCACGCTCGTCAGCGATGGTGCCGGCCGCGCCCTCGTTCTGGGTCGCTGCGCAGAAGGACCCGAAGCCGTGCGTCGGATACACGTTCGTGTCACTTGCGAGTTCGCCAGCCAACCGTCGCACTGAGTGCCACTGATCATGTGCCAGGCTCTCGGTGAGCTCGGGGTTGACCAGGTCGGGTCGCCCAACGGCCCCGTAGAGCATCGAACCACCGGTGAAGATCACCCCTGGGTGGACATCGGATGCACCCGAACGCTCCACTGAGTACGCCACGTGGTGCGGGGTGTGACCTGGGGTGGCCAGCACGGTCACCACAAGGCCGCCAAGTGCAAAGGTGTCCCCATCCCTGACAGGGGTGTGCTCGAACGAAACATCAGCGTCCGCCGGCACCAGATAGGCGGCGCCGTGACGCCGCGCCAACTCGAACCCACCGGTGACGTAGTCGTTGTGCACGTGCGTCTCGACGACGTGGGTCGCCACGAGACCGTGCTCGGCAAGCAGTTGCTCGACACGATCGATGTCGCGCTGTGGGTCGATCACGACGGCATGCTCACCGTCGTGAGCGAGGTAGCCACGGTTTCCCAGCCCCGGGGTCTCGATCACAAGAACATGGGGTGTGCTGGTGTAGGTCATGAGTGGGCTCCCCCGATTGGTCCAACGCCCGCGCCAGCTGACACGGTCTCGACGGCGAACCCGGCCGATCGCCACGCCATCGTTCCGCCACTGACGTTCGTGGCGGTGATCCCGTGCTCGATCAGGTAGTGGCACACCTGCCAGCTGCGGTTCCCGGCTTCACAGATGATGAACACATCTCGGTCGACCGGGATCTCATCGACCCGGAGCGGGACAAGGTGCATCGTCATCGGCACGGCACCAGGTACATGGCCGGATGCGTACTCAAATGGCTCACGAACATCGATGACGAGGGCACCAGCGGCAAGCGCCGCGGAGAGCTGGCGAACATCGGCTTGGGGGACCATGCCGGCGATCCTTTCTCATACCCCAGGGGGTATTGTCGACTCAAGATTCTGCGTGGGTCGTGCTCGGCGGGCTCCTACGCGAGAGCGAGGAAGAGCTTCTCCATTTGTTCCCGAGTCAGGGCGGGCTGCTCGCCCCGCAGCTCGGCGTCCTGGCACTGCCGAATTCCGCTGGCCACGATCTTGAAGCCGGCTCGATCGATCGCGCGCGACGCTGCGGCGAGCTGCGTGACGATGTCAGAGCAGTTGCGACCGTCCTCGATCATCGCGATGATGCCGCCGATCTGGCCTTGCGCGCGACGCAGTCGGTTCACGACCTCCTGCGACACTGAGTCGTCGATCTGCATGACCGGTCTCCTGCTCGTTGGGAACACCTGATCTTATACCCCTGGGGGTACCCGTGACAAACACCAACGAGGGGCTAGCGCGTCGCACGGTCGTGATCTACGCAGCGAGCAGCCTCGACGGTTACCTAGCACCAAACGACGGCTCGGTGGCATGGCTGGAACCCTTCGGCAGTGGAGCCGACCTGGGCTTTGACGACTTTCTCGGCACGGTCGGTTCGTTGGTCACCGGTCGCACCACCTTCGAGCAGGTGCGCACCTTCGGGGCGTGGCCGTACGGCAGAAGACCAACCGCCGTCCTCACTCATCGCGCCGGTCTGAAGGACCTCCCGCCGGGCGTCCGCACCGACGATGGAAGCGATCTGCGCACCCTGGTTGCGACGTTGCAAAGGGAGTCAGGCACGGGCACCACATGGTTGCTCGGAGGGGGTTCCCTCCACCAGAGTTTCCTGGCCGAGGGCCTGGTCGACGAGATCTGGACGCACATCATGCCGGTGCTGCTGGGTGACGGTATCCCGATGTTCCCGGCCCCCTACCCGGCCACCAACCTCCACCTGATGAAGTCCGTGGCGTACGAGAACGACGTTGTGCTTGTCCGATACCGCGTCGAGTCGGCCGACAGTGGCCGCTCAGCCCACCGCGACGAACACGTGTGAAGCCATGGCGCTGTCGAGCTCGGCATACTCCATCCCGCTGCCCACCATGACTCCGACTTCGGTGCGGCGCACCTTCACGACCTGACCGGGGAGGACACCGGCCCGACTCAGCGACGCCATGAGGTCGTGGTCGTCTTGGATTGGCTCACCGATCCGGCGCACGGTGACCCGTCGCGACTCCTCCGTCGCTACGGAGTCAAGACCCTTTAGCTCACCTGACTCGGCTACAAGAGGTTCGCCCAACTCATCCAGCCCAGGAATCGGGTTGCCGAACGGGGAGTGTGTCGGCTGGTTGAGCAGCTCGAGGATGCGTCGCTCGACCGTCTCGCTCATCACATGCTCCCAGCGGCACGCCTCGGCATGCACCTCTTCCCACGGAAGCCCGATCACATCAATAAGCAGGCACTCGGCGAGACGATGTTTGCGCATGACCCGCATCGCCATGGCGCGCCCCCGCACCGACAGCTCCAGGTGCCGATCGCCCTCAACGGTCAAGAGCTCATCGCGCGCCATTCGGGCGACCGTCTGGCTCACCGTGGGCCCCGACTGCTGAAGCCGTTCGGCGATGCGGGCACGCAGCGGGACGACGCCTTCCTCCTCCAGCTCGAAGATCGTCCGGAGGTACATCTCCGTGGTGTCGATGAGATCGCTCACACCCTGATCATCCCTGCCTGTGCATGGTTCGGCCACCCACCACTGTCTGCAACACCGAGGCGTCAAGAAGCCGGTCAGGATCGGATTCAGTGACGTCGGGGGCGACGACGAGGAAGTCTGCGTGCCGTCCGGGCGCAATGGATCCCATCTGGTCCTCTTCAAAGCACGACCATGCCGCATTTGCTGTCGCGTACCGGATGGCCTCCTGCAGCGGCAACGCGTTCTTGGGCTCATTGGCCGGCAGCGCCGGGTCCATCGCCGAGCGGCGCGTCGTTGCTATGAACAGGTTCGGAAGCGGCGCGTACGGGGCCGTCGGAGCGTCCGTGCCCAGCACCAGGCGAGCCCCGGAGGCAACTAGTGCCGCGGCCGGGAACCCCGCGGGCGAGCGCTCCGGCCCCAACATGGCCCGCCAGTTGTCCTGGATCGCCGGGTCGGCGTGCACCGGCTGCATGGACGCGGTTACCCCGAGTTCGGCAAAACGCGGGATGTCGGACGGGTCGCAGTACTCGATATGCTCGATCCGGTGGCGACGCTCGACGGAGCCGCCTGGCCCCGATCGACCGGGCCCAGTGCCATTCTCGCGGTAGGCGTTCTCGATGGAGTCGAGAGCGGCACGCACAGCGGCGTCGCCGATGGCGTGCAGGGCAATCTGGACGCCAGCCTTGTCTGCGGCGGCAACCACCGGGGACAACGCTTCGTAGTCCCAGATCGGGTCGGGCATCGCGCCCGTGGTGTAGGGCTCGGAGACATGGGCGGTGCAACCGTCGATCACGCCGTCGACGATGAACTTGATGCCCGTCATCCGAAAGCGGTCGGAGTTGTGAAGGCGCTTCAGCTCGACTGCCTCTGAGACCTGAGCCAGGTGAGTGGCGGTCGATCCCTCACGCGACATCAACCAGTGGCCGATCACCCGAAGATCGAGCTCGCCATCTGCTTCGGCCGCGGCAATGGTCTGCAGTGAGGTCGGCCCGAGTCCCATGTCGATCACCGTCGTCACGCCCGCCGCATGCAGAGCCGACATGGCGCTGCGCAGATGCTGTCGATGCCCCTCGCCGGTGGTGACGCGTTCTAGGTGCGCCCAGGCCAGCTCGGCAGCCGTCTCCTCCAAGAAGCCGGTCGCCCGGCCGGACGCGTCTCGAGCAATACGGCCACCAGCCGGGTCCGGTGTCGAGTCGGTGATCCCCAGCGCCTCCAGCCCGAGCGAGTTCACCCAGGTCGAGTGGTAGTCATTGGCGTCCAGGAGTACGGGGCGGGTGGGAACCGCCGTGTCGAGCATCGCCGCTGTCGGTTCGCCACCAGGAATCGCGTCGAAGAGCCAGCTCTTGCCGAGCACCCAGTGACTCTGCAGGTGCCTGACGGCGTGCTCACGGACGAGATGCTGAATCTCGTCCAACGACCGCGCCCGCACCAGGTCGACGCGTTGAAGTGACTCACCCATCCCCATGAGGTGAAAGTGACCGTCGATGATGCCGGGGAGGACCAAATTGCCCTGGAGATCGACCTCTTCGACGGCCCCACCGGTTCCATCCGTCGCGCCAGCTGCCGCCTTGGCTGCTGCGGCTTGGACCTCCTCCAAGCAGCCGGCCACCAGAAACCGGCCTTCGTGCACGGCAAAAGCAGGAGCCCATGGCCGATCAGGGTCAGCGGTGAAAGCCTTCGCGTTGCGATAGATAACCGGAGCATCAGCGGCGAGTTGGGTCACGGGGGCATCCTGCCGCACCCGACGGGAGTCGTTCACCTCCCTGGGCAGATTCTTCCTCGATCCCATAGCGTCGAACCGTGGCTCCTTCCCGGTCGGTGATGTGGTTCAGGCGTGATTTGCGTCTAGCCGACCACCCGGCGCTGAACGGCGCTGCTGATGCGGCGGACGAAGTAGTACCGCTGTTCGTCATCGACCCGTCGCTGTGGCGTCCAGCTGGAGCACCTCGACGCCAGTACCTGCTGCGCTCGCTCAGGAGCCTCGACGCCGACATGGGTGGCGCGCTTGTTCTGCGCGACGGCGATCCCGTCGAGGCCGTTGTCGCGTTGGCGCGCGAGGTCGGGGCGTCCAGCGTCCATGTCTCGGCCGACCACGGACCCTATGGAGCTGCCCGCGACGCAAGGGTCGAGCGCAGCCTTGCTGACGTCGGCGCCGGCGTCGGCGTCGGCGTCGAGATGGTCCGCACTGGTTCGCCCTACGCAGTCGCGCCGGGACGCGTAGTGAAGGGGGACGGCACTCCCTACCGTGTCTACTCACCGTTTTACCGGGGGTGGACCGCGCACGGTTGGCGAGCGCCCGCAGCACCGCACGACCGCTTCACTTGGGTGCGTGACCTTGACAGTGATCCGTTACCCGAAGTCGGACTGGGAGGGGACGAGGCCGACCAGAGCGCAAGCCTCGACAACCTTCCTCCGGCAGGAGAGGCAGCTGCACTCTCCCGCTGGCACGATTTCCGCGACTCCGCGCTCGACGCGTATGCCGACGACCGCAACCGACCGGACATCGACGGGTCGTCGCGCTTGTCCGTTCACCTGAAGTACGGCGAGATCCATCCGCGCACCATCCTGGCTGAGCTCGGCGACAGCAAGGGACACGAGACCTTTCGCAGGGAGCTGGCATGGCGCGAGTTCTATGCCGACGTCCTGCATCACGCGCCCGAGACCGCCCGCGAGTACCTGCGGCCGGAGTTCGCAGGTATGCCCTACGACTCCGGACCCGACACTGATGCGCGTCTCCTGGCGTGGCAGCAAGGACTAACGGGCTATCCCATCGTCGACGCCGGGATGCGCCAGCTGTTGCACGAGGGCTGGATGCACAACCGCGTCCGGATGATCGTGGCGTCATTTCTGGTCAAGGATCTTCACCTGGAGTGGCAACTCGGGGCCAGATGGTTCATGCGTCATCTGGTCGACGGCGACATCGCATCTAACTCGCACGGCTGGCAGTGGACGGCCGGCTGCGGAACCGACGCCTCGCCCTACTTCCGGATCTTCAACCCGATCACCCAAGGCCTGCGCTTCGACCCAGAAGGGGACTACGTGCGACGCTACGTCCCAGAACTCGGTCATGTCTTGGGCGCTGCGGCCCATGAGCCGTGGAATACAACCGATGGCTACCTCACCGGTTATCCAGAGCGCATGGTCGACCACAGCACGGAACGGGGTGAGGCGCTCGCACGGTACGCCCTCATCAAGGGCACCTAACGCTTCAAGGGCACCTAGCGCTTCAAGGGCACCTAGCGCTTCAAGGGCACCTAGCGCTTCAAGGGCTCCTAGCGCTCACGACTTTGCCTAGTGCGAGCTCTCGTTATCCAAGCATCGCCGCAAGGTACCTTCGGGCGGCCAGGGTCTGTGTGGCACGAGCGACCGGGCCACCAGCCTTCGTGTACCACTGGGCTGGCTGGGAGAACGCCGCCACGGCGCCTACTACCGTGTTGTCCTCTCGCCACCTGACCAAAAACGCCTCTTCCCCGCACTCGGGGTGCCGGGCGAGGGTGCCGTACGCGAAGCCACTTTCCCTCGCTTCGTCGACGACGGATACAACGCGGCATTCGGCGACGATGCGGAGCGGTCCGGCACCGATGCCCAGCTTGACGTCGACACCCTCCGCCGCTTCGGAGTCGGCTTCCACGTTCACACCAGCGTCACGGTGCATCTGCCAGGACCGGACCCGTTCTGAGGCGAGGCGGAAGTCGAGCTCACCAGCGCCGATCACTCGCGTCCGCACCATGACGTGCCATGGCCCCGCTATGTAGACCGCACCCCGGGCCAGAGGCAGAGACCCGCCCCGCAACCTCGCGGGGTAGGAGAGGCCGGACACAGCGCTCATGGTCGCACCATTTCGGCAGCCGTCACACGTCGACGCCCATTGCGCTGCGGGTCAGACGTCGCCCATGGCGCTTCGCGCCCAGGGAACTCAGGTTTGGTACGCGCCGCCGTCACTCAGGCGGCAGGAGCCTTCGGGTGCCGTCAGGTTCGACGACCACCCGCCACTGTTTCAAATGAACCAGTCCGTGGTGCCTGCGGCAGAGGAGCACGGTGTTGGACAGCGACGTCTCACCGCCGTGCTCCCAGAAGACGATGTGATGCACGTCGCAGTGCTCCGGAGGACGATGACAGCCGGGGCCAACGCAGGTGCGGTCTCGAGCGGCGACCGCACGGCGGAGCGCCGGCGGGATTGTCCGCGTGGCCCTTCCGACATCGAGGATCTGTGACGCGCCGTCGGTGACGATGCGCGACACTGTGGCGTCACACCCGACCAGCTGCGCCTGCGTCGCCGTGATCGGACCGGCCCAGGCTAGCTGCGCAGGCTCGACACCCGCCGGTGAACCATCCCCCACCCGGGCCGCCGCCAAAGTCGCGTAGTCGACCATCACCGACAGGTGCGGACGCACGCCACCGACCGTCGCCTCGTTGGTGTCCTGTAGCCACTCCTGACAGATCTCTGCCAGCGCATCAGCACTGCGCTGCGCCCAGGTACGCACCTCGTCGGTCTGCGCTGAACTTCCCTGAGCCGCTCCACCGGTGTTGTCAGTGTGGCCGTCGCCGCGGTCGCTCCCTGATGTCGGACGGAGCTTCACGTCCAGTGCGGTCATGAGAAGCGCACCAGTCGAAGGATCGAGAAGACCGTTGACGGACACCATCCCGTCTATCGTCTCGGCCACCGACAGTCCTCGGCGGTCGAGCTTGCGGATAGCTGCCTCGTCGGCGCGCTCACGGTCGAAGCAGTGCACCAACCGGTCGCCGACGCAGCGGAGCTGTCCAGGGTCGAGCTTGCTCGCATGATCGATGAGTGAGCCTTCTGCCTCATCGCGGTGCTCCACAGGCACCTGCGCCAATGCTCGGTCGATGACCAGCGCATGCCGCCAGGTGACGCTGCCGTTGAGCATCGCCTCCGCGGTCGCACCGAGCTGGCCCGTTACCGCGGTGGCTACCTTCGCGCGGCCCGAGGCCTCCCCCGGCGCAAGCCGACAAGTGTGCCGCATCCACGACGCCAGCGTTCCGAACCCAGCCTCTGCGATGGCACCGGAGCTGTCGAGGTCTGCCGCGGCCCCGAGCCAGAGTGCCTCGAACTGGTCGATGAGGTGACGCATCGCGACCACTTGGCCGGCTGGTGTCGCATGCTCAGCATCTGCGGCGAAAGTCGCAAACAGCTCCGCAGCCTGCGGAACCAGGCCGGCCGCACCGGCACCCCGCGACAGACCGGACGGAAGACGCTGGCCCGGAACGGCCCAGGCAGGCGACTGCGCGGATGCCTCGTTGGCGACCGCGCGTGCGGGTTCGTCCGCGGTGTGGCCCATTGGAGCCTCCAGCCCAGGCGGGTGCACCGGTCTGGAGGCCGAAAGCAGCCGGCTGACGGAGCACGTAACGGAAAATGGGGTGCGTCGACAGCCGACGCTTTCGCCTGGGGAGCGCTCATCGCCCGGCTCGTGGGCTGGGCAGGAGTCGCACTCAGTCATTGACCCGGTTGCACTGCTGATCTTTGCGTGATCGTTGCGCCATTGCCGGCCGAGGGTCCGTCTCCCGTCCATTCGAACGTATGTTCGATTCTAGCTCACCCCACGGACAAGCGCAACCATCCAAAGGGAACCCACCGGCAGAATCTGAGCGTAGATCTCGGGCACGCTAAGTCATAGCCAGCACACACTGAGTAACGACCGATCATCCGAACGGTGCGAAGAATCAGGTCCGGGCGCCGCGTCGGGGCCCGCCCCGTACCCTTCGGCCATGCGAGTTCTCAGCGTCCTGAGCCTGAAGGGCGGCGTCGGCAAGACGTCGGTGACGCTGGGCCTCGCCAGCGCAGCGAACGCCCGTGGCCTGCGCACACTCGTGATTGACCTCGACCCCCAGGCAAACAGCTCGGTCGTCCTCGATCCGCAGCGGGTGCAGTTCACCAGCAACGATGTGCTGGCCGACGGGCGCTCGGGGGTCATGGAGCAAGCGATCGTCGCCAGTGGCTGGGGAGAGCGGCTCGACCTGGTCGCCAGCGAGCGGGCCCTCGAGCACCGTGCCGTCCCAGAGGGAGCCGGAAACGTACGCCTACGGGTGACCATGCAAGGCCTTGCCGGCTACGACCTCGTTCTGATCGACACTCCTCCCGCGCTCGGCGAGCTCACCCGGAATGCCCTGACTGCCAGCGACCTCGGGCTCGTGGTCACCGAGCCCAGCCTCTTCGCGCTGCAGGGCGCGCAACAGGCGCTGGACGCAATGAGCGTCGTGCGTGACACGAACCTGCGCCTCCAGGTGGCCGGGATCGTCGTCAACCGCGTTCGGCCGACGTCGTCAGAGCATCGCTACCGGATGGCCGAGCTCGCTCTCGCCTATGGTGACCTGCTCTGGCAGCCACCCTTGCCCGACCGTGCTGTGCTTCAACAAGCCGCGGGAGCCTGCACGCCCGTCCACGCCTGGCGTACCCAGGCCGGACGCGAAGTTGCCCGCATTTTCGACACCTACCTCGACCTCGTACTGGCACCCCATGTCGAGCCCAAACCGCTCCGCCCGGTCTCATAGTGCCCAGCGGGTCACAGTGCCCACTGGCATAGTGCACGGGAGAAGCCAACGGACGGAGAGGACAAAGCCGTGAGTCGTCCCGAACCACGTCCCGCACTACAGAGATCTGGAGACGGGTCCGTTCATCCAGCGGCTCCGCGAGTCGCAGCCGAGCAGCACGTCCACCCGGAACCGCACGCTCCTTCGGCCGCCAACAAACAGTCCAAGAAGAGCAAAGGCGTCAAGCCGATCGACCGGGCTGATGACACTGCTCGCCGGGACAAGGAACCTGAGGCACCGCTACCGGCCTTCGAGGGCAAGCCAGTCGAGTTGACCGTGGCACTTCCCAAAGACCTACGCAAGCAGGTGCGGAAGGCAGCCGACAGGGATGGGACAACAGTCGACATGCTCGTGGTCGAAGCGCTGACCCGCTTCGTGGCAGGCCGCAAATAGCGAAACGTAGCGAAGCGGTCGCGTCAGAAGATGCCCTGATCCATCTCGCGCAGCAGACCATCCACCACAGCGCGAAGATCGCCGTCAGCGGCAGCAGCGGTTGCGCGCTGGCGCTGGTAGCTGGCGCCGATCTCCATCAGCTGCTCCACCTTCATGAGCTCTTCAGCACAACCAAGCTTTCGGGCAGTCGGCTCAAGATCTTCGGCAAGGTCGAGAATGGCCTCTTTGATGGGCTTGACGTCTTGGCCCAGATCGTCCACGACGATCTCAGCGTCGAGGCCGTAACGCGCAGCCCGCCACTTGTTCTCGCGGACGAGCCACATGCGTGGCTGCGGCAGCGTGTATCCCTTGTCCAGCTGACGGTCGAACGACTCGACCAGCGACTGCGCCATCGCAGCAATCACCGAGATCTCGTCAAGGGTCGGTATGCCGTCGCAGATACGAAGCTCGACGGTCCCAAAGTTCGGGTGCGGGCGGATGTCCCACCAGACCTCGCGGATGGACTCGATGGTCTTCGACGAGATCAGCGTGTCCATGTACTCCTCGAACGCGTCCCACCCGGAAAGGGAGTACGGCAGGCCCGCCGTCGGTAGACCCTCGAATACCTTGCTGCGCGCCGACGCAAGCCCGGTATCTGAGCCCATCCAGTAGGGCGAGGAGGACGAGAGCGCCAGGAAATGCGGGATGTACATCATCAATGCGTTGTTGATCGGAATCGCCTTTTCGGGCGCACGGACACCGACATGTACGTGGACGCCGAAGATCTGCAGACGACGCGCGAGCCACTGCATCTGCTCGACCAGCTGGGCATATCGAGGATTCGGGCTGATCTGCTGTGTCGACCAGTCGGTGAAGGGGTGCGTCCCCGAACACATGACTCCGAGGTTCCGCTTGGCTGCGGCGACCTGCACTTCCTTCAGTGTGCCTGCGAGATCCTCGCGCGCTTCGGCGACCGTTGAACAGATCCCGGTGATGATCTCGATCGTCGACTCGAGCAACTCGTGCTTGGCCTTGGGATGCTCTTCGCCAGGCACGGGGGCGATCTCAGTCAGGATCTCCGTCGCACCGCTCGTCAGCTCACGGGTGTCATGATCGATGAGCTCAAGCTCCCACTCGATGCCCAGGCTCGATCGCTCTGACGGCTGAAACGGAATGTGCACGCCTACAGGCTATGGCCGAAGGCAGTGCCGGGTCACGGGTTGGCGGACTCTTCTTGAAGATATTGCGCCCAGCGCCTACCTCAGCGACCGTTTGCGTCGGCAGCTATGCCACCGGGTGACGAGCGTCGTAGCGGACGAAGCCACCGTTGCGCAGGGCGAAGAAGATCGTCGCCGCGATGCACGAGACACCACCGATCACGATTGCCGCGTGCTCACCAAACAGACCCGCAGTGCTCCCGATCAGTGCATCACCGAGACGTGGCCCTCCCGCCACGACCACGACGAAGACGCCTTGCAGACGTCCTCGCAGCTCGTCGGGTGTCGCCACCTGCAAGATCGTCGAGCGGAAGACCGCGCTCACCATGTCGGCGGCTCCGGTGAGCGCCAGGAAGAAGAGCGCCCACGTGAAGATGTCGGTCAGACCGAAGAAGGCGACGGCTGCGCCGTAGCCGCAGACCATCACCACCACCATGAGTCCCTGGCGGCGCACCGTGCCGAGCCATCCGGACAACACGCCAGCAAGCACCGAACCGACAGCGGGGGCCGCCGCCAACAGCCCGACCGTGCGGGCGCCACCGCCGAAGGTCGTGGCGGCGAGCGCGGGGAAGAGTGCTCGAGGTTGGGCCAGCACCATGGCGCACAGGTCGATGATGAAGGTCATCAGCAGATTGCGTCTGGTCGAGAGGAACCGTAGCCCCACCCACACTCCGGCCCAACCAGTGCGATGGACGTCGGCCTCGGGTGCGATGGCGGGCAGTCTGAAGAGCCCGTACATCGCGGCGCTGAAGAGCAGCGCGTCGATTGCATAGGCCGCGGTCAGGCTGTAAGCGTCGATGACAAGGCCACCAAGCAGTGGACCAAGCATGAACCCCGCGCTGAACGTCAGCGTGGTGAGGGCGTTGGCCGCAGGCAGCAGACTCGGCTCGATCAGCCGAGGCACGATCGCCGACCTCGCGGGAGTGTTGACTGCGAAGAACGCCGACTCCGCGGCGATCACGACATAGAGCAGCCACACCTGATCCAGCCCAAGCCAAGCCTGGCCGACCAGTACCAGCGAACAGAGCCAGAGGCCCGTCGACGACCACAGTGCGACCTGACGACGGTCGTGGGTGTCCGAGATGGAGCCCCCGTAGAGCCCAAAGATCACGAGGGGGAAGAAGGCAGCGAGTCCGATCATTCCGACCGCGAAGCTGGAGCCGGTGATCGCGTAGACCTGGATGCCGACGGCGACGGCGGCCATCGACTGGCCCACCTGTGCCAACGTCCAACCACCCCACATCCGCCGGTACTCGGGGCTGACCCGCAAGGGACGCAGATCGAGCATCAGACGGCGGGGCACTTGGCACATCCTGCCCGGTCATAGGGGTCGACGCCGATTCTGAGGTGACCACAGACCCCCGCATGATCGGACCGGCGACATCACCTCCGCATCGTGGGAGGCTGATGGCCATGACCGACACCCCACACAAGGACGACCTGCACGGCTACCTCACAGGCGCGCGTAAGGCGCTGCTCTGGAAGCTCGACGGTCTCTCCGAGTACGACATGCGGCGTCCGCTGGTTCCGACAGGAACCAACCTGCTGGGCATCGTCAAACATGTGGGCAGCGTTGCCGCCGGCTACTTCGGCGAGTGCTTCGGACGTCCGTTCCCCGAACCACTGCCCTGGTTCGCCGACGACGCCGAACCGAACGCTGACATGTGGGCCACTCCAGAGGAATCAAAGGAGTTCATCCTGGGTGTTTACGAACGCGCCTGGGCACATGCCGACGCAACCATCGAGGCACTTCCTCTCGATGCCACCTCGAACGTGCCTTGGTGGCCAGACGGCCACAACACCCCCACGCTGCACACCCTGCTCGTCCACATGACGGCCGAAACTTACCGGCATGCTGGGCAAGCCGACATCGTGCGCGAGCTCATTGACGGCGCCGTCGGATGGCGCGACGGCAACTCGAACGTGCCAGACCTCGAAGAGCGCGCATGGGTGGAGTACTACGAGCGGCTACAGACTGCTGCGGAGCGGTTCAAGGAAGCCTGAGTGTGAACTGTTGGCCGCGATGACCGCGGCTAGCTCTTCACACTCAGGGCGAGAGCCGCTCGATCGTCCAGTCGCCAGCCGACCGCCGGTAGCGCACGCGGTCGTGCAGCCGGTTCGGGCGTCCTTGCCAGAACTCGATCTCGTCAGGGACGAGGCGGTAACCACCCCAGAACTCCGGAACCGGAACAAAGGCGCCGTCGGGGTACTGCTCGCTGAGGGCGAGATAGCGCTCACCGAGCACCTGACGCGAGGAGACCACCTCGCTCTGCCGCGAGGTCCACGCACCGAGCTGGCTGCCATGTGGGCGGGAGTGGAAGTAGTCGGCCGTCTCTTCCGCACTCACCTTCTGCACAGCACCGGTGACAGTCACCTGCCGCTCGAGGTCAAGCCAGGGAAAGCAGAGCGAGGCCTGAGGGTTCTCGGCCAGATGTTGACCCTTCGTCGAACCGTAGTTGGTGAAGAAGGTAAAGCCTTCCGAGTCGGCGACCTTCAGCAACAACGTCCGCGCTCTTGGGCGCCCCGAAGCGTCAGCCGTGGCCAACACCATCGCGTTCGGCTCCATCAGGTCGGCGGCAACGGCGTCCCGCAGCCAGCGCAGGAACTGGGCAACCGGGTCCTGGTCGACGTCGGCCACGTCGAGGCCGGCGAGTTCGTAGCTACGCCGCAGCGCGGCGAGAGCGGCGGGGTCCATGGGACCATTCTGGCGCCCCGTCCCGGGCCGCGCATACCGCCAGCAGCAGGGTCGGGTTAGATAGCGGTGAGCAGCGACCCTGCCGACCCAGACCCACCGCGTCGAGGAGTGCCCACCATGGCGAACTCGGACTTCGTGCCCGGCCTTGAAGGCGTTATCGCCTTCGAGACGCAGATTGCCGAGCCCGACAAAGAGGGTAGTGCCCTGCGCTACCGCGGTGTCGACATCGAAGACCTAGTCGGACGAGTCACATTTGGCAACGTTTGGGGCCTGCTGGTCGACAACGAGTTCAATCCCGGGCTTCCGCCCGCCGAGCCGTTTCCACTGCCTGTGCACTCCGGTGATGTACGCGTCGATGTGCAGAGTGCCCTCGCGATGCTGTCACCGTCATGGGGCCTGCGCCCACTGCTCGACATCGACCACGACCAGACCCGTGACGACCTCGCGAGGGCCAGCGTGATGGCGCTGTCCTACGTTGCGCAGTCCGCGCGTGGGCTCGGCCTGCCGATGGTGCCCCAGCGCGAGATCGACAAGTCCACCAGCGTCGTCCAGCGGTTCATGGTCCGCTGGCGTGGCGAACCCGATCCGAAGCACGTCAAGGCCGTCGACGCCTACTTCGTCAGTGCGGCCGAGCACGGTATGAACGCCTCGACCTTCACTGCGCGGGTGATCGCGTCCACGGGCGCTGACGTCGCTGCGGCTCTGTCCGGAGCCGTTGGCGCGATGTCGGGCCCCCTTCACGGTGGCGCACCATCGCGCGTGCTGCACATGCTCGAAGAGGTCGAGCGCACCGGCGACGCCGAAGGGTTCGTGCGCAACATCCTGGACACCAAGCAGCGCCTCATGGGGTTCGGCCACCGCGTCTACCGAGCCGAGGACCCTCGCGCCCGAGTACTGCGGCGCACCGCACGCGACCTCGGCGCCCCCCGCTACGAGGTCGCCGAAGAGCTAGAACGCGCCGCACTGAAGATCCTGGCTGAGCGAAAGCCAGACCGAGTCATTGCCACCAACGTCGAGTTCTGGTCGGCCGTCGTCCTGGACTTCGCCGAGGTTCCCGCGCACATGTTCACGCCAATGTTCACCTGTGCACGCACTGCCGGGTGGAGCGCGCACATCCTGGAACAGAAGGAGACCGGTCGCCTGATCCGTCCGTCCGCCCGATACGTGGGGCCCGCACCGCGCAAGCCCGAGGCCGTCGAGGGATGGGACCGCGAGGTCAAGCCCTCGTACGCGATCTAGACCCGCAGGACTGTGTTGTTTCACCCAGCGGAAATGTGTGCCGCCCCGGGGCGCAGTCGCTGGTCGGCCTCATAGGCTGGTCACATGGCACCTACTGTGACGATCCCAGACTCCCTCAAGCCCGCCGACGGACGCTTCGGCGCAGGTCCGAGCAAGGTGCGGAAGGAGCAGACAGACGCCGTCGCCGAACGCTGGCAGTCGCTGCTCGGCACCTCACACCGTCAGGCAACGGTCAAGGACGAGGTGGGACGTCTGCGTCGGGGCATCGCTGCGTTCTTTGCGCTGCCAGACGGTTACGAGGTGATCCTCGGCAACGGTGGCGCCACCGCGTTCTGGGAGGTTGCCACGTTCGGTCTGGTCCGCGAACGCAGCCAGCACCTGTCATTCGGCGAGTTCGGCGCCAAGTTCGTCACGTCGGTGAAGAAGGCGCCACACCTGGGCGATCCTGACGTCATCATCAGCGAGCCAGGCGACGCGCCCGACGTTCAGCCCCAAGGCCGGGATCGACCTCTACGCGACACCGCAGAACGAGACGTCGACGGGCGTGGCCATCCCCGTCAAGCGCGTCAACGGAGATCCCGGGGCCCTCACCGTGATCGACGCCACCTCCGGTGCTGGCGGCTTACCCGTCGACGCCGCCGAGTTCGACACCTACTACTTCGCACCGCAGAAGTCGTTCGGCTCTGATGGTGGCCTGTGGTTGGCGCTGATGTCGCCGGCGGCTCTGCAACGCGCCAGCGAGATCAAGGAAAGCGGGCGTTACATTCCACCGTTCCTCGACCTCCAGACCGCCATCGACAACTCCCTCAAGGACCAGACGTACAACACCCCTGCGCTCGCAACGATCGTGATGATGGTCGCGCAGGTCGACTGGTTCAACACCAACGGCGGGCTCTCCTTCGCCACTGGACGATCGGCGTCGTCGGCAGCTGCGCTCTACGGGTGGGCCGACAGGGTCGACTACGCATCCCCCTTCGTCACCGATCCTGAGAAGCGATCAGCTGTTATCGGCACCATCGACTTCGCTGAGAACGTGGACGCGACCCAGTTGGCAAAGATCCTCCGCGCCAATGGAATCGTCGACACCGAGCCTTACCGCAAGCTCGGGCGCAACCAGCTGCGCGTCGCCATGTTCCCAGCCATTGACCCGGCCGACATCGAGGCACTCACGGCTTGCGTTGACTACGTGGTGGGAGAGCTCGGCTGACGCACGCGTCCCCGTTTGCGCATGGCGATCGCGGCCACGCCGCTCACGAGCAGAATGGCAACGAAGCCCAGCGCCCACGTGGTGCCTCCTGAGCTGCCGTCGGTCGTCGTCGCCGTTGTTGACGGCTGGGCGGATTGTTTGGGCAGGCCAATCGCATAGATCGGCTGCTCGACTCCTTCGCTACCGACGAGCACACCTTGGCCGTCGCGCTGGTAGGCGAGCGTCTCGCCCTGAGGTTGCAGCGGCAGCGGGTAGACAGTTCCAGCGTCCCCGTCGGTCCCCTTGCTGAGAAACGCCTTCGCGTCGTAGAGGAAGAGTGACGTGTAGCTGCGCAGGGCCACCTGAGTGCCATCGGGCGAGAGTGCCCCGTCGGTCAGGAACATCGGCGCTGGGCCGACTCGTTCCAAGGTGATGCTCTCGCCAGGCCTTGCAGGCTCAGGCGTTCGGTAGACCCCCGCCCCAAGCGCCTCCTTCGTCACCACGATGATGCGACCCTGACCATCGACCATCATCGACTCGGCGTTGTGCGAACCGTCTGGATAGTTGAGCTCCACTCTGCGCCAGGGCACCTCCTGCTCACCGAGCTCTGCCGGCTCAGAGATCCGGAGCGCGCGCACAACCTTCCACTTGGCGTCGTTGTCGCCGATCTCGCCAATCCAGAGGGCAGGGTCTCCACTTTCGTCGACTCCAGGTGCCAAAGCTTCCCAGTCGCGGTTGACGACACCCGTGAGACGGAGTTCGGCGACGGTCTCTCCGGCCTCATTGACGCCGAACACAACTGCTTCGCTCTTGCTGTCGTTGACCAACCAGACGACGCCAGGGTGGACGCGGCTCACCGACATTCCACTTGCCTCGTCAATCCGCGGGTCCTGGACGTCGGCAAGGCGCGTCGAGGTGACTTGGTCGGCGTCGCCTGGCGTTGGCTCGGTCGAGTGGGGAGCCACACCTAGGGCACTAACCGCAAATACCAGACCTAGCGCTGGAAGCGCAATCGCCCGACTCGAAGCCGCCACCGGGGAACTCGACGGCGAAAGTCGCCAGCCGGGGCGAACGGCGTCCAGGTCATCGGGCTCAGCAATGTGCAGATGTGGCCGCGGGCGGGCGTGGGCGCGGACCTCCAACCCGGAGCGACGAACGTGGAGGACGGCAACGGTCAACGCTGCAAGAGCCGACACGATCCCCCCCAATGCAATCGACCAACGCGGTCCGAACGTCTCGGCGACCCAGCCGATCAGCGGAGAGCCGAGCGGAGTTCCGCCCAAGAAGAGCAGCGTATAGATACCCATCACGCGTCCGCGCAGCTCTGGCTCGGAGTTCAGCTGCAAGAACGACTGGGTGGCGTTAATGAGCGTGAGGGCGCCCATGCCCACCAGTGGCAGCGCAACCAGGAACATCAGATAGCTCGGCATCAGAGCCACCACCACGGCGGCGGCTCCAAAGGCGAGCGCCGCCAGAACGACCAGGCGGATTCGAGGTGCACCGCGTCGCGCGGCCGCGAGCGATCCGGCCAGGGACCCCACGGCCAGCACCGTTGACGCAACACCGAAGGCGGCCGGCCCGAGCTCGAACTCCCCGGTCACCATCGCAGCGATCGTCAGCTGGAAGTTCAGGCCGAAGGTACCGACGAAGAAGGCAATGATCAGCACAAGGACGAGGTCTGGGCGCGCCCAGACGTACCTGATCCCCTCGCGCAGGCCTCCAGCGTCAGCATTCGGGCGTACCGGCACGGCCAGGTCGTCGGGTCGGATGCGGGAGAGGGCGACGAGCACAGCGAGGTAGCCCACCGTATTGAGGATGAAGACCCAGCCGGAGCCGACTGCGGCGATCAGCAAGCCGGCAACGGCAGGCCCGAAGACGCGGCCGAGGTTGAACGACGCGGTGTTCAGCGCAACTGCGTTGGGCAGGTCCTCGACGTCGACCATCTCAGAGACGAAGGCCTGCCGGGCCGGCCCGTCGAATGCTGCGATCGAACCGACAAGGAAGGCCATCAGCATGACGAGCGGGACGGTTGCCGAGCCCGTGAGCACGAGGACTCCCAGGCTGAAGGCGGCGACACCAAGAAGCGCAGTCGTGACGAAGAGCAGCTGACGCCGGCCGAAACGGTCGGCAAGACCGCCGCCCCAGAGGCTGAAGAGCAGCATGGGAAGGAACTGCAGACCGACAGTGATTCCGAGCGCGGTCGCTGAACGGTCGGTGAGTTCAAGCACGAGCCAGTCCTGGGCAACGCGCTGCATCCAGACGCCGGTGTTCGCCAGCAGCTGCCCAGAGGCATACAGCCGGTAGTTGCGAACGCGGAGGGATCGGAAGGTAGGACTCACTCGCTGATCAGTGTCTCCAGAATCGGCACGACTTCACGCAGGGCACGTCGCTGTTCGGCGTCGAGGGTGGCCAATCGCTGGGCCAGCCAGGCCTCCCTGCGCTCGCGGTCGGCGCGCAGCATGGCGCGGGCATCGTCGGTGACGGCAACCAGTACCTGGCGGCCGTCCGTGGGATGGGCGGTCCTGACGATCAGACCGCGCTCACTCAGCCCTGCGAGCACCCGCGTCATCGACGGCGGGCGTACCCGCTCGACGGTGGCGAGGTGGCCGGGGGTCGTTGGGCCGCAACGCTCGAGGGCCGCGAGGGCCGACAACTGGGTCAACGTGAGGTCGAGGTCTGCGCGCTCGTGACGGAGCCGGCGGGCCAGTCGCATGACGGCCATTCGCAGGTCTCCGGCCAGCGGCAGCGCGGCCGCCCCAGCGGAGCCCGACCCTCGAGCCCGAACTGTGGCTGTGGCTGTGGATGTGGCGGCGGCTGAAACTGACATGCCGTTAGCATACGTCATTACTCCTGCTAACGAAACTCCAGCAGGTCCGCAAGGCGCGGCCGAAGGCTCCACTCCTCCACCAGTTGCCGGTACTCCGCTTGCTGCTCGGCTGTGGACGCTGAACCGGTGCGCTGCGCCCGCAGCAGAACGTTGCGCGGGGTGTGCCTGCTGTCGACGAACTCAACGAGGTCGGTGCGGTAGCCCTCTCTCCTCAGCAGCTGGGCACGGAGCGCATCGGTGACGACGTCCCCCCAGCGCTCCCGAAGCAGACCGTGGCGGGTGACGAGCCCGTAAGGCGCTGGCGGAGCGGCTGCCCGCAGCTGTCGCTGGATGTCGTGATGACAGCAGGGAGCAGCAAGAATCAACTCGCTCTTCCAGCCGACGCCCCGCGCCAGCGCGTCATCGGTGGCCGTGTCGCAGGCATGCAGGGCAAGGGTGATGTCGGCCGGGGAGCTCGACGTCGGCGTCTCCGATTGTTGCCTCGACAAAGTGCACATCAGCCGACCAGCCGAGTCGTCCCGCGACCTTGTGTTGTGCTGGAGTGCCTGTTGCTTGACGTCCACCCCGACCAGCTCGACCGAGAGCCCAAGGCCAGCAGTCAGGTGCTGGTACGCGGCGAAGGTGAGATAGGCGTTTCCGCACCCGAGGTCGACAACGCGCAGCCTCTCGCGCTGGAGGCGGCCGGCATCGCGAGCGTCCCGAACTGCCGCGTCGAGTAACCGGACAAACTCTTCGACCTGGTGGTACTTGTCAGCGCGCGACCTCTTGACGGCCCCAGAGCTGTCGGTGACACCGAGCTCGCGGAGGAAGGGAGCGGCAGGATCGACGAGGCGGCTCTTGACGCGGTCGTGCGAGATGTTGCGGGCCCGTCCGGTTGACGACCGCGTCACCAGAACGCTGCCGCTCTTGGAGACCCGGTAGCCCAGCTCGCCATCGGTGCTGGCCACGTGCCAGTGCCCGAACGGTTCACTCAGCAAGCTCTTGAACCACCCGCTCGGCATCGGCGTTCCATGGGTAGTTGTTGGTGAAGGACTGACGCTCGTCGTAGGTGACGACCTGCAGATGCGAGCCACTCTTCAACTCGACGGGACGGAGCTCGACCCGGCGCCATCGGGGCCGCTGACCACGCAGCGCGCCACCGGCCGTCGCCCGGACCAGCCGCTCAGCGTCCAGGACGCGCTGCTGAATCTCCGCTCGTGCGGTGGCGAGGTCCGTGGGCACGCGCCTACTGTCTCACCATGGAATACACACACATAGGACGCACAGGGTTGGAGGTCTCGCGGCTCTGCCTCGGCACCATGAACTTCGGGCCGCAGACACCCGAGCCTGAGTCGCACGCCGTGATGGACCATGCGCTCGAAGCTGGGATCAACTTCTTCGACACTGCGAATGTCTACGGCTGGGAGATCGGCAGGGGCACCACCGAGACGATCATCGGAAACTGGTTCGCCCAAGGTGGTGAGCGACGCGACAAGGTGGTGCTCGCCACCAAGCTCTACGGCTCGATGACCGAGTGGCCGAACGACACATTTCTTTCGGCGCGCAACATCCGGCGCGCCTGCGACGCGTCGCTGAAGCGCATGCAGACCGACTGGATCGACCTCTACCAGATGCACCACGTCGACCGTTCCACACCGTGGGAGGAGATCTGGGAAGCCTTCAGCGTGCTTCGTCAGCAGGGCAAGGTCCTCTACTTCGGGTCGTCCAACTTCGCCGGGTGGCACCTCGCACAGGCGCAGGAAGCGGCTCGGCGCCTCGGGATGCTCGGCCTCGCCAGTGAGCAGTCGATCTACAACTTGGCCGTGCGCACTATCGAGCTCGAGGTTCTCCCAGCCGCTCGGCAGTACGGAATCGGAGTGATTCCTTGGTCTCCGCTCTACGGAGGCGTGCTCGGCGGCATCCTGAAGAAGACCGACGAGGGACGAGCCGTCGGCGAGGGGACGCAAGAACGGCTTGCCAAGTATCGGCCGCAGGTGGAGCAGTACGAGGAGTTCTGTCGCGACCTTGGTGAGCACCCGGCCGACGTCGGTCTCGCCTGGCTGCTCGCCCAACCAGGGGTCACAGCACCCATCATCGGGCCGCGCACGAAGGCACAGCTGGACGGCAACCTCCACGCTCTCGAGGTGACTTTGACGGACGACGCTCTGGCGAGGCTCGACGAGATCTGGCCCGGGCCAGGGGGCACCGCACCTGAGGCCTACGCCTGGTAGGCACCAGCGCACCCGGCTAACCAACCACAGCAACAATTACGACGACCATCACGAACGCCACCAGCACGAGCGGAACCAGCCAGCGACGCGTCCGGGGATTCACGGAGCTGAGCCTAAGCGACCCCGGTGGTCTATCGTCGCCGACGTGTCAACGGAGCAGCCACAGCCCACCCGTCGTGTCGAGCCGCTCGACCTCGATGCTGTGCGCACGGTGCAGATCGGCACCGCCCTATGGGCAGTTGCGTTGATTGCGTCTCTCATCGCTCGTGACACCCTCGAGGCCCAAGACCGAACCTGGTGGATCTGGACGTGTGTTGCCGGGGTCGTCCTTGGGATCTTCGGCCTTCTGGTGACAACCAGGCGAAGACGCCGTATCGCCAGTTCCCGATCAGCAAATCAACGGTCGTAAAGGCGCTCGATCGCGAAGCCATCCGCCGACTCAGGCCGCTCGAGACCAGCAGCGAACTCAAATCGGCGTGACCACTGTCCGCTGGCCCATGCAAGTGCGCGTGCCAACCCCTCCAGAGTTGCGGCGTGAACCTCACCGTCGTCGGTCACCCACCAGTCGACAACCACGTCACCGATCACGAGCTCGTCGTGCTCACGGTACGTCTCTACGGACGCGTCACCGACGAGGAGCGGCGGCACTGGTCGTTCGACGCCCGACCCTTCGATCGTCGAGGCTGCACATGAAGCATCGTTGCTGATGTCTACGTCCAGCAGGTCGGCTAGTGCGCGAGTTCCGGGGATGTGAGGCGTTCGGAGGACAAGGGCATGATGCGGAGCGCCTGCCACGATCACGTCTTCGGCATCGGAGAACACGATGGCTGCATCGACGACAGCGCGCACCTTCGATGGTGGATCCACGAGCTCGGGGCGATCGGTCGCTGCGATCTGCGAATACAGCTGCGCGAGCAGCTCGATGCCGATTTCGGTGTCAGCATCTGCCATCGAATCGAACAGCTCATTGACTCCGTCGGGAGCCTGTAGCCAACGCTCGAGGGTGCTGTGCACGCCGATCGCCTCGAGCAGCTCCTGGCTGACCCCTGATGGTGTCTCGACCACAGGGAAGAACGGGGCAAGCCGATCGTCGCCGGGGATACGCACCTCGATCGGACTGAGGCCCTGCAGCAGCGGAGCCTCGCTGAGCCACCACGCGCCAGGTGACGGCACTGCTACCCGGCGCCCGTCGCCGGCCAGCACGATGGTTGGTGCCAAGAGTGCGCGCATCACCTCCGGAACGGCGAGAAGCCCGGCGATGTCGGCCAGCGAGGAGCCATCGACCAATTCAATGCCACGCACGATGGTCACCTCCGGCGCGAGCAGCTCACCTGGGTCGTTGCTACCAGTGCGTTCGGCGACTGAGATGCACCAGTCGCCCCCATCGGTCATCAGGTCGTCCCACGACTCAGGGTCGAGTGGCAGCTCGTGCAAGGTGACGGGCGTCAGTTGCGCCAGGACGCCGAGCGCGGCCCAAGCGGAGGCAGGTGCGGTGTCGGCAGCCGCATCGGCCAGGCGCGGCGCCTCCACTCCTGCAACCGCATCGAGCGCCGAACCCGGAAGCACTACCGAAGCCGCCGGACTCCAGCCTCCATCACGCGTGGGCACCGGGAGATCAGCAAGATCCACGAGTTCGCCGGGGGTGACATCTGCGTCCATCAGAAGGCGGACAGCGGCCGAAACCATCGCACGAGCTTCGGCAGGATCAAACTCGACGGCATCTTGAACCCTCCGCACGAATGCGCCGTCGAGAACCGTGACGACGTCGAACGAACGCGCACCGAGCCGCTCCAGCAATGGATGCTCCGCATCGGTGTGCACGACATCGACCCCGAGCTGCGCGAGCAGGCTGCCGTGTTCTGCGGCAAGCATGGTGGTTCGGGCACCACGTACCAGCCGGCCATCGGCCAAGGGCACCGGCAAGCCTTCCCAGACCCGAGCATCCAGGCGCTGCACCTCGTCGTAGATGGCCCTCCACTGGGCTGGCGAAATGTCCAGGGGCGCCAGCGAGTCCCACACCTCGGACATCGGGCGGGTCACCAACCCGAGACTGCGAAGCTCCTCCCCAATCCAATCGGGATCGACGAGGTCCACCAGATGATCGGCAAGGACCCGCACGACACCAGGATCAGCTGGCTCGAGCGCGACCAGATCAGCCGGGCGTTCCAGATGGCCGTCGCAGGCTCGAGGCACCCAGCTAGACCCCGCCAGTCGGTCGCGGACCCGTTCTCGAACCAGATGGTCGATCGGCCCGACGAGCGCCGCCGGCGGAACGAGCGTGAGAGCCACCCTGCCGTGCTCGCGCGCGATGTCCAGCACCAGCGAGGCGTAGGCGATCGCAAGCGCTTCGACCACGGCTGTCGTCCGTGCTCCTTCGGCTATGTGCCGACGTGACGAGTCCAGACGAAAGTCGGCGATTGCCACAACGGGCAGACCCCATGGCTCAACGGTCGGCGTCGGTGCATTGACGACCCGGGCCAACGAGCCCGGCAACGGCAGTGGCATCCCGAGCTCGGTGACTGGCAGCACCACGGACGCAATCCACTGCCGGCGCAAAGCTTCTTCGTGCGCGATGGTCTCGTCATCGTCGGTGACCCCGCCCACGATGCCCGCCCATTTCCACCACGACGACTGTTCGTCGCGCCGTATCAACCACGGGCTGGTGCTGCGGTCGACCACCCAGGTATGCCCTTCGAAGGTTTCCGTGCCGGCAGTTTCCGTGCCGGCGATCTCGATCCTCACCTCGCCCAGGTCGGGCAACGAAAGCAGCAGCACCTCGTCGATTGCGCTAACAGCTTCGATCGCCAGCTGTCGTGCTGCGTCGTCACGCCACGGCAGCACGACAGCTGTGTCGTATTCATCTGGTGGAGCGGCATCAGTCGGAAACGGAACTCGCAGTGCCGGCGGTTGGCGCTGCTCGAGGAGCAAGGCAAGTTCGGCATCCTCATGCATGAGCTGCGTCGTGGCTGCTCTGTCGAAGCGAACACCACCATCGCGTGATCGCACCTCGGGAGTGTCGGTGATGGCGAGGACTGCGGCGAAACCAACCCCGAACCGGCCGACCGACCCCTCCGACTTGCTCGATGCGCGCATCGCCGCGAGTGACTCGACGCCAGCGCGGTCGAGGGGCGCGCCGACGTTGGCTGCGGTCAGACCGTCGGCATCGAGGCGGAGCAGCAAGCGCCCACTTACCCCCGGCTCGAGCGGCGTCCGAGGCGTTCTGGGCAAGCTCGACGACCAACCGATCTCGATAGGCGCCCAGGGCGTAGTCCTCTTCGACATTGGCGTCCTCGCGAAATCTCGTCGGCGACGCTCGCCACGCTTCGAGCACCGCGGCACGCAGTCGCGCAGTGCCGAACGGGTCAGCTTTGGTCGAGCTCAACGGCCAGCTCGGGAGCGACCGACGTCTCGCGGGCAACCGGCTCGAAGCCGACTTCGTCGATCACCGGCTCCGGCCGCTCGGCCATGGCGGGAACGACGACCGCCTCCGAGTGGGCACCGCAGCCGTGCCCAAGGCTGACGACGTGACCGTCGCTTGGCGAGATCTCGTTGGCGCACAGACCGAATGCCTGCCCCAGCGTTCCCCGGATCGGAACCCGAAAGCCGCAGGTCGCGCACAGGGCTGGGGCCGACTGTGCGATGGGGGCATCGGCGCCGTGAGGGCCGGCGCTCCACCGGTCGACAGCGTCATCGAGGCCTATCGGGCTGAGAACCCGTGGACGCATAAGGTCGAGCTCGACCGAAAGGGCCAAGATGGCGTCGGCATCGACCCAGCCATCGAGGCGGCCTTCATCGCCGCTATCACCTTCGTCGATCTCATCATCGGTCCCACCTTCGATCTCGGCGATCTCGGCGTCGATGTCTTCTCTCGCGTTCCAGCCTGGCTCGAGCCTGGGGTCGTCCTCATCGGTCGGAAGAAGATCGCCAACCCCGAGGTCGCCGGGGCGAAGCCTCTCAGTCCAAGGCACCCAGGGCGGCGACAGTAATGACTGCGAGCCGGGAAGCAGCACGGCCTCGCCAACGCTGACGCTCTTGCTGCGTGAGGCTCGCATGATGGTGACGGCCCAACGCCAGCCGCGGTATCCAGGAAGAGTCGCCTCGAACGAGTGCAGCACCATGCGCTCCTCTTCGGGCTCGACGCCCAAGTGCGCACCGACGGTGCCGTCGGGCGCAACCTCCGCGAGCGCTTCGCGCGCCACCTCAACGGCATCGGCGCAGATGGGGTCGAGGACGGGGGTCTTGCCGGACAAGAGGGTCACAACCAGCAAGGGTAGCCTCGAGTACCGGTGCGAGAGGCGCCGCGCCCTCCAACACTTGCCCCAGAGCGAATCGGAGCCGTGTCCTGATGCCGTCCCGTCGTGCCCGTCGTGCCCTTCTGGCCGCGCTGGCAGGCGTCCTGAGCCTGCTGTCCCTCTCAGCCTGCGAGGAGCCCGCCCCTGGGGCAACGGTGTTCTCCGGGTCCACCTCAGCCCATCGTGAGGCGATCTGCTGGTCATTCGATGCCTCCCAAGCCGCCGACAAGAGCGACTGCTCGCTCGACCTCGACACGCAACCCGCAGGTGATGCGGCTCAGGCGCTACTCGACGAGATCGCGATCATCCCCACGACTCCCGGCGAGACGGTGGGCATGAGTGTCGACCCCGATGTCGCAGCCAACGGTTGGGTTGTCTCGATCAACGGCAGGTCTTTGAACCGCAAGCCCGTGACCGAGAAGTACTTCCGCTTCACGATGCCCCCGCAACCGCTCCGGCAAGGCGACGCACAGCTGGTCATTCAGGCGTTGACCGAGGATGGTTCGGAGGTACGCGGTTCTTGGCTCTTCGGCCTCTCGGACGCAAGCAGCGACGAGAGCTAGCTAGTCGAGGTCGTCGGCCACCGCGCGCAGCAACTTGGCGACTTTTTCCGCCTCAGGAGCTGCCGGTGCCTTGCCGCGTCGGAGCCCGTTGCCGAGCTTGTCGAGCAGCTTGATGAGGTCCTCGACGATGATCGCCATGTCCTCAGGGGGTTTGCGCGCAGTTGTCACGCCAACCGGTACGTCGAGAACACGCACCGACAGTGCCTGCTCGCCGCGACGCCCTTCAGCGACGCCGAACTCGACGCGCGAACCCGGCTTGAGGGCGGTGAGGCCCTCCGGCAGCGCGGACTGGTGGACGAAGACCTCGCCGCCGTCGTCCCGACTGAGGAACCCGAATCCCTTTTCGGTGTCGAACCACTTGACCTTGCCCGTGGGCACGGCACACCTCACACGTCTCGTTGAACCCTCGCCCCGACCAAGCAGGACGCAGCCCCGCGGCTGCAGGGTGACCCCCAGGGTAGTGACAGAACAGGGCGCAGCCCCAACCGGTTTCGGCCAAGGGCCCTCCCTACCCTGGATTCATGAGCGCACCCGGCGACACCAGCCCTTCCCGTTCGGACGTCGCAGTGCGCGTCGGAGCTGTCCTCGTCGCCATCGGCGCTCTGGCCGCGATCGCCACGCTGGTGCCGCTCTTCTCAGGTCTTGATCCGCTTCCGGTCGGCGTCTACCTCCTCTGTTTCCTGGCCCCACTTGGCCTGGCAGTGATCTTGGTTGCCCTCTGGCAGCGCGCCAGAACGCGTTCGGAACGCATCCGGGCGGCTGCCCAAGATCACCCTGAATAGCTAGCGACCACCGCTTCGACCGGCATCGCCTACCGTGGGGCAGATGACCACGCGACCACCCGGACCACGCAGCCTTGCCGAGGACCTGCGGGGACGCGATGACCGGGCCCTTCAGTCGCTGGTCCAACGTCGACCCGACCTCGCCGTCCCCGCGCCAGGCGATCTCTCGCAACTGGCCGGACGCTCGGTCACAGCGGCTTCGACGTCGCGGGCGCTGGACCACCTGACCCGCTTCGGACTGCAGGTCCTGGAGGCTGCTGTCGTCTGTGCAGAACCCTTCTCAGCGGCAGAGCTTTTCGCGCTGCTACCCGACACCCCGCAGGTCGACGTGACACGGCAGCTCGACGACCTCGTCCTGCTGGCCCTGGTGTGGGGCGAGCCGGACGGCTGGCGTCCCACCGTCGCCGCCCGGGAGACGGTGGGGCGCTTCCCCGCTGGCCTCGGGCCCCCGTTGGCGCTGCTCGGTGGCGGGGGCCTCGAGCCCCTGGTCGCAGCGATGGACGAGGCCCCCGCCGACGCACGTGAGGTCGTCGACGCCCTTACCTGGTCGAACCCCACGGGCCGCGTCAAGGATGCCGACCGCGTCGTGACGCCCGAGTCGGCCAAGACACCCGTCGAGTGGCTGCTGGCCAGGGGGGTCCTGCGACCGCTCGACAGAGGAACCGTCGTACTTCCGCGCGAGGTGGCCCTGCACCTGCGGTCCGGACGTCTGCACCTAGCAGTAGCCACAGAGGCGCCGGCGGCCGAGCTGCACCATCACGATCCTGTCGTCGTCGATCGTCTGGCGACCGGTACCGCCGACGAGCTCGTTCGCCGCGTGACCACCCTGCTGGAGCGCTGGGCGGTGGCTGCACCACGGGTGCTTCGATCCGGGGGGCTCGGGGTCCGAGACCTTCGCGCCGCTGCGGTCCTGCTCGATGTCGACGAGCAGCTCGCGGCCCTCGTCGTTGAGGTCACGTGGGCAGCTGGCCTGCTCGCAACAAGTGGTGAGGCTGACGACGAGTGGCTGCCGACCCCTGCCTACGACCTGTGGCGCACTCGCTCGGTCGCTGAGCGATGGGTCCAGGTGGTCGGGGCGTGGCTGAGCACATCACGTGTGGCCAGCTTGGTCGGCACCGTCGCCGCGGCTGACACGCGCATCAACGCCTTGACTGCGGAGGCCGAACGTGTGGTGGCTCCCGACATTCGACGTTGGGTACTGCAGGACCTGGCCGAGTTCGATGCTGGAACGGCTGCCAGTGTCGAGTCGATGGTGCACCGTCATGAGTGGCGGCGCCCACGACGCGGTGGTCGCCTCCGCGACGACCTCGTCCGGTGGACGCTTCATGAGGCCAACGCTGTTGGAATCTGCGCTCGCGGAGCCCTGAGCGGTTTCGGCCGCCTGCTGCTCGATGGTGCGACGGCCGACGCCGAGTCGGCGTTGTCGGCGCTACTCCCCGACCCCGTTGACCACGTTCTGTTGCAGGCCGATCTCACGGCGGTTGCGCCAGGACCACTCCGCGACGACCTGGCCCGGTCACTGTCGCTGCTCGCCGACGTCGAGTCCTCAGGTGGTGCAACGGTCTACCGGTTCAGCGAGGGTTCGGTGCGTCGGGCGCTGGACGCGGGGCGTTCAGCAAGCGAGTGTCAGGCATTCCTTGCAGGAGTCAGTCGCACTCCGGTTCCGCAGCCACTCAGCTACCTCATTGACGATGTCGCGCGACGCCACGGCCTCTTGCGCGTTGGCAGCGCCAACTCCTACCTCCGCTGCGACGACCCGGCTGTGCTCGATGAGCTGATGGCCGGCCGCTCCAGTGAGACGCTACGACTGCGCCGGCTGGCTCCGACCATCGTGGTGACCCCCACCACCCCAGATGTGCTTCTCGAGCGCCTCCGCGAGCTCGGGCTGGCGCCAGCCGCTGAGGGGGGCGACGGAAGCGTCGTCGTCTCCAGCCGGGAGGAGCGCCGCACGGGTCCGCGCGGCGTCCCTGCGGTGCTGACCAACGACCCACCAGCCCCGCCGGAGGCCGTGGCCGCGTCTCTCGTTCGGGCGCTCCGGGCTGCCGAGCGTGGGGCATCCCGCGGGCCTCGCACCTTGGGCCCCGGCCTCGGTGCCCATGTCCCTCGAACGGCGATGACCGAGACCATGGACGTGCTGCGACAGGCGGTTGAGTCGGGGGCGTCGGTGTGGCTGGGCTACGTCGACAACGACGGCATCTCGGCAGAGCGAGTCGTCGACCCGGTCACTTTGTCCGGTGGACAACTGACTGCGTACGACCACCGATCCGACGGCGTGCGCCGGTTCGCGGTGCACCGGGTGACCGGAGTTGCACCGCTTGCCGAAGCGGGCCGATAGCCTCATTCCCGTGACCGAAGAGACACAGGCCTCGTTCCTGCAGCGTGCTGTCTCCGGGGCTGTGGACGCCACTGTCGGTCGGGTCGAGGATCGGGTCGTCGCTTCGACGAAGGGCGTCATCGACGACCTTGAGCCGTACCTCGCCGAAGAGACGGTTCCACGGATCGTCGACGCTTTGATGCCGTACCTCATCGAGCGAGTGGTTCCCGAGGTCATCGCGGGGCTGACCGATCGGCTGGCTACCGAGACGGGGCCCGAGATCGTCGAGGGGATGACCCCCCAGCTGGCTGACGAGCTGGTTCCCGTCCTGCTCGAGCGGATGCGGCCCTACCTGGAGACCGAGCTCGTGCCTGCCGTCGTCGATGGCCTGACGCCGTACATCATCGACAAGGCCGGACCGCAGATCGTTGCGGGACTACTCCCCTACATCCAGGCGGAGGTCGTGCCGCAGATCCTTGACGAGTTCGTCGACGACCCCCGGGTGCGCGACCTGATCCGCGAGCAGAGCCTCGGGTTGCTGTGGGACGCAGTTGAGGCATTGCGCTCCGGGCTAGCCAGAGCAGACGACCTCGTTGAACGCGTGGTTCGCCGGCTCTTCTTCCGCAGTCCAGTGCCGGATGGGGTGCCCAGCGACAACATTCCGCCCAAGCGCCACCGCTCTCACGCCGGGATCATCTCGCGCTCAGCCGGTGCCGGACTCGATCTGCTGATCATTTCGCTCGTTGCCGCGCAAGGCTTGGCTACCGCCCTCTCGCTCATTGGATCAGTCGTCGACCCAATTCCGAAGTGGCTCATTGCCATCCTCAGTTTCCTTTTCGCGTGCCTCGGGCCGCTCTACCTCGTCGTGGCCTGGCGAGCCATCGGGCGCACCATCGGTGGCGCCGTCGCCGGCTACGCCGTCATCGCCCCGGACGGTGAGCAGCTGGGAGTCTTCCGGGCGCTGGTACGCGCGTGCTTGAGCTTCTTCCTCATGCCGGTCTGGGCGTTTGGCATGTTGGGGACGGTGTTCAACCCGCTGCGGCGATCCTGGGGCGACCAGTTATTGGGGTCGCAAACGCCCTATCTCGTGCATACCGAGAACAGGACTTCCCGCATGCCTTCCCAGTGGGTCTGAGTCCTACACCAGGTAACGCAGCCACAGATAGGGAACGCAGAGCGCGACACTCACCACCACGATGAGTAGCCCGTAGCGGGTGAACTGCCAGAACGAGATCGGATGACCGTAGCGCTTGGCGATACCGATCACGACGACGTTGGCGCTGGCCCCGATGGCCGTTGCATTTCCACCGAAATCGGCGCCAAGTGCCAGCGACCACCACAGCACGTTTCCGGGGTTCAGCGCCGGGTCGTTGGTGGCGAGCTGGTCGACGACCGGCGACATCGTTGCCACATAGGGAATGTTGTCGACGATGGCCGACAGCGCAGCGGACCCGAAGAGGATGCCAAAGGTGGCGGCGACCGGGTCGCCGCCAACGGCGTCGGTCAGTGCCGTGGCGATCGCATCGATCGCGCCGACCTCAACCAGCGCCCCGACGAGAACGAAAAGCCCCATGAAGAAGACGAGTGTCTCCCACTCCACCTGCTTCATGTACTCATCGGTTGGACCAGGGACGGCAAGCATCATCGCCCCGCCGCCGAGCAGGGCGACGATCGACGGCTCGATCCCCAACGTCCGCTGCAGGACGAAGCCGATGAGCACCAGCGCAAGAACCGCCAGACCGCGGACCAACGCCTGTGGGTCCTCGATGGCTTCACGCTCGTCGAGCCGCATGACTGACTGGGCTGCCTCGGGGTCATAGGTGAACGCGTCCCGGAACACGAACCGGGACAGCAGAAGGAACGCGACCATGACGATCACGACGATGGGCCCGAGGTTGACCACGAAGTCCATGAACGACAGGTCGGCGCGGCTCCCGATGATGATGTTGGGCGGATCACCGACCAGCGTCGATGTGCCACCGATGTTGGAGGCGAGCACCTCAGCGATGAGGAAGGGGATCGGGTTGAGCTTCAGCCGGCTGCAGACAAGCAGCGTTACCGGAGCGACCAGCAGCACCGTCGTGACGTTGTCGAGGAGCGCGGAGGCAACCGCCGTCAGAGTGCAGAGCAGTACGAGGAGCGGATACGGGTGTCCCCGTGTGCGTTTGGCGCTCCAGATCGCGAGGAACTCAAAGAGTCCGGTCCGCCGCAGCCCGGCGACCACAAGCATCATTCCCAGCAGCAAGAAGATGACGTTCCAGTCGATGCCGGTCTCCCGCGAGTAGAACGCCTCCTGCGCGCCCACGATCCCGAGCACGAAGACGGCAGCAACACCACCCAGCGCTGCAACTACGCGGGGAACACGCTCGGTGGCGATCAGCGCGTAGACGACGACAAAGACCGCGACTGCGAGCGCTGCAGTCATGTGTCTGTCATGCCTGCGTCATGGCAGCGCCGAGAACGTGGCGGGCCGAGACCGTCCCGATCGCCCTCCCGTCAGGGCCGGCAACCACTAGTAGCGGGACGTGCAGCCGGGCCATCAGGGCGGCCACCTCGAGCAGAGTGGCATCGTGGGCGACAGTGCCCAGAAGATCGGGCTCGGCATCGTCGAGAACGGCCTGGACGGTCAATCCCGCTAGTTCATCGACCAGCCGGTCCGCGGCTGCTTCATCGACGACTCTGGCCAGCGACGGGTCGTCCTTGATGTAGGTGGGCACTGCCAGACCGAGAACTTGCGACGCGGGCAGGATGGCCAGAGGGCGCCCGTCATGGGAGACCACGGCCAGCCCCGGGAGCGCTTCTGCAACCAAACGACGCGCCGCATCCAGCACCGTGTCGGTGGTCAGCACCAGCCCGACGGGCTGGGCCAAATCAGCGGCGATCACGGCCGTAGCGTACTGCCGGAACAGCGGGCCCCGACGCGATGTTGGACACTGAGGCAGGACCCTTTGGTTCCGTACACCGTTCAAACACCATTCGAGGAGCACGCGTGACCGATGGTCCGCTGATCGTCCAGAGCGACAAGACCCTGCTCCTGGAGGTCGAACACCCGCTCTCGGACGACTGCCGTCATGCGATTGCGCCCTTTGCCGAGCTCGAGCGTGCACCCGAACACGTCCACACCTATCGCGTCACACCGCTGGGCCTCTGGAACGCGCGGGCTGCCGGCCATGACGCTGAGCAGGTGGTCGACACTCTGCTCAAGTACAGCCGCTACGCAGTACCGCACGCACTGCTCGTCGACATCGCCGAGACGATGGCTCGCTACGGGCGGTTGCAGCTGATGGCGCACCCGACCCACGGACTGGTGCTGCACACCAACGACCGACCGGTCCTAGAAGAGGTGCTGAAGTCCAAGAAGATCGCACCACTGGTTGGTGAGCGGATCGACCAGGACTCCGTCATCGTGCATCCGTCCGAGCGCGGGCATATCAAGCAGGTGCTGCTCAAGCTTGGCTGGCCCGCCGAAGACCTTGCCGGCTACGTCGACGGTGAAGCGCACGCGATCGCACTGGACGAAGGCGACTGGCACCTGCGCGACTACCAGCGGCACGCCGCCGAGAACTTCTTCCACGGTGGCTCCGGGGTCGTCGTACTGCCGTGCGGAGCGGGCAAGACGATCGTCGGGGCTGCCGCCATGGCGATGGCTCAGGCCACAACGTTGATTCTGGTGACAAACACCGTTGCCGCCCGCCAGTGGCGCGACGAGCTGCTGCACCGCACCAGCCTTACCGAGGACGAGATCGGCGAGTACTCCGGCGCCAAGAAGGAGATCCGTCCGGTCACCATCGCCACCTACCAGGTGATGACCACCAAGAGAAAGGGCACGTATGCGCATCTCGAGCTCTTCGACGCTCGGGACTGGGGGCTGATCCTCTACGACGAGGTGCACCTACTGCCGGCGCCGATCTTCCGTTTCACCGCCGACATTCAAGCGCGTCGAAGGCTTGGCCTGACGGCCACATTGGTCCGTGAGGATGGACGCGAAGGTGATGTCTTCTCGTTGATCGGGCCGAAACGCTTTGACGCTCCGTGGAAGGAGATCGAGGCGCAGGGTTACATCGCTCCAGCGGAGTGCATCGAGGTCAGGGTCACACTTCCCGAGCGCGAGCGGCTGGCCTACGCCACCGCCGAGCCAGAGGAGCGTTATCGGCTCTGCTCCACGTCGCAGGAAAAGTCGCGCATAGTCGAGCGGTTGGTCGAACAACATCGTGGTCAGCCGACACTCGTGATCGGCCAGTACATCGATCAGCTGGACGAGCTGGCCGGCCGGCTGGACGTTCCGGTCGTCAAGGGCGAGACAACCGTGAAAGAGCGCGAACGACTCTTCAACGCCTTCCGTTCGGGCGAGATCACCACACTGGTCGTCAGCAAGGTCGCGAATTTTTCCATCGACCTGCCAGAGGCCAGCGTCGCCATTCAGGTGTCCGGCGCCTTCGGCTCACGGCAGGAGGAAGCCCAGCGCCTCGGCCGCATCCTCCGGCCCAAGGCCGACGGTCGCTCGGCGCGTTTCTACGCCGTGGTGGCGCGTGACACGGTCGACCAGGACTTCGCCCAGCACCGCCAACGTTTCCTCGCTGAGCAGGGGTACAGCTACACCATCACTGATGCCGACGACCTGCCGGCCGCCGACCTCGGCTCTGCTGATGACCGCTGATCCCGAGACAGCGCTCGTCGATGCGAGGGCACGCGTCCTGCACGACCTGTCCGCGACCCTGCCGACGACGCCCCTCGTGATCGACGCCCTGGATGCCGCCATCAGCGAGCGACGCGACTGGGTCGAACCCTGGCCAGAGGGTGCCGCCTTCCTCGCCTGCCTGGTGGCACAAGACGTCCAGGAGGCGATCGCCCCGTCCGTTGGGCGCTGGCCTCGCTGCCGGACCAACGGCGACCACACCCTGCACGTCGAACCCGATCTCGGTGAGGACCCGTCCTGGGTCTGCGAGAGCTGTTCGGCGGTTGTTGCCGCAATCGGCGAACTCTGACGCTGGTTCGCGCCACTGCGCGAGCCGATTCACGCCACACTGGGGCCATGCGCGAGCCAACCGAACGCGAAGCACGCCTCCTCGATGCCGCCGTTGTGACCGGTGGCCTCGGCCCCAGGTACGCCCAGCCACACCGGGAGTACCACAACCTGATGCACATCGAAGACGTCCTGCTCCGGATCGAAGAGCTGGAACCTCCGCTTGAGCATGAGCTCTCGCTGGCGCTTGCCGCCTGGTTTCACGACGCGGTCTATCAACCGGGACAGGACGACAATGAGGACCGCAGCGCCTACGCGGCGTATGACGCCCTCGAGCAGGTGGGTGCTGACCCCGAGCTGATTTCCGAGGTCGTGCGACTCATCCGATTGACAGCGGAGCATGATCCTGAGGATGACGATCTCGCCGGCGCCGTGCTCTGCGATGCCGACCTCGCGATCCTCGCTGCTGTGCCAGACCGCTACGCCCAGTACGCCATGGCCATTCGGCAGGAGTATGTCCACGTGACCGAAGCAGACTTCCGCGCCGGGCGAGCCAAGGTGTTGCGCCGATTCCTCGACCGGCCAACCATCTACCACACGGCGCATGGCTGCGAGCATTGGGAAGCGGCAGCGCGCGCCAACATCGCCACGGAGATCGCTTCTCTCGAGCGAAGCGATGAGTGACAGCGCCCCACACGTCGTTGACCTGCGCATGGTGTGCTTCGACGCTGCCGACCCGCCAGCCCTTGCCGGATTCTGGGCGAGCCTCCTGGGCGGGGAGATGTCCGTCGACGGGGAGGGTGACGCGTGGGTCACGGTGGGTTCTGGGCCACGGCTGGACTTCCTTCGCGTGCCAGAGGTGAAGACGCTGAAGAATCGTCTCCACCTTGACATTGCGGTCACCAATGTAGAGCTGGCCACTTCCGAAGCTCTGGCGCTTGGGGCATCCTTGGCCGGCGACGTCCACCACGGCGGACCCTGGCAGGTGCTCCGTGACCCCGAGGGCAACGAGTTCTGCCTGCTCCCCCCTGACCTGTCCTGAAAGGTAACCCGAATGAAAAGCCTGATGCCGGAGTGGACACAGGGGTACTCCCGCACGTACGTCGCGAAAGACATGGTGGCCGGCGGCACTCTGGCCGCGGTCGCCATCCCTGAGGTTCTCGGGTACACCTCGATCTCGCAGACACCCCTGGCTACGGGTCTCTACACGATCATCTTCCCGACGATCGTGTTCGCACTGTTCTGCTCGTCTCGCCTTCTCGTGGTGGGGGCTGACTCGGCAACAGCGGCCCTGATGTCGGCCGGGCTCCTGACCCTGGGGTCGGTGAACCTGACGCCGTACTCCGACAAGTGGGTGGCTTACACGAGCATCGTGGCGATCACCTGCGCCGCCTTGCTGCTTCTCGCCCGCATCCTCAAGCTCGGCTTCCTGGGTGACTTCCTGTCAGCATCGGTGCTGATCGGCTTCCTCACCGGTGTCGGCATCTCGGTGCTCAGTGGTCAGATCCCCGACATGCTCGGGATCCCCAAGGGAACGGGCAACTGGTTCGAGCAGCAGTGGGCCTGGATCAGCTCGCTTGGCGACATCCAGTGGGAAACCGCCGCCTTCGCGGCGGCCACGATTCTGATCATCGTCGGTTTCAAGAAGTTTGCACCGCGGGTCCCCGGAGCACTGATCGCCGTCATCGTCCTCACCGGGATCTCGGCAGCAACCGACGCCGCTTCGCAGGGAGTCGCCGTCGTCGGCACCGTACCGGCCGGCTTCCCACCTGTTGGTCTCCCGAAGGGGTTCAGCCTCTCTGAGGCATTCTCAGTGCTGGCCATTGCGCTCTCCTGCCTGGTCCTGATCATTGCTCAGAGTGCGGCAACGGGCCGCAGTTTCGCCATGAAGCATGGCGACAAGGTCGATATCAACCGCGACATTGTGGGCCTGTCCGGAGCCAACCTGGCGGCAGGGCTGACCGGAACCTTCGTGGTCAACGGCTCACCGACCAAGACCGAGATTCTCGATGAGCAGCACGGCCGATCGCAGGTCGCGAACCTCACGATGGCTGCCATCGCGCTGCTCTTCACGATGTTCTTCACCACGTTGCTGGCCGACATGCCGAAGGCTGTTCTGGCCGGAATCGTGTTCCTGATCGGCGTAGGGCTCATCGACATTCTCGGCATGCGCACCA
Source organism: uncultured Actinomycetota bacterium (assembly GCA_963829525.1). Taxonomy (GTDB): domain Bacteria; phylum Actinomycetota; class Actinomycetes; order JAHEKZ01; family JAHEKZ01; genus JAHEKZ01. The sequence continues at coordinate 2,806,424 of CAWHIJ010000003.1, forward strand.
TCAAGATGATGCGGGTGAGCGAGTTCTGGATTGCCGTCGCAACGACCGTGGTGGTCTTCGCAGTTGGCGTCGAGCAGGGAATCATCGTCGCGATCGTTGTTTCCATCCTGGACATCATCCGGCGCCAATACCGACCCGCGTCCTTCGTGGTCAGTGAGACCCACGACGACGAACCGGTCTACACGAAGGCAGCGCCCGGAACCCAGAGCGAACCAGGCTTGGTGGTCTTCCGCTATGACTCTGAGCTCTTCTACGCCAACGCGAACCGGTTCGTCGAAGACGTCCAAGCGGTCATTGCCGGCGCACCAGATCAGGTGCGATGGGTCGTCCTTGACACGACTGCCATCACCGACCTGGACTACTCAGCCGGCATCGCCTTCAAGGGGCTGGCCAACTACCTCGAGGCCAACGGCATCGCACTTGGCGTCACCAGCGTCGATCCTGTGCTCCTCGAGACGATGAAGCACTACGGGCTCGGCGACCTCATTCCGGAATCGATGATGTTCGACACCATCGAGGAAGCCATCGCCGGCTTCCGGGCGGCTCCCCACCCTGCGTGATCACTGGCCCTTGGCGCTGCGGGGACGCCGGCGACGCAGCCCTGACGCGTTCAGCCTGGCCACCAGGTCGCGGGAGGTGACAGGTATCGCGCCCGCGGCGATGAGGTCGTCGCGACGCTCGACGGGGACGTCGTAGTGGTCGCCGTCAAAGCCACGTGCAGGAACGTCGAACGGGGCGACGAACGCGTGCAACTCATCGAATGACGTGTCGCTGGCCAGGTGGCACCAGAACCGACCGTGCGCCGGCACCTGAGCATCGTCGATAACAATCACGATGCGCTGACCACCAGCTGGGCAGGCAGGGAGACGACCACGTGCCCATCGAACCAGGTCGGGTCGATAATGGGGCCCCGAACCGAACGGAGCCAGCCTCGTGACCGCCTTCCCCCAGCTCTTTTCACCGATCCAGATCGGCTCGCTCACGGTGAAGAACCGGATCTTGTCGTCGGGCCACGACACCGTCATGGCCGAGGACGGAAAGATCGGCGACCGGCTCGTGGCCTACCACGAGGCACGCGCATTGGGCGGGGTCGGACTGATCGTCGCGCAGGTTGCCGGTGTCCATCAGAGCGCGAAGTATTCCGCGAGCATCTTGATGGCCGACACCGACGACTGCATCGCCGGCTACCGCGCGCTGGCCGACACCGTGCATCCCCACGGAACGGCGCTCTTCGGTCAGCTCTTCCACGACGGGCGCGAGATGATGGAGAGCCAGGACGGGTCATTGTCAGTGGCGCTCGCCCCCTCGGCGGTGCCGACCGAACGCTTCCATGTGATGCCGCGCGCGATGCCGGTCTCGCTGATCGACGAGATCGTCGCGTCCTTTGGCTCCGCCGCCCGTCGGTTGCAGACCGCCGGTCTCGACGGCGTCGAGATCGTGGCCTCTCACGGCTACCTTCCCGCGCAGTTCCTCAACCCGCGGGTGAACCTCCGCGAAGACCAGTACGGAGGATCGGCTGAGAACCGGCTGCGCTTCCTGAGGGAGGTGATCGCGTCGGTCCGCGAGCAGGTTGGCCGGGACTTCGTCGTCGGCGTCCGCGTCTCAGCGTCGGAGGAGTCTGAGGCCGGGTTCAGTGCCGACGAGATGCTCGACGCCCTTCGGGCGTTGGACCGAGAAGGCACCATCGACTACATCAGCGTCGTGGCCGGGACATCGGCCACGCTCATCGGCTCAGACCACATCGCGCCGCAGATGAGCTTTGCACCCGCCTATCTCGCACCGATGTCGGCAAGAGTCAAAGCAGCTATCAACGTCCCCGTCATGGTCGCGGGCCGGATCAACCAGCCGCAGGAAGGCGAGCAGGTGCTCGCCAACGAGCAAGCCGACATGGTCGTCATGACCCGCGCGCTGATCTGTGACCCTCTCATGCCGGCCAAGGCCGAACAGGGGCTAGCTGACGAGATCCGCGCCTGCATCGGCTGCAACCAGGCGTGCATCGGCCACTTCCATGCCGGCTATCCCATCTCGTGCATCCAGCATCCGGAGACAGGACGCGAGCGCACCTACGGCATCCGGCGTCCGGCGGCAGCGGCGAAGGACGTCATGGTGGTCGGCGGTGGCGTGGCAGGCTTGAAGGCGGCCGTCGTCGCGGCAGAGCGCGGGCATCGCGTCACGGTGTACGAGGCTGGCCGCCGCCCTGGCGGCCAGGTGTTGCTGGCCGAACAGCTGCCAGGGCGCGCCGAGTTCGGTGGCGCCGTAACCAACCTGCTGAGCGAGGTCGACCGGTACGGCGTCAAGGTTGTCACCGGTCAGCGCGTTGATGATGCCTTCGTCCGTGACCAGAAGCCAGATGCCGTCGTCGTCGCAACTGGAGCGACGCCACGAGTTCCCCACCTCGAGCTGATGGACGACCCCACCGTGCTCACGGCATGGGACATCATCAACGACGCGAAGCTCGCGTCCGGACGCGTCGTGGTCGCCGACTGGAGGTGCGACTGGATCGGTCTCGGGATCGCGCAGCGGCTGGCGCAACAGGGTCACAAGGTGACGCTCGCCGTCGACGGCTACATGCCAGGGCAGCGCATCCAGCAGTACGTGCGTGACGAGATGACCAAGCAGGTGCTGCTCGTGGGCGTCGAGATCATCACGCTGGTTCGGCTTTACGGCGCAGATGCTGACAGCGTCTACCTGCAGCATGTGCTCACCGGAGAGCCCGTGGTGGTAGACGACGTTGCGGCGCTGGTGCTCTCACAGGGGCACGACTCGGTCACTGAGCTGATCGACTCCCTTGCCGACTACGCCGGCGACGTGCACGCGATCGGCGACTGCCTGGCGCCGCGCACCGTCGAGGAGGCCATCCTCGAAGGCCTGCGTGTGGGGTCAGACCTCTGACCGTCGAGGCTCTCTGAGGGCGTGAGCCACCGGCCCACGTTGACGGCTGATTGAGTGTTCAGTCAGGATTGCCCTCGTGAACCTCGACCGTCTTCTCGCCCCCCGCTCCGTCGCCGTCGTCGGTGCATCGCCGCGTGTCGACACCTACGGACACCAGGCGCTCGACAACCTCGTTGCTGCGCAGTTCAACGGGCCGGTCTTCGGAGTCCACCCTCGCGAGACCGAGGTGCTCGGTGTTCGTTGCTACCCGACGCTCTCCGATCTCCCCGAAGTTCCCGATGCGATCGTCATCGCAACGCCGGCGGCCACGGTGCCCAACCTGATCGACGAAGCCGGACGCCTCGGGGTAGGCGGTGCCGTGGTCATCGCAGCCGGCTTCGCTGAGGTCGAGCATGGCCGCGACCTGCAACGACAACTTCGTGAGAACGCGCTGCGGTACGACATGCCCGTCTGCGGTCCGAACGGAAACGGTCTCGTCTCTGTCGTCCGCCGCGCACCCCTCTGGGGCGACGGCTACAACATCGCGTCGGCCGGCGGTGTCGCACTGGTGTCGCAGAGCGGCAATGTCGCGGTGAACGCGATCGGGGCGGCGCGCGCGCTTCACCTGCACACCGTCATCTCATGCGGCAATCAGGCCGTGCTTGACGCCTCCGACTACGTCGTCGCTCTCGCCGAGCAAGAGGGTGTTCGCTCAATCGCGTTGTACCTCGAGGCCGAGGGTGACGGCGTGCGGCTCACCGAGGGATTAGCGATGTGCGCCGAGCGCGAGATCGGCGTCGTGGTGTTGAAGTCGGGCCGTAGCGCACTTGGTGCAACGGCAGCCGCAGCGCACACCGGCGCCGTCGCCGGCGACGCGCAGGTCCTCCGCGCACTTATCGAGGACGCTGGTGGGGCTTGGGTAGACGACCCGCACGAACTGCTCGAGACCGCCAAGGCGATGGCCCACGGGCGCCGCAAGGTCGGCGCCGGAGTCGCCGTCATCACCTGCTCCGGCGGTGACGCGGCGATCAGCGCCGACGAAGCCGACCGCCTCGGGATCCCGCTGCCGCCACTCGCCGACGCGACGAAGGCCGCACTTGAGCCGATCGTTCCGGACGCCGCGACCATCGGGAACCCGCTCGACTACACCGCCATGATCTGGGGCGACGTCGAGGGCATCGCCAACATCGTCCGCGTGACCGCCTCTGATCCATCGCTCGGCCAGGTCCTCGTCTACTACGACATGCCGCAGAAGATGGGAGCCGCCGCCAGCTACAGCTGGAACAGCCAGCTTGACGGGATTCTGCTGGGAGGTCAGGACTCCGACGCACCGGTGATCGTCGCATCAACACTGCCTGACCTCCTGCCGGAGGACTTGGTCGACAAGTGCCTGCAGCGCGGTGTGCCAGCGGTGTGGGGACTGACCACCGGCATCAAGGTTGCCGATGCCATGCGCCGTCCGTTCGGCGACCCCGTTCGGCTACGCGGGGTCGGAGCGATCGCCGGACCGGCCAACCCTGGCGAGTGGCTCGCCGAGCACGAGGCGAAGTACCTGCTGGCCAAGGCGGGCGTTTCCGTGCCACGTGGTGGCGTCGCCTCGACCACGGACGAGCTCGCCGCGCTGATCTATGAGTTTGATGGTCCGATGGCGATGAAGCTGAGCCACGCATCCCTGCAGCACAAGAGCGACATCGGCGCACTCGAGCTTGGCGTCGTTGGCACTGACCATGCACGTGCAGCCTTCGACCGACTCCGCGCGATCGACGGTCATCACGACTCCCCAGTGCTCGTCGAGCAGATGCAGGCGCCCGGTGTGGAGCTGCTTATCGCCGCGCGCCGTGACTCGGTCGTGCCGTGTCTGGTCATCGGGCTCGGCGGCCTCTGGGTCGAGGCCGTGGGTGACGCAGCCGTCATCCCGTTGCCAGCCGATGCCGCTCGGGTAGAGGCAGCGATCGGCTCTCTGCGCGGCGCTTCGCTGCTGACCGGCGGACGCGGGCGCCCACCCGTCGACCTCGAGGCAGTCACCGATGTCGCGGTACGGGTCGGTCAGCTGTTGATCGACGAAGATCTGATGCTGGTCGAGCTCAACCCGGTTTTCGCGCGCCCCGCTGGCGCCGACTCTGGGGCCGTCGCCGTCGACGCGGTCATCCGTCGCACCGCCTGACCCTCACCCGACAAACCCCAGACGTCAACCAGGTGTGCACTCGGCGGGCTTGGGCGTCAACCAGGTGTGCACTCGGCGGGCTTGGGCGTCAACTGATGGTGAAGTCGGTGGCGGCCAACGATTTCGGCAGGTCATCCATCAGCAGATGTGCGGTGTAATCCCCGGTTGGTAGCGGCCACTTCTTGGGATGCGAGACCTCGTCGAAGATCAGCTGCCCTTCGACGGTTGCACCTGTCGCCGCCGTCAGGGACGGTTTCGCCGCACCCGGCACTGCGCCCCGTCGGTAGATCGCAACCCAGTCGGCCCGGTTTCCCGGTGACCAGGTCCATTGGACGTCGACCGCCTCACCTGCGGCGTAGTGCGGAGAGCCAGTCGTCACATCCGGTGTGGCGCCAACCGCAGCAATCCAGAGTGTCGACCTGGCGACCTCTCCACGAGCATCGTCCGCGGCAACGAGATCGAACACTCCGACCCCAAGGGTGGCGGTGTCGAGTTGCCACACACTTGCGTCACCTCGAGGCAGCTCGACGAGTATTGCCTCCGCACTCCCACCTCGTGGAACGACCCGTAGGGCGGACAGTCGGTCGGCGATGGCCCGCACAATGACTTCGTCACCAACGACCGCCAGCCGCCGCGACACCGAGACCACCGTTGGGGGCTGAGCGGGAGTCAGGTGCAACGCCGCGAGCAATCCACGGTGGTCAGTGGGCCAGGGCGTCACCGACATCTCGCTGAACGGGGACTCCTGCTCGCCGACGATCTGGATCCCAGCCACCGAGATATCCGGACTGACGTGCATGAAGTCGATCCGGTCTGGGCTCTGACCATCGGCAGCGGGGTTGTACCCCTCGACGAACGGACGCGCAGCTGGCCATGTGAGCCCAGGATGAGTCACCGGGTCGGGGTGGGCAGCGCGGTAGGCGTCCACCAATCCCGTCGTCTCCACCGCCACGCTCGTCGGCCAAGGGACGGCCTGCGTCACCTGCGGCAACGCACCTACCGCGGCCTCGGTCCAGTCGAGGTGCGACGGCGCGTTGAAGTCGCCGAGCAGGATGACCGGAACACCATCTCGCATCAGCAACACCGCGGCGTCCAGTGACGGCTGAAGCTCAGCGAGGCGCAGCCGCCGTTCCCGGCGGAGGACCCGGCGCAGCGGTTCTCCCTTGGCGAGCCGAAACGGTCCGTAGCGGCGTGACGCCGGATGCACGTTCACGATCGCGACAACGCGACCCGGCTCTAGCTCCACGAACACCACACCCGCTGCCGGTACGGGCGGGTCGAGCAATGGCAGCTGTGACACCACCTGGGTGCGCACGTCGAAGTAGGGCCACCCAAGGTCCGCCGCAATCTCTGGTACCCGGCCACACCCTTCCTGAAGCGCCACAACCGACGCGCCGGACTTGTTGATCACCGCAATAACCGCCGCGAAGTCGACCCCGGTGCCGCCGTACTCGATGTTGAGCTGCAGAAGTTGCAGCGGCGTCACGGTCACGTGCGAATCCCCTTCGACGCGGTCCGGCCGCCCGGCCGGTGATGGAGACCCACGCTAAGGGCATGCCATCAGCTGCGGTCCCGGCAATGTCACCTTTTGGTATCCAACCGTGAACCTGGGGACGAATCGGTCGCGACCCTTCTACCCTGGCTCTACCCTGGCCCAGAAGAACAGCCCGAGGACACCCAGAGGACGTCGACTGTTCACCTCACCGTGTTGCCCTGGCGGCAACGAATGATCATGTCCTGATCTACGACGCACCTAGGCTCACCGCGACACCCGCTCACCGGAGGAACACATGAACCGCACAGGCCGACGGCTCCTCGCTGTCGCTGGCATCGGCGCCGTTCTCGCGCTGGCGGTACCACTCTCCTCAGCGACATCGGCGTCCTCCTCAGAGGCAGAGCCCAAGGTCCTTCGGGTAGGCGTCCCCAACGACCTGACCACGGCAAACCCACTTTCCCTTCGCTCTGGAAGCGATTGGAACGTGGCAACCATCCAATACGACATGATGCTGCAGTTCGGCAACGAAGACCTCTCCCCGCAGCCGGGTCTTGCCGAGGGGTGCGAGCCCAACAACGACAAGACCGAGTGGACATGCACCCTTCAGGATGGCGTGCTCTGGAGCGACGGGGAGCCATTCACGTCGCAAGATGTCGCATTCACGTACAAGTTGGTGATCGACCAGGGAATCTCCACGTACGCCCAGTACTTCAGCGAGGGCACCACCTTCGAGACACCAGACGACACCACGCTGATCTGGAAGTCACCAACGCCGACAAGCCAACCGCTGACCCCGCCCTGGATCTACATTCTTCCTGAGCACGTCTGGTCCCAGTACGCAGACCTCGACAAGGCCGATCTGCGCGCAGTTGAGAATGTGCCATCAGTCACCACCGGTCCGTTCACACTCACCGAGGTCAATCGGGGACAGAACTGGACGCTAACCAAGAACCCGAACTACTGGGGTGACGAGCCCAACTTCGACGAGATTCGTTTCCAGCTCTTCACCAACCAGGACGCGATGGCGCAGGCTCTTAAACAAGGCGACATCGACGTGGCAACGTATCTCGAGTCGTCGCTGCTTCCCTCGCTCGACAGACGACACCAACATCACGGTCCAGCGCAACGTCTCCGACTGGTGGCTCAACCTGGCCTTCAACTTCGGAGGCCAGAGCGCCGACGCCGACCCGCTACCCGCGCTTCAGGACAAGACCGTGCGGACGGCGATCGCGATGGCGATCGACAAGCAGGGCATCGTCGACAAGGCTTACGACGGAGCGGCTACCCCAGGGACGTCTCTGATCCGTGAAGTTCCCGCGCAGTGGCACTACGACGTGCCCGAAGAGGACCAGTTTCCCTACGACCCGGACGCGGCCAACGCGATGCTCGACGACGCCGGGTACACCAGGGGCGGGGACGGAGTGCGCGTTGACCCAGCTACCGGCGACCGGCTTTCACTCCGCATGCCCATCTCACAGGAGACCGCCGGGGCGCTGCCTGCCGGTCAGCTGATCGTCGGTTACCTCGATCAGATCGGGATCGAGGTCGAGATCCTGCCGGTGAACGAGGGGAAGATGTACTCGTATTGGAACACCGGTGACTGGGATGCCTACATCTGGTACTGGACCGGTGAACCGGATCCGAACTACCAGCTCACGACCTTGATGTCTGACCAGTGCGGCGAGCTCAGCGACGGCTGCTGGAAGAACGCCGAGTACGACGCGCTCGTCAAGCAGCAGAAGACGATCATCGACAGCGAAGAGCGGCAGGCGGTCGTCCACGATGCGCTCGCCCTCTCGTACGCCGAGTTGCCGTCGATCGCCCTCGCCTACCCGAACAACATCGAGGCCTATCGCAACGACCAAGTCACCAACTTCACACCCGTCCCGGGCGACGCCGGGTACCTCATCCCCAACTACAACAACGTCGGAATGGTGACCGTCGAGCCGGTGACGGGCAGCGGCGCGTCGAGCTCCGATTCGTCCGGCGGTATCCCACCCTGGGTGTGGGCCGCGTTGGTCGGAGCGGCAGCCGTCGCCGGCTTTGTCTCCTACCGTCGACGTTCACGTGTCGATGACGAAGAGGGCTAACCGTGACTAACGGCCGGCGATGAGGGTTCGCTACGTCGCGCGAAAGCTCGGTTGGGCAGCAGTGACGCTGATGTTCGTCCTCTGCTTCAACTTCTTCCTCTTCCGGATCATGCCCGGGGATCCAGCCGGGCTGCTGGCTCGAAGCCAGCGCCTGACCGAGACCGAGATCGCCGAGCAACGGGCGATCTTCGGCCTCGACAAGCCACTCATATCCCAGTTCTGGACCTACCTGCAGGAGACGTTCACCGGAAACCTGGGGACGTCGTACCTGACCGGACAACCGGTGGTCGAGACCATTTCCAGCCGGGTGTGGCCGACGGTCCTTCTGGTTGGCGTCGGAACCTCGGTCGCCATCTGGCTCGGCCTCAAGATGGGCATCAAGGGTGGGTGGCGACGAGGGTCGGCCTTCGACCGAACGAGCCTCTACGGGTCGCTCACGCTGTACTCCACTCCTGAGGGGTGGCTGGGCATGATGTTGCTGATCATCTTTGCCGGTTCACTTGGATGGTTTCCCGTCGGCGGATATGACTCCGGCGAGGACCTCACCGGCATGGCGCACGTCATCGACGTCGCCAAGCATCTCTTCCTTCCAGCAGCAACCCTCGCGCTTGGCTACGGGGCCTCGTACATGATCGTGATGCGTTCCTCGCTGCTCGAGGTAAAGGACGAGGACTTCGTCGCAACCGCAAGGGCGAAAGGACTCACCGAGACGATGGTGCGTCGACGTCACGCGGTTCCCAACGCATTCCTGCCCTCGTTCACCCTCATCGTGCTGAGTTTCGGGTTCGTCCTCGGTGGGTCGATCGTGATCGAGACGATCTTCTCCTACCCCGGGATCGGGCTGCTGACCTACCAGGCCATCGACGCCTTCGACTATCCGGTCCTCCAAGGGGTCTTCCTCATCAGCAGCGTGGCCGTCGTACTCGCCAATCTGTTGGCCGATGTCACCTACGGATTCCTCGATCCTCGCATCGAGGAGGTGTGATGGCCTCTGACAGCGCAGTAGTCGGCTCGGTCGTGGAAAGTCCTCGTCGCCTCGTGTGGCGACGACGTCGAGAGGCAGTCAGCCGCAACTGGGCTCTTTACCGACAGAACAGGCAGGGCATGACCGGCCTGGGGGTCATGGTGTTCTTCGCGTTGCTGGCGCTCGCCGCACCCTTGCTTGTCCCTGCGGCCGACATCGAACCGGCCACCGCACAGGGTTTGCCGAACCACCCGCCTTACGGCGGTTACCCACTCGGCACCGACAACTTCGGGCGTTCGGTGCTCGACCTTGTGATCGTCGGTGCGCGAATCTCCCTTCTGGTCGGGGTCACGGCCACAATTGTCGCCGTTGCGCTCGGGGCGACGATCGGACTGATCAGCGGCTACTACGGTGGCACCAAGATCGACGTGGGCCTCAACGCCATCACCAACTGGTTCCTGGTGATCCCATGGCTGATCCTCGCCATTGTCCTTTCGGCGATCCTCGGCGCCAGCGTCTGGATCATCATCTTGGTCATCGGCATCACGTCATGGGCACAGCCGGCCCGATTGATCCGCGCACAGGCGCTCAGCGTCAGAGCACGGCCCTATGTCGAACGCGCGCGTGTGCTGGGGTGCGGCGACCGAGCCATCCTCGCTCGCCACATTCTTCCCAACGTCGCACCGGTCATCTTTGCCAACGCCATCTTGACGGTCGCTGTCGCCATCCTCACTGAGACAACACTGTCGATCCTCGGCCTCGGTGACGCCACAGCGATCTCTTGGGGAGTTGTCATCGAGCAGGCCTTCAGCGCAGGGGCCATGACGAACGGTTACTGGTGGTGGATGATGCCACCGGGAATCGCGATCGTCTGCGTGACCTTGGCATTCACCATGTGCGGCTACGCCCTGGACGAGGTGCTCAACCCCAAGCTACGCGGTCGCTGAGCACAGGGTCGAGCAAGCCGTCAGGCTGGGACGCCCTGACGCAGTGCACGTGCGAAGGTCTCCAGGTTGGCGACGAACCGGTTGACGTCCTCCATGGTGTGCTGCACAGACATCGTCCACTGCTCGCACTTGCCCCACGGTGGCAGGAACACGTTGTTGTTGTGCTGATAGAGCCAGTGGGCGTTGCCCCACTGGTCGTCGTAGTCCAAGAAGTCCCGGTAGTTGCTCAGGTTGTCGGTGAAGATCACCGCACCCTTGGCGCCGAAAGCTCGGACGAATCCTGGTAGCTGGTGCCGCTTCAGCACGTCCTCGCACCCCTTGACCTGCGCATCACGCAACGTGTCGAGGTGGGCGTACGCCTCTTGCGTCAGTACCTCCTGCAAAGTGGCGCGAGCCGCAGCCATGGTCAGCGGGTTCCCGTTGAACGTTCCGACCTGCTCATACGTGCGGTCGGCGATGAGGTTCATCAGCTCGGGAACTCCTCCGATCGCTCCGCAGGGAAGCCCACCACCCAGCGCCTTCGCGGTGCACAGCAGGTCGGGTGTCACGCCGAGCAGCTCGGTGGCGCCACCGGGGGCCAATCCCAAGCCGGTCTTCACCTCGTCGAAAGCCAGCCACGCGCCGTGCCTGTGCAGCAGGTCCTTGAGGTCAGCCATGTATCCAGGTGGGGGCGGGATCAGGCCGATGTTCATCATCACCGGCTCGACGATCATTCCGGCGATCTCGTCCTTGTGGGTTGCTAGGGCCCTCTCGACAGCGGCGAGGTCTCCAAAGGGAACGATCACCGTCAGCTGAGCCATCGGGTCAGGGATGCCCTGACCCCCAACCGACCGCGGGGCCTGGGCCGAACCGGCCTCTTCCAAGGATGGAAAGACCGAGACCTGGGCGGCGTCGTGGTGTCCGTGGTAGCTGCCCTCAACCTTGATCACCTTGCTGCGCCCCGTCGCTACTCGCATGAGGTGGAAGGCGTCCATGGTCGCTTCGGTTCCGGAGTTGTTGTAGCGCCACAGCGGAAGGCCGAAGCGCTTGGTCAGCTCGCGGGCAACGACGATGGCGTCCTCGGTCGGCTGGGCAAAGTGCGTGCCCTTGGTGACGCGGTCTCGTACCGCGGCGACGATCGCCGGGTGCGCATGTCCCACCAATCCCACGCCGTAACCGCCGTGGAAGTCGGAGTACTCGGTTCCGTCGACATCCCAGATCTTCGAGCCTTCACCGCGGTCGATCCACACGGCGCACGGCGGGGCGTCTTGCCAGCTCGACGCTATGCCTCCGGCGAGTACCGTCCGGGCTTCGGCCCGCATCGCCTGCGACTTCTCGGTGCGGGCGAGCATGACCTTCTCCTGCTCGCTGATCAGCTGGTCCATCCGGTCCAGCAGCGGATCGGCACCGGGTGAGGTCCGCTCGCTGGCGATCGGCGCTGACACAGACATGGGGTACCTCTTCTCCGCGGAGCTCTCGCCCCGCAATGGGGCCTTCAGCTGTCGATGGGAAAGGCGAGTGCTGCGCGCTGTTCATCGGTGATCATGTCGGCCACCCGCGTTGGGGCGACACCGGAGAGGTACGCCTGCGCCAGCCATTGCGTGAAGAGCCGGACGCCGACCTCGTGGTACGACGAGAGCGGGCCAGGACGGTAGCCGCGCGAGGCCACTCCGCGCTGCACGCTCTCGCATGCCGTCCAGTCCTGCCGGTTGGTGATGTCCCAGAAGTCGACCGCGTACGCCGGGTCGAAGCCGGGCTTCTCGAAAGCCTCGGGTGGAAAGAGCCAGTGACACTCGATGAACGTGCGGTCGGGTGCGAGCGCAATCAGCCGATGGATCATCACATAGTCCGGGTGCAAGCTGACGAGCACGTTGGGTCCGACCTGCAGATAGAGCGTCGCGTGCCGGTACTTCTGTGGAAGATCAGCGATCGGAACGCCGCCACTGGTGCCGTCGAGCGACATCGTCTCGACGCCGTCCCGAAAGTCGTTCGTGCCGCCGAAGAACAGCCCCTCACCGAAGACGGAGACGCCGGCTTCGGTGTCGGAGACGAGGGAGAGCTCGGGGTGGACGGTGGGGCAGTGGAAGCATTCGTGGTAGTTCTCGACGATCAGCTTCCAGTTCGCCTCGATGGTGTAGCTGTGCGTCTCGGCAAGCCGCAGCTCGCCGATTCCGAAGTGATCAAGAATGTCGTCGAGCCCCTGGAGGTACTCGCTCAGCGGCGGCGCGTCGCCCGACATGTTGACCATGACGAAGCCGTTCCACAGCTCGAGGGCAACCGGCACCAACGAGTGCTGCGTCAGGTCGGTCACGTCGCCCTCATGGGTGGGCGGCACACCACGAAGGTCACCGTCCGGCGTGAACACCCACGCGTGGTAGGGGCACCGGATCAGACTGCCGCTCGCCTCGCCACCGGCCGGAAGCAGCTCGTGACCGCGGTGGCGACACGAGTTGTAGAAGCCCCGCAGCCGCCCGTCGGTGCCCATCACGACGAGCAGGCCCTCGCCCCCGACCTGGTACGCGCGGCGGTCGCCGGCCTTGACGAACGAGCCGGCTGGTCCGATGCAGATCCAGCCACCCGCGAAGACATGATCGTTCTCCCACGCGAGCACGTCAGCCTCGGTGTAGGCCGCGGCCGGGAGCATCTGACCACTGCCGTTCATTGACGGACGGAGCTGCTCCGCCGTCATGGGAAGTTCCCTGGCCATTGCCGCTTCGTCCTCTCCGTCGCGCCACAAAAGGGTCACGATCTGAACCCCGATTCGCCCAAAACGTTCCACGAGCCACCCTGATCAGGCCAGAATGACGTGATCAGGCGCAACCCTTGTCCTCGAGGGCTACTCTCGACAGACTAACTGACCAACCAGTCAGTCAGGAAGATTCACGACCGCGGAGATCTCGATACATACCTTTCCTTCCAGGAGGACCCGGCATGCCGTTCGATCCCAAGTCATCCGACCGAGCCCGCTCAGTGGCGGCCACAACTGCATCGCCGCGATGTTCTTCGGGGTGGAGCACTCGCGGCAGTGGGCCTGGGGGCGGCCCCGCTCCTGGCGGCCTGCGGGGGGAATGACAACAGCCCAGCCGGAAGTGCAGACTCTTACCCGCTGGCAACGCCTGAGAACCCGGTTACGCTGCCGATCTTCGACGACAACCAGCCCATCGAGAGCGGCCTGGAGCCCGAAAAGGCCAAGACCCTGCGGGTCCTGAACTACGCGGACTACATGGCGCCGGGAGTCATGAAGGACTTCCAGTCGAAGTACGGCGCCGAAGTGCAGGTGACCCCGTACAACAACTACGACGAGATGCTGACCAAGATCAGCGCGCCCGGTGCCGAGTTCGACGTGGTCTTCCCAGGCCCCAGCGTGATGAGTCGCATGGTCTACGGCAAGTTCCTGCAGCCGTTACAGCAGTCGTACATGACGAACTTGAAGAACGTGTGGCCCGAGTACCAGGACCCCTGGTACGACGTCGGCTCGCAGTACAGCGTGCCCTACACCGTGTACACCACCGGGATCGGCTACCGTTCCGACCGCGTCAGCGACCCGTCTGAGGGCTACAAGATGCTCTGGAACCCCGAGTACTCCGGCAAGATGGGCGTTCTCGATGACGCGGGCGAGGCGCTCGGCATGGCCATGCTGGCCTGGGACATCACCAAGGACATCAACACCGCTGACCCCGAACTGATCACGGCGGCCGAGGACAAGCTCAACGAGCTGATCCCGCTGGGTGTGAAGGTGGACATCACCCAGTACGAGACGATTGCGAACGGCAGGTTCACCGTTCACCAGGCCTGGTCGGGCGACATGATCGCCGCCAGGTGGTACCTGGCCGGGGGTGCCACGAGACAGGATCTCGGGTACTGGGTGCCCGAGTCGAAGTCAGACGTCGTCATCGGTAACGACAACATCTGCATCCCCAAGTCGTCGCCCAGCCCAGTGTTGGCGCACACCTTCGTCAACAGCATCCTCGACGACAAGATCGCCGAGAAGAACTTCAGCTGGAATGGCTACCAGCCACCGCTCACCAAGCTCGACGCCCAGTACCTCATCGACAACGGCTACATCACGGACAACTTGATGTCGGCAGTCGTGGTTCCGGAAGACTTCGCATCGGGGATCAGCTTCTACGAGCAGACCCCGGCGGTTCAGAACCTGTATCTGGCGGCCTTCCAGGAGTTCCAGAGTGGCGGCAACTAAGGAAACGGTGGGGGGCCGGAAAGACGCGGCCACGCGTTTCCTCTGGCCCGCCCTCGCAGTACCCGGCACGGCCTGGCTTGTCGCGCTCTTCCTCGTCCCGTTCTACGGGATCATGGCGATCGCGTTCTCAAGCCAGCTCAACATTCTCGGGCAGCCCATTCCGGCGTGGAACCCGCTCAAGTGGGACTTCACCGTCATGGGGCAGGTGATCGACGAATCGATCAACGGCAGCTATCGCTCCGCCTGGGAGCACACGTTCATCTACACGGCCATCGCGATGTCGCTCTGCGTGCTGATCGGGTATCCGGTGGCCTACTACGTGGCTCGGCTTGCCCGCGGAAACCGCGGCCTGCTGCTCGCGCTCATCCTGGCTCCTTGGTGGATCAACTACCTCACGCGCATGCTTGCCTGGGTCGGCATCCTTGGCGACCAGGGATATGCCAACGACATCGTCAGGTTCTTCGGATTCGCACAGGTGGACTGGCTTGGCGGTCAGTGGTACGTCGTTGTGGTCGCACTCGTCTACGGCTACCTGCCGTTCTTCATCGTGCCGCTCTATGCCTATCTCGACCGCATCGACCAAAGCATGATCGAGGCATCCCGCGATCTCGGTGCGAACACGATCCGCACCTTCTTCCGCGTCACCCTGCCACTCAGTCGGATCGGCCTGATCACAGCCCTGGTCATCACGGCTCTTCCGATGTTCGGTGACTACTACACCAACACCCTGGTCTCGAACTCTCCGACCACGGTCATGGTCGGCAACTCGATCGAGAAGTCGATCCAGAGCGGCTTCTCGCGGGGCCAAGGGGCCAGCCTGGTGCTGCTGCTGTCGGCGGTGCTGCTGATCTTCATGGCCTACTACCTGATCTTGACGGTGCGGGCATCACGGGAGGCGCGATGACAACCATCGGTGTCGACGCGCCTGGCGCGGCAGATTCGTGGGACGAGAAGGATCGGTACGTTCCTCCGCCTGAGGCGATCCGGCCGCCGAAGAAAGGGTTCGTCCCGCCATGGCGCAACCCATGGCGTCGTCCCTACGTACTCGCCACGATCACCTGGGTCTACATCCTGTGGAGCCTGGTGCCGGTCCTGATCGCCGTCCAGTTCTCGTTCAACGACTCACGATCGCGCAGCTCATGGAACGGCTTCACCACCGCGTGGTACTGCTGCGGCAAGCCAGGGTCGATCGCGGAGGGTACGTCGGTCTTCGGCGCCGGTGCCAACGATGCGTTGTTGCTTGCCCTGCGGAACAGCTTGACGCTAGGAGTCGTCACCACCCTGATCTCCGTACCCATCGGTACGGCGCTTGCGCTCGGTCTCAGCCGCTGGCGCTCGCGTACCAGCAACGCGGCCAACGCTGTCTCGCTCTTCCCACTGGTCACCCCAGAGCTGGTCCTGGGTTCGGCCCTCTATCTGGTGATCTCGACCCTCTACACGCAGATCGGGCTGGGCCGCACCGCCCTGATCCTGGGTCACGTCACGTTCTCGATCTCGTTCATCCTGGTGATCGTGCGTGGCCGCCTGGTGAGTATCGGTAGCGAGTTCGAGACCGCGGCCCAAGATCTCGGCGCAACACGCATCCAGGCGATCCGAACGGTGCTCCTGCCCATGCTGGTCCCGGCGATCTTCGCAGCGGCCATGATTACCTTCGCCGCATCCCTCGACGACTTCGTCGTCAGCAACTTCCTCTATGGCGACGCCAGCCAGATCACCGTTCCGGTCCTGCTGTACAGCGCCGTCAAGGCGGCCCCGTCGCCAGCACTCAACGCGCTGGCGACCCTCCTGCTGATCGGCACACTGGCAGCACTGCTGCTCACGTATCTCGTCCTCCGCTTGCGACGCAGAGGAGATGGCGGCTCTGCCCTCGACGACCTGGCCGGCGTCGAGATGTAGCGGTCCGCCAAGCGCGGTGGGCCGCAGGACAGACTCCAGGTACGGCCGAGCACAGGCACAAGCGGGGTCGGTTCAGCCAGCCCTCGACACCGAGTCGGAATCGCTCCAGGCGTGTTCTTCGGAGTGCTCCAACACGTGCAGCGATTCCGCAGGCATCCGGACGCGACACGCATCGCCTGACCTCCACGGCTCTTCGTGCACGGCGTTGGTGACGAGCGACTGGACGCTCGTACCGTCCGCGAGTCGCACGAACACCTGTGACGTGGACCCCAGGTAGACGACCCGCTCGACCATCGCGGGCAGCCGGTTGTCTCCACTGAGCTCGCCCTCTTCGAGGTGCAGGCTCTCGGGCCGGATCACCGCGCGACCAGGACCAGCCTGGAAGCCCTCGGGAATCTGGGCGTCGAGGGTGAAGTCGCCGAGCTTGACGCGACCTACTCCGGCACTGCTGCTCTCGACCTGGACGTCCATCAGGTTGGCCACTCCGAGGAAGTCGGCCACGAACTCACTACGGGGGAACTGGTAGATCTCGCGGGGCGCACCCAACTGCATGATCTTGCCCTTGCTCATGACCGCGAGGCGGTCAGACATCTCCAGCGCCTCTTCCTGGTCGTGTGTGACGAAGACAAATGTGATGCCCACCCGCCGCTGCAGCTCGGTGAGCTGGGCGCGCAGCGAGTGGCGGAGCTTGGCATCCAACGCACCGAGCGGTTCGTCGAGGAGGAGGACCGAGGGCTCGAGCACGAGCGCCCGCGCCAGGGCGATGCGCTGCTGCTGCCCTCCGGAGAGCTGGTTGGGGCGGCGCTTGGCGTACTCGGTCATCTCGACCAGCTCGAGCGCGGCGTCAACCTTGCCCTTGCGGTCGCTCTTGGGAACATCCTTGGCCCAGCGCAGGCCGTACTCGACGTTCTTCCATACGTCCATGTGTGGGAAGAGCGCGTAGCTCTGGAAGACCGTGTTGACCGGCCGCTTGTGGGGAGGCGTCTGCGCGACATCGGTGCCGTCGATCAGGATCTGCCCGTCGGTGGGTTGCTCAAACCCCGCCAGCATGCGGAGCGTCGTGGTCTTGCCGCAACCCGAGGGGCCGAGCAGCGAGAAGAACTCACCTGAAGCGACGTCGAGGTCGATTCCGTCGACGGCGACCGACCCTCCTTCAAATACCTTGCGGAGCCCAAGAATTGAGATTGATCCGCCGGTGGTCGCTGCACTTTCATCAGTCATGCGCGGAAGTCTAGAGGGCCCGCGCGGCGCAGTCAGCCGGCTGACTGAATATTCAGTAAGAATCCCCCCGCAGCTACGGGTCGGCCGCTAAGTTAGCGGCGTGGCACGAGCAGGAGCGGCGCGAACCAGCCGCCAGGAGCAGGTTGAGCAGCGGCGCGCTGAGTTGCTGGAGGCGGCCAAACAGGTCGTCCTGGAGCGTGGACTCTCCAATACCCGAGTGGCCGATGTCGCTGCCGCCACCAAGGTTAGCGGCGGGCTGATCCACTACCACTTCGCCACCAAGGACGTTCTGCTCACCGAGATGCTCCGCAACGAGGCCGAGCATGACATCGCCAAGGCGCGCCGCCTGGCAACTGGGGCCGGCACCGCACTGCAGCGCCTCGACCGCGTCATGCGCGAGTTCGTCCCCAGCTCACGCAACGACCAGACCTGGGTATTGTGGATCGACGCTTGGGGAGCCGGCCTGCGCGACGACACGCTGCGCACGATCTCTGAAGAGCTCGACACGGCTTGGACCGAGATGCTTCTCACCGTCATCGAGGACGGCGTCGCATCTGGTGAGTTCGCTACCGATGACCCGAGGGGCGTTGCCGACCGGTTGTCCTCACTGCTCGACGGCCTTGGTCTGCGCGTCACGTTGCAGCGTCCAGGCGTCACCCGCAAGCAGATGCACGAGCACGCCAGAGTGGCCGCCGAGCTGGAACTCGGCCTCGTACCCGGCTCATTGGCCAACGCGTCCGGATCCTGACGCCGACTTTCTGACCAGGGACACGCCCATGTTCGCTGCCATCGCCACCTCCTTCGATGCCGAGCATCCACTCAATGGGCTCACCCTTGGTGACCACGCCGAACCCACGCCGCCGGATGACAGCTGGACGACGGTCACCGTGCGGGCCACCGCCCTGAACCACCACGACCTGTGGTCGCTCAAGGGCGTAGGACTTCGCCCAGAGCAGCTGCCGATGATCCTTGGCACCGATGCCGCCGGCGTCGCCGAGGATGGTCTTGAGGTCGTCGTACACGCGGTGATCGCAGACCCGGCGCGTGGCGGTGGCGACGAGACCTTCGACCCCAAGCGCTCGCTGCTGTCTGAGGTCTACGACGGGACGCTGGCTGAGCGGGTCACGGTGCCGCGTCGAAACTTGGTGGCGAAGCCGGCGTCACTCTCCTTCGAACAGGCGTCGTGCCTGCCGACAGCGTGGCTTACTGCGTATCGCATGCTGACCACCCGCGGTCAGTTGATGGCTGGCGAGACCGTCCTCGTACAGGGTGCCGGCGGTGGCGTATCGACAGCGTTGGTGCCGCTCGCCAAGGCCATGGGGTTGCGGGTCTGGGTCACCAGCCGTACTGCCACAAAGCGTGAGCAGGTGATGGCGCTTGGCGCAGATGCGGCATTCGAGCCGGGCGCCCGGCTGCCCGAACGAGTCGACGCCGTCATGGAGTCGGTCGGCGAAGCAACGTGGAGCCACTCGCTCAAGTCGCTGCGTCCCGGTGGTCGCGTCGTCGTCTGCGGATCCACCTCTGGCGCGAACCCGTCCGCCGACCTCGCCAGAGTGTTCTTCCTCCAGCTGTCGGTGATTGGTTCGACGATGGGGACGCGCGACGAGCTCGAGCAGCTGCTGTCGTTCTGCGCTGAGCATTCACTCACGCCAGTGATTGACCGCACCTATCCACTTGCCGAAGCCGATCAGGCTCTTTCCCGACTCGCCTCCGGCGACGAGTTCGGCAAGATCGTGGTCACAGCCTGAGTGTTCGCGTCGCGACTTCCTCCACTCATCGCCGCTACCGAGGGTTGTCAGGGAGCGTGGTGGCGCAGGTGGTGGCGCACGTCGCGGAACCTCACCGCCTCGTACGCGATCAGCACCACCAGCAGGGTGACGAGAGCCGTCAGCGATACATACGCAGGCACGACCAGTCCCATGGGGATTGCCAGCACCAACAGTCCTGCGGCTACGGATCGCTGCACGTTGACCGAGCCCATGTTCCGCAGCCGAAAGAGGATGTGGCCGACGAGGTAGAGGGCCACCCCGCCGAAGAGCGCAACCGACGGGATCAGCTTCAGCGGCTCACCGACGTCCAACAGACACTTCTTGAGCCCGAGTGCCAGGAAGACGATCCCCAGGATCATCAGCACGTGTAGGTAGCTGTAGGAGTCGCGGGCGAGTGCGTTGCGCTCGGCACCAGTTGCCTTGCCGAGTCGCTTCTCGGCGGCGAGCGCTACCACGTCGAAGTAGAGCCACCAGAGTGCGGCGACGACCGTCATCCCGAAGACACTCGCGCTGACGACCGCTGCCGTCTGCGGCTCTTCGGACGCAGCCAGACCCAGCGCCACGATGGACTCACCGAGAGCGATGATGATGATCAGGCCATGACGCTCGGCAAAGTGTGACGGCCTGACATGCCACCCCTGCGTACCCGAGATCAGCGGAGCGGTCGTCGTCAGGATCAGCGCCAGCGTCCAGAGCGAGGCACGCATCACGCCTGCCTCAAGAAAGCCTGCTATCGCGACCAACACCGGTGCGGCGAGCACACCTGGGGCCATGCGTAGCACGGCTCGGTTCATTTCTGGCTTGTCGCGGGTGGACAACGCATACAGCAAGATGAACAACAACGTCACCGTGAGGTAGGCGAAGCCGAAGAGAACGCCGTCGCCGGAAAAGGCCTCTGGAATCGCCAGTCCCATCACCAGGCCGGCGGCCATGGCAGCGAATACCACGATTCGGGAGCGAATGTCGTCGTCCACCGGGACCGAGTTCGTCAGCCAGGAGTAGCCGACCCAGGCCCACCAGACGACGAGGAGGAGAGCGATCCCTCGGAGAATTCCGGTGCCGGTGAGGTCTACGGCGAGCAGGGACGTCACCTGAGTGAAAGCGAACACAAAGACGAGATCAAAGAAGAGCTCAAGCGGCGAGACGCCGTACTCCTCGTCAGGCGGTGGTTCGTGCGAGTGGTCGTCATCTGCGACGGTGTCGGGATCAGGCATGGACTCTGGTTCAGGTTCTGGCACGGACGCCATTGTGGCCGATCCCGCCTCGGTACGCTGCCTCGATGACCGCACAACGCACCCCCGACGGCGCTAGCGCCGCCCCCTTGGACTCTGCCTTGGGTCTGACAAGAGCTCCCGACGACGGTGACTCTGCGGTACTGCGGCTCGACCCCACCGCCATTGCCGTCGGCGCCGTCGAGCCGGTTACCTACCTGCATGGCGGGGCGCTGGCGACTGCAATTGACACCGCAGCCTGGGAGGCGATCATTCGGGTCAGCGATGACACGTGGGTGGTCGCTGACATGCGGATCGATTTCGTGCGACTGGCCCGGAATGAGGTACACCGGGTCACGGCAACAGCGCGGAAGATCGGCCGCGCGCAGGCTGTAGCCGACGTCGAGATCACCGCCTGGGATGACCCTTCACGACTGGTCGCTCTGGGTCGGGTTCTGCTGGCCAAGGTCGGTTGATCCCGTGTCGCCCGAAGAGCACTACACACACGGTCACCACGAGAGTGTGCTGCGCTCGCACACCTGGCGCACCGTCGCGAACTCGGCTGCTTACCTGGCACCTCGACTGATCGAAGGCTGCCACGTGCTGGACGTCGGGTGTGGCCCTGGAACCATCACGGCGGAGATGGCAGACCTCGTAGGACCGGCCGGATCGGTTACCGGGATAGATGCATCAGCGGAGGTGGTGGGTCTTGCCGCCAGCGCCCACCAACGCTCCAACCTGACCTTCACGACCGGGGACGCCTATGCGATCGACGCCCCCGAGAACACGTACGACGTTGTGCATGCTCACCAAGTTCTTCAGCACCTCGCCGATCCAGTTGCGGCGCTGCGCGAGATGCGCCGGGTCTGCCGCCCCGGCGGTGTAGTCGCCGCGCGCGACGCCGACTACACAGGTTCGGCGTGGTACCCGGGCGATCCGAATCTGGACCGGTGGCTCGCACTCTCGCTGGCCGTCGGTCGAGCCAATGGCGGTGAACCGGAGGCCGGGCGGCGTCTGCTCGCGTGGGCTCACCGCGCCGAGTTCGCCGAGGTGACGCCATCCGCGAGCCTTTGGTGCTTTGCGACGCCAGGGGAACGGTCGTGGTGGGCGAACCTGTGGGCCGACCGCGTCACGCAGTCGCAACTTGGGCAGCAGGCAGTGGCCGAGGGCTTCGCGACCATTGCGGAGCTGGCTGAGATCGCCGACGCCTGGCGCGCATGGGCAGCCGACCCCGATGCTTGGTTCGCAGTGCTGCACGGCGAGATCCTGGCCAGCGTCTGACGACGTCGGCGGCGGCGTCCGCGTGTCGGCACCTTGCGGTGGCGTTCGCGTGTCGGCACCTTGCTGCGGCACTTTGCTCGAGCCGCTGCGGTGGCGTCCGCGTGTCGGCCCCTTGCGGTGGCACCTTGCCCGAGCCGCTGCGGTTGCATCCGCGTGTCGGCCCCTTGCGGTGCACCTTGGCTGCGGTGGCATCCGCGTTCAGCCCCTTGCGGTGGACCTTCTCGGCCGCTGAAGCGCCGCTCGGACCATTTGGGTGCAGCAAGTGTGGTGGTAGCGACACTTGCTGCACCCAAACACCGTGATTCGCGTCCGCCACCGAGCCCCACCTCGACGCGCCCACACCCGAAGACGTCCACACCCCAAGACGCCCCCACCCCAAGACGCCCCCACCCCAAGACGCCCCCACCCCAACGCGTCCACAGGTGGGGTCGAGGCCTGCCACCCACAGTCGACGCACGCCAAAGCCCCTCGACGGGATGCCTGGTTGACGCTGCGCCGGTGCCTCCGAAACCTCCGGTCGTCCTTCGCACCCGTGATGCCAACGGCCTCTTCGGCGCGTCCCATGTGCGCTGGATGGTCCAGTCGGGCCGTTGGCAACGACCGGCCAAAGGCGTGGTCGTGCGTCACTCCGGTGGCCTGTCCTTGCATGAGTCCGTCACGTGTGAGTTGTTGGCGCAGCACTCGTCGGCGGCGCTGGCCGGGCTGACGGCAGCCACCTTGGACGGATTGCGCGGATTCGACACACGCAAGATCTTCATCGTCACGCCTCACGGCACCCGGGCCCGTGTTCGACCGCAGGTGATTGTCGTGCGCTCTCGACAGCTGTCAGCCAAAGACGTCCACCCTGTCCTGACTCCTCGTCGAACGCGGCTTCCCCGATCGATCGTTGACGCAGCATCCTGGGCATCAACCGACCTGCGCTGTCAGGCGATCATCGCCTCAGCTGTGCAGCAAGGACTCGTCACAGCGAGTGCGCTGCATGTCGTCGCAGCTCCGCGGATGAAGCTTTCGCGACACGCGCTGATCACCGAGACGATCCGCGACGTAGGCGGCGGCTCGCTCAGCGAGTACGAGGTGCTCTTCATCCGGATGTGCCGGAGGTACGGGCTACCCACACCCACACGGCAACGGCGGCGCAAGGATGCCGCTGGACGATGGCGCTACCTCGACGTCGACTTCGACGAGTACCAGCTGGTTGTGGAAGTCGATGGGCAGCAGCACATGGAGGCGCTCGCCTGGTGGGAGGACATGATGCGCAACAACGAGGTCGTCGTCGACGAGCAGAAGACTTTGCTGCGCTTCGCTGGGTTCGCGCTACGGCATCAGTGTGAGTTCGTCGCCGCGGTCCTGCGGCGGTTCTTCGACTCGCGGACTCCTGCATTGCCACGGTGACGCCACCGTCTGGGTGCAGAAAGTGTTGCGTGAGCAGCACTTAAGACACCCACACCCCCTCTCGAGCGGGGCCACCGGGTGCGGAGATTGCGATCCACCTGCAGCGCTTGTCTTCGACCTGTGCGAAGCGCGAAGAACCGGTCGTCGGTTGCCGTCCTTGCTCTTGGAGTCCGAGTGTGGTGCGGTGGCGGGCGTGGCCGAGGGTGCCGACGATGCAACCGACGGGGTGACTGTGACGCCGACGTGGGTGCTGCACGTCGATCTTGACCAGTTCATCGCAGCCGTCGAGATTCGCCGCAACCCGACCCTGCGTGGTCGGCCAGTAGTCGTCGGCGGAGACGGTGACCCCTCGCGACGCCGCCAGGTCGTGGCGACGGCTTCGTACGAAGCGCGAGCATTCGGCGTCCATTCCGGGATGCCGCTCACGTCGGCCTATCGCCGCTGCCCGGACGCGGTCTTCCTGCCCTCCGACCGCGACGCCTATGACGCGGCGTCCGAAGAGGTGTGGAGTGTGGTCCGTGAGCTCCCCGTGGTCACCGAGGTGTGGGGCTGGGACGAGGCGGTTCTTGGGTCAGACACCGACGACCCCGAGTTACTCGCTCGGCAGATCCGTCGCACTGTCGTCGAACGCACCGGCTTCACTTGCTGCGTCGGTATAGGCGACAACAAGCTGCGGGCCAAGATTGCGACGGGCTTCGCGAAGGCACCGGCTGGTGCACTGCCAGATGCTGCCATGGGTGTGTTCCGTCTGACGAAGGCGAACTGGCTCGAGGTGATGGGAGACCGGCCGACCGATGCCCTGTGGGGCGTCGGCGGGAAGACCAGCGCGAAGCTCGCTGAGCTGGGGCTTTCGACTGTGCGAGATCTTGGGTCGGCCGACCTCGACGCGATGCGGGCCCGGTTCGGTCCCAAGACCGGGCCATGGCTGGTGTCGGTGGGACGCGGGATGGGCGACCGCACGGTCACGAACGCCCCCTGGGTGCCCCGTGGCCGAAGCTCAGAGGTTACCTATGAGCACGACGTCGTCGATCGCCCGGATCTAGAGGAAAAGCTGCGCCAGATCGCAGCCGGTGTCGTGGCCGATGTCGCACCGAGCGGCCGGGCGATCACCCACGTCGGGATCAAGGTGCGGTTCGTGCCGTTCTTCACCACGACCCGCGTGCACAAACTGGCATCGCCGACGCAAGACGCCCGCGTCGTCGCCGACAACGCCGTCGCGCTGCTCGACCGGCTAGAGCTTGGGCGTCCCATCCGTTTGCTCGGGGTCCGCGTCGAGCTCACCGATCTCTGAGTCTGGGTGCACGAAGTGGTGCCAGGACCACACTTGGTGCACCCGCATGCAGGCGTTGGCTCGTGGCCCTAGTCGTTGTACGCCTCGAGCAGGATCCACGCGCTGCCGTCCAGCTCGTTGAGCGTCACCGTGTAGGTGACGCCGCCTGCTCCGCCCGCCTGTCCTTGACGCACCCTCAGGGCGCCCACCTGTTCGTCGATGACCACCGGGTCGGCGTTGATGTAGGCCATGTAAGCGTCAAACACTTCGTCGGGGTCACCTGTGACGCCGACGACGGCCGTGAAGCCACCAGTGATGGAGCCCCAGCCTTGCGGCCCAGCGAGGAAAGACCCTTCGGCAACCTTGAGGTCTGGGTCGCCTTCAACGTCGGTCGTGATCGTGGTTGGTCCGCCGACCCCCTCAGGCGCATCTGGGAGGCCGTCGAGCGTCATGACACTCGACTCGGGCCACTGCACGCTGCCCAGCACGGGCCGGCCTGACTCTGTGACGTCCTGCCGCAGGTCGAGGGTGATGCCTTCGCCAACTTCGGAGACTCCGTTAGGCAGGGTGGCTGAGCAGATGACCTCGACGGCGTCGGCATCAAGGTCATCGGTATACGGCTGGGTGTCGACGCCGAGGGGCCCTCCGCGGTCGATCTCTTGGTTGCACACGGTGTCGTTGTACTGGGTCTGCAAGCCTTGGGGACCGCCCAACTGCGCAACGAGGTCGTCCGACAGGTCGACGATGTCAGCCCCTCCTGAGAGCAGGTACGCCTGCTGACCGTCGACGTACCAATCGCCGCCATCGATGGGCGACCGTTGCGACACCGAAGAGAAGACCGGGCCCACCAGCTGCGCACCCTGCGGCACGACGAGTTCAGCACCCATGGGCGTCCCTGCTGGCTGCATCCACGCGGCGTCCGGGGCATTCCACGGCTCGGTTGAAGAAACTGGCGCTGAGTCGCTGGCGCATCCGGCCGCAACAACTGCGAGGGCCGCAGCCGCCACTACCGCGATCACCGGGCGCATCGCATCCCCCTTTGATGTCACGGCAGCATGGCTGACGCGGAGGGCGTCCACCAGCACCAGGACCCACCCGTGGCCCAACCGCAACCGCGCCGTAACCGGCCCCAAAACGCCACAACGTGTAAGTCCCCTGGGCCTATAGGCCCAGGGGACTTACACGCTGTTGTTGCTGGTGGTGCAGCGTGGACTAGAAGTCCATGCCGCCCATGCCACCGTCTCCACCCGGCATGGCCGGAGCGGCCTTCTCGGGCTTGTCGGCGACGACGACCTCAGTGGTGAGGAAGAGGCCGGCGATCGACGCAGCGTTCTGCAGCGCCGACCGGGTCACCTTGGCTGGGTCGATGATGCCTTCGGCGATCATGTCGACGTACTCGCCAGTGGCCGCGTTGAGACCGTGGCCAGCTTCGAGCCTGCTGACCTTCTCGGCGACAACTCCACCCTCGAGACCGGCGTTGATGGCGATCTGCTTGAGCGGGGCGCTGATCGCAGACCGCACGATCTGAGCACCCGTTGCCTCGTCACCGGAAAGGTCGATCTTCTCGAATGCGACGGTCGACGCCTGAAGCAGCGCAACGCCACCGCCGGCGACGATGCCCTCTTCGACGGCAGCCTTCGCGTTGCGAACGGCGTCCTCGATGCGGTGCTTGCGCTCCTTGAGCTCGACCTCGGTGGCCGCGCCAACCTTGATGACTGCAACACCGCCGGCGAGCTTCGCCAGGCGCTCCTGCAGCTTCTCACGGTCGTAGTCGGAGTCGCTCTTCTCGATCTCGGCACGAATCTGCGAGACCCGGCCAGCGATCTGCTCACTGTCGCCAGCACCCTCGACGATGGTCGTCTCGTCCTTGGTGACAACGACCTTGCGGGCGCGCCCGAGCAGCTCGATGTCGGTGTTCTCGAGCTTGAGGCCGACCTCCTCGCTGATGACCTGACCACCGGTAAGGATCGCGATGTCCTGCAGCATGGCCTTGCGGCGGTCGCCAAAGCCTGGAGCCTTGACGGCGACCGAGCGGAAGGTGCCACGGATCTTGTTCACGACGATCGTCGCGAGCGCCTCACCGTCGACGTCCTCGGAGAGGACCATCAGCGGCTTGCCGGTCTGCATGACCTTCTCGAGAATCGGGAGAAGGTCCTTGACGGCTGAGATCTTGGAGTTGGCGATGAGGATGTAGACGTCCTCAAGTACCGCTTCCATACGCTCGGGGTCGGTGACGAAGTACGGCGAGATGTAGCCCTTGTCGAAGCGCATACCCTCGGTGAGCTCGAGCTCGAGCCCGAAGGTGTTGCTCTCCTCGACGGTGATGACACCCTCTTTGCCGACCTTGTCCATGGCCTCGGCGATCATCTCGCCAACCTCGGTGTCGCCACCTGCGGAGATGGACGCGGTTGAGGCGATCTGCTCCTTGGTCTCGACGTCCTTGGCCATGTTCGACAGCTGCTCGCTGATCGCGGTGACCGCGTGCTCGATGCCGCGCTTGAGCTCCATCGGGTTGGCGCCGGCCGCGACGTTGCGCAGGCCTT
The DNA here is from genome assembly GCA_963829525.1 of uncultured Actinomycetota bacterium. Taxonomy (GTDB): domain Bacteria; phylum Actinomycetota; class Actinomycetes; order JAHEKZ01; family JAHEKZ01; genus JAHEKZ01. The sequence continues at coordinate 2,833,715 of CAWHIJ010000003.1, forward strand.
CACGAACCAGGGCCTGGGCGAGAACGGTGGCCGTCGTCGTGCCGTCACCGGCAACGTCGTCGGTCTTCTTGGCGACCTCTTTGACGAGCTCGGCACCGATCTTCTCGTACGGGTCCTCGAGCTCGATCTCCTTGGCGATCGAGACACCGTCGTTGGTGATTGTGGGGGCGCCCCACTTCTTCTCCAGCACGACGTTGCGGCCCTTCGGGCCTAGCGTCACCCTGACGGCGTCCGCCAGCACGTTCATGCCGCGCTCAAGACCGCGGCGGGCCTCTTCGTCGAACGCGATGATCTTTGCCATGCGTGGTTTCCTTTTCGGAACGTTGGGGTCAGGTGCTCTGTGCCCGCGACGGACGGCCAAGGCGGAGGACCGACCCTTCCGGCCCACCACCGCTGACCTCACACAGCGCCTGTGGTTTGTCACTCCCCTAGGGAGAGTGCTAACCAATTGTTAGCACTCTCACCCTCCGAGTGCAAACGGTTCGGCCCGGGCGGACTGGTTTGGTGGTCCTTTGGCTCGCCACGAGGCAGCCAGAGGTCGCGTTCTGACCCGCTTACCCCACCAGCTGCTCAGCAAACGACGCATATGTGGTCCCGGGTGGAAGGGCACCGATCACGGTGCTGGCCCCGAAAGCGTCAACGGTGACCACGTCCAACGGAAGCGGCTGCGGGCGGGGGCGGTCTGGACGAATCACGAGAAGGACGCCCGAACGCCCCGGCTGAAGCGTGATGGGAGTGCACAGCGTGCCGTCGCGGTCAGGAGCGGGCGTCACGGGCACTGGCGTCGAGAAGTCCTCGTTCCACCAGACGCACCGGCCACCATCAGGCGAAGTGTCGGCGCCGAGCGCGTAGATCGAGGTGACATTGACACTGACGTAGATCGTCGGTGAGTCGGCCGATATCGCGAGCGCGTCCGGGTTGCCCATACGCCGCACCGACGTCGAGGGGGCGCTGACCGCTAGCCAGTCGCCATTCGGCTGTCGGACGACGAGGCCGACACCCCCCACGCGACGTCGGTCACCTGCTGTTGCGACGCGGAGGTCTGCACGACACGGCCCGCCGTCGGCTGGACGTCGAAGACTCCCAGCTTGCCACCGCAGACACACGCGAAGGCGCCGCCGCCAGGAGCCCAGGCGAGCACCGTGTCGGCGATCGATGCTTCGCCCTGAGCCCGAGCCACAGGCTTGGCCTCGGGCACCGGTATGACGGCTCCGGTGTCGATGCGGACGAGGTACAGATCGCCCGTGGCATCGCCCCTTTGGAGGTTTCCGGTGGCCTGCACCAGAAGCAGCCACGCCCCGTCCGGTGAGAGCACTGCCTGTGTCCACGGTGGCCCGCGCCGCAAGAGACCCGTGGCAACACCGTCTACGTTGCCGTCGTACCACTCCGGTGTCGGGCGCCCGGAAAGCACAGTGTGCGCTTCACCAGTTGACGCATCCGTGACGACGGGCACACCCCCGACGACGTAGGCCATCGAAGCGGTCTTGATCGGCTGTTCGGCCAAGCTCGGCAACCCACGAGGAGGCGCTGCACTGTCCGGGATCCCCCACTGTTCGATGTTCGCGGCTACCGGGTCTGCGGAGGTATCGCCCCCACTTTCCGGTAGCAGCGCAACGGCCGCTGCTACCACGGCGACGACCGCTACCGATCCGGCAACGACACTGACAAGCTTGCGGCGTCCACCGGCGCGGGACGCGGCGAGTGCGCGATCAGCCAGGTCCGATGGCACGTCTCGGGACGCCGCGGAGTTCAGCAGCGGGAGAAGCGGCGCATTTGCAGCAGCACCGGCAGCATCTCTGAACTTCGCGGCTGCAGTTTCGATGTCTGCGTCGACATCGTCAGTCGAGCAGTGCACAAGCGCGGAGATCTCGCGACTGCTCATCGACTCGAGACCAGAGAGCACGACGAGCACGCGTTCCCGGTTGGTGAGCGTCGCGAGCGCGTGGCGTGCACCAGGCGCATCGTCGGCGATCGCGCTGGGTGCCGGGACCGCGTCGAAGGTCTGTGCGCGTCGCGACTGGGCGATCAGCGTCTCGTGGAGGTGCCGCCTGATTTCTGCCTCAGCACTGCCGTCGCGGGAGAGTGCACGCCACTGTCGGGCAGCAGATGCCAGCGCACCTACGACTGCTTCCTGTGCTAGGTCGTCGTCCAGCTCAAGCAGCGACGCGGCGCGAACCACGGCAGGGCCGCGCACATCGACGAACTCGGCGAATCCAGCGGGACCGTTGGCCACCGAGTGAGTACACCACGTCGGTGGCCTCACTGCCCGCGTTGGTCATTCGACGAGGTCGGAAGCGAACGAGACGGCGGTCGCCCCTGGTGGGAGGGTGGTGAGGGTGGTTGTGGTTTCGCCGTTGGAGTCGATTCTCGTGACCTCGTAGTCCACGGGATCTCCCTTCCAGTCCGTGAAGACGGTGAAGTAGGAGCTACCGAGCGCGCCAAGCAAAGGCCTGACACTGACCGATGGCATCGTCCAATCCTGGACGTCGTTCACGATCCAGTATGAGCGGTACCCCTTCATCACGCCGAGGAAGCCTCCTTGCCGGGATTGCCCCATCACGACGGCAGTCACCAGTCCCCCGGGGTCGAGAACTGAACTGATCGTGGGCCATTCTTTAGGGTCGGCCATTGACCCGTCGCCGGGCGGAACAAGCCTCCAGTCGCCGCCGAGTTCAGTCAGCTGCGTCGTTCTTGGCTCGGGGATGCGGGTCAGGTGTGGGCGGTGAGGTAGGTGACCAGGCCTGCGAGGCTGCGCACCTGGGGGTAGTCCCCCTCTGGCACGTCGACACCTGTGCTCTCCTTCAGGCCTTCGATCAGACCGAGGAAGTCGAGCGAGTCGAGGTCGAGCTCGGTGCGCAGGTCCTCTGATGGCTCGACGTCGTCGAGGTCGGCCTCCGGGGCTATCTGGCCCAGGATCGCGGCAACGGTGTCTCGGGCTTGGTCGGCATTCACAGGTCCTCCGGTGTTTGAAGCAGATCGTCGACGGCAGATAGGAATAGTCCGCCGCGGTGTCCGTCGGTGACGCGGTGGTCAGCGGCCAGAGACGCGGTCACGATCGGGTGCACAGCCAGCATCCCGTCAACGGCCCACGGTCGCTCGACGATCCGGCCGAAGCCGACCAGGGCCACCTGCGGCGGGTAGATGACGCCCACCACCGACTCCACCCCCTGGTCACCCAGGTTCGTCACGGTGATCGTCGGATCGGACATCTCTGAGCCTCTCAGGCGTCCGGCGCGCGCCCGGGCGACGAGGTCTTTCAGCGCAGCCATCAGGTCGTCAAGGTCCCGCGTGTCGGCGTCGTGGATCGCCGGCGCGACCAGCCCACCGCCACGGAGCGATACAGCGACGCCGAGATGCACGCCGCCGCCGCGGTGGAACGCGCCGTCGGTGTAGAAGCCGTTGACCTCGGGCACCTTCGGCACGGCCTTGGCGACCGCCTTCAGCAGGAGCGCCGCAGGAACGAGTCGCTGCTCGGCGCCGCGTCCGGCGTTGACGTCCCGCATCCATTCCATCGCCGTGCGCAGATCGATGTTCTGCGTCAGGTAGTAGTGCGGGATCTCCCGCTTGCTCTTGGCCATCAAGTCGCCGATGGCTGCGCGCATCGCCGCCTGCTTCGCGCGCGCCTTCTCCTTGGCCGACAAAGTCGTGCCAACTACCCCCTTCTGCGATGGTGCGAGTCCAGTGGCGCTACCGAGCCGTTCAGGTTCCAAGTTGTCGGGGATGGCAGGTGGCGACTTCAGCTCGGTTACAGCGGATGTGGCAGTCCTCGCGGACGCAGCACCTTCGACGTCGGTAACCGTGATGGCGCCATCCGGACCTGTGCCGGTCACCGTGCCGAGGTCGACACCGAGCTCACGGGCACGCCGTCGGGCGAACGGCGACGCGCGCACGCGCCCCCCCTCCCCCTCCGAACGTGTGACTTCGTTGACGCCATGGGCCCCACCAGGTCGCACGTTGTGGGGGATGGCGGCCGGGACCCCGGCCGCCGCTTCGACGTCGTCGCGAGTGACGGTGCCGTTGGGGCCGCTGCCTCTCACAGTGCCGAGGTCGACACCCTTCTCATGCGCCAGGTGGCGCACGATCGGTGACGTCACGGCAGGCTCACCCGATGTCTCGGGTGGGGGCCCCGGCTCGTCAGACGTCTCGGATCGTGTAGCCGAAGTGGGCCTATGACCCCTGTCATCTTTCACATTGCGGGGCTCTGCGGCCTCTTCGGGACCGCCGCCACCGGTCAGGCTGGCCAGTACTGTGCCCACCGCCACCGTGGTGCCGGTGGGCACCAGCAGCTCCTCGACAACGCCGTCCTCGAAGACCTCGATCTCGATGGCTGACTTCGCGGTATCGATGATCGCGACGATGTCGCCGCGATGCACCTCGTCGCCTGGAGCAACGAGCCACTCGACCAGCGTCCCTTCATCCATGTCGGCGCCGAGCGACGGCATCCGGAACTCACCCATGAGCGACCACCTCCTCGGCGGCAGCCACAATCCGCTCAACACTCGGCAGCGCGGCAAGCTCGAGGTGACGCGCATAAGGGATCGGAACCTCGACGGCGCAGACCCGACGCACCGGGGCGTCGAGGTCGAAGAACGCCTCCTCGGCGATGCGCGCACTGACCTCGCCAGCGAGCGAGAGCGTGTGCCACCCTTCGTCGACGATGACCGCTCGATGGGTCCGTCGCACTGACGCGAGCACGGTGTCCCAGTCCAGGGGCCGCAGCACGCGGAGATCGATCACTTCTGCGCTGACGCCATCCGCAGCCAGCGCCTCTGCGGCGTCGAGGGTCTTGGGTAGCGAACCCCCATAGGTGATGAGCGAGACATCGGTTCCCTGACGTCGCACGGCTGCGTGCCAGAGGTCGTCGGGAGCCGGAGCGAGGCCTGTCACATCCGACGGACCGCTCTCGTTGTAGAGGGCGCCGTGCTCGAAGAAGATCACCGGGTCAGGGTGCTCCAGCGCGGGCCACAGCATTCCGCGAACATCCGCGACCGTCGCTGGAGCCAAGACCACCAAGCCTGGCACATGGGCGTACCAGTTCTCGAGCGAGTGCGAGTGCTGACCGGCCAGCTGCCGGCCGGCTCCGGTCGTCATCCGGATGACGATTGGGATACTGAACTGGCCGCCGCTCATGTGGTGCAGGGACGCCGCGGTGTTGACGATCTGGTCGAGCGCGAGCAGCGAGAAGTTCACGGTCATGATCTCGACGATCGGCCGCATCCCACCGAGAGCAGCACCGATGCCAGCGCCAACGAAGCCTGACTCCGAAAGTGGGGTGTCTTTGATGCGCTCTGGTCCGAACTCTTCGAGCAGTCCCAGACTGACGCCGAACCCGCCGCCATACGCACCGACGTCCTCCCCCATGAGAAAGACCCGGTCGTCACGCTTCAGCGCCTCACGCATGGCCTCGCGGACCGCTTCGCGGTAAGTCGTCACTATCCATCACCGCCAGCGCTGGTGGTGCAGACGAATCGAGTGAGCTCTTCGACCGGCTCGATGTCACTCGCCTCGGCGAATGCAACGGCATCGTCGATCTCGGTGGTGATGTCCCCTTCCAGCTGCGCAACGTCTTCATCGGTCAGCGATGCTTCGTTGCGCATCCGCTCCGCGAGCAGCAGCAGCGGGTCGCGGTGCCGCCACTTCTCGATCTCCTCCTTCTCGCGGTACCGGTCTGGGTCGTACATCGAGTGCGCGCGGAAGCGGAACGTGCGGGCCTCAAGGAAGACTGGCGACCCGCTCTCCCGCACCTGAGCGATGGCACGGTGCGCTGCCTCATTCACGGCAAGGACGTCCATACCGTCCACACTCCACGATGGAACCTCATACGCGGCTGCCTTGAGAGCGAGATTCGGCTCCGACTCCGAACGCTCCAGCGCGGTGCCCATCGCATAGAGGTTGTTCTCGCACAGGAAGAGAATCGGCAGCTTCCAAAGCGCCGCCAGGTTCATCGACTCGTGGAACTCCCCTTCGGCCATCGCCCCTTCCCCAAAGAAGCAAACGGTGACCGATTCACGTCCCAGCATGCTGTCAGCGAGCGCCATGCCAACTGCCTGCGGCAGTCCGGCGCCGACGATGCCGTTGCCGCCGAAGAGTCGCTGTTCGGCATCGAACAGGTGCATCGACCCTCCGCGGCCACGGGAACACCCGTCAACCTTGCCGAACATCTCAGCCATGACCTTGCGCATCGAGACCCCACGCACCAGGGCGTGCGCGTGCTCGCGATACGTCGCGAAGATCGAGTCATGGGCTCGGAGGTGCGGGATCGCGCCGACAGCGACCGCCTCCTCACCGATGTACAGGTGGAGGAAACCACGGATCTTGCCGGCACTGTAGAGCTCGGCGCACCGTTCCTCGAAACGCCGCACGCGGAGCATCTTTCGGTAGAGGTCGAGCCCCAACTCACGGTCGACGGCTGAGCCGATGGCTGTCACGCGGATCCCTCCAACGTCGACAGGTCGCCCTCGGGGAGCCCGAGCTCGCGAGCCTTCAGCAGCCGGCGCATGATCTTCCCGCTCCGCGTCTTGGGCAGATCGGATTGAAACTCGATCTCCCTCGGCGCAACGGCTGGTCCGAGCCTCTTGCGGGCGAAGCCGACCAGTTCGAGTCGCAACTCATCGGTCGGAGCGTGTCCGACCTTCAACGCGACGAATGCCTTCACCACCTGACCGGCGACGTCGTCTGGGATGCCGATCACCCCCGCCTCTGCAACAGCTGGGTGCTCCATCAGCGCACTCTCGACCTCGAAGGGTCCGATCAGATGTCCTGCCGACTTGATGACATCGTCACCGCGCCCGACGAACCAGAACCAGCCATCGGCGTCGCGCCGCGCAAGGTCTCCCGAGCGGTACCAGTCCCCGGCGAAGGCCGCGCGATATCGCTCGTCATCGTTCAAGTACGACCGCATCAAGGACGGCCATGGCGCGCGCAGCGCCAACTCGCCCTCGGTATCGGGCTCGGTGACAAGGGTCGGCGCACCGGAGGCGTCAAGGCACCAGATTGCCCATGGCGTCACGGGCGAGCAGCGCTGCCTCGATCCCCGGCACCGGGCGCCCCATGGATCCGGGGCGGATGTCAGCACTGGCGTAGTTGGCGATCATGATCGCGCCGGTCTCGGTCTGCCACCACGTGTCGTGGATCGGACGCCCAAAGGTCTCATTGCCCCACATCACCACCTCCGGGTTGAGCGGCTCGCCAACGCTGCAGATGTGGCGCAATCCGGTGAGATCGTTCGATGCCGCACGATCGGACCCGGCCTTCATCAGCATGCGCAGCGCCGTGGGCGCCGTGTACCAGACAGTGACGCGTTGCTCATCGAGGATGCGATACCACCGGTCAACATCGAACTCTTGCTCGTCGACGACGCACGTGACGCCGCAGGCGAGTGGAGCGATGACGCCGTACGACGTGCCCGTGACCCAGCCGGGGTCGGCCGTGCACCAGTAGACGTCATCGTCGTGCAGGTCGAGCACGGCGCGTGCGGTCCAGTGGTGCGCGACAACCGCGTCGTGGACGTGAACCGCGCCCTTGGGAGTTCCCGTCGTGCCGCTGGTGAAGTGCAGGAGCGCTGGATCTTCGGGATCGGTGTGTGGCAAGGCGTGTTCCGGCACTGCTGCCTTGAGCAACGCGGCAAGGTCGTGTGCGGTTGCATCTGTAACGCGCTCCTGACCTGATCCAACAAGGAGAACGTGCTGCAGGTGGGGCAGCTGGTCACGAATCGGTGCAACCTTGCGTCGGTAGAGCGTTGGAGTGGTGACCAGCACGACACCGTCACCCAGCTGAAGCCGTTGCTTTACCGGTTCGGGGCCGAACGCTGAAAAGAGCGGGCAGAAGACCGCCCGATGCTTGAAGGTGCCGAGGATGGCGGCGTACAGCTCGGGCCGGCGGCCCATCAACGAGAAGACCCTCTCGCCAGGCTTCACACCGAGCGATGCGAGGACCGCAGCGAACCGCGCAGAGAGATCGAACAGGTCCGAATAGGAGAGCTCGACGTCGACGACGGGCTCCTCCTCAGGACCGGTCCCCATGAACCTCAGCGCAATGTGGTCTCGCCGGGGACCCTTGCTGTGGCGGTCAACCGCCTCGTGAGCGATGTTCAACCCGCCGCCCGGAAGCCCTTCGAGGTCGTGTCGCGCCGCGTCCCAGGTGAACGAGGCATACGCGGCCTCATAGTCATTCACCACCGGAGTGCGATCGTCGTCCAGCCTCTTGGTGAGTGTGGGAAAGGACATGCTCCTCCTTGACCGACCTCTGGTCGGAGCGCCGACATGACTCTCCATGGTGCACAGGGGTGCCGCCACGAACGGCAGGGTCGGAGGTCCCGCGCCCTCAGATCGTGGTGGCGTGGGTGACCACGTAACTGCGGGAAGTCAAGTGCCCAGCGACGGTGCACATCTGGCAGCAACGGAGCAGTATGGCAAGTGAGCCGCCGATCAGAAGGCGGAGGGCACCAAGCCCGGGAGGGAGTGCCATGAGCGAGAGCACCTGGTTCATCGACCCCGAGGCTGGAGCTGTCTCGGTCGAAGATGACGACAACTATGACGAGGCGTACGGGCCCGGTGACCCACACCCGCAAGAGGGGCGGTTGGTCGAAGATGACGAGGGCGTCCGCAGCGACACGACGTCAGAGGCGGTCGCCCACGTTGCAGTCGGCGACACCGCGTGGAAGTCAGCCGAGGAGTCGGCCGTTCATGTGATCAACGAGAACGACATGGTCGACTCCGACCTGGTCGACCTCGATGAGCTGCCGGACGAACCCCGACGACCGTTGACCCATGGGGTTATCGGGGTTATGGCCCGAACGAGGGTTCCGCGTGGGTGGTCGGGCTAGACCGGGCGGACGGAGTCGGCCTGCGGGCCCTTCTGACCCTGCGAGATCTCGAACTCGACGCGCTGGCCGTCCTCGAGGGCGCGAAAGCCCTCCATCTGGATCTGGCTGTAGTGCACATAGACGTCAGGGCCCTCGTCCACCGCTATGAAGCCGTAGCCCTTTTCGGCGTTGAACCACTTGACCGTGCCCTGAGCCATTCGTCACTCCCGGAGTTGTTCGCCGACGGCATCGTCGACCGGCACACCGTACCCCGGTGTCCGAACCGCAGCCTACGCCCCCCTTCGGCCGATTTGGCCGCCTCCTTGACCGCTTTGCGCCGTGTCGTGGCCGGGAGTCCCCCATTCGGACGCTCCCGCCACACCAACGTGGCGGTAACGGGATCAACGTGGCCGTCGGCCGCCACCTCTGTGCGCGATGACCACGTCACCTGGCCATCGTGGGCCCTCGGAGGGGGGGTCAGCCGCCGGCGACGGCAGGGATGATGGAGATCGAGGTGCCGTCGGGGGTTGCCGTGGCCAGGCCCTCGGCGAACCGGACGTCATCGTCGTTGACGTAGACGTTGACGAAGCGGCGGATCGCGCCGTCGTCATCCAGCACTCGGGCCTTCAGCCCTGGGTGCGCCAGCTCCAGAGAGTCGATCACCTCAGCGAGGGTGCCGCCATCGGCAGATACCTCTGATGCGCCGCCGGTGTACGGACGCAGGATCGTCGGAATGCGAACGGAGACGCTCAACGGAGGCCCTTCTCTTCAGCAAAGGCACGGAACTCTCCATACCGGGGGGCGATGGTGACGGTGGGCGACGCCACAGGCGCGACAGCGTCCAACGTCTTGAGGCCGTCGCCGGTGTTGAGGATCACCGTCTCTGCAGCTGGGTCGACCAGTCCGGCCTCCAGCAGCTTGCCGAGCGTCGCAACAGTGACGCCGCCGGCCGTCTCGGCAAAGATGCCTTCGGTGGCAGCGAGCAGCTGAATGCCGGCAACGACCTCGTCGTCAGACACGTCGGCGATGGCGCCGCCGGTTCGCCGGGCGACGTCGATCGCGTAGGGGCCGTCTGCCGGGTTGCCGATCGCGAGCGACTTGGCGATGGTGTCCGGTCGCACGGGTTGGACGACGTCGTGGCCGGCCGCCCACGCCGCACTGACCGGTGAGCAGCCGGTGGCCTGGGCGCCGAAGATGGAAGCAGGCGAATCCTCGACGAGTCCGAGACCAACCAGCTCGCGGAAAGCCTTGTCCACCTTGGTCATCAGCGATCCGGACGCAATGGGCGAGACGACCTGGCGCGGAAGCCGCCAGCCCAGCTGCTCGGCGATCTCGTAACCAACAGTCTTGGAGCCCTCGGCGTAGTACGGGCGCAGGTTGACGTTGACGAAACCCCAGCCGAGGTCTCCGGCGACCTCCGAGCAGAGCCGGTTGACCTCGTCGTAGTTGCCGTCGACGGCAACGAGCGTTCCCCCGTAGACCGCGGTGGTGACGAGCTTGCCGGCCTCAAGGTCACTCGGCGCGAACACGCAGGAACGCAAACCGGCGCGAGCAGCCGCTGCGGCGACGGCACCGGCGAGGTTTCCGGTCGATGCGCATCCGACAGTGGTGAACCCGAGCTCTTGGGCCGCCGACAGCGCGATCGCGACGACGCGGTCTTTGAACGAGTGAGTGGGGTTGCCGCTGTCGTCCTTGACCCACAGCGTCTTCATGCCCAGAGCCGCTGCCAGGTTGTCGGCCTTGACCAGCTTGGTCATGCCCGGGCTGAGGTTCTTGCGGTCGGCGATGTCCGACGGCACGGGCAGCAGCCCGGCGTAGCGCCACATCGACTGCGGGCCGGTCTCGATGTCAGCGTGGGTGACGATGCCGAAGTCGTACCCGATCTCGAGCGGGCCAAAGCACTCCATGCAGGCGTAAGAGTCCCCGAGCGGAAAGGTGGCGCCACAGGCGCGACAGACGAGCTCTCGCGCCGGGCCGAACGACGCCGGCGAGGCCGGTGATGCAGGCGTAGCTGCATCCAGTGATGCGGTCATGCGGAGACTCTCCTCATCTCTCCTGGCGCCGGGCGGCGTCAGGTCGGATTTGGCACCTGGCCCGTACACCGCCGGTTGGGGCGTCTCGAAGAGTTCGTCTCCGCGTGTACGGGGGGTTGCCGGGGCTTCAGCGGGCCGTTCCCTCTGCCCCTCTTGATGAGCGGTATGAAGTTGTCCACTTGCCTGGGTACTGCTTGCCTGGTTACGGCGTGGTGGTTGGTTACTGCCGGTGCTGCCGAGTTGTGTCGATCCGCGCGATCGGCGAGGCTCGACAAGGGTAAGAGAGTAACGGACGACGTCCTGAGCCCGGAAATTCGGTCCAGCGAGCGAGACGGACCCTGACGAGTGTTGGAGAACTGATGGAGCCGGCCGTCCAGGAGTGGTTCGAGCGGCGATCCTCGCGCGCCGCCGACTGGCCTGTCGACCAGCTTCGCGCCGCGAAGGGCAGCAGCACCGTCAGCGTCGTCCTGCCCGCCCTCGACGAGGCGTCGACCGTCGGCGGCATCGTCGACACCGTCCGCCGTGACCTGATGGACGTCGCGTGGCCGCTGGTCGACGAGATCATCGTGCTCGACTCCGGCTCCACTGATGCAACGGCGGCCATCGCCAGGGCGGCCGGTGCCCGGGTCGTCCACCGCGACGACGTCCTGCCGGCTGTGCCATCGGTGTCCGGTAAGGGTGAGGCGCTCTGGCGCTCCCTGGCTTCGACGACCGGCGACATCGTCGTCTTCATCGACGCCGATCTGCTCGCCTTCCGTTCCGGCTACGTCACCGGGTTGATCGGTCCGCTGCTGGTCGATCCGTCGATCCACTTCGTCAAAGCGATGTATGACCGGCCGCTTACCGACGGGGCGGTGGTACACCCGGGTGGCGGGGGGCGCGTCACCGAGCTCGTCGCACGACCGCTGCTGAACCTGCACTGGCCCCAGCTGGCCGGCTTCGTGCAACCGCTGGCCGGTGAGTACGCGGCTCGCCGCCACCTGTTGGAGCGGCTACCTTTCGCGACAGGTTACGGCGTCGAGATTGCGCTGCTCATCGACGCGCTCAACGCCGTCGGCCTCGACGCGATGGCACAGGTGGACCTCGGCGAACGAAGGCACCGACACCACGACGACCTTCGACTCGGCCGAATGGCAGCCGAGATCTGGCAGACGGCGTTGGCCCGGCTGCACCAGGACGGGGACCTGCGAACCGTCGAGCCGACCTTGACGCAGTTCGTGCGTGATGCCTCCCGGTACGTCCCGATCACCCACGACGTCGCCGCTCTTGAGCGGCCGCCGCTCCTCACGGTGGTCGGCGACGACAGGCTGCAGGGCCGATGACCACGCGCATTCTCTACAGCGACCTCGACGGCACGATGGTCGGTCCGGGCGGGTGCTTCGTTCGCGCCGCCGACAGATCAACAACCCTCGACCCGACGCTGGCACTCATCGAGCTGCACGACGCAGGTGTCGCGCTCTCACTCGTCTCGGGCCGCACCCGCGCTCAACTGCAGGAGGCTGCACGCATCTTCGGCGCTGATGGCTTCATCGCCGAGATGGGAGCCATCGTCGGGTGGGACCACGGGCGCCGCTCCAGCATGCTGACCGGCCAGACTCCGGAGGAGTTCTCCGGACCACTTGTCGCGCAGCTGGAGTCCCTGGGGCTGGTCGATGCCCTGCTCGCCCAGTACGACGGACGTCTGGAGCACCACGCGCCCTGGCACCTCGGGCACGAGACCGACGTGATGATGCACGGGCGGGTGGACGTCGACATGGTCAACAAGTGGCTCGTCGAGAAGGGCTATGGCTGGCTGGTGCTCGCCGACAACGGCCGGCTGAACAGCACCGTGATGGACGGGCTGGAAGGCCCGCCTCACATCTACCACCTGATGGCGCGCGGCATCAGCAAAGGAGTAGGCGTGGCTGCTGATCTCGAGCGCCGCGGGCTGTCACCAACCGATGCGGTGGCCGTCGGCGACTCACTGTCTGACCTGGAGATGGCGCCACACGTCAAGCGATTCTTCCTCGTGCGCAACGGGGCGGAGGTGGCCGACATCAAGGCTGCGGCAGATGCACTGCCGAACGTGACCATCTGCGACGGCCCCCTCGGCGCCGGGTGGGCGCAGGCCGCCCGCTACTGCGTCGACTCGATGGACAGCACGCGGTAGCGCCGGGCGGTGTCACTGACATCGGATACCCAGAGGGTTTCGCCGTCCAACATGACGCCCACGAACTCGAAGGGGCTGTTGGTGGTCAGCACCTCCCCGACGGTTTGCGTGTCGAGATCGAGCCGGGTCAACGGAGCCCCGCCTGAGGTTCCAACCCACGCCCGATCACCGGCCGTCGTGAGGTCGCCGAAGTAGTCCGGCCTCACGTCGTAGGTGGCGCGCACGTCGAGGGTGTCGGGGTCGACCTCGGCGACGCCTTGGTCGCCTCCGATCAGCAGATGTTGATCGAGGGCGACGTAGCGACCGCCCGGCCACGGCACTGCTCCGGTCACGTCGCGCGAGACCGGGTCGACCCGCACCAGACCGACATCGTGACAGGCCACCCACACGGCGTTCAGTCCAGCAGCGACGTTGTCGCACGACGCCGCCGGCAGCTCGATCGGCGCTGCGGTCTCGTCGCCGGATTTGGCGTCCAGAGAGTGGAGCGTGGTCCGATCTTCGCCGATCAACCACAGCTGATCGCCGATGACGGGGATGCGGAGCTGGTCAGGGTGACCGTCGAACGAGGCGGTGCGCGTACCGCCCTGCGGTGTCACCCGCACGTAGGTTCCCGGCCGCCGGCACGCCCAGAGCGCCGTGTCGGTCGAGCCGATCGCCTCACATCCGGACGCCGCCGGCACGTCGGTGGCGTAGGTCTGCTCCACCTTGCCGGTGGATGGGTCAAGCCTGACCAGGTCCCCGGGCCCAGACCTGAACCAAACCGACCCGAACGCAACCTCAGGCACCCCGGGCTTGTCCGCCTTGGTCGCGGTAAGGACCCGGCTGGCCAGTGGCCTGGTCGGAGTGTTGGCCGCGCTGACAGGCGTACCGGTCTCGATCGGCGTGGATTGTCCCCCCGGCGCACTCACGGAGCCATCCGGCGTCGTGGCTCCCCCGCTACACCCAGCTGCCAGCAACGCGACACACACCGTTGCAGCCAGCGAGTGGGCCTTCACCGAAAAGCACCTGCACGCGGGTGGCTCCGTTCGGCCAGCACATGCAGGTCCGCAGGATCGGAGTCGGAAGTGTCGAAGTCCGACAGCCGTGCTCGCTTCATCTGGCGAGGCTAGCCGCTTGCTGGGCGCAAGACCGTGGGCGGTGAGGTCTCCGCTCGAATGTCATGATTGAGGCGCTGACTGCTGAACGGAGCGCGATGATCCACCACCTGTCGATCCCCGTCCGCAACCCGCGCCACACCGCCGACGTGTTCTGCGAGCTCTTGGGCGACGGCGTGGTGACGCCGTTCGGCCCGTACCCCGACTCGTGGATCGCCTGGAGCGGAGACGCGCACGGAACCGCGGTGGAGTTCTACCCGGTCGGCACCGAGATGTTCGCGCCCGACGATGACCAGCAGGCCCAGTTCCAACACAATCGGGGCTCCACAGGCCACACGGCCACGCACGCCGCCATCTCGGTCGATCTCGACCTTGATCAGGTGTTGGCTGTCGCGGTCCGCGAGGGCTGGCGCGCCCTGGTGCTACCTCGGGGCGGCTTCGACGTGATCGAGTTCTGGATCGACAACACCGTGATGGTCGAGCTGCTCACGCCGACCATGGCGGCTGACTACCTCGCCACCGCACCACGTCGCGCCGGGCACTGACAACGTGTAGCCCCACTGGGGTCATAGCCCCAGCAAAGGCACACGATGTTTCAGAGGGTTGCACCCACAGACAGGTCGTGTTCCCCTGTGGCAGGCTCAGTGCTGTGACTCGACTCGTAGCAGGTGACTCGTTCGTGGCCGCTCGATGCGGCTGGCTCGTCGACGTCGTGAAGGGGGAAGTCCGTCCGGATGCCACGCTAGTCTTCGATGGCGAACGGGTGGCGGACGTCCTGGCCGGCGATGCCGCGGTGCCTGACGGCCCAGTGCTCGATCTCTCCGGCTGTGTCGTCACCCCAGGGCTCATCGACCTCCACACCCACCTCACCGGTGAGGAAGAGACCGGCTCGTACGGCGACATCCTGATGGAGAGCGAGGCCGACGCTGCGCTCATCGGTGTGCACAATGCCCGCCGCACGATCGACGCCGGGTTCACCACCGTGCGTGACGTCGGGGCCTTCCGCGCGTTCGCGGACGTGTCACTGCGTAAGGCGATCGACAACGGCTGGGTGACCGGCCCGCGCATGCACTGCGCCGGCGCCTACATCACCTGCACCGGCGGCGGTGGCGAGGTCACCGGATTCTCGGCGGACGTCAGTCTTCCTGACGCTCTCCGCTTCGGCGTTGCCGACTCCGCCGACGAGGTTCGCCGAGCTGTTCGTCGAATCATGGGGCATGGGGCCAACCTCATCAAGGTGATCGCCACCGGTGCCGTCCTTGCGCCCGGCACCAACCCCGGCGCCCCCGAGTTCACCGAAGATGAGATCAAGGGCGCTGTCGACGAAGCGGGCAACTACGGCGCCTTCGTGGCTGCGCACGCGCATGGGGCCGAGGGCATCAAGCGCGCGACGCGCGCAGGCGTCCGTTCGATCGAGCACGGATCTTTCGCCGATGACGAGGCGCTGGCGTTGATGGCCGAGTACGACACCTACCTTGTGGCCGACGTCTGGGCCGGCGACTGGATGGAGGAAGAGGGGACCAAGAAGGAGTGGCCGGCCGAGACGATGCGCAAGATCGTCGACTCGACCGAGACGCAGCGGGACGCCTTCCGTCGCGCACTCGCACACGGAGTGCGTATCGGTTTCGGCACCGACTCAGGGATCTACCCGCACGGCATGAACATCCATCAGCTCGCCAAGCATGTTGAGCTCGGAATGAGCCCGGTCGCTGCACTGCGTTCGGCAACGCTGTGGGCCTCGGAGTGCCTGGGGAACGACGCGGTGGGCGTTCTGGCGCCCGGCCGGTACGCCGACCTTGTCGCCGTCGAGGTCGATGAGGGTGTTGACGCGCGATCGACGAACCCTGCCGAGGTGCTCGGTGACCTCTCACAGTTCGCCGGCCAAATGCGTCACGTCCTCAAGGGCGCGACGCTCGTCCGCTGAACAGCGGACAGCCCATACCGGCGGACTGGTACAGTTGAAGAGTTCTTCAACTCTTCAGATCGGTGTACCCATGCCCATCCCGCTGTATCGAGCCAAGGCCGACTTCTTCCGCGCGCTCGGGCACCCGGCCCGGATTCGCCTGCTGGAGCTGTTGTCCGATGGCGACAAACCCGTCCATGAGCTGAAGGCTGCCATCGAGATCGAGGCGTCCAGCCTGTCGCACCAGCTGGCCGTCCTCCGCCAGCACGGCCTGGTGCATCAGCGACGAGAAGCCGGCCAGGTGGTCTACTCACTGGCCCTTCCCGCCGTGCGCGACCTGCTGGTCGCCGCACGCGAGGTCTTGCAGACAAGGACCGCCGACCAAGGCGAGCTCGTCGATGAGATCTCCCGCCACGCCGACGCCGGATGAGCCGAGAACCCAACGTAGCCGCCCTCTCAAGCGGCCAGTCCGTCGTAGGGCATGTGCTGCGAAGAGTGCGCAGTCTTGCTCCTCGCCGAGCGGACTATGCGCAAATGCGTCTCGCCCCGCGCAAGGATCTGATGGCTGGCGTCACGGTTGGCGTGGTGGCACTACCGCTTGCCCTCGGCTTCGGGATCACCTCGGGACTGGGGGCCGGCGCAGGACTCATCACCGCGATCATCGCCGGAACCCTGGCCGCCCTCTTCGGTGGCAGCAACGTCCAGGTCTCCGGACCGACCGGTGCCATGACGGTGGTCTTGGTGCCAATCGTTGCCGTGTACGGCACCAACGGCGTCTTGGTGGTCGGCCTCATGGCAGGCGTGCTGCTCATCGGCATGGCATTCGCCGGTGTCGGCCGCTACGTGCGGTTCATCCCGCTGCCGGTGATCGAGGGCTTCACTCTGGGCATCGCGGTGATCATCGGCCTGCAGCAGGTGCCAGCAGCTCTCGGGATGACCGCGGAAGGTCAGCACGTGGTGGCTGTCACGATCGGTGCTATAGCCGACTGGGTGGCAAGTCCTGACTGGGCGGCCATCACCGTCACAATCGCCGTTACGACGCTGATTCTTGGTGTGATGCGGCTTCGCCCAGGGGTTCCGATTGCCCTGATCTCGGTGATCGCAGCGACAGCGGTTACTGCCCTTTTCGACCTTCCACTTGCCACGATCGGCGCTCTTCCGTCACACATTCCAGCTCCCGCACTCCCAGACCTCGCCTGGACCGACATCCGGACCCTCGCTGTCCCCGCCCTGGCCGTTGCGGCTCTGGCCGCACTCGAGAGCCTGCTGTCAGCCACCGTCGCCGATGCCATGAGCGTGTCCGACCGTCACGACCCAGACCGCGAGCTCTTCGGCCAGGGCATCGCCAACATCGCGGTCCCGCTGTTCGGAGGCATCCCGGCTACCGCTGCCATCGCGCGGACAGCGGTCAATGTTCGTAGCGGCGCTGCGTCTCGCTTGGCCGCGCTCGTCCACGCACTCGTGCTCCTACTCATAGTCCTTGCACTCGCGGACGCCGTGAGCAAGATTCCGCTGGCGGCATTGGCCGGAGTCCTCATCGCGACGGCGATCCGGATGGTCGAGGTGTCGAGCGTCCGGGTGCTGCTTCGCTCGTCGCGCAGCGACACCGCCGTACTGGTCGTGACCTTCATGGCCACCGTTGCCCTCGACCTCGCCACCGCGGTGATCCTCGGCATCATCGCCGCTGGGGCTCTCGCCCTTCGTCAGATGGCCAAGACGGCCACACTGCACGAAGTCCCGCTGGAAACGCTCGGCAACGCGACGGAGGACCACCACAGCGAAGAGGAACGCTCGCTGCTCGACGCGCACGTCGTTGCCTACCGTTTCGAGGGGCCGCTCTTCTTCGGCGGCGCGCACATGGCGTTGCTCGAGCTCACCGAGGTCAGCGACATCCGGGTCGTCATCTTGCGTCTGTCACACGTAACGACGCTCGACGCAACCGGCGCTGCAGTGCTCGCCGACACGATCCGCAGCCTCGAGCGTCGCGACGTTGCTGTGCTGATGTCGGGTCTGCCAACGCGCTTCGTCCCTGCCTTGGCAGCCAATGGGGTCTTTGCGCAGTTGGTCGACCGCGGTCATGTCTTCGACCACACGCCCGAGGCGATCGCACATGCGCGGCGGCACGTGACGCGTGACCATCACCACGCTTCCGACAGCGCGAGCTGACCGAAAGGTGACTCGCCCGCTACTTGCGCGCAGTGTCGGCGAGGATGACGGTCAAGGCGCCGGCTGGCATGGGTGCTGACGCGGGCCACACCCGCCCCACGTCTGGGAAGTCCTTCGCGAGCCGCTCTGCGGCTTCACGGTCACCTGGATAGAAGTACACGGTGTCGGTGGGGACACTGCCCACCCAGTTGTCGACCCCGACGACGTTCCAGCCAGCTGACTCGAACGCGTTCGCCGTCTCTGCCGCCAGGCCAGAGATCGACGTCTGGTTGAAGACGTACAACGGGATCTGCGGAACCGGTTGCGCGTTCTGCTGGTTGTTGTTGGTGGAGCCGCCCTTATCTCCACCTTCTGTTGTTCTGGTTGTTCTGGTTGTTCTGGTTGTTGTTCTTGTCGCCGTCCTTGGTGGGCTTACTCGACGCTGTATCGCTGGGCTTACCCGACGCGGTATCGCTTGGCTTACCCGACGCGGTATCGCTGGGCTGCACAGAAGGCTGGGTGATGTTCGGCGTCGGGTTCGCCTGTTCCTCGGGGTCGCCTGAGGTCAGCAGCATCCAGGCCGCGAGCCCGATCGCACCCATGACCACCAGGACGCTGAGGACGGGCAACAACAGCGGTGACGCTGGGGCCGCTTCCGGCGCACCTCCCACAGGGGCAGCGCGGTGCGAGCCTCCTGGTCGAGGCGGCGGTGACCCGGGCGTCGACATGCCCCTAGCTCAGACGGAGGCGCCGAGTCGCCGCGCGGACCGTGCCCGCTGGCGAGCGGCGCGGAGCCGTCGGAGCCGTTTGATCAGCATCGGGTCGAAGGTGAGTGCCTCCGGATTGTCGATCAGCGCGTTCAGCACCTGGTAGTACCGGGTGGCCGACATGTCGAAGAGCTCGCGGACGGCCTGCTCCTTGGCGCCGGCGTACTTCCACCACTGCCGCTCGAAAGCGAGGATCTCCTGCTCCCGCTCGGTGAGCGTCGCGGCGCCGGCCGTCATGCCGGAGTTCACGGGAGCGGTTTCCATCAGCTTTTCTCTCCTTGCCTCGACGCCATCTCTTCGGTGCTCGTACGCGCCCACCGCCGACCCGGCCTGGGGTGGAGCTGCCGGGGCCCCGATGGGGGTGCTGTGGCGGCCCAGGCTTCCCCTCCCGGGCCGCTGGCCCATCGTATGCCCCAAATCCCAACGATGTCATTCACCCTGCAACGTTCGTCTGGCGCGGCCACATTAGGGTTCGGCCATGTCTTGCTACGTGGTGTCAGCCGCTACCCAGGAACTCACGCTCGATCCGCTCGATCCGAGCCAAGTCGTCAGCGGAAACCCGCAGGTCAGCAGCTATGAACTCCTCGATACCGAGTCCGTGGCCGTCGGCATCTGGCAGCACACCGCCGGGGTCTCCACCGACGTCGAGGTGGACGAGATCTTCGTCGTCCTGGCCGGACGCGCCACGATCGAGGTGTCCGGGGGCCCCACGCTTGAGGTCGGCCCTGGCGACGTCGGCGTCCTTGAGGCGGGGGCCGAGACCACCTGGACCATCCACGAGGACCTCCGGAAGATCTACGTCATCCGCGGATGACCGCCGCCACCTATCCGGCCATCGTGTCGAGGATCAGGGCAACGTCGGCTTCGGTCGTGCGCGGATTGACGACAGCGAAGCGCGTCACGGTCTCGCCGTAATGCGTCGTCGGCAAGACGAACGCGAAGTTCGCTGCCAGCAAGCGGTCCGACCACGCGTAGTAGTCCTGCTTGCTCCAGCCGAGCCGCCGGAACACCACCACTGACAGATTCGGCTCGCGCACCAGCTCAAGGTAGGGCCGCTGCCGCACGCCGTCCGCCGCCGATCGAGCCACCGTCAACGTGCGCTCAACCGCATCGGTGTAGGCCTGTGTTCCATGCGTGGCGAGGCTGAACCACAGCGGAAGACCCCGGGGTCGGCGCGACAGGTGCACCGCGTAGTCGCTGGGGTTGAACTCGGTGTCGTCGTTGATCGCCTCGAGGTAACCCGCCGTCTGGGTGTGAGCTGCCTTGCCGAGAGCGGGCTCGCGGTAGAGCAGCGCACAGGCGTCAAACGGTGCAAAGAGCCACTTGTGCGGGTCGACGATCAGTGAGTCGACGCCTTCGATGCCGTCGAAGATCGAACGCGCACTCGGAGCACACAACGCCGCGAGCCCATAGGCGCCATCGACATGCACCCAAAGGCCGCGCTCGCGACCGACCTCCACTGCGCCCTTGATGTCATCGACGACGCCGTAGTTCGTCGTGCCGCCGGTTGCCACCACCGCGAACAGGTTGTCTTCACCGTGCTCGTCCAGAGTCGCTCGCAGGGCATCGCCGGTCATGCGGCCGTTCTCATCGACGGGCACGACCACGATGTCGACGTCCATGACACGAGCGGCGTGCTGCATCGATGAGTGCGCCTCGACGCTGCAGGCGAACGCCCAACGTGACGGCCGCTCTCCTTCGCGACGCGTCGCAGCGGTGTGCCTGGCTGCCACCAACGCTGACAGGTTTCCGTTCGTTCCACCTTGCACGAAGCAGCCGCCCGCCTCTGCTGGAAGACCGGCCAGATCGGCGATCCACCGAAGTGCCTGATTCTCGGCATACACCGCGCCAGCACCTTCCAGCCACGAGCCGCCGTAGATCGACGAGGCACCGACAACCAAGTCGAAGAGCGTCGACGCCTCGGTGGGTGCCGCAGGGATGAACGAGAGGTAGCGCGGGTTGTCGACCGAGAGACACGCTGGGGCCAGGACCTCGGTGAAGACTCGCAGTGCCTCGTCGCCGCCCAGACCCTTCGGCGTGATCGTCTGACCGGCGGCGTCGCGCAGGAAGGCCGGCGACTTGGCGCCGTCCAACGGCACCGGATCCAGCCGGAGTCGGTGTCGGGCGTAGTCGATGGCCTGCTGGAGGAGCCGCTCGGTGTCGGCATCAAACGTGTGCACCGGTGCACTGTACGGCCGCGGCAGCGCGTTCAGCAGCGGCAGCAGCGTCCGAGGGCGACAAGCGGCGTCCTGTGGGCTAACGTTGCTCAAACCTACGGAACCGTAAGTTACGCGAGGAGGCCCACGTGCCCGCCTACACCGAAGACCAGCTCGCCGTCCGGCTGCTCGCTGATCTCGAGCCAGTCGTCACCGGTGAGATCAACCGTCACATCACGATGGCCCGAGACTGGTATCCCCACGAGTACGTCCCGTGGAGCGAGGGCCGCAACTTCGGCGGTGTCCTCGATGGCCAGGCATGGGAGCCCACCGAGCAACGGTTCAGCGACGCGGCGCGCGCCGCTCTCATCGTCAACCTGCTGACCGAGGACAACCTGCCCAGCTACCACTTCGAGATCGCCAACCAGTTCACCCGCGAGGGCGCCTGGGGCGAGTGGGTGCATCGTTGGACGGCCGAGGAGGGCCGCCATGCACAGGTGATCCGCGACTACCTCACGGTGACGCGCTCGGTCGACCCCAACGAGCTCGAGGACCTCCGCATGGCCCACATGCAGACGGGGTTCACTGCGCTGCACCCGGGCATGCTCGGCGGTCTCGCGTACGTGTCATTCCAGGAGCTGGCGACCCGGGTGTCGCACCGCAACACCGGCAAGGCGACCGGCGACCCGGTGGCCGAGCAGATGTTCGCGCGCATCGCCCTCGACGAGAACCTGCACATGATCTTCTATCGCAACATGCTCGGCGCGGCGTTCGAGCTGGCGCCAGACGAGGTGATGGGTGCCGTGCGCGATGTCGTCCTCGACTTCAAGATGCCAGGTCACGACATCCCAGGGTTTCAGCGCAAGGCCGTGCAGATCGCCGTCGAGGGGATATACGACCTGCGCCAGCACAGGGACGAGGTGCTCATGCCGGTGCTGCGTCACTGGAAGGTCTTCGAGCGCACCGACCTCGGGCCAGAGGGCGAGAAGGCGCGTCAGCAAGTTGCGGAGTTCCTCGACGATCTGGAGGTCACCGCGTCCCGGTTCGAGGAGAAGCGGGACGCCCTCAAGGCCCGCCTCGCCGCCCGCTGACTCCCGCCACGACCTCTGCTCGTGATGTTGGCGGCAGTGACGCCAACCGTCACTCAACCACCGCACCGCGGGGCAGTCCGGCAACAGGTGATGCGTCCGGCCCCCGATGGTGCTCACTGCTAGCGTTGCACCATCGGCGGGTGGTGTGACCCCAGCCGGAACCCACGTGACACAGGAGCTTCGTTGAGACGACCGTCGATTGACGCCGAGATCGCAGCAAAGATCGATGCGACGGTAAGCAATCCCGTTCTTGTCCTGGGTGACCCAGCGCAAAGCGGACAACTCGACCTTCTCGCTAACCCCGAAGAGTACGACATCATCGCCAAATGGTTGGCCGGCTCCGGCTTCCTGCGGTGGCGGCAATCTTGGGCGAAGTTCGACGAAGACGGCGTGAGCGGAGTCTCGCTGTCCGCGACCAAGCGCTGGCTATCGGCAGGCGGCGATCTGTCCGTCCTGTTCGAAGACAGCGAGGCGATCCCAGGCTTGTCCAACCTGGTCCGTCCTGGACCCGCCACGGTTCTGCTGATCGGCGCCCGCGACATGATCGGCCGGAGGGGCCTGGTGAGTCAGGAGCTACGCCACCAGGTCAGCGAAGCGCTCGATCGTGACCCCGAAGCTTGGGCCCTCGCGGAGCGGCGGGCGCCTGCGATCGGCATGGTCGGTGCCCTGCGCCTGCTGCGACGAGCTTGCGGGGTCGGGCAGCCGCTGCCACCGTCGGCGAGAGTCGCCGGGCTGGCTGGCGCATTGCTGCACGGGGGGCCCGTGCGTGCCAAGGCAGAGGTCTTCGCGGAGGCCTTTCCCCGGCGATGGCGACCTGCTGTCGTCTCATTTTCGGGGCTGGACGGCTCGGGAAAGAGCACGCAGGTGACGCAGCTGCAGGACACTCTCGCCCTGCTGGGGGCTTCTGCCGAACTGCAATGGGCCGGCTTCAAGACCGGGTCCTCGATCCGGTCCGCCCTCCCCGTTCTCGATCGGTCACTGCGAACAGGCGCCCGGGGCGCACAGCCTGCGACGACACCTCCGCGAGAGCGTGACCCGCTGGTGCCGGCTGCGTGCCTCGGCCACCCACTGGGCGAGCAGCTGTGGACCTTCACCGTCGTCGCCGTCAATGCGATCAACCTGTGGCGGCACGTGCTCAAGCCCCGACGCGGCGCCGAGGTGCTCATCTTCGACCGATTCAGTCCTGATTCCTCGTTGAAGCTCGACTTCCACTACGGGTGCAACCGGCACATCGATATTCGCCGGCAGCGTGCCCTCTTCACCTTCCTGAGCCCCAAGCCAGATGTGGGATTCCTGGTCGCGGTGCCCGCCGTGGTAGCTCACCAACGTCGTCAGGAACAGACACTGGATGAGCTCACGGTGATGGCGCGGCTTTACGACGACCAGGAGTCTCGGTTCGGGCTGGTTCGCCTCGACGGAACCGAACCGGCCGATCAGCTCGGTCGGTTCGTGGTCAAGGCGGCCTGGGAAGGTATGCGCTGACTTCTGCGGCATCGGCAACCTCCGCGTGAGGCGTCACGCTGAGGTTGCGCGCCACCCTGGACCCGACGACAGGGCCATCCGGCAGTGAGTGCGTCCCGGTAGGAGCAAGAACGGCTCCCTGGGGTCGCCGCCGGGTCCAGCACGCGGCGAAAACTCCGACGCTGCGACGATCTCGACGCTTTCCAGAGCTCCTGAACCGAACCGGCGCCAAACCCCGCCAACGTGCCGGTAGTCACGCAGCAGAACAGGGAGCAGTGCCGGCAGCTGGTCGTTCTCGACGACCAGCACGACGTCGCAATGCAGCGGCCGGCGCCGCAGTTCAACGACCGTCGCGTCAACGCGTGACTCATCGACGATGTCGAAGACGTGGGGGACGACGCCGAGGCCGAGACCTCGCCAGGCCTTACGGAACATCGCTCCCGTCGCGGCGTCGGAAGCCCGGCGCGCCACGCGGTCGACCAGCCGGCGCGGCTTCCGGCTGGCGGATGTCGGGTGGGGCGCATCTGACGCAGGTGGTGAGGACATCGCGGCCAGGCGAGGGGCCAGGATCTGCGAGCCCAGGTCGCCCAGCGGCTGCCAGTCGTGGCGGACAACGCAGTCGACCGCGCGCTCCGGTGACCAATCAGCAGGGCAGAGGCTTGCGAAGAAGTCCTCTCCTGGGCTCGGTCGCTCCAGGTCGCCCACTCGTGACAAGAGCTCGTCTGCCCGGTCCTGCTTGACGTGCCGCTTGTCGAGCACGCAGTGCAGCAAGATCGTCCAGAAGGTGTCGGTCGCCGACAGGCAATAGAGACCGTCGTCCATGATCCGCCGTTCGAGGCACCCTCGTTCCAGCTCCGAAGCGATCAGCAGCTCCTTGCTGTAGATCACCTGGGTCACAATGTCGAGCTTGAGGTTCGGTCCGCGTCCGGGGATGTCGATGATGTACATGTGGTGCCACGGATACCTGCGCTGAGGCAGGGGTGCACCACCGAGCCCGAAGATGACCTCCTCGGCAATGGGCAGATGAGCGGCTGCGACGAGCAGGTCGACGTCACGACCGGTTGCGAGCTCGGATCTGCCTCGGAGCAAGGCCCACGCCACTCCGCTGTCGGTAAAGGAGGTGAAGACCCGGTTCAGAAGGGTGCTGACCTCACCGGACTGCCCGGTCAGCGGACCGCTCCCTTGGCGCTCAGTCGGCCCGGAGGGTAGATCCGAGCCACACCACTCGTCTGCATAGGGCAAACTTACGCGACGTCGTCACCTGGCTCGCGACGGGTTCAGCACTCGACGGCTCCCCCTCACCGCGCAAGGCAGCGCCCTCCGGCTCGCGGCCGGTGGGACGGGCCACTCGTCCGGCGTAAGAATGGCCGTTCATTCGTGTGCGCGTCGGGTCCTCGCTAAACTTACCGTTTTCTTGGTGTTTCGCCTTGCCTTGGTGGGAACAAGGGTCATCACTGGCTGTCGGCGACACCTTCGAGGTGTGGGCGAGCTCGAGCTCGCCGAAGGGGCGAACCTGCGGTGCCGAAAGAAGACTCAGAAGTGCTGGCTGTAGAGCCTGCTGCCCCAGCGCGCCCCCGCCCCCGCCCGATGTCACTGTTCCGCTCGCTCGTCTACTTCGTCCAGTCCTACCTTCTGGCAATCGTCGGCTACCTCGCCGTAAGCGTCCTGGCAGCACGGATCCTGGGCACCTCACAGTTTGGCTACTACGTCGCGCTCGTCACAGCGGCCAACTTCATCGGGCAGTTCGCGCTGATGGGGGTGCACCGGTCTGGGCTTCGCGAAGCTTCCCGAGCCAACTCCTCGGAGGCGTTGAACGGCCTACGTCGCGGCGTGCGGGCCGTTCTGCTCGTACCCCTGCCAGCGGCGTCGCTTGCCACCGCCGCTGGCGTGTTGCTCATCCAGGGGGACATCAAACCGGGCGGCATCGCAACGGCCGCGCTCACCGGGGTCCTGGTTTTCGCCACCGGCTATCAGAAGGTGAGCGCCAACTTCCTGCGCGGGCTTGGACACCTGCGTGCTGCGACTTTGGTCACGGGTCGCTCTGGCGGGGCGCTGGTAGCGCTCGGGCAGGCGCCAGCACTGGCTGTGGCCCTCTGGCTGGTGCCAGAGTCGGGGCTCCCCGGGGTTATGGTCTGCACCTTGTTCGGGTACCTGCTACCACTGCTGTGGGCGTGGTGGCTGCTCCACAAGAGCTTGCCGCACGACGGGGTGCGCAGCCACACCATGCGAGACCTTCGAGGGGTCCTAAAACGCGACTGGCGCTTCCAGTTCAGCCAGACGGGCGGCTTCCTCAACTCGACCGTCGAGCTGTGGCTGGCGGGAGCCGTTCTCTCGGCAAGCGGCCTGTCGCTGTTCGCCGGCGCGCAGCGGATCGGGCACCTGATGGTCATCCCGAGCACTTCGCTGAGTGTGGTGTTCAGTCCTGCCCTGGCAAGGCTGGCCAAAAAGGACGACCACGGCCATTTCGAGAAGTTGGTCAGGACGGCAGCAACGGTGTCCGCATCCGCGACCGCCTTGCTGTGGATACCCATCATGCTGGTTCCAGGTTTCATCCTCACGCTCATCCTGGGCGAAGGATTCGCCGCGGCCGCGCCAGCTCTGATGTTCATTGCAACCGGGTTCATGCTGAACTCGATCAGCGGGATGTCGGCGACGACCCTGTCAATGTCGCACCACGAGGGCGACGTCGCGGTGATCAACTGGTGCGCGGTCGCGCTGCGCGTGGTCTCCGGTCTGGTGTGCGCTCACTTCTGGGGCCTGACCGGCCTCGCCGCCTCGTCGGCGGGGGTCGCCACCCTCTTCTACTTCGCCACCTGGTCGGCCGCGCGCTGGCGCCTGTCGATCTCGACCCAGGCGACGCTGCATCCGGACATCGGCCTCTTGCGCCGGGTCTCGGGCTGACCGCAGCGCAGGCAGGCCCGTCAGTCGGCGGGGGCGCGGAGCGCGGTCAACACCAACGCTCGCGCCGTGACGCCGACATCCGGTAGCCGCACCTGCTCGATCGCAGAGTGCGCGTGACGTGCCTCGCCCGGACCGTAGTGGATGCTCGGGATGCCGGCACCGTTGTAGAGCCGGAGGTCGCTGCCGTACGGCGCTCCGCGTCGCCGCGGTCGGACGCCGCCCGTCACGTCGGCGACGGCACCTTGCACGGTCGGCAGCAACCAATGGTGGTCGGCCGCCCCGTCATCGCCAGCACCGTCGTACCGGCCGCTGGCGAACTGGCCGCCGCTCCACGCCACGCGCACCGGATGATCGCGCAGCCACGGGTCGGCGGCGCTGGCCTCGGCGACCCGCTCCTCGAACGCAGCCCTGGCCACGGCGACGTCTTCACCGAGCTGGACGCCGTACCGCCCTTCGGCGGTCAGCCGATCAGGCACGGTGCTCGACCAGTCGCCGGCATCCACGCGACCCACCATCAACGGATAGGCGATCGGGTACTCGGCCATCAGCGGAGAGACGTCAGCGTTCCGTTCACGCTCGAGGTCCTGCAGCGCCCGGTAGACCGGCAAGAAACACGTCGAGGGCCGAGACTCCCTCGTACCTGGTGCTGCCGTGCGTAGCGGCACCCTCAACCGTCAACGTGAACGTCAGGGCGCCACCGGTCGCGATGATCGCCGTCTCACTGGTCGGCTCGGTAATGACGCACGCCCGCGCCGTGTGACCGCGCCGCAGGGTGGCGAACGTCCCCAGGCCCCCGTCCTCCTCGCCGCCGACCGCGTGCACCGCGATCGGCCCGGGCAGCTGCACGCCCGACCGCACCAACGCCTCAACGGCGATCAGGTTCGCGACCACGCCCGCCTTCATGTCGCAGGCACCTCGCCCGAACATGACGTCACCCTCCACTCGGGCAACGAACGGGTCACCCTGCCACTGCGCGAGATCACCAGGTGGGACGACGTCGGTGTGCCCCTGGAACGCCAGCACCGGAGCGGCCCCGGTATCAGCACCAAGCACGCCGACGGTCCCCCAGGCTTCCTCGCGGGGAGCCTCCATCCCGGGAAAGTCGGGGTCTGCCGTCAACGAGGCGAGATCGACCTGCCAGTGGTCCACGTCGCAGCCCAGCGCCCCAAGGCGGTCGGCCACCCACCGCTGCGCCTCCCCCTCAGCGGCTGTCCCCGTCACCGAAGGGATCGCGATCAGCTCGGCCAACATCGCCGTCCACGTCGCCGGCCCCAACGCGTCGACGGCATCGAGCGCCGCTCGCTCGGCATCGGACAACGACGGCTGGCCCGACGACAGGGTCATGCGCGCCAGAGCGGCTGCGTCAGACACGTCGGCCCGCCGTCACCCTTGACGGCCACCTCGGTGCCGGCGAACTCGTGCACCTTCACCCCTGCCGCATCGAGCTTGGCGCGCACCTTGTCGTTGCCGGCAGCCAGCACGACCTCACCGGGAGCCACCGCCAGAATGTTGGCTCCTTGCGTCAACATCTCGTCCTCGTCGACCGTGATCCGCGCGATCCCTCGTTCGTCGAGCAGCTCGAGAAGCGCCACCGGTGCCAGGTGCTCGTAGACCACAGCCAAGTCGTGCGCGATCGGCGAGATCACGCTCATCAGGTGCAGCACCGCGTCCGGCCCGAGGTAGTGCGGCAGGTCGACGCTGATCACGCTGACGCCGTGCGGCTCGAGCAGCGCCCGGAACTGCGCAACGGCTGAAGCGTTCGTGCGGTAGCCACGCCCGACCACCAGGGTGCGTGCGTCGAGCCAGACCTTGTCGCCGCCGTCGCTGACGGCGTCACCGGTCAACGCGCCCAGGATCGGGACTCCGAGCCGCTCGAAGTCGGCGCGCATCGCGGCCGGCTCTGGGGAACGCACCGGCTTGCGCATCTGCAGCAGGATCGACCCATGCGGCGTCATCACGGCCGGGTCGTGGGTGTAGACCGCATCGACGAGACCATCGATCGGCTCGCCGATGAGCACCTCAGCGCCGAACCCGCGCAACAAGTCAACGAACTCAGCATGCTGCGTCAGCAAGAGGTCGCGGTCGGGCTCGCGCCAGTGGGCGTCGGCAACAAACTCACCCACCGTCGTCGGCGTTCGGACGAAGACCTTCTTCAGGGGCGAGACCATGTCGGGCGTGCCCCAGCCGGACATCTCATTGGTAAGTGCGCTCATGGCGCGACCGTAGTGGGCGCTGCTGCCCTGCGTCGAGGCGAACTGCGACGGGGCCAGCCGCTTGCCGGGCCGTTCCGTCAGCGCATAGCGTCAGGGTTCCCAGGTGGTGAACGGTCAGAAGCCCCCAGAGAAACCCCAGAGAAGGCGGTGTGCGGTGCACGAGGTTCGCGGAGTGGTGGCGAAGGGCAAGGGTGCCCCAGTCACAGTTGAGACGATCTTGGTCCCCGACCCCGGCCCAGGCGAGGCACTGGTCGACGTCCAGGCGTGCGGCGTCTGCCACACCGACCTGCACTACCGCGAGGGTGGCATCAACGACGACTTCCCGTTCCTGCTCGGCCACGAGGCGGCCGGCGTGGTCTCAGCCGTCGGTGAAGGCGTCACCGACGTCGCCCCCGGCGACTACGTCATCCTCAACTGGCGCGCGGTCTGTGGCCAGTGCCGGGCCTGCCGACGCGGACGCCCGTGGTACTGCTTCGCCACCCACAACGCCACGCAGAAGATGACCCTCGCCGACGGCACCGTCCTCTCGCCCGCGCTCGGCATCGGCGCCTTCGTCGAGAAGACGCTCGTCGCCGCGGGCCAGTGCACGAAGGTCAACTCCGACGCCGCACCCGACGTCGCTGGCCTGCTCGGCTGCGGTGTGATGGCCGGCATCGGTGCTGCGATCAACACCGGCGGCGTCACCCGCGGTGACTCTGTCGCGGTATTCGGCTGCGGAGGTGTCGGCGATGCCGCCATCGCCGGGGCGAAGCTCGCTGGCGCACACACGATCATCGCCGTCGACGTCGACGACCGGAAGCTGCAGTGGGCCAGCGAGTTCGGCGCGACGCACACGGTCAACGCCAAGAACGAGAACCCCGTGGACGCCATCAAGCGAATCACCGAGCACGGTGCCGACGTATGCATCGAGGCGGTCGGCAACCCGGCGACCTTCCAGCAGGCGTACGACGCGCGCGAGCTGGCCGGCACGCTGGTGCTCGTTGGCGTGCCCACACCCGACATGCAGTGGACGACCCCACTCATCGACATCTTCGGACGCGGCGGCTCGATCAAGTCGTCGTGGTACGGCGACTGCCTTCCCAGTCGCGACTTCCCGATGCTGATCGACCTCTACCTGCAAGGACGCCTGCCTCTCGAGAAGTTCGTCTCCGAGAAGATCGGCATCGACGACGTCGAGCCGGCGTTCGCCAAGATGCACTCAGGTGATGTGCTCCGCTCGGTGGTCATGTTCTCGTGACCGCGCGCATCGACCACCTGGTCACCTCCGGCACCTTCTCGCTCGACGGCGAGACCTTCGACGTCGACAACAACGTCTGGATCGTCGGCGACGACGATGAATGCGTGGTGATCGACGCACCACACGATGTCGACGCAATCATGGACGTCGTCGGCGATCGTCGCGTCAAGGCGATCGTCTGCACGCACGCGCACGACGACCACGTCCGGTTCGCGCCCGAGCTCGCCGAGCGAACCGGTGCGCCGGTGATGCTGCATCCCGCTGACGAGCAGGTCTGGGAGCTGACCCACCCCGACCGCTCAGCCGACGACGACCTCGAGGACGGCGACGTGATCAGCGTCGCCGGCGTCCAGCTCGAGGTGCACCACACACCCGGGCATGCACCGGGCGCGGTCTGCCTCTACTGCCCCGAGCTCGGCGTGCTCTTCAGCGGCGACACGCTCTTCTCCGGGGGCCCTGGAGCAACGGGCCGCTCGTTCTCGGACTTCCCCACGATCGTCGAGTCGATCGACATGCTCATCACCGAGCTGCCCGCTGACACAGTGGTGCACACCGGCCACGGCGACTCGACGACGCTCGCCGCCGAAGCGCCGCACCGCCAGGAATGGCTCGACCGCGGGCACTGATCCGGGCGGTGACGGCGCGTTCAACGCCCAAGAACCGTCCGACGGTCACCCATTCGACCGGTGCGGGATCCTGAACGGTGAGATAACGTGAATGAACCGAAACCGGGGGCCGGAGGAACCATGGGAACAGCCGAGTCGACTCCACCCGTCGACCCAGAGATCGTCGACATGGTCGACCACGTGCGCAACCGGTATGGAGCACATGGCCTGCGCCAGCTGATCGCGCTGGCCACAGCCGAGGCCGAAGACACCGAGAGCGCGCTCGCCGCGCTCACCGACGCGAACTGAGCTATCCAGAAGTCACAGAAGCCGGAGCAGTGAAGTACTCCGGGCGTGACACGTAGGTCTCTGAGACGAACATGACCCCGGCGTGCGTCTCGAAGAACCCCCGCATGCCGGCCAGGACGCCGTCGAGCACCGCGTCCGGCAACACCGCGACCATCATCGTCGGGCCGGTGTGATCGTTGAACATCAACCGCCCCTCACTTCGGCCGTGGTGCCCGAAGCCGGACGCGGCAGGCACACCAGTCCACCCGGTGACGCCTTCTGCCACGAGCAGCTGCTCGACGAAGGAGACATCAGAGGCGTCGACGACGATCTCGAGTCTGGTCATGGGCGTGAGTCCGTTGCTGTTCATCGCGTTGCTCCGATGGTTGGGGTGGATGATCCGGACAGGTCGACGACAGGTGAGATGGCGTCAGGCTCCTGGGCTGTATGGGCAAACCACGGACGCCACTTGCCGCCGGTCAGGTAGCGCTGCGGCTCTGGGGAGGTCGGGTCCAGCACGACGAGGGAGACCCACTCATTGCCGAAGAGGGTCTGCAGCACCGGGTTGCGGGCAACCACGGCGGCAACGCGATCGAGCGGTGCTTGGACAACCGTCATCAACCGCAGCGGCTGGTGACGCAGCTGGACACCCTCAGCGTCGACGCTCTCGGCAACTGCCTGAAGCGGCAGCCCAGGCTTGAGGTCACCGCGTGGACCGGATAGCACTCCGATGCGCCCCACGAGGTTGTGCAGCACCTTCGATCCTGAGCCGAAGTGGTCGGGGTCGACGCTGCTGAAGTAGTACTGCGTGTTGATCCACTCTGCGACAACCATGGGAGCAGTCAGGATGACCTCAAGGCCAGCCCCCTCCTCGTCGTCCTGCCACCGGTATGAGTGGAGGAAGGCGCGTCCGCCGAGGTCACATCGTTCGGTGATCGACCGGTCGCCGACGACGAAGGCCGCGTTGCCCGCGAGCCCCCACTCTGGACGCGTCTGCGCCCAGTCTGCAGCGCGTCGCTCGACGTGCCGCCGCGCCGCCGCAGGTGTCGCCCCTTTGGGCGCGTCCGGAAGGGTACCGATGCGCTGCCCGGACAGCGATCGCGTGGCGCTGTCCAACATCACCCTCAGCTCAGCGACGTCCTGCCAGTGCGACGTCGGCACCTGGTCGGCGTCGAGCAGTGTCACGGTGTCGACCGTCGTGTCGTGCTCAGCCGGAAGGAACCACGTGCTGTTGGGGACATCGATGCCCACGTCGGCGAGGCGACCGCGCACCACGTCGGAGTTCAAGATGGTCGCCAACGCCCTGGCGTTCACGCCTCCGGGGTTTCCGCCACACGCGCCGCAGTCATAGGCCGCCTCGAACGGGTTGTTCTCGGTGTGGCTGCCGTGACCGGAGATCATCACGAGTCGAGCAAAGTCGCGCGTGAGGCCCATGGTGCGGAGGGCAGCTTCAGCCAGGAAGAGCTGCTCGTCGGCTGAGAACCCGAGTCCGTCGCGCGTCTCGTCGATCGTCTGGCGCGTCGGCACAGGTGGCTGAACCACGTCTCGGGTCGCCTTGCGCAGCCCGAACCAGGCACGCGGAGACACGGTTCGAAGCAACGTCAGCGGGGCCAGCAGCCAACCGGCAGCCTCGGCGAACGAGTAGGGGGCGTTCGGAGCCTTCTGAGCCTCGACCGTCGAAGCCGCCATCTGACGCTGAGCGCGGGCCCCTGTCAGCGCCCGGTGCGCCAACTCGTGGTGTTGCGGCCCGGCCACCTCGTGGATTCCGTGGCGTGGCGTGAGAAGCACGGGGCACTGCGCCGTCCCGCACGCGGCAGCGAGGGACGTGTGTGTAAAGGGCACTGCAAAGAAGCCGGCAAACCCGAGCGTCTGCACGGAGCCGGCGGCCTCCAGCTGGCGTCGCAGTGGCTCGGAGCGCACGTCAATGCAGAAGACCGCCTGAACATCGGGGCCCACTTCGGCTTCATCGGGTTCCGCCTCGGCCCAGGTGGCAAGCTCGGAAACCAGCGGGTCGCGGAACGTCGCCTCTTGAGCGGTGCGCCAGATCCGTGGCGCTTCTTCGCGGACGGCCTCAACGTAGCGAAGCAGCGTGATCAGTGAGACGTCGTCCAGTCCGCCGAGCGCCTCGGCGTCCAAGCCGGCGGCGAGCGCGACTTGCTCAAGGTGCAAGATCGCGCGTTGGGTCGTTGCCGGCAGACCGGTGGCGAGCTCCTCGGGGAGTGAGCCTGCACCAATCGATCCTTGGGCGGACGACGACTCGGTTGCGACGATGAGCCGCTCGACGCTCAGGTGGATCGCGGCCAGGTCAAGCAGGGTCGCGGTGTCGCTGCCACTTTCGCGCTCAAGCCACGCAACATGCGACGCCCAGCCAGGCAGCCGGGCGAAGGTGGCTGTCAGGTACTCGCTCCATTCGTCATTTCCGATCCCCATCAACGAGAGCTGATGGGCCACCGTCTCGTCGGCGCGCCTCGGGAGGGCAGCAACCGCTGCGGCAAAACCCTTAGCGCGCATGGATCGGTCGACCGTCACCGTCTGCACCAGGCTGCGCCAGCGGGCGAACAGCGGTCCCCGTGGCGCCGACCAACGCACGTCGTCGTCGGCGAGGAGGTAGGCGAGCCAAGCGGCCACGGCATCGGCGATCTGGTCGTCCAGCGCAGTGCCGCGGTCGCGGTCTGTCCGCCCGGCGATTGTCAGCATGACGCCATCGTCGTGCAGCAGGTTCCCGACGCGCGCTCCGAGCGACATCACCGCGGTCCTTGCGGCGCCATGAAGTGCGCGGGGCACACCATCCTCGGTGGTGATCAGCATGTTGCGCGTCAGATCGACCGGCGAGGTTCGAGGGAGCATCGGCGGTACGGGAAGGGTGTCGATGCGCTCGAGGATGGCAGCGACAAGGGCGCTGTCCGTCACCTCGCCAGCCGCGTAGAGACGCTGGTAGTGAGCGGTCGAGAGTGCGACCGCGCCCCCGCGGGCACGCGCGGCGCGGTCCGTCGCCTCGTCGAAGGGAAGGTGCTCAAGGCCGGCCAACGGGTTGCTGGCGACGAACTGGCCCAGCGGCCAGGAGGGCGCAACGATCTGCGACGCCGCAGCAACGCTGGCACGTGCCCGCGCTCGCTCGACCGGTGTGATGACCGTTGTCGACTCGTGGGTGGGAACGACGTGGCGCTTGCCACCCCTTGGTGACATTGCCGCAGCAACTGCCCGTACGACCATTGCCGGCGCGCGTCCAGAACGAGCTCTGTGATCGACAATGACGCCGAGCACGCCAAGCCCCAGAAGGAGCGAGACGAGGACCAGCAGCACCGGTGCCGGCAGCGCCGGGCCGGTCACACCGATGACGGGCATGAGCGCGGTCTCGAATGCGTAGAGAGCGATGAGGTAGGTCGCCAGCAGGCCAGCCACTGCGAACACCGCGGCCACGCGCAGTCGAAGCGAGGTCTGCAACGCGGGATCGAGGGCTCGGTAGATGAGCACCCCAGCTGTCGCGACGGCTGCGGCATAGAGGACCGCGGTGCCGGCACCGTGCAGGGGCGGTGTCACCGTCGTTGCCACGGCGAGCACCACAGCAGTTGGAACAAGGGCCGAGACCGCGACTCGAAGCCGTCCCGGCTGCCGCGACATGGCGTCGGCCGGTGCAGTGCGACCGCGGCGCAGCGCGTTGATGCCACTGCCGGCACCCAGGAAGAGCGTGGCCTTGTAGAAACCGTGCCCGATCAGGTGAAAGAGGGCAGCGGCCGGTGCACCGAGGCCGACCTGGATCGTCATGAAGCCCATCTGTGCCGACGTGGACGCGGCGAGCCGGCCCTTGATGTCGGGTCGGACGGCCGCGATGGCCGTCGCCACCAGAATGGTGGCGGCTCCGATGAGCACCAGTGCGACCAGCACCACCGGCGCCGCTGCGAAGACCGGCCAGAGCAGAACGGCAAGCACTCCGGCGCCATTGACGATGCCGGCATGCAGCAGGGCTGACACAGGAGTTGGTGCTGCAGCGGTCTCGGGCAGCCAGCGGTTTGCCGGGAGAAGTGCGGAGCGGATGACGCCGGAGGCAGCGACCAGTGCAGCGATCGCGGCGATCTGCAGACCCGAGACTTCGGCAACCGCTGTGTTGAGCTCGCCGCGATTGGTCGTTCCGGCAGCGGCGGCCAGGGCGATGATCCCGGCCAGCAGGATCACGTCGCCAGCGACCAACCAGGCCGCGACATACCGTGCCGGGCGACGACCCGCGTCGGTCGTGTGGCGCCACCGAACCAATGCGATGAGCGACCAGGTGGCCGCGACCCAGCCGAACCATAGAAGCGGCAGGTGAAGGGCGGCGACCGCCACCGCCAGTCCGAAGACCGCGCCACCAAGCCCAGCGGCATACCGACCCACGCGCGGTTCACCCGACAGCTGCCGCGTGGAGTAGGCGCCCACCACCGCGCCGACCCCCAGGATCAGGACCAGCAGCGCGGCCGAGGCGAGGTCAAGCCGGAGAGCCAGGACATCGATGCCGAACGGCTGGGCGGTCACTGGACCGCCGAATGCCACGCCCACCAACCCAGCCAGAGCGGCTGCAGCCAGCGCATAGAGCGTGCCACTGAGAACCCGGAGCGTCGTCATGCGCACAGTTTTACCGGAACTTATCTTCGTATGTCAACCCAGCCCGTCTCCAGTGCAGAGAGCCCGCTGCCGATCCACGACGTGCAGATTCCGACGGCTGTATCGACATCCGTGCGGCGACACAACCCGCCTGACACACCAAAGGGCGCGGACCGCGAAGGACGGGCGACGTCTTCTGTCCCGCATCGAGAGCCGACGGTCAGATTCGAACTGACGACCTACCGCTTACAAGGCGGTTGCGCTACCAACTGCGCCACGCCGGCTGGAGAACTCAGCCTACCGAGGCTCCCGGTGGACGGGTCAGGCACCAGACTCGCGTCCCATCATCGAGGTCGAGCTCACCGGTCACCTCGAACCCGAACCGGCCGTAGAACCCCACGTTTCCTTCCGTACCGGTCTCCAAGAACGTCGGAAGTCCCGCAGCGTCGGCGGCTTCGATTCCCGGGCGCAGCACCGCAGATCCGTGTCCGCGACCTCGCGCCGAAGGGTCGGAGGCGATCACGCCGAGGTAGTAGTGCTCGCCTGCCGGGCCGAGGTCGTGCACCAACGCGTCGTAGGCGTCCAGACGCTGCTCGATCGCCGGCCCGAACCGGTCGGCAGCCGCACGCCAGAGGATCTCCTGCTCGGCGGAGCCGAGGGCCGGCCCACCCGGGGGGTCCCACATCGAGACGGCTGCAACAGTCCCGGCCGCCTCCTCGACCCACACGATGCCACCGGCCATCCGCAGATCCAGCAAGAAGGCGAGGAACTCACGCGCGTGCGCGTCGTACGCTTCGCCGAAGAAGTGGGCGAAGGCCGGTTCGGTGACGAAGGCCGCCTCGACGACATCAAGGATCGGCTCGCGATCGATGGCGGACGCCCGCCGCACCAGACGCTGCATCCCGACAATCTAAAGGACTTGCATCAGCCGAGCAGCAGCCAGAGCGCCTGCAGCGCCGCCGGCGTAACCGCCGCGATCGCCGGCCTTGGGCGCAACCACCCCGTCGCGGCCAGGGCACCGGCCCACGGCACCGTCAGCGCGACCATCGCGGGCACCGGCATCTCGCTGGTGTCGCTTAGCAGGACCGCGAAGCCGATGCCGAGGACGAGCACGCTGACCGCAGCCGCAGCGGCCACGACGACGCCGCGAGTTGCGTGCCACGGCTCGATCTCGTCGCGCGAGACCAGCAACCAGATCGATGTTGCGAGCACGGCAGCTGACGCCGCGGTCACGAGCAGCAGGGTGACGACCTCACGGTCCAAGATGTTGCCGAAGCAAGGTTGCGCCAGCACCCATGCCCAACCTGACACAGCGCCACCGAGCAGGGTGATCGAAGCGCCGGCAGAGAGCGCAGGCGCGACGGCGGTGACTCGGGGGAGGCGCACAGCCATGGCCAGTCCGGCCAGCCCGATCAGGACGGTCAGCACTCCGGCCGCCGGGAGCACCTGGACGTCGTCACCTGCGCAGCCCTGCATCGCTCCCAGGGCGAGCGTCACGGCAAGCACTAGCGCGGCAACGACCTGCACCAGTCCCACGTCGCGCATGCGTGGACGCACCCGTTGGACGTCCCGCGTGGGGGCGTCGACCACCTTGAACACCGGCTCCTCCTCGGCGCCCATCCTGACCGACGGTTCACGAGCATCAGGCGTAGTTGGCCGGTGGTTCCCCCAGACGGGCCAACGACCGAGCGGATCGAGCGGTCTAGCGGGTGGCGGCTCAGCCCGAGCGGCGTTGCGCCAACGCATAGAGGCCGATCCCCGCGGCAACGCTGGCGTTGAGCGACTCCGTGCCACCGCTGATCGGGATCCCGGCGACGACGTCGCACCCGTCGCGCACGAGCCGAGACAGGCCAGCTCCCTCGGCGCCGATCACCAGCACCAACGGCAGGTCGGCATCCACCTCGTCGATCGTGGTGTCAGCATCGGCGTCAAGCCCGACCACGAAGAGCCCGGCCTTGCGGTAGGCAGCCAGCGCTCTCGACAGGTTCGTGCACTGTGCCACCGGGACGCGGGCAGCTGCACCTGACGCGGTCTTCCACGCCGAAGCCGTCATGCTGGCCGCCCTTCGGTCAGGCACCAGGACACCGTGCGCGCCGAACGCTGCCGCCGACCGAACCACCGCACCAAGGTTACGGGGGTCGGTAACGTGGTCGAGCGCGACGATCAGCGGCGTCTCGCGGGCGTCGGCCGCCCGCTCGAGCAGGTCGTCAGCGTGCGCGTACTCATACGGCGGCACCTGCAGGATCAGCCCTTGATGGGTCAACCCGTCAGCGAGCCGGTCGAGCTCAATGCGCGGTGCCTCGAGCACCGGGAGCGACTGCTCGTTCGCGAGGTCGACGGCGTGACGCACGCGCTCGTCGGCGTCGATTCGCTCGGCAACATAGAGAGCTGTCGCCGGAATCTGCGCCGTCAAGGAGTCGACCACCGAGTTGCGTCCGACGACGTACTCCGGACCACCCTTGGGCGAACGACCACGTCCTGACGACGGACGCTTGCCGCCCTTCTCCGCGCTCTTGGCGGCCGACCTCGCTCGACGGGCAGCACGTGCTTGTCGCGCTCGGACGCCTTCGGCGTCGGGCCGCGCCCCTTCAGCTGCTTTCGGCGCTGGCCGCCACTGCCGACCTGAGGCCCCTTCTTGTCCTTACGAATCGCGCCTTTGCGCTCTGAGTTGCCGGCCATCAGTTCTCCTCGAGCAGTGACCAGCGAGCGCCCTCTGCGGTGTCGTCTATCGCGATGCCGGCTGCCGCGAGTGAGTCGCGAATCGCGTCGGCGGTGGTGAAGTCCTTGTCAGCCCTGGCCTGTTGCCGCGCAGCCAGCTGGCTGGTGACGAGGGCGTCGACAACCTCATGCAGGGCGTCGACACGCTTGTGATCGCCCCCACGGTCGGCCCACAGCTCGCCCAGCGGGTCGACACCCAGAAGTCCAAGCATCGCGCGAACAGAAGCCAGCGCACCCCGGGTCGCTGCATCGTCCCCAGCAGCAAGTGCCTTGTTGCCGTCACGGGCGACGTCGAAAACAGCCGCGAGCGCCGCTGGCACCCCGAAGTCGTTGTCCATTGCCTGCTCAAAGTCAGCGCAGACGATCCCGGGTTCAGTGGGACCCAGGCGGTCAGTTGCATTGCGCACGAACGACTCGAGACGGCGGAAGCCGGCCGCTGCTTCTTGCAGGGCGGCCTCACTGAACTCCATGTGCGACCGATAGTGCGCAGAGAGCAGGTAGTAGCGCAGCTCGATGGGGCGCACGCGCTGCACGACCTCGGTCACCAGTAGCGAGTTGCCGAGCGACTTGCTCATCTTCTCGCCGCTGGTCGTCACCCAGTAGTTGTGCAGCCAGTACGTTGCGAAGTCGTCGCCAGCTGCCTTGCTCTGGGCGATCTCGTTCTCGTGGTGCGGGAACACCAGGTCGAGTCCGCCGCCGTGGATGTCGAACGCTTCGCCGAGGTACTTGTGCGCCATCGCCGAGCACTCCAGGTGCCAGCCGGGACGTCCGTCACCCCATGGCGTCGGCCACGACGGCTCGCCCGGCTTCGCCGACTTCCACAGCGCAAAGTCGCGTGGGTCGCGTTTGTCGTCCGACGTGGAGTCCGCAGCTGGCAGCATCTCGTCGACCTTCTGGCCCGACAGCTCGCCGTACTGCGGCCACGAAGCGACGTCGAAGTAGACATCGCCGCCAGCGGCATAGGCGTGGCCCCGGTCAATCAGCCGCTGCATCAGCACGATCATCTCGGGCACGTGACCCGTGGCGCGCGGCTCACCGGCCGGTGGAAGGCAGCCGAGAACGTCATATGCGGCGGCGAAGGCACGCTCATTTCGCATCGCAAGCTGCCAGAAGGGGACACCCTCGGCCTCGGCACCGGCGATGATTTTGTCGTCGATGTCGGTGACGTTGCGCACCAGGGTGACCTCGTAGCCGCGGTGGACGAACCAGCGGCTCATCACGTCGAAGACGACGCCGCTGCGGATGTGTCCGATGTGTGGCGGAGCCTGCACGGTGGCGCCACAGAGGTAGATCGAAACCTTCCCCGGACGGAGCGGGGCGAACTCTCGCGCCCGGCGCGAGGCAGTGTCGTAAAGCGAGATCGTCACTGGAGCAGGCTATCGGCCGGCGATCAGCGCTCGTACACGGCGATGGTGCTGGGCTGCAACGTGTCAGCGACCGTGTGCAGCAGATCCTCCCGCACCGTCGCGGCGTCAAGCTCGTGTGAAAGACGGACGCCGAAGGCCTCTACGGTCTGGACCGCGTCGTAACGCGCACGGTTGAAACGCCGGTCGACGGCGCGCTGTGCACGCCGCCGGGTCGGCTCGAGCACCGACGCTGCCGCCAAGGTGCCGAACGCAACAGCGAGGTTGGTCTGCACCGGGAGGAAATGCGTCACCGTGGCCACGACCCACAGGTAGACGGTCACCACTACTGCGGTCACGCCCAAGTACGCCACGGATCGGCTGACGAGGCGATCGATGTCGAAGAGGTGGTAGTGGAGGATGGCGACCCCGCACGCCACGGGGATGGCGGTGAACCCGAGAGCCAGCACAACGAAGCTCAGGGCAGCCATTGACGGGCCGTAGACGCTGGCAAGATTCCAGGTCACTATCTGCGTCACCTGGGCGATGCTCGCGACGACTGCCGCGAACGCGAACCACTTCAGTTGCAGGTGAGTGACACCGGTCGAGCGTCGGAACCGAAGAACCATGGAGGCCGCACCCAGCAGCAGCGCCACCGGGATCAGCATGAAGGGCAGATGCGCGTCCACCATGAGCCAGTTCACGATCGACTCGGCCCCGTTCGGGTCAGAGATCGGCGGCTCGGATCCGCCGAGCGGTACGGAGATCACCGAGATGGCCACGGTCAGCCACACCACGGGCCGCCAACGTGGCGAGAGCAGGTGTCCGTCCGGATACAGGAGCAAGAGCAGTACCACGAGCGGAAACGCCGGCGTGGACACCAGGTCCAAGAGCCACGGAGCCCATGCCGAGCCCGGCAAGTCGAGAGCCGCCTGAGCCATGACGGCCAGCGGTAGCACGACCGCCCAGCCGAGCCCGAGCAAGAGTCCGCCGATGCGGTAGTTCGGAGTTCGGGCACAGATCATCCCGCCGATGAAGGCGTAGGCAGTGCCGCAGATGCCGAAGAGAGCCAGGCCCGCGGTGGACGCCGTCTGCTCGGCTGGCGTGAACACAAGCGTCTCGTTCAGGCTGACCAGGACAGCCAGGATCGCCAGTACCGGCACTGTCCAGGTGAGCGCCCACACCAGGGCCGTACGCCAATAGCGGGCAGCAGGCATCGATCGTCACCTCCTCATCGCCGATCTTGTCGGCGGCGCGTTCCGAGAGCGTTACGGACCTCCCGTCCAGTCGGCGAGGCATGCACGAGTCGTCCACAGCGTGAATCCGGAGGATGTTGCGTGCGACCCGGTGAATGCGTCGTTCTTGGGGCTTGGCGGGGGACGATGGCTGGCGATCAGCGCACATAAACGGCGATGGTGCTGGGCTGCAACGTGTCAGCGACCGTGTGGAGCAGATCCTCCCGCACAGTCCCGGCGTCAAGCTCGTGTGAAAGACGCACCCCGAAAGCCTCTACAGTCTGGCCCGCGTCGTAACGCGCACGGTTGAAACGCCGGTCGACGGCGCGCTGTACACGCCGCCGGGTCGGCTCGAGCACCGATGCCGCGGCCAGGGTGCCGAACGCCACAGCGAGGTTGGTCTGCACCGGGAGGAAATGCGTCACCGTGGCCACGACCCACAGGTAGACGGTCACCACTACTGCGGTCACGCCCAAGTACGCCACGGATCGGCTGACGAGGCGATCGATGTCGAAGAGGTGGTAGTGGAGGATGGCGACCCCGCACGCCACGGGGATGGCGGTGAACCCGAGAGCCAGCACAACGAAGCTCACGCCGCCCAGTGGCAGGCCGTAGACCTGGGCCAGGGTCCACAGGACGGTCTGCAGCACCTGCGCAACGGTCGCGACGACCGCTGCAAACGCCAACCACTTCATCTGTATGTGAATGACGCCCGTCGACCGCCGGAACCGAAGCACCATGGAGACCGCCCCCAGCAGCAACGCCACCGGGATCAGCATGAACACCAGGTGAGCACCAGAGTCGGTCACCAGCCAGTTCACGACCGACTGGGCGCCGCTGGGGTCAGAGACCTGCGGTTCGAACACGCTCAGCAGCACTGACAGCACTGCGATGGCCACTATCAACCACACCGCAGGTCGCCAACGTGGCGACAGCAGGTGTCCGTCCGGGAAGAGCAGCAACACCATTGCCAGGAGCGGAAACACTTGGATCGTTACCAGGTCCACGAGTGACGGAACCCACGCCGAACCTGGCAGGTCTAGAGCTGCTTGGGCCATCCACGCCAGTGTCAGCGCGATGACCCAGCCGAGCCCGAGCAAGAGAGCGCCGATGCGCATGTTCGGGGCTCGGGCACAGATCAGCCCGCCGATGAGCGCAAACGCGCTTGCGCAAAGACCGACCAGGGCCGCGCCGGCGGTGGGGGCTGTCTGGCCGGTTCCCGCGAACTCAAGCGTGCCCTTGCGGCTGGCCAGGACCGCCAGGACGGCCAGTACCGGAACTGTCCAGGTGAGCGCCCACACGACGCCGGTACGCCAATAGCCGGCAGCAGGCATCGATCGCCACCTCCTCATCGCCGATCTTGTCGTCGGCGCGTTCCGAGAGCGTTACGGAACGCCCGGCCAACGCATCGGCAGGGTACGGGTGGACGCGGAGGATGGGCGGGGAAGCTGTTCCGCAGGTGCGGGTGAATGCGTCGTTCTTGGGGTTATCGGGGGACGATCAGAGCGGTGGCGACGGCGGCGACGCCTTCA
Source organism: uncultured Actinomycetota bacterium (assembly GCA_963829525.1). GTDB lineage: Bacteria > Actinomycetota > Actinomycetes > JAHEKZ01 > JAHEKZ01 > JAHEKZ01. The sequence goes on from CAWHIJ010000003.1 coordinate 2,875,967, forward strand.
CCGCGGCCAGTGAGACCGAGGCCGTCGGTGGTCGTACCGCTCACCGACACGGGAGCGTCGATCGCTGCCGAGAGCGCAGCCTCCGCCTCTCTCCGGCGCGGCCCGATCCTGGGTCGCTCGCCTATCACCTGCACGGCGACGTTGCCGATCCGATACCCCGCCTCGCCCACAAGGCGTGCGCACTCGGCAAGCAGTCGGGAGCCGGACGCCCCGGCCCACTCCGGCCGATCGGTGCCAAAGACCGATCCGAGGTCGCCCAGCCCTGCTGCCGAGAGCAGCGCGTCGCAGCAGGCGTGCGCGGCGACGTCTCCGTCGGAGTGACCACTGCAACCGACCGGCTCGTCCGGCCACGCCAGCCCCGCGAGCGCCATCGGGTGACCGGCCTCGAGCGGATGGACGTCGACACCGACACCAACGCGGGGCGTCGGCACTAGTGAACCCCCGCCGAGCGGCGGCGTGCGAGCACCGCTTCGGCCAGCAACAAGTCAATGGGACGCGTGACCTTGAAGCCATCCTCTGAGCCGGGGATCACCATCACCGGACGCCCGAAGTGCTCGACGAGCCCGGCGTCGTCGGAGGCGTCCTCTAACCCCTGCTCGGCGGCGTCGCGGTGCGCCGACTCCAAGACGATGCGAGCAAAGCCCTGCGGCGTCTGAGCGGCCCGAAGCTGGGAGCGGTCGACCGTGGCTTCGACCCGACCAGCGGTGTCGACCTGCTTGATGGTGTCGGTGACCCCGACGGCGGGAACGACGGCATCCGCACCGGAGCGGACCGCTGACGTCACTGCATCGATCACCTCGCCGGGGACCAGGGGGCGGGCAGCGTCGTGCACCAGGACTACGTCAATGTCGTCAGGGATCGCTCGGAGGGCAAGCGCCACTGACTGCTGTCGCGTCTGGCCGCCCGTGACCACGTGCAGCTCGGTTTCGCCGGCGACCGGGTGCAGCAGCCTGCTCACTCGAGACTCTTCGCCAGCTGGGGCGGCAACCACGATGACGTCGACCGACCGTGCCTCCGCAAGCGCCCGGACCACGTGGGCCAGCAGCGGCTGACCCGCGAGGTCACGCAGTGCTTTCGGCTCACCTGGGCCGAGCCGGTCACCGCGGCCAGCAGCCGGGACGATGGCAGCCGCCCTCACCGTGCCCGCTCCACCTCATGCTTGTTCATGGGGACAGGTTCCCCTACTGGCCGGGAGAACACCAAACGTCCGTTCGCAGTCGTGAGCACGCTGGTGATCTGGACGAGCACCTCGTGGCCGACGAACTCGCGCCCGGCCTCGACCACCACCATCGTGCCGTCGTCGAGGTAACCGACTCCTTGGCCGGCCTCCTTGCCCGTCTTGGTGACCAGCACCACCACCTCGTCACCCGCGGTGACCGGGGGGCGGAGAGCCAGGGCGAGCGCATGCAGGTTGAGGACGCGAACACCGGCTATTCCGGCCGCCTTCGCCAGGTTGGTGTCCAGGGTGAGCAGTGCGGCGTCCTTGTCGATCGCGAGTCGCACCAGCTTGGCGTCCACTTCAGGGACGCCGGGGACGGTGTCGTCGAGCACGACGACCTCGACGCCCGCCTCGCGCTTGAGCGTCTCGAGGACCTCCAGGCCGCGCCGACCCTTGCCACGCCGGAGGTCGTCACCGGCATCGGCGAAGCCTTGCAGCTCACCGATCACCGGAGCCGTCAGAAGAATCTGGCCGTGCAGGAAACCTGCGCGTACGACGTCAACGATGCGCCCGTCGATCGCGACTGACGTGTCGATGATCTTGGGGTAGGCAGCGGCAGCAGACGATGGCGGAGCCATCCCGGCCTTGGCACCAAACATGCCGATCATCGAGTCGCGCTTGGCTGCCCCCACCCGGAAGCCCATTAGCCCGAGCACGAAGACGACGAAGGCAAAGATCGGGATCGACAGTGCCGGGGTGTCGATGAAGAAGATCGGCCAGGCAACGGCAACGCCGACGAAGATCCCGACCAGGCCGCCAAACACGCCGCCGACAATCGTTTCCGCCGAGACCGAGCGAAGGCGCTCCTCGGTGCGGTCGACAGCCGCGACGGTGCTGCGCCCGATGGTGCCGCCGATGGCGTAGCCGATGAACGAGCCGAGGACGACCCCGAGCAGTACACCGTCGACGCCGGCGAACGCGGTCCCCTCAAGGTCCCACTGCGACCCGAGCAGCGACCCGAGGCCGGCAAAGAAGACCACGACGAACAGACGTAGGAGCTCGACAACGCCGCTGGGAACGCGCGCGAGCCGGGGGCGTTTCATGCGCTGCTGCTCCTTGGGCGGCCGTTGGGTGCCGAGCACCCTCGCCGAGCCGCCCGACCCGCTAGCTGGCCAGCACCTCGTCGAGGATGGCCTCGGCCTTGTCCTCATTGGTGTTCTCGGCAAGTGCGAGCTCGGACACAAGGATTTGGCGGGCCTTTGCCAGCATTCGCTTCTCGCCGGCCGACAGGCCGCGGTCCTGCTCACGGCGGAAGAGGTCTCGGACGACCTCGGCGACCTTGATGACGTCGCCCGATGCGAGCTTTTCGAGATTGGCCTTGTAGCGGCGCGACCAGTTCGTCGGCTCTTCGGTGTAGGGCATCCGCAGAACGGTGAAGACCCGCTGCAGTCCAGCGGCGTCGACGACGTCACGGACGCCGACGTACTCGGCATTGTCAGCGGGAACCCGTACGGTGAGGTCTCCTTGGGCCACCTTGAGGACCAAGTAGAGCCGCTCTTGCCCCTTGACGGTCCGGGTCTCCACGGCCTCGATCTTCGCAGCACCATGGTGGGGATAGACGACCGTCTCGCCGACTTCGAACGTCATGTAGTGGTGTCCCCTCGTTGCGTCTAGGACTCAAGCAAGCCGACCTCAAGAGCCGGCTCGTAGTCTTCGGGTCGTCGGCCCGTTACGTAGGAAGACCCACGCGGATGTGCCGTCTGGAGTTGTGCGGAGTCACTAGTCTAACACGACTCCCAGAGACTCGGACGGGCGTTTCCGCAGGTCAGAGGGCGTTCGCGATGGGAAGAACCCACCTTCTAGGGGTTGACAGAACGGGTGTCCCCGTGGCACGCGCGCGCCCCTGGGCCAGTTCTGGGCAGGTCACCGACGTCCATTGGCGCTGGTCGAGAGCGGCGAGGATACTGCCCCTATGAGCGGCTCGCGCGATACCGGGCCGGGCCCGGACGGTCGTCATGACGACCTGCCGCCCGAGGACTTGGCCGGACTTACGCTGCACGCTCCGGACGACCCTCGCGACCTCGACGCCGACCGAGCTGCCTGGCTCACCGAGAAGGTGAGCGGCACCGCCTCCCCCGCGTCTGACACGTGGGCACAGCGGCGCGATGCCAGGCGCCGCAGGCTGTCCGTGACCGCTGGAGTGCTGGTGATCTCGCTGCTCATCGTGGCGGTATCCAGCGCAGTCGGTGCGTGGATCGTCGGACCGCAGGCTTCTGCGCCACCGGCCGCTCCCCTGGCCAGCGCCGTCCCCGAGCCTGGCCAGATCGGGGGCCTCCTGCCCGAGGAGGCGGTCCTGCAGGACGGTGCGACTCCCATCTCCGCACGTTCGCTGCGTCCAGCGGTGATAGCTCTGATCCCCGAGCCCTGCGACGAGTGCCAGCAGCTCTTGGCCACCATCGCAGATCAGGCGGGATCGTTCGGCGTCTCGACAGTGGTCGTCGGGGGTTCGGACCAAGCCGATCAGGTCACTGCCTTGTCCGAGGCGGTGGGTCCCATGCAGCTGAACGCGATGACCGACCCGGCGAACACACTTCGGGCGACCTACGGGCTCACCGGCATCACGCTTCTTCTGGTCCGCGATGACGGAGTCGTCGTTGACGTCGTGCGCGACCCGACCCCGCAAACGCATCTGGAGGGAGGGCTGGTCGAGCTTGCGCCAGCCAGGACCAGCCAAACCTGAGGGCCGGGTTGCTCATCGGCGCCACAGGGCAGTGGCTACGCTGTCGGCCATGACGCGCTCGCCCAGCCTTCCGGCTTCTGCCCTGCGACTGCCTATCGCCATCGCAGCCTCCGCCCTGCTCGTCCTCAGTGGTTGCGCCACGGGCCAGTCCGCTCAGACGAGCCAGCCGTACAACCCGTCCGACGGCCGCAACGCCAATATTCCAGAAAACGCCGGGTTCGATGACCCCTACCTGGCGGTGCGCAATGCGCTCGTCGTCAGCGACGGAGGCGCTGCTTCGATCACCGTCACGCTCGTTAACAACGCCGCCGACACTGACGTCCTGACGGAGGCAAAGATCGGTGACCAGACAGCGGTGTTCGTCGGGGGTCCCGTCGAGATCGCCCCTGATGAGAAGGTCGCGATTGGCGGTGGCTCCGAGCGAGTCGCTCTCGTTGCAGACGGTGGCGTCCAACCTGGTGACTGGACCGACTTGACGCTCACATTCACCAGGGCTGGCACCACCACACTGAGCGTTCTGGTGGTCGCGTCCGACGACGAGTACGCCGCCCTCGGCGGGGACGCCTAACCCTCGCGGCAAGGCCTTCCCGCGAGGGTTAGCTTCAGCCTTCGAACTTGTAGCCCAGACCCCGCAGCGTCACGATGTGGCGCGGGTTGGTCGGGTCTTCCTCGATCTTGGCGCGCAGCCGCTTGACGTGGACGTCGAGTGTCTTGGTGTCGCCGACGTAGTCCGAGCCCCAGACGCGATCGATCAGCTGCATCCTGGTGAGAACGCGTCCGGCATTGCGCAGCAACATCTCGAGCAGCTCGAACTCCTTGAGCGGCAGTTTCAACGTCTCCCCGCGAACGGTGACAACGTGACGTTCGATATCCATCCGAACCGGTCCTCCCTCGAGCACCGGAGGCAGGAGCTCTTCGACGTCGCCACCACGCCGCAGTACTGCGCGGATCCTGGCCACCAGCTCTCGGGAGGAGAACGGTTTGGTGACGTAGTCGTCGGCGCCGAGCTCTAGACCGACGACCTTGTCGATCTCGCTGTCCTTGGCGGTCAGCATGATGACCGGGACATTCGAGCGCTGCCTGATCGTCCGGCACACCTCAGTTCCCGGGACCCCAGGAATCATCAGGTCCAGCAGCACCAAGTCGGCGCCGTTGCGCTCGAAGTCGCTGAGCGCGTCATTGCCGTTCGTGGCGACCGCAACGTCGTAGCCCTCCTTTCGCAACATGTAGGACAGGGCGTCGCTGAACGACTCCTCGTCCTCGACGACCAGCACTCGCGTCACGGGCTCTCCTCATCTTCGGTGTCGTCGGGTGGGGTTCGGCTGCGCCCTAGGCCGCGCCAGTCACCGCGGTGCGCCGGGAAGCGCAGCGTGAAGGTAGAACCTGCGCCCTCAGAGCTCCACACACCGACTTCGCCGCCGTGGTTGACAGCGACATGCTTGACGATCGACAGACCCAGCCCGGTACCACCAGTGATCCTCGAGCGAGCCGGGTCGACACGGTAGAAGCGCTCAAAGATGCGCTCGAGGTCGCGTTCGGGGATTCCGATGCCTTGGTCGGCGACGCTGATTTCGACGACGTCGTCGGCAAGGTGGACACCGACGGTGATCCGGGTGTGGTCGGGGCTGTAGTTGATGGCGTTGGCCAGCAGGTTGCGAAGGGCGGCCGCAATCTGATCTTCGTCGCCGAGAACGGACAGACCATGCTGGCCACGCACCTCGAGGCGGATCTCCCGGGCTTCGGCCTCAAGGTGGGTGCTGTCGATGGCTTCGGCAACCACGTCGTCGACAGAGATGATGCGGGCCTCGCGCAGGGGGTCGTTGCTCTGCAACCGCGAGAGCGAGATGAGGTCTTGCACCATCAGCGTCAGCCGATTCGACTCGTGCTGCATCCGAAGCGCGAAGCGGCGTACCGATTCAGGATCGTCGGCCGACCCCGAGACCGCCTCGGAAAGGAGGGACAGCGCGCCCACCGGGGTCTTGAGCTCGTGGCTGACGTTGGCCACGAAGTCGCGGCGCACCGCGTCCAGCCGGCGCACCGCGGTCTGGTCCTCCGCGAGCAGCAGCACGTGTTCGCCGAGCGGTGCGAGGCGAACGTCGAGCACCAGCAGCTCGGTCCCGCGGTGCCCACGCGGCACCTCGACCTCGAGATCGCGCACCTCGCCGTCCCGACGCACCTGCCGCGCCAGCAGCACGAGCATGTCAACGCGAAGCCGGCTTCCTCGGATCAGGCCGTACGGCAGGGCCGACGGGCTCGAGCGGACGACTCGATCACGGGCGTCGAGCACCACCCATGCCGACCGCAGGGCCGAGAGCACCGCCTCCGCCCCGGGGGGCAGGGCAGTCGATCCGGCATCACGAGACGTTGGCACGGGTTCGGACACCCCTCAACAGTAGGACGCCGGACGCCCCTGTTCTCCTGTGCGGGGGCAGTTCTGCCTTCCGTTTCCGAGATGTTCACCGCTTGGGCGCCGATGGTTTACCGGGACCCACCTGCAGTTCACCCACGACCCCCTACGCTGTGGCCATGCGCGAGCAGTATCACGAGCAACTGGCCGAGATCAGTGAACGCCTTGTCGAGATGACCCAGATGGTGGGTGACGCCATGGGTCGATCGACCCGAGCGCTTCTCGAGGGCGACCTCCAGGCTGCAGAGTCGGTGATCGCCAGCGACATCGACATCGACGAGCGCGCCGACGCTCTGGAAGAGCTGACCCTCGACGTCATCGCGCTTCAGGCGCCGGTAGCCGGCGAGCTCCGCGTCCTGGTCGGCGCGCTGCGCATCAGCACGACGCTCGAGCGGATGGGCGACCTCGCTGAGCACATCGCCAGGAGCGCCCGCCGCCGCTACCCAGACCTGGCGGTACCGGAAGAACTTCACGAGACCATTCGCGAGATGGGCGATCTCGCCGTCCGCTTGGTCTACGAGACCGGCGAGATCATCAAGACCGTCGACGTCGCCCATGCACTTCGCCTGGAGGTCGAGGACGACCGAATGGACGAGCTGCACCGGCAGATGTTTATGAAGATCCTTGCTCCAGAGTGGTCGCACGGCGTCGAGAGCGCCATCGACGCAACCCTCATCAGCCGCTTCTACGAGCGATTCGCCGACCACTCAGTCTCGGTGGCGCGTCGAGTGGTGCATCAGGCCACCGGGATGCGCCCGCAGACCATGGAGCACGACTAGCACCGACGCGTGTGCGTTCGACGGCCACGCGGTCCTGGCGTTGACGTTGCAGATGTGACGCGGTCCCGACGTTGACGCTGCTGATGTGACGCGGTCCTGACGTTGACGCTGCTGGCGAGACCGAAAAGAAGCGACACCCCGCGCACGCACTCGACCCGCTGGGGCGTCAAGCTGAGATGTCTCGACCCGCTGGGGAGTCAAACTGCGATGTCTCGACGCGCTGGGCACTAGTGCCCCTGGCTGGCCACCGCGGTGATGGCAGCCTTGGCAGCCTCGGGGTCGAGATACTCCCCGCCGCGTGTCGTGGGGCGGAGCGCGGCATCGAGGTCGTAGCGCAGCGGGATCCCGGTGGGGATGTTGAGCCCGGCGATCGCGCCATCGGAGATCTGGTCGAGGTGTTTGACCAAGGCGCGCAATGAGTTTCCGTGGGCGGTGACCAGCACCGTCAGTCCTGCCTGCAGGTCGGGAACGATCGCGTCGTACCAGTACGGCAGCATCCGCTCGAGGACGTCTTTGAGGCACTCCGACCGGGGTAGCAGCTCGGGCGGCAAACCCGCGTACCGCGGGTCTCCCACCTGAGAGAACTCGTCGTCATCTGGGAGCGGCGGCGGCGGGGTGTCGTACGAACGCCGCCAGAGCATGAACTGATCCTCGCCGAACTCCGCGCGCGTCTGCTTCTTGTCTTTGCCCTGCAGCGCGCCGTAGTGACGCTCGTTGAGCCGCCATGACCTCCGCACCGGCAGCCACTGTCGGTCGCACGCCTCAAGGGCAAGCTCAGCCGTGCGGATCGCACGGCGCTGCACCGACGTGTGCAGCACATCCGGCAAGACGTCCGCGTCCCGCAGCAGGTGCCCACCACGCACGGCCTCTGCTATGCCGACTTCGGTGAGCCCAACGTCCACCCATCCGGTGAACAGGTTCTTGGCGTTCCACTCACTTTGACCGTGGCGTAGCAGCACGAGCGTCGACATATTGCGAGCGTACCGGGACGGGACCAAGGCCCATTCGCCCCTCCCGCTGCGCGGACTACGGTGAAGCCATGACGCACACCGACACGCACGCACCCTCGTACGGCAAAGGCGTTCAGGCCGAGCTACGTGACCCGGCTCTGGCACTCCGCAAGGCGATCCCTGAGGTGTACGAAGGGTTCAACACGCTGCATTCCGCCGCGTACGCCGACGGAGCCTTGGACCGCAAGACCAAGGAGCTGATCGCACTAGCCATCGCCACCAGCGAGCAATGCGACGGATGTATCGCCTCACACACGCGTGGTGCTGCAAAGGCTGGTGCGACCGAGGCCGAGGTGGCCGAGACCCTCGGAGTCTGCATCCAGATGATGGGCGGGCCAGGCACCGTGTACGCCCCCCGGGCGTTCGCCGCGTTCCGTGAGTTCGCTGAGACCTACGCCGCCCGAGACTGAACGCCCACCCGCAACCCCGTAGCCGTCACGCCTTCACGGAAGCCGTCGAGCCGTCACGGGGGCGCTGCCACGGAAGCCGTCACGGGGCGCCGTCACGGAAGCCGTCAAGCCGTCACGGGGGCGCCGTCACGGGAGCCGTCACGGAAGCCGTCAAGCCGTCACGGGGGCGCCGCCACGGAAGCCGTCACGGAAGCGCTGCCACGGAAGCCGTCACGGAAGCCGTCAAGCCGTCACGGTGACACCGCCGCCGCCACCGCCACCCCGACACCGCTGCCGCCACCCCGCTGCCGCCACCCCGCTGCCGCTGCCGCCACCCCGCTGCCGCCACCCCGCTGCCGCGGCTACCCCGAAGGTGCGCGCGTCTAGGCGTGGTTGCGGAGCGTAATCCGCGCTGAGCGCGGTTTTTGTTCCGCAGTTGGCGGTATCTCGGTCCCCGAAGGGTCAAACCCAGACGCACCCACCCGCTACCCCGAACCGTCAAACCCGTCAGAAGGCTTCCGTCCGTCGTCGATGAGATGCGTGAATGCCTGCAGGTTCGCCAGCGACTCGCCACGTGAGACGCGCCAAGCCCACTCGCGTCTGATGCTGGTGGCGAAACCGAGCTCGAGAAGGGAGTTGAACGAGGAGTCGGCGACGTCCAAGATGCGCCCGAGCAGCTGGTCTACCTCGGCAACCGACACTGCGGCTAATGGCAGCTGGCCAACGACGTAGACATCGCCGAGTGGATCGATGCCAAAGGCAACACCCGGGTGCTTGGCATTGTGCTGAAGCAACCATCGATGGACGCCATCGGCGTTCTCGTCGGGGTGTCGTACGACAAACGCGTTAGCCGTCATGCTGTGTGGGCCGACGACCAGCAAGACCGTCGTGCGTAGCTTCTGCTCCCCCGGCAGCACGGCGACGAAGGTTCCCGGTGAAGACTCCTCGAAGGGGATGCCGAGTAGGCCCAATGCCTCTCGAACTGTCGCTGCCGCGTCCACGGCCGCATTCTTGCGCGTCAGGACGCCGCGCGCTGCCGCTGGTGTGATGAGAGGGCATCCTGGTAGACCTCGAGTGTGGCCTTGGCTGTGGCATCCCAGCCGAACTCAGCAGCGTGCCGGACAGCGCCAGCTGACAGCGCCAAGCGGCGCCGTGGCTCAGCGATCAGTTGCTGCAGCACGGCCGCGTAGCTCCTCGGATCGTGTCCGTCGATCAGGACACCTGAGACACCATCTGAGACTGCGGTGCGTAGACCACCAACGGAGGCGGCCACGACCGGCGTACCGACTGCCTGCGACTCGATCGCCACCAAGCCGAAGGACTCGTTGTGGGATGGCACGACGGTGACGTCCGCAGCGCGGTACCAGTCGACGAGGTCAACCTGCGCCACTGGCGGGGCGAACCGAACGACGTCAGCGATGCCGAGCTGGTGGGCCAGCGCCTCGAGGTGATCGGGGTGCGCCAGCCCCGATCCGCTGGGACCCCCGACGACGGCCACAACGAGCTCGTCACGCAGAGATGGCCGCTCGGCCAGTAGCTGAGCTGCGGCGCGCAGGAGGAGGTCTGGCGCCTTCAGTGGCTGGATCCGACCAACGAAGAGCAGAACCTGGGCCGAGGGAGCGAGCCCAAGACGGCGGCGTGCGGCACCGCCGTCCCCTGGCGTGAAGACGCTGAGGTCGACGCCCGGAGGGACGGTCGAAACCTGCGAGGGGTGCGCGTCGTAGAGGTCGAGCAGCTGAGACGCCTCCGCGCTGGTGTTTGCAAGCAGCCGGTCGGCGGCAGCAACCACCGACGACTCACCGATCATGCGGCCGGAAGGCTCAGGAACATCGCCTTCTGCGAGGAGGGAGTTCTTCACTTTGGCCATCGTGTGCATGGAGTGGACGAGCGGCACCTGCCATCTGTCTTGAGCAAGCGCCCCGACCTGGCCAGAGAGCCAGTAGTGCGAGTGAACCAGGTCGAAGTGTCCGGGGTCGTGCTGTGCCTCGACCCGCAGGACGCCGGAGGCGAACGGACAGAGCAGGGCCGGTAGATCTTCCTTGGCCATCGGCTCGAACGGCCCGGCCGCGATGTGCCGCACCAGCACCCCGGGGGCCAGCTCTTCGGTAGCAGGCAGAGCGCCCGAGGTCGCACGGGTGAAGACCTCGACCTCGACGCCGAGACCAGCAAGGCGTTTGGCCGTTTCCACGATGTAGACGTTCATGCCCCCGGCGTCGCCGGTACCGGGCTGGTCGAGGGGTGAGGTGTGTACCGAGAGCATGGCCACCCGCGAGGGCGCCAGACGCCGGAGCACGCTCACGGTGTCGTCCCTTCGTCGTCCGATGTGGGGGCGCCCTGTCTGGGACCGTCGCGCGGCCAGAGAGGGGAACAGCCCAAGGCTCAGAACCTCTCCTGATCCTGCCGCATTCCCGCACGTCGGGCCAACTGAGTGGACCGACTCACTTGCGAAAGGCCCACCGACCTCCAAGAAGGACACCTTCACGCGCTCTGGGCGAACAAAGGCCGCCCTCAGCACCGGCCAGCCATCACGTGAGGCACCCTTGAGGGGTGGCCCTTCCCCAGCTGGACACCGAGCGCCTGACGCTGCGCGCCTGGGATCCCGATGACCCCGCAGACGTTGCCGCGGCGTACGACATCTACCGTCGCGAGGAGGTCTCCCGCTGGCTGGGCGCTGATCCGGCCCCCTGGGCGAGCAAGCAGGCGGCTCACGACCGGTTGCTGCGCTGGCAGTCAGCGGGCTTCGACGCCCCCGGATACGGCATCTGGGCCATCGTGCCGACCGGTCAGCACGAGCCCATCGGCTCTGCCCTACTCATGCATCTGCCCGACGCCGAGGGGACGCTGACCGAGGACGTCGAGATTGGCTGGCACCTCCACCCCGACCACTGGGGCCACGGATACGCCACCGAGGCGGCGGCGCGGTTGATGCGCCACGCGAACGAGACTCACGACATCACCGAGATCAATGCCCTCGCCTACCCCGGCAACGACGCGTCAGTGGCGGTGATGCGGCGCCTCGGGATGGTCCCCCGCGGAGAGACCGACGCCTGGTACGGCGTCCACCTGCAGTGGTGGTCCACCGCGACAGAGCCCAACCCATGACTGCGCGCGTGGTGCTGCTCAACGGCGCTGGGAGCGTCGGAAAGACGACCATCGCGCGCGAGTTGCAGTCCATCAGTCGTGAACCGTTCCTTCACGTTCCTATGGACGCCTTTCTGGAGATGCTTCCTCAGCAGTCATTCGACACTCCCGATGGTCTGACCTTCGAAACAATCAACGAGGAAGGGCACCCGTCAGTCGTCATCCACTCGGGGCCACTGGCCTCGCGCACGTTCAGCGGCATGCGCCATGCGGTCGCCGCGATGGCAGCGCTCAACAACAACATGATCGTGGACGACGTGCTGCTTCCCGCCGAACTCGACGAGTACCGCGAACTGCTCCAGCCCTTTCATCTCTCGGTGGTGGGCCTTTTCGCCCCACTAGAGGTCCTGGAACAACGTGAGCGGGAACGCGGTGATCGCCTACAAGGGCTAGCTCGATGGCAACACCGCCGCGTGCACGAAGGCGTGGGCTACGACCTCAGCATTGACACAGAACTTCGGAACGCTGCAGAGTGCGCGCAGCTAATCAAGGCCGCCCTCGATCTCTAGCCACACCAACTGCCGGCCGGAGCGAGCAGCGTTACGCCGCGCGCAACTGGGCGGAGTACTGCTGCCAGCCAGGTTCGCCCATGGTGGTCCACAGCTCCCGAACAGGCGGCGGAAGCGGAGCCAGCATGAAGGCCCGCTCATCGTCGTCCAACGGTTCGAGGAGCATGCCGAACACAAGGAAGATCTGATCCTGGGGAATCGACCCGCGCGCATGCTCACCAATAGCGTTCCACTCCTCCTGCGTCATCGTCACGGCTGCGAGCGGGACGACCAGACGCTCTTCGTCGTCGAGGTGAGCGCTCAGTACCACTGTGAGGTTCTCCAGCGCGTCGGCCAATGCGTCTCGCGCCGCCGCGTCTGGGCTCACACGCCAGGCCTCCAACAGCTCACGGATGTGACCGATCGACGAGTCGACGGCGGTGTGCTGGTCAGCCACCTCACGAACCATGTCCGCTTCAGCTGGCGCACGCTCTGTGAGCACGGGCCACAGCATGAGGTCCTCACCGTGGTGGTGGTGGTGCAGCAGGTCCAGGGTGAGCGCTATGTGGTCGGCCAGGAACGTGACGCGCGCGGGGGTTGGGTCGTTCGCTGCTCGGACCAGCCTCGCCGACTCGTCAAACGTCGTACGAAGGGTGCGATGCACGATGGCCATGTCGCGGACCTCGATGGGTGTTGGGGCAGTCATGACTGGGCCTCCTGGGATTCATGGGGGAACTCCAGGTCGGAGGCTAGCCACGTCACAATCTGGGTCGCAAGGGCTCTCGACGCGGAAGACGTGGTTGGCTCTCGGCATGGGACATGACCACGGCCGCACCGAACGCCTCGACCTTGCTGACGCGACAGTGCGCGAGTGGGACGCCGTTGTGCTCGACGTCGACGAGGACGGTCTGGTGCTTGACCGGTCAGCGTTCTACCCGGGCGGGGGCGGGCAGCCGCCAGACCACGGCGTCCTGCTGTGGGGTGGGGTCGAGACCCGCATCGTCGGGGCGCGGCGCGGCGACGACATCCGGTTGATCTGGGCTGACGGCGATCCGGTCCCTGCCGTCGGCACGGCAGTGCGGGGCGCGATCGAGGACGCCAGACGGTCGGCGCTGATGCGCACGCACTCCGGACTGCACCTGCTGTCAGGGGTGGTGTTCCGCGAGTACGGCTGCCTCGTGACCGGCGGCAACATGGAGCCGCTCGAGGCGCGCATGGACTTTGCGCTACCCGAGGTTCCTGAAGGCTTCAAGGAACGCGTAGCTGAGGCGTGTGCCGTCGAGATCGCCGCCGACCGCGCGATCGAAGTGAAGAACCTTCCACGCGATGAAGCCTTCGCCATCCCCGACATCATCCGTACCGCGACGAATCTCTTGCCACCCGACCTGGAGATCGTCCGGATCGTCGACATCGTAGGCCTCGACACCCAAGCCGACGGTGGTACACACGTGGCCTCGACGCGTCAGATCGGTGGGCTGCAGGTGGTCAAGGTCGAGAACAAGGGCAAAGGCTTCCGCCGACTGCGGATTCGCCTTACCGACTGACTACAGGTCCAGCGCGAGCACCAGCTCGCCTTCATGCACCTCGCCGGTGAGCCGAAAACCCTGGCGCTCATAGAAGCCGGCGGGTGACTCGGGGCCTTGCCCCGCTGACGTCAGGAGCACGCGGGCGTCCGGCCGGGTCCGCACATGGTCGACCACCAGCCGCAGGGCTGCCGCGCCGAAGCCGCGCCCCTGATACCGATGGTCGATGAGCAGCCGCCACAAGAAGTAGGGACCGAGGTACTCGGGGTTCATCGCGGTGATTCCGTCACTGATCATCACGAACCCCACCGGCTCGTCGACGGCGTACACGGCGCGGTACCACGGGCAGGCGTCTGGAGTCTCCGCCGCATCGACCAGCGACTGCGCGACCCCGCTGACGTACTCGGTCTGAGACTCGGTGACCGAAAGCGCCTCGACGGCGGGCCGGTTCTCGCTCGTGATCTCGCGCAGGTGCACGACCAGAGTTGGCGACGTCATGGGTACATCATCGCGCCGTCCCGGTGGGACTTTCCACACCTACACGTCTCGCGAGCGTTAACGCCAGGACACGTTACGCCAGGAAGTCGTGATCGAAGCGTTTCAGTCGCCGGAAGTACTCGCCGGACTCCAATAAGTGACTGAAACGCTTCGATCACGTGGACTACGGCAGCGGAGCGAAGGCGATGCCGAGACGGGGCTCGCCGTTGAACCGCGCGCTGTCAGACGCCACCCAGAGGCCGGTGGAGGTAGCCAGCATGTCCTTACCACCTCGCTGTGCGGGCTTCCTCGGGTTCCAGGGCAGTGCCTTACCGCTCACCGGGTCGATGGCACCGATTCCCTTCCTCGATGCGCAGACCTGACCGTCGGGACAACGGCTTGCCCAGCCTTGGGGATTGTCCAGCCACTGGAAGTGACCCTGCACATAGACAGCAGCACCCGTGTCAGCAACGTCCCAGATCGTGTCGCCGCCGGTGTAGTTGACCCAAACCGGCTTCTGGTCGTTGGCCATCGAGAAGCGACCAGCACCGTCGCACACCGTGTGGTAGGTCGAACTTCCGGTGGGCCAGATGTCAGCTTTGGTTGCCGGGATCTGGCCCGTGGCTGCCACCGAGAAGAACTGGCCGTTGGGGGAGAAGTCCACCCCCCAGATGTACGCGATGCGATTGCCCTGAGTCGACGAGCAGCTCTTGGCGAATCCTGGGTAGTACCAGGCGTTGAGCGATGCTCCGCCGGCGTTCAGATCAGCGACGAAGACGCGCGACCTGGCCTGACCTGACACCGTCCGGAAGTTTCCGGTTGCCACAAGCTTCTGCTGCGCGGGATCAATCGCGATTCTGTGCACCGACAGGGGCTCACTTGCTCCCGGGATGGGATCCGCAATCGACAAATTGATGTAGCCGGTGTTCGCCCCGGTGTTGGGGTTGAGCGCAATCAACTGGCCCGGGATTTCTCCGGCTACGAGGAGCTTTGCGTCAGCGCCACTTCCCAACAGCAGGAGGTCGTTCACGCGGCCGCTAAGCCTCGCGTTGAAGGCGGTGTCCACTGCCCCGGTCACTGGATTGATCTTGGCAACACCCCCTCGAACCACGCCCCCGATGTTGCCGAACGTGCCACCGACGTACAGCGACCCGTTACCGGCCTCGACGGCGAGGACGTTGCCGCTGACCGGTGTGGCGAAGCTTCGACTGATCGCACCGGTCGCCGCATCGAAGGCCATGATGTTCTTGCGGTCGAAGGTGGCGCCGTCTGCTTCCTTTACCTGAGTAAAGAGGCCACCCGCATACATGGTGGAACCAAGCTGAGCGACGGCGTCTACCCGCGGGCGGTCGACCGTTGAGGTCGGTACCAGAACCGGCGTGTAGTTGGCCGGATTCTCCAGGACGACAGATGACTGCTGGACCTGTGAGTTCGCCACTCCGCCGCTGACCACCACGAGAGCCACGCCCAGTGCACTCGCAAACGCCGCCCTGTGACGCTTTATGAACGATCCAGGCGGCGCAGCGGTCACTCGAGCATGTCTGGAGGTCGTGCTTCTCGTCATCAGGTGTTCTCCCCTTGGCAGTGATATCTGAATCGCGGTCTGCGACACCGAAGGGCAGCATACGTCTCGGCTTCCGCGTCGCGGGCGCCTATGCAGAGACGTCCGCAAAATGGGCCGAACGGCCCCCCCTGCAAGGCAATCGGCGACACAATCCGTTACGAGATGTTGCCTTGTGTGATGTCCTATTTGCGGCTTCACCCAACTGCATTCGTCCAGCAACCACCCATGTCAGCGCGGCGCGTTGAGGAAGCCAGAGACGGTCGCGCGGAGCGCCGAGCGCCCACCCCAGATCCAGGGGATGTCACTTATTTCAAGGCGCGCCTGGGGAATCGCGGCCGCCAGCTTCTCGGCCGCCAAGACGGGGTGCATGGCGTCGTCCCGCTGAGCCAAGACCAGCACGGAAGCGGTGACGGCGCTGAGCGCGTCCAGGGATGGGAGCACCTGCTGGCGTGGCAGGTGGCGCAACGCGCCAGAAACTGCGCTTCCCCCCAGGTCGGCAGCGTGGCGCCGCGCCCAGAGACGGACGTCGCTACGGCCGCGCGCTGCCTCTGGTTGCATTCGCATCAAGGCGGCGCCGATTCCGATGGGGTCGTTCGCATCGACGGCGTCGGCGAGCTCGTCGGTGACGGCAAGCAGCGCGGCGTCGCGTTCGGCGGGTATCGGTCCGGGCAGTGCCAACACGGCGCGCTGGAAGCGAGCGGGCTCGTCGGCGAGCAGCCGCACCAGCGCCGCGGCACCGAGTGAGACCCCGAGCGCCTGCGTCGCTCCAACTGCGTCGGCGACCATGCGTACGTCAGCGGTCAGTCCCTCATATGTCCAGCCGTCAGCGGTCGTCGGCGCCTGCGAGCCCCCGTTCCCGCGTAGGTCAACGAAGACGCGGGTGCCCTCGACAGCACTGCCGAACGGTCGGGTGTCGGCGATGCTCTGCGCCAGACCGGGAACGAAAAGGGTGGTTGGGTGGCCAGTTCCGGTGACGACGTGGTGCAGCGGCCCAACAGGGCCATCGATCAGCGGCACGGCTACCAGGACGAAGTGCGCGGCGGACGCCCCCCGGACGTCCCGCGGACGGCTGGCCGGACATCAACCAGGTAGACCAAGGCGGCAACGAGGGCTGGAATGCCGAAGAACGACAGCAGGCCAAAGAAGAACGGAAACAGCACCAGGGCAGCGACGCCGGTGATGGATGCCCAGATCGGTTTCGTCAGCTTTCCCGCCGCGACAAAGGCAGCGGTGGGGCGAATGAGGGCATCGACGAAGGTGAACGCCGCCAGCGCGAAAGCGGCGAACGACAGCACGAGGATGAGGAGCGTTATCAGACTCACCCCCACAAGGTACGGGGTCACCACTGCGCCGGCGCAGTAAGGAGCCCGCCGCGCTGGAGGGGGAAAGGGCGCGGCGGGCTCCTGCAGCGTTCTGGTCAGGTACTGACCGAGCGCTGGTCTTGGTCAGGCTTCGGGATCAGCCTTGGGTGCAGCGGCCTTCTTGGTGGGCTTGGCTACGGTCTTCTTGGCGGCCGGCGCCTCGTCAGCCTTGGCTGGGGGCCGGAGGCTGGGCGACGACAGTGGCGTCATCGGCGACAGCGTCGGACCACTCCGAGCTACGCGCCTTGGTCACCACAGACTCACCGCGAGCCACGAGCGACTCGTAGGCCTCCTGGCCCTTGGCCGCCCACAGCAGACCGGTCGAGGTGAGCGCGGCAGCATCGATGTTGCGCGGGTCGATCTTGGCGACGTCGATCT
Source organism: uncultured Actinomycetota bacterium (assembly GCA_963829525.1). Lineage (GTDB taxonomy): Bacteria > Actinomycetota > Actinomycetes > JAHEKZ01 > JAHEKZ01 > JAHEKZ01. Next base: position 2,893,383 of record CAWHIJ010000003.1, read on the forward strand.
TGCGTGGATCGAACCTGCCGAGGTCGAGAGCCGAGACGTCGATGCGCACCTCTTTGTCACGCAGATCGAGGTTGCTGGTGTCGACGTTGCTCAGCTTCGCCTGCAAGTCGCGGGCAGCCTCGACGGCAACGTCGCCGGCGCCGACGAGCGCGAGCACGGGGCCAGGGACGTCAGGCAAGTCGGCAAGCGACGAGAGGGAGGGCATCGTGGGCATGGCCGGCTTGGCGGGCATCGACGGTCGGGGCGGAAGGGGGGGCAGGGTGGGCATGAAAGGAGCCTCTCGGTTTAGCTGGCCGACCGCGGCGCGGCCGGTCGGGTGGACTTCTTGGTCGGGGATTTCTTGGTGGATCGCTTCGCCGTCGTTCCGGCGGAAGTCTTCGTGGCCTTACTGGCCTTACTGGCCCTGCTGGACTTAGCAGCCTGCTTGGTGGCCTTCTTCGTCGCCCGCTTCGTGGTCTTCTTGGTGATCTTCTTCGCCGTCTTCTTCGCCGGAGGAGTCGCGACCGGGGCCTGCTCTGCCACCGCAGCCGCCAGTGCCTCGTTCTCGACCAGGAAGGACGCGTAGATGTCGAGCAGCACGCGCTTCTGCCGCTCGGTGATTGCCACGTCCGACATCAGCGCTGCCTCGACCGCCTGCGAAGTGCCGCGGTCCTCGAGCAGTCCGGCCTGCACGTAGAGCTGCTCAGCAGAGATGCGCAGCGCCTTGGCCAGCTGCTGCAGGATCTCAGCGCTCGGCCGGCGCAGGCCGCGCTCGACCTGGCTCAGATACGGATTGGAGACACCGGCTTCCTCGGCAAGACGCCGAAGCGAGAGTTTGGCACTCTGCCGCTGCTCCTTGAGGAAGTCTCCGATGTCGGCTCCAGAGGGGATCGCCCCGGGAAGGGCTGACGAGATCACAGAGGAGGCGGCTGACGCAGCCGAGTGGGCGCCACCGATTGCCGGACCGAGCGACGAACCGAGCGAAGGGGGAAGAGGAGCGGCCATGGGCCAAGCCTAGGCGCGGGTGCTAGCAAATGCAAGCAGCGTGCTAGCGCACATCGACGCCGGGGAAGAACCGCCGACGTGCCCAGAGCGAGACGTACACCAGCGCCACCAACGCCGGCACCTCGATGAGCGGACCTACCGTCCCGGCCAGTGCCTCTCCCGAGGCCACTCCGAACGTCGCGATCGACACGGCGATGGCGAGCTCGAAGTTGTTGCCAGCAGCGGTGAAGGCCAGCGTCGTCGTGCGGGTGTAGGGAAGCCCGATTCGCCACCCGAGGAAGAACGAACCCCCCCACATGATCGTGAAGTAGGCCAGCAGCGGCAGCGCGATGCGCAGGACGTCCCAGGGCTCGGCGAGGATCGTCTCCCCTTGCAGAGCGAAGAGGATCACGATGGTGAAGAGCAGGCCGTACAGCGCCAACGGGCCGATGCGCGGCAGGAACTTCTCTTCGTACCACTCGCGACCGCGTTTGGCCTCGCCGATGCGGCGCGTCAGGTATCCCAGAACCAGCGGTATGCCGAGGAAGACCAGCACCGAGATCGCGATGTCCGACGCCGAGACGTCGAGCTCCTCGCCAGCACCGAGCCCCAGCCACTGCGGAAGGATCTCGAGGTAGAACCATGCCAGGACCGAGAACGCGAAAATCTGAAAGACCGAGTTGATGGCCACCAGCACTGCGGCGGCTTCGCGGTCGCCGCAGGCGAGGTCGTTCCAGATGAGCACCATGGCAATGCATCGCGCCAGGCCGACGATGATCAGGCCTGTTCTGTACTCCGGAAGGTCAGCAAGAAAGATCCAGGCAAGCGTGAACATCAGCGCCGGCCCGACCAGCCAGTTCAGGACTAGCGAGCTGACCAGCATGCGCCGGTCGCCGGTGACCCGGTCAAGCTCGCCGTAGCGCACCTTGGCAAGAACGGGGTACATCATCAGCAGCAGGCCGAGTGCGATCGGTAGCGAGACGTTGCCGACCGACACGGCGTCGAGCGCATCGTTGAGACCGGGCGCCGCGCTTCCCAGCAGCAGCCCGGTGACCATTGCCAGACCGATCCAAACGGGCAGATAGCGGTTGAGCGCGGATAGCTGGTGGGCGACGTCGCGCGTTGACGGCGCTGGTGCCGCAGGGCTCATGCGCCGGCCCTCGGCTCCACCGCCAGCACCTGGCGCAACGAGGCCAGCTGCTCGGGCACCGCGCGGTAGTGCACCCAGGTGCCGTGCTTGCGCGATGTCACGAGACCGGCTTCGCGCAGCACCTTCAAGTGATGGCTGACAGTGGGCTGGCTCTTGCCGACCGGACCGGTGAGGTCACAGGCGCACACCTCGCCGGACGGTGCGGAGGCGATGATGCTCAGCAGGCGGATGCGCACCGGGTCCGAGAGCGCCTTGAACGCCTGCGCCAGCTGGGCCGCCGACGCCGCGTCGAGCGGGTTGGTGCTGAGCGGTGCGCAGCAGGGATCGTCGGTCAGGAGCGGGAGTGACGTCGTCATGACTGCAGTCTATCCACGGTTGTCGATGAATGTATTGACAGCAATCAAATAATGGGTGAACATCAGTACATCGACATCCATCAATGCAAGGAGTCCCGATGAACCCCCTCCCTCGCGTACAGCTCGCCCTGAACGTCAGCGATGTGGATGCCGCCGTCGACTTCTACAGCCGGCTCTTCGGCGCCGAACCGCACAAACGGCGTCCGGGATACGCCAACTTCGCGCTGGACGCCCCTCCGCTCAAGCTTGTCCTCATCGAGAACGCTGCAGCTGCCGGCGGCCTCAACCACCTTGGAGTCGAGGTCGCCGACACCGCAGGCGTGTCGGACGCCCAGAAGCGGCTCGCCGATGCGGGGCTCTCCGGACGTGAAGAGGCTGGAGTCGTCTGCTGCCACGCCAGGCAGGACAAGGTCTGGGTGGACGACCCGGACGGCGCGTCCTGGGAGGTCTACACCGTGCTCGACGACAACCCCGAGCTCTCGATGACCATGGCAGCCGACGGGTCAGCCGGCGAGTCCGCCTGCTGCTCCGGCTGACCCACGGCTGCCCGACCGCGGTCAGGCTTGGTCAGCCCAGCCTCGTCCGGCGGCGGCGCACCATCGCCGCACCCATGAGCATCAAGGTGACCCCCCAAAGCGCAAGCCGGGTGACGTCGCCACCGGTGTGCGGCAGCTCTCCAGCCTGCGGCGCGGGATCGGGAGCGTTCGGTTCGCGGGGGTCCTGCGGAGGTACTGACGAGCCGTTGACCTCAACCGACACTGTGGCCTCTGAGCAGTCTCCATCTGGATCGCAGATCTGGTAGCTGAACTCGTCGGGACCGTCGTAGCCGTCGTCCGGTGTGTAGGTGACGCTGCCATCGGCACCCACCGTGACCGTTCCGTGGGGAGGCTGACTGACGACCCCGACGGTTACGGGCTCACCGTCTACCTCGTCGTCATTGTCGACAACGGGAATGACTACTGGCTGACCGTCCTTGACGACGATCGCATCGTCGTTGGCCACCGGGGCGTCGTCGACCGGGTCGACAGTCACGGTGACGACCGCATCATCGCACCGGCCACCTGGGTCGCAGACCGTGTAGGTGAAGGTGGTCGTCCCACTCCAGTTTTCGTCTGGTGTGAAGACCAGTCGCCCACCCGCGCGCGCCGCCGTTCCGTGCTTTGGCTGGCTGAAGGTGTCGATGCTCAGCGAGTCGCCGTCCGGGTCGGTGTCGTTACCGCGCACGTTGATCGTCACCGGGGTGTCTTCTGGCGTCGTCGCTGCGTCGTCAACGGCGTCCGGGCGCCGGTTCGGGTCGCGCAGCCAGATGTCGAGGGCGACCGTGGCGGTGTCGCACTCTGCGGGAAGCCCGTCGTCGCAAACCTCGTACTGGAACGAGTCAGCTCCGTCGTAGCCAGGCTCAGCCGTGAAGTTGACAGATCCGTCGGCGTTCACCGCCACCGTGCCGTGCATGGGCTGCGTGAGGATGGTGACTGACGCCGGGTCGAGCGCACCGTCGCTGTCGCTGTCGTTGGCAAGGATGCCAATGGTGAGGGTGCGGCCCTCGCGCACCCGACCAGAGTCGTTGCGCGCTCGGGGCGGGTCGTTGACGGCATTGACCGTCACCGTGACCTCAGCCGTCGTGCAGCTTCCGGCAACGTCGCACACGGTGTACGTGAAGGTGTCAGTTCCACTGAAGTCAGGGTCCGGTGTGTAATCGATCGTCCCGTCTGGGTTGACCGTCACCGTCCCGTTAGAAGCAGGGCCGGCTGAGGAGACGGTCAGTACACCGCCGTCAGGGTCGGAGTCGTTGGTCAGCACGTCAATGGTGACCGGCCCGGAGTCCTCGTCCACCGTGGCAGCGTCGTCGACGGCGTCAGGTCCTTGGTTGGCCGAGACCGTGATGTCGACTGTTGCCGTGTCGCACTTGGTGGGCGTTCCGTCGTCGCACACCTCGTAGGTGAACGAGTCGTTGCCGACAAATCCGTCGTCAGCCACGTACGTGACGCTGCCATCGGGGTTCACGGTCACAGCCCCATTGCTCGGGCCAGACGTGATCGACACAGACGTGTCGTCAACGGCGCCATCTGGATCGGAGTCGTTCGCGAGGATGTCGATGTCGATGTCGACTCCCCAGATGCCAGCAGCACTGTCATCGACCGCGTCCGGGGGGTCGTTGACGGCGTTGACGGTGATGTCGACGACGGCGGTGTCGCAGAGGCCGGCGTAGTCGCAGACCTCGTAGGTGAAGCTGTCCGTTCCGAAGAAGTCGGGGTCGGGGGTGTAGTCGATCGACCCGTCGGGGTTGACCGACGTGGAACCGTTCGACGGTCCGGAGGTGACACTGACCGAGGCGGGGTCGAGCCCGTCGTCGATGTCGGTGTCGTTGCCCAGGACGTCAACGGTGACCGACGAGTCTTCATCCACCGAGTCGACGTCGTTGACAGCGTTGGGACCATCATTGACGTCGCTGACGGTGACATCGACCGTTGCCGTGTCACAGTCACCGTCGACGTCGCACACCCGATACGTGAACGAGTCGGTTCCGAAGAAGTCGGGGTCGGGGGTGTAGTCGATCGACCCGTCGGGGTTCACCGACGTGGAACCGTTCGACGGTCCGGAAGTCACCGTCACCGAACTCGGATCGATCGCTCCCTCAATATCGGTGTCGTTTCCGAGGACGTCGATGGTGACGCTGCTGTCCTCGTTGACCAGCGCCGAGTCGTCGACGGCGTCGGGGCCGTCGTTGACGGCGTTGATGGTGATGTCGACGACGGCGGTGTCGCAGAGGCCGGCGAAGTCGCAGACCTCGTAGGTGAAGGAGTCAGTGCCGAAGAAGTTGGGGTCGGGGGTGTAGTCGATGCTGCCGTCGGGGTTGACCGAGGTCGACCCGTTGCTGGGCGCACCGGTCACGGTCACGCGGGCGGGGTCGAGGCCGTCGTCGATGTCGGTCGTCGTTGCCCAGCACGTCGACTGTGACGGACGAGTCCTCGTTCACCGAGTCGGAGTCATCGACGGCGACCGGTCCGTCGTTGACAGGAGTGACCGTGATGTCGACGACGGCGGTGTCACAGAGGCCGGCAAGGTCACAGACCTCGTAGGTGAAGCTGTCGGTGCCGAAGAAGTCCGGGTCAGGGGTGTAGTCGATGCTGCCGTCCGGGTTGACCGACGTCGACCCGTTGCGGGCCGGACCGGTCACGGTCACGCTGGCGGGGTCGAGGCCGTCGTCGATGTCGGTGTCGTTGCCCAGCACATCGACCGTGACCGACGCGTCCTCATTGACAGTGTCGGAGTCGTCCACAGCGTTCGGGCCGTCGTTGACCGAGTTGACCGTGATGTTGACCGTCGCGGTGTCACAGCCCGGGCCCACGGGAAGTGGGGTGGTGTCGCAGACCTCGTAGGTGAAGCTGTCGGTGCCGTAGAAGTCGGGGTCAGGCGTGTAGTCGATGCTGCCGTCGGGGTTGACCGAGGTCGACCCGTTCGACGGACCGGAGGTCACCGTGACGCTCCCCGGATCGATGTCTCCCTCGGGGTCGGTGTCGTTGCCGAGGACGTCCACTGTGACCGAGGAGTCCTCGTTCACCGAGTCGGAGTCGTCGACAGCGACCGGGGGCTCAGGCAGGTTGCTGACCGTGATGTAGACCGTGGCGCTGGCGCACACCAAGCTTGGGTCACAGACCTGATAGGTGAACGAGTCAGACCCAATGAATCCGAAATCGGGGGTGTAGTGAACCGTGCCATCGGGGTTCACCGACGCCGAGCCGTTGCCCGGGGTCGAGGTCAGCACCGTGGTCAGCGAATCACCGTCGACGTCGTCGTCGTTGACCTGAACATCGATGTCCGTCGGGGTGTCCTGGTCGACGTTCGCGAAGTCGTCGCCAGCGCTCGGGCCATCGTTGACCGCATTCACGGTGACAACAACGACGGCGGTGTCGCACAAGCCAGCGAAGTCACACACCTCGTAGGTGAAGCTGTCAGTGCCGAAGAAGTCCGCGTCCGGGGTGTAGTCGATGCTCCCGTCGGGATTCACCGACGTCGACCCGTTGCTGGGTGCACCGGTCACGGTCACGCTGGCGGGGTCGAGGCCGTCATCGACGTCAGAGTCGTTACCGAGGACATCAACCGTGACCGACGAGTCCTCGTTGACGGAGTCGACGTCGTCGACCGCGGCAGGGCCGTCGTTGACGGACGTAACCGTGACCGTCACCGTTGCGGTGTCAGTGCCACCATTGCCATCAGAGATCGAGTACGTGAACGAGTCAGACCCGAAGAAGTTCGCATTCGGCGTATAGGTGACTGACGTTCCGGTGAACGACACCGACCCATTCGACGCCGACCCCACACCCGTCACCGTCAACGAGTTCCCCTCAGGATCGGTGTCATTACCCCGCGGATCAAACGTCAACGACGCATCCTCATTGATCGTCCGCGAATCATCGACCGCGTCCGGAGGGTCGTTGACCGACGTAACCGTGACCGTCACCGTTGCGGTGTCAGTGCCACCATTGCCATCAGAGATCGAGTACGTGAACGAGTCAGACCCGAAGAAGTCCGCATTCGGCGTATAGGTGACTGACGTTCCGGTGAACGACACCGACCCATTCGACGCCGACCCCACACCCGTCACCGTCAACGAGTTCCCCTCAGGATCGGTGTCATTACCCCGCGGATCAAACGTCAACGACGCATCCTCATTGATCGTCCGCGAATCGTTGACAGCGTCCGGAGGGTCGTTGACGGCGTTGACGGTCACGTTGACCGTCGCGGTGTCGCAGAGCGGAACCGGAGCGGTCGAGTCGCATACCGTGTAGGTGAAGCTGTCGCTACCGTTGAAATTCGCGTTCGGCGTGTACCGCACCTGACCACCGACAACGCTTGCTGTTCCGTTTGACGGTTGGGAGGCCACCGACAGCGAGGAGGCGTTCAAGTTTCCATTGACGTCTGAGTCATTCGTCAGCACGTTGACGTCCACACTGGTGTCTTCGTTGGTCGTCGCGCTGTCGTCAACTGCATCAGGCGCAGTGGGGCCGTAGATGGAGGTAAGCGAAATCAGGTTCGGTTCCGAACCACCGTCATCGTTGTAGTGGTACGACGATCCGGAGTAGTCGTAGATCATTCCCGACACGTTCTGCGAGCCTGTGGCCAGCACCTTGAAGGTGATTGCCAGCGTCATGCCGACACCACCGACCTTGCCACCGGTATAGCCCACCGGCCCGACACAGCTGCGGTAGGTGCCGCTGGTCCTGTCGTTGTTCCAGCCGCAGCCATCGGCGTACATCTGCGTGTTGGTGCCACCTGACGGTGTTGGGTAGCTAGCTGTGAATGACTCGACCTGGAACATCGAGTTGTTGAAGTAGAACGCCGTCACCAGCTGCTCGTAACCGCCTGGCGCCGTCTTGGCGACGATGTTCACCGTGCAGGTCGATCCCACGTATACGGTCTCTGTCGCTGCGATACACCCAGCGGCCGGGTCGTTCACAAGGCTCAGAGCGGTGACCGCGTTGCGGTTCTGCGACACGAGCTTCTCGACGTAGATCTCGCGGTTCGCCGGCGTCGACACTGCAGCGACGGAGTCGCCGGTTGCTGTCACCTGAAACTGCCGCGCGGTGTTGTAGGCGGACGCGTTTCGGGTGACCTGGACGTTGAAGTAGTAGTCACGGCAGGCGCCCGCACCCAGAGATGCGGTGCTGAAGGTCGTGGTGTTCGTGAGGTTGACGTAGGTGTTGGCGCTCAACCAGTTCCAGTTGACCGCAACATTGGTTACCGGATTCGTCCCGGTGTTGCAGACCCGCCCACCGATCGGGAACACGTTCGGTCCCGCGGTCACGTTGTTGGAGTCCAGGCCGATCACGTTCCAGCCGAGCGGCGTGATCGTCAGAGGCCCCGGGGCGGCTGACGCCGTCAAGGGTTGGCCGATCAAGACGGCGGCGGCGACCGCCACAGTTGCCAGTGCCTTGCCGGCAATCCCGCTTCCCCACGCACGCATGAACACACCCATCAGTCATAGCGGGGGCACCCCCGCTCAACTGATCCCTTCGGGTGAAAGGCGGTAACGCTTGACGCTGTTCTTCAAGAGATGCCCGTTTTGCCCGTGTTTTTCCGCCTTTATGGGTCAGAAGGACTACCCCGTTCAGGCAGGATGTCCGGCTTCAGGGGTTGCACCCGCCGACCAACGCCGCCCCTCGGCGGCCTCGCCTGCCGTGCCCGACCGGTCAACCGATGAGCGGACGGATCCGCCCGACGGGCTGGCCGTGGCCGAGCACCGGCAGCAGACCCCACTGCTCAAACGCTGCCACGTCGGCGTCCGGCTCAGACGCCGCGCCGAGCGCCCGGAGGGCCGCGACGAGCACCACCTGTGCGGCCCGGAAACCCCCGTCGGCGATCTTGAGAGCAACCGCACGACCATCGGGAAGAGCGGCGACGTAGACGGCCTCAGCACCGTCCTTGACCAACAGCCCCGGAACCGCACGCATCAAGCCAGTGACCTCCGATTGCTCGCCGCCGACGAACTGCGGGTGAGCGCGCATCGCGTCAGCCACGGCGGCCAGCGCCGTTGGCTGCTCCGAAGCGCCGGCGGGAAGGTAGTCGGCATAACTGCCTGGACGTGACGGCGTGCCGATACACGCGCGCCAGTGCCACCAGTGGCAACGCCCAGGCCGGAGCCCCGCAACCGTCGGTGGCGACATGAGCAACGGGCTCCCCGATCGACGTCTCGACGTGTTCGCGAAGCGTCACCTGCAGGGGGTGCTCCGGTTCGAGGTACGTCGCGGTGTCCCAGTTGCGCAGCACGCAGGTCGCGAGCATTGCCGCGTGCTTCCCCGAACACCCGTGGTAGATCGGTCGGGCCATCCCGTCGCCGCGTACGACGTCGCGGCGCGCGACGGAATCCTCGGGCAAGGAGGGAGTGGTCTGCAGCGCAGACTCGTCGAGTCCAGCGGAGGCGAGCACCGCTCGCACCGCGTCAACATGTTTCGGCTCCCCCCAGTGCGACGCTGCCGACAGCGCTAGCTGCTCACCCTCGAGCTCAAGACCGAGAGAGCGCATCCCAGCAGCCTGCATGAGCTTGTTGGCGCTGCGCGGGTGCATCGGCGCAGCAACGTCCCCGTACGCCAAGGCGACCTCACCGGTGGCATTGAGGGCGATCAGACGACCGAAGTGGAGACCCTCGTCGAACCCGTTCCGCTCAACGGCTGCTAAAGGTACGTAGCCGGTGGATGTGTCAGTCACGGCGTCAACCTGGTGTGCACTCGACGCGTCACGGCGTCAACTCGGTGTGCACTCGGCGGGCCTGACGGGGTCAGCGGCCGGCCAGCAGGTCGTCGACGGTGGCTTCGCCCGACTGGTAGCGGCGGGCGATCTCGGCGGTACACGCGTCCATCACCTCTTGGACGCGCCGCCGGTTGCGCGACACTGCGGACTCGTAGCTGGTCAGGCGCGTCAGCGACTCTGCGAGCTCTTCATCGGTCCGGTTGACGACGTCGGAGACGCCGACATCGGAAACCAGCTGCTCGACCGAGCGCCGGTGATCGGCGACGCGCGACGGCTCGACGGTGGTGTGCCGCCCCATCCCGTGCGGCTGCCCAGCGGGACCATCGGCAAGGATGCCGGCGAGCTGGTCAACGAGCGACCCACGCTCGTCACCGGTGCGCCGGCTCAGCTCGGCGCGGACGATGTCGATGCGCCCCTGCAGCAGTCGGCGGACGTAGGAGAGGTCGGCCTCCTCCTGCTCGGCCTCATGGCGACGGGCGCGCACGTCAGCCAGTGCCACGGTTCCGAGGTCGACGAGGAACCCCTCATCGAGCACATGGTCGATCCGGCGGCGTCCACCTGGCATCGGGTCGATACCGGCGACCTCTGGCGCGTCGGTAGAGCGGGATTCGCTGCTCATGCGGGAACTCCTCGGCGATCCTTGACCTTCAGCAGGCTACGGGCGTCGTCCGGCGTCATCGGCGGACGTTGGAAGAGTGTCGCAGCCTCGGCTGCTCGCTCGACAAGCTGGGCGTTGTCGCGCACCGGAACGCCCCTGGCCCAGGTCACGACGTCCTCCATACCGACCCGCAGGTGGCCGCCAGCGGACAGTGCGGCGAACATCACCGGCATCGTCGTCCGTCCGACGCCGGTGGCCGACCACGACGCCCCCGCGGGCAGCGCGTCGACCGCCGCCACCAGCGGCGGCCGCGGTGCCAGGCATCCCTCCGGGGACGCCCATCACCAGGTCGCAGTGCACCTGGCCGCCGTATGGGGCACCGAACTTGTCGAGCAGCCGGTTGAGCGCGGTGACGTGGCCGAGGTCGAAGAGCTCGAACTCCGGGACGATCTGCCGCTCCTGCGTCAGCTGGTACAGCTCGACCATGAACGGCCAGCTGTTCATGAAGACCTCGTCGCCGAAGTTCACCGTGCCGCAGGTCAGCGAGCACGAGTCGGGCTCGGCGTCCAGCACCCGAAGCCGCGGCTGGTAGCCGTCGTGCACCGATCCGCCGGTCGAGAGCTGGACGATCGAGGTTGCTGGAAGCCCGGACGGCGGCGACCGTGTCCTTCAGCCGGCCCAGGTCGAGCGTCGGCTGCGCGTCGTCGTCGCGGATGTGGATGTGGATCATCGCCGCGCCGGCGGCCTCGCAGGCCTGGGCGGTGGCGACGAGCTCGTCGATGGTGACGGGCAGCGCTGGAACGTCGGCCTTGCTCGACTCCGCCCCGGTGGGGGCGACGGTGATCAGGTGTGTGTGGGCCATGCGGGCGATCCTGCCACGACGCCGTCGATTCGGGGCACCGTAGGGCTGATCCAGTGAATCTGGCGCCCCCTCAGCGCTCAGGCGGCGGCCCCGACATGCCGAAGAAACAGGTGTCGAGCCCTCGCCTCACGGTGGCTCGGCCTTGTGGCGATCGGCTGAGGCCACATGTCGTGTCGTGCCGGCCGCTGGCCTGCTCAATGGGAGGGGGTCTGACACCGTTGTCTTCAGCGCAGGTCATGACGTCCACCGTTGAGCCCGTACTCATCGAGCTGGGCGAGTCCGGGGCATCCGGCTGCCTCACGGTCACCGACCCCGCGGGCGAGCAGGCCGAGGTCTACTTCAAGGACGGCTCGGTCTACTCCGTCTTCGTCCCCGGCCGCCGGCGCGCAGCTCGGCGCCCGGCTGATCGCGTCCGGCGACCTGTCCCCCGAAGCGCTCACCTCCGCGCTCGACGTCCAGACCAACGAGCTGCAGGGCTGGCGGCTCGGCGAGCTGCTGGTCCACCTCGGCTACGTCGAGCGTGCGGTGGTCGAGGCTTTCGTCGTCGAGCAGCTGCGTGACGCCATGGCCGCCCTGCTGGAGTGGCCGGTCGCCGCCCACAAGTTCCGCAAGACCAAGAAGACCAGGCAGGACGTCGCGCCGCCGATGACGGTGCGTGAGCTGCTCTCCGAGGTCGAGATGCGTCGTCACCGCTGGAGCTGAGCTGGTCGAGTCGATCGGCGGCGAGCGCGGTATCCCGATGCTGTCGGCGCGTCCGGACGGGGCCGCGGACGTCGTCCTGTCCAGCGCCGACTGGGCGCTGCTGTGCAAGGTCGACGGCAACCGCGACATCGCCGACCTCGCCGCCGAGTGCGGCTTCACCGTCTTCGAGGCGGCCCACGTCGTGCGTGCCCTGATGGACGGCGGACTCATCGACGTCGAGCTGCCCGACGACGAGCCGCGTTGCGTCCGTCACCTCGCTGGAGGACGCCCGCGGCAAGCGCCCGGCGTTCGAGCCAGCCCCAGACCCAGCCGGCGACGAGCTCGCCGGCGCCGTCAAGAAGGTCACCGCAGCCCTCGGCGACCTGTTCAAGACCGTCACGCCCCCGGGTGTCGGAACTTCGCTCGCGGACGCCGCGGCAGCTCTTGAGGCTGCCGAGCGACGAGCTGGTAGCCGCAGCACCGCCCGTCGACGACGACGCGCTGGCCGCTGAGCGCCGAGCTCCGCGAGGCCGAGGAGCGGCTCGCCGCCGAGGTCGAGGCCTGGCTGGAGCACGAGGCGTGGCTCACCGAGCAGGCGCGCGGCCGTCGAGGCGGACGCGTGGGCGGCGCACGCCGCATGGCTCGATGAGCAGCGGGTGGCGACCGAAGCCGAGGCGTGGCTGTCGCACTACCAGTGGCTGGAGGACGAGCGCCGCCGTTGCGAGAAGACCGCCTGGGGCGAGCATCAGGCGTGGCTGGCCGAGCGCCAGGCTGCCGAGGCGACCCGCCTTGAGGCCGAGCGCAAGGCGATGGAGCACAAGGCCTGGAAAGACCACAGGCACTGGTTGAGCGCAGAGCGCAAGCGCGTCGAAGCTGACGCCTGGACCGACCACCAGACCTGGATGGACGCCGACCGCGTCCGCGTCGAAGCCGAGGCCTGGGACGCCCACGCACTCTGGTTGGACGACTCGGCCCGCAAGCTGGCCGAGCGGCTCGAGCTTGAGCGCAAGGCGGTCGAGAACAAGGCATGGAAGGATCACAAGGCCTGGCTGACCGCAGAGCGCAAGCGAGTCGAAACCGACGCCTGGATCGACCACCAGACCTGGATGGACGCCGACCGCGTCCGCGTCGAAGCCAAGGCGTGGGAAGCACACGTCAAGGTTCTCGAAGCTGAGCGTCGCTCCGTCGAGGGCGAGGCATGGGCCGCGCACACCGAGGTGCTGGACGCCGAGCGCTGCGAGGTCGAGGAGGAGGCCTGGCTCGTCCACGGCAAGTACCTCGAGTGGCACCGGAACGCGAACGAGGCTGCCGCGTGGTCCGACCACATCGTGTGGCTGGAAGGCGAGCGCGTTCGCGTCGAAGCCGAGGCGTGGGAGGCACATGCGGTCGTCGTGGCCGAAGAGGAGCGCCAGCGCGCGGATGCAGAGGCCGAGCGCCAGCGTGCAGAGGCGGAGGCTGCGCGCCTTGCCGAGCAGGCAGCCGAGCAAGACCGGCTCGAACAGGAGGCGCGCGAAGAGCAAGAGCGTCGCCGGCGCCGGCAGGAAGAAGCTGACCGCGCCGAGGCGGAGAAGGCCGCACGCCGGGAGGCCGAAGCCGCTGCCAAGCGCGAAGCCGAGGAAGCAGCCGCTGCAGAAGCCGAACGCCTCGAAGCCGAACGCCGCGAGGCCGAAGCCGCCGCCCAACGCGAAGCCGAGGAAGCAGCCGCTGCAGAAGCCGAACGCCTCGAAGCCGAACGCCGCGAGGCCGAAGCCGCCGCCCAACGCGAGGCCGAGGAAGCAGCCGCTGCTGCTGAGGCCGCACGTCTTGAAGCCGAACGAGAAGCAGCCGCCGCAGAGGCCGCGCGCCTTGAAGCCGAAGCGGCAGAACGCGCACGCCTCCAGGCCGAACGAGAGGCCGCCGCGGCAGAACGCGCACGCCTCCAAGCCGAACAAGAGGCCGCCGCTGCAGAAGCGGCACGCCTCGAGGCTGAACGCCTCGAAGCCGCCGCCGAAGCCAAGCGCGCAGCCGAACGAGAGGCCGCCCGCAAGGCCGCGGAAGACGCCACCCAGGCTGCCGTTGCCGCTGCCGCTGCCGCCGAGCGTGAGCGGATGGTCGCTGAGCTGGCCGCCGCGGAGACGCCAAGCGTCGCGGAGTCTTTCGCCGACCTCGGCAACGACCCGGCCCCCTCTCCGGAGCCGATCGAGACCACCGAGGTCGTCGAGGTGTTCGAGCGTGAACCTGCGCCGAACCCTGGCCCGTCGGTCGATACCGCCGCACTCCTGCGCGAGCTCGCTAGCCTCGGCGGGTTCGGCGACAACCTGGGCGACGCCCCGTCCACTGTCTCTTCCCCGGTAACGTCAAGCCCGGTTACCAAGGACACGGAAAAGAAGAAGAAGAAGGGCCTCTTCGGCCGGTAGCGAGAAAGGCGTCTACACGGCCCCCATGCGCCCCCAAGTTCGTCCGTGGGCCATTCGACCCGGGCCAGACCGGTGAACGTGTCGATACCGTCGACTATGACCAAGAGTGGCATGCAGTTCCTCGGTATCGCTCCTTCTTGCTGCTGCGGGGTTGCGGTCGAGGTGACGTTCGATGCCCTCGGCGACTCCGAGGCGCACCGCATCGACCAGGCGGTCGAGCAGTCGGACGGTGCAGCCCTTCGGCGGTCCCAGACGGTGACCAGCCTTGATCGTCAGGGTGATCGGTGTGCACGTCGGACACCAGGCCCGTCATCGAGGTGGTGAATCGGTCGTGTTGTCCGAGCTCCCACGACGCCGCGAGGGTTTCCCTGGTCAGGGCCTTCGTCTTGTTCAAGATGGCTTCCACCGACAAGACTTCCCGAGGTCTCCTCAGCCCGCCATCCTGACCCGCTCGGGGCCGAGGCCTCCGCCAAGGAGGCCGACGCCACTCCCGACAACGAGGGACCCGCATAGCGCCAGCACTCGGCAGGGACCCTGGTCATAAGCCGCTGACTTCGGATCATTATCCGCGCCTGGCGCGGTTTTCGCTCCGCAGTCAGCGGAAGAACGTCTACTCGCCTGCAGAATGAGCCCCATGCGAGCGGTGGTGCAGGTGGCGTGCGGTGCAGCGGTTCACGTCGACGGTCAGCGCGTTGGCGGTTTCGACGGCCCCGGGCTGGTCATCCTCGTCGGCGTCACCCACACCGACAGTGAGCAGGACGCCGAGCGGCTCGCCGACAAGATCTGGCAGCTGCGCATCATGGACGACGAGCGGTCGGCATCGGACAACCAGGCACCCGTGCTGGTGGTCAGCCAGTTCACCCTCTACGCCGACTTGAAGAAGGGGCGTCGCCCCAGCTGGTCGGCGGCAGCGCCGCGCCCGGTGAGCGAGCCCTTGGTGGAGTCAGTCATCACTGCGCTTCGGCGTCACGGTGCGAGCGTGACGACTGGTGTGTTCGGCGCCGACATGAAGGTGTCGCTGACCAACGACGGCCCGCGCACCTTGATCGTCGACAGCTAGCGCGCCAACCACCGGCCGCTCGGATCTCGTCGACAGCTAGCGCGCGGAGCCTCAAGGACACGCGCGGGAGCATCAGCAACACGGACGTCAACCGCACGGACCGACGACAGCTAGCTCGGCAGCTGCCAGCGCTGACCGCCATCAGGTGTCACGTAGGGCTCACCGGCGAGGTCGGCCAAGCCATCGGTGGGCGTTGCGAACGAGAGCGAGGGCAGCACCCGATCGTCGGCAATCCTGGTCTCCCCCAGGCAGCCCCCGAGGTTCCACGTCACACCACCGTCCTGGGTCACCTGCGCCTCGTAGCTGGGACACCGACCGCCGTCGCGCACGAGCACCCACCCCAGTTGCGGCCCCTCGAACGCAACGGCCTGCGCTCCGGCCACCGTGGCGCGCGACACCCACGTCAGCCCACCATCGGTCGTGGCGATCACATCGCCGTCGGCGCAGAGCACCGTTGCCTCGGTCTCAGAGATCTGTTCGACCGACAGCGGCGCAGTATCGCGATCACTGCACGGGTTCCTCGCAATACCTGTGGGCGTGGCGATATCTCTTGCGGTGGCGGGCAGCCTGACGAAGACATCGGTGGCCGGCGCCGGCCCAGACCACGTCTGGCCTCGGTCAGCCGAGGTCCAGATCCGGACGCGGCACTGCTGGTCAGCTCCGACCACCTCGACGGAGTTGGCACCCGTGGTGCGCAGGTCAAGGATCGCCTCGGCCGGCACCTCCAACGGACGCCAAGCCCTGCCACCGTTGGTCGTGCGCTCCAGGGCCGCACCGCCGAGACATGTTCCGGTGCGACCGCGGTAGGCGAGATCGGCGTCGACCATCAACAGTGGCGGTTCGATGGCTTCCGGCAGGGCGTCGGTTGCGGATGAGTCGGTGTCGGGCTTGTTGCCCTTGTCCTGCTTCGCGTCCTGGGTGGCTGGGGCGAGCGCAGATCCGCTTGGTGTCGGCGTCGGGGTTCCACGAGTGCTGCGCATCGCAGCGAACGCCAACCCGACAGCAACAACGGCAAGAAGCACGAGACCGATCGTTGCCCACGTGCCCCCCGAGCGCCGCATCCCTCTCCCTCTTCCGATGACGACGTCAGGGTAGTGGTTCGCCCAGTTCCCGAATCTCGTCGCCCGACGTGTTGTCTGGCCACCACGATGGGTCGTTGGCATCCATCGCCGTCACGGCCGGCCCGATCCGGTAACCGATCTGACGCGCCAGGTCGAGCAGCACAGCCAGCTCAGGAAGGGTGTAGCGCGCCCGCCCCGTCACCCGGCACACGAAGACCTCTCCCACCACGTCCCCGCGGTAGGAGATGGGAGCCCCGAGGCAAGTCGTCATTGCATATTCCACAAGGAAGTGCTGGCTCTCCGGAACGCCACCATCACTACCGATCGAGGCCACATAACCCCTGCCGTCGCGAAGGATCTGGGTAACTGTGGGGTAGTCAGCCACGGAGTAGTCGTCTCCGCTGGGATGCCCGATCTCGCGATGGCCCTCCTCGCCGACATTCACCAGGGTGCGGTAACGATCACCCCTCAGTAGCGAGATCGATGAGACATCGGCATCGACGAACTCGCAGATGAAACTGGCAGCAGCGTCGGCGATCGACACAAGGCCGGCGCGATCCTTGAGCCTCTCTCGCAGGGCGTTGCCCGCGGCCAGCCGGCTGATGGCGGACAGGTCGGAAGGGGAAGGGCGCGACGCATCCGGCAACTCGTCAGACACAGCACCCCCTCAGGCAGAAGCGGCACCACTCGCGCGGCACCTCTTGCAGAGCAACGGCCGAACCTCGCCCCCGCTTGAGTCCGTGTGGTGATAGTGCCTCGTATCCGGGCAAATGTCATCGGACCACCCCCAAGTGCACCCAGATGTCATCTTTCGCCCGATGACCCTCCGTGATGCCGCGCCAGCCGAGACGGGCCCGACTCGGTTCGACCTCTACCCTGACGGTGTGACCAAGCCCTCCTGCGCCGCCTTCCTGTGACCCGCGTCTCCGTCGCCAGCCCGCTGCGCCTGGCTACCGACGCTGGGCTGGACGCCGGACGCCGCGGCGGCAACGCCATCGATGCCGCCCTCGCCACGGCGGCAGTCCTCACCGTGGCGTATCCCGCCAGCTGCGCCATCGGTGGCGATCTGCTCGCGCTGGTCCGCGAGCCAGACGGCCAGATCACGTTCATCGACGCGTCAGGGCGCGCCCTGTTGGCCACCGACGTCGAGGCTGTGCGCAGCCGACACAGCCAGATGCCGATCCACGGCCCTCTTCCAGTCACCGTTCCCGGCATGGTCGGTGGATGGTCTGCCCTGGCCGCTCACGGTTCAGCCTTGCCGTGGCGCGAACTTCTGGCGCCGGCGCAGGCGGCGGCCGCCGAGGGCATCTCGGTGTCGGCCGGTCTTGCAGAGTCGATCGAGGCGACCGTGCCGGCTCTCCGGCCTTTCCCCGACCTCGCCTCGCTGCTCGCTCCGGGGGGTACGCCCCTCACCGAAGGGCAGACGCTGCGACAGCCGGCGCTCGCACGCACACTTGCCGTCGTTGCCGGCGCAGGTCCATCCGCCCTCTACGACGGCGAGCTTTCGGAAACCTTCTGTGCCGGGTTGGCCGAACGCGGAGTCCCGATGACTCGCGCCGACCTTCGCGACTTCCGCGTCGATGAGGCGGCACCGCTTCAGGTCAACGCCGGCGGTTGGCAGGTTCAGGCAGGACGCCCCAGCTCGCAGGCGTATCTGGTTCTGCGGCTGCTCGGGATGCTCGACACCCTGGGCACGGAGGACGGGCGAAATGCCAACATCCCGTTGCATCGCCGGCTGCCGGCAGATCTGCTGGCGCGTGCGTTCCTGAAACTGTCGGAGGAACGCGACGCAATACTGGCCGACCAACGGTTCATGACCCAGCCGCTCGAAGACCTGCTCACACCAGCAGCACTTGAACAGCTTGCCCAGAGCGTCCTCGCCGCCGCCGGGCCGCGCGGTGTGCCGGCAGCGCCGAGCGCCCACCCCGACGGTGACACCGTCGCCGTGGTTGCCGCGGACGACGAGGGGCGAAGTGTCTCGTTGATCCAGAGCCTGTTTCACGGATTCGGGTCGCTGATCCTGGAGCCGAACACCGGGATCTTGCTGCATGATCGTGGCGCCTGCTTCGTCCTCGATCCGCACTCGCCCAACGTGCTGGCGCCGGGCAAACGCCCGCTGCACACACTCTCACCGGTGCTGGCGCAGTCGGTCGACACCCCCGATGCACACCGTCTCGTCGTCGGCACGATGGGCGGACACGTGCAGCCGCAGATCCTGACGCAGGTGTTGTCACACTTGATGGCGGGCGAGGGCGCACAGGACGCGGTCGGGGCACCTCGCTTCACCGTCGGCGCTTGGGAGGCCGAGGATCCAGCCGACATGCTCAACGTCGAGTCCGACATCGACCCGCAAGTCTTGCACGAGCTCGAGGCGTACCCCGGTCCTCGTTCGATGCTGCAGAGCCACGACTCACGGGTCGGCCACGCCCACGCCATTCGCGTCACCGGCTCGGGCTCTGGCGCCGCCTTCGACACCGGTAGCGATCCCCGCGCAGACGGCTAACGCCACAGATCTTCTGGCGAGCCACCCGGTTGCCCATTCTGATGCCGAGTGCGGTCAGCGGGCGAGGACGCTTCGGTAGTCCGACGCCTGCACCACGCGTGCGTTGTCAGGACCTGCTCGACGGGTGCTCGGCACCGGCACGGCGGTCGGTGACCCGTCAATGGTGAACACCACCGTTCTCACACCAGGTACCGCCAGCGCCGTCACAGCCACCTGCCCCACCGCAAGCGGCAGTCCGCTCGTCTCGAGGCCAGCACCCAACACAATGTCGACGACGACGCGGCTCCGTCGCACCTCGCCGTCCACCAGAAGATCGGGGGGGAGCAGCGTCGTGAGTCCCCGCGCCTGCTCGACCGGCCCCGGTCCACTCAACAAGCCGGTGAGGGCGGCATCGAGCCGTTCCTGGCGGCTCTCAGCCACACCGAGCCGGACGGTGCGGACAAGCTTGTCACCGCGCACCCACGTGACCGTCAGCCGTTGCTGCTGTGCTGTCTCGGCAGGGGTCGGTGTCTGAACCGGCTGCAGAAGCTGGGCGATGTCGGAGTCGATCGGTTGCGGGCCGTCGCTGGACGACACCCCGCACGCTGTCAGCGGCAGCGGTAGCGCCAAGACCAACCCGACGCTGGCCGCGACCTTCCACCACGACCTCACGACGACGCTCCGGGAATCTCGACGACGAAGCAAGCCCCGCCACTGTCTGAATCCTCGTACCAACAAGCACCACCGTGAGCCAAGACATGGTCGCGGACGAGCGCGAGCCCCAGGCCGGTTCCTCCGCTGGACGCGCGGCTCGGCGCCGACATCCCGCGCGAGAACCGTTCGAAGACTGCCTCCCGATCTGCGGGCGGCACTCCTGGGCCAGAGTCAGAAACTGAGAGCCGCACAGCGTTCCCGACCTGTTCGACGGTGACCCGCTCGACACCGCCGCCGTGCGCGTCAGCGTTCTGCACCAGGTTGGCGATCACTCGGCTCAAGCGCCGACCGTCTGCGCGCACCCGGGTATCCCCACGGCGCACCAACACGTGTGGTCGCCCGTCGAGCTGCATGGAGGCAAGATCGGCGAGGTCGACGACCGGTTGGGTCGCGGGGTCAAGCGGCTCATGGTCGCGTGCGAGGTCGAGCAGGTCCTCAAGAAGCTCGGCGAAGCGCGCGATGTCGACCACCAAGAGATCAACGGCTTCCCGGGCAACAGATGGCAGCTCATCGCGTCGCGACTCCAGAACGGACGCGCTCGCGGTCATCGTCGTCAAAGGACTGCGCAGCTCGTGACTGACGTCCGCGGCGAACTCGGCATCGCGCTGAATGCGGGTGGCGAGAGTCTCGGCCATGGCGTTGAACGAGCTCGAGATAGCGGTGAGATCTGGGTCGGTCGTCGTCGGTGCTCGCGCGTCGAGATCGCCACCGGCCAGCTTGGTCGCCGCCTGCGCGACATCGTTGAGCGGACGCAGCACCCGGCTCGCCGCCCACCAACCGAGCGCGGCTCCGAACAGCGACGTCAACAGCGCAGCTGCCACGCCCGCCCAGATGATCGTCTGCAGGGTGGTGTCGAGGTTCTCCAGCTCGGTGACCTCGTAGTAGGCGTACCCATCGGTCAGTGGGACGCCGATCGCCACCACCGACGTTCCCCCTGAGCGGTAGATCTGCACGCTCGGTTTCCCGGCTTCAGTCGCTGCGACCAGGTCTTTCGGAAGGTCGTCGATGGTCAGACCGATCGTGGTGCTGGCGGTCGCATCTGGGGCGATCAAGACTGCTTCGGCTCCGGTCCCCAACCGCACTGCATCGAGGGCGCCAGAGGGATCGGCACCACTACCCGCGAGTCGGCTCTCGACGAAAAGCCCGTTGACGACCGCCTGCCGACTCGCCGCACGTTCGCGTTGGTCCACGAGGTAGCGCGCACTCACGACATCGGTGACCAGCGTCACGATTACCGACAGCAGCAGCGCGCCGGTGGCGAACCCGAGGATGACGCGTCCTCGAAGCCCAAGCGTTCTCACGCCGTTGCCTGCAGCCGGTATCCCAACCCGCGCACCGTGACGAGCAGCTGCGGCTGCGACGGGTCGCTCTCGAGCTTGACGCGCAGCCGGCGCACCGTGACGTCAACGAGGCGGTCGTCACCGGACGTCTGGTATCCCCAGACACGTTCGAGCAGCTGCGGCCGGCTCAGCATCTGCCCGAGGTGACGCGTGAGCTCGACGAGCAGGCGGAACTCCATCGCGGTCAGAGTCACCTCATCAGGTCCGCGGCGCAGCCATCCTCCCGTCTCACTGAAGGTGAGCCCCGACGGTCCGGTGCTCAGCACGACGACGTCGGTCGGTGGCTCCTCAGCGCGCACCGGGGCGTCACGACGGCGGACGGCTCGGATGCGGGCGGCCAGCTCTTTGACGACGATCGGCTTGACCACGTAGTCGTCGGCGCCGGCCTCGAGACCGGCCACGACATCGGTGGTGTCGCCGCGCGCACTGGTGATGATGATCGGCACCTGGCTGCGGGTCCTGACCTCACGGATCAGGTCTCGGCCGTCGGAGTTGCCCAGCATGATGTCGACGAGCAGGACGTCTGGCCGCTCTCGCTCGTATGCGGCCAGGCCCTCGGCCACGTCGGACGCCTCGATGACCTCAAAGCCCTCCTCGCCCAGCGCCAGGCGCAGCGCAGCACGGATCCGGTCGTCGTCCTCGACGAGCAGCGTCTTCACGGCCATGCGTTCATTCTTACCGGCCGCTCCCCGGTCTGGCGAAAGGCGGGCTCACCCGGATGGCCCCGTCCGAAGTTGTCAAGGAACTGTCACATGGCTGACCGGCTGCTGACACCTTCGGCGCCCAGGATGAGCCCACAGCACGTCCCCTTCCCAGGATGGGTTCTCCGGCACAAGGAGGTACCGCCATGACGAGTACGACAAGCATCGCGACACCAGCCAGCTCCGCAGCCCCTACCCTCTCGGCTGCCGGCCGAGAGTCCATCGTCTTGACCGTCGGCCCCGCCAGCGCCGACCACTTCATGAACCTGGTCGAGACCTTCGGTGAGGCCACCCGCTCCGCCTGCCGCTCCCTCGTCCTGGACCTCAGCGCCGTCGACCGGATCGACTCCGACCTGCTCGGCCTGCTGCTGTGGGCCCATGGGCGGCTCAGCCAGCGCGGCGCCCACCTCGTTCTCGCCCGCCCGAGCCCTGCCACCAGGGCGCTGCTCGGCAAGAGTGGCCTCGATCACGTGCTGCAGGTCAGCGACATCGTTCCCACCGCGGCATGACTACCGCCGCGCTCGTCCTGCCTGACTCCTCCTCCGCGGCGCCCGCGGTGCACTGCCTGGCCGGCGACGCCTCAGTGGCCGCCGCTGTCGTCCGCGGCGACGACGCCATGGTGCTGGTGGCCGAGGACGCCGGCCCACACTCCGACGAGCTCGCCGACCTCTTCCGATCACTGGCCGGACGCGGCACCCCCCTGGGCGCCCTTGCCGCGCTGCTCGACGAGGCGGTCAGCAGCTGGGGCGGGTCTGGGGTGATGGCGACCCTCGTCGATGCCCACGCCCACGGGTTCACCGTCCTGCACCGCGGTGGGCCAACACCAATCGTGGTGGGGGCACAGGGGTCACTCACCCGAATCGTGGCCTCCACTCCCGGCCCTCCGCTCGGCCCGCACGACACGCTGACCACCCTCCGCTACGGCGAGATCCACACCGCGCAGCACGACGATGTGCTGGTGCTGACCACTCCCAGCGGCATCGACGACGCCGTCGACGGCGCTCGTCTCGGCGGCCGGCCCTACCTGGGACGACGTCCGCTATGCCCTCACCAGGGACGGAACGTCACCCACCCCGCAAGAAGCGTTCGCCCTCGTCAGCTTCCACTGAGTCAAGAACGACGCATTCACCCGCTCTCCGCGGACCAGCCCTGCACGAGCTCGCGGACCCGCTCGACGGCCACCTCCGGCGCCATCCCCGCTCCGACGGCGACGCCAACGAGGTAAGTGGTCACCGGGGCGGCACGCCGCTCGACGTTGTGCGCGACGTCGCGGGCGACGTCCAGCATCGTGTCGGTGTCGACGGGTGACGGCAGCTCCAGCGCCCGAGTGAGGGCGTCCACCCACTTGTCCATCGCGTGCTCCCTATGTGTCGTTGGTGCCCTCGTCCAGCAGGGCCTCGAGACGGTGCAGGTCCTCTGGTGTGTCAATGTCCCACGTCGGGTCGACGGCGACGGTGTCCCCACGCTGCTCGCCCCGAGCGATGGTGTTCAGCGTCGACGTTCTCAGCCGGCCGACCACCTCACGCATCGCGGCACCGGTCGCTTCACCTCCTGCGGCGATAGCGGCACGCAGCGCGTCCGTTCGATAGGCAGCGCAGAGCTGTTGCGGACGACCGGACGCGTCCATGCTGAGCACCGCATCCTTCAGGGGGGCGTCGGCGAGCGAGCGCACGAGAGCGACCGGCAGCGCGCCCACCATCGGCAGGTCGGTAGCCAGCACGACGACGACCGGTGCGGCGACCAGAGCAAGCGCCGCGTCCACACCTGCCACCGGCCCCCCACCTGGCGGGTCCTCCTGCGCGAAACGGACGCCTTCGCGCGCGGTCGTCACCGGTGGCCCTGCCACGACGACGGGGACTTCGGGGGGGACGTCCGCCAAGGTGCGGTCCAGCAGCGTTGCTCCGCCGACGTCCAGGGTGGCCTTGTCTTGGCCCATGCGTCGGCTACCGCCGCCGGTCAGGACGACGACCGTCCACTCGGGCACTGCGTCTTGCGCGTCAGGCACGGCACCATCATGCGGCACGCCCCAATGCGGCACACCATTGTGCGTCAAGCGCCGCCATCATGGCGCGAACCGCCTTCACCCGGCGCCCCCTCCGGTGCGGCGCTTGCGCTGGGTCAGTCGATGGCGGAGCAGAGGTCGGTGACGGTGCCGCTGAAGACCCTGCTGAAGTCGCCGGCGTCGAGGTTGCCGATCCGACCGGAGTACAGCCAAGCACCAGGCGGGAAGGGCAGGAACGCCCTCTGCGCGTCGGTGCCGATCAAGACCCAGTTCCCGGTTCCCTTGGTGCTGCCTTTCTTGCTGAGCGTCGGGCCCGATGCGTTGACGGTGACCGAGTGGGCGTTCTCCTCGTTGGTGAGAGTCACCGAACCTGCACCGGTGACGAACATGCGGAGGACCGAGCCGTCTGCACTCTTCCACTCACGCATCGTCTGCTCGGTGTTGAAGGTGACGGTAAGCGGGAAATCACATGCACCGGCGTATCCCAGGAACGTCTCCTGGAAAGGCACCGGCGTGGTGACAGGGGGTGCTGCCGTCGCAACCGAACCGACGGTCAAGCTGACGCACGCAACCGCAGCGCCGATCGACCAAACGAACTTCCCCATGCATCCCCCTCGAACGAACCTGTGGGTCAATGAGAGGGCCCGGGCGTGACAACGTCAATACGGTCTAGACAATACGTACGCCGTATGGGGCATCACAGAACCGGCAGTCGGTGCGATCTGGACATTTGGCCGGCCACACATACCTGCAAGGCGGGGCTGTGGACGCGGCCCACACGGCATCGAGTCAGCCGGCGCTGCATCGAGACGGCCCGCGCAGCATCAGATACAACAGCCACGTCGCGCAGCGCCAGTCCTCCCGCGCTGCTGTGCACCAGATCCACCGACCTCCGTCAGCTGGAGCGGCGCTCACGGGCATTCTCGATGCCCATCTTCACCAAGATGATCGGCAACAACAACGTCGCCAGCATCGTGGTGATCCACACGATCAGCGTGGCGAAGACCCAAGTATCCAAACCCGTGATCGTGAGCCCGTCGCTGACCAGGTCGGCCACCAGCAGAGCCACGAAGGTCGAGATCAATCCCGTGGCACCCAGCAGCGCTGGCGCATTTCTCATCGTGATCTTGGCGAAGAACGGTGCAAGCACCGACTGCAGCACCGCAAAGATGATGACCACCGTGACGAACGACGTCGCGTCGATGCTCATCCCGTCGAGGGTGACCTTGGCCACCAGCAGCCCGATCGCCGAGGACGCCAAAAAGATCGCTGCACGCACGAGAAACCGAATCATGGGCACAGCGTAGGGGCCCCGATGCCGATGATGGCTCAACTGCGGAACGAAATCCGTGCTCAGCGCGGATTTCGTTCCGCAACCTCGATGCCTCCACCGCACCGCCGTCCCACCGCATCGCCGTCCCACCGCACCGCCGTCCCACCACACTGCCGTCCCACCGCACTGCCGTCCCACCGCACTGCCCGGTTCCGCCACCTCGCCGTCCACAGCCGCCCATCCCGCGGACGGTCCCCAGCTGTCGCCAGCCGAGCCAGCCTCGGCGGGCAGCGCCGGGAGGCTGCAGCCATGCCGCCCTCCATCCCTGACGTCCTACGATCACAGCGCGGCGTGATTCATCGAGAGCAGGCGCGCGACGCCGGGCTCTCTGATGATCAGATCGAGCGACTGGTGCGCAACAAGAAGTTGACGCGCCTCGCGCCGCGCGCCTTCCTCGCTGACTCAGCCCCGCTCACCTGGCAGGCATGGGCCTTCGCCGCGATCCTTTCCTTGGGCCCGGACGCGGTCCTCGTCGGCGCATCCGCGGTCTCACTGCGCAACCTCGGTCCACCCACATTTCCTGTGTCAGTCGCCATCCCCGCGCACCGCAGAACCCGCCTCGACATACCCCAGGTGCGAGTCCTGCGTCTGGATGTGCCGGAAGCCGATCGCGTCACCGTCGACGGTCTCCCCACCACCTCCCGCCTGCGCACAGCCGTCGACGTTGCGCATCTGCTGCCGCTGCTTCAGGCTCAACCAATCCTGGACCGCATGCTGGTTCTCGACATGGTCAAGCTTGACGACCTAACGCGAATCATCAACGGTTCGCGGCGAGCCGGTTCGGCCCAGGCTCGAGTCCTCATGAAGAGCGCCGGCGACCTCGCGGCCGCCGAGTCCGAGCGGTTTGCCCGCAGAGTCCTTCGCGAGGCAGGGATCAGCGGCTGGACGGCGAACCACTCCGTCACCGTTCGGGGCGGCCGGGAAATCAAGGTTGACCTGGCTCTGAAGGGCCTCAAGATCGCGATCGAGGTCAAGGGCTGGATCTTCCACAGCAAGTCTGACCGCGCGAAGGGCGATGACGCCCGCGTCACCGACCTGCAGCTGGCGGGGTGGTTCGTCATCCCGGTGGGGTGGCTCGAGCTGATGTCGGACACCGACGAGTTCGTGGCCAAGGTGCTGGCGGCCATCGAGGCGCGAGCCGCGCAGGCTGCGTAGCCGGTACCGACACGAGAGACTGGCGGCATGCCGTGGGACATCGTCATCGCCGTCGTTGGGGGTCTGCTGCTGCTGTGGATCGCCCTCATTGCCGTCCTCTGGGTGACCAAGCCGGACGACGCCTCCATCACTGACGCCCTGCGGCTGCTCCCCGATGTCGTGCGCCTGGTCTCTCGCTTGGCGCGCGCTCCCGAGGTTCCGCGCCGCGTCCGCGTCGCCCTGTTCGTGCTGCTCGGCTACCTCGCGTCACCCATCGACATCGTTCCCGACTTCATCCCGGTCCTCGGCTATGCCGACGACGCAGTCATCGTCGCGCTCACCCTGCGCTGGGTAGCCGGCGTTGCCGGCCCCGAAGCACTCGAGCGGTACTGGCCGGGCACGCCGGACGGCCTGGACGCCCTTCGACGGCTCTCGCGCATCCAGGCCAGCGGGAACGATGCATGACGGATGGGCGTCCAACGGCCATGATCGTCCGGAACACCCTTGCCGCTACCGCCTTCACCCTGGCGGCACTCTCCGGCTGTGGCTCGGGCGAGCCCGACCTGGTGGCAACGGTCACCGGCATCGTGGAGCAGGGGCCCACCTGCCCGGTCGAGACACTCAACTCCCCCTGCCCACCCGAACCCGCGATCGGAGCGCGCATCGAGGTGCTGCAAGAGGGCCAGGTGGTGGCGTCCACGACGACCGACGCGGACGGCCGATTCGAGGTCGCCGCCCCGGAAGGCGCCATCGAGGTGCGGGCAGAGTCTGCCGATGGGCTGCCCTCGCAGGACGTCGCAACGTTCACCCTGGACCCCGGCGACGACGTCGAGACGGCGTTCACCCTCGACACCGGGATCCGCTAGGCGTCGCGGCACGCCGGACCAACGCCCCTACCGGACGCCGCGCGTCGCGCGCACGCTGAGGCCATGACCACGACACACCAGGGGACACACCAGGCGACCCCGGTCGCCCACCACGCACCCGTACTTATCAGCCCAGGAATGGCACTTTCCGAAGAGCCTGACCAGACCGGCCTAGCTGCCCTCACTCATCGCGACCCGGCGCCGTGGCTGCGCCTCTCCCTCGCCACCGCAGTGCTCGGCGCGATCGGCAGCGTCGTCGCGCTGCTGGACGTCCAACGCTTCTACGGGGCCGAGACCGAGCCCTTCATTGACCAGGCCGTCGCGCAGGACATCGTCAACCTCGCAATCGTCATGCCGCTGATGGTCGTCTTCACCTGGCGCGCGTTGCGCGGCTCCTCCGCGTCCTACCTGGTATGGCTCGGCTTCCTCACGTTCACCGTCTACAACTACTTCATCTACACGTTCTCCATCCACTTCGGACCGCTCTTCCTGCTCTGGGTAGCGGTCCTGGGCACGGCGATCTTCGCTCTGGTGGGAGGCGCCATCAGCCTGGACGCCCAGGCCGTCGCCAATGCACTCGACTTCCGCAAGGAGCGGCTCGCTGCCGGCTTCCTGCTGGTGACGGCCGTCCTCTTTGCGTTCCTGTGGCTCTCTGACATCGTCCCTGCACTGGTGGACGGGACCGCTCCAACGGCGGCCACCGACGTGAACCTGCCGACCAACCCGGTGCACGTCCTCGATCTCGCCTTCTTCCTTCCCGCCGTCGCGATCGTGGGGGGATCACTGTGGCAACGGCGTGCACTGGGCTACGCCGCTGCCCCGGCGATGCTCGTCTTCCTCGCGATCACCGGGTTGCCGATCATCGCCACGGTGTTCGTCGCTGACGCGCGCGGCAACGAGCCTGCGTGGCAGCTACTCGGACCGATCGGCGTCATCACGGCGGCGTGCATTGTGCTGACGTGGGTGCTGGTGCACCGGCTGCGGCTGCATCGGTAACGGACGCCCTGCTATCGGCTGCGGCTGCATCGGTAACGGACGCCCTGCTATCGGCTGCGGCTGCATCGGTGACGGGGCCCAACTATCGTCCGCCGCGCATCGGTGACCCCTCACGCGTCTGTCAGGCCCTGACATCGGAACACTATCCGCGCTCAGCGCGGAGAACGTTCCGCAGTTGGCTGCTCCCACCACCAGCTGCGGCTCCCACCACCAGGTGCGGCTCCTACCACCAGGTGCTGCTCCTACCACCAGCTGCGGCTCCCACCACTACGGCGGGACGCACCACCGCGGTCTCCCACCCGACCGACGCACTCTTGATTTCCGTATCCCCATACAGTTAAGGTCATCTTCTCTTCCGACGGAGGCCCCATGACCGCAACTGCACAGCACGACGTCATCGTGGTGGGGGCGGGGCTCGCCGGGCTGCGGGCCGCTCGCGACCTGGCAGATGCCGGACGCCGCGTGCTCGTCCTCGAGGCACGCGACCGCGTCGCCGGACGCGGGTGGACGTCTATCTTCCCCGGCAGCCACCTCTCGATCGAGCTCGGCGGCGCATGGTTCACCGAGCACCAACCCCTGGTCCCGCAAGAGCTGAACCGCTACGGCATCGGCGTCCGCAAGTTCGAGCCGGTGACCTCGACGCGCTGGCACACCGGGGGCCAGCTGCGCCTCGACGAGCCCTTTCCCGCTGACGACGCAGCAAGCGTCGCGGCGATGCAGCAGATGACCGACGACGCCGCCGCGATGGCGGCCGGCATCGACGATCCGCGCTTCCACCTGTCACTCGACGGTTACCTCGACGCGATCGATGCCCCTGCGACCGTCCGCGATCTGGCCTACGGCTGGTGGTCGATCACCGGTGGCGGCGACCCCGCGGTGGGATGCGTCGAGGGCATCCTCGGCGCGATGACCTCGGAGGGACCGATCGGCGACATGGGCTACCTCCGCTACGCACCCGACCCGGGGTGGTCCGCACTCGCAACGGCGATGGCCAACACCGAGGGCGTCGACATCGAGTTCGGTCAGGCGGTCTCCCAGGTGTTCCACGACGACGACTCCGTCAGCGTGCGAACCGCGCACTCGGCGTTCACGGCGTCGGCCGCCGTCATGGCTGTCCCGGTCAACACGTACTCCGACATCCGCTTCACCCCGTCACTGCCCGACCGCCTCGAGGACGCGTTCGGCTGCAGCGCGGGCAAGGCGTTCAAGGTGTGGCTGCTCACCCGCGGTGTTCCACATCGCGCGCTGGCGTTCGGTCGGGGCCACGGCGTCAACTGGCTCTACGGCGACCGCGTCGACGGCGACACCACCCTCGTCGTCGGTTTCGGGTGGCCGGTCGAGGGCTTCGACCCGTCCGCGCGGGTCGACCTCGAACAAGCTCTGCACCGGTTCTTCCCGGACGCCGAGCTGCTTGAGCACACCACGCACGACTGGCTCACCGACAGCGCGAGCCTCGGCACCTGGGTCAACCCCATCGCTGGCCAGACGCACCGGCTCACCCCGGAAACGTGGGCTCCCACCGGACGTCTGGCGTTCGCGACCTCCGACTTCGCCGCCGAGCACGCCGGTTGGTACGAGGGGGCGCTGGTGTCAGGACGCGACGCCGCGCGCGCCGTGCTTGATACTCACAACTGAACGCGGCCAGGGTGCTGTTGCTACGACAGCGAACGCGTCCCTCAGGCTGGCCGCCGATGCAGTGCGGCGACTCAGAGCGAAGGCTGGCCGCAGATGCAGTGCGGCGACTCAGAGCGACGAGATCGAGCTCTTCGCGCCTAACCCCACCGCACCACGAGCTCGCGCTCGACAAACGCGGCGAACGGCTGCAGCGCCGCCTCAACAGCGGGGCGGTCCTTGCGACCGATGCCGCGTCCCAGCGGTGCAACATCAACGGTGACCGACTTCGCCGAGATCGTCCGCTTCCACGTCCCCACCACACGTCCATCTCGCACGATCGTCGCGCGGAAGACCCCGTTCTTGCCGGGGATCACCGCCTCCATGCCGGCAGCGTCCACCATGAGCGAGCGGTCCTTGAAGCCGAGCAGGTACTCGTCGAACCCAGGCAGCGCCAGCCACTCCGGCACTTGCGGAAGATCCTGCACCCCAGCGGTGGACGATCCTCCGCGAACGCCCACTTTGGCCGCGCCGACCTCGCGGGTGGACGATCCTTCGCGAGCGCCGTCTTTGGCCGCGCCGACCTTGCGGGTGGGTGATCCTCCACGCGCGCCCTCCAACAGCTCGGCGGCCATCACCATCTCGACACCGTCGCCGCGCACCGCAACCAACGCGTCCCCACACGCAGCGATCCCGGTCTTCGCGTCACCGGCGGTCAGCCCCGTCCACCCGGCGAAGTCCTTCCGCGTCGTCGGCCCATGCGAACGGAAGTACCTCAGCGCGATCGTCGCCAGCGCCTCGTCGCGCGTCACTTCACGTTGCTGCGGCGCCCAGTCGTCGAGCAGCACGAACGTCTGCTCGCCGTCGACCGTCGGCCCAATACACGTGACGCCGTGCTGGCTGGCGTACCAGAGCAGGTGATACCCGCGTTGCCCGGCGCCGTCGATTCCATCGGCCACCAACGCCTCGATGCACTCAGCACGCGTCAGGCGTCCATCCCGCGCAAGCGCCTCGCCGAGCACCTCCACAGCGCGGTCCGCGTCCGCCGTCGAGAGCCCCAGATATTCGCGACGCTTCGCTGCACCGGCCAACGGTTTCTCTCCGAGTACGCGCAGCATCCAGCGCGCGTCTTCGGCCGGCACCAAGTGGATCGTCCCTCGCATCGGCCACGTCCGCAGCACCGAGCCGGCTTCGAGCGCCGCTTCAATGTCGATCAGCGTCGAGCCGGGCAGCCGCACCCCCAGCGACCACTGCAGGCTCGCCAGGTCTTGCCCCTGCAGCGCGCCGAACCACGCAGCGATGTCGGCTACGCCCGCAGGCACCGGCACGCCGTCGGACGCCGCGAGCTGCAGGCTCGCCATCCGCAGCGCCAGCACCTCAGCGGCAGTCAGGTCTGAACTCATGGACCGATCCTGTCATCGCCCCCCGACACAGTGACCGATGCCGTCCAACGCGTCGGCGTGGCACCCTGGCGCCATTCACAGCACCAGGGACCATGAGGGTGACCGTCACCTCTCAGATGGGACCCCACATGAACACACTCAGTCGCCTTCGTCCGTCGCCAGCCATGGCCGTGGCGCTGATTGCCCTGGTCGTCGCGATGGGCGGCACGGCGATAGCCGGCACCGTCATCAACGGCGCCGACATCAAGAAGAACACCGTCACCGGAAAGCAGGTCAAGGAGTCGTCCCTCGGCAAGGTGCCGAAAGCGACAAAGGCCGACGGCCTGTCAACGCTGCCGGCCGGGAAGCTCATGTCCGGCACCTTCGGCGCCGGCGCCAGCAACGCCACCAACTCCGGCGACGGCTACCTTGGCACCGGCGTGACCTACCCACGCCCGTTGTCCGCACCGATCCCAGACGCAAACATCATCGACATCCGGGACAGCTCTTACACCACTGAGTGCCCTGGACCGGGCAAGGCCCAGGCCGGCTACCTGTGCCTCTACAACAAGATCTGGAACGGCACGGACCTCGGCTACGGCTACAGCGACTACAAGTACTTGAAGGTCGACGGGAAGTCGATCGGCGTCGTCCTGTACTGGTCGATCACTGGCAGTAACCCGTATGCCGGCGGTTCCTGGACGTTGCGCGCACCCACCAAGTAGGCCCTTGTTTACGGCCTCCGGTGTGCCAAGGGGTGCACCGGAGGCCGTAAACGCCGGCGCAGAAATGACCGCGGCCTTGACCGCTCAGTCGAGCCGGATGTCGTGCAGATCCATGAACGTGACCGGACCGTCGAGCATGGCTTCCCACTCCGCGGCGCCCGTGTCGTCCTGCATCGACTTCTCACCGACGCGCGCGGCGTCCTCGGACGTGAAGTAGATCGCCTGGACGAACTCGCGGTCACCGTGCCAACCGACAATGCCGCCGACGATGTCGGGGCGGGCGGCAGCCAGCTCATCCTCCATCGCCGCGGCACCAGTGCGCATGGCGGCCGGATCGACCGCGCGTCCGCGCATGATCTGGACGAAGCCGGCGTCGTTCGAGCCGCCGCCCATCATCGTGTCGACCTCGGTGCAGTCGGTGAAGTCCACGTCGCCATCGAAGGCCGACATCATCGTTTCCCACCAAGCGTTCTGCTCCGGCATTTGCGAGTTCGCCTCGGCTGCCTCCGCCGACTCGAAGCGTGCGAGCGCCACGAACTGCCCGTCATCGGCGAACCCGGTCGTGGCGCCGAGAAAACCTTTGGCGTTTGACCGGTAGTTGGTCCGCCAGACATCCATTTGTCGCTCGAGTAGGTCTCTGTCCCGGACCTTGCCTTGCATGATCTGCAGGAACACCGCGCACCTCCGCGCTCGATCCCCCCGGGGGGGCTGTCTGCCCCTGCCCTCGCCGCCCAGCATGCGCCTACCGCCCCGAAATGATCAAGAGCCAGGGGCAACTCGCGCCTTATTGGCGGCGTCTCGTGTCCCCCGGAGGCACATCAGGCGCCGCGAATGACCGCCTCAGCCGAGCGCCGTCGCCAGCGCCTCGGCCTCAGCCTGCGTGAAGCGGCCGTTGATCTGCAGGACGCCACCCTTGATCGGCTCCTGAACCACAGGGGCCGTCACCACTGCGTCGTTCAGCACGATGGCGAGCTGGTTCAGCGGCGGCCCCAAGGCGGAGACCCGCCTCGTCACGTCCTCGAAGGTTGCCGCTGCCTCATCGGTCAGGGTCACCTGCACCGTCCAGTCGCTGGACGCCTGTCCCTGCAGCGCGATCGCATCGGCGACTCCCCCTCCGGAGAGCTCACTCGGCCCGAGCCCGTACCGGAAGCCGAACGAGTCGCACAGGATCACGTTGTCGTCAGGGGCAGTCGGACGCGGCTGCAGGTCGCAGTCGATGCGCAGCAGATCACCGGTGGCGTCCTTGCCGCCCTTGGCCGGTCCCGGCCGAAGTGGGGGCTTGCGCTGGATGCCGCCAGACTCTTGGAAGTACACCTGACGCAGCTCGAAGGACGTCGCTTCAGCAGCACCCGGTGCAGCACCCGTTGGCGGCGCCGACGGCGACGGCGCCTGCGTCGAATCGGACTCGGACGCCCCGCCGCCCATCAGCAGCGCCGCGCCGAGCCCCGCGAACACGACGCCGAGAACGACGATCACCGTGACTACCGTCCATCCGCGACTCCGCACCGGAACGTCCGCTCCTCAAAGGGTTCTTGGTCAGCCGAGCGTATCTGTTGACTCGCCGCTCACGCCCCGTCCGCCGGAGCGGCACCGACAGCACAAGGACGACCACAAAGATGGGCTACGCGATGGACCGCGGCTGCCGTGAACCTTTACCCACCCAGCGGAGTGCGAGCTGACCACGACAGCGATGCGAGCGGCTACCGGCGATAGCGAAAGGGGGATACCCGCGAGACACCGACAGCGGTGCCTGAACCTCTAGTGGCAGGTTCCGCTGTAGCTGTCGATGACCGAGCCATTGGCGGTAACGAACTCGCTGCTCCAGCCGGACTCCTCCAGGTTCATTCGGAGGTAGCCGTAGCCCTTCCACTTAGCCGCAGGCTTAGGGCGTGCAGCGGCGTCGAAGTTGTGCAGCGACTCGCCCCCTGTGCCAGCGATGTACTCCGTGATTCCTGTCGTCGCATCTGGCGTTCCCGTCGGAGTGAGCGCGTCGAACCGCTGGTAGTTGTGGCGGTGGCCGTTGAGGACGACGTCGGCGCCAGCGGCGTAGAGACTGTTCCACCAGGGCTGGTAGGCGGTCAACTTGCCGGTTTGCCAGCTGTTGAAGAGCGGCTGGTGCCAGAAGGCGAGCGTGCAGGGCTGCGTGGTGGCGGCGAGATCCGCCTCGAGCCACTTCGTCTGCGGAGACGTCGCGCGACACCCTCCGACGTCCTTGCCACTGCACTGACCGTTGAGGCCGATGAGGTGCCAGTTGCCGATGTCGAACGAGAAGTGCCCGAGGCTCTCGGGGTGCGCGGCAGCCCCGAAGTAGTTGAAGTAGGTCTGGGCGGTTGCGTTGTCGGCCGGGCACTGCTTGCCGTAGATGTCGCTTCCCGTGACGTACTCGTGGTTGCCAACAACGGGGTTCATTCGGTCGTTCACCCGACCCCAGGAAGGGGTGTAGGAGACTGCGAAGTCAGCGGCATCGTCACACCAGTACTGGTAGTCACCGAGGCCAAGGATGGCCGTCACCGCCGTGTCCGCGACCATCAGATCCGAGACGGACATCTGCTGGCACTTTGTGGAGGTGCCAAGACCCCCAAGAAACGACGGGTTGTCGCTGTCGCAGGCGAAGTCGCCGACGGCTGCAATGGTGGTGACCGGCACGACGGGGGGCTCCTCGGCGGTCGCGGCCAGTGGCGCCTGCACCCACAGAGCCGGAAGGGCAGCGACCAACACCACTAGTGGCGCAAAGACGCGTCGAAGAGTGCCGTGCACCGTAGCCACTTCCCCCACTTGATACCAACCGTTGACCCAGTCACTCGGGCTAAACCCAGTTGCGTCTCGGCTGACGTCCCCCACTACCCCAGATCCGAGGTAGCCGCTTGCAGTTCGCCGACTATACCCGTGGAAGTCACTTTCCGTGATCACTACGACCTGGATGGACTACAGCCAGTTCACACCGTCACGATGCGGATGCGCAGGGTGGTTCTGTAGGCCAGTAGAGGGTCGCCGTGCCTGACCCGCGAAGGTTTGCCAACCGCCCCTCCGGGGCAAGTCCACCCCATGAGCGTCTCCTACTGGACCCAGACCAGTCGGGTGCCGAGCCCTTCCCCTGTCTCCGACATGCCCACCCACGTGGACGTCTGCGTGGTGGGCGCCGGAGTCGTCGGCCTCACCACGGCGCTCGAGCTCGCCCAGCAGGGCCGGAACGTCGTCGTGGTCGACGCCGACCAGATCGGCCGTGGCGTCACCGGCCAGTCGACGGCCAAGGTGACTGTCGGCACCGGACTCCGCCTCGACCAGATCGCCGACCGCCACGGTGTCGACGTGGCGCGCGAGTACGTCGACGCCGGCAACGCAGGCATGCAGTGGATCGCCAACCACCTCGACGGCCCAGAGGCGCATGGTCGGGGAGTCTGCCGCCCACGACCTGTGCGCCATGACGGCCGACGGCGTCCTCAACCTCGTGCGCCACGCCGCCCTCGCCGACGTGCATCGGCCTGAAGGTGGAGGAGCTGCCCGGTGGACCTATCCCCGGCGCCCTGCGAACGGTCCGCTACCCCGACCAGTGGATGATCCAGCCGACCGACTACCTGCGGCTGCTCGCTACCCGGATCGTCGACCATGGCGGACGCCTCGTGCTCGGCCTTGCCGTGCGCCAGATCGAGGGCGGCTCACCCTCGAGAGTCGTGACCGACCACGGCACCATCGCCGCAGACCACGTCGTTGCGGCGACGCACGTGCCCCTCGGTCTCGTGCCAGCGATGCTGCCGTGGCAGCCGGTCAGGCACCACGCAGTCGTCTTCGACACCGATGCCGAGGTGCCGATGGCCCTCGACGTCGACGGCGGTTGGTCGGTGCGCCCGGTTCCGCCCGGCACAGAGCCGGGCAGCACAGCCCACCGCGGCCTCGCCCTCGGTTCCGAACACGCCGTCGGCGAGGACGACACCACGGGGGCGGGCGCACTGCACCGTTGGGCCACCGGCACGTGGGACGCACGCGTCGTCGACACCTGGTCGTCGCAGGACAGCTTCGTCGCCGACCACCTGCCGATCGTCGGACGCCTCGGAGGCATCGATCGCGTGTTCACCGCCACCGGCTTCGGAGGGTGGGGGCTCGCCCTCGGCACCGCCGCTGGGATGGATCTCGCCAAGCGGCTCAGCACCGACAACGCCTCAGAGCGCTGGGGTTTCTGGTCGCTCACCCCCGGACGCCTGGCCGCGCTCGCACCGGCCATCGCCAAGCAAGGCGCCCAGGGCACCGGCAAGCTCGTCGCCGGCAACGTCACTTCGGTGCTGTCGAACGCCAGCGCCGACGAGCTCAGCCCCGGCCAGGGGATCGTCGTGCGCGAGGGCACCAACGTTCGTCGCCCGGTCGCTGGACGCCGATGGCCACGCCCACGCGGTCAGCGCGCGCTGCACTCACATGGGCTGCATCGTCAACTGGAACAACGAGGCGCAGTCGTGGGACTGCGGCTGCCACGGGTCGCGCTTCTCACCCGCCGGCGCCGTGCTGCACGGACCCGCGGTCAAGCCGCTCGCCCCGGTCTCCGACTGACCGCCCGTGCCACACTGCGCCAAACGGGACGCCCGTAGCGGAAGGGCTTGACCATGCGCTTCGACGACCGCCGGGTGAACACCTCGGGAGTGGACGACCTGCGTGGTCGACGCGGCCCCGGGGGCGTAGCGATCGGCGGCGGAGTGGGCCTGGTCGGCCTCGTGGTCGTGCTGCTGGTCACCTTCCTCAGCGGCGGCAGCGGTCTGCCACCCGGCGCGTTCGACATGTCGCAGCTGGACGGCGGCGCGCTTGGCAGCCAGCCCGGAACGGTCGCGGAGAGCGATCTCGCCGAGCGGTGCGTCACCGAGGGTGCCATCGAGAAGTACGACGACTGCTACCTGGTGAAGATCTACAACGAGACCGACGAGGTGTGGGCGGCGGAGTTCGCCGCGGGCGCGTTCGGCAGCGCCGAGTACCGGCGCGCCGCGGCTGGCCTTCTTCACCGACTACGTCGACACCGGGTGCGGAGGCGCCAGCGCCGAGGTGGGGCCGTTCTACTGCCCGCCCGATGAGCGGATCTACTTCGACCTCGGATTCCTGGCCCAGCTGCAGCAGCAGTTCGGTGCCGAAGGGCGGTACGCGCAGGCGTACATCGTGGCCCACGAGTACGGACACCATCTGCAGAACATCCTCGGCATCGAACGCCGCGTCCGATCGATGCAACAACAGAACCCGTCTCAGGCCAACGAGCTGTCGGTGCGCATGGAGCTGCAGGCGGACTGCCTGGCCGGTGTCTGGGGAGCCCTCGCCAACCGCGAGGGAAACGTCACCATCACCGAAGCCGAGCTGCAGCAGGCGCAGGACGCCGCAGCCGCCGTCGGTGACGACCGCATCCAGCGCAAGACGCAGGGCCGCGTCGACCCCGAGGGCTGGACGCACGGGTCCGCCGAGCGCCCTGGCGGATGGACGCAGCGACTTCAGCGGCACCGTCGCGTCACCGTTCACCGGAAATCAGCGGCTTCCAGCAGCACCACGTTCGCCCACCATCATCGAGGACCGCCAGCCACTCGCCGCGGGGCTCGTCAGCGTGGTTGACGCCTCGAGCCCCTGCGCCACCATTGCGCACTTGACGCGCTTGCCCTGGTCGGCGTCCCGCAGTCGGTACTCACGTCCCGACTCACCAGTGATGCGGTTTCCATTGCGGTACCACCGCCAGCGACGCCGTTCGCCTCGACCACGTAGCCGGTCTACACGTCAGCACCCGCCCGACGCGAGCGCGTCCCGACACCGTCGCGTTTAACACCGGCTCACCGAAGTGCGCCGCACCCACCACCGAGGGCGCGGCCGGCGGGTTGCCCATGCTTCGCAGCTCGACGACGGGGTAGTCACCGGCGGTCCAGACGACGTTGACGTGGTCGGCGGCGTCCAGGCCCAGTTGCACGGAGTTGGCCGATCCATCCGACGCCATGGTGAGGATGTTCTCTTCGTACGCCAGCCCGTGGTCGACCCAGCGAAGACGCAGCCCAAGATTATCGATGTTGCTGTCATACGACTGGTGGAGCACAGCGGTGAGGCCGCCGTTGCCCATCTCCACGTCGCGCATGTCAGACCGGACGCCGGCCGTTGACACCTCATTGGCGTCGAGGACGACTCCTCCTGCACTGCATGGCGCGAGATTTGGCCGTTCCACCAGAAGCCGGTGATGTAGCCGTCGGGGTCGACAACAGGCGTCTCCACCGAGTGGAAGCCTGGGCCAGTGACCAGATCGGTGGAGACCCACGGATCACCAGTGGTGACGTTGCGGAAGGCTAGCCGGACGATTGCGTTGCCGTCCGACGGCGCGTTCCACTCGATGGCGGCCATGCCGTTCGGGCCGATCGCAGCCTTGGCGCCCTGCGCGTCACCGGGCGCGGACACATTGTCAACGGTCCACGTGCTGTCTGCGCCGGCAGGACGCGTTGCCGCTCGCACCCTCGAGACCGCCAGCTCATAGCCCTGGATGAACGTCACCATGGCGTGTCCGTTCGGGCTGACGGCGAGGGAGCGCACCACGGCGTGCACGTCCGCAGGAGAGAGGAACCTGGTGCGCCAAGGCTCTCCTGGCCGCTTCATGCCGACCTCCGCCCGGTAGGTCGGCGGGTTGGTGGACACCTTCGGCGACGCGGTCGTCGAGACGAACACGGTGCCGCCGTCAGTCACCGCCACCTGGGGCGACTGGTGTCCGTATCCCTTGTCGGTGAACGGCTGCTGAGGCTTTGACAGGGTGGCCGATCGGCTGTCGAGCCGCGAGAAGAGCACCTGCGGGACGCCAGTGGTTGGGTCGTAGCGCACCCAACTGACCGAGAAGTCTCCCTTTCGGTCGCCGGCCAGCGCGATGTCTTGGGCCGCTTCGGTGACGAAGCGCTGCACCTTCACCCACGCGGCAGACCCCGGGGAGCGGACGCGGCCGCGGATCGCCACCTGCTCGTTCCCGGCACCGATGTCACCCAGAGCACCGCATCCGTTCCATCGGGAGCAGTTGCCGACACCTGGTTCACCACCCCTGAGGTGCCGGGGATCCGAGCCGGCGCCGTCCACCCGGAGGGGACCGCCTCAGCGGGGAAGGGGGCCATGGCGGCGACGAGGGCAAACGCACCGAGGAGCGTCACCAGCAATGGACGGCGGGCGGATTGAGCAGACATGGCTTCCTCCGGACGGGCCGGACGGCGGCCGACCGCGTGATCTCGCACGCTAGCCCCGAAACGCGTCGCGCGTAACCCTCCTGCCGACCAACTTCAGGCGCGGGAGGTGTTGATCGACTTCACATTGGGTAAGGACCCGGCAGGCCCGGACATCAGTACGGGGAAGACTCGAAAAGGGACTGACTCATGGAGATCTTGGTACTGCTCATCGCTGGACTCATTATTGGACTCCTGGGCAAGTTTCTCGCCCCTGGGGACAAGGACAACATTCCGATCTGGCTCACGCTGCTGTGCGGTATCGGCGGTGTTCTGCTCGGGTATGTGATCTATGACGCTTTTGGTGGAGACAACAACACGAACGGCGTCGACTGGATCCGCTGGCTCGTGTCGATCGCCGTGGCCGTAGTGCTCGTGATGATCGCCTCGACGCTCACGGGGCGCAACACCTCGAGTACCCGTAGCCGCGTGTAGCGAAGCGGAAGTCAGCAGCACCGCTAGTCGATGGGACGTCCGTTACGGGCGTCCCATCGACGGCGTTTGGAAGATCGCACAACCGTAGCTGACCGGAGGTCACGCACCTTCATGGACGATGACTTGACCGGACCGAAACCGTCATCGACGATTTGACCCCTACGGCGTCTGGCGGGTGCGGTGTGCGGTCGCGCCAGACAGCTCGTCGTCCAGCTGCTGGCGGTCGGCGTCGACCATGATCCGCGCCAGCTCGGGGGTGATGCACCGCGCCTTCCAGCCGAGCTGGTCGCGCGGCCTTGGTGGCGTCGCCGATCAGGGCGTCGACCTCGGTGGGGCGCAGGTAGCGCTCGTCGAACTTGACGTACTTCTCCCAGTCGAGGCCGGCATGCTCGAAGGCGAACTGCACGAAGTCGCGCACCGAGTAGCCGCGTCCCGGTGGCGACGACGTAGTCGTCGGGCTGCGTCGGCCTGCAGCATCCGCCACATGCGCCTCGACGTACTCCGGGGCGTAGCCCCAGTCGCGGACGGCGTCGAGGTTGCCCAGGTAGAGGTGCTCCTGCAGGCCGGCGGCGATGCGGGCGACGGCCCGGGTGATCTTGCGGGTCACGAAGGTCTCGCCGCGGCGGGGGGACTCGTGGTTGAACAGGATGCCGTTGACGGCGAACATGCCGTAGGCCTCGCGGTAGTTGCGGGTCACCCAGTAGGCGTAGACCTTCGCGGCGCCGTAGGGCGAGCGCGGGTAGAACGGCGTCTCCTCGTTCTGCGGCGGCGGGGTCGCGCCGAACATCTCCGACGACGACGCCTGGTAGAAGCGGCAGTTCAGCTCGGCGTCGCGGATCGCCTCGAGCAGGCGGATCGTGCCGAGCCCGGTGACGTCGCCGGTGTACTCGGGCATCGTCGAAGGAGACCCGGACGTGGGACTGCGCGGCGAGGTTGTAGACCTCGTCGGGCTGCGATCTGCTGCAGCAGAGGTCACCAGGCCGGAGCCGTCGGTCAGGTCGCCGTAGTGCAGGAACAGCCGCGCGTCCTGGCTCGTGCGGGTCGACGTAGAGGTGGTCGATCCGCTCGGTGTTGAACGTGGACGCGCGGCGGATCAGGCCGTGGACCTCGTAGCCCTTGTCCAGCAGCAGCTCGGCCAGGTACGAGCCGTCCTGGCCCGGTGATCCCGGTGATCAACGCCTTCTTGGTGGTCACTGCCCTCCCCTGCGTGATCCGTCCGAGGAATCGGGCTGGGTACATCCTCCCAGAGCGCCAGATCCCGCCGATCGAGCCCGGCGGTTGTCGCCGAGCTCACGGTGGAACCGCCGCCCGGCGATAGGTCGTTCTAGGCTCGCCGACAACGGCATCGAATACCGCTGGTAACGGGCCTGGCGGACGTCCCCCCGCCATGTTAAGCGGCACCAAATCCGATGGCGCTGAAAGGAGGCCCCATGACCGATCAGGGCCGCGTCTACGTCGCCGGACACCGCGGACTCGCCGGCTCCGCGGTGTGGCGGGCCTACGAGCGGCGCGGCGGCGTCGACCTCATCGGCCGACCCTCGGCCGAGCTCGACCTGCGCGACCGCGAGCCCACCTTCGACCTTCTTACACCGAGCACGCCCGACACCGTCGTCATGGCTGCCGCGAAGGTCGGCGGGATCCTGGGCCAACTCACACGCTACCCGGTCGACTTCCTCTCCGACAACCTGCGGATCCAGACCAACGTGCTCGACGCCGCTCACGCCGCGGCGTCGAGCGGCTGCTGTTCCTCGGCTCGTCCTGCATCTACCCCAAGCTCGCGCCGCAGCCGATCCGGAGTCGTCGCTGCTCACCGGCCCGCTCGAACCCACCAACGACGCCTACGCGATCGCCAAGATCGCCGGCATCCTCCACGTGCAGGCGATGCGCGGCAGTACGGCCACCGCTGGATCTCCGCCATGCCGACCAACCTCTACGGCCCCGGCGACAACTACGACCCGCAGTCTCCCACGTGCTCGCCGCGCTGATCCGGCGCTTCCACGAGGCTGTACGACCGAGCGCCCGCAGCGTCACGGTCTGGGGCACGGGCACGCCGCGCCGGGAGTTCCTGCACGCCGACGACCTCGCGGACGCCTGCCTGTTCCTGCTCGACCACTACGACGACCCGAGCCCCGATCAACATCGGCACCGGGCGAGGACATCGAGATCTGCGAACTGGCCCACCTCATCGCCGAGGTCGTCGGCTACACCGGCCGGATCGAGTTCGACACCAGCAAGCCGGACGGCACACCCCGCAAGCTGCTCGACGTCACGCGGCTGACCGACCTGGGTTGGACAGCAACGATCACCCTCTCCGATGGAATTCGGGGCGCTTACGCGAGCTTTCTCGACGCGAGACCCTAATACGCGCCTTCGCCGCGGAGTACGGCCAACACTGTCCTCAGCAGGATGGTGGTGTCCATAGCTAGCGACCAGTTCTCCACGTAGTACAGGTCGAGTCGGACGGCCTCTTCCCATGACACGTCAGATCGTCCAGAGACCTGCCAGAGTCCCGTGACCCCGGGCCTGATAAGCAACCGACGGGTTGCGATTTCATCGTAAAACTCGACTTCAGCCGGGCGTTGCGGACGAGGCCCGACAAGCGACATGGACCCCGTGAACACATTTACCAGTTGGGGCAACTCGTCCAATGAGTAGCGTCGAAGATACTTTCCAATAGATGTAACACGTGGATCTTGCGGCACTTTGAAGAGGGGCCCATCCTCGCGCCCGTGGTGAACAAGCAACTCCTGCAGCATTTCATCAGCACCCAGCTTCATGGTGCGAAACTTCCAAATGACAAAAGTCTGCCCGTTCGCTCCGATGCGCGCCTGTTTGAAGATCGCGGGTCCCTTGGAAGTAGTGCGGACCGAGATGGCGATCAGGATCAGGATCGGTCCAAGAAGGAGCAAGCCCACACCAGATCCGATGAGATCAATGCTTCGCTTGATGAAGCGAGTCCAACCGCTGAAGGTCGGTTCATCGACGTACATGAGCGGGAGCCCGGCGACCGGGCGGATGGCGATACGGGGGCCAGCCACATCCGTGAGGGCAGGAGCCACAACTAGATCTACTCCCGAGCCTTCGAGGGACCAGGCGAGCTGGCGAACAAAGGGAGGCGTTATCTGCGCGGAGGCCGAGAGGGCCACGGTGTCCAAAGCGTGAGAGCGAATGACTTCGAGGGTGGAATCGATCGAGCCAAGAATTGAACCGTTCCCGGTGCTAGTCAGTTCATCCGAGGGAACAACCATCCCCATCATGCTGAACCCCGAATGAGGGTCCCGCGCCAGTGTGGAGGCCAGAACCGATGCCGTGTCGCAATCGCCGACCACCAGGACGCGGTGCAAGAGTCGGCCTTGCCGTCGACGGCGCTGGATCCACTGGCGGACCGAAAATCTCTCCAGGACGAGGAGTGTGACACCAAGGGGAAGAGCCACGGCAACGAACCCACGCGCCACCTGAAGCTTGAAGCTAAAGGAGAGAATGGCGATCGTTCCGAAGAGTGCAAACGAGGTCGTTACCACTCGCCGAAACTCCTCAGTGCCGACCCCCAGGAGCCTCGGCTCATAACAACGAAAGGCCCATAGCAGCGCCATCCAAGCGAGAATGAGGATGAGCGCAAGCAAGGGGTAGTTTGTGCTTCCGGTCACGCCGTCGCTGAGCACGAACCGCCCATAGTAGGCGGCCAAAACGGCTACACCTACCGCCGCCAGATCGACGACGAGCAAGGTTCTAAGAATCTTTCCCTGCCAAGCAGTCTTTTCGTGCAGACGGCCTTCGAAGCTGTCGTCATCCGCCAGCGGCGGCTCCGTCTGCTTGATGGGATCCCTATGTACATCGCCTTCATGCACATGGGTCAACTCAGTTCTATCCTTCGATCTCCCCGATCCGTAAGGGACCCACCGCCCAGCGCCCACCACCAAATCCAATCACCCCAGGTCCAGTCACGATTAACCGGCGCCTTGCCGAACTCCTGCCGGGAACAGAGTAGAGACAGTACCCACCCAGGTAGCCCTACCCCACGTATGTTTGAGATGGCATTCTCTACCCCCCCTCATTGCGACCCGTCGAGGTCGGGGTGAGGAAACCGCCCTGACGCTGATGTGTCAGGCTTTTGCGGTGTCCCCTGACCCCACACCGAAGACCAAAGATTCATTCGGAACCACCTCGATCCTCTTCTTGTCGCTTTACTACGCGCCCGAGCATTCGGGATCAGCGCCCTACACCACGGACACCGCGGAGTACTTTGCATCCCTCGGGGCGGACGTTCACGTGGTGACTACCTGGCCGCACTACCCTAGATGGCGCCGCCCCGAGGGCGTGATGAACAGGTGGTCTACCGAAGTGCGGAATGGGGTCACGGTCCACCGGGTCCCCTGCTACGTACCGAGAAACCCGA
The DNA here is from genome assembly GCA_963829525.1 of uncultured Actinomycetota bacterium. GTDB lineage: Bacteria > Actinomycetota > Actinomycetes > JAHEKZ01 > JAHEKZ01 > JAHEKZ01. Next base: position 2,937,071 of record CAWHIJ010000003.1, read on the forward strand.
CGCTTGGACGGTGCTCTTACGAAGGGTCCTTCTTCTCACCGCCTGCATGGGCGATGCTTCAGACCAAGCCTGATGTTGTCGTTGGATGTATGCCCGGTCTCTTCTCCGGCGCCCTGGCCACCCTCGCAGCACGTAGCCCTAGTACTCGCCTCGTGCAAGTGGTGCAGGACCTCTTCACCTCTGGCTCCGTCCAATCGGGAATCAGGGGAGGACGCTCCGCGCGAGGCATCTTGGCTGCTATCGAAGGGTTCAGTCTGCGTCGCGCCGACGCGGTTTCAGTGCCCAGCAGCGCATTCCTACCAACATTGGACTTGCTCGGCGTCGCCAGAGAGCGTGTCACAGTGGTACCCAACTGGTCACGCCTCGAGAAGATCGAAATAGACCGAAGCGCGGCCCGAAGCCAGTTGGGCTGGGTTGGACGAACGGTAGTTTCTCCACACGGGGAACATGGGCTTGAAGCAGGGTCTCGAGGAACTAGCACCCTACATTGCAGAGATTTCACAGACTCATCCTGAAATATCTTTTTCGTCTTCGTGGGGGACGGTAGCCAACGCTCCGCTCTCGAACGGGCGCTGATCGGAGTCGAAAATGCACACGTCAGCGGGCCAGTATCTGATGAGGAGTATCTACCCCTCCTGATTGCCTCAGACGTCCTTCTCGTGCACGAAAGGAGTTCAGTGGTGACACTAGCCTCCCGAGTAAGTTGACCTCCTACTACGTAGCGGGACAACCAGTGCTTGCTGTTACCCGGCCCGGAAGCGCGACCTCTCGCGAGATGACGCGCTCTGCAGCCGGCATCTGCATGCCTCACGCAAACTCCCGGAATTGGCCGAGTACATCCTTAAGGCGGCGGCTTTCACGGAGCACAGCCCCCGTGCATCGGGAGTAGGGGCCTCCTCGGACCCTGACGACCCGCAACGAGTTTCTCCCGCTGAAGGGAACTCATCAGCACCTCTGAGGCCTAAGCCCCGGCGACGAAGAATTCGTCGTTCGAGGCTAGATGTGATCCGGCTTGCGATCGTCGGCGGCTGCCTGATAGATCGACATGACGCTGCGCAAGTGGGCCTCAACGGTGTACCTCTCATCGAAAGTCAGCCTGCATCGTTCGGAAAGCTCAACGCGTCGCTCGGTTACCTCTTGAAGGTCGCCTCAAGCGAATCGAACCAAGAAACGGATATTCCGGTGCCTCTTTGATGACGTTGTCCGAAACCACATTGGTGTCAAACGCAACCACGGGAAGGCCGGCAGCCAGGGCCTCGATGTACACAAGGGGGCCCCTTCGAGACAACGGCTCGGGAAAAGATGAGTCCTCTTGCTGACTCCATCATCTTCAGCAACTCGGTACAAGCCACACGGCCCAGCAGACGAACATCCCGGTGTTCTGTCAGCTGTTGAATCAACGAACGCTGAGGACCTTCTCCGACAACATCGAGTGGCTCACTTGACGGCCAGAGACCCATCAACTCGACGATCCCCTTCTCCTGTATGAGTTGACCGGCTACCAACCATCGACCTGAGCTCGCGCGACCAGTCGACTCGGACCCCAAAGGCCTCATCCGCGGTAGCAGGAAATTCGGCTTGACGACCATCCGCTCTCCGGGGACACCCCAGCCAGCGTAGATGCGCTTCATTCGGTCAGAGAGCACGATCAACCGGTCGCTGCGTCTGATCAGTTGATCGTGCGTCACACCTCGCGCAGAGGCAAAGGCCAGAGGGGCCGTGGCGAGGCGAGAATCCCGATAGCAGGCGTAGCGGAGGGCCGCCCATTTGTTCTCCGTCCGGGCAGAGTGCATGGCTGCCGTCGCGGTATAGGACTGCCCGCGCACATAGCGGACGGAAGTTGTGCAGCGTGTGAACCAGCGGTCCGCCCCAGTCTGACGCCCAGTTCCGACCGAAGTTCGGGAAGGTGTTGTGGACGTGCGTCACATCGGGCTGCCAGACCTCCAGTTTGCGAATGGGAGAGCGACCACGGCCCGAAGCCACGGAGTACGCAGATCCCAATTGATACGACGGGCCATTCTCGAGGTCCTCCGTGTGCGCTCCCACGACGAGCACCTCATGTCCAGCAGCCTCCAGTGCCTCAGCCTCATCCCGAACCACGGAGTTCTCGCCCCCCGGTACACGAGGGTGGTAAAAGCTGTGCACTAACGCGATCCGCACCTGGACCTCCGAATGGAGAAACTTCTGGCCAACATCAGTAGCCACCCGACGCAATTAAGCAATGATGCTAGGGACGCGTAGTCATCGGCTCCGCGCGGTAGACGGCTCACAATCTTGAGATCGCATCCGGAGCAGAGACTAGTCACATAAATCCGAACACCAGTCTGAGACCGTCAGCGGACTCAAGACATGACGAGCCCGTACACTCTGCCTACATCATGTCAGGCGATGCGCAAGGTCGAGGTCGGGTGCAAAGTTCGGTGCCGATGGTTCAAGATCGTGTAAACAAACGGCGGGTCCTGTGGATCACGAATCTCGCGGCACCTTATCGACTGCCCGTCTGGGAGTCTCTTGGCAAGCTCTGTGACCTCCAAGTGTAGTTTTTCCGATCAGAGTGACCCCGGCCGCAACCGGTCCCGAATCGGGCCCGTCGGCCATCATGATCAAGGATTCCCCCCTCTCGCACCTTGCGAGTCGGGCAGCTCCGCCTCCATATGCCACCAACCGGTCTTCAATCGGCGGTCGCCGAAGCCGACGCCGTCGTGGTCTCCGGCTGGGAGTCCCCTGCGTATCAGTGGGCACTGCTAAACGCCAAGGCGCGGAGAAAACCGTGCATCCTGTTCGATGAATCCGTCTCAGCGTCCCATCGTTTTGGACGCGGTCCCATCGCCGGGGCAAGAACGGCCATAATCCGTGCCTTTGACAGCATTCTCACCCCCGGTGTCACGGCAACGAATGGCGTTCTGGCGATGGGGGTTAACGCCCGCCACATCGTCACTAGCTTCAACGCAGTCGACGTGGCAGCAACGACCAAGCCGCTACGAGTGTCGACGATCAGGCTCGAAAGAAGCTCGGTCATAGGTTCATCTTCGTTGGCCGCCTCATTCCCCTAAAGCAGGTCGAGAGGATAATTTCTGTGCCTACGCTGCAATTCTGTCTTTAAAACGATCTGCCGATGATCGCTGGGGATGGTCCACTCAGGACCCACCTCGAACGGGACGCTGTGAACCTGGGTGTTGGGGAATCAGTGCGGTTTCTAGGCGAGGTCGCCTATCAATCACTCCCATCCACTTACGCTTCTGCCCATACTCTGGTACTTGCCTCCACGCATGAGGTGTGGGGGCTTGTTGTGAATGAGGGACTCGCGGCGGGTTTGCACGTGGTCGTCACGGACAACTGTGGAGTTGCCGAATCCGTTTCCGGTATGCGAGGGGTTCAAGTTGTTCGGAATGATCTTGAGGCTTTAGCGCTCGGCATGAAGCGCAGTAGAGACGAATGGGGGGGGCCCGTCACGAAGCCGGAAGTACTCAAGCACACACCCGAGGCCATGGCTCGGGACGCACTTTCCGCAATCCAAATTGGACCAGGATCACTACGGGTGCGCACCCCGAGTCAGCGGCAAGCATGGACGGGATTCCGCATGACCCTTGACCTTCGCAAGCCTCCCCCTCACGTGCGAACAGATCTTGCTTCCGACCGATCCACGCGAGGCGTAAGCCGGGTTTCTGGCCTTCTCGTGGCTTGGTGGCCCCTCCCATTCATACCTCTTGCAGGTTCGGTTTGCTCTACTCCCCCTCACGTTCAGATACTGGCGCTTCAGATGGTGGAGGGCAGTGGTGCTATGCACGACAACCTCGATTCTGGCGATTACCCTTTCGGCAGTCGTGAACTCAGCGTCCTTGACTGAAATCGTCATGGCGGCACAACCAGTCGGATTCCTTCTTGCCTTCCTGACCTACTTCCTGGATGATCCAAACAGCATCCAACTCGACCGGTTGGTTCGCCTATCTCTACTTCACTGTTGGGTGGCTGGTCGCATCTACTCTCTTTTTTGCTTCAGGTCCGGACTACAGCGTGTGGAAGTACGGGCAGGCTAGCTCCGAGTGCACTGCTGTTGGCGCTGCTGGTGAGTTTCGCTTGGCGCAAGGGGCACCTGCCGAACCGCCGATGTAATCATGCTCGCAAGTGCCGGCCTGATGGCGGCTACCGGTATTCGCAACCTTGCCTTAGCGCTTCTTGTTGGGTGGGGAGCGGTGCATGCGCACAGAGTGATCACTCGGACCAAGATTCAGACAGGCGGGCGACGCCTCCTCGCGGTTGCATTGGTGGCTTTGACAATCGTTCTCCTTACTCTCGCGTTCAGTTTGGCAACGTCGCGGGGGATACTCGGCGATAAGCTTGAGGACCAAGTGGCAGATTCAGGGTGGTAATCCTGTCGCGGTCCTCCTCAACGGCCGACCCGCAGGCGTCGTCGCTGTGGCGTATCTGCCTGAGGTACCTGTGTTCGGATACGGTCCAGAGCGACTACCGCCTTCACAATCTCAATCACGCGCATATCAAGACCTCGCTAACCTCGGCGTCACCTCCCCCGCCTACACTCTCGAGACTATTAACACCTCGGCGGGAGTTCAAGCTC